>CAXXSL010000020.1:0-199973 GCA_963675525.2 Anaerohalosphaeraceae bacterium | reverse complement strand
AGGTTTCCATTGTCGGTGTCGGCATGCGATCGCACTGCGGCGTCGCTGAGAAAATGTTCAGCGCGCTGGCCGCCGAGAAGGTCAACATTGATTCGATCACCACCAGCGAGATTCGCATCAGTTGTCTGGTCGATCTGGCCGATGCCGAAAAAGCCCTCGTTTCAGTCTGTGATGTGTTCGAACTGGACAAACCCGCCGGAGCCCGCGCCCAGTCCTAACGCCGGTGGATCATGTCATTCCCGCGAAGGCGGGAATCCAGCGATGGTTGATCGTATTTCGAATTTAAACAAAAGCGCGGCGACGTGAGTCGCCCGATTAGCCCCGAAGGGGCCTCTGACGCATATTCGCACGATTTGCCACGATGAAGAAAAAACGCAAAAAGAAGCACAGACAGCCGATGCGCCGCACAACCCGCAACGCCCTGATCGCGGCGGTCTTTTTTGTGCTCATAGCCCGCGTTGATCGTGCTGGACCGTCAGTTCGGCGTCGTGCTCCGCCGGCCCATCCAGCGGGCCACTTATACCGACTCCGACCGGCAGAAATACCACAACCAAACCTTCACTGTCAATGAGGTCATCGACGGTGACACGCTCGACGTGGACATCCCTGACGGCAAATTTGGCGATACCCGCGTGCGGCTGCTCGGGCGTCGATACGCCGAAACCAAACACCCGACCATCGGTCTGATGTACTACGGGCCGGAAGCGACGGCCTTTGCCACCGAAAAGCACTCGGCCAAACCGTTACGCTCAAACTCGACACCGTCGGCGATATCCGCGACCGCTACGGCCGACTGCTTGCTTATGTAATTTTACCCGACGGAACCGTCCTCAACGCCGAACTCATCAAGGAGGGCTACGGCTATGCCTATCTAAGCTTCCCCCACAGTGAATCGCTGCTTTACGAATCCCTCATGGAACAGGCATCGAACAAAAAACCGGCTCTGGCAAAACGCAACTCGCAAAGACCTCCCAAATGGCTCCAACAAAAACGCCCCGATCTGCCTCCGCTATCCGTAATGTACCGCCGGCTTCCAGCCGGCAATTCAAAAAAAAACTCCAGCGTTCTCAAACACCCGCAGGACGTTTTATGCCGCCGGGATTATGTTGATTGGGTTTGTATTGGGTTTGGTTGGGTTCGCGTGGCGCTATCAAAAATGGGGGTGTTGCGTCCGTTGGGGGGTTTGAGTGCGGTATAGGGCATTCCTGTCGAGGGGGTACTTGGGGCTTAAATTGGGTTCGTTTTTATTGGGGGTTGCGATATTAAAAAGGGGGATTTTGAGATTTTTCCAAAGCAAAATCGTGGATTTTGGGCTGGAAACGGGGTGCGCGAGTAGGGGGTACTTGGGGGCGAAATTGGGTTTGGGATTTTTGACGTGATATACAGGATTTTCTTTTGACAGGATTACAGGATTTACCAGAATTGTGGTTTTTGAAGTGAAAAGAGGCTAAAAAACAGGTCCTTCGACTTCGCTCAGGATGACATGATTGGGTTTGTATTGGGTTCGATTTACAGGCAGAAGTCAGGAGATAGAAGATAGAAGTCAGAATAAGATAATGACTTACAGTCATTTTGCTGCGGAGGAAATTGGGTTCGTTTTGTAAAAAAGGATTGTTTTAAAATGCTAACTTCCCTTTGAATTGACACTTTGGGCGGGATTATCGTGTCGCTGCCGCTCCACGCTTTTGTTCGATTCTTCAGTCAATTTTCAAATAACACTTCAATTTTCCTGCCGCCGCCAAGGCTATGGCACGGCAAGGCGTATTATACCATAAGTTAGATATTTGTCAAACAAATAACTGATAATTTTGAATTTTTATTGGTTTTAACCACTGAATACACCTGCCGCGACGGGCGCGGCACGGCGGGCGGAATGACACTGAAAAAGAGGGTTTAATCATAAAGGACAAGTTTTTGGGGGAATTGTATTGTTAGAGGTCTTGTTGGTCGGTAGAATTGTCATTCAAGAAGATAGAAGTGAGAAGTCAGGAGACAGAATAAGGAGCCGCCGGAGGCGGAGGTTTTTGATTGCAACTTTGAATTTCACGCGAAACAGGGTAGAGGGCAGGTCCAACGGACCTGAATTTTGAATTCTTAATTTTGAGTTTTGAATTGAGGAAGCGGCTTTTGCCGCGGCTATCATTATTAAAGGTTTATCAATGTTGGCGGGTGTTGGGTTTGATAATAGAAAAAGGGAAGAAAAAGGGGTCTGACCCCTTTAGTTTTCTCGACCCCTTTAGTTTTCTCGGAGGAAGATGGAGATGAAGATAATAGCCAGTAGTAATCTTTTGAAATTTGATATTCAACTTGATGAGTTGTTGGCAGGATACACTACAGAGTCATGCAAACCTGGGGAAAATGTCTGGATTGTTCAAAAAGAATTTGTTTCTTCAGAAGATGGCGACTTATTCATTGGACGCTTGGAAGGTTTCCCCTCACTTTTATTGAATAAAATAGCGCAGGCACATAATGCCATCATAGTTCAATCTTCTATTGACAATATGCTTGCTATTTTAAGGCCAGACAAAACAGCAACTATATACATAAATGCGCCCATGCGTGCATTTATGCAGTCGAAAAAATCTATTGATGCCGGTCAGGTTGTTTTTAGTGATGATATTGCTGACGTCAGCAAGTTGGTATTTCATGACATTGAAATCCCAGATGAAATAGGTGTTATGATTTTATTTTCGGTAGGGTGGAGGAAGGGACTCTTTTATGATATTGCTTCTCTTTCCAAAAAAAAATTAAAGAGAGACTATGACTTAGACCAGTTGTTAGGTGGTTTTTATGCTTATCTTATGTTTCAGGAGAGATTTAAAATTTCTGATTCTGAGTGGGAATCACTTCTTAGTAATGGTTGGTTTCCATTTATTACATTGAACAATAACTTAATTACTAAAATTGTGGGTCATAATAGAGAAGGTTGGAATATTGATGATTTGCTTCCCGAGATACAGGCAGATGTAACAAGAAGACTTCCTGATGGTTTGGAGTCGTGGGCAAAAATAAAATCCTTTGAGCCGCATATGGAATTTATCTCAAGAGCTGTCGAGCATTATCAAAATGACGATTTTATTAGTTGTATTTCGGTACTGTTTCCACGCATTGAAGGAATATTGCGAGATTTTCAGAGTATTCAGGGACAACCTGAAAAGGCAAAACAGAAAGATTTGGCGGGTACGGTATTATCTTCTGGTGTAAATCCAAAGAATCATCAATACAGCCCCTTATTGCCTTTGCGATTTAATCAGTATTTGGAAGAGGTCTATTTTGCTAATTTTGATCCCATTCGAACGGATAACGATTTGTCTAGAAATACTGTTGGCCATGGTGTCGCAACAAAGGATAATTTTAATTTAAAGGGTTCTACTTTGGGTTTTTTAATTCTTGATCAATTATCATATTATTTTTGCGGAATATCATAATAAAAGGGATTAGCCGACTCGATTGCCGCATGAGCTTTGCAGGAACGTCTTATCGCCTGTGGTGAGTAGCCCGGGAGCGTTTTAATTTATTATTGATTATTGAATAATGGGGTGGAGGATTGTCGAATGACGATTGATATTTATTCGACCCCGTTGGGGTCGGGGGTTGTTTTGGGGTTGTTATTTTTACCCACGCCCTGACGGGCGATGCTACAACATGTCGCCCGCTGCGCGGGCTTTGGGAGAGGGTTTCGATCAAATATACCCGAGTCTCTAACAGCAATAAGGGGGGCAGGCCGCAGATTTCGGATGAGCTTCGGGAACTTATGCTTGATATGGCCAGGAAATGCCCCACTTTCGGGTATCAAAGGATTACCGGATACCTCCGATATCTGGGTTATCGGGTTTCGGCTACCACTGTCTATAATGTCCTGACTGAGCATGGGCTTAGTGGACAATTGAATGGACGATGGACGAATGAGCATTACAGTGAACAGTTATGAAATTTTTCTGTTTTTTGCGGGCGGGACGCCCGCGTTCCCATGACCCCCTCCCCCCTTTGGGGTACTGGCCCTTTGCAGGGGGAGAGTTTGGGTTTGCGTTTTTTTTGGGGGGGTGTATAATTTGCGGTATGATTATACGGTATGCGACAATTAAGGATGCCAAGCGAATCCACGAGCTGATCAATCACTATGCGGAGGTCGATAAGATGCTGTTCGCCTCGCTGTCGGATATTTACGAGCGGCTGCAAACCTTCTTGGTTGCCGAAGCCGATGGACAGATCGTGGGCTGCTGCGCGATGCAGGTACTGTGGGAGAACCTGGCCGAGGTCAAGTCGCTGGCGGTCGATGAGGCCTCTTTCGGCAGGGGCATCGGCCGGTCGCTGGTCGCCGGATGCCTGGATAAGGCCCGCGGACTGGGGTTGAAAAAGGTATTTACGCTGACGATGGAGCCGGCGTTTTTCGAGAAAATCGGTTTTGTCCGGGTCGATACGGAAACGCTGCCGATGAAGGTCTGGAGCGATTGTGCCAACTGCCCCAAGCAGGACCACTGCGACGAAATCGCGCTGGAATGCACCCTATAAGACATATCAAATATCAAAGATTAAAGATCAAAATTGCGGAATCCCGACTTCGTCGGGATACTCTTTTAAATAGATCCCTCGACTGCGCTCGGAATGACAAGAGGGCGAGTATATTTCATTACCCGACCTGACGGCGCTGGAATGAGGCGATGGCTAAGGCGAGGATCCCCGCGGTATAGAGCAGGGTATAGCTTCCGGCCAGCCATAAATAGCGAATGGGAATCACGCCGGATTCGTAAATAGCATCGCTGACCCAGAAAATCTGGAGATTCGGGGTTAGAATCGCACCAATTTTGGCCCATACTTGCTGATCGGCGAACCGCCCGAAGACCCAGTCGCTGATCAGACCCAGCAGGAAAACCCCGATACAGATCGTCAGGGTCAGTACCTCGTTGAATCGGGTGGAAAACAGCACCGCCAGAGCGACCAGCACATACACCGCAAACAGCAGCAGGGTCGAGGCGATGATATCAAACGCCTCAAAATGGTTGTCGGCCGGGTTAAATTTCCACTCTTTATTGACAAAAAGCAGGAAAAGAATGGCAAAACCGGAGAAAACGGTCCCTAAAATGACGCCTGTTGACGGGGCATTCCACTCGTAAACATAGTTTAAAAAGAAGGTTAGGAACATTGTGAGCAGGATCACGCTGCCGGCGGCGGCGATCACGGTCCAATCCATCTCATCGCCGGCACTTTCGAGCACCCCGTGGCGGGTGACCATCAAAAAAGCCATGGTGACGAGGGCGTGGGCGATGGTTACCGCGGCGGCGATGCCGAAAAACTTGCCCAACACAAAAACCGGCCGGCTGATCGGCTTGGAGAGCACCGTGGTGATGGTACCGGTCTCGATTTCCTCGGTGATCGCCCCGGTTGATGAAAAAACAGCAATGAACAAACCGGCCAGGAACAGCGTAGAAAGCCCTAACTCACGAAGCAGCTTGATATCTTCGTCCATTGTGTACATGCTGATTGATGGCGCCAACAGCATTAAAAATAGCGAAAAGATGATAATTATCGCGAAAATCGGCTGACGCAGCGTTTCGGTGAACGTATTTTTAGCAACAGAAAACAGTCGTAGCAACAAGTTTTTTTCCTTAAAAAAGGATTAAAAATTATCTCGAAACATGGTATTATTCTACGCAATATCATTTTTTTGTAAAGTCGAACATTGCATTTTGCCATAAGATTATTATAGTCAATACTTTTTCACTGGGTATAAAGTTCATAGGTATTTACTAAAAGTAGGGAAACCGGAAGATGAATGTATCATCACGCAAGGCCAAGACGGTATCATTAATCGCGTTTATTTTAAGTCTTGTCTTTTTTATCTTTACACAGATACTCGGCTTTTACGTCGGTGCCGTGGCTATGGTCCAGTTGAGCTGGCATTTCCTGACGGCGACCCTTGTTTGGCTGTTTCTGCTGATTCAATTTCATCAGCGGTGTCTGGCTGAGCAGGAAAAATTAGATATGACGCAGCTTTCCAAGACGGACCAGCAGGGTACGATTTTTGCGGGCGGCGGAGACCGGATGGCGATGCTGGCGGTCGCTCAGAAGCGGCTGCAGTTCCTGGAAAAATGGGGAATTCCGGTTATTTCGATCCTCATCGGGCTTTATGAAATATTGGTGGGGCTTTGGTTATTTAAGTTCAGTGTCGATCCGATTAAATCGGCTACCTGGGCATTGGCGAATCCGCTACTTGGAATGGTGCTGATGTTTGCGATCTCCTTCCTGTGCTTTTTATTCAGCCGGTACAGCACCGGCATGAGCACCCAACGCCAGTGGAAGCCGCTGCGTGCGGGAGGTGCGTATTTATTACTGGTGTCTCTTTTGTCGATCCTTTTGGCGGGTGCTTTGTCGCTGGCTTATTTTAAGCATCCTGAAGGGTTGGCGGTTCTTAAGTACATCCTGCCGTGGGTCATGGTTGTGCTGGGTGCCGAAACCCTGCTGAACAGTGTGCTGGATATTTATCGACCGCGCGTGACGGGCGAATACAGTCGGCCGCCTTATGACAGCCGAATCCTCGGTTTGTTTAATGAGCCGGGCGGGGTTCTGCATACGGTTGCTCATACGATCGATTACCAATTCGGATTTCAGGTTTCACAGACCTGGTTTTACAAACTGCTGGAGAAGGCGATCATTCCGCTTGTTCTTTTTGGTTTGGCGATGCTGTATTTACTCAGTTCGGTTGTGGTGATCGGCCCGGGACATGCCGGGGTGATCGAGTATTACGGGTCGCCGGTTCGGGATGAAGGGCCTGGTATCCATTTCAAAAAACCCTGGCCGATCGAAATTGCTTATGTCTATCCGACCGATGAGGTTCAGCAGCTTTCCATTGGGTACAAAGAAGGCGACGACGATAAGAATAAAAGAGCCTTCTTCTGGGGTGAAAAGCATTATGAAGAGGAATATGATCTGCTGGTGGCGGTAGAGTCCAAAAATGAGCAGGATGAAAAGGGGGCCGTTCCGGTCAGTGTTGTGCAGGCGAATGTTCCGATCCAGTATCGCATTTCGAATATGCGGGATTTCCTGTATCACCACAAAGACACAGAACCGATGCTGGAAGTGATCTGTTACCGGGAGTTGACACGGTTTGCGGGCAGTGCGAAGGTTGAATTTGATGATCTTGCCGGTCAAACAGATACGGGCAGCCTGCTGGGGTCCGGGCGGCTTGCCGCGGCGGAGGAATTAAAGCAGCGGATTCAAAGAGCCGCTAACGAGGCACAGTTGGGTGTTGAAATTATCTTTTTAGGGTTGCAGGGCGTTCATCCTCCCGCTGAGGTTGCTGCCGAATATGAAAAGGTTGTCGCTACCGTGCAGAAAAAGCAGGCGACAGTCTTGAATGCCCAGGCCGGCAAGAACAAACTGCTCACCGAACTGGGCGGCTCTATCGCTGAGGTGGATGCTCTGTATGATTTGGCGATGGCGTATGAGCATTCAAAGCAACTTGGCGACGAACGTAAAACAGAGCAGATGCGGGAGTTGCTGCAATCGTCACTGGAGGAGGTTAAAGGGAAAATCTATACGACACTTCGTCAAGCTAAGAGCGATGCCTTTGAGCGGACCTATACGGCGTGGGGCGAAGGGCTTCGGTTCAGCGGCCAGCTTGACGGGTATATGGCCTCGCCGGAAATCTTTATGAAACTGCAGCGGCTGATGGTGCTGGAGGAGTCGTTGAAGACAATCCGAAAATATGTCGTGGTCACCGAAGATAATGACAGCCAGGTATATATCGTCGATCTGCAGGAGAAACTGACGCCGTCGTTGTATGATCTGGACCTGGGCTTGCAGGAACAAAAATAAAAGGAATCATTTATATTAGGAAAGTGGAAAAATGAGGAACTTCTGGACAATACTTTGCGTGGTACTGGTTGTTGTTGTGCTGGGTCTGTGGTCGGTGATGTTTCAGGTGCGTCAGACTGACATCGTGATCGTCGAGCGGTTTGGCGAACCCGTCCGTCAGATCAATGAGCCGGGGCTGCAGTTTAAATACCCCAAGCCGATTGAAGTAATACGCCGGTTTGACAAGCGCAGCCGCCTGTTTCAGGATACACCGGAAGAGGAGACTGCGACAGCCGGCGGTGAACCTATTATCGTTAAAAGCTATGTTGTTTGGCGAATCAAGGACGCCAATCAATTCCTGATTTCTGTAAAAGACGTGGTGACCGCAGAAGAAAACCTCAAGAGTCTTTTGAGAAACAAGCAAAACTCGGTTATCGGGCGGCATTATTTCAGCGAGTTTGTCAATACCGATCCTTCAAAAATACAGTTCCAGCAAATCGAGTCTGAGATCGCGGCGGGAATTCAGCAGAAGGCATTAGATGAATACGGCATCGAAATACAGGCGGTTGGTATTAAACGTTTGCTGATCAACAAGGGCACAACTGCGGAAGTCTTTGAACGCATGAAAGCCGACCGTAACCGCAAGACCGAGGCGATCCTCGCGGCCGGAAACGCCGAAGCTGAGCGTATCACGAGCGATGCGAACGCCAAGCAGAAAGAACTGCTTGCGGTGGCCGATGCACAAGCCAAAGCGATCCGTGGAGCCGGTGATGCGGAAGCGGCCAAGTATTACGAGATGCTTGAGGCCGACCCCGAGTTGGCCATGTTCCTGCGTGACCTTGAGGCATTGAAGAAGATCCTGGCCCAGCGCAGTACGATCGTGCTGGGTGTCGAAACCGAGCCGATCCACTTGCTAAAAGAATTGCCGGACATTAAGCCGAAAACCGCGACTTCAGGGGCAGGGAATTAAGCCATGGCAGACCATCATCACCACCATCAACGCTGTAGTCACGAAAGCCCGGAAGAGCAGGACCGGTTGCTGGCCGAGCAGTTGGATGAGGCCGGAAAGTCCCTGACGGGAGCTTTGCGTGTGAGTTTTAATATCTTAAAGCTCTTTATGTTCGTGCTTCTTTTATTATTTGTTTTCAGTGGAATTTTCCAGGTCCAGTCGGATGAACAGGCGCTGCTTTTGCTTTTTGGCAAGATTCAGGGTTCTGCTGAGAATCCGGTCATTGAGCCGGGTTTTGAAATGGCTTTTCCGGAACCATTTAATGAAGTGATCCGTATTCCGGTTCAGCGCGTTCAGACAATCGACATCGACTCATTCTGGTATGCTGAGACCGATGCGGAAAAAATGAATCCTAACCTGAAACGGACTGTGACCGGTCCGCTGGATCCGCTTACCGACGGCTACTGTTTGACGCGTAACGACAGCCTGGAAGGAATGGAAGGAACGGACTATAATATTGTTCATTCCAAATGGACCCTTTCTTACAAGATTTATTCACCGGTTTTGTTTTTCCAGAATGTCTTTATGCGAAATCAGGAACCGGGTGAGGATTTTCTTGAGGCGGCAGCCGATACGGTCGAACCGCTTCTGGAAAGCCTTGCTTCAAACGCGATCGTGAACACAATGGTGCATTACACGATCGACGAAGCGATCAAAAGTGAAACCGGCATTGCTGATAATGTTCGCGAGGAGTTGCAGCGTCGTCTGGATCAGGTTCAGTCGGGCATTAAGGTTGTCGATATCCGAAACCGGATCACGTGGCCTCGCCAAGTGGATGATGCGTTTCAGGCTTCCAGCGGCGCCCGTCAGAAGAGTGACCAAACATGGGTTGAGGCGTTGTCCTATAAGGAAAAAATACTTACGGACACGGGCGGCCCGAATGCCGAGTCGGTTCTTGAGAAGCTTAAAAAGCCGGATATGACACAAGCGGAGCAGGAGCAACTTGTTGCTCAACTGGCCGGCCAGGTTCAGTCGAAAATATCCGAAGCACGCGCTTACCGGACAACCGTGGTTGAAGACGCCAAGGCCAATGCCGAGTACCTTAAGAACCTGTTGCCGGAATACCAAAAACGTCCCGAGCTGGTCCTGCAGAAACTTTACCAGGATGCGATAGAGGAGGTTTTGGAGAACGCCGACGAAAAGATCATCATTCAGCCTTCCGGCGACGGCAAACCGCGTGAAATCCGTATCCTGATCAACCGGGACCCGGCTATCAAGAAACAGAAAGCTAAATCCAACAGCTTAAACTAACCGTTACAGAGTTGAGTAAATACTATGGCCCATAATCATATTGGAATTAAGGTATCAGAACTGGATCAGCACAGTCACTTGCATGACGAGGGCGGCACCGAAGGTAAGCAGTTTCGTGTCAGCCTGGCGTTCGTCGGCACCCTGATCGGATTTATTTTGATCGTCAACAGCAAGCTTGCCCAGTGGTCCCTGCTTGACTGGCTGTATGCCGGTGACATGGATACTGTCAGCAACATGATCGCCATGGTCGGTGCGATCCTCCTGGGACTGCCGATCATTATCCATGCGGCCAAAGGAATCATTCAGGGTCATATGCACATGGACGAACTGGTGGCGCTGGCGATCATCGCGGCATTTGCGATGGGCGATTACGTCGAAGCCGGCGTGGTGGCATTTATTATGCTTATTGCCGAATTGCTGGAGACACGTACGGCGCTGGGGGCGCGTGCGGCGATCGAGTCATTGATCCATTTAACGCCGACCACCGCGAACCTGCTGGACAACGACGGCTCTGAAAAGGAGGTTAAGGTCAGCGAGTTGAAACCGGGTAACGTGGTGCGTGTGCGTCCGGGCGATAATATTCCTGCAGACGGCGAGATCAAAGTGGGTTTAAGCACGGTTAACGAAGCGACCATCACGGGTGAATCGTTACCGGTCGATAAGGTGTCCGGAATGCAGGTCTTTGCGGGAACCTCAAACCTGACAGGCGTGCTGGACATTACGGTGACCAAAGCCGGCGACGATACAACGCTGGGAAAAGTGCAGCAGTTAATTATTGCCGCCGAACAAACGCAGCTGCCGATCATGCGTATGATCGATCGCTACATCAAATGGTATATTCCGACGATCCTGATGATCGCCGGAATCGTGTTATTTTTTACGCGCAAGCTGGAAATATCCATCGGTATTCTTGTGATCTCCTGTCCGTGTGCGTTGATCATGGCGACTCCGACGGCGATGGTGGCGGCGTTATCCGCTGCGGCTCGACTGGGTATTCTGATTAAAAACGTATCGCTGCTGGAGATTGCCGGACGGCTGACAGCGGTTGTGTTTGATAAAACCGGAACGTTAACGACCGGGCAACTTTATGTGACCAAACTGGAACCGGCCAGCGATATTGAGCCGGCTGAAATGCTTGCTTTGGCGGCCTCGGCCGAGCAGATGAGTAAACACCCGGCGGCACGGGCGGTGATCAACCTGGCCCGTGAGGCCAATGTCACTTTTACGCAGGCCGAACAGTTTCATGAAGCGCCGGGCAAGGGTGTTTCGGCCATGGTTGACGGCCGTGCCGTATTGGTCGGCCGCGACAGCTATTTGCAGGAAAACGGTATCGATGTCAGTAATGTTTCCGATCCATCACTGCATGAAGAACAGGGATTCAGTACGCTGTATCTTGCTGCTGCGGGTAAATGTCTCGGCTGGATCGGCTTGCAGGACAAGACGCGTCCGGAGGCACAACAGGCTGTTAGCGAATTGTTTGAAAACGGCGTTCGGCGTATTACTATGTTGACCGGTGACCGGCGGGAAGTTGCCAATCGAGTATCTGCTGAGTTGGGTTGTACGGACTACAAGGCACATTGTTTGCCGCAGGACAAATTAGCGGTCGTGGAGGCGATTCGCCGGGACGGGCATCTGGTGGCGGTGGTGGGTGACGGTATTAACGATGCTCCGGCTCTGGCGGCGGGCGATCTGGGGATTGCGATGGGAGCGGCGGGCAGCGATGTCGCCATTAACTCGGCTTCGATCGCGCTGATGAGCAACGATCTGCGTCGACTGCCGTTTTTGGTTCAACTGTCTCGAAAAACACGAACGGTCATCAATCAGAATCTTTGTTTCGGCATTCTTTTCATTGTGATCGGTATCTTTGTCATCACGATGGGGTGGGTCAATCTGATCATGGCGGCGTTACTGCATTTGGTTGGGGCTTTGGCGGTCATCTTTAACAGTGCCCGCCTGGTACGTTTCGGCGAGCATCTTGATCCGCACGTACAGGAACAATCTTAAGTTTTGCGGAGTCAACAGTGGCAGCATCTGAAAATCACTATGCGATTGAAACGGTTTCACTGACCAAAATCTTTCCGGACTGGTGGGGCCGGGCTAAGGTTATTGCAGTCGAAGATTTGGACCTGAAGATCAAACACAACGAAATCTACGGATTTCTGGGGCCGAACGGTTCGGGTAAGACCACGACGTTGAAAATGATCCTTAATCTGCTGCATCCGAGCAAGGGGGCGACGTTTGTCATGGGCGGAATCATCAGTGATCCGAAGATATCGGCTCGCGTGGGTTATTTGCCCGAGGAATCCTACCTGTATAAATATTTGACCGCGCGTGAAACACTGGATTTTTACGGCAGAATATTCGGCCTGCCGGGTAATATCCGAAGATCCCGCATTGAAACGCTTCTGGAAATGGTGGGCCTGTCCGGGATGGGGAACCGTCAGATCGGAACCTTTTCCAAAGGGATGGCCCGGCGTATCGGTCTGGCTCAGGCTCTGATCAATGACCCTGATCTGTTAATTCTGGATGAGCCGACTTCCGGCATGGATCCGATGGGAACGCGGCAAATGAAAGATCTGTTTGTCGAACTGGTCAAACGCGGAAAAACCATCTTGTTATGCAGTCACCTTTTGGCGGATGTGGAAGATGTTTGTGACCGCATCGGTATTTTGTATGGCGGACGGATGCAGGTTGAAGGGACGGTTAAGGAGCTGCTCCAGCAAAAAAATGAAACCCAGATCCGAACCGGCAAGCTGAGTGTTCAGGCTTTGGAGAAGATCAAGTCGATCGCCACTTCCGAATGTGACAAGGTTGATGTTGAAAGTCCGATGGATAAGCTGGAAAGCTTTTTTGTGAAGATCGTTGCGCAGGCACGCCAGGAAAAACAACGCACCAGCGGTGCCGAAACGGGCACTGGCATCTCAGGCTTTTTAGCTGAAAAGCCGGTTGTTCGCCGCGACAACGTTCTTGACCAACTGGTTACGGCAAAGGTCCAGCCGGAACCACCGAAGGAGTCTGTGGTGGAAACGACACAAGCCGAAAAAAGTAAACCGGCCGCAGACGACCAATTGCTGCGGCAGTTATCTCAAAAGTCGGCGGAGTTATCCCCGATCCAAACGCCTGCGACAGACGATGTTTCTGAACCTGGACCGAAAGAAAAACCTGACGTCAAGAAGAATGTTCTTGATGAATTGATCGGTAAGAAAGATACGGGAAAAACCGAAGTGACGCGTCCCGATGATATGGAGGACACTGCAGATGCGTAGTGTCTGGGCGGTAGCACGGAATACGTTGGCCCAGGCGGTACGCATGAAAATCGCCATCGTCGTATTCTTGCTGTTGATTATATTACTGCCGTTGATGAGCGTGGTCATGGGGGGCGACGGAACGCTGCTGGGCAAGTTGCAAACTTTTTCCAGCTACGGTTTAGGTTTGATCGGCTTTCTCCTTTCGATCCTGACGATCGCGATATCGTGCTTCACCCTGAGCAACGATCTGAAGCGAAAGCATATTTACCTGGTTCTGACAAAGCCCGTTCAGCGGTTTCAATTAATTCTTGGCAAACTTTTGGGAATCTTTATTTTAAATGTTACCTTACTGGCTATATTCGGATCGGTACTTTATGGGTGCATCCTATTTATTCCACGTTTGTCCGATGCCCCGGCCGACCAGAAAATTCAGGTCAAGTACGAATTTTTTACGTCTCGTATCGGCATCAAATCGGAACTGGACATTGAAGCCTTGAATCAAAAGGCGATCGAACAATTCAACACATTAAAAAAGAATAACCAGCTTCCTGAGGGAATGAGCGTTACTCGCATCTTGGGCGAATTGCGTTCTCAGGAGATCATGAAGGCCAAATCCGTTTCGCCAGGCCGGATCAAACAATGGGATTTTGAAAATGTCAATGTCAAGGACCCTCAGGACCCTAATTCGGCTATTTTTGTTCGGTATAAATATGAAACATCGGCCCCCACGCCGGATGACCAGGTGTACGGCATGTGGCGAGTGGGCGACATTCGTCAATATGAAGCAGGCACCGGGTTGCTGACGACCCCGATCTATAGTGTGGAACGACAGGAAGCAACCAAAACCATGCATGAGTTTCCAATCCCGGCCAATGCTGTTTCATCCGATCGTTATCTGGCGGTGGCGTTCTTCAACAACCCGGCTGTAAACCGTACGACAATCATTCCGGAAAATGTCGAGATATTGTATAAAACAGGCACTTTTACAGGAAATTATATTCGGGCGACTCTGACGATCTTGATCCAGCTTATCTTCCTGAGTGTCCTGGGTGTTGCACTCTCAACATGGCTGTCTTTTCCTGTAGCGATCCTTGCCTGTCTGCTGGTGTTCTTTGCCGGATTGACAAATGGTTTTATTACGGATTCCATCAGCGGTCTTGGCAGCGGGATCGGAATCATTTATTCACTGACCATCAAGCCCCTGTTGTGGCTGATACCGCAATTTGACGGTGCGTATAATCCCAACGGTTACATTATTGATGGGCGGACATTGCGTTGGACATTTTTGCTGACGACCGCCGGGATCACCTTGTTTGTCAAGGGTTTGCTTGCGATGCTTATCGGGATGTTTATTTTCAGCCGGCGTGAAATTGCCAAGGCTGTTGTGTAGGAAAATGGAATGCGATTAAAAGACGGACTTATTGTTGTTGGCTGCATCCTTCTTGGCGGGGTGTTGCTGACATTGGCTTCGGTTCGAACGGCGTCAATTCAGACGGCTCGAAAGGATATGGGGCTGGTGGCCAACGAACCGCTGGAAAATGCACCGCCGTCTCTGGCCTTTGCGACGGTTGCAATGGGGGCGTTTCGGGGTTTGGTGGTGGATATCCTCTGGATGCGTGCAGATAATCTGAAGCAGGAAGGCAAGTTTTTTGATGCCAAACAGCTTGCTGAATGGATCACGCTTCTTCAGCCAAGGTTTGCTTCGGTGTGGGATTTTCACGCATGGAACATGGCGTATAACATCTCGGTGGCCATCCCCAATACACAGCCGGAAGATCGCTGGCGATGGGTTCGCAATGGGTATGAATTACTGCGTGATAAAGCGATCATCAAGAATCCTCACAGTATTATACTGTATCGCTCGCTGGCGTGGATCTTTCAGCATAAGATTTCAGGGGTGTCAGACGATTGCCACCGCTATTATAAGAAGGAGTTGGCACTTTCTATCCGGCCGCTTCTGGGCGATCAATCCACCGACTATTTTGACAAACTGGCTGCGGCCCCCAAAACCCTCAACGAAACACTGGCCGATGAACAGATTTCTAAATTTATCAGTGACCTTCAGGCGGCTGACCCGGTGTTTCTGGACCAAGACAAACTGGTTGTTAATTATCTGATGCTTCGCCAGACGCCGGGACGTTTTGCCAAAGAAGTTTTTGATGTACTCGACCTTTATCGTAAAACCGGCGTTCTTGAAAAGTTAGATATATACGCTAAGGCCAGCCAACTTCGTCAGGTGTGGAAGTTTGATATTGATTTCATGGTCAAGTTGAATAAGCAATACGGGCCGGTTGAGTATGCTGATCCCAACGAACACTTGCCATTGAACTGGGAGCACCCGGATGCGCACGCGATTTATTGGGCGGCTAAAGGACTGGAGCTTGCGGGTCGATCCGGGCAGTATCGAATCGATGAAAAAAATACAGATCGAATCATTTTCCATAGCCTGCAGAATCTCTTTCGAAACGGAAAAATTGTCATCTATCAATCATCAGATAAAACAACGTCGGAAATCTATCAATTCCCGGACCCGCGCATGTTCAAGAGCTGTGACGACACATGGATGGGCAAGATCGTTAAGTATGAAAATCTCGAGAAAGGCAATCCCAAAGCCGTTCGTACAGGCCATAAGAATCTTCTGGAAGATGCGGTACTTTATTTTTATCAGGCTGGGCAGCAGAAAATGGCGATGAAATTATATCAACGCTTACGAAATGAACATTTTATTGATGCTGCCGGTTATGAACGCGATGAATACAAAGTTCCGTTTTTGACATTTGTTAAGGATCGCTGGCGGGAGGAATTTGACGGTTTGGGTATCAAGGATGCCGTCCAGATGACTTTCACACTTCTGAATGAGAGCTATTTTCGATATGCGCTGCATGAGGACGACGCGGCGGCGACTCGGGAAAATTTTGCTCAGGAAATTTATGATAAATATCAAAGAGAAATGGGTGACGATGAACCGGGGCGTATGGGTTTGCCTAATCTGGATCTAATCAAGTACCAGGCCTTTCTGTCAATTCTGAATAATGAGTCGCTGCAGCCAGAAATGCGAATGAGCCTGCTTAATCGTTTGCAGATCGAACGACCGGATCTTTTTGAAAAACTTCGCAAACAGGAAGCCCAGTTTATTCAAGAGATGCAAAAGCAGCAGGAAGAGAAATAATAGCGTTATTGGCTTGCCCATGCCTTGTTTTTGGAGTACACAGTTGACTTTCTCATGTTAATCTTTTCTAATGCACACTTTCATGACACTGACAAAATTATTGATTGTATGTGGAGGTGTGTTTGAGTTCTGTAGTTCCGATCGACAAACTGACTGAGTCGCAAAAAGATGCGATTTACCATAAAGAAGGTCCTTTACTGGTTCTGGCCGGCCCGGGCAGCGGAAAGACCCGTGTGATCACCTGCCGGGTCGCGGCACTGATCGAATCAGGTGTTCGCCCTTATCATATTTGTGCGATTACCTTTACCAATAAAGCCGCCGAAGAGATGCGAAACCGTGTTGCCGAGTCGGTTTCGGTTCCGGGTGTTCATGTCAGCACGTTTCACTCGCTCTGTGTCTCGATCCTGCGTCGATATGCGGAAGCGGCACAGATCCAGCCGAATTTCAGCATTTTTGATGTGAAGGATCAGCAGCGTTGCATGAAAGAGGCGATTGCCGCCTGCCAGGTCGATGTCAGCAGCTTTACTCCGTCACGAATGCTGGATTATATTTCACGTCTAAAGAACGACCTTGAAGGCCCCGAGCAATTTAAGGAACGTGCAGATGATTTTTTTGAGAAAAATACCGCCAACGTGTATGTCAAATATCAACAGATCTTAAAGCAGAATAATGCGATGGATTTTGACGATCTGCTATTACAGACCGCTTTTCTGCTGCGTGACTGTCCGCACGTGCGAGGGGAACTCAGCAACCGGTTCCGTTATTTATTGGTGGATGAATATCAGGATACCAATCATGCGCAGTACCAGATCGCCAAAGGAGTCGCGCTGGCGCATCGCAATATCTGTGTGACCGGCGATCCGGATCAGTCGATCTATCGCTGGCGGGGGGCGGACATTGAAAATATTCTTGCGTTTGAAAAGGACTGGCCGAATGCGAAGGTGGTGAAGCTGGAGGAAAATTTCCGATCAACCGCCAAAATTCTTGAAAAGGCCGATCAGTTGATCGCTGCCAATACGAAACGAAAAGAAAAACGTCTGGTGCCGACAAAAGAACAGGGCTGCGATATTGTTATTGAATCCTGCGACGATGAATCAGCAGAAGCTCATTGGGTTGCCGAGCAGGCCGAACGGTTGATCGATGAAGGCAAAGATCCAAATGAGATAACCGTTTTTTATCGCGTCAACTCGATGAGTCGTGCGATTGAAGAAGCCTTTGTCCAGCGGCAGTTGCCGTATCAGGTTGTTCGCGGCGTTGAATTTTATGCCCGCAAGGAGGTCCGGGATCTGCTGAGTTACTTAAAACTGATGGTTAATCCGCAGGACAACATTGCTTATTTGCGAGCGGTTGGAACGCATCCTCGCGGAATTGGAAAGACGTCGCTGGGTCGATTGGCGGATTTCGCTCGCCTTCAGGGGTTGACGCTGCTGGAGGCCGGATTGCGGGCCGAACAGGTTGAAACAATCAATCGCCCGACGCGGGGTCGTTTGATCGAATTTTCAAAAACGATCCAACAGCTTCAGGATGATATGGAAGGCGATGTGTCACCGCTGATGGAAAGGGTTTTTTCAGACACCGGGATGGCCCAATCGCTTCATGCTGATCCGGATGCGATGGAAAATATCAGTGAACTGATCAGTGCTGCGGCCGAATACGACAAGCGGGCCGAAGAACCGAACCTGATGGACTATCTTCAGATGATCGCCTTGTACAGTGACAGCGATGCCTATGAGCCGGACTCCGGACGGGTGTCATTGATGACGCTTCATGCGGCCAAGGGACTGGAGTTTGACCATGTTTTTATCGTCGGGCTGGAAGACGGTATTTTGCCGCATGAACGCAGCAGCATGAGCGGGGACGATCTTGAAGAGGAACGCCGATTATTATTCGTGGGGATGACACGGGCCCGACAGACATTAAAAATATCGTATGCCCGTCACCGGGTCATTCGCGGCCAGTTCATCCGTTCCACACCGTCACAATTCCTATACGAGATCGGTTTTTCAGGCGAATCGAAAGTGTTCGATTCCGGCTGGGATGAGCCGGATCATTTTGCGGGTTCTGAGCCGTCATTTGCATCCGGCAAGACGAGCCCGAAAGACGCCTTTCCCGTCAATCTGCTTGTCGAACACTCGAAATTCGGGCTCGGACGGGTCAAGGAATATCTGGATCTGGGAGAAGATAGTATTGTGGTTGTCCGATTCAACTCTGGAAAAACAAAATCATTAATGGTAAAATACGCCAAATTAAACCGATTAGGCGGATAAATAAAATCTGAAATACACGACTTTTTATCAAAGGAGAGACAGACGTGTCTGAAACAAAGGTGTCTTTATATTACAAAAATGCCATGGCTGCCGTGATTGGCTCTGAACACGGGATTACGAAAGAACAGCTGGACGGGTTGGCCCAAAAAACGCTGCCGGCAATTGCCGAATGCAATCAACAGCGCAAATCCGGTAAAATCCCGTATCGGGACCTGCCCTATAATAAAGATTATCCGGCAGACGTAAAGGCTGTTGCAAAAGAGATCAAAGACGGTTGTGAAAATTTTGTCGTACTAGGTATCGGCGGTTCGGCACTTGGGAACATCGCTTTACAGACCGCATTGAATCCCTATATGTATAATCAGGATGAAAAGCAGCGTAAAGGGCCCCGCCTGTTCGTTTTTGATAATGTGGACCCGATGCAGTTAGGCAGTTTCCTGGATTGGATCGGCAATAAGCTGGGAAAGACGGTTTTCAATGTGATCAGCAAGTCCGGCCGAACCGCTGAGACAGCTTCACAGTTTCTGGTTATCCGTCAGATGCTTTTGGAAAAATTAGGTAAAGAAGGTTTCCAAAAACAGGTCGTTGCGACGACAGATGCCAAGGCGGGAACCATGCGCAAGATCGCCGATGAATCCAGGTTGCGAACATTGGTAGTGCCGGATGGTGTGGGCGGACGGTTCAGTGTTCTCAGCCCCGTGGGACTTCTTAGCGCGGCTGTCTGCGGTATTGATATTGACGGGTTACTGGCCGGAGCCCGCAAAATGGATGCACTTTGCAGTAAGGAAGATTTCTTTGCCAATCCCGCCGCGATCAACGCTGCAGTGAACTGGCACTATTACAATCGCGGAAAACCGATCTCGGTGATGATGCCGTATTCGTATGCGTTAAAGGACCTGTCGGATTGGTATCGTCAGTTGTGGGCCGAAAGCCTTGGCAAGACCAAAGACCTTATGGGCAAGGATGTTTTTGTCGGCCCGACACCGGTTAAGGCGCTGGGGACGACCGATCAGCACAGCCAGGTGCAGTTGTATCGTGAAGGACCCAATGATAAATTATTTACGTTTCTGCAGGTCACTGAATTTACTCGTGATGTGGTCATTGGGCCTGAGCCGGAAGTGGCTCCTGAACTGGATTATCTGGCGGGGCAGAAAATGTCCAAGCTTCTCAACAGCGAGAAACTGGCAACTGAGTACGCATTGCTTCACGATAAGCGTCCGTGTATGACGGTTCATTTTGATCGAATTGACGCTTCGGCCATCGGACAGTTTATTTACCTGTTCGAGGTTACGACTTCGATTGCCGGACTGCTCTTTGGGATCGATGCTTATGACCAACCCGCCGTTGAACTCGGAAAGGAAGCAACGTTTGCGTTGATGGGATGTCCGGGTTTTGAGGACATGGCGGAAAAGATCAAACCGGTTGCGCAGATTGACGACAAATATCTTGTTTGATCGCAAGTGAGATTTAACTCTAATACAGGGATAAGATATCATGGATTATGCTGTAATCATGGCCGGAGGGACCGGCAAGCGCTTATGGCCGTTGAGCCGCGAACACCATCCCAAACAGGTTTTGAAATTGTTGGATGGTCAGACATTGCTTCGCAATTGTTTTGATCGCTTAGAGGGCATCTTTGATTTACGTAACATCCTTGTGCTGACGAATGCCAACTATGTGGAGCTGGTTCGTGAAAATCTTTCCGAACTGCCTGAGGAAAACGTCATTGCCGAGCCGGCGGTTCGTGATACCGCCGGTGCGATTGGTTTGGCGGCGACCATCCTTCATAAGTATGACCCGAAAGCCAATATGGCGGTGGTTACCGCGGACCAGGTGCTGGAGCCCAAAGAAACATTTCAGCAGGCGATGCGAAGCGCATTGTCGTTCGTTAATGAAAACCCTGATGCGATGGTGACATTCGGGATTCAGCCGACCTTTGCAAGCACACAGCTTGGGTACATCAAATTCGGGCAAACGATACCGTGTGAGTCTGCCGAAGAAGCGGTTCATGTAATCGATGCATTTAAAGAAAAACCGGATGAAAAATCTGCAAAAGAATATCTGGATAGCGGGCAGTATGCATGGAACTCGGGAATGTTTGTCTGGCGGTGCGAAACGATTCTCAGCAACCTGAAAAAGTATCTTCCCGAATGTGTCGAGCCTCTTGAAGCGATCCAGATGGATTGGGGGAAACCTCAACAGCAGCAAAGTCTGCAGGAATGGTTTCCGAAACTTCCCAGGATCAGCATTGATTATGCCGTTATGGAAAAAGTCGATCAGGTTTACGGCATCAAACTGCCGTGCCGCTGGCTGGATATGGGTTCATTTGCGGCACTGGTGGATATCATTGAGTCCGATCCGGATAACAATATTGTTATCTCCGATCACAGCGAACTGCTTGATTCTAAGAACAACATTATCGCCACGGAGGAAAAAGGGCATTTGCTGGCGATGTTGGGTGTCGAAAATATGATCGTTGCACACACGCGGGATGCGACGCTGGTTTGTCCGGTCGACCAGAGCCATCGCTTAAAGGAATTGCTTGACAAAATCAAAGAGCACCATTCCGGAAAATTCTTATAGTGTCGGAAGCGTATGCGATACCTTGCAATTGATCACGGGCAAAAGCGAACCGGGCTTGCGGTCTCTGACGCTTCGGAAACGCTGGTGTCCCCTCATTCTGTTATCGAGACCCAAAGCAGCGGCGAGTTAGTAAAGCGCGTTCGTGCGGTGATTGCCGAAGAACAAATTGTGGCCGTTGTCATTGGAATGCCTTTCAATATGGATGGCTCGGAAGGGCCGCGGGCGGTACAGGTCAGGGAATTCGCAAAAAATCTTGCAGCCTGTGTTGATATTCCGATTCTCTTCCAGGACGAGCGATTGAGCAGTTTTGAGGCCGAAGACCTGATTACAGCACTTGAATTGACCCGCAAAAAAAAGAAAAAGCGACTGGATGCAATCGCTGCGGCGGAAATCCTCAAAACTTTTTTGGTGGAAAAGCAAAAACAGAAGCATTGAACGGAAATTCTCGGATTTTTTGCAATTTCTTTATTTACATAGAGTTATAGATCAGTAACATGATTTTAAGGCCCGGAAACGACATCCGGATATTTTTTTTGTCGCATCTTTGCCTTTTCTTCGTATAGTTATTAATGAGCCGGATGGCTCCATGAGATCCGATTGGGCATATTCAGGAGGCATACGATGGATCTGATAAATGAACAAGAACCAAAAATTGTAAAAGCCGAAGATTCTGAAAATCTGGCGAAAAAAGCGTTCGATCTGTTTATCGATTCGGCGTGTAAGGCCATCAATGCGAGGGGTGTTTTTTATGTGGCCATTTCCGGCGGACAGACTCCTGCAGCTTTTTACGAACTGCTCTCAGAAAAATCCGCCTACTCAAAAATTGATTGGCAAAAAGTGCATCTTTTCTGGGTCGATGAACGCTGTGTGCCGCCTAGTGCCGAAGCGAGTAATTTCGGCTTAGCGGTTCATACCTTTTTGCTGGATGTCCCGATTCCCGGCGAGAATGTACATCGTGTAACAGGGGAGGATACGAACTATGCGCAGGCCGCTAAAGAATATGAACAAGTCATCTTAAATGTCTTTGGACTCAAGTCCGGTCAGGTGCCCCGGTTTGATCTTGTAATGCTCGGAATGGGAGCGGATGGACACATTGGATCGCTGCTGCCGAATACAAACGCGTTGTTTGATACAAACAGCCTGGTCACGGCGGTTTATCGCATGGATGCCGGTTTCAGCCGGATTACACTGACCGTGCCGGTCTTTAAAGAAGCGGCGGAAATCATTATCTTGATCAGTGGTCAATCCAAAGCCGAAATTGTACGGGACGTATTTCACTCGGAGCCGGATGAGCTAAAATATCCGGTTCATTTTCTCTGGCCGATCATGAACAAGGTGACATGGATCATCGACAGGCATGCCGCCGCATTGCTTTGATTCTTTAAAACTTGGCGATAACTTTACAGTTGCATACTTCGAGCAGTTTTATCAATTGCGATTCTTTATCGCCGGAAAAAGTGATTGCCTGTTTGGCACAGGCAGCAATTTGACGGCGGTCCGGCAGGGTGGTTAAATAAGGGGCGTAAATCAGAACATAGTCATATTTCTTGACGGCCCCTTCAAATAGCGTTCGGAGATTCATCTGTCTGAGCATCCCAAAATTATGTGCCGGCCAGACAGAGAGATTTTCAAGCTGCGTGGGGTAGGAACTTACTATCAGACTCGCATCGGTGCCGGTTGTGTCCAGTTCAAAAACCTGGGCAATTGCATTTCTTTTGATGTCCAGATCCACCAGGAGGCACTTATGAGTCCTGGCCAAGCAAACCGCCAAATTCACCGGAATGGTAACCGGCAGATCATGCAGGCTGTTTGCAGCAAGCAATAGGCTTCGCAGGCGGCCATTTTGTTTTTTAATGACTTTCAGTATCTCGTCGTGGCGTAATTCGTCGGAAACATTTGTCGGGTTAACTTCCGGTTTATCCGGTTTTTTCTTCATTTTCTTCTTTTTTTTCACGAAAATAAACAGACTCACTGATAAAGTAAGCAGCAGTAGAATCCCGCCGCAAATGAATAACCACGGTGAATCCTGAAAATTTGTTATCCATCCTGGAAAAACATGTGGTAAGCGATATTGGCTCATTTTAGTTTTTCATCGATGGATGGCTGAGGGGGCTATGGTTTTTTCGGTTATAAGAAGTTATATCTTTTCGTACGATTTCCCGCAGAACATCCTGCTGGAAAGGGGTTAACGATGAGTCAATCCAAGGGTAGTGCTCAATCCCGGCTCTTTTATTCACATCGGCAACGGCTGTGTTGGCTGAGCCCACATATTGATGAACAACGTTTCTAATGGAGTTTTTTGAAGGGACAGATAGAGCAGGTTCCGGACGCTGACGGCGATTTGCCGCGGAGCGCCGTTGTTCTTCCATGATTTGATCCGCCAAATCAAATACAGGGATGTCGCTGTTTTCGGTGCCGTTAGAACCAGCGAAATCGAACGCCGAATCATTTTCAGCGGGGTTCTCGTTTTCAAAATCATTTTCTTCTGAAACGGTTATTTCGGTGATTTGATCTTCCAAATTCCGATTCTGTTGTTTAAGTTGTTCAATTTCATCCTTTGTCTCGATAAGCTCATTGGCCATGGCCTCAAAAGACCTGACGGATTCTTGAAGTTGTCCGATTTCCTGCCGTAACTGGTTTTCCGTGGTCTGCTGCTGTTGGCGGTGTCCAAAAAGTTCATCTTTTTCCCGGTTCAATTCAGAGACCGTCGATTGAAGTTGTTCATATTGCTGCTGAAGTTCCTGCCGGGACAGGCGTTCTTTCGAAAGGGCATCGTTGGCATTATTCAAGTCGATTTCAACGGCCTGGATTCGGTCCGCTTGTTCACTGGAATGCTGCAGTTGCTCTCTGAGAGCGGCAGCCTCGGCTGTAAGCGTCCGGGATTGATCATCTAACTGCTGGTTTCTTTCCGTTAAGAGGTTGATCTCCCCATTGGCCTGAGTTTGGAACGCTTCGTATTCATGGCGGACCTGTTCGAATTGCCCCTCGATGCTGCTGATTTTGTCCCTGTTAACTTCCAATTTGCGATTTTGTTGTCGGAGCTGTTCAATTTCATGTTTTGCTTCGACAAGCTCATTGGCCATGGCCTCAGAAGACCTGACGGATTCTTGAAGTTGTCCGATTTCCTGCCGCAATTGGCTTTCTGTGGTCTGTTGCTGTTGGTTGTGATCGAGGAGTTCGTCTTTTTGACGGCGCAGTTCGGAGACCATCGATTGAAGTTGCTCATATTGCTGCTGAAGTTCCTGCCGGGACAGGCGTTCTTTCGAAAGGGCATCGTTGGCATTATTCAAGTCGATTTCAACAGCCTGGATTTGGTCCGCTTGTTCACTGGAATGCTGCAGTTGCTCTCTGAGAGCGGCGGCCTCGGCTGAGAGCGTCCGGGATTGATCATCTAACTGCTGGTTTCTTTCCGTTAAGCGGTTGATCTCCCCATTGGCCTGAGTTTGGAACGCTTCATATTCGTGACGGACCTGTTCGAGTTGGCTCTCGATGTCCCGTATTTTATCCCGGTAATCTTCCAACTGGAATGTCATATCTGATATTTCACGATTTTCCTGGTTGCGAAAACCGTTGTACTCATCATGGAGTCGTTTATGTTCCGACAAAGCCTGTTCCAGTTCCTGTTCTTTGGTCGAAAGGCGTTCGGCGAGGTCCTGCCTTTGCTCTCTAGCGACAGCCAGTTCTTCTTCAAGACCCTTGACCGTCCCGGTAATCTGCCGTATGTGAGCACGTTCCTGTGATAAAATGATATCTGTTTTTTCCAGTTCCGTACGGAGACGTTCTGCTTGTTCTGCGATTACCTGGAAATCCTTTGTCTGTGCCCGCAGTTGGTCAATGTCTTTTAAAAGATGTTGATTCTCCTGCTGGAGTTGTAGTCTTTCAGATGCAAACTCGGGTTGTTGATCGCCGAGCTGATCCAATTCTTTTTTCAATTTTAAATTTGCTTCCTGCAACTGCGAAAAACCCATGAGCTTTTCATTTGCAGAGTCAAGCTGCTGCTGTTGAATGCGGACTGTTTCAGACTTATCATGAAGTTCTTTTTCGAGTTCCCGGATGTCTTCAAGCAGTGCATCCGGATCGCTGCTTTTCTGCTCGAGTTGACTTTTCATGTCTTCCAATTGTCGGGCCGCATATTCGCGTTGGCTTAAGAGTGTCTGGATTTCCTCTCTGAAGGCGATCTTTTCTGTTTCGAACGCCTGCAGCTGTTGTTCAAGTTGTTGACGCCCGGACCGCAGTTCATCTTGTAAGTGTGTATTTTCTGAAATTGTCTTATTAACCTGTTGCTGCAGTTGGTCCTTTTGTGCCGTAATTGAGACGATCTTTTCCTGTGCCTGCTGAACGATCTGTTTTACTTTCATTTTGACGACTTTAACCTGTTCGGCATGGGGTTCGATGGGGGTTTCTTCCGGTGCGATCTTGTCCTTTTCCCAAATGGGCGAATCGCTGACAGGCTTATCCGGTGAAGGTTCAGCAATTTCGAGGGTATCACGCTGTATCGCATCGAAAGACAGAATTTGAATAGGGGGGACATTAATTGATTCCTGGCTGGGTTCTGCAGCAACAACGGCCTCAGCGGGTTGCTCATCATCCAGAATATCCTCCGGCAACGCAATAAACTCGGCTTCAATAACCGGAGTATCTTTCGGTTCCGGCACAGATTCCTCAGTTGCGGCTTCTTCGGAAATGGACCCGACCATGGCGTCAAATGCTTTTCGCAAATCCGCCTTACACCGCAAAATATCATCATCCAGAACCTGGTTTTCTTGTTTATTGTCCTGCATTACACCCTCCCAAAAGGTTTTCCCCTTGTACCATAAATAGGCTTGAAAATCAAGATATCAGGAAGGGATTTTGGCCCGGATTGGCATAGTTTCGAGCTGTTTTACGATATTTCTTTTGGACCCAGCGTAAACAATGTGTATTTATCAAGGCCAAATTCTTCGATCAATCCCGAAATATCTTCTAATGAGACAGACTTAACCTGTTCGATTTCCTGGGTGACGCTTTGGTATTCGGCGTTGTAAACCCAGTTGAAACCGAGGTTTACAAGTCTCCCCATTGGTTTTTCACACTTGAGGGTCATTGCGCTGAGCACTTTATTACGGGCCGTCCGGAGTTCATTCTCAGAAACCCCGTTATTTTTGATATCCGCATAAAGCGAATTGAGTGATTCCAAAACTTTTTCAGTATTATTCGGGTCGCAGCAAATATAACTGTAATAGACCCCCGCACCATCCATGGAATCGCACTGCATTACGGCTAATTCGGCCAGTGCCGGGTCAACCAGGGCCCAGTGGTAGCGTGAACCGGTCGAGTCACCAATGATTGTACTCAAAAGAGAGGCGGCGTATCGCCGGGGGTCCTGCATCGAAACGGTTGGGCTCAAAAGGCAAAGATGCTGGCGGGCAAGATTCGGATTCTTGAAGGATTTTCTGGCGAATGTTCCCATAAAAGAACTGCGTGTCCTCTGGGCTTTAGCCGGTTTCCACGAGGAACACTTTTTATCCGCCAACCGGCACAGGTTGTCAAAATCAAAATGTCCGCAGCAGGCCAGAACCATGTTATCCGGGGCATACCGCAAGGCAAAGTAATCCCGCATCTGGGTGGCCGAGAGGGCGGTGATGCTGGCGTTGGTGCCGAGAACACTGTTGCCGCAGGGGTGCTGTCCGAAATGCAGCATTTTGCCCTCGTCCATCACCTCGAACTGGGGAAGGTCCTTGTACATCGCGATTTCTTCGAGAATAACATTTTTCTCCATCTCAAAGTCGTCATTGCGCAAAGACGGCCGCATCAACTGCATCCACAAGTCGGAAACCTGTTCCAGATATTCCGGCAAAACAGCCGCATAATAAACGGTGTTTTCTTCGCTGGTAAACGCGTTGAATTGGGCTCCGAGCCGATCAAATGCCTCGTTGACTTCCAGAGCGGTTAATGATTCAGTTCCCTTGAACATCATGTGTTCAAGAAAATGCGAAACACCGCTGACAGCAGGGATTTCGTCTCGAGCCCCGCTACGAACAAAAAAGCCGACAGAGGCCGATTGGGCTTTTAAGTTTACTTCACCAATGATCGTTAAGCCGTTATCCAGTATTTTGTGTTTGAATTCCATATTTTATCGAATGCCGTTTCAAATTGTGATTTCTTTTGGGCCGATCGTTACAACGGTATACTCTTCAAAAGGGTTCTCCTGAAGAGTTGTTGTGATATCATCGATTTTCATCGCTGCGATTTTATCCCGGATTTCTTCGAGGCTCCGAACATGTCCCAGCAGACAATAGTCACCGGCAATCCCCCCCGAACGACTGTTGGTAGATTCGCATTGCATGATAAGCGATGTTTTTAAGCCAACCTTTGCTCGCTGCATTTCATCGTCTGTGATGCCCATCCGAAGCTGGTTAAACTGTTCAACAATTACATTAAATGTTTCCTGCGCCTTATCCGGGGTTGTCCCGGCGTAACAGGAAATGCCCGCATATTCTTTTAACGTGCGGTAACGGGCTCCCACCGCATAACACAGGCCTCGCTTTTCACGGACCTCCGTAAAGAGCCTGCTGCTCATGCTGCCGGATAAGATGGAAACCGCGGCCATGAGTTCATAATAGCAACCGGAACCGATAGGCGGCACTTCCGTCATTAACCCGATATGAACCTGCGCTCCCTCTCCGGGCAGGTGCAGATACGAATTCCCCTTGTGCTTTGGTGTTATGACAGGCGGTTTAAATTCTGAACCTCCGTCAAAAAGTGTTTCCATTTGACGGCAAACGGCATCAAAATCGTAGTGGCCGCAAATCGAGAAGATCATTTGGGAAGGATGAAAACAGTCTTTAACAATGGTGGCTGTTTTTGGGGTTGTCAATGACTGAAGTTCCGGCAGTTTTCCCATTGCCGGACGGCCATAGGGATCCGGATAGAATTGCTCGGCGAGACAAAGCATGACTTTTTCACGAGGGTCGTCATCGAGACCGTGCAATTCATTAATGGTCTGCTGACGCGAAAATTCGAATTGATCTGCATTCAATTTCGGGCGAAGAATAACATCTGCATACAGTTTCAGAGCGTCAGAAAGGCTTCCCGCTTCCATGGAACCGGACAGGTCCAGGTGTTTTGCTGAGACCGATGTGTGGCGGTGAATGCCAAGACCGTCAAGTGCGTCGCTCAATTCCCGGCTGTCGCGGTCACCGGCGCCGCGAAATAACCAGTCACTGATGACGGTTCCCGCACCGCAGCATCCATCCGGCATCAGTGACGAACCCGCCGGAAGCAGAAAGTGAAACGAAACTGATCGGACATCGTCGATCCGTTCGCCGAGAATCACCATACCGTTCTGAAGTTTGTGGATATCGAGTTTGCTCATGATTTAGTTCGTGATATAAAAGGAACGTTCTACTTATGCGACAGCCGCTTCTGCATCATCGCCCGAGCCTTCAAACTGGACACTAATCTTCTTACTGACACCCTGGGTCTGCATCGTAATACCATAGAGGACATCGGCGATGCTCATCGTGCGTTTGGAGTGTGTAATAATGACGAACTGCGACTGCTTTTGGAATTCCTGAACGATCAGGTTGAAGCGTTCATTATTTGCCTCATCCAATGCCGCATCAACCTCATCGAGTACACAGAAGGGAGAAGGCTTGCTCTTAAAGACAGAAAACAGCAGGGCGATGGCGGTCATCGTTTTTTCGCCGCCGCTGAGAAGACTGATCGTGCGGGTTTCCTTGCCCGGAGGACGCGCGACGATCTCAATGCCGCTTTCGAGAATATCTTCCGGGTTTTCAAGAATAATGTCGGCTTTTCCGCCGCCAAAGAGCTTACGGAATATCTGCTGAAAATTCTCCCGGATCTGTTCAAATGTAACCTGGAACTTTTCCCGGCTTTCTTTATTGATGCGGGCGATCAACTGCTCCAGTTGAGATTTACTGTTATGCAGGTCTTCGACCTGCGAAGCAAGAAATTCATGGCGTTGTTCAAGATCGATCTGCTGGTCGATCGCATCGACATTGACATTGCCCAGTCGCTCGATCTTTCCGCGGAGGTCGGCAATTTCCTGACGAACCTGTTCCCAGTCCACATCGGCTTGCTCGAAGTTCCGGTACGCCTCGGAAAGTTCGATCTGCAGTTCTTCACGCACACGCACAGTCAAGTCCTCTTCCTTGACCTGGAGCTGACTCAATTCAAGTTCGAACTGATGAATATTTTCTTCGACTTCGGCCTGTCTGGACCGATACTGTCGCAGGTCTTCTTCATTCTGTTTCTTTTGGGACATTAAATTGTCAACATCCCGATGCAGTTGAACACTGTGTTTCTGGGCCTGTTCTTTTTCAAGATACAGTTCCGAGATACGAGACTCTGCGGCGAGTATATTTCGTTCGGTCTGTTCAATCTGTTCGTCGCAGGCATGTGACTCGGTCCGGGCCGATTCAATGGCCATCCTGCTGTGATGCAGTTGACTTTGAACGGCGGCGATCTGTTGCTGAATCGATTTCTGCTTTTCTCTGACCTGCCCCAGATGAACCTTCAGCTCCGTCAATTCTGCGCTGCGGCTTCGCTGGATTTGCTGTTCTTCCTCAAAAGAGGACTGCAACTGTTGAATGTGTTCGTTTCGCTGTGTGTTGATCTGTTCCAGTTCCTCCAGCTTTTGTTGTGAGGACCGTTCCTTCTGGACGGATTGCTGGATTTCTTCTTCAAGCATCCCGATCTCGCCGGCGATGATCGGCTGCTCATCTTTCAGGCGGCGGATCTTTTCTTCAAGCACGCGAAACCTGGATTCAGAATCGACCTTTTCAGTCGTCGCTTCATAAATACTGGTCCGCAGGTCTTTGCACAGATGACTCAGGTGTTCGTTCTGATGCTCGGTTTCTTCCAGTTGAGCCGTATTTTCAGAAATTTTCTCATTCAGTTGTTGGATGTCGGCCTGTAGTTCCTGGATACGGCTTTTGCGGGAAATCAAGCCGATGTTTTTACCAACAGGTCCGACATTTAGAAGATGCCCGCCGTAAAAAACTTGTCCTTCAAGGGTGACATAACGATAGTCGCTGTCCAAACGCCCGGAAAGGCCAACCGCCACATCCAGCGATTCAACGAGTAAAACCCGACCCAGCAGATTCCAAACAGTCTGGCTGAACGGACTGTCATATCGAACAAATTCCACCAATCTTCCCAGAACCCCCGGCACATCCGACAAGTTAGCACGGTCAATGTATGGCACGATACGATCCATGCAGATCACTCGTATGCGGCTGTCCAGCTTGTTCTGCAGTTCGTGGTCCTTCAGAAATTGGCCGGTGCTGTTAACCAGCAAGGCGTCCGTTAATCCTTCAAGGGCCGCTTCGACCGCCGGAGCGTATTGCGGATCCGCAATAACAACATCCGCAACAATGCCCTCAATATAATCGCGTTTTTGCGATTCGGATGTCAGGATATCTTTAATCGCCTCATTGAGACCCTGACGTTTTGCCTCCATGTCGCTTAACACATTCAGCTCGCTGGCAAGAGCGCTTCGATTTTCCTTGAACGAGGCAATTGCCTCAAGGATTCGTCCGCGTTGGTCCCCGATCTGCTCCATTTCACTGCGTTTAGCGTCCAGGCTTTCCTGTAAATCGGAAAGAACCGAACGAACATCTTCAAGTTTAGCCTGCTGCTGTGCTTTATCAGTGAGCCATTCGGTCAACTGGGTTTCCGTTTCTTCTGCTTTTCCAGCCAACCGCATTTTCCGTCCGGATAGATTATCGCGATAACTGCTCAGGCTGGCGACCTCATTATGCAACTGGGCCGTTCGCCGAACAATATCAATAATCCCCGATTTCTCGTCTTCCAGTTGAGCCTGAAGCTCGGCGCATCGTGAATTGATCCGGGTAATCTGTTCCTCGGCTTCGTGAAGCTGGCGAGATCTTTCTTCCACCTCTGACTGGATACCGGCTTGTTCTTTTTGGCAGGTTCCAAGTTGGTTTGAAAACTGATGGGTTTGCTCATTCAGATTGGCCGCCTGCTCGACCGCTTTTTTCTTGCGTTCTGCAAGTTCTTCAATGCGATGTTTCAAAAAACCGATTCGATCGGTCTGCTGCTCGATTCGGCTGCGTGCCGAGATCAGGGTATTATCCCACCGATTGATCTGTCCTTCTGTTTCAAGCAGTGACGTGGATAGCCGGCTGACCGCGGCATCACAGCGTGAAACATTCGCCGCCACTTCACCGAACTGATCTTTCCATGTTGACAGTGACGCCTGTTTTTCGCTGCGACGTGTGACGATCCGGTCGTATTCAGACAGTGAGTAGTTAACACGCAACTCTTTTAAGCGGTTACTGTATTCAAGATAATTGCGGGCTTTTCCGGCTTGCAATTTAATGCTTCGCAACTGCTTTTGAACTTCATTAACAATGTCGGCCAGACGAAGCAGATTCTGCTCAGTACGTTCAAGCTTTCGCATTGCCTCTACTTTATGTGATTTATATTTGCTGATGCCGGCCGCTTCCTCAAATATGACCCTGCGATCCTGGGTGGATGCCTTCAGCAACTGATCAATCTGGCCCTGTTCAATGATCGAATAGGCACTGACACCGATTCCGGTATCCATAAACAATTCACGAATGTCCTTTAAGCGGGAAGATTTGTTGTTGATCAGGTATTCACTTTCACCGCTGCGGAAAAGCCGTCGCGATATTTGAAGCTCGTCCTGTTCAAGCCCCAGTTTCCTGACATCTGAAAAGAGAAGGGAGACTTCCGCCATTCCGCTGGGTTTGCGGCTGCCGGAGCCGCTGAAGATGACGTCGGCCATTTGATCGCTTCGGAGGCTTTTGGGACTTCGACTGCCCAATACCCATTTGATCGCATCGACGACATTGCTTTTGCCGCAACCGTTTGGTCCGACAATTGCCGTGATGGGGTGGCTGATTTTAAGTTCTGTTTTATCGGCAAAGCTTTTAAATCCATTGATGATGATTTTCTCAAGTTTCATGCAACTATTTTCCTCAGAGGGTCATTTCTGCGTTCTTTTCATGTACCTCAACTTGTATATTATCGGCCGATTGGCGGCAAATTCTGTAATGCCGGATCCAGTATAATCGGTGGTTCTGCGATAAATTCTGCCGAAATAGCGTTTATTTCGCACATTTTCTTCATAAGTGGAATAATTTCCGCATATGAAACGGCCAGTCCGGCTCGAAGATTAGTTCGACTGTTTGTCTCTGCTGGTAACCCCAGAGATTCGATGAGGCTGCTAACTTCATATCCCGAGTTGATCGGCCCGATTACACGAGGCCGCTGCGGATGCTTTCGCGACAGGGACATAAATTTGTCTTCCGGTTTGGCGTTAATGGTAATCGTGCCGTCATCGGACTGGACAAAAAGATTCTGTCGACAATAAAACGGACTGCCGAACAAAACGATGCGAGGTGTTTTTTGCTGGTAGACATAGATGACCTTGGGGCCGGAGGTAGTAACGCTGTCAACGACAAAATTACCGGCAATATTTTTTCGTTCAATCACCGGGCTGTTTAAAGACAGCATAACTTCATACGCTTTTAAACGCACCTGAAAGTCCTGATCCTCTAATGCAACCATTAAGATGGCGCGGGCATCGGTTGGTTTGGCGTTTCGACCAATGGCTTCAACAGCCGCCGTCTTGAACGGACTTGCCGGAGTCATGAGTATATTACGAAGCGGCGAAAGGGCACGTTTATCGCCGACCGTCAGCATACAACGTGCGGCATAAAATCGAACGGACTCATCCGGATGCTCAAGACATTCAGCCAGAGGGTCCATTGCCGTTTTGCCAATCGCTTCAAGAGCGGTTACAGGGTTTTCCTTATTCGACTCTGTAAGAAGCTGTTGAACAAGTTCGCGAATGCGTTTTTCTTTTATTCCCGGATTGTCGCCCAGCATGAGAGACTGGATCATTTGCAAATAATGCTCCTTTTGATGCTGATATCGGGCTGGAACCCGAAGCAGTATTTCGGCTTCGGAAAGAGCAATTGCAGTTTTTGAACCAAATCGTTCACTGATGCGATTACGGATGGCGCTGGCTACGAGAAAGTCTGGATTGTTCAGGACCAGTGTGATTTTAGGGGTTTTTATGGATTTGGCTCCGCCTAACACATACCAGCTTTTAGTTTCGCCGGCTGAGGAGTAGATTGGTCCTTCCGCAGTTCCAAGTGTTTTAGAGAAACTGGAGAATTGATCAATTCGAAGGAGCCTGTTCAATTCTTTTAACTCTGTTGTGTACAAGTACCCGCCATCTAGAGAGGTGGTCTGAGAACTTGAAAGCGGACGAACCGCAATATCAAAAGGTTCATTTTCGGATGCGAAAGCAGGAATGACCCCGAAAACCTCTACCACTGCGGTGCTACTGCTTTCTATAAAATTACGCGGATTAATTGTTCCGTTAGCAGGTACCTGTTTGCGGATATATTTTTCCAGTTCATTTCGTACTTCCCGGGGACATTCCGAAGAACCGGTTCCGGGGAGGCCGGCAACCATTCCAACACCCCGTACGGGAATCGCCTCAAAAAAGTAAATTTTCGAAACCGAACCTACCCTTTGTTCGGGATTGATAGCCTCTGTTGTAACAGCAGGCTGTTGGGTTTGGGTACAACCTGTGGCCAACAGCCCCAAAATCAATCCCAAAACGCTGATAACGCTCTTGAAATTCATTTTTACCCCTTTCAAAACCGGAATTGTATGAGATTATAATAATTTTCCGGCTTCATGTTAAGAAAGTGAAAATTATAGAAAGTACTATACGATATGAGTAAACCCTAAAAAGGTCAAGAATATTCTATCCGTAGGCATATAAAAACAGGCAACCACAAGATATGGTTGCCTGTTTAATAGAAGATATAACGAATCTGTTTTAATCAGCGTCTGTATCGGCGACTTACACCTTGCTCTTCAGAATAATCAGAAGAGGATTGCTGATTAAAATAATAGTCAGGCAAATCAAGTAGATAATCTCTGAATGCTCTGGCTGATTCGCTGTTTTGCGTCAGCATCTGATAAGGGATTTCCGGCGGCAATCCCCCCGGCCAACGCCTGGCTAATGTCAAAACCTGTCGATATTCGGCAATCAGATCACCAAGAACACCAAGCAGTTCTTGCTGAATCGTTTCAAGATCGGTTGCCGGAACCTCTGTGATAATGGTTTCAGACCCCCGGGAGCGGTTACGATCGTATCGCGATGAATCTCGGCTCCGAAGGACGACACCATCGGCAACCGTACTGGGCTCAAAATAATATGCATCATAATTAGCCGGCAGTCTGCTTCGACCCCGTTGAACCTCACGTGTTACGGTTCCGGTTCTGAGATTTTTTTCTATTTCCTTAAATTGTTCTTCAAGCAGTGACGTTCGGTCTTCAAGCCAATCGATCCGTGAAAGGGCCTTGGAGATATTCCGCCTCGCCGCCGAATACTTCTTGATCACATTATCAATCCCGGGAGCCTTTGTCAACTGGGCCTGTGGGACATTCATTTCAGAAAGCGTATCAGTCAGGGAATTCAAAACCTTGTCGGCAAGACCGACGTCCACGGCTGTTGCGGCGGTCAAATGGAGTGTTGTTCTTATGACATCCTCAGAAGAAACAGTTTGATCCGAAGAGGAGTCCAGGCCCTCCGCGAGAGTCCGAACAACCGTTTGTGTTGGCTGACGTTGATCTTTTTTGACAAAATCCCGGGTGCCGTCAAGATTCGTAACTTCGATAACGGATATTTTCCTGTTGACCAGTGCTTCTGCGAGGATCTTGGGCCGATGGCGATATTCCGCAATGCTATTATATTCAAATGTATACGGATTATACAATGAAAGGTAGCTTGCATAGTCCTCGTCCGTAAGCGCAGGCCCTGTAATCGGTCCGACGGTCCCCATCGATGCCGTCGGAGCAATATAGACTTTTTCACAAGCCAGGGCAATGATGGCAGCGGTGGAAAAAGCCCCACCATATTGTTGGCCGTCAATGAAAGCGACAACAGGGCAGTTCTTCGTTTGCGTAATGGCGGTGGAAATGATTTTCATATAATCGGCTCGACCGCCGGGACTGTCGATCTGGACAACGATGAATTGAGGACCTTTGTTGGACGCTTCGATAATGGTCTCAGCGATCTTTTCCGCCACCACCTGAGAAACCAGCACTTCTGACTGTGTCACAGGAACGACGATGACACTGTCCTTGCGTCCCTGGCTGTTAGTCGTGATCTCATATTCATTTGTATTAATTGTTGTCAGTTTCTTTTCATCGTCGTTGTAAATGAGCGTTTTTTTGCCGTCACTTTTTTGTGTCATAAATCCGGAAAAGGATTCACCGGTTTCCTTGTTCACGAAAGTATCGGCAAAACTCACCGTTACAAAACACCCGAGCATCATAAAAAACAGAATTCCGGTTCTTGTCTTCATTCTTCATCTCCAAATTGAAAAAATGCTATTTATCGTATTGCTTTAATGGCACTGTGACGGGCCTTGATGTCATTCAAAAAATCAACGATTTCAGCTTCGTCATATGGAATATCAGGGTAACTGCGTTTTAGTTTCAGGAGATATTCAGTCTGCTTGATAATCACCCCGTAATCCCGCAATGCCTGACTTATGGTCAGTGATTGAGCATCATATTTGGCTTCAAGCTCTTTAAATTTCAAATCCAACTTTTCATTAAGCTTCGTAAATTTTCGAACAACTTTGTCAAACTCTTCCTTGGCGTCCAGCAGTTTTTGGCTTTCAATAACAGGGGCATCCGGCTGTCCCACCTCTGATAACAGCAGTTGCCCGGATGCCACAATTCCGTCAGCCACTTGACAATTTTTGGCTTCTTCGGCGGTCAAGGTAAGCAGCTTGCCTTTTTGACAGACAACACGAACCTGAACATCGCTGCCTTTTTTGTCCTTCGGTTCAATAAACAGTGTTTTACCGTTTTGTTTGACTTCAATGACTTCGATGTCTCGATCGGCCATCGCCTTGGCAATGGCGCCGGAACGACCGTTTTGCTGTGCCAGCGAGGCAAGATAAGTACGCCATGCAGAATCATATTTTTCACCGACCGCATTTCCATATGCCTTTTTCATATCGGAAACGTGCCCGTCTCCAGACGTGGTGATCATCGTTGCAGCGCCAATGCAGCTTCCCGGATTCATGTATATTTTATCACATGCAAAGGAAACCGCGGCTCCCGCTGAAAAGGCACCTCCGTTCGTACCGCCTGTGATATAAGCGACCGTCTGACAATACTGAATCCCCGTGATCGCTGCGCAAAGTTGCTTGGCCAGATCGACCCGGCCGCCGGGGGTATCAATTGGGATCAGAATAAACAGCGGTCCCTTGTTGGCCTCTTCGACAATGGCCTCTTCAAATTTTTTTGTCTGAAGTTCAGACATGATGGCGTCGGTGATACTCAGCGACGACACAAAGTTGCTACGCCCGGTCGGATTAAATTCGATCGTATATTCGGCCAAATTGAGTTCGATCGTTCCTTGTTCCTGTGTGACAACGATGTTTTTCCCATTGTTCAGCTGCTGTGTGGCATAGCCGTGATAGACAATATCTTTGGACTTGTGCTGGATGGTATCAGCCAGGCAAAAGCCCTGAAAAACTAACAAGGAAACCACTAATAATTTTCCACCCATATGTCACTCCCTCACACATTCATTAAATATAATTATCTTTACGCTGATTCTATTGGAAAAGATCGAAATAGTCAAAAAAAGATAGAAATATTCATATTTTTAGGAAATATTCCATCAAATCAGGGCCGTTGCCGATTTCAAAGCCTGATTCAAAGCTGTTTCTTTCACAGAAGGGCTTATGTAAAATTCCTTTGATGCCGGTGCCCGCCATCGCAAAAGGTACCGGTTCGGCAAGGTGGCAGCGTTCCTGAACCGGGGTCGGATGGTCCGGCATCACTAAAATGCGGTATTGATCATACGTCTGAATCGCTTCGTAAACCGGCCCGACGATAAATTTATCAATCCGTTCCAAAGCCAGTTTTTTCTGTTCGGGATTTCCGGCGTGACCGGCTTCATCCGGCGCTTCAACGTGCACCAGTACCACATCGTATTGATCCAAAGCCTCGATCGCCGCTTCGCCTTTGCCGGCGAAATTGGTATCCAGGTACCCGGTGGCGCCTTCGACAGCGATCAAATCGAAGCCGATGAGTTTTGCCAAACCGCGCACCAGATCGACGGCCGTAATCACCGCGCCCGTTTTTCCGTATTTATTGACGAATTTTTCAAGATGGGCCTTCTGTCCCTGCCCCCAAAGCCAAATCGTGGAAACCGAATTCTCGCCCAGATCGGTTCGCACCTTGTTAACCGGGTGATTCTCAAAAAGCTGTACCGATTGAGCGATCAGCGTATTCAGGAGTTCGGCGTTTTTCCCTTTCGGCAGATTCTTTGAAACTTTTTCCCCGATCATATCATGTGGGGGCTGGGTGGTGACTTTCGAGAAGTCCTGCCCGCTGATAACGCAAAGATGACGATAGCTGACACCCGTATAGAACCGGATGTTTTCAGTGCCAACAGCATCCGACAGTTCACGAATTAACTGTGATGCTTCCTTGGTGGAAATATGACCGGCACTGTGATCGACCATTTCATTGTCCGCTGTTGTTACCAGATTGCAGCGAAAGACCCAGTCATCGGACCCCAGCGGAATATCCATCGCCACCGCTTCGATGGGAGCCCGCCCGGTATAATACTGGCCGGGGTCGTAGCCGATCAGGCTCATAATGGCCACATCGCTGCCGGGAGCCATGTTCGACGGCACCGTCCGGCAAATCCCTTGACGGCCTTCCTGTGCAATCCTGTCCATATTTGGCGTATCCGCCGCCTCAATAATGGTCTTGCCGTCAAAACATGCCTGCGGATTGTCGGCAGCGCCGTCCGGTATAATGATCACGTATTTTGGGTTCACTCTTCTTTATCCTCCGGGATATCGACAATGCGAATACAAACCGGCTTTTGAATAATAATGTCAAGTTGTTCCAGTTCCTTTAAAGCCGCATCCATATTTTTTTGTTTTGTTGGATGGGTCGTTATCACAACCGGTACTGTATTTTGCGGACCGATCCACTCATGCTGAATCGCGCCGCTGATACTGATTTCATGTTTCCCAAGGACCTGTCCGTAAGCAGCGAAAACGCCCGGTTCATCCTTGGCCATGATTCGAATGTAAAACCGGCTGTCGATGTCATCAATCTTTTTGATGCTGGTTGCCGGTTTCATGTCTGTCGCCATGGGCATCGTTTCAAACAGATGCTGGCTGGTACCCAGTGCGATATCAATGATATCGGCGACAACCGCACTGGCCGTAGCCATCATGCCTGCGCCGCGTCCATACAGCATCATATTGCCGATGGCGTTTCCAAAAACGCTGACGGCATTGAACGGACCTTCAACTTGAGCCAGCGGAGTGTGATCCGATATAAAAGACGGATGCACCCGCAGCGATATCTGACCGTCTGCATTTTTTTCACCGATCGCCAGCAGTTTCAGAATATATCCCATTTCCAGCGCACTTCGGATATCCATAATATTGATATTCTCGATACCCTCTACGAAGATATCCTCCATGCTGATCCGGCAGTTGAACGCCAGACCCCCGAGAATCGCAAGCTTATGAGCGGTATCCATCCCATTGATATCCAGTGTTGGGTCTGCTTCGGCAAAGCCCTTTGCCTGGGCTTCTTTGAGGACATCGGCGAATTCCGAACCCTCAAAGGTCATATTGGTCAGAATGTAATTACAGGTGCCGTTGAGAATTCCGTACAAACCGGCAATACCATTGGCTGCCAACCCTGTTCGAAGCGCCGAAACGATCGGGATTCCACCGCAGCAGCTTGCTTCGAATGCGATACAGCGTTTGGCCTCCAGAGCGGCCTTGTACAATTCCTCACCGTGTTCGGCAAGCAACGCTTTATTGGCGGTGACAACATGCTTACCCGCCTTCAGCATCTGAAGCTGCAGGTCTTTGGCAAAGGTTGTGCCGCCGACCAATTCCAGCGCGATATCAATCGTTTCATCGTTCAGCAGGACATTGATGTCGTTGGTCAGCAGGCCCTCCGGCAGTTCAAAGATGCGCGGGCTGGTGATATCCTTGTCAACAACACAGGCCAATTCCAGTTTCAGGCCCGTGCGGGTGGTGATTTCTGCGGCATTCTCGAAGAGAATCTTTGCCACACCCACACCGACCGTTCCATACCCGACAAGCCCGATTTTAATCATTCGTGGTTTCATATATTTCCTCAAAGCAGATTTATTTTACACGGTAACAACTCTACGCAAAAAATCTCCTTAAATCAAGCAAAAACCCACCTCAAAGGGCAAAAACCTTAGAGGTGGGTTGGGTTATTCGATTCATTGAAAACAGTGCGTCTACGATAAGCGTTTTATCGAGTAGGCAATGTTTTGCAGATTTTCCCGGTAAGTTCCCGTACCTTTTGCTCGGTTTGGGGAGACAGCAATGCGCCTGCCGCTCCGCCGGCGACACCGCCTCCGATGGCGCCGATCACACGATTATCGTTGTTGCTGACGGCACCGCCGATAATCGCACCGCCGGCTGCACCGAGAATGGTGTTCAGTGTTTTGCCGGTCGTACCCGTTCCGGTGCCCATCCAAAGGATACTGCCGTCCTGGACATCAACCATCTTGGCACTAAGGGTGATTTCCTCGTCAAACTTGGGGACATTGACAAAGAGGACGACAGGAACATTGAGAATTTCACCTGTCTTGGCAACGCCTTCGTTGCTGGTAATGTCTGAGGACTGGAACTTCTGCTCATTCAGGATAACCTGCACCTGGGAGCGTTCGATCGGTGAATAGCCTTTTTTCAGCAATTCCATCACAAAGAAATCCGCGATCTGATTCTTGGCCGCTTCGCTTCCGACCGGCCCGATCACATCGACCACCGCCACCTTATCGATCTGGTAGAAATCGTAACCCTCTCGATAGTAACTCTCCGCTGTCGTGCAGCCCAGGAAACTAACCGAAATTGCCGCCAGTAAAATCAACCCTGTTATTCTCATGTTTTGCCCCTTTCTCAAAGGAAGTTAATATTTTATGTTAGGTATTTATTCTCCGCGTTTTTTTGTGAATTGTCAATTCTTTTTACTTCATTAAAGAATCAGTGGCGAATTGTACGATGAGTTAACTGTTGACAGATGAGGCCTCTGGCCATAAGATGCATAAGTAACTATATCGAATAAACTTAGTACGAAGCAGCGAAGACACTTTAGAATAGGATCACGGAGTCGATATGAGATGTAAGTTTCTGTTGTTAATCGTTTTAGCGTCAATTTTGGTATTGACAGGCTGTAAAACCGCTCAGGAGATCAAAGCTCCTGAATATGACAGGCAATTACCGCCCGGCGCTTACGCCTTGCGTAGAATCACCGACCCGTCGATGATTCCCGACCTGACCATGGCCTGCTACGATCTCAAAAATCTGCGTGACGGAATTGACAACAGTTTAAGCTACTTGTCCAAACCTTCCAGCAAGCTGTTCTTCCCGTCCGGAGAGATCACACACGACAGGGCGGTTGCCAGCCTCAAAGCACTCGGGACGCTTCTCGACAGCGGCCTGTATGGCAGGGAACTGGATACTGCGATTCGTGCCCGATTCGATTTTTATCAGTCCGTTGGCTGTGACAATATGGGCACGGTGCTTTTCACCGGCTACTACACCCCGATCTTTGACGGCTCGCTGAAAGCATCTGAAAGATTCAAATATCCCTTGTATAAAATGCCTGCGGATCTGGTCAAGAATGAAAAGGGCGATATTCTTGGACAAAAAAAGCCGGACGGTTCGGTCGCCCCGTATCCGGCGCGTAGAGAGATCGAAACCTCGGGCATGTTAAAGGGCACCGAGATCGCATGGCTGGCCGACCCGTTCGAGGTCTATATCGCTCACGTACAAGGCTCGGCGATCATTCGCCTGCCAAACGGCGAAATGATAACACTTGGCTACGCCGCCAACAACGGACACGAATACAAAAGCGTCGCTCGGCAGTTGATCGATGAAAACCGGGTGCCTGCCGAAGGCATGAGTCTCAAGGGGATGATAGATTATTTTAAACTGCACCCCGAGCATGTTGCCGATTATATCAACCGCAATCCACGCTATGTTTTCTTCCGAACGGATTCAGGCAACCCTCGCGGCAGCCTCAACGAACAGGTCATTCCCTACCGGTCGATCGCTACGGACAAGTCGATCTATCCGAGGGCGTGTATCACGTTTTTGAAAACAAAACTGCCCCGAGCGGTTGGCGGCATGATACAAAAAGCGCCTTACACCGGTTTTGCGCTTGATCAGGATACGGGCGGGGCGATCCGTGCACCGGGCCGTTGCGATGTTTATATGGGCGTCGGTGACAAAGCCGGCCAAATGGCCGGACAGGTGTATGAAGAAGGCAAGTTGTATTACCTCTTCCTGAAACCGGGCATGATGGGGCCGTATTTGAAATAATGCAAACGTAATGAAAAGTTTCACTTGTCATTCCCGCGAAGGCGGGAATCCAGAGATACAAGAACAATGAATCTTTTTTGAATTGTCATGCAGTTCAGTTGTGACAAAATAACAGGAGAATTTAATGGATATTCAAGTCAGATTTCTCGGAGCCGCCGAGTCCGTGACCGGTTCCCGGCATTTACTCGAGTTTAACCACTCAAAAGTGATGGTCGATTGTGGGCTGTACCAGGAGCGTGATCTGCAGGACAGGAACTGGGCCGATTTCGGCGTCGATCCGGCGGAACTAAATGCCGTTTTATTGACCCATGCCCATCTGGACCATTGCGGGTTGCTGCCGAAACTGGTCAAAGAAGGATTTAAAGGCAGGGTTTACTGTACCGAAGCCACCGCAGAGATTGCCGAGATCGTGCTGGCCGATTCCGGCAAGATCCAGGAAGAAGATGCGCAATTTAAGATTAAGCGTCACAAACGCGCGGGCCACACCCCGCCGCGGCCGGTCGAACCGCTCTATACACAGGAAGAGGCGCAGAACTGCTCGACGCTGTTTTCACCGGTTCAGTACAATGTACCTGTCCAGGTTGCCGACGACATTGAAGCCAGTTTCCACGAAGCCGGGCATATTTTCGGCTCGTCCATTATCAAAGTGGTGGTAAAATTGGACGGCGAGCAGCGAACGATCCTCTTTACCGGTGATTTAGGCCGTATCGGTAAACCGATACTGAAAAATCCCGCGATTTTCACCCAAGCCGATTATATCTTCGTGGAATCCACCTATGGCGATCGTGTGCATACCAGTGTAGAAGACACCAAGGAGCAGCTTTGCGACGCGGTCAATAAAACCATCGAGGCCGGCGGAAATATTATCGTCCCCAGTTTTTCCATCGAACGCGCTCAGGAAGTCTTGTACTATATGAACGAATTGCTCATGGAGGACCGTATCCCGCACATTATGACATTCCTCGACAGTCCCATGGCCGTTCGGGTGACAAAGGTCTTCGAAAAACACCCCGAGTTGTACGATAAACAAATGACACAGTTGATGGCGCACGACGAATCACCCTTTACCTTCAAAGGGCTGAAGCTGGTTGCGTCGACTCGCGAATCCAAGGCCATCAATACCATCAAAGGCACCATTATGGTTATCGCCGGTTCCGGCATGTGCACCGGCGGTCGTGTCAAGCACCATCTCGTCAACAATATCACCCGCCCCGAATGCACCGTGCTGTTTGTCGGCTATCAGGCGGTCGGTACGCTGGGCCGCAATATTCTCGAGGCCGAGAAGGGCGCCGAAGTGCGTATCCTGGGTCAGATGCTCCCCGTCAATGCCAACATTGTACAGGTCCACGGATTCAGCGCCCATGCCGATAAACTGGAGATTCTGACCTGGCTGCAGAATATTCAAAATAAGCCGCGAAAAATCTTCGTCGTCCACGGCGAAAAAGAAGCCGCCCACAGCTTCAAAGATTTCCTCATCGAAAAAACCGGATGGGACGTTATGGTCCCCAAATACCAGGACATTGTCAAGATCGATTAAAAGCGTGGGAAATTGAACGGGAATTAACGAAATTTGAAAGATTGGGGCTTGATTTCTCCGATTTTTTGCCTAAAATGCTCACCTTATGCCCAGGTGGCGGAATTGGCAGACGCGCCAGGTTGAGGGCCTGGTGAGGTTAATACCTCGTGGAGGTTCAAATCCTCTCCTGGGCATGTTTTAAATTCGACAAACCCCTTCAACTTTCCTCCCAATTTATACTTGACAAGTTTCAGCTCATTTATTTACATAGTTCTGTGATTGCATGATTGAATACCGGATGTAAATGATATACCCCTGAACAGGAGAAATATGATGAGTAATAAAGAACAGGCCAAACAGGCGGTGATTGAGGTTCTGAACAAAGCCCGTGCGATGGAACTTCAGGCAATTGGTCAGTATATGAACCAGCATTATAATCTGGATGACATGGATTATGGTGAACTGGCGGCTAAAATGAAGCTGATCGCCGTTGATGAAATGCGGCATGCCGAAATGTTTGCCGAACGAATCAAGGAACTGGGCGGCGAACCGACGGCGGATCTGGCGGATAAGGTCCAGAAAGGACAGAAGGTTGAAGCAATATTTCCGTTTGATGTCAAACTGGAAGATGATACCGTGTTTATTTACAACGGCTTTCTGAAAACATGCCGCGAAAACGGTGATAACGTGACCGCGAAGATTCTTGAAGATGTTATCGACGAAGAACAGGCCCATTTCAATTATTTCGACAATATTCGCGGCCATATCGAAAACCTTGGCAATGTTTATCTGGCTCAGATTGCAGGTACTCCTTCGGCGACGGGCTTAAATACGCAGGGATTTGTGGCACGCCAGGCGGGCGAATAAATCCTGCGAGTACAAATTTGGTTAAATAAAAAAGCCCTGCGATATTCAGGGCTTTTTTTATTATTTAAATCAATCTGTCAACAGAGTGACTGAATTGCCGTGATGGCGACCGTTGCCACAATATCATGTGCGTTGCAGCCGCGGGACAGGTCATTGACCGGTTTTGCCAGCCCCTGCAGGACCGGGCCGAATGCTTCAGCCCCCGCCAGTCGCTGGACGGCTTTATAGCAGATATTTCCCGATGCAAGATCGGGGAAGATGAACACGTTGGCATTGCCCTTGAGCGGACTCCCCGGGCATTTCAACTCGGCCACCGCCGGAACGAATGCCGCGTCAAACTGCAGTTCCCCATCAACAGGCACCTTGGCTCCAAAGAGGGCGAACATAATTTCTTTGGCGCGCTCGGCAGCACGGGCAACCTTGTCAACCCCTTCGCCGCTGCCGGAACCCTTGGTCGAATAGGACAAAAACGCCACCCGCGGTTCGAGACCGAACAAGAACGCTGTCTTGGTGGTTTCGATGGCAATGTCGCATAGCTGCGAAGACGTGGGATTCTGCACCAGGCCGCAGTCGCTGAACAGATATGTCTGTTCGCCGAGACACATGAAGAAGGTGCTGGAGATCGTTCGCAGGCCCGGAATGGGCTTAATTAGCTGCAGGGCAGGGCGGATAGTGTCGGCGGATGCATGACACGCCCCGGCGACAAGCCCGTCCGCGTAGCCTAATTTAACCAGCATGGTGCCGAAATAGACCTCATCTTTGATAATATTGTCGGCCTGTTCCAGAGACAGACCTTTGTGCTTACGCATCTCGTAAAAGGCGTTTGAAAATTCGTCGTGTTTATTGTCTGTGGAAGGATTGAGAATTTGAAGTTTTGCGGGGTCGCCGCCGTACTCTTTCAGTTTGTTTTCGATGGCTTTGACATCGCCGAGAAGGATGATCTTTGCGAATCCCAACTCCAGAACCTGCGCGGCCGCTTCGATGGTCCGTTCGTCCCCTCCTTCCGGCAGAACTATCGTGCGAATATTTTCGGATGCCTTTTTAACAACCCGATTGAAGAATTCTGACATACTTTTGACCTCTTATGTACTTCAATTATGAGAGCGTTGATCATTGTGTGCCGAATGGGAAAATACGCCCGAAGGGATTCGAACCCCTAACCTTCGGTTCCGTAGACCGACGCTCTATCCAATTGAGCTACGGGCGCTTTTTTCAGTATTCAACACGCGTTTTGGGGTTTGTCCCCAAAAGAAGCTGACATCATAGCCAATAAAACATGAATTTCAAGTAGTTCCTGCCAAAACACACCAAATTTTTACAGAAACCCAGAAAAACTGTTATTGGGGCGGAGACACTTAAATATCTGCCATTTCAGTTCTTGCGATGATCTCGTTCTGCAGGTCAACGCCCAGATCTATAAAATAATCGCTGTAGCCGGCGACCCGGACGATCAGATCCTTGTAGGCAGTCGGGTTTTTCTGGGCAGCCAGCATTGTTTCTTTACTGACGACATTGAACTGAACGTGGTGTCCCTGGAGTTTGAAATAGCCGCGAATCAGATACGTCAGCTTGTCCAGTCCCTCGCCTTCCAGTACCTGCGGGTTAAACTTCATGTTCAGCAGGGTGCCGCCGGTGCGGGCATGGTCGATCTTGGAGGCGGATTTGGCGATGGTGGTGGGGCCGTCGGATTTTGTGCCTTGTGTCGGAGAGATGCCGTCGGACAGCGGCATTCCAGCTTTTCGTCCATGCGGCAGGGCACCGGTAACCTGGCCAAAATAAATATGGACCGTTGTCGGCAGCAGGTTGACGCGGTATTTGCCGCCTTTGGTGTTGGGCCGGCCGTTGAGCAGATCGTAGTAGATATTGAATGCCTCTACTGCGATGGCGTCGGCATAATCGTCATCGCGGCCGTAACGCGGACTTTGATGTTCCAACCGCAGCCGTAACGATTCGTCATTTTCAAAATTACTTCTTAACGCGGCGGCCAAATCCCGCATGGTTAGCGTCTGCTTGTCAAACACATGGAATTTCGTCGCCGCCAGCGCATCGGTCAGCGTTCCGATACCGACGCCCTGAATGTAGGTTGGATTGTAGCGCGGCCCGCCATCGTGATAGTCCTTTCCTTTTCGGATGCAGTCGTCCACCAGCACCGACATGAACGGGGCGGGCATTTGCTCTGCATAAATCCGTTCGATGGTGCTGTTGCCTTCGACTTTCAGGTCAAGGAAGTATCGCAATTGTTCTTTATAAGCAACGATGAGATGCTGAAAATCCGTAAAGGTTTCGGGGGCCCCGGTTTGGGGACCGATTTGCTTGCCGGAATTGGGATCAATGCCGTTATTCAATGCCAGTTCGAGAATCTTCGGCCAGTTGCAGTAGCCGGTCAATGTACAGCTTTCTTTTCCAAAAGCGCTGATGGTGACGCAGCCGCTGGGACCGCCGGCACGGCCGTCTTCAATGGTTTTGCCGTCATGCAGCATTTCTTTCAGGATCACCTCCGTATTAAATACCGACGGCTGGCCAAGACCGGTTCGGATGACTTCACAGGCTCGCTTGACAAAGGCCTGCGGATTTTTGATGCTCAACTGGATACAGGCGCTGGGCTGAACCAATTGCATCTCTTCAACAACATCCAGGATCAAATAGGACACATCGTTGACGGCATCCTCGCCGTCTTCGGGTTTGACGCCGCCGACGTTGATCAGGGCAAAATCCGTATACGTCCCGCTTTGCTCTTCGGTGATGCCCACTTTCGGCGGGGCGGGCTGGTTATTGAACTTGATCCAGAAGCATTCGAGCAGTTCTTTTGCATCCTTCTCAGTGAGCGTTCCGTCGGCAATCTCCTGTTGATAAAACGGCCGGAGGTGCTGGTCCAGTCGTCCCGGATTGTACGAATCCCAAACATTCAGTTCCGTGATCACGCCAAGATGCACAAGCCAGTAAGCCTGCAGGGCCTCATGGAATGTCCGGGGGGCATAAGCCGGTACATGCCGGCAAATCGCCGCCATGTGCTCCAGTTCCTGTTTGCGGCTGGGATCTTTTTCGCCGGCTGCCATCTCTGCACATGTGTCGGCGTACCGTTTGGCAAGAACCAGTACCGCATCGATGGCAATGCGCATGGCCTCAAGTTCCTCCTGTTTGGCATCGGCCTCAGGGTCGTTTGCATTTTCCAGCTTTCGCAGGCTTTCGCGAATATCATCCTGGAAGTCCAACAGGCCGCGTTTGTAGATCTTATCATCGAGAATGGCATGGCCCGGAGCCCGCTGTTCCATAAATTCAGTGAAAACGCCTGCTTCAAAGGCCAGGTGCCAGGGATCGGTCATCGCGTCAAAAACGCTCTCGCGAATTGTTTTGCCTTTCCAGAACGGGATGATCTTTTCGGCATAGACTTTTTTGACCTCTTCGCTGACGTTAAATGTGGTTCGATCTCGCCGGCTCATGATCTCGAGGTCTTCAAGACCGTGACAGCACAGCTCCGGATACGTGGGCGTGGCTTTGGGAGCCGGACCCCGTTCACCGACGATCAATTCGCCATCGTTGACGCAGATGGTTTTGTTTTCCATGATATGCTTTAGCAGCATTGCCCTTGCCACAGGAACGGAAACCTGTGAGGCAATGCCCGACTGATAAAAATCGGTCACCAGTTCAGCCCGCTCCGAGCTGATATAAGGTTTCATTTCGACGCTTTGTTTGCGAAGTTTCTTGATACGTTCGTTCATGTTCATCCGCCTGTTGTTGTTTTAAATCCGCACTCTCTGACACATCCGGCCAGGGTACGCATAACGGTTTCGCTGGGCCTTTGCTCTTTAATGATCATACCGGGCTTGCCCAGTCTCTGGGCTTTTGAGACACCGCCGCTATTATACGGCAAAAGATCGATCTGGTGAATATTATTCAGCGATTTTAAATAACTGATAATCTCGGTGATTTCCTCGGGGGTATCGTTAAACCCGGGTACGACCGGGATACGAACGATTACCGGACAATCCGCATCGGTCAAAAGACGGAGATTTTCAAGAATGAGCCGATTCTCAACCCCGGTATATTGCTTGTGTTTATCCGCATTGATATGTTTGACGTCGCACAGAAAAAGATCGGCAGCAGGGATGACCTTTTCCAGAACAGCCGAAGGTGCAAAGCAACAGGTATCGATTGCCGTATGGATGCCTTGCTGCCTGCAGTGAGTCAACAGGTCAAGGAGAAAATCAGGCTGCATCAGGGGTTCACCGCCGGAAAAAGTGACGCCTCCGCCTGACTCTTCATAAAAAACGCGGTCTTTGGCGATTTCCGTAATGACTTCTTCGACAGTAACGGTCCGGCCGGCGATTTCCCGGGCCTGACCGGGGCAGGTTGGAATGCAGGTGCCGCAGCGGGTGCACTTGTCCCCATTGGTTTGAGGCAGGCTGCCTGCGAATTGAACGGCATGTTGCGGGCAAAGTTGGACACACTGGCCGCATTGAAGGCAGCGATTCACGCGAAACATCGGTTCCGGCCGCCGGGACCAGCTTTCAGGGTTGTGGCACCATACGCAGCGCATGGGGCAGCCCTTTAAAAAACACGGTGGTGCGGATGCCCGGACCATCGTGAATGGCGTATTTCTTTATGTCAAAGATAATACCAACTGGATTAGGGTTGTCTGTCTGCATAATGTCTTAGCCGTGGTTCGATTCTATAAACCTGTATTATATGACATAAGGGCATGAAAAATCAATTGATATGACGAACAATCGACGAAAAAGGCTCCCATAAAGCCGAAAAAAACTTTTGTCGTAGGGTGGGCCGTGCCCACGCGGATTTAAACAGAAAATTTTCATAAGCCCGAAGAGCCTGCCCTGAGCGAAGTCGAATGGGGCTTGAATAACAATAGCCCGGGTGCAGGGAGCAAGGGATGTCACCCCGGACACCGATCCGGGGCGACCGAAACCCGGGGGAGATAGTCGCGCCTCCTCAACCCCGAAGGGCCGCAAGTCACTTAGCCGGGCGGCGTAAGCCCCCGGAAAAGAGGGCTTCACACCTCCTTCACTTCCCAGGCCCTGAAAGGGCCGCAAGTCACTTAGCCGGGCGGCGTAAGCCCCCGGAAAAGAGGGCTTCACACCTGCTTCACTTCCCAGGCCCTGAAAGGGCCGCAAGTCACTTAGCCGGGCGGCGTAAGCCCCCGGAAAATGGGGCTTCACACCTCCTTCCCTCCGCAGGCCCTGAAAGGGCCGCAAGTCACTTAGCCGGGCGGCGTAAGCCCCCGGAAAATGGGATTGCTTTTCGTATTGAGCCCCGAAGGGGCGACATAATAAGCGCTTTCCGATAGAGCAGAAGCGAGTTCTTAATTCGAAAGCGTTACGGCGTAACCATCGATGTCTGTGAAGGCGCCGCTAACCAGCAGGATCAGATCGATCAGCCACCAGAGTCCGAGACCGCCGATGGTGATCAAAAAAAGAAACCCCGTGCCGATCTTACCGACGTAAAACCGGTGAAATCCGAAATTTCCCAGCAGCAGAAGGAATAACAAGCAGGCAATGCCGCTTTTTTCTGATCTGTAATCCGTCATGGAACGCGCCTTTTCTGAAATTTAATCCTCTCTTTAAAATGATAGACGCAGCACCATCCCGGCTGTTTCAATAATTTTTTTAAAAGCGAGGTAAGTATTGGGTTTGTCCCGGATCGGGGTCCGGGATGACATTTATTGGGTTTGGTTGGGTTTGCGTGGCGCTATTAAAAACTGCGGTGTTGGCTCCGTTGGGGGGTTTGAGTGCGGTATAATGCATTTGCGTCGAGGTGCTACTTGGGGCTTCAATTGGGTTTGTTTTTTTTGGGGTTGGCGGGGTCAAAAAGCGGGATTTTTTATTTTTCAAACGCTAAATCGGCGATTTTGGGCTGGAATTGGCTTGCGCGAGTAGGGGGTACTTGGGGGTTAAATTGGCTTTGGTTTGGGTTCGATTGGGTTCGAATTACAGGCAATAGGCAATGGGCAATAGGCATTAGTGTCGTTAGAGCTGTTTAGAAACTCATTCATAGCGATTTCGTTAAGTTTGAAAATGGCTTCGTTTTGTTTTTTTTGTGTTTGTGCGGCGTCGGGAGAGATCGCTTCGTCTTTTTTGCGGAACGGCCTGGATTTTGCGGAGTTCGAGAATGGCTTTATACAGTCTGCGTTCGATCTGGCCCTGATAGCGCAGGAGCCGTTCGAGGATGTTCGATTCTCTGAAATCTTCTATCGCAATACAGCCCAGCACGGTATTCGTGGGTGCATCAACGTTGGGGGACAGCAGGGCGGCGAGTTTGTTGACGGCGGCGCTGAATTTTTTCGGCCGGTTTGTATGGAGAGCCGCATTCATGGTGTCGGAAAGATCACGAATTTCCGACGGGCGGATTCGGTGCTGCTGCTGTTGGTCGATACGGGCCACTACATCGCCTTTGTTGCTGAGTACGTTGAGTACGCCGGACTCCATCCATTCAGCGCGTTTTATGCGCCATGTGAGGGCGATGATGCGCTCGGCGAGCATCTGTTCGACGGGGGCCGGCCGGAGCGAGGTCTATTAGCATTTTGGCGCTGAGGCTGTTGAATTCTTCACGGTCCTCGTTGTCAATGATGACATGATCGGCGGTGAGACGTGGGTGGTTGAATTCTTTGAGGCGATGAGCTTTCCCTGCGGGGTTTTGGGGCCGGTGGATTTTTGGGCGTTTTTGCGGTTTGCTTCGATTTGTGCTTGCGTAGACATAATGACTCCTTCGTCGTAAGTTCCAATTTCCAAACTCTAAATTCCAAAAAGTGGGCGGGGTGGAATTTCCTTCTTTTTTGCACTCATTATGAGGATGGTATTAAATTTAGTATATTTTAGCAGAAGTTATGTGAATGTCAAACTTTTAATTATGAATTTTTAATTTTAAATTATGAATTGTGGATTTCTTCCAGATGGCTGGTTTTTTTTTGGGAATTTTGCTGTTATGGGGGGTAATTGTCCGGTATAATTTGGGGCAGCTTTGAGGTGCTTCATCGGTTTTTCACGCGAAACAGGGTAGAGGGAATTGGCAATTGTCGAATGACGATGGACGATTGTCGATTGGTATTTTGAATTGAGGAAGCGGCTTTTGCCGCGGCTATAATTATTAAGGTTAATCGATATTGATGCGCATTGGGTTTGATAATTGAAAATGACAGAAGGGATGTCAAAAAAGGGTCTGACCCCTTAATTTATCCACGGTTCTTTTCAACGGATTTCATAACCTTCTTCCACAAATAGTTTAAAATCTTCTTGGAAAGAATTCCCAGAAGTTAAAAAGCTTGTATCAAAGAACTGGGAATTTGGGCTAAAGCCAGAAGAAAAATATGGCATTAAATATATTCATGACAGCGATAGAGAAATATCTGATAATTGAAAATGGCAGAAGGGGAGAAAAAGGTGTCTGACCCTTTTAATTTTCTCTGGATATGACTGATAATGAGCAAAAAAAGGAGTAAAGAAGACCAGTAAAAGAAATGATATCATTTGAGTACCTTAAAAAACTATGAATCGCCACGAACATATTTTAAAACAGATCGAAAGAATACTGGCAAAATCCAGCCAACGTTAAACGGATGGATTTATTCACGAATGCCGGACTTGTTTTATGACAGTAATGAGCAAGTGAGTGTGGAGCAAAGAATAGCAAATTGTGTTAAGCACTTGATCTTCCTAAAAAGGATAAACAGCCGGTTGAACGGAAAGCTTCCCGTTGATAGAAAAATGCATTAGAATATTCTTCTGATATAACTGTTATCTTTCATTGCTATATATTATTAACTTGTCCCAAAGGGATTATCTGATTTTAAGCTAAATGGAACTCTATTGATAGCTTCTACTGAATTTTCTTTAGAACCATTGACTTTTCACGTCTTATTTATACAAGAACGATAAGCCTCTCTGTCAAACCTTTACATGAAGAAATTACATTCTTGGTCATATCGAAATAGGACTAGCTTGGGCAAGTTTTTTGAGATTGATAGTATCGAAAAGCATGCTCGATTATAAAGATGACCACGCGAGTAAACTACATTTCAGAACAATAGCAGTAAGAGAATTCTCGGCTCTATTACCATCAGATGAAAAGCATTACGAAAGACTTAGCAAAAAAAAATGAGATTACTGAGCTTGCCAACGGATGGATTGTCACATTGTAGGAAGTTAATTGACTATCAAAATTAGCTTCTGTTAGGAACTAGATCAAGAAAGATTAAATATATCACTATATTTGAAAGTCAGGGATCTGACTAGGAGGATTACCGAAAGGTTGGTCAGATATTATGCAAAGCAAAGCAAGTTTGATCCTGAAAACATTGGCATCTATCTGGGGATAGTTCGAAGATCTACTGCGATATGCCCTCTGAAGACCGATTCCAGAAAGCTTAAGCTAATGACTAGTTTGAAAGTCTGATCTACAAGCAAGTGAAAACATATGCATACATTTCCTTATATAACTGATCTTGTTGATAAAATTTGGCAGGATAAAGAGATAAGCACTTGAAAAAGTACGCATTCTTTTCGATAAATGGTCTTTTAGAGCCGTTTTGGAGAGCTAATAAGCTGTTAAAGAGCTTGCATGGATTTTAAGAAATCTGTCATTCGCTAGAAATTCGAAAATTGCCAAAAAGATTATTTTTGGTCATCTAGATAGAATTACCATATTTTATCCTGCAAATTAGAATGAACAATTATTGAAGATGAAGCAAATGAAAAGGCAATTTATAATCTTGTTTGAAAATTAAATCGAAGATTTGCAGAAAAAAACGGTGAATCTATATAGAATACTTCTCAAAATCTATTCTCCTGGAAGCGAATGGTTTACGCATAGAGGACAGATAAGATATTGATAATGATTTACCATTGTCTATTAAATAAATTTGCAAGTTCTTGTGGAAATGAAATCAGGAATGATTACAAGGAGGGTACCAAGAGGGGCTCCTGAAAATTTCAGAAAGGAGCAATTCAATGAGCTTATTGTTTGAGTTCATTCCAAGGAATAGATAGATAAAAGGTCTGCAGTGGCCCAGAAATCTCGAACACGAGTATATGAACAAAGAGCATGGGGGTCAATGACAAAATTGACAGCTCGCTAATTGATTTGGATATCCAACAGGAGTTTATGCGAAGAAGTTGGTTCTATAATGGGAGCAATTTTCAAGGAGTTTATTGAAGATAGGTCTCTTATAGTCAACGGTAAGATAGAAGAACTTGCTGCTTCATGATCCTCTATTAGTGCACTTGTAATCGGCAATGTGATCTTCGCGGATTGAATCACAAACTATCCACTATTTATCCCGAAGATCAGGGATTTCAATCTGAAGTTACTTCAATCATCTACGCTCGGATGAAATAGATTGCTATCTTATTTAGAAAACTGGATTTAATGTTGGTGATCAAAGAATTTGACGGGGATGTATTTATAAGCCTAATCGATGCGTAAAATCAGAAGCAATTATTGATACATTATTAAAGTTGTCTATGAATATACAATATTCAAGGCGATAATAGACTGTTAAATTAAAAGAGGTTTGCTGGAAGACGCAAATCTTCCTTGAGATAAAGAGAAAGTGATCCTGATGGAAGAATGCATATATGGTCTTAGCACTTCATGAAAATACAGAAGGAAATTTGAGTATCTATTCAAGGTATACCTATGAGGAGAAAATAGCAAAAACAAGGCCAATTGGGTATTGTGGAGACAAAGCTGGATAGAAATTCTTTCTGGTCCATGAATAGATGCGATCTTATATAGGTGGCTATCCTATGCGACGAACTAATGAGGGTCTGCCATACGATTGATTGAAAATATGCCGCTACTATTCCTAGAAAATCAAGATTCGAATAATATCCTGGGACTGCTTGTTATAGGCTTTTCATGTTAACAAAGACTAAATCCATGTGACAGACATGTGATCGGTTATGGGGAGCGAAATATTATGTGGAATGACATATTCTGTGAACCCAATCCGTGAGAATCTAAGGTCAGACACCTTTCAAGAATCACCTGGGTGTTGTGGGAACTCACAAGACTATAAAATGATCGCAACACGCCCCAGGTTTGAGTTCGTCAGCGAATCTACAACCCAATTCCCACCCAAAATGCCAGCTTCTGGAAGGTTTTTCTACAACTAAGAACTACGAACTCAAAACCTTAAAACTAATGCGAGTGGCTGGCACAAGGCGATAGCATCATTTTACCGGCTGTCTGGAGTCTTTGATGTCCGATGGGTCGAGTTTTTTTCCGACGGATGCCATGCACTGGTCCCAGGTTGCTTTTTTGGCCTTTGAGACGTGTGTTGGTTTTCCGGTCTTGTCAAAATAAACCCAGTTTATGACCGAGACATCTTCGAGAGGCGTTCCATTCCTGATCGCATCGAGGCGATCCTGCGCGAAGGAACCAATGTCAAATTCCTTGGTTGAGGTGATAATCCTTTCCAGCACGACCGGGTCGGTGACATAGTCCAGAGCGGTTCTTCGCCTGCCCCATGTATCTCCGTCGAGCACGATGTCGCCGATGACCGTCTGGTCCTTAATGAGGGCGCAGCATTTCTGGAACTTGGCAATTTTCTGTGTGTTTTTTGCGGTTTTTGCGAGGCCGTTCTGGCTTTTTCCGCATCCGGCCGCAGTCAATGCCAGGACGGAGAGGGTAATTATAATAAACTGACATTTTCCATTTAAACTCTTATAAAACATAATTTGCTCCATTAAAGTCCGCCCGTGAATACCCGCTCCATTACTGTCGCGGCTCTGAGGCCGGGGTGACATTGGACGCATGATCGCTTTTGCATTGCTTTATGCTTTTACGAGCGTCATCCGTCCCCTGCGCTTGCGCTTCGGGCTTTTGTTACTTACTTTTTATAGGCTTCCTTGGGATCATAAACTTTTTCGGCGATGAATTCTAATTCACTGCCGGAATCTTTTTTGACGGCACGGTAGAAGCAGGATTGATAGCCGACGTGGCACTGGCCCTGATCGACGGTGACCTTGAGGATCAGGCAGTCCTGATCGCAATCAACGAGTATTTGCTGCACTTTTTGAACATGGCCGGACTCTTCGCCTTTTTTCCACAGCTTCTGACGGCTCCGGCTGAAAAATACCGCATTGCCCGTTTCGAGCGTCAGCTTCAGCGCTTCGTCATTCATATAGGCGACCATCAGCACATCGCCGGTGTCGGCATCCTGTGAGATGGCGGTGATCAGTCCGTTTGCGTCAAATTTCGGCACAAAGCCGAGACCTTCCTCGATTTCCTTATTTGCAGCCACGATTTAACTCCTATAAATAAGATACAAAATACCAAAAACTCAGCACACAATTCTGTTGCAGAGGCCACTTTTACTCGTTATCTTATACAAAAACAAGACTTTTTGGAAAACAATCTTTGGCTGATAACGAAAAACAAAAGAAGCGTTCTTACCTGTCATTGGTTCTCCGCATTGGTATAGCGGTTCTCGCTTGCTGGCTTATTATCAAGGATCTTGATTTTGCCGAGTTGGGGGAGACTTTCTCGAAGCTTCACATTTCACTGCTGGTACTGGCATCACTGGTATTCGCCGGAGGGTTATGCCTGATCGGCTTGCGCTGGTGGGTGTTTATGCGGGCACAAAAAATAGAAATTCCCCTATTTATGGCGATTAAATTAACGTTTCTCGGGCAGTTTTTCACGAATTTTCTGCCGAGTGCGGTCGGGGGCGACCTGATCCGTGCCTGGTATGTTTCCCGTTACAGCCATAAAAAGCTCCAGGCCGCTTTGGGGGTACTTGTGGATCGTGTCATGGGGCTGGCTTCGACCTTTATTTTGGCCATAACGAGTTACCTCCTGTTTATGCGAGGTCAGGGTGTTCTGCAAATCAATCGCAGGAGTTCCGGCTTTCTGACGGAGTTTTTTGAGAAACACCACATATCAGCCCATCAGATGTTGCTGTCGATCATGATTATAGCGGGTATTGCTTTTGTTTTGGGTGGATTTTTTGACCTGAAAGGCATTTTCAAAAAGCTTTATGTCCATGTTATCCATCTATTCAATCAGTTCAAAGAGGTTGTTTTAGTTTATTATCATCACCCGATGATTTTGATGTTTGGGCTTACAGTGACTATTTTTTTACAGAGTATGGTGATTTTGTCGTACTGGCTGATCGGTCGGGATTTGGGAATGACGGCACCGTTACGGTATTATTTTGTCTTTTTCCCTCTGATTTGGGTGATCGGAACGATTCCAGTCAGTATCGCCGGACTCGGCATTTTGGAAGGAGGACTGGTGCTCCTTTTTGTCCAATTTACGGGAGCGGACAAAGAGGCGGTAATCGCACTGGCCCTTTGCCAGCGTCTGACATGGGTTTTTGCCTCTGTTCCGGGCATGGCGGTACACCTCAGTGGGGCTCATCGTCATAAAGATCAATCACGTTAGAATTTAGTTGACGAATTCGTAAAAACAGGCCATAATACCATGCGCCGGATAGACTTAAATTTGGCAAAACAAGTGAAATATGATCACGTAACGTGATATTAACGATATTATTTGGGCATAATGCCAGGGACATTGGTAAGCAGTAATGCGATCACTTAAAAATTTCAGGATATACTTTTTCAGGGGGATGGCTGCCTTGCTGCCGACGATCCTGACGATATGGATCTTCTGGCAGTGCTATATTTTTATCCAGGAAAAAGTGAGCATCCATATCAACCGAGGTGTTGTACGCGGGGCGGTTGCTTTGCTGGATTGGTATCCTCCTGTTACGGACGAGGATAAACGATCCTATGTGATTCAACAGAATCCGCAGCTATTGGGCGATGCTCAAAAAATTGAACAGCAGATTCAGGACGAAGACGTTATTCGCGGAACGCGGATCGAGGTTGCAGAGAAGTTCTGGGTTTACGGGCGGGGTCAGATTACCGGTTTTGTTGTTGCGATTGTCGGCGTTTGTTCGATCGGTGCGTTTTTGGCCAGTGTTGTGGGGCGTACACTTTGGCATATGATCGAGAAAACACTGATGAATCTGCCCTTACTGAAGCAGGTGTATCCGTACATTAAGCAGGTAACCGATTTTCTGCTGGCCAAAAAAAGCCTGACATTCAGCAAGGTTGTTGCATTTGAGTATCCCCGAAAAGGGACGTGGTCTGTTGGCCTGGTGACGGGAACCGGACTGAAAAAAGTTGTCAATGCGGTCGGGCAGGAGTTCCTGACGCTTTTTGTGCCGACATCGCCGACGCCGTTTACGGGATATGTCATTATGGCCCTGAAGAGCGAAACGATCGAGCTTGACATGTCGATCGAGGAAGCTCTGCGTTACGTGATCAGCGGCGGGGTAATTACGCCGGCAGAGCACAAGGCATTTGAAGCGTCTAAAAAAGAATCCGTGTCAGTCGAAACGAAATCATAAATGGAATTTTATTTTAAGAAATCAGGAGGTGAAGATGCTTTTTACCATCACCGGTAAACACATCGAAATCACAGATGCAATCCGATTGCACGCACAGGAAAAGGTAGAAAAACTGCCACGTTATTTTGATAGTATCACTCAGATCGAAGTGGTCGTCGAAGGAAACGAAGGCGGCAAGCAGGGTGTGGAAATCATCGTTCATGCGGAACATAACGACTTGCTGATCGCCAAGGAAACCGGCGACGATACATACGCATGCATTGACCTTGCGATACACAAACTTGAGCGTCAATTAAGGAAAATAAAGGAAAAACAGCGTAATCACAAACACAGTCTTGCCGATGAAATCGAACGGCTGCAATCGCAGGTGCCATTGGAGTCGGAAGAAAACGAAATGACCTGAGCATTCAGAGAAGATGTTCCTTAACGGCCCGTGTTTAAAAACAGGGTATCGCTTTCTATGGTTTAGGGAGATTTTATGAAACTTATTGATATTGTTTGTACAAAAGCGATTATTCCGCGGTTGGAGTCAACGGAGCGGGATGATGTTATTCGTGAGTTAATTCAATCGCTTCATGAACATAAAAAGCTTGGCAAGATTGCTCCCAAGAAGCTTGCTGCGGTTGTTATTAAGCGTGAAAACGAAGCCAGTACCGGGATCGGCAAAGGTGTGGCTGTTCCGCATGTTAAGCATGACGAGATTACCGAACCGATAGCCGTTGTCGGCTGTTCGCCGGAAGGGATTGAATTTGTTTCTTTGGATAAGCAGCCGGTTTATTCGGTGTTTTTATTATTAAGTCCCGGGCAGAATCCGGATAAGCATTTGCAGGCAATGGAAACAATCTTCAAGAATTTGCAAAAAGACGATTTTCGCCGTTTTCTCCGGCAGGCGCAGACTCAAGAGGAAGTGATCGAAGCGATCAAAGATGCAGATGACTCGTCTGCAGAATAAATGTGAGAGTTCGCCCGGCCCCAAAACCAACCGTGAGCAAGGACAGAGGCGTGGCAAAGCCGATATATGAAATTGGAGTAGAAATCAAGAATCCGGAAGGATTGCATATGCGTCCCGCGATGCAGTTTGTGGATTTGGCGAGCACTTTTGAGTCCGATGTGACGGTTAGTAACGGTGAGATCTCCGTCGATGCCAAGAGTATTATGCAAATGACCATGCTTGCTGCGACTTTCGGAACCCGTTTAAAGATTCGCGCTGAGGGATCGGATGCTCAAAAGGCCGCCGAACAACTCCATCAATTGATTGACAACGAATTTACGGGTGATTCGGCGACGGTCGGCGAAAAGGAAGGATAAGAGAAAGCATGGAAATCAGAAAGGGAATTGCGGTATCGCCAGGGATCGCCATCGCCAAGCCCATGGTAATCGATTCAAAAGACTATCGAATCCCGCGTCGGTCCATCATGCCTTCACAACGTGTCAGGGAAATACAGCGACTGCGCAAAGCATTTTCCAAGGCAATTTCCCAACTGGAAAGCATTAGTTCCTCGAAAGATATTCAGGAAGGTAAGATTCGTGATATTTTTGCGGTTCACATGCGTTTCCTGAAAGACCGCAGTTTTCGTAAACGGATTACGGATTTCATTTCCAGAGACCTGGTGACGGCTGAATATGCAGTCTCCACGATTTTGCGGGAAATTGCGTCACATTTTGCAGGGATTGATGATGCTTATATCAGCGAACGTGCGGCAGATATTTATGACATCGAAAAACGTCTTTTGACACATCTTCTTGGCAAGAAGCAAGAGGAACTGGACCATTTACGCGAGGAAGTTGTGATTCTTGCCAGTGATTTGACCCCTACGCAAACGGCTGGATTTAATAAATCATTTGTCAAAGGATTTGCGACGGAGAAGGGGGGACGAACAAGTCATACGGCGATCGTTGCCCGTTCACTCGGTATCCCGGCCGTTGTGGCCCTGGGAAACCTGTCATCCGAGATACCGCCTGATTGCATGGTTATCGTTGACGGCAATCGCGGCGTCGTCATTATTGAACCGGACGATGACACACTTAAACAATATGATGATTATTCCAAACAGATGACACAGTTTGTTCATCAGTTGGATCTGTTGCGGGAACTGCCGGCCGAGACCCGCGACGGTGTTCATATTCAAATATTGGGTAATATTGAATTTCCGGATGAGGCTGAGCAAGTCATTCAAAAAGGCGGTGAGGGAATCGGGCTTTACCGGACGGAGTTTTTGTATCTTTATGGCGGGCAGGAACCCACTGAAGAAGATCATTATAATGCCTATGCGGAGGCCATTCGTGCCGTGGGCGACTGGCCGGTGGTCATTCGCACGATGGATCTGGGTGCGGATAAACTTCCTCATACGGGCTGGCACCCGAATGAAACAAATCCTGTATTGGGCTTGCGGTCCATACGGTATTGCCTTCAGGATCTGTCTCTGTTCAAAGTTCAATTACGGGCCATCCTGCGTGCATCAGTGCTGGGCGATGTTCGTGTGATGTTCCCCCTGATCACCAATCTTCAGGAACTTCGTCAGGCCAAGATGATATTGCGTGATGTGATGGAAGACCTGGATGAGTATGCCGTTCCCTATAACGCCAATATCCCAATAGGAATCATGATTGAAACCCCCAGTTCAGCTCTGATGGCGGCGTTATTGTCGAATGACGCTGATTTTTTCAGCATCGGCACCAACGACCTTATCCAGTATACGCTTGCGGTTGATCGGGCGAACGAGCACGTATCGACGTTGTTTTCTGCTGCTGAGCCGGCTGTTCTGAAATTAATGCGGGATGTAATTCAGGATGCGCATAAAGCGGGGATCGGCCTGAGCATCTGTGGTGAAGTTGCTTCCGATCCTGAGTTTATTATGCTGATTTTGGGAATGGGGGTTCGGACCTTGTCTTTGGCGTCGCCGATGATACCGGAGGTCAAAAAGATCATTCGTTCCGTAACGATCGAAGAGTGCAACAAACTGGCCCGTTCGGTTTCCGTCATGGACTCGGCGCGCCAGATAAAGAATTATTTGCGGGATACGGCAACCCGGATATTGCCGGAAACGTTTTAGTTTGATGAATGACAGACCGGTTATGTTGGCTGGCAGATATTTTCAATAAAATACTTTTGATACATGCAGGAAAAACAATATACATTGATTGCAGATTTCGCCATTCGGAATCGGCTGGCCTATTTGTCGCATCAGGAGACACTGACAATGTTTCAGCGTTGCTTGTTGCGTACCGGTTTATCGGTCACATTCTCAGGAGGGTTTAATCCCCGCCCGCGTGTGTCTATTCCGCTTGCCAGAAGCGTGGGGACACAGTCCTGCGCGGAACGTGTCTGTGCGATACTGACTTCCGGCGTTGAGGCGGATCGGCCTGAGTTTTTGTCTCGACTTCAACGGCAGCTTCCGGATGGGTGTACCCTGTTGGATGTTCGGTGCGTTGAGGGGAAGTGTACTTTTCAGCCTTGCCAAGCCCATTATGTATTTCATCTGGAAGCGTCTGTCAACGATGAGCACCAGCAGCATCTTATTCGTTGTCAGAGTCAACTGACGAGGGGAGAAGATATTCAAATCCAGCGGTATCGGGCCAAGAAACGGGTTTATGAGACCATCGATATCTCTCCTTTTGTAGAGACCATCGATTTTTCAGGCAACATGATTGAAATTGACTGTCACATCTCGCCGAAAGGGACAGTCAGAATTGATGAATTAATGCGATGGCTGGCGGTTCAACCGGAACAACTGAACGAGCCCATTAAACGAACTGAGATCCAATGGAAGCAAAATTAGGAAAGTATCAGGAGCAAAGCATATTATGTCAAAAGAATTACTGATCAACGTTTCAGAGGGTGAAGAATGCCGTGTTGCCGTTGTCGAAGGCGGCTCTCTGGATGAATTATACACCGAGCGATACCATCTGGCCAGCCATGTCGGGAATGTCTACAAAGGTCGGATCGTGAATATCGAGGCAGGTATCCAGGCGGCCTTTATTGATTTCGGAGCGGACAAAAACGGATTTCTGCATATCAGCGATCTTCACCCCCGTCATTTCGGCAAAAAGGAGATCATTGAGAATATTGGTCGACGCAAAGCGCTGTCTCAGCGTCCCCCCATTCAAAAGTGCCTGAAAAAAGGGCAGGATATTATCGTTCAGGTGACCAAAGAAGGCATCAATACCAAGGGGCCGACGCTGACGACTTATATTTCGCTGCCGGGAAAATATCTTGTTTTTATGCCGTGGATGACGGGTGTTGGGGTTTCCCAGAAGATCGAGGAAGAAGAAGAACGTAAAAAACTGCGTGAAGCGGTCGAGTCCATTTCGCTTCCTAAAAACGCCGGGGTTATCATTCGGACCGCGGCGATGGTGGCAAGAAAACGAGAATTGCAGAATGATGTGAATTACCTCATGCGATTGTGGCGGGTTATCAGCAAGCGAATGGAATCCGAAAAGGGACCGGCTGAGATTTATCAGGAGTCCGATCTGGCGATCCGGACCGTACGGGATATTTTTGACAGCTCAATCCGGAAAATCTTATGTGACAATGAGGCGGTAACGCGAAAGATCCGTGACTTCCTTTCAATTGTTCAACCTCGACTGAAGCACAGAGCGATTTTTCATGAGGGGCCCAGTCCCTTATTCAATAAGTACAATATTGAAAAGGAGATCGAAAAAATACAGTCCAGCCACGTCGATTTAAAAAGCGGCGGATCACTCGTCATCGAGCAGACTGAGGCGCTGGTTGCGATCGATGTCAACAGTGGAAAATATCGTAAGCAGTCGAATGCAGAGCAAACGGCTTTTAGGATCAACCAGGAGGCGGCCCAGGAAATTGTTCGACAGCTTAAGCTGCGCGACCTGGGAGGCTTGATTATCTGTGATTTCATTGATATGCGTGACAATAAGAATCGACGTGAGATTGAGAAAATATTCCGGGATTGTCTCCGCTTGGACCGGGCGAGATCACGGGCACTCAGAATGAGTGCTTTCGGTTTGATCGAACTGACACGTCAGCGAATGAGACCCTCGCTTCAGTCCAGTACGTATTTGACCTGTCCCAATTGTCACGGCAGCGGTGTTGTAAAAAGTTTTGAATCTCAGTCCATTGAGATTTTGCGAATGATTCGTCTTGCGATGCCGCGAAATGAGATTCGCAGAATCGAACTGACATTGCCGGTGGGCGTTGCGAATTTCCTTCAAAATCACCGCCGCGACATCCTTGCTGAAATTGAGGTCGCTTCCGGAAAGTCCATCATTATTTGCCCGGACCTGCTCGGAAGCGTCGGTACACTGAAAATCGTATGTTACGATGAGCGCGGCAGCGTTGTTAAGTTTGGGTAAGCAGGAATCATAAAATGTCGGACGAAAGGAATCAAGGTTCATTGGAGGCGAAGGCGGTGGCTATTGATATTGCATTTGCCGAGAGCGTGGTACGAGCTGAAGGCAATGCCGTGACGGGTTTATCAGCCCTGGTCCGAGAACCGCCATTTGAAGAAGCCGTTCAGCTTTTTCTGGATTGCAGCGGCTCGGTGATTGTGACCGGGATGGGCAAAGCCGGCCTGGTTGGCAATAAGATCAGCGCCACACTTGCGTCAACGGGAACGGCCAGTCATTTTTTACACCCGGCTGACGCGGTTCACGGCGACCTGGGGAGAATCCAGTCAAATGATATTGTACTGACGCTGAGTCACAGCGGTGAAAGTGACGAGATCGTTCGTTTGATCGAACCGTTGAAACAGCGTGAAATCAAACTGGTGTCGATCGTCGGTGATCCGGAATCACGGTTGGCGGTTCACAGCGATGTAGTATTATGCATGGGAATGTTGACCGAGGCCTGCCCGCATGGTGCGGCGCCAACGGTTTCGACAACGTGTATGCTGGCATTGGGGGACGCATTGGCGCTGACCACGATGAAGGCTCGTAACTTCAGTGTTGAGGATTATGCGAGATTTCATCCGGCAGGGGCCCTGGGGCGCAAGCTTTTGACGGTGGGACAAGCCATGTGGTTTAAAAAAGGCGAAGCCCTGCCGCTTTGCGAGCTGAACGATACGATTGAAGAGATGCTGCGAAAGAATGAAACAACCAAACGCCGTGGTGCCGTGATGGTCGTGGATGGGATCGGAAAATTGAGCGGTATTATTACGGACGCGGATCTACGGCGTGCCATAGAAAAGAAGGGGACGGCGGTTTTTGCCTTGAAAGCCTCGGAACTGATGACAGCCGGCTGTAAATGTGTCCGGGAAGATGCATTGGCGGCCGAGGCCATGGCGATTTTTCACAAATATCGTATCGATGAATTACCGGTTGTTGATGCGAATGACAAACCGGTTGGGCTGATTGACGTTCAGGATATTGTAGCGATTAAGATCGTAGGATAAGTGTCATGACGAAGACTGACTTTTCAACAATTAAACTGCTGCTGATAGATGTTGACGGCGTTTTGACGGATGGCGGGATCATTATTCATTCGGATGGAACAGAGAGCAAACGGTTTCATGTGATGGACGGCCATCGCATCAAGATGTGGCAGCGGGCAGGACTGGAAACGGCCATTATCAGCGGCCGACAGACGGAGGCCACCACACTGCGTGCTCAACAGCTTGGGATCAAGTATGTGATGCAGGATTGTATATCGAAACTGCCTGCGTTTGAGTCGCTGCTCTCGAAAACCGGCTATTCGGCCGATAAGGTCGCATGCATTGGCGATGACCTGATGGATATCCCGCTGATCACGCGGTCCGGTTTCGGGGTGGCGGTTGCGAATGCGGCTCAGGAACTGAAAGATGTTGCGGATTTTGTGACGTCTCGTAAAGGCGGTGACGGAGCGGTAGCCGATGTCATCGAGATGATCCTCAAGAACAGTGGACAATGGGAACTGTTGATGGAGCGCTACCGGTTATAACCAAGGATGATTAACTTGAATCTTATTCTAGCGAGTTGTTGATATGCGGAAATTAGTGATTGGTTTTATATCATTTTTGGTTGTTGCAGTGGGGTTTGGACTGTATGTAGCCCTGGTTGACTCGCCTTCTCTCCAACTGCCGCCTGTCGATGAGGTGCCGGAAATGATTGTGCCGGAATCCGCTGTTCAGCTACAGCAAACGGGAGATACAACGTTGGAAGGGGTTGAGAAAGCCCGTTATTTTAAATATGATCCCGTCACCAAGCAAATTATTGCCGAATACGGCTTTGACCGATTATTAAATCCGGGACAGGAAACGTCGCGCTGGCAGGTAGAAAAACCCTACATGATATTTTATAAGCCCGGATACCGGTGCCGTGTTGAATCTGAGCAAGGTACGATCCAAATGGAATCGGCGGGTTCTCAGCGCATCCCAAAGGATGCCCAGCTTGATAAGAATGTTGTGATTCATGTCATTCCGGGATCCGGCAGCAGGGTTGATGAAACGACCATCCGGATGGATGACCTGACTTTCAGCAGTGAGCGTTCTGAGTTTTCTACGGACGGCCCGGTCACCATTGCGTCTCAACGGCTTCAACTGGAAGGTTATGGTTTATTGCTAATCTTTAATGCAGGTGAGGGAAAAATCGAATACCTGCAGATCAAGGATTTAGTTTTTCTGAGATTGAGAAATTTTGCTTCTTCGGCCTCTCGTTTAAACAGCTCGGCACCTGAATCAGCGGCTTCCGTGGTCGTTTCTCAGCAAGCAGTGTCTACCGCGGAGCATCAAGCGATTAAGCGTGAGCCCTCTGAAGATATTGCCCAGACAGCGCAAACTTCTCTTGACCGATCCGATCTTTATCAATGTCTTATCTTTGATAACGTGGTCATTGAGTATGGGGATGAGCTGATTGTTTCCGGCGCAGAGCAGGTGAATATCCAAAATATAATTTTATCCGAATTAAATAAAGACATTCAAGAGGATTCCATCGATCAGAAGGCTTCAGAAGCAGGAAAGATGGGGGCATCTGAAATACCGCCGCCGCTGCCCGTTGTTACTGCTGATCCATCGGAAAAAATGAAGGGTCCTGCGGTTGCTGTAGCAGAGCAAACGACTTCTGAAAGCGAACTGAAAGCGGAAAATACCCCACCAGGTGATATCCTGGTGCGGTGTGACGGAGGGATGGTCATTCAACCGATGGCCTCTTTGCCGCAGAAGGAAGATGGTGTTTCCGATTCCGATCTGGCATTCGAAATGTCGGGAGATCCGCTCAGCATTGATCGCATACGTATAAACGAAAATGGTCAGGTGGAGACCTTGGCTCATTGCGGTTTGTTGTCTTATAAGCCTGCCGAAGATGTGCTGCGTTTGTTTACGAATGCTCATCAGCCGCAGATTTTGCTTAATACACAGGAATCCAACAGCCGGATCGAAACGGCCGGTAATGTATTCTGGGACCGGAAAGCTCAGCGGGCCAACATTGCCGGACCGGGCAAGGTTTACATCGGCAACACGAAGAATCCTGCGGGCCGGCCGAGTGAGATCGCCTTTGCCGGTGTGATGGATCTGCTGTTTGCGAAACTGCCGAATGATGTTTCTTCGGCGACGATTCAGACGATCAATCTGACCGGCGGGATGGATGCGGTTTTGCGACAGAACGGAACCTTGAAAACATTGGCGGATTCAGCGGTCCTGACGTTTGGACTTGAGAATCAGATTTCGGAAGCTCAGTTAGACGGCGATGTTTATTTTGAGTCATTTGAAGAAGGAAAGTCATCTTCCCGGGCTGCCTCTGAATCGGCGACGTTTTATTTTAATGACAACCAGATCGCGATGGCGGATTTAAAGGGCGGCGTTCATTTTGCCTCGGAAAACGGCCGGATGGATTCATCGAATGCAACCATTGAATTCGAAGCGGATGAGGCCGGATCAATGCATCCAAAAGTCATTCGAACGAGCGAACAGGCGGTTCTGCAGACGGTTTCTGCGATGCCGGGACAGCCGCCGGCTAAATTTGAAGCCAAACGGATTGATTATGACTTGCAAAGCGGTTCGGGGCTTGCCCATGGACCGATTCGCTTTACCTTTCATCAGCAGGCCGGCCCCAATGGAAATACTGTTGAGCCGTGGCTGCCGATCACGATTGCCGCTGACGGGAATGCGGAGTTTCTGGCTGGTGCGGATCGTCAGATCAATCAAGTAGTCTTTCATGAAAATGTCATCGCAACGCGTGTCACTGAAACCCCTCTCTATACGCAGCGTGATGAATTTCATGGAGACAGGCTGACGGTCGATATCGATAAGAATCCGGCGGGTTCTGTTGACATCAGCAAGATCACTTTTGCCGAGGGCAATGTGTTTGGGCAGTCCATTAAGATGCGGGGCGAAGAAAAACTGTTTCATGTACGGATGTGGTGCGAGGAAATGTCGTTCAGTCGCTTAAACAATCTAATTGTGGCGGCCGGACCGGGAAAAATCGAACTGGATAACAGTAAAGCAGAACCGGCCGAGAGCGGAAACACCGGCGTTAACTTCCGGCGGCCGTGTTACGCTCTGATCGAAGGATTTGACAAAATCCAATGGGATTTTAATGCTCAGCAGATTCTTGCCGATGGAGATAAAGATACGATGCAGCTTGCCTATGTTCCGTTGGTCGAGGGGCAGGTTGAGAAATATATTTATGTCAGTTCAATGCAGTTCCTGGCAAGCTTTGCGTCCGATTTGACAGGACAAACATCTTTGGGGCGTGTTTATACCGACAAGGGAATCAGTTATATTGAAAAGGCCGGGAACAATACCGATATTATTCATGAAATGGTTGGTCGGGAACTGGAGTATGATGCGATGTCAGATGTCGGCTGGCTGACCATTACCGGTTCTGAAAGCATGCCGGTAATGCTCGACAAGGCACGTGTTCCGGCAATACGGTATAATGTCAACACAGGTCAGATTCAGACATCACTGTCGCAAAATCCCGGGATTCTAGGCGGCCGTTGATTTCATATCCTGAATTGTTTTTCCCGGCGATGACTGATTATTCGAAATCTTCAGGGAGGAACTGGGTTTCAAATTTAGTTCCGCCCAACCGAAGGGCCGCCAGTTCCGCTTCACCAACTCTGCCGTGGATGAATTGCTGGACGACATCGTGCGGATGATTGCGAATTTCGTCAGCGTTTCCATCGGCAATGATACGTCCCTGATGGAACATGATAATCCGGTCGGCGATTTTATAGGCACTGTTCATATCATGTGTAACGACAATGCTGGTGACCGCCAGCTCCCTTTTAAGTTTGATCACTAACTCATTGATCACATCGGAGGTGATCGGGTCCAGGCCCGTTGTCGGTTCATCGTAAAGAATTACTTCGGGGTTCAGCGCGATCGCCCGTGCCAGCGAGACACGTTTTTTCTGGCCGCCGGACAATGACGCCGGATAATAGTTCTGAAAACCATCCATACCGACCATTGCCAGTTTTTGCTTTACCATGTCGGCTAATGCCTTGTAATCAGTGACTTTGTAATGCTGCTCGACAGGAAAGATGATATTTTCATAAACGGTCAGGCTGTCAAACAGCGCACCCATTTGAAAGCAAAATCCGAATTGAGTACGGATATGGGCAAGATGGCGTTCCTCTTTGTCATCGATTCTCTTGCCTTTAAAGTAAACACTTCCTTCAGTGGGGCGTTCCAGGACGATCAGGTGCTTCATGAAAACCGTTTTACCGCAACCGGAAGGGCCGATGATCACCGTGGTTTTCCCTTTTTCGACGGCAAGGGAGATGTTGTCGAGAATCACTCGATCACCGAATTGCTTTGTGAGGTTCTGTGCGACAATGAGGCCGTCTTCAGGTTGTACGATTTTTCGCGGCAAGCCTATGGTCTCCGTTATAACAGCGAGCGTACCGGCCAGAATGTTTTATAAACCGCATCCAGTACTACTGCAAAAATATAATTTAATGCCAGGATTGAGATAAAACAACCCACAAATGCTTCGGTACAGGCCTCGCCGACGCCCTGGGCACCTTCCCGACAGTTAAAACCTTTATAGCAACTGATCAGGGCGATGGCACCGCCGAAGAAAAAACCCTTCAGAATGCCGGTACAGATATCCCACATTTCCACTCCGATAGCGCTGTAATTCCAATAGGCCCCCGCATTGATTTTCAACTGGACAACACTGATGACATACCCCCCAAGAATGCCGAGTAAGTCGGCATAGATAATCAGGAAGGGCGTCAAAAGTAGGCAGGCCAGTACACGCGGAGCAACGAGGTAACGGATAGGATTAGTTCCCATACTTTGGACAGCGGCGATCTGCTCGGTGACATTCATCGTTCCCAGTTCGGCTGTCAGGGCGCCTCCAACACGGCCGGCCAACATCACAGCGGCCAACACCGGGCCGAGTTCCTTGACGACCGCGATATTGATCAAAACACCCAGCCGTTCTTCAAGGCCCATGCTCGCCAGTTGTCCATAGGCCTGAATGGCAAGGATCATACCGACGAACGCTCCTGTGGCCATGACCACGGGCACGGACTGGACACCAATTGTGTACATCTGGGCCCATATCAGTGGATACGTACGAGGTTTGAACAGGGTTTGGGCCATCGCACCGTATGTTTTCGCTGTAAATCGCGAAAAATTTCCGAGATTGACAACACTGTCAATTGTCTTCTGGCCAAGCGTTTCGATCATGAATACAAACCCTGTCTTATCTATTGAAGACCTGAAAACACTTTTACTGATTTATATTTACACTTTTCCCGCATTGATTCTAACCTGATATCGGCCTTTTTGGGTCTCCGACTTAAAAGTTAAAGTCAAGATTGAGGGGGGGTATGTCTGAGAATCAGTGAGCGATGGACTTAGCTGCAATCTGCAGTTATAGAATTGCATTCGAGCCAGTTTTCAGCCATTCTGACAAAATCTGCAAAATCCACCTTGCAGTTACCATCAATATCGCCTTGCAGCTTTTCAGGGCAGAAAGGGACATTCTGGGTAATGGCTGCAGACTGGATAATCACATCCACATCCGGTCGGTCATTCGTCGTTGGCAGGGCGGCAATGGCGTCTACAACATCCATTCCGCTGAGCACTTCACCGAATACACAATAGCCGTATTTGCTGTATGCGTTATTGCTGCCGTCGTAGACAACCGGATCATAATCCAAAAAAGCGTTGTCGACGTGATTGATAAAAAATTCAGAAGTAGCCGAATAAGGTTCCGGCGTTCTGGCCATGCCAATTGTTCCGCGCAGATGAGAAAGACCGTTTGAGCTTTCATTAATGATAGGATCATTGGTTGTTTTCTTGACGAAATCTACATCATAACCCCCGCCCTGAACCATGAAGCCCGATATGACGCGGTGGAAGATTAAGTCTTCATAAAAACCGGTCTGTACATAGTTCAGGAAATTTTCAACGGTAACAGGCGCTTCATCGGCATAAAGCTCTATAACAATCGAGCCGTTAACCGCCCCGGTGACTTGTAAAGTGACTTCGGGATTATCGGGATTCGTGGATTTTAACCAATCTTCGGCGAGTTGCATCAAATCCGAAATGTCTACGATTCCGTTGGGCACAATATCCGAGCGGGTTGCTGAGGTTTGCCAGTCTGCTGCCAACAGAGCAAAATCCTGAAAGTTTACGTGTTTATCCTGGGAGATATCTCCTGGGTCCAAATCGGTTGAATAGGCGCTTAGCGAAAGCACAAAGAAGAAACTTACGATAGCAAAAAACCTCATTTATCACCCCCCTAAATTGGGAACGTTGAGACATACCAAATAACTTGAGAACCCTCAAAACCACATACAGGTATAAACTCTTATTATACCATTTTTTATGCCAAATTTCAATCAAATAATGGCATTTAGGCCAATTTTGACACCTTAAATGACGATTTTTATTAGCAGTGTTGCATTTTTACGTTCAAACCTATAGAATTGGGGAAGGTGTTCTTTGACAAAAAGGGGGCGACTGGCTTCGACCGGACAGGTAGATGGTCAGGTGGCATGCCCAGGATAACGGTTGGCCTGGTAAAAAAGCCGTTACAATTTTTAACTGGCACTAACCAGTATAAACTGGCTGCATAATTGCGGCCCGTCCTGTGAGATTTCTTCCTGCGGATTTCACGAGGGCGCCGAAAGCGGGATAGTCGCCCCTGTTTGTTTGCGGCAGGGCGGCGAAACTTAGCGAACTAGCGAAAGCAGCAGCCTGTCGTTTGGCGGTTGCCGGGGCGAATCCTAAATGAACGACTATGCATGTAGAGGCCTGGCTTGAAATGTCACGGGACGGGGGTTCGACTCCCCCCGCCTCCATTCGACTCGCTGCGCTCGCTCATGGCAGGCCATTCTTAATGAAGTGGCATGTTATTTATTATCGTCTAAAGCGAGTCGAATGCCCTGAGCTTGTCGAAGGGCAGCAGAAGAGATTGACCGATTGTAATATTAGATTCGGCTATCTTGCGTTTCATGAAGGGCTAATAATGTGGTACGTTTATCTCCTTGAGTGTTCTGATGGCAGTTTTTATGTGGGGCATACGGACAATTTGCAGGAGCGAATAACGCGGCATAATCAGGGGCGCGGAGCCAAACATACCGCAAGTAAAAGACCCGTAGAACTCCTCTGGGAAGAAGCCCACGAGAGTAAAGTATCCGCGATCAAACGGGAAAAACAAATCAAAGGCTGGACAAAAGCAAAAAAGAAAGCATTGGCGGAAGGTAATATTGAAGTTTTACACACTTTAGCCAAGTGCAAAACAGCATCCGGAAGGGCATTCGCCAAAAAACGATTATAGACGGCACATATTTACCCCTGTTCAAGTATTGGTTTTGAGCAGGTGATTTGAAAAAATATTGAAATATATAATAGGGAGTGCTTTAATATTGTGTCTCTACTAAAAAAAGAAGGAAAAATAAATGAAAAAAACAAACAATTATGGCTGGCTAGCAATTTGCGCTGTTATTTCAATATTCACATTATCAGGTTGTATGGATAATAGCTACAAGAACAAAATGAATGTCGATTGTCAACTGGAAGGTAGTCTTAGAGATGAACTTTTTGTTTATACATATTTTTCTATAAGCGAAAACCAAAATAATATTCTCAAAGCACGTCACCCTTACCTCTTTGTCATCCCCATAGCTCCTAAAGATTCTTATTATCATGCTCGAAGTATTGTAAACGCCTCTGCCAAAGCCGAAGTAGCTTATCATATTATAGCCCTTGGGATTATCGGAGAAAATACACCTGAGGTGGCGGCAGCCTTAAAATATACTCAATGTAAATTCGGTGGTGATCCTGTGCCCAATCATTTTGATTGGCCTGATTCCGTTGAACACTTTGAGCAGAAGTTAATAACAAATCCCGACTATACTGTTGCCGATATTCCAGGAAGCCGAGGTGTCCACTTTTCATTTTTAATAGACGAATGTATTCATCGCATCAATAGCAATACTAACTCTGAATCTGATGATAGTCTTGAGAAACTCCGCAAAAAAGCAAATGAAGGAGATGCACAAGCCCAATACGAATTAGGAAAGAAATATGACCCGAGCGAATGTGACAGTATAGAAAATGATGAAGAAATGTTCAAGTGGTATCGCATGTCTGCTGAACAAGGACATGCAGAAGCTCAATTGAGATTGGGAACTGCATTTATGAACGGAACAGGAGTTGCTTTAAACTTTGAAGAAGCCGTTAAATGGTTTAAAAAATCTGCCGAACAAGGATTAAGCGATGCCCAAATGGTATTGGGATTTATGTATAGCGAAGGGATGGGTGTTAAGAAAGATTATATCGAAGCTTACAAATGGAATTCCAAGTCCGCTGAGCAAGGAAATCCCGTAGCACAAGAGTCATTGAGCAGGCTGTATGCCCATGGGCAAGGTGTTGTTGAAGATTATGTGGAAGCATATAAATGGGCGATATTAGCAGGTATGCAGGGTGAAAAAGCAAGCGAAATTAAAGATTGGCTTACAGAACGTATGACCTCAGAACAAATAACTGAGGCTGAAGAACGTGCTAAAGTTTTCATGGCATCCTCTTCCAAGTAGTAATCAGGGAGAGTTATCTGGGAATTTGATAGATTTTACTATAGAACTTGGAGGTAGAAAAGTGCGTTTATGACCCTATTATCAAGGGCGGAGTTCTTTCGAATCCCCTCGCATCCAGTCTTCGTACGCTGGGAATCAGTGAACGAAGACTGTCTCGCCGCAGCTTTAGCGAAGGCGGACATTATGCGAATTAATGAACGCAGCGAACTTCGACTCGGCAGGCCAATATCACTATTACTAACACGCTTTTTTATATGTTTCCAAACATTTGTTTTCGCTAATATCGCTGGTAAGGTAAATATATAGAGGTGCATAAAAAAAGCCGGCACACAAAGTACCGGCTTCAGTTTACAGTAAAAACGAAGTCGCTTTTATTTGTTCTTGCGCAACAAAACACCACCCAAACCCAACAACAAAACTGTCGCAGGTTCGGGAACAACTCTTACATCAAGGTCGATCGAATGCTCTGGTATCGTCAGCGTAAAGGTATCTCCCGCAGAACCAAGCCAATCGAATTCAACATTGATCGTAAATCCAATGGGTGGCAGTGTCCAACCCTGTGGGTTCGGAAAACCGATACTGCCTTCATAACTTTCAGGACCTGTTGGTACGTTCCATGAAGGGGTGCCAAATTGTAAATCAAATTCCCCGATGTCCAGCGCACCGGAAATATCCCATGATGCATCACCCCCACTGAGATCCGTTGTGAATTCCCATGAAGTATAAAGCTGCTCGTCCGCTTCAAGTGAGATAATACCGCTTATGCTCGCCACAACGCTGCCCGTCGTACCATCACTCACAAAACTTCCGCCGCCGGAAAGCTTGTAAGGATCCGACGAACTTCCACCGCCTCCGATCAACCCAAGACCCGGTGTTCCGTCGGCACTGATGCCACCGTCCCAGGTAATCTCGGAAGAGGTAATACTAATACCGGCATAAACAGGAAATGACATGATTGACAAAGCGACAATAACGAACATACTATTCTTCGATGTTTTCATCTTGCTACTCCTTATGTTATCAATGTTGAAATTAGCAGATAAAAAGATACTTCAGAAGAATGATAAAACGCGTTGAACTTTTCATCTTTTCCACTCCTGCCTCTAACACTCTCGACAGTTCCAAAGTGTTTTTTTAATATAACACACTTTCAGTAAATGTCAAATAGATTTTTTGTGTATAGACATACTCCCTATTCCTAAAAAACGATAAGATAAGTAGCAAAAGTCCAATATTAAGTAAAAGTCTAATCGCTCAACGAGAGCTTACAGATTTAATTGATTCGCTAATTATTTTAGAGAGTTTATAATAAGAGGCAATGTAAGCCATTGATAAATATGGGGATACAATTGTCAGAGATGGTCGAGTCCCCCCTCCAGTCTTCGCTCGGAGCATTGAGCAATCAGGGTCGTTTGGCTTTCGCACGGTCGATCTGTTCGAGTAAATGGCTCATTCTATTCTTTTCCCCTTCGTCCATAGCGGCGCGTGCCATGCGTTTTTCGACGGCCGTCAGGATGTCACTTTGGAGAACGGTATACAACCGAAGCAGTTTTTTCTCGACTGCTCTTCGAACGGAAAGAATCGGACAGGTCAGGGCATCGAGCAGGCTGTTGACGGCCTCCGGAACCGTCATCCCTTTACGCAGGATAATGTTTGGCAGTTCCGTATCGGGGGCATCCGCCATATCGGCAATCAGCCGCATCGCATCGATATGCTGAGGCAGTTCCACCCCGGCCATTATCGAATAGGTCCGGATGTATTCACGCAGCAGGCGAAGCCATCGGTGATCGGTATTAAATGCATTATAGGACAAATCTCGATATCGCAATTTTTTGAGGTGTCCTTTTTTATCATGATAAAGCAACCGTCTGCTGTGATAATACACTTCGAGCGCGTCGAGGAGGGCATCGAGTAGTGCCTCGCCGGTAAATCCGCTGAACTTTATCCCATTAGAAGGAAATTCCTTGTCGCCAAAGTCTCGATCTGAAACAGTTCGCTGCAAGCCGTCCTGATGATGGGCAATGACAGGGGTACCTCCGGCGTGTGCTTCCTGCTGGCTGATACCGCAGGGTTCGCCCACCTCGCCGCCGGAAGGCATCACAAAGAACTGGCTGCCGACATATACATTTCGATAGAGCGAGGGGGACAGAGAGCCTTCCGGAGAATAAGCAAATCGACCCTGGAATTCAGGCATCCAGGCGATTCTGCGAAAATGCATATCAAACCGTCGGCCGTCAAAACTGTCTTCGACTCTCCCGCAAATGACGTATTGAATGCGTTCATCGCGAGAAAGAAAGTATTCTAAAACGGTAGTCCCCATCATTTTCCAGGGCTCGTAGGTAACCCATCGTCGACCGCTGTCGTCTTCGTAAACCTTCCAATCAACCAGCAGTTCGAATCCTTTTTGCTTGCAGATACGATGAAGCATGGAGAAGATAACATGGTGTGTCTTCTCATCGTCGGGGTTGAGTCGCATGTTGGGGTCGGCTTGAAGGCCCGCTTTGGCAAGTTTTTTGGCATGTGTGTATTTGGCAAAAAGTCGTTTTCGGCTTGCAGTATCATAGGTTTCAAGGATGCTTTTCTTGGAGCGGAACCAAAATCGCTGCCGGGCGGCCATATTAAAGCCATTCCGTCGGCTGAAAAAGCGTTCCTCAGCGTTCAACTGATTATATAAATGACCGTGTTTAAAGACTCCGGGCTCATCAAGAATCCTCTGCCGCATGGCTTTGCTGACCGTTCCGATATAGTCGGAGGTTTTCAGCATCAGGTATGTCAAGTCGATCTCATGACCGCTGATGCTGTTGGGATTCATGCAAATGTCTGCATTCATGATGGCATCCAATCCGAGAATCATGCAATAATAAAACCGACGGAACATGTTATTTTCGTTCATGACGATGCTGTAGGATGGATGCGGGTTGTGCATCATACTGCCGACACGGGTGTTGAAGAAATGCGGGTCGGTTGAATATTCTGCCCAGCGTTTCAAGTAAGCTGAAATGAGCCATGTCGGCCATTCGTTGGTCTGGATGATCGTCGGGTAGTAATTGTAAGCGCGTAATGCTTCGATAGCTCCCTGCGAAAGAACACGGGCACGGCGTATCTTGTCTTCTCCGGTCATGCCGCCGTAGGGAACATCCAGGTACTTGCCGTTTTCCAGGTAGAGCACTTCGACACGGGCGGATTTTCCATGCTTAAAACGGAGCAGGTTACTACGAAGGATATTGATGACATCCGGGACGGTATTTTTTCGAATCGACTGGGTACTCTCATCAAATTCGGGAAACTGTATGCTAAAACTGTGCCCGTCATACCGCGGGGCATAATTTTTGATGATTTTATCGCGATGTGCTTCGTAGAGGGGGGTTACCACAACGACATGAAAACCGAGTTCGCTCAACACATCTGCTATATCGGTGGTGTAAATACCGACCCCGCCGGCAGCCCCGCTGTAAAGGGATTCGGGTGAAACCAATGCAATGGTTCCGAGGTTCATTCCGTGCAGGATATCGACGGCCGATTGAGAGATCGTGTTTTCAAAGAGCCGTTTTTCGTTGACGGCAATCCGCATCAGGGCATTAATGATTTTGTCGCGTCGCGTTTGGTTCTCTTCACTGATTTCAGACAGGAGAGTTGAAAGACAACTGAGCCCCAGTTTTCTTTTTTTGTCGATCCACTTGGCTAAGAGGACAAATAATTCAACGAAATATTCGTAGCTTTCTTTGTCGCTGTCGATCGCTTCTGAAAATATCCGGGCAACATATGTGTGCTCTACACGATCATGTTTTCCATAGCGAGTATAGCGGGAAAAGGAATCCACCAGCATATGCTGGGAGCTGAAAGAGTCTGTTTTGTCGGCCAGTTCAAAGACATGGGACGAGACCGGTTCGAGCGAACCGCCAAACCCAAGATTCATCAATTCATGCCCCGACCAGAATTCCTTTTTGGCACGGCGTGTTCGGCCTTCGGTGTTGTTGTATCGCTCAATGACCTCATAAATCCGATCGGCTCGAATGGGTTTGATCGGCAATGCGGGGTCGTTACTGCGCAACAGGAAATTAAATTCCCTTGAAACGGCCTGCTGATTTCCGGCGTCGGCGTTCGGAAAGTTAAAAATGCATAAATACATTCGGTCCTTATGGATTCGCAAAAACCCAGCGATCCGGGTATTCTCAGTATTAATGGGAATGATGATGCCGCGGGTAAATGCCGGATTTTGGTCAACAAACTGATAAAGGGATCTTAGGTATTTTCCAAATCCGTAAAGGATCGGATAGCTGGCCAGTATTTGCCAGCGGGTCTGGTTTTCTTTGTGCCAGGGGTGAGAGAATCGATTATTCACCCAGTGCTTCCAGCATTCGGTATAGGCGTCGTCAAATCGCTGGGGCATGGAACCGGTTTCCGGACCGGGCAGCCGGCTGACATGATACATGATCGGTCCTTGGCTGCTCAATACCAAAAAGGCTGCGACCGGCCAGATCATGTTCTGGTAATTACTGGTAGGTGACTCCTCGTCATGGCTGTTGAACAGGGAAAGCGTTTGTCCGCCGTTGGCGCGATAGATCCGGTTCAAATAAGCGAGATTGTCGTTGAGACCCAGTGCCTGACTGACATCCTGACCGCTTCGAATGTTCTCCATGTTTTTAATCAGGGAGTTATAGGGAATGGTGCCGGAGCGGATCATTCGTGTTTCATTGCCGTGCCATTGCTCCGAATAGACAACGGTTGCCTTTGGAACCGCCTTTTGTATCTGGTAGCACATGTGCAGCAATGAAATATTAGGTTCATCGGTCCCCCGTAAATCAACGGGTTCAAAACCGCTCATGGTGACCTCACCCATGAGCCTCGGGGTTCCTTTTAAATCCGGCGCAATCGGGAATACGGTGTCAAAGCCGTGTCCCACGTCGATACGCAGGCCAAAGCCCAGACCTGCCAATTCGACACCGATCTGTGCCAGAGTATCGACATTTTCAAAATCACGCATGTTCACCATAAAACTATCGAGCCACTCACTCCATTCGCCATCCCATCCGGCCCGGCAGGTTAGTTTACCGTTTTTATCGGCGATGTAAACCGGCATACGGTAGGGATAGGACACGTTCGCCCGTGAAAAATGAGAAAGGACGCAAAGCAGTATCTTCATGCCGAGTTCATCAGCTTTTTGACGTAATCTGATAAGTGCTTCGATTCCGCCCAGGTCATGCCGAACGGTTTTGCCGTCCCACACCGAGAAAACAGAGGGGTCCGGTCCGGCTTCACCGGCCCAGCCGAGTTCCAATGCTCCCAGGGGATAAATGCGTGTATAGCCTTCGTTGCGGATTTCCTTAAGCTGTTCGGCGATTTCATCAAATGTACCGTAAACATACATTCCATTCTCGTCTTTGATCGGCTGAAATTTTTCATCGAGCTTGAGGTTAAAGGTGTCTGCATAGAAGCTGAGAACGCGCTGGCCTCGCTCATCGGCAATGTATTTCAACAGTCCGTGTGAATTGGGATCCAATTCTTCCCATTGCCATGATTGGCCGTCATCAATCGAAAACTGGACGGAATAGTGCAGCCAGCCGGCGCGCAGCGGGAAAAAAGCAACAAATGTCATGATGCCGTCCGGGCCGATTGGTCCTTCCGATGTCATCATGAGCGGTTTTTTTCGCCGCCCATTGGCCGACCACTGAATGCGGACTTTGAATTTGTCTTTTTTGATATTTCGGGGTTTTCGAATATTGATTCTGGCAAAAGCATGTTTCGCCCGGAGAACTGAACGATTGATGCGAGTTGGCGGAAAAGTGAAAGGACGTTCCGTCAGAAGATTTTCGAGAATCGTACTAACTTCCAGGCAAATCGAGCGGCACATGCCTTTATCGGGGTTATGCTGATAATAAAGGGCCGAGTAGAGCAATCGAAGTGAATGACGGGGATTATCCTTTCTGCGGATCTTGTTGACCAGTTGCTGAACGGCCGTGCGGACCTTATGCAGATCATCGGAAAGAAGCATTTCCTGCAGTGTTTGAAGCGAGGGGTCTTTCGCATAAACCTGAAGCTGCAGGATCCATTCACTAATCCATTTTCCGTGATCATGAAAAATATCTGTGCGAATGGTATTAAAAAAAGCAGAATGGCATGCCGATTCATTGGACATGGCGTCCAGCCATTGCTGATCACACAGACGGATCACTTTTAGAAGATTGCCCGGAAGTTTATAGACCAGAACGACCCAGTCATTATTTCTGTATAGCCACTTGAAACCGGTCAGGAAACTCAGTATTCGTTTTTCTTTTATTTTAAATTCTTTTTGAATTGTCTTTGCGAAGTTTTCCAGTGCCTTTTTGACTTGGGAGCGAGTGCGCGATTTAGGTCCGCCGGCTGCTTTCATGACAGCTTGCGCCGAGGCCGTTTTTCCAAGGTAGGTCCAGAAACGGTCCAGAAGAAGAAGGGAATCGACTTGTTTTAGAGATTCCAACCAATCAGGTTCATTAAATTCAGATGGATTGGCAGATATTTCATCGATCGTTGCCCTCAATATTTTTTTGTGGTCCTGATAAAACTGAAGACTGTGCAGGCGAACCTGCGTAATATGCAGTTCGGGGTGGCACAGATGGTAAAAAACTCGCTCAAGGGCTCCGACGATCAGCCGGTGACGACGCATGATAAATCGTCTCCCGGCGGTAATCAGGGCCGCGTTGAAAATGATGTCGTGCGGCAACAGGGCCGCTGTTCCCTTAAAAGAATCACTGATTCGCAATTGGATACGCCGATTGACCAACGCTTTGTAAAACGGCCGTGACTGCTCTTTGATGAGCGAGATGACTTCGGCCAGGGCCGTGTCAAGGATGAGCTTTTGATCTTTTTCGAGGAGTTGCAGGGTTTTTTCAGGAGAAAGATACTGAATCTGACCCGAGGTGCTATACCGGAACACGATTAATGTGTTCATCTGTCATCCCTGAGATTGAAATTAGTCATTGTTCAATTCTATAACGGTGTTTATTATAGCCTTGACAATTTTTTTTTCAACTCAAATGACTTTAATAAGTCGTATTTTTTTTAATATGTTGTGAGCGGACGGCTATATTTGGCGGAAAACCGTTTGTCCCTGGCATATCCCGTGACTTGAAATACGTTTTCGCCTGTTTCGCCCGGGGTTTGCTCAATGAGGCAATAAATCTGACTATTATTGTTCTGAAGGCTTAGCGTGATCGGTTTTTCCGGGGTCAGGGACTTGATTTGACCGGGGTTTTGTTTAGCCCAGGCAAGGCCGCTTTGGCAGGCATTTTGAGCGTGCACCTGTAAAGTTCCCGTGCGGGTCCTATGCAAAAGACCTTTAGAGTTGGACGTCATAATGGCAATCACCATCCCGACCAACGGGATCATTGTAACAACCAGCATCAAAACAAAGCCGTTTTTTCGTTTTATTCTTTTCATCGCATTACGCTTTCCATTTTGAATAAACTGAGGCTATTTCGGGTTTCCGAAACGGCTCATCCATTCCGGCCATTCCGGCGGCGGGGCGAATGTCTGATAGGTTTTGTGCCATTTTAGTTGCCATAATCCCTTTGGATTGATGGTTTTAACATTGCCGTCAAGAAACAGGACATTGAGTTGGTCTCGATGCCGGTCGGCACAGAACCGCTGCATCTCGTTTTCATGTTGGTTCGCCCAATCATATTCGTACCTTTCCTGTTCAGACGGCAGGTCTTTATTTTCCGGCCGACCGCTGAACCACAGAGCATCGGCCATCAGCGGGACGCTGCCCCGGCTGCCGATAAACATCTTCCGCCAGCTATTGCGTGTGTCGTGTCCTTGGGTCAAACGCACCTCGGCCGGGGTGTCACAGACCCATGCATTAAGGCCATAGCTGCCGGACTCTGAGCCCATTTGCCAAGCCGACCGTGACATATAACGTTTGCCAGGTTTGGATCTGGTGACCGGACAGAATTTCAAGCTCATAGCCTGACCGGAATCCTCATGGTATGGCTGCATCGCATTAAACCACAAATCCGAATCTTGATTTTGATACGTAATCCCATTTGGGTCGGTGTAGTGATAGTCGCCTGCAAAAAAACGCCCATTGTGATCCTCGGTATAGAGAGTGAACAGATAGCCCCATTGTCCCAGGTTGGTTATGCAGACGGTTTTATAGGCTTCTTCCCGGGTTGCATTCAGTGCCGGCAGAAGGATCGACATCAGCAGGGCAATAATCGTAATAACCGTTAACAGTTCGATCATCGTAAAGCCGTCATAGCGTTTATTATTTTTCATGGATTTGTACTCCCTGTCTGCTGAAAGAAAACATAGGACTGTTTGAATTTTTCCTGAGTTTGACCGAGGATTTCCCGCTGACTCCATGTCGTGATTTCCAGTGCGTACGAAATATCGTTGTTTTCCCAAAGCGACCACTGAATCTGAACATGGGGCAACTCCCAGATATCCTGCTCCCGGTCTCCCGGTCTGTCAGACTGTCGGACAACCTGATTATTGGTTAGTGTGTAGCTAACCAAACCATCAGTCTGCTCCAAATAGAGCAAATTCCCGCTGATTCGCGAATCCATCGGGAACACCCTCATTCGAGCCGACCGTTTGACGTCAGTTTGTAACTGATCGAGTATATTGCCGATTTGTTCCCATGCCTGGAAATCATTCATGCTGCGGGGAATATCACAGATCACTGCACGCATGGGTCTGACAGATAACGCCATCAGCACGACGATCGCCATGATGATTGCCAGCATCTCCAGCAGTGTGTAGGCGCGTTGTTTATGATTCATCTTTGTAATTCCTTATTGCCCGGAATGTAACGTGCCATCGTGGCCTCAACTGTTTTTCCGTGTGATGTCGCCGTCAGGTGCAGCATGATCTGACGAAGTCCCCGCCAGTCGCCGACACCGTCAGTAATCTCGATTGAGCAGGTGACATTGGGCCAGAGCCTGCTGAACGTTTCTTCGTTAATGGGTTTACCGGTAGCCGCAAGAGCATCCATTTGCGACTTGCCCGCTGCAGAGCAAGTATGCTGAAGCCAGAGTTGGTTGTCGAGTTTCTTGAAGGAGCTTCCGATAGCGGCAAGCACGCCGATCAAAACCGCCATCACGGAGACGGCCACTAACATCTCGATGCTCAAGATTCCAAACCGTTTATTATGTTGAGATTGTTTCATTGTTTTCCTGTCGGATTACAGCAATACCTGAATCATTAAAACCATCGGTAAAAACATGGCATAAACCACAAAGCCCACACATGCGGCAAGAGCGACCACCATCAGCGGGCAGAATACCGCATTCAAAATTTTTGATCGGTAGTTGTACCTGGCGCGATAAACCTCCTCAAGAGTTTGCAGAAGTACGGGTGCATTGCCTTTATTGACCGATTCATCCAGTGCCCAGGCAAGCATTTTACCAACTCCGAACCGGGATGCTGCCCCGGCGATGTTCTGGCCCTGCTCGATCTTTTCAAGCCATTTGAGCAGTCGCTTTTGGAAGCAATAATTCATATCGAGGTTGATCGCGTTACGAAGCGTGGTGTTGACCGGATAACCGGCACTCAGACCGATCTTGAGTGTTTCGGTCAACTGCAATTGAGAACGAACTTTTTCAAACCAGCCCCAAAACGGTAAGTGCCATTTGATCCAATCTCCGAGCTGCGACAGCAACCTGGGCTGTTGTGGATTTCGTTTTCGAAACCGGGCATAGAGCAAATGCAGGCCTATCCATGTGAACGGCAAAAGAACAAGAAGGATATTAAGTCCATGGCGGCCTTTTAGCCACATCGACATATTTAACAGCACCTGCGTTGCTGCCGGCAGACCGGACCGGCCGTCTGACATATCACTGAGGACCTCAGCGTACACAGGAACGATAAAATACATAAGCCCCAGAACGACATTGAATGCGAGAAACAGAACCACGAACGGATACCACGGCTGAACCGGTTGGATTTGCTTCAGATCGTTGACTTTTTCGGAAAGGTCCGCATGCAGGGTTTTTATCGCTTCCGGCAGTTGGTTCATTTTTTCCGCGACGCTAATTGAGGCAAGCAGATCGGAAGGGCATTTTCGATATCCTCGAGCCATCGCTTCTGATAACGGATAACCCTGTGTCAGCCAATGTGCGATGGATTCGAAGATTTGTGCTTCTTTACGCTTTTGTCCATGCGATGCCGTGATCAGTGCCGTTGGCAGCGGCAGTGATTGACGCATGCTCATGCCGATAGCTGACAGGACATCCATTGTAAGCGAGTATTTTCGGATTTGAAAGAAGCGCAGGATACCGACGATCAGAAGTAAAAATAAAATACCGCCAAAGACATTCAGAAGATAGCACAGAATAACCAGCAGGAACAAATACTGGAAGAATATAATAACGGTTTTCGCAACAGTTTTATGCCAGGGCATTTCAAGCGAGCTGGAAGATGGTGCCCAGCGAACAATGCCGAGGGTAACAGGAAACAGAAAGGCACCCATAATGATGATGATCTCATATACAGGCTCAATCAACCCGACCATGACTATTACGCCGATCGCAAACGGCAGCAACACAAGACCCCAGCCGGGTTTTTTCCAGGCAAACACATTAAATCCCACAAAAACGACTGGAATAGTAATATATAATAGCCAATCCATTACATCATTACCTCAATCATTCTGACCATTGGCAGGAACATGGCCATTACGATAACGGCGATCGTACCGCCGACGCCAATAATCAGTATCGGCAACAAAACGGCCTGTAACTGCGATTGGAGTGAATAGGTTTTGGCAGTGTACATTTGCCCCAGTCCGTTGAGATTGTTTTTTAATTCATTTCGCTGTGAACCAAGCTGAATGGAATACAGGAACAAGCGGGGGATGGCTGAGCAATTCATGCCTGCTTCGAGGATATTAAAACCCTGTCTCAGTTGTTCAGCGATGATCGAACAGTCTCTTTTAAGTATTTCACTGCTGGAGGATTGGCCGGAGAGTTCAACAGCCGCATCCATGGTGCAGCCTGCATTGATCAGGACGGCCATCGCTTCGGCCAAACGCGCTAACAGACCGTTTTTATAAACTCGCCCGATCAGGGGAAGATGCATCAATATGGATTCCTTAAATCGTCTGCCTGCCGGTGAGGCCGAAAGCGACACCCAGAAAAAAACGAGCGAGGCAATAATAATGCCTGTAACCGCCCAGAAAGTCCCAACATGTCCGGCCATATCTAAAACCGTCTGTGTCAAAAAAGGCAATCCTGCCCGGCCGTCTGACATGTCACTTAGAACTTCTGCGAAACTCGGGATGATGAATACAAAGACGCCTGTAATGATCACAGCCGCAAGGCATAAAACGACCATGGGATAACAAAGGGCCTCCATGACGATCCGTTTGGTCCGCTGCTCAATTTGCAGATGCCGGTTCAGGCTGGCCAGCATCTCGCTCAGGCGGCCTGTTTCAATGCCGGACTTCAGGATCAGGCCGTATAATGGCGGAAAGTGCTTTTGACGTTTCTCGACAGCTTGATCGATCGGAATGCCTTGCTCGAGATCAGTAACGATGCCGGTGATCAGCGATTTCATTTTTGCCGAACCGGCATCGGCGGCCAGTTCGCGCAGTCCTCGCTCCAGCGGAATCCCCGCCTTGGTCAACGAAGCAAGCTGTTCATTGAACATCAGGAATTCATTCTGCCCGACGGATTGGGGACTCGGTGGGGCCTTGGCCTGTTCCAGTTCGGTAACCTGCAGACCGAGTTCGTCCAGTGAGGCGCGGGCCTGATCAACATCCGCCGCCTCAAGGGTCCCGGTCATCAGTCGCCCGGCCTGGGTGCATGATCGATATTCAAATAATGCCATCGTTTAATCCTTCAAATTAGGTCTCATACGAATCGTATAGCAAAAACCGGACAGTGATACATTGTTACGTGTGTCTAGCGCTTGCAGAATTGCCGCATCGGATTCTTTATGATAAAGAAATGACCCTTTCGTAATGGGGTCATTCGGCAGCCGGATTTCCGTCACTTCGCCAAGGCTGTTGGGAAGTTTTCCATCATACAGTGCCGCATAGTACCGCAATCCTTCCAGACATTCCAGGATCGCGATAAAACGGTCGATCCGATTGGACGCGTTACGCGGTAATTCGCTTGAATAATAAGGAATCAAACTATTTTCCTTTTTAACTGTTTCTTCATAATAGTAGGGCATTCCGAATCTTGGCATTTTCTGTTTTAGTTCTTTCTCAACCAGTGTCGGAAGTGAATAAGCATTCAAGAATGGCAACGGCAAATCCTGCAATGAGCGATACAGGCCGGGGGAGTTGGGTGTTTGTGTCCAAAGCTCAATTTGCTGCAAGCTGACAGCGGCATTCGCCGCGGCCATCACACCCAATTGGGCATTTGAATTCTGAACCATCTGCCGGCTGATAGCCAGTCCCGTTCTGAGCCATATTAAAGCCTCATCATAGTCATGTTTAAGAATATGATAACGGGCTTTTAGGGCAACCAGCTTTCCATATTGCTGAATATTCTCAAGAAAGTCCAGATACTCCGATGGGGTGAATATGACCGGTTCGTATTCTTCTTCAGGCCTGTCCGGCAATTCAGGCGAGTCGAAATTACCCGTTCCCGGCATCATCATATCCATATGATGGTAAGTTGATTTCGGCTCATAATGGGTTACAGGCCATTCAACCGCTTTACACAAATTCGCCTTTCGGAGCAGATTCAGTTTAGCGGTGTGTTTTTCTAAAAGGTGTCCCATCGCCTTGATGTCATTTGCTTCGGTGTTCTGTTTAAGCAGTTGTTCGACAAGGTCAAAATCGGGTTCTGATTCCGGATGGTTCGGGTCTTTGTGAAATACGTTCAAATAAATCGGCAGGGATTCACCGGCGATCAATTCGGTTTTCAATGGCAGGAGGTGGTACTTCGGCCGTAAAATATCACAGGCGGCAGTCAGTTCAATCACATCAATGGGTTCAATCGGCACCAGTTCAATAACGTTGGGTTCTTCTGTTTTTGTTTCAGCAACCGCATCATTAGGTTCAATCGACGATTCAGGAAAGCCGACGATTCCTTCCGCGGCCCATACGCTAATCCAGCAACCTAAAAATATCAGTAATCCTATTCGTTTCATAACAGCCCCTTTTTTTATACTCCGCAGACCCGCTGAACTTCTTCTTCGCTGGTAATACCCTGATTGATCAATCTTCTGCCGTCCTGCATCAGGTTCATGTGACCGCGTGATTCTAAAATACCTTCGAGGCTTTCCATGTCTGAACGCTTAAGGATCGCTTCTCGAAGCTGCCCGTCCAGTTCCACCATTTCCGCCAGCAATACGCGTCCGTGATAACCGGTTCCGTGACATCTTTCACATCCGGCGGCCTGATAAGTGCCGTCGTGCTGTTGTTTTTTGCAGTGTTCGCACAAACGCCGCACAAGCCGTTGATTCAGAATAGCACATAAGCCGGAAGTGACCTGATAGGGTTCAATCCCCATCTCGAGAAGCCGAAGCAGGGCACCGCTGCAGCTTCCGCTGTGCATGGTACTCATTAAAAGGTGCCCGGTCAATCCGGCCTCAATCGCAATTCGTGCGGTTTCGGCATCCCGAATCTCACCAATCATCAAGACCTGCGGGTCTTGCCGCAACAGTGAACGCAGGGCGGTAGGGAAAGTCATCTCACCATGTGGTTCGATCTGCACCTGCGTAACTCCTTCGATGGCGCGTTCGACCGGGTCCTCCAGGGCGACAATACTTTTGCCTTGTGATTGTTTCAGGATGTAACGAAGCAGGGCACCTAGTGTTGTACTTTTTCCGCTTCCGGCCGGACCGGTCAGAAGCAGAATACCCTGATTCTTTTTCGCAAAGGCCGTCAGAGCCGAATCAATGTAGGTGTTAAATCCCAGTTTTTCCAGTTCCAGCAAACCTTCGTTTTCATAAAAAATTCTTACCACCGCCCGCTGTCCGTAAATTGTCGGAAAAACCGCCAGTCGCTTATCGGTCACCTTTCCGGATTCGGAAACAATGACCCCATCTTTAAGAGACTCAATGCGGCCTTCCTGTGGAATATCGTTGCGATAGGTCAATAGATTGCCCAGAACCTTAAGTCGAGCGATGACGTTATCACTGATGGCACCGGGGAGATGTTCGATGGTTTTCAACGACCCGTCCAGCCTGAATCGGACCTGTAATTCCGTGCTGGTCGGCTCGAAATGGATATCACTTGCCCCGAATTGAATCGCTTCTGTAAGTATTTGCTCGACCAACTGAGCGACATTATGTTCTGTGGAGTGTTTCATAAGCCCTTATTTCTCAAAAGGTTAAAATATTCACCTGTGCGATCCGTCTATATCTATTAATAAGACGATTCTCGGATAGAAACTGTTACCTCAAAAAAAACAAAAAATTTCTCCCTATTTTTATAAAAAATAAGGTAACATATAGGTAATCGAGCTTGTCTTATAAGTGAACAAAACAATAAGGCAAAGGTAGTTATGGCCATTCACCCAGCCAGTTTGAGCGTTGCATTTGATCTAACGCAGGTTGACGCAGAACGCAGCCAGCGGTGGATATTGACTGCGATGCAGCACCATGGTTCGGCATTGGTTTCGGTATTGTGGCGGATACTGGGAAATGAACAGGATGTCTGTGATGCTTACCAGGAAACATTTCTGCGGTTGGCCCATCTGGAAGATCATGCCAAACCCGACAATGTTCGGGCGTATCTTTTCCGGACAGCGTCGAATATTGCGATTACCATGCTCCGACGTGAGCAGTTAAAAGTCAGATATCACCATCAGCTCTGTGAAAAGTACGAATCCCGGAACAATGACCCGGCCGGCTACTTGGATGCGATGGACTTACAACAGCGACTTAGAGACGCTGTTGCGAGGCTACCGGAGTATCTGGGCGATGTTGTGGTTTTGCGAGACCTCGCAGAGATGCCGTATAATCAGGTTGCAAAAATCCTTGGTATTACATCGACAGCCGCCAGAGTGTATCGCTGCAAAGCACTTAAACTGCTGGCTCTATGGATGTCTGAGAATAAATGACAGGTGCGTTATGAGAAAAACAGAACGATATAATTCATGTAAACAGATTCGAAGCGGACTCGGCATATGGGCTCGCCTTAAAGAATCCGTGCTCGAACATCTTGCGGGTCATGTCGCGACCTGTCCACGGTGTCAAAAGCGGCTGGCACTGACGAACCGGGTGGAACTGGCGATGTCTCTGTTGAAATCTCAACCGCACAATTTTGATCTGCTGGCCAAAGCAAATACAAAAGCAATCGGTGTCTTAAAACATTCACTGCGTGATATGCCGCAATCGGAAAACCTTCGTCATTCAAGACCACGGCCGCACTGGATCGAGCGAAAACGGCCCACCATCGAAAAATGGTTTAATGTTGCCGCGTGCCTGTTCATTGTCGCGATGATTCGCATGGGCGTAACTTCCTCACTGACCGATGTGAAAGGCAGGGGGCAGAGAGCGGTCCATAATTATTATGCCCGCAATCTGGACAGCCAGATGTTTAATGAGATATTCCCTGACGATACGACGCCTGCGTAAATAATACACCTCTTTATTTCAGTGTTTTGTAGATTGTAAAGCAGCCAAGCAGAATCGTTACGATGGCAATGGCGAACTTCAGTTTTCGTTCACTGATAAATTTAACGCTTTTCGCTGATAGGGGCACAGAGGCGACCGCTCCGACAATAATCCAGGGGGCCAGTCTCCAATTAATCTCCTTGCCGATTAACAGGTACATCACCACGCCGACAAAGCAGGTAATCGATTCGGCCAGCGAGGTAATCCCGACCGCGCTTTTACCTTCGACACCGGAAAGTATTTGTCCGGCCGTAACAACCGGTCCATAACCGCCACCGCTTATACCTTTATTGAAAGAAGCAAGCAATCCCATGCCTGTGACCTTGGCGAAGGAAAATTTCAGCTTTCGATTGAAAAACACAAGAATTAAAATCCCCATCGACAGCACGAGTACGCCGATGTACATCTTAAGCCAGAATTTGGGAATACTAACCGCCACATAAACTGCCGCGACCGCCCCGATGGCACTGCAAACCCCGAACAGCAGGGCGATCTTCAAATGCATCGGCAGGGATTGGCTAAGGGTGCGATAGTATTTGACGGGATGAATGATTTCATGAACTCGAAGGAAGCTGTTATTATTCGGACGGAAGTTGACGTTCCCCTCGGCATGATGACAGATGCCCGCCAACAAGCCGGTACAGAGTTCACTGACAAGGATAGCCGGGACAATTTCGCTGACCTGAAATCCCATCAGCATAAAAACCGGCGTCAACGTCGTGCCGTATCCCATCCCCAGCGTCGAGTCCATATATTCGCAGGCAAAAGCCAGAATCATAATCGTGACAATGGTTATAAGAGTCAGTTCCATGTTAATCCTCCACTTAAATAAGGTCTTTTAAAGTCAAATTTTCAAGTTTATCTGAAATGTAGTCCCGGATATCCTGAAAGACTGCCAGCAGATTGGGTTCTTTCGAAAGCGGGGTATCCGAATGAAAATAGGTGCTGACCGATTCGGTCGGGGCCAGCGCTCCGTCCATCATCCGGATCACTTCAGCCAAGGTGATTTGATTGGCCGGTTTGGCCAGTTGGTAACCGCCTTGTTTTCCGCGTCGCGTTTTGATCAGGCGGTTTTGGCGAAGTGCCATCAACAGCAGTTCGAGATATTTCTTGGGAATATCACATGCTGCGACGATTTCATCAACTTTGACGAAATGGTCTTTTGGCTGACGGGTTAAATATAACAATGCTAAAATCGAGTATTCACTTTTTGTCGTTAGTTTCATGTTTTTTCCCTTAAAATCACAAAAAAACCGTCTAATGCTTGAAGCCGATATTACCGGAATTTCGGTTGCTTTGACTTATCTTTACTAACTCCATAAACATAATAGAGAAAATGATGCAAAAAGTCAATCCGAAAACATTATTTTTTTAAAAAAAGATGGAATTTCCTAATTTTTAGGCCACTAAGAGGTGGCTAATAAGGATTTTCAGCCCGATGGCGATGAGGATAAGCCCGCCGATGATTTCGATTTTATTCTCGAAGAAATGCCCCATTCGTTTACCGATTTCATAGCCGATATACGACAGCACAAAGGTAATGAGTCCGATCACCGCAACCGCAACATAAATGTGTTGTGTAATAAGCGACAGCGTCACCCCGACCGCCAGCGCATCAATACTGGTCGCAATGCTCAGCATCACCAGCGTCACAGGGCAGGACGGGTCCTTGGCTTTATTTTCCATATCGCTGATTTTGAATGACTCGTAAATCATTTTGCCGCCGATGAGAAGCAGCAGACCGAATGCAACCCAGTGGTCATAAGCGACAATATGCCCGGCCAGCGTGTTCCCCGCCAGATAGCCCAGTAGCGGCATGACGGCCTGGAACGCCCCGAAGAAAAACGCCATCCGCAGCGCACAGCGAACGCACATAGTTTTAAAAGCCGAACCGCTGACAACGGAAACCGCAAAGGCGTCCATCGCCAGCCCGACGGCGATACCGGATATCGTGATAATTTCAAGAATATTATCCATGCCGATCCATTCTATTGCGTCTCGGGACCGATGTCAAAGACCGTGATTTCCGGTCGGGCACAGAAGCGTACTTTGGGCGACATTCCGCCTTCCAGGCCAATTCCCCGATTGACATAAAGCCGAATGTGTCCTTGTCGATATAGTCCTGCCTCGTATTTTTTGCCGTGGCGGGACAGGGTTGTCAGGGCGCCGTAAAACGGAAGGGCAACCTGTCCACCGTGTGTGTGCCCGCACAGATACAGATCGATCGGAATACTGTCAAAATAATCCATCAAGCCGCTATTGTGATAGAGAAAAAGATTGAAATTCTCCGGCTTAAGTTTACCGACAAGACGGAAACTGGTTTTCCCGTTTTCAAAGGCTAAACCGGAAATGCTGATGGATTCGCCGTCTTTTTCAACGATTCTTTCATGCAGCCTTAACTCCTCAAAACCCGTTTCATCAAACAGCTTGAGGTTGGACCAGTAGCTCAAGTCCCAATTGCCATTTACGGCAAATTTACCCAATGGGGCATGCAGTTTCCGCATTGTATCCTGAAACAGCGGCAAGGCCGATTTTCGGTTGATCGTATCGCCGGTGAAGACAATGATATCGGGATCAAGATTGTTTATGATGTCGGGTAGTTTTGCTTCCAATCGCACTTTCTTGTCACAATGCAAATCGGATATCTGAACGATGCGGAAAGTGGTGTCTTTCAGTTTATCCGTTTGGATCGAGATTCTATTTATTTCAAGCCAATAGGGCTCTATGAAATAACCATACAGAACACAGAGAATTCCGATGCCGGCAATGATGTGCAGGGCAATAGCGATCCGGCCGGTTAGATATCTCTTTGTGTCTTTTTTGCGGATATTTCGATACAGCCAAATCGCCCACAGGCGAAAGTACAGATAAAACACCAAAAGGACGGTGCTGCCAAAGATCATGGCCGGCAGGGTGGACATGACGATTGATTTCATGGCGAATCCTCAGGCGGTGTCTCGGTATGACCGCATTGGCCGCAGTGCGGTTCGGTTTTCATAATGTGCGGTTCGGTCAGGTCGTCGCGAATCGTCTCGCCGGGCTTGACCACGAGAAAGTCCTCATGGGGCCAGTCGCCGTCCAACAGCCGCTGCATGAGCGACACATCCCCTTTGATTTCGTCATACGCCCAGTTCAGGTAATTGGCGCAGTGTTTCGTGTACTCTTTATACTCGTCGGTTCCCGGCAAATCCCAGTCGATGAAAACCGCCCGCTGGTATTCCCGTATCCAGTTTTGCTCGGTCTCCATCAGGTATTGCGCGTTGTCCGGGCCGAACTTTTCAGTGTATTCGGCCAGCTTTTGCTCGTATCGGTCTTTGCCGGGCATCAGGTCGTTGCATTGTTCAATCCAACCGATACTGTACCAGTAAACCCCTTTGTGCGTGTCGAAGTAGTCCTGATACGTATGCCGCGAACCGAGCAGCAGGGTCATGCAGTCATGCCCGCGGGCAACAACGACAGGAATATCGCTGTGAAGGCCGGTTATGCCGTTACTGCACAGGCAATAGCCCAGCAGGATGCCGTCATAAGGCTTACCGGCCGGGTCGGCGGTTTTGTCCAGTTCTTTCTGGACTTCGCTGCGCAAAATGTCAGGCGTATCATGCAGACCCTGCGGCATCAGCACAATATCGACGATATTCGGGCTCCGGGACGCACACAAATAGGCCTCCCGCTGCATCACTTTACATGTCACAAACTTCAATCGCATAGTATCATTATACTCATTTCGCCGTGGATTGTTACGACTTTTTTTGCACAATCGAGTAGGCGGGGCTTCGTCGTTCCTGCCTCTCATACCACCCGGCATGCCTGCTCGACACATCACCGAACCGCAGTTGCCGTCGACTTTCGGTTAGCGTCCATTTCGGTCCGCAGGGGACAACCCCATAAGTATAAAACCATGCCCGGCGCAAAAAAAGGCCGCACTCTGAAAAGTGCGGCCGGGCTAGATCTATGAGAATGGTCAATTCCCTGCCTTTGGCAGTTCGTTTTCAGTGGCATCTTCGACATGCAGGTCCCCGTAAATCACACGATAGGTTGAAGAATCCACGGACTGATACCAGTAAATCGGTGTGTTTGCATCACCCAACTCTACACCCGTACCGATCCAGTGCCACTGTCCCGGTCCACGGTAATACTGTAGCAGGAGAAATTGACGAATCGTCTGCATCAGGATCTGAAGCGCTTCCTGATCGTGTGGAGTGAGTGTTTCGATACGATCCTGAATATCCTTATCCGGCTGGATACAATGCAGCACCGAAACATCCTCCGGAAACAGGCCGTCGTTAAGCTTAGCATAAAACCGCAGGCCCTCGATCAAATTCGCTTCGGGCAGACCGGCCAGATCAAGCATGTGCTTTTCGTGGACAAATCCCTGCGGGACCTCCATCTCCATCAAGGACTGGGAAACTTGGCTGTTAAACTGAAAATTCCGACAAATCACATCTTCGGCCAGTACATCTTTGATATCAATACGAATCGGAATCGAAGTGACCGGATCGGCCCAGATCATCAGTTCCTTTTGGGGATGAGTAGCCCAAAAACCCACCGCCGCTTGGCCGTCAATTGTTTCGGGACCTGTCTCCTGTACTTCAAAGCCGGGATCATCTTGCAGTTCCAGGAGAATGTTTTGCACCTGGCTCATCGGATTTAGTTTTTCCGGCAGATTTCTAAAATAGATGGTAACGGCTGTCTTTTCACTCGGTACCAGCAAAAAAAGCGTTTTGGTCTCGGTGTCAATAATTGCCTTCTGCACCGGTCCTTCGGCATAACTGCGATGGATCCGCGGCCCCACCACTACATCATGGAACCGCTGTGGATCGTCCCCGGTCTCATCAATGACTGCATCGTATTCAACTGATACGGCTTTCAGCACAGGACGGATCACATCCGCCCAAGCGACACCGGACCCGTCAATGGAACCGGTAATTTGATAGACGCCGATCAGAACGGCAAGGATAATGATTGCCGCGGCTGTAAATTTTGTAATTGGATTTTTCATGATTTTTCTCCATGTATTCAGCGATCGAGTCTGACTTTGTTTGGATCGTTCCAGCAGAGTGTCGATTCGCCGGTCCAGTTCGGGACTGGCTGTGGTTTTTAGATTTTTAATCAATTTATCTATTTTATCGGTCGCGTTCATAACAATTCTCCGTTTAAGAGTGACCGCAGTTTATCAAGGCCGTAGCGATAACGGCCCTGGACGGTATTAATGGAAACGTTCTGCATTTGAGCGATTTTTTTAAATCTGAAACCGCTGAAATGCCGCAGCAGAATGACCTCACGCTGCTCATGGGGCAACGCTGACAGGGCGTTTTCAAGATGTCGCTGCTGCTCGTCGAACATCACCGGCGATTCCGGCGGGCTTTGGGTTTCGATGTCCGGGGCATTTTCCGCATCCAAAGACGTTTGAGGTCTCTTTATATGCAGGTGATATTGCCGACGTGCTGAATTTACTACGGCCGTCAACAGGTATTGTCGGAGGTTTTGCGTGATTTTCAGGGTTGCCTGTTTCGAAATCAACTCAGCAAAGACATCGTGTACCGCATCTTCTGCGGATGTTTTATCATGTAAAAGAGCGCTGGCCAGACTGACGAGATCGTCTTTGTACAAGGCGTAGATGTTGCGAAGGGCACCGTGGTCGCCGCGGTTAAATCGCATCATTAACAGTTTTTCCTGTATCATCAAATCCGGCCTTCTCTATAGAAACAATCGATTGTCTGTGAATAAGATAGTACAGGACGGGGTTTTCGTATAGAAATTTTCAAAATTTCCGAGTTTTACATAAAAAAAGCCGGGCTGTATACAGTCCGGCTTAGATTTAGCAATAAATCGCTATATCTGTTTTGGGAGGTTTATTCTTCCAGCATCCGGCAGCAGAATCCCCATGGGCCGCCGCCTTGATTCTGGATTTTGATCACAAGCTGGTTTGTGCCTTGTTTGAAGGTAACCGGCACTCGGTCATTGTCAACGTTCACGCCGCGGCTGACCCAGTTTTCATGTACCAATTGACCGTTGAGCCAGACCTTGACACCATCATCGGAACCGATGCCCAGTACGGCCGTTGTTTCTTCAGGCATTTCGACTTGAGCCCAGGCGTAAAGAATTCCCATGATATTCTGGAACGGGCGGGTCAGATCGATGAAACCGATTTCATTGGTGAGCAGACGCCATTGGTTCGGTTTTCCATTAATATATATCGTCGGCTCAAAATAAGCAGGATTGATGTGGAGGGTATCAAATGCAATACGATGAGCCTCCTGGTTGCCTTCAACCGGGATCGGCCCCATTACCAGCCAGTTCTGCATCAATGTGCCCGGTTCAAGCCCATCGTACGTTACGGCGCCAAGATCGGCCCCGTCCGGGGTTACCGTGAATTTACCTAAAAGTCGGGGATAGTAACCGGTAATGACGGCTGACTTTTGACCATGATGTTGGCGAAGATAAACAATCACTCCAACGAGAATTTCCTGATGTTGGCCGGAGTGGTCTTTGATAACGTTACAGGGGACCATCATTTGCCTGGGGCGATATTCGTATGCAGGCTTAAAATCCAGTATCTCCACAATTTTTCCGTTTGAGGATATTTCCTGAATTTCCGACTGTTCGATCATTTTATTACTGCCGTACCGATTGATGTGGATGGGATGAAGATTTTTGATCATTTCAATATCGCCATCAATTTTGGCCTGCAGATAGCACTCGGCAATCCGTCGGCAAACCTGCTGGATGTCTTCCGTATCGTCATAAGACATTCCGTAATCGGGGTCGTTTGAAAATTGCGTGTCCAGATCTTTACCAAGAATCAGGACATCGGGGCCGGTTTCGAAATCGAAACAGCCCGGCGGAAGATCTACATTGTACTCAATCAACTCGGTATAATCCAAAATCTCCGTTTTATCCATTGTAAACGGAACACTTAACTTGATCGGACGTTTGGTCTCCGGGTCGATGACGGCATCCAGATGAACCCAGGGACGTTTGACCGAGACAGCAATGACCTCTCGTCTGAATTCATCGCTGAATGTTTTTTCGACAGTCATCACATCCTGATCACCGATGCGCTGGGCGGCAGTAGCAATAAAGTTGTTGAACATAATATTTGAGGCAAAGAAGTGTCCGTCTTTGAGTCCGACTATACCGTCATCTTCGAAATAGGTTTTGCCGTCAGCCATAATGTACAGTCCACCGTCCTCATATTCCAGGCGTCCTTTTCCCATCATGCCTGTCTTGGGATTTATTTCGGCCCATACTTCAACTCGCCGTCCCTGGCGATCGATCAGTATTCCGTGACCATTGTACGCCGACTGTAGAGCCATTGCCGTTTCGAGGAGATTAAATTCGGCGTCTTCGGACGATTTTGGATTTTGGGCTTTCAATTCTTCGGGGCGATTATCCGTGACTGTCGCTCCGTTTGGAATAATGAAATCAAACGTATCGCCGGATAAATTGATATTATATTCAATCGGTCCCATGTAATTGAACTGGCCACCGGCGTCCATGCCGAGATAAATCGGAAGATTTGTCTCCGGATCGATCAGAAACTGGCCGGCTATGCTCTCGTTTTTTCGGATAATGCTCACGGAAATGACCTCTTTGCCCGCCAGATCGTTGAATTGATTCAAAATTTCAATCCGGCCTTCAGCGGCGTTGGTCTGTTCAACTAACGAATTGATGACATCCTTAAAGTTCAGGTCGTTCCGGAGCAGTTCCTGCGGAAGGAATGTGACTTCATTTTTCTGTTTGTTGTACACGTACGTTTGGCCGGGAATCGTAATTGTTATATCGCCGGAATCGGGCACGTCCATCCGGATGTGATCGGCCCGCCCGGTCCGTTGATTGATTAACATGATCATATCCATCGGTTTGGGACCGTTTGCAATCGTAAGGCGCAGGTTTTGTACACCGCGCATCGCCTCAACCGTCTGCTCAACCGCATACGCCGGCGAGACAGTTCTTTCAAGCAGGGTCAACCCCAAAACAGCCGCCACAATAATAATCGCTGCCGCAATGGGTTTTATCGTTTTGCTGTGCATAATTTGGCTCCATATGTTCGGCTGTTTGACAGCCGCATTTTTCTTATTTTGGTTTTCAATGGTGTTGCGAACATCATTTTCAACTCGCTTGTCCATTGATTGACTGGGTTTTGTCTGAAACTCGCTGACTAACCGTTCTATATCTTTTAGGGATTTCATTGAATCACCTCGTCATTAAAAAGGGATTTCAATTTGTCCAGTCCGTACCGGTATCGGCTCTGGACGGTGTTGATTGAAACATTCTGAAGTTTGGCAATTTCTTTGAATTTCATGCCGCTTTTCAAGTGCAACGCAATAACCTCTTTTTGTTCGTAGGGCAGCAGTTTCATAAACTCTGACAGTCGTTGCAGATCTTCCCGGTTTGTTGCCTGATCATCAGGTCCGGGTTGTTGAGATGGCATTTCAATCGTGCTGTCCAGTGTTACATTGGACCGAAATTTGAGCTTGTTGGCATTTCGGGCACGATTTGAAACACAGATTGCCAGATAACTCTTTAAGCTTGTTCGCAATTCGAAGTCAGCTATTTTATCAGCAAAAGAGACAAATACGCTATGCACGATGTCTTCAGCAATACTTTTATCATGTGAAAGAACAGCCGCCAAACTGAGCAGGTCAGTTTTATATTTCTCGTAGATCTGCAGGCCCGCTTCGGGACATCCACGCTTCATTTTCCAAATAAGCCGCTTATCTTCTAACATACTTGACCGATCGAAATAGTTCTCAGCAACTGTTGCTGCCAATATAACATCTCAGAAGGGTATTTTAGTCTAAATCAAAGTGATATTTTATAGATTTTTTGCAAAAAAAAGCCGGACTTAGAGAAGTCCGGCTTGAATCAGTGAATGATGTATTCTGTTTTTGTCGCCTATTCTTCCAGCATTCGGCAGCAGAAGCCCCAGGGACCGCCTCCATTCTGGATTTTAAGGACAAGTTGATTCATGCCTTTCTTAAAGGTGACCGGAACGCGGTCATTATCGATTCCTACACCGCGAGAAGTCCAGTTTTCATGCACCAACTCGCCGTTGAGCCAAACCTTAACTCCGTCATCAGAACCAATACCCAAGACAGCCTGTTTTTCTTCAGGCATATCAATCTGCGCCCAGGCGTAAGTAATCAGATACCAATTTTCATCGACATTGGAAAGATTAATTGTACCATAGTCATTCTCAAGTAAAGACCAATGATAATCCTTTTGACCGATTGTGACCCGTGGCTCAAATTGACTGACATCGATCTGGTTCGTATCAAACTCGATTTTTTGAGTTTCCTCGGAGGGGAACAGTGTATCACCGCGTACCTCGATACGAATCGCGTCAAGAAGCAGCCACTTTTGCATCAATTCTCTCGGCACAAGTCCGTGATACGTAACGGCATCAAGATTGACTCCATCGTGTGATAGAATAACAGACCCGGAAGCAGGAGCGTACGATGAGGATGTTCCGCAAATCACCCATTTATCCGGCTGACCGGAGGCCGGCCTTACAAACACTTCATATATATCCGCCTCATAATAATCACCATCGAATTCGGCCAGGAGTTTGCATGAGCATATCATTGTGTTTGAATCCGGGTCCGGATCAGGATATACCGGACCAAACGAGAGAATTTTCAAAATCTGAGCGTCCATAAAGCCCTTCTCGACCAGAATACCCGGAACCCCCAAATAAAGTTTTCCGGCCCGGTCATAATCGCCGGTGATGACCGCTTCGAAGAATTGCCGCGTCACTTCTATCGTAATTTCCTCTTTGGTCATATTCCCCCGGGCCAGCCCTTCTTCCATCCCCGTCATATCAACTGTTTGTGCATTCTCGGGAATCTCATCATCTAGTGTGAACATCATCGGATTAATGGGTTGATTGTAGTCAGAGAACTCCCGTGTCTGGTAAAGACGCGGTTCCTGGTCGTTCAATTCATATTTGTCAATCCGGGTGACCAGTTTTGTGGCTTGATCGATGTAAAAGACCTTTTTCCGACTTTCAGACTTACTTCCGGCCGGATAAGTAACGGTAACCGTAATCGGCTCTGACTTTTCAAGGGGCTCATTAATGTTTACAATAGCCTGCCCCCGTTTTTCTTGCTCAGTCAATGTTTCAAAAAGCAGTTTCGGATCCAGTTCTGAAGCGTCATAAGGCAAAAGGGATTCCGGATTGCTGTATCCAAGAAACCTTAGGTTGTGTTGGGGCAGCCAGACATCTTCGTCCTGAAAATTATTGGTAATCGTGATCGGCCCTACGAGAGAACCTCCGGTGCTTACTTGTCCGCGTATCCTTGTCGTATTTCCCTGTTTATCACATTCGACCCAGACTTCAGTCGTTCGTTCTTCTCCCCAGGAAAATATTTTGGTCAGGGAAACATGAAGCCATTGAATGGACTTGTATGCTTCGATTGTATCTGTTAACGCATACGCTTTCGGGATTGTATTATTGAACAATGTTAAGACGAAGAAACCTGCAATGATAATAATCGCTGCCGCGATTGGTTTTGTTATTTTATTGTGCATGATAACACTCCATATATTCGGGCTTGAAACCGGAGGTGAAGATTTTTGGTTGTCCAGTTCAGCGAAACAGTCCTCTAAAATCTTCCGGTCCAGTTCCGGCCGGGTTGGGTCATTTAGGTTTTGTATCAGATTTTCTATGTTTTTCTCTGTCGGTCTCATTTTCCGAGTTCTCCGTTTAAGAGTGACCGCAGTTTATCGATTCCGTAGCGATAGCGCCCCTGGACAGTGGGAATCGTGGTCTGCTGAAGTCGGGCAATGTCTTTGAATTTCAGACCGGCTTTGACCCGCAACACCACGACTTCCCGCTGGTCATCCGGCAAACTTGCCAAAGACATGCGAATCTGTGCGGCTGTTTCCTGCGACTGGACCGGACAATCTAATAGGGATGCCTGCGGTTCCACTTGAAAATCCGTTGACACCGCATGGATTTTTTGTTTTCGCAGCAGGCTTCTGGCCCTGTTGGCAACGCACGCCGCCAGATAGCTTTTCAGATTACTGGTCAGATGGAAATCGCCGATGTTTCGCGTAAAATTAACGAATACATCGTGCAGGACATCTTCGGCCAGGGATCTATCATGTAAAAGAGCGTTTGCCAACGTCAGCAGGAAGTCCTTATGCCGGAGGTAGAGAATGCGCAGGGCGTCCTGATCGCCGTTTTTCATCTGCTGAATCAATTTTTTATCCGATTGCATCCTCTTTGAGTACTCCGATTCCAAATATCTGGATTCCCGCCTTCGCGGGAATGACAAGAAAGAAGGCCTTCGCTACTATAACGCTTTAAGGGGCGGTTTTGGTATAATTTTGCGAAAAAAACTTGCTAAAATGAACCGGTTTGGGGTTTAATGGATAGATACAATAGAACAATAGCCTTTTTTAAGGAACATGGCAATGAAACGGACCCTTCAGCAGCATATCATGATATTAGCGTGTCTTTTGATGATGGTTTTGGCGGGGTGCACGAATGTGGCGATCACGGGCCGCAAGCAGCTTAATTTCTTGCCGGATTCGCTTATTAACTCTATGGCATTGTCGGAATACAATGCTTTCTTAAAAAACCCTGAGACCCAACTCAGTACAGATGCCGAAAAGACGGCAATGGTTCAGCGAGTTGGAGTCCGGATTGCCGATGCGGTCGAACGGTACATGAACGAAAACTATATGAACGACCGCATTGCCGGATATAAGTGGGAATTCAACCTGGTCGAGAGCGAAGACAAGAATGCCTGGTGTATGCCAGGTGGCAAAGTGGTTGTCTACACAGGCATTCTGGAAACCGCGCAGGACGATGCAGGATTAGCGGTTGTCATGGGGCACGAAATCGCGCACGCGATCGCCAAGCACGGTTCCGAACGCATGAGCCAGGCCTTGCTGGTAACGGCCGGCGGTGTGGCGCTGGACCAGTCGATGAAGGATGAATCCTCCAGCAAGCGGACAGCATTCATGACCGCTTATGGAATCGGGGCGACAGTCGGACTTATGCTGCCGTACAGCCGGACCCATGAAAATGAAGCCGACCGGTTGGGGCTGATCTTTATGGCGATGGCCGGGTATAATCCCGAAGCAGCGGTAGGATTCTGGGAGCGTATGTCGGCTGATAAAGAGGGTGCACAGATGCCGGAATTTTTGAGCACGCACCCGGCCGGTGAGACACGCATCCAGAACATCAAAAATAATCTGCATGAAGCCATGCCCTATTACAATCGCTCGCTGCAGAATCCTACCCAATCAACGCCGGTGCAGGATTCAGGAAAACTGGGCGTTTATGGATTATAGGATGCCTCATTCTTCAATGAGTTCTGAGGACAACTCCGCGATGAAAGGCAATTCGCGGTATTGGTCATCATAGTCCATCCCATAGCCGATGACAAAGACATCTTCGATTGTGGTGCCGAGAAAATCGATCACAACCTGCTTGTCATGATCAATCCGTTTTTCCAGCAAGACACAGGTTTTTATGCTTTGGGGTTCGCACTGCTTTAACCACGCCAGGAGTTTGGAGAGCGTATGGCCGGTATCATAGATATCATCTATGACAAGGATGTTTTTATTCCTGACTTTTGCCGGCAAGTCGTCATGGCCTTCAAGAGTGACTGTTCCCGTAGAGGCAGTGCCGAAATAACTGGAGACTTTGAGATATTCCACATCAAACGGCAAGTCCGTTTTTGACAGCAGGTCGTTGGCAAAGTATTTGGCGCCTTCGAGAAGAACCAGTGCGAGCAGACTGTCGGTGTTTTCATAGGCCGACGACACTTCCTCGGCAAGGCCGCAAACGATTTGCTCTAATTGCTCATCGCTGACTAAAACATTGTCATGCATCATTCTCATTCTCCGGAAGACTGTACGGGTAATCGAGCGGGGCCGCGGCGAGGATTTTCTGAAAATCCGTTTCTTCGCTGAATCCTTTTGCGTCCTTTTTCGTGTGCTTGGTCAACAGTTTGACCGCGGCGGCAAATTTTTTATCCAGCGGAGCAACAAACGTTTTTATCTCCTGTGTTTCTTCGGGACCGACGGGAATCGTCAATTGATAAGCATGCAGCGTCAAGCGGTCGATCATTGCCGGCTCAACTTTATCATGCTTGGGACGATAGCTGTTTTTGTAAGATGACAACATCAGCGGCTGGCTGGAACCGTAAACCGGATCGATCGCCAGCGGCATCCCGCGGTGTGAAAAATGAATACGGATCTGGTGTGTTCGACCGGTGACCAACTGGGCGGCAACCAGCGACATGATCCCGAAATCGGCCAGTTGTTTCCAGACTGTATGTGCCGGTTTGCCCAGACGCGGGTGGACGTGCATGGCCTGCGGGTTGCGTTTGCTGCGGGCGATGGGGTCTTTGATGGAGCCGTGTTCATAGGACAGGGGTCCGTTGACAATAGCCAGATAGAGTTTGCTGACCTGCCGTTTGGCAAATAGACGGCTGTAGCGGCTTTGGGCCTGTTTGTTTTTGGCGACAAGCATCACGCCGGAGGTGTCTTTGTCCAACCGGTGGATCAGACGCAGCGGCTCGGCCAGCGTCAGTTGTTGGGCCAAAAGCTGCTGGATGTCCAGCGCACCGGTGCGGTCGGGCGTAACGGAAATGCCCGTCGGCTTGTTAATCACCACGATATTCGTGTTTTCAAACAGGATGTCGATTGTATTCTTAGCCATCGTTCTTTCAGAAAAATGATAATGCGGGATTATAGCAGAAATTGTTTAAATCGAAAGAAAAAAGAAAGGTTACGGCCAGAAAGCCGCAATCGTGACCAGCAGCCAGATCAGGCAGCCGACGGCAAATTTGCTGAGTGTCCCGATGAGGACGCCTTTGCCTGCACCGACGCCGGAGCGAACGGAATGTTCCTGTTCCTTGCCGGAAATACGCTCGACAATCCAGGTTGCCAGTCCGGCCCCGAAGCAGGCGCCCAGCATGGTTCCGAACAGGGGAACCGGGATGATGACCGTTCCGGCCAGTGCACCGAAGATGGCACCGCCAATCGCTGCCAAAGCTCCCCACCAGCCTGCCCCGGCTTTTTTCGCGCCGCCGGCACCGGCAAAGAACTCGATGATTTCAGCAATAAGTGCCAGTATTGTGATGGTAACCAACAACGGCCAGCCGAAAATACCATTGTCCCATTGCCACCAGGCGAACAGATACGTGCCGATCACCATCAGCCAGTTGCCCGGCAGGGTAAACAACACCATCGCCAGCCAGCAGGCGTTCAGCAAAATCAGGATGACCAGATAGGCATAAATCATACGAGCATTCTATTATTAGTTTATTTGTCCGCAAGGAAAACATTTTCGACTAGCTCCCATCGCTTTGGTCTACGACCAGAAGCGATGCCACCTGGCGTACCTATATTTTTTCGAATGTGAATGCGTGGCTGTCAGCGTCGACACGAATTTTATCACCTTCGGCGAAGTTTCCGGCGATGATTTCCGTTGCCAGTGGGTTCTCCAGTCGCTGCTGGATGACGCGCTTGAGCGGGCGGGCGCCGAATGCCGGGTCGTAACCTTCATCCATGAGCTGTTTTTTCGCGGCATCGGTAAATTCTACTTCAAACTGTCGTTCTTTGAGGCGAAGGGCTAAATAGCCAAGTTGTATTTCGACAATCTTCTCAAGATTTTCGCGTTTGAGGATGTGGAAAATAACGGTCTCGTCAATGCGGTTTAAAAATTCCGGCTTGAAGTATTTTCGCAATGCCTCTTTGACGTGGGCTTCAATCTCCCAGTCGGCACCGCTTTCTTCGCTGAGCTTCATAATCTGCTGGCCGGCGAAGTTGCTGGTCATGATGATAACAGTGTTTTTGAAATCGACCGTGCGGCCTTTGCCGTCCGTGAGCCGCCCGTCATCAAAGACCTGCAAGAGGACATTGAATACATCCGGATGCGCTTTTTCGATTTCGTCCAACAGGATGACCGAATAGGGTTTTCGACGGACAGCCTCGGTGAGCCTGCCGCCTTCATCGTAGCCGACATAGCCGGGAGGGGCGCCGATGAGCCGGGCAACCGAGTGCTGCTCCATGAATTCGCTCATGTCGATGCGCACCATGCTGGCCGGGTCGTTGAACATGAACTCAGCCAATGCTTTTGACAGTTCGGTTTTACCAACACCGGTAGGGCCGAGGAACAGGAATGTTCCGATGGGGCGATTGGGGTCGCCCAGCCCCGCGCGGTTTCGGCGGACGGCGTTCGAAACAGCAGCGACGGCTTCGTCCTGTCCGACGACATGTGTGCGGATTTCGTCTTCCATCTGCATCAATCGTTCTCGCTGGCCGGACATTAAACGTGTGACCGGGACGCCGGTCCATTTGCTGACGACCTGGGCGATGTGCTCTTCGTTGACTTCGTTGTGAATCATGGCCGAACCATTGGCTTTGGTGACGGTTTCCTCGGCATCAGAAAGTTCTTTTTGCAGGCCGAGAATGGTCTCGTATTTCAAACGGGCGGCTCGTTCCAGGTCGCCCTTGCGTTGAGCATCTTCGAAATCCGTCTGAGCCGTGTTAATTTGTTCTTTCAGTGACTTGACTTTATCGATCTCACCTTTTTCATTTTCCCAGCGTGCAGACAATTCCGTGTCTTTGGATTTAAGTTCAGCAAGCTGTTTTTCACATTTTTCCAGTTGCTTCTTACTGGCGGCATCGGTTTCCTTTTTCAACGCTTCCCGCTCGATCTCCAACCGCATGATCTCCCGGCGAATCCCATCCAGCTCAGCAGGGAGCGAATCGTTCTCAATGCGAAGGCGTGACGCGGCTTCGTCCATCAAATCGATGGCCTTGTCAGGGAGGAAACGGTCCGCAATATAACGGTTGGACAATGTTGCCGCCGCAACGAGAGCCGCATCGGTAATGCGAACGCCGTGATGGGCGTCATAACGGTCTTTCAAACCGCGCAGAATCGCAATGGTTTCCTCCACAGTCGGCGGGTCAATGGTAACCGGTTGGAACCGGCGTTCCAGTGCGGCGTCTTTTTCAACATACTTGCGGTATTCGTCCAGCGTCGTAGCCCCGATGCAGCGAAGTTCACCACGGGCCAACGAAGGCTTGAGCAAATTTCCCGCATCGACCGAACCTTCCGCCTTGCCGGCACCGACGATGGTATGCAGTTCGTCAATAAACAGGATAATTTGCCCATCGGATTGGGTGACTTCTTTGAGGACGGCTTTGAAGCGGTCTTCGAATTCACCGCGAAATTTTGTTCCGGCAATTAAAGCACCCATATCCAGAGCAATGACTTTTTTATCTTTTAGGCCGGTGGGAACATCGCCGGCGACAATGCGTTGGGCCAGGCCTTCGGCGATGGCGGTTTTTCCGACACCGGGTTCGCCGATGAGAACAGGATTGTTTTTTGTCCGGCGGTTTAAGACCTGCATACAGCGGCGAATCTCATCGTCCCGTCCGATGACGGGATCGAGCTTGCCTTTGCGGGCCATCTCAATTAAATCGATCCCATAGCGTTCCAGAGCTTTGTATTTGCTCTCCGGGTTCTCATCGGTAACTTTTGTATCGCCCCGTAAATCTTTAATTGCCTTGGCAATTTGCTCGACGGAGATGGAATTGACGCTTAAAATTTCTTTTGCGTCGCTCTTAATGTCTGCCAACGACATAAGCAGGTGTTCGATACTCAAAAATTCGTCGTCCATTTTGTCAGCTTTGTTTTGTGCATCCAGCACAACCTGACTGTAAGCCGGGTCGGGCATAATCATCCCGCCGATTTGTCCCTTTGGCAGACGGCTCAATTCGCTGTCCGTCATTTCTTTGATGCGATCGGCATTGGAGCCGATTTTTTTTAAAAGCATAATAGCCAATCCCTGCTCATCCTGTAACAGGGCCGCCAAAAGGTGCAAGGCCGTTACGATGGTATGACTGCCCGCCATTGCCAGTTGCTGGCTGGTTGCCATCGCTTCCTGTGCTTTGACTGTAAATTTATCAAATTTCATGTTAGGTATTCCTTCCTCTTAAGATATTCAAGCATCGGTATTTTATAAAGCAAATGCTGTTCCCAAAAGGAGTTTTTTTTAAGTGTTTATTTTAAAAGAAGATATGTTTTTGAGACGCTGAAAGGCTTTCTGCCATTCTGGCAGTTTACTCGGTTTTCAGGCGAAGAATAAAGTGGAATCCAAACGTTTTTCAGGAAATAACGGCGATGATATCTTTTCGGCTGATGATGCCGACGAGTTTGCCGGTCTTGTCAATAATCGGAACCCGCCGGAAATTGTGGCTGACCAGACTTTGGCAGATTTCGTTAAGTGGGGCATCCTCATCAAACGTGACAACATTGGCGGTCATGATGTGATGAACCGTCGTTTCACATAAAAGGCGGTCGTTCGTCAAATCAAAGATGTTGTTATCGAGCAGGAAATTCATGATATCTTTCTCGGTTACAATTCCCGCCAGCGAGGAATCGTCGTTCAGAACCGGCACTCCCGTAATAGTGTGCTGAATCAGGATGTCGATAAGTTTATCAAGCGGGGTTTCGGGATGGACGCTGATGACATCGCGTTTCATGATGGTTTTTGCGTGTAACATAATTTCCTTCCTTCCGATATTTTAATCTTTTTACAGACAATATCGGGATAATTATAAGCCGGGGGGCCGGCGATGGCAAGAAAATAGTGAGAGATGTTTAGGCGAGCTTTTTACACCGCATTTTCCAGCCGATGGCCAACCAAATGCTGATAACGACCACGGCGATGATGAAAACCCGCATTGGGCCGTAGATTGCGATGAGCGGTATTGCCGTGCTGGTCCACAATCCGCCGCCCATGAACGGTTCGTGAACGATTTGCTTGCAGGCGAACGCATCAGCGGCGGGCGTGTCATAATCGGGGTCCACCATGCGGAGCAACAGCAGTCCCGTTGCGGTGACGCCCATTGACTGGCCCATTTCCGCAATGGCCCGCTCAAACCACGCATCCGGCAAAATCCGGCGGGCCAGCGCGGTGACGCAGAAGACATTCCACCCGATACCGGCGGCGACGAGAATTAGCAGCGGAACCAACGCCGCCTTGACCGCCGCGATTTGAATCATCGCAATCGCGGCGATGACGAGAAAATCCAGTGAGCAATTCTGAATGCGTCGAATCAGTCCCAGGTCAATGAGATGATGCTTGTCAAATTTAAGCTCGATGAACTGTATGACCAATCCGCCGATCATGCACAACGGAAATAACGGAAAACTCGAAAGCAGTTTTTTGTCGGCCAGATAGGGGATATTGGCTTCAACCAGAAGCAATCCGTTTTTGATGAGTATTCCAATCCCGACGGCCAACCCAACGGCGACCAGATGCAGGCTGAAGGCTTCGATGACATCACTGTTGACGGTCAACCGGCCCGCAATGGGACGCTGGTCAATGGGAATGATGGCGATTGAATCGTCTTCGATTTGTTCCGCCAGCTCTTTATGGCGGACGGCGTATCCTTTTCGCACGGCCCAGTTGACGAGAATGGTTCCGACGACAATGGCCGACATGATGCCGAATGTTGCGCTGGTCATTGCCAAGTCCTGACCTTCGGGCCAGCCATATTGGGCAAAGACCGGTCCCATGCCGGCGGCGGTGCCGTGGCCGCCTTCAAAGCCCACGGGCAGGATTCCGGCGAACATACCGGGCAAATCTGTGAATATCCAGCCTAATACAAATATCCACAGTCCCAAACCGACGACATACTGACCCCAGGCGACGATTTGCCCATATACGACCTGCGGTGCGGAGCGTTTCCAGATTTCCGAGAACTTCGGCAGTTTAACGCCGAGAAATAAGCAGGCAAAAACGATATTAATCAGAAACGACGGCAGCTTTTGCCATGGGGCGGTGATGTCATCGAGCCAACTGCTGGTCGATTCACAGATGACACAACTACCCGAACCGGCGGAAAGAACCTGAATGACCAGCAGTCCAAACAGGCCGCCAATAACACAACTCGGCAGATACAGCTTTTGAAAAAGCTTAATCTGGCTGCGCAGGACATGTCCGGCTCCTAACAGGATACATAAAACAACAAACGATGTCATCGAGCTATCCGCTTAATATCGATAGTGTTCCGGTTTGTAGGGGCCTTCTACGGGGATACCGAGATAGTCAGCTTGTTTTTCAGTCAAGCGTGTGACTTTGCCGCCTAACGCCTGAATGTGCAGCATGGCTACTTCCTCGTCCAGTTTTTTCGGCAGGGTGTACACGCCGGGTTCCAATTTTTGATTTGCCAGCATGATTTGTGCCAGACACTGGTTGGTGAAGCTGTTGCTCATGACAAAGCTTGGATGGCCGGTTGCACAGCCCAGATTGACCAGACGGCCTTCGGCCAGCACGATAATCGAACGGCCGGATTTGAACGTCCATTTGTCCACCTGCGGTTTGATGTTGTCCTTCTTGCAGTCGGCACTGTTTTCCAGATAGCTCATTTCGATCTCGCTGTCGAAGTGGCCGATGTTGCAGACGATGGCTTCGTCTTTCATCTGTTCCATGTGGCTGCCGCAGATAACGTCGCAGTTACCGGTGGTTGTTACGAAAATATCACCTTCGGGTGCGGCGTCTTCCATGGTCGTTACTTCGTAGCCTTCCATCATGGCCTGAAGGGCACAGATAGGGTCAATTTCCGTAATCAGTACGCGAGCGCCCAGGGCTTTCATGGAGTGGGCACAGCCCTTGCCGACATCGCCGTAACCGGCGACGACAACGACCTTGCCGGCAATCATGACATCGGTGGCGCGTTTGATGCCGTCGGCCAATGATTCGCGGCAGCCGTAGAGATTGTCGAATTTGGATTTGGTCACGGAGTCGTTGACATTGATCGCAGGGAAAGGCAGTTCGCCGGATTCCTGCAACTGGTACAGCCGATGGACGCCGGTGGTGGTTTCTTCCGAGACGCCGCGAAGGTTTTCGGCGACCTTTGTCCAGCGGGTCGGGTTGTCGGCATAGTTGGACGCCAGGCGGTCCATGATAATCTGGAATTCCTTGTTATCGTATTTCTTATCCAGCAGTGACGGGTCCTTTTCGACCCGCTGGCCCTGAATAATCATTAACGTGGCGTCACCGCCGTCATCGACGATCATATCCGGCCCGGAACCGTCCGGCCAGGTCAATGCCTGCTCGGTGCACCACCAGTAGTCTTCCAGCGTTTCGCCTTTCCATGCGAAAACGGGCGTTCGCCCGGCGGCAGCAATCGCGGCCGCGGCATGGTCCTGTGTCGAGAAGATATTGCACGAGGCCCAGCGGACATCGGCACCAAGAACCTCAAGTGTCTCGATGAGCATTGCGGTCTGAATGGTCATGTGCAGGGAACCGGTGATCTTGAGACCCTTTAACGGTTGTTCCTGTCCGTATTTTTCACGCGTTGCCATCAGCCCTGGCATCTCTTTTTCGGCGATCTGCATTTCTTTGCGTCCAAATTCTGCCAAAGAAATATCGGCCACCTTGTATTTTAAATTCGGGTCATATTTCTGTACATTCTTTGTTGAATTCTGCATCGTTTCCATCCATTTTTCCTTTCAGGTTCTTCCAAAATGATTAACTGTCGAAGTATAGCCTAAAAAAAACACCCTTGCAACAAAGAAAAAAACGGCTTTTACGCTTTATACGGGCTTTTATTGTGAAGTTGGGGTGTTAATCTGAACAAAAAATCAGAAAAATTTAAAAATACTGTTGACTCTATACATCAGTGCGCGTAAAATAAACTCAATGGTATTACACACGTTGGAGGACGGGTGGAAAAGATATGGGCCAGGGTGATGAATAACCTGGCCTTTTTTTTTGCGCTTCTGAATGTTCTCAAGTATTCCCTTTCAGTCCTTGTTTTTAGGGTCTTTTTGTCCGCAATTCCTGTGGAATTTAAACCTGAAAATCGCCCAGACTTTCATTCAGTGATCCGGAACGAAAACCCTGCATATCGAGGCTGACATAACGAAAACCAAGTTCTTTGAATTGTTTCACAATTTTGTTGCGACAGTCCGGCTGAGCGATTTCATGGATGTGCAAAGAGGGCACTTCGATACGCGCCAGATCACCGTGGTGGCGAACCCGGAATTCGACAAATCCCAGTTGCCGCAGAAAATCCTCTGCCTGCTCGACTTGTGCAAGTTTTTGTTCGGTAATCGTTTCACCGTAGGCAATGCGGGAAGCCAGGCAGGGAGAGGCCGGAACATCCGCCGTTGGTAAACCCAGTTGCCGGCTGAGTTGGCGAATGTCGGCTTTGGTCAGTTTCGCATCCATCAGCGGCGTCCCAATGCCCAGCGCTTCCACAGCTCGATTGCCGGGACGATAGTCGTCCTTGTCGTCCCAATTACTCCCGCAGAGCGTATGCTCAAAACCCCGTTGTCCGGCATATTCCTGAATCGTTCGAAACTGGCATGTTTTACAGTGAAAGCAACGGTCAGCTTTATTGGCTTGGTAATTCGGGTCATCCAACTCATCCAGCCCGATTTCGACAAGCTCGACCCCGATAAGTTTTGCCATCTCGCGGGCCTGTTCAAGCTGATGCTGTGACAGGGACGCACTAACCCCCGTACACGCCAGCACATTGTCCACCCCGAGCGTCTCAACAGCCGCTTTGAGCAAAAACGTACTGTCCACACCGCCGGAGAAGGCAATGGCGACTTTTCCATCAGCCTTCAAGCGGTCTTTCAGATTTTGATATTTATCCTGAAACTCCATGATTTGATCCATAAAAAAAGCCCCGGCTGGATTGGGGCGTTACAGCCGAAGAAGGGAATTGAACCCTCAACCCCAGCTTTACGAAAGCTGTGCTCTACCGTTGAGCTACCTCGGCATAAGAGTTTTTAATATAGCTTTTTAAACCGGTTATGTAAAGGCTTTTTTCAGACAAGCAGTTTTTTTGACGGAAAGGAAAATTTTTACGTTAAATACCGACACAATAAAGACAAAACTCTTTACATGGGGTCGGTTTGCGGATATAAAAAGTGCTTTAATCAGTCTCCGAGTACAAAGCCCGGCAGGCATAAAGGCCGAGACAAATATCGAGGATACGATGAGTCTGGATCACTTTTTTAAACCTCAATCAGTCGCGATTGTCGGTGCATCCCGGCAGAACGGCAAGGTCGGCTACGAGATCCTTGCGGGGATGCTAAAAGGACAGTTTCCCGGTAAAATATTTCCCGTTAATCCCACAGCCGATGAAATTCAGGGCCTGAAATCCTATCCCGATCTCAAATCGATCGGTCAGGCTCCCGACTTGGTGGTCATTGCGGTCGCCGCCAAACGGGTCTTGGATGTCATTAAACAATGTGCCGATCTCGGTGTTAAGGCAGTCGTCATCGTCTCATCGGGCTTTAAAGAATCGAGTTCCGAAGGCTCTGAACTGGAAAAAGCAATTCTTCGCACAGCGAAATCCGCAAACATTCGTATCATTGGTCCCAACTGCATCGGGATCATGGTTCCCGGCAGTAAACTGAATGCCAGCTTTGGCGGTGATTTGCCCGCGGCCGGAACAATCGGGTACTTTTCCCAATCCGGATCGCTGCTGGCGGCCATCGTTGATATGGCTCGTGACACAAGCCTGGGTTTCAGCAAACTCATCAGCATCGGCAATAAAGCCGATGTGAACGAATTAACCATTATCCGTGCAATGGGTGAAGATGCTGAAACGAAAGTCATTGCCGGCTATCTTGAAACAATCGCCGACGGCGATGCGTTTATTCGCCAAGCCGAGAAGATCAGTCGTGAAAAACCTATCCTGTTGATGAAAGCCGGGTTTACTGAGGCCGGTGCCCGTGCGGCGTCCTCTCATACCGGCAGATTGGCGGAAGTGGAAAGCGCATTTGAATGTGTTTTCGAGCGTGCCGGAGTGGTACGCTGTGAATCGATCAAGGATCAGTTTGATTACGCCCGGGCGTTTGCCTATCAGCCGCTGCCCAAGGGGCCGCGCGTAGCCGTCATCGCCAATGCGGGCGGTGCAGGCATTATGGCCACGGATGCCATCGAACGCGAAGGCCTTCAGTTGGCCCAGTTTTCAGAAGAAACACAAAGCCGGATGGCCCTGTCGGCGGAACTGTCGCGGGCGGCCAGCATCAGCAACCCCATCGACCTGCTGGGGGATGCATTGTCGGATCGTTATGAATTTGCGATTCGTACCGTACTCGATGACCCGAATGTTGACGCAGTACTGGTATTGCTGAGTCCTCATGCCATGACCGAATGTGCCGAAACAGCTCAGGCAATTGTGCGTGTGGCCAATGAAGACGGCTGGGAAAAACCTATTCTGGCCTGCTTTTTGGGGGCCAGTCGTGTTGCCGAAGCAGTTAAAATTCTCAGAAAAGGAAAGATCCCACCTTACGACTCGCCGGAAAGTGCCATCAAAACCATCCGGGTGATGCATCGCTATGCCAAGTGGCGTGCGCGCCCTAAACGCGTTGTCAAACTGTTTAATGTAAACCGGCGAAAAGTCGAACGGATCATCGAGCGGCACATGCGGCAGGGGCAATTGGAAGTTGGCGAAATGGAAGCCAAGGAAATTCTGGAGGCCTACGGATTTGTCACCCCGCAGGGCGGACTGGCCACAACTCCCGAACAGGCGGTGAATATTGCCAATCAGATTGGTTATCCGGTTGTGATGAAGATATGGTCTCCGGAGATATTGCACAAAACCGATGTGGGCGGGGTTAAAACAAATGTGGTCGGTGAACAGCAGGTCATGGATGTATTCGACCTGATGATGTATCGCATTCCTAAAAAGGCGCCTAATGCCAATGTCCTTGGGATTTGCGTCGAGAAAATGTGTTCGATCGGCCGGGAGGTGATCTTAGGGATGAACCGCGACCCGAGGTTTGGGCCGCTGATGATGTTTGGCACCGGCGGCAAACTGGTGGAGGTTCTGGAGGATGTTGTGTTCTATCCGGCCCCGCTGACCGCCGACGAAGCAATGGAGATGCTTGTTCGTACGAAGACCTATGACATTCTCAAGGGAACCCGGGGCGAAGAAGGTGTCGATATCAGTGCGATTGCCGAGGCCTTACAGCGACTATCTCAGTTGGTTACGGAATTTCCGCAGATCAAAGAATTGGACATCAACCCGTTTGTGGTAGGGCGTGAAGGCACAATACCGATAGCTGTTGATTCGATGATGATGCTGGAAAAGCGATAATCAGCGGTTGTGATGGATATGGTAAAAATCAAAAAACTGCGTTTCAGGAAGGAACGGGAAAATGAATACATTTGACTGGAAAGAAAAGTACGGCGATCTGGTCATGACGGCTCGGGAGGCGATCAAAAAGGTCCGGCCGGGTGACAGTATTTTTATCGGGACCGGTTGCGGCCAACCGCAGTATCTGGTTAACAGCCTCGTCGAGTACGGTGACCATATTTACGATGCGCACATTATTCATTTGCTGACAATGGGAACAGCACCTTATGCCAGCCCGAAATTCCGTGAAAAATTCAAAATGAACAGTTTCTTTATCGCCGAGAACGTGCGAGGGGCTTTTGAGCAGGGAGTGGGCGATTATACCCCGATCTTTTTATCGGATATTCCGAGACAGTTTGAGAGCGGCCGCATTTCACTGGACGTCGCTTTGATTGCCGTGACACCGCCGGATATCAATGGCTTGTGCAGTCTGGGTGTATCGGTGGATATCGTCAAGGCCGCCGCGGCCAATGCAAAGTTTGTGATCGCCCAGATCAATGAAAATATGCCGCGCACCATGGGCGACAGTTTTATTCATGTGAATAATATCGATGTCATGGTGCCGCACAATGAAGCGATCATCACGGTCGAAGCGGAAGCCCCCAATGAGGTTCTGCGAAGTATCGGGCGGAACCTGGCGCGTCTGATCGAGGATGGCAGCACGATCGAATGCGGCATCGGACGGATCCCGCAGGCAATGGCTGAATTTCTCCATGATAAGAAAGAGCTGGGCATCCATACCGAGATGTTCGGTGACTGGATCATCGAACTGATCGAATGCGGGGCGGTGTCGTGCTCCAAGAAAACGATCAATCGCGGCAAGGTGGTGGCCAGTTTTTGTATGGGATCGCAGAAGCTGTATGATTATATCGACAACAACCCGTTCTTTGAGTTTCATCCGACCGAGTATGTCAACGACCCGTTTGTGATTGCCCAGCATGACAAGATGGTCGGGATCAATGTCGGGCTGGAGATTGACTTGACCGGTCAGGTTTGCGCAGATTCGCTGGGTTATAAATTCTACAGCGGCATCGGCGGACAGGTTGACTTTATCCGGGGCTGCGCGCGATCTCGCGGTGGAAAGCCGATCATCGCCATGCCCTCAACCGCCAAAGACGACACGATCTCGCGGATCGTCCCCAAACTAACCGATGGGGCCGGTGTTGTGACAACCCGCGGCGACGTGCATTATGTGGTTACTGAGTACGGCATTGCCTACCTGCACGGTAAATCGATCCGGGAACGTGTGCTGTCGCTGATCAATATTGCGCATCCGAAATTCCGCAAGGAACTCATTCAGGCCGCCAAGGCGCAGCAGTATGTTCAGCCTGACCAGATCGAGATGGAATGGGACAAGGTGCGTTACCCGCAGGAACTGGAACGGTACGAGACGCTCAAAGACGGCACGGAGCTAATGCTTCGCCCCGTCAAGCCCACGGACGAATCGGCGCTGTCGGAGATGCTGTATTCGTTGTCTGCCGAATCCGTTAAAAAACGCTACTTTACGCACACCAAGACGTTCCCGCATAAAGATGTGCAGAAACTGACCAATGTGGATTATGAGCAGAACCTGGCCATCGTAGCGGTTGTTCCCGGCACCGAAGGCGCCGAGGATATCGTCGGTATTGCCCAGTATTTCCTGGACCCGAAGACATTGGTGGCCGAAGTGGCTTTTATCGTGCTGGATGAATGGCAGGACAAAGGGATGGGGTCAGTGCTGCTGGATTACCTGACACGGGTCGCAACCGACCGGGGTGTCAGAAAATTCTATGCTACCGTGCTGCCGATCAATAAATCCATGCTGCAGTTATTCTACAACTCCGGCTACAGTGTCAACACCAACTTCGACGGCGATTCCTATTCGATCACCTATGATTTGGCAACGCAGTAAAGACCCTCTGAGTGAGTGTACTCCCAAACAAGAAAAGAGAGTATTGTGTTTACTCCTGAATCGCTGTAATTTCAGCTTCCAAATCTTTCAGAATCTGCTTTAAACAGTTGCTAAACGCTTCAACAACGTCTGTTGCAGTGGGATTAGGCAGCATGGGGGTTTTGAAGATGAACGCCTTGTTCAGGATGACCGTTGTACAGGAACAACTTTTGTCATATTTGCTTAACATGGCATGCATCTGTACCGTCGCAAGGGGAGCCTGTTTATTTTGAAAATCCGCATACAGCTTGTCCACATGGCTTTCAAGCGTGTATTCCGTCGATAAAATCTGTGTTTCAACGCTCCTGAACAGGCCGCTATCCTGGAACCATACACGAAGGATACTGGTCAGTTGTTCATCCGGGCTTGTCAGAAACAGGTTGTAATGGTCCTGTTCATACCGAACCGAACCGGTGCGGTAAAGCAACGAACAGTTGTTGAACGGCTCGCTGACCCGGCAGGAACGGATTTTCAGAACGGCATCTACCGTCGCGGAGGATTTCCCTCCGGTTCGGACAACGTCCAGTAGAAAAAGCTGTTTACCGTCCGTGACCCGCGGCTGAACGTGACAGCCTGCGACCAGTGCCAATAGTGTAATGACAAGAAGACTCCGTTGATTATTCATTCGACAACCTCCGAACGTTTAGGGGGACTGGAGAGAATCAGTTGAGCAGGATCATTTTTCAACGATTCCGACAGATATTTAAGATTACGAGACAGTGTTTTGAGGTTACCCAGAACCGTTTCGATGTCCGGTTCAGATTGCGACAGTAACCCCTCCATTTTTCGCATCGTTACGGTAAATTGTTCGATCGCGGTATTGAAATCTTCGGGCAGGGTTTCGGTTTTGATCAGAAACGGCTGAAGTTTTCTGTTCGATTCTCGAATCTCATCCGTCAATGCGATGAACGATTCGCGTACTTCGCCGATCTTAGCATCCTGAATAGCTTGGTCCATCGCTGTAAGCGTTGTCTCCATTTTGGCCAGTGCCGATTCGATGTCGACTTTCTCGAGCCGTCGAAAGACGTTGTCCAGGGCCTGTGTGAAGCTGGTTATCAGGCTGGGAGCCGAAGGAATATAAAGATTTTTCGGCTGCCAGGGTACCGGCAGCGGGAGATTGCGGACCGGATCCATGTAGTCAGCTTCCATAAATGAAATCCCTGTGATTCCCTGATAGCTCAGCTTGAATCGCAATCCTCCCTTGATCTGGTTGCGAATCATTGTTTCAATAAAGACAGGATCATTTTTAAGTCCGGGAAATTTCCTGAGATCGATTGCCATGATGACCACGACATAACGGCTGTAGGCCTTGAATTCCGGGCTGTCAACATCCATCGGATATTCAAGCGGGGCGAATGTAATTTTCTGAACCTGGCCGATTGTTACACCGCGATGCATCACGGGCGATCCCACACTAAGGCCTAAAACCGATTCGTCCACATAGGTTTCCACCAGAATCATATCACCCCGAATCGTGTCGGCGCTAATATACAGGAGTCCGGCAATAAATATCGCACAGCCGGCGAGCACAAAAAGCCCTATTTTGAAATAAGTTGCGTTGTTTTTCATCTATTTTCCTCGGTTGAGATTATACCGTATCGGTTACCGCCATTCGATTGAAAAATCGCCAAACCGCCGGATTTGAACGGTCTTCTTTCATGTCGGCCGGACGGCCTTCGGCAATAATACCCTTGCTCTCTTTTTCCAGCATAATAGCCCTTCCGGCCAGACTGAAAATACTCTGCAGTTCGTGGGTTACAATGACAAAAGTAATCCCGAGAATATCGGACAACTCCAGAATAAGCTCATCCAGATGGGCTGCCGTAACCGGGTCCAGACCGGCCGAAGGTTCGTCCAGGAAAAGAATATCCGGATCCAGCGCCATCGCCCGCGCAAGTGCGGCGCGTTTCTGCATACCGCCGCTCAACTGGGAAGGCATATGCGATTCGTAACCGCCCAGCCCGACCAAACGCAGTTTTTGGCCGGCGATCCACTGAACGGCTTTTTCGGGCATGCCCGTATGCTCTTGCAGCGGCAGCATCACGTTTTCCAGCACGGTCATGGAGCCCAGCAGAGCACCTCCCTGAAAAGCCACACCAAAGGACGAGAGAATTTCCCGTCGTTGTTGTGTGTCGGCAGCGACAAGATCTTTACCGTGAATAAGGATACTTCCGGTTTTTGGTTCATACAAGCCGATCATGTGGTTCAACAGAGTGCTTTTCCCGCAGCCGGAGCCGCCAAGAATAATGAATATTTCTCCGGTATTGACCTTGAACGAAATATTTTCCAGGACGGTAACGTCTTCGTAACCGACGGTCAAATCGTTGACTTTGATGATCGCTTTGCTCACGAGTTTTTAAATATCCATAAAATACAGAAGTACAGAAAAAACGCCTTCAAACAAAACCAGTAAAATAATTGCCGTTACAACCGCCCTTGTTGTCGATAGACCGACGGCCCCGGCACCAATTTTTGTTTGCAGGCCGCGTAAACAACCGACAGTCCCAATCATACCTCCATACACAACTGCTTTCATCAGGCCGACGAGAACATCCGGAACCGTCAAAATCGACTGGATATGAGATGTGTACGTGATAACTGGATAGCCCAGCGAAAGAATAACGATGGCCGAACCGACCAGCCCCCAGATGATCGCCGCAATCGTCAGAAACGGAGTCATCAGGGTGGTCGCCAGAACTCTCGGCAGCACCAAAAACGCCGTGGGGTCAAAATTCATTACCTCCAGCGCATCGATCTCATGATTGATCTTCATGGTCCCCAGTTCGGCGGCGTAGGCCGATCCGGTCCGGCCGGCTACAATGATCGCTGTGAGAATCGGCCCCAGTACACGGACCATTGCATAAGCGACAAGGTCCGAAACGTAAACTTCAACGCCGAATTGCCGCAGGGGCATGGCGGAACTGAACGACATGATCAAACCAAACAAAAAACCCAGCAGCGAGACGATACCCAGTGCCCGCACTCCAGCATTATCAGCCGCACCGAAAAAATCGTTCCATCGAAATTTCCACGGCGTCAGCAACAGGGTCAGTCCCGTAACCAGAACGCGTGCGAAAAAGGCAATCTGCTCGTAAATATCGTTACATAGATTCAGTGTCAGTTTTCCGATAGCCTCGATCGGCATCAGGGATTTTGCCGGCGATAACGGCTCGTCATGTTTTGCCTGGGTAAATCGGTTGAGGAGTTTTTGGATATCTTCACGGAGATCAACAACCTCAACGGAGACATTAGTTCGTTGGGCCTCATAGATGAGATAGCTGATAAAACTGACTCCCGCTCCGTCACAGGATAAGATATTCTTTCCGTCAATGGTTAATTTCTGCGGTTTGGGACGGTGACGGTGGATAATCGAACGCTTCCAGACACCGGCCAGAGTCGAGCCCGTCAAATCGCCGGAAAGTTCGACTCGCATTTCCTGCGGTGAATGGCTGACCACGGTGCATCCGGCCAACGTCCTGCTTTCCTTCGTTGCTTCCATTCAAAACCTTTGTTTGATTTACCGGTCATGTCTTATCCAGCCCATCCAAAATCTTTTACTCGACAGCCGCTAAACTGTCAAGGATTGTTTCCAAATGCGGTTTTTTGAAAAAAGGTTGTTTTTTACTTGAAAAATTATTCAAAAATGGTTATCTAAGCCCTTTCAAATACATACGGGCGATTAGCTCAGTTGGTAGAGCAGCTGACTCTTAATCAGCGGGTCGCGGGTTCAAATCCCTCATCGCCCATTTCAACGGCCTTGTAAGTAAATACTTGCAAGGTTGTTTTATAGATGATTGAAATATATCCCCGTGGATGCCATTCCCACCCTTGCCGTTGACATGTTAAAGTCAGCGATTGATGAAAAATAGATAGCTCAGGTAACAGGCATACGAAAGCAGTAAGAGTATTCCCGCAGGGCGATTAACCTTCTTAAAGATGAAGGCAACCGTAGAGAAGAGAATGGCGATTCCGAGCATCAATCCATAGTCAATCCCTGCCATACGAGCGCTAATAGATAGCGGACGGACAACACCGGCCGCACCGATTACCAGAAGCATGTTAAAAATATTCGATCCCACGAGATTTCCGATAGACAAGTCGTCATGCCCTCTAAAGGAGGCAACCAGGCAGGTGATCAACTCAGGAAGCGATGTACCGACAGCAATAATTGTCGAGCCGATAACTGCATCCGACAAACCGGCATACTGGCCCAGAACCGTGGCGCCCTTGACCGTCAGTTTTGCGCCGACCGACAGGCATATCAAACCGATTAAAATTAGCAGAGAGCTGACCCATAGTGTTTTCGGAGGATGGGGAACCACTTGTTCGATGATGGCTTGGGCCTCTTTCACGATCAGTTTATTTTTGAGGGCCTGTATTCGTTCCGAATGGATCATGTAGGAAATAAGACCACCAAAAAGAACCAGCATCGCCAACCCTTCCAAACGAGTCACGCCCAAGTCGTAAAAAATGCCATAAATTAAGCCTGAAACAACCAGCATGATTGGGATATCTCTCACCAAAGCCGCTTTTGTGACGGTAATAGGGCGAATCAGCGCACACAACCCGCCGACAAGGGCGAGATTCGCAACATTGGATCCGTAAACATTACCAACCGCGGCGTCGGCGGCATTAGAGAGTGCAAAACCAACGCTGGCGGCTACTTCCGGTGCCGAGGTGCCCATTGCCACGATGGTCAGACCAATGATCAGGGGACTCATGCCGAAATGTTGGGCAATGGCCACCGCACCGTCAACAAGCCAATCGGCGCCTTTGATCAGGATGGCCAGTCCCACCGTTAAAAGGATAATTGCCCAAAACAGGTTCATAGTTTTCAATCTACTTTAAAAAAGTCCAAAAAACAACCCCGACTTTATGAAAGGGCCGGGGTAGATAGATTTTTTGAGGTAAAACGCGTTAGATTTTGCCGATAATCAGGCTGCAGTTATGTCCGCCAAAACCGAGCGAATTACTCAATGCCACTTTAATACCCATCGGACGTGCCGGACCGGGGACAAAATCCATTTTCGGGTCACAATCCTCGGCGACTTCCTGAAGATTCGCCGTCGGATGAACAGTTCCTTTTTCGATGCTTTTGGCACAAACGATCAATTCAATTGCACCGCTGGCTCCCAGGGAATGCCCCAGACAGCTCTTGGATGAATTGATGGCCAGTTTGTAGGCATGTTCGCCAAAAATCGTTTTGATGGCAATGCACTCGGCGGCATCATTTAGCTGTGTGCTGGTTCCATGGGCATTGATATAATCCACCTGTTCCGGGTTCAGTTTTGCCTGCTGGAGGGCAAGTTTCATGCCTTCGGCAGCTCCGTCTCCGTCCGGCAGGGGAGCGGTAATATGGAAACCGTCTCCGGTCGCGCCATACCCCAACACTTCGGCATAAATCTTCGCACCCCGTTTTTTGGCGTGTTCGTATTCTTCCAGAATCAGAGCCCCGGCGCCTTCCGATAACACAAAACCGTCACGGTCTTTATCAAAAGGACGTGATGCACGCTGAGGATCATCATTGCGGGTGCTCAGCGACTTCAGCGCACAGAACGAGGCCAGTCCAATGGGGGTCAAAGCCGCTTCTGAACCGCCGCTGATGCAAATATCACTCCGTCCGCTGAGAACATTCCAGTAGGCCTCGCCGATGGCGTGACTGGCCGAAGCACAGGCGGTCACAATGCACATGTTCGGTCCCTTAAGCCCATACTGAATGGAGATACAGCCGCACGCGGCGTTGCCCATTAACTTCGGTACGCAGAAGGGCGAGACCTTGCGAGGACCTTTGTTGATGATGCGAAGATGCTGCTCTTCGATTTCTTTGATGCCGCCGATGCCGGTGCCCACGATAACGCCGACACGCTGCTTGTCTTCCTTTTCGAAATCAAGGCCGCTGTCATCGACGGCCTGAATGGAAGATGCCAGCGACATCTGGGTAAAACGATCCATCCGTTTGGCGTCACGGGAGCTAATGTAGCGGCCAATATCAAAATTCTTCGCTTCGCCGCCGAACTTTACCGGGTACTCCGTGGTATCGAAAGAATCGATTTTCGATATTCCGCTTTTCCCGGCGCAAAGGGCTTCAAAGAGTTCTTCCGCGGACTCTGCAAGCGCAGTAACGCATCCCAGTCCTGTAATGACAACGCGACGTTCCGTCATAATCATTAAGCCTGCTTAGTCTTCTTTGTTTTTCATGATTTCAGCGATGTAATCAATCGCCGCACCGACGGTCTGGATCTTTTCCGCTTCTTCATCCGGAATGCTCATGTCGAATTCATCTTCGAATTCCATGACCAGTTCAACGGTATCCAGAGAATCTGCATTTAAATCGTTAATAAAAGATGTTTCACGGGTAATTTCACCCTTGTCAACACCCATCTGTTCACTGACGATTTCCACTACTTTTGCCTCAATGGCTTGAACATCCACATCTGCCACGTTTCAATCTCCTTAAATCAATAGAGTTATTGAATTTCAGTCCTTTTAAGCACGTTTTTGAGTTCGGCGGTAATATACCGACAGACCCAAGGGTTTTCAATCATTTTTTAACAATTTTCTTACATTGCCATGCCGCCGTCCACGCAGAGCACCTGTCCGGTAATATAGCCGGAATCATCGGAGGCCAAAAAGGCCACGGCTTTGGCGATATCTTCAGGTTTACCGAATTTTTTGACAGGGATGACCTTTTTAGCCTCTTCCTTGACAATATCAGGCAGCACATTCGTCATGTCGGTCATAATGAACCCGGGGGCGATGCAATTGGACGTTACGTTCTTTTTGCCGACTTCGCGGGCGATCGATTTTGACATGCCGATCAAAGCCGCTTTGCTGGCTGCGTAATTAGTTGAACCGGCCTGGCCCATGACACCGGCAACCGAACTGATGTGAATCAGACGTCCGAATTTATTGCGAATCATGGACCGTGCCGCAATCCGCGTTGCGACAAACGCCGCACGAAGATTCACAGCAATGACTTTATCAAAATCATCGTCATCCATCTGGATCATCAGGCGGTCGCGTGTGATGCCTGCATTATTCACCAGGATGCTGATACCGCCATGTGCTTCGGCCAGTTCATCAAGGGTCTGTGTCAATTTATCCGTCTGGGTGATATCCACACATTTTGTGATGACACTGTAGCCTGCTTCCGAAACAACTTTCTCCAGTTCAGCTAATTGCTCTGCATTCAGGTCCAGCCCCGCAACAACGCGACCCTGCCTGAGCAGTTCCAATACGATGGCGCGCCCGATTCCGCGAGCAGCTCCTGTGACAACAGCTAATCGTTTTTCTGACATATCTTTAATTCCTTCCGTGCATCTATAACTTATTTTAAGAATCTTCGATTGGTTTATTTGGAAAAACCATGCAGTGATTCGGCACTGCTGATATTGGTCACTTTTGTCTTGCGATCGATGCGTTTCATTAACCCGGTCAGTACACGCCCGGGGCCGATCTCATAAAAATTTTCGACACCATCGGCCAGTAGCTTTTCCATGCAAGACTGCCACAGTATTGGCTGGATCAACTGTTTAACCAATCCATGCCGGATCGCATCTGCGGATGTATAATAGGTTGCATCAATATTTGCAATGATCTTAATCGAATCCGGGTCCTGGATCGGACAGTCGGTCAGCGCTCTGCCAAGTTCTTCTGCCGCCGGCTGCATCAGATCTGAATGAAAGGCTCCCGCTACGCTGAGCGGAATTGCCTTGATGGCATCATATTTCGGCGCCAATTCGACCGCACGCTTACAGGCCCCGACGGCACCGCTGATAACGATTTGTCCCGGACAATTGAAATTCACCGCAACGAGAAGTTCACCCTGCGAGGCTTCCTCACATAACGCAATAACCGTCACTTCATCCAGCCCCATGATGCTGACCATCGAGCCTTCAGATGCGTCTGCAGCGGCCTGCATAGCTTCGCCGCGTTTTTGCACAAGCCTCAGCCCGTCCTCAAACGAAATCAACCCCGCGGCATATAACGCCGTATATTCACCCATACTTAAGCCGGCGGTCACATCCGCCCGTATCCCCCGATGCCTTGAACAACTCAAGCAGGGCGACAGAAACGACAAAAATCGCCGGTTGTGATACCGCGGTGGCATTCAGCCTGTCAGCCGGACCTTCCATGCAGAATTGCCGTAGGTCATAGCCGACAATTGCGTTGGCTTTTTCGAACAGTGCCTGGGTCTGGGGATAGCCTGCTGCAATATCAGCACCCATGCCGACAGATTGAGCACCTTGTCCCGGAAATAAGAATGCAGTTTTCATCGTCCCTGTTTCACAAAAAAACAATAATGTCCTTTTTTATACCTGGATAACATTGGCTCCCCATGTCAGCCCGCCGCCAAACGCAACCAGAAGAATAATGTCGCCGGGCTTGAGTTTACCGAGGTGCCTGCATTCATCCAGTGCGATGGGAATGGATGCCGCTGAGGTATTCCCATATTTGTCAATATTAATAAAAATACGATCATCGGTAAACTTGAGGCGTTTGCCGACCGATTCGATAATCCGGGCATTCATTTGATGCGGAATGAACATGGCGATATCTTCGACATTAAGATCGCATTTTTCAAGGCATTCGTTGACCAGTTCGACGATTCGGCGAACAGCGGTTTGATAAACAGCCCGTCCGTCAATATACATATACGTCAGGGACGGGTCCGCCAGCGGGTGGCCGACAGGATTTCGTGAGCCGTAAGCAGGGCAGTTCAAAGATGTCCAGCCGCTGCCGTCCGAAAACGACGTGCTGTAGATCACACCCTGTGGGCCTTCATTGGCTGACTTGAGAATCACGGCTCCCGCGCCGTCACCGAACAGAATGCAACTGCCGCGATCCTTATAATTGGTAATTCGCGTTAAGGTTTCGGCGCCGATAACCAATGCGTTTTTGTGCAGGCCGGAACTGACAAACTGCTGAGCGATGGACAGCCCATAGACAAAACCGCTGCAGGCGGCGGACAGGTCGAAAGCCCAGGCATTTTTGGCGCCGATCATGTCCTGTACAAAACAGGCCGTTGACGGAAACACCATCTCGGGCGTAATGGTACCCAGGATGATCAGGTCCAACTCGTCAGCCTGCATCCCCGCATCGTTTAACGCTCTGCGAGCAGCTTCGGCAGCCAGCGTGGCCGTCGTCTCGCCTTCGCCGAAACTACATGGCGGGTTTTAATGCCCGTACGAGTCGTGATCCACTCGTCGTTGGTGTCAACAATTTTCGTTAAGTCATCGTTTGTCAGAATTTTCTCTGGTACAAAAGACCCCGTACCCGCCAGGATAGCGCGGCGTTTGGGCGTTTGGACCGTTGGATTATTGACCATTCGATATCACCGTTGCTTGAGTTAAACGTTCAACTATTTTCTCATTGATACCCTTTGCGGCAAATTTCTTGCACGCAAGGATCGCATTTTTAATCGTGCGGGATTTACTGGAACCGTGGCAAATGACCGATACGCCGTTGACGCCAAGCAGCAAAGCACCGCCGTATTCATGATAATCATACTTCTTGAAGATCTCTTTGGCAACAGATTTGAACCATAACGCCATCAACTTGTTCCGGCCTTTGACTTCATTGGCCAGGGCGGCAAAGATCATATCGACAAGTCCTTCAGTGAGCTTCAAGACGACGTTTCCGAGGAATCCTTCGCAAATAACAACATCACATTTACCCTCAAATATATCCCGGCCTTCAAGATTTCCGATAAAATTCAATTTGGGATCGGATTTAAGAAACTCACGTGTTTTTTTGACCAGTTCATTGCCTTTTGCGTCTTCTTCGCCGATATTCATCAACCCGATACGCGGATTGGATATCCCGAGCATTTCCTGTGCATAAATACTGCTCATCACAGCATATTGATAAAGATTGATAGGCCTGCAGGCAATATTCGCACCCACGTCGCAAATGGTTACAGGGCCGTAGAAGGTTGGAAAAACAACAGCAATGCCGGGACGCATCACTCCTTCAAGGGTTCTCATCCGAAGTTGGCAAGCAGCGACACAGGCGCCGGTGTTTCCGGCTGAAAGCACCGCGTCAACCTGGCGATGGGATGCGGAACGAGCCATGATTGCGATAGAGCTTTTAGGCTTGCGGCGGATGGCTTCCACAGGGGATTCGTCCATGCTGATTAGTTCCGGCGCATGAAATATACGAAAAGTGTCCGGTGAGGCACCTTTGCTTTGCAACTGCGACCGAATGATGGTTTCATCGCCAATGAGCACTAACTCATCTTCATCATCGTTGAGGGCATCCTTGGCCTCCAGCACACCGGCAATAATCTCACCGGGTGCGTTGTCGCCTCCCATAGCGTCAACTGCGATACGCATTGTTAGTCTTCAGCCTTCTCTGCAAGATTCAAAGAAATCTGTTCATTAACATAACCACACTGCCCGCACGCCGCATGCGGAAGTTTAGCGGCACTGCATTTTTTACACAGTGAATAATTCACCGGGCTCAACCGGTGGTGACTGCGCCGTGTGCGAGTCCTGGATTTACTGGTCTTCTTTACTGGAAGCATATCGTTCTAACTCTCCATAAATTTCCGTACTGATTCTTACACAATAACCAAATAAAAAACTGCCTGTACCGTATATGCAGAATGGTATAACAGGCAGGGGTCCTGTCGTAAAGCAAAAAATTTTGATGAGGGGCTTTATATAGCCGATAAACCGGCATCAGTCAAGAAATTAAATCTGAAAAGGGGTAGAAAAATATAGTTTTTTAGCAAGTTTAGAGTTGCATTTAGAGCCTCTCTGGATTATTTTATCATGTTCTATTTCTTGGGAATTAACGGATTTTATACGGTTTCTGACTGCATAAAAGATTAAATTGTACGATAAACCGAGAGGTTTTTTTGGCTTATGGCCCGGAAATCAAAACGGATGGCATTATATGAGGCAATTCGCCAGGGACAGGCAAAGATTGCTGAGGGCCTTGAAACAGGACAAATGCGTTCAAATGGACTTAATAGCGGCAAGAAGCCGCCACAGGTTCAGGACAAGTCAGCTCTTTTTATAAGTAAAGAAAAATCTCGCGGGATTTCGAGTCAGACTAAAGTGCGGATTGGGCTTTCTGCGGCGGCAATCGCTGTTATTATGTTTCTTGGAGTTTGGATTATCCGGGGCTTCAAAGGTTCGGATGAAACCCAACCGGTCGAATCGTCGTTCGGTCAGCAAACGCCGGCAGAAATACAACGTGAACAACCGGAAAAGGTTGTTCCCCAACAAAAGCAAGACGATTCGGGATTCTTTAGTTTGGGTCGAAAAAAGACGGAAAGTGTTTCCCAAACTCCGGCTCAACCGCCAAAACCTGCCGTATCGACCGGTGCAAATGTCATTGTGATTCAGCAGATTCCGTCGACCCAGAAAGACAAACTGGACCCGATAAAGACTTTTTTTGGCAAAAAAGGCATTGAGACAGAGATCATTGAACGCAGTGAATACAGTTTGTTGGTAACCCGGGCGGGATTTGATTACAACCCCAGGCGGGAGGGGACCGAGGGGTATCGTCTTTGGCTGCGGATCAAGCAGTTGGGAGCCGCTTACCCAGACGAAACCGGAGATACAAAATTCGGCGTCAAGCCGTTTCAGGATGCGTATCCATTAAAAAAATAAGAATTGTAAGTTTGTAACAATATCAGGAGAAAGTAAATGTCTATTGATCGTTCGTTAAGAGTCAAAGGGGCGCTGAAGCGTCATCGTAATGTTCTTTCACGTGAAGAGCGGGTTAAGGTTCTAAAGAGCGAGGAACGCTGGCAGGATGGCGACAAGGTAACCGGGTTGCCGAAAGTGGCACACCGCAAAGCCAGTGTAAAATAGATTGATTAACGCCAATAACCTTGCCGCTCTGTACCTGTCGTCACGTTGTACAAGCGGCAATGCTATGCGCGGAACAATTTAAGCCAATGAAGGGATGGAACAATGGATTATCTTGCAGATCGCACAAAATTAATCGATGCCAGCGGCATTCGGAAAGTTTTTGCGCTGGCGGCAAAATTGGATGACCCGGTGAATCTTTCGATCGGACAGCCGGATTTCGATGTGCCGGAGACGATCAAAGAAGCAGCGATTGACGCCATCCGCAAGGGATTCAATAAGTACTCGCAAACGGCCGGACAGGCGGAGGTGGTCCAGCGTCTGAAAAATAAAACCAGCGCCGACTACGGCTGGGATAACCCGCCGCTGATGATTACTGACGGGGTCAGCGGGGCGCTGCTGCTGGCATTTATGGCGTTGATCAATCCCGGCGACGAGATCATCATCTCCGACCCGTATTTTGTCATTTATAAACATGTCATTAACATGCTCGGCGGAAAATGCGTGTATGTCAATACATATCCGGACTTCCGATTGGGTGCCGATAAGGTTGAAGCGGCGATCACCGACAAAACAAAGCTGATCATCCTGAATTCGCCCGCCAATCCGACCGGGATTGTTTATACGGAAGCGGAAATCAAGGCGATTGTCGAAGTGGCCCGCAAACATGATATTATTATCATGAGCGATGAGATTTACGAGGAATTCAGCTACGACGCCAAAGCCGCCAATGTCGGCGCCTATTATGACAAGACCCTGGTTCTCAAGGGATTCAGTAAAAGCTATGCGATGACCGGTTGGCGACTGGGGTATGCGACCGTCTCGGAAAAACTGGCGCCGCTGCTGGAAAAAATGCTGATGATTCAGCAGTACACGTTTGTCTGCGCACCGACGCCGTTCCAGATGGCGATCATAACGGCACTGGATGCGGATATCAGCAGCTATGTCGATAATTATCGCAAAAAACGCGACCGTATGTTAGCGGGGTTAGGCAAATGCTTTGATATCATCAAGCCCGGCGGGGCGTTCTATATGTTTATTAAGGCACCGGACGGCTATGCTAACGCAACGGAGTTCGTCAAAAAGGCCATCGAAAACAATGTCCTCATCATCCCGGGCAATGTGTTCAGCGAACAGGATACGCATTTTAGACTCAGCTATGTTGCCACTGATGAAAAACTCGATGAGGGCATCGAGATCCTCTGCAAACTGGCAAGTCAGTGAACAGTGATCAGTAAATTCAAGGCTGGCGGATTTAATCCGTCGGCCTTTTTTGTGCGCTGTGGGGAGTTTTTTGGTTTTGTCTTTTTTTCGGGGGGAAATGACGGGTATAATTTTATTCAAGGACTCGGCAAATCAATTGTTAAAGGGCGGAAAAATGAAGCAGCTTATGTTTATTCTGATGGGGGTTGCTGGGTTGTTTTGTTTTTGTCTCGTTGCGGGCTGTACGCCTGGGGAGAAATTTCCGGAACCTGCTGAAGCGGTGTTACCGGAAACAATGACAGATGAGCCGGAGGAAATGGCGGTCTACGAGGCGTTTTCGGGTGATACCGTCCGTATTGCCAACTGGAACCTTCATATCTTTGGGAAAACGAAGGCGGCTGATGCGGCGCTGATGGCGGTTTACGCGGACATCATCGACGACTACGACATTATCTTTGTACAGGAGATCCGGGACAAGTCCCAGACGGCTTTTGAATCGCTGTGCGCGTTGCTTGAGGATTATGACTGCATGGTTTCAAGCCGGGCGGGGCGGAGCCCCAGTAAAGAGCAGTACGGGGTCATCTGCCGGAATGGCATAGAGATCGTTGAATTCGCCGACCTGAACCCGGATACTGCGGACCGGTGGGAACGGCCGCCTGTGGCGGTTACATTTTCAATCGGCGGGTATCCATTAACGGTTTACAACATTCATACCAAGCCGGACGATGCGGACAGTGAAATCAGTCATCTGGAAGATGTGGTTACGGCTGGCGGAAATGTCGTGGTAATGGGCGACCTGAATGCGGATTGCGATTATTACGAGCCCACTACAGCGGACGACTTTATCGGGTGGCACTGGCTGATCGAAGACGAGCAGGATACGACGGTGGCCGCGACGGATTGTGCGTACGATAGAATCATACTCAATGAGGACACATACGAGGAATATATTAACAGCGGCATCTATACGGCGGGAATCGTCCCGGCGGTGTCGGATCATTATCTTGTGTGGGTGGAGTTGCAGGCGAAGGAAGAATGAGACCAACAGAGATTTTCAATTTTAGTATGGAAGCGGCTTCGCCCCGGCTGAAATAATAGATTCCTCGCTTTTAGCTCGGAATGACAAAAAGTGTGAATATTAGCACAATAATGCAGTTTTGGGGTTTGTTCTTGACTTTCATGTTTGAGCGGTTATAACTCCGCGTGAAACCGTAAAATTTGTCCGGTATTAACAAAATTTTAACATGGATTATTGAGGATTATTTCGTTATGGGGCAGACTTTTGAGATCCTTTTTCAAGTGTGCGGCGGGCTGGGAATTTTTCTTCTGGGCATGAAAAACATGTCCGAAGGCATGCAGGCCGTAGCAGGGGAGCGGCTTCGTAAGCTTATCGGGGCGGTGACGAACAACCGGCTGATGGCCAGCGGCGTCGGCACACTGGTAACGTGTATCATTCAGTCCAGTTCCGTAACAACAGTCATGGTCGTCGGGATGGTCAACGCCAGCATTATGACGCTAACGCAGGCAATCGGGGTGATACTGGGAGCGAATATTGGCACGACGATTACCGGCTGGATTCTGGTCGTCAAGATCGGCAAGTACGGCCTGCCGCTGTTGGGAATTTCCGCGTTTTTCTACCTGTTTTCGAAAAAGGACACAATTCGGTTTTTCGCAATGTTTCTGATGGGCCTGGGGATGGTGTTTTTCGGGCTGGAACTAATGAAGAACGGATTTGCCCCAATCAAGGAGATGCAGGGGTTTGTGGAATGGTTCCACCGTTTCACTCCTGATACGTATTGGGGTGTGTGGAAATGCGTGCTGGCGGGGGCGCTGCTGACGGCAATCGTACAGTCGTCTTCGGCGACACTGGGTATCACGATGGCACTGGCGCTGACGGGAACAATCGATTACATGACCGCTGCGGCATTGATTCTGGGTGAAAACATCGGCACAACGATTACGGCGTTTTTAGCATCGCTCGGGGCTTTCACAAATGCCCGACGGGCGGCGTATGCCCACGTAGCGTTTAATGTCATCGGGGTCTTCTGGATCACGCTGTTGTTCGTTCCATATACGAATTTGATCTCACGGATCATCACAAAAACACAAATCTGCGATATCTCCGCCATTGTGGTCCAGGACCGTAATGATACGAAGATCAAGGATTACGCGGGAGTGTGCCGTATTCCTGAAACCGTTTTGTACTTTCCCGATGCGGATGGGCGGCATGTTAACAGTCTGGACGAAACTCTGGAGGATGAAACATCGTATGTACTGGCAAGCGATTTAGAGAAATTTGTCGACAAACATCGGTTGCCGGATTTGCCGCTTTATACCACGCATGGCGTAGAGTATCCCTTTACGCAACCGGCGATCGCATTTACGCATTCGGGATTTAATATTGCCAATACGCTGCTGTTTCTGCCGTTTATCGGATTCATGGCGAAGTTCCTGGTATGGCTGGTGCCGGACAAAGTGGCGGAAAAGCCGCGGTTGACCTATCTGAATGTGCGGATGCTGGATACGCCGGCGATTGCCATTGAGCAGTCGTATAAAGAACTGATCAAGATGGGGCACGATGCCGATGACATGATGCGGTCATTCAAGGGGATGCTGTCTAACGATGAGCCGAACCGACAGACCTCCGAAAAGATATTCAAGCAGGAAAACGACCTCGATATGATCCAGAAGGAGATCGTTGAGTTTATCGGGGACATGATGGCTGGTAACATCACGCATGAGGTGATGCAGGATGCCAGCGCTCATTTGCGTATGGCTGACGAACTGGAGTCCATCAGCGATTATATCCAGAGTCTGCTGAAACTGCGGCTGAAGATGCGCAATACGGAGCTTCAATTCAGTGAGGGCGGATTAAAGGATTTGGTCAGTCTGCATGAAAAAGTGGAAGAATACATTAATCTGATCAATGAAGGCATTTCACGGGAGGATAATTCGCCGGACTATTTCAGCGAGATGCGAACCAAGGGGCTGGCCATCACCAATTTGATGAAGGAATGCCGCGAGCGGCATTTGGGACGTGTCGGTGACGGGGTTGTGTCTCCTTTGATGAGCCTGATTTACACGGATATGCTGACAGCCTATCGGCGCATCAAGGACCATGCTTATAATATCGCCGAGGTGTTAGCGGGCGAAAAATAACCCGAAATATCGAGCCATTCTATCTACACGTCATTCGATTTGCCCTGAGGCGAGTTGAATATTATACTTGACTGTATTCTCAGGTTTAGGTTATATTTCCCGAAAATCGTTTCGATCCGACTGAAACCCTATTGAGAGTGTGCTATGCCGCAGGCCATTACGATTATCTTCCATGTGTTTGGCGGTCTGGGTATCTTTCTTCTGGGTATGAAAAACATGTCCGATGGGATGCAGGCCGTCGCCGGGGAGAGAATGCGAAAGCTCATCGGTCTTGCGACGGATAACCGGCTGATGGGTGTAGGAGCCGGCGCAGCGGTGACGGGGCTTATTCAGTCCAGTTCTGTAGCAACGGTCATGGTGGTCGGCATGGTCAATGCCGGGTTGATGACGCTCAAACAGGCGATAGGGATTATTGTAGGAGCCAACGTCGGCACCACGATAACTGCCTGGATCATGGCCTACAGTCTTGAACAATACGGTCTTCCAATCATCGGTTTTTCAGCCCTCTTTTACCTGTTTTCAAAATCGGACCGCATTCGATTCATCGCCGTCTTTGTTCTGGGGCTTGGAATGGTCTTCTTCGGTTTGGAACTGATGAAACAGGGATTGTCTCCGATAAAAAACATGCCGGAATTCGTGGCCTGGTTCAGCCGGTTTCAGGCCGACAGTTACTGGGGGGTTGTCAAATGTATTATGGTCGGAGCGGCGGTCACCGCCATCATACAGTCCTCATCAGCGACGGTGGGCATTACGATGGCATTGGCCGGAACGGGAATTATCAATTTCCCCACGGCAGCGGGATTGATTCTGGGTGAGAATATCGGGACGACCATCACGCCGGTTCTGGCGTCGTTGGGTACCATCACAAATGCCAAGCGGGCGGCCTATGCCCATGTTATTTTTAACATACTGGGTGTTCTGTGGATTTTCCCGCTGTTTTTTATCTATACGAAAGGCGTCGTCTGGTTTACAACCACATTTTTAGGCTGCGAATTGCCCGACGTGGCGGTGTATACCGATATCTCGGCGACTTATCCCAATGCGGAGAAAGCGATTGCCGTCACACACACCGGTTTTAAAATTCTGAATATGCTGGTCTTTTTGCCATGGGTGGGCATTTATACGCGATTTTTAATCTGGCTTGTTCCCGAAAGAACAACGGAAAAACCGCGATTGACGTATCTGAATGTGCGGATGCTGGACACGCCGGCAATTGCGGTCGAGCAGTCGTATAAGGAACTGATCAAAATGGCACGGATGTCCAGAGATATGATACAATCATTCAAGCGGATGTTGTCAAATGATGAACCCGATCGGGATTTAGCCCGGGACATCTTCCGGAAAGAGAATGACCTTGACGTCATCCAGAAGGAAATTGTCGAATTTATCGGGGACATGATGGCCGGCAATATTACGCATGAGGTGATGCAGGACGCCAGCAGTCATTTGCGCATGGCTGATGAACTGGAGTCGATCAGCGACTATGTTGAGGGTCTGCTGAAACTGCGATTGAAAATGCGCAATACCGGGCTTCAATTCAGCGAGGGCGGACTGAAAGATTTAATAGATCTGCACGAAAGCGTTGAAGAATACATCAATCTGATCGATGAAGGTATTTCACGGGAAGATGATTCTTCGGACTATTTCAGCGAGATGCGGACCAAAGGCTTGGCCGTGACCAATCTGATGAAGGAATGCCGGGATCGGCATTTGGTACGCGTTGGTGATTGTGTTGTGTCTCCTTTGATGAGCCTGATTTACACGGATATGCTGACAGCCTATAGGCGTATCAAGGACCATGCGTTTAACATTGCCGAGGTCCTGGCTGGCGAAAAATAACTTACGATTCACATTCCATGAAGATTCAAAAGCCCCGTAGCCGGGGCTTTTTTTATGCCGGAACAAACACCAGGACGACTGGGGTTTTGATACTTAACTGAACAATTGAGATGATTTAACCAAAGCATAGCAAGAAGCGGTCTGTCATTTTCTTGATTTAAAAACCCCACACGCTTAGTCCCATAATATATCTTATGTTTCATTCAAAGAAATAGCAGGAATTTCGAAAAACCGCATAAGTCTAACATTAATAAGAACTTAAATCTACGTCAGGACGATTAACAAGGGATTTTTGTTGAGTGGCACGTATTCTGTGTCTATTTAGGCCTGGATTTGTGAATTTCCAGCAGATTTTCTGAGGTTTCTTCCAACCGTCTCCAATTTGTAAATGCTCGGTCAACTAATCCGAGGTTCTCAAGCACGATCTCAATGTTTGCCTGTATTTCCGAATGTTGATTCTGTTCGGTTACTTTTATCATTTGAAGTTTTTTTACGGCCTGCGAAAAAGCCGTTCTGTCACAGAATAAGATCGCTGTTTTATAATACATTTCAAAAACCGACGCATCACACAAATCACCACCGATTAATGCCTTGATGGCTTTTTCCGGCCGTCCATCATCAAAATAACAAACAGCCAGTTTATTGAGGGCCCTGTAATGGATTGGATTCAACGGCAGGACATTCTGAAACGCGCTGATCGCCATCTGTAAATTGTTTTCGACCATCATCAGAATGCCGTATTTATATTGCACATCCGGTCTGCCGGGATGTTTTTTAAGCTGTTTCTGATAGGCCCGTATGACATCATTAATCAAAACGATCGGTTTATCGGACTCTCTTTGGGGGATTACATTTTGGTCCAAAACGGACTGAAACTGGAGCGTGGCTGACTCCGAATACAACAACGTACTGTTTTGTTGGATCGATGCCGCTAATGACATTGTTTGTGCGGCCTCATTTTCTTCGCCGGACAGATTTTGAGCCTTTACAAGTCCGAGATACGCGTCAACGATTTCGTCGTTTATTTCCGCCGCCCTGTTAAATTGTTCGGCGGCCAGCGAGAATTTTTGATTTCGCAGGTAATGCGTTCCCAGTTTGATGCTGGCTTCAAGCGAGTTGGGCTGGACACGGATCGCATTTTCATAACAGGCAATCGCTTCAGCCTCTCTATCCCACTGGCTATAGACATCGGCCATCCGGATCAATAAATCCGGCATCAGCCCAACTTGTTCAATCAAGCACTGGATTTTTTCCATCGCTTGCTCAAACATGCCGCCGTTAGCCAGCACTTCGATCTCATCCTCTTCCCGGTTTACCAAAAAATTGTCCGGATGCGATAAGATTGCCAGGTTAAACGTGTCAATCGCCTTTTCGTATTCCGACGCAGCGATATATAGATGCCCAAGCAGCACCAGAGATGAAATATCATCCTGATGCTCCGTTGTGATCTGTTCGTACTGGCGGACCACTTGATCCAAACGTCCTTCCTTCAAATAAATCGCCGCCATTCGCTGCCGGGGTAATTGCAGATGGCTCTTGAATTTGATGCAATCCTGATAAAATTCAAGCGCCTGCTCAATTTTGCCAATACGTTCATAACAATACCCCAAAAGGTACAAGGCCATGGTATTGGAAGGCTGCCGCAGATAAATACTCTGAGCCTGCTCAATCGCTTTTTCCGGTTGGTTCTGATGCAGGCATATCACCGCCGCCGCCATACGGCCGTACACACATTCCGGATTGTCAAATAAGTAAAGCTTGAGTTTGTCCTCAGCGGGCACCAGTTCACGGTTGGCAAGATGATCCAATATCGGATTAAGCCGGCCGGATGCTTCGGATGTCTCATTTCCGGAAAGAATGGTGTTCAGCCAATGCCACAAAATCTCAGTCGTATCAACACTTATCCCTTTTCCAAATATCTCTAAGAGCTTACTCATTCATGTCGTTCCTGTCGGGTTGTTTAGACTCTTTTTAATCACTGTATGATGAACGTTTTATCGACAGGACCGCCGAACGGATTAATCCCCTTCCGGCAAAGGAATTCTAAATCGATGAGATTTCAGATGTGAATATGGCAGTCGTGCCGTCTGTAACGATTGACCGATTATTTCAGTACTTTATCGGAACATCGTGCACGCTTACATGCATAAAAAAAGCGGACGTTCGCCCGCTGATGTGTTTGAAAAAAAGAAGTACGCTATTCCTGGTAGTTCTGTTCGATCTCACTGAGATAAGCCAGCGTACGCTCCAGCTTATCTTCCAAATGCTTCAATTTCAACATGGTTTTAACGCGTGTCAGCAACTCCCATTTATTGACGGGTTTGCTGAGAAAATCGTCCGTTCCCGAATCAATCGCCCTTTCGATGTCGCCGATTTCATTCAGAGCTGTGACCATAATAACCGGGATATCAGCCGTCTTGGGATTGTTTTTAATTTGTTTGCAGACCTCGAAGCCGCTGATCTTCGGCATCATGACATCCAGCAGCACCAGGTCGGGCGGAGTTTGTTGAATGATCTCTAATGCCTGCCTGCCCCCTTCGGCTGAAAGGGTTTGACAGTCGATATCTTCCAGATAGGCAAGAATTAGCTCCAGATTCTGAATGTTATCATCAACAACCAACACGACAGACGTTTGCATTTCTTCGGGTGACATAATAAAATTTCCTCACAAAAACTATCTTTCATAACACAGCGACAAGAATCTACCCCTCTGTGCCATATTTGTCAATAAATTCTCGAATAGCGGGCTTTAAATAAATACCTTCGATGTCTTCTATTGTCTTTCCGATTGCCCGGGCACAGCTTGCAGCCATTTCCAGCGAGTCCGAATCCTGATCAAGGAAGAAAACACGTTTGTCCTTAAAACAACACAGACCGCCCTGCCCACCGCCCATAGGCTCTTTTCGGACCTCGACCCCTCGTTCGGCCAGAAGTGCTAACAATTGCTGAGTGATGGTAATGTAATCCATTCTCTCAAGAAAATCTCCGATATTAGCCGATAAGCATATTAACGTGTTAATATGGTAGCAGTTGGGTGTAAAAATACAATGACGATTTTTAAATTGGAGAGGGAATTCTTTGTCGGAATTGCTCGAAAAACGGAAGGCACTGCATCAACGGGTTGAAGATATTGAGGAAAAATGCCGGGCATTGGAAGAGACCCTTTCCGGCCTTCAGCCGCTGGCGAATCTAGGTATGGCCTGGGCCATGACCGCTCACGAGCTTAATAATCTGCTGATGCCCATACTGAACTATTCCCAACTCGCATTACAGAATCCGCAGGATGCCGCTTTGCGCGAAAAGGCCCTTCAGAAAACACTGCTTTTAAGTGAGCGAGCCAAAGATGTCATGGACAAAGTAATGATGCTGGCCCATTCCGACCAAGGCGACCAAACGGAAATAGAAACCCTCGCATTGAACAGTATCCTCGACAACGTTTTTACCTGCATCGGAAGGGACTTTGAAAAGGACGGGATTCGTGTCATCCGCCAGGTTTCCGACTGCATCCGGATCAAGGCCGATGGCACCACGATACAGCAGGTTTTCATGAATCTTCTCCTCAATGCACGCCATGCAATGCTGGCAAAGGGCGGTCAGGTAACGATTACCGCCGAAGAAACAGCAGACGGCACCGTCATACAGATTTCGGACACGGGCCCGGGCATTGACACCGAAAAGCTCAAGGACATTTTCTCGCCCTTCTGCACCTTTGGTAAAACGCAAGGTAACGGTCTAGGGTTGGCCTTTTGCCGCAAAGTCATCGAACTCCATCACGGCTGCATTACGGTTGATTCCAGACCCGGATCCGGTACGCGGTTTAAGATTCTGTTGCCAAAACACCTCGCATAATGTATCCTATTTAAAGGATTACAGGATGGATTATTCGTATCACATTTTGGCAGCCGCGATATTCGAACATCTTTGGCGAACGGTGTTCATGGTTGTTTTATTGGTCTTTTCGGCCTTCTTTTCAGGTTCCGAAACGGCGTTTTTCAATCTTCCCCGTCGTCAGATACACAAACTTTCCCACTCTGCCGTGAGAATCGAACGGCTGATCGCGACGATTCTTTCCGATCCAAATCGTTTTCTGACAGCTTTATTATTCGGGAACATGGCCGTCAATATTCTTTTTTGCGCCGCTTCAAGTATGTTCTCGCTACAGATCGGAAAAGCAGCCGGGGCCGCCTATGGGACCTTGTTCGCGTTGATATCTTTTTTGGCCCTTTTACTTTGCGGCGAGATGTTGCCAAAGTCCCTGGCGTATTCCAATTCGAAGCGGTTTTGTAGATTTGCTGCACCCGCATGCTACCTCCTGATTCGGATATTAAGTCCCATTTTAAAGATACTGGATTTTCTGATCGTTCGGCCTTCAGTTCGTCTCTTTGTTCGTCCGGAGACTTCAGCAGAAGTATCCGTTAATCAATTACGAGTCCTTCTGGAATCGTCCCATCGGCAGGGCCTCATCAGCAACGATGAAAACCAGCTTCTGACGGAAATCCTGAAATTCAGTTTTTTGAAGGCACGCCATGTCATGCAACCCCGCGTTGAAATGTCGGCTTGTTCGATTTACGCTCCGGTTGAACAGATCAAACAGGAAATGATTCAAAAGGGGCTCGTCAAGATTCCGGTTTATACAAAATCACTGGATTCCACCGTGGGCATCATCTATCTACGGGATATTTTCCTGAACCCCGACCGCCCTGCCGCTTCGCTTGTCAGAAAAGTACAATTTATCCCTGAACAGAAATCCGTGGAATCACTGATCGATTACTTTAAACAAACCCATACGGATATCGCTGTCGTGGTGGATGAATACGGCGGCATTGCCGGATGGATTCAATTTGAAGATATTATTGAGCAATTGCTCGGACCCATGGAAGATGTTGCCGACCGGGACCCGATCGAACAGATCGGCCCCCTGACATACCGACTTCTGGCAGGACTTTCGATTCACGACTGGGGAGAAGCTTTCGGCATCGACATCGAAGAACAGCGACTGACAACCATCGCCGGCTTCGTCATGACCCTGCTGGGAAAAATCCCCAAAGAGGGAGAAACAGTCCTGTTTAAAAACATGAAATTTACGGTGGAAACCGTTCAAAACAATCGCATTCAGACGATTATCCTCTCTTTGGAACCGATTGTACAAAATGAACCGAAAACAAGATACGATAAGACATAGATTATGGAACTATTTTTTCAATTATGTTTGCCCTTTCTGCTCATCCCGCTTGCCGCTTTTTTTTCGGGTACAGAAACGGGGGTTTACCGACTGAGCCGGCTTCAGATGCGCATTGGCGCCGAACAAGGGAAACCACGTTACAAACGGCTCTTTTCGATTATGCGCGATGGGCAGGGGTTGATTCTTTCGCTTCTTTTGGGGACCAACTTGGTCAATTACGCGATCACCAGCCTTTTCACGATCATCCTCTTTCATCATACCCAAAACCATTACACCGCCGAGATCTACACCACGGCGATCCTGACCCCCGTGATATTTATTTTCGGCGAGATCGTCCCCAAAAATATTTTCTATTATAAAGCCAATACGTTGGTGCCGAGACTGTCCTGGTTGACCTGGTTTTTCTTTCGCCTGTCGATGTACTCCGGCGTGGTTCCCATGCTAAAATGGATTTTCCGAATCCTTTCCATGCTGTTCCGGCTGGACATCGATGCCGCCAAGGCCGTCGATCTCAGTCAGCGGCATCAGGTCCATCAGATCATCCACGAAACACAGGAAGAAGGACTGCTGTCAGAATCACAAAAGAACATGATGGCCCGGTTGATCGATATTCCCGGAATGACCCTGCAGACTGTCATGATAAAACTTAACCATGTTCAGATGGTTCCGGTTCATTCAACTTACACTGATCTGCTTGAACATCTCAAACACAGCAGCCATACCCGTCAGCTTGTTTACGAAAACAAAAAACAAAATATCGTGGGATATATTCCTGTTTATGAGATACTGGGGAAAAAGGATCCTCTTCGAAGACCTGAGAGAGGTTACCATGGTAGAAATTCAGAAAATTGACCATCAGACGTCCGTATTGGAAGCGATCAACATCCTGCGCAATCAACATGTCAAAATTGCACTTGTTACCGAACAAAGCGGGACGCATCAACATGCCGTTGGGATTGTAACAATCACGGATCTTATTGAAGAACTGACAGGGGAAATGGCCTCTTCTTCAAACAACTAAAAATGACGGTCAAAGATCGCTTTGGTAATATCGTTGATGCAAGCACGTGTCTTTCCGTTTCCCCCTTCGGTCAAAACACTGAAAAGAACATCCCCTTGCGGTGTCCTGCAGATGCCGGAAAAAGAGCGAACATCAGAGATATATCCGGTTTTTCCGAGGATATTGCCTTTGTAAGGGCTTTCGCGAAAATACTTTGAAACCGTCCCATCCGCTCCGCCGGCGGCCAGGGATTCCGTGAACATCTGACGCGTGCTGCCGGTATAAGCATCTTTTAATACGGTAACCAGAACCGTCGGCGAAAGTCTGTTTTTCCGGCTGAGCCCACTGCCGTCATCAAGAACGAATTGATCCTCAGGAATACCGAGTGATTTCAGGTAGCGGGTTATCAACGCACTGCCATGCGGCCATTCCCCGTTGATTTGGCCCTGGGTGTTTTCCGCCGAGATCGTCTTGACCAGACATTCGGCGGCCAATCCAAGACTGTCTTTATTGCAGCGGGACAAAACCTCGCTGATCGGCGTTTCAAATGTACGCAATATTTGGATTGCATCATTATTTTTGACATACTTCTGGAGAATGCTGCCACGGATCGATATTCCGGCGGCTTTCAGACGGTCGGAAAGGAGAGAAGCAAAAAGCGACTGCGGGTTCTCGATCGCAACGTCAAAACCGGCGCTTTGATTTAACTTGCCCTTGATCAGCAGTTTGTTCGGGACAGAATTCCGGTAAGCCCCCACGGCACTGGAGCCTTTTGAGATCATTTTCAACTGGTTGACAAGCCTAACACACGAGTTCTCCGGTTCCATGCTGAGAAACGGTTTGTTCTCAACCCGGCTGGCGGTAATACGAATACAGTTGTTGTTGAAGTTCAGTCCGCTGACCTCGCAGGCATACCATTGGTTGAGTTGGTCCGCCGGCCATGAAGGATGAACCCGATTGTTGTCGAAAAAACTAACATCCACGATAAGGTCATCAATCTCTGTGATTCCATCATCTTTTATCGCTGAAATGATCTCATCAAATATCCGGCCTATTGAGCGGCCATCCTGTGGGTCAAGTTTGGGTTCCGCCAGCAACGGGTCGCCACCGCCGATGATAATGAGATGATTTCCAAGCCGCCCGATTTTTGTCCGGAAGACATAATTTACTCCCAGATAGCGAAGGGCGGCCGAAGACGTTACCACTTTCATGTTTGAAGCCGGGATCATCGGCTTATCGGCGTTCTTCTGATAGAGGGTCTTGCCGCTTTGGACATCAATCGCCAAAATCGCGAATTGCGTTTTGGCCTGTTTATGATGCTGGATGATTTGGTCAATAGAACCCCCCCGGCATAAACCGGATAGCCAGAATGCACTTAAGCATAAAAACAGGATTTTTCGTTCAAATTTAGTCATGGGGAAAACTTTTTAACACATCTACCCGCCAAATTCAAGACAACAACCACAATTATTTTTCGGGAAATAGACAGCAATTGGTTTAAAATTTCGCATTAATGACCATCCTATTATGTAAGGATTGTGTTTATTAGCGATAAAGAAGGAAAATCTTGACAATTTAAGCTGATTTTCTTATTATGATTATTAATACTACATTGTTGAAAGTGTGGTTTTAAGCCTTCAAATGGGGATTTCAATCTTAGACCTCGAAACAAAATAGACTATTCACGGGGATGTTTTATGGATTACAGACGTGTTGTTTGGGGATTCGTTTTTTTACTTGTTGTATCATCAACTGTTTTTGCCGACATTACCTATTCGCTGCACCTGAGCGGCGTGGACGCGGGCATTGCAGCCCAAATCACAAATTCCGTACAGGAAGCGGTGCCAATCTACAACAAGTACGGCTCATTTAATAAACATCTTAATGTCTACTATAATTCCGGTGTGCCGACTGCTCAGGCGAATTACGCCGGCACCATAACATTTGGGGGCACGCGCAATACCCGTGTGACTCTGCATGAAATATGCCACACAATGGGAATGGGGACATACACAGGCTCGCCGTCATATTCGAGTTTGATAGCCGGCGGCGTCTGGCAGGGATTCTATGCTCGAAAGCGTGCGATTGAAATGGGGAGTCCCTATGCTGATGGCCTGCACGGAGATGGCCATGCAGTATGGCCGTGGGCGATGAATTATGATAGCGAGGACAGCAGCTACATGGAACGCATCAAATGCGTACGAAGCCAAGCAGTTCTAAGGTGTGATATGGGCATTATGTCCTATAGCAAGGAAGCTGAGCACCAGGTTGCTGCCCTTGGCGAAACAGCATACTTTGGTGTCGAGTCGCCGACCTCAACAACCTATCAATGGTATAAGGATGGCGCGCCTTTATCTGATGGCGGCGATATTTCCGGCGCAACCCGATCAACGCTGCGAATTGCGAATGCCGATCTGAGTGATGAGGGCATTTACTATTGCGCGGCGACTGGAGCAGGTGAAACTCTGAACAGCCGCACTCGACGTCTGACGATCCAGGGACAGGTTAGCCAGTGGGATTTTGAAAATAATTCAAATGACAGTATCGGTTCGTATGACGGAACAACCACTGGTTCTCCGGCCTACACCATCGGCCAAGTCGGGCAGGCGATCGACTTGGACGGAACCGATGACTATGTTACGTTGCCGGCAGGCGTGGCCGATGCAGAAGATATCACAATTGCAACGTGGGTGTACTGGGATGGCGGCAATCAATGGCAGCGTATCTTTGACTTCGGAGCCAGCACTTCAAATTACATGTTACTGACGCCGCGTTCCGGCAGCAACACGTTGCGATTTCGTATCAAAGACCAGGACCAACAACAAGAGTTAAACACAACACAGCTATCCACCAACCAGTGGGTGCATCTGGTCGTGACCTTAAGAGGTGATACGGGCACGTTATATGTCAACGGACAGCCGGTTGCGTCAAACGATAGCATGACCCTTGATCCGGCTGGTCTTCTGGCGGATCGGAACTATATCGGCGACAGTCAGTATAGTGCGGATCCACACTTTAATGGACGCATTGATGACTTCCGCATTTATAACTACGCCCTGGCCGGCTCTGAGGTCTGGAATCTGTGGGGTCAAAGTGCCAACAATCCGCCGGTATTTGATGCCGATCCGCTCATCCTGCCTGACGGAGACGAGAGTGTTGCTTACACGGGTATGACGCTGGCGGACTACGCATCTGATCCGGACAGCGATCCATTAACCTTCAGCAAAGTTAGTGGTCCGCTATGGCTGAGTGTGGGCACCAATGGTACCCTTTCCGGCACACCCGGTTCCGCTGACCGGGGGGTAAATACCTTCGTCGCTCGCGTTACAGATTCTTCTGGCGCGACAGATGATGTGAACGCTCACATTACGGTCTATGGACCCGCGGATGCTCACTATGAGTTTGAGAACACCGCCAATGATAGTGCTGGGACCAATCACGGGACACCGACAGGAAGTCCTGCGTACACAACCGGAATCCTCGGTCAGGCCATCGATCTTGACGGCAGCGACGATTATGTTACCCTGCCTTCCGGTATTGCCAATACAGAAGATATTACAGTCGCCGCATGGGTGAACTGGGACGGCGGGGGTACTTGGCAGCGAATTTTTGATTTTGGTACCGGTACATATGAGTACATGATATTAACTCCGAATGCTTCCAGTAATGAGCTGACGTTTCTTTTTACCGGTTCTGGAGGAGGTGCAACTTCACAGAAACTTAAAACCACTGAATTAGCTATCGGTCAATGGGTGCATGTGGCTGTTACGGTCGGTGCAGACACCGGCAAACTATATGTTAATGGCCAACTTAAAGACATTAATACGGCCATGACAATTAATCCATCCGATTTGAATCCAACTGTGAACTATATCGGAAAAAGTCAGTGGTCCAATGATCCGCTCTTTAACGGACGCATAGACGATTTCCGTATTTACGATTATGCTTTGTCAGATTCGGAGATTGCAGCGTTGAATAATCCGCCATCATTTACGGTCGATCCGATAAGTAATGATGCCGGAATTGAGCTTGTTGGCTACATGGGTCAATCACTATCAACATACGTAGATGCCCCTGGTGGAGTCTTCAGCAAAGACTCAGGTCCCGAATGGTTGGTTGTCTCGCCAGATGGGTCGCTTTCCGGAATCCCGACCGATTCAATCTCCGGCACGGATACGTTCACGGTTCGCGTCGAAAATCAATCAGGCTTGTACGATACCGCCACGATGACGATTAACATTGCCAATGTCTATTCCGGCGTCCGAGGCACCGAAGACCTGGCCGGCCTTGCGGCTCAATGGCTGTCGCTGGATTGTGTGGATGTCCCTGCCTGTGACGGTGCGGATCTGGACGGCGATGATGATGTCACCATCTCAGATTTCTCAGTATTAGCCCATAACTGGCTGGGTGATGAAGTCCTGCAGCTTCATTTGAAATTCGACGAAACAAGCGGCGATACGGCATACGATAATTCGATCTATTGGCGGCCAGGCACGCTTGTCAATGCTCCGACATGGGATTTGGGCCATTCCGGCAATGCCCTGCTGTTTGACGGCACGAACGACCATGTCGAAGTGTCCGGCTATCAAGGCATTCCCGGCGGTGGCAGCCGTACCTGTATGGCTTGGGTTAAAACCGCTTCGGTCTCCGGTGAGATCCTGACGTGGGGCGAAGAATACAATGGCGGCCGCTGGGTCATTCGTGTTAATGAAGGCGGTCAGCTTCGCGCGGAAGTCCAGGGCGGCAATATTATCGGCACCACCGTCATCAATAACGACACATGGCACCATGTTGCCGTTGTGGTCGCCGATGACGGCAGCCCGGATATTGCGGAAGCTCAATTGTATGTTGACGGTCAGCTTGAAACGGTTAGCTCCTTTGCGGACGAGCCGATCAATAGCGGTTCGGCTGAAGATGTTAAGATCGGCGCGTATTTAGCCGCCGGCGGTCCCCGTTACTTCCAGGGCCTGATCGATGAGGTCCGAATCTATAACACGGCGATGACACAGCAGGAAATCCAGAGTTTTTCACAATAAATGTTTGTCCGGATAGCTCTATCGTTTAAAAATGATGCTTAAGAATCTAAATGAGGAAAGACCAGATTAGTATGGAGACAGGGTACGTCTATGGTAGATAATCAAAGGATTAAGGCTTCTTGTATATCGAAATGTTATTTTAATGTTGTTTTGCTATCCATTTTAATAGTGTTTTGCCCCTTTACGGATGCCGCGACGATCAATGTGAAAACAGGCGGGCAGAAGGCCGCCCTTATTGACACGCCGAATATTTCAATTGGCGTTACAGCCAAAGGTAATGCTGGTATACAATGTGCCAATACGCAATATCTCAATGAGCCGGGTCAGCCGCAGATACCTTGGAAGGTCATTACGGTTCTTTTACCTCCCAATGCGGACCTTTCAACGGTTTCCTATACGGTCAATAACATCACTTACAGCCCTGTGGAGGGCGACTTTGATATTGAACCGTCGCCGATGATTGGCACCTGGGACGAAGACGGTAATCCCGTCCTCGTCATGCCGGCAGAACGCACCGTCGTGGACGGCTACGATGTCGATATCTATAACACCGATACGTACTGGCCGCAGCAGGACGCCAGGATTTCCCGGAAAGGTGAACTTCGTCAGTGGAAACTGGCTGAGGTTGCGGTTCCGCTGGTGCGATACAATCCGGTGACGGGCTGTTTGCAGGAAATCATATCTGCGGATATTGATGTTACCTTTGACCGCAGCGCAGCCGGCAAAAAGAAATCTCAAGGCCTTTCCCGGACGAACTGGAAGAACTGGAGGAAGCAGTCAGGCAGGGTTAAGAAGCTGGCGGCCAACTACGACAAAGCAATTACGGCTTATGAAGAACTGGCTGCCGAATCATCTGCCTCTGAGGGGCCGGTCGTTGAACTCTCTACGGAAAGCAGCGATGAATATCCGGCCGCCGGGATAAGTTCAACCGGATATGTTATTATTACCACCAACGATATTGTAACCAATTCAACAAAGCTCAGTGATTTTGTGACTCACAAACAGTCTCTTGGCTTCAATGTAATGGTCAGGACCGAATCGGACTGGGGCGGAGGGACGGGTTGGACAGCTTACAACAATATCCGTACCTGGCTGGGAAGTAATTATGTCTCGTTAGATATTTTATACGTTCTTTTGATCGGAACGCCCGACACCAATACGGGAACCGTGCCGATGCGATGGTATGATGACGGCCGGGGGGATGCACCAACGGACTTTTTCTATTCCGACTTTACCGGCGACAATTACTGGGAGGTTGTAGTTGGCAGAATGCCTTACTACGGTACTATTTCCATACTGGATAATTTGCTGCAGAAAGCGATCAATTACGAAAACTCAACCGACACCTTATGGCGAAAAAATGCCTTTCTGCCCATGGCCCGACTTGATGAGACGACTCCTTTGTATCGGTGTGGAGAGCAAATAAAGAACATTGTTTTAGATCCCCTGGACATCCATTCGGATCGGATCTACGAGGAAAATTTTGGAGTTGATCCGGAATATACATATAGCGAGGCTCCGACAACTGAGATGGATGATGTGTGGGCTTCAACACCCTATGGAATCGTTTGCTGGGGCACACACGGCAATGAAACATCAGCATCGTATTTTATTGATATCGGCGAGGTTGGGAGTCTGAATGACAACTACCCGAGTATCGTTTATCAAGGTTCCTGCGAGAATGCCCATCCTGAAAACAGCAGCAATCTGGCCTATAGGATTCTTCAAAACGGAGGTATTGTAACGATTGGCGCCACCCGCAATTCTTTCTACACACCCAGTAAAACCGACTATACTTTTGGAAACACTAACGGTCCATTATCTTACAGGTTTATGCAATACTTAGTGGCTAATAATGAAAGTGCAGGTCTGGCCTGGGCAAATGTAAGACAGGGCGATTGCTATGAACCCTGCAGGATGCGCTTTAACATTTATGGCGATCCTTCAATCTCCCCGAAACTTCCTGACGCACCCACCCCGTTGTCTCAAGGCCGACCGGTTACTGCCAGCAGTTACCAATCAGGAAATATCCCACAGAACGGTAATGACGGGAACATATCGACTCGCTGGGCGGCTGTGAACGACAGCTATCCGCAATGGTGGCGTGTGGATTTAGGGTCTGTTCAACCGATCAAGAAAGCAGTTGTCGTATGGTATGGCGACACGGACCGTTCGTACAAATACCGGATCGAGATCAGCGATAACGGGTCCAGTTACACGACGATTGTCGATCAGACGAGCCGAACGGAGACCGGGATCAGTACGGATTACTTCTCCGCATCCGCTCGCTATGTCCGGGTTACCGTTACGGGTGTCAGTCCTTCCGGTTGGGCCGGGTTAAGGGAATGCAAAATCTTTGGACCGGGCTCCGATGCGACTCCGCCGGCGACTCCGACGGGGCTGATCGCAACAGCCGGTGACGGCTGTATCAGTCTGGATTGGGCAGGTAATACCGAATCGGATCTGTCAAGTTATACGGTTAAACGAGCAATTGACTCCGGCGGTCCCTACACGACCCTTGCGACGGATTTGCTGCTGAGCGCCTATACGGACAATACGGTCACCGTGGGCGTGCCCTACTATTATGTGGTAACGGCTATGGATACCAATGACAATGAGTCCGGTAATTCCAATGAAGGGTCCACCACATGCTTGATGGAGCTGCTATCAGAAGGTCAGCCTGTCACTGCCAGTTCATCCGAATCCGGAAATCCCGCAGCCAACGGAAATGACGGGGACTTCTCAACCCGCTGGACGGCTGCGAATGACAGCTATCCGCAATGGTGGAGAGTTGATTTAGGATCCGTCCAGAATCTCGACAAAGCAGTCATCTATTGGTTTGGCGACACAACCCGTTCGTACAAATATCGGATCGAAGTCAGCGATAACGATGTCAACTACACGACGATTGTCGATCAGACCAGCCGAACGGCGACCGGAACCAGTACGGACACGTTTGATGCCTCGGCTCGTTATGTTCGAGTGACGGTTACAGGCACCAGTTACGGCTGGGCAGCGTTCTGGGAATGCCAGATTTTTGGCAGTTCGATACCCCCGGCCTTTACCACCGATCCGATCAATAATCTTGAGGCTGTCGAACTGGCATCGTATAGCGGACAATCTCTGGCTGACTTCGCCAGTGATCCCGCTGGCGACCCGCTAACCTTCAGCAAAGACAGCGGTCCAACCTGGCTGGTTGTGGCAGGCGATGGGACTCTTTCAGGTGTTCCGTCTGATTCAGATACCGGCGAAAATACATTTACGGTTCGCGTCACAGACGATGACAGCTTGTACGATACGGCTACGATGACCATCCAGGTGGATAATACCTATTCCGGCACAGAAGGCTTGATCGACTTGCTCGGTTTTGCGGCTCAATGGCTGTCGCTGGATTGTGTGGATGTCCCGGCCTGTAACGGCGCGGATCTGGATGGCGATGATGATGTCTCCATCTCAGATTTCTCAGTATTGGCCCATAATTGGCTGGGTGATGAAGCCCTGCAGCTTCATTTGAAATTCGACGAAACAAGCGGCGATACGGCATACGATAATTCGATCTATTGGCGGCCAGGCACGCTTGTCAATGCTCCGACATGGGATTTGGGCCATTCCGGCAATGCCCTGCTGTTTGACGGCACGAACGACCATGTCGAAGTGTCCGGCTATCAAGGCATTCCCGGCGGTGGCAGCCGTACCTGTATGGCTTGGATCAAAACCGCTTCGGTCTCCGGTGAGATCCTGACGTGGGGCGAAGAATACAATGGCGGCCGCTGGGTCATTCGTGTTAATGAAGGCGGTCAGCTTCGCGCGGAAGTCCAGGGCGGCAATATTATCGGCACCACCGTCATCAATAACGACACATGGCACCATGTTGCCGTTGTGGTCGCCGATGACGGCAGCCCGGATATTGCGGAAGCTCAATTGTATGTTGACGGTCAGCTTGAAACGATCAGTTCCTTTGCGGACGAGCCGATCAATAGCGGTTCGGCTGAAGATGTTAAGATCGGCGCGTATTTAGCCGCCGGCGGTCCCCGTTACTTCCAGGGCCTGATCGATGAGGTCCGAATCTATAACACGGCACTGACGGAACAGGAAATCGCAGAAATTACACAGTAATCAATCGGGTTGATTAATCCATTGTTAACGAGGGGAGTTTAACATCAGGGAGTACCAAAGTGGAAAGTGACAGGAAGGAGCCGAAATATTCGATGGTTTCCATGAATTTGTTATAATCAGATGGTTTGGCAATGTAAAATGTACAGCCCTTCGAATAACAATGATCAATTTCATGACGACTATCCGTGGTTGTGAGCATAATAACCGGTATTTTACAGAGCCGTGGATCCGATTTTATAGCATTGAGCGTCTCTATCCCGTCCATTCTGGGCATCTTGATATCCAAAAGAATAATGTATTCCCCGGGCGTAAGCTGTTTTGATGCATGGCCGTTGCCGGAAAGATAGTCTAATAATTTTTGGCCATCTGAAAAAGGAACGATTTGTGCTTCAATGCACGTGCGCCAAAGATTTTTTTGGATAAGCGATGCATGTCCTTTATCGTCCTCGGCAAGCAGAATGTTGAGGTTTCGGGTCATAGGTTTATCCGCCACAATTATGAAATCACGGATGGAACTTCGATAATTGAAATAAAATGGCTGATTCGAGTGATTGACTCAACAAATTCATCATATTCAACCGGTTTTGCAATAAACATATTGCATCCGTAGTCCTGACATTTACTGAACACGTGCTGGTCGCCCGCAGTCGTCAAAACAATAACCGGAATTTTTTTTAGCAGAGGGTCGTTTTTTATGAACTTCAGTACTTCATAGCCATCCACTTTGGGCATGCGAATATCAAGCAATAATAGACAGGGAGACCGAGAATAAGTGTTATTGGGATTTTTGAGCTGATTGAGAAAGTCAAGCGTTTCCTGTCCGTCCAACAAACGTACGACCTTGTTATTAATCCCCGCACGGAGCAAGTTTCTCTTGATAAGCGAAAAATGCCCGTCATCATCCTCAGCAACTAAAATAACGGAGTCGTGTCGCATTTTCAAAAGCACCATCCACAATATCATCTGCCTGATGCACTGTTGAAACGCCCTTACAACACTTCTATCATATTAGGTTTATGTCAAAAGTCAAAATGAATTTCAAATAAAGTGTTCTAAATATATCTATAATGTTTGCATCTGCTTAGTAATAAACTAATATGCTTTAGTTCTGTATAATTTTTTAACTCATAGAGAAAAGGGTTAAACTATTAAATGATAAGAAGTTAACAGTATGTTGAATAAATGACCTTAAATGACCACTAATATTCTTTTTTTTGGTCAGTTGACACTGGCTAAATTGGCTGATATACTTTTGCATGAAGTGAATGAGGTCATTTTTGAATCTAACGGCTTTCTTTGCCGTGGCGGGCTTCCGGGATATCTGTGGATGAATGTTCCGGAAGCTTTATTTTTATAACACTTTTTTTAAAAAGAAGTTATACATGAAAGACAGGGTTGTCCAAAAAGGTGTTTTTCAGGCAGAGGTACTTAGCAATCAACAGATACGACACTGTTACTACCGTCTTAATCTTCTTCTTGACCCACGAGGAAGCCGCTTTTTTGAAACCGTGATCCCCGGACAATTTCTGCAGTTTGATTTAAGCGGTGTTTCGCTGCCAAATCAAAATTTAATCCCTGAAAAATTGAAAGACTCAGCAAACAGACAAATTATACTCCGCCGACCTTTCAGTTTTTCTAATGTTGCGGTGATGCCTTCCTCAGACGGTCCTTCAGTGAAAGTCGAGATTATGTATTGTGTTCTGGGCCCTGCAACGATCCGTATGATGAGCTTGAAAAGAGGCGATACCATCAATGTGTTGGGACCGTTAGGCAGCGGCTTTTCAATTCCTCAAGATCTTCAAAACGCCTTATTGGTTGCAGGCGGGATGGGATCTCCGCCAATCCTTCATTTGGCCAGCCATTTAAAACACCATTATCCTGAGATGAATATTGTCAGCTTTATCGGGGCAAAAGATTGTGAAAATCTTCCCTTTAGCGTAAAAATAGATAATTTAAAGGGCTTGTATTTAGAGGAATTTGAATTGACGGAGGTGCCTTATTATATTGCAACTGACGACGGTTCGGCCGGATTTGACGGCTACGTAAGCGATTGTATGAAACACTGGCTGGAAAAAGAATCGATCGATCCATCGGTCAGCGCCGTCTTCGCATGCGGCCCGGAAGCAATGCTGGCCGCCACCGCAAGACTGGCAAAGGATTTTTCACTCCCCTGCCAGGTCAGCATGGAACGGATGATGGCCTGCGGTATAGGCCTCTGTCAAAGCTGTGCCGTTGAAACAAAAATCGCCGCCGATCATACTGAATACCAGTTGTGTTGTAAAAACGGCCCTGTATTTGATGCCGAAAAGGTTGTTTTCCGGACTTAATGATGCCCCAAAAGCCTCTATTACAAGTTGATTTCGCAGGTTTGACACTTACCAGCCCGGTCGTTACGGCTTCAGGGACCTGCGGCTATGCCGATGAACTGTCAGAGTTTATGGATTTATCCAAAATTGGGGCACTGACGACAAAAAGCATTTCCCTTGAACCGCGAACCGGAAATCCCACGCCGCGAATCGTTGAGACCAATGCGGGCATGTTAAACGCCATTGGCCTGGCCAATATGGGGCTGGAATGCTTTCTGGTAGAAAAAATACCCATCTTAGAGCAACTGGACACTAAAATTTTTGTCAATCTGGCAGGCCAAACCATCGATGAGTATGTCGCTGTGGCCAAACGACTCGCTCAGGAAAAAGCCATTGATGGGTTTGAACTGAATATTAGCTGTCCGAATGTCAAAAAAGGCGGAATTACCTTTGGAACCGATCCGGTTTTGATTAGCGAGATCACCGCGGCGGTTAAAGATGTCTGTCAGAGTAAACCCTTGATGGTGAAGCTGACCCCAACCGTAACGGATATCAGTGTGACCGCCCGTGCGGCGGTACAGGCCGGAGCTGACGCCTTGAGCCTGATCAACACCTTTACCGCCATGGTGATCGATATTGAGACCCGAAAGCCTGTTTTGGCGAACAGGACAGGTGGGCTCAGCGGTCCGGCAATCAAACCTATCGCCGTTTACCTGGTCAATAAGGTTTACAACGAAGTGGCCCGGGACGCCGGAATTCCCATCCTCGGAATGGGCGGAATACAAACCCTATCCGATGCCCTTGAGTTCCTGATCGCCGGCGCCAGCGCCGTTGCAGTAGGAACCTCAACATTTGTCCACCCGAATATTACTGAAAAAATTGCCGATGGCATTTTGTTGTTCTGTGAACAAAAGGGAATCCGCGATATTAAAGAGTTGATCGGCAGCTTGCGTTGATCGACCGAAATGGTTATAATATTGCTAATATGCAGTAATGTCTAAACTCGAAAAATAAGAAAGGATTCAATGGGTCAGGCAAACGTTTTAAAATTATTGCTGGACTATTTTCCCATAGCAGTGAACACCGGCAATTGTCTTGTCTTTATCAGTGAAAACTGGCGTGTTGAATTACGTGAACATCAAAACCCGCGATTCGGACAAAACGGCAGGAGTGTTCCCGTAATACGGGTGAAAGTCTTCAAAAAAGCGCTTAATGGCGAATTTGTTCAAGGGCATTATGAGGATTTTCAAATTGAATCGATCAGTGAACTAGCCGGCCAGATAGAACGCTATATTCAACACGCTGTGGGACAGAACATTCAGGAGAATGTGTAAGGCAGACGCGGATTTGATAAGCCAGAACAGCCAGCAGAATATCCAGTTGACCGTCAAGGTCGTCCCCGGCAGCAGCCGCACGGAAATAGCCGGAACCCACGACGGCATGTTGAAGATCAAGATCGCCGCCCCGCCCGAAAAGGGAAAAGCCAATAAGGCATTACTGGCGTTTATCGCAAAGCAACTTGGGATACAAAAAAATGCATTGCAAATCACAAGCGGAAAGACAAGCTGTATCAAAAAAATATGCCTTCAGGGAGTTTCCAGAGAAGATGTTGAAAAATTATTCGGCCACTAAGCAAGTGGGCCTTAATTTTGTTTTTTTATATGCGGCTCTGATGACCCTGACGATTTTGGTCACAAACGCCTATTCGGAAATATTAGCCAATCAAAATAAACAAGGGCTTCGTGCCTTTACGATCGAAGGTGTTCTTCGTTTACGGGAGAACGAGATCGATCTGGGAACTGCGGCCCTGATTCTTTCCCGTGACTGGGGAACCAATAAAACCTCGCATGTCTATCGGCGAAAGATCGACGACATGGCAGAGGAAATACTCAAGCGATTGAAAAAGGAACATGTCCCGGCAGATTATCGTGCGATCGGTGTGATCAATGCCTATTTGTTTGATGAGCTGGGTTTTTCTACGGTAGATAACGCCGACGATCCCGACGATCTGTTCCTGCACGTTGTGGTTGAAAAAAAACAGGGATACTGTCTGAGTTTGTCTGTCCTATACCTGGCAATTGCCGAGCGAGTCGGTCTTCCCATGTACGGTGTTGTGGTACCGGGACATTTTTTTGTTCGATACGATGACGGCAAACACCGCTATAACATTGAGACAACCTCCAATGGCGCCATTGCGCCGGACGAACATTACATTGAACGCTTTAAGCCGCCCAAACGTCTTAAAGCGTTGTACATGAAAAATCTTACCAAGAAACAAACTCTCGGATGTTTTTTCAACAACCTGGGCAACTGTTATCTTGATATCGGCGATACCGACAAAGCGTTTAATATCCTGTTAGATGCGGTCGAGATCAACCCCCTGCTCTCAGAGGCTCATATGAATTTGGGCAATATTTATCTGCAAAAAAATATGCCCCGTGAAGCCATCAGTAAATACGAGCAGGCATTGGCCATACTGGGGCAGGATGAAAAGGCCTTTAACAATCTTGGCACCGCCTACATGCAGATCGGTGAATATCGCAAAGCTGAGTCCTATTACAAAACATCCTTGAACCTTTCGCCCGACAATGTGGATGTTTACCGGAATCTTGCACAGTCTTTATACCTGCAGAATGAAGACCAGAAGGCAATATCCTATCTTCAAACGGCTCTCAAAATATATCCGGACAATATCGAAAGCATCCTGTTCCTGGGTCAGATCTATCAGAAACTTCAGCAGACCGATAAAGCCTTTTCGCAGTTTAACAAGGTGATTGCTTTGGATCCGTCAAACGCTTCGGCCAGAACATCACGGGGTCTGCTATATCTGGATACCGATCAGATAGAACAGGCGATAATCGAATTTCAGTCCGTCATTGACCTTCGGATGGCCAATGCTCAGACCTATTTCGGAATGGCGAGAGCCTATAACCGGATGGGACAAACCGACCAGGAAATTCAGGCTTATGAAAACGCGATAAACCTTTCCCCCAATATGACCGCTGCAATGCAGAATCTGGGCAATGCTTATCTCAATAAAAACATGTACAACGAGGCGATTTCTGTTTACCAGAGAGCGATCGGTCTGGATTCGCAAAATGCGGCATTGTACTACAATCTGGCTGTCGCCCTGGCTGGCAACCAGCAGCACATGGATGCAATCACGGAATATTTAAGGGCCATTCAACTGGACTCCAACCGCGCTGAAGCCTATAATGGTATAGCGATCTCATATTATCAATTAGGTGAATATGAATTTGCAAAAATATACGCCCGAAAAGCCAAAGCCATGGGGGTTTATGTTGACCCCAAATTTCTAAAATAAAAAACGGATGCTTAAATTCAGGAGAACTAGTCATGAACAAGAAAAATATCATATCAAAAATCGTTGTCGGTTTGTTGGTGTTCATTTTGATTGTGGTATTGCTGATTAATGTCTTTGGCGATGCGGCCTTAAAAACCGGCATTGAAACGGGCGCTGGTTCCGCCATGAAAGTGAATGTCAAACTGGATGACATCGCCCTCAAGATACTGGCAGGCAAATTAAACATGGATAATCTGGTGGTGGATAATCCCGAAGGCTACCAGAACCCCACTTTTCTTGAATTGGAAAAAGCCCATATCGACCTGAAAACAACCAGTTTGCTGAGCAATACCATCGAGATTGAAAAGATGCAGTTTGACAATATCACACTGGTTATGGAACAAAAAGGCCTGACGAATAATCTCAAGGAGATTCTGGCCAATCTGCCGAAGTCTGAACCGGCTGAGGACAAAAGCGAGGATAAGCCCGGTAAAAATCTACTGATCAAACAACTGGATATTAATGGCGTGACGGTGAAGGTTAAACTGCTTCCGGTTCCCGGACGGGCGGATACGCTGACCCTGAAGATCAACCCGATTCACATGGAAAATATCGGCTCAAAAGAAAAGATCAATACCCCTGAACTTGTCACAAAAATTCTTCTGGCCATTGCGGGAGGGATTGCGGACCAGGGCAAAGGCCTGCTTCCGACTGATATGATCAATGACTTAACCGGCCAATTGGCAGAGCAGGGTCAACAGTTGATTCAGGAAGGACAAAAACAGGTGGAAAGTTTGATCGAAGGCGGCAAAGAAGCCACGGAAGCCTTAAAGAGCCTCAATCCGTTCCAAAAGAAAAAAGAGGAATAAAAACGGGCTGACGTCGTAGAATATGAATTGGCCCTTGAATGAGCTGAATGTCCGGTGATGGCCGATAAAGAACTCAGACGCGGTGTGATCCTGCACTCCGGTGCTATTGGGGACTGCCTGTTGGCGCTTCCCTTGGCATCCTGTCTGAAAGAGGCCTGTTCGCTGGATTGGCTTGATTTCATCGGTCCTTCAGAGTATATCAGTTTTTATCCCGGACGAACCTGCATCGATGCGGTCCGTCCGATCGAGACCGTTGATTTGCACCGGTTGTTTGAGCCTGAATCCGACTTTGTTCTTGAAGACAATGATCCGCTTTTAAAACTATTTGACCGTTATGAGCAGATCGTCAGCTTCATCGGCTTTGGCCATTTTTCCTTCGAAAAGAACCTGCTGTTTACCGTTCACTGCTGCCGTTCCGCAGAGGTGGGACTCATCGATGCCAAGCCGGCCGCGGATGCGAAAGTCCATGTCAGCGATTTTTACCTGGATTCGTTTCAACAGCAGCAGCAATTGGAACACCCCCGCCAACCGGACACCGTCACCATTTGCCCGTTACCCGAAGATTATCAGGCAGGCGGCGATATACTGGAACGGGTCGGGATCGATCCGGACCGGAAAATTGTATTAATCCACCCCGGCAGCGGGTCCCGTCAAAAATGCTGGCACTGGGAAAATTTCATTCAGACAGCATCTGATTTAAAAACCAATGGTTTACAGCCTGTTTTTTTACTGGGACCTGCTGAACAGGAACGCTTTGAGGATACCGCGATTCAAGCGATCCGTCAATTTCACGTGCTGGAAAACCTGTCCCTGACACAGGTCCTGCAGGTTTTGACACAGGCGGATGGATTTCTCGGCAACGACAGCGGCATCGCCCATCTGGCCGCCGGAATGAGTAAAAAAACACTCGCTCTATTTGGCCCCAGCAATCCGGTTCAGTATGCACCGCGCGGCAAAAACGTGCAAATTTTACAGCCGTTACCGGACAGTTTTCAGCATCCCAACCCCTGCGAGCAGACCGCAATGACCCAAACCCTGCTTAAAATGCTCTAAATTCTTACTCAATCGGTATTTGACGTATCCGCCGGAACTGCTATAATTCTAAAAACGCGAAAATCAACACAGAACAGGATTTTTATGCCCCAAAAAACGATTAAAGAAATCGCAGAACATGTGAACGGACAGGTCATCGGTGACGATTCTGTGGCGATCGAATCGCCGGCCACCCTGGACAGTGCCGGCCCCGGACAGATCACCTTCCTGAGCAATCCCAAATACACTCCGCAAGTCAAGACGACCCAGGCAGCGGCCATTCTGGTTTCTAAGCAAGTTCAGACCAACGCCTGCCAGATCGTAACCGAAGACCCTTACTATGCTTTCATGCAGACGGTTGTCCTGCTCCACGGACATCGTCAGCATCCTCAAACCGGGATCAGTAAACAGGCCGCAATGGACCCGTCTTCGAAAATCGGTCAAAACTGCAACATCCATCCGTTCGCGGTGATTTGTGAGAACGCGGAGATCGGTAACAATTGTCAAATTTACTCCGGCGCGTTTATAGGCCCCAATGCCGTGATCGGTAATGATTGTGTCATATACCCCAACGCCGTGATCTACGACGGCTGCCGGGTCGGCGAACGCGTCATCATCCAGTCGAATGCTTCCGTTGGTCAGGATGGATTCGGTTTTGCAACGCACAAAGGCGAGCATCATAAAATCCCGCAGATCGGAATTGTTGTATTAGAAGATGACGTCGAGATCGGTTCCGGTTGTGCCGTTGAACGCGGAACGCTGAATGATACTGTGATCGGTAAGGGCAGCAAAATCGGTGATGGAACAGCAATCGGGCATGGAGCAAAAATCGGGGCGAATTGTTTGTTGGTGCCGCACGTTGGCGTAGCCGGCTCGGTCGAGATAGGCCATCACTGTGTCATCGGCGGACAGGCTGGGATTGTCGGCCATATTAAGATCGGCAACATGGTCACCATCGGCGCGCAGGCGGCTGTTATCAATGACGTTCCGGATGGTGCAACGATCCTCGGCGCCCCTGCCATTGAAGCCAACAAAGCCAAGCGTGCCTATGCCCTCATCGAAACCCTGCCGGACATGCGGCAAAAACTGCGTAAGCTTGAAAAACAGATTCAGCGTTTTACCATAAGCGAAGAAGAATAAAGGCTATGGACTCACCCAACGTACTCGGACTGATCGCGGGACAGGGACGGTTGCCTTTTCTGGTGGCCGACGGCGCCAAACGTGCTGGCTTGAAGGTTATTTGCATCGGACTGGCTGACAGCGCCGAACCCGCATTGGCCGAGCATGTGGATGTGTTTTTTTCCGGTGCGATCGCACGTCCCGGGGGATGGATGCGGAAACTTCGCAGGCACGGCGTGCGGGAAACGATCATGGTCGGCAGGGTCGCGAAGACGAAAATTTATACGCCGCGACGAATACTTAAATACCTGCCGGACTGGCGCGCATTGCGGATATGGTACTGGCGGTTGCGGAAAAAAGACAAACGAAACGATACGGTTTTATGCGCGATTGCTGACGAATTTGCCAGCGGCGGCATACTCCTGGAGGATTCGACGATGTACTGTAAAGAACACCTTGCCGACGAAGGCGTCATGACCAAATGCCAACCCCCTGCCACTGTGTGGGAAGACATCAAGTTCGGCTGGGACATCGTCCGCAAGGTCGGCGAGTTGGACATCGGACAGGCCATCGCCGTCAAGGAACGTGAGATCATCGCCGTCGAGGCCATCGAAGGCACCGCCAAAATGATCAAGCGTGCCGGCGAACTCTGCAAAAAAGGCGGCTGGACCCTGCTTAAATCCGCCAAGCCCGATCAGGACATGCGGTTCGACGTGCCCTGCATCGGCGTCGATACCATCCAGAGCCTAAAAGACAACAACGCCGCCTGCGTCGTCGTCCAAAAACAAAAAACCCTCATCATCGACAAACCCGAAACCCTCGCCCTCGCCGACAAACTCGGCATCGCTGTTGTGGGGTATTAGCTGGGAACGCGGGCGTCTCGCCCGCAATCAATTCGACCCCCAACTCACCTTATTCTAATCCACCAACAGCAATCCGTAAAAATTTGGACATTGGCGGCGGTTTTTGACAACCTCGATGGGCAGTCCCGCTCTTTTGACCGTGGTGTAGACATCAATGCCGCAGGCCTCCATTGACGGGCGGGCCTTTTCACTGTGCCGACACGTACCCTCCTGCATCGTACAGGTTTCGCAGAATAAGCACGATCCCCCTCCCATCCCAAACGCTTTCCATGCCCCTTTCAGGAAAACCGTCCGCTCCAATTTGGCCATCTGCGTCTTGCTGTCAGGGTAATCCCCAAAATGCACCAGAACCGCCCGTGCATAACAATCCAGCACTTTTCGCATCTGCTGGGGCGTAGGACTATACGGCGGACAAACTAAGCATTGATTGAATCCGTCGCAGCCGAACTGGCATTTGAGCCGAACCCACGCCGCCGTTTCAACATCGGACGGTGAAATGATTTTGGCTTGGCAGGCCCCATTTAGTTTTTGGGCCAGTTTAACCAATTCCTTGTCAGTAATTCGCTTTGCAGACATGATTATATTCCATGAATCGGGAAGACCAGACTTTTGACCTGCTCGATTGTCTGATCGACCATCGGTGCGACGTTTTCTTTTTGGTGTTGTGAGGGCACCAGCACGCGGTCGCGCAGGCCCGCCCCGCCGGCCCAGTCCATGTTTTCGAGCATGACGCCGCCCATGCCCGCGGTCAGGTCGTGGGCCATTTGTTCGCCGCACAGGGCCGTCCAGACCAATGCCCAGGCACGCACGGCATTGTCAACGTTATAGCCTCCCCCGCCGGTGGCGAGGATGGGTTTATCGAACGCCAGCAGGTTATTGATCACATCGACGAAGACATTATTCGTCATCGACAGCCCGGCCAGCGGGTCACCTGACAGTGTATCGGCTCCAGCCTCCAATACGATCACATCCGGGTTGTACGCACGGATCAACGGGATCACCACCTCACGAAATGCCTTGAAATAAATGTCGTCATACGTGCCGATGGGCATGGGGAGATTGACGCTGTAGCCTTCGCCCTCGCCTGTACCGGTTTCATCGACGTAGCCGGTGCCGGGAAACAATGTCCGGCCGTCCTGATGCATCGAAATCGTCATCACGTCGCTGCGGTCGTAGAAGGCCGCCTGCACACCGTCGCAGTGATGCACATCGATATCCAAAAACAGCACCCGCTTACCCGCATCGGCGAGTGTCTGACAGCCCAACACCACGTCATTAACATAACAAAATCCCCCCGCGCGGTCCTCAAAGGCGTGGTGATATCCGCCGGAAGGATTAAACGCGATTTTCGCTTTCCCCTCGGCGATCAGTTTGGCGCCGGTAATGGTGGCCCCCGCCGCAAGTGTTGCGTAGTCATACATGCCGCCAAAAACCGGACAATCCCCCGTGCCCAGGTTCATCATCAGCATCTCGTATTCGTATTCGCCATTGCTCGCTCGTTGGAGGGCATCGAGATACTCGGCGGTATGAAATTGGCGTAATTGGTCGAACGTCGCCGCCTGCGGGGCCACTTCCATCTTGCCGTCGCCGGAAAGCAGGCCCATCGAATCCAGCATCGCACGAACATTGCCCGCACGGCTGGTCTTGAACGGACAGCTATCCGGATACGGATACTGCTCCAGCTCGGGGCAATGAATAAACGCTTTTTGTTTTGTCGATTCGGTCATCATTTCAACTCACGAAACACGGGATTATAATCGTTTTTTGACATTCCGCAAATAGTTTTGTACCGCCGGTTTCCAGCCGGCAGCGTAAGAGTTCAAGCTTGGAGCTTGCATATTTTACACACTAAAGTGTGAACTCTTACAAGAAATTGTGTTTTCTTCGTTTTTGGTAGCTAAAAGGTGGTTTTGGGGTGTATTTTTGTCGCTGGCGGTGTCCAAACATGAGCCATTTTGTGCCAAAGATGCGCCAAACTGTGCCAATAGTGCGCCAAAGTTGTCCAAAGGTGCACCGTTTTGTGCCTGTTTTGAGCTGGTGGCGATTTTTGCGAACTGGGTTTGAAAATTGAGGATGTCGTTGCAGGCCTTTCGCATATCATCGTGCCGCAGACTTTTTTGGCTGAGCATTGTCAGGCCGGAGATGGCCGAGGGGGCGCTGCGGGCCATTTCCAGACGGGCCTGCAGGTAGTACTGGGTGATGTACATGCGGAGCCGGTTCAGGAAGACGGGTTTGGTCAGCCATCGCTCGAAGGTGACCGTGCGGACGTGGAGATTGTTGAGCGTGTCGGTGATGGAGAAGCCGAGGGTGTAGACATGGTAGAGAAAGTCCCGCTGCTTGGGCGTGAGGCGTTGACGTTTTTGGGGTGTTTCCATGATTTGCTCCTTCCTTTTTTTGCCACGAATTAACACGGATTATCACAAATATATCCGATACTACTAAAAGTATTTGATTTTTATTGTATTTTAGCAGAAGTTTTGTATTTGTCAAATATTTTTTGTTTTTTATCCACAGATTTTTTTAGAAAGGATTAACGTGGCCAGGCAGAAGGCTATAGGCAGTGAGCAGAAGTATATATTTTTGAGCTTTTTGTATTGTTTTTGGCGGGAAATGGGGGGTATAATTTGTGGCAAGGACAGAAGAATGCAAGAATCTTAGGGCATATTGTAGGGATTAAGAGAAAAATGATTTATGAACTAACAAATATAAAACCAAGGCCGTATTTTGCAGAAATTCCTTATTATCTTTGGGGAACTGTGAATTATGACTCTGATGGAGACTGCAAAAGACCTACTGACCGTGAATGGACTTGGATTGAGTTTACACATAGGGGAACAAACGAAAGCCTGAGAATTGAATTGGAAGAAAAAAAGTGGAAAGTTACCGGCGATAATCCACTTGCTGCAAGAGCGACATTGTTCTTGACAACACGCTGCGCTCAAAGCTCTGTGGGTCCTAATCCGGTTAATCACGTGAAGCATTGGCAGCATGAGCAGGCAATGGTTAGAGCTGACCGTGTTGCAGAAGAATTCTCCTCAGCAAAACTTAAAATCTTTGATTCTCATCTTTTCTGGGGAAGCTGGAAATGGATTGGATGGTATGCAACAGACTTCACTTGGGTAGGTAGATGGATCATGGTTTCTGTTTTGAAAAATGACATGCGAGGTATTCCACTATGTATTTCTTGGCTCAAAAATGGGACTGTTAATACTAATCAAGACAAAGCTCTCAGGCTGGCTCTTTGTGAGCTTACAGGAGAATCCTTTGATACAAATAGGGCATGGATTCGATGGTATGACGGTGGACTCTTAAGAAAAGGTTCAAAAACTCAATATCCAGATCCTGACTTGGATATCTGGCTTGCTGATCTGAAAGAAGAATATGGGGATGGTTGTGGGATTGAGTTAGAAATGGAGAGAGGGAGTAAATGAACCAATATAAAACATATAAAATTGAAAACATCCATCATGTTATTGAAGTTGGTAAAGGGCTATACCCATTCTGGTTTAGGGGGCATAGTAAATGTTTTGGGAATTTAGAACCAAGAATGTTCAGAGAAGAATCTTCCCAAATTAAAGATTTTTTCTTTGGTACACTTGAAGATCGTGAATTTCGATACATAGAGGAATACCAGCGTAAAGTTCCTGTGTTTTCAAATAATATCCCTGAAAAGAGGAGTATCGAATGGTTGTTTATGATGCAGCATTATAGTGCTCCTACCCGATTGCTTGACTGGACGGAAAATATATTAATTGCCGTTTATTTTTCCGTTTGTGAACACACAAAAGAAGATGGCGAAATATGGGTGATTTTCCCGCAAAAGCTGAACAAGCATTATGCTGGAGAAAACTTTTGGTTGTGGGATTCTCCCCAGGTGAGCTATCTTGCAAGAGAACCTTTTTGGAGCGGCACCTCAGATGAGTTGGCCCAAGAATCAGGATTGAAGAAACACCCCAAAACACCATTGGCATTTTATCCGCCATTAAATAATCCCAGAATGGTTGCCCAAAGCAGCGTATTTACCATTCATCCAAAACCAAATGCGAAAAAAGATAATACTATAGTGTCACTCTTAAAAAGTAATGAAAAGAATATGGAAATTGTAAGATATGTAATACCGTCTGGATGTAAAGGTGAAATATGTAACGACCTAAATAAATTAGGAATAAATAGGACGAGATTATTTCCTGAGCAAGATTCTGTTGCTGTGGATATACTAAAATATCAGCAGACAAGAATTGGTTATCCTCACAATGCCCCAGAATGCGGTGGTGAAATCATATCGATTGATAATTAACTATTTATTTCGACCCCTTTGGGGTCGTTGGATGGTTGGTAATGTTATTTTTACCCACGCCCTGACGGGCGAGGCTACAAGATTTCGCCCTAAGGGGCTTTGGGTAAGTAGGATGGTTGCGGATGGACTGAATACGATTGGTTTTCTGGATTCCCGCCTTCGCGGGAATGACAAAAGGATGTCGAAATAAAAATCGGTGAAAATCTGTGTCATCCGTGGACTTGATGATGTAAAATACAGTCATGCTTGTCGAACGATTTGAAGACAATCCGTTGATTTCTCCTTGTGATGTAATTCCCAGCCGGGGTGATTATGAGGTGGTTGGGGCTTTTAATCCGGGGGCGGTTGTGTTTGGGGATGAGATCCTGCTGCTGTTGCGGGTTGCGGAGCGGCCGAAGGATAAGGCCGCCGACGAGCAGGTGGCCCCTATTTTGAATCCGGAGACCGGTGAGCTTGTGCTTTTCCGTGTTAAGAATAATGACCCGGGCATTACGGATATTCCGGACTCGCGTTCGTTTTACTATAAAGACGAAATGTACCTGACGAGTATTTCACATTTGCGGCTGGCGCGCAGTAAAGACGGGATCCATTTTGCCGTCGATGCGACGCCGGCGGTTTTCCCTGAACTGGCCTCTGAAACCTACGGGCTGGAAGACCCGCGTATTACACCAATTGGCGATGTCTTTTATATTACTTATAAATCGGTGAGTCATAACGGAATTTGCACCAGCTTGCTGACAACAAACGATTTTGTGAATTTCGAGCGGCACGGTATTATCTTCTGTCCGGAAAATATTGACGTGGTTTTATTCCCGGAAAAAACGGATGGAAAATATTATGCGCTGACCCGCCCTGTTCCGCGTTATCTTGGTCCTCGCGGTATTTGGATCGCTTCTTCGCCGGATTGCATTCACTGGGGACAGCATCAACCGCTGCTGCTGCCGGAGGAAGGGACTTTTCACGACGGCAAGACCGGCGGAAGCTGCGTGCCGATCAAAACACAGGAGGGTTGGCTGGTTATTTACCATGGCTCGGATAGTGACGACCGGTACAGTTTAGCGGCGGTTTTACTGGATATTCAGGACCCCAAAAAAATCATCGCCCGCGCCAAAATGCCCTTGATGGAGCCTGAATATCCGTATGAAAAACAGGGATTTTACGGCAATGTGGTTTTTTCGTGCGGTGCAGTCGAAAGGGGTGATTCTGTCATCATTTACTATGGGGCCTCCGACGAATACACTGCCGGAGCCAGAACTTCTATTGGTAAAATAATGTCCACTTTAAAACAATAAATTTTATATTTAATCCTTGAACATCTGTTGCTTCGAGCGTAGAATAGATATAACATTTTTAAGTCATATTTTTAACATCGCAGTTCACCAGCTTAACGATGAAACGGTACAGTGACCAGAATGGAAACGGAATTCATTAGGGAGCTCGTGTTATGGAAAACAATTCACCGTTATCAGACAAAATGATCGGGACAAAGCTCGGAGGGAAGTTCATCACTGCTTTTTCAGCGGTCAAGCAGCGATACGGACTTCAGATCAAAGTGGCGGGATGCGTCACATTAAAGCCTGCCCAGAGCCGGTCTGAAGATGTGATCGGGGTTGTTGAACTGAATGACCAGATCGTTCCGATCCTTGATTCACGCAATAACACGTGTGAAGATGTTACAGACTTATGCTGCATCGTTTTGTTCGAAAACATGATCGGCCAGACAACGATCATTACCGGCCGTCTCTATGAAAGCGCCTGCCAGGTGTTTGATCTGATCGTCGAATGCATGGATAACCCGCAGTCGCACGAACATCTTTACATGCGTACAAGCCAACCGCTTGTATCAGATGCTGTGCAATGATGTGATCATTTTTTTTCAGCAAGGCACCGGTTTATCGCCGCTGCCGCGATACGCCCCTGCCCCATCGCGAGAATTACCGTAGCCGCTCCCAGCACAATATCGCCTCCCGCATAAACACCTTCCAGCGACGTTTTGCAGTTTTCATCGACAACAATATTGCCCCATTTATTGAACTCAAGCCCCGGCGTCGTTTGCTGGATCAGCGGGTTGGCGCCGTTTCCGATTGCGACAATCACCGTGTCCACATCAAGGACAAACTCGCTGCCCTCGATCGCCACGGGCCGGCGCCTGCCGGATTCGTCGGGCTCGCCTAATTCATAACGCAAACATTCCAGGCCGATGACGTTTCCGTTGTCATCTCCGAGAACCCGTTTTGGATTTTGCAGAACGCAGAACTGAACGCCCTCTTCTTTGGCGTGGTGAACTTCTTCGATGCGCGCGGGCATTTCTTTTTCGCTGCGGCGGTAGACCAGGTAAACATTTTCGGCGCCCAGCCGAACGGCCATGCGTGCCGAATCCATCGCGACATTTCCGCCGCCAAGCACCGCCACATTTTTACTGACCGCTATCGGCGTCTCGGCACCCTTGCCGAACTGGTAGGCTTTCATCAGGTTGGCGCGGGTTAAATATTCATTCGCGCTGTAAACGCCGACCAGGTGTTCGCCGTCGATGTTCATGAACTTCGGCAATCCTGCGCCGACACCGACATACACCGCGTCGTAGCCGTCTTCGGCCATCAGTTCCTGAATCGTGCGCGTTCTTCCGACAATGAAATTGCAGATGATCTCAACACCCATTTTTTTCAGGACATCGATTTCTTCCTGGACAATCGCTTTCGGCAGACGGAATTCGGGAATCCCGTAAACCATCACGCCGCCGGGTTTGTGAAACGCCTCAAACACCGTCACCTCGTGACCTGCGCGGCGGACATCCGCAGCCACCACGATACCGCCGGGGCCGGAACCGATGACCGCCACTTTTTTACCGGTAGCCGGCGCGATATCGGGAATGGCGGAATCCTTTTTCGCCAGATCGGCGACATACCGTTCCAGCCGCCCGATGGAAACGCTTTTGTCAACGTCTTTGAATTTCAATCCAACGGTGCATGTCTCCTGACACTGCACCTCCTGCGGACAAACACGGCCGCAAACTGCCGGCAGCAGGGAGTTTTCCTTGATGATCTTTAACGCTTCAGCATCGTCGCCATCCGCAATCGCCGAAACAAAATCTTTGATGCGAATACGCACGGGACAGCCTTTCATGCAGGGCGCCGTTTTGCATTGCAGACAGCGCATTGCTTCAAGGCGAGCTTCTTCGGCAGTATACCCGAGGGCCACTTCATTCATATTTGTGCGCCGTTGGCCGGGGTCCTGGGCAGGCATATCCTGCGAAGGTATTTCATACCGGTCTTTGGCTTTCAGTAATCCGGCCTTTTGTTTTTCGATCAGTTCCTGAAGAAGAGTTTTTTTCTGAGTCACGCTTGATTCCTCGATGTTTGATTTCCTTTGAAATCGTTATGCGTTATCTTTCTTATTTAAACCGATTCGGCATTTATGCTCTTTGAATTTCTCATACGCTTTCTGCTCAAGCGTTTTATAGGCACTCATTCGCCGTGTCATCAGATCGAAATTGACCTGATGGCCGTCGAATTCGGGACCGTCAACACACACGAACTTTGTTTGGCCGCCGACTTCCACGCGACACCCGCCGCACATGCCGGTGCCGTCCACCATGATCGTATTCAAAGAAACCTGTGTGGGAACCTCGAATTTCTTCGTTGTTTCGCAACAGAATTTCATCATGATGGCAGGGCCGATGGCGATGGCAAGATCGGGCTTAGGGTCACGGCTGCAAATTTCAGTCAACGGTTCAGTCACAAGAGCTTTTCGTCCGTACGAGCCATCATCGGTCACGACGATCAATTCATCACTGATGGCCTTGAATTCATCTTCGAGAATCAGCAGTTCTTTATTGCGGGCGCCGATGATGCTGATAATTGTATTACCGGCTTCTTTCAGGGCTGACGCGATCGGCAGCAGCGGCGCATTACCGATCCCCCCGCCGATACAGACAACGGTGCCGAATTTCTCGATATGGGTCGGTTGGCCAAGCGGCCCTGCGACATATCCGAGTGAATCGCCCTTTTCAAACTGGGCCATTTGAGCGGTCGCTTTGCCCACACGCTGAAAAATCAGGCGAATGGTACCTTGTTCGGCATCGGCTCCGGCGATGGTCAGGGGAATTCGCTCGCCCGCTTCTTCTTCCGCTGAAACGATGACAAATTGCCCTGCTTTTCGGGCACGGGCCACCAGCGGCGCTTCAACGTCGATCATAAAAACGTTTTCTGACAACTGTTCTTTGTTAACGATCTGAAAAGCCACATTCATATTCCTTAAAATGATACCTATTTAGACAAATCGGAAAGGCGGACACTATAACAAGGTATGATGGATTATTCAAGTTTTTTAAGGATTATGCCCTTTTTCGCATCAAAAACAGGTTTGTGATGAGCCGCTCCATCGCGGTCGAAGCACTTGTCTGGCCGGTTTTCAGGCCGAAGTCGATCTTTCCGAGTTCGGCCATAATATGCGCCAACTGTTTGAGTGTCATTTGACCGGCCTGACGGATGAAATCCTGCTGGAAATAGCCGTAGACACCGGCGTTTTGGGCGGCTTGCTGCGGGTGGAGTCCCTTTTCCATATAGGCTTTGGCCCGGAACAGTCGCCGGAAATGCCAGCCGAACGCCCCGATCACCGTGTATTCAGTGCTTTTGTCGGCACCGAACATGTTTCGCAATCGCTCGATGGCTTTTGCAAGTTGGCCGGCATTAATCGAATCGATCACGCCGAACGCGTCAAACATACGATTTTTTCCAACCAGTTGTTCGATGTCCTGAAACGTTACGGACTTTCGCGGGGCGACAAACACTGCCAGCTTGTCCATTTCGCGACACAGCCGACCGGGGTCGTCACCGACCAGTTCCACCAACAACCGACTACACTGTGTGTCCAGGCGAATACCGTAGCTCTGCTGGGCGTAGCCTGCCACATAAGCGGACATCTGGCTTGATTTCATCTTAGCCAACTCGATCAGGCCGCCGGTTTTCTGCAGTATTTTATGAAAACGTAAGCGTTTATCCCACGAGGTGACGGTCATGATCAGAATGCCTGTTGGGCTGGGATCTTCGAGATATTTTTCGAGGGCCTCGCTGTTGGTTTTAATGAAAGACTCGGCATCCTTGATCAAGACGACCCGCTTCGGTGCCAAAAACGGCAGCGTCCGCAGTTCGTCCAGAATATCGGCTATTTGAGCATCCTCGGCCCTGGGTTCGTAGAGTGCCATGGACCGCTGGTCAGGTTCGAGGAGTGCATCCATCCGCTTTTCGCATTCCTTGCTGACAAGAAACGGGTCCTCTCCAAAGATTACATGAAACCCCTGTGGGTTATTCGATTTTGTGGGTTTCTTCGCCATATTTTGTTCAATTGATTTTTGCAGTTCTGTCGAGCTATATTTTTCTATGTCGCCTCTTCGAGGCTCAATAGAATTGTAGTCCCACTTACCGGGGGCTGACACCCCCGGCTATTGTATCACAGCCCTTCGGGCTTATGGAATCCATTCGGCTTCGCTCAGGACAAGTTTTTCTGTTTAAATAGATTCCTCACATCCGTTCGGAATGACACATACTGCTTTCTACTATTCGTTTTCCGGCTGAGCATCAGCACCAGCATCCGTGCCAGCATCTTCGTCTTCTTCGATAATGAGCCGTTCGGCGGCAACCAGATGGTCACCCGGTTTTAATGAAATCATCTTGACCCCGGCGGTATTTCGACCGATGGCTCGAACTTCTTCCAGTCCGGTGCGGACGATCATCCCGTTGGCTGTGACCATCATCAGCTCATCGTCCTCATGCACCGCCTTAAGAGCTACGACTTTTCCGTTTCGCTCGGTGGTTTTGATGTTGATCAGACCCAGTCCGCCGCGGCTCTGAGTGCGGTAATCCGCCAGATCGGTTCGCTTGCCGTACCCCTTTTCGCAAACGGTCAACAGGGACGAACCTTCTTCGGCGATCACCATATCCACCACTTTATCGCCGGTACGCAGTTTGATCCCCCGCACACCCTGGCTGACACGGCCCATCGAGCGGGCATCCGATTCATGAAAGCGAATCGCCATGCCGTCACGAGTTCCGAGAATGATCTCATCGGCACCACTTGTGACGGCGACGCCAATCAGATCATCGCTGGCATCCAGCTTGATAGCGATCACGCCGTTCGTGCGAGGGTTACCGTACGCACTGAGAACGGTCTTTTTTACAGTTCCGTTTTTCGTTGCCATCAGAAGCTGGCGTTTGTTATCAAATTCCCTGACATTGATGATCGATGTAATTTTTTCATCCTGACCCAACGAAAGCAGATTGACAATATTACGTCCCTTGCTTTGCCGTGACATCGCGGGGAGATTATACACTTTCAGCCAATGACAGATTCCCTTGCTGGTAAAGAAGAGCAGGTAGTCATGCGTGGAGGCCACAAACAAATGTTCCAGGAAGTCCCCTTCCTTCGTGTCAGAGCCAATAATTCCCCTGCCGCCGCGGCCCTGTTTGCGATAGGTGTCAATGGGCATGCGTTTGATATAGCCGCCATGCGAAACCGTCACAAGTGTTTCTTCTTCGGCGATCAAGTCCTCCATATCAAACGAATCTGCCTCGTCCATGATGATCTGCGTCTGCCGCGGATTTTTATATTTCTCCTTGATCTCGTGCAGATCTTCACGGATCACATCAAGCTGCAGGTCCCGGTTGGCCAGCAATGCTTCATAGCCGGCGATTTTTTCGGCGACTTCGGCATACTCCCTGGCCAGTTTTTCAATTTCCAGGCCCGTCAGACGCTGCAACTGCATCGTCAGGATGGCATCGGCCTGCGGGCCGGACAGGAAATAGTCCACCTTGGAATATTGATCAATAAACACCTGAGGCAACAGCTTGTTCAGCGTTTGCGATTCGGTTAAACGCAGGGGTTTTTTCATCAGGTTTTCTTTGGCCGTCGGACTGTCCGGAGACGCTTTTATAAGGGCGATGATCTCATCGATATCGCCCACGGCCAAAATCAATCCTTCCAGAATATGGGCGCGACTGCGGCACTTTCGAAGTAAATGACGCGTCCGCCGTCGAATCACCGTCAGACGATGGTTGATATAAAGCCGAAGCATCTGCTTTATATTCAGGATTTCGGGCCGGTTGTTAACCAATGCGACATTATTGGCCGCAAACGTATTCTGGAGTGACGTAAAGCGATACAATTTATTGAGCACGACGTTGCTGTCGACATCTTTTTTCAATTCAACAACGATTCGCATTCCTTTGCGGTCCGATTCGTCCCGGATGTCGGAAATCTCATCGATCTGCCCGTTCCGCACGCAGTCAGCAATCTTAGAGACAATCGTCGTCTTGACGACCATGTAAGGGATTTCGGTCACAATGATACTTTCCCGGCCCCGCTTGTTGGTTTCAATGTGCGACTTGCATCGCAGTTTTAAATGACCCCGGCCTGTAACATAGGCATCCATGATCCCTTTGCGTCCGCAGATGACACCCCCGGTCGGAAAATCAGGGGCAGGCAGGCGTTCCAGAATTTCTTTAAATCCGCAGTCCGGGTTCTCGATCATCAGCAACAGCGCATCGCACACCTCACCAACATTATGCGGCGGCAGATTGGTCGCCATGCCGACTGCAATCCCGCTGCCTCCGTTAACCAGCAAATTCGGAAACTTGGACGGCAGAACGGTTGGCTCCTGTCGGGTTTCATCGTAGTTGGGAACAAAGTCCACGGTGTCAAGTTTCAGGTCTTCGAGCATGTCCGTCGCCGCCTGTGTCATGCGTGCTTCGGTATAACGCATGGCCGCCGGCGGATCGGCGTCAATACTGCCGAAGTTTCCCTGCGGGTCAACCAACTGAACACGCATGTTCCATTCCTGCGCCATACGAACCAGCGTACCATAGGTCGCCTGGTCACCATGCGGATGGTAATTACCACCCGTGTCACCGACGATCTTGGCGCATTTACGATGCTTGGAACGAGGGCCCAGATTCAGGTCGTTCATCGCAACAAGAATGCGGCGTTGAGAGGGCTTCAGACCGTCTCTGACATCCGGCAGAGCACGGGAAACAATGACACTCATCGCGTAATTTAAATACGAATTCTTGAGTTCATCAAGAATCTGCATGTCTTCAAAATGTTCGGGCACAACGGTGCTTTCCGTGTTTTCATCCATAAAACGTCTGTCCTTGTAGTGTCTAAATTCGACAGGGGCTGTTAACTCCAAAGACCCCGTGGTTAAGAAAAGCCAAGTTTACCTGCAACCGGGCCAATTGTCAACGAAAGCTTCGTATTTCATGCCCCCAAAAAGCGATTTTTTGCCCCCGTGAGAAGCGTTTTTAGAGGAATTTTTGCAGACTGTATCGCCGTCTCTAAAAAACCGTCAATATAGTTCTTCAGAGCCGCCGTAAATGACCTTAATGTTCCTTAAATTGGGAATCATTGGGGGAAAATTTCGGGCGGGCTTAAAGGCCTGTGACCAGTAAACCATCACGGCTTTACCCATCATATAATCTCGCGGTACGGTCCCCGTGCGGTATCGGTCACCATTATTTCCTTTGCCTTCAACCGACCACAGGCGGGCATCGGAACTGTTATTGCTGTTGTCACCGCAGACAAAGAATTGATCGTCTTCAAGCGTAAACGGTTTGTCTTCTGTCGCCCGCAAAACACCCCCCTCTTTGCCGCGATAAAAGATGTCCCGATACAGGCCAATATGACGAATATCCGTCGGACCGGACGCAAAAATCCGAATGGCCGGAGGTTTTTCCGAAAACGCATCTTGAGGGACAAAGGAGGCGTCCCTGGAAAGATCATAGGTAAATCGCTTTTGGCCCCATCGCAGTACAAGCTGCCGGTCAACATTTGCGAATTCGAATTTTTCAAATTGCCCCGGTTCGATCACATCTGTCAGCATCGGTCTGCCAAGTTGGGTGGTGACGCCATTGACGGTTTTAGAGAAGATCAATGAACCGGTGAATCGGACCTCTGCAGAATAAATAACATCATACTTTTCGAGTGAGGCACCGACAACACCGTCCGGTAACTGGCATTGGGCAATAAACGTGATCATCAGGTCGCTGCAAACGGGTTGGCCGCCGTATCCGGAGCTGTCGTTATAGGCATAGAATGCCTTGAAATCGTTGAGGTTGTTTGTCTGAAACAACAACGTATGCTGCTTAAGGGACGAATCATTCAGCGTATATTGTGTCGGCTGAACATCCCAGAGAGATCCTTCCTCGTTCACAAAGGGTGGGATCCAGACGGTGTTGTGCGCATCCAGACCCTGTTCGATTTGTTCATCAAAAAAGTCCTGAGCGTCCAATGGCTGATAATCCTGAACAAAAATCGGCATCCAGAGTTCTTTCTGGACATTGACAGGCTTACGCGTGATCTTGCCATTAATATAAAGGTCACCGTGAATGAGTTGAACCGTTTCACCGGGAAGCGCTACGAGCCGTTTAATATAGTTTTCGGCCGGAAAAGTAGGATTCTTGAAGACGACAACATCCCATCGCTGGGGCTCAAAAAACTGGTAAATACACTTTAAGACAAAAATGCGGTCCCCGTTTTTGACTTCTCCGAGTGCTTGGGGAGGCTGGACGTAATTGCAACTGGGGCATTGCGGTCGGTCGAGATCATAGCCGACGGACTCACTGCCGCTGTCAAACAAATAGCCGCATCGGAGGCAACGCATTTGATAATGGGCTCCGCGAAGCGTCTCGGCCATACTGCCGGTCGGAATCTGAAATGCCTGGATCGCAAAGCCCTGAAACACCAGTGCCAGAATAAAGGCGACCAGCAGCCATTCCAGAAGCGTTACCAGATTCTCAGCCGAATGGTGATGGCGATGGGCAAAACTCTCATGCGGTAGGGGCTGCTGTTCTTCCATATTCCAACAACGAGGACGCTAATCCTTGCCTCCATAAATGATTTTGAGTCCGTCAACAAACGGTATCCAGCGAATCGGTTCCTGCTTCAGACGATACCCCCCCGGCCAGTGAACAACCATGCCTTTGCCAACCAGGTAATCCTTCGGAACAATACCTTCCGGATATGTTTGCCCGTTATTGCCGAGTCCCTCTCGATTCCAAAGTCTCGAATCCAGGCTGTAAGGGCTGTTATCGCCGCAGGCAAAATATTCGTCCGTATTTAATGTTACCGGTTTGTCCCTGCTTGCGCGGCGAACATTCTCGGAGATATAGTGAATATCGCGATAAATCCCAACATGCGATAACCGTAAATTACCATAACCCAGAATTTGCACGGCGGACTTATCTCCGACCGCTCCGGCGTCATCCATCCCGACCCCAAGGTCATACGTCAGTTTTGCCGATCCGTATTCCAAAACGACCTGATGGTCCACCGTGGCAAAGCGAAAACGAGAGATGTTGTTCAAATCACCGACCGCACATTGTCCCTCGACCTGACTAATCGGCTGTCCCCCCGGCGTCAGACGGTTAATGACCATCTTTCCATCAGTATACACCCATCCCTGATATATAATACCATGCTTCTGGATCTGAGCCCCTGCGGCCGAATCACCATCGGTCTCCAGATAGTACTGAACCATTAAGTCACTGCAATACGGCATGTATTGGTAACTGCCCGGATCATCATAAGCGTAGGTTGCCCGGAAGCTGTTGCCCTGTTCGTCATTATAACGGATTCGCTGAATGACATTGTTGTCGGTTTTAAGCGTAAAATTTCCAATAAGGCCATCAGACAGATTCCAGGCCGACCCCATGATCCGTTCAAAAGGCTGCCGCCACGAGTGTCCGTTAAAATGTGCTTCCTCGGGGTGTGCGGGCCGGTAATCATTGTCATAAACGACCATCCAAAGCTCTTCCTGAACCTTTTGGGGCTTACGCTGAATTTGGCCGTCAACATAAATATCCCCGTCAAAGATCTGGATGGTTTCACCGGGTAATCCGATGCACCGTTTAATATAATTGATCCTCGGTTCCGTTGGATTTTTGAAAACGATCACATCCCAGCGTTTGGGCTCAAAAAACTGATAGACACTCTTGAGGACAAATATCTGGTCGCCTTTAAATACCGTTCTGGCCATGGCGGCATTTGTACTTCGTAAGGGATCTGGTTCGGAATACCCGCAACTGGGACATCGCGGGGAACGGGGCCTGATGACTAATTTGCCCGAAGGCGTGAAAGTATTCGGCATTTTGTAACGTTCGGCAATAAAATCGTGGTCATACCGATAACCGCACTCGGCACACCGGATTCGAAAATGAGCCCCCCGGAGTGTCTCGGCCATACTGCCGGTCGGAATTCGATAAACCTGCATCACAAAAACGATGAAGACCAGCGTACTGGCAAAGGCCGTAACCAGCCATTCGGCAGTATGGTAAATACCATCAATTTTTGAATTTCCGCTGAAAATCTGATTGTGTTTCGTTCCGGAATCCAATTTTTTATCCTTTTTCATAGATTTAAAAACCAGTATTATTGCCGGAATACCGGATTCGGTCAAGAAAGTTATTCGCAAAGGGCATAAAAACCCCAAGATTGCTTTTTTGGGGAAATTTGCACTTTTTTAAAAAAGTCCCAAAAAACCCTTGATGCATCGAAGTCTTTTATGTATAGTAATTTGTGAAAGCTTTGGTAATGCTTCCGTATGAATATTTGTTGTTGCCGGACCATGCAGGAGATGTTCACTCTAAATCAAGAGGGTAGCAAATGTCAACAATCACAAAAAAAGAACTCATTGACAGGATCGCAGAGACAACGCAGGCAAAACGAGTTGTCGTTAAACGTATTGTGCAAAGTTTCCTTGACGAGATCATCAATGAGTTAGCGGATGACAACCGATTGGAGTTCCGTGATTTTGGTGTATTTGAAACACGCACACGGAGCGCTCGTGTGGCCCAGAATCCCAAAACACTCGAACGGGTACAGGTTCCTCCCAAACGAAGTGTCAAGTTCAAGATGGGCCGAATGATGAAAGAAAAATTAGCATCACCTACCCCTCTTGTTAAAAATCCTCAAAGTTAATAGCCGTTTTAGATAAAGATAAGCTATAGAATGAAAGTCGTTAAAACCCAAAGGTTGCTGCGGCGGAGGTGTTCGTCATGACCGAAGGCAAGGTCAAGTGGTATGACAAAAGAAAAGGATACGGATTTGTCGTCAATGACAATGGGCAGGATGTTTTTGTCCATTACACCTGTTTTTCAGATCCGTCTTTGCGTTCCCTGGATGAAGGTGAAGCGGTAACATTCGAGATCGTTCCCGGCGAAAAAGGTCTCAGAGCCCAAAATCTTTCTCTGAAAGAAATAGTGACGACTTAATATCGCATGTTTTTCCTGCGTTACTTTCAGCGAAACAGGAAGTGATTGGAATGCTTAAAATGACACGCGGGTTTGTTATTTTAAATATACGTTTTACTTACCGCAAATAGTTCTCACACATATTCGTTTCGCATGACGGATGAGAATTATTAAGCGAGGAGATGATGTTAGGTGTTCAACCGCAACAAGCTGTTGACTGTCGTGTGCTTGTTCTGAATAAGCACTATATGGCTCTTTGTGTCATTGGGGTCAAACGTGCTTTTTCCCTTCTGTTTTCCGAACACGCCGAGGTTATTTCCTGTGATGACGGTTCTTACGCCAATTACAACTTTCAAAGCTGGAAGGAAGTCAGTCAAATGCGGCGTTCCTTTGAGGCCCACAAACATGACTGGATTTCCACGGTCAACTTTGACATTGTTGTTCCACGGGTCATCCGGCTGTTGACCTATGACCGAATCCCGAACAAAAGCGTCAAATTTAATCGGCGTAATCTGTTCGCTCGTGATGGAAACCACTGTCAGTACTGCGGCAAGCGATTTCCGAGTCAGGAATTATCGTTGGATCACGTGATCCCCCGTCGGTTGGGCGGCCGGACATCATGGGAAAATATTGTCTGTGCCTGCCTGAAATGCAACGTCAAAAAAGGCGGCCGCACGCCGACTCAGGCACACATGAAACTCATCAAAAAACCCGTAAAACCCAAAAACAACCCCGTTATACACGTTCACCTCAGCCACGAGCGATATAAAAGCTGGAAGCAGTTTCTGGATCATGCCTACTGGTCAGTGGAATTGACCTGACAATGCTCAAAATCTCGGGCCTATTAGCAGCATCGTTAAATTATAGGCTCCGTGCAGTCCCATTGCGATAGCAAACGGCCAGAATCCATATGCTAAGTCGGCCGCCCTGCCGTCCGCGAGCTGCTTTTTCCAGACACGAATCAGGCCGAAAGATGCGATGACCGAACAGGTCACATGCAGCAGCGTGCAGACTGTCCAGCGAAAACAGGCAAAACCATGCGGATCATTGAGCGTTGTCGGATTTGTATAGAAATGGATGTAGAGAAGATTTTCGATCGCTGAAAAGATGAGCGCCGAAATGCCTGCTGCAATCACAAACTGACCTGCGGAAAAAAGGCGATACGGTTTTTTCTCTAATAAGTAGATCATTCCGGACTGTTTGAGCAATTCTTCAACGATGGGGGCATAAAGAAACATATAAAGGATAAAAACGATCATCCGGACAATCGGATTTAATGTGAACAAAGCATTGATGCCTTCAATAAATGCTCCGACGATCGCAAACGGCCCGGCCGCCAATGCCGCAATCAGCGTCACGGTTACATTTCCTGTCAGTGTGCATTGAGCACGTTTTTCGGCGAGCCATCGAGCCAGATCAGCCTGTTTCAATTCGCCGGTGAAAGCCGGTTCGTTTGAAACGGAATCCCGAATGGTGGAAATTTCGTCTTCATGCCCATCGATAGACAGAACAGATTGCTCCGACGAATCAGGGGGAAATCGGCCCGGAAAATTTGACGGCTCGGAATTGATGTCAAAATAGTCCGCAGGCGTACTCATTTCAGCGCCGTTCCGTAGACAAGAATTTCCACGCCGCCGGGCTTTCTCCTTTGCTGGCCGCCGGTGCAGGTTGTTTCATACCGCACATTCCAGACAACGCGAGCGCCCTGCTGGGCGGCCTGTTCGAGCATTCGTAAAACCGCCTCGCGGCGTGCCCGTTCCATGAGTGTCACGTAGGATTTCATTTCTCCACCAAACAGCGTCCGCAGTTTCGCCGCAAACACCTTAAAATAATCGGTGGCGATAACAGCTGAGCCCATCACCAAATATGGCTGACTGTTTGCATATTGGGCGGGAATGGTTTTAAGATTTGTTATCATCATGTCCTGAAACTCTGTTTCGCGTTCGTCGAGTTTACGAAAATGATGCAGTTCGATGCCCTTGCCAATGATGAGCCCAAGCAACACAAACGACAGCGGAATCAGAATTTGAATGATTGCTTCCATTTCGTTATCCTATTGAGCGTGAGGTTGAGGGGACGACTGCGGAGTGTTGGCCGTTACGATAACCGCTGTTCCATAGCAGTACAGTTCCGCGGCACCGGCAGTAATGGAACTGGTCGCAAACCGCACATTGAGCACAGCATTGGCACCCAACTGCTGGGCCTGAGCCAGCATACGGGCCATCGCCTCCCGGCGGGATTCGACCAGCAGTTCCGTATAGCCGGTCAACTCGCCACCCACAAGATTTTTGAACGAGGCCGCAATGTCCCGCCCGACATGCTTGGCACGGACGGTATTGCCCTGCACAAGCCCTTTAATCTGGATAATTTTCATTCCCGGAATGGTTTCTGTGTTAACAACGATCATATGAACTCCTTTTAAACACTCGTGGATCAATTATAGACCGACGATAATATAGCGATACCTCCCGCTTTTGGCAATCTTAAAATCGACGACCCGATGATACAAAAATAAATCCTCCTGCCGCACTATTTTCCTTTTTGACCGGGCCAGAGCATGACCTGAAGGCGTGGTGAAAAACCAAAGCCGGTTTGCATGCAATAGTCAGCCAGCCAGCGTGATTTTTCGAGGTATTCTTTAAGTTCCGTCGCCTGCGGCATGAGAAATATCTTATCGGGATCGACATTTTCCAACTGCACAAGACATGCGGCGATCTCGTTGAGGTCATCAGGCTGATCCACGACAAATTTAAGCTGGTAGTTGTAAGCGGCAATCAACTGCTGCAGTGCCAAGGGCTCAAAGTGAGAATGCCCGGACAGAGGTTTGCCGGGGAACTCCGCAAGTGAATTGCTCAACTTCGGACTGATGCTCATTAATTCAACCGGCAAACCGACCACATATTCGATTCCGGCGGTCTCGATCGTGATATGATAACCATTGTCATGCAATTGCGAGACAAGTTCCCTAATGTCCCGTCCGATCATCGGTTCGCCGCCGGTCACTACCGCAAAGCGCGTAGGATATACGCTGATTTGCTTGAGAATCTGTTCTGTTGACAGTTCGGTGCCCGTAGCAGCGTCCCAGGCATACTTCGTGTCGCACCACTTACAACGCAAAGGACAGCCTGCCAGTCGAATAAAAACGCTTGGCACCCCGGCCAGGCGCCCCTCCCCCTGAAGTGAATAAAAAACATCGTTAATTACCATCGTCCAGATTCTCTGCCCTTTAAATTAGTCAACTTGGTTTCTTTATTTGGAAGATTAAACGATTTGGGGGATATTGTCAAAGGTTTGAGGATGAGCTCGAAAAACGAAGTTTTTCGGACACCATCATTCCCAGTTAAAAAAATCAATTACATGAATTGAAAAGCCTTGTTTTTGAAGGTGTTTTTTTTGTTTCGACAGCACTAAAAAAATCAGTTCCTCGAAGGATCCGGTGGGTTGATCCGCAGCGGCAGGGACGCCCGAATCGTTCCATCGACAGCCAGATCAATGCGGTATTTTCCAAACTTTTTAAATTCAAGACCATGCATGTTTAGAATCATATTCACAACAGCAGTGTCTGCATGTTCCTGAACCTTCACCGAAATGTTGCCTTCCAGTTTCGGTCCGATGGATGTCCCGTCTTCATCAATGATGTGGAGACGTATCGGATGGTTGCCCTCTTCGACCGTCTCGAATCGTATGCGTGCCGCTACTGCACAGGCCGGATATCGAGCCGGAACGTTCTGAAAGGATATATTGTCGAACGCTCCCAGCACATTCAATTTTCCACGCTGGTCCGTCGCTGCATCACACAATAAAAAGGCTTCGATATTCATCTTGTTTCTCCGGGTTAACGAATGGTGACCTGAGAAACATCTTTATACTCCCCCAATACCGACAATAGCAAGGAAAAAAGAAAAAGACGTCCCAAAAGAACAGGTCTGCCCCCCCGCAAGGAGACAGACCTGCTTTTTAAAAAATCGATCAACCTGGTTGCTGATTACTCAGCGAAGGTTGCCGAGGTTTCAATTCGAGCTGTCACAAAGGCCGTCAGATTTGCATTACTGCTGCCGGTTATCTGTGTGCCGTATTTTTCCATGACGTAGGCCACGGAATCACCCACTGGCGAACCGAGATCGGTATCCAGAGTGTTAACATACTGAACCAGTGCATCAATGTATTCGGCTGCTGAGGCATAGATCGAACCTTCTTCAGCTGTTGCAAATGCCGTCGCAACCGAAGCGGACAGTTCCGGCGTGAACGGTGCATCGGCCGGAGCCAGTGTGTTGAACGCCTGAACCATCGCCGCCATCCGCATGCCGCCTTCATTCTTTAACAGGTTAGCCGAACCGATAAGCGTCGAACACGCCTGACACGGCTGAATGGTCGGGTTCATCGCGACTGAATTGCCAATCGCAATCTGGAGCGTCTCAGCTGGAATTCCAAGTTCCATCGCAGTTGCCTGCATCAAAGCCGGACAACCCTCAATTCGGGGTACTTCAAACTGAGGCAACGGTGCAACCGGTGCCAACAGTTCTTCGCCGCAATCGGGACAATCGGGGATCGGCGGGCAATCGGGACAATCCCGCTTGCTGGCATAGCTGTCGATAATGAGGGTAGAACCCTCTGACTCGCCCTCGAACAGGATCGAATCATCTTCACTCGCCACCCAATCCCAACCGCCGTCTGACGGGTAACCATTACCATAACCGTCATTTGCGGTGTTGTTGTCGATATTGATCCAGCCGCCGTCTCCATAGGCACCGATTCCATTACCATACCGGAGGGTATCAACCTCAACATACACTTCACTTGCGTAAACCTGGGTCGTAGCGGTGTCAATCTCTCCGCCATGGGCCCAGGATTTAATGGTTGCGATACTCGGTCCGCCCAGATAGACGGAATCAACTGTGAAATAACAGGGGTCATTATTGAAATAGTCGTCACTTTCGACGCTAACCTCGCCTGGAGCACAGACGACGGTATCCGCAGTGTTTTCGAACCCATAAGCTGTCTCGGAAATAATCCGTGCATCGCTGCCTGGCCCTTCGGCGGAAACAATTACGTTACCGGTTCCGATTTCCTCAGCCAGTTTAAAATGGTAAAGAGTCTCAACGTAATCGATGATATTATCCGGCTCTTCCTCAGGAAGTTCGTCTTCGGCATTTGCCGTGGCAGGAGTCAGACTCGCTCCGGCCGCTACACCTGTATAAGCCGTGTTTGAATAAGCATTGTAGGCACCGGATTCAATCGCCGCACTGCCGACTCCATAACCTGTTGCATCGGCCACCAAAACGCTGCCCTCGTGAGAAATCACCGCGGTTTCAGCATTGGCTGTTGACGGAACATACTCTCCATTCGGTACTTGCTGAACGTCAACCTTCTCGACACTTGATGCAATTCGATACGAGCTGCCGGCTTCAGAACGAATGTAGGCCTCACCGCCTGAACCACCAATACTCTTAAGGCTCTTGGAGTCGCCGCCACCAAAGAAATCACCAAAGTTGCCTTCGAGGTACTCATCCGTACCGGCGGCAACGATGACATGATCCTGTGCATCGACACCTGTGTAGGCATCGCTGAAGTAAGCATTCGCAGACGATGAGATGTCGGCATAGCCTTCTTCCAACGCCACAACTGCAACGCCGCTGTCCATGCTGACAACGATCGTTTCAGCGGTTGCGGTAGGCGGTTCATAGTACCCGTTCAGTGATGTCGAACGTACAATATCGCTTCCCTGCTCTGAACCGGCTTCGGAGGTGATAATGGCATCGCCGTTATTGGCAGCACCCACGATCACCAGGCTGTCTGCACGAACGCCCGTGTAGGCGCTGTCTGTCTGGCCGTAGAAAGCCCCGGATTCGATCGCCGCTTCGCCGCCGTTCATGGCCAGCACTCCGACAGGTCCGCCTGTGCAGGCGACCAGATCCGCTGTATTGGTGTACCCATACATCGCATCGGATGAAATCGATGCGCTGGCACCCCAACCCATTGCCAGTACGCCGACACCCTGCTGGGCGCCGATGCCGACACTGGAATTATTCTCAAACCCGAAATGCGACAGTGCGCTGATCTCGGCATTGGTATAGCGTTCCCCGCAATCGAGTGCTCCGGCTGCAACGATACCTTCGGCACAGATCAGGACATCGGATGTGTTGATGGGATCTGAACCATAGCCGCCATACGTAACTGCCTCGATCTGGGCATCGCCGCCATTGTAAGCGACCGCGGCAACATGCCCGCCGTCGATATAATCGGCCAGGATTTCATCAAGACCACCAGATGGCAGAGCCGAAGCAAAGCTGGGTCCATCGGGTACTGAAGGCTCTTCAACCGGTTCTTCGATCGCAACCTTGAAGGCATGGATCGTCACGCTTGCGGTATTCGAAGTGCCGTCAGCTGCAGGTTCTTCGCCGTCTGATTGTTGTGCAATAAGAGTTTCAATCTTCGGCTCCTCTTGACCATATGTATGAGCAGCCCGGGCTTTGATGCGTGCATCGCCGTCATTCCCGGCAAAAGCAACTACATTGTTAGCCGTGATGTCTACACTGGCCTCATTGCTGAGACATGCCTCTTCGGCATAGGCTCCGATTTCCGCTTCCGTATCGCCCTCATCGTCACCCATGGCAATAACCAGGACATTTCCGCCTGCATCAACAGTGACAGCGGCCGTGTTCGTTTCGCCTTCCCAGACATCCGAACCCAAAAAGGCCTCGCTGTCATAACCATCAGCCCGTACGATCACATCACAACCGGCAGTCACCGTCACCGTACCGCTATTGGTTAAACCATTATTAGCGACTGCATCCAGATACGCTTCAGAGTAGCTTCCATCGGCTGTTACCTCAACTTCTTCGGCCGCGTTGATCACGGTTTTGGCGGTATTGACAGCCATTGGTTCGATATAAGGCCTCTCTGATGCTGCAGCTTGAGAAAACTCGCCATACTCTATATCCATGTCAGCCAGGGCTTCAATTTCGGCCTGACTGTCATATTCGGCAATAACGTAAACGCCGCCATTGCGGTAGTTTTCAGAATCCTCTACACCGGTAACGGTAATATCGACAGTGGCCGTGTTGCTGGCTGTGCCGCCATGAGCTTCAGCCTCGATGGCCGCATCGCCGTCATCGGTGGCCTTTGCCTTGACATACTCACCGGCCGTGATTGTGGTAGTAGCCGTATTCTTTGTACCGTTCCATGCTTCCGAATCGATGTCCACTTCGCTGTCATCGTCGGCCCTGGCAACCACTTTGCCGCCGGCATTGATGGTGGTACTGACCGTATTGGTAACTGTCTGTTCGGGATAGGGCTGTGCATAGGCTTCCGCCTCGATGCCCGCAAAGCTGTCATCGTATGCATCAACTCTGACATCGCCGCCCGCAGTCACATCTACGCTCGAGTTATTGGTTGTACCGCCATAGGTTCCGGCATAGACATCTGCGTAACCATACTCGGCAGTTACCTCTACATCTTCAACAGCGCTAATCGTAATCTCAGCGGTATTCGTAGCGCCGCCATATGCTTCAGCATACAGTCCGGCGTCGTCATCGTAACCATCGACGGTAACGTCTCCGCCGGCATTAACGGTAATCGTCGCGGTTGCATTATTATCACCGTCACCATAAGCTTCAACACAGACTTCATCTTCGATATCCACATCGCCTCCGGCGGTAATTTCCACCGTGGCAACAGCCGGGGAACCGGGGTATGCCTCAACATCAACCCAGTCCCGGATATCCACGTCCCTCTTAGCGTCCATTTTCACACTGGCGCTTCCATTGCCTTCGGCATCGATATACGCACTTGACCAGATGTCTCCGGCTGCAAGGACCACATGTTGAGCTTCGATGCCGCCGCCGTTGTGGTTTACGGTGAATCCGCTGAATCCACAGGGATCCGCACCCGCGGGAATCGTAACATCGACACCGACTGTTCCGCCGGTTTCACTGATCCTAACAGTGTCGCCGGCCGCCATGACGACAGTATTCTCTGCCAGAACGGTTCCGGTATTGATGACATGTTTGCCTATAAATGCTATGGCTTCAACTCGATCGGTTGTTGTACCGCGAAAATCTACATTGCCGGCGTCAGCACCGCCGGTAAATGTATAAGGCATGCCATTTCTAAAATCAGCATCGGTAATGTCCAGGCTTGAAGCAACCAGTTGGTTGACATTGATATTCGCACCACTGCCAAAAACCATACCGGCCGGGTTAATAATGAACACCCTGCCGTTGGCATTCAGGTCACCCATAATGCCGGACATCGCTCCGTCATGGACACGGTTCAACACAGCTGAACCCGCCCCTGGTTGAGTAAATGTGACCGATGCGTCAGAGCCAATATCAAAGGTCTGCCAATTGACGATCGCTTGATTGGCCGTTTGTGTGATCGACATGTCATTATTAACCGTCACAGGATTATTTATCCCAAGCTGGTCAATAATCCCGGTTGGAAGTGCAGTCGCACCCGGATTCGGGTTGGCCATGACGACCTGCGCCGGGATCCCCAACACCATGTAAAAGACCAGCCAACTGACCATAACCTCCTTGATATAACATTCTCTTACAAATTTCCTAAAGTTTTTCATTGTTTTCCCCTTTCGATTTATAACCCTCACATAAATTGTTTCAGATCCGTCTATCCGTTATATTCAACCCGACTACGCTGCCGGGCAAACGTCTTGTTTTACCATCGCATCATCAGACTCAAATTTATACGTCCATCATGCGTATCCGTGGTGCTGGTTGCTTCCAGCGGATGGCCGTAGTAGACAGCTCCGCTGAAATTATCACCCAGTTCGACCAATCCGCCAACACCGATGGAGTACAGATCCTCTGCACTCTTCTCGCCTGCAACATTGTCCTGTATCTCGGCTCGCCCGTAATCGAAGAACGCCAGCGGAGCCAGTTTTCTGACAAAGGGTTTCTCGTCGGATTGCATGCCGGACAATTCCTGTGCCTGCTCATACTTGACCATGTCAAATTCATATTGAACCGTTGCCAGTACGCCGCCGTCGGCCACGAGACCGCTTTCCTTGTAGCCTCGAACCGTATACATCCCGCCAAAGGTCGTCATTTTAGACGGAGCCAGTCTCTCGTTGGGTACGATCCATCGTGCCGACCCGGTCAGACGCTGCACCTTATCAGCCTTCAGATACTGACTGTGCCGGGCTGCGGTCGTGTAGATGACAAAATCGCGATCCGCATTGGTTCGGGCACCGGTCAATGTGGTTACATCCCAAAACTTAGCCTGGGACGAACCGCCTAAATTCTCAACGCGGTCAAATGTAACCGATGTGTTGGCCAGATCCGTTCGGCGATGGAGATCAATGCCGAGCCCCCAAAGGTGCATGACGGTCCGAGAACCCAATATCGAACTAAATATCGAAGAAGAGACCTTGCTGTTCTCGCGAGACAACGATGTTGTCAGGTCCAAAAACCAACCGTCTCTCTGGAAGGCGTTGTAACGCAGTTTGCCGCCGTACAATGAGCCATTGCCCAGAAAATCAATCCCGCCGCCGCCGTTCACATCAAACTCGTTGTAGCCGGCAAAAAGCTCAAGACGCAGCTTTGGCCCCATGATGGGCATATCATAACTGCCGTAAATAGAGTATTTATCCTCAAACCCCTTTTCCCAGGGAGATTGGTAATACACGGTGAGCATGTCATCAAACCCCATCAGGTTCGTATTGATCAGCCCGACTCGGGGCGAATATCGCCGATCCTTGGTCCCGGCATTATCTAACTGCAGGAACCAATGCCACGGATTGGCTTCATAGACGTTATACCCGACAGCCAGTGTATCCGGCTCAGCGCCCTTAGAGACGGTTGCCGAGATATATCGGTCCGGGTTCAGATTCAACAAGTTAACATACTCTTCCAGTTTTTTCTGCTTTCCGACTTTGCCGGCCTGAACCGGTGACGTTTTTTGCAGGAAGGAATCACTCAAATAGCCTTCCTCAGCCTTCACATTTTCCGGCGTGAAGTAGTTTGTCGTTACGGATGTCACCGGGGCTTCGGTGACCTTGATGACTAAAACATCACCTTGTAATTTCCCTTGCTGCATCGTCTCCGGCGGAACCGATACATAGATACCGGAATATCCCGCCTGCCGGTAAAGTGAAAGAAGGCACTGGGTCAAACCCTGAATGGTGCGTGCGGAAATCTGACGAGGCTGACCCGGCATCGCGATAATGTCACGAACAGTTCTAAGATCATAAAGGTGAATGCTTTCGGCCTCCATCAGCGGCGCCGCCGATGCATTGTAGATCAACGGAACCTTTGATAACAATTTGTCCGTTGCGATCAGGGTGTTGCCGACAAGACGCAGTTCCTTGACGCTCATCACAACACTGGTATCCTGGGGTAAACTCAACTGTTCAATTTCTGCAGGGCTGATATCTGAAGAAACCCTTTTCGTTTTCTCCATTTCCTGCTCTTTGGCTTTTTGCTCCAGCTTAAGCTGAGCTTCTGTCTTGATGGGTTCTTCAATGTCAACCGACTCCGCGATGACATCGATCGCCGCAATAAAAAACACCATCATGCAGCACAAAAAGCAAAACCACTTTGTTTCCGTCATTCTTAACTCTCCATTCATAGTAACTCTCCTTAAAATTTAAACTTCCCTATCTTGCCGTATGATTGAGTATTCGGAACGTCGATCCGTCCGGAAAACGTACTTGACGATAAACTGCGAGCAGGAAATAACATGACAGAAGAGTGCAGATCGGTATTAACCGACATACCCAACTGTGCCAAAAGATGATGCGGAACCATTAAACATTCCCTCCCACTCGGTATTTCATAAGTTTTTTCCCTTCCTTAATGAGAAAGAATCCCAAAATCGCGTCTATGGAATGTCAATGCATAGAAAATCAACGAGGTAGATACTAAGACATATCGAATTGGTTTTCTCCTAGTAGTACACACTTTACAGTCCTCTACATGCGAATCTAAATATTAATGACATTCAAGAAAGCTTGTAAGTCTTTATAGTGCCAATCGCTATTGTAACATGAATTGAGAAGAAATTATGAAGAAAAAAACAAAAAAACCAACAAAAGCAAGGAAAATAGGTATTTTTACGGATAGGAAGACTGAAAGCTGGCCGGAATTAAATGAAGCCATTCCAACTTTGACAGATTCTTGCAAGATTAGAGTTATTGATTCTCGTAATGTGGACTGAAGGTTCTATCTAGACATAGACCGTCTTTTCTTTAACAAAAATAGTGCTTGAAAAAAAGTTAATTTAACGATATATTTGAGACTGTGTTCTAAGAGATGCCGCGTTTTCGAATGACACCTTGTTTTGCATACCGAAGATGAACATCAACAGGAGAAGACCACAAACAGTTCTTATACTCATCAATTTAACGGAGGGTATTGCGATGAAAGCAATTTGCTTGTTGCTGGCTACTTTTTTCCTCGTCGCGCAATGCATGGCTGAGGTGATCTATGTGGATATTGACGCAAAAGGTCTGAACAACGGCGGGTCCTGGCCAAACGCGTACAAACAACTTCAATCTGCCTTCTGGAGTGCTTCCTCAGGAGACGAAATCTGGGTTGCCGAGGGAACCTATACTCCAACCGGCACGGCAGATCGAACTGTTTCTTTTCAGCTTATCAACAAAGTAAACGTATACGGCGGTTTTGATCCGACCTCCGGGGTAGTCACTTTTGCCGCCCGCAATTGGACGACCTACCCATGCATTCTCAGCGGAGATATCGGAGTGGTAGGCAATACATCTGATAACTCATATCATGTGTTTTACCACCCGGCAGGCTTAAACTTAAATAACTCAGCTGTTCTTGATGGCTTTACGATTACCCTCGGTCGGGCAACAGGCAGCGTGGACCTCCAAACAAAAGGGCCCGGCATGTACAATGACGGAAGCAGTCCCAGGCTGGTTCACTGCACGTTTGACGACAATTTAGCGTCCAGCCAGGGGGGAGCAGTCTATAACACAAACTCTGCCAATCTGGATTTTGAGGAGTGTGTATTTCTGGGCAATTACGGTTCCGGCAGCGGCGGCGCAGTCTGCAATATCGATTCTTCACCCACATTCGATTCCTGCGATTTTGGGGCGGATTTTCAGGAAAATGACGCTGCTTCCGGAGGCGCCATATACAACGAGAACAGCAACCCGCTAATCACGGATTGTACGTTCAGCTACAACGAGGGCGCCGATGGAGGTGCGATCTTTAACGACCATTCCTCACCGATCATTAATACCTGTACATTTGAATACAATTCATTGGCAGGTGCCAGTTTCAACTATCGCGGCGGAGCCATCGCCAATACGAACAGTTCCTCTCCGGAAATTACGGGGTGTGAGTTCTATATGAATCTGTCGCTGGCTGCCGCGTTCAGTAAAGGCGGAGCCATCTATTATGACAGCACCTCTGGCGGACATGTTTCATCCACGCGTTTTGAAAGGAATATATCTCATAAAGACGGAGGCGCAATCTACTGTGACGGAGCGTCTCCGGCCTTCGATGACAATTGTGTTTTTTATGACAACTCGGCAGGGGCCAACGGCGGCGCTGTTTACTGCACGAATTCGGCGGCTCCTTCGCTGATTTTCTGTACGCTCGAAGAAAACGGAGCCGGGGAACAAGGCGGGGCCGTATATTGTAACGGTTCTTCGCCAACACTCACCCGCTGCCACATCCGGGCCAATGGATCCGACTGGGACGGCGGCGCAATTGCATATCTCAGCAGTTCCGGCGGTACCGTGTCTGACTGCAATCTTGTTGACAATTTCACGACTGTCTCCGGCATGCTGGGGGGAGCCATTTACTGCGCACAATCTTCGCCGACGATTGTAGATTCCGATCTCAGCCGAAATGAAACCAGCGTCGGAGGTGCAATCGCCTGCCAGGTGAATTGCAATCCGGTAATTACAAACTGTACAATGATGAATAATACGGCGGAGCATGACGGCGGAGCTTTGTTTTTCATGGATACTTGCTCCCCTGAGCTGACGAACTGTATTATCGCAGACAATACGGTAAACGGTACATCACCCGGCTATGGCGAAGGCGGCGCAGCTTACATTTGGAACTGCCCTTCCGTTACTTTTATCAACTGCACAATCAGCAATAATACCGCTGACGCATCGCGCGGAGGTATTTACAGTCTGAATCCAACAGTTTTAACTAACTGTATCGTCTGGGGTAACAGCGGCACGCAACTTTCCGGCGGCCTGACCGTAACATACAGCGACATTGAGGGCGACTATACTGGAGCGGGGAATCTCAACGTCAATCCCCTGTTTGTCAATGCGGCCGGAGGGGATTACCATTTACAGGAAACCTCGGACTGCGTGGATGCCGGCTTGAACAGTGCCGTTCCTGTCGGAATTACGACGGATATTGACGGAGACGACCGGATCATTGACGGAGATGGTAATGCAACAGCGACTGTCGACATGGGAGCAGATGAAACGCCGCAGGCGATTATGACGGTCTGGGTGGATGATGACTATACAGCAGGCGGCGGCAACGACGGACACACCTGGGGTGTGGACGCATTTGCTATTATCCAGGACGGTATCGATGCCGTCTATTCTACCGGAACCGTGAATGTGGCTGGAGGAACTTATATTGAAAATCTCACCTTTACCAACAATATCAAAATCCTCGGAGCCGGAGCATATCAAACAATAGTTGACGGGAACAATTCAGGGTCTGTCGTGCACGCCAATGGTATTAGTGCGGCAGGTAAAATCGATGGATTTACGTTCACCCATGGTTCCGGATATGTAGGTGGAGGGCTGTATCTTAACAGTTCGGATTTAACAATCAGTAATTGTATCATCACCGAAAACACCGCGACTTACGGTGGAGGTATGGAAATCGATCTCAATTCTTCTCCAATCATTATCAACTGTCTGTTGGCGAATAATACCGCTGCCTATGGCGGGGCGATGGATAATTACAACGGATGTTCGCCGACGATTTATAACTGCACATTCTGCTACAATACCGCAACATCGGGCAACGGGGGCGCTCTCCATAACGAGACCAATTGTTTTCCAATAGTAAAAAATAGCATTCTGTGGGCGAATTCGGACAGCGAAATTTATGATCTGGACGTCTGTACAACTACCGTCAACAATTCTGATGTCCAGGGCGGATGGACGGGTTCGAATAATCTGAATGTCGATCCTGTCTTTCTGGACCCCGCCGATGGCAACTACCGTTTGGACCCGGAGTCTCTTTGTATCGATGCTGGTCTAAATTATGCTATTTTCATTGCATATAATGAGGATCTGGATGGCAATCCACGACTTGCCGCCAAACTTTGCAATGTCAACAGCGTTGTGGATATGGGATGTTATGAGTTCAACCGACAGCGAATCGGTGATTATAATGATGACTGCTCAATCAACATTGATGATCTTTTAATACTCTCAGGCGGTTGGTTGACGGACGACCCTCTGACAGACATTGCTCCGCCGTATCGTAACGGGAAAGTTGATCTGGCTGATTTTGCGACCTTCTCGAACTATTGGCTTCTGGATTTTTAATGAAAGCATTTGCTGATAATTGATAACAGGACGATTGAATAACTGCTGTACTTTTCTAAACCGGCCACTTTCTTAATTTGCTGACCGGATACTGGCATAAAAAAAGAGCCGATGTCATTGACTGACACCGGCTTTCTGAATGGGCCGGGCTGGATTCGAACCAGCGTAAGCTCACGCTAACGGGTTTACAGCCCGTTCCCTTTAGCCACTCGGGCACCGACCCAAACAAGAACAGGCATTGTACTGACCTGTTATGCTATTTCAATAAAAAAATCAGATTTTCCGAAGAATACCCTCTTTTATGAAGGTAAAAAGGGCATCGAAATCGCTTCGATGCCCTTGTGAAATGCTATTTTCAGAGATAAGGTTATTACCACTTGCCGGATTTACGCATTTCGGCCGGCGGATAATCCTTGAGGATTTCCTCAGTCTTTGCCAATTCCTCATCCGGCAGTGCATACGGCGTCAGTTTACCGGTCATATAGGCGTCGTAACCGGACAGGTCCATGAGTCCGTGGCCGCTGTAGTTAAACAGAATGACCTTTTCCTTGCCTTCTTCCTTGGCCTTTTTGGCTTCCTGAATCGCCGCCGCGACAGCATGGCTGGTTTCCGGAGCACAAATAGCCCCTTCCGTGCGTGCCCATGTCATGGCCGCTTCGTAACATTCGACCTGGTCGATGGCTCTCGGCGTATGCAGGCCTTCCACAATGCACTGGCAGACCAGCGGCGCCATACCGTGATAGCGAAGACCGCCGGCGTGAATGGGCGGCGGCACAAAGGCATGACCCAGTGTGTGCATCGCCAGCAATGGCGTCATGCAGGCGGTATCGCCGTGGTCATAGGCGAACGGAGCGCGTGTCATTGTCGGGCAGGCGGTCGGCTCAACGGGAATAATCTCAATATTGGCGCCGTTGATCTTGTCCTGCGTAAACGGAAACGCCAGGCCGGCAAAATTGCTTCCGCCGCCGGCACAACCGATGATGACGTCGGGTGTTTTCTCGCCGACGCTCTTGAGCTGGGCTTTCGCTTCCAGGCCGATAATCGACTGGTGCAGCATAACGTGATTCAGTACGCTGCCCAAAGCATAGCGGGTTTTGCCGGTCTGATCCATGACGGCCTGCTCGATGGCTTCGGAAATGGCAATACCGAGACTGCCCGGGGTATCGGGCATTTTTTCAAGAATCGCCCTGCCCGCATTGGTTTCGGTGCTTGGGCTAGCCACACAGTTGCCGCCCCAGACCTGCATCATCAGTTTGCGGAAAGGTTTCTGGTCGAAGCTGATGCGAACCATGAACACTTTGCATTCCAAACCGATCAGTGCACACGCAAAGGACAGGGCCGAACCCCACTGGCCGGCGCCGGTTTCGGTGGTCAGCCGTTCGATACCGAACTGTTTATTGTACCATGCCTGCGGGACGGCGGTATTGGGTTTGTGACTGCCGGCGGGACTGGTGCTTTCGTCCTTGTAATAAATCTTCGCGGGAGTATCCAGAAAACGTTCCAGATAAACGGCTCGTCGCAACGGTGCCGGCCGCCAGCGGTATAGGATATCCAGGATTTCCTCGGGGATGTCGATCCAGCGTTCCGTACTGACTTCCTGCTCGATCAGGTTCATCGGGAACACCGGCGTCAGCATGTCCGGCGTTACCGGATTGCCGTCCGGGCCCAGCGGCGGAAGCATCGGTGTCGGCAGATCCGCCGCGATGTTGTACCATTGACGTGGAATGTCTTTTTCATCAAGTAAGATTTTTCGGTTCATTTTTTTCTCCTGGCTTCTAAATAGCGTTTACTGATAGATTGTGTCTTTTTAAGTATTTTCGCACCACGGGTGATTTTACAGAGGCTGATGCCCAGTTCAGCGGCGATTTGACGCTGCCGAATGCCGTCTTCCAGCATCTGCATCAACTGCCATCGCAGGGCAAGGTCCTTGCGTTCGGCAGGCGTCAGAATCTCCTCCAGGAAGCTTTTCATGTGGTCGACTTCCTGAATCTGGCACAAAACCGAACACATTTCCTCTAGCCCGAGCAGTTTCTGTTCTTTTTTGTTTCTGGACATAGATGCATCATAAAAAACACCAACAAAATTGTAAAGCCCAAAATTTCCGAATTTCCCGCCGGAATGCCCCCGAATACAAACACACTCTTCCCGTACCAAGGGCTAAAGGCTCCTGCCCCGCTAATAAAATCGGTCACTTATGTTCCCGGCTCTGATTTGGTCGGCGTACCGTCCGTTGCCGCCAGCGGTTCGGGTTTGGGGGTGTTGCCGGTGACTTCTTTGACGAATCGGCTGGTGAGGGTCTTTTCGAGTTTCTCAACGGCTTTTTTGGTGAGTTTTTTCAATGGTATTTGTCCGCCGGCGTAACTGGGGTGTCCGCCGCCGGTGCCCCGCCGGGACACGAGATGACGAATGACCTTCTCGGCGGTGATGGTTTCCTGTGAGGTGCGCAGCGAGATGAGCATTTTGTCCTGACTGATTCCATAGACCATGACCCAGTCGGTCTGGTCGTCGCGGAGGAGCAGGTCGGCGACTTCGGCAATCATGTCGGGGTTTTCAATCTGGCCCAGGTCGGTCACGATGGCGTTGGCATAGACCTGCGCGTTGGTGAGGGCATCGGCGAGCATACGGTAATAATCCCGCCGGACTTTGCCCCGCTGAATCTGGCTGAGTACACGTTTGTTTGCAAGCAAGTACAGGCGCGTCAGCGCGCGGATGTCCGCTTTGGTCGCATCGCGCCCCAAATCCTGCGTATCGGAGCGGATGGCGTACAGCAATGCCGTGGCGGTGGGTGCCTCGGGCTTGATGCCGGCGGCCTCCATGTATTCATACAAAATCGTCGCGGTTGCGCCGCAGCGGCTGCGGACATCAGAAAAGCGGCAATGCCGGGTCGATTCTCTGCAATGGTGATGGTCGATGACAATGTCCGGCTCAATCGTATTGGGGAGAGAATTGTTCCCGGTGCCCGGTTGGGTGTCCACCATCGCAAACAACTCAAACTTGGCGGTGTCGATTTGCTGAATGGGACGGAGATTGAGACCAAGATATTTGACCAGTGCCCGGTTTTCGGCGCGTCCCACCGTGCCGCCGTGGGCAATCGAACATTGAACATTGGCCATGACATTAGCGAGTCTGCGCAGAGCCACCGCCGAAGCAATCGCGTCGGGATCCGGGTTGTCCTGCAGCACAATCAGCATGTTTTTGTGGTTTTCGAGAACCGCTTTCAACTGCGCCAGTTTGGTTTCCGTTTTTTCATTCATCATTTGCCTTTGCGAAAAGGTTTGAATAATGTCGTTATGCCCACAAAGCCGATTTTCTTACGCTGCGGAAAGAAGCCCTTTGCCATGCTCCCGATTTCCTGAATGGTATAAAATGATTTCGGATTATGCTGGCGGATGATTCGCAAAACCTCATCCAGATTTCGTCGGGGAACAATGGTAAACACCAGCTTGACCGGTTCAAACGCCCCCTGGGCCTGAACGGTTGTTACACCGTAGTCACTATCTTTCAATGCCTGTACTAAGGCGGATGCGTCCCGGTTGGTTAAGACCTGCACCAGCACGGTTCCCAGTGTTAATTTTTCGGTTAGTGTAATGCCGATATAATTACCGAGTGAAAACCCGGAAGCGTAGGCGATGTAGCACATGGGGTTGGAAAGATTTTTCATGATTTGTCCGATCGCCAGCAGCCAGATGAGGACTTCGAAAAAGCCGGTCGCCGCGGCCAGTATCTTATACCCGCGGGAGACAAAAATCACACGGGCCGTGCCGATGGTCACATCGACGATCCGTGCCAGGAAAATCAACAGGGGAATTATGACCCACGTCATCATGTCTGTATCTAATATCGTCGCTTGCAAAATCACTCCTACACTCAATCTATAAGTTTTATTTTTTTATTTTTGGAACAACCCGGAATTACGAATTGAATCCATCTGTCCAAAGCAAATCAAATCATCATTTTCCTGTATCGCGGTCGATACGGGGGGATTGGCGATCGTCTCGGAACCGCGAATAATGGCCAGGACCAGTATGTTTTCGGCTTTGAGGCCGGAGTCCATCAGGGTTTTATGCAGAATCGGGCTGCTCGCGGCGACCGGGACGCGCAAGACGCCATAGCCGCCGGTGGTGATGGTCAGTTCTTCAAACGACACCGTACGGCCGCCCTCCTGCCGGGCAATCAGTTTCCGCCGGAGGGCATTGGTCATACGATATGCGGCGCTGGAGTTGACAAATCGATACAAGCTGTAAACCACCACGATGATAATCGCCAGACTGATCCAGGGAATGAGCCATTCGGGAAGGCCTCTTAAAAAAGGCAGTTCCAACTGGCGGGGACGCAGCGAGTTGACCGTCGTGGCAATCAATGTTACCAGACCGGCATTTCCCAATACCATCAGGATCGAAGCGATTTTTCGCCTTTGGGGATGCCCGACCACGAGTTCCGATTCTTTGGTGGTGAAGCCGGTACCGCTGAAACAGGACAGGGCCTGAAACTTTGCCAGTGACCAGTCCAGTCCGGTCAAATGAAAGGCAATGGCTCCGATGCGGACAACGACGAAGGAGACAAAAATAACGACTATAAATAAGATAAGACTTAACATTTTTCAGGCTCCGATGCGGTGTTTTTCCTATTTGACTACAGCCATTTTTTACGTTTAAAGTAAATGACCATCGTCGTCATAATCGCTATAATAACCAGCCAAAAGCCAACAGGGTAGGCCCATTGCCATTTCAGTTCGGGCATGTGTTCAAAGTTCATGCCGAAGATCCCGGCGACAAAACCCAGCGGCATAAAAACCGTCGCGATAATGGTCAGCACCTTCATGACGGCGTTCATCCGGTTACTGACGACAGACATGTAGAGATCCATCATGCCGGAGACGACTTCGCGAAAGCTTTCGATGGTATCGATGATCTGGATAGTATGGTCGTAGAGGTCTCGCGTAAAGACTTTGGTGCCTTTTTTCATCAGACCGGATTCCAGTCTGTCCAGTCCGGCCACCAACTCACGCAGCGGCCAAACGGATTTCCGCAACAGGGTCAGTTCCCGTTTGAGCGCATGGATCTGTCCAAGCACCGCATCGGTCGGGTCATCGAGCAATACATCTTCCAGCCGTTCGATGCGTTCGCTGAATGTTTCAAGAATGTGAAAATAATTGTCCACGATCGCATCAATGAGCGAATAGGCCAGGTAATCACAGCCCATTTTGCGAACACGTCCCTTGCCGGAACGAATCCGCTGACGTACCGTTTCGAAGACGTCGCCGGGCCGCTCCTGAAATGTTATCAGGTAATGCGGACCGAGAATCATGCTGACCTGTTCGCTCTCAACCGCCTGCTTTTGCTCATCATACTGAAGCATTTTGAGAACAATATACAGGTAAGTATCATAGTCTTCCATCTTCGGACGCTGACCGATGTGGACAATGTCCTCAAGTACCAGCGCATGCAGTTTAAACTGCTGCCCGATCTGTTCGATGAGTTCGACGTCGTGGATGCCATCCAGGTTGGTCCAACTATTCGAATCCGTTTGTTGCAGGGCCAGGATTTGCTGTGTCGAATCCAACGGCTTTTCCTCAACCTTCGTTTCATCGTAATCGATCAGATGTATCTGAACGGGCTCGGCGTTTTTGTCGCCGGTGTAAACGAGCGTTCCGGGCGGCAAACCGGTTTTGTGCAATGTTTTCTTGTACAGACTCGGAAGTTTTAATCGTTCCAGATTAATTTTCATATTCAAGCCTCCTTGATTGAAGATAATTGATCGGTTAGAACCGGGGTGTTCTCTTTCCACTCATAGACATGGAGCTGGCCGTCCGGTTGAAGCCTTAAGAAATTGGACCGCAGGCCGACCCAGCAGCCGCTGTTGCAATACCAGTCCTGAAAGAGCCCCGCTTTGTGCGTATGGCCGGTAATGAGAAAATCGTACCCCTCCTGCCGTTTGTTATTGTGGTACAATGACATGATGCCCTTGATCTTAGCGGGATCCTGTGCGGGGGTCAACGAATCGACGAACGCATGGGTTTTTGCGTGGTGTTCACTTTTTTCAAACAGGTTAACGGATTTATTCCACAGCCACATAAAGCTGCGTCCAACCTTCAAAAGACTTTTTTCCGTCATCCCCCCGGCCGACAGTAATGGTGACCCCTTCCGGTCCTCGATAATCCCACCCAGTATCGCCAGTATCCTGCCCCATCGCGGCGTGCCGTCCCGATTGAACGGATCCAGTTCATGACCATGCATAAATTTAAAGCGTTTGCCGGCAATGGTCCGCTCAAACGGACCGCTCATCCGCTCAAAAAACGGGTGGGCCAGGAAATTCGTGCCGATCAGGTCCTCGAAATCCGCATCATGGTTGCCGACGACATAGACCGCCTGCATGTCGGACAGACGCTTGATCAAATCCATCTGGCGGGTCAGGACCCGGCCGATATTGGCCTGCCAAAACTCAAACAGGTCCCCCAGTATAATCAACTCGGCCTCCTGCCCGGCGACATAGTCCAGAAACCGGTCGAACTTGGCGGCTTTATTATCCGCGGCGAAGTTATCCCGCGGACCGCCGTCGCCCAGATGCAGATCACTGACGATCATGATATCTCGCTGTTTATCCATTGCTATGGCAATATACCTTCCCGGCTGTTATTGGCACATCGGCTCTGTATTTGATATTGCAGTATAAGCAATAATGATTCCATAATCCATCATTATTAAAAGCTCCCGGCCGGTTTTCTCGGTCGCTGAAAAGATGTTTTAAGTTTTGTTTTTAGAGTAGTAATGCGCTGTTTTGTGTGTTTCCAGATAACATTCCTGATACCAAAGTCCGTCTAAACGACGCTATTGTTGTCCATTATGTCCTGTTTACGCTTTTTTTCGTCAATAAGATCATTTTTTGACAAATACGATTAATTATTTCACTTGAATATCCCGATAAATATTTGTATATATTTAATAGATACTGTCATTATATGACAGTATTGACTACTAATAGAGACGAATATGAACAGATTAATCAGAAAACTCATTGAATTCCCGCATCCCGGGGTATTTTCGGCACAGGATTTGGTAACATTACTGCCGGAAGGAGATAACAGCAGGCAGGCCCTTATCAAACGGGCCATTGCCCGCGGCGAGTTGATCCATATCCGCCGAGGGTTATATTGTCTGGCCCCACTATACCAAAAGGTTCGCCAGAACCCCTACTCCATTGCACAGCACATCTATGGTCCTTCTTATATCAGTTTGGAATCGGCGTTGCGGTGGCATGGCTGGATTCCGGAAGCCGTCTATACGTGCACCAGTGCTTCCTTCAAAAACTCAAAGGATTTTGATACACCACTGGGACTTTTTAGTTATCGCCGTATCCCCCAGAAAGTGTTTTATACCGGAGTCAAACAGGTAACTGATGAAAACGGCTGTGTGTTTTTAATGGCAACGCCGCTGAAAGCATTAGCCGATTATGTATATGCACACAAACGGGAGTGGAGCGGTATCGAGCCGGTTGTGAAAAGTTTGCGAGTTGAACCCGAAGAACTCGAGCAATTGACCGGTGAAGAATTCGATGTCCTTACAGCCAATTATAACAGCCGACGTGTTCAGCGTTTTTGTAAGGGTTTGAGAAAGGATTTGAAATTATGAGCATCAAGTTGATCCAGGATAGACTGGACTCTTACCATTGTAAATCCGAAATTGAAGAAGAACAGGCGATTCGCGAAATCACACAGGAAGTGATGTTGGCAGCGTTGGGACGAACGGACTTTTTCAAACATGCGGCTTTTCAAGGCGGCACTTGTTTACGAATCTTTTATGGTCTGAACCGTTTTTCAGAAGATCTGGACTTCATTTTAAAGGAGCCGGATGCGGATTTTGAGCTAAAGCCGCATCTGCTGACGATGACGGATGAACTAACGGCATATGGCTATCGGATCGAGATCACGGATCGGTCCGGAACAGATATTGCCGTGCGCAAAGCCTTTTTAAAAGACGATTCGCTCGGGAAGGTCCTGCAATTGAACTATGCCGGGCAAACGGGACCTCGTCGTAAAATCCGCATTAAGTTTGAGGTTGATATGAATCCCCCTTCCGGCAGCGAACTTGAAATCAAATATCTTGACTTCCCCTTCGTCTCTTCTGTAGTTGCCCAGGACAAACCCAGCTTGTTTGCAGGGAAGATTCACGCCTTGCTTTGCAGAGACTATATCAAAGGACGTGACTGGTATGACTTTCTGTGGTATACCAGCCGGGGAATTGAGATCAACTATACGTTTCTTGAATCCGCTTTAAAGCAAATGGGGCCATGGAAAGACCGGGACATCGAGGTAAACTACGACTGGTGTGTAACGGAATTGAAAAAACAAATCACCTCAATTGACTGGAGAGCAACAACTCAAGATGTTCGCAGGTTCGTACATGTCACAGAGCAGCCATCCCTGAACCTGTGGGGCAAAGATTTATTTCTAAACCAACTCAATAAGCTTAAGTAATTTCTTTCTTTGGATCATGGAAAATTTCGAACGTGACTGTTTCGCCCGAATTACATCGGTTGACTATTCCTTGACAGATGCCTCTATGATTCTTTATCTTCGTAAAAAGTGCTTAGAAACTACGTAACAAAGTGGTGGATCTGCGTTTCTGATGTAGAAATGCGGCTTTTGGTGGTTTTTTAGGTAACATTCCTGATACCAAAGTGCGCCCAAACGACGCCAAGTTTGTCCAAAACGACGCCATTGTTGTCCAGTATGACGCCAAAGTTGTCCGAAATGACGCCATTTTGAGCCAGTTTGAAACCACGGATGTGGCTTATTTGCCCTTCGACTTGGCTCAGGGTAACCCGGGCGAGATAGCAGGCCTCGCACTCTATTAAATTGTGAATATTCAATTTTGTGTATTATACCACAAGTTAGATAAAAATCAAACAAATAATAAAATATTTCAAACTACAGACTAAAACGGGGTCTGACCCCGTTTCGTTCTCACAGATTGGCAGCTTAATCAGTTACCCCGTCGGGCATATCAACGCCCTACTGCCTGCTCTGCAAAACCGGTCTGTTAAAAATCGCCGGATTCAAACAACTTCTATCAATACTGCCCTACCATTCGCAATTTAAGCTGTCATTCACGGACGAATCTCTCGATATTAACTTGTGAAAGAACAAAATGTTAGGTCCCGACGAATATTTGCACTGTACGAGGACAATTAATTACAGTGATAAGATTTTCATTATTTGCTTTCTAAACTCCTCTGGAATATCTTGATTCGTATTAAAACTTGACAATGCTTTACCCCAATCTTGCATAATCTGCGAAGATTCTTGAAGATATTTCTGTTCAAATCCGGGGTTTTCCTTTTGATATTTAAGAAACTCAGCTTTTGCTTGGGAATATTCTATGGCCAACTTTTCAAGTTCTGGGATTGCAGCCACAGCTGATTCTTTACTATCAATAGCATTTAAAACTTTACATATTTGCATTGATGCATCATTCCTTCGCTTTATAACCATGTCCCCACATTCATCTTGCCTTCCACATCCTGAAATAAAAAACGCACACAAGATCGATGTAATAAATATTGTCGATTTACCTGACCACATTACGATTTCTCCTTTCGCTTGTTTTCTATAAAGGCTTATAGGTCATATCAAAAAAACCTTGGCCAAAGCTATTTATAAGCCCCCTTGGCTTCCAATTCGCTTAAAATATCTAGATGTTCCCCTTTTACTGCCAAATCAAAAGTTTCCTGGGCAACTTTCAGCCTTTTTTCGATATCAGAGTTGTGACTGGTCAGTGAACTCGCAACTTTTTCCGCTTGTTCTAAGTACATATCTGCTTTCTTGTAATCTCCATGTTCTGTAAACAATTGCCCTAATGTCAAATAAACCGACGCTCTCCTAATTGACCTCTCCGGAGTATTTTTTAACTTTTTCAGCAATTCACTCTCTTCATTTTCAATTTTTTGATATTTTTTGATCTGGTCTAATAGTTCCTTGCTAATCCAAAAACCTTGAGGTTCAAGTTCACGGTACTTTACATAATACTTATTTGCCTTCGCAGGATTATCAGGTTGATACAGTCTACCAAGATGAAATATTGCCGAAGCATCATAGGGGTTCTCTTTTATTGCTTCTATTAACTGCTTTTCGCTAAGTTCATATTTACTGAAAGAATATTTCCATTTATTATCATCTTTTTTTAAGACAATCTCCTGGAATGGAACTCTCTTCTTGAAGCAAGGTAGGCCCATTTTAAGTACAACGCCAACTTCTGCGGTTTGGTCATCAATAATTTTTTCATATTCCACTTTTATTTTGGCACCTACTGCCCGTGTAAGTATTTTTTCATCAGTCCCCGTGATCTCTGACTTAATTCTCGAATTTATCTCCTCTTCCGTTGTGCTTTGTGGAAAAAAGATTATTTGACGTAAAAACTCAATATCGCCCCGATCTTTAGCATCATAATACGAACGTATAACATCCTTTGGTGATGATCCTCTAAACCAATTTGTTATGGCACAAACGCTAATTATGCACATTAGAATTATAAAAATCGAAACGACAACAAATTGATACTTCTTCTTGTCCATAATACTTCCTATTTTCCAGTCCTATTGACCACTCAATTGGTGCCCTATTATACTGAGAACTGAGTTGTTTGTCCAATATGAAGTATGGCCGCCATTTACCATATATTGTCTGATATCGCCTGTTCTTTGCCATAAGAAGCCAGTGCCTCCAACAACACCTGTTCTATCAAGTTCAGGGCCAAAATAAGTAACCAGGTCTGTATGTGAATAAAAGTTTATCCAATTATTCAAATTTTGAGGTCCGTCCATGCTTTCCGGCAAAGGTGATCCCATTGTAACCCATGTATCAATATTACCTATGCCTTGATATTGGGCATCCCGCGAAAGAACGGTACCCCAACTATGGGAAATAATATTTACTTTGCTGTAGCCTTTCTGCTGAACGATTTGAGCTGCCCGTATCAAGTTATTTGTGGCGACATCATGTACTCCTCTATTAATCCCAATGACTCCCGTCATATCAAATCCAGACCAGGTAAATTCATAATAGTCCTGATTATTCGCACGAGCTTCCAATTCATCAGTAAAATCACTCGACCAACCATTAAAACGAGGAGGAGAAATACCATGAACAATAATTGTTGCATTGTCACGCTCTTTTTCTCTGACAAGGAAATTCAAATCAGAAGCATGACCATAGATTCTCTCAGCGTATGGTGCCATAGCAGTAGTATAGGAACCGATATAAGCTCCATAGAGCATCGCTCCAATAGCCACGCTCAGCACCAACCCACCCAAGCCGCCAAAAAACATACCTGTCGGATCAATCCCATTAACCGGATTATTGTGCACGTAGGCGTATTTGTGGAGGGACTGCGGGTCGTGGGTATTTCCGGCGTAGGGGTCGGTGCGGTTAAACAATCCGTTTGATGGGTTGTAATATCTGGCGCGGAGGTAGTACTGCTGGGCGTCGGTATCGTATTGTTCGCCGGAATAGAGCAGGCTGGTGGCGGCACTTGCCGTCGCATCCGCCCCGCTGTCGCTGCTTAGCATCACGCCATAGGCATCATAATTGTAGCTGTCGGTCACCGTCAAGTCCGGCTTAACGAGTTGCCGTGTGCTGCCGTGGCCGTCGTAGAGAAGGTATTCGGTATCGTAAACCGTCCATGTGCCGTCGATGTCTTCGGCGCGGGTCTGGGCGATCACGTCATCGCCAAGGGTATAATAAACGGTGGACCGGAGCACGGGCTCGGCGGGGTTCGTGATGTCGGTCGTCCATTCCTCCAGGACCTGTGCATAACCGGTGTGATTCGCCGGGTCGATGAGGTAATCGGTTCGGTATGTGTCATCGACGGTCTTGGATGTTCGGATGCCGGAGGGGTCGTAGGTGTATGCGGTCACGGTCGAGGTTTGCGCCACATTGTCCACATACGGCGTCGTGGTCACCATCGACAGGCGGTTTTGCAGATTGTACGTATAGACGAC
>CAXXSL010000019.1:0-248841 GCA_963675525.2 Anaerohalosphaeraceae bacterium | reverse complement strand
ATTGGACGCGTACAGCGGTAAGATACTGGTGCCGGAGGACTTCGCATATGTCAAGGACGAAATACGCCATGAGGTCAGCGTGGGGGACATTCCGCAAGACAAGCTGTTGATCGACATCGGCGCAAAAACGATATCGAGGTACGAGCGAATCATCCGGGAGGCGGGCACGGTGTTCATCAACGGGCCGATGGCGTATTCGAGAAGAAGCCGAGCGAAGCGGGCACGAAGACCATTTGGGAAGCTGCGGCGGAAACCAAAGGCTTTTCGGTGATTGGCGGGGGCGACAGCGTATTGGCGGCAAATCTGTTCCATGTGAGTGAGCGTATTGGCTATATCTGTACGGGCGGCGGCGCGCTGGTGCGCTTCCTTTCGGGCGAGGAGCTGCCGGTTGTGAAGGCGCTCAAGGATGCAGCAGGGAGGTAGAAGACGAAAGAATTTGTTAGGGATACGCTGATTGAATCGGGCGAATAAACCTATGACAAATACAAGAAGAGGAGAGACATTTACATAATGGTAAAAATAGGTATAAGGCCATGCATCGACGGCAGAAGAAATGGCGTTCGTGAACAACTGGAAGATCAGACGATGGGCATGGCGATTTCTGCCGCTAAGCTTATAACAGAAAATATAAAATATCCGGATGGTTAACCTGCCGAAGTGGTGATTGCCGATACAACGATCGGCGGCGTCAAGGAAGCTGCGCTTTGTCAGGAAAAATTTGAGCGTGAAGGCGTGGAAGTTACCCTGACGGTATCTCCTTGCTGGTGTTATTCTACCGAAGTGATGGATCAGGACTCCTCAACGGTCAAGGCTGTTTGGGGCTTTAATGGCACGGAGCGTTCCGGCGCAGTATTTCTGGCCGCCGTACTGGCCGCACATTCCCAGAAAGGTATGCCTGCATTCAGCATTTACGGGCACGATGTCAAAGACAAGGATGATTATTCCATCCCAGAAGACGTGCAGGAAAAGATATTGCGCTTTGCAAAGTGCGGCATTGCGGTAAAGATGATGCGCGCGAAAAGCTACCTGCAGATCGGATCGATGTGCATGGGCATTGCGGGCTCCATCCTTAATCAGGATTTACTTCAGGAGTATTTTGGGATGAGAAGCGAATCGGTGGATGAAACAGAAATACTTCGCCGTATTGACATGGGTATCTATGACCCTGTGGAGTTTGAGAAAGCGCTCGCATGGACGAAGGAATACTGTAAAGAAGGATATGAAAAGAACCCGGCCGATATAGCGTTCTCCCGCAAGGTTAAGGATGAGCAATGGGAGTTTGTTGTTAAATGCGCTATGATCATACGCGATCTCATGATTGGGAACCCGCGGCTCGCGGAGCTTGGTTTTGTGGAAGAGAAAGCTGTGGCCATAACGCGATATTGGGCGGTGTGCAGGGGCAGCGCCAGTGGACAGACTACAAACCCAACTTCGATTTTGCCGAAGCTATACTGAACTCCCAGTTTGATTGGAACGGCTTGAGGGAATCTCTGGTGCTTGCTACGGAAAACGACACGCTGAACGGTTTTTCGATGCTTTTCCAGCACCTTTTAACCAACACGCCTGGTATATTTGCAGATGTCCGTACCTACTGGAGTCCGAAGCGATCCAGCGTGTTACCGGTATAAAGCCTACCGGACTTGCGGAAAACGGTATCATACACCTGATCAACTCGGGTGCCGCTCGTTGGACGGCACGGGCGCGGTATCAGACAGGGCGGTAACCCGGTCATCAAGCCGTTTTATGAGATGACCGACATTGAAATGAAAGCCTGCCTTGAAAAAACTGATTGGTGTCCCGCCGACCGGTTCTATTTCCGTGGCGGCGGTTTCTCCAGCCACTATATCGGCGGAACACGCGGCGGTATGCCGGTTACAATGGTCCGCATAAACGTCGTTAAGGGTCTTGGCCCGGTTCTGCAGTTTGCAGAAGGCTGGACATGTGAGTTGCATCCCGAAATACACAAGGCGCTTGATCAGCGTACTGACCCGACCTGGCCCACCACATGGTTTGCACCACGGCTGACGGGCAAGGGCGCTTTCACGGATGTTTACAGTGTGATGGCAAAATGGGGTGCGAACCATGGTGCTTTCTGTTATGGACATATAGGGCGGGATCTGATTACCTTCGCATCCATGCTTCGTATACTGTGAGCATGCATAACGTTGAAGAAAATAATATTTTCCGTCCATCCATCTGGGATGCATTTGGAACAAACGACTTGGAGGGCGCCGATTATCGTGCTTGTGCCGCACTGGGCCCGATATATAAATAAATCCGTACTGAATGATCGTTTCCTCAGTGGTAGGTTAATCTGAAATCTGAAATCTGCCCCCCGGTCGTGCCGGGGGGCAGTCTTGAATATGATAGGGGTTAAAATAACCTGACGAAGTTCGAACAGAAAACAAGAATTAGCGTTAACCAGGCAGAGGACTATGAATAAAGAAAAAATATAGTCTGTATATTCATGTTGACAACAAAAGACCCAGTCAATATACTTATAAAGCGATAATAAATATACTTAGGTTAGATATAAGAGGAAACAACAATGAGCAAAACCCTTAATGAAGCAATAAATATTTTAGATAAATTAAGAAACCATGAGCAGCTTTCTTTAACCCAAATAGCCAGTATTACGGAATATGAATAAAAGTTCTGTCTATCGATTACTTACTGCTTTAGTGGAAAATGAACTTGTCGACAAAGATAATAATTCAAAAATGTACCGCTTGAGTTTAGGTCTATTGAGATTTCGGCCTGCGTTGCTGACCAGCAAGAATTTAGTAATATTAGCAAAGCCTTTCTTGGCTGAAATTGTTTGCAGCGACCGGCGAAAGCGTACAACTAAGTGTACCAACACATCGGAATAGTATTATAACAATAGATATACAAAACAGCGGGGGGTTCATCAATCTATCTGAAAGTATAGGTACTGAAGATCCACTTCATTGTACAGCAATCGGTAAATCATATTTGGCTTTTTTAGATAGCCATCAAAGAGATGTGATTATTGATCAAATCGAATTAAAGCGCTATACAAGCAATACGATCGTTACAAAAAAAGAATTAATTTCAGCACTTGATAAAATCAGAGAGGTTGGCTATGCCTTTGATGAGGAAGAATGCATCATTGGAATACGCTGCGTTGCCTGTCCGGTTTTGGATTATATTAATTATCCTATTGCATCTATTGGGATTACCGGGCCATCCAGTAGAATCAACATTTCCGAAATGGAGAAATACGGAAAAATCATCAAAGATGTCGCGTTTCGTCTTTCGCAAAAATTAAACTGCCCTACAAATATCTAAAAATTTTAATTTCTGAATAAATAGAAATTCGTTTTTAACCTTGGAAATTCCTAAGCATACTTTAACTGATCGCAAATATGAAACAACCTAACTTCTTATTTTTCTGCGGTTTTTGTTAGGGTTACTAATTTTAAATATTTTTACAATTTCAATATATGAAACTTGATATCAAATAATAAAATATTTTAGAAAAAAAAAAGGATTTTTTGAATAATCGTAGAATTAATCAAATATAAATATTAAATAATGAAAACAGATTTCTAATAGTGAAACATCTAGTATCCTGAATTGTAAAACCCATGACTTGAGGACAGATTGTTATACAAAGCATGAAGGTTAAAATCAAATAATAAAGAAAAAAGAATATATAGAAAGATTATAAGGAGGAATTATGAAAGGCAAATTTGATACCAAAGATTGGAGTATTGATGTTGCGCCAACGAGATTAGCATTTATCGGCGCAGGGATTCATGCCACAAACATGCTTTTCCCCAGCCTGAATTATTTGCAATCGATCGAACGGGTCGCAGTATGTGATTTGGATCTTGATCGTGCAGAAAAAGTCAGAAAACAATTTGGGTTTGAAAGAGCATATAAAGATTACCATGAAATGCTTGACAAGGAAAAATTGGACGGGGTTGTGGTTTGTATCAATGCCGCGGTTCACCCAAAAGTATTAAGAGATGCGATGAAAGCCGGACTTGATGTGTTTGTAGAAAAGCCGGTTAGCATAACGCCTGGAGAATGCAGAGACCTTTGGGAAATGGCGTGCGACTTAAAAAGGGTGGTCATGGTAGATCATCAGAAACGGGGTTCCATCGCATACAGGAAGGCCATGGATATCATGAATGAACCGGAGTTTGGCGAAGTGATGCTGATAGAGTCCAAATCGCACGGCTATCCGTATGCGACGTTCCTGACCGGTTTGATGGAATGGCACATCCATGTGATCGATATTTTTAGGGCTTTCGGCGGAGACATCGGCGAAGTGAAAGTTATGGGCAATAAGCGGGGTATCGACAGAAGCCCGGTCGGCCTCATATGCAATTTCGAGAGCGGCGTATTGGGCGTAGCCTCCTGGGGCACAGAGGGGAACCGCGGTTGCCACAGCGAGCACCTGGAAGTCGTTGCACATCGCTGCGCTGTAATGGTGGATAACGCGCGCAAGGTTACCTATTACGAAGATAACAATTCCCAGTGCTGGGAAAGCGATTGGGTGCCGCTCAGCGTGAACATGACGCATGTCCTGGATGGATATGTGCCTAATTTAAAGACGTTCTGTGATTCGATCCATTCAAGGGAGATCCCGCATCCCAGTCTCTATGACGAATGGAAAAACATCGAATTGATTTACGAAATATGTGATCAGCTTGGGTTCGAAAAGAAATGGCAAATTGTTATAGGAGAAAGGTAAGGCAGTAATGAGTAAGACATTTAAACAATTCTTAATTTATGACGAATTAAAGGCAATTGTAGGGGAAGACAACATCACGGATCTGGAATGTGATATGGACTCCTACTCCCTTGACGGCTGGTGGCCGTCAAGGGTCTGGATGAATGAAGGCTGCAAGCCGCCAAGGCCGGATGCTGTGGTGTTCCCGGAATCGACAAAACAGGTCTCGGAAGTTGTGAAATTCGCAAACAGAAACGATATACCGATCGTTCCGAGAGGCGGCGGCGCCGGCGGGTTGGGCGGAGTTCTGGCAATTGACGGCGGCATCGTAATCGATATGAAGAAAATGAACAATGTGATTTGTATCGATGAAAAAAGTTATAACGTTACTGTGCAAACAGGCATCATGCAGATTGATCTGGAAACGTATCTGAACGACAGGGGCTATACATTGAACCACTTCCCCGCATCTATATATTGTTCTACGCTGGGCGGTTTTCTGTCCTGCAGGGGCAGCGGGCACTTTTCAAGCAAGTACGGCAAGATAGAGGATATGATGCTGAACCTTGAGGCGGTACTGCCGGACGGCGAGATCGTAAAAAGCCTTCCTATTCCCGTCCATTCGACAGGCCCCAGCTTTGAGAAGCTTTTCCTGGGCGCGGAAGGCGTATACGGAGTCATAACGACCGTTACACTAAAAATCAAGAAGCTGCCTGAAAAGATGTCATTCAGGGCATTGCTGTTCGACAGCCTGCATTCGGCGCTGGAATCCGCACGGGAGATCATGGTAAGCGGGCTGAAACCCTCGGTTGTCCGCATATATGATGAAAACGACACAAAAGTAATGGTCGAAAAAGTTCTCGGCATTAAGATCGATACCGGCGGCTATATGGTGCTGGGTTTTGACGGTTTTGCAGAGCTCGTTGACGTGGAAGAAAAAGTCGCCGTTAACATCTGCTTTAAAAACGGCGCGAAGGACCTGGGCCCGGAACCCGGATGGAACTGGTGGAAAAAGAGGTTTGATTTCTATTATCCCCCCTATACGCTGGAGTCCTCCAAATGCCTTTACGGCGTGCTGGATTCATGCGCGCTGCACAAGGATATCGAGAACGTTTATCGCGGCATGAAGCGTGCGATCGAAGAGACGTTCTCGGAATGGGGCGTAAAGTACGTCGCGCACTTCTCGCATTGGTATGACTGGGGCGCTTCGGTATATCCCAATTTCATCATCGAAAAGCCGCCGACAGACCCGAAAGAAGGCATTGAGCTCAACAATAAGATATGGGCAGTGGGCGCAAAAGCGATTTTGGAAAACGGTGGCGTTCTGAACGAACACCACGGAATTGGGATACAGCTGGCAAAGCATATGAGAGAGCAATACGGAGATGCTTTCAATGTTCTGGAGAAGATCAAAAAAGCGTTAGACCCAAACAAAATAATGAATATTGGAAAGTTAGGGATTATAGGAAAATGAAAAATACAGACAAGCATATTAAAACATTAGAAGAATGGCGCAACTGCCCTATGGCTAATTTCATTTGTACTGTTGGGGTAGAAACAAAGATTGAAACCAATTTGCCAAGAGGCAGGATGCTGCTGCTGTCTTTGCTCAACAGCGGCGTAAGGGAATTGGACGAACAGGACGTCACCCGAATTTATGAATGCTGCCTTTGCGGCCTTTGTACGCAGTGCGGTTTTGACGACACGAATATACCCGCTGCCATAGCGGCCGGGAGAGCGGATATAAACGAAGCGGGTTTCATGCCCGAAGAAGTAAAGGAATATGCAAAAAAGATACAGGAAAGTTGCATATGGGAAAATGCTGACGTTTCGGCCTTAACCAAAAAGCCGGTTGTATTCATCACGTTCGACCAGGGCAATGCCGATGCATTCAAGAAGATCGCCGGCAAGGCGGGAGTCGATGCAACCGTCATCGTGGAGGGCAAATACGACAGCGCGCTTCTGTACGAGCTGGGGGTATGGAATACAAGTAAAAAATACATGGATAAAATAATCCAGCTGGCGAACGCTGGAAATGTAAAAAGCGTCGTAATCGATTCTCCGCATCTCTGGGACCGGCTTAAGGACAATAAAAAAGTAGTCGCCGTTACAGCGTATATCAAACAGCTGATTGACAGCGGCAAATTAAAGCTGAAGGATGCGAAGATCAAGAGCGTTACTTATCATGACCCCTGCAAGCTCGTGCGCGGCGCCGAAGACGAAACAACGGTCAGAGGCATTCTGAGTGCCGCGAAAGTCGAACTGAAAGAGCTGAGGTGGAACAAGAAAAACGCAAAGTGCTGCGGCGGGCCGACGCTTAAGGTTTGTGCTCCCGAAATTTCGAAAAAGATAACAGCACGGCGTATGAAACAGGTAAAGGATATTAACGCCGAAAAGCTGATCGTAGCCTGCAACCATTGTTTCGAAAACTTTAAGGAAAACGGACCGGATTTTGAGGTAATCAAATTGTTAGACTTTATCCTCGATTTGGCAGAGTAAAGCAATCAAAAAAGAGGAGAGAAAGCTTATGGCTTATCATTTGGGGATTGACACCGGCACCAGCAGTTGCAAAGTCGCATTAATTGATTCCAATGGAAAGATAGTGGGGAGATCATCAGTTGAGTACTCTCTCGATTACAGCCATGGAGGAACATGGATCGAGTTTGATGCGACGAAATGGTACAGTTCTGCCGTTAAAGCGATAAAGATCTGTATGAAAGAGACGTCCGTAAAAAAAGAGGAGGTATTATCCGTCGGTTTGACCGGACAGATGGTTAGCTTGCTGTGCCTTGATCAACACCTGGAGCCGATACGCCCCGTAATCATGTGGATGGACAGGAGGAACATACCTGAAACCGAAGAGCTGAAAGCGGCGATGGGCGATAAGATAAGCCAGATCACATGCAATCCGGTAAATCAACAATACACGCTGACAAAACTAGTGTGGGTAAAAAAGCACGAGCCTGAGACGTTTGCAAAAATAAACAAGATATTGCTGAGTAAGGACTATGTCCGCTACAGGTTAACCAATGATTTTGCGACCGACTGCAATGACGCATCAAGCACCTTGATGCATGATATCAGGAAGAACACGTGGTCGGAAGAGATCTTAAGCGAATTGAATATCAAGTCGAGCTGGTTCCCGGATATCTATTATTCGACCCAGATAACCGGCAAAATCTCGAAAACTGCGGCGAGAGAAACCGGCCTGATGGAGGGTACGCCGGTAGCGGCGGGTTCGGGAGACCTGGGTGCGGAGAACTTCGCGGCGAGAGCATTTAATCCGGGAGACTGCATGATGAGGTTGGGCTCCGCCGCGGCGATGACCGTTCCTGTGAATGAACCCATACTCGATCCCCATATGAAAGGGATATGCAGCGGATACTATAAAGATGGTATTTGGCTTATACAAGGCACGACACAATCCTTTGCGCATGTGATGAGATGGGTTAGAGATACTTTTGCAAGCGGCGTTTTAGACAAGTCGGATGAGAATGACTTATACGAAGAGCTGGAAAAAGAAGCTCGGAAAATACCGGTCGGTTCAACAGGGCTTATATTCAATCCGTTCATTAACGGCGCGCCATATTGGAAGCCTCATTTGAAGGGCGCTTTTATCGGGGTTTCTCCAGGCCACGAATTAGGCCATTTTATAAGGGCCGCTCAGGAAGGCGCAGCGTGTGCGCTGAAAGACGGGATGGACGACCTGGAGAAATACGGAAACATAAAGATCAAAGAATGTGTGGTTACAGGCGGCGGCGGGAAGAGCAAGGTGTGGACGCAGATGATTGCCAATCTGCTTGATAAGGAGCTGATCATAACGCCGGCTGCGGATGCCTGCACAGGCGCAGCTTTGATGGGCGCTATAGGCATCGGCCTTGACCAGGATGCTTTGATCAGCGGGCTTTGGAATAACTACGCGATCGAGCGGGTCGTCCCGAATGAGGATAAAGACGACAATATGAAATTGTACAAACAATACACAAAAACTCATAAACTGTTGGACGAACTTTATCTGGAGCTTTCCAAAGCGTAGATTGCTGTGATGAACGAGAAGGATTCGAAATGATTAAAAAAGTAAAAGAATTAAACAGTAACGATTTTATGAAGTATGGGTCGGTGCTCGATCTGAAAGATACCAGGCTTTCCAGCACCAGCGAAAACCATGATTACTGGGATGGTGTTGCGGAGTTTCATCCGGAAGGAACGCAGGTTTGTTCGTTTCTGAGAATTAAGAAAAGTTTTAAAATGCCTGTTGAAGAGATGGAATGCCATCATAATACGGAGGAGATTCTGGTCGTATTGAAAGGCGATATCGTTGTAAATGTCGCGCTTGCGGGCGACACAAAGCACTCTCCCGATGAATCTGCAATCAGCAGTTTTTACATCCCGCAAGGGGGTGGAATCATCCTTAAGCCCGGCATATGGCATTCCCTTCCGTGCACGGTATCGTCAGACAGCAGTATGACTTTGGTCGTATTTAAGAAAAACACATCGCATTCCGAAGATGAGAGTGTTGATACGGACATACACTTCGAAAAGCTTAAAGACCCGTTTAAACTTGAACTTTAATATTTCATTTTGATATTTGTACTTAACCGTACAAAATAAAAAAGGAGGAAAAAAAATTGAGAAAGAAAGCAAGATTTCTGGTTGTAGTGTTGGCTTTGACTTTCGCGTTGGTGCTTTGTTTCAGCGGGTGTCAAACTTCAACACCGTCCCAATCGGCATCAACAGAACCCTCAGCGGCGACATCAACAGAACCCTCGGCGGCGGCATCAACAGAACCCTCGGCGGCGGCAGATGTGCCATTTATCGGCATAGCCATTCAGGGCAACACGAGTTCATTCTGGCAATATGTTATCGGCGGAATGGGCAAATACGACGCCGAACATCCGGGCGCATGCACAGCCAAAGTTGTGTTCGCGAACGACGATCAGCAGACACAGATCTCACAGGTTGAGACGCTGATCCAGCAGGGAATTGACGTTCTGATACTCAATTTCGTTGATCCCGAAGCATGTAAGCCGGTGCTTGACGCTTGTGCGGATGCGGGTGTTCCGATCCTGATCTGCACGGATGACTTAGGCCCGGATTATCAGCAGTACAGACTGGCGTTTGTTGGATCGAACCATGTTGCGGCCGGTGAGCAGCAGATTGAGCGTGTTGTGACGACTTGCGGTGAAAACGCGAAGATTGGCATCATAGATGCGCCGATCGGCCATGCGGCTCAGATTGGCCGTGCAGAGGGCTATGCGAACGGATTGGCAAAGTATCCGAATATCGAAGTGGTTGCCAGAGATTCGGCGGACTGGTCTTCCGATAAAGCGCTGGCATTGGTGAACAACTGGCTGGCCGCAGGAAAAGAATTTGATTATATCGTTTGTCAGTCGGATGCCAAAATGATGGGCGTTATCCAGGCGTTTGATGAAAACGGTGTGACGGGACAGATCCTGACGTCCGGCATTGACGGTACTGTGGACGCGCTCGCCGCTGTTGAGGCCGGAACCGCCGATATGTCGCTGTACCATCCTGGCGAGGAGCATGGATATAAAATCCTCGAGCTTGCTATCAGGGTTGCTAACGGTGAAACAGTCGAAGAGTTCAATTTCAGCCCGTATGCGGAAGCCACAGCCGATACCATTGCTGACATCATGACGCTTCAGAATGCCAGGGTAGAGCTTGTAAACGAATACTTCAACACATTTGGTCAATAAGAAGAAATCAGACTGTGGACAGGGGCTTTGCTCCTGTCTGCAGTTTGATGAAAAAAGAAGTCGTGCGAAACGGAAAGAATCCAAATGGGAGCAGGTATGTGATGGATAATGACAAATATTTAGAAATGAAGAACATCTCAAAAAGATTTGTGGGCGTACAGGCTTTAACAAATGTTTCTTTCACGGTCAAAAAAGGCGAAATACACGCACTTGTAGGGGAAAATGGCGCGGGAAAATCAACATTAATGAAGATTCTCATTGGGATGCTCAGACCCGACGAAGGCGATATATATTTGAATGGTGAAAAAAAGACGTTTCATACGATGAAAGACGCTTTAAATAGCGGAATATCGATGATATTCCAGGAATACAACTCTGTTGACCAGTTGACCATTGCGGAAAATATTTATTTAGGACGTCAGCCGGCAACAAAATATAAGACAATCAACTATAAAAAGATGTATCTGGACGCCGGGGTCATATTTAAAAAAATGGGCGTCGATATCGACCCGAAGGAGAAGGTTGCCAGCCTCACTGTGGCAAAAAGGCAGCTAGTAGAAATAGCGAAAGCGATATCGCATGATTCAGATATTATTATTATGGATGAACCCACTTCGGCGTTAAGTATATCTGAGATTAAAAATTTATTCAGGATTGTGAGAGAGTTGTCCGTAAATGGGAAAACCGTCATATTTATTTCTCATAAATTGGACGAAATCTACGCGATATGTGAAAGCGTCACCGTCTTGCGCGATGGAATACTTATCGGATCAGGCGTCACCAAAAACATCAGTGTCAGAGAATTGATCAAGATGATGGTTGACCGTGAGCTTACGGAAATGTATCCGAAAGAAGCCGCGGAGATTGGTGAAACAATATTTGAAGTCAAAAACCTGTATCGGCGTGGCGAGTTCTCGGACATCAGCTTTGAGGTTAAGAAGGGTGAGATATTGGGTATTGCCGGGCTGATGGGCGCCGGAAGAACGGAGCTTGTTGAAAGCATATACGGAATCAGAAAACTTGACCGAGGGGAAATATACGTAAAAGGCAAAAAAGTGAATATTAAGCAGCCCAAGGACGCCATTGCAAACGGCATTTCAATGATCCCGGAAGACAGATCCGTAACGGGCCTTGCGCTTAAGCTTTCTGTGAAAGAAAACATATTGATAACGAACCTCACAAAATGCATGAAACATTTCTATATAAGCAAAAAGAAAGAAAAAGAAAACGCAGATAAATATTCCAAGATACTGGAAATCAAAATGAAAGACGAAAACCAGATGGTGTCCGCTTTAAGCGGCGGCAACCAGCAAAAAGTCGTTGTTTCACGGGCGCTGTTTTCGGACCCAGAGATCATCATATTGGACGAACCTACAAGAGGCATAGACGTTAAAACAAAAGCGGATATCCATCTGCTGATGTCTAAGCTGGCGCAACAGGGCAAGGCCGTTATCATGATTTCGTCTGAAATACCCGAAATCTTAGGGATCAGTGATCGCGTCATCGTTCTGCATGAAGGCAGGCTGACGGGTGAGCTGGCGCGTTCGGAAGCGACGCAGGAGCAGATATTAGGTTACGCGATGGGACAAAACTGATTGCAGATAATAAAAGAAAGTAGAGGACAAAACAATGGGCAAGACCGAAAGGGACATTAAAGGCAAATTCACCTTTGAAAACATATTGCACTATATACAAAAAAAAGCAATAGTCACGGTTTTCATACTGGCGATTATCATACTCGCGTTTACAGTCCCAAATTTCTTTACTTTGAAAAACTTTTTCTTAGTGCTTAAAACGACGTCCGCAATCGGCATTACGACCATTGGGATGGGCATTTTGCTGATTATGGGGCAAATTGACTTATCGGTGGGGTCGTTAATGGCGTTAGCGGGTGTGTTCTCCGCCGTGATGGTCAGTAACATTAATATATATTCCGGATGGCTTAACTTTGCATCAAGCTTTGGGATTGATCCGGTATTTATCGCCGTATTGGGCGCCTTGCTCATCGGGGCTATCGTCGGCGCGTTCAATGGTGTCATTGTCGCGAAAGGTAAAGTTCCGCCATTCATTGTGACTTTGGGCACGATGACAATCTGCAGAGGGCTTGCGTATATATTGTCGAAAGGAATGCCTGTCGCGAAATTATTAGACTCCTATACGGTTATTGGCGGTGGGCGCGTGGCATTGTCCGCGACAGATAAGTCATTGAACATCAACTATACTATATTTGTCTTTATCGCCGTTATCATTCTGATATCCTTCATCATGAAGAAACGCAAGTTTGGAAGATATATATACGCGATCGGCGGCAATGAAAAGGCGGCGCTGGCGGCAGGTATCAATGTGGATATGGTAAAGATCAAGGCGTATATTTTAGAGGGAGTATTGGTCGGGCTTGCAGGTATGTTGAGCATTTCCAGGTTAACAACCGCTCAGCCTGGGTTTGGAGAGGGGTATGAGCTGGACGCTATTGCGGGCTGCATCATCGGCGGTATCAGCTTTAACGGCGGTATCGGAACAATCATGGCGGGTGTTGTCGGCGCCTTGATACTCACAATTATACAGCAGGGCATGGATATGCTGAGCGTTCAGACATTCTATCAGCAGATTGTAAAAGGCGCTATCATCATACTCGCCGTTTTGCTGGACAGGAAAAGGGTTGTCTAATTATAAAATATCATTCTCCCACACCACGGATATTTAACTTGGTGCAGAAGAGTTACTTAAAAACAATTTAAGAAAATATTAAAAATAAATTTAAGGAGAACTGGAATGGGTAAAAAAATCAGGTTGGCTTTAGTTGGGGTCGGCAATTGCGCGTCTTCGCTGGTGCAGGGTATATACTTTTACACCAACAGCGCAATCGCTGAAGAGCAAGGGGGGCTGATGCATTACAATCTGGGCGGATACGAGCCCACCGACATCGAAGTTGTATTGGGGTTCGATATCGATTCGAAAAAGATTGGCAAGGATGTCAGCGAAGCGATTTGGGAATGGCCGAACTGCGCATACAAGATCGGGGATGTTCCCTTTATGAACGCTCCGGTATTAAAAGGGCCGGTGCTGGACGGTGCGCCGGAACACTTGCGCCACTACTACGGCAAAGATTATTTTTCGGTGGACGAAAACCATCCTCCTGTCGATGTAGCAAAGGCATTGAAGGACTATAAAGTGGACGTGATCCTCATCAATCTTCCCACAGGCTCGCACGACGCTGCCCGTTATTATGTGGAAGCGGCAAAGACGGCAAAGTGCGGTATTGTCAATGGCATCCCGGAACTGCTCGCAAGCGACAAGAACGTTGCTCAAGGGTGCAAAGATGCGGGCGTGCCGATTCTTGGCGACGACTGGAAGAGCCAGATCGGGGCAACGATCGTTCACCGTATGCTGGCGAAGCTTTTTGAGGACCGGGGCATCAACATCAAGAAATCGTATCAGTTGAATTATGCCGGCAACACGGACTTTATCAACCTCGTCATGAGGGGCGAGACGAAACACGTCACAAAGCATGACGCGATTTCCAGCATACTGAAAAAAGACACACCGATCGCGCCGGGATTCGCTTTCGTGGACAACCAGGGAGACCAGAAGACGGCGAGGATACTGATAGAAGGAAACAAATTCGGCGGCGCACCGGTAAGAATGCTGCTGCACCTTGAGGTGGAAGACTCGCCGAACTCCGGCGGCATCAGTATCGATGCTGTGCGCTGCTGCAAGCTGGCGATGGACAGAGGCATCGCCGGGGCGATAGAAGCGCCGTCCTCCTATTTCTTCAAGCATCCGCCGGTTCAGTATACGGATGACGAGTGCAGAAGATTGTTGGAAGACTTTATTGACGGCAAATAAGGGGTCATATCTTAAATATCGGTTTCTGATAGGCAGTAGGATTTAGCGGAAGGTAAAGAAACATGGGTAAGCGATTGGATGTAGTGGTGATCGGGAACATAATCAATGAAATGATTATGTTCCCGGATAAGACCATAGGGCCGGTTCTCGGGAGCCCGGCAGCGTATTCGAGTATAGCGATGTCCGCGGTAGACGCGGGCGTAGGGCTGGTATCATACTACGGCCCGGACCTGAAGAGCCTCATCGAAGGTGCGCTGTTCAAAGTGGACCGCAGCGGGATGATACTCACAGACCGCAGCACAATGGATAATCTCATATACCGTGAGGACGGCACGAAACGCGTGGAATATATGCACAAGGCGCCGGTGATCATGGAAGGGGACATACCAAGGAATTACATGGATTGCGAACACTTCTACATATGCCCGATGGATTATGAGGTGGATATCGGTGTAAACAGGATGCTGCATGAAGCAGGCAAGAACGTGGTCGTGGATATGGGAGGCTACGGAGGCGCCACTTCCTTCGAACACCTGACGATATTCCAGCCCGAAGGCGAGAGGATCGTTTCCGAGGTTGCAAAGTACTGCACGGTGATCAAGGCCAGCCGGGAAGACCTGACGCACATCGCGCCGGGGATGAAACTGGACGACATATGCGATTACTTCTTTTCAAAGGGCACGAAGCTCTGCGTGGTGACGCTGGGCGGAGATGGAAGCTTTTTCAGGTATGCGGGCGAACCGGGGGTATATGTCAGCAACTTTAAGGTCGATAACCCCATCGATTTTACAGGCGCGGGGGATTCATTCGGGGCAGGGCTGATGGCAAGCCTGAGCCGCGGGAAGGACATTCGGGACGCGGTCGTTTTCGGAAACTCGCTGGCATCGATGGTGATAGAAAAGACGGGAGGCTGCGTTTGGGAGAGGATGCCGTCGTTGGAACAAGTAACGGAAAGAATTGAAAAAAATAGAGAAAGGAATCATTGATATGAAAAAAATTGGTGTAGGCATTATTGGCAGCGGGTCAATTGCCGAAATCGGACATTGTCCTTCAATTCGGGCTTTACCAAACGCCGAGCTTATCGCACTGTGTGATACGAATCCGGAGATCCTCGAGTCTATGGCCAAAAAGTGGGAACCAAAGAGAACATATTCGGACTACCATGACATGCTGGGCGATAAGGAAGTGCAGGTCGTTATCGTGGGGACACCGAACCGGTATCACGCGCAGCAGGCGATCGACGCGATGCGCGCAAAAAAGCATGTCATCGTGGAAAAACCCTTCGCGTGCACCCACGATGAAGCGTGGACGATGGTGGATGTATGCAAAAAGGAAGGCGTCTTTTTGATGGCGGGTACGAACCAGCGGTTTTGGGAACAGAACGTGATTGCGCGCCAACTGATCGACGATGGGTACATCGGGAAGCCGATGATGGGAAGATCCTCTCTGCACGAGGGCTGGGGGCTATATCATGAGCAGCTTTCTTATACGAGGTTCCGCGAAATGCCCGCGGAAGCAGGGGCGGGCGCGCTGTTCGACCTGGGCGCGCACAGAGCCGATTTGCTGGTGTATCTGATGAACAGCAAGCCCAAGCGTGTAGTCGGCATTGTGAAACGGCTGGTTACCCCTGAGGAATACACAAAGCTGGACGATTCGTTCTGGATCATGATCGAGTTTGAAAACGGGGCCACCGGCGTCATCAGCGGCGACCGTTACTCGCCCGCGGTTTCAAACATTTCCGAAGTATACGGAAGCGAAGGCACCATATTTACCGGGTCGGAAGCCACCAACCCGTTCCAGAGCGCCCCGCTCGCCGTATTTACCAGCAAGAGCTTCAAACAATGCGATCTGCCCGAGATTGTCAGGGAATATCGCTATCCGCAGCTGTTCTGGTCCGAGGATATCATGCAGCCGGATGGCAACGTACCCAAACGCTGGGTGCCGATATATCCCAAGCGCGGCTGGGCTTACAAGGCCATGCTGGAGCATTTCGTAAACTGCGTGGAAAATGATGTAGAGCCTTCGCTCACACCGGAAATCAGTGCGTTGGTTACCGATGTACTGGTAGGCGCTTATCAGTCTATGCAGACAAACAGTTGGGTGGATCTGCCTCTTAAAGAAAACTATATCGTTCCCCTGTACATGCCACCGGAAATTATTTAAAACAAAAATTTTAATAAGCGGAGTAAAAAATGAGACTAGTTCAGAGTGAAGTCATATCCAATATAAAGAGCAAACTGATGGAGGAGAGCGACGCGGTCTCCAAAACAGCGCAGTATGTTGATAGCGCTTTTTATGAAGCGGTCAAGGCGATCCTGGAATGCAAAGGGAAGGTGGTTATTACCGGCGTGGGAAAATCCGGCCATGTGGGCAAAAAAGTTGCCGCAAGCCTTTCGTGTCTGGGAACGCCCTCATTTTTTATGCACGCGGATGAGTCGTTGCATGGGGATATTGGGATGGTAGACGCAAAAGATGTGATCATACTGATATCCAATGGGGGAAAAACGGATGAAGTGTTGAAAATGATTCCCTCGTTGAATATATTAGGCCCCAAAAAAATTGCCATTACAAGCAGCAACGATTCGCCTTTGGCAAAGCTTTGCGACATATCGCTTTGCGTCAAAGTAGACCATGAAATCGATCATCTTAACCTTGCGCCCACAGCAAGTGCCCTTGCGGTGCTTGCTGTGGGGGACGCGCTTGCGGTCACGGTGGCAGAGCTTAAGAATTTTGACAGGAAAAGCTTTGCCATACGGCATCCGATGGGGTCGCTGGGGCAACAGCTGATGAAAGAATATCAGGGGGCTATAGAGAAGGAGAAGAAAAGCGAAGCGGATTCATTGGTGCAGCAGGAAACAATAAACGTATAGTATTCGGGAAACCGCCTTTAAACAGATTAAAGGGGGTAATTATGAAAACTGAAAGCATGGATAAGGTTTCCATAGGTGCAAAGCTGCGATATGGGGTTACTGGCTTTGGCTTGCCGTTTTATACGGCGGCTGTCAGTTCTTCATGCTTTTTTATATTACGGATGTCGTAAGGAACGGGGCTTTTAGCCAGCAAACCTGCACAGGCCTGATATTATGGAAACATTGGAATCGAATTAACACTACAGCATGATAGAAGAGGACAATGATATTATGTTGGAGAAATATAAAAGGTACGCGATCTATTGGCGTACTCGTCATTATTATAATAATCATTTTGATACTACAAGCAGACCAGGAGCAAATGGAATGATCAATAAAGCTGACTGGGAAATGACTAAAAAAGACTGGAGGCATTTTGGAACAGAGAGGTTATTGAACGCTGTTGTATTGCGGCTATATTAACAATCAGGCAGAAGACCTTTTAAATAAAAACATGGAGGGTAAATGATGAAAACTGCAATTATTAATAAAGTTTCTATTGGGACAAAGATCCGGTATGGAATCGCTGATTTCGGGATCGCCATACTGCAGTCCACAATCCAGTTTTACATGCTGTTTTACCTCACCGATGTCGCCAAAATCAATCCCGGTATCGCAGGCTCCGCGCTGCTGGTCAGCAAGCTGACATGGGATATGGTCAACGACGTCTTTTTCGGCTATTTGACAGACCGTACCCGGTCGAGGTGGGGAAGACGGCGTCCATATATGTTTTTTGCAGCGGTGCCGCTTGCGCTCTCCTTTTGGCTCCTGTTCTCGCTGCCGCAGGGAATGACCGGTGTGATTGCGTTTCTGGCCATACTCGGCGCTTATCTGCTCTTTGACACGTTCCATACCATGATATCCATGGCCTATTATGCCATGACCCCCGAAATGACCATGGACTATAACGAGCGTACGAGTATTACCACCGTGCGCATGGTGTTTTCCGCTATCGGCTATATATTCGGCGCCGCGGCAACCACGTTCATCGCAAACATGCTGCGGGACAGCGCCGGTTGGACGCAGGCATCCTCGTGGAGCGCTGTCGGCATATTGTACGGCGTATTGGCGATGATCGTCGTATTCATCACCTCGCTGACGGTGCGCAGGAAACCGGTGGTAAGCGAGGAGCCCACCAAGATACCGCCCATTTCCGCCATCGCCAGTACGTTTAAAAACAAACCTTTTGTGAAGCTGGTAATTATTACAGGAATCGCAGCTACCAGCTTCGCGCTCATCACCAGCCTGCTGCCCTATTACCTCATCTACCAGCTCAAAATGGAATCGGAGCTTTCCATCGTGATGCTCTTGATGCTGGTGACGCTGGGTCTTGCCCTTTGGCCAAGCAAGAAGCTCTCCGAGCGCATCGGCAAGGGGCCTGCGTTTGGTGTGGGTATGGCGATCGCAACGGTCGCAATGGCTTTGACGTTTTTTCTGCCGGACGAACCGACGCCCCTCATCTACGTCATCGCAATCTTTGCGGGCATGGGCTTCGCAAGCCAGTGGGTCTTCCCATGGAGCATGGTGCCGGATGTTGTCGAGCTGGATGAGAAGATGACGGGCGAGCGCCGCGAAGGCATTTACTTCGGTATCTTTGTGATGGTTGGCAAGGTCACGGGCGCGCTCGGCATCGCGCTTTCCGGCTGGTCGCTCAACTGGTTCGGTTACATGGAAGGCGCTGCCCAAACGGCCGACACGCTGCTGGGCATACGTATCTTTTTTGGGCTGCTGCCCGCCGCCATCCTCATTATCATCATACCGATGCTCATGAAATATCCGATTACCCGCAAGAACCACGAAGAGCTGGTTCGTGAGCTGCGTGAACGTTCAGATGTTTCTTCGTAAGGGGAGGTGTATCTGATGAAAGCGATTATAATCGGATCGGGCATGGCGGGCCTGACGGCTGCCGCTTATTTGGCGCAGTCCGGAAATGAAGTGACTGTATATGAGCAGTTCGAATCGGTCGGCGGCGTAACGGCTACCGTATCGAGCAACGGGTTTAAATGGGACCTGGGGCCGCTGCTGCTTGAGAAATTCGAGCCGGGAGAAGAAGCCCACGACATATTGAAAGAACTGAATATCGCAGATCGCCTGAAAATCGTAAGAGACGACAGGGGGATCGAATTCCCTGATTTTTCGCTTTGGAAGCCGAAGGAGTACGCAGGACCGTACTGGAGAAAAGAAAGGCTCAAAGAGCTGTTCCCTGAAGACGCTGCAGGATTGGACGAATACTATCGCTTTTATGACCGGATGATCAATCTGCTGTACTATTCAAGGAACCTTTCCGAAAGAAAAGTGCGCGGCATTTCGGCTAAAATCCGACTTTGGCTGGGGTTCCAAAAAGTAAAGAAAATGAAAGATTGGTCCGCGAAACAGGTGATGGAGCATTTCTTTACGAATCCCGGGCTGAGGGCTGTATTTACCGGAATACTCGCCGATTTTTGCGTATTGCCCAGCGAATTCGCCGGGCTTGGGGTACCGTGGGCGAATATTGAAACCGCGTTTGACAAACGCATACCGCTCGTCATAAACGGTATCAAGTCGATCGGCTACAGCTATATCACGGGAGGCGTCGGGAAGCTCGTAGAAGCGACGGCGGAAAAAATAATATCGCATGGCGGTAAGATCATAACGAATAAAGCGGTGGAGAAGATACTGGTCGAAAACGGAAAAGCCGCAGGAGTAAAGCTTGAGGACGGCGGTATCGACCGCGCCGATCTCATTCTTGCAAGCGGCGGCGCGAAGGAGACGTTCTACCATCTGGTAGGAAAGGAATATCTGACCAAAGAATACATCGAAAAGATAGAAGGCTTCCATCCCATGGATTCGGTTTTCATGGTGCATCTGGGCGTCGATTTTGATCCCCTGAAGTACCAGCACGCCGGGCTCTGTTACTACTATAAAACGTACGACATCGAAGGGGCCGTACTGCGCTGCAGGAACGGTTTTTACCATGAAGGCGACGACGGCTTTCTTATCTATGTGCCGTCTGCACATTCGCCGGATATGGCGCCTGAAGGATACCACGCAATTACCATCTATACCATTGCGCCAAACGTTTTGTCGGAAGGCACATGGGAAGAAAAAGGTGCATATTATGCGGATAAACTGATTGAGAAGGCGGAAGACTTTCTGCCCGGGCTGAGCAGCCATATTACAGAAAGGGTCATCATGGCGCCGCCTGACTTCAGGAAGAGGACGCATCTTGCCCATCATGCCTTTGGCGGCGCATCGCCGGTGATGGGCAGGCCGAGCGTGCCGCATGTAACGCCGGTAAAAGGTCTGTATTTTATCGGCGCGCAGAGCGAAACCGGAGGAGGCGTGGCGGGCGTCATGATAGGCTCAAGAAAGGTCCATAAGATCATTGCCGGGAATAAAAACCAGTAGTATAACCGTCATCCTGGCAGGAACAAGAGCCATTGAGATGCACCCGTTCCCTGAAGCCTGAAAGTCTGGAAAGCGGGTTTCCGGGGTATCCTCAAAAAACACCCGGAATATAAAAGCGTTTCGCAGTTGGGTTCGTTTGCTCCAAAAACCACAATCGCCTGAAATCACAAAATGGTTTCGGGCGGTTTGTTGTATTTACGCCTTTGCGTCAAAGCCATTGTATTTTTGCAATACCGATATGATGATAAAACGAGGGCTGCGATGCTGCTGAGAGCACGGAATCGCGAACACGAATAAGCAAGCTAAAAAATTTCGATACGGATCAGAAAGGGTTCCTGTTGATCTTTTGGGTTTTCCGCGCTTATTGCATATTGTGATAAATTACGATATATTAGTACTTGGTATCATATCATTTTTCATAGCTAAGAGGTATTTAATATGGCGAAAAGAGACGGGCGACTTGTAAAGGTGCATGCGCTTAATGCCATGTTCCCTTACATGTTTCGCACCAGGACGGAATCTCTCGTTTATTTCAACACGGCGCTCGATGTGGAGAATCTTCTCGAGTACATCGAGAAAAAGAAGGCCGAAGGCGTCGAACTCAAATTTTTCCAGTTGTTCGTTGCATCCATCGTAAAGCTCTTCAAGGAGCGCCCCCACCTCAACCGGTTTATATCGGGCAGGAGGCTGTACCAGCGCAAAGACATCAAGGTATCTTTCATTGCCAAGAAGGCGGCCTCCGACGAGAGCGAGGAGACGAACGTTGCGCTGACGTTTAACGAAAAGTCGACTTTTGAAGAAGTCATCGGCAAGCTGAAAAGGGACATAAAAATCGCCAAGTCGGACGAAGTGAAAAAGGATGACGACAAGCTGATCGAAGGGCTGATGAAGCTGCCGCGCTTCATGCTGCGCATGTTGTTTGCGTTGCTTCGCTGGATGGATTTTTATTTCAACATGCCCAGGGCGTTTACGGATGTAGACCCGCTGCGATGCAGCGCTTATATCGCCAACCTTGGCAGCATCGGTATCGAAGCGCCGTTCCACCATCTGTTCGAATGGGGCAACTGCTCCATGTTTATCGCCATCGGCAAAATCGGGTACAAGCCCGTGGCGCTGGAGGATGGAACGATCGTTGCCAGGAAGATGGTCGAAGTGAAGGTCTCGCTGGACGAGCGGATCGCGGACGGGTTTTACTTTGCGCGGTCGCTTGAGCTCATGCAAAGCTACCTGAAGAACCCGGAATCCATTGAAACTTTATAAGTGAGGTGGAAGGAATGGAAAACGGTATTTACAAAGGAAACAAAGTCAAAAAACCGTGGCTGAAATTATACGGAGATATCCCCGAATTTACGGAGATACCCGACCTGACGATGTACGAGCTGCTTCGGGATACCGCGCTGAAATACCCGGGAAAGACCGCCATAGACTACATGGGGGCGCAGATTTCGTTCGGGAAGCTGCTGGCCATGATCGACCGGTGCGCCGCGTCCTTTACGGCGTACGGCATAAAGCCGGGCGATTGCGTGCTGCAATCGATGCCCAACATCCCTAATTCGCTCATGCTTTTCTACGCGCTGAACAAGATTGGGGCGCGCGTCGCGATGACGCATCCGCTGTATACCGCAACCGAGCTGGCGCAATTCGTCAAAGAGACGGACAGCGTCTGGTGCGTCACGGTGGATATGTTCTACAACCGGTTCAAGGATATCCTCCGCCCGGACCAAAAGCTTCTCATCACGAAGATATCGGACTATCTGCCCGGCACAAAAAAGGTGATGTTCAACGTCATCAAAGGCGGCCAGAACAAGGTCCCCGAGGACGATCGGGTGGTGTTCTGGAAGGACTTCCTGAAGAAATCCGAAGGAATCGAGACCCCTTACGAGCGGCAGATCGATCCAAAAGAGGGCGCGGTCGTATTGTTTTCCGGCGGCACGACGAACATGCCCAAGGGTATCCTGCTCTCATCCTACAATTTTAACGCCCTGTCGGCAACCATCGCTCCGTTCGCAAAGTTCACGAAGGACGACAGCGTCATCGCGATCCTTCCGGTCTTCCACGGCTTCGGCCTGGGGATCTGTATCCATTCGATTTTGTGCAACGGCGGAACGCTTTTTCTGGAGCCGAAGTTCGGCGTGAAGATATACATCGACAGCCTGCGCAAGCACCAGCCGACGTTCATCGCGGGGGTGCCCACAATGTTCGAGGCTATGCTGCGCGACAAGAACTTTGCCAAGGTCCGCTTCGACCGCCTGAAGGCCATCTACAGCGGCGGCGACAGCTTGTCGGCGGAGCTCAAGGTGCGTTTTGATGAGCGCCTTATGGCGCAGGGCAGCAAGGTGGAGCTTGCGGAAGGCTATGGCCTCACCGAGACCGTGACGGGCTGCGTGCTGACGCCCCCCGGCCTTTACCGCAAGGGTGCGATCGGCATCCCCATGCCGGACATGCTCGCCAAGGTTGTGGATATGGAGACGAAGGAAGAAGTTCCGTACGGCGAAAACGGCGAGATCGCGCTGGCAGGCCCTACGCTGATGCTGGAATACATCAATAATCCTGAGGAGACCGGCAAGACCATCCGGGCGGACGAAAACGGCATCCGGTGGCTCTACACCGGCGACATTGGTACGATGGACGAAGACGGCTACCTGTATTTCAAGAGCCGGGAGAAGCGCATGCTCAAGGTATCCGGCGTGAGCGTATACCCCATGCAGGTGGAGCAGGTATTGGAGCAGCACGAGCTCGTATTCCGGGCGTGCGTTGTGGGCGTGCCGGACGACTATCAGATGACGAGCGTGAAGGCGTACGTCGTGCTGGAGGACCCGTCGCTGGCGACGGATGAAACCAAGAAAATACTTTTGAAGTACTGCCACAAGCACCTCATCAAATGGAGCGTGCCGCGCGCCATCGAGTTCCGGGACAAGCTGCCGACGACGCTCGTGGGCAAGGTGGAGTACAGCGCGCTGGAGAAATCCCGCATTACGGCCGAGGATCTTGCGCTTGAGGGCGCCGAGCAGTGACTTCGGCTCCCTCCAATGGGTACTGGTTTAAATACAATATCGACGAACAACCCCGGAACACTCCCGGGGTTTTCTTTATATTCAAATCTGTCTTTGTGCCGGCGGTGATATTAGTTTTTAGACAAAAGCCCTTTTCGTATCCAATATGTGCAGCGGTATTTTAACAGTATCGGATGACGGGCTGTTGCGATATTCTTTTGGCGTCATGCCGGTTTGATTTTTGAAAGCCTTGCAGAAGTAATTGCCGTTTGAGTAACCGACAAGCTGTCCGATCAGCTCGACGCCGTAATCGGAGCCTGCCAGAAGATGCTTCGCGTTTTCGATGCGGATTTGGGTCAGGTATCGCCCGGGAGAGCCGCCGGTAGCCCGGGTAAATTCCCGGATCAGGTGGTGCTTCGATACCCCGATGCTCTCGGCCAGGTCTTCAACGCCGTACAGATACGCATAGCGCTCATGGATCAGTGCCATCGTCTGGTCCGCCAAAGTGGTGCTGTGTGCAGCTTTCGCGTGCTCAAGGCGGGCGCACAGATGGCATACCACTTGAAAAACGCTGCCCGCGCCCTTATAGATGCCGTCGATCAAACCGCTCTGCGCATCGGAGGCCGTTTCAATCAGGCTTCGCAGCAATGGCGAATCTGGCTGCAGGGGAAAAGGCGCATACGCGTTCTGCGGGAACTGTCCCAGAATTTTATCGGCAAATTCACCTTTGAAGGATATAAAAACCCCTTCGCTTGATGAGGCAATCGTACGGACGATGCAAGGAGCATGATCATCCAGGCGAAACAACAGGGCGAACGACGAATCCAGACTCTCGATGATATTGCCGAATGCAACGGTAAGGCCTCCCTTTAATGCCAGCAGAAGCCCATAGCCGCGGCAGTCCGGCAAAACAAGCTCGGCATCCGCCTCAAACGTCACGGAAAAATCCCCGGCTGCGGATATCGTGATCCCCGGGTCAAACCCGGCTGTCGGGAAGTGAAACGTATTGATTTTAGCTCCGGCAGTGGCTGTATGCATCAATATATTACCCTTAATAATCAATATCTTGCTCTTGCGCGTATAACCATGCTTAATATATTATAACAATAGCGCGGAAATCCGTCAATGTACACGCTGAACAGTAGGACTGCATTGGTTTCGTTGTGTTTCCGATTACCAATATGAACATCAATATAACGCTATTATAACGGAGAAAGGATAAACATATGGCAAGCGTAACGCTGAAGAATATTTGCAAATGCTACGACAAAGATGTGGTTGCCGTCAAAGACTTCAACATGGAGATCGCGGATAAAGAGTTTATCGTGCTGGTCGGCCCGTCCGGCTGCGGAAAATCCACCACCCTGCGCATGATCGCCGGGCTGGAGGAGATTACCAGCGGCGAGCTCTATATCGGCGGCAAACTTGTTAACGACGTTGCGCCCAAGGACAGGGATATCGCGATGGTTTTCCAGAACTACGCCCTCTATCCCCATATGACGGTTTTTGAGAATATGGCTTTCGCACTTAAGCTCCGGAAGTTTTCCAAGAGCGCGATCAACGAGCGCGTAGGAAAAGCCGCCAAGATACTGGGTATCGAGGAGTTGCTGAAGCGCAAGCCAAAGCAGCTTTCAGGCGGCCAGCGCCAGCGCGTTGCGATAGGCCGTGCAATCGTCCGGGAGCCGCAGGTGTTTTTGATGGATGAGCCGCTGTCCAACCTGGATGCAAAACTCCGCGGACAGATGCGCGCCGAACTCATCAAGCTTCACAAGGACCTCGATACGACGTTTATCTATGTCACGCACGACCAGATTGAAGCGATGACGCTGGGAACCCGCATCGTGGTGATGAAAGAGGGAATTATCCAGCAGATCGGCAAACCGCACGACATTTTTGAAAATCCGGCCAACCTGTTTGTTGCGGGCTTCATCGGCACGCCACAGATGAACTTCTTTGAAAATGCCGAACTGGTGCTGGAGAGAGGGAAATACAGCGTGAAGTTGTTTAACCGGCAGTATGAGCTGCCGGAAGACAAGCAGATCATACTCCGCGATAAAAAACAGCCCGCCTGTCCGATCACAGCCGGTATCCGTCCGGAGGATTTCGAGGTATCGGCAGACGGTAAGAACGCAATACAATCCGTGATTGACGTATCCGAGCTGATGGGCTCCGAGGCAAATCTGCATGTGAAAATACCGGCAGGCCAGGGGCAGGAAGTGGAGGCTGTACTGCGGGTGAAAGCAGAGTACGCCAATACGCGTCTTGACAACATCAACATACTGCCGAACACCGGAAAAATTCACCTGTTTGATACGGAAAGCGAACAGAACCTGATTTGCTGATCATCATGCCCGGCATGCCGCACGTGAACAGAACGGAAGAATGGGTATATACTCACGGGTCTTTTTTACCTAAGACCGTCCCTTTTATAAAAACCTGCAGGAGCGCTCTGCAGGTTTTTAAGTTGAAGAAAACTTAAAAAAGTCATATAATCTTGAAGACCAGAGAAACGGAACAACAGGAGATCATAATGGCGGAACTGAGATGGAACCCCTTCAAGAACGACTGGGTGATGGTGGCGTCAGCGAGGCAGGGCCGGCCACAGATGCCCAAAGACTGGTGTCCCTTCTGTCCGGGGTCGGGCAGGGTGCCGGATCACTACGAAGTTTTAAAGTACGATAACGACTTTCCCGCGCTCTCCATGGACCCGCCGGAACCCGACGATGTGGCCACGGATTTTTTCAGGGTGGAGAAGGCATACGGCAAGTGCGAGGTGATCCTGTACTCGCCGGATCACAATGCGACGCTGCCGCAGCTTTCCATACCGCACGTCAAAAAGCTTGTCGACCTGTGGTGCGAACGGTTTGTTGATCTCTCGAAGTACGAAAAAACGAAGTACATCATGATATTCGAGAACCGCGGCGAGGTGGTAGGCGTTACGATGCCGCACCCGCACGGGCAGATCTATGCCTACCCGTTTTTGCCTAAGAAGCTGGAACTCAAGCTGGACTGCGCGCAAAAGCATAAAGCGGAGACGGGCCGCTGCGTCTTCTGCGACTGGATGAAGGCGGAAGAGAAGGCGGGTAAGCGCGTCATCTTTGAAAACGAACATTTCAGCGTGATCATCCCGTTCTACTCCGAGTTTGCTTACGGCACGCAGATCATATCCAAAAAACACATCCAATGCATTGCGGAATTTGACGAAGCGGAAAAACGGACGATGGCGGAGACGCTGCGCGCCACGGTGGGAATGTACGACAGCCTGTTTGACATGCCGTTCCCCTACATGATGTGCATGTACAACGCACCAGTCCACATGGGCGATATGGACAGCTTCCACTTTCATATCGAATTCTTCACGCCCATGCGGAGCAAGGACAAGCAGCAGTTCCTCGCGTCCAGCGAAACGGGCGCGTGGGCGCACTGCAACCCGACCGCGCCTGAGGAAAAAGCGGTTGAGCTGCGGGCGGCGTACCAAAAATATATAATGCGGAGCAGCATATGACATATCACGAGCTTGTGACGGAATTATTGAAAATCTACGGGGGAACAGAGAATGGCATCTGTATATTCGAAGCGCCGGGGCGCATCAACCTGATCGGCGAGCATATCGACTACAATGGCGGTCACGTGTTCCCCGCGGCGCTGGATATGACGACCGTTGTGATCGCACGGCCCAACGGTACGCAGGCCATCAGCCTCGCGGCGACCGACCTGCCCGACCGGGTCAGTGCGGACTTGGGTGCGCTGGAAAATTACAAACATTTGCGCTGGGGCAGCTACCAGTGCGGCGTGGCGTATATATTGCAGCAGGCGGGATACAGCCTCGTCGGCTGCGATTTGTTGTACCACGGGACCGTGCCGTTCGGCGCGGGGCTTTCCTCCTCCGCCTCGATCGAGGTAGCGACGGCGGTGGCGCTCGCGAAGCTGGGCGGGCGTGAAGACCTCGATATGGTACAAATTGCGTTGCTCGCCCAGAAGGCGGAGAACGAGTACGTCGGCATGAAATGCGGTATCATGGATCAGTTCGCCTCCGCGATGGCGAAGAAGGGTCACGCGATATTCCTCGACTGCAGCACGCTGGAATACCGGTATGTGCCGCTCGAATTAGGAGAATACACCATCGTGATCACCAACACGAACGCCCCGCACAAGCTGACCGACTCGCAGTATAACCGGAGGCGGAGCGAATGCGAACAGGCGTTGACGGTTATCAACGGCAACGGGGGCGATTACCCGAACCTGTGCGCGATCCGCCCGAAGGAACTGGAGGGCTTTAAGCGCTTTTTCAGCAACGAAAAGCTGTACCGGCGGGCGCGGCACTGCGCCACGGAGGAAGCGCGTACCGTAGCGTCGCTTTCAGCGCTGGAGCGGGGCGATATCGCCGCCTTCGGTAAGCTGCTCTGCGAGGCGAACGTCTCCATGCGGGACGACTATGAAGCGACGGGCAAGGAGCTCGACGCCGTTTTCGACATCGCGATGGGCATCGACGGCGTCATTGGGTCGCGCATGACGGGCGGCGGCTTCGGCGGGTGCAACATCAGCATCGTTGAGAAGACGAAGACGGAAGCATTTAAGAAAGCAATGGCGGAGGCGTATACCCGGCGGATCGGATACGCACCCGCGTTCTATCAATCCAATGCCGGTGACGGCGCGAGGGAGGTTATTTCATGGCAATAATGGTTGCGGGGGGCGCGGGGTATATCGGGAGCCATACGGTGGCGGCGCTGCTCGAAAAGGGCGAAAATGTCGTTGTGGTGGACAGCATGGTGAAGGGACATAAAGACGCGGTAATTGGCGGAAAGCTTTATACCGGTGATATCCGAGACGCCGCGTTCATTGATAAGGTGTTCGGGGAAAACGACATTGACGCAGTGATCCACTTCGCCGCCGATATCGAGGTGGGCCTGAGCATGAAGGACCCGCTTTCGTTCTACCGCAACAACGTCTATACCGTGATGTGCATGCTGGAGAGCATGAACCGGCACGGCGTAAAGCATATCGTATTTTCCTCCACCGCCGCGGTATATGGATTTCCCAAGAGCGTACCCATCAGCGAGGACAGCGAAAAGACCCCGGTCAATCCGTACGGCGAGACAAAGCTGGCGGTAGAGAAGATGCTCCGCTGGTGCGACGAGGCATACGGCATCAAATGGGCGGCGCCGCGGTATTTCAACGCGGCGGGTGCGCACCCGTCCGGTAAAATCGGAGAGGACCACGACCCGGAGTCGCATCTGGTACCCATCGTGCTGCAGGCGGCAATGGGCAAGCGGGAGAGCGTCAGCGTATTCGGCAGCGATTACGATACGCCGGACGGCACGTGTATCCGCGACTATGTGCACGTGATGGACCTTGCGGAAGCGCACATTCTGGCGCTGGAATATCTGCAAAACGGCGGCACTTCGGACAGCTTCAACCTGGGCAGCGGCAACGGTTTTTCCGTGATGGAGATTATCCGCAAGGCGCGTGAGGTGACCGGCAGGGAGATCAAGGTGGTCATGGCAGACCGCCGCCCGGGGGACCCGGCCAGGCTGGTTGCCGATTCAAGCAAGGCCAGAAGGGTGCTGGGATGGAAACCACAGTATGAGGATATCGGTTTGATCATTGAGTCCGAGTGGCGGTGGCACGGGAGCCATCCACGCGGCTATACGGATTAAAACGAAAACACAAAGGCATTTTAATACCGCACATCATGGAGTGCGGTATTCTTTTGTATTATAATTTGCAAATAACAAATATAAAAAGATAAAAGCAAATCCAGAGTTGCAAATAGGAATATCATATGCTATGATGAAGCCATCAAATTTATATTTCAAAGTGAGGGTTTACAATGCGCACATACTATCAGCCGGAAATATTCAATAATATGCTGGAGAGCATCGACTTAAAGAATCACATTATCGCCACATATTATATGAAGGCCCGCAAGGAGGGCGTTGACTTTCTGGATCACATGAGCCTGATCCAGTCGCTGGCGCTGGAGTCTTCCACGGGAACGTGGGAAAAGATCAAGGACGATACGTTCGAAGTGCGGGACACGCTGTCCTGCAAGCTCGTCGGCTACTACCAGATCCCCAACGAAGACCCGTACGTAGCTGAAGCGGTGGTGCAGCTCGCGATGAGCGTCAATGCGTTCCGGGATAACCTGCCGATGATGCTGCTCTCGTTCGCGGGCAACTGCTTTGCGTATTGCGACACGTTCCGCATACTCGACGTGGCCATCCCCGAAGCGTTCACCGACAATTTCCCCGGACCCAAGTTCGGCCCCGAAGGCCTCCGGAAGCTGATCGGCGTGGAGGAGAGAAGGCCGCTGTCGCTGCACATCATCAAGCCCAAGATGGGCATGACGCCCAAGGCCACGGCAGCCCAGTGCTACGATACCGCCATCGGCGGCGTAGACATGATCAAGGACGACGAAATGCAATCGGACGTGTACAACTGCACGTTTGAAGACAGGCTGAAATACGTCATGGAAGCACTGCACAAGGCCAAGGAGAAGACCGGCAAGATGCCGATCTATCTGTGCTCCATCACGGACGAGTGCAACAAGGTGCACGACCGTGCAAGGAAGCTGGTCGGGATGGGCGGCAACGGCATACTGATCACCTACTCGCAGGGGCTTTCCTCCTTCAAAGAGCTGACAGCCGATCCGGAGCTCAACGTACCCATCATGATGCACGGCTCGCATATGATCGCGATGATGAAGAGCATATCGTGGCCGGTGCTGGCCAAGCTTTCCAGAATGTGCGGCGCGGATCTGATGCTGACGCCCTACATCTACTCCTCGATCCCGATGGTATCACACGAGGAAGGACTGCGTACCGGGCAGGTCAAGCTGGCGCCGTGGCAGCACATCAAGCCGACCGCGCCCATGCCGGCAGCGGGGACCTATCCGGGGCTTGCGCCCATTCTGCTGGGCGAGTACGGCACGGACATCGTCATTCCTTCGGGCGGCGGCATGCTGGGCCATCCGGACGGATACACGGCCGGAGCGGCGGCGTGGCAGCAGGCGATCCGCGGCGCGATGGATACCGAGACGGACGAGCAGTTCGTCGAATTCGCCAAGAAGCCGGAGAACAAGGAACTGAAGCGCGCGCTGGAGAAGTGGGGTATGCCCACCCGCCCGGCGTCCAAGTGGCTCAGGGCTTCCGAGGCGCTGCGCCCCAAGCCGATGAAGCTGGACTGATTAACAAATGCTGAAAAGGGAGGAGACCATCTCCTCCCTTTCACGTTTAAAAACAGAAACGCTAAAAAAGCTGGCTAAGGATGCTATATGTATATTCCTACTAATATGAAAGGCCGGTTGAGTATTAAGTGAAGTTAAATAAAAAGGAAGTCGTTAGGGCGGCCATTAGTCACAAAAAAACAGAATGCATTCCTTATTACGCAAGCTTCAGGCCTTTTGTGGCTGAATGGCTTAAAAATCTGTGGAACAGCAAGGACCTAAACAGGGAAATTGGGAGTTATATTTATACCGTTAGACCTAAGTTATATATAGAAGAAATAAGCAAGGAATCAAATATAAAAGGAATTGATTTCAGGAAAGACAGTAAATACTATAAAGATGTGTTCGGGTGTATATGGGCGGAGAAAGATGGTTATGCAGGCGAAATCGTAAGGCCTGCCCTTCTTAAGGATTCGCTGGAGGGATACAAATTCCCCGAACCATGTGATGACTGGTTTGTCGGAATAAAGGAGGGAATACAAAACAATTCCGACCTTTATTGCGTTGGAAACATTATTTATACGCTTATTGAGAAGGCGTTTAATTTAAGAGGAATGCAAAACTTTCTTGAGGATTGCGTCCTCAATGAAGCATTTGCTGAAAAACTGCTTGATAAAATTGTAGAGTATAATTTATTAGTGATTGATTATCTGTTTGAAAAGAATGTGGATGCCATAAAGCTTAATGATGATTGGGGCGATCAAAGGGGCATTTTAATTGGAAAAGAAAGATGGATCAGGCTCATTTATCCGAGAATAAAGTGTATTTGTGAATATATAAAGAAGAAGAGCAAGGACACGAATATTTTTCTGCATAGTGATGGGAATATTGAGAGTATACTTGGCAAAATTGCAGAAGCAGGTATTGAGGTAATCAACCCGGTTCAACCCGAGGTTATGAATGTTTACAGTATAAAAAAACAATTCGGAGATGTTTTTACGCTGTTTGGTGTTATCAGCGGTCAAAGGACCATGCCTTTTGGAACCCCTGACGATGTCATTAGTGAAATAAAGGACTCCGTACACAATTTGTCATATAACGGTGGATTAATACTTGCACCCGGAATCATCGTATGCGAGGATTATCCCAAGGAAAATATACTTGCTTTTATTGAAACGTGCAGAAATCAAGATTTTTCTTGAAAGCACTGCCAAGTTGACGGAGGAAAAGCCTATGAAGCGGTATGCAAGCGTCATGAACATGAAGCCCGGTATGAAGGAAGAGTATAAAAGAAGACATGATGAGCTTTGGCCGGAAATGCACGATTTATTGACGGCGTGCGGGTTTAAGAACTATTCCATTTGGAACGCGGGAGAGCGGCTGTTTCAGTATTTTGAAATTGAAGATTTGGCACGGGCAGTTGGAATACTGAAGACCAGCGAAGTGAAGAAGCGCTGGGATGAATATATGAAAGACATTATCGACGAAGCGCACGCTATCGACATGGAAGAGATGTTTTATTTTAACGCGGATTAAAGGCGAAGAGATGATCAACCTGAACCAATGTAAACCATCAATTCACTTTTTTTAACTATAACCGGAGCGTCAGGCCGATTTTTTTGTTTTCGAAAAGCGGGGATTTGGCAAAGGCGATATACGACCGGAAAAGGCTGAAATACAGCCTTTTTGTTTTTTTAAAGCGAATAGATTAATAAAAAAAGCAGGGTACACATATCTATAAAATAAATAAAAATAAAATCAAATATAAACTTGACAAGTATAATTAATAAATATAATATAAACATATATAAAGCATAGATGATAGCAAACGTCATTCACATGTAAGTAAATATAAATATGTGATAATGGATGTTGGCAACAATGTAGTTACCGGCTTCTGTGAAAAATATTTAGGAGGGTTATCAATGGACAGCTTGCTCGAACGGATTCAGGGAATTACCGAAGAGGACATAGCAAAGTATTCTGAGAATCTGATGGTCGGTGGGGGAACGCCGTCAACCGCGTGTATCGTATCCGGTGAAGGGGTTAAGTTGACGGATATCAACGGTAAAAACTATATCGATTGTACGTCTCAGAGCTGGGCGATGTATTTGGGATTTGGAAATCAGGAAATCAGGCAGGCTGTGTATGAACACATGAATACCATGAGCCACATCCATCAGGGATTTGATACCCGGCAAAGATACCTGTTGGCGAGTGAGCTTGCCGCCCTGGCTCCCAAGAATTTAAACCGCGTATCCTTTACAGTCGGCGGCGGGCCTGCGATTGAAGCGGCCATGAAGATCGCGCTGAAAAACACCAAAAACGCAAGGAATTTCGCGTGCCTGTGGGACAGCTATCACGGAAGCGGCCTCACGGCTGCGGGCGCATCCTGGATAACCACCAAAGCTTCGGGAAAATATACGGGCCAGGAGAGCTTTCTCAGCAATGTAAACAACAACTTCACCAGGATCCCAAATCAGTATTGCCACAGGTGCTATTTTGGGAAAGATGTGAAAACCTGCAACGCCGAATGTGTCGATTTCGCACGGCTGATGCTTGAAAAAGGCGTTACGGGGCCGCTTGCCGGCATCATCGTGGAGCCGATCCAGGCCAGCGGCGGACAGTTGCCCGCGCCGAAAAAATACCTGCAGAAGATGCGTAAGCTGGCTGACGATCTCGGCGCGCTGCTCATTTTCGACGAGATCCAGACCTATATGCGCATCGGCGATTGGTACGCGGCGAATTACTACGACGTGGAGCCGGATATCATCGTGCTGGGCAAGGGGCTGGGCGCAGGGCTTCCCATTGCCGCGGTCATCATTCACGACCGGCTTGAAGGCTTCACCATGAACGCCGAGGAGCTGCATACGTTCGCCAACAACTCCGTTTCGCAGGTGACTGCGCTCAAACAGATCGAGATCGTCAGAAGGGACCACATCCTGGACAACGTGAACACGGTGGGGAATTACCTCGGCGACAAACTCAAGGAGCTTGCAAAGACATACCCGGTCATCGGCGATGTGAGGCAGGTGGGGTTACATATCGGCGCGGAGATGATCGATCCCAAAACCGGCGAGCCAATGAGCTCGGCACTTGCCAAGAAGATTAGGGACAGGGCGATCGAAAACGGCCTAATCCTCGGAACCGGAGGATACAAGAAGTTCCTGCTGAAGTTTAAGCCGCCGTTGACTGTGACAAAGGCTGAAGCGGATGAAATCGTAGACATATTTGAAAGAACGCTTGAAGAACTGTTCTAATCAAATTCTAAATGGGCAAAGCGAAAGTTTACCCATTTATTTTAAGGAGCGATCATATGGCCTTTGAAATTGATCTGACAGGTAAAACCGCTGTGGTCGTGGGCGGGTCCCGCGGCATTGGGGCCGAGTGCTGCAGGCAGCTCGCGATTGCGGGCGCGGACGTGGTATTCAGCTACCACCGCGAGGAAGTGCTCTCGCGGCAGCTTGAAGCGGAGCTAATGGGCTGCGGTGTGCAGGCGTGCGGAGTTAAAATGGATGTATCCAACGAGGAAGAAGTGAAAAGCTTCATGGATACGGTCATTCAGAAATACGGTAAAATCGACATCCTTGTCTGCAACGCGGCGATATTGATCCCGTCCAAATTTGAGGAGATGGATTATGCGCTATGGCGCAAGATGCTGAACGTCATACTGGACGGGGCGTACTTCTGCGCAAGGTATGCGATCGGTTCTATGATCGAAAGGAAGTATGGCAAGATCGTGTTCATCAGTACGAACGCGGTCATCAACGGCGGCGGGAATACGGTTGCTTATCCCGCGGCGAAAGCGGGCGTGGAGGGCCTTGCAAGGCAGCTTGTGAAGGAGTATGCCGGGATCGGCATCCGCGTCAATATCGTTTCGCCCGCGGTGATCGACACGGATATGTTCAGGGAGAGGTATCCCACGGATGATGTCGTGGAAGCATACGGTAAAAGCCTGCCCGTGGGAAGGGTCGGCACCCCGGAGGATATCGCCAATGCCGTGGTATTTCTGGTCTCGGATAAAGCGTCCTATATCTGCGGGCACAACCTCCTTGTGGACGGCGGAAGAACTTACTACAAATAACGTGGGATGCATCGGAGCGGCGGCAGGCAACAGCAATTAAACATGTGCAAAATGGACCGGGTTGGAAATCATGTTTGGGAGAAGATAACATGATCAGGATCGGACTGCTGGGCTCGGGTACGATGGCCGCGGCCCATACGAAAGGGCTGAAAAACAACGGTTCCAAAGTGGCTGAAATGGCCGGCGTCTATTCGCCGCACGAGGAGAGGCGCAGCGCATTCGCAAGAGAGCATGACATCCGCGCTTATGACAGCTTTGAACAGATGCTGTCCGACAGCGAAATCGACATGATCGACGTTTGCGTACCCAGCTGGTTAAACGAGCAATATTGTCTGAAAATCGCAGAAGCGAAGAAGCATGTCTTTCTGGAGAAGCCCATAGCCTTTACCATGGAAGCCGCAAGACATCCATGGCCCCGGCTCGATGGTTCCGGATTTTCCTCCAACTAGTGGAAAGGTCGATGTCTTTCCTGCCGCCAAATCCGCACGGCCAATGGTGTGGCGAATCTTTGACAGACGGCCATTTTCTTCAATCCTCAGTATCCAGCCATTCTCTTCATTTAGCCAAATTCCAACCATCTTTTGTGGAAACGTCTTGCAGTTCAGAAGAATCACCTGTGCTGTATTTGGTTCGCCAGAGACAATCCGTTGCGGTTGAGTTTGACTGCTCTCTTGACAACCAACAATAAAAAGTACTGATATTACCATAAGGATAAACAGGAATAATTTATACTTCATATACTACTCCACGAGATTGATTTTTAACCAGAAAAAACGAAACAAGTAAACCAGAATAATACCAGATTAAGTTATAGACGCAAGAATAAAATCAACTCTGCATCGAGTCTCTTTTTCAGCAGAAGAAGTGGATGCTAACTGTCATTTTTTGCTGGATTTATAATAGTCCAACTGCCGCTGTATTTGGTTAGCCATATCCATATCCCCCACTTCGACAGCTAACTCCAATGCTCTTTCAGCGGTGCTGGTTGCCAGAGCAAGATTGCCCATCGCCGCATACGAAGACGCCAGTCTACTCATGATGTCGGGCCGGGTGGGTTCCAGCTGCAAGGCGGCTTTGAAGTACTCGGCTGCCGCCGGATACTGACCCGTTTGGATCATGGCAAAGGCAAGGTTCAGGCGGGTATCAACTGACGCCGGATCCAGCAATAGTACCCGGTTCCATTGGTCAACAGCCTCCTTGATTCTGCCCTGCTGCGCATATGACAGTGCAAGACCGTGCAAGGCCGAAAGATTATCCGGCTTGTTTTTTAACTCCGCCATGTAATAGCCGCATGCTGAGACGGAATCGCCCTTCCGGGCATACGCCTCACCAAGAATGAAACATATATTCGGAAAATCAGGGTTTGTTTGCAGGATGGTTTTTAAATACGGGATCGCTTCATCATAGCGTCCCTGAATGGTCAGGTTCACGCCCATATTGGCATTGATCTGGGGATGAAACGGCGCCAATTGAATCGCTTTTCGCCATTGGGTAAAAGCCTCATCAATTTTGCCTTGGCTCCTCAGGGCCATCCCAAGATTGTTCATCGCCCCAACGTAATCGGGCCTGATCCGCAAAGCCGTTTCCAAGTGATCCACTGCTGCGCCCAGATCGCCCCGTTCACGCAGCGTATCGCCATAATTGCCGTGGATCACAAAATTGTTCTCTGTCACATCCAGCGTATGTTTGTACAGCGACAGCGTATCCTTCCAGAAAGCAGCCTGATGGCGTGTGCCAAGCGTCATCGCAGCCAGGGTGACGGAAATCAAAACTCCGACGGCCACATGACCGTATTTCCACTTACTGACAAGTTCCCTGACGCCCCATGCAAGCATCACACACAACCCGATAATCGGCAGATAGGTGTATCGATCGGCCATGGCCTGTGAACCGACCTGAACCAGCCCGATCACCGGAACCAGCGTACCGAGGTACCACAACCAACCGATCAAAAGATAGCGTTTTCTGATGCCTAAAATAAAAACGGCAACAGTTATGACGAGAATCGTCGCAATCGCCGCAAGCGGTTGCCATAAAGGCAGCGTATTACCCGGGTGCGGGTACAACACGGCTAATTTGACCGGGTAGAAAAACTTGCCGATATAGCCCATATAGGCTGCGGCGGCATTGGACAAACGGGTCAGCAGAGAATAGTTTTCGCCCCGGCGCATGGCCCCTGCATGCTGTTGAACCATAAATGTTACCACACAGGAAGCCGCCGAAAGCACAAATAAAGGTATTTTTTCGGCCAGCAGACGCCCCAAAGGCCTCATTTGAATGGGAGGTTTCAGGGCAAAGCGTTCCAGCGGCCAATAATCCAGTAAAAGCAGAACAAACGGCAGAGTTACCAGCATGGGTTTGGCCATTAAGCCCAATATAAAACATAAAACCACCGCCAGATATCGTAGGATGCCCGGTTTTTCGGCGTAGAAAATATATGTTAAGATCGTCAGCATCCAGAAAAGTCCGCTGAGGACGTCTTTGCGTTCGGAGGCCCAGGCAACCGATTCAACATGAAGAGGATGCAGGGCAAAGACCGCCGCAATGAAGAAACTCGGCCAGGCGGCACCGGTTACCCTGTAAAAGATCCAGAACAGAAGCAGCGTATTGGCCAAATGAAGCAGCAGATTGACGCTGTGATGGGCAAGCGGATTGGCGCCGAACAGTTGGACATCCAACATGTGGCTCAGCCATGTCAGAGGGTGCCAGTTGGCGGTGCGGTCGGTTTCGGTAAAAGCCCAGACAAAACCTTCGGCGGTCAGGCCTCCCAGGACCTGTGTATTTTGGGTAATGTAGTCCACATCGTCATAATCGACAAAACTGTTGTGCCGCATCGGCTCATAACCGAGCAGGCCGGTCAGCAATACGACCCCACAAAGTACAGTGATCAATTGTCTTCGATTCATAGCACACACCGAGTTAACATAGGTTCTTAGTTTTATACTGATGTATAATAGAAGGGTTTGACGGTATTAACAAGGCTTTTTTAACAGCGAATAGACACATTATGAATGATGTATATTTAATTCTTAAATTTGAATTACTCTTCGTTGTCCTCATGAACTTCATGGTAAGCGCAAAAAAAGGGCCTCCCGCAAGGGGAGACCCTTTAAATGTTACATTGTCATGGTTTTCTGTTTCTGAGAATCGTTTATTTCTTGCGACGCAGAACCAGGGCACCCAGACCCAGCAGAACCATTGTAGCAGGTTCCGGAACAACAAAGGCCTGACCAAGGATTGCCAAAGAGTTGCTGTCGACCAAGGTAATTGAACCAAGACCCGCATCAACAGCACCCAGAGTCACACCGTAATCAGCGACAGCCCATGGACACCAGCAACGGGTACCGTCGGCGGTGTTCCAGCAATGTTGATCTCATAGATGTCTGTCAGACCGAGTGCAAGACCGAGGTCAGCACTGTCCATAACACCATAAGCAGCTACATAACTGAGGTTAGTATCGCCAGCTGCAGCCAAAACAGGTGCAACCACCATCCATGCCTCTACGGGGAAGAAGCGCAGAATGCCCCAACATTGTAACCATCAACAATCCATCTGCTGTAAAACTTCTACTTGCGCGTGCCATTAACAAGCTCAGCGAGATGCCAGCACTTGCCAACGAGGCAACACTAAGAACTAGAGCTAAAACTAACAACTTCTTCATCATCGTTCTCCTTTACTCAATTTTTGTTTTTGTTCGAACAATACGTTAACGTTAACTTCTTGTGAAGCGTGTGTCATATTAATTTGTGTAGACACACAATATCGGTACAATAAAGAAATTGTCATCGGACCATACAACGGTAAGCACCAGGTCCCTTGGTAGGCTCAAGCTACCATTGTAGTTGGCCAGGAAAATTCCCAAATCAGCATTGAATACCCGACTTGTAACCGGTAACGATGTTACCTTCACGAGCATGGTTAAAGTCGGCACAAATACCATCCGTAATCGTCATAATTCCAGGGCCTTTTGTCGGCTCAAGCTACACCGTATAGCGGCCAGGAATATGGCCAGGTCAGCATTGAATACCCACTTGTAACCGGTGACGATATTACCTTCACGGGTACCATTTGCATCACCATTACACTGACGCTGGAAGCACCAGCAGTCGGGCTTACCGATAAGTGACCCAGTCGGTATAGCCTGACCTGCAGCACTTGAGCTAACACATTCGCTGACACGTTCACCGAAAGTGGTGTTGATCGGAAGACCGGAAACAGCTAAAGCACCATTGTAACCAACGACACCACCGCGAAGCGCATCAATATCGATATCAACAGTAGCACCGGCAGTACCGGTAATCGTGATCGTACAGGTCGTAGGAGCCTCGTCGGTCCCTGCGCCGATACCATCATCATCCAGACCAGCAACGCTGATCGAGAAGCTGGCTGAACCGCCTGAAATGTCCAATTCGCCGGCAGCACCCTGAGTTGCAGTGGGGATACCAGTCTGATAGACATAGCCGGCACCAGCCGTAAACGCAGAATCAACGAATACATCGAAGAAACTTTCTGCTACAACAACGCCTGTGGCCGAACCGGCGGTATCAACTGTCAGAGCGACACCCACGATACCATCCGAGTCAGATGTCAGGGTCACAGTCACTTCCCCTGCCACAGAATTGTCAGACGTGGCAGTCACAGCAGCCATCGCCGGCACACAGAGTGCCAATACCATTAAACTAACAAGAATCTTCTTCATACGACACCTTACCTTTCTCTTTTTCTTCAAAAATTAACAGGTCTCTTCTTCTTATTTCATCACCCTTAAGGTTTTCCCCAAAGGTTTCACAATCCTCAATTACTTCCTCCAAACCCCCGTAACACAAGATGACGAAATAACTTAAGCCCCTATTCGGGATTCTGCCACCTTGTTACAATGCTGATAATACTAAAAAAGCGCCTCAAAAGCAAGTGAAATTTTATTTTTGAAGACAAATTTTTCAACAATTTACCTATAAAAAGGCCGATACCAGTGTTAATATGTCGTTTTTTTGACTTAACATCTTGATTTGAAACAAGTTAGAATATGCCCCCGTCCGGATTGGAAATCGGTTTCTCCAAGGCTCCTGTCGTGTTGGCCGTATTATTTTTTAGGAATTGGTGGATACCGAAATGCCGAAATTCAGGACTACTGTTCTGGTTTTCCTTGATTTTCATTTCAGATCCGGAAAGCCCGGATAATTGCCAATGAAAATATGACCGTCAAGATGCCGCTTCAGGCAAAAGATGGCCGGATATCAAATACTTGAGGCACGTTGGCGTTTTGCCGATTTCAGCATTGGCAATTTGGGCATAACCATATCGCAACAAATAACTTGTATATTTCCTGTTTAACCGGCCAATCAAGTATGCTATATTAAGTTGTTCAAAGCAGGAAAAGTTTACAGTGAACAGCGACCGGCGAGAATGGACCATTAACAATCTCGTCGGAGACAGAAGCGGTCGAATTGTATTTCGACACAGATTTTATTTTATCGTTATTTAAAAATCGGTGCGATCTGCGGCTTCTAAATAGACTCAAGGCTAAACGATGATGTTATAGAACGACCGATAATAAATCAGGAAAAAAGATGACAAGCGACACTATTTACCAAAAAGCTGTTGAAATCATTGATATCTCGACAAAAATACTGATCACAACGCATATTCGGCCGGATGGGGATGCCTGCGGTTGCGTTCGTGCCCTGCAGGAAACCCTCATTTCAATTGGCAAAACCGTCCAGCCGCTGTTTATGTCGCCTCTGGCAGGCTGGTACCAAAGCCTTTTTGACGGTCCTGTTGCTGTTTTGGGCAACGATATTGCGGCCAATCAGCTTGATGCCTATTATAAGGATATCGACCTGGTCATCATCGTTGATACGAACAGCAACGTGCAACTGCCCGGTCTTTCGGACTGGCTGGCCGGATGCGGCAAAAAAGTCCTCGTGATCGACCACCACATCACCGGCGACAATTTGGGTACCGTCGAGTTGGTCGATACCACCGCCGCGGCGGCCGGGGAGATCGTCTTTGACCTGCTCAAATTCGCCCGCTGGCCGATTACCGAGCGTATCGCCGAGTCTATTTTTATCGCGCTGTCCAGCGATACCGGCTGGTTCAAGTTCGGCAACACCGACAGCCGCATCTTCCATACCGCCGCCGAACTGATTGACGCCGGAGCCAAACCCAATGAAATCTACGCCCTGCTGTATCAATCCTTTTTGCCCTCACGTATCTATTTAATGACGCGGATGCTTGAACATTTGCAGCTTCACGCGAACGGACGCATCGCAACGCAGTATATCCTGCGCACCGACTTCGACGAGACCGGCGCCACGGGAGCCGACACCGAAAATCTCATCGACGAATGCCAGCGTATTCAAACCGTTCAGGCCGCGGCAATGTTCGTGGAACTGTCGGACGGGGGGTTCCGCTGCTCGCTGCGGTCCAAGGGAACGGTCGATGTGCGTAAGATCGCCCAGAAATACGGCGGCGGCGGACATACGCTTGCTTCGGGGGTTAATCTCGATGGCCCTCTCGAAAACGCCGTCCAGATCATCGTCAACGAAATCAGCGTACAGTTGGAATAAAACGTCAGCAACAAAAGAATCTTCAGGATACGGACGCCTATGGTATTGTTCATTTTTAAAGGTCGTTTCTTTTTTATGCGGATGCTGATGCTGGCCTCGGCGGCGTTGCTGGTAGGCATCGGTGTAATGACCATTTACAGCATCGGACACCCCAGCGCAGAACAACCCGATCCGGTCACCGGTTCTCTTGAGGCAGACACCAGTGGTCAGCCGGACAATCCTGGCACTGCTGTGAGCCGGGAAAACCAATATTCCGATAAATGGAAAAAACAATCGATTTTCGCGGCCACAGGCTTGTTCTGTCTGATATTCGTGAATGTATTCAATTATCAACGTCTCGGACCGTTGAGCTATTTATTATACGCGGTCATTCTTGTCCTGCTGGCAGTGTTATTGGTGGACAAGGTCATTGACCTGCCGTTTGTGCCCTATATCAATAGTTCCCGACGCTGGATCAATATCGGTTTCGGTTTTCGGATTCAACCCTCGGAATTCTGTAAGATCGCGTATATTCTCGCTCTGGCGTGGTATCTGCGATACCGCTCAAATTACCGGAAATTCTTCGGGCTCATCGGTCCGTTTGCCCTGACCCTGCTGGCAATGGTCCTGATCCTGCTGGAACCGGACCTGGGGACGGTTCTGTTAATGATGCCGATCCTGTTTTCGATGTTGTTTGTGGCCGGGGCAAAAGTCAAACATCTGCTGATCATCTTGTGTCTGGGACTGGCGGTCTCGCCGATGCTGTGGCATTTTATGCGCCCTTACCAGCGTATGCGTATCTCCTCGGTCCTGCTGCAAAATGAAAAGATTTTTCAAGCCGCCAAAACCAACCCCAAACTGGGCGATATTCTCGTCGGCGACCCGGACGAACTGCGTACCTGGCGCCAAGGCAAAGGCTATCAACTCCTGCATTCCAAACAAGCCATCACTTCCGGCGGCCTCGATGGCTACGGCTTTGCCAAAGGGCCTTATATCCAATATAACTATCTACCCGAACCGCATAATGATTTTATCTTCGCGGCCATCGCCCACCAATTCGGCTTTCTCGGCTGCGCAGGCGTCTTGACTCTCTATGTGATCATCATCGCTTGCGCCATCGAACTGGCCTTTTTGAATACCGACCCGTTCGGCCGGCTCGTGGCCGTCGGGATCGCCGCGATGTTCGCTGTTCAGGTGCTGGTCAATGTCGGTATGACAATGGGGCTGATGCCGATCACCGGACTGACGCTGCCGCTGGTCAGCTATGGCGGGTCAAGCCTGGTGGTCAACATAACCGCGATCGGTTTGCTGAATAATATCGGAAAGTACCGCCCTTTCTCTGTCGCCAAGAAGCCCTTCGAATTCCGCGGGGAATAACGTTTCAGGCGCATAAACAAAGGCAGGGCCCATGCCCTGCCTTTTGTCTTAAGAACAACTCTTCTCGTATTCGCCTACGCCCGTTTCTGCTTGTGCCTCGATTCCGATCTGCCTTGTGCGCCGTCGCTTAAGGTTGACACTGACAGGTCCAGGCTGCGTTTGGCCTTATGGGCCACTTATTAAGAGTTGTTGTTTTGTTTTCAAAGTGCCAACTTCTATGTCTAAATATCGTCTGAGTCGAATGGAAAAGTTTAATAAAAATCGCGAATTTCAATACTGATATCGCATTTTTTTGGCAATTGTACGGATGACCTTTACAGGAGATGATTTTATGGGGCTAACACAGCTAAAAACATGTATTCAGGCGGGCAATATTGAAGCAGTCTCATGCTGACGGGTTCGGTATTTTTTGCATCCTGAACTAAAATTGCCTGCATAACAGCGATTCTATTAAGGTTAAAATAAGTCGTAAACCAAGAATGAACCGGGATTCTTGAATTTCAATTTTATGTGCCCCTTTCATTAGTCTATATATCGAGTATAATCAGGCGGCACAGAACAACTTTTCGCAGGAAAAACAGACCCCTAAATGATGGAAAGGACCATAAACGATGAAATATAAAACCACACAACCTGTTTCGATGCTTACTATTGAATTCATGTGCCTGATCTTATCGGGACTTTGCGGAGTCAGTCCTGGTTCACCCGAATCAAATCAATGGCTGAAAAATGCCACCCTCCATAAGGACATCACCTACGCAACGGTTGACGATATTGAATTAAAGCTGGACCTTTACATCCCCCAAAATACCGAAGGCCCCCTGCCGCTGGTCGTCTGGATTCACGGCGGCGCATGGCTTGCCAGCGACAAATCACATTGCCTCGCACTGCCTCTGCTGCAGCACGGCTTTGCTGTCGCCAGCATCAACTACCGGTTTTCGAACGTTGCCATTTTCCCCGCCCAGATTCACGACTGCAAAGCGGCCGTTCGATTTCTGCGGGCCAACGCAAAAGCCTACCATATCGACCCCGACCGTATCGGAGCCTGGGGCGATTCAGCCGGCGGGCATTTGGTTGCCCTGCTCGGCACAACCAACGGCAGCAAAACACTGGAAGGCACACTCGGCGGACACACCGACACATCCAGCAACGTACAGGCCGTGTGCGATTGGTTCGGCCCAAGCGATATGTTTACCATGTCGATCGGCAAGCGGCAGTTCGAAGACGGTCAGGATCCCGAGATCAAACTGCTCGGCGGCCGCGTTTCTGAAAAACGCCAACTTGCCGAAATGTGCAGTCCCGTCACCCATGTCACGAAAAACGCCCCGCCGTTCCTCATTATGCACGGCGACCGCGACGACCTCGTTCCCCTCCAGCAAAGCCAACTGCTCTACGACTTGCTCATAGCCCAGGGCGTCGATGCAAAACTGATCATCATGAAAGGTAAGGGACACGGTTTCGGCGGGCCGGAAGCACTCAACCCGGTGATTGAATTTTTCCAGCGAACTCTCGGCAAAAAGGAGACGGAAAAAATGTTCGAAACCGACACCATTGAAACCACCGGCGGCCCGTTATCCATCACCTTCATCGGACACGGAACACTGATGCTCCAATGCGCCGGCAAAACCATCCATATTGACCCATGGACAAATCTGGCCGATTATACCAAAATGTCCAAAGCGGATATCATTTTGGTCACACACGAGCACGGCGATCACCTCGACACAAAAGCCATTGAGCAAATTCAACAAGAGAAAACCACCATTATTGCGCCGGCCTCCTGTGCCGAGAAGGTCCCCGACAGCATCGTCATGAAAAACGGCGACAAGCAGGATATCGCGGGATTCATCGTTGAAGCGGTCCCGGCCTACAACATCGTCCATCAACGCTCCAATGGCCAGCCTTTCCATCCGAAAGGCCGCGGCAATGGCTATGTCCTCACGGTTGCAGACAAGCACATCTATATCGCCGGAGATACCGAGAACGTTCCCGAAATGGCCGACCTGAAAAACATCGACATCGCCTTTTTGCCGATGAACCTGCCTTATACCATGACGCCGGAAATGGCCGCCGACGCCGCTAAATCCTTTAAACCGAAAATCCTCTACCCGTACCACTACGGCGATACCGATGTAAGCAAACTGACCAAACTGCTCGAAAACGAAAACCAGATCGAGATTCGCATCCGAAAAATGCAATAGGAAATTTTAGAGAACCTTAATGTATTGTGAAAGTTCAAGGGCCGCTCTAATAATTGCTTTTGAGCGGCAAGTAAAATATTTTTGACTTCCGGCAAGGAAAGCAAATCAGCTTTAGTTGAAGCTAAAGCGGCTTTTGCCTGACGCCGTCCGGAATCAAAAAGATTCGCTTGCCCGCCGAAATGGATTGTTAGAGGTGCCCTTAAGAATTATTATATCCTTTGCTTGCAATTCCATTTAGCTTCGGGAATAATGCGGATGCAATCAGCGAATAGTATAAATTTGCTTTTTAGAGGGTGCACAGTGCATCCTTCTTTTCTCCATAGTTAGAATTATGATAAGGTGAAGACAGATGAACATGAATAAACTATGCTTTTCTTTGGGGATTGTTTTCATATTAAGCCATGCAACCTGGGGCGAAGATTTTTCATTTGAAAAACAGTATCCTAAGGCTGCCGCCGCCGCTGAGATGGTAAACGCGTGTCCTCTGTTGGCGGATGCCCTGGATCCGGCTTTTTTTGACAGGATCGACCTGGACAAGGACCCGGCATTTTTACAAGCGCTGAGCGACAAGCTCGGTCGACAGGCCTACCGCAAGCTTGGTCCCGTCCCCTCCGTGCGGGTGGAGGTCCGCCCCGGTCATATCCTGGAGGCGCCGCATATCATTCTCGAATACCAGACCCGGTTCAATGGCATCATCAACATTGGCGGCGGCAAGTTCGGCGGCAATTGTGTGCTCATCCCGGGCGGTCGAGATGCCTATCCCCATCGGACGTTCTTTGGTATCACCGAGGACGAAGCGGCTCGTAAGAAATACTTAGACATGCATCAGCAGCGTCAGGCCATGCGGAGCAACCAGCGCCATACCATGACGCCCGAGTTTGACCGACTTTTCAACGAGCATATGCCTGACATACCGATTGAGACAGTCAAGTCCGATGTCAAGACAAAGGTTCAGCAGTTGGTTACCGCTTTCGAGTCTTATGGCGCGCACATGCTGACACAATCGCACATGGGCCAGATCGGGGCCAAGATCACGGACCATCTGTATCTTTACATGCGCGAGTTTCCCCAGGGCAGTCGCGGGTCCAAAGTGGAAGTCGAGGATTCCTATTTCTGGCTGATCCTTTCCGGCGGGCCTCGGCCCATGCCGAAGGGTTACCTGCCCGCATTCCCGGGTGCCGAGGGTATGGGGGCCATGACCACAGGCGGTCGCGGCGGCAAGGTCATTTATGTGACCAACACCAACACCAGCGGCCCGGGCAGTTTTGCTGAAGCCGTCAACACCAAAGGCCCCCGAATCGTCCTCTTTAAAGTCTCCGGCCAGATCGTGCTGCCTGAAGACCTCTGGATCACCGAACCTGATATGACGCTTATCGGCACCAATGCCCCCGGCGAAGGTATCGAGATCTGCGGGCGCGTGTGCATGGCCGCCAGCAATATCATCATGCGGGGTATGCGGTGGCGTCTGCGCCCTCCGCTTGCCGCGGACGGCATGAATACGCAAGGTGACCTCAAAAACCTGATTTTCGACCATTGCAGCTTTGCCTACGGCAGTGACGAGGTGTTGCGTTTCATCGGACAGGGTCATACCTTCTGGAATTATACGTTCCAGTACTGCAACATCGGTCCGGGCATGTCGGGGCTTGGCTCACACCCGTACGGACCCGAAATCGGCGGCGTGGGTTCCATCCACCATTGTATCCTGCACGACACGCTCAGCCGTTCACCCGAAGTGGACTGCGGTCGTATCGACTGGCGCAACAATATCCTGTATAACTGCCGCAGCGGACACTCCAAACGGTTAACCAATCAGTTCAATCTTGTCAACAACCTGATCATCGATAATCCCGATACCCCCTTCACCTACAGCTTCAACGCCACCGAGAACAACTATGCCGCCGGCAACCTCCAGGAAATCAACGGACAGAGACAACCTTTTGACCCCGTTCCGAAAGACAGCTATGTCAAGGGTCCGTTTGAAGTGATGCCTGTGACGACGTATCCGGCTGAGGAACTTGAGCAGCGCCTGTTGCCGGTCATCGGTGCCTGTATGCCCATGCGGGATACCACCGATACCGTCTGGATTGAAAGAATCATGGCTCGCAAGGCCAAAGCTGCCTTCTGGACGAAATCACCTTCGGATTGGGAGTCCTACAATCCCGGCAGCAATGAACGCACGTCCTTTGATATGTGGCAAAGTGAGAGCTTCCCGCCGCCTGCCGCCGGTGCAGTAGCCCCCGACGATACGGACAATGACGGCATGCCCGACGATTATGAAAAGGAACATGGATTCGACCCGAAAGACGCTTCAGACGGCCCCGCCGACAGCGATAGCGATGGGTATACCAATATCGAAGAGTGTCTTTATAACACGGATCCCAAGCAGTATGCCGACTATACCAATCCCGCCAATAACCTGCATACCCTGCATTGATAAAATTTATTGACAGCCCCCTCTCTGAGGGGGCATCAGCAGCTGACTGAGTCGCTGCCGCCCGGTTTGGTAAGAATCGGGGAAGCAGGACAACCATATCCGGCAATTGGTGCCGGAGTGTGACATTTTCGACTCTAAAATCCGACAATCCATGTGGTCTTCGTCCTGATTAAAGCCTTTTTTGAATCAATTCCGGCAAAAAACCCTTTGCCTGTGAGCGACGGTCGTGGTATAAGGATAATCTATTTGTCGTAACAGAACGCGGGGTTTGAGAGCCGAACCCCTCTAACGGTTTTATTTTCAATATATTGGAGAGATCTATGGAACGAAAAAAGGTAACAATCGACGGCAATGCCGCGGCGGCTCATGTCGCCCATGCGACCAATGAGGTCATTGCCATCTATCCGATCACACCCAGTTCACCCATGGGAGAAATTTCAGATGCCAAATCCGCGGCGAATCAACCGAATATCTGGGGAACGATACCATCCGTAACCGAAATGCAGTCCGAAGGCGGCGCCGCCGGTGCCGTTCACGGCGCTCTGGCCGCGGGGGCATTGACTACAACCTTTACGGCTTCGCAGGGACTGTTGCTGATGATTCCGAACATGTACAAGATCGCCGGCGAACTGACCCCGACCGTCTTTCACGTTTCGGCCCGCTCGCTGGCCTGTCAGGCTCTGAGCATTTTCGGCGACCACTCCGATGTCATGGCCTGCCGTCAGACCGGCTACGGCATGCTGGCCTCCAACAACGTACAGGAAGTCATGGACCTGGCCCTGATCGCCCAGCAGTCAACATTGGCGTCGCGTGTGCCCTTCCTGCATTTCTTCGATGGCTTTAGAACCAGTCACGAAGTTCAGAAGGTCGAAGAACTGACATACGATGATATGCGTGCGGTGATTGATGATTCACTGGTCGCCGCCCACAAAGCACGGGCCCTCAGTCCGGACCGCCCGATGATCAGCGGAACCGCCCAGAACCCGGATGTGTATTTCCAGGGAAGGGAAACCGTTAATAAATTCTATACCGCGACGCCGAAGATCGTCCAGGACACCATGGACGCATTTGCGAAGGTCGTCGGACGGCAGTATCACCTGTTCGATTATGTCGGTGCCCCTGACGCTGAAAAGGTCATTGTGATGATGTGCTCCGGTGCTGAAACCGCACACGAAACCGTCGATTACCTCAACAGCAAAGGCCAAAAGGTTGGCCTGATCAAGGTCCGCCTGTTCCGTCCGTTCAGTGTTGAGCATTTTATTAAATCCATGCCGAAGACCGTTTCCAAAATCGCCGTGCTGGACCGCACGAAAGAACCCGGTTCCATCGGCGAACCGCTGTATCTGGATATCCGCACAGCGATCGGCGAAACCATGGCCGAAAAGATCGCGCCGTTTACGACGTACCCGATTTGTGTGGGCGGCCGTTACGGCTTGGGTTCCAAGGAATTTACGCCCGCCATGGTCAAGGCCGTCTTTGACAACCTCGATCTGGAAGAACCGAAGAACCACTTCACCGTCGGCATCAACGACGACATCTGCAAGACCAGCCTGATCGTCGACGAAACATTTGACATCCCGACCACGTCTTACACCGCAATGTTCTACGGCCTGGGCTCAGACGGTACGGTCGGCGCCAACAAAAACAGCATCAAGATCATCGGCGGAGAAACGGACAACTATGCACAGGGCTATTTTGTGTATGACTCCAAGAAAGCCGGTGCCATGACGGTGTCTCACCTGCGGTTTGGCCCCGAAGTAATTCGCAGCCCGTACCTGGTGAAGAAAGCGGACTTCCTGGCCTGTCACAATCCCAGCTTCCTGGAAAAATACGACATGCTCAGCCACATCAAACAAGGCGGTACATTCCTGCTGACCAGTCTGCACAGCGCCGACAAAGTCTGGGATACGCTGCCGGTCGAAGTCCAACAGCAAATCATCAAGAAGAAGCTGAAGTTCTATGTCATTGATGCCATTAGCATTGCCGAAGAACTGGGCCTCGGCTCTCGCATCAACGTCATCATGCAGACGGCATTCTTCAAAATTAGCGGTGTCATTGATGCCAACACCGCAGTTGCGGCAATCAAAACAGCCATTAAGAAATCCTACGGCAAGAAGGGTGACAAGATCGTCAACATGAACAATGCAGCGGTGGACGCAGCATTGAGCAAGATCTGTGAAGTCACGGTCCCAGATGTGGCCACCAGCGAAATGCACATGGCCAGCATGGTTCCCGATGATGCCCCGGGCTTTGTCAAAGACGTTACGGCTGAAATCATGGCCGGCCGCGGCGACCAACTGCCGGTCAGCAAAATGCCCTGCGATGGAAAATTCCCCACAGCAACTACCAAATATGAAAAACGCAATATCGCCGTTCATATCCCCGTCTGGGAACCGGATGTCTGCATTCAGTGCGGCCAGTGTTCACTGGTCTGTCCGCACGCGGCGATTCGCATCAAGGCTTACGATTCGGATCAACTGCAAAACGCACCCGTAACTTTCAAGAGCGCCGAGGCCAAAGGCAAAGACTTTGCAGGCATGAAGTTTACCGTTCAGGTCGCACCCGAAGACTGCACCGGTTGTACCGCCTGTGTCGTCAATTGCCCCGGCAAGGACAAAAACAATCCTGACCGCAAGGCAATCAACATGTCCCTGCAGGAACCGCTGCGTGAAGCAGAACGGAATAATTTCGATTACTTCCTGTCGATTCCGGACACGGACCCGAGCAAGTTCAAAGTCGCCAGCATTAAAGGCAGCCAGTTCGTTCCGGCGCTGTTTGAGTTCAGCGGCGCATGTGCCGGTTGCGGCGAAACCGCCAATGTCAAGCTCATCAGCCAGTTGTTCGGCGACCGCCTGTATATCGCCAATGCCACAGGATGCTCGTCCATCTACGGCGGCAACCTGCCGACCACCCCCTATGCTCAGCGTTTTGACGGTCGCGGGCCGACCTGGAGCAACAGCCTCTTTGAAGACAATGCCGAATTCGGCATGGGAATGCGTCTGGCCGTCAACAAGTTCAAGGCGTATGCTCTTGAATTGATTGACAAGACCGCCGAGGCGGGGTGTATCGAAAAGGGTCTGGCCGAAGAGATCAAATCCGCCGACCAGACTTCACAGGCCGGCATCGAAGAACAGCGGGCACGCGTTGAAAAACTCAAAGCCGCCTGCCAAAAGAGCAAATGCGATGACTGCGAAAAGCTTTTGACCGTCGCCGATTACCTCGTCCAAAAGAGTGTCTGGGTTGTCGGTGGTGACGGTTGGGCCTATGACATTGGTTACGGCGGGTTGGACCACGTACTGGCCAGCGGTGAAAACGTCAATGTCCTCGTACTGGATACGGAAGTGTACTCCAACACGGGCGGACAGATGTCTAAATCCACACCGCGAGCGGCCGTTGCTCAATTTGCCGCGGCCGGTAAGAAAATGCCGAAGAAGAATATGGGCTTGATCGCCATGAGCTACGGCGGTATCTATGTTGCCTCCATTTCAATTGGAGCCAACCCGAATCAGGCGGTCAAAGCCATTGCCGAAGCGGAAAGTTATGACGGCCCGTCACTCATTCTGTCATACACCCACTGTATCGCACATGGTATTGACATGGCAACCGGTTACGAAGGACAGAAAAAAGCCGTCGCCTGCGGTCATTGGCCGTTGTACCGTTTCGACCCGCGCTTAGCAGTTGAAGGCAAGAACCCGCTACAACTGGATTCGAAAGCACCAACGACAGATTTTGCCGACTTTGCTTACGACCAGAACCGTTTCCGCTCGCTGACAAAATCAAAACCGGAAATTGCGGAAAAATTGATGGAATTGGCCAAGAAGGATACAGCACAGAAGTATTCGCTGCTCCAAAAACTGGCCCAGCTCCAATGCGATGAATGCTAAATTTAATTGACTTTAACTCGGCTCCGGGATTCTCCATGGAGCCGAGTTTTTTGCTATCATACAAAATAATTTGTTTTTGCGACTTAAAAAACGGGGATTCATAAGATGAAATATCCGATTCGAATAATATTAATCGCACTGATGGGTCTTATGGTCATCACTCAGGGTTGTCAACAAGATATCAAGCAGACACCAAAAATCTCCGTAACGCCTTTAATCAAAACCGATTGCATCGTTTATTACTTCCGAAAAGATAACGCCCCCTATATCACCCAACAACAACATAATTTTGATCCGGCAGCCGGATATCTGGAAATCGTTGCTCGTGAACCCTCAGGGCAATATATATTCACGTTGAAAAAAGAAGATTTCAACTCAACACAACAACTTACGCCGTTTTTATCGGGCCTTCCGGCTTCATTTATCAATCAAAATCTGGCAACCTCTATTTTCTATAGCTTTGTTGCCAGTTCCGGCATTCTGGATACCGATTCCCTTGCCTCTTCAAAACCAGCTGTAAAACTTGAAGGTCAGTGGTATAAACCCATTGGAGCCCCCTGGCCAAATGAAGGTGTTCAGGTAAACCTACTGGAAAATCTGAACACAAATCAAATTGACCGGGTCGAACTCAACAATCAAAAAACGCAGACACGATGGATGGCTTTGGCTTATAACCATCGCTACAGTAAAGAATTAAATACTATCGTGCCCAGAAAGATCGACATTTTCGATATTCAGGATGGGCTGGCTTCAAAAAAATTAATCATCCAATTTGATTATAAAAATGTTTTAAATAGTTCCTCGAAAAAAGGAAATAATGAAAATATCTCGGGAAACTAACAGGATTAACGAACTTTGCCTCCTGTATAATGGTATAAAAGTTATGAATTCGAAGATTAGGGACAGGAGGAGGGGAATCTTTCATATTTCCGTCAAAATTCGTCCATTTAAGTACTTTGATTTCAATTTGTGACGTAATTTTATTGGTTTAAGGGTCTTATCGCCGAAATAGTGATTAAGCAACTGAGGTATTTTACCGATAAGAAATCAAATTTCCGGCACAAGTTCCGGTGTTTCCTTAAATCAAGACGAGATAATACTTTTTTGTGGATATTGACTGATGATGAAAAAATGCATACTTATAGTAACCGCCCTGTTTTTGCTCGGCGTCAGCGGCTGCTATAACGATGTTTTAGATCCGACGCAACTGGGGCGTTTTGAGCCGACACCTGTTGTTAATGTTATTCTTGACACATTGGGAGTCGCCGAAGAACCGTCTCCGACCTATGAAGGATCTGAAGACCCTCGTCCGGAAGATTTGGTCGAATACGAGCAGGATTACGTCTTAGGCCCCGGCGATACGGTACGCATCACCATCTTTGAATTGTATCAAGATGCCACGCCTTTCATCAATGATTATGTTATTACGGAAACCGGACGCCTTTCAATTCCGGATGTCGGTGTCGTCACGGCCGCAGGGCTCACTGAAACCAAACTGGAACAGGAGATCGCTGATATCCTTTCTCCCAGCATCATCAAAGACCCCTCTGTCACCGTCACCCTGCGAGATTCACAAACTCAATACTTCTCCATTATCGGCCAAGGCGTTGCTCAACCATCCCGCTATCAAATGCCTCGATATCCCATCCGTTTGGCAGATGCGATCGCTTTTGCCCGCGGCATTGGCGATTTTAACGTCACTTATATCTATGTCTCCAGAGACATTCGCCAGCAGGATGTCATGCCGACGACCGGCGGAGATCCCGGCGACAATAGAATAACCGAGCCCGACCAAAAGAGTCTCGAAGAAGAAATGCTCGAGATTATCACGCCCAGTGTTCATCGCAGAAAAAACAACATTATCATCACCTCTACCGAAATGATCACCCAGAAAGAACTGGAAGCACTGGCGGCACCCGAAGGGATTGACGTGGTCGATGATACAAGTACCGAATCGCGTAATATCGAAGAACTTTTACCCGAACAGAAACCCTCCCGTATCGAATGGACCTTCGAAGACGGTAAATGGAAACCTATCCAGGTCGAAGGCGAGCCGATTGAATCGGCCATGAAACCGGAAGTGCTCAAGCCCGAAAATTTCGCGCGACAGTCCGATCGGTCCGGTGACGATATTCCTTCTGATTTTGGTCTGGCTGATGTCGGAACTGCTGAAACCATCACGCGGGTCATCAAGATCCCAAGGGATCGCTTTGAATCCAGTGATCCAAAATACAACATCATTATCCGCCCCGGTGATCGCATTATAGTTCCGCGGGACGTGGTCGGCGAGTTTTGGATCGGCGGCAATGTCAACGGCCCGAATTCTTATGCACTGACAGGACGTCTCATTACCCTTAAGCAAGCGATCATTAATGCAGGCGGGTTGAATCAGCTCGCCCAACCGAAAAAGGTTGAAGTGATTCGCCGTATCGGTAAAAACAAGGCCGGCCTGATGCAGGAAGAAATCGTTCTGGTTGATCTGGAAAAGATCGCCAAGGGGTTGCAACCGGACTTTTTCATTAAACCGTTTGATACCATTAACGTAGGGACCAGTGGGACGAGTCGATGGCTGGCCGTACTGCGAAACGCATTCCGTGCCACGTATGGATTTGGTTTTATCTATGATCGTAACTTCGCATCGGAAGACTTTAACGGCGACCCGTTCCCCGGGCATTTCGGATTTAACAGCGTTTTTTAATCTGGATTCATGACTCAAAATCAACAACAAGAAACCGTTCAATCCACCGCAGAACCTGCTAACGAAAAAAGCTGGTTCGACCTTGGTGTCCACACCTATATTAAACTGACACTGTTCGGTGTTTTGATTTGGTGGTTCTATCGTGAAGAAATCAACGGAATCGTCAATAAATGGCTCACAAATCCGAGTTGGTCCCATGGTCTTCTGATCCCGCTGTTTAGTCTGTATTTTCTCAATCAGAGCAAAGATGAAATCATCTCTCTAAAAGACAATTTTAAACCCAGTTGGTTCGTAGGATTGCCGGCACTGGTGTTTTTTCTGTTTATTCTGTATCCGGTGAATTTTGTTGGTTTGAAGTTCATGTACGGCAAACCCTTGATCATGATCGCCACCCTCGGGGCGGCCGTCCTTTTTATGGGCGGCAGAAAACTCCTGAAATACGCCTGGTTACCGGTGGCCTATCTGTTTTTTGCGGTTCCTTTGCCCGATGGGATTTATTTTAGGCTAACCAATCCCATGCGAGCATGGGCCGCACAAGTCTCCGGCTTCATCCTAAATCTTATGCCAGAGATAAAAGCCACTGTTGCCGGCGTAATCATTGACCTCGATGGTTACACCATCATCACAAACAAACCAATTATAGACAAACTCAATGTTGCTGACGCGTGTAGCGGCATGCGATTGCTGATGGCATTTGTCGCATTGGGCGTGGCCATGGCATACCTGCACTGGCGTCCAGTGTGGCAGCGACTGGTGTTGCTGGCCAGTACCATCCTGATCGCTATTGTGTGTAACTTCGTTCGTGTAACGATTACAGGCCTTATTTATGTCTTTGGCTTTCCCCAATATGCCAAGGGCATCTGGCACGACATACTCGGCATGTTGATGCTGCCGCTGGCCTTTGGGCTGTACGGCGGACTGGCCTGGCTCATGAGCAACCTGTTTGTGGACGACGAGGAGCAAATACAGGAAGATGTTATCGTCCGCAGAAAACCGGCATGCGATACGGAGGTGAAGCCATGAGAACCGCAAAACAAGAATATATGAAAGCGTCTTTCCTTGTGTGCGCCTCGGTCTTACTTCTGGCGGCAAGCACCAAGGCAATCTTAATAAAAAGATTAGGTATACAACTGACAAAACTACCCATCAAACTACAGACGCCTTTCGATGATTTTAATGAAGACGTTCTCGCCCCCTATCAGGTTGTTAATAAGCAAACCATCGGGAACAGGGAAATCCTCGAGAGTTTGGGGACTGATGTTTATCTGCAATGGCTGCTCGAAGACACCGAAGCCGATCCTGCCAGCCCAACCCGCTATTGTTCATTGTTTATTACCTATTATACGGGCAATCCCGACATGGTGCCTCATGTGCCGAATGAATGTTATGTCGGCGGCGGAAATGCATTAAAAATCGCCCAGACACTATCTGTTGAATTATCCGAAAAAGGCAAGGTGAGCTTCCAATACGTCCTCTTCACGCAAACGGCACAGAATTCCATGCAGAGCGATGTGGATTTTTCTGTCCAATACCTGTTTCATGCCAATGGACAATATTGCAAGGACCGAACCGACACCCGTACAACATTGTTTGACTGGTTCAGTAAGTATTCTTATTTCTGTAAGGTCGAATGGAAATTTTTCGGCCAAAGCTCATTCGAACCCTATCCCAGTAAAGAGCAGACTCTGGCCGCTTCGACAAAACTGCTGTCTCTGTTGTTGCCGGAACTGGAAAAAAATCATTGGCCCAACTGGGACAGGATCAACGCAAAAGATTATAATCCGAACGAATCAGCGGCATATTAATGGTATTAATAAAAGTAGACGGTTAATGGATATCCAAAAAAGGGAGAGTGTGTTATTATGGCTAAGAAGTTAAATAAAAAAGTTGCGATCATTGGTATTTTTTTAATCGTGTTGATTATTGGCGGCGGCATGCTCATCGTGCTCCGCCCCAGAATCGCCCGTTCCAGAATCGGTCGCAACAAGATCGCTCGTATACTTGGGTTCGGACAAGACCCCGATAAGGCTCTGGCAAAAGCCAAAGAATTCCTTGAAGCCGGCGATTACATAAAGGCCGAAGAGCAATTCGGGCTTTCTTTCGGCTTTGGGTATTCGGACGAGTATAAAGTTGAACGTCTCTTTGATATCGCTGATTTCCACCTGATCAATAATTCGGAGCATGAGGCAAACTGGCTCAAGGCCCTCGCCTGCTGGAATAAAGTTACCAGTATCGATTCCAACAATATCGAAGCACGCAGGAACTTGCTGGATTATTACTATCAGGCTGCCGATGCCGGAAATCCCCAGCTATGGAAAAACATCAAAGAAATCACCAAAGAAATGCTGGATATTCTCGAGAACCAGGGGACCAACCCGGATGCAGAACTTCTGACAACATATGCAAAAGCAAATTTGTACATGGCACAGCGAGGAGAAACCACCAATCGCAAAGAGTTGCTGACAGAATCTCTCACTTACCTGGAGGACCTCCTCAAGCAGCATCCAGAAGATGAAGCATTATACCTGTTAAGGGCACAGGCGGCGACAGTGCAGGGTGAGTTTGACGAATTGGACGGTATCAGAGATGCTAAAGAAAATGCACAAAAAGAGGCCCTTCAATGGTTGAACACCGGTTTCGACCAGGCCGACAATAAAGCTACAGCGGCAGCCAACCTTCTGATGTTCAGACTACAGGCAACTGCTAATGAGCCTAATGCAGTCGATAACATTCGCAATGAAATTGAAACCTATGCCGATAAAATCGAACCGAATGCCGAATTCCTTCTCGTGGTCTCCATTGCCTATGAAAATCCCGGTAATCTGTCGCCGCTGGCGGAGTTAAACCGGGCTATCGAAACCACTCGTCAGGCCCTTGAACTGGAACCGGAAAACATCCAATATGCTATTCGGGTGGCGCGGCTTTTATACCGGAAAGGCTCGGCCTTTGGTGATCCGGATGCCATTGCAGATGCGATACAAATGGCTGAGAACACATTGACTAAACCGGGCACTCAAGACAGTCCCGGTCCGCGACGGAGTCAAAATCTGGCCTATCGTAATTTCGTCAACATGTTTCTTTCTGAACTTTATATTGAAAAAGCATTACAGGAAAATAACTCGGAAAACAAAGCTGCTGCCCAGGGATGGATCCAGAAGGCTCAGGAGCGAGTTGACGAAGTCACCAGTTATTTCGGAGCCGCCGAAAACCCCACGGTTCAAAAATTTCAGGGAATGCTGGCCCTGGCAAAAGGCCAAGACGACAAAGCCGTTCGACTGATGTATCAGTCCTATGAGCAGTCTAAAGCACTGGACAAACAGATGGAGCGATCTCAGATCGATCCGGTTCTATGTGTCATGCTGGCCGATGCTATGAAGAATAAGAACGAACAGGGAATGCGATTTGAATTTTTGGGTAAAGCCATCGCCAACCAAAACCCAATCGTTTTACAAAAACCCTGGTTATTGCTGGATTATGCCGAAATCATGGGGCAACTGCGTGCATGGCCAACGGTATTGTCGATCATGGACAATTATCAAGGTCGTTGGGGGATCGATCTTAAAAGCCAAACAATCAGAGTCCAGGCACTGACCGCCTTGAACGAGGTCGAAAAAGCTCAACAGGCACTTTTAGAAATACCCGAAACGGAACCGATCAGACTCCGACTAAAAATCGATCTGTTAACCAGTCAAATCACTCAAATCAAACTTTCCACCAAACAACAGGAAGATTCTCAGATCCCTTCAGCGGAACAAACACAGCAATTAACAGAATTACGCACAGAACGAAGTCAACTGCTCCGTGATTTGCTCGACCAGAGCCCTGAAATGCTTGATGGTGGGCTCTTGACTACCGTTTGTTATGACTTTATACAAAGCAACCAGACACAAGCAGCTGTCGCACTGATCGATCAGTATTTGTCGGAGTACCCCGACAATATGCCGTTAAAAGTGCTTAAACTTCAGATACAGGAAGAAAACCCTGCTCAAATTTCTCGCCAACGGCAACAGGAACTTGTACTGCAGGTCTTAAATGCCCTGCCCGATTCAAATAACAAATCACTGGAACTGGCAAAGCTGTACCGTGAACAGGGCGATTATGTAAAGGCCGTCAATATGCTTCAGGGAATTCCTAAAGAAGACGCAGATAAAGATACACAGGTACTGGATCTAAAATTTACCCTCGCCATAGCCCAAGAGGATTTCCAGACGGCGGAAAGTCTTTTAAAACCAATTCGTGAACTGAATATCGATGGCTGCGAAGGCGGCGTGTACTCTGCACGGCTCGAAATCGTCAGGAAAAACTACCCGCTCGCCCTTCGTCGGCTGGAAGAATCCCTGAGGCTTCAGCCGCTGTCCAGTGAGATCTATTCCCTGAAAAGCCAGGTTTATCACCAACTTGAAGATTATGAGCCGGCAATTGAAAATCTTCAAACTGCCATAAGAATGGATCCCAAGAATTCCCTTTATGCCAGGAATATGGCATCCTATCTGTTCGCGCAAAACACAAAACTCGGCAGCAAGGTCACGCCACAACAAAAAGCCGAGGCTCAGGAGGCCGTTGTGAGGGCAATGGCTTTAAATCCCAAAGACTGGCAACTGCAGAGCGTGTATGCCGAAATCATTAGTTCAGATAAACCGGACGATGCGATTTCAATTCGTCAGCTTCTACTGGAAAGTTACCCCAGTGTTCAAAACGCGTTAATGCTGGGAAATATGGCAACGCGACAGGCAAAGTCTGAATGGGACGCGGCCAAGAGAACCGGACTCGTCGAATTAGCGAACAAGGCTTATCAACGAGCCATTGAATTGGATCCGGAAAACAAAAATGCTCAAGAAGTGTATGCCAATTTTCTCAGCCTCTCCGGAAAAGAACAGGAGGCCGTCGAGCTGCTCAAAGATGACCAGAATTTGCTCTGGAAATATTACCTGAGAAACAGCCAATTTGAACAAGCAAAGGAGATACTGGACGGTTTATATGAAAAGGACCCAAAGAACGAACTGGTGCTTCGCGGATTCGTTCTGGTCGCCGAAGGCATGGGGGATCGCCAACAGGTTAAACAGTATTTGGATATTCTGAAGGATGTGGTTGACAGTAAAGAAGCTGAGTTATTTTTATTCCAGAAATATCTGGATAATGCTTTTACCGAAGAAGTGGCGGAAAAAGTGGAAGGCTTTAAAGAACGCTATCCGGAAGAAACGCTTGTATTCCTTCTGGAAGGCTGGATCCAAATGAGAAATGGGAATCTTGAAGAGGCGCTTTCGTTGTCCAATCGTTATCTTGAAACAGATACGGAGAACGCCGGCGCATGGCGGCTCCGTGGTCGATTGTACCACCTGATGAATCAACCTCAAAAGGCAATCGGGGACTTACAACGCAGCAAACGTATTCTGCCGAATCCGAACATACGCCTCGAACTGGCATCTATTTACAATGAAATGGGGAATCCTCAGGGAGCGATCGGGGAATTAAAAGAGGGACTGAATGACCCGCAGGCTCCTTTTCAGCTCTGGTCTATGATCGAATCCATTTATAAGGAAACGAAGGATTTTGGAGAACTTGGAAAATTTTATCAAAGTACACTTGACAAATATCCCGAAAGTGTCTTTTGGCTTCAACGGGTCGGGGAATACTGCATCGAACAGAAAGACTTTGTAACAGCACAAGCATTATTACAGCGTGCATGGGATCTTAGCGTACAGAGACAGAACCAGCCAATGAGCCTTTTTGTTTCGTATCTTAAGAGTTTATATGAGGGTGGGCAATATGATAAGGCCTTCTCATTTGCATCCGAATTTATTGACACCCCGGCCGCACCGGCTGCCTATTCCTATATGGCCCTGATTCAATTAAAATTGAATCAGCCCGACAAAGCGAACGATAGTTTTGAAAAAGCCCTTCAAAAAATGGGGGCAAGTAAAAAAATGCAGGAACTCCTTTTAGCAAATATGTTGAAGTCCGTAGGACCAAAACCCATCGAGTCGTGGTGTCAAGAACAATTGTTACAGGACCCGGATTCTATCCCCGTTCATTTGCTGGCCTACCGACTCGCCGAAATAGAGGGACGCTACAATGACGCCGTAGAACATCTGGACCAATGCATAAAGCTGTTGGGAACAGATCACCCAGCATGGCTTTCATTAGCAACCGATAAAAGTAATGTGCTGCTCTTGGCATATATTAAAACCGGAGACAATAATTATCTGGATCGCTCGGTCTCACTATTCGAAGCGATGCTGGAAAAACAGCCGGAAAATGCTTCCGTGTTGAACAATCTGGCCTTTTTGTTAATCGACAATGATATGCAATTGGAAACGGCCGTTGGTTATGCTCGTAAAGCAGTCCAGGGTGACACGGACAATGCCATTTATCTGGATACTTATGGTTATGGTTTGTGCAAAGCAGGCCGCTACGAAGAAGCGGAACGAAATCTTCTCCGGGCAATGCAATTAAATCAGGTTTCGAATACGCCGATTCCCTGGGATATGTTTAAACATCTGGGAATGGTATACGAAGGACTGGGGGAAAACAGCCAGGCAAGAGACTTTTACCAGAAGGCAATGGGAACCACCGGAGACATCCCGGAAAAAGAAAAACAACTGTTGCAGCAGGCAATTGAACGATTGAAGTTATAAGGGTCTTATGAACAGGGAGACTGAATATGAATAACCCCATTCAAAAACCGAATAATGCGATGCCGCCGGTCAGGCCGTCTCGCCCCAAAATAGCCCCCCCGGTTGTTGCCGGCGCAATGGCCATGACACCGAAGGAAATCGTAGGGATTCTGCGCCGTCACATCTGGATGATCATCGGCTTGACTGTGTCAGGAACGATCATCGGTGGAATTGCATGGTTTCTCTGTGACGTCCTGATTCCAAAATATACCGCCGTGGGCGGCATCCACATCGACCCTCCTGGTCTCAAGAATCCAACAGAGATTGAACAAACACCGCCGAATAAAGATATTTATTACCAACACCGTTTCACGATGGCTTCACTGATCAAACAGCAGGGAATGTTGGAAAAATTGATCAATCAGCCGAAAGTTCAGGATACTCATTGGTTCAAACGCTTTGCGAAGATTGATCAAGAGGGGCAAATCATCGGCGACAAAGAAAAAGCGATCACAGAAGCCTTCGAGGACCTTGATGAAGACAGCTTAAGGGCCGCCGCCCCCCGAGATCAAACTTTCATTCGTATTTCAATGACCTGCGGCAAAGCCAAAGAAGCCGCAACAATCGTTGATGAAATGATTCGCCTGTTCATGCAAGAGCAGCATAACCTTGCCACACGCGATATCTCAGAACAATTAACCGAACGAACCAAACAGCAAAACGATATACAAGCCAGTCTGAATGATACGGTCAAAACCCTTGAGGCCATCAGTGCAGGAACGCGTTTTGCACGCTTGAACCTGGGTCCAAACCAGTCATTTCGCGATTATATGGATGAGAAGTTGACCGATCTGGAAGACACCTTCAACCAACTAAACACACGAGGCAGCGGTCTTCAAAGACAACTGGAAATAACAAAGAAACGAGCCGAGTCCATCGAGTACGACCAAGTGGTCAAGGAGCAAATTGAAAGCGACCCCATCGCCCGCCAGATGCGCAACTCTATTGCCCAGATGGAACCGCTCCTCAGCAGGCGACTGAACCGCTTCGGTGAAGAGCATCGTCTCGTCCGAGAAATTCGCGCTACCTTGAAGACAATGCAGGATGATCTGGCCAAGAGGCAATTTGAAATCGGTGAGATCATTCGGACATCTGCACATCAGCGGGCTCAGGACGAACTGGCCACTCTGACGCAACAACTGGAAAGCAATAAACGGGCGCTTGCCGTGGCGCAGACAGAATACAAGGATATCGACAAGATTCGAACCGAATACGCCAAATATGAAAGACAGCGGGAAGAAAAACAGACTCGCCTGGAAGACATTACTCGTCAAATCGAGGAATTGAAGTCCGTGTACAACGATCCCAAGTTGAGCACACTCAGGTCAATGGGGCTCACTCCGGTACCCCGTGAAAAAAGCTTCCCAAGTCCGCTCTTGTTCATCCCGGGCGGCTTCGTGCTGGGGCTCTTGTTCGGACTGGGACTGGCCTTTGCAGTCGAAATGCTCAACGACCTGATACGGACTCCCAGTGATGTGATGCGGCATCTGAAGACTCCACTCATGGGATCAATTTGTCACCTCGACGATGATGATGACGTCGAAGGCGTTGACCTTTATCACGTCGTTCGCCAGGCCCCCTACTCGATCATGAGCGAATGCTATCGTCAACTCCGTACAAATCTGAAATTGTCCGGGCCGGGCGGTATTATGCATAAAATCCTGCTCGTTACCAGCGGTTCCGCCGGAGACGGCAAAACCACTGTTGCTGTCAATATGGCAAGCACCCTGCTGGCTGAGGACAAAACCGTTCTGCTGATCGATGCCAACTTCCGCCGGCCGACTACAACCCGATTGTTCCCGCACGCCAAGGCCAACGGTTCTCCGGTTGAGTTTTTCGATTACGGGCTCAGCAATTACCTCATGGGGCAATGTGCCGACCAAAGCCAGGTCATTCGTCCCAGCGGCATCGAGAATCTCTCTGTCGTAGACAGCGGCCCGCTACCGGCTAACCCGACGGAGTTGTTCACGACCACACGCATGAAATCGCTACTGGAAAATTGTAAACAACAATTCGATTACGTCATCATTGACGGCCCGGCAACACTGGTCAGCGACGCCAAAGCATTGGCCGCACAGGTTGACGGTACAATTCTGGTACTCAATGCTGCTGCAACTCACCGCGGCGCCGGCATGAGAATCCTGCGTGAACTTCGCGAAGTCAACGCTGAGATCATTGGCACTGTCCTTATGGGCGTCAAGACCCGAAAAGGCGGTTACTTCCGCGAATACTACCGTTCCTACCAGGAATATCAGCGCGTCCATGTCGAGCAACCTGTTTAATCCGATCTGTAAACCAATCCAAGGCTCGGAAGCTGTCTTTCGAGCCTTTTTTATGCGCCGCCAATGTGGCCTAAAACAGCAATTTCAATTGACTTTCCCAGTCGAATTTCGTAGGATGAGATATGTGGCTATCGGAGATTTCGGGTGATGCAAACCATGGCAAGAATATTGGACGGGAATATCCTGGTGCTGGCCAGACCGGCAGATACGCTTTCTGCTCAGGTCAGTGCGATTACAACACAGGACCAAGGTGAGTGTCTGCTATGCAGGTCGGTGTATGATGTTCTTGTGCACCTGCATCAAGTAACACAGGAACATCCGGCAATTCTCATCGCCCGTCCGGCTATGCTCACCAAGCCATGTCTGGTTTCGGCACTTCAGTACTACCCTGACCTGCATCTGATCGGTTGGCTCGGTCCCGGAGAAGCATCCAACGATGCATCCTTCGGAACGATCAGCGATCACGGTATGGTCATGGTCAGTAATACCGAACAACTTCGCCGAGTCATCACGGCTTTCCGAAACACATGGATCCGGAATCAGGTCCACCACGACCTGGAAGACTCTAAACACATCGCCCAAAAAATAACCGACGATGAATACACACTGAGCGATGAAGAGTTGGACGCCCTGTTAGGAGCCGGATGATGAAAAACCGCACGTCGCAACATCCGAATCTTCTGATCGGTACCACTACAAACAGAACCGTAGAAATGCTCTCAGCCGACCGCTGCAGCAACATATTCGAAGCATTCGCCGCAGTCAAAAACGGCCCGTATCATGCAATCTACGTCGTGCTAAGCCAACTGCCGGAACCCAAAGCTCAGGCACTGACAGCCCTGTCACAGGCCGCGGCCGCTTCGACATTATACCTGCTGATAAATATGTCCGAAGAGCCTGAAGCAATCGGTCTGCGAAATGCGGCATTGGTCAAGGACTACTTTCTGCTGCCGCTATCGTCTTCGCTCTCGCAAATGAAATCCACACCCTCAGACGTAAACACTTTCAGTAAAAACGAACGTATTCGCATGCTGGAAGAACTTGTCACACAGGATGATTTGACCGGCCTGAAGAACCGCCGGTATCTGCGTCAGTTTCTGCCTGCCATTATCAATGCCGCCAAGGAAAGTAATACACGTGTCACGCTGCTATTGTTTGATCTGGACAATTTCAAGCATTACAATGACACATTCGGCCACTCTACCGGCGATACGGTGCTAGCTCAAACAGCCCGGCTAATACGCCGATGCTGTCGAGAACATGATGTCGTTGTACGCCTTGGCGGCGATGAATTCGCTGTCATCTTCTGGGACCTGCCGGAAGAAAGGCCAAACGACGACCGCCGCCACACCAGTCAGGATCACCCCCGGAAAGTCCGGTTCATGGCCGAGCGATTTTGTGCGGAAATGAGCCAGGCCGAGTTCGAATGCCTCGGCCACAAGGGGAAGGGAAAGCTCACTATCAGCGGCGGATTGGCCACCTATCCGGTTGATGCCAAAACCGCGGAAGCACTTTTTGAAAAAGCCGACCACGCGATGCTCGAAGCAAAACGCTCGGGTAAAAACAAAATCACTATCGTCGGCGTCTCTTAAAGCAAGTCTCAATGAAAAGCCGACGAAATCTTATTATTGTCATAACACAATACCATCTGCCTTATTCAATGGCGTTCAGTATAACAATACATTCGGCTAACTCACGGGCAGTATAGGATTTGCTAAGATCAAATTTCAGGACACATCCAAAGCTGTGTTCAGAAGCGATGATGAGTGTATTCGGCTCAACCAGAGACCAGCCGGTTTCCTGCGGCTGGTGGCCGAGGACGAAAGTGTCGGCATCAAACATTTCGGCCAGACGGACCAATGCAGCATTCGAATGCCGCCGGCCCCACGTCAGCAGGTACACCGGATTCGGCCGTTCAATGTCATCGAGTGTATATTCCCGGTTGAAAATCGACAGGTCGAAGTTTTCGACATATTGGTCGGCTGGAAGCGAATGCGACATCCAAACCCGGTTAGCACAGCGAACCGCCAGCGGCTGACTCATAAGATACTCGACCATCGCATCGTACACATCACTGTAATGTTGATCGAAATTCCGTTTCATCGCCTGCTGCATCGCGCGGTTCATCTCTTTACCGCCTTTCAGCACGGCGCTGTTGCACACGGCGGCAGTGTCATGATTGCCGAGTATAATATGCACTTGTTCGGGAAAGCGTATCTTGTAGCGGATGGCCTCAAACAACAAGCGAAACGACAGACACCCTCCAAAGTCATCTTCCGGACCGCCATGAATGATCTCCTGCAGGATAACGTGGGTCTCGGGATTGTTTTCGAGGTCGGCCAGCTTTGTAATGCGCTCGAAATTGCGCCAATGACCGTGCAAATCACCCGTTACAATGACATGACCCGTTTTAGGGAGCTCAATGACATTGCCGATACGATAACGGCATGACCGATTTAAGGCGGCACCTTCACGGCAGAGTTTTATTGACTGTTGGGGCATTCGTCGTTCGGGATACAAAAATTTCTCGAATCATTAGGTCCAGTCTGCCGATGATCTCGCCCATGTTCGCCGGGCGTTTAGACGGTTTTTCCTGAACACATTCAACCACCAGGTCTGACAGCGGTTTGGGAATCTTGGGGTAAATCTCATGAGGCGACTTGAAAGAATTGATCGGGTCGATGGCGATCCCGTATTCGTTTTTCTGCGGAATCAGTGTCGGTACATTTTTGCCGGTCAGCGCCCAGTGCATTGTTGCGCCCAGATTAAAAATATCTGTACGATGGCTAAGATGTTCGCGTCGGACCTGTTCAGGCGCAATGTAATCGGGGGTACCTTGGATGCGCTTTTTGATATCTCCCAGTTTGCAGCTTTGGCCCAAGTCAATCACCTTAATGGCGCCCTTCTTGCTAAATAGGATGTTGTTCGGCTTAATGTCGCAGTGAACAAACCCTTTTTCGTGCATGGCATTCAAACCCATCGCCACCATGCGAAATACCAGCAAAACATCGCCAAGGCTAAGCCGGCGGTTCTCTTCAAGACTCTGACCGTCGAAAAACTCCATCGTTAGATACATCTCATTTGTTCGCAACATCTTACGAACGCGGATCAATTCGTAACACTGGCGAATGTAAGGGTGATCAACTTGGCGGGCAACCCTGTATTCGGATTCCATCTGGTCAAAAATGCGTGTGTCTTCGGGACTTTCCAGAACAGCCCGTTTGAGGGCCACAATCCGCCCGGTAGCCTCTTCTTTGGCTTTGTAAATCGTCGTCCGCGCACCTGTGCCCAATCGGTTGAGAATCGTATAACCATCTATATCAATGATGCTTTTTTCCATAGCTACCTATATATCGTCAGTTTTAGAGCCCTTTTTTCATTTATTTCCATTAAACTACAGCGAAATGAAAAATTCCTACTGTAAAAATTGTAGCTAATTCAAGCACTCTTGTCCAGCTTTGGGTGCATTTTTAGCGGATATTTACACTTTTTTTGCACCCAGGCCTTGACAATTTAAGGTTTTTTTGCAAAATATGTGTTTTCTGCGGATTACCAACTTGGCAGATAAGGTAAAGAGTCCCCGATAGCTCAATTGGTAGAGCGAGCGGCTGTTAACCGCTAGGTCGTAGGTTCGAACCCTACTCGGGGAGCTTTATTAAGGCGTTGTAAGAACATAACTTACAACGCTTTTTTTGTGGACATAGAAAAAATAGAATAATTAATGGTATTTATTTCTACGCAGTATCTACGCAGTTTGTGTGTTTTAGTGTGTAGTTGGTGTCTAATTTCGTGGATGAAAATGGAGTGGAAAGAACAAACTGCATAAAAAAGGATGAGGAGTCTCTGCTTGCTATACTTCCTCGGTCCGCCTCTCCCCTTCATTAGGCTCCGTTATTTCTCTTTAGGATATATACTTTCTGGAAAAATCATCTCAGAGCCATTCGACTCTAGAACATCCTGTATGGTCTTTAGTAGTTTGCCATCATGATACCACAGAAAAGGATTGTTAGTATGGCCATAAGCTAAGTAGAGGGAGTCTTTGGTTTCATAGTATCCTATAATCGCTACAACATAACCAAGACCTTTATGAATATCATAACAAGTATAATTTTGATTTATATTTTCACAAATCTTGATGCCTGAATCTTCTAACTTCTTTATTAGTTCGAGCAAATGATTAGAATCTCGATAGTTATAAAATGGTCCCATCATTTTCCAAGCCTGTCAATCTCTAAAAACAGTTCTTGTTATTTACAACGATTTATATCCTACATACCTACTTCCAAGAAATCAACTATGAAAATACCCTACCCCCTCGGTCTCCCCCTCACCCTTTTATGATCGGCATTACTCAGACAGGCCCTATTGCCTATTCATATTTCATTACACGGTTAAATCCACCGTTGAAATCTGCCTTGAATTTGGTATATTATTAATGCTGGATTTAGGAGATTTTACATGACCGATCAATATTTGTATTGGAAATCATCGTCGCCATATTGGTCGTATATTGAAGATAATTTCCTGGATCTGGATAGCATCGAAAAACTATCTCATATGGTTGAAGATCCCGCACTGATTATTGGAGCGGGGCAAGGTATGCTGGTGGAAGCATTACGCAAAAAAGGATTAAGCGTTGACGGAATAGATGCAGAGCCGGAAATGGTTGCTTTCGCTAAAAAGCGAAGAGGCCTGGATATCATTTTGGCAAATGGCAAGAAAATACCCCTCAGCGACGGCACTTACCGAACATCTATTATAGCGACAGGCGTAATTGATTTTATTGACGATGAGAAACAAATACATTCGATACTGAACGAAGCGAAGCGAGTAACTCATAAAAACGGAACGGTGTTAATTGCGTTTTATCGGCTTCCTCCTCAAGGTGAAAAACTAATGAGATATTTAGGATTACTCACAGATAAGAGCAGATGGCGTCTAAAAAGAATGTATAAATTGTTCAGACTCAAACCTCTCAACCTCCTTAAGACTATTGCACATGAAGCAGATATCAACTTAATCAGTGCTTTATTGATGCTGGTTAAACTCCGTGTCAATATGGATTTCAAAGAACGACAAGCCGTGAAACGATGGACAAAGATGTGGAAGCGTATTGATAAGCCGGACGAACTGATCGCATCAGTGCCGGAGTCCGTGCCATGTAGAAATGTAAATGATATTAAAAAGCTCTTTGATAATCTGGATATTCCCATTAAGGATATTTTTCAACTCACTTCTTGCTTTACAGTGCAGGTATTGAAATGAATAAGAATAATGGAATCAGGGTTACTATGAAAACATCTAAGAAACCGCAGGCAACGGCGCGAATTATCGAGATGACACCGAAGGATGCGGGAAAGGTGCCGCTGTGCGGGCACAAAAATTCGACCAAAGCCCCTTATCAACACAAGTTCCAGTGGCTCAGGAAACGTATGTCCGAAGGATTAAAGGCCAAGATGCTCAACACACCGGATGAAGGTATCGCGGGGTACATTGAGTACGTACCCGGTGAACGCGCATGGAGGGCCGTGAACGCTAAAGGCTACATGTTCATACACTGCATCTACATGGAGGCCAGGTTCAAGAGCAGAGGTTACGGCACACACCTTATAGAGGCTTGCGTAAAGGATGCCAGGAATGCAAATATGCACGGTGCGGCTGTTGTTACACGCGAGGGTACCTGGATGGCCGGAAAGGAATTGTTTCTTAAGAACGGGTTCGAGGAGGTTGAGACGGCACTGCCGGACTTTTCACTGCTGGTGAAGAAATTCAGGAAATCCGATCCCACACCGAGCTTTAAGGGGCAATGGGATAAGAAGCGAAAGAAATTCGGAAAGGGCCTTGTGATTATCACTTCCGGCCAATGTCCTCATAACGCAAAAATGGTAAATGATATTACTGAGATAGCGAGAGCCAGATACGGCATAGAACCGAGAATCGTTGATTATAAAAGCTACAGGCAAGCCCAGAACGCACCATGGCCTTATGCCGTAGCCGGGGTGCTGTACGACGGCAAACTCGTTGCCGACCATACCATAAGCGGCGCCAGATTCAAGAATATCATGGAGAAAGAGATAGGGATGAAGAAGGAGTTTGAGCAAAGTGCGTAGGAAAAGTCATTGTCGGACGATAAAAAACACCCCGGCATGGAAATCCATGCCGGGGTGAACGTTAACAACCAAAATTAAACATCTCCGATTCTTACAAATTACAGGAAGTCGCCGGATAACGCTGACATTCGAGCCATTTTGCCGCAAACTCAGCAAAATCTGCCAGATTTACACGGCAGTCACCGGTCAGGTCATACGCGTTCAAAGGATTTTCCGGATCTTCTACACACACCCATTTATCCGTCTCAAACGCAACATAAAGTTGAGCGATTTGAAGCGGCGTCAATGCAACGCTGTAAATCCGAACATCGTCAATGAAACCGTCCACGGATGATTCAGTATCGCGGCCGCCGATTGAAAGCGGTGCCGCTGCCAGCGGATACGCAGACAAATCGAGAACGATGGATTCATTTTCATCGCCATCGGTAAAGATGGTATACGTTGTATCAGCCGGATCATAGACCGCGGTAATCATGTGCCACAAACCGTCTGCAAGATCCATCGTGTCGTCACCATCGGCCCAGTATGCCGCGTCATCGTCTGGATTCGTGAAAAAGATCGGCCAACCGCGGGTTGCGGTATCCACGCCAAACAACCATCCAGCTACACCGCCATCCAGCTTGGAAGCGGGCAGTCTCCATCCAACTGTCGCATTTTCCTTGTACCAGAAACTCATGGTAAATCCAAGCGGGTAGAAGTTAAAGAAGTCCGCATCGTCGATTGCAACAAAGTCGCCGTCATTGAAGAACTGCATCGAATCGCTGCCGTCCGGACCGTTGCTGACAACATAGTTTGGATCCCCGGAGCCATTTCCGGCAATCGCACCATCATGTGCGGGAGCTCCGGTCACTGTAACCGCAACGGAATCCAGCATATTTCCATCAAACTTCCAGTGTCCCATCAGACGCTGCGTCCACAGATATGCCGAAGCGGAAGTATCGGTCTTCGTCCCATTTATTGCAACGCAGTAATACTGACCTTCTTCAGCAACCGAGGCGTTTGTCACGGTCAGTGTGGCTGTACCCGTTCCGGAATAGGCCCCCGTATCCGACAGGGCGGTGTCCGGCGTTCCCACCTTATACCATTGGTAACTGGTGGCTATACCGTCGTCTGTTATCATAAAAGTTGCATCCGGATCCGCGGTGGCATTCACGGGATCGGCAGTAATTACCGGAGTCGCTGCTTTTGTCAAGAAAGACCAAATCGGCCCCTCAATATTATTGGGGTCTCCGGCAGGATAGGCGCTGCCTGTGCCGTCATCGAGTCCTTCCTCAACGCTCCAGTAGTACAGTGTATTCTGGGATAACCCGGTAAGCGCATACGAAGCATTGGGGTCTGTCAGGCTGATCTGTGCAACGGAGCCTTCGTAATACAGGTTGGGGTCTGCCTCGCCACCTGACAGATAAACATAATGAGTCAGGATGTTAGGGTTGACGACATTATTGGGATCGCCACCGGCCCACCAGTTTAATGTCGCATTCACTGTCTCACTGCCCGGACTCCCAACCAAGTCCCCTACGGTCCCATTTGGATTGAGAGGAGTTACACTGGGATTTGTGGCAGGGTAATTGTAAACCGCCGTTATCACTGTACCGCCGGGAACTGTTGTGCTATCGACAATGATATCGGCTCCACTTCCAGGCGTCAGGCCGTAGGCTGTCAATTGGCCTGCGGCTATCCAGTCCGCCACAGCGGTGCTGAGATCGGCACCGCGGATGATCAACGTCCCCGCTTCGATGTCCAGATGAGCATTATTCTGGAGATTGGCGTTCATATTAAAACTACCGGTGATATCGACGGTTCCGCCATATAGATTCATCTTGCCGCCCAGCCAGCACCAATCGGTTGCAGTTACTGTACTGGTGTCATACACATTCATGATAACACCCGGGGCGGTCCAAAACCACCAATTGTCACCGAGAAGCAGGTTATGGACCGTCAAGTTACCGCCATTTCTTACGTTGATAATAGAGGGGGCAGCGACATCGCCAACGGGAGCAAACGACCAGCCTGTGGTCGCCAAGTTACCACCGTCGATCTCCAGGGTCATTCCCCACTCCGGGCCAAAAATATCACAGTCAATCGATACGGTCGTTGACGAATCCACCAAAACCAAGGGGCCATTCGTTTGGTTATTGATAAAAACGGCACCATCGCCCACAGCCGGAACACGATCAAGGCTCCAGTTTGTGCCCGTGCGCCAGAGGGTATCAAGGGCATCCCCGTCCCAGGCAATATCGGCCATAGCACTACTCATAAACCCTGTCGCCAACAACAAAATTACTACGTTCAACCATTTTGTGTTCATTTTTTACTCTCCTTAAAAAAATATAAAATGTTTTTATTTACATGCATAAACCATTTTTTACGCCGTTTCGATCGGCTCTCGTATTTTCTGTACATTATCCTGCTATTTATTAATTGCCCTAAGACCGTCAGGCTCGTATAACACATAAAATCTCATCTGTCCTGAAATCCCGGTGTTCATGCGTCTACGACACACGCGTACCGGTATAATTATAATTGCTTCTTTTCCATAACCACCCTTTAATGAAACACGACTTAAGACCCGCAGGATAACAAATGAAAACAAATATATTTCATAGAGCCGCTCCTGTTGGCGACCCCATCGTAAAAGGGTCGCCAACAAAAGTCAGTCAATTCAATGCAAACGGATCTTATTTCCGTTTTCTTAGCAGTGCCAAAGCACCCAAACCAAGCAATGCCATGGTTGCCGGTTCGGGAACCGTTGCCGTAATAATGGTACCGCCTGCAATCGTCGTTGTGTCAACGAGGATATCAGCACCATGTGTCCCTGGTGTGTAGCCATAGGCTGTCAGTTCGCCATTTGCTATCCAGGCTGCGACATTGGCGCTAATATCGGCGCCGCGGACGATTAAAGTCCCTGCTTCGATGTCCAGATGGGCGTTATTCTGGAGACTCGCATTCATGTTGAATTCACCGCCGATATCGACAACACCATCAATGATGTTCATCTTGCCGCCCAGCCAGCACCACCCTCTGGCGGTCACCGTACTGGTATCATAGACATTCAGGTTCGCACCCGGAGCGGTATTAAACCACCAGTTGTCGCCAATTAATAGTTCCCCAACGGTCAATGATCCACCATTATGCACGTCGATAACAGAGGGATTAGCCGCGTCACCAACAGGAGCGAAAGCAAAACCATGATGTGTCAGGCTTGCGCCATCGATATCCAAGGTCGCTCCCCATTCAGGCCCATAAAAGTCAGTCCATCCACCACCGGGATCGCCGAATTCGGTATTTACACTTACCGTTGCCACAGACGTATCGCCAGCAAGACCGATATTCCTGCCGTCCACTGTCGGAGCCAATGTATCCGGAACATAACCCTCCGACCAATTGGTTGCGATGTTCCAATCGCCTACACCGCCGATCCAGTTGTTCTGAGGATCGGCTGCAGCGCTGCCGGCAATCCCGATTACCAGCAGCAATACCACCACACTTAACCATTTTCTTTTCATCTTTCACTCTCCTCAAAAAATTTAATGAAACGTTTCACACTAAACAAACACTTCAACACACTTGCGCTTCACAAAATGCTACAAAACACATACTTATAAGTTTTCAAATCAGCATCTATTTAATTAGTGTGGCCCATGCACAGCGTCTTCGGCATACGGTTGGGTCGTATTAAGCCACTGGAGCGCAAATTGTTCGAGCACCTGCAGCGTGCCGTCCCAGCCGGAAGCTATTAATGCAAAATCAGGATAATCAACCCAGCAATTAAAATTCAGATCGCTTTCCAGATAGCCCCATGCTCCGCATTGGTAGTGCAGAAATTCGCTTGGAGCCAACGCACGACCCGTAAAACGGATGCCATCCAGATTGCCGGAAATATGGTCAGTAAGGGCTCCATTAAACCAGCCGCGGCCGAACGTCCAGGGTTCATCGGGAGCGGCCAGGGTATTATCGTTTGTCGTGCTTAAGGACAGTGTTCCGACAACCTGGGAACCGTTGCCATCCAGTTTGTCAGCGTACATCGTAAGGTCGTCCCCGTCACAAACAGCCGCAAGGTAATACCATTGATTGGCGACCACCGTAAAATCGGCATCGAGGATATACCGCTGGCCGCCGACGGTTTCAAAATTCAGACGGAAGCGGTCGTTAGCATCGTTTTTCTGGAAATAAAAATCGGATTCGGCTTCGCCGTGGGACGCCCCGTCCCTGCCGATCATGGTTTGCCAGCCGGTAAGATTGTCCAACTTGGCCGCGACTTCAATCGTCCATACAGTCGGAGACCAATTGTTGATAAACGTATCGGCCGTGTAAGTGTCTTGCGCTCCGTCATATCTTGCACTTAATCCTGAACCAGTCGGGGTTTGTCCTTCCAGCGAAAAAGAAGGACCGGATGTTTCATCCCAGGCATACATATGGAAATCGTTTCCGGACAGATCGCCGGAACCAACCTGTCCGTCTAAGCCAGTATCATTCATGGGCTGGCCAGGTGTCCCGTCTTCAAAGTCCCAATAACCGATAACACCTTGGTCGTCGGGCGCAACCGCCTCACCGAGTACCGGCCAGTCATTTTGGTCCCAGTCCAAATAATGAACGCGCAAAGAATGTCTGCCATTGTTGAGCGCGTCATAGGCATGAAAAGAGAAAAAGTCCTGACCGTCTACGTTGACCACCGAAGCGTGCCCGGGCCCGATCCAGCGAGCACCGCTGCCGTGAAACAGTGTTCCACCACCGTTATACATTGAGACAGAATTCTTATCATAATACGGTCCCGTGATCGTGGTCGATCGCCCCACCATAATCTTATAGGTACTGTCAACCCCGTCGCAGCACTGATCCCAGTTAACAAACAGATAATAATAGCCGTTTCGATAGACAATGTAAGGTGCTTCAATGGCATACGGAGGATCAGTTCGCCAGGCAATGGAATACAGTGTCGAATTGACGGGCTTCAGCGTCGTCGAATTCAGAAGCGTCAGTTTGATACCGCCCCAGAATGAACCGAAACTCAGCCAGACCTGCCCAGTATGATCCTTAACAAAGGCCCCATCGATCGTATTATAGAAAACGCTTTGATTGGCGGAGCTGAAAATTTCGCCTTCATCAACCCACTCATAATCCGGGCTGTCAGGGTCCAGCGTCAGATTGGAAAGCATCGCGATGGTGGATGTATTCGATCCCCAGGATGAGGCAGAGTAGTTCAAATAATATTTCCCATTATGATAGAATGGGTCCGGCGCCCAAAGGTTTGTGGCTTGGGGAATTTTATTCTGAACCCACTGGGGGATATCAGGAAGGACATCGCCAAGATATTCCCAGTTATGCAGATTGGTTGAACGACGCATTTGAAGGGTATCGCCAGTCGAATAAACATAAAAATAGTCGCCGGACTTGATGATGCTCGGATCATGGGTCCAGTGAGCCCCCGAATCTACAATTTCTTCACCAAAAAGAAGCCCACCCGTCAACATCAAAATAACAAACAGGAAAACTCCTATTTGCCTGAAATGTTTCACTCCAAAAATACCTTTTCTGTTCACCACGCTCATCCATCCCACCCCAAAAAATTATTGTTTCAATTCGAGCATTAAATACGGTTCGGCAAACAAACACCAGTCGCTGTCAATCGGGACCGGTATGTTACCCTCAAGCCGCAAGCAAACTTCTTCGCCGCCGTCGGTTGTTGCCAATGTCAAAAATCGGTCTTTATCGGAAACCGGTAATGCTATTTCATGATCGCTGCCGGCCCCGACACCCTTTCGGCTGAAGCAAACACGTCCATCAATCAGCACCCAGAAATCGGCAAACGGAAATCGCCCGGGTCCGTTATCACAAATTCCGCAATGCGCACGAAATTCGGTAATGGTAACATTCGGACAGGCCTTCCGTATCGCATCCAGATCGAATGTAATACCAAGATTCGAATGCATAAAAATACCGGATTGCCCGGCACTTCCGTAACTGACATTGCTAAACAGTATATCTTCCGGCGGCGCATCTAAAGGTTCAGGTAGCTGTCCTCCATTGGAGATACCCGACCAGAACATATTGCATGTATCCGGACAGGATGCAAACTGCCGGCCATCGGTAGAAATGGTCACAGGGCCGTTCTGGCCATCAGGGACAAAAACACCGTCAATAAAATCATGCCAAGTTACGGGCATATATTCCATTGGCCCCTCATAAGGCCCCCATTCCTCGACCCTGCTTAACAAGAATCGCCTGGCCGTTCGCGGATCAATGGCAGAGCCAATGACACCGGTCCCAAATCCGTTTCCTCCGCCCACAATGTCGGCTAAGTTCATGGGGTCTCCCCGCCAAATCAAGCTCTTGTCCGAATTAATTTCTCTGACAAATTCTTTGCCACGAAAAGTAAGCGTTTTGAAAATACCCTCTTTGGCATGTACCCGTCTGGCCTGATTTTCTGTAAGGATAACATCATTTTTCACGTTATTACGGTCGCTAATGGTCAGACTGGCCTTTCCCTTGATCATATGGACTTCCGTAATCCCCGTAACGTCCACTTTAACACCAAATTCCGTCCCCAAATCCACGATTCTTGACCCCGGCGTATCCACCGTAAATCCGACAGAATCCTTCTGCGAGACCGCATAAAGACGGCCATAATTCAGAGCAACCTGATTGGCTCTGAGAAACTCAAATTCCGCAGGTGCCTCGAGAATAATTTTTGTTTGATCATCACAAAGAAACTCAGCAACCCCTTTTGTCAAAATAAGAGAGCCCTGAGAGGAAGACATACGAGTGCCCTTTTCCATTGGGCCGGCGGTATTTGCCCAACGGACATCAATACAATCTGTCAACGTCGCAATCGGTTCGGGGATCTCTCGAACAGGAACAAACTTAATATAAACTAAAAGAAAAACAAGTGCAGCAAGCGAGACAATGACAGCATATAACGATTTTCGTTCAATCTGACGACGAGGACGCTGCAGGAACGATTTGTCAATCTTGATCGTCTCGGGGGTATCTTTCGCCTCAACTATCATGACGGGGGCGTTTTTCTCATACTCTGCCAGGCTCTGCCACAATTGCTCTTCCAATACCGGGTCAACGACATCCTCTATGGGGGTGGTTACTTCATTACCCTCATAAAGCTCCACATACATGTTGATCATTTGTCGATAGTACGCCTGATTTTCCGGATTGGCTTCCAGATAGCGATTCAGCTCTGCAAATTCCTTGCCGCTGATATCTTCCTCCAGTGACTTCAGAATCAGTTCGTTCATTCGTAATTTATCTGCCGCACTCATTCGACCGCTCTCGAAATAGAAAGGCGTTTTTCAATACATTCTTTTAAAATATAATGAATTTTGGCCATCAACTTGTAAGTCATTCCTGAAGACCACCCTAAGTTTATGGCAATGTTCTTGATTTTTTGTTTTTCCGCATAACGCAACTGGATCAGTTTATGATCTCGCTTGGAAAGTTTCCGGAGACAGTTTTCTAATGCCTGAACCTTCTGATTCTCTTGATAATGGTCGCTTTCAATGGGACTGGCAAGTGAGTTAAAGACATCCTGATTAAAACGAATTGGAGAGTTTTTGGTAGCGGCACGATATTGAAGGACTTTGAAACGTGCAATCTGGATACCCCATGCCGGGAAATTGGTCCCCTTTTCAAACTGGTGAAATTTCTCCCACATTACCAGCGTCGTCTCCTGCATCAGGTCATCGGCAACGGCTCGATTAGGAATCAGACGCAAAATATACCCATAAATGCGGCTTTTGTGCTCTAAGATGAGCCTCAAAAACTCTTTATATTTCAGTTTTTCATACTGATTGTTAGCCATTATATACTATCCTTGCCTATATAATCGTCCATATAACTAATCAAGTTATTCAAAAAAATAGAATAAATAAAAGACTAGAATAGCTGTAACATCAATGAAATAAACGGTTTAAAAAATTTCAACCTCCATTAAAAGTGTTTTTGCGTCTTATAAGTAGAGATTTTTTTCTTTTTGTGAATCGGATACTATAAATCAACCTCTAATAAAACAATTCAGAACAAGGTCTTGCCTTATTTATGGTGCTATTTGGACAGAGGTTGTAAGAAAAAAACTTACAACGCTTTTTTTGTGGATATAGGAAAAATAGAATAATTAATCGTCTTTAATTCTACGCAGCTTGGCATGTTTCGTGTCGGATTGGTGTCGGATTTCGATGCTGATAACGCGCCTTTCATTTTGATGTAAAATAAAACTGTCCCTCACTTGATATCTTCCATTGGCAAGTCGCATGGATCGCCTCTCCGTTTAATTTGAGCCATTTATCCATCGCTCACTACCCCCTTTTTCAAAATGATATTTGCATATAATGCTGACTCACCAGTGGCAACAACGGCGTAAGCGTTTTTCGCCCTTTCGTAAAACGCAAAACGTTCAACGTTTTCAAAACCGTCATACTTTTCGCCGCTGGATCGGAGAATCTTATCGTATTCATCCCAGATGGGGGTCTCGACCGTATCGCCGGGGACGACCTGCATCAAGGCGACTGGCTTTTCCACATAGATGTCCAACGGAAACACTTTCAAAATCGCCTCCAGCAGCGGCGGCACTCCGTGACCATCGGCCCGAACAAGACGCTGCGCAATGGATGCGGCCGGAAAATTACCGTCCGCAATCACCAATTCGTCACCGTGTCCCATTTCCATCATAAGCTTCAGCAGTTCCGGAGAAATAATTGAAGGTATCTTCTTTAGCATTGAATCATCCTTTTAAAAAATTAAGCTTGTCGTTTTGTTGCAATCTGGTCAGCTGTGACCGCCAGAATAATAATCGCACCAACGGCGACTAATTGTACGTTTGTTGAGATTCCAAGCAGGGTCAGACCATTACGCAGGAACTGAATGAGTAGTGTGCCGATGAGCGTACCGACCATCGTGCCGCGTCCGCCGCTGGGAGAGCAGCCACCAATGATGACCGCGGCGATAATATCCAACTCCAGCGCCAAACCCGCTGTAGGCTGGGCACCGCTGGCTCGGCTGGTGGCAATCATCGAAGCTAGACCGACCAGTGCACCGATCAATGAGTAAATTGCGATCAGTACCAGCTTAACATTCACGCCGGCGTGGAAAGCCGTTTTGGGGTTGGAACCAATCGCATAGGTATACCGGCCGAACCGGGTGTACTTGAGAATAAAGCCCGCAATCACCAACACGATTACCGTCAATACGACCGATGACGGAATCCCGGCGACAGTTCCAATATCCAGCCAAGAGTAATCACTGACCGAAAAAGGCTTCCCGTCGTTCATCAGGTAGGATACGCCGCGGAAGATACTCATGGTACCCAGCGTAACAATAAACGGAGCCAATCTTAAACGAGTAATCAGCATCCCATTGGCCAGGCCGCACAATCCGCCGACGAGCATACTAACCAGCGTACCGCCGATCATCGCCGCCAGGGTCAGTTCGACATAATTGCCGCCGGTGATCTGCGACCAACTGGCGCCACTGAAGCCAAGCATCGCAACCGAACCGATCATGCCGCACATGGCCAGCATGGAACCAACCGACAAATCAATACCGGCGGTGATAATGACATAGGTCATGCCGGCGGCCATAATACCATTAACCGAAGAACGCGACAGCACGTTAAGAAAATTATTCGTGGTTAAAAACGTATAAGGCTCCAGAAAGGTCCACAGCGAAATAATAAAAATCAAAGAGCAAAACGGTAATAAATATTTTGTAAACTTATTCATTTCAAGCCTCCACTGCCGCTAAATGCATGACTTGTTCCGGGGTTGTTTCCTGGGTCTTTAAGTCCCCCACCAGATGGCCTCGTCGCATGACGAGAATGCGATCACAAATTCCAAACAGCTCAGGCAACTCGGACGAAATCACCAAAATCGCCTTACCCGCCGCCGCCAGTTCGTTTAATAATGTATAGATTTCCTTTTTAGCACCAACATCAATGCCGCGTGTCGGCTCATCAAAAATCATAAACTCCGAATCGGCCATGAGCCAGCGTCCGACCAGCACTTTCTGCTGGTTTCCGCCGGAAAGCGAATCAGCCGGGGCATCGGGTTCGGCCCATTTAACCGACACCTTCTGGCCGTAGGTTTGACAAAGCTCCTGCTCTTCTTGAAGTTTCAAGAGTGTTTTCATACCAATGCGTTCGTAGTTGGGCATCGTCATGTTCCAGCTGCATGGCAAATTGGTACACAGCCCCGTACGTTTGCGGTCCTCGGTCAAGAGTGCAATACCCTGCTTGATCGCATCGGCGGGCCTTTTGATCCTGACGGTTTTGCCCTGGAGTTTCAACGTTCCCTTTGTCAAAGGCTGTAAACCGAAAATCGCACGCGCCACCTCAGTCCGCCCGGCACCGACCAGTCCGGCCATACCGACGAGTTCACCTTCTCGGATGGAAAATGAAATATTCTCAATACCCTCTCCAGTCACGAGCCCTTCGGCTTCAAAAAACACTTGGCCGAGCTTGACATCTCGTGCCGGATAAAAATCTTTCAGCTCCCGACCGACCATAAGCTTGACCACCGCGGGGATATCCATTTCCTGCGACGGGCCGGTGCCGACGACCTGACCGTCACGCAGCACACTGATTTCATCAGCCAGCATATTCACTTCTTCCATACGGTGCGAAATATAGATAATTGTCAGGCCGCGATCCCGCAGTTGACGAACAATTTCAAAGAGCCGTTTGGCTTCCCCTTCCGATAGCGAAGAAGTCGGCTCGTCCATCACAATGATTTGAGCATTCCGCATCAGGGCCTTGAGTAGCTCGACGATTTGGCACTGGCCGGTGGTTAAAGTGCTGATCACCGCGGTCGGGGAAACATCAAAGCCATACTGATCACAGAGCGCTTGTGTCTTTTCAATCATCGCATCACGATTAACCACAAATGGGATCGCACTTGAAATTTCATTGCCCAGAAACGCATTTTCGTACACCATCATGTGCTCGGCCAGATCGAGTTCCTGATACAGCATTGAGATGCCTGCATTGAGGGCCTGACCCGGATGGGTAAATTTCATTTCCTGATCGCCGAGAAAGATTTTTCCGCCATCGGGCTGGTACACCCCGGCCAGAACTTTCATCAGTGTGGATTTACCGGCGCCGTTTTCCCCGCATAACGCGTGGACAGTTCCGGGCTTGGCCTCAAACGTCACGTCCTGAAGCGCTGTCACCGGACCGAATACTTTGAGTATATGCTCCATGCGGAGTTTGGCTGCTGTTTGTGTCTTCATGATTAAAGCCCCAACGCAGCAGGAAATTTCGCTTTCATTTCTTCCAGATTCGACTTCTCGACCAGCATGCTGTCAATCGGTTTATTCTTGGGTGTTTCTTTGCCGGCAATGGCATCGACCGCAACCATGACACCGTAGTAGCCGATGTCAAAGGGATTCTGGACCACCAGTGCATCCACACCGCCGTCAGCGATGCCTTCCAGCAGGATGGGATCAGAATCGAATCCAACCATTTTGACTTTTCCGGCCAGCTTTTGGGTTTGAAGCGCCTTATAGGCACCAACCGAGGCTGGGTGATTGACCGCAAACAAACCCTGCACATTGGGATTACGCGTGAGCATATCCACGGTTTTCTGACGTGAATCCTCGACCGTCCCCAGTGAATACTGTTCATCGACGATTTTGATATTGGGGAATTCTTTAGCCAGCGTATCCTTAAAGCCCTTGGCGCGGGCATCGGTCGACGCTGAGTTTTGGACGAACTTGGTGATGATGACATTGCCCCGGCCGCTTAAAGTCGCACCGAGTCGGCGTGCCGCGGCGGCACCACCTGCCAGGTTATCCGTTGCCACAAACGAGACGTAGTTTTCCGGATCACCTTCGACAGCCGAATCGATAATCACACACGGAATCCCGGCCTGTTTGACCTTCAGCACGGGACGGGCCAGTGCCTTGGCATCATTGGGACCTAAGACCAGTGCGTCAACCTGCTTGACAACCACATCATCGACAGCAAAGATTTGCTTTTGGCGATCGGTTTCCTGTTCGGGACCAGTCCAGAGAATCTCATATCCCGTTTCATCACCGGCCTGATTGGCCCCTTTGTGAACGACCTCCCACCACATGGACGCCGTGCCTTTGGGAATAACGGCGATGACTTTTTTATCCTGCTGCGTGAAAGCGATTTTTTTGACAACTCCGACAGAAAACAAAACCGCTGACAAGATCAGGATCAATACAACGGAAACATTACTCGCTTTCATAGGCGAATCCTTTCAGCAATCAGGAGTCAGACTCTTCCTCTTCAATGGGAGGCGCAGTGCTCTCTTCTTTGCCCAACTCAATAATGAGATTATTAAATGCCTGAAGAGAATCGCCGCTATGATCGCCCACGGCATTGCCTCCTGGCACAATGCAAACTTCATTACACTGTTTACACTTTACACGTTTACCAGAATACTCTTCTGGTACTTTATAAGCTTTCTTACAACTTTTACAAGTAAACTTTATCATCAGACTCATTTCCGGCCAAATGTTTTAATTCAATTACTTTGCTTCTTCGTCAAACACAACCGCAACCTTTCCACATTTGCCGCTGGCCATCAGAGAGTAGGCTTCCGAAACCTGATCAATGGTAAAACGGTGTGTGATCAGATCTTCCGGACGAATACCCCAGCGAATGATACGTTCGACGAGTTCTTCCATGCGCCAGATGTTGGTGACCCATGAACCGTAAATCGTCTTTTGGTCATGAATAATGTCCGGTGACGGCTGGAATTCACAGGTTCCCCCCTCACCAAGGAAGACAATCTTGCCCCACTTGCGGGTTGCCTGAATACACGTCAAACGCGCCTTGTCGTTAGCCGAACAATCCACTGAACGTTCCACGCCCATGCCGCCGGTTAAGTCTTTGACGTGCTGGACATTGTCAGGTCCGGCTTTGATAACTTCATCAAACAAACCCAGCTTTTGAGCAATCACAATACGTTCATCAATCATTTCGGTTCCGATGATTTTCTGCGCCCCCATAGCCCGGCACAACATTGCCGTAGCCAATCCGACTGGCCCTAACCCCGTCACCAGCACTGCATCGTTGCCGCAAATGCCGATCTTTTCCAGTCCTTCATAGACCGTGCCGAACCCGCAGGCAATTTGAGCACCATCGGAATACGATAACTCATCCGGCAATGCGACAAGGTCTTTCTCTTCAGCCAGCATGTACTCGGCCATGCCTCCGTCACGCTGCCAGCCATAGGCCCGGCGATATTGTTCACTCGTACAGGAAATCATATATCCCCGCCGGCAATCATTGCAAACCCCGCAGCCGGAAATATGATAGATGACAACACGGTCCTCCACTTTGAATCGACGACACCCGGGCCCTACTTCGACAATCTGTCCGCAAGGTTCGTGGCCAGCGATCATCCCCAGCTGATAGCCTTCAGGGCCTTTGCCGAGATGTTCATGATAAATACAGCGAATGTCAGAACCGCAGATGGTGGATGACTTCATTTTAATCAGCACTTCACCGTGGCCGGGCTTCGGAATGTCAAATTCCTTCATCTCAACTGTACTGTTACCCGGAAGGATGGCACCTTTCATTTTGTTACTCATTGTATTGTCTCCATTAATCGTCAAAATATTGTATTGTTATGCTCATGCAGTCACTATGCAGGGGTCACTTCTCCATTGAGATCCCACAGGTCCTCCCAGGTCTGACCGTCTTTCCACAGGAATACCTGGCCCTTGATCAGGCGGCAGTTCTTGTCGATGCCGGCCAGTTCAGCCATTTCTTCATCTGTGATCGGATCTTTGATGGTGCTTTCCAGGTTGCTGCGGTATTCGTTTTCAAAGACTGAGAACGGAATCGGAATCTGCCCACGCTGAACGGCCCATTTGAGGCAAACAACGGCCGGGTGAACGCCCAGACGCTCAGCAATTTTGACAACCACCGGGTCCTGAATATCAACAGTGTCTTGCTCGGTCTTATCACGATCCGGACGGGTCGGCGAACCGATCGGGCAAAAACCGATAGGCTGAATGTCGTTGTCCACACAGAACTGGAACCATTCGGGCTGCTGGAAGTGCGGGTGCAGTTCCATTTCATTACAGGCCGGCTTGATATTGGCATCCTGAAGCAGCAGCTTCATCTTTGCAATCGTCATGTTGGAGGTGCCGATGGTCTTGACCAGACCCATTTCGACGAGCTGTTCCATCTGACGCCAGGTCTTCATGAAGTTCGCATGAATGTAAGGCTTGGCATCGGGGCTGCGAGAATCCACAGCACATCCCGGCGCATGGTAGTTCGGGAAGGGCCAGTGAACCAAATACAGGTCCAGGTAATCCAGCTGAAGGTCAGCCAGCGACTTCTTGCAGGAACTAATCACGTCGTCATGCATGTCGTTCCAAACCTTGGAGGTAATCCACAGTTCTTCACGGGGCACGCCACCGTCGATGACTTCTTTCAAAGCGGCACCGATCTTGTCTTCGTTACCATAAACCGAGGCACAGTCAATGTGACGGTATCCGATTGAAATAGCGCCCTTGACAGCTTCGGCGACCTCATCATGCGTAAAACGATCGGAACCGAATGTTCCCAGGCCCAAGCAGGGGATTTCGGCACCGTTGTTCAGCTTACGCTTTGGGACCTGGTTCGGATCAATCCCGTCTTTTGCAATTGAAAATGCACTCATTTGATGTTATCCTCATATTTTTGTTTAGATTTCATTGTTCAAGCTATAGAGAGAGAGACAAAACGCTCCCTGACTACAAGCAGTTGATTCTACAAAAAACGAATGCCACATAAAACTCCATTTTGCGCAAAAACACCGCCAATTGGCGCACTTACAACTTGCAATCCCTTTTATTAGTGATATAATCAAGCATATTATAGTCCGTTAATAATGGCGATTTCTGATTAATAAACCAGCTTTGAACAAAAAACGCTGTTTATGATCAATACAGGACTGGTTATCCATTGCTGAATAATCGAAAAATAATTTTAATGCTCGACAGTTCCCGCGCTGCCGACCGGGGGATTATTCGCGGAATCATTGAGTATTCCCAAGGGCGGGGCCACTGGTCATTTTTTCGATTCAGCCCCTTGTTTCGAACCTTTCCATTCAGTCAGAACCGACAGGATAACCTGCTGGAGCGTTTGAATAAACTCGATGCCGATGGCATTATTGGCTATTTACCGACTAAAAAATCGCTCATTCAGACGATTATTCAAAGCAATTTCCCCGCGGTCGCAATCCCGGTTCAGGACCCGATATCCGGCATTCTAAACGTCCAGCAAGACAAACACGTTGGCAGTATCGGCGCCGACCACTTACTCGAACGCGGTTTTGAACACCTGGCTTTTTACGGCACGCGAGACTACTGGTCACAGATTCGGCAGGAAGGGTTTATTGAACGCATTGAACAGGCCGGCCATACCGTCAGGACATTCCCCATTCCGGCTCAACTAACGAAACCGGCAGCGGCGCTGGCTCAACTGGCCGATTGGCTTGAAAAACTTCCTAAACCCATCGGCATCATGACCTCAAATGATGAACGCAGCAGCGACATCGTCGAAGCCTGCCATATGATTGGCTTAACCATCCCGGGGCAGGTCGCCATTATTGGAGTCGATAATGATGAGATGATTTGCAATCTGTCCACACCCCCCCTGTCCAGCATCCGACTTAATCCCGAAATGGTCGGGTATAAATCGGCGGAAGCGATTGATCATCTAATTGCAGGAAAACGCGTTGAACAATCCGATATTTTTTTTGAGCCGATTGGGATCGTGACACGCCAATCAACTGACATTTTGGCTATTGAGGACCAACAGGTTGCTCAAGCCATTCGTTTTATCCGCAACAATGCCCGCCGGGATATTCATGTAAATGATGTTGTCAACCAGTCCACTTTGTCGATACGAGCCCTTCAGCAGCGATTTCGTAAAGCAATTGGCCGCGGAATCAATCGGGAAATTCAGCGTGTCCGTATTCGTCAACTGGCCGAAGCCATCATCAATACCAATCAAGCCATTCAGCAAATCGCCTATGATTTAGAATTTAACGATATTAATCATGTGTCACGCATATTTCGCCGTGAAATGGGAATAACACCCATCGGTTATCGAAAACATTTCGGAGGTAAACACCTGTAATGTATCATTGGCTGATAATTGAGGCATTACCAGACGTTAAGCCTGCGCCGGCGGCATTGACGATAATCGTTCCCGGCTGGTCTGACACCCGAATCAGTGCGGATGCAATTCCGGCCTCCGCTGATATCGTTGGAGGCGTAACAAGGACAGCTTGGCCCGTCACAGAAAACGTTACCGCATTTGACGCATCAGAGACAACTGTGCCGTTATTGTCGCGGATGTAAGCATATACAAACATTGTCTCTGAGCCATTCGCGGGCACATCTGTCATGTCAAATTCAACCGATATCGAACTGGCCGTACCCGGCGTTCGCACACTATACGACGCAACAGCTTGGCCGTCAATAAGTCCCTCGGCTCTCAACTGACCGGGGGTGAATGTTACCCCTTCAAAAGTAAACGGAGGATGAAGCAGATTGGCGGTGGGATAGTTTGTATCGGGATTTCGAGTGTCCTGTAAAATATCGTTCACATACAGTTTTACCTGCTCACAATTGCTGAAAACTTTCACATCCGTCGGCGAAGAAGCGGTCCAGTAATTCGCAATAAATACCATCGGCCCTGAATCAATATTTAGATATGACAAATCTAAATCAGGACTGCGCTGACTTTGCCAGAAATAAGCAGAAAACTTCGGCAACCTAAGAAAATCATAAACCCCCGAAGGCCATGCACCATAGTCAATTCCTACCCATAATCCATCGCCGCACATATTTGATAAACCGCGGTTGAGATGATGGGATTCCTGATGATTCCAGGCCTGCTGGAGCATAGGCGTTTCTCCTCCCGGAAAAGAATCCGCTGTAATATCCGTAGCGCGGTGAACATCGCTGGTGCTGCCACTGCCTCCGCCATACTCCCAATGGCCATGTTCGCTGACGATTAGCGGTTTACTCCCCGAATAGGATCTGGCACCCGCAGTCGGAGTGGCGATATAGATATCATAGATGCTATCGTGCATCCAGGCGGAAACATAGCATTGATCCCCGGGGTATTCGGCGTGACCGATATTCATAGCGGTCTGTGCATAGGTTGAATCAAAATTGGTCTCATTGAGCGATAATTCCCATGCAATGACACAAGGGTGGTTTCGGTCTCGGCGGATCATATCACGCATATTCTGATAAGACCGGTCTTTAAATAAACTCCCCCCAACATACTGGAATCCCGGTATTTCATCCATCACAACGATCCCCAATTCGTCACATGCATCCATGAACGCCGGGTCCGGCGGATAATGGGACGTACGGATGAAATCGAAGCCGGCTTCTTTAAGAATCTCAGCATCGCGGCGCTGCCCCAAGTTCCCCATGGCCCATCCCAGATATGGATAGTCCTGCACACGGTTGGTGCCTCGCAACGTCAGGGGTTGGCCATTGATCGTAAATCCATTTGCAAACGAGAACAAGATACTTCGTATGCCGAATCGTGTCTTGCAGGTATCGACGATTTGACCATCTTTTAAGACGTGTGTAAACAACGTGTAGAGATCGGGATGGTCAGGGTGCCACAGTTTCGGAGCCATGACAGTCGCCAATTGTGTAAATGTATTCTCTCCAGAAGCGGCAATTACCTGAGTGTCTATTGCCTCAGCAACAACCATATTATTTTTATCAACAATATAAGACTCAAGGGTGCAGATTATAGCTGTTGGGTCTTCGTTCAGAACATGTGTTTTGATCTGCACGCTTGCCTGTGCAACATTGACCTCAGGATAGGTAACAAATATCCCGCCGCCGGCAACAATATCCGCATAAACGGCATCTGTCACATGCAGTTTATCGGTAATATGCATCCAGACATCCCTGTAAAGACCTCCAGAACTGAGCCAAAGCCCATAAGCCGGAATATCATCGTCCTGGCTTTCGTCAATTTTAACCGCAATAACATTATCTGTTCCGCCAAAATAAACATAGTCCGAAATGTCAACCGTTAACGGCAGATAGGCTCCGTAATGAACGCCCAGATGGGTCCCGTTAATCCACACGTCGCTCACCTGGTCGGCCCCCTCAAATTCAATAAAGATCTTATTATTCTGATAAGTGTTCTCGAGCGTGAAATGCTTGCGATACCAGTTAATTTCCGCTGTGCCAGATGACCACTGAACACGTAAGGGCGTAATAACGGGGGCGTGGGGAACATTGATACCCTGCCACGAAGAATCGTCATAGGACGATGCCTTGGCTGCGTCTTGCGAAATATCACCTCTGTAGAATTTCCATCCTGTGTTAAAACCGATTTTTTTTCGTGGAGATTCCTGAGGAGCGTAAGGATACTGAGCACCCGCAAGCCAGCTTTGAGCAAAAAGAACAAGGTCGTCCATATCCACCATGGTATCTAAATCAAGATCATAGATCTCATTGAAATGCTCCTGTCCTGCTGAACTGACCCACGCCGTCGCAAAGCCGGCAAAATCCTGAATATCGACAGCCCCGCTTCCATTGAAATCAGGTGTTCGGATCGGTTCTGTTTCGGTAACTGTAAAATTATCGTACTCGGCCGTACAATTGCCGCCGACATTCTGACTGTTTGAATAAAAACCAAAACCGCTAATATCCCCCAAAAGATCTGAAGAAGCCGTTGAACCCCGGGCCGCAGAAGCAACATTCAGCGTATCCCAGTTATCTTTCACCGGATCATACGTAATTGACTGGGTCGAAAATGCGCCGCTGGAAGAGGTGAAAACCGTCTTGGAAACATACCAGTTTCCGCCAACCTGAACAACAAGGCTTGTCTGAGGAGTGGAATCGTAGCTCGAATACTTACGTAAATCAAATTGAAATTCAATCAAGAAAGCCGAAGAGACATTGACCGTATATTCGTTCGTATAGATCAGATTTTCGCAATCGCCAACGTGCCAGACCCATGCATAATCTCCAGCAAGTCCTCCATTGCTGCCGCCGCCGTCATAGACGGCGTTCCAACCGACTATACTTACATCTCCGTTACCGGTGAAATCTTCCGTATAGAGCGTGGAAGCATTAACGAAAGAAATCAGGCTGAAGAAAAGGAAAAAGGTCGCAAATAACGGCTTAACGGTCATGAAAAATTATCTCCTCTTGCTGATTAAAATATCCCCCCGTCCCCCGCAACAAGGACAATAGGCATTCTATCATAAATATGAAACAATATCAATAGTCTTTGTATGACTGCATCCACTCGGGCCACCCTGAAGACCATCCCGATGTATCGAATTCCTTGTGCCATTTCAGCGTCCATAACTCCTTCATGCCGACTTTTCGGACCGATGTATCCATAAACAGCATATTCGATCCTCCGTTATGACGATCCAGACTGAACACGCTCATATTGGAACCGGCCTGCTGTACACCCTTAAGTTGGGAAGGTTGGTCTGTATCCAGCGGATGGGTGCCGTCCCACATTGCATCGCCCATCAAAGGAATGTGGAATGCATTACTCACGGTCATTTTTCGGAAATAATTCAGTCTCCAGGCTGGATTCGTATTATAGGTACCGGAAACTCCCACATCCAGCGGATTCAACGCCCAGGCGTTAACGCCGTAGCTGCCGTATTGGCCTTCTTCGCCCCAGTAGGGAACATTGCCCCCCAGGAAATCCGGATGCCCGTAAACGCCCCATCCAATGAACGTACGGTCGAGTGTGTTCACTAACGGGGAAACATTCCAACCGGGAACCTCCGACAGAAATTTCTTGACGGCCGGGCAGTTTCGCACATCATCCGCCCCGTTATAATATGCCATCAAGTCGGTCATCCACATCGTTCCGCCGTTCCAACCGACAGGAAGACTGTTATCATGGTCCTGGCTGTACATCGTAAACAGCACGCCCCATTGCCTGAGATTGGATCGACAGAGAACTTCCAAGGCTTTTTGTTTGGCCTTTTTAAGGCTCGGAAGAATGACGGATAACAACAACGCAATGATTGCAATCACAACCAGCAATTCGATCAACGTGAATCCTTTTTTGTGTACGTGCTTCATGACGGCTCCAACAATCCGTTTTTTCAACAGGAGGACCCATCGAATGATGGGCCCCCTGTTATATTTTTATTACTCTAAGCAAGCCGTATCGGGGATACGGTTACAATTCAGCCATTTTGTTGCAAAATCAGCTAAATCAACTAAATCGACCCGGCAGTTTCCGTCAGAATCGTAGACCAGATCCGGCAATTCCCAATTACAGACATAATCGACATTTGGATTCGTCGCAACGTAGTCTTCGCCGACCTCGGTCGCCGTTAAGGCATAGCTGTAAATCTTGACGTTATCGATGTTACCCTCGAACTCCGCACCAAACTCCTGCGAGGTAAGATTCCACGCACCGATGATAACCGGAGCGGTATTACCCACTGCAGAAATTCCGGAAACAGAAGTTACCCCGGTGGTTGACGTATCAAGCTCGCCATCCACATAGATCCGTTGCTCCGACCCGTCGTACGTCAGCGTAACCATGTGCCAATCCCCATCGGCAACCAGCCAGTTGGTGTAAAGGCGGGTGGAATCGCCGTCGACTTGAGCGAGAACTTCACTCTGGCCGTCCAGTGCTATAGTATACCCCACTAATTGAGCCGGAGTTTTCGAAACTACTGCCGGCCAAGCCGTATCGCTCACATAGGTCGTTCGAACCCAGGCGCTCACCGTCAGAGAGTCTTCATAAAAATTGAAGATTTCTTCGGTACCGGCAATCGGAATGACCGGGACATTCGGGTCGCCAATATCAAGAACCACTGAATCGCCGCTGTCAATACCGCTGGCATCCGCCGTGAAGACGGTGTTCGGATCCAGAACGCCATTGTATTGAGGCGCCTCGGCAACCACATCCTGAACGGAATCATTCAAATTGCCATCCAGCTTCCACCAACTCATCAGACGTTCGGTGACGACAACAGCATTCGCCGTATCGGTAACTACGGACAGACTATTGGACACTTCACAACTATAAACGCCTTCATCGGCCAGCTGAACGTCCAGAATCGTCAGGGTAGCTGTGCCGGTTCCCGTATACTCCGACCCGTCAGACAAAGGAGCACCATCTTTAGACCACGCGAAAAATTCCAGATTGACACCTGATACCGTAATGGTCGTGCTGGTGGTTCCGGCAGGAACTGATTGTGCATACGGGGTTATTGCCGTGATCACAGGTGCCGGACCGGCGGTTGTGAAACTGGCCGTACCACTGTCCGAAGTAATATACCCAGTGCCAAGGGTATTGGGTTCATAAGCCACAACTTTCCAGTAATAGGGTGTGCTGTAATCCAGTGTCGGACTGTAGGACGTGGTCGCAGCCGGGATATCCGGAACAAAAAGCAGCGGATTCAGCGTCAGATTGGGATCATCCTCTAATCCCAGATACAGATCAACCTTCTCCACGGTCGGGGCAACGGTCCATACCAAATCGGTAGTCTTGGGCACCAAATCGGTATTATTAGCCGGACTGACAAGGATCACCGTATTGCTTGCCAGCCGAACATTGTCATAGTGCGCCCAAACATCACCAGGATAGTTTTCAATTGACAATTCAATACCAAGGTTTTTGCCGACTGAAGCCGCTGTCGTTACAACCGTCAGTTCCAGTGTGTGCGATTCGACCCATGTACCCGAGTCGGGAAAATCCGATGCGAGATAATGGGCTTCTCCAAGCGGCACACGTGTACCTGCATCATCGTAGTAGAGGATGATCTGCGGATTCGCATTCCAGCTATTATACACATCAACCTGCAAGGTGTAAGAAGCACCCGCTGAGCCGATCTCTGTACTGGTGTTTTGATACAAGGTGACGTTGTTACCCATCCACAAGCGATAACTGCCATCTGTTAAAGAGGCACCACCCGCAGCTACACCAATATCAGCATCACCTGTACTGTCACTGTACCAACCGGTCGGGATCCCCGGATCTATCTCCACTCCATCATCCTCAAAGCTGAAATTGTTGACGGTCACCGCCTGCACCATTCCAGTTGCCGTCACAAATAGAAATAGGATAAGTAAACATTTAATTTTCTTCATAATCATAATCTCCTACAAGTAAGTTACAGGCTCTTGATGCCTCCTAACAGCATCTTACATACATATAAAAACCCACTACATAATGAAACGTTACGCTGCACTTTTCAGTTCATGCCACGGGTGTTTTGCACTCTATCGAAGAGCGCAAAACACCCTTCTTAAAGCTTTTCCTTCTAAGAAAACCTATTTTCATATTACAAAAAACTGATGACTCGACTCAGAGAACTATTTTCTGCGGCGATTCATCAATACGGTCGCACCCAACCCAAGCAGGGTCAGCGTTGCCGGTTCGGGAACTTGGGTTGCGATGAAGTTGTCAAAGTTTACAGTTGCCCAGTTCGCCACTTCAACTTTCAAATCAACGGCATACGTTCCGGTCGGCAGTGTGTAATTAAGAGTAACAGGAACCCACTCGCCCTGAATGGGTGCCGGTCCGCCATCGAAAGGCGAAAACCAGCCTGCCCAATGCTTGCCTGATTCATCCCAATAATCGACATTAACACCCATTGAACCCCAGTCTCCCGGCACATCAGCATAGTAGTCAAAACTCAGGGTCAAGTCGCCTTCACTGGCGGCAAAGTACTGACCAAATTGTGCTGACCACGTTGCTGTGTTCGAGTACGATTCCATACTGTAGGCACCCTCGGACGCCAAGGTGTCAACGACCGTCAGGGTTTGATTTTCGGGTTCCACTGCCCATGTCCACCAGTCAGTAGAGTCGCCGGTTTCAAAACCGCCATTGCTGATCAGATTCGCCTGTGCCGATAGGGCCATCGCGCCAACCAAAAATAGCACAACTAAATACTTCTTCATCTTCCAATCCTCCGAAAACTAAATTAACACTCTTTCATATTATCACGCATAATATGAACCTTTCCACACACACTTCACACATCAAAAACTCATCTGCGACACCGCCGCAGTCTTATCTGTCTTCTTGTAATAGCACATATGGCTCGGTAAATCCGATCCAGTCGATCGCAATACTGTCACCGCCGTCGGTTGCGACCAGTGTTAAAAAGTGATCGCTTGCTGTCAGTGGAATATCAATATCCAGTGCCACGCCGTTTTGATCAAACCCAACCTGCTTAAATTTCGTTTCTCCATTGACCAGGACAAAAACATCCGATTTCTCAGTTCTGACTCTGTCGCTTTTCTCAATCAGTACACAGCGAGAGCGAAAAGCCGTCACATCAAAACCCGGCATAACGCTGCGAATCGCATCCAGATCAAACGTAATACATGCATTCGAATGCATAAACAGCAGCGGCCGCTGAACCGTCCCGTACTCAACCTGATTAAAAAGCATGGGAAAACTGCTTTTGGAATCCGTCATGCGTATCAAGCCACCGTTACGGATCTCATCAAAATACAAACCGTTTGTATCCGGGCATTCACGGAACATATGTCCTTTAGAAGACACCTGCAATATTCCGTCGTCCGAATCCGGCACAATCACACCGTCGACAAAGGGCGATGCATCAACAGGCCAGTAGTCCCTATTGCCCTGCCGGTCAGCCCAGTTGAAATCTGAAACGCAGGAACCGTCCGTCAGTGAAATGCCTTTGCCGATCTGGCCCGTACCCAATCCGTTGCCCCCGCCGACCACGTCGGCAAGATTAAACCGAACCACCTCTCCTCGCCACACAAAGCGATTGGCCGAGTTGATCGTCCTTGCAAATAGATGATGATTCAAGGGAATATTAGAAACCGTGGACGTCGCCCCGGATACTTTCCTGGCCGAGCCTTTTATAACCTCCATGCTTATCTTGTTCGAACCGGTTCCGGCAATCAGCGTAGTCCGACCGCGGACCACATGCAGAAACGTATCCCCGTAAATATCGGCCTGGACGCCGAATTCCGTTCCCAAATCAATAATTTTGGCCGTCTGTGTATTCACGGAGAAACCGATCGCTTCCTGGGGAACCGTCGCATACAATCGTCCATATCGCAACTCGATCTGATCATCTGTCAGAATTCGGAATTCTGCGGGCGATTCAATGACCACCTGAGCATGGGTATCAAATTCCAGTTTGACCAGCCCTTCTCTTAATATCAGCGGTCTCCCGTCTGCAAAAAAACGAACTCCTTTGTTTATCGGCATCTCCGCTGCTGCCCATTTCGCAGCCACGCTGTCAACCAACGTGGCTACTTCATCACTTTTGTAAACGGGAACTAAACGGGCAAATGCTATGATACACAGAATTGCTGCCGCAGTTGCTAGGATAGAGATTATTGAACTTTTATTGATTTTATAAACGATTTCCTGACGCTTAACTTTTCGAAGCGGCAAATCCTCCACTTCTTCAGAAACCGGAGATTCCAGTGTGGGTGCGACTTTTTCGTATTCAGCCAGCGCTTCCAGGGCCGCCGTATCGAAAGAAGAGAGAATATCGTTTTCATCATGCTCTAAAACAGCATCCAAACTCTCCAAGCCCAGATGAACATTCATCACCTCAAAGTAAATCGCTCTTGCCCCCGAACTGGTTTGCAATAAAGTGTCCAGTTGCTCAAGCTGCTCTTTGTTAATTTTCCCCTCAACAGACAGTAGTATCAGGTAAGAAACTTCAGCGAACAGTGATTCATTGTGGTTCATATCGCCCCCTTTAAATGAAGGGCTAATCGAATACATTTTGCCAAACTGGCATGAATCCGACTTATGGCTTTATAAACAGCCGGAATGGAAAGACCGAATTGACCTGCAATACCGTCAAATGTCATGTCTTGCTCGTAGCGTAAACAAAGCAACTTTTTCTGTTTTTGAGGCAACTTTGAAATACATTCTTTCAAGGTTTCCATCCGCTCTATGGTCGTATTGTGAGGTTGGACCGAGCATGCTTCATCCTGAAGAAAATGAATTGTTTTTTCACTAAAGTGGACTCCGAACGACTTCTTTTTTTGTATAAAACTCAGCACTTTATATCTGGCAATTGCCCGCCCCCATGCAACAAAATTCGTCCCATCCTGGTAATCATCAAATTTATTCCACATTTCAGTGAGTGTTTCCTGAAGAATATCATCCGCATCGGTCCGGCCCGGCACAAGATAGCGGATAAACATATAAATTTTCTTTTGATTCGGCACCAAAAGGCTCATAAACCGTTTTGTACTAAGATTTACCCTGTCTTTTCCCATAATTGTTCCAGATTAAAGTATGCTTCTATATTGTAATTCGCCACGATTCGGAAATTTTAACCAAATTATTTAATTTTGATCTTATTTATGTGAAATTCAAATTTTAAGTGTCTCTTTTTCTGTTTTGTGAAAATTTTGCATTTTGCAGAAGATTTTAACACACCCCGCCTGATGTTTATTTTCCGAGTCGTTTCATCCTCAAACAATACTTTGTTAAGATAGTCTCTATTCGAGGTGTTGCATCATACAAAAGGAGTGATTTAAAATTTGAAAGTCGTTCGTCTCGGGGGTATGAGAGCCACGGACATTACTTGATCGGAACAATGCCTTCAAGCGTCGGCTGCGCTTGGATAATTTTCCCGGACTCGTCAAACCTCAGTTTGTCAATGCACGTTTCACGATGGTATCCTGCTGAACGCCCCATGCCGATTCCCTTGGGATAGGTGAAGCGGTGATAAACAATATACCACTCATCAGTGCCGGGAATCTGGATTGTAGAGTTGTGCCCGGTGGCATAGATACCCGCTTCGGGGTCCTTTGCAATCACGAGGTTGTCTTTTGGAATATCCAGCGGGCCGGTCGGGGTTGAGGCCGTGGCATAACGAACGCAGTAGTTTTCGCTGCGGGTATCATCCTCGGACCAAAGGAAATAGTATTTGCCCTTGCGGTACAAAACGTGCGAGCCTTCGCGGTAGGTGCGGTCCGGGGTCATGACCTTGACCGTGTCCTCTTTAATGGAAACCATATCCTCATTCAGTTCGGCAACCGCCATATAGCCATTCCCCCAATACAAGTAATCCTGGCCGGAAATGGGATCGCTGAAAACATCGGGATCGATCTGCTGACCGCCTTTTACACCCTCGGGACGATGACTGATGAGCGGCTTGCCGCTGTCGGTAAACGGTCCGGTCGGGTCGTCGGCAACGGCAACCCCGACCTGCTGCGCAGCGGTAAAGTAGTAGAAATACTTGTATTGGCCCTCGATCTTCTTTTCGATGATGCAGGGTGCCCACGCATTGCGGTCAGTCCAGTTAACATCGGTCTTCAGATCGAGGATAACGCCTTCGTCTTTCCAATCCACCAGGTTGTCTGAAGAGAAGGTTTTGAAATAGGTGCCGGACCAGCCCGTGAAACCGTCGCTGGTGGGATAGATGTAGAACTTGCCGGTTTTCTCGGCATAAAGGATATCCGGATCGGCATAGTAGCCGTCGAGCACCGGATTATGGTCTTCGGTTGCCTTCACCTGAAAAACAATCGGCTCCTGACCCTTAATGCCGATGGAATATTCGACAGGCCCTTTTGAGAAGTCCTGCTGCCCTGTCGGCGCAATACTCACGCCGGCAAAGGCCTTGAATCCCGGATCCAGTTTGCTCATATCCGTACCGCGTTTGACCGGCAGACGGACGGTACCCTTGTCGGAGTCTATTGCAACATTGCAAGTCTTTACCATCTCGGACGTCGCTTCCAGCGAAAGATGCTCCGGCGAACCCCACTGGCTCATCAGACGCAGTAGTTCTTCGGTTGTAATCGGCATCACGGTACCGTGGCGCGGATGAAAGTTCATTGTAATTTCGTTGTCGATGACCTCAAAATTCAACAGATCTGAACTGCGAGTAAACTGATAACGTCCCTTGGTGTAAACGTCATACATCAGGACCCAGTCGTCGCTGTTGTTCAGCTTGAAGATGCCGGACCCCTCCACTGGATCGCGTGAACGGTCCATTCGCTTGCTGCTGTAAAGCTTATAACCTTCGGTCAACGCGTCGGAAATCGCCAGCTTGATGCCCGGTTCGCCGTCCTCGGCCTTATAGAACAGATGGTACTTGCCATCCTTGCAGATGATATCGCCGTCAATACAGGCCCGCGTATTGCTATCGGCCGGCGGGTAATAGAGTTGCATTGGTGCGGCTTCAAACCCGGTAAAGTCCTCATTGGCGTAGGCATAGTAGATCTTATCCGGATCATTGCCCTCCTTCATGGAGAAATAAACCATGTATTTGTTCGTCTTTTTGTCGTAGATCGTCTGCGGTGCCCATACGCGGTGGACCTTACCGAACCGGTCCGGGTAGGTTTCTGGAATGTTCACGACCGAGGATTTCCAATGGATCAGGTCCGTCGATTTCATCAACACCATCGCATAGTTGTTCCAGCCCATCTTCGGCACATACAGGTCCGTCACAACCATATAGAAATTCTTGCCGTCGGCGGTACGCAGGATGTGCGGGTCACGCACACCGCCGGAAGTACTGATGTCCTTGGAGTCTACAATCGGCTTGTTATCGTTCAGCGCCTTGTAGTTGAATCCATCTTCGCTGACAGCAAACCGAATTTGCTCCTGCCCCGGTCCGTTACCGATGAAATACGCAAATAAATAGGCCGAGTAATCGTTTTCAGAAGCCGCAGATGCCACTATACCGAGAATTGAAAACATCATGAATGCAACAAAAAACAGGCCATGTAATTTCTTATTTGATTTATACATTTTAAATTCTCCGTTGCTGTACTTCATTTGCCAGAATTGTTTACTTTGTCCTGTTAATCCGAATGACAGAAAATGAATGTGGGGGGATCTCATAATCAAGAACTTTGCTGACCTCAATTTCAGATTCTTTTGGTAAAACCACCGGAGTCTGTCCGAATCGATTCTCTGCCATCGGATCGCCGGACAGAATCGTACAAACGGCTTTGGGCTCAAACGGCCCCACTGAACTCAGGTCGATGGTCGTCTTGACCGCATCATCAGCCTTGCTGACAATTTTAATAATCACATCGCCGGTTTCTGCATCCCGAACCGTGGAAGCCGCCACATCAGGTGTTTTAATAAATCCTCGGTCAGTCACATCGATGATCAGTTGTCCGTCAAGATAGCATTGAATTTGCTTGCCGTCAACTTGAATCTTAATATCGTACCAACGGTTGGAGTCAATCTTGCCGGAGATAGAAGGGCCAAAGCTGCTTTGAGCACCATCGATTGTTTTTTGCAGGCAATGAGATGTATTGCCCCAACCGCCCAAGTTCAACCAGTAATAGTTTTCCGCATCCAGCGCACCAAAACCGATCAGGAAACCCTCGGCTCCGCTGGTTTTCATCGCTTTCAGAGTAATCATGTAATTCGACTGTTTACCGTCAAAGGCATACATAGACAGAGCCGGTGTTTCGCCGGAACGTTGGCTATGCACACTGCCAACTACGCTCCATTGACCGGACATTGAATTCCAACCATCGGCAGCACTGTCAGAGGATTCGTCCAGAACGGTTTCGGTACCGTTGAGAACTTTGACGTTGTCAAATCTGGCCTGAGTGTTCCAGGTTCCAAGTAATACACCATTGGGAATCGTTGATGATTCGGTTTGTGACTCGGGTGTCTGAATTTTCACCGTGGTCGGAAGATAAAAGTCACCACAGTTCATACTGAACAATTGCTGAACATAGTAGTTGATCGACGGTGTAATTGACACGTTGTCGAAGTAGATCAAATCCGGACGCCATTGAGTCCTGCCCTGCTTAGACAGCAGCGGCGCATAAGACGAAAGATGCACCAGTTCTCCGTTACGTTCAAGTGTTGTCATATAGGCCGCCTCGGACAATGCCGAACGCAGTGTATTGGCACGCCCCCTATCATGGGCAGCGTACTCGCCTAAATATACCTGGATGCCGGTGCGGTCGTAAGCATCAAAACGCTCCAGGTTTCCCCAAAACCATGCGGGCGATTTATACCCATGCTCGTCCACCATCGGCAGCTTTTCTTCTTTGGCAAACTTCCAGCCTTCATCATAATCGCGGCCGTCAGTGAACGGTCCTGTGGTTCCAATCACGATAATGTCCGGGTACTTCGCTTTGATGGCATCGTTGATCATCTTGTACCGCACACGGAATGTTTCCGAAATCACATCCTCATTACCAACCCCAAGATATTCCAGGTTAAACGGCTCGGGATGCCCGGCAGAAGCACGTTTGGCGCCCCATTCGGAAGTAATCGGACCGTTGGCATACTCAACCAGGTCCAATACCTCCTGAACATATTCATCCATCTCGTCCATGGGAATGCCCTTTTGACCTCGAGGTACCAAATTCAGATAATTCCCTGAGTTCTGGCAGCAGACACCAGCCGGTACCACCGGCAACGGCTTGGCGCCGATATCCTCACAAAACTGGAAATATTCAAAATACCCCAACCCCATCGTCTGGTGGTATCGCCAGATATTCCTCTGGGCCTTTCGCTGTTCGACAGAACCAATGGTATCTTTCCAGCGATACATATTTTCCAGTCCATCACCATGTGCCAGGCAACCGCCCGGAAAACGCATAAATTTCGGTTTCAAGTCTGCAATCACCTGGGCCAGGTCCGCACGCAGGCCATTGGGACGGTTGCGAAAAGTTTTCTGCGGAAACAGCGAAATCATATCCAGCCCCAGCGTTCCGGTTCCGGAAACAAGTACGACCAAACGGGCATTTATCTCGTCAGCGCCGGCTTCAATGACAGCTGTATGTTTGGTCCAGTTTTCTTTTAAGCCGGTTAATTGGACCTCACCCAGAGATTGATGCTGACGATTTTCCAAACGAACGACTATCGGGCCGGGACGACCGGAGAAGATACGAGCAAACAGTGATACATCGTATTTATCTCCGTCTTTGAGCACGATACCGTCAAAACCTGTATTATGCAAACCTGTGCGGCTGCCGGCCTTGTTAATTGTCAAAAGCGCATAGTGAGGATTATTAGCATTCAACGGGCTCTGGGTCTGAACGGCAATCTCGGCGGTGCCTGCATCGCTTTGAAGCAAATCCCAGGATGTCAGCGAGTTCCAGTCCCTGTTGTCGGCCCGGCTGTATTCAAACGAACGGTTCTGAACTAATTCTGCGTAGAGTCCCCCGTCCGCAGCATAGTTCAGATCCTCAAAAAAAATACCAAACAGATCGGGGCTGATGGATTTGCCGGCTGCGTCTGCCTGAACCGTTATAGCAATTTTTTGTGCATCTGCGGTAAAGGCAAGGAACGTTGAGGAAATAAATACAACAAGCACTGTTTGAAAAACGTTTTTTTTCATCGCGTCACCCGCTTTCATTTCCGGAAAATCGATTAATATAATTGTATCAATAAAAGTAAAAATCCGTCACGGAGCAACCAGATGGACTTTCCATTCAGGGATCAACTCCACAGACGAAAGCTGCAAAAAACTCTCGGCCGAACCGAAATCCGGCCGGGCCTCCTTCTGAAGATAAATGGGTGCATCCTTTTTCAACGGCAGAATTTTAAGCGTTAATCCTTTTTGATAGATTTCGGGAGCGTATCGTCGCAGACCAATCTCGAACACATTGCCGTTATAGAAATTGTCCGTCAGCAGCGTATCGCCGCAATAAACACGAGCCACATCGCCCACATAGGATATGCCAAGCAGATAATCGTCGCCGGCATCAATCCCATCGGGAAGCTTCACTCGCCAAACTGCCGCTGCCTGCCAATCAGCCTCCGAAGGCGCTTCGGCCACCTTGGCTAAGCCTTTTTTGACCTCTCTGGCCGGACCGGCATCTTGAATTTTTTCAACAGTCACCTTGCCCGGCAACGTGCTTGGAATATCAAACGAGAACCGACGAAATAGACCGTCTGGTTTCGCTTTTTGCGCAACACGATTTACAATCACTGTTTCGGGTGCAGGCAGGATGCCCACTGAAAAATCAGCCGCATCTTTCGACTGCAAACGCAGACTGTCTTTATCGAAAATCAGATTGGCCCGCGAGAGAAATAAACGCTCCCGACCTCCCCAAACACCTTTCCAGCAACCCAGAGACGCCTGTTCATCCAGCAGTATGATATTAATTGTTTCACTCTTATCATTTTGGAGGCAAATCGCCGCACCGGTTCCGGGTTTGATATTTCTAATCGAATATCGTCCATTGGTTTTGGTTTTTTTTCCGGTCGTTGACTCAATCTTCACGTTTGCCGCATCAAAAACAAACTCTGCATCAAGTCCCGCTGTTTGCGCGAATACGATATAGTGCGTGTCATTATCTTCCAGCTTGCAGATCGGCTGTGCCGTCGCATAAATCAACTTTGCCCCGTGCATATCCAGATTGAATGGCCAGAAAAAGCTCGCGCCGGCAGGCACAGTAATCGGTTCGGCCGGTATCGTAAGTGGGCCTTCATTTAGATTCAGTGAAAACTGTGTCTCGGGCTTGGGCGGCATTGCCAACAAACGCTGATAGTTATTGATAAAGAGATAACCGCTGTGTCCATCGCAGCGAACTGCCCATCGTAACGTGTCCGCATCGTCTCTGCCGCTCGGTCGCTCCACCGGCAGTGTAGACGGCATCGCTGTCAGAGTTTGTCCAAAGTCCCGCAGAAACAGGTGCAACCGCCGCAGTAAGTGATAATGCGGCCGGACCTGGCCGAATTCTCCCAGCGGGGTCTGAAAGTCGTATGTTTTTACCGGCAGGTCGTTATGGCCGGTCGCCTGTGTTTCATGCAGTGTCGTTAATTTTCCCTCCGGGTTGGTCCCGCCGTGATACATGTAATAACCGGGCAGATTGCTGCCGGACCCGATCTTCGTCAGGGCCATCGCCGCAATATCCATCGGTGCGATCCGAATCCGGCGGTGATAACTCGGCATCATGCCCCCGCCCAGTTCGCAGGTCAAATAGGGATACTGTTGCACACCCGCCTCGTCCTCGGCCCGGCGTTTGCCGAGTTGTTCATTGGCAATCGTTACATCCATTCGCACCACATCAAAATTAAACGCCTTCCAGTAATCGGACGGCATCGTGTCGATCGAGCGATCCCAGAAGCCATCCGGATATTGGCCAAACAGCGGAAGAATTTCACCAAACGGCATGGGGCTTGACAGCTTTGGCCAGCCGGTTCGCGTATAGATCGGCACATCGAGCCCGGCTTGGCGCACAATTTTTTTCAGGGTCAGCAAATGCTCGGCCCGGCCGCGGTATTCATTTTCCAACTGCACACCAATCACCGGCCCGCCTTCCTTGAACAGCAGACCTTTCAGTTGTTCGGCTATTTCCGTAAACAGAATCTGCACTTTAGCCAGATACTCAGGATTGTCTCTGCGCAACTTCCATCCTTTTTTCAGTAACCAATCGGGATGGCCGCCATTACGGACCTCACCATGACACCACGGCCCAACGCGTACTACGAGTGGCAGATCCACTTCGCCGCATAGTTTTACAAAGTTTTGCAAACTGCGCTGGCCTGACCAGTCGAACTGACCCTCAATTTCTTCGTGATGAATCCAGAAAATATAAGTTGCCAGAATATCAATCCCGCCCGCTTTGATCTTGAGCAGTTCATCGCGCCATTCGCTTTCAGGGTATCGGGCAAAATGGAATTCTCCCATCACCGGAAGCCACGGCTGTCCGTCATACACAAGACTGCAACTATTGACGGTGAGTGTATGTCCCTGCGGATTTTGTATGCTGCCCCCTAAATCCATCTCAGAGACCTGTTGAGCAGGCCAAACCAAATCCATCGTTTGCAGTGAAACTGCAGTACAGCCCGCCCCGCAAAATGTGAACAGAACAAACGGAAATACATAACGGAATCTTAAGATCATTCCAAATCATCCTTATAACTTAGACTGAAAAACTTGCATTTTTTTGTCTGTTGTTTGTCAAACCGCATGTTCACGACTTTTCCATCTGCACTTCAGGAATTCAATCCAAGGTTTTTATTCATTTCTAAAATACTTTACTGAGGCTTGACGACCTTTAGATCATCAGCCAGTCGGCAGTCCTTCAGAGCCCGGATGCCTTTCACCAGACAAATCGCATTCATTTGTGCGCCCATCGCATTGGTGTGTGTCGTTTCACCTTCATCAAAGTAAAGAACGGTCACTGTTTCCTGACCCACACTGTCATAGTAATCACCTATTAACTGGTTCAGATCGATAAACGGTGCGTCTTCAGCCTTAGCGGCCTGTGCGGCCCACAAGGCATAGCTGTCCACAGAGCGGTTTACATTCCCATCTGTCCAGCGATTTCGCGGGATTGGAGAACAGACGATCGCCGTAGCACCTTTCGCTTGTGTTTCCTCGATGTATTGACGAATGTACCAGCCATAAGTATGCACGATTTCGTGCTTGCCTGTCAGCAGGTTATCAATCTCCTCTGTTTGGTCGCCATTTCCGTGTATCGTGCCCCGAGCACGCTTATTGTCGTTAATCGGACCGTCATCATTGTGACCAAACTGCATGATCACAAAGTCGCCGGGCTTGAGTTTGTCCAGCACAGGCTGCCACAAGCCTAATGTGCGGAAAGATCTACTGCTGGTCCCTCCCATCGCATGATTTTCTACGTTCAGACGGGTTCGATCTAAAAAATCTGCAATTGGAGCTCCCCAACCCCATTGGCCGTTGGATCCGTCCCCCCGGCTTCCGGTCCGCACCGTAGAATCCCCAATGGCATACAGGGTCGGCAAATTGGGGTCGGATGCGGGCTGAACCGCCGGCATCCAGGCCGAGGTCATCCATTCCCTGACCTGTTTCACCATGACAGGCCGCTTGTATGGGGTGACGCTTTGCCCCAAATCCGACAACATGGACGCCAAGGGACTGTCAATGGCCTTAAGGCCCGATACCACCATCGCCGCATTGATGACCGCACCATCCGGGCCAGTGTGGGTGTGATCCTTGGGAAACAGTTCTCGAACACGAATCGGCCCGAGCAGTTCATACTGGTCCGCGATCATATTACGCAGGTCAATAAAAGTGACGCCAGTTTGTGTCGCCACTTGCTGAGCCAGCCCGCAGAATGTGTTCTCCCGCTCGATCTTACCATCATGCCAGACATTGCGTGCCGTCATACTCAGCACAATTGGCGTAGCGCCTTTGGCCTTCGTTTCCGTAATCATTTTCCGCATATACCAACCAAATGTATGCACAACTTCGTGTTTGCCTGTGACCAGATTATCGATCTCCTGGGTTTCATCGCCCAGCGATGGAATCGAACCACGCGCACGCCGATCATCATTAATCTGGCCGGCATCGTTATGACCAAATTGTATGATGACCGTGTCCCCGGGTTTAAGATCCTCCAAAATGCCATCCCATAGGCCTTCAGTAATAAAAGTACGGCTGCTGCGGCCACCGCGTGCCCGGTTAACGACAGTTAATTGATCCGAATCGAAAAAATTCGCCAGATGGCTGCCCCACCCGTTCTCGGCTCCATTGCTCGCAGTGGAGTCTCCGGCAATGAATAAGGTGGGGATGTTATTGTCCGATTCTCCGTCAGGGCTTTTGGGCATGGCGCAACTGCCAAGGGGAGCAATGTAAAACAAGCACAAAATTAATAAGTAGCTTTTTTTTCTTAGTAGATATTTCATTTGAATTTCCGATATTTGATCGCACCACATTAATGCCATTAAAACCACTATGCCCGTTTGTCAATGATGTTAATGCCATGAGGTTTAACACTGACAGTCACAAAATCACCTTTGGAATCGCGTACCTTTGTTTCCTGTTCATCGTCGCTGCTGTTGATAACGACCAGTTTTTGGCTGTTCTGGAACCAGGCACAGTCCGTAAAGATATTGCTGCATGTCCAGGGACCGAATTCATCCTTCCTTCCGGCGGCCCAAAAGAGCGAACGGTACAGAAGCCGGCTGTTGGCTGCTGTGAACTTAAAACCGGAAAAATAAACCGCCTGCCCTTTTTCGAACGGGTGTGTCGCAATTCGGGGAGAGTTGTTTTTGTCAACGAGAACCTGCGTATCTTTGCAGGTAATATAAACATTATCAACATCATTACCAAAGTCGACTGCGCCATCGGTGTCTTCAAGAATGAAGTGTGTTGAGTCGGCTATTTTGTACTGTCGTCTGGGATTGCCGAAGGTTTGTGCCGTCTGACGATCCAACCCCAACACATGTGAAAGCTGGAAATATTGGCTGCTGTGAATGCAAGCCGACGGTTCGCCAACACCGATAAATCCGCCGCCATCAGCAACCCAGGAAGACAGGATTTCGATCACTTTTTCATTTTTCCAGTTCTCCCCGCCGCACCATGCACTACCCAATCGTCCGGCGTTGAGGATAACCTGGACGTCGTCAGAAATACCGTTTTCAAGAACTTCGTCAAAGCTGATATATTCAACCTCCACCGGCAAACCCGCCAGCGACTCGGTCACTTCATATAATTCCATTCCGTGAATGAAGTGTCCCACATACCCCCAGGATCGCAACTTGCCCCATGCGGTCAGGACGGCAACCTTTACCGGGGCTGTGTACGGTTTATCATTTTCATGGTATTGTCGAAGCGTCCTGAATTCCTCAGTGATTTGTTCGATGGTTTCAACAAAGTCCGGGAACGGCTCGACCAGATGCAGATACCCGCCCAGCCCAATACGGTCTACCGGCTCCCGTAATAAACCCCGACGGATGTCAACCCAAAAACGTTTGGCGTCCAGTGCCGGGTTACCGCCCTTCATAAAGGTTGGTTCCCCTCTCAGTCCCGTCGGAAAGAGGTAAGGATGCAGCCGCAATTCTTTAGTTTTGACACCTTTGACGCCGGCACACAGCCGCGCTTCGAACGCATTGAAGACGCACTTGATCAATCCGTCAAATCCAAAATCCTTATATCGCTCGCCGTAGGGTTCGGTGCCGACAATATGGTCATCGTAAAACATATAGGCCTGCTTACCTGCGCCGTGGATCTTGTCAATACACTGCCGTCCGAACGAAACAACAAATTCATTCATAAAGTCCATCCAGTCCCGCAGCCGCTGGGATGGCACATTATGCGTTGAGCAATAGGCTCCATTATTGACAAAATCCTCACTGGTCAGTTCGTACCCTTTGATCTCAGCAAACCTGCTCAACGCATAGGGGCTGACCGTCATTTCATAAGATCCCCAGTCAACATAACGAAAACGCAGGTCGGCACTGTCACCCCAGAACCAGGCAAAGTTGTAGAACATCGATGTAAAACGCACAATCTTTGTTCGCGGATGCTCATCGAGCCACTTATCCAAATACTTTAGAATAAACGCCTGGGTTTCGGGATAGATCGGATCGATCGGCATCAAATGCTCCCGGTCTCCCCAGTCATTGGTGATATGATTGTACATGGAAATGGCTTCCCAAATCCGGTAAGCCAGAAAGTTGACCGTGTACTTATGCCATTTCTTAGCATTCTTAACTGTGACAATTCCTTTTTCGACATCAAAGCTCCATCTGTTAGCCGGGACTTCCTGAGAGCAAGTGCGGTCAAAGACCTGCCACCATTTTTTAGGATCGTCATGGGTATTAACTTGGAATTGTTCTCTGAAATACCCGTTCAACGGATCAATCGTAACGGTATCACTTTGGGCAACAACCGGATCGCTCATTAAATAATTTTTCTGGAGTTTATCCATGTTGGCCCTGGCCCACTGGTTATCTATCCGGACCGGACAAAGCGTTGAATAGATATCAAATCCCGTCGCAGTAATTTTATCTGAAAGCACTGTGCCGTCGCTGTCTCGAATGGCATCGGCGCCCCATTTTTTTGCCAGGTCAAGTGTCAGCTCTTCGTATCCGGCCTCACCCGGCAGCGTAAAATGTCCTTGATTTGAAATTTTCTCAGTCATCGTAGCCTCGTCATTACTGAATCTGTTGGGTCCGGAGCACAAACGGACGATCTATATTTTTTACATTATCAACTTTTCTTACGATTCGGATCTACTTCTGCTTTTCAGGTCCACCTCGATCTGTCCCAGCATTTTTTCATCGATGGGATACAGGCAGAGGACTACACCGCAGACCAGAATGAATCCGGCCGGGATGATGCTGAACAGAAGCTTAATCCCCCCGATAACTTCCGGGGTTATCGGTAATTCTTTATCATAGCCGAATTTTCCGAGCAGATACAAGCCCAGAAATCCTCCGACGGCAACACCCATTTTGATTGCAAACATGATCCCCGATATAATCAGGCCTGTGGCCCGCTGTCTGAATTTCCATTCATGAAAGTCCGCCACATCGGCGAACATGGCAAAGAAAAATACGGGCATGACGCCTGCGGCAACCGCCCACAGGAAATTCATGGTTCCCAGCAGGATGAAATTCTTCGGCGGCAGCCAATAAAAAATACCACTCAGCACCACACTGGCCAGTGAAAAGAAGATGATGACCCCCTTCCGCCCAAAGCATTTTTTAAGGGGGGTACTGAGAAATACCCCAGCCATCATCCCGAAAGTACCAATCGTCAAAAAGACCGTTGTCTGGTCGAAGTCAAGCTTCATAGCTCCCAATGTCAACGATAACAGGACCTTGTTGCCCTGGCCATTAACATTGTTAAAGTAGTACGCGATCATCCCATTACGGATCATATTGTGAATCAGCCAAAATATCGATGCAATAAATAAAATGATCCAGGGTAGATTCTTCGCAACGTCTCTTAGGTCCTGGCTGAAGGCATTTTTTTGTTCTTTCGACGGCTTAACACGTTCGCGTGTTGTCAGAAATGTAATCAGCAGCAGGATAACAGCGATCGCCCCAAAAACGCCCATCGTCATTTGATAGCCCAGTGCCTGGCTGTAACCCAATTTCTCACTGTAACCCGAATGCGAGGGATTCGCCCCGAAGAACTTGGCCAGAGGCAGGGTAAACGTCGTGATCAGAAGCATTCCCACAAAAGCAAAGAAAAAGCGATACTGTGACAGCGTTGTTCGTTCGTGCGGATCCGGTGTCATGACGGCCATCAGCGATGAATAGGGAATGTTAATGGCCGTGTAAGCCATTGTTGCCAGGATATAGGTGGCGTAAGCATAGACGATTTTCATGTTCCGGCCCCACTCGGGAGTGATGAACATCGCACAGGCAAGAACACCGTACGGGAACGCCATCCATAACAAGTAAGGTCTGAACTTGCCCCAGCGTGTGTTGGTACGGTCAGCGATCATCCCCATGATAGGGTCGTTAATCATGTCCCAGAAACGCGTAATGAGAAACATAAAGCTGGCCGCTCCGGCGGGAATCCCAAAAACATCGGTGTAGAACACCATGAGAAAGAAACTCCACGCCTGGTACAAGATATTGGACGCCGTATCTCCCAAACCATAGCCGACTTTCTCAACAAGAGACAACTTACCGCTGAAGACAGTGGCGCCGGGGCTTGTGATATCGGACGAGATTACTTCTGACGCCGAATTTGTATTAGATTCCATTTGATTTATTCCCCTGTCGGATTTTATAGAATTAGGAAGGTTTTGCATCAAACCTGTTCCAACGATTATTCACCGTATCACCCAAACAGCCTTGATTTAACAGCAAATGCATCAAATCCGCAAGATGAAATACCAAAAGATTTAAAACAGCTCTCCACAATCCAACAAATGCTTCACACTGGAAATTGCCGATATTTGATTTCTGCTTGACTTTTTTGGTAATTTGGGCCAAAATGCACCCTCGAATGCTAGGACGTTTTGCCTTGATTCAACGACAAGGGTATACGTCATTTAATTAAGCCTGCCGCTTGATTGGCCCAGGGGCGGTAACTTGCTGATCACACTAGTTGAGCCGAAAAGAGTACAAAAAGATGAAATACTATTTCAATTTTATCACTTTGGTGTTTTTTCTGAGCTTGGTTCTGATTCAATCAAAGAGCGAGGCTGGAAGTCCCAATCAGGAAATCACGTCCCCCTCTGTCGATGAGGTGGCGGCGGCTTTTTCCTCGCCGCCCGTTGAATACGGCATGACGTTCTATTGGGGTTGGGACGGCAATGTCACCAAAGAAGTCATCGCCCGGGACATGGATGCATTTAAGGCTCGCAACGTCCGAGTTGTTACACTCGAACCCGGCTATGGAATGAGCAGTCCGTATCTTTCCCCCGGCTGGTTCGAAAGCGTAAAGCTTGCCGTTGAGCTGGCACGCCAGCGCGATATGCGTGTCTGGCTGGTGGATGAGGGGAAATATCCCAGTGGATTCGCCGGGGGAAAATTCAGCGCCGAACGTCCTGATCTGCGGATGCAGGCATTGGTGGTTGCCGACCGGATCACCGTCAGTTCCGGCGAAACCCTCTCCCGCAAACTGCCGCCGGAAACCGTCAGTGCCATTGCGGTCAACAAAGCCGACGACAGCAATCAAATGCTGACCATCGAAGACGCTCAACTGAACTGGACCGCACCCGAAGGCGACTGGCAGGTGCTGCTGGTCGAGCATCAGTTCCGTACTTCGCAAACGCGTGCGGTCAATAATCCCTCCCGGGGTAAAGATACCAGCAATTCTCTCTGTGATTACCTGGACCCGGAAGCCACAACACAATTTATCGAGTTTGTTCACGAACAATACAAAAAGTATGTCGGGTCCGAATTCGGCCGAACGATCTTGGGATTCAGAGGCGACGAACCGGATTACAGTATTCGCGGGATTCCGTGGACGCCAAAAATCTTTGACGAATTCCAGAAGCAAAAAGGCTACGATGTGCGACCTTATGCCGCTGGGTTTTTCGCACCCCGTTTGACCGACGAGCAAAAACGAGCTAAAGCAGATTACTGGGATGTCTGGTCGGACTTGTTCAGCAAGAACTACTTTGGCGTTCAGGCCAAATGGTGTGCGCAAAACAATCTACAATACCTTGTGCACCTGAACAAAGAAGATAATATGCCGAAGCTGGTTGAAGGTGAGGGGGATTTCTTTAAAGATATGCGGCATGTACAAATGCCCGGCGTCGATGCTATCTGGAATCAGATATGGCCCGGTCAGGTAACAGACTATCCAAAATATGCATCCTCCGCGGCTCATCTCTTCGGTAAGCCTCGTGCCTTTACCGAAAGCTTCGCGGCCTACCGCACCCAGCCGACCGTTCAGCAAGCAAAGTGGGTCCTGGATTATCAGTTCGTTCGCGGTATTAACATGGTCGAGGTGATGTTCGTCCCGGCTTCGTCCAATGGTAAAACAGGATTGTCCGGATGGCTGATGTCTGAACAATTCCCCGATGTCGCAGCCTATATCAACCGCACCTCGTATATATTGTCACAGGGTCGCCCGGCAGCCCAAATTGCTTTATACCACCCGACAACCAGCATGTGGCTGGGCGACGACGAGGCCAATACAAGCGTTCTGGCCATTGCCAAAAGTTTATTAGAACGCCAACGGGACTTTGACTTCGTGGATGAAGAGGCCCTGTGTTCGATCCTGAAACTTGAAGGCCCTGCACTGACGAATCTCAGCGGTCAACAGTACCGGGCTGTCATCATCCCACCAGTCACAGCAATCTCTAAGACTGCTGTGGAACGCTTGCATCAATTTGTCAATGCTGGCAGAAAGGTCATTTTTGCCGGGCGCACCCCTTCGTTAATCCCCGATAAAACCTTTCTTAACGCCGCTGAGGGCCCGGTCGATCTTAGCTGGGCCCTGCTGGAACCGTCGGGCGAATTAACCGACCGTGTAATCGAGGCGTTGCCGCAGCCGGACGTTTTGTTGAATGAGCCATGCCCTGATATCAAGTATACGCACCGCAAGCTGCGTGATGCGGATCTGTACTTTTTCTTTAACGAAAGCACCTCCGACAAGCATACATGCACCGCGTTTTTGGCCGGAAAAGGACAGGCCCAGATATGGGACGCAATGACCGGGCGTATCGAGACGATAGACGGTGCCGCCTCGGAAAACGGCTTCGTGCGCTTGCCGCTGGAACTGGAACCGTATGAAACCAGGTTTGTCTTCATCGGCCCCCTGCCGTCTGATATATAACCTGGCCAGTGAAACATTTAACGGAAAGAAGCAAATATGAAGTCAAAAAAACTGTATGTTCTTTATGTGCTTTTCATTATAATGGGACTGCTGACCTCTCAAATCTATGCCGAAACCTTCGACGTAAAGAAGTACGGCGCAACAGGTGACGGCAAAACGCTCGATACCGTGGCGATTAACAAGGCGATCGATGCGGCCGCTTCCGCAGGCGGGGGAACCGTTCATTTCCCGGCCGGCACATACTTGAGCTACTCAATCCACCTTAAAAGTAACATCACATTGTACCTCGATCAGGGCGCCACGCTCCTGGCTGCTGAGCCCGATGGCGAAAATGGGTACGACCCGGCTGAGCCGAATCCCACGGATATGTATCAGGACTTTGGCCATAGTCACTGGCACGATAGCCTGATCTGGGGCGAGAAAATCGAAAACGTCTCCATCCTTGGGCCGGGCCTGATTCACGGCAAAGGGCTGGACCGCTGGGACTCACCCAAAGCAGGCAGGGGCAACAAAACACTCGCTCTCAAACTGTGCCGTAATGTGATTATCCGGGACGTTTCGTTCCTTCTCGGTGGACACTTCTGCATCCTGGCAACGGGTGTGGACAATATGACCATCGATAACGTCAAAATTGACACCAACCGGGACGGAATTAACATCGACTGCTGTCGCAACGTTCGGGTTGCCAACTGTACCGTTAACTCGCCGTTCGACGACGGTATTTGCCTGAAGAGTTCCTATGGACTCGGCTTTGCCCGGGCGACCGAAAACGTAACCATTACCAACTGCCAGGTTAGCGGATATGACCCGGGCACACTGCTGGATGGTACATTCCAGAGCAATGAAACCAGGGCCCCCGACAAAGACGGAGTAACGGGTCGCATTAAGTTTGGTACCGAGTCCAATGGTGGCTTTAAAAACATAACCATTTCAAACTGCGTATTCTATCACTGTCGCGGGCTGGCGATGGAAACTGTTGACGGCGGATTGCTCGAAGATGTCTCAATCACAAATATCACCATGCGCGACGTGACCACTGCGCCTCTTTTCCTTCGGTTGGGCAGCCGGATGCGCGGGCCCGAAGGCGTACCCGTGGGAGAACTACGCCGCGTTAACATCAGCAATGTAATGGTGTATGATGCCGATCCTCGCTATGCATCCATCATCAGTGGCATTCCTGGCCATGATATTGAAGATATCAGGCTCAGCAATATTCGAATCTATTATCGGGGTGGCGGTACAAAAAAACAAGCTGCACTTGAACCGCCTGAGAATGAAAAAGAGTATCCGGAGCCGTCAATGTTCGGGGAGATTCCTGCCTATGGCTTTTACATCCGCCATGTCAACGGCATCGAGATGAGCAATGTCGAGGTCGGTTACATGGCCGAAGACCAAAGACCCGCATTCGTGCTGAATGATGTGAGAAATGCAACCTTTCGCAGCATCAATGCCCAGCATGAACCGGAGGTACCGATCTTTGTGCTGAAAGACATCGAAAGTTTTAGCACATACCAATGTCAGGTTCCGGACACACAGATTGAGCAGTCAAAGCAAAAAGAATTATAATGGTTCAGAAAAACCGTAGCGACAAAAGGGATTTGACAATGAAGAATACAACGATTTTTCAATGGAGTTTGGCACTTTTAATCGTTTCCGCTGTCAGTTGCACGCAGTCTAACGAAGCCAGCGGCACATCAGAACCGAACATGCTTAACGCGTGTAATGTGGAATCAACCAAACAATATCTTATCACTGATTTCGGCGCTATCGGCGACGGCAATACAGTGAATACCAAGACAATCCAGTCCGCTATTGACGCCTGCCAATCCGGCGGAGGCGGCGTACTGATCATTCCCGAAGGGACATTTCTGACAGGTTCGGTGTTTTTCAAACAGGGCGTGGATCTGCACGTGGTAAAAGGCGGTGTGCTCAAAGGCACGGTCAATCCGAACGATTATCCCAAAGTCGATACACGCTGGGAAGGTGAGGAAATGGCCTGGACCGCTGCCCTGCTGAATTTTTTTGACATGACCGATGTTGACCTGACGGGCGAAGGCTTGATCGACGGTTCCGGAGATCAATGGATGGAACGGTTTCCAAGAAACAGCCGCCAATTGCGTACAGGTCGTCCGCGCCTGATCGCTATACAGAACTGCAATGATGTCGTCGTGTGCAACCTATCATTAAAGGACCAGGCGTGTTGGGGATTGTTTATTCTCTACTCGGAAAATGTTCTGGTGCAAGGCTTGACGATTCGAGCAGCACACAACATCATCAGTTCAGACGGCATAGACATAGATTCGAGCCGGACTGTACACATCACGGATTGTGACATCGACGTTAATGACGACTGTATCGCCATTAAATCCGGCAAGGATGAAGACGGCCGTCGCGTCAATCGTCCGGCCGAGGATATCCTTGTGGAAAAATGTCACTTTCGATATGGTCATGGCGGCGTATCAATGGGCAGCGAGATGTCCGGCGGCATTCGCAATGTAGAGATTCGCAATTGCATCATGGACGCCGACAACTGGGCGCCGATTCGCTTTAAATCCCAGCCCAGCCGCGGAGGTGTGGTCGAGAATATCACCTACCGGGATATCGTGCTGAACAATACACGTAAGGCGTTTGAGTTCAATATGGCCTGGCGCATGCGGCCACCCCTCAAACCTCCGTCAGACCCGCTGCCCGTCGTCCGAAATGTCAACATCATCAACGTCTCCGGCACCACCGATTTGGTCGGTGATATGCACGGCCTGGAAGGCAGCCCCGTCCGGGATGTGACCTTCAAAAACTGCCGGATCAAAGCCCAACGGGGATTTACCCTTGAGCATGTAGAAGGACTGGACCTTTCCGGGCTGGATATCCAGGTCGAACAGGGTGAACCGATCATTCGCAAAAATGCTCAGTAAACGAGAAATTGATAACCATAAATGAACTGTGAAAGGAATGGTTATGAAGTTTAACAAAAAGATACGTTTGGCAATACAATGTTTTTTATGGGGCCTTTTAGTATTCACAGGCTCGTCCTGTTCCAGTGTACCCGATAAAGCCGCCGTGTTGTCCAATATGACACTGGCCAATGACTACTTCATGAAAGAATGGCCTGATCCCGGCAAAGAAATCGTCACCAACAGAGCTCGGCCCAGCAACATCTGGACGCGCGGAACTTACTATGAAGGCTTGATAGCATTATATGAGATTGACCCGCAGAAACGCTATTATGATTATGCTGTGCAGTGGGGCGATGCACACAATTGGAGTCTGCGAAACGGCAATCAAACCCGCAATGCCGACGACCAGTGCTGCGGGCAAACCTACATCGACTTGTACAACATTGATCCGAAACCCGAGCGCATTTCCAATATCAAGGCAAACATTGACTACATCGTGAACAATCCCCAAAATGATGACTGGTGGTGGATTGATGCTATGCAGATGGCCATGCCGGTCTTTGCCCGCCTGGGCGTGCTTTATGATGATGACAGGTATTTCGAGAAAATGTTTCAAATGTATACGTACACCAAACAATCGCATGGAACCCATGGTCTATACAATCCCGAGGATCATTTGTGGTGGCGGGACAAAGATTATGATCCGCCGTACAAAGAGCCCAACGGTGAGGATTGCTATTGGTCACGAGGTAACGGGTGGGTTTTTGCGGCACTTGTTCGAGTACTTGATATCATGCCTTCCGATGCGCCCCATCGTGATGAATATGCCAAAACCTTCAAAGAAATGGCTTCCGCTTTGATACAGGTTCAGCGACCCGATGGTTTCTGGAATGTCAGCCTTCATGATCCAACCAATTACGGGGGGAAAGAAACAACCGGAACGGCTTTTTTCACGTACGGATTAGCTTGGGGCGTCAGGAACAATCTGTTGGAAAAAGAAACCTATCTGCCGGCGGCCGTCAAGGGATGGAACGCTATGGTCACCGACAGCCTGCACAAAAACGGTTTTCTCGGCTATGTGCAAGGCACCGGCAAAGAACCCTCCGCCGGCCAGCCGGTGACGTCTGACAAAGTACCGAATCACGATGATTTCGGTGTCGGAGCGTTTTTGCTGGCTGGAAGCGAAATCTTTAAACTTTCTGAAAAGTGACATTGTTGCCTGGAGATAGAAATCGAAGTTGGAGTTATGGAATTAACGCTTCTAAGGTGGTTGTCGGTTAGCCATTTGAATAGAGTTCATTTGCATTGCCGCTCTCAGACTGCTATAACATAGGGAAATACAAGTCGTTGATATAAGCGATTTTGTAGACTTTGCTACCTATGTCGAGTGAAATTTGGGTGAAAATAAAGCCTCCCGTAATGCGGAAAATTGATGAAGGTAGCAGGTCAGGCATCAACTTTGCCTTTTGACCGGCAACTGGACAAGTCCGAGGCTCAGGCTTTTTTCCCAGAAATGACCGGCACACCGAGACAAGCCGATTGCTATTTTTGACATAACTGCGTACAAAAAAAACCGCAAGTAACTTTATTATAAGGACTTATGTAAGTATCAAGGCTGGGTTCAAACCAACGATCTCCGGGTTATGAGTCTATTCAAGGCCTAATTTGAATTTTTTTATCAGAGTGCAATTTACACATAAATCTCTACCAAACAAAGAGATAACTCAAATCCGCATGTTGAATGAAAACGCAAATCTTTTTTCAAATTCTCCGGAATAAATGCTCAAACCAACCATAAGAAGATGCATTTAGTATTAATACAATAAATGTCCACATAGGGTTGTATTTTGAAACAAAAAAATGGAACTCTTGATTACACAGAGTACATGTTTATATTGTCTCTGTATTATCAACGAATCTATAATTAGAAGCTGAATATCTCGACAGCGGATTCAGATTAGCCTGGCCAAAAGCAGCAATAAAATGATTTCTTTTGGAGCAACAATATATTATACTCTGATAGAAATAACTATTATCTAGCAGTTCTAGATGGTATACGAATGGATTTAAAGTTGTTCGGTTCAAGATTCCTCCATTTGTGGCGACATTAGGGATGTTAAGTATTGGCCGGTGAAACGTATGAGTTGGAAGCCATTGCTGCGGTGGTCATCGGGGGGACTTCGCTTTCGGGCGGACGCGGAACTATCCTGGGTACGGTTTTGGGATGTCTAATTATTGGAATACTGGCCAATGGACTGGTCCTGATGGGAGTACGGGAAGAATTACAATTGGTCGTCAAGGGCGGCGTGATACTGCTGGCCGTCGCTTTTGATAAAATACACAGCAGGTATTCGATATAAACCTGTTTTCCTGGGTTAAATTAAGGGATTCATATATGAAAATGGTGCAAAAGAAAGTAACCTTTGGTCTGGTTGTGGGAACACGTAATATTTTCAATGCACAACTTGCCTCGACAGAGCGAAAAAAACTGATTGCCCTGCTGGACCGATTGGGATTTGGATATGTCATACCTGACAAACAGGCGACGCCCGCCGGAGCAATTGAAACCCGTGCCGATGCCAAGGTATGTGCTGAGTTATTTAAGACCCATAGCGATTCAATTGACGGCATACTCATTATTTTGCCGAATTTCGGCGATGAATTGGGCATTGTTCAGACTTTGGAAATGGCAAGGCTCGATGTACCGGTTCTCGTTCAGGCCTGCAATGATGATATCGACAAGGTTAACGTAAAGAGCCGGCGAGATGCTTTCTGCGGCAAGATTTCTGTTTGTAACAACCTGTATCAATACAAGATACCGTTTACCGACACCACCGAACACACCTGTGATATTGATAGCGATGTCTTTGCTGAAGACGTGAAAAATTTCGCGGCCGTATGTCGTGTGGTCAAGGGGCTCAAAAATGCCCGCATCGGTGCATTCGGAACCCGACCCGCCGCTTTTCAGACAGTCCGATACAGCGAAAAAATTCTCCAGGCTTCCGGAATTACAGTCGTCCCCATCGATCTTTCCGAAATCATCGCCAGGGCACAACAAATGGATGCGGCGGCCGCAGCGGTCAAAGAAAAGCTCACAGCAATCAGAGATTACGGCAAAATTCCGGCGGACATTAATGCTGAATGTGTCTTGAAGCAGGCTAAATTATCCGTTGTCTTTGATGAACTGATGGACGAAAACGAACTGGATGCCAGCGCGATCCAATGCTGGGAGTCTATCGAAAACAACTACGGCTGCGCAACATGCCTGTCGATGTCGATGATGGGCGAACGATACATGCCCAGCGCCTGCGAGACGGATGTAGCCGGCGTTGTTTCGATGTATGCCCTCCTGCTGGCAAGCGGTAATATCCCGGCTCTGTTGGACTGGAACAATAATTATGGAAATGAGCGTGACAAATGTGTCTGTACGCACTGCAGCAATTACCCCAAGAGTTTCATGGGGAATGAAATCGAGATTTCGAAATTGGATGTTTTGGGAACGGTCATCGATCGCGATAAATGTTTTGGCGCCATCAAGGGCAATGTGGCACCCGGACCGATGTCCTTTTTCCGGATTTCAACCGATGACACAAAAGGGCAAATCACATCATACCTTGGAGAGGGTCAGTTTACAGAGGATCCTTTCGGGATGGACGGAGGCATCGCTATATGCAAAGTCGAGCGGCTCAGAGCACTGCTGGCCTATCTGTGCCAGAATGGCTTCGAACATCATGTGGCAATGACACGAACGCACTGTGCTGAAGTGATAAATGAAGCCCTGACAAAGTATCTCGGCTGGAATCTGTATCATCACAAATAAAGCTAAAGCATGCAACACCTGCAGTTGTGATAGTAGACAAAACGACCATGATAACAGGGACATATAAAAGCAATGATTAATGATAAACTGATCATGAAGTCTATCCAGTACCGAATCCGGCTGCTGGAGTATATCAAGAAAGCAAACACCGGTCATACCGGTGGAAGCTTATCCTGTGTGGATATCTTAAATGTTCTGTATAATCGGGTTTTGAATGTCTCGCCGGAAACCTTCAACGACCCCGGACGAGACCGTTATGTTCAAAGCAAAGGGCATTCGGTTGAGGCTTTGTATGTGGTTTTGTCAGACAGGGGATTTTTCCCGGAGTCAGACCTGCAAACGCTTTGTCAATTCAAGTCGCCCTATGTGGGACATCCCACACGTAAGATCAAAGGGATCGAACAGAATACCGGCGCTTTAGGACATGGCCTGGCATTCAGCGTCGGGGTGGCTTTAAGCGGCAAAATGGATCGTCTCGATTACCGTGTTTTCACATTGCTGGGTGACGGCGAATTGGCAGAAGGTTCGAATTGGGAATCGATGATGACCGCCTCGCATTATCACCTGGATAATCTGACGGCTATCATTGACCGCAACCGACTTCAGATAACCGGCTGTACAGAGGATGTTTGTGCATTGGAAAACCTGCATGATAAATTTACGTCTTTCGGATGGTCTGTGCGAACTGTCGATGGCCACGATGTAACCGCTCTCGGAGATGTTTTCTGTGCAACTCCTTTCGAACCGGGGAAGCCCAATATGGTTATCGCCAATACAATCAAGGGTAAAGGAGTTCGTTTTATGGAGAATGAAGCCAAATGGCATCATGGTGTACCCAATGACCAACAGTATGAATTGGCAATCTCAGAACTCAAGTCACGATTACAGGAGGTAGGTTTATGAGTTTAGATCCTGTCATTGAGACCGGTAAAGCCAACCTGGAAGTTTTTTCTCAAACCTTGTTGGAGATTGCCCAAAAAAATAAGAATGTATTGGCTGTAACGAGTGATTCACGCGGTTCAGGCAAACTGCAGCCTTTTGCCAAAGCCCTGCCCGATCAAATCGTTGAAATCGGGATTGCCGAACAAAATCTGGTTGGGGTCGCTGCCGGATTGGCCTCCGCGGGAAAAATTGTATTTGCGGTATCTCCCGGCAGCTTTCTGACAACACGGGCGCTGGAACAGGTTAAAAATGACGTTTGTTATTCTGATCAGCCGGTCAAACTGATTGCCATTAGTTCCGGTGTCAGTTATGGTGCGCTGGGTTCTACCCATCACTCCCTGCACGATTTGGCTGTCATGCGTGCAATTCACAACTGTACAATTATCGTCCCTGCAGACAATTTTGAAACGTCCGAAGCCGTAAAAGCAGCAGCCGACATGTGCCATCCTGTCTTTATTCGTTTCGGCAAGAGAGCCATGCCCCATCTGCACAATCCCGACACCTCATTCGTCGTAGGCAAGTCCCTGCTCGTTTGTCCGGGTGACGACGTTGCCTTTATTGCAACCGGTGAAGCCGTTATACAGGCGGCATTGGCTGCTGAGGCTCTGGAGCGTGAAGGCATTACCGCTCGCGTAATCAGCATGCATACAGTTAAGCCTCTGGACGAAGATGCTGTTTTGAAAGCAGGCCAAGAGTGTCAAGCTGTCATTACGGTAGAAGAACACAGTTGTGCCGGCGGCCTGGGAGAGGCGTGTGCATCAGTGCTTTTCCAGAAAGGCATTTCGGTGCCTTTTAAGATCGTAGGCTTTCCGGATGAAGATACGATTACGGGAAGCCAATTGGAAATTATGGGATACTACGGCATCTCGCCGGAGGGCCTTACTCAAACCGCGAAATCACTATTGAAGTAGGAAACGTTCGTGAAGAAAGATTATATTTTAGCCATTGACCAGGGAACCAGCGGCACAAAAGCCGTTATATTCGATACAGACGGGCAAATCGCAACCAAGGGGACGGAGCCTTTAGCCTCTTACTATCCCCAACCGGGTTTTGTTGAACAGGACCCGCTGGAGCTATATCAGAATGTTTTGTCGGCATTGAAAGCCTGCCTGTCTCGGTTTCGAAAAAATGTATCCGAAGATTTAAGTCAGATAAAGACATGCGGAATAAGCAATCAACGGGAAACGTTCTGCTTGTGGGATGCCTCCGGCCAGCCTTTGGCTCCGGCCATCGTCTGGCAATGCAAGCGCTCCGTGGATATCTGCAACCGCCTTCAGGGTTCGGCTTTGGAGCAGGAAATAACAAAGCGCACCGGTTTAATTGCAGATCCCTATTTTTCAGCAAGTAAACTGATCTGGTTATGTGAAAACGACAACAAAATCAACGCCGCCGTTGGAAACGGAGACGCTTATTTCGGCACGGTGGATACATGGCTGCTTTATAAACTGACCGGAGGCCGGCGTTATGATACCGACTATACCAATGCTTCCCGGACGCTCTTTTTTAACCTTGATCAATTATCATGGGACCGGTATTTGCTTGAGCAGTTTGGATTATCGGGGCTTAAGCTGCCCGAGGCCCGACCGTCATCCTTTGATTTCGGAGCATCAGATTTCGAGGGGTTACTGCCGGCCCCGATAAGTATCAGTGCAATGATCGGCGATTCTCATGCGGCGGCCTTCGGAGAAGGATGTTTTTCGCCGGGAACAGCCAAAGCAACCATGGGCACAGGATGTTCAATCTTATTAAACACCGGAAGCAAACGCCCTCCATCCGCTAACGGCATGGTCGCTACGATTTGCTGGAGCACAGGTGATCGTGTGGATTATGCACTTGAAGGCATTATCGTTTCCTGCGGGTCAACCATCAACTGGCTTAGGGATAACCTGGAGCTATTGAAGGAAAGTTCAGAGAGCGAGGCGATGGCTCAATCCGTACCGAACAGCAATGGTGTTACCTTGGTGCCGGCATTTAACGGCTTGGGGGCTCCTTACTGGAATATGGATGTCAAAGCCTTGATTACAGGGTTAACGCTGGGCTGCAATAAGAATCATATTGTACGAGCCGCATTGGAATCAATTCCTTATCAGATTAAGGATGTGATTGAGGCGATGGAGTCCTCCTGTAACATACCCTTGGAGCAATTGCGGGTTGACGGCGGCATCAGTCAAAATAAATTCATTATGCAATTTCTGGCAGATATTCTGCAGAAGGAGGTCACCAATATTGGGATGCAGGATGTCTCAGCGTTTGGCGCAGCTTGTCTGGCTGGATTACAGGAGGGAATCTTTCAGAATCTGGACCAGTTGCCTCAAAATGTTCTAAATGAGATTAAATACGAAGCTTCGGATCGTGATAACGGCGAAGAAATACAAAAAAATTATGACAGATGGCAATGGGCGGTTCAGATGCTTAACGCATCTGGAAATGCGCCCAATCCAGACATAGACAGATCAAAGAAAGACGCTGCGGTCTCGAATTGAGTAGATTGCTGAACACAAGGTATCAGTGATTGTAAATAAAGAGAAAGAACGATGTGATGGAATTCATGCTGGAATGGCTCGACTGTTATCGCGAACTTTCAAATGTATGCTGGCAGTAGAGGACCAATTGATTTGCGAAGAATACGAGATATGAGAATAATCGACAAACGAGCTTTTGGGGCGTTGCTAATCCTTGTTTTGAGTTATAGTGGCGTTTGGCCCTTTACCTCACCGGCCTGCGGCATGTCCCCTGTTTCCCCCCCGGGTGGTGGTGATCCCCACTGGGCTATCCCCATTGAGCAATACCTGGAAGACGAGAAGACTGGTGTTGTGGATTTCTCCTATGCCGGCTACAAGGCCAATGAAGAAGCCCTGCCCAATGCTCCCGTCAAGGTGATGGTTAATCCGGTAACCGGTGACGATGGTCAGCGCATTCAAGCGGCTCTGGATTACGTAGGACGTTTACAGCCGGATGCACAGGGTTTACGTGGAGCGGTGTTGCTGGGGCCGGGTGACTATGAGATCGCCAATCAACTGGTGATCAAGTACTCCGGGGTCATACTCAGGGGCAGTGGTCCGGGAGAGAACGGTACACGTTTAATCGCTGCCGGACAAGATCGCAGGACCCTGATTCGAGTTTTAGGCCGGGATGATAAATCCGTAGAAACTGCTATTACGATCACCGATGCTGTCCCTACAGGTGCTGCTGCAGTAACGCTGGCCGATGCCAATGGTATCAAGCCGGGCGATCATGTCTTGGTTACGCATCCCAGTACCGAAGAATGGATTGTGACCATGGGTATGTCCAAGATCTGGAATGCGAAAAAGGCTCCTCGCGTTTGGAAGGCTGGCGAGTTGGACATCATTTGGGATCGACAGGTCAAGAGCATCAAGGACAATACAGTGATCCTGGACGCTCCGCTTAGCATGGATTTGAATCCTAATGGGACCGGCGGTACCCTGGTGCGTTATACTTGGCCGGGTCGGATTTCCCAGGTCGGCATAGAAAACCTGCAACTGATCTCGGCCTATGACAAAGAACGGTCCAAGGACGAGGACCACGCCTGGATGGGTATTACGCTGGAACATGTGCGCGACGCCTGGGTACGAGGCGTGACCTTCCGTCACTTTGCAGGCTCAGCCGTATCGGTTTGGGAAAGTGCCAGCCGGGTTACGGTAGTCGATTGTGAATCTCTGGAACCGGTGTCCGAGAATGGTGGCTGGCGACGGCACACTTTCTTTACCGCCGGTCAACAGACTCTCTTTCTTCGCTGTTATTCCGAACATGGCCGTCACGATTTCTCAGTTGGACATTGTGCGGCAGGTCCTAACGCCTTTGTACACTGTGATGCGCGCATGGCCCTGGACGACAGCGGTCCGATCGGCGCCTGGGCTACAGGCGTGTTGTATGACAATGTGAATATTGATGGTGACGCTCTGAGACTAAGTTATCGCGGTACGGAACTGCAATTCAGTGGTTGGACAGCCGTCAATTGCATGCTATGGCAGTGTACCGCCAGTCAGCTTGACTGTTATAAGCCGCCGCAGGGGCAAAACTGGGCCATCGGTTGCTGGGGCCTCTTTGAGGGAGACGGCCACTGGGCCGCCTTTAACGATTTCGTCGATCCCAAGAGCCTGATGCGGGCCCTGGTGCAGCGCCGGGCCGGTGACGAGGCAGGGACCTTTATTGGTGATGGCATCATTCACCCCCCCGGATCAACGCGTCCCAGCGTCGACAAGGCCCAGATGATGGTCGCCAATTCCAATCGTCCGGCTCCTCAACTAACCGAGGTCATTAACGCTTGCCGGCAACAGTATGCCTTGCCGCTGGAGTGCAAGGATGTGCCCTCGATTGATACAATCATCAAACAACACCCCGATCTCTTACCGATTGAGCCGGGTCCGGCAACCAAACAGCTTGCCTTAGTCAAGGGGCAACTGATCATTGACGGCAAACCCTGACCGGCAGAACGATGGATACCTATTGGTGGCGAAGCAGTGCCGTCCCGCAGTCTATTGCATTCAAACAGGCGCAACCGGAACTGACCCGTTTTGTTCCCGGGCGTGTCGGCAAAGGCTGGACAGACGATCTGGACACCCTGACCACGCAGTTGGCCAACAACGGCTATGTTGCGGTCTATCAACACCATGGCCTGTGGTACGACCGTCGGCGGCAAGACCATGAGCGGATTCGACGTAACGATGGTGAAGTCTGGGTTCCCTTCGACGAAATGCCCTTTGCCCGCAGCGGCCAGGGTACGGCGTGGGACGGATTGAGTCGCTATGACCTGACACGTTACAATCCTTGGTATTTCAACCGAATCAGGACCTTTGCCCAACTGGGAGAGTGTAAGGGTTTGGTACTGCTAAACAACCACTACTTTCAGCACAATATTCTGGAGGCAGGCGCGCACTGGGCCGACTTCCCCTGGCGCTCGGCCAACAATATCAACGACACAGGCTTTCCTGAACCTGCTCCCCTATGCCGGTGACAAACGCATCTTTCAGGCCCATTTGTTCTATGATATAACGCACCCGGTTCGCCGGGAACTGCACAAGGCCTATATTCGTCACCACCTTGAGTTTCTCAGCGATTGTCCAAATGTCATTCACATGACCAGTGGTGAATACACCGGCCCCCTGTCATTCACGCAGTTCTGGCTGGACACGATTGGCGAATGGGAAAAAGAAACCGGCAAACAGGTCCTGACCGCCTTGAGCTGCACCTATGACGTGCAGGAGGCCATCCTGAATGATCCCGCTCGTGCGGCGGTGGTTGATATCATTGATATTCGTTTCTGGAGTCCTCAATCCGACGGCACCGGTAAGGGACCCAGTGGCGGTATCAACCTATCTCCCCGTCAACAGGGATTCCGTGACAACCCGGGCAATAATCAGGCGGCTTTTAAGGCTGCCATAAAACGTTATCAACAACGCTTCCCGGATAAGGCCGTCATCTGTTCGACAATGGGATTTCAGATTGTCGAATAGAACAGCATTTGCACAGTGACGGTCACGGTTGGATTTGTTTCGGCAGCATTCGCATAGAGACTAGACCAAGAATGGGGAGCAGGTCACATCAGTTACCCAGTGTTTGATTTTTATGATATATTTTTCTGTAATTTTGTATTCGGATTTTTTACAATCGATATTGTAAACATGATTTTTCATGGACTGTAATTACTTTAAAAACAATGTATTAATGAAAGCGAAAAAGACATGCATTTGATGAAACGCCCTCAAAAGTATTATCAAGGGGATCCATGGACCATCGTAGAGGAAGGTTTTTGTCCGGAAAAACAACGGCTGAGTGAATCGATTTTTTCGGTCTCCAATGAACACATGGGAGTTCGAGGGTATTTCGAAGAGGGCTACAGCGGCGACCATCTCTTAGGCAGCTATTTCAATCATCTTTATGATTATCTCGATATCGGCCATGATCAATTTTTTAAGGGTATGATCGACAAAAGCGGTGCCATGATTAACACGGTTGACTGGCTATATACGCGCATTACCATCGATGGTGAGCAACTCGATCTTGCTTCAGTCAAATTCAGCGACTTCAAGCGAACCCTTGACATGAAAAAGCTGGTGTATACCCGGGAATTTGTCTGGCAGCTTCAATCCGGGCGTCAACTAAAAATCACGTTCATCCGTTTTTTGAATATGCATACGACGAAAATGGGCTGCCAACGAATACTCTTGGAGCCTATGAATTTTTCAGGGGAAGCTGAGGTGGTGCTGGGGCTTGATTTTAATACCCGCTATGAGATTGCATCCGGTTGGACACAGACTGAAACATCCGGTTCAGCAGCTTCAGATAAAGGGGAAAATTTCTGGAATGAAGTTAAGCAAGCTTCCGACAATACAAGTTGCCAGATCATGTCCCAGACAAAGGGGACGGGCTTTCAGCTATTCTCTGGCTTTCGCATTTCGACTGCTGAATCGGTTGCGCCGCAAGTCCTGTCTCAGGATAAATTCATTGGTCTTGGATTTTCGCTATCTCTGGATAAAAACAAGGCGGCCTGTGTTGATAAGATTGTCATCAATCACTGGGAAAAGAACGACCATACTAATGAAAACTGGAAAAATGGGATCTCATTCACCGAGCAGTACGCAGATGTTACGTTTGATGCAGCCTATGAACAACATACCGAATTCATGCAAGATGTCTGGAATCGCTTTGCGGTTGATATTGACGGCGACGACGACACGCTACAGGGGCTGCGTTTTTCCATTCTGTCATGCTATCAAACCTATCGTGGAGAAAATCCCCGCTTAAATCCGCTCTGTAAAGGTCTGACAGGTGAGGTTTATTTCGGCTGGGCGTTTTGGGATACCGAGATCTATTGCCATCGAATCCATTTGTTTGTCAATCCGCAAGCGGCAAAAAATCTCTTGATGTATCGCTATCACACGCTTCCGCAAGCACTTCAACGAGCTCAGGATCTGGATTGCCGGGGTGCACGTTATCCCTTTGCAACCATTTCCGGGAACGAGGATTCGGGCACATGGCAGCATGTGGACCTGGAACATCATATCAGTGGAGCGATTGGTTATGCGATCTGGCAATATGACAAGATTCTCCAAGACAAAGACTTTTTGTATCGAGAAGGCATCGAGATGCTTCTTCAGATTTCCCGTTTCTATGCGAGTGCGGGAGATTACAGCCCCTTAAACGGAGACTTCGGTCTTTACGGTGTCATGGGGCCGGATGAGTTCCACATGATGGTGAACCATAACTTTTATACGAACTACCTGGCGAAGAAAGTCTTTCTTTTCACGCTTGATGTGCTGGAGGAAATGAAAACAAATGCTCCGGACCGCTACAAGGCGGCAATTGAAAAAGTTTCGCTGTGCCCGGCCGAACCCAAAGCATGGGAAGACATGGCCGAGAAAATGCGCATTGTCCAAAATCCTGACACGAAGGTATTTGAGCAGCACGCGGGCTATTTTGACTTGCCGCATGTGGAAGTTGCTGATGTTCCGGTGGACCAAATCCCCATTTATAAGAACTGGGCGTATATCCGTATCTTTAGAAAGAACATGATCAAACAGCCGGATGTACTCAATCATATGTTCTTCTTCAGTGATGATTTTACCGCCGAAGAAAAAAGAGCCAATTACGAATTTTACGAGGCTCGAACGATTCACGAGTCATCGTTGTCTCCGTCGCTGCATTCTATTTTAGCACTGGAACTGGGAATGACCGATCAGGCGTATCAGTTTTTCACCTATGCGGGCCCGATTGGATCTGGATAACTATAACCGCAACACTGAGCAGGGCCATCATGCGACATCTGCGGCGGGCATCTGGGCAAATCTGGTATGCGGTTACGGCGGCATGCGAAGTGACGGTCCTGTTCTTTCATTCCGTCCGCAGATTGCCAAAGCCTGGAATCGCTATCAGTTCAGGATAAATTATCACGGTGCCGTCATTGAGGTAGTTGTGGACACAACACAAGCTGCTTTTAAATTGATTGAAGGTGAGCCTGTTGAGATAAAGATATATGACACATTATATCAAATTGATTCAAAAGGAGTGCAGGTTCCTTTAATTTGTTAAACAATATTTGGTAAAGGAGGCGATTTATGAAAAATCTATACTGGATAGTGTTGGTGCTGGCGATAGTTTCTTCGGATGCATCTGCATTTTCGCCCTATGAAAATTATTTACTATCGGGAAAACCGACGCATGTGGGATTGATTGCCCAGGCTAAACCCAATCATGAGGAGGCATTGTCTCGGGTTTTGTCTGATCTTAGCGACAAAATGGAAAGTAAGAAATTAAAAAAAGCCGGTATTTCAAATCTTACCGGTTTCAAAAGAGAGATTCAGGGCGGCGTCTGGTTTATGGTTTATTTTGAATATTCAGGAAAGAAAGACTATTTGAGTGCGGCAGAATCGTTCGAATCAGTTGCTCCGGAGACTAAGACATTAATTCTTCCTCATCCGCGAGCCGCGCGATATGGATGTTGCTGGCTGCAGATGGAATGGATTAACTATATTCGCGGCCTGGATGTGGATCGCAAACCGACTCAGATCCTGTCAATGGTAACGACCATCAAACCTGAAAAAGAAAGTTACTACCGCAGCCTTCATCAGACGGTCTGGCCCGGCGTCGTCGACCAGATGATTCGGGGCAACAATCGCAACTTCTCTATATTTTTAGTTGAGATAGGTAATCAACTACATGAGTTTTTCTATCTGGAGTATATGGGCAGCGACTCCGAAAAAGACAATCGGATGAACAATGAAGATCCGGTCAATCAGCGATGGTGGGCTCAGACCGGACCGTGCCAGCAACCACTGGATGGGGAAAAAGATATCTGGGTTCCCATGATTCCGGTGACCCCGCAATCGACGAAAGAGTCAATGCATGATTAAGTTGTCGAATATCTTAGCCGCAGGCGTAACGATGCATCCGCTGGATATGACGGTCTTTGTGGTTTATATTCTGATCCTGCTGGGAATTGGCGGATTTGTAAGCTATCGTCATCGTAAAAGTGAAGATTTGTTCCTTGGCGGCCGTTCCATGGGGTGGAGCAATGTTGGTTTAAGCATTTTTGGAACTAACATCGGGCCGACATTTTTGATCGCAACCTGCGGGGCCGGATATACAACCGGGATGGTGACCGCGAATTTTGAGTGGATGGCGTGGATATTCCTGTTTTTGCTGGGTATGGTGTTCGTGCCGTTTTATCTGAACACGAAGATCTCCACGATGCCGGAGTTTATGAACAAACGTTTCGGACAAGGCTGTTATACCTTCATGTCGTTCTATGCGCTGTTGGGCACAGTTGTGCTCTGGATAGGCGGAACGTTGTTTGCAGGTGGTGCCTTGTTAGCTCAACTGCTGGGATGGGAACTGATGACCAGTATCTGGGTGCTCGCCGGGATCGCGGCCAGTTTCACAATCGCCGGCGGATTGGTGGCCGTGATGGTGACCGATTCATTTCAGTCCATACTGATGATTATTGGCGCGGCTTGTCTTTCAATCATTGCGGCAAGCCATCTGGATTCTTTTTCAACCCTCCTGCACGTTCAATGCGGCAGTACACCGCCGGAATTAACATGGAAACTACTGCACCCAGCCGGTTCAGATAATCCTTGGTATGCATTTGTTCTGGGGTATCCTGTCCTTTCGTTATGGTTTTGGTGCTCCGACCAGACGATTGTACAGCGGGCCTTGGGCGCACGTAATCTGCGGCAAAGTCAGGGCGGAACGTTCTTTGCGGCTGTCCTCAAAATTTTACCGCCGTTTATCTTCCTACTACCCGGTATTTTTGCCGCTCAATTACTGCCTGGTATCGCCGATGACAAAGAAGTCTTTTTGAAAATGGTGAATACCTATTTGCCCCCCGGTCTGGTCGGATTAATTGTATCCGTGCTGGTTGCAGCAGTGGTCTCAACGCTGGATTCCGGGCTCAATTCGTTCAGTACCATATTTACGTTGGACATCTATAAGCGCTGGATGACCCCGGATGCGACGGAACATAAAATCAAACAGATCGGGCGAATAATAACCGTGGTTTCAGCCTTGCTCGCCGTGGGGATTGCCTGGCTTCTGAGCAAAGCCGAAGGAACAAACCTGTTTAACCTGTTTCAGGGGATTATTGGGTACATGGCCCCGCCGGTTTCAGCTGTGTTTGTACTGGGAATTTTCTGGAAACGTTCGACGAACACAGCGGCTTTGCTGACCTTGATTATGGGGTCGGTTGTTTCCTTATCCGTTGGGATTTGCGATATCACCAATGTGTTTGCCAATGAGGCGGGACAGGATATTTTCCCTCACTTCCTGTTGCTGTCGTTTTATCTGTTTTGCGGGATCATGGTGTTTATGGTACTGGTCTCTCTTTTAACACGGCACAGTGCGTCTGAAACACCGTTACCGACATTGCGCCAAACTTATCGTGAAAATCCGGGTCTCGGTCGCGGCGGGTTCTTTGGGTGGGGTTTGTTGGCAGTGATTATGATCAGTTTATATCTGTTTTTTCAAATTGGATTGAAGGCAAATTGAATATATGCAGTAAACCTGGACCGGAGATTTATATGATGAAAAAAATAATATTGCTTATCGTGCTTGTATTTTTAAGCGGTTGCGGAGCCACTGCGTTTGAAAAGACCCGAACCGAGTTTTATATATCGCCGAACGGGGATGACAGTGCGATCGGCTCCCGAACCAAACCCTGGCGCACACTGGAAAAGGCACGCGACCACATCCGAATCATAAATAAAGATATGCGGGAAGATATCACAGTATATCTCCGAGGCGGTATTTACCCACTAAATAAAACATTCGAACTGACAACCCGGGACTCAGGAACCAACGGACATTGGATTATTTATAAAGCCTATCCGAATGAGGTGCCGATTTTGAGCGGAGCAGTACCGGTGACCGGATGGACGCGGCACACCGGTGATATCTGGAAGGCCCAACTTGTCAGGGACAAAAAACTGCGGGCTTTGTATGTCAATGGAAAACGAGCCATCATGGCCCGCATGAATGATGGAGTTATTGGCCAAGGCGGTTATGGAACGTTTACGATTACCGGCAACGAGCCATGGGCAGCGGCCGAGGGAACAGAATTTGCCGGGATCAAATTCAAATCCGATGAGGTAGGGGTATATAGCAACCCTCAGAATGTCGAACTTTATCAATCCAATGTGTGGAGTGAACCGATTCTATGCGTAGAAGACATGTTTTCCGAAGACGGACACACCGTAGCAATGCTTCAGCAGCCGTATGGTGCAATTGCATTGAATATGAGTTGGATACCCTTCCACGCAGACCCCCGACCCGACCGACTTTTATATATTCGCAACGCGTATGAACTGCTTGATGAGCCGGGAGAGTTTTATTTTAATGATCAAACGCACACCCTGTACTATTACTGCCGTGGTGAAAATATGACAACGGCCCAGGTGTTTGCGCCTGCTGTCGAAAAACTTGTCAGTATTACCGGCGAAAGTAAAACTGCACGCGTTCATCATATTCAGTTTTACGGCCTGACCTTTGCTTACGATGATTACCTGTTGTCTTCACTGGGCGATTCTCGCGGCTGGGTCAGCGTACAAAGCCTGTCTCAATTCACACGGTACATCAAAGACGGCAACTGGCACCCGAATCAATATAACGATATTACGATTCCAAAAGGCACCGTTAACGTATGCAATGCCGAATCGATCCAGTTTAAGCGAAATCGCTTCGAACACCTGGCAAGTGCGGTTTCGCTTAGCCTTGAAAATGATGTCGTCAATACCGCTGTAATCGGGAACTGCTTTGGGGACCTGATGGGAACGTCGGTTAATGTGGGCCATCCTCAGCACTATAAAATCGGCGACGGCGAGCAATTTGGTAAGGGAGCAGAAGGCATTTGCAAAGATATCCTTATCTCGAATAATTTTGTTCATAATGCCTGTCTGGACTTTCACCAGGTCGAAGGCATGACCGGCTTTTTTGTGGAAAATGTTAAAATCGTCCACAATGAGATCAGCGGCACACCTTATGGCGGGATTGCCCTGGGGTGGTGGTGGGGAAATTCAGAGATACCTCCCTCAACAGTCGCAAAAAATAATTCGATTACGTATAACCGCATCGGTAATACGCATCTGGCTCTTAAAGATGGCGGAATTATTTATGTCCTCGGCGAGCAGCCCGGTTCCGAAATTGCTTACAATTATTGTTACGACGGCCCCCGGTGTATTTACCCGGATGATGGCTCGGCATATTGGAATATTCATGATAATGTCATCTTAAATCGACAACATATTGAATCTCGACAGCATAAAGGACTCTGGCTGCACATCTGGACTGAGAGATGCCATGACATAACAATCAATCATAATTATGTCAATGCCGATAACGTACGCAATGAGGGAACCAACTGTCCGATTACCAATACAATTGTAGAACCTCAGGCCCCGATATGGTCGGCGAAGGCCCAGGCGATTATCAACACAGCCGGTCTTGAGCCTGCCTATCAGGATATTAAGCCAATAACGAAATCAAAATAACAAAGACGAGTATAAAATGAATTCACTATGGAAAAAAAATTGGTCCCAAACACGTCAACATTTTATAGACTGGTGGAATCGCGAAGGGTTTGTACTGGGATACTGGGGAACCGGAATAGACAGTGACGGGCCGGCTCATGCTGATGCTATAGCTCCGGCTGCTTTAACTGATCCGCAGCGCTTTCATATGGACCCCCAGTACGTAGCAGAACGAATCTATTATGAAATGGCCCATAAGGTCTGGCCGGCTGATGTCCTTCCGGTTGCCTGGGCGGATATCGGCACTGTTACTTTAGCGCCCTATCTTGGCGCCATTCCAAAGTATGAGAAAGACAACATTTGGTATGGACCCTGTATTACTAATCCTGATACGCATCCCGCTGTCGTCTTTGATCCTGCGCATCCCTATAGCCAAGCGATTGAAGCGGTGCTTCGAAAAACCGTCGAATACAGTCGGGGGCGTTATTTTGTTGGGTTACCTGCGATTGTTCCGAATCTCGATGTGCTGGCGGAACTGAGAGGAACTGAGAATCTATTAATGGACATGATTGAGCGCCCGGCGTGGGTTCACGAAAAGCTTCAGGAAATCGAGGTGGCCTACAAACAGGTATTTGACAGCCTGTATGAAATTATAAAAGACGAAGATGGCAGTATGGCCTTTGGGTATTTTATGCTCTGGGGACCGGGCAAAACGGGGCTGCTGCAATGTGATACGGCAGCCATGTTTTCACCAAAGATGTTCGATGAGTTCGTTCTCCCCTACCTCAGACAATCAGTGGAATATCTGGACTATTCAATGTATCATGTGGATGGTCATCAATGTCTGGGTGATGTGGATTCGCTGCTGGAAATCGAAGGACTGGATGCGATTGAATGGACGCCGGATCCGCAGGTTCCGCCGGGAGGTGCACCGCATTGGTACGATTTGTATAAAAAGATTCTTGGTGCAGGCAAATCCGTTTGGGTCGCCAATATGGATGTTGATGAGGTGATTCCTTTATTAGATGTCATCGGTCCCAAAGGTGTTTATCTGAATGTTGTGACGGCAGGTGGGGAAAAAATCCGGCCCGAGCAGATGCAGCGGCTTGCTGATAAGCTGGAGTCCTATCGCAGCTAAAACTATTAATTTCATTTCATGTGGGAGTTTGATTATATGACAAATTTATCGTTGAACCCATTTATTTGTACATTAGGTTTCCTCTTGGCCGCTTCGGGATGTACAGATACCAAGAAGTCTTGCGAACACATCCCTGCTCCGTCCAAGCCGGGAGTGGTGCTTGAAGAATTTGTCTTCTGTGAAGCCCCGTTTCCCTCTTGTCATGCAGCCACTATCGCTGAAGTTAAAGGCCAGTTGATCTGTTCCTTTTTCGGCGGGACAGCCGAACGCAATCCCGATGTCGGAATTTGGCTCAGTCACAAATTCAACGGCAAGTGGACTCCGGTCATCGAAGTCGCCAATGGCGTAGAAACGCTCGAACTGCGATACCCAACCTGGAATCCGGTGCTGTTTCAGCCTAAGGGTGGTGACCTGTTGCTGTTCTATAAGGTCGGCCCTTCCCCGAGCGAATGGTGGGGTATGGTCACAACCTCCTCCGATGGCGGCTGGAACTGGACCAATCCTAAACGATTAGTTGACGAAAAAGGCGAAATGCTGATTGGTCCGGTCAAGAATAAGCCAATCCAATTGCCCAACGGAACAATTCTCTCGCCCTCCAGTCGTGAGGACGGCGGATGGCGTGCTCATGTCGAGCACAGCACAGACGGCGGTACAAGCTGGAAGTTCATCGGTCCGATGAATCCCGAGGCCAAAATCGGTGCCATCCAGCCGACGTTACTAACATACCCCAAGGACCGCATCCAGATGCTCTGCCGAACTCGAACCGAGCATGGTTTTATTGCCCAGAGTTGGTCTGAAGATGACGGGCTTACATGGTCGCCGATGGAGCCGATGACACTGCCGAACAATAACTCGGGGATCGACGGCGTAACACTGGCGGACGGCCGCCAGTTGCTCGTCTATAATCACTCCACACGCAACCAGCCGGGTATGGGCCACAAGGGCCGCGGCATCCTGAACGTCGCGCTCAGCAAAGACGGCAAAAACTGGGAAGCGGCACTTGTTTTGGATTATGAAGATCAGCCGGAACGCCAATTCTCGTACCCTTCCGTGATTCAGACCGCTGACGGATTGGTCCACATCGTCTACACCTGGCATCGCAAACGGATCAAGCATGTGGTGCTGGACCCGGAGAAACTTCAAACCGTGCCCATGCCCAACGGACAATGGCCGGAGAGCATCAGTCCCTGATAAAAATCGGAACGAATCAAGCATCTAAAATTCGGCTGCCGGAGAATCTTCCTGAGCTTCGCTGACTTTTTCAAGTTTAAGGAGATTCAACTCCTGACGGACTTTCTCCAACTCCCGTTGAAGCGATTGAATCGTTTCGCTTTCATCGGCGCTCTTTGGAGATGCGGACTTAATCTGAAGGCTCGGCTGTTCCGAATAGACTAATTTTGATGGAGAGGGAATACTTTCAATTTCAATCACATCGCCAATCGGAGTTGTCTGCCCCTTGCAAACCGGTGCGGCCTTGACCTTGATCGTTCCCGGCGTCGTGGTTGCCTGAATTAAAACCGGCGCAGTACCCCATTCGACAATTCTTGGGTTGGCCCCGTTTTGGCGATTGCCGATAATCCGGCCTTGCCCTTCTACTTCGAACTGTATCGTCAAGTTGTTCAACCGTTTTACGTTGCCCTGCTGGTCGGTTACTGAAGCAACAACCGGCACAAAATCAGAACCATCTGCGACCAGCGCCATGCCTTCATCATCAACTGACAGCTTAATATTTGTTACATTTCGTGCCACCGTCCGTTTATGCACGGCTGCAACCTTCCCGTCAATCAGCCCTTCAGCAAGAATGTTCAGGGTTGACTTATCGTCCGTTTTTCGCGTCAGCGTTACCCAATCATCGAAATTGTAAACATCCTTAAACACTACCGGCGGATTAGGAAGAGACTGCCCGTCTCGCTGGATTTGTTGTGTATAGGGCGCCTTGCCGGGCATCGTCAGGCGAACCTGGTCGCAATTTGTAAATACGACGACATCCTCATCGGAAAATGGCGTCAATTCATGCGCAATATACACCATCGGGCCGGAATCCGCATGCGCTAACTTGATAGCGGCATCACGTTGGCTCGTATAGAGATAATACGATGTCTTCGGACGCCGGAAATTATCCAGCAATCCTCCATAAAACGGATCGGGATGATATCCACGCTGATGGTCAAAACCAGCCCATAAGGTCGCACCCGCTAATACCTTGGACTGTCCGTAAATGTGGGTATTCATCACATCGGCCAAGTGCATCGCCTGAAGCAATTGAGGCCTCTCGCCCCATCGCAAAGAAACACGATTGTCGGAATTATGCGCCTTATAATCATCCACATGTTCGCCGTATTCACGGATAAACGAGCTGTGCTCACCCTCGAGCTGTCCACCCCAGTAGTAGTAGACATCAAAGTCTTCATATCCTTTCGCATAGCTTGATGCATCAGAGGCGGAAAACGCTCCCTGATAGGGATATTCGGCGTTTACAATGCGATGCGCCTCTTTACGAATGTTTTCCGGATACGGCGTCTCATTTAATACGGGTTCCCAGAAAAGCACACAGGGATGATTACGATCCCGGCGAATCATCTGCCGGATATCATCATTCAAACGCTGCTCAAAAACCGGATCTTTTTTATTCCAGAACTGCCACCCCGGAGTCGCCACAATCACAAAAAGACCCAGTTCATCGCAGGCATCCATAAACGCAGGGTCCATTGGGTAGTGCGCTGCTCTGACAACCCGCAGTCCTGCATCCCGTATTTTTTTTGCATCACGCCATTGGCCCGAATTGGGAACAGCATTGCCTACATAGGCATAATCCTGATGGCGATTGACTCCATTGAGTACCTCGCCAAACGGCTCACCGTTCAGATAAAATCCATCCTGTCCCCGAAACTCTATCTTGCGAATGCCAATCCGCTGGCGCATACCATCTATCGTGTTTCCTTCAGAATCCTTTACCGTCAGCACCAGATTGTATAAGTAGGGATCGTCCGGCGTCCAAAGATGGGGCTGGTCAACGACGATTTTTTGGGTCACCGCAGAGGTTCCATTTGCCTGAATCGTTAAAGAACTGCAGGATACGCCGGCTTTATTTCCCATTGCATCAATCAGTGCGATGTTCAAATCAATTGTTTCGTCACTGCTGTTATGATTGGCAATATCGGTATCAACAACAACGGTCACCTTTTCTTTTGAAAAATCCTCAAAATGAACAAACACGCCGCCGCCGGCAATCTTATCCACATCATTCGGGTTGGTTATATGAACAGCATTCGTCGTCACCAGCCAGACATCGCGGTAAATTCCTCCGCAATAAGTAAAATCAAGCGTTTCCTGGGGTTTTCCCGGCGGGTAGGAACGGTCGTTGCTGTTATCCGCTTTAACAGCGATGATGTTATCTTTCCCAAAATCAAGCTTTTCCGTCAGGTCAGCAGAAAACGGCAAATACCCGCCAAAATGAGATGTCACCAGGGCGCCGTTGATCCAGACTTGACAGGAACCCATGACCGCTTCGAAATGAAGACGAACCTGTTTTCCCTGTAGCTCTTTGCCGGGTTTAAAATGCTTTCGATACCACGCGACGCCTTGATAATTCACACTCCCGCTGGCCTCGGATTCCAGCAGTTCCAATCCGTGGGGACAACTGACGACCTCCCAGTCTGAATCATTGAAGTCGCGGGTATGAGCATTTTGGACATCCTGTTTGATAAATCGCCAGCCAACATTGAAATTCATTACCTCGCGTCCACTGCCTTGAATCGGAAAAAATCCGGCTTTCGAAAAGTTCTGTTGCTTTTGAGTGGATACCATCGCTGCATCAATCGTTTCTTCAGCGGCATTAACAATAAACACAAAAACCAACAACATGAACACAAGAAGAAATGTTTTTATTTGAGCAAGTTGGTCAGACATATTATCTTTCCTTGTTTTGATTCTAATCTCTCTGATAAGAAACTAATTCAAAATCATGATTGACTCTTTGATATCATTCAAAAATTTCCTGAATAAACCCTGCCTGATCGTCACTCAACACACACAGCCTCAGATGTCCCTTAGCAGGAAGCATACCCTTAGCGCGTATCACCTCACGAGGGAGTTTAAATTTCGTGCCGAGACTGGCGACTTTTTGATTTTGATAAAAAACAATCCTGTCGGTAATGGTATCTTGCTGCCATCCAATATTTGATGGCTTCGTTATCACACCTACTTGGTTATTTGAATATACAAGATTAACCAATTCGACATTCATCCGATTGCCGTTAAAGAAGGAGTCTCCGGGTGCAATAGAATAGATGCCGCGTTCAGCTAATGTACTCTTGTATGGGTAGGAAGGATAGGGACCGTCGCCGAGCCAGTTGATTTTTTTCACATCCGGTATTTCCCATGCAAGCCCCAGTTCCAACAGAGCCCCCTTCTCGCTGTCAGGAGTGATTGTATAGTCGATATCCACCCATCCGGATGGACTGATTGTATAGGTTACATCTGCGTGGACGGTTTGTTCGCTATTTTCAGGATTTTTGTATTTCGCTTTAGTCCGGATGACGAGGTTATCACCCTGCATTTTTTCCGTATGTGGAGTAACTTCGAAATCAGTCAATATCGACGGCTCCCAGATTTCCAGCTCCATTCTTGGATAGGTCTTACGTTCAGCCATCGTAGGCTTTCGACCAATACGGGCGAAGGGCCCTTTCATCAGAGTGGTTTCTTTTGCATCGATGATCGTAACGACACCGTCCTGGTCTACTTTAATCCTGGTATCTGCAGAAATTGCAACTTTCATTTCCTTGTCCATCTTCGCAAACCAATCCACTTGAGAGTTTTCAAAGACCAGCGTCCGCTCATAAACAGGAAGTTGGTTCTTATTGACAAACTCTACCTGCAGCATAAGATCACTGACAGGTAACTTCTTCAGCCCAATCTGAATTTCTGCGGTTTGGCTCTCATGCGGAGCGCAATCCAGCGATAATTTCCCCTCCTTTAACGTGCGTCCGTTTACCATGAATTTCCAGCGTCCTTCGAGTTGACTGAGATTTGTAAAATCATAGCGGTTCTCAATATCCAAATGTATCTTTCCCTCTGCATCCAGTGTTATATATTTTTGTGATATACTGACAGGGGAATACATTTTTCGAGTCTCATAGTAATCCGTCTGCAAACGGCGGTCTGCATAAACGATCCCGTCTGTGCCGTCTGGACCATGACTGTCGAGAATGGTGTTGTCATCCAGCCATACATCGCCCGATAGAATGGTATGCTTGCCTCGTACCTTCGATATGTTGGCGTAGGAATCAACCACCGGCCGGCCATTAACTTTGCGCATAATCCCCTGATCAGCCCACAGCCAGATCATCGCTCCGGCCATTTTATCGGTGTTTTCGATCATTTCCCATTTTGTCTCGAAGTCGCTAAAAGCCGTATCCAGCGCATGATTGATCTCGGTAAATATGATTGGCTTTTGGATCCTCGCATCTTCCAGGTCTCTTTTTATTTCCTCGTTGTGCGGGTAATGCGGAGCAAGAATGTCTATGAACTCGGCAGTACCGCTGGCGAAGATTCTATCAAGACCGACAAAGTTTTCGCCGGGATACAGCAGCGGACGCGTTGGATCCATGGTTTTGACAAGTTTCGCAGCGGTTTCCTGAAGGCCATAAAGCGGATTTTCGTTCCCGATATCCCAAATGATCACACTGGGGTGATTGCGGTCCCGCGCAACCGTTCGCTGAGCCCGGGAAAGCATCGCTCCCAGCATAATAGGGTCATTCTGGTGTTCTTCACCAAAGCCAATCGGTATCTCATCGAGAACATATAATCCGTATTCATCACATAATTCCAAAAATCGCGGGTGCGGGGGATAGTGACTGCAGCGTACGGCATTAATATTTCCGGCTTTCATCAGTTTGATATCTTTAAGCCAATGATGTTCCTGCAACGCTCGTCCAACCTCCGGGAAAAGTTCATGTCGGCATACGCCGCGAAGTTTAATACGTTGTCCATTGACTTTGAGAATCCCATCTTCGATTGCCACTTCGCGCAAACCTACTTTTTGTTTGACGACGTGCGAGACCTGACCGTCGGTCAGCAGTGTCATTGACAAATCATATAAATAGGGTTGCTCTGCATTCCAGTAGTGAGCGTCCGTTACCGGTATTTTGAATGTATGAGACGGCACCACACGTGGTGTAATCCAAGAGACTGCCTCGGTTTGATCCGCCATGATATTTCCGTCAGCATCTTTAAGATCTAATTTTATCGCCATCGGCTTAAACAGTTCCCGATGATCTTGATATTGACTATTATGGTTGTGACGAAATATACGAATCTCTACCTGGCCTTCAATCACAGCCGTTTGCTTTGCAAGATCAAGTTTTGTATTAAGCGAATAACGATCAATATGATAGCGTTGGGGGGAGAATAAAAACACATCACGATAAATCCCTGACAGGGCCCATGCATCATTACAGTCAAATTCACGCTCCTCATGATCGCGATAAACCTTAATGGCAATCGTGTTCTTTTCATCATAGTGGACATACGGGGTTATATCATACTGACACGGCAGGAATGCATGCTGGAATGAACCCGCCTTTTTGCCGTTTACATAAAGGGTATAGCCAAATGAAATCCCTTCGAAATGGACAATAACCTGACGGTCTTTCCATTCCTTCGGCAATGTGACTTCTTTTCGATACAAGCCAACCATAGAAGGATCCGGCCGGTAATAATGAGGCTCCTCAAATCCCTGCATTTCCCAATTCGACGGCACATCGACACCGGCCCACTTTTCATCATCAAAATCTGTTTTGAAAAATCCGGAAAGCAACTGCGTCTCGGAATTTTCAGTCAGGCAGAATTTCCATTGGCTGTTCAAAGACATTGTGAAATCGCTGTCATGTCGGTCAAATGGGATGGCAAAACAGAAAGTTGCTGTCAATGCCATGAGAACGCAGTTGGTAAGCATTTTGTTCATATTTGAGTTTCCGTCATCCAGCCATTATTAAGAGAATGTGTTTCCCTCGCACAGACGTCTCGCAAAAACAACACGCACTTAATGAACATATCATAACGATATGAACGGCGGCATGCAGGACATATGAGCGGTGTACAGAGTTTACATTTTGTGTTGAGCGGTTATGCATGTTTATTGATCTTGTTCTTAAAGATTTATGAATCATAGGGCACTCTGAATTTGTAAGAACCGGATTTGACTTTAAACACAGCCCTGCCTGCTTCCATGCGATCAAAGCAAATCCACTCTGAGTCAACAGCACGACTTGGTCCTTCCATCACATCGGACTGTTTTACAGCCGGAATATACACACTTACAGTTGTATTTACTGGAATGGTCACATCCAGCACGAAATAGACAGATTTCTCCTCATCACCAACTGCTGCAAAAAGCCCCACAGCAAAACCCAACGCAAAAAAGCATCGAACAATAACTGATTTATAGCAACATTTCAGGACAATCCTTTCTGTTCAGGGTGATAGACAACGACGTTACTTGACAAGTTGGATTCTCAGAGCCATATACGGTTTGCCGGGCATCGTAATCGTCGACTTCTTTTTGTCAATATAGGTATAACGGTTAAGCTTTTCTATTTCAATAATTTTTTCCAGCGGGGTTATTGTCATATTCCATGTGTCAATCCTATCGACACGGAACCGCATGTCCGGTTCAAGACCTTTTTGAGGCAGACGAAATTCCCATTCCTTTACCGGGTCCTTGCCGAAGTAAATCAGGTAATATTTGCCGCATTGACCGGCTATATTGGTTTCATAATATTGATCAATTGGATCGAGTCCCTCCGGGGGACCGCTTGTCACGATCTTCTTCAGGAACGCGATGCGCTGAGGGCTTTTGCCCTGCAGGTCACCCCCAAAGGATATCCAGTCTGCGTTTTGCGGACGCTGAATCGTTTCTCCGTGTGTCGCGTAGGCACCGCCGATGTAGGTGATCCAGAATCGGTAGACCATCTCTTCGGCGGATAGCTGTCCCCAGCGACTCTTGTGGTTGCCTTCATAGTTAATTTCATCATGGATAATCGGTTTTTCATAAATGTCCCGCAGGAGCGGGGATGTGCCGAAAAAACGTACGGCCATGTAATACTGCAGGCTGACATGTGTGACCCAGGGCTTGGTATGGTCATAAATCCGGCCGGCATTATGGATAGAACGCAAGTGGCTATACGGGTCGCAGTGCTGCACCACCTGGAAAAAATGATCCCAGTCAGCATCCGTCAGGTGTTCAATAAAGCTGTTCTCATTGGCAAGGCTCCACCACACATTCCGATACGCGGCAAAGCGAGCAACCGCATAGTGCAAATAGCGGTCGTTGGTTGCCGCATCCATTGTATCAAACCCCCACTTGCCGCCATCGTAAGGGCGGAAAAGAATAAGTTCCGCCTGAACGCCGATTTTTTCCAACTCTGTGACACAAAGCTCTAATCGTTGAAAAAACTCGGGATTAAAGCGGGAAAAATCCCAGTTTTCTTTTGAGGTCCCCTCGAAAGGAAAACAATCCAGAGTTCGCGGCCCTTCAATATAATACTTCTGCCAAGGCGGTATGACCAGAAAACGAACTTTGTTGAAAGGCGCGGTTTTCAGGGTCTCAATCGTCTGTTGCTGCATTTCAGCGGATTGGAATGGCCATTCATAGAGGGTCGTGCCAAACGGAAAAAACGGGGTCCGGTCTTCATATGCAAAATGATACTGATTTCTCACGCGAACGGGACCGTGATTATTTGACGATGGAGCCACACAGGTAAACTGCCCTTCTTTGTTGTTCAAGGCGTCGCAATTGCTTTTTGTTTGATAGGTCCAGGTGCCTTCGGCATTGGGCATAAAGCGAATTTTAAAGATGGCCTTGCCGTCGTAAAATCCTTCCGGCTCGAATGATTGATCGCCGTTTTTAAAAACCGCACTGAATTGAACCCCGATGAATGGATTCCCCGCGGTGGGCCCGGGCAACGACAGTTCATAAATGCCCCATTTTTCGACGCTGTCGACCTGTGCGAAACACAGACTGCTAAACAGCATGGCGAATAGTACGAACAATCCATACTTCTTCATCCAAATGCCTCCTATGCATGAAATCTATTCTTCGATCCTTTAATTGTTATTATTGCGTCTGAGCCACAATAAGCAAGGTGTTTCTGGCAACGGAATTTCTTTTTTTCGTCTCCGTTGATAAGCCGGTCACAGGAAAGAAACGCCTCGGCGGGTTTTCAGGTCGATAGAGGAAACGATGAAGTTATTCTGTATATGGCTCAGATCGATTGAGATTGTTTCTCCAGATTCCGCCCTTCATATCTCAATCTCCATGGTGATATCACATAAAATACCTGCTAACTTTTCCTGCAAGCCCCCTCTTCTTTGGTGTTTTCTGTGGAGTTAATGACTGGAAACGAACGACAGTCCTCAAAGGTTATTTGCAGGAGAAATCCTTAAACCCTATAACAAATTATGCCGCAACGCACTCCAATACCGTTTATGATTAAGGTCCAAAACGATAGGCCCAACCCTGCCCCATGTAATCTAAATCCGTAGTCTGACCCCATACGTAAAACTCTGAAGCATTGAATGCACTAGTAAGGCCACCTATGCCGTAGTTCGTTCCACTATATTTCTCATAATAATATTCAAGTCTTTTGAATGTATTTGAATCGACCCATTTATGGGACTCCGCGTGCCCATCGCAGAAACCCAAAATCCCGCTAGTGCCATGGTTGATGGCTATCGGATCTCGCCATTCTGGAGCTGGCCCGGTCAGGGAGTTGGCCGGATCATTGGGAGCATAGAAATCCCACGGCCCGACGTTATAATTTCGGCCATCCGCTTCTTCTACGAAACAATATCGCATTCCCGGTATCTTAATGCCGCTGACCTTCTTTATGAAACTTCGTTTTAAGCACGTTGGCATAGCATAGCTTCGAAATATTTTACTGTGATCCTTTTTACTTGTTCGAATATTATCACCCGGACAATGGAACACATCCACGGCATCAATATAGGGATAAAGCAGACCTGCCCGGATCCCCCGTTGTTCATCTTCATCTGTCACCACGGGAAACTCCGACTCGGGATCTAACGGGTTTCCAGGGCCTGCACTCTCCTGAAACGGGTGCTTAACCCATCCGTCAGCTTCACTCGGATTTGAACTCACGATCTCGCCATCGTGGTCACCCTGATACATATACCAACACGCTGTAAGCTGTTTGACATTTGCCAAACAGACCGCTGATGCACCCTTTTGCTTGGCCAACTTTAGCGCAGGGATGATAACGGCCATCAGCAACGCAATGATCGCGATCACGACTAACAATTCAATAAGTGTAAAGGCCTTCGTTTTCAACGAGCGTGTTTTTGGGGAACCAGAATTCAAAGTACAATACATGTCAGTATTTCCTCTCAGTATTTCCTCATGATATTTTTCAACCATTTCATTTATAGAGACAATCAATCCCGCCTCGTACAATACTTCCTTTTAAAAATACACAATCACACTACGCTATTATAGAGTAAAATAACAACTAAATCTTCCCATATAAAAGAAATAACTTGTCATATTCTTAGATACACCTCTTTAAATGGCCCAGAAAAGAAGAATTTGCGCAATAAATAAAGCAGTTTCGCGAAATGTAATGACAACGGATAAAAAACTTATTTTATCTTCAATGTAAGCAAATCCTCGGTTCCTGACCAATTTTTTGAAATTTTCTACTGCAAAATCCAAATCTGCTTTTGTATAAGCAGTAGAGATTTAGGTACAAATCCCGACTTATCTTTTGGGGACAACTGAATAAAAGAAACCAATCACATGAATTCTTTCTTCAAGTAGGCATAACAAGATTGCCAATAATAAAGAGCCTTATAGAAAATGGACCTTTTGCATTCGAATACGAATAATCATAAATCCGAAAGTGATAAGGAGAAGTTTAATGAGTGTACAAAAACGTTTATCATATTCGGATGCCTCTACAACAGGCGGCCGTGGGAGGAGTTGTTTATATAGTAACCTACCTGTAGTACAACTGCAATTCTAAGGATGCGGCGATTTTTTCCAAAATACAGGCGTGAATCTTTCATTTTTGTAAGATATAATGGACTTTAGAGTGTTGGGGTGCTAAGGTGGTTGGTCACAGCTATTTTCTGGATTGGGAAGGAGCCATGAATCTGATATAGATATATAAGGAGTAAATTTGAGTACAGTAACAAAAGTAACACGGTTACGCTGTGAATACCTGGTCAATCCATTAGGGGTAGACGAAAGAAAACCCCGATTAAACTGGATCCTTGAATCAGACCGCCGGGGCACATATCAGTCTGCCCGGCGTGTGCTTGTAGCCTCTTCCGCACAACTTCTTGCCGCAGGTAAAGCTGATTTATGGGATAGTGGACGCATTGAAGAGGATCGCTCAGTACACATTGTCTATAAAGGAACACCTTTGACGTCCCGACAGGCTTGCCATTGGCAGGTGCAGATCTGGGATAATCAGGGAACCTCCATTCTATCTGAACCGGCATTCTGGACGATGGGTCTGCTGGAAGATAAGGACTGGCAAGCCAATTGGATCGCCGCAGATCCTGATTACTTGAATCACGCCGAACACGCTATAAAACCCACAATCACCGAGCCGGGAACCCCGCCATGGTTTCGCAAAATCTTTACCGCGAATGACGCAATCCGAAAAGCAACTTTATACGCAAGCGCTCGCGGCTTATTTGAACTGCATATGAATGGCCAGCGCATCGGCAATGACATCTTTGCGCCGGAATGGACCGATTATGACAAGCGAATCCATTTCCGTACCTACGATGTAACCAGCATCGTCAAAGCAGGCAAAAATGCACTGGGTGCTGTCCTGGGCGATGGCTGGTACAGCGGCTATGTCGGCTGGCAGGAAACGCGAGGACGCTATGGGCTTGAAAACAGCCTACTTGTGCAATTGGAGATCGAATTGGCCGATGGAACCAGGCAGATAATAACCAGTGATAACTCCTGGCGTTGCGCCGCCGGCCCGATCCTGGCGTCGGATTTTATGATGGGCGAAACATATGACGCCCGCTATGAACTTTTTGGCTGGGACCAGCCGGACTATGATGACAAGGAGTGGCTAAATGTCCGCACCGCAACAGTCCCGAATATCCCTTTGGTCGCCCAGCGATCAGAACCGGTTCAAATCATTGAAACGATAGACCCTGTTTCTGTCCACGAAAGTGCCCCCGGCATCTATATCTATGATCTCGGACAAAACATCACCGGCTGGGTCAAATTAAAAATCAGCGGTCCCGCCGGCACTCGCATCACACTGCGACACGGAGAACGATTAAACCCGGACGGGACGCTCTATACCGAAAATCTGCGCCGGGCCAAAGCAACCGACACATACATCTTAAATGGTCAGGGCGAGGAAACCTGGCAGCCTCGCTTTACCTTTCACGGATTCCAATACGTTGAACTGACCGGTCTTGACACGTTGCCTCCAGCCTGCACAGTTACCGGCTGTGTAATTCATTCGGCAACACCACCGGCCGGTCAATTTGACTGTTCGCACCCGCACATCAACCGGCTTTGGCTCAATGGCCTCTGGAGTCAGAAGGACAACTTTCTGAGCGTACCCACCGACTGTCCGCAGCGCGACGAGCGACTGGGCTGGACAGGTGATGCGCAGGTGTTTTCCCGTACGGCAACTTACAATATGGATGTCGCGGCGTTCTTTACCAAATGGATGGTGGATGTGGAGGACGCACAAACCCCCGAAGGCATCTTTCCGGATACGGCCCCGCGCCTGCGAGAAGACACCAACTTCGTCGGTCTGGACGGTCTGGGCGGAGCCGCTGGCTGGGCGGATGCCGGGGTGATCATCCCCTGGACACTCTGGCGCGTTTATGGCGATACACGCATTATTGAACGGCACTATCAAGCCATGGTCAATTGGCTGGAATATATTCAACAGACAAATCCCAACAATCTCCGCAGTCGTAAACTCGGCAACAACTATGGCGATTGGCTTTGTATCCCCTCCGACACAACCTTCCGGACACAATCGCCCATGAAAACCCTGTTGGCGACAGCTTATTGGGCCGACGACGCCGCAAAACTGGCCCGCATGGCAGAAGCAATCGGACAAAATCAGGACGCCCAACGTTTTCAAGCCATGTCCGAACAGGTCCGTCAGGCTTTTCAAAAAGAATTCCTTTTGGACGATGGTAAACTGACCGTCGATACCCAAACCGCCTATCTCCTGGCCCTTGCGTTTAATCTGCTTCCGGAAAAGGACCGGAAACGTACCGCCGCACACCTCATTGAAAATATCAAGAAGCTCAATTGGCATTTAAGCACTGGATTCATCGGCATCAGCCATTTAAACCCGACGCTCACCGCTGTGGGGCAACCGGATGTGGCGTGGCGGTTGCTGCTGAATGAAGATTATCCTTCATGGCTCTATCCGGTGCTTCACGGAGCAACCACCATCTGGGAACGCTGGAACGGATGGACCGAAGAGGAGGGATTTTTCAATCCGCAAATGAATTCCTTCAACCACTACTCGCTGGGCTCCGTCGGTGAATGGCTTTATCGCTGTGCAGCAGGCATTGAATTGGATTCGCAGGTGAACGGATTTAAAAAATTCCTGCTACGGCCCTATCCCGGCGGCGGGCTAAGCCACGCCGGGGCGGCGTATAACTCAATGCATGGAACAATCAAAAGCCGCTGGCAGCGACAGGCGAACACACTGACATATGAGATTACGATTCCTGCGAATACGACAGCCCGGGCTTATATCCCAAGTGATCCGGATACGCCGATAGAAGAAGGCGGCACGCCTGTTGAAAAAATCGAAGGAATTAAGAGTCTTGGACGCCAGGAACAATTCGCCGTCTTTGATGTCCCTTCGGGTAGTTATAAATTTAAGAGTATTTTTCAAGCACTCATTAAAGGGTAAAAAATGAACCGCTTGCTATTAGTAAAATATCTGAGCGTCTTGATGTTGATAAATCTCTCCGGCGGCGGCGCACAGGCAGGTTCAGATTCCCAATTGAACCAGACGCCGGATTGGGAAAATCAGCAGGTGATTCAGCGTAATCGGCAACCGGCCCATGCCACATTGATGCCTTATCCCGATGAAGTAATGGCACGCAATTGTAATCCGGAGGCTTCGCCGTACCGTTTTTCACTGAACGGTCCATGGAAGTTTCACTGGTCGCCCCGCCCGGCAGAGCGTCCTTCTGAGTTTTTCAAGCCTGATTATAGTGTTGCATCGTGGGAGACGATTCCCGTTCCGTCTAACTGGCAGATGCACGGTTACGGCATCCCCATCTATACAAGCTCACAATACCCATTCAAGGTTGACCCGCCTCGCGTAACAGGTATCCCGGACAAAGACTGGACGACGTATCTGAATCGCAATCCCGTCGGTTCCTACCGCCGGACATTTACGCTTCCTGAAACATGGGCCGAGCGGCGGGTATTCCTGCATTTTGCAGGTGTTAAAAGCGCATTTTACATCTGGCTGAACGGAACGCAGGTTGGGTATAGTCAGGGCAGCATGACACCCGCGGAGTTTGAAATAACACCGTACCTGCACAACGGCGAGAATGTGATTGCCGTCGAGGTCTACCGTTTTTCCGACGGCAGCTACCTTGAGGACCAGGACATGTGGCGATTCAGCGGAATCTACCGGGATGTGTTCCTGTACACCACTGCCGATATACGTATCGCGGATTTCGCCGTGCGTACCGAACTGGATACGGATTATCACAATGCTCAACTGCTGATTAAACCAAAGTTAGAACAGACCGGAAATCAAAATATTGCAGGGTGGACAGTACAAGCCCAACTATACGGCCCGGACGGAACACCGGTTTGGGACAAGCCGTTAATCCGCGATGCGCATGAAATGCTTAATCCCGATTTTTCAGCCGAAGTACTTAACACACGAACGCCTCAGCGCGGCCCGGCTGAATTCGCATGGCTAAGCGGAGCCGTCGAAAATCCAAAAAAATGGACCGCCGAAACACCATGGCTTTATACGATCGTTCTGACGTTAAATAATACCGAACAACAACCCATAGAAGCTGTTTCCTGTCATGTTGGTTTTCGCTGGGTTCAAATCGATAACGGTCAGTTACTCATCAATGGCCGACCCGTTCGTCTGTACGGCGTCAATCGTCACGAACACGACCCGGACCACGGCCGGGCGATACCCCTGGACCGCATGATTCAAGACGTTACATTAATGAAACAATTCAATATCAATGCCGTCCGCACATCCCATTATCCTAACGACCCTCGCTGGTATGACCTGTGTGACCAGTATGGAATTTATGTCATGGATGAGGCCAACATTGAGTCGCACGGTATTCGCGGATACCTGGCCAGTGAACCGACATGGGCCATGGCGTTTATGGATCGCGGCATCCGCATGGTCGAACGTGACAAGAATTATCCCTCCATCATCATGTGGTCGCTGGGTAATGAATCCGGTTACGGACCGAATTTCGCCGCAATGTCGGCATGGATTCGCGACGTCGATCCAACCCGGCCGATCCATTATGAAGGGGCACAGGCTGACGCACAAGATACAAACGACCCCCACGACCCGGACACCGTCGATGTAATTAGTCGAATGTATCCGCGGGCAAAGGCTTTATATGAATCCGAACGAGATAAACGCTGGCCGAAGATTTTGCAGATTGCACAAGATCCCAGAGACGACCGTCCGGTACTTATGTGTGAATACGCCCACGCCATGGGCAACGCAGTCGGCAACCTGCAGGAATATTGGGATGAGATTTACTCGAATCGGCGGATGATCGGGGGATTTATCTGGGACTGGGTCGATCAGGGACTGCGAAAACGCACCGCCGACGGGCAGAAATACATCGCCTACGGCGGCGATTTTGGAGATAAACCGAATCTGAAAGATTTTTGTCTGAACGGCCTGATCTTTGCCGACCGTACCCTGCCGCCGAAAATCCGGGAAGCCAAGAAGGTCTTTCAGCCGGTACGGATTGAGCCCGTCGAAAAAAGTCTTGGGCATGTGCGCTTGACAAATCTGTATAGTTTTACAAATCTAAATACACTGGAACCGAAATGGACCCTTATGTCTGATGGCATCGAACTCCAGTCCGGTGTATTAGAATGCATCAACCTTGCGCCCGGAGACCAGAAAGAAATAACGCTGCCTCTAAAATCAATTGACACCTTAAATTCAGAAGGTGACATTTGGTTGCGGCTGAGTTTTCACCTGACGCAAAAAACCCTCTGGGCGCCTGTCGGCCATGAAGTGGCCTCCGAACAGATACAGCTTGCCGCCGGAAGACCCACAGTAAAAATCGACACAAAGTGTTTACCTGATGTAACAATCATCGAACAGAACCGTACTGTGCGCATTCAAGGAACAGATTTTACGGCCGTCTTCAGCCAATCCGAGGGTACGTTGATCTCATTGGTTTATGACGGCAAAGAAATATTTGCACAGGACACCAGCGGGCCTGCAGGACCAATTCTGCAGGCATACCGCGCCGTCACAAGCAATGACAAAGCGTTTGGTAAAGGGCGTGCCCGTGACTGGAAACAGGCCGGCCTGGACCAACTTACCCGAACAGTCAAGAGTTTCCAAATAAACCGACCTGCGAGCAATCAAGTTCAGATCGATATCCTGTCAACCAGTACCACCCCCAACGATGCAGGCTTTAATCTTCAGACAACCTGGACCGTAAGGGGAGACGGTTCGCTGGATATGGCTAATCGGTTCGAGCCTTTTGGGACACTGCCTCCCCTGCCGCGTCTTGGTGTCGTAATGCACATCGCAGACCAATATAATGTCCTGCGCTGGTATGGACGGGGGCCGCATGAGAACTATGCAGACCGTAAACAAGCCGCCGATATGGGCATATGGTCCGGTACTATTGACGAACAATACGTCCCCTATCCCCGACCCCAGGAAACCGGCACAAAAGTTGACATCCGCTGGCTTTCATTGACAAACACCGCCGGCACAGGGCTGCTTGTTGTTGCCGAACAGCCGATAGCCGCATCGGCTCTTCACTACACCACCGGCGATCTGGACCAGGCGGAGCATACGTACGAGCTAAAACGCCGTGATGATGTAGTTTTGTCGCTGGATGCCCGGCACAGCGGTCTCGGTAACGGCAGTTGCGGTCCCGGGGTTCTACCCTGCTATGAAGTCACGCCGGAACCAGTCGAGCTGCATCTCAGCTTTCGGCCCTGTCCGGCCGGTACAAATAAAGAAATCTCTCAATTAGCCCGGAGAAACTATGATGAATGAAATCTCATTGCTTTATTGTCTGTGTGTGACACTTTGCTTGAACATGGGTTGCGTCTGTGCAGCGGAAAAAGAAACAAACACCTTGTCAATATCTCCCTATGCAAAACTCCACGGCACGGATATTGACGATGTACATTGGACCGAAGGCTTTTGGGCAAATCGGTTTAAAGTATGCCATCAGGTAATGATTCCCAATATGTGGCGTCTTCTGGAAGATTCCCAAATCAGTCATTCCTATGACAATTTTCTTGTCGCGGCAGGCTTGAAAGAAGGCAGACACCGCGGCCCCACATGGCACGACGGCGATTTTTATAAGTGGCTTGAAGCGGCTGCGTTTACCTACGCTACGACAAAAGATGAAGACTTGAATCAGCAAATGGATAAAATCATCGAGGTCATCGGCAAAGCCCAGCGCAGCGATGGTTATATCCATACGCCGGTGATCATTGCCGAAAATAAAACAAAACAAAACACCGAATTCCAAAACAGGATGGACTTTGAGACCTACAATATGGGGCACTTAATGACAACGGCCTGTGTTCACTATCACGCCACCGGCAAAACCAGCCTGCTTGAGATTGCCCGCAAGAGCGCCGATTACCTTTGCAAGGTCTACGAAAATCAACCCGCCAATCTGGCCAACAATGGGATTTGCCCCTCTCACTACATGGGCCTCTGCGATCTGTATCGTACAACACGGGAGCCAAAATATCTGGAGCTTGCTCAAGGCTTGATTGACATTCGCAAGATGGTTACGGAAGGCTCCGACCACAATCAGGACCGTATTCCTTTCTATGAGCAGCGCGAGGCAGTCGGCCATGCAGTTCGTGCCAATTACTTATACGCCGGGGCAGCGGATATTTACGAAGAAACCGGCAATGACGCATTATGGAAGCCCCTGGAAAGCATCTGGCAGGATATCGTTACCCGAAAAATGTATGTCAATGGTCACACAGGAGCGCTCTATGACGGCGCATCACCGGACTGTTCCAAAAGTCATAAATCCATACAGCTTGTGCATCAGGCATATGGTCGCCCCTATCAACTGCCTAATCTGACCGCGTATAATGAAACCTGTGCAACGATCGGTTTTGTCCTCTTCAACAAGCGATTGCTCGACATCACAGCCGATGTCAAATATGCGGATATTCTGGAATTAGCATTCTATAATGGTATCATGTCGACCATCAGTCTGGACGGAAAAGATTTTTTCTATACAAATCCGCTTTGTGTGGTACATGACGAACCCTTCGAGATGCGTTGGTCGCGACAGCGTCAATCGTATATCAGTTGCTTTTGCTGTCCGCCCAATACCGTACGCATGATTGCTGAATCAGCAAGATATGCTTACAGTGTTTCCAAAGAAGGACTCTATGTACATCTCTACGGCGGTAATACAGTGGATACGCAGTTAGCGGACGGCTCACCGATCAAACTGCGTCAAGAGACTAATTATCCCTGGGACGGCACCATTGATATAACAATTGAACAAGCCCCTGCCGATAAGACTGCTTTGTTTTTGCGTATTCCCGGCTGGGTGAAAGAGCCTTGTATACAATTGAACGGCAAACAAGTTGCTGAAGCGGTTCAACCTCAGTCGTATTTTAAGATTCAGCGTCAATGGAAGCCCGGCGACCATATTACGCTGGATTTGCCGATGCCCGTTCAACTGATTGAGGCCAATCCATTCGTCGAGGAAACACGGAACCAGGTTACAATCAAACGCGGGCCCATCGTATATTGCCTGGAATCGGCGGACCTTCCGGATGATGTGAAGCTATCGGATGTTGCAATCAGGCGAAACCAGCAATTCTCGAGTCGTTTTGATCCTGCCCTGCTCGATGGTGTTACGGTAGTGGAAGGCAAAGCCCTGCAGCAGATTGAAGATCCGTGGCAGGATACACTGTATCGAGAAGTCTCGAAAAAAGAACCCAAGGATCTGGATATTCGTTTGATTCCTTACTTCGCGTGGGGCAATCGCGGCAAAGGCGAGATGACTGTATGGATGCCTCTATATTAACCATGACATAACAAGGAAGGGTACAGGACATGTTATCGAAAAAGACCCAATCGGCCACCCCCTTACGGGACATTATCAATTATTCCATCGGCGAAGGCGCCACCTCGATTGCTATGAACGGAATCGCCAATTTTGCCATGCTGTACTATGCTAAAGTGCTGGGGATGAAAACAGAAATTGCCGGACTGGCATTAGGTGTGACATTGTTCTGGGATGCCATTTCTGATCCCATCATGGGGCATATTACCGACAATACCCGCAGCCGTTTCGGCCGACGGCACCCTTATATGTTGTTAGGCGGATTAGCTCTGGCGATCTCTTTCTTTTTCCTGTGGTTTGTACCTGATTTTTTCAAAGAACCGACCTATCTGTTTGGGTACGTGGTGGTGATGAACCTGATTTTTCGAACTGCTTTGACCGTTTTCCTGGTGCCCTATACCGCCCTCGGATTTGAAATCTGTACCGAATACGAAGGCCGATCCAAGTTGCAAAGTGTCCGTTACGTTGTCAATATGGCTGTCAATTTCTTTTTTGGCGCAATGGCATGGACCCTGTTCTTCCGGGATGGGACCAATGCCGACGGTAGTTTTCTGGATGGAACCAATATCGCTTCCAATTACTTCAACATGAGTATTATTCTGACAATAATGATAGTACTCACAATAGGATACTGTCTTTATTTTACACGCCGATATGCCGCAGACACCAGGAAGGTGGAAACCCACAATAATCTCAAATCTTTCTTGATAGATTTTCGTTATACGATATCGGATAAGAACGCTCTGTATGTTTTTGCATTTATCGGAATTGCTCAATTGGGCATGCAGCTGGTAGGCCAGGCTCAAATGTTCACGTATGTTGACTTTATGAAATTTACGGCGATGCAGAAAACCTGCGTTCATGGAGGCACCATGGTGGCCTTTGCACTGGGAGCTTTGTTTCAGGCCTGGCTCGTTCGCAAATATGACAAAAAGCAAGCTGGCTACGTCGGCGTCTTTTTCTGTATCTTTGGCAATGTCATGCTCTGGATTATCTTCCTGAGCAGACTGCTGAAACCGGAGGCCTACTGGCAAATGGGCGCGTTAAATATCCCCATCTCCGTTGTGACGTTTGGTATCTTCCAGGGTCTGTGGTGGGGAGGATGTGGTATGTTGATTCCGCTGGCCACTTCGATGATTGCCGATATTTCTGAAATTAATCTGCTTAAGACCGGCGTCCCTGAAAGACGGCAGCTATTCGGCCGTATTCAGCTTTATACTCAAGTTTGCCATGGCGATGGGAATGGCCATTAATGGCCTCTTGATGGGTTGGGCTGGATACATTTCCGGTCAGGAAATCCAGGCAGAAGAGGCCGCTCGTAACGTTGCAATGATTACATTTACGACAGGACCGGCTATGATGATACTGGCGTTGCCGATTCTGATCTTCTACCCAATCAATCGAAACGTTATGAATCAAATCAAAGAACAAATGGAGACGCCGAAATAAGAAAATGAGGGCCTGGCAATGGCTAAAAAACACACTTTTTGGTTTGTCACTTGTCTGCTTATTTTTCAAATTACTGCATTGGCGGAAGATATATCTGCCCCTGTCAATGCACGCCAGGTCATGTTGAAATTTGTAGAATCACAAAATAAATTAAAGTCCTATATCATAAAATCGAATACAACATCCACCTTTGTCTATACCGGTATCGCCCCTTATAATGGACGAGGAACGATGTGCAGCCATTCTGATGTTCGATTTGACGGTAATCGTGTCAAGGAAAGCGTGATGACCTGGGGAGATGTGGGCAGTGATCGGGGTGTAGCTAAGGAAAATGCATTCTACCAGAGTGTGTTGTGGGATGGAGAAGCCGGATATGAGCTTAGCCTTGCTCCAAAAAACCGACAAACCGCCAAATATCCCGGAAGTGTACAGATACACAAAGAAGGAGATACTTACGCAGATTATGTTAAAAAAACTTATACACGAACCATGATCTCACCTGCACAGGGATATGTGTTTGGTAATGATCAGGATATTGGGACAATGTTTTTACGAGCCGATGCAAACGTGAAATTGCTTGATAAACGAAGCAAGGTCAACGGAGTAGATTGCTACGCGGTCGAAGCCGAGGTTCCACAACGGGGAACATACAGGGCCTGGATCGATCCTGTTCACGGTTTCAACCTTGCGCGCCTCCGGTCCCAGCGTAAGACAGGAGACTTTGTTAATCGCCAATTCCTTGGAAAAGATGTGCTAATGAATCACCTTTATGAAGTGTTAGAATTTCAAGAGGTCAACGGCGTATGGCTTCCGAAAACCTTTAAGACACAAAAAAAACGGCCATGATGGCGGCTATAATTATGACTCTCGGGGAGTCACTCAAACGGAGGTTTATGAGGTTCACCTTGACCCTGACCACGACAAGGAAGGATCCTTTCTAACGGATGATATTCTTAATGGAACACAAGTTAGGCTTGAAGGATATCCTCTTAACGGCCCCGAAGCCGTACTGACTTGGCAGAACGGTAAAGTGATCGACTTCGAAGGCAAAATAATCATGGATTGCACAAAAAAAGAGAAAAGCAAATAGAAGGAAAAACAAAATGTTCAAATCTCCGATATCCGTGCTTTGGGGTTTTAGCACATTAAATAGGTTATAAAAAAGTCAACTGCCGCCGGCTGAAGCCGGTAGTCGGTAACTCACAGAGAAGACATTTGATTTATGTGGCATTTCCCATTATTATGGATGTGACCCTAAAATTATTATAGTTAATTGACTGGAAAGGCAATAGAAACGTGCAAGATCGTATTAAAAAACTCGAGGATATCGCCCGAAAGATTAGGATTGATATCGTCACCATGATTCACAAGGCAGGCGACGGTCACCCGGGAGGCTCGCTCTCGGTGACCGACATGATTGCGGCCCTGTATTTTGATATCATGAACGTGGATCCAAAGAATCCCAGAAAAGCGGACCGTGACCGTTTTATCCTGTCCAAGGGGCACGCCTGTCCGGCTCTCTATGCCACGCTGGCACGCAAGGGGTACTTCTCCCGCGATGAATTGCCCGGCCTGCGCAGCCTGGAGTCCAATCTACAAGGACACCCCGACATGAATAAAACCCCCGGGATCGACAGCACCGCCGGTTCACTGGGCAATGGTGTCTCCATCGGCCTGGGCATGGTCCTGGCTGGACGACTCACCGGTCACGATTACTTCACCTATGTCATTACCGGTGACGGTGAGATTCAGGAGGGTGTGATCTGGGAGGCGGCGATGGCTGCCAGCAAGTACAAAGCCGGTCGCCTGATTGTGTTTGTGGACAATAACGGTATCCAGAGCGGCGGCCCCGTGGATGAGGTCAGCGGCCTGTATCCCATCCTGCCTAAGTGGGAGGCATTCGGCTGGCATTGCCAGGAAATCGATGGCCACGAGTTTGGTCAGATTCTCACGGCTGTTGAAAAAGCCCAGGCCTGTACGGATCGGCCCTCAGTCATTCAGGCCCATACCATTAAGGGGCAAGGCATTCCTTTCATGGTGGGTGACAATTCATGGCATAAGCGTGTCCCCACACTAGAAGAATATCAAGAGGCCATGCGTCACTTAGGAGGGCCCTGCTCATGACCACCTTAGGAAATACCCGTATTGCATTTATCGAAACCATGGCAGAACTGGTGCAGCAGGGTCCCAAGGCAGTCTTGGTTTGTGCCGATTCGGTACTCGTCGTTAAGGGCAAAGACTTTATCCAAAAATACCCGGACCGCTTCATTGACGTGGGCATTGCCGAACAGAACGCCGTAGACTGTGCAGCCGGTTTGGCAACCTGCGGACTGATCCCTTTTGTCGCAACCTATGCCGGTTTCATTACCATGCGAGCCTGTGAACAGGTGCGAACCTTTGTGGCCTATCCCGGATTGAATGTCAAGCTGGTTGGCGCCAACGGCGGCATCAGCGCGGGTGAACGTGAAGGCGTGACGCATCAGTTTTTTGAAGACCTTGGCATCGTTCGCACGATTCCCGGCATTACCGTAGTGGTTCCGGCCGATGAAGGCAGGTACGGCATGCTACGCGTGCTATTTACAAAGTCAACGGTCCGGCCTACATGCGTATCGGCAGCGGCCGTGATCCGATTGTGGATTGTGAAAATGTCCCCTTTGAACTGGGCAAAATTCGTATCCTGGCCGAACACGGCAAAGACATCACCCTGTTTACGAACGGCTTTGTGGTCAATCGCGTCCTATTGGCAGCTGAAGCCCTTAGCAAAGAAGGTATCAAAGCTACGGTCGTGGATGTCCATACCCTTAAACCTCTGGACCGGGACGGCATTGTCACACTTTTAGAACAAACAGGTGCAGCCGTGACCATTGAAGACCACAACATCATCGGCGGTCTGGGCAGTGCGATTGCCGAGTTAAGTGTTGAGGAATGCCCGGTCCCCATGAAACGATTGGGCATACAAGACTGCTTTCCTCGTTCCGGCATGCCTGAACCCTTGCTGGACTATTACAAAATCGGCGTGGCAGATATCGTAGCCGCTGCCCAAGCCATCCTCAAGAGGAGAAACGCATGAAGAAGAAACGTTTGACGTTAATCCATACTTCGGGCGTCATGATCCCGGTGTTCGGTGAACTGTGCCGGGAACTGCTGCCCGATATCGAATTGATACACATGGTCGATGAGAGCCTGCTCAAGGATATTATCAAAGAAGGCTACCTTACCAAACCGACAGCCCGACGTGTGGTAAATCACATCCTGTCTGCTGACCAGGCAGGTACGGACGCAATTCTGGTGACCTGCTCCTCCATCGGCAAGGCTACTGAAATCGGACGTGAATTGGTTGAGTCCCTGGTGATGCGGGTGGATGAGCCGATGGCGACCAAGGCCATTGAGGCTGGTAAACGAATCGGTGTGATTGCCACCCTGCCGTCCACCTTGAATCCGACGGTTGATCTCATCCGAAGGCAAGCAGCGGAGGACCTTGAAGTGACGGCAAAATTGTGCGAAGGAGCCTTTGAAGCGGTAATTTCAGGTGATGCCGCTACCCACGACAAAATCGTGTCCGAGGGTATCCTCGAACTGGCCGGCAAAGTCGATGTCGTCGTTTTGGCCCAGGCCTCCATGGCACGCGTGGTCAGCAGCCTTCCTGCCGATAAAGTGACAGTGCCGGTTCTCTCCAGCCCCCGGCTGGCGATTGAGCAACTTGCTCAGGAGTTGGTGTAATGCTGGCTGTTCGCAAGGTTGCACTGGGGCTGTTTCCGATTGCACTGCTCATTACACTAATTGCGTGGGCAACCGGTGCCATCGCAATAGCCAAGGCCGCCGGAGCCATCGCCGTGATTGCACTGCCGATCGGACTTGGCGCGATTCCTTTGCTGCGAGGCTATCAGTTCACCGCGTGGATTGTGGCGGCGGTCGTGTGTCCGCTGCTTTTTCCGCATGCGTTCCTCAATCCGCAAATCACCGAAACCTTTTCGATTAAGATAAACCACCCCTGGGCGGTCTTGATTATCATCCAACTGGTGATGTTCGGCATGGGCACACAGATGAGTATCCGCGACTTCGCGGGTGTAGCCAGGATGCCGCACGCGGTTTTAGTCGGTCTGATATGCCAGTTCACGATCATGCCGCTGGTCGGTTTCAGCCTGGCCAAAGTACTCGGATTCCCGCCGGAGATCGGCGCCGGACTTGTACTGATTGGTTCATGCTCCAGCGGGCTGGCCTCAAATGTGATGGCGCACATGGCGCGCATCAATCTGCCGCTGTCGATCACGCTAACGGCTTGCGCTACGGCATTGGCGCCGTTTATAACACCTTTTTGGCTGACGACTCTGAATACCGGTGTCGAGAAGAATTTCGAATTCGTCGCCGCCATGATGTCGATCTTCAAAATCGTTGTCGCTCCGATCGGTGCGGCGATGATCCATGACCTGCTTAAGTATATCAGCGGCAAACAAAAGATAACCGTGTATGGGATCGCCGGGACCGGCGCTGCGTGGCTGCTGTTTCTCATGGGCGGCGGCTGGAATCTTATCACGGAAACATTTACGGCCCCCGGGATGATAAATTTAATCAAGGTGTTCGGTTTCCTGTTGGGCGCAGTTCTGATGGGCGTCATCTATCATTGTATCACACTGAAACTGCGCAACCTGGACAGCTTCATGCCGGTGTTCTCAATGTTTGGTATTATCTACTTCACGGCCATCGCAACGGCCTCGGGACGTAACGAACTGCTGGCCGTCGGGTTACTGCTGTGCGTTGCGGCAGCGGTGCATAACGTAACCGGCTACCTGTTAGGTTACTGGCTCAGTCGCCTGTTGGGTCTTAAGCAAAACGATGCGCGCACGGTGGCTATGGAAGTCGGAATGCAAAACGGCGGCATGGCGTTCGGCATCGCCAACGATTTGGGCAAACTGGCTACGTTGGGGCTGGCGGCAGCAATTTTCAGTCCATGGATGAATGTCTCCGGATCGATACTCGCCAATTTCTGGCGTAAACATAAACCGTGTTCCGCGAGCGAGAAGAAAGAATAAGGCCGGCGTGAGGAAACCCCGGCCTAAATTTGGAAACAGAATGCATGAGGTAAAAGCATGAAACCCTCTATCTCCAAAAAAGTGACTGTATTTAAAAACACCAAGTCGCCTGTCCGTGAAATCATGGACCTGGCAAACCCGCAATTCTTCAAGGAAGTCGGACTCAATCCTGATGAGGTGATTTCTTTTTCGGGAGGCTGGGTCAACCATGAGTCGCCTGATGAACTGCGCCAGGCGTATGCGGACATCATTCAGGACGGGCAGCGATTTCACAGCAGCGGTGCCTATCCGCCCACGATCGGGATGCCGGAATGCCGCCGCGCGCTGGTGGATTTCGAAAAGCACCTTTACGGGCCGGATATGGAACTGGCACCGGAGAATATCGCGATTGGGTGTAACTCATCCCAGATGACCTTTAATCTGATGCACATCATGCTTGATCCCGGCGATACAATACTCCTGCCGGACCCATCCTACTGCAACTATCCCTCACAGGCATCCTCCCTCGAAGGCGTGAAGATTGCGCGTTTTTCCGTGCTGGACACAGACCAATGGCGTTATGTGGCCGATGAGAAGATAGATGAGTTCGCTTCATTCATCCGTCGGGAAAAACCGAAGGTGATTCTCCTGTGTGCCCCGGACAATCCGACCTCACAGGTCCCTTCGACCGCCTTTGTCAAAGCTGTCCTGGAAGCCGCACAGGAAGTCGGCAGTTTTCTGGTGGTTGATTTTGCCTACAAGGCATTAGTCTGGCAGGATACGCCACCGGACTATTTTTCCTGGGGTCCCAATGAAAACTATATCTCCATCCATTCAAATTCCAAATGGTGTCGCGGTTTGGGTCGAAGGCTTGGGTGGGTGGAGGCTCCGGTCCAAATCGTAGAGGCACTGGAAGCAGTCCAGGGATCGAGTATTCTCTGCCCGGATAGTCTCCATCAAATGGCGTTGACCGATTATATTGCCCATGGCATCGCCATCGACAGTATCAAACCTTATATTCGCCACACCGCCCAACTTTACAAAACCGCGGCCCAGCGAACAGTTCAGGCCATAGAAAAATTCTTAAAGATGCCCTGCCTGATTCCACAGGGCGGGCTCTATACCGTCGTGCGAACGGATGCGGAAAGTTCCGCATTCACTCGCCGGATACTGGAAAATACTGGTGTGATTGTGGTCCCGGGATGGGGATTTGGCGAAACCCTCCAACAGGCCGTACGTCTATCCTACGGCCCACTGGTACACGATCTTGACAGGATCGATGAGGCGATGCAGCGGATGGGTGCGTTTCTGAAACGCTAGCATCATTGAAAGGGACTATCGCATCGATAGACCTTGAGTACGAACGCCTAAAAGGGAAATCTTTTCAGCAAAGGGGCTAACATACTCAACGATGGCAAGGAGTTTTTAGAATCTATCCCAAAACCGATGCAAAACTGCGTTTACAGTACTGATAACACGAAATTTAAGGTTTTTGGGATGACTTGTGTATATTGGCACCCAAAAACGAAACTGACAATTTGCTTTTTCGCTGTGATACTCACAGGTAAAACTGTACGGGGTAAATTCTTTCCGTTTAGGTTTAAAATGTTCCACTAACCTAAGTATATGGTAAGTGTTTGCAAGAATCAGGGAGGATTTTCTCTTTTTATAACTATATAATAGGCGAGTACTTGTCGGAATCAAGGAGGGTTTTTCTCATATTCATGTGATATTCTACATATATTGATAATGAACAAAGATTTTGGTGTCGATGAATAGTTGTACGGTCTGGGAATTCCGTGTCGGCGGATCAGAGGATCCTTGAACGTTGAGGTGGTTTTTTCTATAATCGGCTAGGGGTTGAAAACTGCGTAGAGTGAGCGGTTTTTTTTTTGTAGAATCTGTGTATTTATGGGGGCGCATAAGCACAAATAACCGCTCTTATTTATACTTATCGCGATTGGAAGTTCCCGCTTCTGTGCGGCAATGTGGGGTTGCGGGCGTAAGTTATGAATTTAGGTGTGGTGGGATGAAACCCGTGTGGGCGATCTTAAACATTAACATTTACGATTTTGACCATATTGAACCGGACTTTTCGGTCGGACGGTGATTTTGGCATATTTATAGTTATCTGAAATGAACTGAAAGGTAAAATTATGTCTAATAAGTGTTATTGTTTACTCTTATGCTTTGTTTTTTGTATCGTGCTGACATCTCATTCTATTGCTGAATACCAGGAAAGCGGAGGTGTCCTGTCGATGGAATCGGAAAACGGGACATTAGGCAGTCGCTGGACAACCGGTACTGATGCCGGCGCTTCCAATGGTACATATCTTGTGATTGGTCCTGAGTACGGTCACACCAATACTGCTCCTGCATGTACAACCGCCGACTGTATTACAACGTATGACTTTAATATCTCGACCAGCGGCAACTACAGGTTCTGGTTTCGGATGTACTCCAATGCCGGTACTGCTGATTCCTTCTTCTGGCGTATTGACAGCGGCAGTTGGAATATTGAGAACGGTCGGTATTTCGGCTGGTGGTCCACAGACAATACACAGGTTGACACTCTCACCACAGGCAGACCATGTTCTGGAAATCAGCTATCGCGAAGCGGGCACCCTGACTGGATAAGTTTGTTATTCAGCTTGACAGTTTAGCGGCACCAAGCGGTGACCGGTCCCGAAGAAAGCCTCGGGCGATCCTGTGAATAATCCACCAACCGTTGGCGCCGGCACGTCCGCAGACGATCACGCTTCCCCAGCAATACCTGACATTAACCGGTTCAGTTTCAGATGATGGCTGGGGGGAACCGATGGGCTTCCTGAGAGTACCTGGTCACAAATTAGCGGTCCGGCGACAGTTACATTCGTAACGGATGTTCACCAACCGCAGGTCACTGTGCGTTTTCCGGCTGCGGGGGTTTACGAACTGCAGATTGACGCCACAGACGGCTTACTGAATGCGACTCCGGATACGGCGATACCGTAACCGTTTCTGACCCGGTTTGCCCTGTCGGCGATGTGGACGGCGACTGCAAGGTCACCCTGGCTGGACCTGGAGATTGGTCGGCCTGGTCTGGCTGGATAACACAGGCACAAAAGCCGCGGATCTGGATGGCGACAATTGGGTTAAAATGTCGGATTTAAGCCTTCTGGGACAAAGCTGGCAGGACGACTGGAACGGTTCGCTGCAGGTTACCATTTCACCATGCGGGAGCTGTTTCTGCCGGTGCCCAATGGCGTGTCGACAGCGGCGTATGGAATTGCTTCCGGTGCAACCGTATCGCCTTTGACGGAAGGTGATCACACTGTTGAATATTCTGTTGTTGGCGGCTGGGCGGCTCCGGCCAATCAATCGGTAACTATTACACGCCAGCCAAACAACACAGGTTTCGGGAACCTATACTGACTCGACCGGTTCACTGCAAGTGACGATTTTACCGGCGGAAGCTGTCTCTGACGGCGCCCAATGGCGTGTTGACGGTGGCGCATGGAATGCTTCCGGTGCAACCGTCTCGTCGTTGTCGGCAGGGACGCACACGGTTCAATTCAATGCTGTCCAAGACTGGGTGACTCCGAGCAACCAATCGGTGATCATTACATCCCAGCAAACAACACAAGCATCGGGAACCTATCGTTCTCCATCGGCACAGACGATCGTGATTAGCGAGTTCATGGCGATCAATTCGTATATCCCGTACATCAATTCGATGGATATTTACACAAATTATCCCTGGACGACCACCCGTATTGATGGAGATGGTCTCAGACGGGGAGCGACACACCCGGATTGGATTGAACTGCATAACAACGGTGACGAATCCATTGATCTGGCAGGCTGGTATCTGACGGATAATCCGGATGAGCTGACCAAATGGCAGTTCCCGTCCGATATGGGCAGCGCGCTAATCCTTGGATCCCGATGAATACATGATTGTGTTCGCTTCCAATAAGGAACAGATCACATTCCCGGCCAATTACCCCTTTAGTGGATGACTACGGTGCCCTGCATACGAACTTTGAACTGGGTGGGCAATGGAGGATACTTAGCGGTCGTCGCATCAGACGGCACGACGGTATCTTACGCCTATAACGACTATCCCAAACAGTTCCCGTGGACGTCCTACGGTATCGGATCGGATGAAACCATCGGGTATCTGACCACGCCGACGCCGGGAACCCGGGTCAATGATCAATGGTCCGGTGCAGCAAACGGTGCCGCACTGCCGGGCATGGTCGATGACACAAACTTTAGTCATTCACGCGGGTTTTATGAAACTCCCTTTAATGTGACGATTTCCTGTGGTACGATCGGGGCTCAGATCCGTTACACGACCGACGGTACCGAGCCGGACCAATCGTCGGCGCTTTACACAGGGCCGATTAACATCTCTACGACAACCTGTCTGCGGGCAAAGGCATATAAAACAGGCTTGCTGCCCAGCAATATTGATACACAGACGTATCTGTTCCTTGATGACGTCGTCACTCAGACCCGACCCAACGATTCTCGCTATGCAACCAGTTGGGGCGGTACCCCTGTGGATTTTGATATGGAAAACAATTCAACGGATATTAAGCTTGTTGCCGGCAATGCCGGTTATACCGTGGAGCAGGCCAAAGCCGTTATTAAAGACGCCTTGCTGGACATACCGACGCTGTCAGTCGTATCGGATCCTGCCGGTATTTTTGGAAGCTCCGAAGGCATCTATACGAATACCCTGGAAGAAAGGAGTCCGGTCTTTGGGAACGGCCTGCTTCTGCTGAATACTTTAATGGTGATCCCAATGACACGTTCCAGATCGATTGCGGCTTCAAGCTTCAGGGCGGCAATAGCAGGAAAGTCACCAATGATGGAAAGCATTCGTTCAGCCTGCGTTTCAGGGGCGGGTATGGGTCTTCACAGTCTAAAGAGTGACATACTGGATCATCAAACCTCTGTCGGTGTGTTTGATGCCTTACACCTTCGAGCCTGTTATAACAATTCATGGACCCACAACATGTACCAGCCAGCGAGCCATAGGTACGATGCTCCGCGATCAGGTTGCTCGAGACTGTATCGTTGCGATGGGCCAAGAGGATCCGGCGGCAGCGGAACATTTGTCCATCTTTATATCGACGGTCTGTACTGGGGTGTTTATAATATGCATGAGCGTCCCGGAGGCTTCACATTGTGCGGCAATTACTCGCGGTGGTGACAGCGACTGGTATGATGCCATCAAAGCGGGTGATGAGATGGTAGACGGCACCAGCGACTCGTGGGATAATCTGAAAAGTGATGTTCACGCGGCCAGTTCTTCGAGTCAATCAGACTGGGAAGAATATTTGTGCAAAACTGGATATCGATAACGTCATCGACTGGAGCATCGTTCAGTGCTGGGCCTGGAACCGTGACATGAAATCAACTTCGAACTGGGCGGCGGCCGGCGGCGGTCATCTTCGACTGCACCCTGGCGGTACTATCTGTGGGATACAGAGCGGGTCTTTGAAGATAGGCACGGTTGGTGATCCAACGAAAGAATCTATCTTCGCCGAAACAGGCTGGAAACTTCCTGACCGGTTATCTGGATAATTTTGCCGAATTCAGAATCCGGTTTGCTGACCGGGTGTATAAGTACTTCTACAACGATGGTGCTTTGACCGCCGCTTCGGCCCAGGCTATGTTTAACAGTCGTGTGACCGAACTGGAGGATGCGATCATTGCCGAATCGGCTCGCTGGGGCGATTATCGTCGGGATGTTTACGCAATCCACGTATACCAGAACTCTCCTATCGATCTTTACACGAAAGAATGACCATTGGGATGTCGTCTGTTTCGGATATTCACGATTGGATGGGTGAGAAAGCCAGCAATGCGATCAGCTTCTTCCAGAAGCAAATCCTGTATCCGTCATTCGAGCCGCCGGTACGTTTACGATTAATTCCAGCGTGCAGTCCGGCTACCATGTGTCTGTACCATGTAGCTTTGACATGAGTGGATACAGGCAGCATTTATTACACACTGGACGGCACCGACCCGAGAGAATACTGGACGGGCAACGTCAGCAGCACCGCGACTCTGTTCGATGGAACGCCCATTACACTGGATAAGTCAACCATCGTTAAGGCCCGTCGGAAAGACGGTTCAACATGGAGCGCTTTACATGAGGCCGTGCCTATGTGGACGAGCGGCTTGCCGGTTCGCTTCGCATTACCGAGATCATGTATCATCCGACCGACCTGAATACTGAGTTTATCGAGGTGAAAAACATCGGTACTTCAGCGGTCAATTTGAACCTGGTTCAGTTCACCAACGGCATTGATTTTACATTTGGCGATGTCACGCGTACCGGCCGGCTATGGTTATGTTGTGGTGGTTCAAAATACGGGGGCATTTAATACACGATACCCATCGTCCAGCGGCTCCGTTGCCGGTCAGTATACCGGCTTTCTCGATAACGCCGGCGAAAAGGTCGAACTGGTCGACGGCAACGGTACGATTATCCATCAATTCAACTACAAGGATGGCTGGTATGACCTGACAGACGGCTTCGGCTTCTCGCTGACGATTCGGGATCCGCTCGAACAAGATCCGCTTCTGTGGGATGAAAAGATCGGCTGGCGAGCCAGCGTTTCCGAAGGCGGAACGCCGGGCGAGGCGGGCGAGCACTGTTCTGGCCCCCGGCAGTATTGTCATCAATGAGGTATTGGCCCATTCGCATGACGGGCCAAGTGATCCGAGCCGGACTGGATTGAACTGTATAATACAACCGCCAATACGATTAACATCAGCGGATGGTTCCTGTCGGATAATAACAATGACGATCCGAACCTCATGAAGTATGAAATCCAAAGCACCTCGATCCCGGCATACGGCTACGTCGTACTTTGTTGAGGATGTCACTTTCGGCGACCCGCTGGCGCCGGGCTGCAATACTTCCCGTTCGGTCTCAGTGAAGCCGGCGAAACGGTCTATCTGACCTCCGGCGAAAGCGGACAGATCACCGGATATTACCAGACCGAGGAAAATTTTGATGCCACGGAAACGGGCGTGACAATAGGACGGTATGAAAAGAGCGGACATTGTCCGGCGGTTACGACTTTACCCGCATGGTTGATCGCCCCCAGCCAGGGCAGCTGAAAACAGCAATCCCCTGATCCCGGATGTCGTGATTACGGAGATCCACTACAATCCGACGGAGGGAGCGGCGATTATGAGTTTGTTGAATTGTATAATCGCACCGGTTCGCCTGTCACGCTGATGTCGGATGCCACCGGCGGATCGATATACGTCTCCGGGCGTCCTTTGTCACCGAGAAGTATCCCCTGGCGTCTGGAAGGAACCGGCTATGAGTTCCCGACTAACACGGTGATCCCGGCTTACGGCATACATCCTCGTTGCCAAAGATCCGACATTGACGATTTACAGCCGGCCTGTCTATGGACCTTATGACGGGAAACTGAGACAACGGCGGTGAACAGATTGAACTTCAGATTCCCGGGTGACTGGGAATACGGTCACGAGCCAAACGCTATTGGATTCCCATCGAAAAGATTGACTACGACGACGAAGCCCCCTGGCCGACGACAACACCGGGTAACGGTCCTGATGGCGAAGGAGATTCTCTGCAGCGAATCGACGAATCGGCCTACGTACGAGACTACGCCAACTGGTCGGCGGCAACGCCAACACCGGGCAGTTAGAGTCCTTTAATATTGGTTCAAGGGAACTTAACATCCATAATCAAGTTGAGTTCCCTTGAACCTTAATCTTGTCTGTTCGCATTTAGACTGTGTAGAGTGAACCGTGAACCACCTCTGCCCATTCAGAGTAGCCTGAAAATGAGTTTTTTTACTCCCCTTCTATTCGGACTATAGGTTAAAATATCGTGTCATGAAACAATTATTCGACCAAAACAAAGCGGATGCACAGGCGACCGACATTTATCCGATTCAGCCGGATGCGTATTTGACCTCGATGCCTACGCAGATTATGAGGCCGCCCGGCAGCCTCGGTGCAAAGCTTTTTGGGACGACAACAGCGGTGTTTTAGTCTATCGCCGGATGCGGGCGGCGGAGGTCTTTTCCTACGGCTGCCGGAACATGGAACGCTCCCTGGCACTGCAGCTTGGTGCGCTGCAAAAAAGCATGGAATACCAGGCCGATATCCCCAATTTCCTGGAACCGTGGTATGGCATTGGCACCATCGCATCATCATTCGGGATTGATATACACCTGGCATGACGGCCAGGCCCCGGCTTTTGCACCCGTGTTCAAAAGTATAAAAGAAGGCTCTTGATGCTCCCGTGATCCCTGTAAAAGACACGCCCATCGGGCAGTCACACCCTCAATATGATTGACTACTTCCTGGAGGAAACCCAGGGCCGTATTCCCATATCATTATGCGATGTTCAGTCCCCTTTTAATATCGCGGCGATGCTGGTTGACATGAATGCTCTTTTGATGGGTTTCTATGATTGCCCGGATCAAGTCGTTGAACTGTTAGACCGAATCACACAGCTTCTGACAGATTTTACGCACGAACAAGTCAACCGCATTGGAGAAGCCACTGGTATGGCCGGGGCATGGATTTGCATCGTCGCGGGTATTCGAAGGACTTGGGATGAGCGATGATTATGCAATCCTGCTCTCTGCGGACCAGTACCGCCGGTTCGCACAATCATCATTGGTCAGGGCCGCCGGGTGATTTTAACGGCCCTGTTTTTCATTCCTGCGGCAACTGGTCTCATTTGGCGCCCGTGATCAAACAAATCCCGGGCCTTCGTATGGTTGATGGGGCATTTGGCCCTCAAACAGATCCCTCTCCGAATGAAGGCAGAAGTCTTTCCGGAAATTTTTGCGAACTCGGGGATCATCGTCAATGCCCGGATTGTCGGAGATTCTCCGGTCGTCGCCGAACAGGTGAAAAAACTCTGGGCGCCCGGTATGAAGCTGATTGTCGTAACGTATTGTCAGAGCCCCAAAGACCAGCAGCATGCTTATGAAATGATTCATGATATCTGTCAATAAAACGTGTGTTTTATGATCATAGAACCGGTTATTCAACAAGGAAAGCTGAATGTTTGGATTGCAATGGATTGATATCACTGTGATTTTATTGTATTTTGGGATGGTCATCGCCATCGGCATCTGGGCGTCACGCCGGATCAAAAATCAGGAGGACTATTTTCTGGCCGGCCGGCGGTTCGGCAAATTCATCCAGACGTTTGCAGCATTTGGCCAGGGCACCTCAGCCGACAATGCCGTCGGGGTGACCACGACAACATTCAGCAACGGGATCGCAGGCGTATGGAGTTCGTTGTTATACCTGTTTGCCACGCCGCTGTACTGGATGGTGATGCCCTGGATGCGGCGGCTGCGGCTGATCACACTCGGAGACTTCTTTGAGCAGCGCTACGGCTCCAAACTCATGGCCGGGGTTTATGCGGTGATTGGTTCGGTCGGTATGATGACAATTATCTCCGTCGGATTCGCCGCGATGACCAAGACGGTCGTGGCCTTAACACCGAAAAGTGTCGAGCAATATACGATTGAAGAAAAACAGGAATATGACCGGGCAGTTGCCTTGGAGCAACTGGAGGCCCGCAATCATGATTCATTGACTCCGGCAGGAGAAACAGCAGTTAGAACAACTGCGCCTTCAAAAACCCCGAAAAATGTTTTTTCATTTGAATCCGGATGTTCTCATCTGGATTGTCTGCGGGATTGTCTTGATCTACGCGGTGGCCGGCGGTCTGGAGGCCGCTTTTCTAACCGATACCCTTCAGGGGATTTTTATCATCATCCTGACACTCATACTGTTTCCGTTTGCATTCGGTAAGATCAATGCAGAGTTTGGCGGTTCCGGTGTCATGGATGCACTGCAGACGATGCATGCCCAACTGCCCCAATCCTATATGGAGATTTTCGGCTCACCCGTCACACAGGATTTTACCTGGTACTATATCGCGGCCTTGACGATGATGGTGACGGTCAACGTCGTTATCCAGCCCAACTGCCCTCGTCGCCACCGGTTCGGCCAAAGGCGAATACGAGTGCCGGTTCGGATTTGTGACCGGCAGTTATATGAAACGGTTTTGTACGGTGTTATGGGGCTTTTTCGCCCTGCTGGCGGTCGTCCTTTATCATGATAAAGTTCACAATCCCGACCTGGTCTGGGGGTATGCAACGCTTGATTTATTGGGCTCTCTGAATATGGGGCTGGTTGGCCTGATGATCGCCTGTTTGATGGCGGCGTTAATGAGCACGGCGGACTGTTTGATGATTACCGGTTCCAGTCTGATTACCCATAATATTTACCGGTCTCTGGTTCCCGGATCGTTCGGAAAAACATTATGTCCTGGTCGGCAGAGTCGCCGGGGCCGTCGTCGTTATCGGTGGCGCCCTGATCGCCACCCGGTTTGATACGATCCTTCAGCAGCTTAAACTCTGGTGGGAACTGAATGTCATGGTGGCCGCGGCATTCTGGCTGGGCATGAAATGGCGTCGGGCAACCCGGCCGGCGGCCTGGTGTTCGATTATCCTGACCAGCGTGGTGTTTTTCATTTTACCGGTGCTTCTTCCGGCAATCATGCCCTCACTGAAATCATCAGATTCACTTTTAAAACAAACCCAATTACGGCAAGTCGTACGTCGTTACACGGCCGGTCAAATGGAGGTGCAGCAGCGGCAGCAGGAAATCGAACAATGGAAAACCGCCAATCCCCAAGGGCTTCAGACGACTCAACCATGCCCGGCAACCGCTTCAAGGCGGGACAGACCTATGAAAAAACCTATGTCCTTGGCAGTCAATCGATTTTCTGGACGAAAGGCATCAAGGCCGATGCGGAAGGCAACCGTTACGGCAGCGGGATGTTAAGTCTGGAACTGGTCCTGCTGGATAAAATGGGATTTGATTTACAGAAAAATCCCTATGCACTGAATGAAACGATCCGGATTCTCATTCGAACGTTGACACCCTTTGCCGTGCTGATCGGGGTTTCGTTTTTGACCCGGCGGGATGATAAAACCATGCTGGACCGTTTTTATGTCAAAATGAAGACCCAAGTTCATACCGACCCGCAAGAGGATGCCCGGCAAATGGAACTGTCTTATGCAAATACGAGACCGCTTTGATGATTGCAAACTACTGCCGCAATCGGACTGGGAATTTGACAAATGGAACAAAACGGATTGGGTCGGTTTTGTTATCTCGGCGGCGGTTGCCGTCCTGGTCGTGCTTTTTTCTGATGGCCTTGCTGAACATCGGCAAATAGATGGCTGTACGTCTTCAATGATATCTTCTCATCCTTTCCAATACATCTTCCAAAGTCGCTTTAAAGGGCCCCGGTGATTCCATTTTGATTGAGACCAACGCGGCACTGAACTTCAGGGACTCAGCAACATCATGATTAAGACGCCGGGACAGATAAGCCGCAAAGGTCGTATCTCCCCTTCCGGTCCGGCCGACAATGCTTTTGTTGCTGAACTTTTCGTAGAACGTTTGGCCTTTAACCCTTGCAAGCACACCTTCTGCCTGAGTGATAACAATCTCATTAGCACCCCAACTGGCAATCTTAATTGCCGCTTTTTCTACATCGTCATATCCGGTAAGAAGTTTGGCCTCTACTTTATCAAGTTTGACGCGATCAAGCCTGGAAACCAGCTCTTTTTTATTCGGCACATCTTTGAAATATATCTGTCTGGTATCATCGTCAACCTGACGAACAAAGCTCTGCATGTCCGCAGAAAGATTCAAACCTTTGTTATTTAATTCATCGATAAGTTCTAAAGTAAATTCCTGATCGGTGATCCCGGCAAGATGAACAAATTTTGATTCAAACTCAGGTAATTCATCAAACGTAATAAAACCGGCATTTTTGAATTGGTACATTTTACGTATATCGACATCTTCGCTTGGATGCTCGACTCGCATATACGTCGTTTCCTTCGAAGGCAGAAGGAACTGTATCGATACCAACTTCTTCCATCGGTTTTAGAATTGAGCTGTCTTCAGGCGACATCTTTGTTATGACGGCAACGTTTTGACCAATCCGGCCGGCAACCATCGCCCCACACAAAACAGCACTGCCCGGAGACACCGTTGTTTGGCCTTGAAATGGAACGATCTCGTCATAACACATGTGGCCGATAAATGTTATATTGTACTTCATCGTAAGCATATTCCTGTTATTTGCCCTTTAGATCAGCGGTATCAATTCAGCGTGTTGCCGGCGGACAGCCAATTCAGATAGTCTTCCAGATTGGTATAACCGTCACCATCCGGGTCGTCGGCGCCGTCGGCGGGATTGTCGGCATTCAATCCCTTTTTGGCTTCCCATTGATTGGGCATGCCGTCACCATCTGTGTCCCAGTCGGCGGGACGGTGAATTTCGGGGTAGTCTTCCCAGCCGCCCACATCCTCCTGGGTATCGGGGATGCCGGGCAGCCCGGTTTTGCTTCCTTTGTAGGTCGTGGTACCGGTGCGCACCTCCTGAATTACGCGTTTGTCGTGGTCGTCGAGCATGGGCACATTGCATCCCACGTCTGCCAGCACGTTTTCATAGGCCTCTTTGGCCGTGTGGGTCTTGACATAGTGCTCGAAGAATGGCTCCGGCACCGTCACAGGCGCGTCCTGACGCCCACGGATGTTCATGCCCTTGAAGGGACCGATCGGACCTTCCGGCCCGGCCACACCTTCCATGATGTTGCCCTTGACATAGTACTGCTGCGGACCAAAAGCAGGATTTTCGAATTGGGGATTGAGGTAAGTCTTGACTTGCGACGCCGGGCCGGGCTTGTAGTAATTGTTGACGAACTGAACCTCTCTGGCGCCGCCGTCTGTTGTACGATGTTTCCAGTTATAGACCACCATGTTGCGGATATCGAGCCGTCCAGCGTGGCGATTGGCTTGGTCGATTGCACCTGCTAATGACCAGTTTCGCCCGGCGTTATGGGCCAACAGACTGTGGTGAAAACTGCCGACATCGCCACTGATCGAGCCCGCAAAACCGTGAGCACTGTTGCTGCCGTAGTGCGAATGACCGGCGACATTGAGGGCCTCGGAGATCAGGTTGCGTTGGAAGGTAATGTTCTTGGCACCGCGTGAACTGAACGCCTCGTCAATGGTCCAGGAAATCGAGCAGTGATCAATAATACAATGATCACCGCTAGCAAAGCCCATACCGTCCATGGTCTCACCGGTTAGGCTGCCCAGACGAAGACGGACAAAGCGAAGAATTGTGTCGCAACTTCCAATACCGCCGAAAGTATAGTTACGAATACAGATGCCCTTTCCCGGAGCGGTTTGTCCGGCAACGGTGAGGTATTCATTTTCTTTTTTAAAGACCAGCTTGGACTTGAGGCTGATCAGTCCGGAGACATCAAAAACCACGGTACGCGGTCCGGCGGCTTCAACCGCCTCACGTAAGGAACCCGGGCCGGAATCGTTGAGGTTGGTCACGTGTATTACGCGTCCGCCACGACCACCAATAGCGAAACGCCCGTATCCCTCGGCTGTGGGAAAGGCCAGATGACGAACACGGAAACGCCAAACATCACCGCGTGTGACATTACCTAGGGCATCTACCGAATCCACACGCCAGGCGTAGTGCAGCAATGATTTCTTCGGCACAATCGTGGCAGCGTAAGAACAATCGGTTACTGAGGCCAGTTTTTTCGTAGCAGCCAGTTTGCTCACGACAGCTTCGGCGTCACGATCGTAAGCCATGTATACGTGATGACTGACCGCTGATTTAGCCGGTGCCCAGCTCAGTGTCACCTTGCCGTCGTCGCCATCGGCATGACGTTCATAGTCTGCAGGCATGGGCTTAAGTGCCTTCTTGCTCGGATCCGTAATATCGAGCGCGAAGCCATTGAGTACCACGCTATCGCCTTGAGTGGCTGTGATATGAACCACCACGGGCTCACCGGCCTTGGCTTCGAATTCGATGAAAGAGGTGCCCACCTCATCATTGTGGCGAGGCTCTTGGGAGGCTTCTATTCCGTTGACCTTGTGATCGCCCACTGAAACGGAATAGGTTCCGGCGCCACCCTGGACGGCGTGGTGATAGCCCACAAATCTGTGCGGTCCGGGAACCAGTCCGTCAAGTTGGACTTCCATCACAACGGGATTTACGCCCGTGGCGATCGCACCCTCGGCACCCACTGTGACGCCATGAACGAGGAGGGATTTGTTGCCTTTGATGAGAATGGAGCCATCATCTCCGCCCGCACGCAAGGTAACAGTCACATCGCCAAAGGATTGACTTAAGACGTTTCCTTTAGGTTGCCAATTTTCCCACCCCACGGTACGCATATCGCTGCGGCCTTCGGAGTTAATGTCTACGCGCAAGGGATTTGCTTCCAATGGAACGGTGACGCCGGCAATCAATATAAAAATAATGGCTGCTAAATTACGGCTCATAGTAGTATCCTTTTCTGTCATGTCTGAATTTAATTTTTGATTCATATTCAACTTCCTTTGATTAACGAGTCAAACAATTGCCCGCACCGTACAGAGGATCAGTCACAAGGCGATTGACATCATTGACCCAATGTATTGACGTTGTTCTCAGGCTTACTGTAGTCCACAAACTCTGTCGGGTTCGTGCCGTTGAGATACTCTTCGATATTGGTGTAGCCGTCACTATCACGATCCTTGGCTCCGTCGGAGGCATCATTGGCATTGAGGCCATTCTTTGTCTCCCAGGTGTCCGGCATGCCGTCTTTATCTGTGTCGGTGGGTGCCGTTCCACCTTTCAACTCCGGCCAACCGCCGGCAACTTCCTGGTTATTAACAAAACCGTTGTCGCCTTTGCCTGCCGTGCCGGCACGGACTTCTTCAATAATACGCACATCGATCACATCACGCCTGGGCAAGGAACAGCCTGAATGTTCAAGAACAGACTGATAAGCTTCTTCTGCAGTTTGCTGATTAATAGGCATAAATTTAGACGGCTTATCAAGCTTAATGCCTGGAATCGCGGCTTGGTCATTGGGATTAGGTTCTTGGTCACGCATCTTTGTTAAGGAAGGTCTTACGCCTTTCCAATTATCAGCAGTGACTTCAGGATTGCCAAACAAGACATTCTCAGCAATATACCAATCACCATAATCGGCCTCACCATTGCGCGACCAGGGGGCACAAATCTTTGTTCTGTTCTCGGCAGGTGTTCCTGGTCCAGCCTTGTAATAGTTGGCCACGAGATTGGTACTGCAAAGTGCTAATGGTGGTTTACGACGATCATCCGATTGGTGGACTTCACCGCCATAGGTACTTTCATTCTTCCAATTGTAGATCACGTTGTTTCTGATATCATTGTATCCGGCACCTGATGCAATACGAGGATTACGGTCGGTGTTATGGGCAAACAGGTTGTGGTGGTACGTGCTGTAGTTATTTCCCCAAATACCGCCAAACTTATGACCACCTGAGCAGGCTTCAGTAATCATGCACCATTGAATCGTGATGTTTTCACCATGGTAAATAGACATCACCTCGTCACTGCTCCAACAGGCTGACACGTGGTCAAGGATGATATTCTTATTATATCGGCCGGATACGGCATCACCACGGCCTTCTGCTCTGACGCGTATATACCGGATGATCACATCATTGGCATTTATTCCAAGACTGCCTTTGATACAAATCCCGTCCCCCGGTGCTGTTTGACCGGCGATGGTAATGAAATCATTAGAAATCTTCAAATCCACATCGATTGTCCCCGATACCTTGAACACAACGGTTCTTGGCCCTTTTGCCTCAATCGCAGCCCGCAGACTACCTTCGCCGGAAGCATTAAGATTCGTAACTTCGATAACCTTACCGCCGCGCCCGCCTACTGTCATGGCGCCATAGCCTTCGGCACCCGGGAAGGCGGGGATTGTTGGAGTACCTGCTGCACACGCAGCTACGCTCAGAGCAAGCATGCCGGCGAAGACCAAAAGAGGGCATCGCCGGAGAAATATTGATCGATAAAAGGAGCGTGTGTTTGAAGCGTGCCTTTTAATCTGTCGTGTTTTTAATAATGTTTTACTCATTTTTGTAGTGTCCTCTAAAAAAATTTTAATTGCTTAATGCCAATGATTTATGGTCAGATTAGTTGTTTGCATAGGTATCTTCATCAATTACGGGGTTCCAGTCGCCCTCTAAATTTGTGGCGGTGGTGGTATCGGATTTGAATATATTTTCCTTGGTATATTCTGCGGCGAGTGAATCGTCTAATAGTTGAAAGCAAACTAGTTGAAGCCTATAACTGTCTGGCCTATAACCTGCCCCAGTGCAATTGTATAGCGCATAATAAGCGGTATCAATATTCTTGAAATATTTATGTGTGTGGATTGGTAGACCAGGGAGCAAATGCCTGTGGTTTAATATGCGATCCTAAATTGCAATTTTCAAAAAGACGACGCGTGCAGCATTACCCCATGGCCTGCCCAGAGAAGCCTTGGAAACCTCTTCGTCAGGATGCGCCTGGATGTCGCAGTTTTTGAATACATAGCCAAACTTGTTAACGGGCTTGCCATCTTTGAGCTTCTGGCTGTGGGCGGGTGACATGAGAATCTTTGCGGTTAACGATGGTGCAATCCTCAAACAGAGCAATCCCGTTTCCATAGATAAAATCGGTAGTGCCTTCAACGATGCAATCCTTGTGGTAGGACCGCTTGTTGCCGCCGGTGTAGTAAGTGTCCTGAAATCCCATGATTTTGCACTTGTAAAACACCGCCCTGTCACCATCCACACGTAAGGCCGCTGCTTGACTGCCCACTTTTCTACTATCTATCGTATTTTGAAACGTCACATTTACCGCACAGAAATCATCCGCATAAATGCGTGTGCTCGCATAATCCTTGGTCTTTTTGGCATGATCATCGTAGGTGAGGATCGTTTTTTCGTATGATTCGCCGATGAGCGTCAGATTCGTTCTATCTGAGGGCACTTTTAGCTTTTCTTTATACGTACCTGGCTTGATCAAGATGGTCGTGCGGGTAGATCGGTTTTTGGGAACAGCATTGATGGCGTCCTGCACCTTTTCAAAATCTCCGCTGCCATCCTGTGCCACAACAATATCGGCACTCTCCACTAGCGTACTGCCGCAACAAATTGACGCTATCGTTAGAAAGCCTATTAAGGCCATTCCCTTCATGTCATTCTCCTGTTTATCATGTCTATGTACATCTACATACTAAATGGCAGATAAACACGGGAAGGATGCTCCGTGCATCCTTCCTGATAGATTTAACCAGCGTCAGAAGAAAGTCGTTAGCTGATGGTATCCACATTATTGTCAAAATTGTTGTAGTCCACCTTTTCGCTTGGATTGGTCCCATTGAGGTATTCTTCGACATTGGTGTAGCCGTCCTGGTCGGCATCCAGACTGCTGTCGGCGGCTGACGCGGCATTCAAGCCGTGGGCTTTTTCCCAATCGTCCGGCATGCCGTCCAAGTCCGTATCAGCCGGAACATCCTCGGCCGAGAACGTATACTCCGGATATCCGCCAACCTGTTCGGCATCGCTAATGATACCCTTTTCATAGGTGACCTTGCCGGTTCGCACCATCTCAACCACGCGCTTATCCACGGAGTCACGACGGGGAAGCGTAGCGCCGGACTTCGTCAGAACCTCATTAAAGGCCTGCAGGGCCGTTTGCTGGTTGACCGGCCAACCTTCAAAAGGACTGTTGACACGGGCCATATCAATCGTACCTGGACCTTCTCGCAGTACCATGCCCTTCCAGTTGTCAGCCGTCACTTCCGGATATCCTTCTACGATATTGCCGGCTACATACCACTTACCCGGCCGTTTATCGGCCTTGGGATACCAGTTGCCTTCGAATCGGCCCGGGGGCGATACCTGATTACGCTGTTCGATTCTGGCAATCGTACTCAACATGTTGTCATTGGTTGCCGGTCCCGGCTTGTAGTAGTTATTAATGACATTGATAATCGACGTCTCGTCGCCGCCATCCATGGTCCTGTGTTTCCAGTTAAAGATGACGTTGTTGCGATAGTCAAACTCGCCGCTCATGCCAATGGAAGGATTGCGCCCGGTGTTGCAGGCAAACAGGTTGTGGTGGAACGTCGAATCTTGCCCCCCCCAGGTGCCGCCGAATTCATGGCCCGGTTTCATCCCTTCACTCGAAATGCAATACTGGATGGTCAGGTTTCGTGTGGATGTCTTGACGCGCACCATCTGGCCCGGATTTTTAGGATCGGGGAGTTCTATCATCGCACGGTAGAGCGATAGGTTTTCGTCGCGTCCCCAACTGGTCGTGCAATGGTCAACGATTACATAATGTAGCGGGTGTCCACCAATATTATCCGATCCCTGGCCTCCAGAGGTAAGACCCCTCGACGAACACGCAAGTGCCGCACAATCACATTGTAAGTGTTAATATCCAGTGAAGCGCCTGCGATGCAAATACCGTCACCCGGTGCGGATTGTCCCGCAATCGTAATGTCGGGATTATTAATGGACAGGTTGGAGTTAAGCTTGATGATTCCGCCGACGCGAAACACGACTATACGGGGGCCTTCGGTGTCGATTGCAGCACGCAAACTTCCCGGGCCGCTGTCTTCCAGATTTGTCACGGCGATGACTTTGCCGCCGCGTCCACCCGTGGTAAACATACCGCCGCCCCAGGCTCCGGGAAATGCGGGAATTCCAGAAGGTAAGCTTGGCGGAAGAGGGGGAATCATAGCGGGCCTGGGTTCCTGAATCGTCACAACAGATTGAGTATTTTCCGCGGCTTGTACCTGGCCAATGAACAGACAGGCCAATATCGCGACAACATAAAAAAGTCTTAATACAATAGTCTTCTTCACAATTGACTCCTAATTTAGAATTCACTTTGTTTCAAGCTTGTACTATCACACAAACTAGATATTTAACTGACATAATTCAGAAGGTCTGCCTTACATGCAGACCTTTTATCAATGGAACGATTCAACTTTCATTATTATTGCATCTTTTAGTTATACATCCGATGCTGTGAGTGTTCAATGAATAAATTGATGTATAGCCACCAAGAGTTCTCTTATGGCTCAAAAATCCGCCCGTTCTCTGATCTGTGAGTAATCATAGCCACACTATTAATAATTCAAAACAATAGTCCATTATTTCGTATAAAAATGAAAATTCTACCTGTGTTTCAGATAAAACATATCAAATCCTTAGAATTATAGTTGTGCCGGTTGGTTTCTTCATAAATAATCCCTCCACGGCCACCTCTCGCAGAGGCACCCGAATGTGATAGAAACTGTTTTCGGGGGGAAAGTCATACGTCGCGGTACATGGACCTATGGTCCTGCCTGAACAAGGTCAAACTGGACCTCTTCCGGACGGGAAAACCAACGGATAATACGTTTATTGAGTCATTCAATAGCAAATTCAGAGCCGAGTGCTTAAATGAAAACTGGTTCTTGTCACTGGTCGATGCCCGTGATAAAATGAGCAGTGGCGAGTCGATTACAACGGTCATCGACCGCACAGTTCACTGGGCGACTTTACCACGGTCGAATTCGCCGAAAACTGGAAATATTCATCATTTGAGGACGTCTTTACATGAAACAACTTAAATATATTACACTGCTTTGTCTTGCCATGAGCGCCACAACGGTGATGGCAGTTGAAGAACTGAGTCCCTATTTATGTCAGGGTAAGTATCTCACGCCGGAACAAGGTAAGTCCATGCTCACAGAGCGGCTAACCCAAACACACAACCGTGCAGACTGGGAAGACTACAGTCAACACCTGCGTGACTGTATCCTCAAGGGCATGGATCTGAATCCTCTACCGCGTCGGACGCCGCTGAATGTCATATCCCGCAATAAACGTCAGCACAACGGATACACCGTTGAGAATATCGCCATTGAAACCATCCCCGGCTACTTTGCGGGATGCAATCTCTATTGCCCCTCGGAACTTGATGGTCCTGTGCCGGTAGTACTCTGTCCCAATGGTCATTGGGGTGACAGCCGCTTCAATGAGCAGGTCCAGATCCGCTGTGCCATGCTGGCACGGATGGGAGCGATCGCGCTGTCCATCGGCAATTTCGGTTGGGGCTCGGACCCGGATCAGGCGGTACCGCGCATCCACGTCCGCAGTTTGGCCCTGACCATGCAGACCTGGAACAACATGCGGGCCCTGGACTATCTGCTGTCTCTGGAAGATGCCGACCCTCAACGCGTGGGCGTCACAGGCGCCTCCGGCGGGGGAACCCAAACCCTGCTGCTAACCGCGTTGGATGACCGTATCACGGTCAGTGTGCCGGTAGCCATGGTCTCATCCTATATGTACGGCGGCTGCCTGTGCGAAAGCGGCAAACCTATCCATCGCAGTGCCGATCACTTCACCAATAACGTGGAAATTACGGCCATGGCCGCACCGCGTCCTTTGTTATTGGTCTCCGATGGCGGTGACTGGACAGCCAACACCCCCGACGTGGAGTATCCCTTCATCAAAAAGATTTACAGCCTTTATGATGCCCAATCCCAAGTGGCCAATGCCCACTTCGCCGCCGAAGGACACGACTACGGCCCCAACAAGCGCAAAGCGATGTACCGCTTTATGGCAAGGCACTTCGGCCTGGATCTCAAACCCATCCAAAACGCAAACGGACAGATCGATGAAACCCCGGTTGTTGTGGAAAACATAACCTCCCTACAAGTCTTTAATGAGAGCAATCCCTTTCCAGCGCATGTCTGTAAAAGCCAGGAAGATATCGAGACCTCATTTAAACGCCTGCAAGCCCCCGCTGCCTTGGCCATTGAGATCGAGGGCGAAGCCACACCCCGGCTGAGGTACGCTTCTCAACGACTGCGGGAACATCTCAGTGATTTTGGTACAGCCCGCATTATTCTCAGTAGCGACAAGCTGGACAGGGTAGAAGGTAGCCGTACACCTGAGGGATTCCACCTCTATCGAGATGCCGAGGGTGCCTATCACGTCAAAGGCTACGGCGATTCCGGCACGCTCTATGGGGCTTTGGCACTCATCGATCTGGTAACAGAAAGCCGCCAATGGCCCAAGGCATTAGATGTTACCGAAGTGCCTGACTTCCGTCTGCGAGGTCCCTGCATTGGCATGCAGCTTACATCAATTTTACCGGGTCGCGACACCTATGAGTACCCGTATACACCGGAAAACTTCCCCTTCTTCTATGACAAGGACCAGTGGATCGAGCTCCTGGACTTCCTGGTTGACAATCGCATGAACACCCTTTACCTGTGGAACGGTCACCCCTTTGCCTCGCTGGTCAAGTTGGAGGACTATCCTTACGCCCTGGAGGTCTCGGAAGAGGTCTATCAGCGCAATGTGGAGATGTATCGCCTGTTGACGGAAGAAGCGGACAAACGCGGTATCTGGGTCATCCAGATGTTCTACAACATCTTTGTATCCAAGCCCTTTGCCGAACACCACAACATTGAAACTCAGCACGCAGCCCCCACTGAACTGATTGCCGATTATAACCGTAAGTCGATCACCAAGTTTATGGAAATGTACCCCAACGTGGGATTGCTGGTCTGTCTCGGTGAGGCCCTGCGGGGGCAGGAAAATCAGGAAGCCTGGATGAATGACACGGTTATCGCGGCCGTTAAGCAGGCGATGGCCACGTTGGGAAAGACCGAGGAGCCTCCCATCGTCGTACGTGCCCATGCGGTTGGCAATGTCAAACAGATGGTGGAATCCGCTTTAAAGCACTACACGAATCTTTACACCATGGCGAAGTACAACGGTGAATCCCTGACCTCCTATGAGCCGCGGGGCGAATGGCAGCAGGTGCACCTGGACATGAGCCGTTTAGGCTCCACCCATGTGGCCAATGTACACTTACTTTCCAACCTGGAGCCCTTTCGCTATGGCGCCCAGGATTATATTCGCCGCTGTGTGCTGGCCTGTCGCGACCGCCTGGGTGCCCAGGGTGTGCACCTCTATCCTCTGGCTTACTGGGATTGGCCTAATGCGCCGGACAAGGTCAATCCTTATCTTAAACAGTACAAACGCGACTGGATCTGGTTTGAGGCCTGGGCCCGCTACCTGTGGCAGCCTGATCGAGACCTGGGTCAGGATCATCAATATTGGATTCGGCGTTTGACCGACATGTACGGCAACGCTCAGGCCGCAGAACTGATTCTCAAGGCCTACAATGAATCCGGGTACTGTGCTCCTATGCTGCTGCGGCGTCTGGGTATCACCGAAGGCAATCGCCAAACCCTCTCCCTGGGCATGTTCCTGGATCAACTGGTCAATCCCGGACCATACGGGCCCTTCAGCGGCCTGTGGGAATGGCAGGCCCCTCCCGGTGAACGGCTGGAAGAGTACGCGAAAAAAGAATGGGTCGGCGAATCGCATAGCGGTGAAACTCCTGTCACCGTCATCGAAGAAGCGATCAGCCGGAGCGGACTGGCGGTGCAGGCAATCGAGCAGGCTACCGGGCTGGTGACATGCAATCAAGACGAGTTTAATCGGCTCCGCAATGATATGCATTGCATTGACCTGATGAGTAAGTGCTATGCTGAAAAAGTGCGGGCTGCCATCCTGGTGCTGGATTACAGCTACAGTCGTAAACCGGAAAGTATGTACAAAGCGGAAGAACATCTGGCCAAAAGCCTGGAGTATTATCGCGAGCTGACCGAGCGTACCAGCAAGACCTATCGTTATGCCAACACGCTGCAAACCGGTCACCGCCGGATTCCAACTCGAGGCATGAAGAATAACGTTCCTTATTATTATCACTGGGAGCAGATGCTGCCGCTGTATGAAAAGGAACTGGAAGACTTTAAAGTCCGCCTGACTCAGCTCGGAGACGACGAATCACAACGCAGCCAACCCGGCCCGCAGCTCAAAGGCGTGCCATTCGAACTTCTTAGCACAGACTGTGAAACCTATGACGTTAATATCGGGGCCAAGCCCTTTATGGACCGCGGTTATCACATCCTGCAGATGGCCGAGGAACTGAAAGGCCTGACCGGTATTCGCCTGTCGCACAATGCGGGCAAAGCCGGGATGCTCAAACCCATACGCATCAAGACCGAAGTACCGGTGCAAATCCTCATTGGCTACTTTAATGAAAACCGTGCCTTCTGGGCCAAGCCGCCCAATCTTGACATCGACAGCCAGGCCGCCAAATATGGCGGGGTCGAAAGCATTATGCAAAATGTGCTGCAAATTGAAGAGAACCCGCGGGTTAATCTTCACGTCTTCAGCTTCCCTGCCGGCGAAATTACCTTCGATCCCCGCAGCCCGGGCAGCTACCTGATTTTGGGAGTAATCCCCGCTGATATGAAAGTAACATCACGCGATGCAGGGATCTCGCCGGGACGCATGTGAGATGAAATTTGACAAAAAAAATGAGCGTGTTCTATTGCCTGTAGAGATCGTTTTGGCTCCCCAGTGGTGGTATACGAATGAGAACATCACATTCGACCACAATTTTTTCTATAACCCATTGAAGCGTGTAGAAGTCGAGCGAAAGATGGAGCGGGTACTTTATGAGCGGTTTGGTCAATACGGCCAGGGCTCTGACAGGGATAAGAATCTGCCTCAAATCGGTGCTGTTCATCTCGCTGCCGGATTTCTTTTATCCGAGATGCTGGGCTGTAAAGTAGAGTACAAAGAAGATGCTCCGCCCCAGGTTATCCCATTGGAAATGGATGATATTACGGCGCTTGATATCGATGCGGTTTTTAACAGTCCGGCTTATAAAAAAATCGTCAATTTAGCTGAATCACTGAAAACAACGTATGGCGGCATCGTAGGAGATATTAACTGGGGTGGCATATTGAACATAGCGCTCGATTTGAGAGGCCAGAATCTTTTCATGGATATGTTTGACAAGCCCGAACAGGTGAAGGAGTTTTTTAATAAAATAGCTTCTGTCTTACAAAGATTTACCAGCCAAATTCAATCTGAAACAGGCACCAGCAGTATTTCGGTTAACCGTACAGTGAAGCATTTCGACAGGCCGGTATTTCTGCACTCTGAGTGCAGTCACACGATGATCTCCGTTGACGATTATGAAAAATTCCTGTTTGACATAGATTGCAAGTGGAGTCATATGAATCGCCCGTTTGGTATTCATTATTGCGGCCATGATCCTCATAGATATGCGAAAACATTCGCTAAAATTCCTCGTCTGGATTTTCTCGATGTAGGTTCCGGAGGCGATGTTAAACAGCTTCGAAAGTATTTACCGGACACTTTTTTTAATCTGCGATTGAGTCCTGTTGACATAATAGACCAAGACCCGGATCAAATACGAAAGACGATCATTGAACTGGTTGGCCATTCAAAAGATCCTTATCTAACGGGTATCTGCTGCATCAATATGGATGAAAAAGTATCAGACGAAAAGATACGTGTTATTTTCAAAACTGTCGAAGAATTGAAACATGCAATTAAGTTTTAATGGAGAAAACTAAATGAGGCTAACAATAAATTTATTCCTTCTGTTGTTTTGTACTGTCGCATATGGGCAGTACAAAACCGAAATCTCCGTGGCGCCGGACGGCACGGGGGATTTCAAAACGATACAGGACGCAATTGACGGCACGAAATCATTTCCGGATGAGCGGATTATTATTTATATCAAAGATGGCATATACAAGGAAAAAATAAAAATCCACACATGGAACAACCGGCTGACATTGCAGGGGCAGACCGCCGGCGGTGTCTTCATTCGCTGGGATGATCATTTCAGCAAGATAAATCGCGGGCGAAACAGCACCTTCCACACCGCCACCCTGCTTGTTCAGGGGGATGATTTCAGGGGGGAAAATTTAATTATCGAAAACACAGCCGGCCCGGTTGGACAGGCGATAGCCCTGTCCGTGGAGGCCGACCGCTGCGTATTTAAAAACTGCCGGATACTGGGTAACCAGGATACCCTGTATGCCGATGGAGCGAACTGCCGGCAATATTATCAAAACTGCTACATTGAGGGAACAACGGATTTCATTTTTGGCGGGGCAACGGCGCTTTTCGAAAACTGCACAATTCACAGCAAATCCAATTCGTATATTACGGCAGCGAGTACGCCGGAGGGACGATTGTATGGATTCGTTTTTCTTGGATGTAAACTGACTGCGGCCGACAATGTGAATCAGGTCTATCTCGGCCGGCCGTGGCGTAACTACGCGAAGACTGTTTTTGTTAAATGTGACATGGCCCGTCATATTCGCCCGGAAGGATGGAATAACTGGGGCTCGCCGGAAAAAGAGCGTACGGTTTTTTATGCAGAAGGGGCAAACACCGGACCCGGTGCAGACACCGCCAATCGCGTCTCATGGGCAACGGTCTTATCAGACAAAGAAGTTGACCAATATACGGCAGAAGAGGTGCTAAAACCTTTTATGCTGCCGGAGATGAAAACGGTATCGCCATAGGCTTAAAAACCTGCAAACAGAACACTTATAGACCCTAATTTGGTTTACAGCGTAAAAGGAGAACCCAGTCTGTATCGCGAGTAGGTGGAACAAAACGTACCGGCTCGCCTGTCGCAGAAACAGGGTCGAGTTTGGTTTGCTTGCCGGTTTTGGTGTCGACCCAAACATTATTCGCGTATTTTCCCTCGGCCGGTTTGATGGCAAACGGTTCGCCATGGCCGGCAAAGACCAGATACTGTCGTCCGGTCTCAGCCAGACACCAGACACGCAATGGATCATGATCGGTCAGGACAGAATCCTGAGGAATCATCCGTTGGAATACAATTTCGTTGTTCATTACCTCGGCCAGGATGTCAATATATTTTGCAGATACCGTGTAAGGATTGTCATCGCCGTGGAAAGGCATTCCCTCCGGACCGCGCACGTAGAGGTCGTATTCCCGGGCATGGCCGTTCCAGCAAAATGAGGCACCTGCGGTGACACAGGCCCATGCGGCTTGTCGCAAATCGTCCTGGGTGGCGCCGCATTTTTCATGCCAGTAGCGTCGCCAAAGCGCGTTGCCCTCGGACATGTAAACCGGCTTGCCGGGCACGTATCCCAGCAGGCAGGCCATGTGATGGGTCCAGGGCGTCTTCCAGTAGATCTTATCGAGTTCCCGGTCGGGGGAGGGAATGCGATGATTTTCGATTGCGGCAAAGGTATATTCCGGCCGGTTGTATTCGTGCTCTCGCGGCATTTCATCCTCGTACGTGCTGAGGTGATGAAAGATGTCGAACTTAGCCACCAATCGTGCCCATCCGAGTGCGTGTGTTTCACGATGGCCCGGATCCTCCCAGACAAAATTCCAGCCGGTCAGGTTCGCATAGGGCGCAATGCGCGCTACTACGTAACGCACGTAGAAGTCCTTCTCATCCTCACTGAGCGCCTCCCACTTTGGCCCGTCATTTTTGCGACCCTCAAAACCGAGAAACATGTGGACGCCTATGTTACGATCGTTCAACCAGCCGAGATGTCGCTCGGTCATCTGCCAGACATCGAGACGCATCGTACTCGAGGCGCGGCCCTCTTGGTACAGCGTCAGGTCTTGTGTCGAGGGCTTGGGGCCGTCTTTGTAGTATTGGCCAAAACAGCAAAGCGACAGCAGCCAGTTCACCTGAAGATGATTGTAGCCGCGATCCAGCAGGGGTTGATACACATTGGCGGTGATCCAGTCGAAGTCCTGGGCGATCGAGCCGTGACCGGTTTCGTAATAGGATTTAATCCAGACCGGTTCCGTGCCATTGTAGGCAAACCAACGAGGGTTCTCCTTATAAGGCTGCAACATTCCTTTGCCTGCGTTTTCGGAAACACACATAAAACTCCCGGTTCCCCCCTCGGTTCCATCACTCCAGAACCAACGATATTTCCATGTGCCTAATTCATTCGGCATGAAACGCAGCTTCCAGACGTTCCCCGTGTCAAGGTCGCCGCCGCCCTGTCCGTCGCCGTCAAAAAATCCCCAAAAATCCACCGTCTTGCCGGACGGAGCGGTGTAGGTGACCGTCAGCTCAACATCGGCGAATTTATTTGTATAAGCCTTATCATTACACAGGGGCCTTTCAAATACACGATACAATCCCACATCAGAACATTGAGCCGCTAAAGCACAGACTCCCCAACTTGCTATAATCAAACACAAAGACATCTTCTTCATTAGAAATACTCCCGAGCTATTTATCTGATTACCTGGATTCCGTATAGTCAATTATCTTCCCTGGACTGGTTCCTATAAATTTATGTCTCAGAGATACTCTTTCCGGGAAGGTCAATATCCGGATTTCTTCGTTGTTCAAGCCATCCAAAAAATGTCATCTCTCTGATGTCTTTATCCGGCTTGAAAAAGAAACTAGCGATGTAGCCGATGACGAACACGATCAGGTGGCTGTAAACCCCAAGCATGTACTTATGATGGGTAAAGTTAAACTTACCCAAATTCAGAATTACCTGTTTTTCAGAACCGCCTAAATCAAATTTCGTTGAGGTCAGCACCGCGTAGGCCGTAAACAGTACACAGGCAATGATGCCCACATTAAGTCCTTTCCGATTTGTACGCACGGTAAAGAACGCGAGCAAAAAGATGCCGGCGATTCCACCTGAAAAAATGGCATACAATCCGAATAGTGTTCCCAGAATCGCCTCGCCTCCCAATCGCACATAAAGACAGGCAATGCCAACGGTAATTATCCCGCAAACGACAACAATTATTTTTCCCAGATTCAAACACTGTTTATCGCTGCTGTTCGGCTTAAAACGCCGGTAAAAATCAGATACGCCGACGGCCGCCAGGCAATTCAGGTCCGAGTCAAGACTGGACATAGCCGCCGAGAATAACGCCGCCACAATCAGCCCGGTCAATCCGACAGGAATCTGTGTCATGATAAAATATGGAAAAACCTTATCGCCGGTAATGCCTTCAGGCAGCAACTCCGGCGACATGCGGTAGTATGCCCATAGTAATGTGCCGATAAAAATAAACAGCGTCCATACCGGTACACACAAAATAGTTCCCATCAGGGCCGCCTTGATGGCTTTCTTGTCGGTTCCGGCAACCAGAAACCGCTGCACGATGGTCTGGTCGGTGCCGTACTTTTGAATTGCGTAGAATACCCCGTTTATAAACATGACGAAAAACGTCAGCCTTGTGAGGTCCCAACTGAAGTCGCCGATGTTCATCTTGCCGTTTTCCCAGGCCATTTGAAGCATTTGGGAAGGCCCTTGCGCTGAACTCAGCAGCAAAATGAAACAACTGACAAGCCCCCCTGCGATAAGGATAAATCCCTGTATCACATCCATCCATATAACGCCTTCGATTCCTCCGGCCCACGTATAAAGAATCGTGATAACGCCAACAATCAAAACGATATGATAGGTGTTCTGTCCGGTCATCGAGGCCAGCGCCAGGGCGAGAAGATAGAAAACGGTTCCCATCTTCGTAAAGTGCATCATGATAAATCCCACGGAACTGTACAACCGGGCAAAAAAGCCAAATCGCTTTTCGAAGTATTCATAAGCGCTGAGACCAATAAACTTGCGATAGAGGGGCACGATAAACCAGACGACGGCCAGTAACGTTATCGGTACCGCCAATCCCTGCACCAAGCGAATCCAATTGCCGCTGAATCCCTCGCCGGGATAGGCCAAAAAGGTCACGCTGCTGATGAGCGTCGCCAGAACGGACATGCCGATTGCCCAGGCCGGAATGGATCGACTGCCGACAAAGTAACCGCCTGTTGATTTGCTGCTTTCAGAGAAACGTTTACCGAGATAAGCAATCAAACCTACGTATAAGGCGATGATGGTCCAATCGATCCAATGAAGTGTATCAGTCAGCATGGGATATCCCTTTCAGAAAAATATTTCGAATTTGTTCAGGCCAAGGATAGCTGCCCGGCTTGACTGTCAGACAAATATCGTTACTCTGTAAAACTTTCATTCTAACGACGCCCGCCCCCAGTTGATTACATGCTTCAAAACGGCTCCATCCCAAGCGTCCGACAATCTCCGAAGCGGTTGCGCCTCCTTCCACAAATAGTTCTTTCAGAGGAATTTTCCGGAGCACAGCCAGCACCGTCTTTGCCATGATGCTGCGTAGTTTACCGGCAAATTCGGCATTTCCTACAACCTCACGATCGATTGCCATTATAACACTGTGATTATTTTCAAAACTTCCGGTTGTCTCATTGCTCCACTGCTGGAAACCTTTATCCCCGGAATGCGCCGATCTAAAAAGCGATTCCGGCATTCTGCAAATTCTCACCCCAAAACCCTCCGCTTCTTGTAAGGCTTGACGGCTGGAATCCGAACTGCTGCCGCAGACAAACAATACTTTTTTGTTAGAGTATTCTTCTTGGGCAGCGATTGTTTTTTTGAAAAATCCTTTGTTCTTGAGAATGGCTTCAAAAAATTCCCCGCCCCCAGCCATAATTGTTTGCTCGTCCATCCGTTCTGACCACCGCAAAAGGTCATCCGTTGTTTCGGCTTGTCCTAATATGAGTCCTTTGCAGGAAAAGACCTGGTCACTTCTCAGTAAATGTATTTGACCTGAACCGGACGACGCCGTCAATTCAAGAACGTTCGAAGTTCTTGCAGGATATTCAGGGTCATTAGCAAACTCTGTTTCACTCAGCAGCTTCCCATTAATGAGATAATTTCCGTCATGTATAATCCTGCCTTTAGAGGGATTCGCCGGAACCAGTAAAACTCTCGCAACACTCATAACTTCCTGTAATGCTTCCAATTCACTGGCAACCGGTCCGCGAAGAACCGAGTCTGTCTTTTTGTATATCCATTCAATCGGCAGGTTCGATTCATTCAATCGCCGAGCAATACTTCGTATCACCTGCTGCGCCTCTTGAGGCGGTAAAGACCGGGTATCTGTGTCAATAACCAATAATTGGGCATCACTGTCCGGGCAAAATTGCCGCTGAAGCTCCACCTTCAAACCATAAGCCAGACCAATTCCTCCGATCTCTCCGGCCCCCGTCAAATCATCAGCAATTACCACGATCATAAAGCATCCCAAATAGTATTATGATGCAAGTTTAACGGCATATTCGATCGCATGGATCAAACTTTCCTCGTTAGCAGTTCCCTTGCCCGCCTGGTCGAAAGCGGTGCCATGGTCTACGGATGTTCGAATAATCGGCAGCCCCAGCGTAATATTGACCCCTTTGACCGATTCCCACTTCTGCGACTGATTATTAAAAACAAAACCTGTTACCTTGATAGGAATATGTCCCTGATCATGATACATCGCCACAGCAATATCATACATTCCCCCCTTTACTTTTGAAAACAAGGTGTCGGCCGGAACAGGGCCCTCGGCATTGATCCCAAGAGACTGAGCCGTTTCGATGGCCGGAATGATTTCTTTTTCCTCCTCATCTCCAAACAATCCTCCTTCACTGGAATGCGGATTTAAACCCGCCACACCGATTGCAGGGTTCACGATACCCAATCGCTTACATACATCATTCGCTAATTGAATCACCTCAAGAATTCTTTCTTTCTTAACAAGCTCGCATGCTCGTTTTAATGAAACGTGCGTCGAAACATGCACGACCCGCATGTTCCCATCAACAAGAAGCATGGTATACTCTTTTGTCTTCGTATATTCAGCAAATATTTCCGTATGGCCGGAATAGTGGTATCCCGCCAGATTCAAGGATTCCTTGTTGATCGGTCCGGTCACCGTCGCATCGATCCGGCTATCCATCGCAAGCTTAATGACTTTTTCGATGGCCTCAAAAGCAGCCTTTCCAGCCATCGACGAAACTTTCCCATACTCTAACGTTCCAATATTAACATTTTTCAAATCCAGGACATCCACGACGCCGTGTTCGAATAGTGATTCGCTGACCTGCGAAACCGCACGTACCTTTAGATTGACTTTTGCAATATCAGCAGCCTTGGCAATTACTTTTGCATCCCCCACAATAATCGGTTTTGCAATTTCATACACTTTTTTATTGGCAAGTGCTTTGGCCGCTATTTCCGGACCGATACCTGCAGGATCTCCCATCGTTATTCCAAGAATCGGTCTTGATTCGGTCATATTCCGTGTTCCTTTGGATCATTCATGAATGTTTTAAGAAATAATTATCGTTGCCATTTGTTTTTGTATCTCTGCAATCTCCTCTTGTTGAAGTGTTTCAAGAGGCGCTAAAACCGTTGGCTCACACAATCCAAGAAGATGCATTGCAGCCTTTAAAGCGGCTAAGGACTGGCCCAATGACCTGTTTTTTTGAAGTATCACTGAAATCTGATCGGTTTGTTCCTGGAGTTCCTTCGCTGCGGATGCATGGCCGTCACGAGCATTTTCATAAAGACGTTTCCAAGGTCGGGGATGTAGATTCGCAGAACTGGGTACAATTCCCGCGGCTCCAAGAGCGATTGCCTTTGCCGAAAGCGCCGCGCAGCCGACAACGTAAGCAAAATCACTTCGGCCGGAAAATCTTTCAATCGCTGCTTCCAGTCGCCCGGGAGTGTTCTCGGAATCCTTCAAACCAACAATCCGTTCATGATGGCTCAGTTTTTCTGCAAGGTCAATGGAAAGTGAGATCCCCGTTGTCATGGGAATATTATAGATCATCAAAGAGCCCGTAATACGGTCTGCCAATGTCATGAAATACCTGAAAATCTCATTGTCATTGAGTGAATAATAATACGGTACATGAGCCACCAAAATATCAGCCCCGAGGTCTATGTAGCTTTTGGCCATTGCAATGGATTCGTCAAGACAGTTACTCGATATCCCCGCATAAACAAGAGCCCTGTTGTTCGTAGAACCAGCAGCGGCTTCAACCAGCCTTTGTTTCTCAGTCATCGATATCGAAGCAGACTCCCCGGTTGTTCCAATGACAAAAACACCGTCCACACCACCGGTAATTAGATGATCGATAATTCGGCGAACACTTTCCGGATCGATGTGTCCTTCTCCGGTAAAGGGGGTTGCCATTGGAACTATCACGCCCTGACATTTTATACCATTAGACATACTACCACGCACTCCTGTAAATTGATAACGCATCCTTATAAGTAATCTTACGAAGATTATTTTTCAAAAGTCTTGTAACCGTCATCGCAGATTCGGCCATTTCCTCAAGGTCGTCATAGGGAATACTCAACTCTGAGATCTTCGAAGGTATTCCACACTGATCTGACAACTCGCAGACAATCTCCAATCCGCGTTGAGCCGTTTCCATTTCATCTCTTCGGTTTTCTGCACCAAGCGCTTTGGCAATTGCGGCATACCTATCCGGATCTGCCTGCATATTATAATTCATGACGTGCCGTAAGAGCACTGCATTCGATACACCATGAGGAATATGATATTTCCCCCCCAGGGGATACGCTAATGCGTGTACTGCCCCGGTATTAACAGGCCCCAGACAAAGTCCGCCATACATACTGCCCAGGGCAAGATTCGCTCTGGCCTCAATGTCCAGGCCGTTTTCGTATGCTTTTTTTAGATTGGCTGTGATCAACCGGATGCCTTCCAGCGCATAATGATCTATGATAACATGAGCAAACCGGTTCGCATAGGCTTCGATACAATGAACAAGTGCATCCATTCCAGTGGCCGCTGTCACAGTTGCAGGAACCGTCCGGGTCAGCAAAGGATCAACGTACGCTGCATCAGCCACAAGGTATTGACTTACGACACCTTTTTTTAATTGGTCCGAAGGATCAAAAAGGATCGCATTGGGTGAAACCTCGCTGCCTGTCCCTGCGGTTGTGGGCAAACAGGCAAGGTATGTGTTTCGCCCCGTTAGTTTGTCAATTCCGAAAACATCTGTCACATTCTGCTCGCCATCACACAGGGCTGCAATGAGTTTTGCCAGGTCAAGAACGCTGCCCCCTCCAAATCCAATAACGGCATCCGCCCGGATATTTCGGCAGGTCTCTAATCCGGCCTCCAACATCTCCATTGTCGGCTCACGGTCACCTGCATCCCATACCGTAACAGCAATCCCATTGTTTTTTAATTGATCAGATAGAGGCTTAACAAGGGGCAATATAGGATCGGATGTCACGATCAGCACCCGGTTGCAGCCAAGCCCGGTAAAATCCTCGATGACCTGTTCACTGCAGCCATTACCGAAAACCAATTTCTGTGGTTGACGTAAAATTAGTATTCTTTCCATTGCACTCAATTCCATTTAACAATGGACATAAGGGTAACCCAGGATTTCATTACTTTCAAGCAAAAAAAAAGTGGAGAGTTCCTGAGACAGGAACCCTCCACGCTCTAAACAAAATCACATCATGTGCTTAGTCAGGGAAAACTCGGTAACTAGCCATCCATTTTTCAGCAATCACCATAAAATCGCTAAGACCTACCTGACAATTACTATCGTAGTCATAGTCCCACAAATCATAGACCTCCATATCGCAAAGAGATTCATCACCCGTTACATCAGTATAATCCTGAGCAATTTCCGCGCTTGTTCTGACATAGTTATAAATCTTGAAATCATCGATCCGGCCGTTAAAGAGCGGGGCAGAAAACCCGATGTTTTTGCCGATGTAATGGATTGTCTTAGTTATTTCCGTCAGTTTGGGTAAATTTAACCTCTGGGGCGATTCGCCCTCTGTGCCGTGTTCACCGCTAAGATATATACGTCCAGAACCACCTGAACCATCTTCATCAGCTTCGATGGTTATCGCTATAAAATACCACTTTCCGGCAGCGATTTCATCACTTTCGACATCGAGCTCTGGATTTTGTTCTGCGTTGTTTTCATCATAATATCTCATCTCACAACGCGCCACATCCTTTCCGCCTTGGCGAGCATCGTCCTGTCGATAAAGCATCGTAAAGAAAATATACTCCGAAGCATCTTTACCAAAGTCAAAGATTCGGGCCCATCGATCTCCATCGGTACTGTTAACAAGGGTTGTCGCATAACACCAGAAGCTAATGGTAATATCGTCATAATCAGCCACAGTGTTATCTGCGATCTGCGCATAAGCGTTACCTACAGGGTTATCAAGCCACAGGTTGTTGCCAATGATTGAATTTACATCAGACAAGCTTGCCCCATACTTCAATTCCATATCTTTACCGCTTATGATATCCGGGGTATAAGTTTTACCGCTGTCTTCATAGGTGGTCTCAAACGTATAGTGAGTCATTAATAATTTAATTTTCAATTCGCCGCTGGTTCCGCTCTGATCAGTGAGCCCGGACGAAGTTTCCGTCCCGACACAATAGTACAATCCTTCATCGGCCAGCTGGGCATCAAGAACAGTCAGCGTATCAGTATCGACGCCGGCATAATCAGCGCCGTTAGACAGTGCACCAACGCCTTCTTTGTACCACTGGAAAGTATCCGCTTTCGAGCTCATGGTCAAAGTGAATTCAGCATCTTCCCCGGGGTGGACATATAGTTTGCCGGGATCAACATCACCGAGTAAGGGACCTTCCTGTATGGTTGTGTAACTCGAGATTGGACTTGCGTATTTAAGCGAAAGCTCCAAACCATTCGGCTCATAAGCAAGAACTTGCCAGAAATATTCTGTACTCCATGCAAGGTCTGCAGCCAATTCGGTCTCAAGCGTGATCGTATATTGATTGCCTGACGAAACAGACATGCCGTCAACGATCTTATTCGCCGGAACAGTAAGCAGGTTGGGATCGCCGGGGGCAAGCAGAACGTCGATTTCAACAATATCATCATCAACAACGGTGAAAACCAAGTCATTCTCAGCTGAAGTGAGCTCAATCGCTACACCCTCAGTACCGTCTTTCGGAAGCGGATTGACAACGCTCGGTACCAGTCCAACGATCTGAACATTATCAATCGAGAAACGGTCATCCGTTTCATCGTCACCGTCACCGATATTTTCGAAACGTAAAAACAGTTCACCGCTGGCCGAGTCTAAATATTGAAGTGTAACAGAGTCTGTTATGTATTCACCTGCAGCCATCGCAGGATATGAAACTTCAACGGAATCAATCAGTGTAACACCTGCAGCCCCGTTAATATTCCTGCCATCTCGGCCTTCAAATGAGCCGTCAGATTCATAGATCGAAACGCTCATGACCAGATCAAGCGCAGGCGCATCAGGTACATCCTCCACGGATCCGATCTCATACTGAATCTGTAATGCAGGCAATCCCGTATTGACGCCGATACTCTGATAGGCCCAATCGTCGTCGTCAGCAAGCCTCATATACCGCGTGTCGTTTGGGCTATAACGCAACCGTATCCAGGTACTACTTGATTCGAACCAGTCCGGAACATCCTCGCGGATTGATAGGGCTTCAAAGTCACCATTGGTAATCGACAGCGCGGATACCATCGAAGCCATACTTAAGCATATTAAAATGCAAACTATTTTTCTCATTTTGCTATCCTTTCAGTTATAAATTTAGCTTCTTTATAATGGTGCTTATTGCGGATATATGAAGTAATCAAGCAGCCATTTTTCAGCAATCTCCGCAAAATCGGAAAGATCTACCTGGCAATTGTTATCGAAGTCCCAGTCTCCTAGATCGTAGTCATCCCTATTGCATATAAATTCAACTTCCGTTCGAACATCCATGTATTCCTGGGCAATCTCCTCAGCTGTTAGGGCATAGTTATAGATCTTCAGTTCATCGATCAGGCCGCCGAAGTTCGGGTAAGTGGCCTCGGTGCTGATGGCTTTACCGATGTAATTGAGTGTCTTAGGTATATCCGACGGATTGCGTAAACCTCCCCCGCCGCCGTATTCACCGTTAATATAGATTTTACCACCACCATCTTCGATCGTTAACACAACATAAAGCCACTGTGTGCCGTAACCGATCTCACCGTCACCATCGGCGTCACGCTCACTGCCGTCAAGAGCTATCACACAAGACGCTTCGTTTGAATTTGTAAGCAACGTAAGATAAAAGTAATTATCATTATCTTGACCAAAGTCAAAGATGCGGGCATATCGTTCATAATCGAGATCAAGGAGCGTCGGCTTGACCCAGCAGCTAACGGTAATATCCGGATAATGAGCAACAGTGTCATCTGCGATATCTGCGTACTGAGTGTGTCCTGGATTATCTGGATTAATAAGATTCCGAGGATTATCAAGTACCAGGTAGCTGCCATAACTGCCGATTGGATCTGCACTAGCCAAAGATGCCCCACCCATCAATTGCGCATTTTTTCCGCCTACGACGTCCGGGGTATAACCGCTTCCATCGACGGTGTCAAACGGATAGTAAGACCTCAATTGCTTAATCGTCAATTGGCCACTGGATAAAGTCTGAGCAGTGAGCCCGGTCGCCGTTTCCGTACCGACACAATAGAACGTTCCTTCATCGGCCAGTTGGGCATCAAGAACCGTCAGCGAATTAGAGTCGACACCCGTAAAATCAGTGCCATTAGACAGTGCACCAACACCTTCTTGGTACCACTGGAAAGTATCCGTTTTAATGTAGTCCGTTAATGAGAAGACAGCATCTTCCCCGGGCCAAACAGCCAGTACGTTTGGAGTGACATCCCTGAGGAAGGGGCCTTCCTGTATGGTTGTGAAACTCGTGGGCAGGCCCGTGAATACGAGTGAATACCCCCCGCCACCGTCCGATTTATAAGCAAGGACTTTCCAGGTGTATTCTGTACTCCATTCAAGGTCTCCAGCCAATTCCGTCTCAAGCGTGACCGTATTTTGACCTTGCGTTACTGTCCGCTTGGTAACGATCTCAGATGACGGAAACAGGTTGGGATCCGAGCTAAACAGAACATCAACTGCAACAATATTCGGATCAGCAACGATGAAAACCAAATCATTCTCAGCTGAAGTGAGTTCGGTCATAACATATATAGCACCATCTTCAGGCGCTTCATTTCTCACTGAGGCAGTAGACATCTCGATGTTGTCCACATTCGCATACGGAATGTTGACCACTTTAACGTCATTGATTCGGAGGAACAGTTCATTGCCGACGGTAGCACTGGATATATCAAGAACAAATCGTTCATCCAGTATTGATTCGCCGGGGGCAAAATCCCTGTATACAGTAGACCGAGCGATCTCCGTAATAGGGCGGTCCGGGTTCTCATCGTCTTTCACAAACCCATAGATATCATGAGCCGCTCCGTCCCATTCGTTAGGTTCAAAAGTGCCGTCAGACTCCAGAATCATAACAGTGAGGCCCATTTCGCCTCCTTGCGCTAAGGGACTAGGAGTCCAGCTGCTGCTGCCCCAATCTAACGTAATTTCGACCATCTGGGGGGTGCCGGTATAGGTACCAATGCTCTGATAGCAATAGGCGTGATTCCCGCCATCCTCATTTTCATTCGCACCATTACCCATTTGCAGAACCGTGGTAGAATTGATGCAGAAGGGAGGAGCGACGAAAACACTGGGGCCCGCAAAAATATCGAGACTGGGACCGGCATAATCCCACCAACCTGCAACATCCCGATTAGGGGAGCTTTGGGCCTGAAAATTACCATTCGTAATCGACAGCGCCGATGCCATCGAAACCATACTTAAACACATCAAAATGCAAAAAAATCGTCTCATTATCCCATCCTTTCAGTTAAATTCGCCTCTTTAATATCATTAATGCATGTTGATTGCATATTGATTGCATATTAATTAAATATAGATTATACCATGAAAATTAGATAATGTCTCCCCGCATTAAAGAAACAACTCGTCATATTCTTATACTTTAAGTCGTATCAATTCGGTTACTAAAAGCACAGAAACCCTCTGCGGCACAAACGAATCACACCAATCGCTGATTTACAGCAAAACATTGGAGCATCGCAAAATGCTGTCCTCTGTCAATCACGATCGAAAAGGCATTCAGGTACTGCACGTAAAACGTGCAGTACCTGGACCTTTAAGGTTTAACTCAAATCAAATTCCAACATGTGGTTAGCGTTTTCTACGCAGAACCAGTCCACCCAGACCAAGCAGAACAAGTGTTGCCGGTTCAGGGGTAACCAGTGCCGGAGCGAACAGGTCAGACATGATATCCCCGCCCCACGGACTGTCAGAGTCAGCGTTCAGCGGATTCATCTCTTTCGGGTTCATCAAGTAATTAAAGCCAATCCAGTTGGTATTGGGGTTGGTCGCGTCGTGAGCGATTCCCATAACAACGGTCACCGTTTTATGGTCAGTGGCCTGTGCAGCTACGATCGCAGCGTGCAATGCACTGCCCGGAGCATTGTTAAATTCGAACTGGTCGCCGACAAGCAAGGCACCGCCATAAATTTCGCCGCTATCGAACAGTTGTTGACCAAGATAGGTTAGACCGGTCGTCGGGAAAAATGTATACCCGGTCGGTTTGGTCGAGAGGTCACCATCAGAGTTATAAGCGGGTGCATTATTCGGTGTGATTGTTGCTTCATCCCAATCGGCACCGGCAATCGTGGGATCCATCACGAAATAATCGAACCCAGTGTTTGCTCCGCCGCCAACGGTGTCCTCAATGCGACCGGCAGTAAGCTGGTTGGCATTTCGATAGGTCGTCCGCACGGCGATGTCGCCAAGCAGTTCGGCCGGGCTAATGTCTGCAACGTTGAACTTCAGGTAGATCACGCTGTTGCGATTGCTCGCGATACGTGACGCGATTTCTGTGCCCGTACCCCTGGCTTGGTCCGGAGCCGATTCGCGCAACTCGGCATCAGCACCGCCATCGTGGCGGGTTGAGTAAACTGCTGCCTGGGCATTCGTTGCAAGTAACACTACCGCAACAAGCGCCATTAAAACCAATAATCTTTTCATCTTTCCAGCCTCCAAAAAAGTTAATAAAAATACTACAACTCCACACAACATAGTGCAAAACACTTGCACACGCTCACAAGTCTAACATAAAACAAAGAATAAATCTACCCGCATTAAAGAAAAAACCGGTCATATTCTTATGTCATGTTCCGATAATTTAAATCGTAGTAGACCCATTAACTCAAATAATATGAAGCTCTCCACGCCGCAAAAGAATAAAAACTCCACATCCACACACTAGTTGAATCCAACCTACTTCAACATTTTCATAAGTATAGCATAATACAAGGATTGGTTCTACCCGAATTAATGAAAATACTTGTCATATTCTTAGAATTTAGCTGTGGTTGAGACCTGTATGATTCTGTTTTACACACAAATACAGCTATTATAGGACTATTCCACGACCTAAACAGTGTATTATTGCGTAATATTCGGACGTAAACATTGAAAAAACGCCCCTTAAACATACACCCAAGCGGTTATTGAGCAGTGACAGTATCAGGAAAAGACCTGTTTGAGAAAAAATAGTGTGCATTTTATTGGAAAGACTTGCATCATCTCAAGGTAATATCATAAGATAGCGAGAATATGGTTTGGCAACGTTGCCGAGCAGGTTGATTTGGGAAATATCGGTTGATTGGAGACCTTTTATGACGAGACAAATAAATATAATCCAGGCATTATTAATCGCTTTGTTGGGTGTATCAGTCCTTCATGCCGAAACTGCTGTTGAGGTGGCGGTCAGGACACAGGCGGCAATAGACGCCGGCCCTGCAGCGGCACCAGCCTGGATGTCACCGGAGCTGCCGGAGGACATTCAAAACAATGTTCAAAACAAAGGCAAAAATTTGTCGCAAAAGCTAAACTTAGAGAACGAAATGAAGGAAGTCAAGGTGGCGTCACTGCTGGCTGAACACTATGGCCGAGTATGGGCCTGGCACCAGCAGGTGGATGAAAAACTGAATGCCGCTTGGTCGGCCTGGGATGATGCGCGTGACCCAAACAAGGGAGGCAAAGATGAACTGAAGGCATTGACTGTCATGGTCGAACAAATCGATCCAATCTATGCTGAGTTTGCTCCCCAGATTCACCGACTGCTCAAGGCGCTGCGACAGGAACTCAGCGAAGAGCAGGTTATAGCGTTACTGGATCACATCACGCGTTCGCCGGGCGTCGACCGCACCTATAATGCCTATGTCGAAATGGTGCCGGAAATGAAGGAGGAGGAAAAGAAAATTCTTCGACAACGCATGGAACAGGCCCGGACCGAGTCGCTCGCGGCATGGACAGATAAACGAATCATCAAGATCTTCAAGAAATATAAGATCCGTAACGAATTCTCCATTGACTACTTCGGTTATGGCTATCGTGAACACTACAAAGCCTGGGTCAATCGAAGTAAATGAGGCGTGTTTTATTCGAAAGCACCGTCAAGGCGTTTTCGGCCGCCATCACAATCCTGTATCGATAAAAAAACTGTCCGATTTGGGAACACGAATCGGACAGTTTCGAACCTGATTTCCGTTTTTGATTTAGATAATCACTGAAATCCGAAATTATCGGAAAAGGGGTCAGACCGCTAAGCGATCCTACATCCCGCACTGCGACGAAGGATCGCGATTACACATAAGCCAATCCTCTGCGAAAGCTTCAAAGTCCTCTAAATTCAGCACACAGTCACCCGTAAAATCAATCTCCGCACAGGGCGAATTTCCGGTTACTGATATATTGTCGACCCAATAGTTTGTTTCGCCCGAGTTCGCCCGACCGCCGAGATTGAACGAAATACACATGTACGGTGCGGTCGCAGTGAAAACACCGCCCGCCGGGGCACTGGAACCATTGGGAGAGGCGGTAATCGATTCCCATCCCCAGACGCCGGTCGAGGTATTGAGATTCCCATTGCCGTACGCTTTTTTGTAGATAATACTGCCGAAGTCCGAGTCGCCGGGAGTCGCGTTATTAGTAAATCCGATCAAGACCTCTGCCCAATTCCTTGCCGAGGGATTGGTAGCGATGGTACCGGAAATGTCACCTGCCCAATCGCCGCTGAATACGTATTCATTTCCAACGGTCACCGGGATCACCTGGTAAAAACGGTGGTCATTGGCACCGGTAGTGCCGGTATCCGTCTCAACCAGAGCAGAGTCCGGAGGATTTCCTACTGCCACATCGGGGCTGGCGGTCATTGTGCCAGATGCACCCGATAGTGAGACAAGAGTCCAGGGAGATAGACCGGTTTCGAATTCACCGTTAACGATCAATTCAGCAGCACTCGAATCATTTGTCCACTTCGACGAAAGCGTTGCGAGATCGATTATATTCACCTGACAGTCGCTATTTAAGTCAACTTCGATCAGTGTTGTACACGACCATGGATCCGTCGTTGCGGGCGCCGTATCTGACCAACCGGTTTCATTTTCGTTGACACTGGTATCACGCGCCTGCACCTCATAGCTGTAGGTGGCACCCGCTTCCAGAGCGGTATCCGTCCAAAAAGGGCTGGCGATCCAGCCTGAATCATGGCTTGGATCGGTCAGGTTGGCAAAGTAGTACTCGACACCGTCTGGATCGGAAGCGGTGGTCGCCGTCATGGAGATCGAAGAGCTATCGACGGGATACGGCGCGACAGCCCATGTCATCGGATCCGGTGTTGGAGGAGTGCTGTCAGCATCAGTTGTGGCCGACTCCGATAACGAGGCACCCGTCGCATTTTGCAAGGGGCTTTTATCCCGGGCCGTAACGTTGTACGTATAGCTGGTATTCGGGAGCAAACCCGTATCCGTGTAGATATTGCTGTCCTGCCAGCCGGAATCGTGGCTACCGTCAGTAATCGTCTCGTTCTCAAAGAAGTATTCGACGCCGCTGGTATCTGTTGCCGCCGTAGCAGTCATGGTAATCGACTGTGTGTCAATCGTTGTCGGTTCGTCAGCCCATGTCATCGGATTCGGCGACGGAGGCGTTAGATCCGTCGGCGTACCCGTCGTCGTAGCCAATTCTGACGCGGAGGGATCGGTTGCATTTTGATTGGGACTTAAATCTCTGGCAATGACGTTATAGGTATAGCTCGTACTGAGGGCAAGATTCGTGTCAACGAATATCGGGCTCGCCTGCCAACCGGAATCGTGGCTGCCGTCAGTAACCGTCTCGTTCTCAAAGAAGTATTCTACGCCGCTGATGTCTGTTGCCGTTCTGGCGGTCATGGTAATCGAATTACCGTCGACAGTGGTCGGAACAACATCCCATTCCATCGGATCAGGATCCGGAGCGGTCGAGTCATTAATCGCACCGGCCGTCAGTAAGTAGGTGTGCCCGGCTACCGTATCAAATTCGTAAAGATCCGTACCCGGTGTCGACACTGTCACACTCTGGCCCCCATCGGTCACGTTGAACGGCCACACCGAGCGAACGCGACAGGTGTTACCCACCAGCGATTCGATTTGTGCAGTCTGCAGCTGATTATTGTCCCAGGCAATATCAACCTCAAAGCCGCCGCGGGCTCTCAAACCGGTTACACTTCCAGTCACCAGTTTACTCGGCAACGCCGGCAAGAGATACACTTCGCCCTGCTGACTCTGCAGGAACATCTCTGCCGTGCCCATCAAGACACCAAGATTGCCGTCAATCTGGTTCTCAGAGGTAGTATAAGCATTCCCCCCTTTGCGGGAAAAGGTCATGTTATGCGTATGTGATTTACCGAAAATCTGATTGAGGATCATGTAGGCATGATCGCCCTGGAGCAGACGTGTGCGGCAGCACATCTTCCAGGCCATACTCCAGGCTGTGTTATTCGTTTCATCACCCTTCCAATCCAGGACCACCTCCACCGCGTCCGCAAAGGCCGGGGTATGGTGCGGCGTGATATTACCGGCCGGCATCAGGTCAACCAAATGCGACATGTGACGGTGCGTACCGGCCTGATCCACATCCTCCAGCCATTCCTGAAGTTGGCCTTGTGAACCAATCATATTTGGAGGCAACTGGGCCCGCAGAGTCTCCAACTGCGATCGGAAAGTCGCATCCACGCCCAGAATTTGGCTGGCTTCAATCACATACGTAAACAAGCATCGGATCAACTGATTATCCATCATAGGACCGGCGATAATTTCACCGTCATCCCCTAAGTCAGGACGGGGCTGCTCCGGAGAGTGACTGGGATTAGTCACAATATAGCCTGGATAACCGGGATGTGGTTCCAGGAAGTCCACAAAGAACTCGGCCGCACCCTTCATCAAGGGATAGATCTCGGACAGATAGGCGGTATCACCGCTGTATTCATAGTGCCACCACAGATGCATGGAGAGCCAGGCCCCGCCGGTCGGCCAGAGCCCGCCGGGACTGTTAATCGGCGCTGCACCACGCCATAGATCGGTGTTGTGATGCACCATCCAGCCATCGGCACCATAATGCACGGTCGCCACGGTAGCGCCACTCTCAGACAAATCCCGGGTCATGTCAAATAGCGGCTCATGACATTCACCCAGGTTCGCGACCTCCGCACCCCAATAGTTCATCTCCTCATTGATGTTAAGAGTCATCTTGCCTTCCCACGAGGGTTCAACCTCGTTATTCCACTTACCCTGCAAATTCAGGGGCTGCGAACCGGGACGGGAACCCGCAATCATCAGATAGCGGGCCATCTGGAAATTCAAAGCAATAAACTGCAGATCATCGGCGGTGAAATATGACCAATCACCCATGGTCTTGGCGTAATTCACCCCGGTTTCGATGTCGTCTATACGCTGGTCGATGGGGTTATTGACTTTGCTCGAGGTGCCCAGATCCAGCGTCACCCGGTTGAAGAGGGCTTGATAATCGTTCAACTGATCCTGACGCAAAGTCGTAAAGCCCTTGGTTGAGGCGTTTGCCACGGTTTGTGAGCAGATTTGGCTCTCATCAGCGCTGATATCATCATAACTGACAAAGTTCGAAGCAGCACCCAACACCAGGGTTACAGCATCGGCATTGCTCACCACCAGGGACGACCCGGAAGGTGATACCGAACCGCCTTCACTGAGAACACGTACCCGTGATTCAAATTCGATATCACTGGGCAAGTCGTTGCGACCCACATGGTCAACGGCGCCCCTCAAGACTACATCATTGCCGGACACAGAGTTGCTGACCGTCGTATGAGGCGTGGTTAAACTGCAGGTAAAGCTGATACTGCCGGACTGGCTGGCCGTCAAACGCACCACGATCACATTATCCGGATAACTGGCAAAACAATCTCTTTGATAGGTGACGCCGCCGGTCTCATAAGTAGCCGAAGCGGTCGCTGTGGTCAGATCCAATTGACGGCGATAGTTCGAACCGGAATGGCCAAAGGACAAACGCAGTTCGGCCGTCGGCTGATAGGGACATTGACGCAGATCATCAGAACCACTAGCGCCGCCACCCACACTCATAAAGGTATCATCAGCCACAGCCCAAGCCGCCTGGCCCTGCTCGTTCCATACATAATTTTGGATCTGAGACAGGTAGCCGGAAGCACCCGGATGGGAATAATCATGCGGCTGACCGGCCCAAACCGTATCCTCATTGAACTGGATGATTTCGGTGGACATGCCGCCGTATACCATCGCGGCCAGTTTGCCATTGCCTATCGGCAGGGCGCTATTGGATGTCGCATTGGATAAGTAGGAGGCCTCACTGTTATAAAACAACACCATCGGTCCGGGATCCGCACTTGCGATCGTAGAAAAAACCAGCAATACAATGACAAACAAAACATGACATTTCATTAGACATGCCCTTTCATCAATATGAGTCAAAAACTCATTTTCTTGAATATATACACGGTGTTTTTTTCCGTGCCGTTTATAAACTTATCTTATTCTAGTAAACAAACACGGGTTAAAAACCTGAAGAATTACGAAAGAATATTAAAATCTTTTTTTCTAAAACATAAAATTCCATCTCATTCTCACAAACATTTTTATTGCGAAAGACTTTGAATTTCCTGTTCACTCAAGGCAACATTATAAATCCGCACATCATCGATGAGTCCCTCGAAATATCTTTCTCCAGTGTAATACATCCCAATCTGTACGTTTTGGTAGCTGCCCGTATGAATGGGTTCATCAGCGGATGAGCTGATCGTTTCAAGATTCCCGTCGACATAGAGCTTCGCTTCGTTGACATCCGGACTGCCGTCATCCTCCAGGACGACCGCAATATGGTGCCAACTGCCGTCGTTGATGACTGTGGTGCCGATGATATTGCCGCCTTGTACTTCCGCGCGAAGCTGACCGCCCTCATTGACGCGGATCACCCAGCGACCACCGGTGTAATCTTCCCCCCAGCTAATAATCTCGTCGGTTGGTTGGATTGTTTTGATCCATGCCATACAGGTTCGGCTGGCGCCGCCGGGGATACCCTTGAAATCGGTGACCTCGACATAGTCGTCCAGTCCGTCAAAATACAATGCTCCTCCCGTATAGCCGGTGTCCCAGGTTGGACCGTTCACAAGGACGGCCGATTCGGCAAAAATGGAATGATCGTCGGTCGTGGAGCCGGCGCCTTCTTCGAACGGCAGATGCAGCCTGAGGGTTTCGTCGGCCAGCCAGTTATAGGCCAGCGTATCCAGGTCATAGACGTCCACATTCGTATCGCCGGAAAGGTCCGCCCCGTCGCAGGCCGGTGTGTCACTGCAGTTGGTCAGCAACCATTGGGCAGCCAGCCCGGCCAGATCTTCAAGCCCTCGCACGCCACTGTATACATTTGCCGCATCAATCGTCATCGTCGCGGTATCGTAATCGCCGGATGTATTCTCGAAGCGAATTGTGAATGTATTTTGACCAACATTTGCATCCTTCGGAATGCCCGACAGTGTTCCGTTCGGTGAGACAAACAGCCATTCAGGACCGGACTCTTTGCTGAAAGTTCCGATGCCGTCAGCATAGTATGTTAGTGACTGGCCGGTATAAGGTCTCAGTTCGATACCATCCAGATTACTGATCGGATCGGTTGTAAACACAGGATCCCCTATTGCTGTCCTGCCAATGCCGTCGCTGTAAAGGATTTCCGCAAACGTCAGGTCAGATGATACGTCCCAGATGGCAACGTCATCGATGTAGCCTCTGTAATCACCCCTGTGAAAGCCGTTCTGGTCGTCGCCATAGAAGCCAATTCCGGCGTACTCGCCGTTGTAGTTGTTCGATGCGCTGGTCGCCAGGGTAATCGAGCCGGCCTCATTTGCGTTGAGCCAGGCGCGCAGTTGGCCGGATGCGTCGATTGATACCAGCACGTGGTTCCACCCGTTCAAGGTGGGCAAATTGACGAATTCCGGTGTCGCGCTGTCAACGGTCAGGCGACAATTGCCTGTGGGAAGCAGTTCGATGCGGAACGTCTTGGCGCCCGTTTGGTCGCCGAGCTTGTTGCCAAGCATGCAGTCGGTATCATCGACGGCAGGCAGGGCCGTTGGTTTAAACCACAGTGAGACGGTCATCGGGGCGTTGTCCGGGAAGATGTTGTTGGTCCCCGAGTCGGACCAGCCAACGTTCAGGCCGTCTTTTCCATAGGTACAGTCCAGACAGCCTCCGCCCAGCAATTTGGCATTAGAATCGAGCCATGCTGCCCCAAACGGGTTGTTCGGGTTCGAAGCGAACACCTGGGCAACATCCAGAAAGTCGACGTCGAACGGCCAGTAATGATAGAGATTGGCTGAAAGGTCAGGAACGGTCTTGAACGTCCACAGATCGCCGGTAATGACAGATTCATCGGCAGCGACTTCATCGATGCGCCAGTAATATTTGGTGTCCGCCGTCAGGGCCGGCGGCGTAAATGAGGTTCCGGGCTGGTTGCCGTAGCTGGCAAGCCCGGTCGGCGAAGTACCGAAGTAGACATTGTGACTGACGGCCGTGCTGCCGGCGCGCCAGGTCAGCGTCGAACCCACAGCCGCATTGAACTGCCCGTTGGCCGGCGCGGGAACAGTTGCCTTGGTCGGCCAGAGCGCTGAATCCCCAACCAGAACCGTAGTGCCCGATCCCTCCTGCACGATTGACGGTATATTGGCCGCCGGATCAAGCGTGTAGGCATAGGCAGGCACGAAAGCATTACCGTATGTCGACGTACTGCCCGTGCATGCATCGAAAATATCGCCGACGGACTTAATCTCCAGCGTGCTGCCGGCACCCAGCAGCGGGTTATTCACGTGGTCAAAGTAGTTGTTCTCGGAAAGCACCTCGAAACCCCATGACCCGCTGATGCAGTAGTAGTTACCGGTGCATGAGTAGTAGTTGTTGAACACGTGATTTTTGCCGTAGCGGCCGCGTGGCATGCGCTGATCGACATAGTTGCCCCACCAGTTGTGGTGCCAGGTGATGTTCAATTTTCCCTCGTCCGGCGGATTGTTGTCGGTTGAGCCTACCAGACAGGCGAACCTGTGGGGATTGACCTTGCCGGTGTAGTAGAACTTGCACCAGGAGACTGTAGCATAGTCGCACTGGTCGCTGAAGTCGAGCAAGCCGTCGCCTGCGTCTAAGAACGTGCAGTGGTCGACCCAAATGTGCGTGGCACGGCGGCAGATCAGGCCGTCCTGCGGCATCCCGCCACGGAAGGTAATATTGCGAACGATAACGTTGTCAAGATCGGTGACCTTGACGCTGAATCCGACGATCAGAGCATCATACCCGATGCCCAGGATGGTCTTGTTGGACCCAACATTGGGAATTATTTCATCTCCGTGAATCGTGCCGACCACCTGTACGATACGCGGGGTGTCATCGCTGACAGCGGTGACGAACTCGGCTTTGTTCGTCACCGTCACAACCTCACCGCCCTGGCCGCCGGTAGTACCGCCACCAAGAGTTGCCCAACCGATCGGATCTGTATCCACTGCCAGACAAGGGCTGCATTGAAGTATAACAAATAAACAGATGCCTATGATTAAGTAGTGTTTGTTTGGCATAATTTCCCTCGTTAAATATTCTTTCATTTAAACAATGCATTTTCAATCATTCAGCCGGCCCTATAATCCGCACTGTGACGAAGGATTTCGATGACAGTCGAGCCAATGCTCCGCGAGAACCTTTAGATCCTCTAAATTCAATTGACAATCTTCATATAGATCGTACTCCGGACAGGGCGTGCCTCCGTACTCGACCACGCTGACATTGTCTACGTTGTAGTAGGCCCCACCACCGTCGTCATGGCCGCCAAGATTGAAACCGATCGTCATATAGCTGTTGGTAGCGGTAAAGACTCCATTTGTAGGGCCGCCGTCTGGCGAAAGAAGTACGCTCTCCATGTTCCACGGCTCCCAGTAATTTAGAGTGCCGTCCACGGTTTTCTTGAAATAAAAGGTGCCGCTAAAAGCGGTGGGGCTAGAGGTAAAGCCAACAAATACTTCAGCCCAGTTGCGCCCCTGTGTACCGTTATAAAGGTCACCCGCCCACTGGGCCTCTATCTGGTATTGATTGCCGCTAACAACAGGAATGTTCTGGTAGATGTAATTACCGTTGGAGGCGGCCGTATCCCCATTACGAGCTAATAACGCGGTACCATTGTCCCAGGTAATCGTTGTGGGGGGGGTGGGTGTAATCGTCCAACCTGACAGGTCGGCGGTGAAATCCCCGTTGACAACAAGTTCCTGGGCAGCCGGAGTACTCATCCACTCGGCCGCAAGCATCGAGAAATCAACCAGATTGACCTGGCAGTCACCGCCGAGGTCCTCCATGATTGGGGCAGTACATGTCCAGGGATCTGTGGTTGCAAACGCTTCATCCGACCAACCGGTGGTATTGTGGTTGGGGCTGGTATCCCGTGCCTGCATCTGGTAGCCGTACGTCGTTCCGTTTACCAGACCGGCATCAATATACGTTGAACTGCCTTGCCAGCCGGAATCATGGCTGCCATCGATGATGGTGGTATTGGCAAAATAGTATTCGACGCCGCTGACATCGCTTGCAGTGGTTGCTGTCATTGAAATCGATGAACTGTCCACCGGATACGGTTCATCAGCCCATGTCATCGGATCCGGCGTTGGAGCCGTCGTATCGGCTATCGGCGATGCGGATGCGACACTCGACAAGCCGGTCATATTCTGGTTCACGCTCTTATCGCGAGCTTTGACCTGATAGCTGTATGTAACGCCAAGGGTCAGGCCGGTGTCCGTATAGCTTGCGCTATCCTGCCAGGCGGAATCATGGCCGCCGCCGGCGGTGCAATCGAAGAAGTATTCGACGCCGCTGGTGTCCGTAGCCGTTGTGGCAACCATCGTGATGGAGGTCGGGTTTATTCCATTAGGCTCCATCGCCCAGGTCATCGGGTCAGGTGTAGGGGCTGTTGTATCAGGTTCAATGTCGCCGGAGACGAGGCTATTGAGATATACTTCCAGGTTTGTGTAATTCGCATCCAGATCGTGACCATTCCGGTCCGCCGCAATTTCCAAATTAAGGCCATTAGCGGTTTCCCAATCATCAGGCATGCCATCATGGTCAAAGTCCGCAGGAGCCGGCAGGGAATTCAGTGTGGGCCAGCCGCCAACATCGTCGGGAACGTCGATAATGCCATTATCACCGTATTGTGCAGTACCTGTACTTACATCATCAATAATATCTGCATCTACGCTATCGCGTGTGGGGAATGAACAGCCTACGTCGTCAAGAACAGCAAGATAGGCGTCCTCGGCGGTTTGCTCACAACTAATCGCCATCGCGGGCCATGGCGAACCTAATGCTATGTAATTACTACCGTCCATTCCCAGCCAGTTGTTGGTTGTAACCGCGGGATAACCATCCACATAATTACCGGAAACATACCAACTGCCCTTATCGTCAACTGAACGCGCTGAAGGCTCTGCAATACGGTCCCTTACTCCACTGTCAGTTGCAGGACCCGGCTTATAATAATTGGCGATCATATTGATCGTGGAAAATGTAAAATCACTATCGGCTTGTACTGCTTCCCCCCCATAGCAACTTGCATAGCCCCAGTTGTAAATTACGTTGTTACGGTAATCGTTATACCCGCAACCTGAAGCCCAACGTGGGTTACGACTATCGTTATGCGCAATCAGGTTATGATGCCAGGTACCGTAGTTGTTTCCCCAGATGCCCCCAAATCGATGACCTACGCTTACGCCGTCTTCAAACTTTTCGCACCCTTCTGAAATTATACACCATTGAACGGTTGTGTTCTCATTATGGTACAGCGTAAAAACTTCATCAGCGCTCCAACTGGCTGAAACGTGGTCGATGATAATGTTGCTATGATACCTGCCGCCTATCGCATCGTTTTGGATCTGAGAAGTAGGATCATATCTTACACGGATATACCGGATAATGATGTTATCGGCACTGGTGGAAAGATTTCCTTTAATACAGATACCATCGCCTGGCGCCGTTTGTCCGGCAATAGTAATATCGTCATTATTGATACTAAAATTGCCAGTTATCGTACCCGAAACCCTGAATACGACAGTTCTGGCGCCTGAAGCGCCAATCGCTGCGCCGAAACTGCCGGAACCGGAGCTGTTAAGGTTTGTCACCTCATAGACCGCGCCTCCGCGCCCACCTGTAACATATTTCCCATAGCCTTCTGCGCCGGGAAAGGCGATAGGCGAGTCAGCCCAAATACTATCAACCCCAAAAAGAACGAAAAGACATAATAGGCAAATGGAAGTATTTCTTGCAATCATTGATTTAAATCCTAATAAATTGCGATTCATGGTATTCTTCTTTTTTTAAATGTTATTCAATCAAAAAATACGTATTCCCGACAAATCAACCGAGCCTCTATTGCCAGCATTCATTGCTCGGGTCGCGGTTGCAGGTCAGCCAGTCTGCTGCGAATACCTCAATGTCAAGCAAATCGAGCGCACAATCATCGTTCAGGTCTATCGACGGGCACGGTATGACGTCGGTTTCGACCACGCTGATGTTGTCCACATAGTAATAGCCTGGGCCAACGCCGGCATTGCCGCCAAGATGGAAACAGATCGTCATATAGCTGTTGGTAGCGGTAAAGATCCCGTCAACAGGCGACAAGGAGGTGCTGGGCGAAAGAAGTACGCTCTCCCAGTCCCATGGCATCGGCTCTTCATTGGGACCGCCATCCGTGGCTTTCTTGTAAATGATGGCGCCATTAAAAACGGTAGGGCTGGAGCCAAAGCCAACAATAACTTCGGCCCGGTTTTGGCCGGTTCCACCATTCAAAAGGTCACCCTTCCACTGGATCTCTATCTTGTATTGCTGGCCGCTGACCACAGGAATGATCTGAAAGAGTAAGTTTCCGTCGGAGGAAAGCGTTGCGTCGTTACGAGCCAGCAACGCAGTACCACTGTCCCAGGTGATCGTTGCGGGGGAATTGGAAAGAAGCGTCCAACCTGACAGGTCGGTGGTGAAATCGCCGTTGACAATAAGTTCATTAGGTTCCTCAACGACCGGAGTACCCGTCCACTGGGCCGCCAGCATTGAGAAATCAACCAGATTGACCTGGCAGTCGCCGCTGAGATCCTCATCGATTGGGGCCGTGCACGACCAGGCGGTTGTTGTTGCAGAAGCCGTATCCGACCAACCGGTTTCATTTGCGTTGGTGCTGAAATCCCGTGCCATCACCCGGTAGCCGTAAGTGGTTCTGGGTTGCAGGCCGGTATCAACATACGTCGGACTGGTTTGCCAGCCGGAATCGTGCCCGCTACCCGTTGTGCAGGCGAAGTAGTGCTCAGCGCCGAATAAATCCGAAGCTATCGCTGCCGTCATCGAGATCGAGGAACCATCTACGGCATTCGGCTCAATAGCCCACGTCATCGGATCGGGTGTCGGAGGCGTATCATCTTCGATGCAATCAAGGTGACCAGCGCCTGCACAGGAGATGATCCTATCGCGTGCTACAACGGGATTTTCCAGTGTATAGGCGTAAGGAGGGGTAAAGACGACATCGTTGCCGGGGCTCATCGAGCCGAAGCAATCGTCGAGTATATTGCCGACAGCCCTGAGTCTGCCGTCGTCTGTGGTGTTATAAGGAGACTCTACCTGGTAGAAGTAATTGTTCTCAACCAGCAATTGCGATCCCCAATTGGCGGTAACACAATACCCGTCATGATTCGGGACAGCATAGTAGTTGTTGAAGACGTGATTCTTGCCGTAACGCACACGCGGCATGCGGCCGTGAACCCGGTCGGCAAACCAGTTGTGATGCCAGGTGATATTCAGGTGGCCTTCGTCAACCGGATGATTGTCGGTGGATCCTATAAGAGCGGCCAGATTATGGTCACCTTCAGATTCAAATGAGAACTTGCACCAGGATATAGTAATATAGTCGGCGCCGTCCTTTACACTTATGAGCTCATCGACACCATGCACAAATGAGCAGTGATCGACCCAGAAGTTCGTCGCTCCCTGTTGAATGAGGAGCGGGTCTCTGTTCTCTGTCTTAAGCGTTAAGTTCCTGAGGATGACATTATTCGGGCCGTTGATCTTAACACAACCGTACCAACCCGAACCTGAACCTACACCCTGAATGGTCTTGTCGCCCTGCGTGCCGGAAATAGTTTCATCAGGGAACGAAATCATGCCGCTAACATTGATGATCTTCGGGCCGCTCAAATTTAGGGCGTTGTAGAGTTCATCCTTCGTCGTCACGGTGATGGTTTCGCCACCCTCTCCGCCCGTGGTTCCACCATTCACTGATGCCCAGCCGATCGGACCAGCAAGTGCCAAAGAAAAACCGCATTGAAGTATAATAAATAAACATATACCTATGATTAAGTAGTATTTGTTTGGCATAATTGCCTTCTTTGTTAAATCTTCTTTCATTTTAAACGATTCATTTTCAATATTCAGCGGGTCCTATAATCCGCACTGTGACGAAGGCTCGCGGTTGCAATCGAGGCAGTCTATTGCTATTTGCTTTAAGTCGCCTAAGTCATATCGATTATCGCCGTTATACTTCTAAAAGTCGTGGTATGTGTATTTGTCGTAAAGTTGACGGTCGCCCAGTTCGTGAAGCCCATCCGCCCGGCTGGCCGGAGACACTAAGATCCACTTTCAGATGCTCTGGGAAAGCAGATGTTGTTACTACGATACATAGAAAAACGACTGATGAACATTTGATTTTCACTGATTCCCACCTAAACAAACTGTCTTCCTGCTAAAAGGGCTTGTTTTATGGTTACCCTCTCCCGATGTAGGAGATCGTCAGCTTATGCTGTCCCCCCCACATAATTACTTCCGAACGACATATTATATCATAAAATAAAGACAAGTACTTCTCATAATATAGAAATAACTTGTCATATTCATAGAATTTCAGATGAGGTGGGAAACGGATGACGTGTCGCTGATCATTTGATTTCTCCTAAAAAATTACATTTCGAGACACGAAGCTGAAGGCCTTGCGTGGTCAAAAATATAAACCGTTGTTTTAAAACGGTTTATGAATGGCGGGGGCTGGATTCGAACCAACGACCTCCGGGTTATGAGCCCGACGAGCTACCAGACTGCTCTACCCCGCGACGAATATAATGTAATTATAGCACACTTGGAAATGGTTATCAAGTCTTTGATTATTAAAGACTTAGATTTTCCCGTATTTTCTCTGCAATCTGCTCTGCTTTTCCGTCCGGATACTGGAAAGACGGCCATTGATTAAATATACCGTCGTTGGCATTTCTTGGAATAATATGTAAATGCATATGCCCAACAACCTGACCGGCAACCGACCCATTGTTGCATAGTACATTGTAGCCTTCCGACTTCATCGCCTTCTGGATGGATGCGGCCAACATCGGCAGGACTTTGGCTATTTCGGCCATCATTTCAGGTGTCATCTGATCCAGTGTCCTGTAATGCTGTTTCGGTATCACCAGCGTATGACCGTTACTAACGGGGCCGATATCAATAAATGCTAAGATATGCTCATTTTCAAATATCTTCAGCGAAGGAATTTGGCCGGAAGCAATTTTACAGAAAATGCAATCCTGATCCATCGACAAGTTCCTCCGACTTCAACAAAACGCTACTTTTTCTTTTCGTCAGCCTTCTGTTTTTTCTCCTGGCCGGCACCTACCAACTGCAGCAGCACAAGCTTTCCTCCATCACCAAGCCGCCGTTTGGGGAGCTTGATAATACGCGTGTACCCACCCGGACGATCCAGGTAACGGGGGCCGATCTCGCTGAAAAGCTTACCGACAACAGTTCCCTTTTTAACCATCTTGCCGTCTTCTTCGGCATAAATCGCGCGGTTATTCAGCATGGCAATCGCACGCCGGCGAGCAGCGAGCGTTCCCTTTTTGGAAAGCGTAATCAGTTTCTCAGCAAAGCCGCGGACTTCTTTGGCTTTTTCCTGTGTTGTTGAAATCGTCTCATGTTCAAACAAGGATGAAACCAGGTTGCGGCGTAACGCAAGCCGATGCTCGCTTGTTCTGCTTAAATGACGTCCAGCTACTCGATGACGCATATTATTCTACCCTTTTTCTTTCTTTGGCAATCGTTTTATTACTTAACCAATATCAGTCATTCCCAATGACAAATTAAGATCCGCCAGTTTCCTGCGAATTTCCCGCAAACTGGTCTTTCCAAAACTTCGAATCTTCAACAGATCCGCCTCCGTCATCATGACCAATTCACCCACCGTTTGGATATTATTGGATTCCAGGCAATTGCTTGAGCGAACCGTCAATTCCAGCGACTCGATGGGCATAACCAACTTAGCCGCCAGCTCTTCGTTGACGCTTTCCTCGGCTGTCTCTTCTGCCTGTACTTCTTCTTCAACCGTATCTTTTCCAAGTTGTGCATACTGAACAAACGGATTAACGTACTTGCGAAGAATTTTCCCGGCTTCAACCAGAGCCATTTCCGGCAACACGGTTCCATCAGTCCATATCTCAAGAACGAGCTTGTCATAGTTTGTTCGCTGACCCACACGCGTGTCTTCGGTTTTATAGCGAACACGAACGACCGGCGAATAAATCGCATCGACCTCAATACGGCCAACTTCCTGTTCGTAACGGTCTTCGTCAGCGATTCGCTCAGAAGCCGGAGAATAACCGCGTCCGTTCCCAACCGTCATTTCAATTTCAAAGTCAACATTTTCCGTCAGTGTCGCCAAAACCAGGTCTTTATTGATAACCTGGATCGACGCATCAGACTCGATCATCCCGGCTGTCACCGGACCGGCCTTATTGGCCTTCACCCTGATCGTCTTTGGTTCATCGTCCTGCATCCGGACAATCAAATTTTTGATATTAATAACAATATCCGTCACATCTTCCACCACACCGCGAACAGACATAAATTCATGATCGGCACCGGAAATCTTTATTGATTCAACCGCACTTCCCTCCAGAGAGGAAAGCAGGATTCGACGCAGACTGTTGCCAATTGTCGTTCCGAACCCGCGTTCAAACGGCTCAATATAAAAGCGGCCGTATTGACTGGTTGATGCCTGTTCGTCTTTTTCCACTCGCGTGGGTAACTCTAAACCTCGCCACGTCACTCTCATAAAACGGCCTCCTAAAAAGAGGTGAATGTTCTCAGCGGCATACCCTTAAGGCCATAAGGACCGGCCGCTCTCTGTAATTCACCAGCGTTAATGATCTCAATTACTATTTCGAACAAAATTCCACAACCAACTGTTCTTCAACCGCCAGTTGGATATCATCGCGGGTCGGAATTCCAACAACCGTCGCCATGGGTTTTGCAGTATCCAACTGAAGCCATCCCTGAACCGCAAAATTCGGATTGCTTTCAAGCTGCGCTTTGACGATTTTTCGGCTTTTGTCGGAATTCTTTAACGTTATCGTATCTCCGACCTTGATGGTAATATCGGGAACATCGACACGACGGCCGTTCAGGTAAATGTGTCCATGCGTAATAAGCTGACGCGCCGACTTACGGGACGGTGCAAAATTCAGTTTGTAAACCACATTGCCCAAACGTCTTTCGAGAAGCTCAAGCAGGATTTCCCCGGTGTTACCGGGTCGGCGTTCGGCCTTTCGGAAATAACTCATGAATTGTTTTTCCATCAGACCATAATATCGTTTCACTTTCTGTTTTTCACGCAAGCGTACGCCGTAGTCACTTCGGCGTCCGCGACGCCAGCCGTGCATACCGGGAGCCATACTGCGTTCCCGCTTCTCGAGCGAGCATTTGGCTGTCTCACATCGGCCCCCTTTGAGCATAAGCTTCATGCCTTCCCGGCGGCATAGTCTGCATGATGGACCTAAGTATCGTGACATCGTTCAACTATTCCTTTATCTTATCAAATCGTTTAATTTGTTTGTATATGGTTTTGGTTAAACTCTTCTGCGTTTCCGCGGACGGCAACCGTTATGTGGAATCGGAGTCACGTCCTCAATCGACGAAATTCTCAATCCGGCCTGCTGGATCGCAGAGATGGCAGATTCACGGCCCGACCCCGGACCTTTTACACGAATTTCAACTTCACGAAGTCCGTACCGCATCGCCGTACGAGCACATTTTTCCGCCGCTCGCTGAGCCGCAAACGGAGTACTTTTACGTGACCCTTTAAATCCTACACTTCCACCGGAATCCTGACAAACAACTCCGCCATCCGGATCCGAAATGGTTACCAGCGTGTTGTTGAACGTCGCCTTAATATGGACGATTCCGCGTACAAGATTTTTCCTGATTTTCCGTTTGATACTTTTTGCCATTTTCTATTCGTTCCTAAGAATTTCAATATTCGTCATCGTTCAAAGATCGATTAACGTAATTCTTTTACACCCTTTTTGCCGGCAACCGTTTTCTTCTTACCTTTTCGGGTTCGCGCATTACTCTGCGTCTGCTGACCCCGAACCGGAAGTCCCCGGCGATGCCGCATTCCGCGGTAACAGGCGATGTCTTTCAGGCGGACGATATTCTGCGATACCTGACGGCGCAACTGACCTTCAACCGGATAGTCGCGTGTAATGATCTGGGCGATCTTGGTCACTTCCTCTTCCGTCAGTTTCCCGGCGCGAAGCGTACCGTCAATCGCCGCTTCGTGCAGGATCAACTGAGCCGTATGACGTCCGATTCCATGAATATAAGTTAACGCAATCCAGGTCGGCTTATTATTTGGAACATCAACACCAACAATACGCGGCATAATAACTCCTATACCTTAAAATTAACCATTATTCATCCTTAACCCTGACGCTGCTTGTGACGCTGATTGGCTGAACAAATCACGCGCAACACGCCCTTACGGCGGATGATTTTACATTTCTCACAAATTCGTTTTACTGAGCTTCTTACTTTCATGCTGACACCTTCTGCTTTCAAAGGTTTTAGTTTCTCAATACAATACGTCCCCGGGTCAGGTCATACGGGCTCATCTCGACCGTAACCGTATCACCGGGCAGGATGCGAATAAAGTGCATCCTCATTTTTCCTGACACATGCGCCAGTATCTGATGCCCATTCTCGAGTTCCACACGGAACATCGCATTGGGCAGCGCTTCCACGACTTTTGCTTCAAGTCTGATTGCGTCTTTTTTGGCCATACTTTTTTCTACTCTCTTTAGTCTTCGCTTTGATCGCAAGCCGTTAACACGTCGCAGCCGCCGTCAACCACAGCGATCGTATGCTCGAAATGTGCCGAGCATTTCTTATCTCTCGTTACAACGGTCCAACCGTCAGAAAGCGTTTTCACGGCCGCCTTGCCCATATTGACCATCGGTTCTACCGCGAGTATCATACCCTCCTTGAGAACGATGTCATTGCGAAGCAGCTCACGACTGACAAAATTGGGCACTTTCGGATCTTCGTGCATCTCCGTACCGATCCCGTGTCCGACATAATCTTTGACAATCGAGAAATTGGCCCGAATAGCCATTTCTTCCATCATGCCGGCAATGGTACTCCACTTGACACCCGGAGCCATATTCTCAATAGCAATTTCCAAAAGCCCTTTTGTCACATCGAGAAGTTTTTGCCGATCCGGCGATATTTTTCCAATACCAAACGTCGTTGCAGAGTCGCCACAATAACCATTGAGCTTTACGCCAAAGTCAATACTGAGGATGTCCCCTTCTTTTAAGATCACTTTTTTGGACGGAATCCCATGAACCAACTGCTCATTGACAGAAGCACAGATCGCTCCCGGAAACGGGTGATCCATACAGGGACAAGGAACACCCTTGAACAAGGCAATCGCACCCATCTGGTGTGTTATCTCCAGCGCGATCCCATCCAACTCGGCAGTACTAACCCCCGGCTTGGCATATTCTTCTAATTTTGAAAGAACCTTCGCAACAACCGCTCCGGCGTTACGAAGCATTTCTATTTCCCGACTGCTCCGAAGCGTTATCGGCATTTTCTGCTCACCTAACCCTTCAGGGCGTCTAATTTTTCAAAAACATCAGCAGTCACTTGATCGATTCCCTGGTTGGCATCAATATCGAGAATCACATTCCCTTTGCTCTGATAATAACCAACAACTGCCGCTGTCTGTTCATCATAAATTTTCAACCGATTGGATACCACTTCCGGCGTATCATCCGGTCGCTGAACCAATAGGCCGCAACCCTTGTCACACTGACCGGCAACCTTAGGCTTAAGGTTTTCAATATGATAAACCGCCCCGCACTCCGGGCAGCTTCTTCGGCCGGTCATACGAGAGATAATGGCTTCATTTGGAACACGTAAGTTCACGATCGCATCGATCTTTTCACCGGCTTTTTCAAGTGCCTCATCAAGTCCATCGCCCTGAGCAACTGTCCGTGGAAAACCATCCAGAACATAGCCGGACACAGGGGCTTTTTTAACAGCACCGATCATCATATCAATGATCAGGTCGTCCGGCACCAATCCGCCGCTATCCATATAACTTTGGGCCTTTTGCCCAAGTTCACTATTGGCTTTTCGTTCAGCACGCAGAATATCACCACTGGACAAGTGAATCATCCCATATTTTTCAATAATACGTTTGCATTGCGTGCCTTTGCCTGCACCGGGAGGTCCAAGAAGTATCAATTTCATCGGAACGCCCCTTTAATTCGTGAATCGCCGAATCCTTCGTAGTTACGCATAATTAAATTCGCCTCGATCCGCTGAACCAGATCCAGTGAGACGCTGACAACAATCAATAATCCTGTACCGCCGAGGAAGGACGCAACAGAGAAAGGAACATTCATCAATTGTGCAACCAGACTGGGCACCACAGCAATAAACGCCAAAAAGGCCGCACCAAAAAAGGTGATTCGAATCATCACGGTTTCAAGATATTCCGCTGTGCGGTGTCCCGGCCGAAGCCCCGGAATAAAGCTGCCGCGATCACGCAGATTTTTCGCCATGTCTTTCGGCTGAAACTGAACCGTCGTCCAGAAATAAGCAAACAGGAAAATCATAACAACAAAAACCACATTATAAGTAAATGCCCTTGTACTAAAGGCTTCGGTTATCTGTATATAAATATCAGACTCGGCCAGCGATGGAATTCGCTTCAACTGCTCTAAAATGATCGGGGGAAACATCATTAAGCTTGACGCAAAGATGATCGGCATCACGCCGCCGTGGTTAACCCGCAACGGAAGATAGTGACGAGCACCGCCATACATACGATGACCACGCATTTGCTTGGCCTGCTGAATTGGAATACGCCGTTGGCCCTGGGTAATCAGGATCGCTCCGGCCACAACACTCACAAACGCCGCAATCAAAACGATCAGTGTTCCGGGACCGTAAGTACCGGGGTCGCCGCCGACTTTGAACTCAAAATTATCAATAACCTGCTTTATCGCCCAAGGCATCCGAGACAGGATACCGGCCATAATGATCAGGCTGATACCGTTGCCCATCCCATATTCATCGATCTGTTCACCCAACCACATTAAAAAGAGCGTACCGGCGGTCATCCCCGCAATACCCATGATCAGGGCCTGTGTTTTCATCCCGGCAAACACATATTCTCCGCCGACAAACATCTTCATGTACATCATCGCCTGGATCAGGCATAACGGCACCGTCAAATAGCGCGTATACTCCTGTATTTTCTTATGTCCGGTCTGCCCCTCCTGGCGGAGTTTCCGCAGCGCCGGCAAAACTTCACCCAGCAGCATCAGAATAATAGATGCTGAAATATACGGCATAATCCCCAGTCCAAAAAGACTGGACTGGCTCAATGTCCCCCCCGTAAACATCTGCAGATAATCAGCCGCACGCCCAAGCGGAGACTCATTGTCCCGCTGCCCGGAAGCTTGTTGGATCTTTTCGGAATCAAACCCCGGAACCGGAATATGAAAGCCAATCCTGTAAATACACAGCAATACAAGTGTAAACAGGATCTTATTTCTTAAATCCGGCACTTTAAAAATATTTACAAATGTCCCTAGCATTGTTTATCCTTCCCTGTGTGGCTTAGGCAACCACCTTCACAGAACCGCCGCAACCGGAAATTTTCTGTTCGGCGCTTTTACTGAACTTATGGGCCGTTACCTTTAACTTTTTGGTCAACTCACCATCACCCAGAATTTTTACCTTGCTCTGACGAGAATCGACAAGACCGGCACCAATAAGCTCTTCAACACCGACATTCGCATCATCACTAAACACCCGCTCCAACTGAGCGACGTTTACGACCTCATAACGTGTTGAAAAAACGACATTATTAAACCCGCGTTTAGGCAGTCTTCGGAACAAAGGCATCTGACCGCCGGCATTCGCAAGATTCGTCGAGGAACCCGCACGACTGCCGTATCCCTTGTGCCCGCGCCGCTGGTTTTGCCCTGCCCGCTTGCTCTGCCGCGTCCAACACGTTTGCGTTTCGGATGAGCTCCGACAATTGCTGTTATTTCATTGCTTAACATGGTCGTTATCACCACCTTTTTTCAACTTCGATCTCTACGCCACGTAGAGATTCAACGGTTTCTTTATCACGCAGTTTCATTAGCCCATCCATAACCGCCTTCACGACGTTTTTAGCGGATCGACTGCCGTTAATCTTTGTTAATACATTACGTACGCCGGCGTATTCAAGAACAGCGCGAACGCTCGAACCGGCGATAACACCGGTACCCGGGCTGGCCGGCAGCATTGTTACCTGAGTCGCACGGCACTTGCCGATAACCGGATGCGGAATCGTGCCATCCACAACAGGAACCTTATGCAGATTTTTTTTGGCATCTTTGACTGCCTTTTCCACTGAAGGAGGAACTTCGTTGGCTTTTCCGTAGCCAAACCCAACGGTTCCATTGCGGTCACCTACTACCACCAGAGCGGAAAAGCTGAAACGACGTCCGCCTTTGACCACCTTGGCATTACGGAACACTTTTACAACTGTATCTTCCAGCGGTTGTTCCGTTTGAATGTCTGTTCTGATTTCTTCAGCCAACTTTTATCTCCATTTTTACGTTTAAAGTTTTCTTTAGAGAGCTAGTCCGGCTTCACGAGCCGCATCCGCCAGGGCCTTGACCCGGCCATGATACTTATATCCGTTTCGATCAAAGCAAATGGCCTTGATGCCGACACCTATTGCCTGCTTGGCGATCGTGGTACCGACAACTTTAGCCGCTTCCTTGTTTCCACCGGACTTAAGGGCGTCACGCAGTCCCTTGGCCTGCGTACTGGCCGACACCAGGGTCACCCCCGCCAGATCATCAATGATCTGTGCATAGATATGCCGCGCCGAACGGTAAACCACCAAACGGGGACGTTCCGGCGTCCCAAATATTTTGCTCCTCGAACGCCAGTTGCGTCTTATTCGAGCCTGTTTTATCTTTTCTTTCTGCATTTTTACCGATTTCCTTTTATTGTGAACTGTTACGCCGCATGGCTGCGGCGATCACATCGATCTATCCTGAGATAATTAGCCCGCACCAAAGGCCTTGCCTTCTTTGCGTACAACATGCTCATCCGCATAACGGATTCCCTTGCCCTGATACGGTTCCGGCGGGCGAACCTTGCGGACCACCGCCGCAAACTGCCCCAGTTCCTGTTTATCCGGACCGGAAAGGGTAAACAAGGCGGGAACATCATTTCCACGAGTGGCGGGCGTCTTAATCTCCACGTTTACACTCTTGGGGATCTTCAGTTCTATCGGATGACAATATCCGACATTCAGCACAAGCTTACCGCTCTGCTCCTTGACGTTGTAGCCGGTGCCAAAAATCTGCATCTTCTTTTCGAAACCCTGACTGACCCCAACGACCATGTTGTTAAGCAAGGCTCGCATGGTCCCGTGTAATGCTTTTTTGGCTCGATCATCCTGTTGCGGGTTATCGACAATGACTGCGTCATTCTCAACTTTTACGTCAATGTCCGGATGACATTCCATTTCCAGCGTGCCCTTGGGACCGGTCACCTTAAAAACCCGAGCCTTTTGCTCAACCTTGACACCTGACGGAACTGCAATTGGTTTTTTTCCTATACGACTCATTTAGCTCACCGTGCAAATCAATTCACCGCCGATATTCTCAGATCGACATTTTCTATCACTCATTACGCCTTTACTGGTAGAAACAATCGAAATACCTAACCCGCCCATCACGCGAGGCAACTCATCTTTGCCTTTATAGACGCGACAACCTGGTTTACTGGCACGACTGATCATCGTAATCACCGGTTCACCTCCCGGTGTGTACTTCAGCAAGACACGAAGGATTCCTTGTTTCTCGTCATCAATGCGATCAAAATCGCTGATATATCCCTCTTCTTTCAGAACATTCGCGATACCCTGGCAAATCTTGGACGCCGGGATCTTCACGTCCTGTCTTCCGACACGAGAGGCATTCCGTATTCTTGTCAGCATATCCGCAATGGGATCACTCAAACTCATTCAACTGCTCCAAAATTAAAATTCATTAACGATTACTGTTTTACCAGCTCGCCTTCTTTACACCGGGTATTTTGCCTTCATTGGCCATGGTTCTAAAGCAAATTCGGCATATTTTAAACTTCCGATAGACCGCCCTGGCACGTCCGCATATCTCGCAGCGTGTGTATCCCCGGCTTTGGTATTTCGGTTTCTTTCTGGCTTTATTTTCAAGTGCCGTTGTGGACATACAAGACTCCAAATCCTCATCGATTAATGCTTATGACGTCGCCTTAAAAGGCATTCCAAACAATTTCAACATTTCCCGCGCCTCATCATCCGTGTTGGCGGTTGTAACAAATGTAATATTCATACCCTGCTGTGTCTCAATGCGGGATGGATCAATTTCCGGAAACACGCTCTGTTCTTCCAGTCCCATTGAGTAATTACCGCGACCGTCAAATCCGTCGGGATTTAAGCCGCGAAAGTCCTTCACTCGCGGAATCGCCAAGTTAATGAGGCGATCCATAAACTCATACATGCGTTCTTTTCGCAATGTCACTTTCAAACCGGTCTTGTCGCCCTCGCGAACCTTAAAGTTTGACACGCTCTTCCTGGCCTTGCAAACAAGCGGTTTTTGACCGGTGATGACCGTCACATCCTTGAATGCGTTGTCCATGAATTTCTTATCCTGAACCGCTTTGCCGACGCCCATGGAAATGACAACTTTCTCAATCCGCGGAATCGCCATCGTGCTGGAGTACTTATATTTCTCCTTCAGCGACGGAGCAACTTTACTGTTGTATATGTCTTTTAAACGAGCCATTGATTATCCTTTAACCCTCAACTTGGTTATTTTTTCTTCTTTGATTTGGTAACGATGCTGATTTCGGAGCCATCACCAGCAACGCGCCTTTTGTTCCCCTTGGCATCCACTTCAAAACGCACACGGGTTCCCTTATTGCTTTTCGAATTCACCGGCAAAACATTACTGATGTGAATCGGCCTTTCGACACGGATCCGGCCGCCCTGGGGATTCTTCTGAGACGGACGAACGTGCTTGTGGGCAAGATTAATACCTTCCACCAGTACCCTGTCTTTACCCGGGATCACACGCATCACCTTGCCCGTGGCGCCTTTATTAACGCCGGCAATAATTTCTACTGTATCACCTTTTTTTACATGTTTTGCCATTATTATCCTCTTTTGCGTTTTCCGTCAGTGCTATACAACCTCACTGGCCAGAGAGACGATCTTCATAAAATTCTTTTCACGCAATTCACGAGCAACCGCGCCAAAAATACGAGTTCCTACGGGATTTTTATTTTCATCGATCATCACCGCCGCATTGCTGTCAAAACGGACATAGCTGCCGTCCTGACGACGTACCGGATATTTGGTCCGAATGATCACACACCGGTAAACCTTCTTTTTATCCAACGAACAGTTGGGAAGGTGCTTTTTAATCGCCACAGAAACAATATCTCCAACAGTCGCTATCGGACGGGTACTTTTTCCAGTTCGCGAACTGCACTTACCCAGCACCTTAATACATTGTGCCGTCTTAACGCCGCTGTTATCGGCGATTTCCAACATGGTTTCCTGCTGAATCAATGGTCCGCCCTTTACTCTAAAACTGCTTTTTCCAATACTTTTACCAGACGCCAGTTTTTGGTCTTACTGATCGGTCTGCACTCCGTTATTTCCACAATATCGCCGATCGCTGCAAGATTCTGCGGATCATGAACACCCATCTTGGTTCGGCGGCGAATATACTTGCCGTATCGTGGGTGTTTCACTTTATAATCAATCTGGCAAGTGATGCTCTTATCACCGCTTTTTGATACAACGAACGCTCGTGTGTTCTTTTTTTGTTCTTTATTTTCCATGCCTTTACTGGACCTTACCCTGTTCTTGGTTCATAATGGTTTTGACCCGTGCAATATCGCGACGCACATTGCGAATCGCATGACGGTTTTCCAGATTCTCGGTAACGGCTTGAGCACGAAGATCAAACAACTGTCTCTGTAAGACTTCGAATTTTTCCTGCCGTTCATCCGACCGCATATCTCTGATTTCAGAAGCTTTCATATTTCGTCCAGTTCCTTATCCAAGTGTATGTCTGCGTGCTACAAACCGGCATTTGACAGGCATTTTATGAGCCACACGCAACAGCGCCTCTTTGGCTACATCTTCCTCGACGCCGCCGATTTCATATAAAACAGTTCCGGGCTTAACCACTGCGACCCAGCCCTCAACTTCGGCTTTACCCTTACCCATTCGAACTTCCAGCGGTTTGGCTGTGTACGAATGGTCCGGGAAAATGCGGATATAAACCTTACCTTCACGACGCAAAAAGTGAGACGCTGCAATACGCCCCGCTTCGATCTGTCGACCGGTGATCCAATGGGGCTCAAGTGCCTGCAAGCCGTATTCACCAAAAGCAACATAATTCCTGCGAGAGGCATTGCCTTTCATTTTCCCGCGATGATGCTTACGATATTTTACTCTTTTTGGCATTAATGCCATGATTCAAATCCTTTACCTTAGCTGTTATCCTGATTATTCTCTGTCTGTTCTGGTGCTGGTGCCGCAGGAGCTTCCGGAGCAGGAACCACTGGTGCCGCTACTGTAGGTGCAGGTGCTGAAGCCGGACGAGATGCTGAACGACCACCCGAACGACCGCCGCCTGATCGTCCTCCACCTGTACGTCCTCCACCCGGCTTTCCACCGCGTCGAGGTTTATTCTGAATGATCGGCGTGATCTCTTCACCAAACTTACCTTTATAGATCCAAACCTTGATGCCGATAGCCCCATAAGTTGTTCGGGCGGTAGACTTGGCATAGTCAACATTTGCGTCGAGCGTCTGAAGCGGAATACTTCCCAGTTTCTGCACTTCGCTTCGAGCTATTTCTGCACCTGAAAGACGACCGCTGCAAAGCACTTTGACACCAAGAGCTCCGGCGTTCATGGCGGTTTCGCAAGCCATCTTCATAATACGTCGATGGGCCGAACGCTTTTTCAATTGTTGGGCAATATTATCACCCACCAACTTGGCGTCCAAAGCCGCTTCTTTGATTTCGATAACATTAACACTGATCTTTCGATTGATCAGACCTTCGAGTTCTTCCCGGAACTTATCAACCTCCGCACCACGAGGGCCGATTACCATACCGGGACGGGCGGTGTGCAGCGTAACCTTGACTTCGTTGCGGGTACGTGCGATCTCGGCCTTTGATACGGCTGAATAAGGTGGCTGAAGATTGAACTTCTTTTCCACATAATCCCTGATCTTATAGTCTTCAATCAGGAACTCACCATAGTTCGCCTTTGGAGCGAACCAGGTACTTTGCCACCCAAGCGTAATTCCTGTTCTAAAACCAATTGGAGATGTCTTCTGACCCATAAATATTCCCGCTTTAAGATTAACCTTCCGATACTGTTATATAAATATGACTGGCTTCCTTGCGAATCGGATGCGCCCGTCCGCGATCTTTCGGATGCCAGGCTTTTGTTCCGATCCGACGGCCCGCCTGATCAACACGGGCTTCAAAAACACAGAGATTATCGACATCCGCCTCCTGCTCGTCGGCGTTGGCGATCGCGCTCTGCAGCACTTTCTTCACATGAACCGCAGCCCGTTTGTTCGTAAAGGTCAACAGGTCCAGGGCATCTTGAACATCGCGTCCTGCGATGAGTTCGGTGACCAGACGCGCCTTACGAGCTGACATCGGTGCATAGCGATGGCTGGCAATCCATTCGGAGATCGCGTTAGTCTCAACTCCTAATGCAGTTGCAAGATGTTCCACGTCCTCCCGGCTCGGCTGGGTTGCGAAACGCGCTTCTTTCCAGTTGCGAATCGCCGTCAAAGCATCATCTTTGCTCATGCCTCCGCGAGCCAGATGTTCCGCCAACTGAGAATCTGAAACCTGCTGCTTTTTACAAACGTTTTTAAACTTTTTTGCACTTAGCATATTAATCTAACCTTATATTGCCCTTGGGCTTCAACACGTTGGTTTACTTCTTGCCGCCGGAATGGCCTCTGAACGTACGAGTCAGCGAAAATTCGCCCAGTTTGTGACCCACCATATCCTCGGATATCAGCACTTTATGAAACATTTTCCCATTGTGAACAAGAAACGTAAAGCCAACAAATTCCGGAATGATCGTGCAGGCACGCGCCCACGTCTTGATCGGATCCTTGCTGCCGGAATCGATCTGCTTTTGTACCTTCAGGTACACTTTCTCATCTACATACGGGCCTTTTTTTGTCGAACGTCCCATTCAAATTCCTCTTTTTTACTGGACTTCTTTTTTTCGTTATGCGGCGTTAAAGAACAAGCTGCAAGCCGCGATTCGATTTACGACGACGAATAATGCGATTATTTGACGTCTTGCTGCGACTACGTGTTTTTCCACCTTTAGCGGGAACACCCGTCGGTGAACAGGGGTGACGTCCACCATTGGCTCGGCCTTCACCACCACCCATCGGGTGAGCAACCGGGTTCATCGCTTTACCACGAACATGCGGTTTGCGACCCATATGACGTTTACGTCCTGCTTTTCCAATTTTCACATTCTGATAATCAGAATTACTCAAATGACCGACTGTCGCCCGACATTCCTTGCGAATCATACGCATTTCACCACTGGGCAGAATAATTGAAGCCCAATCGCCATCTTTAGCCATCAGGCGGGCAACTCCGCCGGCACTACGAACAAGCTTGGCGCCCTGACCGGCAGTCATTTCAATATTATGAATTTCGACGCCGACCGGAATCCCTGACAAAGGCATTGAATTTCCGATCTTGGGTTCAACTACCGAACCGCTTTCGATTGTCATGCCAACTTTAATACCTTCCGGGGCGAGAATATAACGCTTTTCACCGTCTTCATACTGTACAAGCGAAATAAAGCAATTGCGGTTGGGATCATACTCGATCGACTGGACGGTTGCGGTCATGTCATCTTTATTCCGCTTAAAATCGATCATCCGGTAGATTTTCCGAGCACCGCCGCCACGAAAACGAACCGTCACTTTCCCGTGATGGTTGCGTCCGCCGTTTTTCTTGATGCGTTTGCACAGCGTCTTCTCCGGCTTGTCCGTTGTCAGAACAGCTTTATAGTCAATGACCGAAGCATTCCGTCGTCCATTACTTGTCGGTTTGTATACTCGTATAGCCATAATTCAAGTCTTACTTTCTTTTCGTGTACAACTTATTTAGAACAGGTCAATATGATAATCCTGATGCAGCACAACAACAGCTTTCTTCCAGCTCTTGGTATAGCCAATATTGCGACCACGGCGACGCGGCTTGCCTTTGACATTTGCCGTCCGAACATCTACCACCTTGACCTTATACAATTTTTCGACCGCACTGCGGATTTGAATCTTATTGGCCTTTTTATTGACTTCGAACGAATAGGCATTTTTGGTGTTTGCAAAATGCATCCCCTGTTCGGTTACCAACGGCTTGATGATGATGTTATAATTATCCACAATTCTTTCCTGTATTCCTAATTGGTTTTCTTCTTATCCAGCAAGGCCATAAATGCGTCCTTGGTAAAAAGCACATTTTGCTTGTTGCAGATATCGCCGGCATTCAGGTCGTCCGCCACGATAACGTCAACCTTCGGGATATTCCGGGCGGATTTATAAATATTGGCATTCTGCTGACCGATCGTAACCAGGCAGCTTCTGTTAATGCTAAGATTGCCCAGAACACGAGAAAATTCCTTTGTCCTGGGGGCATCGAAATTCAGCTCATCCACAATGATCAGCCGTCCTGTCTGCAGTTTGATCAGAAGGGCCGAATCGCAAGCCAGGCGACGCTGTTTCTTTGGCATCCGTTTTCCGAAGTCCCGCATTACTTTGGCAAATGTCACACCACCGCCAACACGAACAGGCGTGCGAGCGTTTCCCGCACGAGCGTTACCCGTCCCCTTCTGCTTATACAACTTGCGGGTTGAACCCTGCACCATGCCTCGGCTCTTGGTGGCCGCCGTGCCCACACGCTTATTCGCGTGGTACATGACCATCGCCTGTTTCAATAACGCAGGGCGAATTTCACTGCCAAAAAGGCTTTCGTCCACCTGCAGGCTTTCCAGTTCTTTACCTTCTCGATTATAGACTTTTACGTCAATCATTTTCGTTATCCAGCTTTACGTTCTATCTTAATTTTAATCCTGGGGCCTCGTGTGAGAGGTTCGAATTTCAACATAACCGCCGGACGGACCCGGGATCGCACCCTTAATCACCAAGAGGTTCTTTTCTTCGTCAATCGAAACCAGTTTGTGGTGCTTACTTGTCACGCGAGCCCCGCCCATACGGCCGGCCATGCGTTTGCCCTTTTTGACGTTTCCGCCATGTCCGGCATCGGAAGCATGTGATGAAATCGAACCCGGAGCACGATGCTTACGCTCACAACCGTGAGAGGCCGGAAAACCGCCAAATCCATGACGCTTCATAACACCGGCATACCCCTTGCCCTTGCTGGTTCCGCAAACATCAACAAGCTTAACATCTGCAAACGAAGAAACGCCGATCTCGTCACCGGCCGCATGCTCTACATTTTGACCGGCACTCAAACGCCACTCACGAACGAATCGTTTCGGCGTTGTGCCGGCTTTTTTCGCATGGCCTTCCTGAGGCTTCTTGATCCGGCTGGCCTTTACATCGTCAAGGCCAATCTGCAACGCATTGTAGCCGTCAGTGTCGCCCGTCTTGACCTGTGTCACTTTGCAGGGACCGGCCTGAATAACCGTTACAGGTATCAACTTGCCGGACTCGTCGTAAATTTGAGTCATTCCGATTTTTTTACCAAGCAACATTGCCATTATCTATTCCCTTGTGCTTGTTGCGTTTCTTTTCGTATTCTGATGCGTTTATTAACGCTGTTACACCAATTTATTTAGGACCTTCTAAGCTTTTATCTTAACAAAAACGCCCGCAGGAACGACCAGCCTGTTCAAGGCTTCGACCGTGCGGGCATTGGCATCATAAATATCAATCACACGCTTATGGGTACGCATTTCGAACTGCTCACGTGACTTCTTATTGACGTGAGGACTGCGAAGCACCGTGTATCTCTCGATACGCGTCGGCAGCGGAATCGGACCGCTGACACGAGCATTGGTCCGGCGAGCCTGCTCAACGATTTCCTTCGCTGAACTGTCCAGCGCCCGATGGTCATATGCTTCCATTCGAATTCTGATCTTTTCTGTATCTACCATGGTAAATCCTTAATTTCTACCCGCAGTATCGCCAAATAATATGGAAAGCTGGTGAAAATACCAGCATCCCGTGCAAAATACAAGTCTATTTATACAAGAAATGCGCCTGTTTTTAAAAAAACGACGTTTTCTTTCTATCTAAGGCAGGAAAGGCATCTATTCGCCTTCCTTTTGTCGAGGCCCTCTATTACGGGCGTTTGAGGCCATGTTTACCGGCCAAGCGGAACAACATCCAATTTCAAAAGCCTTTTAAGGCTAAAATTGCCGTCCCTGTACTATAATTTGTTGAAATGATCAGCCCAACTCGTCACGCACGGAAGTCCTTTCCGTGCTCGCTCCGGCTGAAAAACTCTCTAACTATCAAAAAATTTCAAAATTGTCAATAGCCTAACAATATTTTTTCTGAAATTTGTTCAGGAACTTTCTCATAATTAAGCGGTTCCATGGTAAAACTGCCTCGCCCTCCAGTCGCACTGCGAATCTGGCCGGAATATCCAAACATCTCCGCCAACGGAACATTGGCATCCAGCACTCGCATATTGCCATGTATGTGCGAATCGGTAATCTCTCCACGCTTGGCGACCAATTGCCCTTGCACCGCTCCGTAATTCGCTTCCGGCACAACGATCTGCACACGCATCACAGGCTCAAGCAGAATTGGACCGGCTTTAGAAAGAATTTCACGAACAGCAAGTACTGCTGCTTGTTCAAAGGCCAATTCTGAGGAATCCACTGCATGAAACGATCCGTCAATTAACGTAACTTTAGCTCCCACAAGGGGATAGCCTGACAGGGGGCCGCTTGCCAGCCCTTCTTTGGCACCACGTTCGATTCCCGGGATATATTCTTTTGGAATCGCCCCACCAATAATTTTATTTTCAAAGACATTCTGACGGCTATAGTGTCCGTCATCGTCAAACAAAGGTTCGATTTCAATTACAACGTGGCCGTACTGGCCCCGTCCGCCTGTCTGCCGAACAAACTTACCTTCTTCCTTAGCGGGCCGACTAATGGCCTCCTTATAAGCAACTCGAGGCTTTCCGACACGTACATCCACGCCCATCTCGCGCACCAGTTTGTGTTCGAGCACCTCAAGGTGCAACTCGCCCATTCCGCTGATGATCGTCTGACCCGTCTCAGCATCATAATCACAACCGAAGGTCGGGTCTTCCCGCCGCAACTGAGCCAACGCCTCACCCAGTTTAGCCCGATCCGCTGCCGAACGAGGTTCGATTGACATGCTAATAACGGTCTCAGGAAATGTAATGCTCTCCAGAACAATATTATTGTGAGAATCGCAAAGCGTATCGCCCGTCAGTGTTTCCTTCAGGCCCACGACCGCGATAATATCTCCGGCATGGGCCTCTTCCAGAATATTCCGACTATTGGCATGCATCTGGAATATGCGCGTCACATTTTCTTTTCGGTCCCGATTACTATTCAGGACCCGTGAACCGCTTTTAAGGGTTCCCTGGTAAACTCGTAGAAAATACAGGTCGCCGTGCTTGTCGCTGGTAATTTTAAAAGCCAGACCCACAAATGGTTTATTCGAATCACAAACCACCTCGATTTGTTTTTCCATATCGCCATTGCGATAGCCGACTGCCGCAGGCCGCTCCGGCGGTGCGGGCAAATAGGCCACAACCGCATCCAGCAACTTCCGAACCCCGATGTTTTTCAAGGCCGACCCGACTAATACCAGATTCAGTTTCCCATCCAGCACGCCCTTTCGAAGCCCGGCGATGATCCGGTTAGAATCGATCGGCTTATCATTAATATAAGCCTCCATCAGTTGTTCATCATATTCGGCCGCTGCCTCGATCATCACATGCCGATACTGCTCAGCGATGTCGATAAGATCGTCCGGAATCGGCTCCTCGTGAAAACTGGTTGCCGTCTGTTCCTCCCGATACAAGACTGCTTTCATTTTCAGCAAGTCCACGAGACCCCGGAAATTGGATTCGGCACCTATCGGAATCTGTACCGGAACCGGATTCGCCAGTAGTTTGTGCCGAATACTATCGACACACATTTCAAAATCAGCACCGATCTTGTCCATCTTATTAACAAAACACAGACAAGGCAGATTGTATTTTTTTCCCTGACGCCAAACCGTCTCACTCTGGGCCTGAACCCCTTCTGAGCCATCAAATACCGCAACCGCCCCATCCAATACACGAAGCGAACGTTCAACCTCCGCCGTAAAATCAACGTGTCCCGGTGTGTCGATCAGATTGATGTCAAAGCCGCCCCAAGGACATTTAGTGGCGGCTGATGTGATGGTAATACCCCGCTCCTGCTCTTCTGTCATGAAATCCATAACTGCAGTGCCCTCATGGACTTCACCAATTTTATACGTCTTGCCGCTAAAATACAGAATGCGCTCTGTTACGGTGGTCTTACCCGCATCAATATGAGCCATGATCCCAATATTCCGCACTTTAGACAGATCCGCTGCCATAAATGACTACCTCTTTCGCCGTATTTTACCCAATACCGCTATAGTTAATTCATAGTCTTCATAAAAAAACTGCCACGGAGTTTCAAAAAACGCCCGTGGCAGTCATCGTCTAAGAAATTACCATGCAAAGTGAGCAAAGGCCTTATTGGCTTCAGCCATACGATGCACATTCTCGCGAGTGGTCATCGCCGTACCTTCTTTTTTATAAGCATCCATTAACTCGGAAGCAAGACGAATAGACATCGGCTTGCCCTTTTTGCCCCGTGAGGCCGCCAGAATCCAGCGAAATGCCAGCGACTGCTGTCGCTTGGGACGAACCTGCATCGGAACCTGGTAGCTGGCACCACCGACTCGCTTGCTGCGAACTTCCAAAAGCGGCTTGACGTTCTCAATCGCCGTCTCAAAAACTTCCAACGGAGGAGCATCCTTGATCTTTTTTTCGATCTGTCCCATGGCATCACAAAAAACCTTGTAAGCAATGCTTTTCTTGCCATCCAGCATGAGGCAGTTGACGAATTTAGACACCAGCTTACTGCCGTAAACCGGATCCGGTTTTAACTGTTGACTTGACGCTGTAAATTTCTTTGCCATTCTCTATACCCTATAGGTTATTGATATACTTTACGACTTCTTCGTTCCATATTTACTACGGCCCTGCTTGCGGTTGGCCGTCCCGGAAGTATCCAGCACACCCCGAACGATGTGATAGCGAACGCCCGGAAGGTCACGAACACGTCCGCCCCGAATCATAACCGTACTGTGTTCCTGCAGGTTATGGTCGATCCCGGGGATATACGCGGTAACTTCCTTGCCATTGGTTAAACGGACACGCGTAATTTTCCGTAACGCCGAGTTCGGCTTCTTCGGGGTTTGTGTCCTGACGATCAGGCAAACACCGCGTTTCTGCGGACACCCGGTAATATCGGAAATACGTTTCCGAGCTTTTTTCTTCCTGCCGTTCCTGACTAACTGATTGATGGTTGGCATACTATCTCCAAGCTATTTCTGTTTTTCTCTCAAACTAATCTTTTCCATATTTTACAGGCTATTCAAGCCCCAACGCAGCCTTGACTGCCTTATCCGCTGCAGCCTCAGCTTCCTTGGCATCCCGCAGTTCCTCGAGCTGTTTTGGAATCGGCGGCTCAGCTAAATGTTTCACTTTCATGTCCAGATATGGCTTAAATGCCGTTCCGGCCGGGATCAAATGTCCGAGAATTACATTCTCCTTCAATCCGCGTAATTGGTCCACTTTACCAGCAAGAGCTGCCTCTGTCAAGACCTTTGTTGTTTCCTGGAAACTGGCCGCAGAAATAAAGCTATCCGACTGCAGCGAAGCTTTGGTAATACCCAGCAAGAGCGTATTGGCTGTCGCCGGACGCGGTTTTTTGCCTTTGGCCGGGGTTCCGCCAAGAACTTCGACTTTTTCATTGGCCGCTTCGATATCTTCCTTTGTGGCAAGCTGACCGACTTCTAAGTCCGTATCGCCCGGATCCGTTATCTTCAGGCTCTTTGCCAGCTCTATATTCGACCGACGGAATTCGAACTTATCACAAACTTCGCCCGGCAAAAATTGACTGTCGCCCACATTTTCGATCTCAACCTTATTCATCATCTGAGACAAAATAATCTCAACGTGTTTGTCATTAATGGTTACACTTTGAGCACGATAGACATTCTGAATTTCGCGGAGCAGATATCGCTGCAGAGCTTCCTCACCTTTAATTCGCAGAATGTCATGCGGCACAAGCGGACCATCTGTCAGTGCGTCACCGGCTTCCACCATGTCGCCGGTATGGAAGTTCAGGTGCCGGTCGCGCGGGACATGGTGCTCTTTCTCCATGCCTGACTCATTGCGAACGATGATCGTCATTTTACCGCGACGCTTATCGCTCTTGAGTTCAACTGTACCGGAAATTTCCGACATCGCTGCAGGCTCTTTCGGCTTACGGGCCTCAAAGATCTCCGTCACACGCGGCAAACCACCAGTGATGTCCTGGGTACCGCCCGATCCGCGAGGCAGACGAGCCAACAGTTTACCAGCTGTTACCTCTTCACCATCTTCGACTTCAATACGCGCCTTGGAAGGCAGATAGTGTACATCAAGGATCTTGCCATCCGGATCTTCAATTACCACCTGCGGGTGTTTATCACCTTTGTGCTCAATCACTACGGGCCGGCCCTTTTGTCCCTTGCGCTCCTCTTCAACACGCATGGTTTCGCCTTCGATCACATCCAGCAGACGCACAACACCGGCCACTTCCGCCAAAATCGGCACACGGTGCGGATCCCAGGCATACAAGAGTTGACCCGTTTTGACCTTGGCACCATCACTAGCAATAATAATTCCGCCATACGGAACCTTAAAGCGTTCAAGCTCACGACCCTTATCATCAACCAAGGCCATTTCACCATTACGACGTAAGGCGATACGCTGTATCTGCCCGTCAATTTCAACATCAACTGCATTCAAATCGATATATTTAACAACACCCTCACGCGGTGCTTTCTGGTCTGTTTCAATCAGTGAAACAGAGGCAATACCACCGGTATGGAATGTTCTCATCGTAAGCTGTGTTCCAGGCTCACCGATGGACTGGGCTCCGATAATTCCAATAGCCAGCCCCTGCTCAACAAGGAGGCCCGTACTTAAATCCCAGCCATAACATTTGGAACACATGCCAATTTCGCTTTCACAGGTCAGCGGACTGCGTACGCGTATCGCCTCCAGACCCAACTGCTCGATCTTATCGGCCGCTTCCGGCGTGATGACTTCATTCTCGCGAACGATCATTTCATCGCTGATCGGGTTGCGAATATTATCCCGTGCCGTACGACCAATCATCAGTTGTCGTAACGGAATGTCAACGGCTTCACCCTTATAAACGGTCGTTTTCGTAATCCCCTGTAAAGTGCCGCAATCATGCTGGCTGACCATCACGTTCTGAGCGACATCCGCCAGTTTACGCGTCAGATAACCGGAGTCTGCCGTCTTAAGTGCCGTATCCGCCAATCCCTTTCGGGCACCGTGTGTCGAACTGAAGTATTCCAGTACGTTCAGCCCTTCACGGAAGTTTGACTTAATCGGGGTTTCGATGATCTCGCCACTCGGCTTGGCCATTAACGCACGCATCCCGGCAAGCTGTTGGATCTGGTCGATACTGCCGCGAGCACCCGAATGCCGCATCACCCAAATCGGATTCAGATACGGTTTTCCATCACGGGTATCATTCTTCATTGCGTTCATCATCGCATTGGTCACCGCCACACGAGCATGGGTCCAGGCATCAATGATCTGGTTGTAGCGTTCACCTTCGGTCAGAATGCCGTTATGGAAATTCTTCATGACTTTATCAACACGTTTTTGCGTCGCATTAATAATCTCCGGCTTTTCTAACGGAATAAGAAGATCCGTAACGCCAATGCTGATGCCAGCCAGTGTTGCACGTTTAAAGCCAAGCTCTTTAATGTTGTCCAGAAGATCGATCGTCGCGCGGCAGCCGCAGATTTCATAGCAATCATGAATGACAGTACCAAGACTTTTTTTATCCATCACAAAGTTATAGAACGGCATCTCTGGTTCCAAAGCATCGTTAAATAAACAACGCCCGGGAGTCGTCTTAATCACGCCGCCGGCTTCTTCACCCCGATCGCCGACAACTTTCTTTTCTTTCGGCAGACAAACCTTAACGATCGCATGAGCGTGAGCAATTCCCATATCCAGTGCCGTAATCGCCTCGGCAGGATTCCTGAAAACCATGCCCTCACCCTTTTGACCGGTTGCTATATGCGTAATATAATAGTTGCCAAGTACCATGTCCTGAGAAGGCCCCAGCATCGGCGAACCACTGGCCGGAGAGAAGATATTATTGGTTGCTAATATCAGCGTATGCGTTTCAACCTGAGCTTCGATACTAAGCGGCAAATGCACCGCCATCTGGTCACCGTCAAAGTCCGCATTAAAGCCCTGGCAAACCAGCGGATGCAGCATAATAGCGTTACCTTCAACCAGCACCGGCTCAAAGGCCTGAATGCCCATTCGGTGCAGTGTCGGCGCACGGTTCAGGAGAACCGGGTGCTGATGGATGACTTCTTCCAGGATATCCCATACATGCTCTTCACGACGCTCCAGCATGCGTTTGGCACTTTTGATCGTATCGGCCAGGCCGCGGTCCTTTAAGCGGCGGATAATGAACGGCTGGAACAGTTCCAATGCGATCTTTTTCGGCAAGCCGCATTGATACAACTTCAGCTTCGGACCCACAACAATCACCGAACGCGCCGAATAGTCTACACGCTTACCCAGTAAATTCTCGCGGAAACGGCCCTGTTTGCCTTTGATCATGTCGGTTAGTGATTTCAGCGGACGGTTATTGCTGCCCAGTACCGGCCGACGGCATCGGCTGTTATCCAGCAGCGAATCAACCGCCTGCTGCAGCATCCGTTTTTCATTTCGAATAATAACTTCAGGGGCGTTCAGGTCAATCAGCTTTTTCAGACGATTGTTCCGGTTAATAATACGCCGATACAGATCGTTCAGGTCACTGGTCGCAAAATTACCGCTTTCCAGCATCACCAGCGGGCGCAGATCCGGCGGGATCACCGGACACACTTCCATGATCATCCATTCCGGTTTATTGTCGCTGGACTTGATCGCATTGACGATCTTCAACCGCTTGGTCAGGTCCTTGATCTTTTGCTTGCTGTTCGTTTCATTGATCGCCTGTCGCAGTTCCACGCCGAGGCTTTCCAGTTCGAGCTTAAGCAGCAGTTCCTTGATGGACTCGGCACCCATGGAAGCATGGAAGCAATTTCCGTATTTGTTCAATGCGTCACGGTATTCATCTTCCGTCAGGAGTTGTTTGATCTTCAGAGGGCTTTGGCCCGGATCGGTCACAACATAATCCTGGAAGTAAACGATTTTCTCAATATCCGAGGTCTTCATTCCCAGCAGTGTACTAAGCCGGCTGGGCAGCGCCTTAAAGAACCAGATGTGCACCACGGGAGCCGCCAGATTAATGTGCCCCATGCGTTTACGGCGAACCCGGCTGTGAGTCACTTTCACGCCGCAGCGGTCACAGATGATTCCTTTGAACTTGGTTCCCTTATACTTGCCGCAAGAACACTCCCAGTCACGTTCAGGACCAAAAATACGCTCACAGAACAATCCGTCTTTTTCCGGCCGATAGGTGCGGTAATTGATCGTCTCCGGCTTGCGGACCTCTCCAAATGACCAGCTTCGAATGTCATTAGGGCTTGCCAGTGTGATCTTTACCGAACCGTAATCATTTATACGATCGTAAATTGATTCTACCATAACAGGACCAACTCCGATTAATGTTTCCTTTTTCCCGTCATTCGCGGGCTTTTATGACGCTTCTGTATCACACACCTGCTATATCGGGGTCGCGCCAATCCGTTTCTTTTCCAATTGGATATTCATACCCAGACCGCGAATCTCATTGCAAAGCACATCGAATGAGATCGGCGTACCGGCTTCCAGAACATTCGTTCCTTTGACCATGGATTCGTAGATCTTGGTACGGCCTTCGATATCATCACTCTTAACCGTCAGTAACTCTTGCAGTGTATAAGCGGCACCGTAGGCTTCCAGTGCCCACACTTCCATTTCGCCAAATCGCTGGCCGCCCGTTCTTGCCTTGCCGCCAAGCGGTTGCTGGGTAATCAGGCTGTACGGTCCCGTTGAACGAGCATGGATCTTGTCGTCCACCAGGTGGTGCAGTTTCATCATATACATATAGCCAATTGTGGCATTCTGATCGAACGGTTCCCCGGTTCGCCCGTCAAAGATCTGGGTCTTCAGTCCGTCAGGGATCTGGGCAAACAATTCGTCCGCGGGCGGAGCGGCCTTCTTCGCTTCAATTTCCTCGAGACGCTTAGAAACGTGATTGTTGGCCTCATTCGTCACAGCGTGTATATCATCTTCCATGGCACCCGCAAAAACCGGCGTAGTAGCCTCGAAACCGAGTACCTTGGCCGCCCAACCGAGGTGTGTTTCCAGAATCTGTCCGACATTCATACGACTCGGTACACCCAGCGGATTCAGGCAGATATCAACCGCCGTCCCGTCTTCAAGAAACGGCATATCCTCGACCGGCATGATCTTGGCGATCACACCCTTGTTTCCGTGACGACCGGCCATTTTATCGCCGATTGAAAGTGTCCGTTTGGTAGCCACATAAATCTTGACCATTTCAAGTACACCACTGGGCAACTCATCGCCATGTTTCAGCCGGTCTACTTCACGCTTTTTTTCTTCCTGAAGTTCAATGATTTTAGGCCAATACTGCTCATGAATTTTCTGAGCTGTCGCACGAAGATTAGCAGGTTTGACCCAGTCGATATCAAAGTTTTCGACCTGCTCGTACATGCACTTCGATGTCGTCACTGGCACCGACCTTCTGACGGGTCGACGGGTCAACCACATCCATCCCCAGTTCCCCGTGAATGTCATTCATCATCTGCTGGAAAACACCACATTCCTTGGCCACATAATCCGCCTCGATCCGGCGCATCTGTTCTTTAAGAGCTTTCCGTTGTTCATCCGTTTCCGCAGCACGGCGTTTGAAATGACGGGTTTTAATCACTACGCCTTCATTGCCACTGGGGATCTCCAGCGAATCGTTCTTCACGTCCTCGCCGGCCCGCCCGAAGATCGCATGCAGTAGTTTTTCTTCCGGTGTCAATTCCGTTTTGCTCTTCGGTGAAACCTTACCAACCAGAATATCCCCCGGTGCCACGCGTGTTCCTTCACGAACAATTCCATACTCGTCGAGATTACGGAGGGCCTTTTCGCTGACATTCGGAATATCCCGCGTAAATTCTTCACGGCCGAGTTTGGTTTCACGGACTTCAACGCTGAACTCATCAATATGAATACTGGTAAAGACATCGTCCTTCACCAGGCGTTCACTGATTAAAATCGCATCCTCAAAATTATAGCCGTCAAACGGAACGAATGCCACCAGTACATTGCGACCCAATGCCAGCACACCCTGGGCCGTTCCGCCGCCATCGGCAATAATCTGACCTTTTTTGACTTTTTCGCCCAACTCAACAATTGGCTTTTGGTTCAGACAGGTTCGTTCATTCAATCCCACAAATTTCTGCAGCGGATACTCATCGGTTTTGTTAATCACGATTCGCTGGGCATCCACCGCCGTCACAACGCCGGAAGTACGAGCCTTAACAACCATACTCGAATAGTGAGCTACCTCGATTTCCATTCCCGTGCCCACCAGAGGGGTTTCCGTTCGCAGCAACGGCACAGATTGACGCTGCATATTTGAACCCATCAACGCACGGTTGGCATCATCGTGCTCCAAAAATGGAATAAGAGCCGCCGAAACACCGACGGTCTGACGCGGCGAAACGTCAACATAGCCAACCTCGCTGCTGTCAACCTGGGTCAGATCGCCTTCCTTGCGAGCCAGTACCATACCCTCGTGCAATTTGTTTTTCTTGGGGTCAACCATGCTCGGCGGGGCGAAAATCGCCATGATTTCTTCATCCGCGCGAAGATAAACGATCTCATCCAGAACTTTCTTATTTTTAACTTTTCGATACGGCGAGATCAAAAAGCCGAATTCATCCACCTTGGCAAAAATACCCAGCGAACAGATCAGTCCGATATTCGTACCTTCCGGTGTTTCGATCGGGCAGACGCGACCGTAGTGGCTGATGTGCACATCGCGCACTTCAAAACCGGCACGCTTACGATTCAAACCGCCCGGTCCCAACGCACTTAAACGGCGCTCGTGGGTCAGTTGGCTCAACGCATTTGTCTGATCAACCACCTGGCTCAATTCACCGCGACCGAAGAAAAAATCAATGCTGGAGGAAACGCTCTTGCTGTTGACAAGGTCCGCAATACGGGTAATATCCTCCGGGCTTTTCATACTCATCCGTTCCTGAACGGTACGGCGAAGTTTCAACAAACCCTTCCGGATTTCCGAAGCCGCCAGTTCATCGATCGTACGCAAACGCCGGTTGCCCAAATGGTCAATATCATCGATTTCACCCTGATTATTCCGCAAATCAAGAATGTATTTCATCGTGCAGAGAAAATCTTCCGCCCGCAGCGCCATTTCACTCAGGTCAACATCGGTACCGAACTTACGGTTCAAACGAAAACGCCCGACAGCTCCTAGGCGATAACGATTCGTGTCATAAAATTTTTCTTCAAAAAGGACTCTGGCTTTTTCCAACTGTGCCGGATTGCCAGGCCGCAGACGCGAATAGATCTTTGTCAGCGACTCTTCATAACTTTCGCATGTGTCATCAGACAATGTATTCAAAATCAGCGTATCTAAAGCGTCCGAAATGACTTCGACCGAATCCAGTTCGCTGGCCTGAATGGCCGCGACCGCATCGCCCAACTGAGCACCGGCATCCACCAGTATTTCGCCGCTTTCAGTGTCAACCACCGGACCAACGGCCCACATCGTCGGTTCAAGCTTCTTAACTTTCACCTCTTTGGTTTTGTAGAACATGCGGATGATATCTTCGGTCTTGCCGTATTTTTCATCCATTGCGCGAAGGAACGTGGTTGCCGGGATCTTGCTGGACTGATCGATCCGGATAACCAGAACATCCTTTTTCGTCACAGACATTTCGATCCAGCTGCCGCGTTCCGGAATAATCCGTGCACCATGCAGAACACGGTCGCCGTCTTTGCTGTCAATCACAAAATCCACACCGGGACTGCGATGAAGCTGATTGACAATGACGCGTTCGGCTCCGTTGATAATGAATTCTCCGCCGCCGATCATCACGGGAATTTCACCCAGATAAATCGCCTGCTCTGCAATATCATCGGCATCCTTGCGTTTCAGTCGACAGCATACTTTCAAAGGATACCCATAGGTCAGACGAAGTTCCCGACACTGCTCGAGTGAGTACCGCGGTTTTTCCAGTTCATAACCAAGATATTCCAGTTCCATCGTCTTATCATAGCTGATAATCGGGAATATCTCGCGGAACAAAGCTTCCAGTCCGGCGTCCTTGCGTTTGCCAGGCAAAAGCTCTGACTGAAGAAACCGGCTGTAACTTTTCAGCTGCACTTCGATCAGGTCCGGGACTTCTATCGCATCATCGATCTTTCCGAAATTCCGGATGTTACGTGATTTCATTCGACCTGTCTCCATCATGACACATCTTTTTATATTTTTATGCTGTTCGTTGTCGTCTCTATCAACAGGAAGGTAGGCCGGCAACAACATTGTGCACCCCGGCACCGAATTAAACATCCAATATCTTTCAAAACAGCATCACAAAACCAAGCTCCAAAATAATGACACTTTCAGACCCGGCATCACAAAGAAACTTACTCAACAGCAACAACGGCACCAGCCGCTTCAAGCTGGCCCCGGGCTTCTTCGGCCTCTTCCTTGCTGACGCCTTCTTTAACGGCCTTTGGAGCACCGTCGACCAATTCCTTGGCTTCTTTCAGGCCCAGGCCTGTCAACGCACGAACTTCCTTGATAACCTGGATCTTCTTGTCGCCAATTTCCTTCAGAACGACATTGAAGCTGGTTTTTTCTTCAGCTTCGGCTTCACCGCCAGCAACAGGGCCGGCCATCATCACAGCACCACCGGCAGCCGGCTCGATTCCGTGAACGTCCTTAAGATAATCGCCAAGTTCCTTGGCCTGCATCAGAGTCAGGGCAACGATCTTGTCGCCGAGGTCTTTGATTTCTGCACTGAATTCTTTTGTTTCTTCTGACATAATTTCGAACTCCTATGTTCTCTGTGTTTCGTGGTAGCCGGACTACGCCGTCCGTTTAACCAAAATGGACAACCTTGAAACAACCATATTCACATCTATTTAGTTTTTCGTTTGTTACGCTGCTTCTTCAAGTTTTTCAACAAGGCTTTTGATGCAGCCGGCAATACGGCCGGCCGGACCGGCAATCGCACCGGCAAGACGGGCACCCGGACTCTTGACAAGCTGAACGATCTGCCCCTGAAGTTCCACACGACTCGGCATTTTCGATAGCGCTATGGCGCCTTCGCCGTCCATCGCAACACCGTCAACATATGCGCCCTTTAGGCGGATGGATTTCAGCTTTTTAGACCAATCGAAAATCGCCTTGGCAACGTCAACAACACTGTCGCCGCCGTAAACAACGGTACAGGGACCAGATGCGAAAAGATCAGCCGCAGCTGCCATTTCCATATCTTTCAACGCTGAACACATCAGCGAATTCTTGACAACTGCCAGCCGAATACCCTGCGCCTTAAGCTCTCCACGCATCACATTGTTATCGACACCGCCAACGCCGGTTGTATCAATGACAACAAATTCACCCATATCGGCAAATTTGCTTTTGTATTCGTTTTGAACTAATCCTTTTACAAAATAACTCATACTCTCACCTCATTATGTTTTAAAGCCCTCGGGCTTATGGTTTCCTTTCGGGTTTACGCAGCTGACATATCCACATGTACGCCCGGACTCATCGTGCCGCTGATAGCGACCTTATTGATATAGGCACCTTTCATGCCTGACGGCTTCATCTTCTTGATATGCTCAATGAACGCCTGAATATTCTCTTCAAGCTTCTTTTCATCGAAACTCATCTTCCCGACAACCGCATGAATATTCCCGCCGGCATCATTTCGAAATTCCACTTTACCGGCAGCAAAATCCTTGACCGCCGTTACCACGTCTGACGTCACGGTGCCATTTTTAGGTGAGGGCATTTTTCCCTGAGGCCCCAAAACCCGGCCCAGTTTGCCGGCTTTACCCATCACTTTCGGCGACGCGATCGCCACATCAAAATCCAGCCAGCCGTCAGAGACTTTCTTAATGAGATCATCACACCCGGCTTCGATCGCACCGGCGGCTTTTGCAGCATCAGCCTCTGAATCCTCACAGAAAGCAATCACCTTTCGGGCTTTTCCGATACCATGCGGAAGACTGATCGCACCGCGAATCATTTGATCGGCCTGCTTGGGATCGATTCCAAGGTGCATGGCACATTCGACACTCTGATCAAACTTGGTAGAGTTAAAAGATTTGACTTTCTTAACGGCATCCGCCAGAGTCAACGCCTCTTTGACAGCTTTTTGAGAATCGCCGTTATAACGTTTACTTCTTTTTTTCATGATTTTCCTCGCGAAATAAAAGGACCCATTCTTTTCGCTCCCACTATTAAGCCGTGGTCAGCAACAATTTCATACTATGAATACAACCCTTTAGCAGGCTGCACCAAAACTAACCTTCCACGACAATTCCCATACTGCGAGCCGTGCCTTCAATGATCCGGTCGGCCTGTTCGAGATCGTACGCATTCAGGTCATTCATTTTCATTTCAACGATTTTACGGATCTGGGCCTTGGTCACTTTGCCCACCTTTTCTTTATTCGGTACACCGCTGCCTTTGGCCAGACCGGCTTCCTGCTTTAGCAGAACCGCCGCCGGAGGGCTCTTGACTTCAAATTCAAACGAACGATCCGCATAAACCGTAATCACAACCGGAACGGTGGTGCCATTTAGTTCACGGGTGCGTTCATTGAACTGCTGAACAAACTGCCCGATATTGACGCCATGCTGCCCAAGTGCCGGACCGATGGGGGGGGCCGGTGTGGCCTGTCCGCCCGAAGCCTGTAATTTAATGATTCCTGTTACTTCTTTTGCCATTGCTTTATCCCGTCTTTTATGAATTGCTTATATCCCTGTATACCGCGATACCTGTATACAGATAGTTTACACTTTCTCGATCTGCCAGTATTCAATATCCAGCGGGGTACTGCGTCCGAAAATCGTTACGATCACCCGGACCATGCCGCGCTCGGAGTCAATTTCATCAACCACACCCTCAAAATTCTCAAAGGCACCCTCACGAATCTTAACCAGATCACCTTTTTCAAACTCCACTTTGATATTCGGCGTTTCTTCCGGCTTTTCGATTTCCTTCATCATTTTCGCCACGTCCGTATCGCGCATTGGAGTCGGAACGCCTTCGGTGCCGATGAAATCACCAACACCTATCGTTTCCTTGATGACGTACCAGGCATCGTCAGGAACACGGCCGTCTTCCTTCGGTTCAACTTCCATAAACACATAACCCGGATAGAGTTTGCGTTTAAAGACCCGTTGCTTGCCGCCGCGAATCCGCTTGATCTGTTCGGTCGGCACAACAATCCGGCCAACGTCGGAAACGCCCTCAATTTTCATCTTACGGGCAAGAGCTTCCCGAACCTGTTCCTCTTTATTGGAAGCAACTCGTAACACATACCACTGCATAGGTAGATACCCCTTCAGTCTGTTTGCATCATTGGGTCTAATATAATTTCACTATTTCCTGGAAGAAAAGCTGAAAAAGAAAATCAACCAGTCCCAGACCTGAAGCCATGAAAACAACCACAAAAATAACGATCATCGTGGAATTGGCGATTTCCTTCCGAGTGGACCAACTGACTTTTTTGATCTCACCTTCGGCTGCAATTAAAAAATCCGCGATGGAAGGTTTATTCATAAGCCAGTAAATAAGGCCCGCAAAAACCGCGCAAACAGCAACCGGTACCAGCGTCTGAATCCACGGATCCCGACTCTGCAGCTTCATATAGAGAGTCCAGCAGCCAACTGCAACAATTGTAAAAACAACCAGCGCTGTTCCAAGCCGGGCATTTTTACCCTGTCCTCGTTTATAGATTTTCAAATTCATAGAAATCGCCACCTTGATATAACCAACCGTATTCGTTCTGTTCGCTTCGGGGCCCATCCCTTTAACAGGTCAGGAGGGAGTCGAACCCGCAACCTTCGGTTTTGGAGACCGATGCTCTGCCAATTGAGCTACTGACCTGTGCCCTTTATTTACGGCGAATTTTATGAGCCGTATGTTTGCGTTCTCGTTTGCAATATTTAGTCAACTCAAACTTCGGAGTCCCGCCCTGAACATTCACTTCAGTACGGTAATTACGATCCCCGCACTCTTTGCACTCGAGCCAGACATACTCCCTTTTCTTTGCTTTTGCCATCGCAACGGACCTCTCTTATAAAACACACCTGCCTTTCTGCTCGAATCGGACAGAAAGGACAGGAAAAGGTGTCATGCCCTATAGCATGACACCCTGTTAATCATTAATAGTAGGGTTACTCAACAATCTTCGTAACAACACCGGCACCAACGGTACGGCCGCCTTCACGAATGGCAAAACGAAGACCTTCTTCCATCGCGATCTTAGAGATGATCTCGCCGGTCATTTCAATGTTGTCGCCCGGCATACACATTTCAACAGCAGCACCTTCACGGCTCTTGATCTCGACGATCGCACCCGTAACGTCCGTGGTGCGGAAGAAGAACTGCGGGCGATAGCCCGGGAAGAACGGGGTATGACGACCACCCTCTTCTTTTGTTAAGACATAAACCTCAGAGACAAACTTGGTATGAGGAGTGATCGAACCGGGCTTGGCGATAACCTGCCCGCGTTCCAGTTCGCTTTTTTCGACACCGCGAAGCAGCAGCCCCACGTTGTCGCCGGCCTGACCGTCTTCCAGTGTTTTGTTAAACATTTCAACACCGGTCACAGTCGTCTTGCGAACGGCATCCGCCAGACCAACAACTTCAACTTCGTCGCCAACATGGACCTTTCCGCGCTCGATACGCCCGGTACCCACGGTGCCGCGGCCCTTGATGCTGAACACGTCTTCAACCGGCATCAGGAACGGCAGATCAACCGCTCGCTCAGGAACGGGAACGTATTCGTCAACCGCTGCCATCAATTCATCGATAGACGCACAAGCAGCGTCGTCCTTACCTTCGGCCTCCATAGCCGCCAAAGCAGAACCCTTGATGATCGGGATCTCGTCGCCCGGAAAATCATATTTATCCAGCAACTCACGAAGTTCCATTTCAACCAGATCGATCAGTTCAGGATCGTCAACCTGATCAACCTTGTTCATGTAAACAACGATCTTCGGCACGTTTACCTGACGAGCCAGAAGAATGTGTTCACGCGTCTGAGGCATCGGACCGTCGCTGGCGGCAACGACCAGAATCGCACCATCCATCTGGGCGGCACCGGTGATCATGTTCTTGACATAGTCAGCGTGTCCCGGACAGTCAACGTGGGCATAGTGACGGTTCTCAGTTTCATATTCAACGTGGGCAGTGTTAATCGTAATACCACGTTCCTTCTCTTCGGGAGCATTGTCGATTTCGTCAAACTTCTTCGCCGTCATGCCGCTCTTGATAGCCAGACGCATCGTAATGGCCGCGGTTAATGTTGTTTTACCATGGTCAATGTGCCCGATGGTACCAATGTTTACGTGTGGTTTGGTTCTCTCAAATACAGCCTTAGCCATTTGTCAATAACCTCCTGATATTTCTGTTTACCTGCTAAGTTAATTTTGATTCCAACAAAAATTCTTATCCGTTATATATGTTAATCCAGCCAACAGGGCTACACTGGCGGGAATACACGTCCCGCCAAACTATTACTGATGTAACCCGACTGTCATCATGTCGGCGTTGGTTCTATACTTTAGCTGCTGATGGGACTTGAACCCATGACCTCGTCCTTACCAAGGACGCGCTCTACCACTGAGCTACAGCAGCAGGTTGTCTGAAAAATCACGCTTACCAGTCCTGAGAACCCATTTCCCGTAAGGCTCAATCTTCCCACTGCTGCTTGCTGCCGGAAATGAACATAGGGATTCCCTGCTTTACCGAAACAGCAAAAGGAGAAGTATATAAACGAGATGAACAAGTGCAAACAGAAAAATCGAAAAAATATCAAAAAAACCTGTTTTTTTTATTATTCAGGCTTTCCCTGTCTTGTATACGCACTACGCTATACTATAATATCGCAATTTTGTAGAGGTCTTTAGTCCGATATATATTCTGCCACCTGCGAGGTCCAGATATCGATTGGTTCCTTAAAATTCGGGTACGCATTCACATCTATAGTTCGAAGTTGGTCGAGTACAGAGCGTTTCGTTTCCACCGGCACGGTTTCGCTCTCGAAAAATAGGCTTAATTTCTCAAAAAAGCTCATAAAAACACCTAATTCACTGTTAATTAGCTTGTCATTGAGAAGTTGCATCATTTTTTCAACATTACCTGAATACAAATCTATTTCAAATATATCGGATAATGTTTGTTCACCAAATGGATTATTCGCTACAGAAAAATCGATTGTTCCTAAGTATGTCGAACCCTTATCCCATGCTTTCCTTTCGGCATACCAGCGGATAATTTTTTCCCGCACCTGAATCAACGTTTCGGAGGCCGTCTCAGTCATCGCTTTCTGTTCAGCCAAATTAAGAATTTCTAATACATACTCATCGTACGCCCCATTTCCCTCCAGATGAGGGAGCCAATCAATCAAAAATGCTGGTTTTTGACGCTGACAGATCGCTTTGATGGCTTGCCAGACCTGTTCTGATTGACCGTTTGAATTCAGCATTACCACCAGCCAATCCAAGTCTTCGGCACTTCCGGTCGTACCTGCCAGCTCGACCACTGCCTGACGAAAAGCCGGACTGGCAATGTCCCTTAACTGATATTCTTTTACCAGTTTCAATGCTTTCACAGGATCAACATTGATCATCCCTTTCACTGCCGATAGCCGAAGAGGGGGATTATCCGTAACAGCCATCGCCTCAATTAACAAGGGCTCATAGAGTTTGCAAGCTTGTGTCTTCGGTATCCCCTGCCCGCAAAGATGGGCCATTACTGACAGTAACTCCGCTCGTAAAAGAGGATTCTGCCTGATTGTTTTTTGGTAACGCTCATAAAGAAGAGTTAAATAATGCTGCGTTGTGTCGTCCGATAAGCTGTTTAATTCCAGTATCTTACGGATAACCTCCGCGCCTTTTCGAGATGTCTCCGTTTGCTCCTGAGCCAGATATTCAGCCGCAATATTCATCGATTCAACTTTAATATCCGACGACAACTCGATCTGCGAACCCGGTGAGAACGCAAAAAAGCACGCCTCCCCCAGCGCATCAAACATCGCCAGGGCCACTTCCGGATCGTTTTCTTGTTTATAATGTTCCAATAATTGTTCTGCCGGGTTCAGAGCGCTCATGTTATTCAGAACTTTCGCCGTCTGCAAACGAACATCCCGCGATTCATCTGACAAAAGTGAAAACAGTTTTTCACGAAGCGCATCTTTGTCCGCTGCCTGATACTGCGCCACCTTACCCAACCCCCAGATACGAAGCGCTGACAAATCTGTCCCCAGCATATCAAGCATCATTTTCGAACGCCCTGCTTCATCGGCCCCGTCATATTGCTTATCAAGCAATAAGATATACATCTTTTGCCAACGGTCACGCTCGGCCTGAACCTGCCGCAAACGTCTCTCCTGAAGTAAAAGGCGGTCACGCCGAATATCCTCCGGGCTTTTCTGTTTGAGCTTATCAAGAATCTCCGACCAAACCTGACGACTCGCACCCACAGGGATTCCGAAAACCTCCTGCAAGGCACTTTCAGCCGCACCGGATACGTCGCTGCTCGGATCATCCAAAAGCCTGATCAGACGTCTGAGTGCCTGCGGCTCTGAGCGGATTTTTAAGGCGTAAACTGCGTTAATACGGCCCTGCGGTGCGGCTTCGACATCCTGAATGATTTTATCCAGACTTATTTCAATATCCTTGAATTCATACAATAATAATGCTTCCGCCGCTAAAACAGCGGGTTCAGGCTGACCGGTTGCGAGAATCTGCACCAGTGGATTAAGATAAGCGGATTGTGAGCCGGTCGTTTGACCTAACCCACGGCTTTTAACCAGAGCCTTGCAAACGGCCGCCTGCGCCTGGGGGTTGTCAGTGGTGTTGAGAATATCCACCAGTACATTCCGGCTCGAGGTATCATTTCGTAAAAGCAGTTCAACAGCAGCTTCAACTCGTATCTCTTCGCTGCTGCCCTGCAAAAGGGTCTCTCGGAATATGCGAAGCTGGCGGGGTTTCTCCTGGGGGGGAGTTTGAACCCCGTCGCCTTCCGCCTGACTCCAGGCGACACAGGAAATCGAACTGAATGATACGGCGATTAATAAGGTAAAAAAAACTCTCTGCTTCACAATGGCTCCAAAGAATACGAATATTGCCCGCAAATTATAGACACTCCGTTAAATATATCGGCTGAATCGGAAAAATATTATCAAAAAAGACCGTATCGTCAAAAAATATTCATCTTCGGCTATATTTTTTTTTTAGATGTTCGTATTTATTTTACACAGCAAACAGCGGATTTGTTCATTTTGGAATGAACGTTTAGGTGCAAATGACCTTGACGAATTCTGAGCACGGGCATATACTCCCCCGTAAAATGAGTCTCATATAAAGGAGATGGGCATGAAATCGCATATCACAATTCAGGTACTGGCGTCATTCATGGCAACATGTTCACTGTCGGTTGTGGCGGCTAATCAACAGCAGCGTTCCCCCCTGAATGAGCTGGCCCCGCATCTCCGCCAGATCACCCATTTCGGGCAGCGGGCAGACTGGTCGCATGACGGCACAAAAATTTTGTTCCTGGCACGCACCTTTGGCGATGTCTATGAAGTCGAAATCGCCACCGGCATCATCACACCCGTCACGCACCACTTTTTTCACGAAGGATTTACCCGTGCGCTGTATCTGTCGAATGGAGATATTCTGCTGAGCGGTTCCCGCACATTCGACGCGGCTGATCCCTGGCCCAGCCGGAACGAAAAGATGGCCGAACTGTGGGTCCTCAATAAAGACTTAACCACCCCGCCTGTGCCGCTGGGCGTTCATTGCTCCGAAGGCCCGGCCGTATCTCGCAAACGGATGCACATCGCATGGACACAGGGCGGCGCATTCTGGGCAGCCGATATTGTCTATGAGGACGGCAAACCGAAATTGGCCGACACACGGAAGATCATCCATAAAGATGACCTGCCGTTTAAAACCGATCTGGAAAGTCAGAACTTCCGCCCGCCGGACGAAAAGGAACTGATCTTTTCCGCCTACGGCTATCAGGGCACGGAAGTCTGCGGACTGAATCTGGAAACCGGCGAAGTCGTCAACTATTCCAAGGCCCCGGATCAATATGACGAACCCGAAGGCATTTTCCCCGACGGCAAATTTACGCTGGTCGAATGCAATAAACACATGAACATTGCCGAGGGCATTCAGGAGATCGACATCTATAAGCTCGCACTGGATGGTTCCGGCAAAACCGAACGCGTCACTTTCTTTGCTGATTATCCCGGCTTCAAAGCCACGAATCCCGTCGTCAGCGATGACGGCCGACACATCGCTTTTCAAGTCGCTAAAAAAGGAGACCCCGCCGGCGTCGGCAGAGGCATCCTGATCATGGACATTCAGAAATTCGAGAATTCAAAGAATCCTTAGCAACATTGGGTTCGTATTGGGTTTGTTTGGGTCCGCGTGGCGCTGGTGAAAACGGGGTTGCTGCGTCCTTTAGGGGGTTTGGATGCAGTATATTGCAATCCTGTCGAGGTGCTACTTGGGGGGTAAATTGGGTTTGTTTTTTTGGGGGTTGACGGGGTCAAAAAAAGCGATTTTTTATTTTTCCAACGCTAAATCGGCGATTCTGGGCTGGAAACGGCTTTCGCGAGTAGGGGGTACTTGGGGCCGAAATTGGCTTTGGTTTGGGTTCGATTGGGTTTGTTTTATCAAGCGACAGGCTTGAGACTTGAGGCTTTAGTCTTGAGTATAAAAGACTTATGGCGATTTGGCTTGTTTGGAAATTGGGTTCGTTTGGTAAAAAAAGTTTTTTGACGGGATTTACAGGATATACAGGATTTATTTTTAAAAAACCACCGAGGATACTGAGATAATTGTTAAAGAACTCAAGAACGCAAGAACACCTGAACTCGAAAATGTGGATTCGGCCGTTGGCCGAAGCTGATTCTAATAGATCCCTCGACGTCGCTCGGGATGACAGTTCGTTGATGGCTGGTAACTGATGACTGGTAACTGATGACTGGTCACTGGTTTTTCTCCTTCGGATCAAATTCTAATTTCCAAGCTCTAAATCCTAAAAATAAGGATTATCCTTCTATCGTATTATAGCGGAAGTTAGATAAAAATCAAATATAAATCAAAAATTCGATGAAAAAGTGGAGATGTTTTCAGGCGGGTAATGGGGGAGAGGACGGGTTACGAATATAGATCCTCACACGATTCACCTTTTTTCTTTTCTATTTAGCCAATTAAGATACTGTAAAATTTTCATGGAGTCAGAAATATGTCATTGGATTCATTAGGTTCAAAGAATTTCAGGGAGGAATCAGAGTATATTTTACTCTGTCGTTTCCCTGTAATAAATATTCCTGGGTCAATGTTTGGATCCGCAGGTATTATCATAATCTTATGGTCTTTACTTGTATCAGGTCTAATGATGAATCCAGAACGATGGTGTGAGTTCCGGTCAGGATAAACCTTTCTGTAGGTAAGGAAATTAGGGTCTTCATTAAGATCACGCAGGTCCGTCACGTATATGTCCTGTGGTCGCTCTGCTTCTTTACAGCCTATTGGGAGTAGGAGGAGGAGTGATAAAAAGACAGTTAAAGATTTGGGCATACAGGACATCTATTTTTTCTTTCTTAATAACCATCCTGCCCGCATCATCAGCATTGTCCAAGGTCGAGTATTCATATTGTTACCCTAAAATAGTAGAATTTGCTGTGAAAACATCATAATTATAGAGGAAAGATGCATAGAAGTCCACCAGAAACAAGTTTAATCATCTCGACCATTTGAGTCCTGTTTGTGCAGAAGGGAGACAATTGTGCCATCCTATCAATAAGTATAGAACGACACTTCACTCTCTATACTATGGAGCTGGAAGGTAGGGAAATTT
>CAXXSL010000018.1:0-115395 GCA_963675525.2 Anaerohalosphaeraceae bacterium | reverse complement strand
GCCGGCGTATACGTGGCCAACCTGGATAGATTATAAAACTCACAGTTTTTCACGAGGTTATCTCCACGCTTCAACGATTTTCGATCACCTCCAGCTAAGAAAACACCGCCACCACCCATATCATGAATTGTGCAATTGTAAACCAGGTTTTTATAGCCGCCGCCCCATGTCTTGTAAGATGGATCGGACGTGATGGTACCGTTGTTCATGCCGATGCGAACCGCATCCAGACTCATGTTGTACAGTTCACAGCTTTTGACTGCGCAGGAAACACAATCCATCATGGTAATGCCGTAACTGGTGGTTCCGGAAAATTTGATACCACGGATCTGTACTCCTTCGGCTCTCTCCAGCGTCAGCAGAGGTTGGTCAAAGGCAGTGAACGAGATCGATTTGTCTCCGATCGTTCCTCCCTTGGGATAGTAATAAAGGATGTTGTTCCCTTTATAGCGATCAATGTAGTATTCGCCTTCCATATCCAACTCACAGAGCAAGTTGATTGCGTGAAGCCGAATAACGCCATTTCTCTTGGTCACTGAATACATGCTCGGGTATTTGCAATAGATCCAATCCTTTGCATTAGACGTAGCGGACGCATCTTTGATGGAATAAATCCTGACGCGGTCGTTGGCATAATTGTTCTCGAAATACCCACTGAGCCATCCGTCCGTTTCATATCGTGTATTGTTTGTATTAGGGTTGACGTCCGGTTGCCCGGCTTTATTTTCTTCTTCGGTCCAGTTGTCAACATAGGGCGGAGCCCAGGATTTATAGTTCGGGCCAAGTAAGTTCACGTCCCAGACGGGCGCCCGCATTTGCAACATTTCCTCATAGGTCTTTACGTCGTCAGTCTTGTCAAAATAGTACATTCGGACTTTTTCTCCGAAATCCTGTCGACCTATATTATTTTCAGTCATTACTCCTGAATTAGGATACTGGGCCAAGACTTGCAAGACACCATCGGCCACTAATTCAGGTTGGAAGGGTTGCTTTTTCCAGTTAAATCCATTTTTATAAATTACACCTGCCGGAATATTTTCGGCACCCAGGTCATAGACATAAACCTTATCTGACACGCTGCTCGGCAGGCGGACTGCGGACGAATACCTATCCCCTTTGACCGTGCTGAGTTTTTTGAAGTTCCTATTGTTCAGCGTCAGAGACCCCGAGATTTCTACAGGTTCTCCCTGGTATGCCGCCAATGTAATATAAGAATCCTCGGCCGTCAGCTTAATGGGCTCTGTGACCCGATATCGACCTCCACAAAGATAAATGAGACCCCTGTTTTCAGCATCAAGATTTTTGGTTCTTAAATAATCTCTGGCATCTTCAATGCTAGGGAACGGGTTATCCAGTGAACCTGTAGCTCCCTCTGATTTTCCGCTGATAGAGACATATACAGTATTTTCCAAACCCCCATTCTCTTCTGCATAAACAGGAACAGAATGGGTATAAAAAATTAAGCCCATTATCACCATGATGTTTACAATACACCCTTTTGTCATATTCTTTGTCAGATGCACAGCTTCATCCTTTCACTTGCTCAATAAGTTCTGTTCATACTAATTGCTCTCTTATACAAATACTACTTCCTGACTTTTGTTGTTTGTAGCTTGGTTCATTCCAATTTAAAATGAACTCCCATTATTAATTCGAAAAGCCTGTGTAGCGTTATCTTTGATATTGACACCTAGCCGCCGATTTTAACAACCGCAAACAAAGCCACATAAATCATCACGACAAAGAATAAGATGCGTATCACCCCTTTCGTGTCATATACATGCCACCTGTTAATTTCCCATGAGGAATTGGCAAACAGCTTTTGATCATTGAACCGGTTCGGATCTGCCTCGGTCAGAGCCATTTCCTGAGCATCCTTTTCATGGTCGGCATGACTGGGGGTTCTCAACCGGCCGTAAAAATGATCCAGTCCGTCCTTGCTCTGGGGCTTTGTCAGTAAAGCGACAATTATAAATGTTCCGAAACTGAGCAGGAACTGGGTGACATAACGCAGTGTTTCCAGTAAAGGGAATGCAAATTTTTCCAGTGGCACCCCGATACAATACAGCAGCAGCATGTCGGCTTTCAGCATCCCGTCGCCTTTTTTAACCAGGTTACCTTGCTCATCCTTTTCCGCGGAAATATTGTCCCAGAAGATCGCGCGTTCTTTGGAGGCAATCACTTTTTCAAACTCCTGGCCTTCAGCAAGTGCTTCGGGGCACGGACCTTCTGCCTGGCCTCTTGTATTCTGTTCTTTCCACCTGAGAATCGCTTCGTCGCATTCGGCTACATCAAAGCTGGAAGCGATATAGCGAATCGACAATTCCTGTGAGCGATTGACTTTTAACAACGCCTCGTGCTTATTGAGACCAACGGCCGGAGCAACAAGGGGTAAAAGCACTGTAATAATTCCCGATACAAACACGGTTGCCCACGCGGCTTTCGCATTCGCACGACGCCACAAAATACCCATCAAAAACGGGGCTGCAAACGTAAAGTTTAGCGTCATCAGGTACTTAAACACACTCCAGAAATCCTTGGAGAAAATCGCCATCGCCACTCCGCCGATCAGATACAAACAGCAAAATATCCGGCCGACAAAGACATATTCCTTTTCCGCCTTATTCGGAAAATACTTTTTATAAACACCATCCGTCAGCAATCCGGAGACGGTAATCATATGGGCGTCAGCCGTACTCATCAGCGCCGACATGAGACAAGCCACCATCAGTCCGGCAAGACCGATACCTAATGACCCCAGCAACTCGCGTGTCGCCAGACCCCACATCATATCCGGGTCCGCATTATTCGTATAGAAGAGCACCAGGATAATCATCCCGATCAACCCCCACATGACAGTCGCAAATCGCTTAATGAGCATGCCGTCAACAAAAGAAACGCGTGCCGTCTTATCATCTTTCGCCGCCCCTGCAACCACAAGCTGATTCGCCTGACAAAGGACATTCGGCAGCGTTAACACACCAAATGCCAGCATCAGATACCAGGTCATCTCCGCATTGGCGGGCGAACCGAAAACGTCGAAGACCATCTCCGGCAACACCTTGTGCATTGTCTGGAAAGCCCCTAACACGCCTTCCGAACCAAAGGTACTGTTAATCTTGGCAAATCCGAACGGAATAAATAAAACCGTCAAAAACAAGGTCAGAATACTTTGCAAAACATCGGTTTTAGCCGCGGCTTCAAGACCGCCGCCGATGGCATATATCATCACGATAAACGCCAGACCGATAATCAGTGTCGACTTATTGAAATGCGAAAAGAACCGCCGGGGCTTGAGAATTCTCAACTCGGCAAGTTCGTCACGTTCGGCCTGACTGAGAACGGAGTAATCCGTGTTTTCCAGTGCCTCAAGTCGAAGGGCTTGGCTGTATTCACTTTTCTGAGCATCCGTCATCTGCTCGACTGTTTTAGGCGTGATGGCCATGATCGTCTTGCTCATGGTCAAAAAGCCGATACTGATGACAACGATAAAGAAGAATGCCTGCGCAACACTGTAAATGGCTGCTATATTTTGACTTTTGTATCGCAGTTCATAATAACTTGACATCGTCAGCACCCGTAAACGACGATACCACTGGGCAGCAAAAAAATACACCGGCAGATAGAAGAAATTCGAGAAGGTCGACAGCATGATGCCTGAAATACCCATCTGCTTAACCTGAGTGGTCGCCCCGACCGCATTTTCAGCACTGGTGCCCTGACCGAACATCGTGAAGGTCGCGATTAGCCGGCCGAATTTTCGTCCGCCAAGAAAGAAGTCTTCCTGGTTTTTGATACGCTTCATAGAACGATAGCCAATCCAAAATACCCAGCTAAAGTAGACAAAAATCACAATTACATCAATGATGTGCAGTCCAAATAAAGTCATCGCAAATTCCTTTTTTATATCAATACCCTATTTCGAGTTTTACCATTCGGTACCGCTATTAATCGTCTCGTTTCATGCTTTGAGAGACCTCTTCGATCCTGATACCGCCCACAAGCTTTCGGGCCTCAGCCAGAGCATCGGTTAGAATCTCTATAATAACAACAAAGAACTTACCACGACGCTTTAACCCCAGCGCCAGCTTCAATAATCGTAGGCTCAATATTCACTACATAAAATGGCACTTTTTCTTCAATTTCATACTCACTGATACGCTGCAGCAAAACATTGACAGCCGCTTTTGCAATCTCCATCGGATTAATATCAATCGTTGCAGGACGAACCTCCAGAGCGCCAAGAAGAATCTCATTATTGCAGCCTAGTAATTCAACATCCTGGCCGGGCTTGATCCCGGCAGACTGAAAACTCTTCTGGATAACCACAAGATGAGAATCGCTTGGAATAAAGAGTCCTGTTGCTTTATTAGGCATCGCTTTGTATTCAGCAATAAATTTCTGAACAGATTCAATCTCATTGCCATCATTCAAGCGAGAAGTTTCGTCCCTTTCAATGAAAGGAACTTCTTTTAAGTCTACCTCAACACCACGCTTTTGGGCGGTATTAAAAAAACTGTGAACGCGAGTTGTAAAAGCCGGATGGAAACTGGCGGCAGGGTTGACCGCCAAAATATTTTTATGGCCACGGTTAATCAAGTACTTCGCCGCCATGGCACCAATTCGGTCATCTGCCGGCTCAATATGGTCCGCATCCAACCTGTCTTCCGTGGCCGGATGGCCTAGGACGCTAATGAATGGCATTAATAGATTTTTAGCTAATTCCTTACTGTAAGAACATAATATAATGCCATCCAAATCTTCAACAGATGCATTGCTAATCGGCCCTTGCTTTGACATTCTCACAGGAACGATTGTCAAGTTCTTCTCGTCGAGAACAATATGAATCGACTCAAACAACTTTGCATAAAATGGAAGGGTGCTAATGGCATTCTCTCCCATCACGACACCAATATTGCCTGTACGTAAACCGGCCAATTCCCCATGGGAGTCGTTCCGGGTCCTGGAGGACTTGGGCACATAACCAATTTCCCGCATTGCCGCTTTCACCCTTGAGACTGTGGCCGGCGATATCCCTGGCTTATTATTAATGATAAATGAAACGGTTGTGCTGGAAACACCCGCAATCTTTGCTACTTTTGCTATACTCATAACATGAAAACCTTTCTGATATTTGGGATATTAGCTGAATCCGGACGAAAATTCAATATTAATTTATTAAATTTTACTAACGCACGGCAATCTACAAAAAAAAACTTTTGAGACACATTAAACACAAAGGCATTTTTGTTAAGCTATTTCTACATTTCCACTTTTCTACCACAAAACTTTCTTGACAGCGAAGACAGTCTTGGATATATTTTTTACTAAATATTAGTAAATACTGCTTTTAAAGAAGCGTTTTGTATAGCTCTATCCTGAGAAAATGACAGCTAATTTGTTTTCATAAAATATTTAATAAAGAAAGGTGCTAAAATGACAGGCGCAACAAAAGACGCTTTCCTATTGTCAAAAAATAAATCGATGTCCATTGAACAGAAGGTCGGTCAGTGCCTGGTTCTCGGTTACGTCGGCACGCTGATAACGCCGGAAATCCTTCGCAGAATCCGCTCTTATTATCCCGCCGGACTTCGTGTGGGACTTGTCTGGCGCACGCGAAATGCAATTCATGATCCGGGCTGCACCCCGCCGGAGTTTGCCCATCGCATGCTGCGTACTCCGAAGGGAACAACAAAGGATTTTATTAAAGATATCCCCGTGCCTTTCTGCACCCCAGCAGACTATTGCGCGCTTCTCAACCGTCTAAAAGCCGAAGCGTTGAATAGCAGTCTTGGCACACCTCTCCATATTACCTTCGATCATGAAGGAAACGACAACGCCGATTTTTACTATGGCGTTCATCAAACGCCTCATGCCTGGGGACAGGCCGGGACAGGCGATCCTCAGATCGTTTACGATGTATATAATGCGGTCGGTCGCCAGTATGCGGCGATGGGGCTTTCATGGTCGCATTCTCTTGTTCTTGACGTAAATACAAATCCAATGAATCCGGAGATCAACACCCGGTCGTTCGGAGATAATCCTGACAAGGTGATCGAATATGCTTCACAGGCACTGAAAGGATGGAAGGACGCAGGCATTATCGCAACCGGCAAACATTTTCCCGGCCGCGGCGACTGCGCCCAGGACGCGCATGCGGGGCTTCCGGTGATCAACCTCTCTCGTAAGGAAATGGAACAACATCTCAAGCCGTACCGTGCTCTGATTGAGCAGGGATTACCGGCCGTGATGACGGCACACACCAAGTATCCTCAACTCGATTCCGCTGATGTGCCGGCAACCTTGTCCAAGCCCATATTGACCGGTATTCTCAAGGAAGAAATGGGCTTCGAAGGCGCCATCACCACCGATGCCATGGGCATGGGCGGTATTATTTCCCGCTTTGAACTTGTGGACGCCTGCATCATGGCTTTAAATGCAGGCACCGACCTTCTTTTGATTCGTGATGAGGGGCAGATCGTGGACGACGTTTTTGAAGGACTCGTTAAGGCAGTTGAAGACGGGCGTCTTCCGCTTGAACGCATCGAAGATGCAAACCGTCGTGTATTGGGCGTGAAATACGATTACGGCTTCTTTGACGATTCATCGCCCGTGGGCATCAAAGATCCGGAGCACGCGGCGGATGCCTTTAATGATCCGCAACTTGTGGCCAGTATTCAGAATGCAGCCGAACACATCGTAGTGACGCTGAAGGACGAAGCCAATCTGCTACCGCTGAAAAAAGATACGAAAGTTCTACTGTTGGAGCAGGTGCATCCGATGCATCGCTGGACCAACAGCATGTGGCTTCATCCCTCGATCTTCTGGAAGAAAATGCTTGAGCAGTCCGACAATGTCGCTCAGGTGGAATGCGAAATGACATTTACGGAAAACGACCGTGAAAGGATAAAGAAGAGACTTCATGAGGCGGATGTGATCGTTATGACCAACTATCACGACAGGCGTCACGTAAGCGACAAGACATTTGTCAATGAAATGATGGAAACAGGAAAGCCGGTTATCGTCGTGACGAACAATCCGTTCCCGCTTACCGTCAGACCTGAATACCAGACCGTTATCTGCACCTATGGCTGCGACCAGCGTACACTGGGGCAGGCGGCTAAAATAATATATGGCAATAAATAGCATGATGATGAACCTGCCACAGGAATAACCTGCTACCATAATTGAGGATACAATGTCTGACTACACAAAACAGTTGCAGGCGATGGAACCAACAAAGGATTACCTTGTCGCGATTGACTCCGATGGTTGTGTATTTGACGCGATGGGTATCAAGCAGCGTGAATGTTTTTGTCCAATGATGATTGCCTATTTTGGTTTGCAGCCTGTTGCCCAGGCGGCACGGGAGTGCAAAGAGTTCGCCGATTTGTTCAGCCAAACCCGCGGCGCCAATCGGCACATCACGATTGCACGCATTTTAACCGAACTGTTGCCAAGTCATCCAATGGTCAAGGAACGCAGGTTTAAGGTTCCCCAATTTCCGCATTATGTTGAGTGGGTCAATGACCCTAAATCGCTCCTCAGTGATGCGGGTCTCCGGCTGGCCATCGACAAAGCAGAAGGGCCGGCCAAAGAACAACTGCAAACAGCTCTGACATGGAGCATTCGCGTCAACGAAATGATAGCTGAAATTGTCAGGAATATTCCGCCATTTCCCTATGCCCGAGAAAGTTTTGAAAAGATCACCGAGCATGCGGATATCCTGGTCTGCTCGTCAACCCCCGTCGAGGCATTGCTGCGGGAATGGGCCGAGCATGATGTCGCCAAGTACACCAGCCTTATTGCCGGCCAGGAAATGGGCTCAAAAACCGAACACTTAGCGGTCATGACGCACAAGTACGATCCGAAAAATATCCTGATGATGGGTGATGCCTTGGGCGATCAGAAAGCCGCCGAGACCAACAACACGCTTTATTACCCAATCAATCCGGGGTGCGAAGCCGAGAGCTGGAAACGCTTCTACGAGGAAGCTTTCGAAAAGTTTTTAGCCGGTCAGTATGCCGGACCGTACCAAGATCAGAGGAAAGAAGAATTTTCGGCGTGTCTGCCGGAAACCCCATCATGGCTGAAATAACACGAGACAGGTATCACCTAGGGTACAATTATTATTCTTCCGTAACTGCTTTTTATTAAATAGAATAAAATCGTTCCGGTTGAAAGTTATTGCAACTATCATGATGTTGGAAAGATGGGATGACCACAACTACCTGGAAAGAGGAAAATGAGGATTTGACAATTACTGATACTAGAGTTTTGGATACAATACTTTTTCGGCTTCTCCAATATCGATTTATTACAAAGACTCCTGAATTCAGTGTTAATAGTATACCAAATTCATCGATTATACTCTCACTTTAAATGGTACAGTTTTTGGGGAGCAGACCACAGATTACATGAACCAGTCTGTTGCACCAAAATTTGCACCAGCACTCCCCCTTTGACTCTCGGGAGGCTTCCGGGCAACCTTCGGTTTGCTTACTGAGGCCCGATTTAGGGTTATAATTCTTTATTTTTCAACTACTTACAAGCGTGATTTCAGACTGAAAATCCGTGTGTCGGTGGTTCAGCATCAAAGTCGGCGGTTCAAGCTCATTTTGTTGGTTATATCATCTGTATCGATTAGAGCGACAGATTTTTTTATCTGGGTAATTCTATGCTTTGCAGAACTCCATTGTTTACGTATTTAGTTATTATATTTTATACATGGAAATTAGGACGAGGCATATTGGAAAAAGGCGAAGATGGCTTAGCTCCAGAGAATGTGATAATTCTGTGGTTAATAGTTTTTTTGCCCTGTTTCTATTGTTCGGTCCTATAATATTGTGTTCGATACCAGTAGAAGCGTCAGAACTCAATGAAGCAGCATCCTTTCAAACCCCTCCTCTCGGCCTACAAGAGACATATGTGAACGATGAGGTTCTAGTTCTTCTAAAAGATCACATTGATCCTAAAAGTTTCAGTGATTATTCTATTCGAAAAAGAGGAATTCGAGGGAAAATTCTGAGAACAATTCTCTTAGCAAACAGCAATAAATCAATGGTCCGAATCAAGCTCGAAGAAGGCAAAACCGTTGATGAGGCCCTGTTGGAGAATTGGAGCACAAAGGACCCTCGCATTTTACGTGTTGAACCCAACTATCATGTTTATGCCTTAGAAATCCCTAACGATCCTTACTTGGGCCATCTTTGGGGGCTCTATAATTATGGTCAAACAGATGGTACAATTGATAGTGATATTGACATCCTGGAAGCATGGGAAAGCACAACCGGCTCATCGGATATAATTGTTGCCGTGATTGATTCGGGGATCGATTATACTCATCCAGATTTAACTAATCAAATCTGGGTCAACACGGATGAGATTCCTGATAATGGTTTGGACGATGATAATAACGGATATATTGACGATAGATTCGGTTATGATTTTTCACAGAATGACAACGATCCATTCGATGAAAACGGGCATGGTACACATTGTGCCGGAATCATTGCGGCCGAAGGCAACAATAATATTGGAATCGCCGGTATAAACTGGCGTTGTAGTATCATGCCGTGCCGATTTTTGGACGCCGGAGGATCCGGAACTGTCACAGATGCCATTGAAGCCATTAACTATGCGGTTGCCAACAAAGCCAAGATTCTTAACAATAGCTGGGGGGGGGGAGGTTATTCTACAGCATTAAAGGCTGCTATTGAAAACGCAGAAGAACAAGGCGTATTATTCGTTGCAGCGGCGGGAAACTCCGCAACAAATAATGATCTTCATCCTCATTATCCTTCAAGCTACACCTGTTCAAATATTATCTCGGTTGCCGCAACAGATGATAGGGATGATATAGCGAGTTTTTCTTGTTATGGTAAACAAAGTGTGGATATTTCAGCTCCCGGGGTCAGAATTTTAAGTACTGTTCCGGGGGGATATAACTGGTATAGCGGCACATCCATGGCAACACCTCATGTCTCCGGTGTTGCGGCTCTACTATTATCCTTAAATCCAAATATGACGTTATTGGAACTTAAGAGCCGGCTCGTCTGGACGGGTGACAGTATTCAGGCACTGCAAGACATCACCTTATCGGGACGCCGTTTAAATTCATCTTACGCATTAACAGCAGAAAATGGGTTTAATTTTTTATCTCCAAGAAATAACTCCCTGTGGGTTACTGGTTTTACTTATACAATTAATTGGTCAGCAATCGGTGCAAATTCAATCGTAAATCTGTATTTGCTTAAAGACGGACAGATTGAAGAAGCAATTGCCGAAAATATTTCAAACACAGGTAATTATTCATGGAGCATCCCGGCACATCTGATATACGGCACTGATTATTCTATTCTCATCGAAGACGGTGTTCTTTCCCATTTGAGTAGCAATTTCACCATTACTGATGAACGTATCGATTATTATACGGAGGCCTTCAACGAAGCCAATAACAACTTTGATCTGTCAAACAAGTCCGTCTTATTTGTTCCTGATGAAACCGGATCCTATCAGGCGGTGTCACAAGACATTCTATCATTACCGACATCTTTGAAGGGTGGGAAACGTCTCAAATTGGGAGATGATGACTTCCAACAAATCGATTTGGCTGACCGATCAGTAAAACTTTTTGGTATCGAATACTCCCGATTATATGTCGGCAGTAATGGTTATATCACATTTAATCGTCCAGACCAAGAATACCGAGCCACATTACTAAATCACTTTGAAAACGTTCGTATTGCGGTATTATTTAATGACCTGAACCCCAGTGCAGGAGGAGATGTTTTATGGAAAATGCTGGAAGATCGAATCGCAATAACATGGAATAATGTACCGGAATTTAACCGTAATATTTATCATACGTGTCAGGCAGAATTGTTTTACAATGGAAAAATCCGTCTTTCATGGCTTGATAACTCTGAATCGTCCTCGATTATCGGCTTTTCTGAAGGAGTCGGACTTGCAGAGGATTACCTAAACTCCGACATTTCTTCCTATTCCAGTTATATGCCAGATCTTCAATTCATCAAAATTAACGGCCCAAAGAAAATTGTAGAAAATAATTTTCTACAGTTGAAATGTACCGGCTATTATAAAGATAGGGTCACGTTGGATGTTTCCGAACAAGATGACATTTTGTGGAATATTGATTCTGACTCAGGCCTTATCGACACTGCGGGAAATTTAAATATCGGCGAAGTCGATATCTTTCAACACATAGAAGTTACAGCAGAGATGGAAGGAAAAACGGATCAATTCGGTGTGTTTGTCAAGGGGGAATATGTGAATGATCTCCAGATTACTAAATGCTCTTTAAAAGCAGGCAGGAAAATCAATTCTGATTCTATCGGTCTGGTTGGAGTCATGCCTCTGACGGAAAGTGTGATAAATGCCGCAGAAAGTATCGACGTGAAAATCTGGTCAAATCAGAATGAATGTGTCCTTCAGACGATTTTTGAGAATTCATCCGCGTCTGTTAATGGACAGATATATTGGGCCAAGAAAATCATTGCGACTTCAACGGGAAACAGTACGCAAATCCTCCGTCTGGACTCAAAAAGAAATCTGTTTCGGCTAAGTATAAACAATATAGATCTTACGGGGATAAGCTGTCCTTTCTATCTGACAATTCATTGCGGCGATCAAACATATGTGGGACAACTTCAAGAATCAATTGTCAACAAGAAAAAAAATGCTCCTGTTGAATTAATGAATGGAGTTCGGGATTCCATGTTGCTTGGTCAGGTCAGGCTTACGTCGAAGGCCGATAGCATCACCGGCAAAATACTGCTAAATGGAAACTTTTCTCTTGAGTCAGAAGCTTCTCGCCTAGACAGCATAACTTTTCAATGGAATTTGAATACATGCCACGGCTCAATAAAGAAAATCTCCCGACACACAGATTTCTTTGTGTCAGATGACAATTCATTCTCCGCCAAGATCAATTTTAACCAGGGAAAATTCGTCATTAAAGCAAACAATTTAGAGATCGAACCTGACATTAACATTGCCAGTTCCAGACTTGCTTTTGACACATTCGACGAAACTCGAAAAGTCGACCTCTGATTTATAATCCAGAACGAAAGGCCAATTAAAGCATAAATGCAAAAATTTTATTCGGGCTTTGCGATCCATCACCTTCCTTATTTTTCAAAAAGATCCTCATCGAAACGATCTTCATTATTGTGCCACCATTGTACCGCCTGGTCATATGTATCAAATTCATGGTCAACCAAAAAACTTAAAACCGAATTTACTTCTTCACGATACTCTGGACTGGGGTCCTTAAGGCCTTCAATAATGACCGGCACCGCTTTGCGATCACCTCGAAGCTCCAACAATGACAAAGCTTCTGTTTTCACCTCATCGTATTCTGAAATCATGGCAACTGTCAAAGAGTTTAACTGAATGTTACCTTTCTGAAGCTTAACCGTATCCAACGCCTTATTTCGGACGTTCATTGAATCATCGTTTAGAGCCAGGCCCAATATATCTGAAACAACTGGGTCATTGATTTGGCTCAGCGGTTCCAGAGCATTTAACCGTACACCTTCGTTTGACGATAAAAGTGCTATTTCAACAGCAGGCAAGACATCTGAAGACATATACTCCTTCAGTAATTCACTGGCTGCGAGGCCAACTCCAGGATCTGAGCTTTCAAGGGCCTGCTCTAAAATCGGCAATATTCCAGGATCGCGTTCCAGGCTTAAATCTGCCAGTGAATTGATAAAATCTATTTGCTGAACGGGACTTCGTCGAAGGGCCCATTCCTTCAGAATTGTCTCGGTTTCCCGCATGGCATTTTGTGACTTGTCGCCAGATAAGCCGACGGCGGAAGTAACCCCTTTCTCCAATTCTGTCCGCAGTTGCTGTAATTTATTTTTTAGAAGCTCATTCTCTTTCTTCAGCAACATTAGTTCATCCGCTTCGTCAGATATCCCCTCATTCTGCCTTATTTTAGCTACAGCGTCTTTGAGAATAACGTCCAGCGCTTTGGCTTTTATATCCTGTTCCAGTTCGAGATTTTGGTTGGGATCATCAAGCATCCGGCCGGTAAAATCCGATGAAAGTTCCACGGGGCCGAGGGATGCTGTTTTGGCCTGCGCCTGTTCCAAATCGGTTTTCAGTGTATCGATTTCAGTCTGCATAATAGTGATCTGTTGCCGGAGAGAAGCGATCATATCTTTCTCCTTTTTGCTGCGACAGCCGGTCCCGGCCAGTACACATCCTGCCAATACGATCACCCACACATACCATCGGAAATTTGTTTTCACTATAACCATGTCGTCATTCCTAAAAAAGGCATTTCCTGACAATTCGAACAGACTTCTATTATCTTCATTGCCAAAAGTATTGTCAATCCATAATTTCCTTATGAATGACCCGCTCACACAACGGGTTCGTCAGATGGAAAAAATTTCCATGATAAACAAAAAAGCGGTGATACCCCTGAGCATATCACCGCTTTTAAAACATCACATGACCACTACGGATTGTAACCGGTCAATTGGTCTGTCTCTGTCATCGAAACCCAGATATTCTCACCGCCACCGCTCATTTTGATCAGCATATCAGAGGATGATTTGACGACTCCCATATCTTCAACACCCCACCATATTTGGTCAATGGTGGCCTTGAACCTCAGCCTGGCTCGCAATATCTGGCCATAATAATCCACTTCAACCATCATCGAGCCGTCCAGTGTCTGTAGGACCTGAACTTTGGCGGCATTGGCGTAACTGCCGTAGGGGACCGTTACCGGTTCAAAACCGAGCAATGTCGTTATAATTGAAGCCTTTCCCTTAAAATCATAGATGTCGATATCCATGGAATAAGGCCCCAGGTCCAGATTATACTCACCCGTAAAGGTGCCCGAGGTTTTATGAGTTTGGCCAACAGACAATAATGTCGGCATGGCCAGTAATGCATCCATCTCCGTATCGAAACTGACCATATCATTGGCATTGCCCCAGCTATACATATGCATGCCGTAATAATCTTCGTACCATGTCGAAGAAACCGTTGCGTCCGGTGTCGAAGAAGAAACGGAAAAACAGGGATGACCATCAATCGTGACAGGGATGCTTGCCACAGAAACGGTTCCGGAGGTTGTACCGGAACTATTCGTCAGACCTTCAGAATCCTGGAGGCTGTAATTGGCCGAATAGGTCCAGTCCCTGCCGAACTGATTATAGCAGCGATACCGCTCCAACTCATAGCGTTGCATTCCCTGAATATCGATATCCTGCTCGGGCAGTTCATTGCCGAAACAGTTGATCCCGAAATCCATTTCCCCGGAGCCATCGATCACCGCATTACTAACCTGAATTTGGAAGGTACACTTGGCAAAATCAAATTTCGCTTTGATTTGGGGGCCTTCTTCACAAGTTCCTTTATTGCAGCTTTCCGAATACCCCCTGTTTACAAACTGACTGCCTGAAACGGTAAAGGTCTGTTCGTCCAGACTTGCCACCATTGGATTTAATTTATCATAAACACCGAGAATTGTAAAAAAACCATTAATGCTGAAAGAATCCGTTCCCGGCTTTTTGCCGAACCTGACCTGAACCTTGTCCACCATCATCCAGTCAAGAACACCTCTCAAGAACTGCGGAGGACATGGCATCCTGGAGCCATTAACAATGTCCTCGACCAGCTCAATGTCAGCCGAATAGGCGCCGATAGTCACCGTAACCGTTGCCGGACAGGCCAATCCTGTCAGATCTACATTCTTGGCGGCAAACAACATCTTGCCGTTTTTCGTATCAAACTTGAAGGAACTCTGTGAAGCATTTTCTTTGCGGGAATAATTGTACTTACCCCTCTTAAGGGATACCTCGTCAATCGGGAACACCCATTCCAGCGGATCCGGCATATTATCCGCATCTACTGTAACAACAACATCACCACCCATTGCCATCAGGAAATGCGCTTCAATGGCATCCAGTAATCCCGAAAATTGAATACTGTCCTGATCAGCAGATCTCCCGGCTCTAACAGAACATTTTTGAATCTCGTTCTGGATGACGGCCGGAGGTTTTTTGAAGGAAAATACCGTAACATCGGTGGAAAATTCGACACCGGCGTTAGTCTGCCAATACTGATCGCCAACCGCCCAGATGCCGAGTTGATAATCGGCCTTTGACTTGGACAACCCCGTGGGGGTTTGCATGACATCCGGGAAATTGGCGTTAACGTCTTCATCATATGCATCGAAAAACCGGCCGCCCCGAATTGATTCGGCCCATACTTCATACTCATTAATATCCGGCACCGTATTCCAGTTGACAATCAGTTGGCCGGCGGCGTCTTCGGTTAGCGCAACATTAATATCGCCGGGGAAAACCACAGTGTTGTAGTCCGGCACGACAACATCCTGAACGACCGTGCCGCTGGGAAAAACAATTTCGACTTGGTAAGTGCCGGCGGGATAATCGACGGCCAACTCATTCAGTGAGACATAGAACTGGATGGGTTCCACGTCATCGGAATCAAAATAAAATTCATAGGAGCCATCTTTTTTCATTGGGATCGGGGTCGGGTCGCCAGGTTTATAAAATTGGGCTGACAGAATCCGTTCATCCCAGGATTCGACACTTATTTCAAAGTCATACCAGTTTGTATTTCCTTCCAGATTCCGCACATTCATTTCGTTTAGAAAATCGTACTCTGCCCGCAGGAGGGTCTTGAGGTACTCGGCATCCTGAATCGGGAACATATCTTCCCGATTAACCTCCACTGAGACCCAATAGTCGGCACCCCACGTCAACGATGAGATGGCCAAGAAAAACAGAAATGTAAGTGTTCGTTTCATCATTTTCTCCTGAAAATTGTTTGGTCATTCGTATTATTTTATTACGTTTTTCCCTAATTTTTAACATTCTCATGGCTGGCGGGTGGTCAGGTCGATTTCGACCACATAGTCTTTTGTGCACGAAAAAAATATTTCCGCCAGTCCAAAAATAACGAAAAAACCCATATTTCCGGTCGTTTAGGGAGGTTTAGAGAGTGAAATCTACGCAGTACATCCTTGTTGTAACATAAAAGTCGTCTTCTCCAATGTAACACCTCCTGATTGCGGACAATTATACTGCTTCCCCCCCCAAAAAACAAGACTTTCCGATAAAATTCCAAAAAAAAGGGGGCATCCGGTTATGAGAACTTGACCTTGGACGATGCTGGCAGGATGGCTAAGAGAGTCTCAAATTTCGATTAAGTTTGGTATCATTTAAATTTAATCATCAATTTTTTGTCAAACGCAAACTTTTATCGATGCTATGTCCACAGGAGCATCTGCAGATACTTTTGGTATTGCTGATGGGTGCTGTTTGCCTTTGCACAGCCGCCGCATGGGAGTTACTGAGTATAAATCGGTCTCTGTTCGGATTGTCCAACTGGTCGGCTCGAAGATTCAGGATGTGAAAGAAAAGACAGGCGAGAATATCCGCTTCGGACAGGTCGCTACCGGTGTGCCCCTGACCGGCGCTGACATTGGTACGGATAATTTCGTATTCCCCTGGCTTTCGCGGCGATTTCGTCGGGTAGCAGATTAAACGGATTCATCATATAATTCACTCGGCTATCACAAAAACCTCATTTATTCCAATATAACACCTTGCCTTTTCCTGACATTATGGGACACGGCGGATACGCAGTGCAATGTAAGGCTTGCCGGGCAATGGTACGCTGCGTCCATCCTTATCGGCATAGGTGTAGTCGTCGTGTTTCTTGATTTCAAACACGCCATCGACCGGGGTGATGATCATATTCCAAGTGTCGATAACCTCAACAGTAAACTTCATGCCGTCGGTAAGCTCAGCTTTATAGAGTTCGAACGGCCAGGCCGTGCGTGTCTGGCGGCCGAAATACCCAAGATAGTATTCACCCCGTTTGCCCGCGAAGGGACAGTCCTGCCATTTGTCAATCGGTTCCAGTCCCTCGGGTAACCCTGTCTGTAGGATCTTTCGCAAAAAGGCAAGCCGTGCGGGACTCTGGCCGTGCAGCACTCCGCCTTTGGACCACCAGACAATATCGTTGAGATTGAGATAGGTTTCGCCATGCCCAACATAGGTACCGGCTATTGTGCCCTCCCAGAAACGGAGCACCATCTCCTCTGCCGAAAGATTTCCCCATCGCTGCGGCAGGTTACCCTCATACTTGACTTCATCGAATACGATTGGTTTGCGATAGACGTCGCGGTAGAGGACGGCACGGCCGTAATCCTCGACCGCTGAACCATTCTGGATGCTGGCGTGTGTCACCCACCGTTGTGTGTGGTTGTAGATGAGTGTGCCGTTGTGAATGGAACGCAGGCGTTCGTAAGGATCGCAGGTCTGCACGATCTGGAAAAAACGGTCCCAATCGGCCGGTGTTTTCTCTTTCATGAAATCGTATTCATTGGCCATCGACCACCAGACATTCCGGTAGGCCGCAAAACGAGCAACCACGTAGCGGAGGTAGCGGTCATCACTGGCAGCATCCATGCGATCGAATCCCCAGTGGCCTTTGTCATAAGGGTGAAAGAGTATCACATCGGCTTCTATCCCCATTTCGCATAGCTGCTGGATCCGTTTTTCAAAATGCCGGAAGAATTCGGGATTGAAACGCGTAAAATCCCACGTTGCCGGCGGTGTCCCTTCGAACGGATAAAGTAACGGTTCGTTTTGATTATACGTATACCGTTTTGGAAATACGCAAAACCGGATTTTGTTGAAAGGAGCTTCAGACAGCGTCTTTAAAGTTTGCTCCTGGAGTTTTTCGTCCTGATGTACCCAGGCATAACACGTTGTGCCGATTTGATAATACGGCGTGCCGTCGGCATAGGCAAAGTGGTAAGTGTGTGCAACGCGGACAGGCCCGTGATTGCCTTTGGTCGGCGCCGTCGCCGTCAATGAGCCGGTCTTGCCGGAAAGTTCGGGACGGTTGCTCTTTGTCTCGTACTTCCATTCGCCCGGGGTTGGGGGACTGAAACGAACGCGATAGGTTCCCTGACCATCATAGAAACCAAGAACTTTCATCGTGTGATCGTGCTGTGTAAAGGTCGCGGCCAGTTCCACCTCAACAAACGGATTTCCGTCATTAGAGCCTTGAAAGGCGGCTTCAAATATTCCCCATTGCTCAACTTCAATGTTTTTCCCGTACATACTCACTCCCATGATGGAAATTAACATCACCACAAAAAAATTACCGAGCCGGCTTGGTATATTTCTCTTTTTTTCCTGCATTTCTTTGTCCTTAAACGACGTTCAATATTGACGATGTCTTACTTATTTGTGATGATACAGATTCCAGCCGAGATACTTTGTCAGGGCTTCATTTATCACTTCAGCACAGTGCGTTCGTGTCATTGCCACATGATGTTCGAAGCCATTCTGGCACAGATAGGCCAGCAGTGCTCTGAGCCGCTCGACTTTGCATATAGCGATGCCTCCGTCCATCCCGAAAGGATCCTCTGTAAACTGACCCTCTCCAAGGTATGATGTGATTTGCCCTTTTGTGTCATCGGTTGAAATCCGGAAAAAGGACATCGGTCCGGGTGCCACATTGCCCTTGATGGCGCCAAAACATTTATCGCGATCGATGACCGTTCCCAAAACATCCAATTTCGAAATCTCGATTTCATTCCCCATGAAACTCTTGGGGTAATTGCTGCAGTGCGTACAGACACATTTGTCACGCTCATTTCCATAATTATTGTTCCAGTCCAACAGAGCCGGGATATTACCGCTTGCCAGCAGGAGGGCATACATCGAAACAACGCCGGCTACATCCGTCTCGCAGGCGCTGGGCATGTATCGTTCGCCCATCATCGACATCGACAGGCATGTTGCGCAGCCGTAGTTGTTTTCGATAGACTCCCAGCATTGGATCGCGCTGGCATCCAGTTCGTTTTCGTCCATCAGTTCATCAAAGACAACGGATAATTTAGCCTGCTTCAAGACACATTCAGCATTAATGTCCGCCGGAATTTTGCCGTAATCTCTGATTGCTGTGAGCTTTTCTTTGACCGCTGCGGCCGCCGCATCCATTTGTTGTGCCCTGGCGATGATTTCGGAAAGATCGATGGGGACGACTGTAATTCCGGAAGCCTGGAGAATTTTTTCGCTGTATCGGACTGTCTGAAAAGCGGCGGGTCGGGTTCCGAATGCACCGATGCGGGCATTTTTGAGCCCCTTGACCACACGACATACGGCCGCGAAATTTTTCACGTCTTCAGCAAAGACATCGCTATCAATATCACAGGTGTGTTCGGTGGTGTCGGTAAACGGTATCTTGTATTGATACAGGTTGTTACAAACAGAAATCTTGCCGCAGAAAGCATCTCGCCGGCTCTTTACGTTAACCTTGTCGATATCATCATTGCAGGCCTGAACGAGAACCGGTACATCGAGCCTTGCCATTTCCAAAGTCTGAACAATGCCCAATTCATCGCCGAAATTCGGCAAAATAATGAGTATGCCGTCAATTGAATCGCTATGGGTCTTAAATAACTCAGCACATACCTTGGCATCGGCACGGGTTTCAATTGCTCCGGCGGGCGTCGCCTGTTTGTCAGGTATGACATATCCAAATCCCAATCGGTCCAGCAGGGCAATCAGTTTTTTTCGCTCTGTCGAGGCAAGTTGTGCATTGAAAATATTACGTGTTCCCACAACCAGACCAAAGGTTACTTTCTTTTGCACCATTTTCATATATGAATCCCTTAATTTAACCCAGGAAAACAGGTTTATATCGAATACCTGCTGTGTATTTTATCAAAAGCGACGGCCAGCAGTATCACGCCGCCCTTGACGACCAATTGTAATTCTTCCCGTACTCCCATCAGGACCAGTCCATTGGCCAGTATTCCAATAATTAGACATCCCAAAACCGTACCCAGGATAGTTCCGCGTCCGCCCGAAAGCGAAGTCCCCCCGATGACCACCGCAGCAATGGCTTCCAACTCATACGTTTCACCGGCGACCACGGTCGCAGAATTCAATCTTGCCGTCAGAATCAACGCCGCCACGGCCGACAATAAGCCGCACAATGCATAAGCCCACAATTTAATCCGATTGACGTGTAATCCGGAAAGGGCCGCCGCCTGTTCATTTCCCCCAACGGCGTATAGATGTCTGCCGAAACAGCTCTTTTGAGTGATCACCATAAATGCCAAAATCAGAAAGATCGGAATCCAGATAACGATTCCAATGCCAAGAAAGGATCCCGATCCGACGAACTCGAATCCAGGTCCCAAGTCGGTAATCGGCTCACCTCGGGTCCATAGTTTGGTCAATCCCCGGGCAATACTCAACATGCCTAATGTTGCCACAAATGGAGGAATCTTGAACCGGGTAATCACTAGGCCGTTGAATGATCCCAATGAAAGTCCAGTGAGCAATCCCGCGATCAAAGCGCCGCAAAAAGTGAACTGCACCAGCAGATTGGTGCCGGGGATAGCGATGCCGTTTTTAATAAATCCTGCCATTACCATTCCGGATAAGGCCAGCACGGAACCCACGGAGAGGTCAATTCCACCCGCCAGAATCACTAATGTCATCCCGATCGACAGGCAGAGATTAATGGAAATCTGCTGGAAAATATTCTCGATATTGGTCGTCGTGAAAAATGTATCGCTGAGCTGGCTAAGCGTTACAACCATGATCATCAATACGATAAGCAGTTGAAAACGTGAAAGCAGACTTTTAATAGTTATTTTTTTGCTCATAATTGCTTTCCGGCTGATGCAGACTTTGGTAAAGCTGCTTTTAGTATTACTTCTTCTGTCGCTTCGGCACGCGAAAATTCGGCCGTCTTACACCCTTTGGACATCACCATAATACGATCAGAGACCCCAAGGATTTCAGGTAATTCCGACGATACGATAACCACAGCCAATCCCTGTTGCGTTAGTTCATCAATTAATCGGTAAATTTCTTTCTTGGCGTTGATGTCAATTCCGCGGGTTGGTTCATCCAGCAGCAAAACGGTTGGTTCCGTCGCTAACCATTTACCCAAAATCACTTTTTGCTGATTGCCTCCGCTGAGGTTTTTGACTTTCTGTTCTATCGAGGGTGTCTTTATTCTCAATCGCTCCACATAGGTGTCGGCCATCTTTCTTTCAGCCGTTTTCCGCAGAAATCCAAAACATAGAATTTTATCCAGATTGGCCAAAGAAATGTTCTCGGCGACATTCATTCCCAGGACAAGTCCCTGTTCTTTACGGTCCTCCGGCGCCAGAACAATTCCCGCTTTAATTGCGTCACTCGGCGATTGAAGCGATATTTTTTCTCCTTCAAGAAAGATGTTTCTACTTGCCAATTTCGGGTGCCGACCGAAGATTGTCTCGAGCAGTTCAGTCCGCCCGGCTCCCATTAGCCCAAAAATCCCAAGAACCTCGCCGCGTTTGACATGGAAACTTACATCCTTAACAAGATAATCATTCTGTTGACCCGATCTTTTCAGGCAAAGCTGCTCTACTCGAATCGCTTCGACTGCAGTCACGGATGAGTTTCGCTGATAGAGATCTTTTAAATCGCGTCCGATCATCATTCGGATGATATCATCCTGATTCAGATTGGCCAGCGAATCCCCGCCAATGACTTGTCCGTCGCGCATGACCGTAACATGATCTCCGATCCTGAACAATTCATCAAGCTTGTGTGAGATATAAACAATCGTCACTCCCCGTCGCTTCAAATTCTTGATGAGTCCAAAGAAAACATCGATTTCATGTTCGCTGATCGCCGACGTTGGTTCGTCCATGATAATGATTTTGGCGTCGGTGGATAATGCTCTGGCGATCTCGACAATCTGCTGCTGGCCAACACCCAGAGACGACGCAAGGCATTGCGGATCAATAGGAAGATCGAGCTTGTTCAAAATATGACTCGTTTCCCGGTGCATTTTCTTGTAGTCAATCAGTCCAAGCCGAGTGCGAAACTCGCGTCCGAGAAAGATGTTTTCAGCCACGCTCAGATAGGGGATCAGATTCAACTCCTGATGGATAATGGCGATTCCCCGGGCCTGAGCCTGGCGGGGGTTGTTGAAGGTTGTCAATTCACCCTCCAACAGAATATCACCCGAATCGGGATGGTAAATACCTGCAAGAATTTTCATCAGGGTGGACTTGCCGGCGCCGTTTTCCCCGACCAGGGCATTTAGCCGGCCGCGATAAACACAAAAATTCACCTTGTCCAGGGCGTGTACCCCGGGGAATGTTTTCACAATATTCCTCGCCTCAAGGACGATCTCCGGTGAGTTAATTTTTTTTTCGGCTTCCGTATGCACCTACTCGGCCTCCAGCTTAACAGGCACCAGATGCATGGGAATAGACGTCGGGTCATCGTCAGAAATCTTCAATGAACAACCGACAAAATGGATCGTCGCACCGATTTTGGCTTTTTCCAGAAAAGGAGGAACAACTTGAGTTTCCACGATTTTGTTCACTTCCGCTGAAATTGCGTTATAATCATTGGTCCGCTGGAACTGGCTTCGGCTGAGTAATCCTGTGGCGTTGAGAACTTCGTTGCCGAAGATCATTGATGTTACCAAAATCACATCCGGCCGGTCGGTATCATTGCCGTCTAAGGCTATCTCTACCTGTCGGTCGTGCATGGCAATTATCCTGCCGGTCCCTTTTAGGAAATAATGATGGGGGCCGTCTAATCCCACAACTCGCCCGTAGCGATTTTTGGCAGCCTGGCGGTCACGGCCGATAGCATCCAGAACCTCCCTGGCTTCAACCGCACTGTTAAGCGATCCGGTCAACTGGTTCTGCCAGAAATCAACAGCAAACAGATTGGCATTGAAGACCTGCGCCTGGGATTTGGCCCTCGCTTCATCCAGAGGTACGATGTGAAAAGGCGGAAAGGCATAAAGCATGCCGCCGATAACGCAACCGGCGATGAGCCATAGCAACGGTTTTTTTAAAACCAATCTCTTCATTCCAAAGCTTTCTTTTCGTAGTCAAAATATTTGTCGACATTATCAACCGTAACCAGTTCCACGGGGACCGGTATCTTTTGCTCGAAGTCACGTTTACCCTTTATGTACGCATCGGCAAACTCTGCTGCTGTACGTGCCATTCGTTTAGGAAACTGCATTCCTGTTGCTTTAATCTTTCCTTCGGAAATGGATTTTAGGACATCTGCGGCTCCGTCAAAGCCAAATACCTTGACCGAGTCAACTTTTCCGGCGGCAATCAGCGCCTGATAGGCACCCATTGCCATCGCATCATTGCCGCAGAAAACAGCATCGACATCCGGATTATCCCCAAGCAGGGTGTTCGTTATGTCAAAAGCCCTGGTTCGGTCGAATCCCGCAGATTGTTGAGCAACCATTTTCAAGCCTTTGTATTTATCCACGACAAAGTGAAACCCGTCCGATCGGTTACGTGTATTATTGTCGCCCAGAATTCCCAGCAACTCGATATATGTGCCCTGTTCACCCACTTCTTTAACAAAGTATTCACCGATTGCGACACAGCCTGTATAATTATCCGAGAGAATCTGGGCCGTCGCGTCTTGATTCGAGTTGATCTCTCTGTCGATGCAGAATACGGGAATTCCAGCTTTTTTTGCTTTCCTGACATTTGTGATCGAAGCATCGGCATCGGTCGGATTAAAAAGAATTGCCTGGTAGCCCCCGGCAATAATATTTTCAAAATGAGACGTTTCTCTGGCCGTATTGTTCTGGGAGTCAAAAACGACCGCTTTATAGCCAAGTTCTTGGGCTCGGCCTTTGGCGGCATCCCCCAGAACCACAAACCAAGGATTATTTAACGTCGAAATAACAACAGCAATTTTCTGTTTCATCTCGACATCGCTGGAACTCGATTGGTCGTTCTTTTGCTTACAACCACAGATCCAACTCAGGGACGTAATCACTAAACCAACCAGGAGTATGACAATTATTCTTCCCGGTATTTCCGTGATGATGTAAGATCTCTTTTTTTTCATAATTATCTTTCCTTAAACAGCCATTCTCTCAGTTCGTTAATTCATCACAATTTAAAATTCTCAACCTACAAGATCTTGTATTGTTCATGCAAGATATTAAGTAGCATTCTATAGATAATAATACAAGAGAAAAGAAGTATTTCCTTCTTGATTAGCGTGATAAGTTGTCATATACTTAGATTTATGGAACATTTTGACCATAAACGAAAAGAATTCACACCTTATGGTTTCACCTGCGCGCAGTGGGAACCCAAACTGATGAATCGACCTGACAAGCACGCTGAGATCGAGCTGAACTTTTTTGTCCGTGGAAAGCTGACATATCTTTTATGGGGTGAACGGATCACCGTTGAAGGTGGAAAACTCGCATTATTTTGGGCTTCCACACCCCACCAAATTGTGGATTTTGAAGACTTGGAGTCCTACTATGTCATAACGCTTCCATTGCCGTGGGTACTTGATTGGGGCCTGCCAGAGAGAATCAAAACGCTGATTCTAAATGGTCAACTGATACAAGAGGTCGACACATCAGCTTCTTATGATGAGCTTTTATTTGAACAGTGGTTTCGAGATATCAATGAGGATTCGACTGCAACTTACGAAATAGTATTACTCGAAATAAGAGCACGTCTTCTGCGTCTTGCACGGAATTTAGAGCAGAACAAAACAGCATCGGTCGAACCATCTTCCGGCCACAGTACAAGGTCGATCGGGACCTATGACTTCAGTAAAATTGAAAGTATGGCAAAATTCATTGCACAGAACTATACGAGTCAGATTTGCCTGTCAGATATTGCCCAGGCAGTCGGTTTACACCCGGATTACGCAGCCTATGCCTTTAAGAAAACCTTTGGAATAACGTTAAACCACTTTGTGATTCATCATCGTGTCCAGCATGCGCAACGTTTACTTGTCACATCCAATAAAAAAATTCTTGAGATAGCTTTTGAATCCGGCTTTAATTCACTGAGCAGATTCAACTCCTCGTTCAAACTGCTTTGCCGTTGCACTCCCCGTGAGTATCGAAATTCCCATAGACTCCCTGGCAGTGGGGTGTAAATATTATTCATTCATTCATAACTATTTCTATTGAAAGAACTTAAACCTGTTCGGGACGAAAGTTATTCTATCGATTGTTATATTTTTGTACTATTTGCAGACTATGACTATTTCACTACATAAGTCCTTTTTAGAAAAGCTGTAAACTATTGATATGCCTGTGGTTATGAAATCCTGAAAAAAGGTTTAAAAAATCCGTGTGTCGCCGGTGCCGGATTATCAGAATCCCCGGCTGTTAAGTGATCGTGGCTCGGTATTGATCAGTGAGGCATTTGGGCAGTATCTGGAGCAAAAAAGGATCGAGCGTATCCTGGCTTCATCGCACCATTCTCAAACCAATGGCAAGATCGAAGGTTACCATCGCAGCCTGAAAGAAAAAATTGTATTACTGGTCTTTAAGCACCCCGATCAGTTGGAAAAAGAAATTGCAAAATTTGTTGCCTGGCATAACGGACAGCGGTATCATGAAGCCTTGGGGAATGTCACCCCCGATAATGTCCACTCCGGACGCAAAGAAGCAATAGTGAAGTCGACGATAACCATGCCCGGTAAACCGTATATGGTACTGAGAATCCGGCGGGTTGAGTAAAATAGTCAGCCTTTTAACCCAAACCGAAAATGAGTATTGGAAAAAACGATGAAATACAAGCGGCATATTTTAGTATTATTCTCTGTTGTGTTGTTTCACAGTCTTCTTTTGGCGGCGGTTGGCGACGAGGAAGAACCCGTGCGTTATATCGGGGCAGTCAATACATCCAACAGTGGTTATAAAGACGGATATCACGACGGACAGATGCCGGTGGCAATCGGCGTGCAAAATTACCAGATTATGCGTGCCAACCGCACACACCCGGAATGGTCCGATGGCTTGGGCTGGACGTATAACCATGCTCCAATGCTGGCTTATGCGAATGGACAATTTTATTGTCAGTATTTGAACAATGTTACCGGGGAGCATATCCCGCCGGGAGTGACGATGCTGACACGCTCTTTGGACGGCAAGCACTGGACGAAACCTCAGGTGCTGTTTCCCATTTATTTCACGCACGACCCTGAGGATGCGCAAAAAATTATATTCCACTTTATGCATCAGCGGATGGGTTTTTACGTGGCTCCGAATGGGCGGTTTTTAACGATGGCTTTTTACGGTCCGCCTTACGGAGATGGTATCGGCCGGGTTGTACGCGAAATTTACCCGGACGATTCACTGGGGCCGATTTATTTTATCCGCGTGAATGATAACTGGACCGGCGAGGTTAAATATCCGCTTTATACCGCTTCGAGTGATGCCGAATTTGTCGAGGCCTGCAACAGTTTCCTGAACGATAAAATTCGCCGAGTTCAATGGTGGGAAGAGGATCGTGAAGCCAAAGACAGAGACGAATTTTATCGCGTGTCCTGGGGCGGCGATAAGGAACAAAGTGAGCCGGCTAAGGCGTTTTGTTTTTACACACGCCCGGATGGAGCGGTGGTGGGTTTTTTTAAAAGCCGCTGGACGACGATGACACGAGATGGCGGAGAAACCTGGTCGCCGCTGGTTCAGTGCCAAACACTTACTTACGGAGGCGCAAAAATATGGGCCCAAAAGCTGGATAACGGTCAATATGCCTTGGTTTATAATCCTACCGGTACCCCGGCCCGCCATCCGCTGTGTGTTACCACCAGTAACGACGGTGTTTATTACGACCATCTTGCTAACGTTCATAGTGAACTCCCTGTCAAGCGCTTCTGGGGACGCGAGAAGCGCCCGGGGGCACAATATGTTCGCGGCATTATCGAGGGCAACGGCAATCCTCCCGGCGATGACTTATGGGTTGTTTATTCTTCCAATAAAGAAGACATCTGGATTTCCCGTGTGCCGATTCCGGTTCAAAGTCGGGTCCAGGGGCCTGTTCGGGATGATTTCACCCAAATGGTAACCGGTGGCGTCATTGAAGGATGGAATATCTATTCTCCGAGATGGTGTCCCATCGAAGTCGTGGACTTTCCAAGCGCAACTGAAAAAAGCATGCGTCTGAAAGATGTTGACGCCTGTGACTATGCTAAAGCCGTGAGAGTGTTTCAAAAATCATCAGCCCTTTCGCTTTCGTTCGACCTGTATGTTGAATCATCCAAAGAGGTTCTGGATATTGAAATTGTATCGGCCAATGGCAACCGTCTGATTCAAAGCCGGCTTGATAAAGACCGTCAATTGTTAGTCAAAAATGGAGATCAGACCTATCAGCCCGCAACGACATTGAATGCCGGGCAATGGTATTCAGTTAACTTTCAGGTTGATGCATCAAAACAGCAATTTTCCGTTCAATTGGATGGGGATGCAATCGTAAAAGACACCTCTTTTTCGGTTACCGAGGGGCTTCCGGAAAGAATTGTCTTCAGAACCGGCGATTATCGACTTACGGACGATGTCCAGAAATATAAGAGCGGCAGCGCGACTGTCGCGGGCACCGATGAACCGGGAGCTGACGAGCCGGCCCCGGCGGGAGTGTATTACATTAAAGATTTCCAGGCGACCGGCTCTGAGCCGTCTGTTTTACAGCCGAAGACATTCCAGCATTACGTAGACTATTTTAACACCATGGAGAAGGAAAATATTGTCAATGAAGTTTCAAATGCCGAGTCGTGGGATTGGATGAAAGACAATATTCCTTTTTTTGAATGCCCTGACAAGACCGTTGAGCAAATCTATTATTATCGCTGGTGGACTTTTCGCAAGCATTTGAAAAAAACACCGGACGGCTATGTCTTTACTGAATTTCTTGACAAGGTTGGCCACAGCGGAAAATACAATACCATCAGTTGTGCGATCGGCCATCACGTTAACGAAGGCAGGTGGCTGCGGGATCCGAAGTATATTGACCAGTACGCCCGCTTCTGGTACACGGGCAATAATGGGACCTTCCAACCGCACTTGCACAAATACAGCAACTGGGCCCCTGCATCGTTGTATCGCCGATACCTGGTCACTCAGGACAAACTCCTTTTAATTGATCTGTTGGATGCGTTTGTGCAGGATTACCAGAGATGGGTCGAACTAAAAGGTGTGGATAACGGCCTTTTGTGGCAATACGATGTCCGGGATGCAATGGAGGAATCCATTAGCGGTGGCCGAAAAGTTAAAAATATGCGACCGCCGCTGAACTGTTATATGTTTGCCAATGCCATGGCGATTTCGAAGGTAGCTGAGATGGCAGGGCGCCCGGAATTAGCCCGGGAGTATGCTCAAAAAGCAGCCGACCTGAAATCATTGGTTCAGGAACTGTTGTGGGATGATAGCGCATCATTTTTTGTGGTGCGTCACCCGGATGGAACATTCGCCAATGTTCGCGAGGAAATCGGCTATATCCCCTGGTATTTTAACCTGCCGGACAGCGGCTATGAAAAGGCATGGCAGCAGTTGACTGACCCACAGGGCTTCAAAGCGCCGATGGGAATCACGACCGCTGAACGCCGTCATCCGGAGTTTCGCAGTCATGGGGTTGGCACCTGCGAATGGGATGGGGCCGTATGGCCGTATGCTACCAGCCAAACCCTCACAGCAATGGCAAATCTGCTGCGGCATTATGAGCAGACGTATGTGAGCAAAGAAGATTATTTTGAGGCATTGCAGACGTATGCTCGCTCACACCAATATAATAACAAACCTCATATCGGAGAATATCTCGATGAGATCAATGGGACGTGGTTAACACCGGATACGGATCGAAACCGATATTATAATCATTCGACTTTCTGTGATCTGGTTATTACCGGATTGGCCGGACTGGTCCCCCACGCCGATGATATTGTTGAGGCGGATCCTTTAATTCCGGCCCAGACTTGGGATTGGTTCTGTCTGGACAAGGTGGCCTATCATGGGAAAACACTCACGATTTTGTGGGATCGAACGGGCGAAAAATATAACAAAGGCAAGGGATTTCGCATTTTTGCTGACGGCAAGGAAATCGGCCATATCGATGAGCTGTCACGCCTGACGGCCAAGCTTCAGTAATGTTTCTCAAAGAAAACTATTTTAACGGGAAGATTAAAATGAATCGAATTTTAGCTCTGAGTGTGTTTAGTATTGGTTTATTTGTCTGTACCGGCTGTCAAAGCCTTCTTAGTCCGGCTGGCCATAAGCACTCGCCGACATCACTTCGCTGTGAGTATCGAACCAAACCCGCGGGCATTGACATTACTGCTCCGCGTTTAAGCTGGGTGTTCGAATCCGGACAGCGCAGCCAAAAACAAACCGCCTATCAGGTATACGTTGCGTCGGATGCGCAGCTTCTCAAAAACGATCAACCTGACATGTGGGATTCAGGAAAAGTTCAAAGCGATGAGACAATTGCGATTGTCTACGCAGGAAAACCGCTTACATCTGATCATGTTTATTTCTGGAAGGTTCGAGTTTGGGACGCAAGCGACATCCCTTCCGGCTGGAGTCGACCGACTAAATGGTCCATGGGACTACTCGGTCCCAATGACTGGCAAGCCGAATGGATTGGATATGATATTGAAGAAAAGCCGATTCCAGCGCCGGATGTGCTGAGTCGTGCAAACTGGATATGGTCAGACTCAAATGCCAATAACGGGGTTGATCCGGGAACCTGTTATTTCAGAAAAGTATTTAATCTGCCCGATGATTGGATTACCAGCAAAGCGGTTTGTTTTTACACGGCGGATGATTTTATTGAGTTGCATATCAACGGGAAACTGCATAGAAGATTTCGTAACAAGAAAGTTATTTATGAAGTTTCGATCATTGATTACCTTAAATCCGGACAAAACATTCTTGCATTTCAGGCCAGGAACGATGGCGACAAAGCTTCTCCTGCCGGTTTTATTGCAGCTATTCGTATCGAATCAATGGATGGTCGAGTCGTGGAATTTGCAACGGACGACCAATGGTTGCTGAGTACGGCCGAGCAGTCGGAATGGAGAAAGGAACACTTTGACGACTCCAACTGGTCAAAGGCAAGCGTAATCGGCCCGCTCGGGATTGCTCCATGGCAAAAGACAGAAGCGTTAGAACGATTGACTCCCCCGGCCCGTTATTTTCGCAGGGATTTCGTAATAAGTGATAAAAAAATTAAACGTGCCAGTCTCTATGCTACCGCACTGGGAATTTACCAATGTTTCGTCAATGGACAGCGCGTCACAGACGATTATCTGTCACCCGGCTGGACCGATTACCGAAAACGGGTTTATTACCGCACCTATGACGTGACAGACCAACTCCAAAGCGGCCATAATGCGGTTGGCGGGATTTTAGCGGATGGCTGGTACGCCGGCTATGTCGGCGGCGGATTGCGTCGAAACCATTACGGTCGCAAGACCGGTCTTTTAGCACAATTGAATATTGAATACGAAGACGGCACAACACAGGTCATTGCGACGGGAAAAGATTGGAAGGTATCGACAGGTCCGATTCTATATGCGGATTTACTTCAGGGAGAGGGTTACGATGCCCGCAAAGAGATGCCCGGCTGGAATATGCCGAAATTTGACGATTCCGCGTGGCAGCCAGTCATTGTCAATGACACGGAGGTTCATCCTCAGGTGCAGGCGGCTGTTACTGAACCGGTTACAGTCTTTTCAGCCATCAGACCTGTTTCTGTTTCCGAATCTGTACGCGGCAAATACGTTTTTGATATGGGTCAAAACTTTGCGGGAATTATTCGTATTCAGGTCAAAGGCCAAAAAGGCCAGAGAATACAACTGCGTCATGCCGAACGCCTGAATCCAAACGGAACGATATACACAACGAACCTGCGAACCGCTTCAGCCACTGATGTTTATATATGCAAAGGAAGCGGCAAAACGGAAGTCTGGCAGCCGCATTTAACGCAGCATGGATTCCAATATGTAGAAGTTACCGGGTTGGACAAAAAACCGGACTTAGATACCGTTACCGGATTAGCTCTTACCAGTGATACCCCTGTGGTCGGTAGCTTCGAGTGTTCAGACGCGATGGTCAACCAGCTCTATTCCAATATTGTCTGGACACAGCGAATGAATTTTATTGATCTTCCAACCGACTGTCCCCAGCGGGATGAACGATACGGTTGGACCGGTGATGCGCAGGTTTATGTCAATACAGCTTGTTATAACAATGACGTACAGTCATTCTTTACAAAGTGGCTGACAGATCTGACCGATGCTCAGCGTGATGACGGTCAATTCCCCCGGTACGCACCGCTGAAAGTCAACCCGACCGATGGCGGTCCGGCATGGTCCGATGCCGGGGTGATTTGCCCGTGGACGATATATCAGATGTACGGTGATACGCGTATCCTTGAGATGCATTATGACGCCATGAAACGATTTATTGAGTTCAATCGGAAACGATGCACCGAGGAACTCCTTCCGCCCGAAAAATTCCAGTGTTTTGGTGACTGGTTGAATATCGACGATGAAACCCCCCACGATGTTGTTTACATGGCCTATTTCGGGCTCAGTACGAACCTTTTTGCTGAGATTGCGGATGCACTTGGCAAAGCAGATGATGCAGCCGCCTATAGCGCATTATTTGAGCAAATCAAGACCTCATTCAATAAGGCGTATGTCGAACCCGATGGGAAAATAAAAGGGGATTCTCAGGCAGCCTATGTTTTAGCTATCGCATACGGTCTGTTGGACGAAGCGAAGCAGAAACTGGCAGCTGAACATCTTGCTCGGCGAGTCAAAGAGTGCGACGGGCACCTGTCAACCGGCTTTATCGGCACAAAAGATCTGATGCTGGCTCTGGCCAAGGTCGGGCGTAATGATATTGCTTATCAACTTCTTCATAAAGAAACCTATCCTTCCTGGGGATTTACGATCAAGAATGGAGCCACGTCCATCTGGGAACGATGGTACGGCTGGACTCCGGAAGAAGGTTTTGCTGATCCCGGGATGAACTCATTTGCACATTATTCTTTTGGAGCTGTTGCCCAGTGGATGTTCGAGAATATCGGCGGCATTAAGACAGACGGCCCTGCATTTAAAAAAATAATTATTCACCCTCAGCCGGGGGGCAAATTAACCTGGGCAAAAACATCCTATCGCTCCATCCGGGGCCCGGTGGTGTCTAATTGGGAAATTCGGGACGGCCGTTTTACATTGGAGGCAAGCATTCCCCCGAATACGACAGCCACTGTTTTTATTCCGGCACAACATCCTGAAAACATTCTGGAATCAGGAGGAAAAGCAGAAAACGCCACCGGTGTCACATTCCTCAAACAACAGGGGAAATTCGTGGTTTACGAGGTACAATCCGGGCACTATCAATTTGTTTCGGACTGATTTATGTTTTAGATGAGTAAATACGGGAGTGTGGATGCAAAATCATTTTTCGGCAATTGACTGGCTGGTTCTGGCAGCTTACTTTCTTGGTACCATGAGTATCGGCATTTATTTTTATCGCAAAAGCCGCTCAAGGGAAGGATTCACCGCCGCAGGGCGTTCGCTTCCCGGCTGGATATGCGGCTTGTCCATTTTTGCAACCTATCTTAGCAGTATCAGCTTTCTGGCGCTGCCGGGGAAATCCTATGTAACGAATTGGAATCCATTTGTTTTCAGCCTTTCGATGCCCATCGCAACATGGATCGCGGTTCGATTTTTTCTGCCGTACTATCGAAAAACCGGTGAGGTTTCCGCCTACGCACATCTGGAACATCGATTTGGCCCATGGGCAAGAATGTATGCCAGCTTTTTCTATATTCTGACCCAGTTGGCGCGCATGGGCGTTGTGATGTATCTGATGGCATTGCCGCTAAGTATGCTGTTAGGCTGGGACATACGGATCATTATATTGATTACCGGTGTTTCCGTTACGGTGTATACCTTTGTCGGCGGGATTGTCGCGGTCATATGGACCGACGCTTTTCAGGCCATTATATTGATGGCCGGAGCGATTTTGTGCGCGTTGCTGATGCTGTTCAATATGCCCGAGGGCCCCGGCCAGTTGTTTCAAATTGCCGCCGAACAGCATAAATTCAGCCTGGGAAGTTTTGGCGGGTCTTTAACAGAATCAACATTCTGGGTCGTCTTGATTTATGGAGTTATCATCAATCTTCAGAATTTCGGCATCGACCAAAGTTATATCCAGCGATACATCGCCTCGAAAAACAACACCGAAGCCCGCAAAAGTGTCTGGCTGGGAGGCCTTCTCTATTTGCCCGTCTCGGCCGTCTTTTTTTTCATTGGGACCGGACTGTATTCTTTTTACAAGGTCCATCCGGACTATTTACAGGAAGTTCGTACGCAGGTCGCCGAACAACAACTGCTTCAACAGGGAATCGACAGCGGGCAGGAAGGGTATGCATCGAAAGTTTCCGAGCAGGCTTTGTTGCTGACCGATAAAGACATTGGCGATAAGATCTTCCCCCACTTCATCGGCCGCATGCTCCCGCCCGGCGTGACGGGGTTGTTGATTGCCGCCATTTTCGCCGCCGCCATGAGTACCGTTTCAACCAGTCTGAATTCTTCTGCGACCCTGCTGGCAACCGACTGGTATCAGCGATTTATCAATCGTAATGCATCTGAAAAAAAATTCATGTCTGCTATCTATATTACGACCATTCTGTGGGGCCTTTTGGGAACCGGTCTTTCACTGCTGCTGATTAATGTGACCAGTGCTTTGGATGCATGGTGGATTCTGTCAGGGATATTGGGCGGAGGCATGCTGGGTTTGTTTTTGTTGGGACTGATCAGCCGAAAAGCAAATAATCCGATTGCTGCAACGGCTGTAATACTTGGATTGCTCGTCATCATGTGGATGACGATGTCTCCCCGAATAGAATCCTGGCCCGCATCTCTGCAAAATCATTTCCATGCATTTTTGATCCCGGTTTTTGGAACATTGACGATATTGGCTGCAGGATTAGTGTTGTCATATATTTTTAAGCGGAGAAATGATGCTGGACGATTTAAATAAATCCCAATGACTTAATGCAGGTTTATTGGGGATATTCGTGTCCACTATTATTTCTCAAATCTTTCGAGGTTGCCAGTGCGATAACACGGCCCTTGTCACCGACAGCACAATAAAAATGATAAACAACCCCATTATGTTGAATGACCCAGGGTTTATGCGCATACTTCTGATCCCATGACTCTGAAGGAGCAACCAGATCCGGGCCATCCCACTTCGACCAGTGAACCAAGTCGTATGAACAGGCAAACGTATCAAAAGCTCCGGGCTTCCAGAATGCACCGAAATAAAACATAACCCACAGTTTTCCAATCTTTGTTATCTGGGGGTCACCGCTGATACCAACCTTGCCGGTGGATGACTGATTGGCCAGGACATGACTTTGACCAAAACGCTTCCAGTCGGTCATATTCTCAGAAAGGGCGATTCCGATACGTTCCCCGCCCTCGACGGCAGCAGCATTATAAAACATGACAAACGGTGCACCTAAAGTCTGTTGTTTATCGAGGAAGATATAGCTTTTAAATAGTGTACGCCCTTCAAAATTTCGAATATTCGGATCCGTCGGTTGCAGAGAAGGCGCATCCGGTCGATGCCATGGTTGCACCGCGGTCGGGTCCTCTGTCCAAGCCACTCCAATTGAAAGCGGCGGGGTCTCATACCCCGGATTTCTGCCTCCAAGATATGAGAGCCAGTATTTGCCATCGTGTGATTTCAGTTCATAACTGCCGCCCCAGGTGGTGTCACACAGGGCGATACCTCCGGCTGCCTGTGCGCTGTCCCAGGCGTTGGCCTGACCTCGCGGCAAAATAACGCCCAGCGGCTTCCAGTTCAACAGATCATCGCTAACCGCCAAGTGAGTCGTATATCCTTGCGGTGCGCTCTCAAGCTGAAAATAAACCATATACCACTTATCATTTCGCCGAAAAACCGTCGGACCATCGACCATCATACCTTCCGGGGGTTCAATAACGACACCATATTTATAGGGCGTCTTGACCTGCTCATAAACCGCCTGCATCTCCTGGTCACTTACGGCCGTGACGTCTGCATTCGCGGCGAAGCAGAAAACAAGCAGCAGATGAAGAACGGCTATTTTCAAATAATCAGAATACATAATGATCTCCTCAAATTGTAGCAATCTCATAAAATTTCTTTGAACTGTCAAGATATTTATTACAATACGGGTATAATCTTTTTCTAACCATTCAGTAGGATATGACAAAGTGGACAAAAAAGCCCTTCTTGTGATTTTAAGTTTTGTCTTCCTTAGTAGCGTTTGCATTTTTGCGGCGATACCAGCCATTGACCAGGTTGGACCTGCTGCCATGCCTTCGGAAATTACTCCCATCAAAGCCCCATTCTATATGCCGTCCTTCAAACGGCCGGACTTTGGAGATCGAATCATTTCGATCGTCGATTTCGGAGCAAAATCCGGTGGATCATTCAATTGCCGAACGGCCATTAACGATGCTGTTGATGCCTGCTCTAAAGCCGGAGGCGGACGGGTTGTAATACCTGCCGGAAAATGGCTTACCGGTCGCATCGAATTAAAGAGTAACGTAGAACTGCATTTGACAGACGATGCCGAACTTCATTTCAGCGGACAGTTGGACGATTACCTGCCGGTGGTGTTCTGCCGGAACGAAGGCGTTGAAATGTACAGTACCGGCGCGCTTATTTATGCGAACAATCAACATGACATTGCGATCACAGGCGAGGGCAAAATCGTAGGCCCCCCGCTCGATGCGCCGCTTCGCAAGCTGAAAAAACGTCCGGTCATCGACAAGGTAATTGATGCCGACAGTCCGGTTGCCTCGCGGATTTTCGACGGGCAGCAGGGACGTATGCACTATAAACCCTATTCCGTTTCGCCGATTTCCTGCCAAAACGTGTTTATTGAATCGATTTCGGTCGAGCGGTCGGCGATGTGGAATATTGTGCCGGTTTATTGTGAAAATGTTATTGTTCGCGGCGTGCGGATTGAGAGCGGGGACATTCCGACCGGCGACGGTATCAATATCGAATCCTCTCGGAATGTGCTGGTTGAATACTGCAGTGTCAATACGGGCGATGACAGTTACTGCCTGAAAGCCGGACGCAATGAGGACGGCATCCGGACTCGTCGTCCTGTTGAAAATGTGGTGCATCGGTACAATCTTTCACTGGGTGGTCACGGCGGCATTACCTGCGGCAGCGAAACAGCCGGGATGATACGCAATGTCTATGTCTCAAACTGCCGGTATGAAAATGTCGATGTCGGTATTCGATTCAAGACACGGCGGCCGCGAGGCGGCGGCGGCGAGAATCTGACGTTTGAGAATATCGATATTAAGGCGCAAAAGATTATTACCTGGGAAATGCTCGGCCAACCGATATATGTCGGCGATTTAGCAAAACGATTGCCGAAACTGGAATTGACGTCGCTGACGCCGCTTTATCGGGACATTACGATTCGAAATATTGTCGGTGTCGCAAGCAACACGATTTTACGCGCCAAAGGAATTCCCGAAAGTCCCATTCAGGGTGTGATCATTGAAAATGCTGATTTGACGGGGCCGAAAGGCATTTCTTTTACCGATGCAGAAGAAATTATCTTAAGGGATTGCCAGATTCACTGTGCAGATGATTTGCTTTTTGATCTTCGAAATGTCCGGAACTTTCAAACGCAACGCTGCTTGATAAAGGCTGATCATTCTCAAAGGGTACGTGTTGCTGAAAGTACCTCTAACAATATCGATTTGCGAGGAGCCTGTTTCAGCAGGCCTTCCTGGAACCTGTCACCGGAAGTAATTGATGGAGCAGAATTGTCATCTATAGAGCTCACGGTTGGTCGTACGGCGCAAAAACTCATCCGCGATTAAACCATGGCCATTATATCATATTGCTAACATGAAATGTGTTTAATTGCTAGTTCGAGAGTGAGTTTTTTAGATAATTAAACGCATACGGACAATTAATCCGATGGTCATAAGTACATATAATTCGTCAAATAGTTCGTCAATTTGCAGTGGATACTGTCTTGTCAGTTACTTGTTGTTGAGTTGCATCCGTCATTATCAGACCAAAGTTAACTTTAAGTCTTTTTAAATACGATTCTTATAGAGTTAAGCCGGGGCAGAAAAACCATGTTTCGCGGTTCAGGAAGTAACCATGAAGGGGTTTTTGGATGACTTGTAATAACCTATAGATCAAAGCATAACAAGATGCGACATGTCTTAAAAAGTTGTCAAAAAATGAATTTGAAAAAATTTTAGATGAGTTTCTAAAAAAGGACTCCAATTATGAACCGTTAAGTCATTTTAAAGTGGATAAGTACATATATTTGCAGGAAACAGCATGTCAAAAAGAAAAGATGAATACATGAGGTTGTATGTCGACAATCAGTCGAATGTCTATTCGTTTATTCTCACGATGGTGTATGATGTTGAAATTGCCCATGATTTACTTCAAGAAACCGCAGTTTTTATGTGGGAGCGATTCGATTCTTACCAGTCAGGTACTAGCTTTAGTAATTGGGCAGTGACGATTGCCCGCTATAAAGTGTTGGAATACTTCAGACAGAAAAAACGAAATCACCCCTTATTAACCGAAGAGCAGCTTAACTATATTTGTGAAACGACGACTAAACAGTATGATCAAAAGGCCGAGAAGATCGAGATTCTTCAAAAATGCATTGACCGGCTAAGCGATGATGACCGAATTCTGCTTTCGAAACGGTATAAAGATGGGATGTACATCAAGCAAATCGCGTTGAGCCTGGGACGTCCAGTGCAGGGGCTTTATAAAACGATGGCCCGTATTTGTTACTTCTTGCAATTGTGTACAAAGGAATCAATGAGGTCGTTGGAGTGATAGTCTATGAGAAAAGACAAAGAACAAATTAAAATATGCGATTATTTGCTTCGCTGGCTGGAAAAAGCGATTTCTCCTGAAGAGCAGAGCGAGCTAAAGGAATACTTGAAGAGTAATCCTGATGCTTTAGAGCTATATATTGGTATGGCAAGCCTTCATGCTCAATTATCAGCTCCAAGTAAGTTGGATTTAGAGCCCAAAGAAACGGCCTCTGAAGATTCGGTAGTTTATATGCGGTTATTAAAAGAGTTGGGTGACGATGAAAGATATGCAGAACCAGTTGCAATGCCGAAGGAGACCGTTCAACAAGAGCTTATCCAGAAGGTAGTATACCATAATCTTAACCGCAAGAAAAAGTTTACCAAATGGGAGGTTGGCTCGCTGATGGCTGTAGCCGCTTCGATAGTATTCGTGCTCTTATTTGTTCATTTTGTCCCGGTCCGAAGCGGTTATGAGGTTGCAACTCTAACCGATTCCTTAAATGCCAAGTGGGCAGACCGAGACATGTCGATGCAGGCCGGAGAACGCCTTTACGCCGGCAAGTCACTCTTGCTGTTGCGTGAGGGATTGGCGGAATTGCAGTTCGACACAAATGCCAGGGTTGTCATCGAAGCACCCGCTGAGTTTCAGATCCTTGCCGATGACCGGATCGGCCTGACTTACGGCAAGGTATATGCGATAGTTCCGAAAGAAGCAACCGGCTTTTCTGTTTACACCCAAAATACTAAAATTATCGATATGGGGACCGAGTTTGGTGTGCAAGCTGAAGTTGGCGGGAATACGCAACTGTATGTCCTTAAAGGTAAAACCATATTGGTGACTGATTCGAAGAACAACAAAACCAATGAAGAAGTCGGTAAGGGATCTGCCAGGATGGTTTCCGGTGATACCGGAGAAACTTTAGATATTGCATGTAAACCGGATCTTTTTGTTCGCGATATTAACTCCAAATCGAATTGTATCTGGAGAGGGCAGGATAAAATTGATTTGGCCGATATTGCCGGGGGCGGCAATGGGTTTGAAACGGGTCTGCGTAATCAGGGCTTGAATCCCGCTACGGGGGAGATGACCGACATCTCTGAATCAGCAGTGAGCCGAAAAGCTGATAATGCTTATCACAGCGTACAATTGAATCCCTACATTGATGGGGTTTTTGTTCCCAACGGGCGGACAGATCAAATCATCAGTTCGCGGGGGCATGTCTTCTCGGAATGTCCGGTCACTCAAGGGAATTATTACACGGAAATTTCCAGTGCGCCTAAGACCATCGATAGAGCAGAAATTGTGTTGGGCGACGTCAATTACAGTCAGAGCGAATCCGCCTATTTATTCCTCCATGCCAATCTGGGGATCACGTACGATCTGAAAGCAATTCGTTCGCAATTAGCCGGTGCGCGGGTTACCCGTTTTCAGTCAATCATTGGGATCAGTGATTCATCATGGCGTCCGTGTAACGCGGATTTCTGGATACTGGTGGATGGGCTGGTGCGTTACCGGAAGCTAAATGTTCAGCAAAAAGGAATCATTGATACGGTTGATATTGAGCTTTATGAAAATGACCGTTTTCTGACGCTTGTCACGACCGACGGCGGCGATCCGGAATCGCGAATTTTTGGAAATGGGATTGTTACGAACATGGACAGCGACTGGTGCGTATTTGCCAAGCCGGTATTGGTGTTGGAATAATTGAAATAAATTGATGTTTTGATTAATAGAACGATCTTTGACATGAACGAGAAAGTTTGATGTTGTTACGGAAAGGAGAAGATTAAAAGTAAAAGACTGTTTTTGATCTGTTTCTTGTAGAGTGTTGAGTGTGTATAAAGTGAAGTGTGTGTGTGGTGTGTGAGTCAGGGATGACGACCGTAAGAAAGGAATCGTGAGAGTGTGATGTAAAGTAAAATGTTTTATTTATGTTTTGTGGAGGCAAGAAAGATGAAAAGAGATGTATTGAAAGTAGTATTAGCGTTAGTGATGGTAATGAGCATGGCATCGTATGCCGCAACCGTTGCTTATTGGGACTTTGAAGACGGTGTTGCCGGCCAATCCTTTACACCGGCCGGCCAGCCTAACGGCTCCGGCGGTTCGGCTGATGTTGTCGCTGGCGAAATGATGTATGGCTGGAATGAGCAGTATGGTCCGTCGTGGTCGGACTACACGCCGAATGGTTCCGCCTTAAGCTCCAGGAACAACGGTCAGGACGGGTACACCGCGGGTTCGCCGCTCAATAGCTGGTCGCCTTCTGTCTGGACGATTGAGACGTCGGTATTCATGTATGAGACGAACGGTTGGAAGACGATTATCGGTCGCGACGGTTCTTCGCAGGCCGAACCGGAATCGGATTTTTACCTGTCAAGCAACGGTATCGACAACAAGTTCCGCGTCAATATCGATACCGTCGGCGGTACGCGTTGGATTCTGGACGGTGACGTTGTTGCGCGACCGAATCGTTGGTATGGCCTGGCGGTTACCAGTGACGGACAAGCCCTGACGATGTATATCGATATGGGTGACGGCAGTGGTTACACTTCTGTCGGGTCGCTTGACATGTCGGCGCAGACCATAGCCGAAAATGCTTTGGGGCAGAACGGTTCCAACTGGACCTTCGGCCGCGGTTGGTACAACGGCAGCTTTGTCGATCACATCAACGGCTATCTGGATGACGTTCGCTTCAGCGATGTGGCGCTTGGTGCGGAGGACTTGATCGGCGTCCAGATTCCGGAACCGGCAACGATGGCTTTGCTCGGTTTTGGTGCTCTGGTAATGCTCAGAAAACGGAAATAAAGAGTTAAAAGAGTTAAGTAAGTAAGAATTTTAGCCGAAAACTGCTGATGGCCCTAAAAAAGCCATCAGCAGACCGGCTTGAAAAATGTGGCGGTATGACTGAATAATTGAGGTATGAAGAAAGTTATGAGAAGAAAAGATGAAGACAAAATGGGGGCATGATAAAGGCAAAAGCGGATATATTTTAGGGGATTTATTTATGAAGAAATTAAACTTATTAATCATGATTGTATTAGCACTTGCTATGTCAATGCAGGTATCGGGAGCGATTACGCACCGGTACGATTTTGCCGTGGACGCCAATGACGTCGTTGGCGGGCTGGAAAGTGTGCTGGTCGGCGATGCGGTTGTGACCGGCGGTTCGCTGGTGTTGGACGGTGTCGATGACATACTGGAAATGGATGCCGCCGGTATCGATGCCAACAGCTATGATGCCATTTCTATGGAAATGTGGTACACCCCCGTTACCAGCGGGAATACAGGTTTTACCATGCTGGCTTATCTGGGAGGTAATAATGCGTCAACCACCTGGATGGGTATCAATTACTTCATGATGACGAGCGCTCGCGAGGACGATATCAGCCGTGCTGCGATTTGTACCAACAACACGACGGATCCATGGGCAACTGAAAGCTCAGGCGATGGTCCTGAATACGATGACGGCCTTCAGCACCACATGGTAGCCAGTTTGGATGATACTCAGATTTCATTATTTATTGATGGTGAGTTAATGGAGACCTCCGCATTGTCCGTTAATAATTACATCAGCGCGATTTCAACCGAATTGGCGTTACTCGGCAGAGGTGGATATCTGAACGACCCGGAATGGAACGGCTCGATCCATGAATTCCGTATTTACAATAAAGCGCTGAATCCGGGCGAAGTTGCCTACACCAATAACTTCGGACCGGACGATCCGAAACCGCTCGTTCTTCGGACCATGTCCCCGGCCTATGGGGCAGTCGTTGACAAAGAGTTGGGCGTTGATCTGGCGTGGACAATGGATGCGGGAATTCCTTTGGTCGTGGACAGTTATAACCTCTATGTGGGTATTGATCCCAATGTTGCCGATCCGAACGTTCCCGACGTGAGCGGCTACAGCGACATTACCGTATTGGGTTTGGTTTCTCCGGCCCATACGCTTACGTCAGGCCAGCTTGCTTTCGACACACCCTATTATTGGAGAGTCGATACCATTGATGACGGTGCGGTTGCTTATCAGGGTGTCGGCATGACGTTTACGACATTACCGGAAACTCCTTTCTTTGTTCAACAACCTGCCGCTTATACGCTTGCGGATGCAGCGGGGAACGCGACTATCAGCGTTGTCGCCTCCAATACAGATTATTACAGATGGTATCATGAAAATGATTCCGGGACGACACTAAGTACAACCAATACTCTAACCCTTACAGGCGCGGTTAAAGCGGATGAGGGGAACTATTATTGTGAAATCTCGTCTGATGCGTTTCCAACCCCGATACTTTCAGATCCGGGACGTTTAATGACGCGTCGTCTGGCAAGTCAATATCCAATGGAGGTTATCAATGTTGCCGACGCCAACAGTTTTACTCCGGATACAATAGACGGTTATGATATGCACCTGACAAGCACAGGCACGGCATCGGCGCTCCTTCCAACCCTGGAGCCGAACGTAATCAGCGGAATGACAGGCACCAACAGCTTGCTGTTTGCTAACGCCAGTACGGAAGACCCGAATCGGGTATACTGTGAAGTTCCCGGAGATGTAGTTGACTATGAAGATATTACGATCGCCGGTTGGTACTTCTGGAGAGGCGGCGCCAACTGGCAGCGTCTGTGGGACTTTGGTGATGGTACAGACGAGTATCTGTTCCTGGCACCGTCTAATGGTACCAACATGCGTTTTGCGATGCGAACACCGGCCATCGCCGAGCAGGGGATCAATGTTTCTCCTCTTGCTGCGGACGAGTGGGTACAGGTTACGTTTACGCTGGAAGGCAATACGGGGACCTTGTATGTCAACGGTGATTTCGCGGGCGAAAACACAGCCATCACGATCAATCCGACTGATTTCAGCAAGGCGACGAGTTTTATTGCCAAGAGTCAGTGGCCCGATCCTTACTACGATGGTATGGTTGACGACTTGCGGATATACAGCTATGCGTTGACGGAAGATGAAGTTGCGACGCTTTATTACGATGTCACCGGTGAATACGTTTGTGTGGAAGACTCCGTAAATCCGCTGACTTATGATGTCACCGGAGATTGCCGAGTGAATCTGGACGACATTGCGGCAATAGCCGGTATGTGGGTTGAGTGCGAACGTGTTCCAACATCGGCTTGCAGTTGGTAACCGTCGTTTGGATAAAAAAAAATAAACTAACCTTACTGGGAGAGTTTAATTATGAGAAAAATAAATATTCTAATAATGATAACAGTAGTGCTGACGTTATCACTGCCGGTATCGGCAGCGACGATTGCCTACTGGGATATGGCTGACGCGGGCGCTGCTGACCAGGCTTTTATGCCGGGCAATGCCTCACGTGAAGCTACGGATGTGCCCCCTGCCGGATTCGGTCCGGAGGATTTTGTGATCAGTTCGAAGGATTTATCCGGTAACGGTAATCACCTGAGTGCCTGGACCAGTTCGTGGATGAAGTGGACCGCCATAAGTTATGATGGCGATTTCGCTATGGAGGCTACGAACGATTGGCCGGATTCGCGTACGGATTCTGTAGGCAGTCAGCCTGCCGGCGTTGACCTCGATGCCTGGAGCCCGCATGAGTGGACGATTGAGTGCGTTTTCCAGGCAACCGCCGGAACAAACCGCACCATGGTAGGGCGTATTGGATATCAGCTCCCCGGTGCGAGCAATCAAAGTATCGCAGCGTTGTATCTGGCTGAACGTTCAGGTGCAAACATAAACTGTGAGTATATCGATGTTACCGGTGCCTATCATGATGCGCGTTCTACGACTTCACCACTTGTTGCCGGTACATGGTAATCATGCGGCTGCCGTCAGTGACGGTACGACACTGAATCTCTATCTGAGAGATCTTGATGCCAGTGAGGACTTGGGACATCGTTGCCACTGCAGATTTGTCCACCAGTTCGGATTCCTCGATCATTGTTGACGCTTACGATTCCGCCACATTTGCCATAAACGGCGGCTCATGGACGGTAGCATGTGGTACATACAATAACGGGACAGGGGACCGCTTCGTTTCGCCGGGCAGGATTGATTTGGTGGCGATTTCTGATGAGCCTCTGGCACCGGGATCATTTGCTTATGGAAATCGGTCCTGGAGGGCTTGCTGCTTACGGTCCGGATCCCCAACCGGTCAATGAAGCCGACGGTACCGTGGGTACACTGGTGGGTACGGCTCCGAATTATGATGCCGAAGTGACGCTTAATTTCAAAGCGGGCAAGGATCCGAACACCGAGACCCAGTATCCGGTTAATCCAGCCATTTTGAGACATTATGTCTATGTCTCGATCAGTGGTGAGGATCCTAACTTAACGCTGGATGGTTATGTAGATCAGGTGCATAACGCAAACCCGAATCTGACCGACCCGAATGTTGCGTACGGACCGTTGACGCTTGATGACGGCAGTTTTTATCAATGGCAGGTCGTAGAAGGCCTCGATGACGGGACAGGCAATCCTCGTGTTGCCAGTGACCCCAATAACATTTTTGGGCCTGTCTGGTCATTCTACACGGTAGCCGCTACACCCACATTCCTTACGCAACCGAGACCTGCTGTCGCTGATGGCAGCGGAAACGCATCCTTTAGCGTAACAGCATCTTCTACGGCGACTGATTACCGGTGGTTTAAGGTTGGCGATCCGGATACTCAATTGAGTGACGGAGGTATTTATTCCGGCACGCAAACGGTAACATTGACCATCACAGGCGCAACACTTGCTGATGAAGCTGCGTTTTATTGCATCGCTTACAATGGCGATCCGGATGCAGGCGGAACATCCTCTGATCCTTCTCGCGAAGCATGGTTAGTCATGCCGCGTTTAGTAGGGTATTGGAAATTGAATGGCGATATGCTTGACTCGGTTGCTACCGAAGTTACCGGGGCTGTTACCCATGACGGATATATGAATAATGGCGATCCGAACTATGTTACCGCTCCGGATCCGAATGGTCCGGCCGGCAATGGGATGCGGTTTTTTAATGATGGTGAATTCATGGAATTGCCTGAACCTGAATTCTTTAACTTCTACGAAGACGGCTTTACATTCAGTCTCTGGTTTAAGTATTATGGAGATTCCGGCTGGAAACTGCCGATGTCGAAGTTTGATATTGGCCAAGCCGGCTGGTTGTATGGTGCAGATGCGAATCCGTACTTTAACATTCATTATCGAAAGCCCGTGGGAGGGAACATATGGTGACAGTACCCCTGACATCAAAGATGGCCAGTGGCACATGCTGACGGTCACCTATGATCCGACGGATACAACGATTCGGGTATATACCGATGGTGATCAGGATACTGGAGATTCGACCAGCGTAAGAGATTTGTCGACAGCTCCGCTTCCGGCCAGACCGGTTCAGATCGGCGGCGATGATGCAGGTGGAACTGGTAATGCGGTTGATGCTGCTATCAGTGAAGTCCGGATGTACAGTTATCCGCTGACATCCACAGAGATCGCAACGATGTATACTGATACCGTGGCCAATACATGGGTTTGCGTGAATGCGGATGACAGTGAGCTTGCTGCCTTTGATTTGAACAACGATTGTCGCGTAAATCTGCCTGATTTTGCCTTGGTGGCATCGGAATGGCTGGAATGCCAGCGTATCCCGACTTCCTCCTGTACTTGGTAAGAATAGGGTTATATTGCAAGTAATGTTTGAATTTTCGTCCACTCCGGCATGGCATGCCATGCCGGAGTGGATTGTTTGATGACTTTGTCAATAAAAACTATGTTTAGGGGGTTCTAATGAAATCTGCCTCGTATTTCAACGTTGTTTTGTTCTTCGTAATCTGTCTGTTTGTCTCGTCGTTATCGGCTGCAACGATTGCTCATTGGGACTTTGAAGACGGCACAAATGGAATTCCGTTTTCAAGTATGCCGAGCAGCGGCTCCGAAGATATTGCAAACGGGTATATTATGCGAGGCTATGACTCAACATACGGTCCTTCATTTTCCGACCAGACACCCGCCGGCAGCGGTCTAAGCGGCTATTGCAATGGTTCTCAGGACGGCTATACGACCAATGCAACCATTAATGCCTGGTCCCCAGAGGTCTGGACGATAGAAATTTCAGTCAGATTGGACGATGTTTCCGGTTGGGAAACCCTCATTGGTCGTGATGGATCGAGTAACGGCGATTCAGAATCGGACTTTTATCTGCAAAGGAACAATGTCGACGGGGCATTTCGTATCAATTATGAAACCGTAACCGGACAGCGCTGGACATTAGATGCTGACTTTGCTGTCCAATCCGCTCAATGGTATCACCTGGCACTGATAAGTGACGGGGTGACCCTGACGATGTATTGTGATAAACTGGACGGTAACGGCTATCAGATCGTCGGATCACTTGACATTTCATTCCAAACACCCGCTGAGAATGCCTTGGCCGCTTCCGGCGTCAATTGGACATTCGGCCGCGGCTGGTATAACGGCAGCTTTGTTGATCATATTAACGGCTATTTTGATAATGTACGTTTCAGTGATACCGTATTGGCACCGAATGAATTCCTCGGCTATACTCCTGTGACAATTACTGAGACGGAAGGCAAAACCCTGCTTTTTGACGGTGATACGGTTTATACGGATGACTACGATATTGTATTAGCACAAGCGCCTCTTGACGATGTGACAGTTACTATCACACCTCCGGAGGGATTGAGTGTCGGTAGCGGTTCAGGAATTGATCATATATTAACCTTTACTGATCAAAATTGGGACCAGCCCCGGACGATTACTGTTTCGATCGCCGATGCCGGAGTTGTCCTTAATGAGATCGAAACGATCCAGCATGCTGTACAAAGCAACGATCTGAATTACAACGGGATCGCGGTTCGTGACGTTAAGGTCTATATCGAGGAAGATGCCTGCGGTATCTGGGGCTATCTGGAAGCGGATTATAATTTTGACTGTGTGGTTAACCTTGAAGATTTTGCGCGGTTTGGCAGTTTATGGCTTGTGACGGAGACTCCGCTTAATATCCAGGAAGTTGCCGTCGATTGGCTGGTAAACACATTGGCCTACGACGAAAATCTGTATAACCGCTCTATTCAGGAATCCAGCCAGCCGTTCTTTGTCGATACAACCAACATTGTTAATACGATTGATGAAAAAGTCTACGGTCATTTTCTGGAACATATTTACCATTCCGCTAATGGTGGTCTTTGGGGGGAGATGGTCTGGAACCGCAGTTTTGAATTGAGCGGCAGCGGAGGCGGTATTTGGTCGATAGACGGAAGTGACCTTGTTCAGTCCAGTTTGGCAACGGATGTTCACATGGAATTCGGCGACACGGGCTGGGGCGACTATGAAATGACGCTCGAGGCTCGAAAAGACGGCGGTAACGAAGCCTTTTTGATTCTGTTTCGAGCGCCGGACAGCGATAATTTCTATTGGTGCAACATCGGCGGCTGGGGGAACACCCAGCATGCCATTGAAAAAGAAGTCAACGGTACCCGAAGTACCGTCAGTTCAACTGTTTCCGGCAGTATCACCACCGGCCAGTGGTATGATATTCGTGTTCGCTGCGAAGGCAATCATATTCAGGTTTGGCTGGATGAAGGAAGCAATCCCAGTCCCATTATCGATTTTACCGATACGAACAGTCCCCACTTGACAGGCATGGTTGGACTGGGTACCTGGGAGACGCAGGCGCGATATCGCAATATTCAGGTTACGGAGATTCCAGGCTCGACGGTGCTGTTCAGCGGATTGCCCACTCTGCCGGCTTCTTCGTTTGGCGCAGATTTCTGGACCGTTTTCGGGACAGGCAATGCATCGATTGTTGCGGATGCTCTGAACGATGACCTTGGTGTTCAGATTATCGGAGACGGCAGTGCAACGGGACTGCAGCAGGATGACTTTAAATTTACTCAGCAGGCCTATCACGGTTCTGTGTGGATGAAGGGAACACTGCCGGCCGGTGTTAAGGTTGAATTTCTCGACGGGACGACAGTTCTGGGGCAGTCAACCCTGTCGGCTCCGACAGCGAGCTGGGCGGAATATCCGTTCCAAATTACGCCCTCTGTTGCCACTAACAACGGCAGTCTGCGTATTACGCTGCTCGGCGCGGGTACAGTGAATATTGATCAGGTCAGTATGATGGGGCAGGATTCTATTGACACAGGCGGCTATCGCCCGGACCTGCTGGAAGCAGTCGAAGAGTTGCGCCCCCCGATCATTCGCTGGCCGGGTGGTTGTTTTGCTTCGCTGTATTTGTGGAAAGACGGCATTGGTCCTCAACATACACGTCGTCGATATTCCGCTTATATGTGGGACGATCAGGATACGAATTCCTACGGAACCGATGAGTTTCTCCAGATGTGCGAGGATATTGGTGCAGAACCTCTGATTTGCATCAATACAGGCATCCTTAACAGTGCCTGCGGTGCTCCCGCACAGTGGAAACTGTCGCCCGACACTCAGGCGAACTATATACAGGACGCTCTGGACTGGATGGAGTACTGTAACGGAGACGCGGTTACGACCACATGGGGTGCGGTTCGTGCCGCCAACGGCCATCCGGCTCCGTATAATGTTGAGTTCTGGGAAATCGATAACGAAACCTGGGATGCCGGTTCCGCGGCTTATATCGCTGCGGTGCAGGCGTTTGCTCCGGCAATGCAGGCCAAGGCGGTAGAACTTGGTGTTCCGATTCAGATCAGCGCCGTCGGCAGCGGTGGATATGACCAAAACTGGAATCACGACATCATTGATAGCTGCGCGGCAAATATTGATTACATCAGTGTTCACTATTACGAAGGTCCAGACAATTTCAAATCCGGTCCCGCAAACTATGAAAATTACATCATTAATCTTGCCAACTATATCGCAACCTCCGCCAACCCGGATATGAAGATTTATAATTCGGAATGGAACGCGCAAAGTACCGACTGGCGTACGGGGCTGTTTGCCGGCGGGATATTGAATACCTATGAACGGCAGGGAGATGTATTCAAGATCGGTGGCCCGGCTCTATTTTTGCGCCACCAATCGGCCAGTGGCTGGGATAATGCGTTTATCAATTTTGACCATACAGGCTGGTTTGCGGCGCCGAATTATGTCGTGATGAAGCTGTGGTGGGACCATTATGCTCCAAACCGCGTGGAAACGACCGGTACTGATACAGACATGAATGTATCCTCGGTGCTTTCAGAAGATGAACAGACACTGTATATTCACGTGGTCAATCCGGACGCAGGCGATAAATCCGTTGCGTTTGAGATTGACAGTTCGTTCGTAGCGGAAAGTGCCTATATGCATTATGTGGCGCCGGGCGATCTATATGCCCGAAACACGCTCGCCAATCCGTCAGCCGTTGCGGTTAAGGCCAAAGTCATCGGGCTGGACAATCAGGTGCTTCGGTTTATCATGCCGGGGTATTCGGCTGGCGTGGTGACGGTCAAGACAACTCAGCCCCATAAGACGGAGTATTTATATAGTTTCTTCCAGGGCAATGGTGACGGCCTGCATTTGGCTTACAGCAATGACGGGCTGACCTTTGCGGCGCTGAAGAATAATACCACGTTTGTGACCCCGACGATCGGCAGCAATCTGATGCGGGATCCCAGTATCTGCCAGGGACCTGACGGAATATTCCACATGGTCTGGACGACAGGCTGGAATGATGACGGCATCGGAATTGCCCATTCATCGGACCTGATCGACTGGTCAACACAAACCTATTTACCATCTGATCTGCCGAATGTTGATAATTGTTGGGCACCGGAGATCTTTTATGATGAGGCGACCGGAAAATATCTTATATTCTGGTCATCGACATTGATTGGAAGTGGGATCGACGGTCACCGTATCTATTATATCTCGACAGAGGATTTTGTGACCTATACGGATACGGCTCTGTTCTATGATCCCGGCTGGAGTTGTATTGACGGCTTCATTGCCAAAGATGGTGATCGCTATGCAATGGTTCTGAAGGATGAAAGGAATTCCGGTAAGAATATTCGTATTACATTCAGTGATAATGTTGCAGGTCCCTACGACGTACCACCCTCCGCTTCGATTACACCGGGCGGTCTGTGGGTGGAAGGGCCTTCGATGGTCAAGGTCGGGCAGGAATGGGTTCTCTATTATGATGCTTATACCTCCAGCTATATGGGAGGCCAGTCATCGACCGATTTGGCAAGCTGGACGGATAGAAGGAGTGAAATATCTTTCCCCAGCGGGACTCGGCACGGCACCGTCTTCAAAGTGACCCAGGAAGTTTTGGATGCTCTGCTGGCACAGTAAACAGCTATTTTAAGAAAAAAAGTATTATTACTTTTTAGCAATTTAAAAGTAATAATCCGTGTTTTCGTCTACTCGTTATTGGATGTCGAAGATTCAGAATAAAAACAAATTTCTGACTTCAAAAAAAAGGTTTGTCTGGAGTGAATTAAAAGTTCATGAGATTCAAAGATCATTAATAGGCAATACTAAATCATTGTTAGGGTATGATCATTATGGTGAGGAATAAATCAAAGGCACTCTTATGCACAATTGTTTTATTATTATCAACTCTTACCCTCTCGATAAACGCAGGAGGAGCATGTCCGCAGGGAGATTTAAGCGGTGACTGTGCGGTCGGATTTGAGGACTTGGTCATTTTTGCAGATCAATGGCTTGACTCGGTCGGCTGCATCGGACACGAAGATGAGTGTGCCGATTTTGTTGGAAATGATGGAGTTAATCAGGGGGATTTTTCAGTTCTGTCTCAGAACTGGCTTGTTGCGGGTACGCCCGAAGGGTCTTTGCAGGTTACGATTGAGCCTGCAGGGGCAAGGACGGCCGGCGCCCAGTGGCGCGTGGATAATGGAATCTGGCATAACAGTGGCGACACCCAAACAGGTATTTTCGTTGGCTCTCATACGGTTTCCTACAGTTCAATTACCGGCTGGGATACACCGGCCAGTGAAGCCGTGCAAATTAATGACGGAGCCACTACGACAACGACAGGCACGTATACTGTAACTGTACCGGTGCCTGACGTTGTGATTAATGAAATCCACTATCACCCGGACAATAATACTGAACAAGTCGAATATATCGAACTGTATAATGCCGGGACTATGTCGGTCAATTTAAACGATTGGTACTTTGAAGGGGCTATTGGATATACTTTCGCATCAATGCCCACGATGAGCCCGGGGACCTATGTTGTTGTTTGTCAGGATCCGATCGCATTCGTAAGCAAATTCGGCGTAACCGGCCACGGACCGTTTGAAGGCAAACTTAGCAACGAAGGCGAACGGCTTGTGCTGCGTGACGGCAATGGAAATAAAGTTGACGAGGTCGATTACAGCAGTGAATTTCCCTGGCCGGTCGCCGCCAATGGAGAAGGTGCTTCGATGGAATTAATCAATCCTTCTCTGGATAATGACCTTGCGGGAAGTTGGCGCAGTTCCGGATACAATACCAACACTCGACCCGAACTGTCATTTGGGGTGCCGACACCGGGAGCGATAAACAGTGTTTACGCGGTTAATGTCCCACCGCAAATTCGCCAGGTCAACCATGAGCCGCAGCAACCCCTGAGTACCGAGCCGATCACGATCACAGCCAAAGTTACCGATTCTAATGGTGTTAAACAAGTTTATCTAAAGTATCAGGTTGTTGCGCCGGGCGATTACATTCCTGCTTATTTACCGATTTCGATTTCATCCCTGATAAGTAATCCCTTCCAGGATCAGCCGCTTAACCCGGATTTTGAGAATGCCGCGAACTGGATAACCGTAAAGATGCGGGACGACGGAGGGCTCTTTCCGGGCAGCGTGGATGAAGTTGCGGGAGATGGTATTTTCACCTCTCAGATTTCAGCACAAACAAATCGTTCTTTATTACGTTATCGAATTGAAGCAACAGATGATCTCGATAATGTTGTTCGCGTGCCGTATTTCGATGATCCTTCACTGAATTTTGCCTGCTTTGTTTATGATGGTGTTCCTGACTACGTTACTACCGATGCCTCTGTGGATCCGGAAGGTGCGGGACATGTTTACAGCGGTGACACCCTGACGACGCTGCCGGTTTATACCTTGATTACGCGGTCTGCGGATTTATACCAATGCAACGGATACAATTCGTCCGATCAGATCGATCAGGGAACAACAAACCCCACTGTACAGGCCGCAGGGAGAGCTTACAACTGGGAAGGAGCCTTTGTTTATGACGGCAAGGTCTATGACCACATCGGCTATCGTCTGCGAGGCGGCAATGGACGATACAATAATGGTGCTGCCGGAAAACGTTCAATGAAACTCCGTTTCAATCGCAGTAATTATTTGCAGGCTCGTGACATTTACGGTAAAAAATTCCCATCCAAATGGCAGCACCTGAATACCGGTAAAATGATGGGCAATAAAATTGTCTGGGAAAACTGGCGGCACTATCCCTATGGCGTCAACGAAGTCATCGATATGCAATTATTTGACATTGCCGACGTTCCCGCAGCGCACACTTATTGGATGCATTTCCGGGTGATTGACGGAGTTGATGAAACCCCCACGACATCAAACGGACAATACAATGGCGATTTCTGGGGTCTGTATATTGCGTTCGAAAATTATGACGGAGCCCACCTGGACCGACTGGGGTTGCCCAAGGGCAATGTGTATAAATTAGCAGACAAAGTTTATGATGGGCCGACACAGTTGCGCTATCAGGGCGAGAACGCCGTGGACGATGCCTCGGATTATGAAAATATCCGCTGGAATCTGCGCAGGGGTAGTAGCCCTTATTACCCCTCGAACCCTTCGGTTGATTTTATTCGCAATCACTTGGATTGCGAGGAATGGTATCGCTATCAAACCGTGATCGAATCCATACGGTCATTCGATATATTCAGTGGAGCAGATTGTATACATTGTATGAAGAATGTGGCTTGGTATTTTACTCCCCCCTATACGGCGGAGAACAGTTATTATGGCAAGGTCCAGTTCATGCCGTTTGATATCGATGACAGCTGGGGCCCCTTTTTCAATTACGGGATTAATCACGGAAAGAGTGCGATCTATGATATAGGCTTTGAAGGTGACCATGACTTGGATCAATATTCCATCGATCCCGCGAAATCAGCGCTGAAACAGGAATACCGCAACTATATCCGGGAGTTTCGTGATTTGCTGTGGCAGCCGGAAGTCATTGACCCAATGATTGCCGAATTGGCCTCCGTTATTTCGGATATTGTGCCGGCCGATCGCGACCGCTGGAAAGAGGACCCCACCCCCGGCGGCGCAATCGACAACGGAACGCTGGAAGACAACCTTGCCCTGATGTATCAGTTTGCCTGGACACCCGGCGACTTTTATGGCAGGTACTATTGGGTCGGCACGTCAAATAATCTGGATAACCTGGGGGGAGCAGAAGACGATAGTACCAATATTCCGAACACCCCGACGATCAGCTATATCGGTACAGCCGGATACCCGGAAAACGATCTTCAATTCCAGACCACCGCATTCAGCGACCCGCAGGGCAGCGGAACTTTTGCCGCCATGAAATGGCGAATCGCCGAGGTCGAACCCGCTTCGGGATCGGCACAAACCGTCACGCTGCTGGATCAGAACGCAACGTGGAAATACTTTAAGGGGACCGAAGAGCCCTCTTCAAGTTGGAATCTGAACGGATTTAACGATGGAGGTTGGTTGTCCGGTCCGGCCAGTATCGGCTTTGCAGATGGCGACGACCTGACGGTTCTGTCGGATATGGAAGACAATTATCCTTCGGTTTATCTGCGGAATACATTTACGGTTGCAGATACAACTCAAATCGAAACATTAAAACTGCATGTGTATGTTGACGACGGCTGTATCATTTATATCAACGGCACCGAAGTAGCAAGACGGTATTGCAGTGCCGGAGATAAAGATTATGACGATACAACGGAAACAGGCGATCATGAAGCCGATTGGCAAACAGGAACTTACGAAGTCGTCACTTTAACGGGACCCTATAGTTATCTGATTAACGGCGCAAATGTTATCGCTGTTCATGCCCTGCAGGCAACGGTGGGCAGCAGTGATTTCTCGATTGATGTCAGCATTACTGCTGACCTTGGCGCATCTGCCCCTCCAGTTTCTATTTTGTCGAAGAAAAAATATGAGCTTCAGGCAGTTTGGGAAAGCGATGAATTAACGCCGTTCAATAGTGACGTCCTGATTCCGGCAGACGGCGTGACCACCGGCAAGACCTACCGGGTTCGCTGCAAAATGAAAGACACCACCGGCCGCTGGAGTCACTGGTCAGCCCCCGTCGAGTTTGTCGCCGGAGCGGCTCTTGGAACCGACCTTCGAGATCATTTGCGGATTACGGAGGTGATGTATAACAACGGCGATGCAGAATTCATCGAGCTGCAGAACACCGGCACCACCCAGCTGGACCTAAGAGATGCCTCGTTCACCAGCGGCGTCGAATTTGTCTTCCTGGGAAGCGCTGTTGAGTTTTTGGATCCGGGTGCCTTTGTCCTGGTAATCAAAGACCAGGCGGCATTCCAGGCTCAGTACGGAACAACTTGGAACAGTCAGATCGCCGGAACGTTTGTCGACAGCAGTCTGTCTAACGGGGGCGAAAATCTCAAACTGGAAGATACATGGGACGGAACGATTGTTGAATTTGAGTATAACGATGCGCGTGGCTGGCCAATCGCTGCCGACGGCGCAGGGCATTCGCTGGTGCCGTTGTCAGCCGCCATTGACCCAAGCCAGCCGCTGCGAGTGCTGAACTTTGGCGGGAACTGGCGGCAAAGTACCTATATCGGCGGTTCGCCCGGTGAGGCTGATCCGACTCCTGCCGCAGGTGTTGTCATCAATGAATTTATGGCGCATACTGATTATCCCGTACCGCCGCATGAGTCCAATGACTGGATCGAGCTTTATAACGCCGGTGGTTCGACGGTAAGTCTGAACGGCAACTGGTATTTGAGCGATGATATTGACGATCTCAAAAAGTACGCGTTGCCTGTGTCAAGCCTTTCAAGCGGTGGCCATGTCAGTTACGACCAGGTGACCCATTTCAATCCGGACGGGACTGGTCCGAATGGCTGGGGGCTGGATAAGGCGGGGGATGAGATTTTCCTGTCGTATCTGCCCGGCACTACAGGTGTTGACCGCGTCGTTGACTGCATCCCGTTCAAGGGGCAGGAAAACAGTGTTTCACTGGGACGATATCCGGATGGCGGCAACTATTGGTTCAGTATGAATCCGGCGACACGCAACGGTGCAAATAATAACGCCGTTCTGCATGTTGTTATCAATGAGTTTATGTATCATCCGACCGAAGGCACGGCAAAAGAGGAATATGTTGAACTTTACAATTCCACGGGTTCGTCAGTGCCGCTGACGACGGTTCTGCCGCTTGCTGGCACACGAGGTTGGGCTTTGGATGGTGCGGTGGATTATGAATTCCCCGCAGGAACACCCGCCTTAGCAAACAATGGACGGATCCTGGTCGTTGGGTTTGATCCCACAGATACCGGCCTGCTGGATGCGTTCGAGGCGGCCTACGGTACAGGTAACCTGACCGCAGGCGTAGATATCTTTGGTCCGTGGAGCGGTGACCTTTCGAACGGTGGTGAACGACTGACGCTGGAGAAACCTCAGGATTCTGATGACCCATTGGACCCGTTAACTGTTTCCTGGATTATTGTTGATGAATGTATCTATAATGATTCCTGGCCATGGCCGTCCGAGCCGGATGGGACCGGTTTGGCATTGCACCGTATTTCTTCTGGGGTAGCCGCATCAGGTAGCGATCCAGCTAATTGGCAGGCCAATACTCCAACCGCGGGATGGTAAATACAGGAATCTGTTTCCAGGCGGGCACCCTGATTGTTTTATTGTCTGACGAGCGGATTGGTCAGCGACTGGTTGCCCCCAGGTATCCTATTCTATAAAAGAAACAAACAGGAATCACTCGGAATCACGACATTCCCTACCCCTAACGAACATTCCTTGCGCGCCAGCGATACACTTTTAGACAGCTAATCCGTAGTGTGAATTTATGGCCGATTGGATCTTGGGTTTTTTGCTTGTTTGTATTTGTCAGTTGCAATAAGATAACTGTTCCTTGTAGGTATTTATCGAGAATGAATTTAACACAACATTTCATTTCATGAAAGGGGTCGGCATGAATCTTGGCAGAATGCTGAAAATGGGGATGGTTGGAGGTGGTCCGGGTGCATTCATTGGTGATGTGCACCGCAAGGCCGCCCGAATGGATGGTCAAATCGAAATTGTTGGGGGTGCGTTCGACATCAATCCGCGCAAATCTAAACAAATGGGGAGAGAGCTGAATCTCAACCCTAAACGTGTTTATAAAGACTATAAGGAAATGATCGAAAAAGAGATCCAACTTCCTGATGGTGAGCGCATGGACTTCGTGACGGTATGCACACCGAATAATTGGCATTTCCCGATCGCAAAAGACCTTCTCGAAGCGGGGTTTCATGTCATGTGCGAAAAGCCGATGACGCTGACAACGAAGGAAGCGCGTGCTCTGGTTAAAATTGCCAAAAAAACACGCCGCGTCTTTGGCTTAATGCATAATTACACCGGTTATCCAATGGTGAAGCTGGCCAAAGACATGGTTAAAAATGGTGAGCTTGGGAAAGTTCGCAAGATTGTTGTCCAGTATCCACAAGGCTGGTTATCCACCGCTCTGGAAAAAACCGGTCAACAGCAGGCCTCCTGGCGTACGGACCCGAAACAAAGCGGGGCTTCCGGCTGCGGAGGCGACATCGGTACCCATGCTGAAAATCTGGCCGAATACATTACCGGCTTGAAGATGACCCATCTCTGTGCCGAACTGACATCATTTGTTAAGGGTCGCAAGCTGGATGATGACGTCAACTGTCTTGTTAAGTATAATAATGGTGCTCGCGGAGTCCTCCATGCCAGTCAGATTTCCGTTGGAGAAGAAAATGATCTGGCTATTTGGGTTTACGGCGAAAAGGGCGGCCTGGAATGGCATCAGGAACATCCGAATTATCTCTATGTCAAATCGCAGGACGGGGCGATGCAAACATGGAAACGCGGCAATGCGTATATCGGCGATTACAGCCAGGCTGCCGGTCGTGCAACACGGCTGCCAAGCGGACACCCAGAAGCGTTCTTTGAGGCGATGGCGAATATTTATCGTAATTTTACCGATACGGTGAAGGCTCGCATCATGCGTGTCAAACCGGACGCGTTGATGCTGGATTTCCCGAATGTGGAAGATGGTTTGCGCGGCATGCTGTTTTTGGAGACGCTGGTTGCCAGCGCCAAGAGTAAACAGAAATGGACTCAATTTAAAAAGTAAACCCAAAGAATAGATCAAGGAGATGTTGATATGGCACGACCTGTAACGATGTTTACCGGCCAGTGGGCGGATTTAACGCTCGAAGAACTGGCTCAAAAAATGGCTGAAATGGGTTACGATGGCTTGGAACTGGCCTGTTGGGGCGATCATATGGATGTATTCAAAGCCGCCGAGAATATGGATTACTGCGATCGGCAGAAAGCGATTCTGAAAAAAAACAATCTTCAGTTGTTTGCGATCAGCAATCACCTGGCCGGCCAGTTGGTGTGTGATCTGAATAATGACTCTCGCTCCGATATGTTTGCGCCGGCTGATTGCGCGGGCGATGCCGAAAAGAAACGAGCCTGGGCAGTGGGTGCGATGAAAGCATCTGCAAAGGCGGCCGGAAATCTGGGCATTAAAGTCGTCAATGGATTTACCGGCTCAAGTATCTGGCATATGCTTTACAGTTTCCCACCGGTGACTGATCAGATGATTGATGATGGGTTCAAGTACTTCGCTGAAATGTGGAATCCGATCCTGGATGTTTTTGATGAAAACGATGTGAAGTTTGCGTTGGAAGTTCACCCGACCGAGATCGCATTCGATATTGTGACCGCTAAAAAGGCATTGGAGGCTGTTGGGCATCGTGAGGCATTTGGTTTCAATTTTGACCCGAGTCACTTGCACTGGCAGATGGTCGATCCGGTTCGATTTTTGAAAGAGTTTCCAGACCGCATATATCATGTTCACATGAAAGACGCGGCGCTTCAACTGGACGGTTATACCGGTATTCTGGGGTCGCATTTGAATTTTGGAAAGCCAAATCGTGGATGGGATTTCCGGTCACTGGGGCACGGCGGAGTGGATTTTGAGGAGATTATTCGTACCTTAAACCAAATCGGCTATACGGGTCCTCTGTCAGTCGAATGGGAAGATTGTGGAATGGATCGTATGCATGGTGCGGCGGAAGCTTGCGATTTTGTGAAGCAAGTTGACTTTGCGCCATCCAATGTTCAGTTCGATGATGCCTTTGGATAATAATGGGTACGATAATCCTCGTGAAAAAGCGTTTACTGCGAACGCTGAAATAAAATAGTCGTTTACGGAGTTCTTGTCTATAAAACCAACGATTGATAAAATGAATTCAGGATTTAACTTATGAGAAAAACGGTCAACCGACGGATGTTTTTGAAAAAGACAATGGCTGTGACCGCAGGTGTGGTTGGCTTTCCTTATATTATTCGTTCTTCTGCCTTAGGCAAAGCCGGGACAATTGCTCCCAGTAATCGTCTTACGATGGCTCAGATTGGCTGCGGGTCGATGGGCAGCGCCAATTTAAATTCTTTTTTAGGATTGGGTTCTGAATTACAGGTCGTTGCGGTTTGCGATGTCGATTTAAATCGCGCTAACGAACAAAAAAGGAACGTTGACAATCGATACGGTAATAATGATTGTCGGATTTACCAGGATTATCGAGAACTTCTCGATAAAGAAGAGGTTGATATTGCCAGTCATGGACTACCGGACCACTGGCATGCTTCCGTTGCCGTAGCATGTACCCGTAAGGGAATTGATATGTACGGGGAAAAGCCGCTGGCACGATCGATTTATGAAGGGCGGGCAATCTGTGATGCGGTGAAACGGTATGGCACGATATGGCAGACGGGCAGTTGGCAGCGATCGGTTTCCAATTTCCATCGAGCCGCAGAACTGGTTCGCAATGGACGCATTGGAAATGTCAAGCATGTCGAAGTCGGATTGCCGGACGGGGATCGGCGAGGCCCGGATGTGCAGTTTCTTTCCGTGCCGGACACGTTCAATTATGACATGTGGCTGGGGTCAGCTCCGTGGCGTCCTTACCAGGATTTTGGCAGACAGGGGGTTCACTGGGACTGGCGGTGGATCATGGACTATTCAGGCGGACAGTTAACGGATTGGGCGGGTCATCATATTGATGTGGCTCATTGGGGGTTGGGATTGGACCGGACCGGACCTGTAGAGATCGAGGGCAAAGGCGAGTATCCCGAAGATGGGATTTATGATGTCCCTTATGCATATAATTTTATGTGCACCTATGAAAATGGAATAACAATTCGTGTAGCAAATGCATCTAAACAGCCACACGGAATGGGAACCTGCTGGTATGGGGACCAGGGGTGGGTTCATGTCAATCGGGCAGGACTGCAGGCTTCCAATACAAATATACTTCGTGAAGTGATTGGGCCTGACGAAATACAGCTATACAAAAGCGACAATCACCACAGGAATTTTATTGATTGTGTTAAATCACGCAGAGAAACAATTACCCCTGCCGAGGTGGCCCATCGTTCTATCAGTGTGGGTCTCCTGGGAGAAATCGCGATGTTGACAGGGCGTCAATTAAAGTGGAATCCTGAAAAAGAAGAATTTGTTGGAGACGAAGAAGCAAGCCGTTATTTGATGCGTTCTTATCGTGGTCCCTGGCAATTGTGAACGGAATAAAAAAAGGTATATTCGATTTGATAAAACGAGGTGGCATGATGCACAATTACATAAAGTTTTTTGTACTTTTTATACTCTTAACAGCAACACTTACCTTGGCCGTTACAGATCCGGAAGTTCAGAAAATACAGCAAGCCATGCCGGATAAACCGATCGTCCATTCGGTTAAACCGCGGACAATGCTGGTCTTTAGTTTATGCAATGGCTTCAAGCATAGTTCGATTCCCTATTGGACCAAGGCGCTGGATGTGATGGGCGAAAAGACCGGTGCTTTCAAGGTTGTTCACAGCGATGATATGAGTGTCTTTACACCCGAGTCGCTGAAACGCTTCGATGTGATCTGCTTTAACAATACAACCGGACTGGTGCCGAATGACGAACAGCAGCAGGCAATCATGAATTTTATCAAGAGCGGCAAGGGAATCGTCGGTATCCATGCGGCCACGGATAACTTTAATGAATGGCCCGCAGGCATGGAAATGATGGGAGGGGTGTTCAAGGGCCACCCGTGGGTCGGCAGCGGCACATGGGCCATCAAGATAGACGATCCGGACCATCCACTCGTGAAATCATTTGAAGGGCAGGGATTTAAGATCAAGGATGAGATTTACCGCACCGCACCGCCGCTTTATTCCCGCGACAAACAGCGCGTATTGATGAGCCTGGATATGTCTGATCCGACGACGCGTAATGCCGAGGGGGTTGAGCCGGATGATATGGATACCGGCATTAGTTGGATTAAACCCGTCGGAAGTGGGCGGCTGTTTTATTGTTCCCTGGGCCATGACAATGCGGTTACCTGGAATCCGGCCGTGCTGGCACATTACCTGGCCGGCATCCAGTATGCTATGGGTGACTTGAAGGTGGACGACAGTCCCATTAAGGCCGGTTCACATCTGTTCGATGTCAATGCGTTGGATAACCTGATCACACAGCTTGATGAATATGACTGGAACAAGAGCCGCGCGGCTTTAATCCAAATTCAGGCTTTGATTCGGTCGCATTTTAACGATGAAAAAGCACTCGGCGTTATTGAAGGCAAACTGCTGGCGCAACTGGATACCGATGTGTCGCCGGCGGCTAAGGATTTTATCTGCCGACAACTGGCCGTGATCGGAACGGAAAAGTCAGTACCGGTTTTATCCGAAATGCTGGCAGACCCCGAAACAACCAATATCGCCCGTTATGCATTAGAAAAGATACCCGGGCAGGCCGTAGACGACGTTTTCGTAAAGACGGCCAAAGCAACGAAGAATAAACATGTTTTAATCGGCATTCTCACAACACTCGGTGATCGCAAGAGTGAACGTGTTGTTTCCCTGTCGCGTGAAATATTTTTAACGACGGCAGAAAATGATGAACAAGTCAGCGCTGCATTTTTCAGGGCCTTAGGGATGCTCGGGTCGGAAGCATCGACCGACGAATTGTTTCGTATCAAAACCGATTTAGCCGGTTCCGCTCAAGAACGTTGCGCCGATGCACTTCTGATGTGTGCAGAGGCCCTATGCAAGACAGGCCAAAAACAGCAGGCGAATGCAATCTATCAAAAGCTGTATCAGGCGGGGAATCCGCCGGTTATCCGCGCCGCCGCGCTGACGGGCCTGGCCAAGGCCGATGCAACGAACATTCAGACGCTGTTATCAAATGCCATCCGGGGAGAAGATGTGAAAGTACGTACGGCGGCGATCCAGTCCCTGGGATATATTAATAATAATCCGTTTTTGGAATCCATTGCCGCAGATGCGTCCACGATGCCCCAAACAGTACAAATCCAGCTATTATCGGTTCTGTCTGATAAGTCGCGGGAAGCGGGCAGGGCGATGGCGCTGCAAATGGTAAACAGCGATCAGTCGTCCATGAGAATTGCCGCTTTCAAGGCGCTGGCCAAAACCGGCAATGCCTCGGACATCGAAATTCTCGCCATGTCCGCCGGGATGGCGCCGGATCGCGATGAGCGTACCGCGGCACAGAAGGCGTTATACCAAATTCCCGGTAAAGAAATTGATACGGCCATTCTGAAAAAGATTGGTGATTCACCAAAGGGAGGGCTTGATGAAAAGGGTGTTGTCGAATTGATAAAAGCAACCGTGAGCCGACAGATTGAAGGTGCACCAGACGTACTGTTTCAAACGGCCCAAACCGATAACCAGAGAATTTCTTCCGAATCCGTTCGAGCAATTCAATCGCTGGCCGGGCCGAAACATGCCGAAGCGTTGGTCGATCTGGTGATTTCCAGACCGGCAACAAACACAGAAAATGCATTGCTCGTCATTGCCGAAAAAATGCCAAATCGTGACGCGCTTGCCGCAATGATTATGAATAAATATTCAGCAATTACAGATAATGAGGACGCCAAAGTGTCTCTTCTGCGAGTGATGGGCAAGTTGGGCCAAAAGGATACAATTGAGTTGTTGAAGACCGAATATGCTTCATCAAACAAAAAATTAAGCGGAGCAGCATTTCGGGCAATGACCGACTGGCCGGGAAATGATTTCATCAAAGAAATGAAAGTGTTGGCTCGCTCCGGATCGGATACCAAAACAAAGGTATTGGCGTTTCGTGCCTATATTCAGGCGTTAGAGACTTCCGTTGACGAGGATCCACAGCAGGTAGTCAACAAGTTAATTGCCGCATATTCATTGGCCGAGCGACCGGACGAACAGAAGATCGTGATTGGCGTACTCGGTCATTACGGAAATATCCGGGCGCTGTCTTTCGTTAAGGATAAGCTTGATGATCCGGCTTTAAAAGCGGAAGCGGAGGCAAGCCTCCTGCAAATATGTGAAAAGCTGCTGACACAAAATCCTTCAGCGGCCAAATCTGTTCTGCAGAATTTAAAGAATACCAGTACCAATGAGGTTATAAAAAATAAAGCCGCAGAATTGCTTGAAAAGAAAAGGAAATAAGGATGAAGACGATCATTACCCGAAGCATCTTGGTCATCAGTATTCTTGCTGTTATTGCATGTGCAGCAGAACAGTCTTATCAGTGGGCCGTCCATGATGAATCACGTCCGGTTCCGCCGGTTGTCACACCGGGTCAAACCGACAATGATCCGCCTTCTGATGCGATTGTGCTGTTTGACGGAAGCAATTTGTCCGCCTGGAAAAGCTTAAATGACGGCGGCGATGCGAAATGGAAAGTGCAGGATGATTTCATGGAGGTGGTACCGAAAACCGGCGATATTGAAACCCGCCAATCCTTTGGTTCCTGTCAGCTGCACATAGAATGGCGTACACCGGATGAGGTGAAGGGGGATGGTCAGGGGCGCGGGAACAGTGGTGTATTCCTGATGGGCAAGTATGAGGTACAGGTATTGGATTGTTATGATAATGTCACCTATGCTGACGGTCAGGCGGCCGCGATCTATGGGCAAAAGCCGCCCTTGGTCAATGTCTGCAAAAAACCCGGTCAATGGCAGACATACGATATTATCTTCCATGCGCCTGTCTTTGAGGCTGATCAAGTCGTAAAACCTGCTGTGGTTACGGTTTTACAGAATGGGGTGCTGGTACAGGACCATTGGCAGATCGAAGGGACGACATTTCACAAAGTCCGGTCTCATTATGAACCCCATGCCAAAAAACTGCCTTTAAAGCTTCAGGATCATGGCAATCCGATGCGATTCCGTAACATCTGGATTCGCCCGTTGGATGAGTGAACATGGCGCCAACTATAAAGATTTCTCTAGGAATTGAATGATGAAAAACCATAAGGTGACAAAATTGGATCGGCGTAGCTTCCTCAAGACGGCCGGCGCCGGTATCGCAGCTTTTTCGATCTTGCCCGGCCATGTACTGGGCCGCAATGGGACAACCCCGCCAAGCGGCAAATTGAATATTGCCGGCATTGGCGTTGGCGGTATGGGAAAAGGCAATCTGAGAGCAGTCTGTTTGCCGCTTAGCGACCGGAATAAAGAGGGTGCCTGGCCGGACCCCAACTCTCAAAATATCGTCGCACTGTGCGACGTAGACTGGGACTATGCTAAAAAAACCTTTGACGAATATCCTGAGGCCAAGCGGTATAAAGATTATCGTGTCATGCTGGATGAGATGGGGGACAAGATTGACGCTGTAATTATCGCCACGCCAGACCATACCCATGCCTGTATCGCGATGGAGGCCATGCGTTGCGGCAAACACGTTTATGTCCAAAAGCCGCTGACGCATTCGGTTTATGAAGCGCGTTTGCTGACTGAAGCGGCTCGTAAATACGGCGTTGTCACGCAAATGGGCAATCAGGGACACAGCAGCAATGATATCCGCCGTATCTGTGAATGGATCTGGGATGGCGCCATTGGTGATGTTCGTGAGGTCCATGCATGGACAAACCGTCCGATATGGCCGCAGGGACTGCTTCGTCCGACGGATACCCCTGCGGTACCGGCAACGCTGGATTGGGATTTGTGGCTTGGTCCGGCCCCGCAGCGGCCTTATCATCCGGCCTATCATCCCTGGAATTGGAGGGCGTGGGTTGATTTCGGGACCGGGGCGTTGGGGGACATGGCCTGTCATGTCCTGGACCCGGTGTTCTGGGCATTAAATTTGAAATATCCGACCAGTGTGCAGGGCAGCTATGTAGTGAATGTTGTTGAAAAAAGGAAAAGGCTGGAGGTTGGGGAGTCCTACCCGCTTGGTTCAAAGATTCATTTTGAATTCCCCGCACGGGAGACGATGCCGGAAGTAAAGGTCCACTGGTATGACGGCGGTTTGCTGCCGGAACGCCCGGATGAATTGGAAGAAGGCCGGCGTATGGGAACGGACGGAAACGGCGTTATCTTCGTGGGTGATAAGGGAAAGCTGATGTGTGGATGCTACGCTGAAAGTCCCCAGTTAATCCCTTATGCAAAGATGAAAGCCTATGAAAAACCGGAGCCGACGATTTCCCGTATCAAGACAAGCCATGAAATGGACTGGATTAATGCCATTAAGGAAGGACGTCAATCCAGTTCGAACTTTGACTATGCCGGACCGTTTACCGAAATGGTACTGATGGGCAATCTGTCCCTGTTTAGGCCGGGTGAAAAGATTTTGTGGGATGGTGATAAAATGGAGGTAACTAATATTCCGGAATTGAATAAGTATGTCAACCCGCCTTATCGGGACGGCTGGTATTTCGAAAAACAAAAGGCGTAAAAGCCCATAGAAAACAGGTGTATTTATGCGAAATAGTGTATTGATGTGTGTTATATTAATAACAGCAATGGTGTCGGCGGGTGTTCCAGAGACGCATCCTCAAACAGATGTTTATGACGGTTGGAAACTCGGAACCCAGGCATGGACGTTTAATCGGTTCACGCTTTTTGAGGCGATCGAGAAGACACGGTCTATGGGACTGGATTATATTCAAGCCTATCCGGGGCAGAAAGTGTCACCGGAAATTCCTGCCGGCTTTGGGCCGGACTTGTCAGATGAGCAGCGTAAAGCCATAAAATCGAAATTGGCCGAAACGAATGTACAGTTAGTTGCCTTTGGTGTAACGGCAATTTCAGGCGACCAAGCAGATGCCCGGAAATTATTTGCATTTGCCAAAGAGATGGGCATCGGGACCATCGTATCTGAGCCCGGTGAGGATCAGATTGACTTGATCGATAAATTGTGTCAGGAATATGAGATAAAACTGGCGATTCACAATCATCCCAACCCGAGTCATTACTGGAATCCGGACACCGTCTTAAAGATGTGTGAAGGCCGAAGCAAATGGATCGGTGCCTGTACGGATGTGGGGCACTGGGTACGCAGCGGTCTGGATCCGGTTGATTGTTTGAAGAAACTCCAAGGCCGGATTCACGATGTGCATATCAAGGAAATTGATGATGGACACGATGTGGTCTGGGGAACCGGACAGGGTCGCATCAAGGGAATCCTGGAAGAATTAGACCGTCAGAGTTACCAGGGAACCTTTGCGATCGAATATGAATATAACTGGGACAATAACCTGCCGGAGATTCGTGAATCGATCGCCTATTTTAATTCAGTTGCTTGCGGGTTAAAGCCCACCGGCTGGAAAGCGTTGTTCAATACGGATCTTTCCAATGCGGAGTTTAACGAAAACAGTTGGGCAATGGAAGACGGTCAGATGGCCCGAAAAGGCGAAGGAGATATCTGGACCGCCAAAAAATACGGTGATTTCATTCTCGATTTTGAATTTAAGCTTGCTGAGAAAACCAACAGCGGCGTTTTCATCAGGGCCGCGGAACACACCTGGCTCCCGTGGGTGGAAGTACAGGTTGAAGATTCCTTTGGAAAACCAATCGACAAGCATATTTGCGGCGGTATTTATGACATCAAGGAACCGATGGTCAATGCCGTCAAGCAACCGGGTCGGTGAATCGCATGACGATTTGCGCCAACGGTCCTGAACTCCAGGTTGCGCTGAATGATCAACCGGTTCTGGATGTGAATCTTAATGATTGGGTCCAAGCACACAAGAATCCGGATGGCACGCAGAATAAATTTGATATCGCCTATAAGGATCTTCCGCGTGAAGGCTGGATCGGATTCCAGGATCACGGGTTTGCGGTCTGGTACAGAAATATTAGAATTAAGGAACTTTAATTTTTATAGAAGGGTCGGCATAGTGAACAAAATCAACCGGAGAGATTTTATTCAGGCATCTGCTGTGATTGGAGCAGGTCTTTATGTGAGCGGCAAAGTCTTGGGAGCGGAAGCGCCCCAAAAGGACGTTATCAATGTCGCGCTGCTTGGCGCCGGTGCGCAGGGGCAGGTGCTGATGGATGCGATTGTTAAGAAAAAAGATCCCAGTATTCGATTTGTGGCTGTCTGTGATATCTGGGATGTGAATCGCCAAAAGGTTCAAAAGCGTCTCAAAGCTTACAGCAAGTATTACGGCTATCGATCTGCGGGCTATGTTGATTATCAGGAAATGCTGGATACTGAAAAGGATCTTGATGCGGTCATCATTGCGACACCCGATTTCTGGCATGCTGAACATACGGTAGCCTGTCTTGGAAAAGGACTGCATGTGTATTGTGAAAAGGAAATGAGCAATACCCTTGAAGGTGCTCGGAAAATGGTTGAGGCCCAAAGGTCCAGCGGAAAATTATTGCAGATCGGCCACCAGCGCCGCAGTAACCCCCGGTATCGGCACTGTTATGAGAAACTTATCCAGGAAGCCGGTTTAATCGGACAAATCACCACGATTAACGGCCAGTGGAATCGCAGCAAGGAATCGTGCGAAGATCTGGGCTGGCCTGAAGGGACCGAAATCGATCAGGCAACCCTGAATCAATACGGATTTAAGGATATGACCCAGTTCCGAAACTGGCGATGGTACAAAGGACTTGGCGGCGGGCCGATCGTTGATCTGGGCAGTCATCAGATTGATATCTACAGTTGGTTTTTGAACGCTCAACCCAAGAGCATTATTGCCAGCGGGGGTGTGGATTACTGGAAAGGCCACGAGTGGTATGATAATGTGATGGCAATTTATGAATATGAGACGGAAGTCGGTCCGGTACGTGCGTTTTACCAGACATTGACCACCAACAGTGCCAACGGTTATTTTGAAAGCTTCATGGGCGATGAAGGCACGCTGCTTATTTCAGAGGCTTCCAGCCGGGGCAGTATTTATCGAGAGGGCTGGGTGGATGAGGCCAAGTGGGACCCGTGGGTGGCCAAAGGGTATATCGAAAAGGCAAAAGGATTAAAAGTTGCTGACAATGAAAAAACAGATGCCGTATTGGATGTTCGTGAAACGGTGCCCGCGGCCGAATACAAATTGCCGGTTAAGTTTAACGATCCCTATCATCAGCCGCATTTGATAAATTTCTTTAATTCGATTAGAGGCATTGAGACATTGAATTGCTCCGCAGAAATTGGTTATGAAACAGCGGTGACGGTTCTAAAAGTCAATGAAGCGGTTGCCAAAGCGGCGCGTATAGATTTTCAGCCAGAGGATTTCAAGGTTAAAATTTAAACAATAAGGAAAATATTGAAAAACGTCGTACTGACATTCATAATCGTATGTGTCCTGTCAAATGCGATTGCCGGATCGGTTGTCGGCCAGACTGAGTTGATTGGAGACGGTAACGACGGAAACCGCAGCAGACCGGTGCATCGCTTCGAACTGTTCGATGAAAACGGGGTGCAGATTCGTGCCAATGGCAAGGATTCAAAGCCGTTTTCTATCGAAAAAACCTGCGGCCAGTGTCATGACTATCAAAAAATCGAACAGGGGTGGCATTTTAACGGGCACAACCCGCAGGTGAAATCGGGCCGGTCGGGTCAGCCATGGGTACTCACAGACTCCAGGACGCGTACACAGATTCCGGTTACAGCCCGAAACTGGGCCGGAACGTACACCCCGGAGGAATTGGGCATCAGCCCTTGGGAGTTTTTGAAAACCTTTTACAGTCACTTCCCCGGCGGCAGCTATGGTCAGATGAGCGCTGATAATCCCGATGAGGCCATTCGTCAGGAGATCAGCGGTAAGTATGAGATCAATTGCCTGGCCTGCCATCACAGCAGCCCTCATGAGGACCAGAGCATGGCCGCCCTACAGGCTGCTCGCCAGAATTATCGGTGGATTCCCACGGCTTCCAGCGGCAAGGCGGTTGTTGAAGGGGTTGCGTTGAGTCTGGACGATTTTTTTGATCCGGAGTTCGACAAAGGCATCGAGGTGTCTTACAATAAAGATGTATTTGATGCGGATGACAAGGTCTTTTTCGATATTACATTGGGTACCAATGACCGATGTTATTTCTGCCATTCCAATCACAACTTGGATGTAAGCGAAGACAGAGTATGGACCCAGGATGAGGACGTTCACCTGAATTCCGGTTTGAACTGTATCGATTGTCACCGTAACGGGGATGATCACATGATCACCCGGGGTGTTGAAACTGAAGGCCCGGGAAAGTCGCTGACCTGCGAAGGCTGTCATTTAGGCGATCATACAGAGATGCCTGAATTGGGCCGTCTCGGTTCACCGAAGCCTTTGCACCGCGGTATTCCGACCATTCATTTTGAGAAATTGACCTGTACGGCGTGTCATTCGGGAACCTGGCCCCAGCAGACATCCAGTCGCTGGCAAACGGCCAGAATTCATAAAACCGGTCTTCATGGAAAACATGATCTGAAAATCACCCAGCCGCATGTGTATGCCCCGGTCCTGATGAAGGGCACTGACGACAAGATCGGTCCTTACAAGATGTTTTGGCCGGCTTATTGGGGACTTGCGATGGGGGAAAAGATCGTGCCGATTCCCCCCAAACAAGTCCTTGAAAAAGCAGGATCTGTTTTGGATGCCGATGTCGATAAGATTGATGATTGGCGCCCTCTGACTATGGAGAAGATTCAGAAGGTACTGTTGTTATTGGGACAGGAGGATTCAAGACCCGTTTATATTGCCGGTGGAAAAATTTATCAACTGGGCGCTGAAGGCAAAATTACCAGCGGCAGCCATGTTGCTGCACAGCCTTATGCCTGGCCGCTAGCTCATGATGTCCGGCCGGCGGAACAGTCCCTGGGGGTTCACTTATGCAAAGACTGCCATACAACGGATTCTCCGTTTTTCTTCGGCAACGTTGAAATTGACACACCCGTCCGAACAGAGGCCGGGGCGCAATTTGTGGAAATGGTTGAACTACAGGGAGTTGACAGGTTGTACATGCGGTTGTTCAACGCGTCATTTGTTTTTCGGCCGATACTGAAAATTGTGGCCTTCGCTTCCTGCTGTCTGATCGGTCTGGTTGTCCTGGCATACATACTCCGGGCCGTTGCTGCGATCTCGAATGCTTGTGCAGAGGGGAGTAAAAAAGATGTTTAGATGGTTTTCAATCATAGGGTTTGCGTCCGTTCTGATCGGGATCGTTTTGCATCATTTGCTCTTTCCCTGTGGAAATGAACCGCGTTTTTCGATTAAACCACGGATTAATAAAAAAGTACATTTACTGGCGATGTTGTTTCCGGAGAAAAAGCTTCGCCTGCATGTGAAAATTCACAAACTTGTTTTTCTGCTGGGGCTGTTAAGTTTTTCGGTTCTGGTGATGACCGGTTTTGTCCCGCTGGTTTTTGGATATAAACTGCATGGTTATTTGTTGATGATTCATGCGACATTTGCCCCGGTTTTTATCGGCTGTTCGGCGATTATTGTCTTGTTCGGCGCGGGTGAATATGCGTTTAATAAAAAAGACGCCGAGGCAATCCCTCCGGGCTTTCGATGCAGCGGCGAGGGGTGTTGGGTTACAGATACCGGTATTGGTGCCAAAGTTGGTTTCTGGCTGTTGGCGGCGATGGCCTTGCCGGTGACACTGACAATGGTATTGAGTATGCTGCCGCTATTTGGAACCGAAGGGCAGGAATTTTTGTATGATGCGCATCGCTGGAGTGCTCTGGGCTTCGGATTGCTTGCGATAATTGAACTATACATGCTGATTCGAATGGGGATTCGAAAAGATTTGAATAATGGATAACCAAAACGCAATGTTAGAAGGTTGAAAGGATTGAACAATGGTACAGATCGTTGCATTAATGTGTGTATTTGGCTTAGGGATGTGTTTTGCATTGCTCGGATCGATCAGTGTCAAGTTGATGCCGCGACTGAAAATCGACGAGAGTAAATTCGGAACGCTGATCTCGACGTTTATGTTTTCCTGCCTTATTGCTTCCCTGTTAATTGGCGTTGTTTCCGATACAATCGGATTTAAATGGGTTGCCGTGATCGGTTTTATTGCGACGGCGATCTGTATCTTCATTTTGGCATCAGGCAAAAGTTACAGTATGGTAATGTTGCCCTGTATCCTGCTGGGTATCGGAGCAATGGCAATGAATACTGCAGGTAATGTTATGGGTCCGCAGGTTTTATTTGGTGGTGAAGATATGGCAAGAGCCAGTAATATGATCAATGTCTTTTTCTGTCTGGGCCTGTTTCTGACACCGTTGATCGTCAGTTTTTTATTCCGTAAAACGAGTTATGAAGTAGCCGTCTCGGTTTTGGGTGTGATTATTATCTTGCCGGCAATCGTAGCATTTCTCGCAAAAGGCTATCCGGTCAGCGCGGCGAAACTTGATTTTTCTGCAACGGCTAAACTGCTTAGTCAGCCGGCTGTTCTGGTTGCGGCATTTGTCCTGTTTTGTTATATTGCTCTGGAATCGTCATTCTGTAACTGGCTGCCGTCTTTCGGCAAAGAAGTCGTCCGAAAGGAAAATGCCGGGATCGATGCTGGTGTTGCGGATGCATCCGGTCAGCGATTGTTGTCCTTTTTTGCAATTGCGATGATGATTGGACGATTGGCAACCAGTTTACTGCCCGCCAAGATCAATTTTGATCTGACGGCAAATGGCGGTTGGGTGATAGCTGGGGCCGCAGTTGTTGCCGGGGTGGTAATCTTTTTGATGATGGCTTGTTCCAAAGGCGTTATGGCGAATATCCTGGCGATATTGGCAGGCCTTTCTTTTGCACCCTGTTTTCCGACCACGGTTGGTGTAACGTTCTCAAAGTTTTCGCCGGAAGTTTACGGCAGCGTTTTTGGGATTATCTTTGCCATTGGTCTGGCAGGTGCTGTGATTGTCCCCAAAATGATGGGTAACGTTGCCAAGGGAGCATCGATCCAGAAAAGTCTCAAGCTGCTGTTGCCGGCTTGTGTGCTGTTGGTGATTTTGGCGATAATCCTTGGACAGATCAAAGGTGCTGCAGGATAACGTAATTTATGTATGATGAACGTAAAATAAAGTGATGATTGGGAGATATTGTATGAGATGTGTTGGGATCTTAAGCCTGTTGGTGTTATCGCTTCTTATGATAAGCAGTTGTAAAAAGCAAACGCCTGTAGAAGAACCGCAGGCCTCTGGACAACAATCGAAAAGTGCCACTGCACAAGACACTGTTGCTCAACAGCCTCAGACGGAAGTTGTAGAAACTCAGCCTGCTGAGCCCGAACCGGTTAAGTTGCAGGAAAGTACAGAAACAGCCATGGCACCGCTTCCTTTGGAACTGCCCAAGCCAATGTTTGTGGGGACCCCGGAAAATCTGTCTGGCATCGAGCGTCTTGAGCCGGACACAAAGCGGCCGCGTCCTGCTTTTCTTGCCCCCAAGGGTGTCAGGAATCTGGCACTGAATAAACGCGTGACCAGTTCGGAGATGGATCCGATTACAGGCAATCTGGAAATGCTTGTGGATGGGGACAAGGATGCCACCGAAGGCAGCGTGATTGAGTTAGGGCCGTTTAAGCAATGGGTACAAGTGGATCTTGGCGATGCGTACAAATTATATGCGATTGTCTTCTGGCACTTCCACAAAACAGCTCGTGTTTACTTTGACGTGGTTGTGCAGGTTTCCGATGATCCCGAATTCATTACCGATGTAAGGACCCTGTTTAATAATGATCTCGATAATTCACTGGGATTAGGGGTCGGCCAGGACCAGCACTATATTGATAAAGCCGAAGGAAAACTCGTTGATGCCAAAGGAATAACAGCACGTTATGTTCGTTTATACAGCCAGGGTAATAACCAGAACGATTACAGTCACTATATCGAAGTCGAAATCTTTGGCCAATAGCCGATGAGAACCAAATACACTTGGATTTTGGCATTCATTCTTGTTGTAACAGGAGGGTCTTTTTTTCGCTTGTGGCGATTAAACGACCGCCCGATGCACACCGATGAGGCAGTACATGCCGAAAAATTCTCAGCCCTTCTCCAGAAGGGCGATTATGTATATGACCCCGAAGAATTTCATGGGCCAACCCTGAATTACTTTACACGGGTGTGCACTTTTTTACGAGGTGAAAAAAATTATTCTGAAATCAACGAAGCGAGCCTGCGTCTGATTTCTGCCGTCTTTGGGATCGGACTGATATTGACGCCGCTGTTTTTTCTCAAGGACATAAACAGGAGGGCGGTGTTTTTTGCTTCCATGTTGATTGCTTTTTCTCCTGCGTTTGTCTATTACAGTCGATATTATATTCAGGAAATGTTGTTGGTCTTTTTTACGAGCTGGTTCTTAGGCGGTCTCTGGCAATATTTCAAAACGCAAAAAGGCATCTGGCTGATTTTGTCCGGCATTGCGGCCGGGTTGATGCACGCATCAAAAGAAACATTTGTCTTCTCTTTTGGTACAGCCTTGCTCGCCTTATTTTTTTTCCGGATTTGGCATAAACCCTGCAAAAAACCGAGAATCTCTCATTTACTATCCGCTGTTGTTGCAATGGGTCTCACATCGGCCCTGCTTTATTCATCATTTGGAACAAATCCCCAGGGGATTCTCGATTCAGTGTCTACGTACGGCATCTGGCTAAAGCGTGGCGCCGGTCAGAGCGTCCACATCCATCCGTGGTATTACTATTTGGACCTGCTGACCTGGCTGGAGTTCATCGAACCGATCTCCTGGAACGAAGATGGTATTGCCGCCTTGGCGTTGATGGGGTTATGTTTTATTTTATTTCGGACAAAGACGAGACCTGACAAGGCGGGGTTCGGACAATTTATTGCGATCTACACACTCACATTGACCGTCATCTATGCCTTAATTCCCTACAAGACTCCTTGGTGTATGTTGAGTTTTCTTTATGGAATGGCAGTTTTGGCAGGGGTCGCGATTGACCGGCTTCTTGTTATATCAGTAAAGATCCCGGGGAAAATATGTATGGGATTATTGATTTTTATTTTTGTTATCGCCGGTCCCATTGTTCAAAGCTGGATGCTGAACTTCCGTTATTCTTCCGATCCGATCAATCCTTACGTGTATGCCCATACCTCGACGGATGTTTATACAATGGTCGAAGCGATTAATAAAGCCGCCGCTGTGTCGGAGGCCGGAAAGCAAGTTTCCATTCAGGTGATCGCTGAGGGAGATGATTACTGGCCGATTCCGTGGTACCTGCGTACATTTACAAACGTCGGCTATTGGTCGCAGGTTGATGCTTCGGCCTGTACTGCGTCGATCATCCTTGCTAATGCCAGGCATGAACCGGAGCTTCTCAATGTTTTGTATTCAGCGCCCGAACCCGGCCAACAAAATCTGTATATGCCGCTTTTCGAAGACTATGTTGAGTTACGTCCAAAGGTAGAATGGCGAGGATATGTTCGCAAAGATCTATGGGATCACATGAACGCTGATAAGGAATCAATGCCTGTGACACAAGAGCAAAAGGAAAATGTCCTGGCGAGCAAGCCCGACAAAAAACAGATCGAAAACCTTCTTAAATTCAGCCATCGGGCTATGAATACTGATTATGAGATCTTTATTCAGGATACCCGTGGAACCTATGCAGGTCAAGCTGCGCGAGCGGCGTTCAATGAGGTGGACCGGTTGGAGAGTTTGCTAAGTCGCTTTATTGAAAGCAGTGACGTTAACCGGATCAATGCGCTCATGCCCGGAGAAGAGATAATTGTCGATGAAGACACGTTTCGATGTCTTAAAATTGCTCAAGAAGCCTCACAACTGACCGATGGGGCGTTCGATATAACCATTAGTGATCTCATTATTGCCTGGAAGGAAGGCGATTCTGAGATGGTCCTTTCTCTTCAAGCCAATCTTCCAAGTATGAAAATGCTTGAGTTGCACACCGATCGCCAGGCTGTTATGGTAACCGACGCGGCAATCAGTCTTGATTTGGGAGGCATTGGAAAAGGGTATGCGGTGGACAGGATCGCAGAAATACTGAATGAATGGGGGATCGAGAAGGCCTTGATACACGGGGGAGCCAGTTCCGTTCGTGCATTAAATAAGCCATCTGGAAAAAACGGCTGGCCCATCACACTGACAAGCCCCATCGACCAGAAAACGATGATGCAGCTTCAACTGGAAAATGAAGTCTTCAGTTGTTCAGGACTCCAGGGCGGAGAGCATATCATTAATCCCTTTAGCGGGCAGCCCATTATAGACAGAACAGCGTGCTGGATTAGATTGAGGGCAAACGCTTCTTTAGCAGATGCTTTGACGACTGCCGGAATGATCATGCCGATTGAAAAAATCCGTAATTTGCCCGATGAAGTTTCCGGTATGTCCCTGATGCTCTTGATGCCTTCAACAGACAAAAATGATATGGACGTGTTGAAAATTGGAGAGTGGCCGGAAAATTAAAATAAGTTACGGCGAACTCACGGTGAGAAGCTTTCCAAAGCGTTTTTTTAATCGAATCAAGTCCCTGAATATACGGTAGGATTCATGTATAGGCTTAAGCCGACTGTCCGAATCACATGTCCAGTTCACGGGGAACTCGCCGATATTGTAACCATTCGCTATGGCCAGCAATATGATTTCAATATCGAACATAAATCCATCGATACTGCTTTGGGCATATAGCTCTCGAGCAACATCGCCCTGATAAATCTTGAATCCGCATTGCGTATCTGTCAGATTGTCAAGTTGTTTAATGTCATGGATCAAATACCAGTAAAAAAGTTGTGAACAGATTTTTCGGTAGACTGACTGGGGACGATAAATGTGACAATTCGAAAGCTTACGTGAACCGTGTGCAATCTGGTACGTTTCTGAAAGGATCAGTTCAATTCCATTATTTGCATCGGTATAGGGGATACAGTTTCCGCTGTCGGCAAAAAGAACAAGTTCCCCCTGGCTTTTCAGTACACCTGTTCGAACCGCTCGGCCTTTTCCTGAATTTCGTTCCAATCGTTCAAGAACCAAGCGTGTCTGAATATTGTCTGAAGCTTTTTTAGCGATGACTGCAGTTTCATCAGTACTGCCGTCATCTACAATGATGATTTCACCTGTAATCCCCTCACTGGCGATAAAGCGGTCTGCTGAAACGATATCCTGGTGGACCTTATGCTGTTCATTAAATACAGGAATGATGATGGAAAGGTTTGTCATTTTTGCATCAGGCGCCATTTAAAGATATTTTAAATAAGGAAATCCAAACATGTATTCTACGCTTTATTTTCTTTCTTTCAAGTCTTGTTTCAGTTTTAATTCGGTATTCTGCTACGAAATATTTTCCCGAACTGCGGGGACGAACGTTAAAATTCGTCTGCGGCGCAGGGATTTATCGGATAACTGAAATTGATTGATTTGCAAAGCCGGCAAGTTCAGTTGCTCTCAGGCTCATAACCAAAATTCCGGTGTTTTTTGGCAGTCATCTCGCACAAGACCTTTATTGCCCCCTAATTGTTTTCATTTTGAAAGGTTAGCCGTTATCCGAATAGGGATTGCGGGGATGATGCCGACCGATTGTTGGCGTTTATTATTGGTTGCTTTGGTGTTTTTTCCTCCCGGAGGAGCCAATTCCCTGGTCGTTTCAATAATCAGATTGTCGGCCAGTCCTTCTTGAACGGTGCTGTCGGCTTTCAGTGTGAACACAAGTCCCTCCGGAACAACTGTTACATCATGGAGACTGACGCCCTCAGGGGCATCCTGAAGCTCCAATTGCAACGGTTCGATAAACCACCGAGGTGCGTTACTTTTTAAACGGACCCGGACCGAACCGCTTGCCGGAATTGCAATCGGACTGCTTGTCATTAACTCGACGACGGGGACGGGTCTTCGGGCTTTTCGCATTGCGACCAAAAGCTCCTGCGAGGGAACAAGATGTCGATAGAGAAATGCCTGCATCATATCTTCGGCAGGAACGGCCCGGCGGAGAATGGTTTTTTCACCCACCATAGCCCGGCCTTCTATTTCTAAGGCCACCGGCTTATCAAGAGCCTTTTGCGGGGCCTTGAGTGTCATACGAATATGCTCACATCCCGGTGGAATATGTCCGCCCTCAAGCTTGAATCCGGGCGGGGTATTTTTCACAGACACTTCGATCGGACCGTCGAAGCCGTCTTTACGGAGAACATAAACGGTAACAGGAACGACCTCTCCGGGTCGCGGACTCAGGCTGGAGGGCGTGACACGAAGCTCAAAGTCCGGCGTTTGTGTGGTCAGGCGAAGTCGGTAGCCGTAAGCGGCGCCCCCGTGTTTGGCCGAGTCGGCAATCTGTACATAGTATGTCCCATCGGCGGGCAGCTTGGTCTTCAAATAGGAATCGGCGTGATGGGTCAGCAGTCCCTCACAGTCTTTGAACAGGAACGCCGTATCCTTTAACACATAGTCGTCGTTCCATTCGAGGATCTTGCCGGAAGCGTCGGTCAAACGCAGCAGCGAATCCAGCGGAGAATTAAGCCGGCGTGCATAGACTTCTGCAGTAATTTCGTCGCCGGATTTTCCCTGGAATTGATACACATCCAAATCATCAGCCGGGCTGATTTGACCATTGATGATAATCGGCAGCTTGACCGGCTGTGCCGATTTGACATTCTCTCCTGGTTCTGACTCATTGCATTCCGGCAGGGTATCGACGGCATAGGGAACGAAATTTGAAACAATCCCTTCTTTTTCATAGCGTGTTTGCCGGATGGTTTTACCTCCGGATTGGGTATCTAACGACAACTGTGTCACCGGCAGATTCCACCCTTCGACGGCCGCAACCGATTTATCGCCTTCTTTGCCCCCCAGCGGAAACATCTGCCGGATAAACGGCAGTTCGCCTATCGAAATACGATAAACAAAATCGTCCCGGCCGCGATAGACCGAATCCCGGACCAGTAATTCATAATCGCCGGTTTTGGGAATTTTATAATACAAGACCGGGTCGGGATTAAAACGGTAATCGTCTGCGTAGGCGACCTCGTTGTTATCAGCATCATATAGAGTAACCGTTGCCTGAAACCATCCGGGAACGGCGTCGGCCAGATACGGGATCAGACTTCGGGCCTGCGTTTCAATGACAAGCTGTTGTCCGGCTTTGGCTCGGAAACGAAACCGGTCAACGTCATCCGGCATAATTTGGCCATTCAGTACCACGGGTAATTCAAGCGATTTTTCTTTCGGCAGTTCCGGCTGCCGTGGGAATTTTGTTGGGTAAGCTTCTTCGTCATTCGGCTCCATTTCCGCATATTCAGCCATTTGCCCGATCTGAATAATCATCGGGTTTGTCAATCCCGCCGCGGACTTGATTCGCAATTCACGCGGGCCGGGTTTCGCTTCCGGGTCGATCGTGATCTTCAACAGCACCGCTTCCGAGAGTTGTCGATTCTGCTGAAGTTTACTGCGCGGTATGAACAGCATTTTGGTAATGTGGGCCAATTGACGAAGGCTCTTATTCTCCAGGTCATACAATAACGGATGCTCCGGCATCTTGACATTTGTTGGGGGTGTTTCTTTTTTTTCTTGTCCCTTTTCGTTCTCTTTTGATTGATTTGGATTACGTCGTTGTTTCGGTACGTTCCGCGGCAGGGGAGACATCGCGGCCCGCACGGAGGCCGGCAATTCAGCGATGCGTTTGTCCCGCACTTCCTGCAAGCGGTTTATGATTAATTCCCGCTGCTCTTTTTGGAGATTCCGAGTGGGACGGTAGTATTTTACGACAGTCGCATGTACCCCATCGCCGGAAATGTAAACCGCTTCGGGCTTTTGAAGAAACTGTCCGCCTGCGGTGATCAAAACATCATGTCCCCGTTGTCCGCCTGCAGGATAAAGATACCCGATATGTGGCTGGATACTCTCTGCCTGACAATAGGCGTTGATAAAACTTATGCTGATAAGACCCCAGACTAAAATTTTCAGATTTACGGTCTTCAATTGTTCCCTCGAATTTACATAATTTCTGTTAAGAGACCACTACTATCGGATGCCGGCATGACTTTCAGATCCTGATTGATCGAATTAGGCAACGGACCATTGGGGTCGATGCCGATAAGAGTGCAAATACTGGCGAGCAGATCTTTAGGATGCACCGGACGGGCCGCGACTTCCCTCCCTTTGTCATCAGAGGCTCCGACAACCCGGCCGCCTTTGAATCCGCCGCCGGAAACCACGCTGCAAAAACATTTTCCGTAATGCGAGCGTCCGCCGTTCCAGGGCGATTCCCACTGGATTTTCGGGCTTCGTCCAAACTCCCCGCCCCACCAAACAATGGTGCTGTCAAGTAAACCGCGTTCGGACAGGTCTTGCAGCAATGTCGAAAACCCCGCATCCATTTCGGGTAATTTCCTTTGCATGATTTCAAAATGCTGCTTGTGTGTGTCCCAGCCGTTATAATTAATTGTGATGTAAGGAACCCCATGCTCGACCAATCGACGGGCCATCAGGCAGGATTGCCCGAATGTATTGCGACCATAGCGATCGCGCAGTTGGTCTTTCTCTGTTGACAGATCGAACAGCTTTCGCGCATCCCCAAACATCATCTCGTAGGCGTCTTTTTCACACCGGTCAAAGTTCTCAAAATGAGGATTGGCGGGCATTGCGTTGCCGAGGGTGTCCAATGTGTCAAGCAGTTCACGCCGTCCCTGCTGACGTTGATCCGAAATTCCCTCCGCGATAATCCCTTCCACAACAAACGGGTTCTTTGCCGGATCTCCGCCGGTGCTGAACGGTTTATAACCGGGACCTAAGAAACCGGCTTCCGAAAAGCGACCCTGCGGTTTCGTCAATACGATATACGGCGGAACAACCCCTTTGTAGCCGTGTTTGTACCCTTTGAACAGCGAAACGACAGCTCCCAGCGAAGGATAGACCAGGCGTCCCGGTTCATGGCCGGTCTGAACGATATACGAAGCGGTTTCATGGCCGTTGTTGCCGTGCGTCATGCTGCGGATGATCGAATACTTGTCGGCCTGTTTGGCCAGCAGCGGCAGCATTTCGCAGATACGGATTCCATCAACCGTTGTCTTGATCGGTGTTTTGAAGGAGCCGCAATAGTCGTTTCCCGCCTCCGGCTTTGGGTCGAACGTGTCCAGATGAGACGGTCCGCCCCACATCCATATCTGGATAACGGACTTCGCGCGAGCCTTTAAAGGTTCCGGCCCCGCCCAAAGCTGCCGCGGATCGAACGTGACCATCCCGGACGCAGCGGCCAGTCCCAGCTTCAATGCCTGTCTCCGGGTGATGTTTGGAAATAATTTGAAATCATTCATAGCAACGTACTCACGTTTAAGTTCGGATCAATGCCGATACAAAAATTCTTTTGAATTGATTAAGGCCCAGATCAGATCGACGGCCGCCTCTCTTGGTTTTAACTTCGACGTTTTAAAATAATCTTCCACCGCAGTCTGTTCGGTTTCCGTCGGATACCGTGACAGAATATTCAGATAGATCGTTTTGATGAGCAGAGTCTGATCTCGCCTGGCACCCTTGAGCCAGCTGTTCAATTGCCGACTGCGGTCGATTTTTTTCTGGATATGGGTTGAGTTCAATATCGCTCGGCGCTGAGTTGCTGACGGATCATTGTTGCGTTCCGTCAGCAGGCCGCTATCCCGTGACGGTCGCCCGAACATTTCCAGGAACTGGCTGGTAATACTCCCATCGGCCAGTTCAATGGACCGATTTTCCTCCGGAATAAAGGTGAACGGTTCCGGGATAGGACTGGAATACGTCTCCGTCGTGCCCGTGATTCGGCATAAGGCATCGATCAGGACCTCGGCGTCAAGCTGACGAACCGGATAGCAGGCAAACAGCGTTTCCGCTTTTATCAGGTCCCCTTTCGGGATCGAAGACTGCTGGTATGTGGCCGAGTTCAGAATCAGTCGATAAATATGTTTCAAATCATAGCCGGATCGAACTAGTTCTTTTTCCAGATAAGCTAACAGTTCCGGATGGACGGGCGGATTGTCCGGGCGAATGTCATCCGGCTCATGGATGATGCCCCGTCCCAGAAGCCAGTACCAGATGCGGTTGACAATGGTACGCGCAAACCAGGGATTATCGTCGGTGATCAGCCAGTCAGCGAATATCTGCCGCGGGTCCTGACTCGGTGGTATCTGAATTTTTTTGCCGTCGGGGAAGACCGCGTTTAACGCGTTGACGGGAGCCGGATCCAGATAGACAATTTCCTCTTTCCATTCTGCTGTCGTTTTGTAGGCAACCCGTGAGAAAAAGGCCGTCATCCCGTCCTGGCGGTCAGCGGGCCAACTTTCAATGCGGCTGCCCATGAAAGTCAGTGCGACGGCGGATGCGATCGTTGCAGGTTCATGTCCTTGAATAGCTCGGTAAAAGTTAACCTGTGGCACACGGAAATTACTGCCGCTGGAGGTCAGCAGTTCACGCGAAAATTGGTCATAGGGCATATCAGCCGCAATCGCGTCATGAACCCACCGATGATAGGCCTGCACGGCATTCGGCCATAAATTGATCGGGAACTCCGCTTTGACCCGTAACAGGTCGCACCATTTCAGCGTCCAGTAATCAGCAAATTTGTCTGATTTCATCAGGGTCGTAACGAGCGTTGTCCGTTTGTCAGGGCGTGGATTTTCGAGAAATTTGCGCACCTCCTCGGCTTCGGGCAGGGTGCCGAGAACATCCAGATAGACTCGCCGTATGAAAACTTCATCCGAGCATAAACCGGTCGGAGTGACTTTTTGTTGCTGCAGTGTTTTTAAGACAACAGTGTCGATCTCATTCGCCGCCTTGAAATCGCCGTTTGCTTCAAAAGGAATTGTCCCGGCCGATGCGGTGCTTATGAAATTCATCATAAGCACTAAAAAGACGGCCGCCGCAATAATCGGAGATTTTCCAATCGCCCTCAAATAAAAATCCTGCATTTAAGCCTCATTTTTTCATCATTGAAATGACATGACACATTGTAACGCTTGTCTGAGCATCCGGCAACCAGGGATGACCCTAAAGCCGTAAAGTTCATATGATTATACCATTTCCCACGCTTGTTCTGTCAGTATGAAAGTGTTTATTATTTTAGAAAAAGTTACATCTTCATTGAGAATGGGGGTTATTATTAGCCCTGAAGAGGTTTCGAATGGATTTTTTCGCAGACATTGGTCAGCTATGGGGAAAAATTGCACGCTAAATCGCCCCAGAGACTTCAAATTATATTAATTTTGTCCAAATTAGTGATATTGCCTACATATAGGAGTGTGGGTCTATAAAATTGATTAGTTTTTGATGGTCTTGGAAATAAATAGAAGCAAAAGAAGATGCGTTTTTCTGACATTTCATCAAGGTAAAAAAATTATTCGGTTTTATCCTTGTGGTGATTTCCGACCATTTATGCAATTGTGCTTCATTACCACCTCGTTTGTAGAATCGAATAGATTATTTTATAACTGCCAGGGACTACGGTAAGGACGCTTTAAATAGCGATTAGCGCTCTCATCTCCGATAAACATCTCATGATCAGGATTCCATTTTAATTTTCGACCGGTCAGCATTGCGATCTCACCTAAAAAGGCAACGCTGATCGAACGGTGAGCGATCTCTGCCGGAGTTACTGTCTGCTGCCGTGTTTTGACGCAATCGATAAAATTCTGTTGATGATCCGAGCTTTGGTAAAGCTTGATCTCATCGGGCCCGATTTTTTCACGCAAAATTGCAGGCTTGGATGCTTGGAATTGACCTCTACTCACAAACAACCAGCCGTCATCGCCATACCAGCAGACACCCTGTCCGTGCGGCAGGTTGGACCGGTTGGCCACCCGCAGTGTAACCCCATTCGCATACTGACAGACAAAGTCATAATCATACGCAACATCATAGATTCCCGACTCGGGATATTTTCCCCGGCCTTCAACCGCAACCGGCCCGGTATAATCAAGGCCAAGTCCCCAGTGTGCAATATCAATATGGTGACCGCCCCAGTCCGTCAGTTTGCCGCCGGAATAGTCGAAAATATGACGCCAGTTATAATGCAGACCGGTTTTTGCTTGATTCGATTCCGTATCGCGGTTCAAATTTTGATACGGCCGCCACGGAGCAGGTCCAAGCCAAAGGTCATAATCAATATAATCCGGCCGCGACACGACATCCGGCTTGGGCCCGATGGGGCCTTCCCCGTTTGGCAGGCCCACTTCCACATGCCGGACTGTTCCAATACGGCCGTTACGAACCAGTTCAGCGGCATGGCGGAACGGTTCCCGTGACCGCTGCCAACTGCCGGTCTGCCAAATAATGCCGTATCGTTGGATTGCATCACAAATTGCACGTCCCTCGCTAATTGTGCGGGCCAGGGGTTTTTCGCCGTACATATCAATGCCTTTTCTCGCGCAGGCTATAGATACGGCCGCATGCCAATGATCCGGCAACGCATGGCTGACAACATCAATTGATTCAGCATCGATCAATTCTCGGAAATCACGATAGATTTTACAATCCTGATTGCCGTATCTTTCATCAACGGTCCGCTTTTTTTCCAACGCATGACGATTGTCCACATCACAAACCGCGACAACCTGAATATCGTTTTGATAATTCAGAAATGACTTTAAATTGCTTCCCCCCATTCCGCCGCAGCCAATTTGTGCCATGACAAGACGGTTGCTGGGCGCAACCGTTCCGGCTTTGCCTAAAGCCGATGAACGGACAATGTACGGAAAGCCGACCACTCCGGCCGCCAACCGTGCTGTTTGATGCAAAAAAGAACGTCTGTTGATCGTTTTCTTCATTTCAATCCGTAAAACAACTTCACGTCATCGTGCAAACCATGTTACATATCCCTCCGTCCGAAAATTCGGACAGGGGGATGATTGTGTTCATTTATTTCGTGACGGCCATGGCGTCAAGGTTCGGACCGGCACCGATAGCGACGACTCTCACGAAGTTGCCGCCTTTCTTGAAGGTCGCCGGCACATCGACCGTTCTCCAGTTTTCCCAGCCGCCGGTACTGCTAAAATCCACCCTTCCCGTTTTTTGTCCGTTGATATACAACTCGCACGGTCGAGTGCCGGCGGCGGCATAACGGAATGTCAATTTGTACTCACCGGCTTGATCGGCCAAAACATTATCCCATTCGACAGAACCGTCCGTGTCGCCAAAATCCACAAAACCGGTGCCCTGGTAGCCTTTAATATTATCCGCGACGGTACAATTAACCATTTTAGCAGATTCGGCTTCATAGATATCTCCAGCCATCTTAGACGCCACAGCCGCAGCGGCCGCATTTTCGCGATGCGGGTAATAAATCTCCCCGCCGACACCCAGATCCTTTATACGAAGATTGCGGAACTGGTAAACCAGGCCCTTTTCGCCGTGATGCTGGATGCCGATATAGCCTTTCAGGTCCATCCCGTCATGGACATCTGTCGTCAGAGTACCATTAACATAGACCTGGAGATGTGAACCGACACAGACGATTCGGTATTTGTTCCACTGGCCCTGTTTGTAGCAGTCACCGGCACGATTACGAAAGTCCGCGATCGAAGCATTCTTTTCCGTCTCATCGGCAGCCTTGTCCCTATTGGGCGAGATGAACCACGTCCGCCGGCCTTCATCGTACAATCCGCCTGACCATTTTCTTTCGGCGGTATCCACTTCCGCCTGGTAGCCCCAGACGCGGTTTTTCTTTTTCTGGCAGCGGAACATGAAACCGGAGTTGCCCTTGTTTTCAGGCATTTTGATCTCACCTTCAAATACAAAGTTGTCATATTCCTTTTGGGTCAGTAGAAACCATTTCCCTTTGTCCGAGGTCAGGCTCACAACACCCTCTTTGTATTCCGCTTTGCCCCAGTCGTACGGGTTTTCCCAGTTGCTGAGAGTTTTATCTTTAAACAACTGTTCCCACGCGACCTGATCAGGCGTATGGATACGTGAAACGTTGGAAGAGACAAGCTTGTAATCATCATAAGCCGTCCAGCCGTCCCGCACTTCCGGACCGGTCAGCATCTTATTAGCCTGGGTATTGTTCGTAATCTTCATCGTCTTGGCATCATATTTCAATGTTCCGCCAAAACGCTGTCCGATACAGCCTAAACAAAGCAGTTCAGCCAGGGGTGCTCCGACTTCAAACGGTGAATTGGTTTTTTCGATCCCCTGACAAGCGTTCAGGAAGTTTAGATAGTGATCGGACAGAACGCCTTCCGGTTTCGGCAACTTATCTTCCGTTTCCATCTGCTCAAGTTTCGTGTTCATTTTAAAATGATAGTTCGCTCCATGGCTGGTACCGGTGACAACTCCGTCGTCCAGGTAGAGCATCGAACCAATCGGTACCAGATTGCCCGGATAACCTGCTGGCTTAGGCGGCAGATTTCCCTGACCGTCGTACCATTTTAATTCCAGCGGAGGCATCCCTTCCCGCGCGCCGAATTTGAACGTGATCACCGAACCCTGAGGATAATATAGATCGCTGGGCCCGATTAGCTCAGTGTGGATTTCATACGGTTGACCTAACTTCAGGTAGCGATGGATTGCATCAAGGACATGAGCTCCCCAATCCCCCATCGCACCGCACCCAAAGTCATACCAGCAGCGCCAGTTGCCGTCAATCAGTTTGTCGCTGTAAGGTCGAAACGATCTCCGTCCCAGCCACTGGTCCCAGTCGTAACCGGCCGGTGGAATCGCTTCCGGATAATCTTTAAAGGTCCAACCGTGCCAACGGCGGCTTTTTGTCATCCAAGTGTCAATCCGTTTGACATTTTTGATCAATCCTGCCTCAACCCACTGTCCAAACTGAATGGTGCCGAAACCGGAATGCCCCTGATTACCCATCTGGGTCACAACCCCGGTTTCACGGGCAACTTTATCGAGAAGGCGACATTCATAGACGTTTTGTGCCAGCGGTTTTTCCACATACACATGTTTGCCCAACAGCATCGCGTGCATCACCATCGGGAAATGTGCATGGTCCGGCGTTCCCACGACCACCGCATCGATTTTATTGTGCAGTTTCTCAAACATCTCCCGGTAATCCGTAAAGCACGGAACATTCGGAAAACCTTCCATCGTGTAATTCGGTGATGTAAACAGCACATCAGCAAAAGCGACATATTCAACCTGACCAGTATGGCTTTTGAAGGACTCCAGCAACTGACCGCCGCGGTTAAAGACTCCGATCTGGGCCAGACGAATTTTTTGTCCTTTTGGAATGATTCTGGGTTGCGAAAGGGGTCGAATTTTATTCCCTGCAGCAAAAAGTCCGCCTTGGCCGAACATCAGAATCGGCGGGGTCCACAACATCGTCTTTAAAATGGTTCGACGTGATATGTTCTTTTGTTTTGTCATTATCAACTCCCTTTATCGGTACAAAATAATTCCATTACAGTTCTCTGATCTTGATATTCTTAAACGAAACTCTGTTGCCATGGTCCTGAAGCAAAATGTGCCCCTTTTCCCATTCACCAAAACCCGGCCATGTCTTATACTTACTCTCCTGAATAAGCTGACGGAATGCCGAAGTTTTGCGTTCATATTCCAGAATCTTGCGGCCGTTGAGCCAATGCTCAACGTGGTTGCCCTTTGAAATAACAACCGCGTGATTCCACTGTCCGATCGGGTGGGGTTCTTTGACACAGTTGTCAGCTTCGATCAAGTCATAAAGACATCCCAAAGCCCGGCTTCCCTCATGATTGCCGAGCCTGGCATCCGGGTGACGGGCATCATCTAAAAGCTGGAACTCCAGCCCGATGGAGGAACCCTCGCCTTTGTTCAGTTCCGGATCCACAAAATACTTGATGCCGCTGTTGGCGCCCGGCGTCAGCTTGAAATCCAGATGCAGCTCAAAATCACTGTATTTATCGACGGTGACAATATCACCGCCGGCAGCCGATTCACCGCCGCCGGATTCGAGGACCGTCAGGACACCATCTTTGACAATCCAACCCTGCACCGGGAAGCCGTCCAGTTTGGCCCCGCGCCAGCCAGTGGAGGTCTTGCCGTCAAACAGGAACTTGAAGCCCTGACTCTGTTCAACATTACCAAGCTTGTTGTCCATGCTTTGAACCGCCAGCGGCATAGGTTTGGCATAGCTGGCTGGGGTCTCGCTAATAATCCGGATATTCCGCCAGCAAACCCGGATGCCTTCTTTAGACTTGTTGTTTCCGATACTGTGAACCTGTAAGGCAATAAAACCGTCACGAGTGCGGGTATCATAAAGATGAGCTGCAGGAACATCATTGATCCATGTTTTCAGCGTATCGCCGATCGCCTCGATTCGGAACGTATTCCATTGTCCTGCCTTAAAGGCCTTTCGGGCGGCCTCGTTTCCGTCAAGCGGATACAGCCAGCCCCGGCGGGCCTCATCATAAATGCCGCCGGTATAGGAGCGGTCCGACGGATCGATCTCAACCTGATAACCATGAACACGCCCATTATCATACTCGGGAAAACTGTTACTGCGAATCTGAACGCCGGAGTTAAGAGCATCGTCAACTTTGAATTCCAGCTCGAGAATGAAATCAGAATAAAACTGCTTTGTGCAGAGAAAACTATTCGGCGTGTCAGGTACCGTTGTTCCCACGATTGCGCCGTCTTCTACTTTATAATCAGCTGCTCCCCCAAGCCGGACCCAGCCGGAGAGGGTTTGGCCGTCAAAAAGTGAAACCCATTGTGACGACTTCCCGGCAACGGAAGCATAAGAAAGATTGGCTAACATCACTGTAGAAATGATCGCCATTAAGGCCGTGTGTAATTTTCTGAAATTATGATATTTACCCCATGCCATCATCGTAAGATCCTTTCGCAAATGCCGCTGTCGACTAAACTTATTAATTATCTCGTTGGTTATAGCACTTAAAACGCTTAGTGTGTGCCAACCTTGCATCTTCAGTAACCTGTTGGCCATCGGTAAATCTACCGCACGCATTATAAGTATTTTATAACAAATTAATCCGGATAATCAAATCAAATAATAAAGAGTCCTTATTGTGGATGCCCCGCGATAGGTGATACATTAAGATAAAAAGCGACTTTAAAATAAAAGCCATAAGAAATGCTGCAAAATGCCATTTATTAAAAGCTTGCCAACCGTCCCCGGCGGGATTCGAACCTGCAACCTTTGGCTTCGGAGGCCAACGCGCTATCCAATTGCGCCACGAGGACTTTAACACTGTCAATCGATGATGGACAATGAACGATTTTCATCGCTGATGTGTCCTTATACCGCACCGGTGCCGGCTCGTCAACAGAAAACCGGCGCGGTCACAAGCTAACTGTTTGACAGCGGGGAGGTTATGGACTATGATGACCGCTTAATACAAGGAAAACAGGCGACTTATGCGATATTTGCTGAATTTACTATACGGCGTGGCGATTGTTCTGTACAGCCCGAAGATCATCTACCGGATGCTGCGGCATGACCGGTATCGCGCCGGCTGGAGCCAGCGGCTGGGAAAAATCGCACGCCGAAATCCTGAAAAACCCTGCATCTGGATCCATGCGGTCAGCGTCGGCGAGGTCAATGCTACCCGCACCCTGGTCGACCGTTTCGGCGAGCAATTGGGTGATTATGAAATTGTGATTTCCGCCACGACCGATACCGGGCTGGCCCGAGCCAAAGTGTTGTACGAATCTGACTATGCGGTCTTTTATTTTCCCTTCGACCTGTCGCCGATCATGGCGCGAGCATTCCGGCGACTGAAGCCCGCAATCATCTTGCTGATGGAGCTGGAGGTCTGGCCGAATCTGACGACGATCGCCGCAGAGCAAAATGTGCCGGTGGTGGTTGTCAACGGGCGGCTCAGCGACAAAAGTTTTCCCAAATATCAAAAAGTCAGATTCCTTATCAGCAAAATGTTCCGTAAGGTGGCACTGATACTGGCTCAAACGCAGGAATATGCCGACCGTTTTATCGCGTTGGGCTGTAAGAAGGAGCAGGTCATCGTGACCAATTCGCTGAAATACGACACCGCACAGACCGATGGGGCGGTTGGCGGAGCGGACCGGTTGGCCGAACAGATCCATCTGGGTGTCGAGCGGTTGTGGGTGGCCGGCGGCACCGGGCCCGGCGAGGAAAAGATGGTGCTGGATGTGTTCTCAAGGCTCAAAAAAGAAGGAGGCCTTGATGATCTCCGGCTGGCGATCGTTCCGCGAAAGCCCGAGCGGTTTGACGAAGTTGCCAATCTTATCGATGCCGCCGGCTTCGGTTATGTTCGCTACAGCGCGCTCAAGGAAACCGACAGTGTCACCGGCGGCAAACCGACGGTGATCCTCGGCGACACGATGGGCGATCTGAAAAAATTCTATTCGCTGGCGACGGCGGTGTTTGTCGGACGCAGCCTGGTGCCGATGGGCGGCTCGGATATGATGGAGCCGACGGCGATGGGCAAGTGCACGCTGTTCGGGCCGCATACGTTCAACTTCAAACAGACCGTCGAGGTGCTCCTTGCCGGCGAAGGGGCGATCGAAGCGGCCGATGAAAACGCACTGTACGAAAAGATGTTGCTGTGCCTGAAAGACCCCGACTTTGCCCGGCGGATTGCTGCCGGCGGCCGCAAGGTCATTCGTCAAAATCAAGGGGCCACGCAGAAAACGGTAGATGCCGTCAGTGCGATTTTATCGAAAGCGTTGTAAATCTTTGGCCTTGATTGGATTTGTTTGTCATAAAAGACAGTCTGTTAGACTTGGGTCCTTAGTCCTTAGAAAACAACAGATTCTTCGCTGGAATATTCATGAGCCGCAAGGGAAAAGATGTCTAAACATAATCCGCATCAGTTTTTTCTGATTTTAGCCGCCGTGTTGATTTGCGGTGTGATGGGACTGGTCTTTTTCACGCAGAAGGCAAATGTCATTCATGCTTACCTGATTGCTTTAAATGTCGTGACGTTGGTTCTCTACGGTTTCGATAAACGGCAGGCGATCAAATCCGGTATGCGTGTGCCGGAAATCGTCCTTTACTTTCTGGCTTTAATCGGGGGCAGTCCTGCGGCGGGGGTCGCTCAAATCATCTTCCGTCATAAAACAAAAAAGACGAGCTTTCGAGTTGTATTTTTCCTGATTGTCACCCTACAGATCACTGCGGTTTTGACAGCACTATACCTTGCCTACAAAGCCGCTTGATGTCTCAGTATCGCAAAAAAAGCCTTTTCCTTTCTCAATTGATCGCTATGATACTTGTCTTGTGCGGCTTATTCTTCCGGCGCATCCGATTCTGTTTCCGCTTCCGTTTTTGTTTCGGGCTGTGCGGGGCGGTTCAGTTTTGCTTTGATGGTGTCGAGCTTTTCGGTATAGACACGGCCGAAGACCAGTTCGCAGGGCTTGTCGGGATTTTCGGCCAGCACCACCGAATAAGCCGTCAATCCTTCCTGCACATCGCGCGACAGGTCAGCGGGGTCCAATCGTTTCACCAGTGGTGCCCTGAGCAGGTACGGCTTGATGAGTGCTACACCGTCTGAGCCGAAGGCCAGATAGCACCGGTCCTTGGTTTTGATCTTGCCCAGCTTTCGCATCGGGAAACACTTGACCACCAATTCCAGGCCGGGAACGTGCCGCCCGTATCGGCGCTTGGCTTTCCAGTCGGGATCATACGTCTCGCGGCCGAGCAGTTTTCGGATGATGCCCAGCAGGATCGGTTCCAGCAGGGTGGCCTTGAGATATTTGAGCCGGCGGTTGACCCATTTGAAGATGACCAGGCAGATCAGGAAGATAATAATATTCAGCACGAATGCCAGCCATGGGTTGAAGGCGTAGATGCAGGCGATGATGCCGGCGATGCCTTTATTGGTGCATTCGAAAATCGCGTCCAGCGTGGGGATCGGCGAGATGAGCACGAGCAGTTCAAAAAACAGCCGCACACTGCTGATGACGAAAATGTTGATGGCCGCGGCGATGGTCAGCAGGCCGCTCTGGGTGATGGAAATAAACCCCGCCGTGTAAACGAACGCCTGTTCATCGCCGGGCTGGTTCTGGGCGGCGGCCATGAGGATCACGCCGTAGGAGATAATGCCTGCGTAGGTTTCCACGCGGTCCATCGCTTCGGCGAAGACCTTGGACACGCTGACCAACCGGGGCACCGAGGTCGCTATCGTCAGCGCGCCGAACAGCAGAAACACCAGCCAGTTGTTGAGTACTTCGTTGCCCTGCAGGAAATCGTTTTCCGGCAGCCAACCCCAGTCGCACAGGATCGATGTGCCGGACAGGCAGGTCAGGCCGAAGAACGGCGACATCGCTACCGGCGCCAGCGGGCCGAGGGCCTCGGTGATGCCGTACTCATCGACCAGTTGACGACCCTTTGCCGCATCAGCCGCCACGGCGGATTTGTCGATCTTGCCGGTCGGGGCCGCAACGGCGTCGGCGGTCAGGTCCGGCGGAGTGATGTATACCCAGCCGTTGATGAATAAGAAAAATACGGTGAAAAGTAAGACAAATGTTTTCATGGTTCTATCCCTCAATAAAAACGCCAAAGTGTCGGTGCCGATCCATCGACTTATATCATACCAATGCTCTCTGGAATCTCAAGATTTTGTTTGTGCTCGTGACGTTGGAGACGATTGGGTTCGTATTGGGTTTGATTGGGTTCGCGTGGCGCTATTGAAAACGGGGGTGTTGCGTCCGTTGGGGGGTTTGAGTGCGGTATAGGGCATTCCTGTCGTGGTGCTACTTGGGGCTTAAATTGGGTTCGTTTTTTTGGGGGTTGGCGGGGTCAAAAAGGGGGATTTTTTATTTTTCCAAAGCGAAATTCGCGATTTTGGGCTGAAAACAGCTTGCGCGAGTAGGGGGTACTTGGGGGCGAAATTGGGTTCGGGATTTTTGACGTGATATACAGGATTTTCTTTTGACAGGATTACAGGATTTACAAGAATTGTAGTTTTTGAAGTGAAAAGAGGCTAAGAAACAGGTCCTTCGACTTCGCTCAGGATGACATGATTGGGTTCGAATTGGGTTTGTTTTTGGCTGCGCCGTTCGGAGTTCGGAGTTCTTAGTTCGGAGTATATAAGGCGTTAAGGGGATTTGGCTTGTTTGAAAATTGGGTTCGTTTTGTAAAAACAGTCTTTAGACTTTAGTCCTTAGTCCTCAGAGATTTGGATGTCTTCCGGATGGCTGTTGAAATAGATCCTTCGACTTGGCTCAGGATGACAGAGCGGGTAATCAGAGGACTTACGTCCTCTCGCTTTTATTGGCCGGGCGAGATAGCAGGTCTCGCACTCTATTTAATTGTGAATATCCAATTTTGTGTATTATACCATAAATTAGATAAATAGCAAACTATTTTCGTCACTTTTCAAAACAATTTACTTCTTTTCCGAATACCACACCTTGCCGGAAAACTTTATTTTTTATGACGGTGTCAAAGAGCGACAGAAAATGATTCCTGACAACTTTGTCTACTCCCCTTGGCTTTCCCATGGCAGAATTTCAACGGAAATTGAGGTGAATGCAATGAAAATTATAGAAAAAGGTTCCGGGAACCTTTAATTAACCCTGGTGAAGAAATACGGATTCTGACAGATGGATGCTGTGCGTGTGCTGCTGAACGTGCGATCCCATATTGTCACGTCGCCGTAGGCGTCGTATTCATAGCGTTCATAAACGGTTCCCCCCAAAGTAAACATGGCCACTGGACTGTACAGATGGTCGTGAGCGTAATAATATCGAAACGTCACTATCGGCGAAAAAACCTTGAATATCACGAGCACCTCGTCGATGTAGTTGCCATAGACGAAGTACCGTTTATCCGTTTCGACCTGCGTACCGGCGTTGTAATCGGTTTCCAGCAGCACCCGCTGGTCATCGTAATCAAATGTTCACTTATCAAAGAACGGAAAAACGCCGTTTTTAACTTCCTCAACTCTGAAAATAGGTGACTGTCCCTATTTTTCGGGCACCCGGCGGCTTTTCGACTGTCCGACGCTCCCTTGACAACTACACCTATTTTTCCGTATTTTTTTCGAAGAAGAAGATTTCCACTGGTCGTGATACCTGTCCACGGGAATCATAAACACTTATCGTTCCATTTTCAGGCATCACACTGACTGGATGTACTACTATTGCTTCGACCTGCTTCGGCAAATTCTTAACTTGGTTTTCGTTTTGAACAATCGCAAATGTAAATTCCCGTTTACAGGTGTCAGCATACCATTTTCTTGTCGAAGCATCCCATATATTTTCAGGGAACGGAATATCAATTATTTCTTTAGAGCCATTGAGAACGAGGGAGAGTTTGGCTCCACATGATTTAAAACCGTCCTCTAACCATCTAATATTAAATCGGATTTTTATTACAGAATCATCGCTCTCAAAAGGTGTCGCAAGAATATCTGTAACATAAAGTTTATCAAGTCGCGATTTTCCCTTCAAAGAACTTAATGTCGTAATATGCCTTTTTTCCAGATACATCCTCCAAGGATGTTCAGTTTGCTGTATGCGGTGCAACTCAAATTTTAATTCGAATATGGAATTATTCAGCCGTTCTCTTTCCTTGTATCGTTGAGCTATAAAAAATCCAGCATATATTAAAAAACCCAGTAACAAAAAACCAAACAGCAACAACTTATTTTTTTTCAACATTATTTATCTCTTTTCAAAACAAAGGGCCATCCGGAAGTTCACCTTCTGGCTGTTCTCCCGGATTATTTGGGTGTTCACGCGCTGCCCGTTGACAATCCATCGTGGCATCTATAAGGCCATCTTCCAATTCGTAATTAAAATGAACCGAATTGCGATCTCTGGCGAGGAGTTTTCGCACAAGACAATCAGGTAATAAATCGGATAAAAGCAAAACTATCTCCGTTTTCCTGAAATGCCAGAAAAACACTGAGAGTACCACCATATTTATGAATTTCAATATTTTCCCAATGTTCAATGGCATTTAATTTAGTCTTGAAATTCATTGAATTATCTGAGGAAATCAAAAATAATGCCCTTTCGGTTTTGACTTCTTTTAAATCTGTCTTTTTTGCTCCCAGACACTCTAGAAATTTCATAAAAGTGCCTTTTGGGATAAAAAGAAGTAGTTTGACAGAAATATCTCTACCGGTTAAGTCTTCACCCTCCAGTACCTGTACATCTGCAGGAAATCTAATTTTCGTATTGTGCTGAAAACGTTCCATCGCCTCTGACAATTTTTGTGCAGACGATTTTTTTGTTAATTGAATTCCTACTACAATCAAAAATACGACTATTAGAAATATTACTATGCGATTCACAAGCACGATATTTTTCATTATATAACCTTTTCAATTATTGAATGTATTCAGCAAATGGTAAGGAAAACTAAAGGTTCCGGGAACCTTTAGAGTTATCCGTTCGGCTGTTGACGGTTTTAAGATACTATTCAATTTTGGGTATTATACCATAAGTTAGATAAATAGCAGACTTAATTTTGAATTGTTCATTATAACTTCGATCCCAGACAGTTTTTTCTGACATGCGATAAGAGTACGGCAAACGAGCTGAGGTAGAAGCACATCCAGTGTCCGGAAAAGAGTCGAATTTCATAGGCATGACACTTGATGTATTCGGCCTGGGTCAGTTGACGAATGATCTCGCCGTGATTTGAGAGGACATACTGTCCGTCGACGATGTGGGGGCCGCCGCCTTCCAGCAGGACAAATATCGTGAAGAAGAAGTTGAAAAACGCATACGCAAAGAACAGGCCGACCATGACCCGCAGCCAGGCGGGGCTGTGCTGAAGGGCAACCTGCCAAAAGTCTTTTGTGGGGTTTTGGGCTTCGAATTTCTTTCCGCAAAGAATAGCCGGGAGAAACACGACAAAGATACCGATATGCAGTCCCCAGATGCCGCCGATCGCGCCCGGGTTGAATCCTGCAAAGGTGCTGACATGGGCCAGCAGGCTTGCGATAAATCCTAACGCCGCTAATATCATAAAAAGTGCCATTTTTGCACTCCTTTCTGTTGATATAAACGATAGTGGAAAGGGGCCGTTGCGAAAAATCGGCGGGGATTTTGGGGGGGTTAGGGGCAACTTTGATCCACGGGCTACGCCCAAGGCTGTTATGAGGCCATCTTACAAGTCTTATATTTTAAAACCAACAATTTTTTTGTTTTTTACTTCATATCGATATTCCTTGTCTTTCAAGATTGATCGCTCAGTCTGTTATTCGTGCTCGAAGCACACGTTAATCGATTCGTTCTTCCTGAGGTGCCGCCAACAATCTACAATCGTGTTCAAGACACAAGCCTCGGGCCGTGGTCGGCACGTCGTGGTGAGCTTCAATCCATTCGTATACTGTTTAAGCTTTTTCCGCCCGATAGGGTTCATTTTTTATCAACATGCGCCACAGATGCACGGTCAGTTTTCGAGCCACCGCAGTGATCGCTTTCTGTTTGATACCCCCATTGCTGTGACAAATCCGCCAAAAGTATTGTTTGGCCTTAACATCAACGGCAACCCACTGCCATGCGGCTTGAATGAGTGTGCAACGAAGGGACGGCTTCCCGTCCCGATTGATGGGGCCGGATGTACTTTTTGAACCGCTTTGATGGATCGTCGGGGCCAATCCGACATATTTGACCACTTGGCAGGATGTCTCAAAATGGTCATAGTGGAACACTTCCGTAACAAACTGTCGTGCTGTCACCGGTCCGATGCCGGGATGTGTTTGAAGTAATGCAATCCGCTGGCCGGTTGGTGTTGACCCCATCCTTTCGTCCAGGAGACGCTCAAGCACCGTCAGTCTGTCAGAATGGTAGTCCAGGTCGCTGAGTAACGCGTCCAGTGACAAACGTAATGGCTTTGGCAGCCGCAAGGCTCGGAGGGCGTCGATGCTTTTACCAGACCAATATTTGAGCCCTTCCGGTTCCGTCAGCCCGTGTTGTAATAAAAATGACTTGATTTGAGTTTTGACACAGGCTCCGTTTTTTCGTTGACGATGCCGCATCCGGCACAACTGTCGGTCCCCCTCCTGCTGGACCGAAGGAATGGTCACCGGTTTGAGGAGCCCCTTGGCCAGATAACACGCCAGTTTTTTACTGTCCAGGCGATCTGTCTTGTCCTCTTTGGCGGCCGGCCGGGGCGTTTTAGAGGTGGCCGCAATAGTCACGGGCAGATGGTGTTTTTGTAAGGTGCGAGCCAATGAATAGCCCGTGGGCCCGGCTTCGTAAACAATCTCTTTGATGGCGTGCTGGACCGGTTTGAGCTGTTCAATAAGTTGATTGGGATTCGACGGCATGACAAAATCAAGAGCGGGGGTGTCGTTTAAGTGCAGCGCGACATGATACGTTTCCTTATGGGTGTCAATACCAATAAACAATGCATCGTTACGGGTTAAACGGATAGTGTTGAAAAATGTCTGTACCTTTGATAGACTACGCATGGGCCATCCTTTCGATAATGGTTCCGGTTTAGGGTTCAAAAACCATTATAAGAACTTTTGGATGGCCTACATATTATCTACAACATGGCGCCCGCTGCGCGGGCTGTGGAGGAAAAGGGGTTTCATTTATTCCCACGCCCTGACGGGCGAGGCTACAACATGACGTCTGCTGCGCAGACTTTTTGATGCCGATTGTATATTGTAAAATGGGGGAGACCAATTGTGAAATGTCTATTGGGGATTGATTTTTTGTTCGACCCCGTTGGGGTCGGCGGTTGTGGGGTGTGGTTGCATTCTGCGGGTTTCGGTCGCTTTGCTCCCTTCGCTCGGGGCTATTATTGTTTAAGCCCCCGTTCGACTACACTCAGGGCAGGCTCTTGGGGCTTGTGGAATATTCGCAGGGCTTGCGCCCTTGCGTTTTTGTTCGCTGGGTTCCGAAGAAGATGAAGGTGATCAGGATCAGTGCTGTGCCGGAAAGGAACAGGGCGGTTCGGGTTCTGGGTTCGATGATGCGTGCCAGCCAGATCGGGATGGGGTCGACGGGGGCCGGCTGGGTTTCGGTTTTGAGGATGCGTTCGGTGTCGGATCGGAGGGCTTCGTTGGCCGCTTTGGGGAAGACGGTGTCCGGGGCCTGGGGTTTCTGTCCGAACGCGGCGGTGCTGAAACGGGTCAGGATGTTCGGTTCGGTTTCGATCAGCTTGATGCGGGCATCGTATTCGGTGGTCAATTGGGTGATCGTTTTGTTTTGTTTTCGCAGTTCGTCCAGCATGGCGCGGTTGTTGTAGTAATTCTCCAGCTCCGGGCGGGCCAGTATAGACAGCACGATCGCGGAGGCGCCGATCAGGAAGAAGAGGCAAAACAGTAAAAAACGGGTTGTCAGAGCAAGCTTATCCAATTGAAAGTTTTGAGTTCTTAGTTTTTAGTTCTTAGTTGCGGATTCGCCTTCGGCGAGGCTTATTTTAATAGATTCTTCGCTGCGCTCAGAATGACGTTATTTTTGGCCTACGGCGAAGCTTATTTTAATGGATTCCCGCCTTCGTGGGAATGACAAAGCAAGAGCAAGGCTAATTTTCCACAAAAAAAGGGCACAGACGCATGGTGCCTCTGTGCCCTGTATCGACGAATTGTCGTTTAGTACTTGAAGATTTCTGAGCCGTACTTGGCGGCTGAGCCCAGTTCTTCGTGGATGCGAAGGAGCTGGTTGTACTTGGCGACGCGGTCGCTGCGGCAGGGAGCGCCGGTCTTGATCTGGCCGACGCCGGTGGCGACTGCCAGGTCGGCGATGGTCGCATCGGACGTCTCGCCGGAACGGTGGCTCATGACGGCGGTGTAGCCGTTATTTTTCGCCAGAGCGATTGCTTCGAGCGTTTCGGTCAGGGTGCCGATCTGGTTGACCTTGATGAGGATCGAGTTGGCACAGCCTTTTTTGATGCCGGTTGCCAGGCGCTGGGTGTTGGTGACGAAGAGGTCGTCGCCGACGAGCTGACATTTATCGCCGAGTTTGGTCTGGAGCTTGGCCCAGCCGTCCCAGTCGTCTTCGGCCAGACCGTCTTCGATGCTGACGATGGGGTATTTTTTGACCCAGTCGGCCCAGAGGGCGATCATCTTGTCCGAGGTGGTTGTCTTTTTGGGATCGGATTTGAAGAACCGGTAGCTCTTGGAGGACTTGACCCACATTTCGGTGGTTGCCGGGTCCAGTGCGATGGAGACATCTTTGCCGGGCTTGTAGCCGGCCTTCTTGATGGCGGCGATGAGCAGTTCGACGGCATCTTCATTTTTAGCCAGTGACGGAGCGAAGCCGCCTTCGTCGCCGACGCCGGTCGACAGGCCTTTGCTCTTGAGTACGCCTTTGAGGGTGTGGTAGATCTCGGCACCCATTTGCAGGGCGGCGGGGAAATCTTTGGCACCGACGGGCATGATCATAAATTCCTGGAAGTCAACGTTGCTGTCGGCGTGCGAGCCGCCGTTGAGGACGTTCATCATGGGAACGGGCAGGATGTTGGCGTTGCAGCCGCCGACATAGCGGTACAGCGGCAGATCCACAGACGCAGCGGCGGCTTTAGCGACTGCGAGCGAAACGCCGAGGATGGCGTTGGCGCCGAGTTTGGACTTGTTGGGGGTGCCGTCGATTTCGCAGAGGAATTTATCAAGGTCTTCCTGGGCGAGGGCATCGGCGCCGAGGACCTCCGGAGCGATGATCTCGTTGACATTCTGGACCGCCTTCAGAACGCCTTTGCCCATGTAGCGTTTTTTCTTGGTGTCGCGGAGTTCGCAGGCTTCGTAAGCGCCGGTGCTGGCACCTGATGGAACCGCAAACCGGCCGAAGGAGCCGTCGTCCAACAGGACATCCACTTCGACGGTGGGGTTGCCGCGGGAGTCGAGGATTTCCCGCGCCGTTACATCCACAATAGTCGTATACATGATTGACTTCCTTTCGTTTACAGGTAATTGTTTATACCGTAACAATATTTAAACTGTTTCCGATTTTATGCGTGATATTTACACACAAACGGCCCAACAGGGTATCCTGCCGGGCCGGATTCGTCAAGCGCGGATTTGTTAAAAAGTCGATGAGTGTCCGGGTTTAAAGTTGACAATATATTTCGGATGTGTTATATTGAAATTATATTGGAGGCTTTTCTGAAATCCTGCGAATTGTCTTGTTATTTTTCGGTATTAATGAGTTTTCGCATAACATAATGAGAAAAGGAGATATCACAATGAAAAAGGGGGAAGGAGATATGTTTGAAACATGCAAAGTAAAGCATACTGTTTTAATTCTCCTGTCAGCCCTGTTTGCCACAGCATGGGCAGTCGATGGCGACATGGGTAACGGCGACGGGTCAGAAAACAATCCATATCTCATCGAGGATTTAGACGATTTCGATGAATTCGCAAGTAACCCCGCCTATCGGACCACCGGGGTCCATACTAAACTCATGACCGACATCGACCTTGCGGGTATAACCTACGCCACCGCGGTCATCACAAGGGATATCGACACCTTCGGCGGTAGTAATACCACCAGTTTTCTTGGCCGGTTTGACGGCAATCACAAGACGATTCGGAACCTGACAATTGATACGGCCGGGGCAAGCAATGGTTTGCTGGGCTTATTTGAAGTAGTCGGGTTTTTTTTTGAAGATGTACTCATAAAAGACCTCGATATTGAAAATGCCGTTATTACCGGGGGAGATGATTCGGGTGGTGGCATCCTGTGCGCACTTCTTCGCAGAAATGTCACGATCGATAATTGCAACGTCAGCGGGCAGGTGACATGCGGGAATAACTCAGGCACCGTCGGCGGTTTGTGGGGTTTAACTTCTAATGCATCATCAACCGTAATCAACAACTGTTCAGCTCGTGGGAAGGTAACCGCCGGGATTAACTCAACTTACCTCGGCGGTTTATGCGGAATAAACGATGAAAGCACGATCAGCAACTGCAATGCAGCCGTTGAAGTGACCGCGGGAACTGAATCATACGATCTGGGCGGCCTGTGCGGATTCAATCAGTATGGCACAATCAGTAATAGTTATGCCACCGGTTCTGTCTCAGGTATTGCTATTCTGGGCGGCCTGTGCGGGGAAACTTGGAGTGGCACAATCAGCAATAGTTATGCCACCGGCTCTGTAACCAGTGATCCTAATTACAGCGGGAGCTTGTACACATTTAATGGTGGCTTGTGCGGAGTAAATGATGGAACAACAATCAACAACTGTTACGCGGTTGGATCTGTCTCCTACGGCGACTATATAGGCGGTTTATGCGGGGGCAACTATGGCACGATCAGCAACTGTTTCTGGGATATCGATACAACCGGCCAGACAACAAGTAGCGGTGGTATAGGCAAGACGACAACGGAAATGATGACACAAAGCACCTTTACCGGCTGGGACTTTTCGACGCCGATTTGGAGGATGCTGAGGGGGGGGGAGGATTATCCGCGGCTGGCGTGGCAGGAGATATTTGCCGGGGATATCGCCGGGTTGTATGGGGCGAATATGGTCGACTTTGCGTACCTGGCCAATTACTGGGGTCTGACCGGCTGCAGCAGTGGTACCGACTGCGGCCGGGCCGATATTGATCTCAGCGGGGATGTGGGCCTCGGCGACCTGGCCGCAGTGGCCGATGATTGGCTGAAAGGAATTGGGAATTGAACTTGGATGAATTAAATATGCGTACATTAGCTTTATTCATTTTAATGTTATCTGGTGTTCTTTTTGCCTGTCTGCCGGAGTGTCACCCCGATTATGCCGAATGGCTCAGTGTCGGTGCGCCGGAAAGTTGGTGCTTTCCTCGACAGTGCCGAGGGGATACGGATGGGCTCTTTGAAGGAACGATGCTGGGGGGCAGGTATTATGTCGGGCAGCTTGATTTGGCACTGATCATTAGTGCATGGTCTGTCAAAGAGCCGCCCTATGGCCCCGGGCTTTCAATCGAGCAGTTTGCCGCTGATTTTGACCATCGCAAATCCGGCAGCCCTTATACCGGATACACTCGTATAGGAACAAATGATTACTGTATTTTTCTTGAATATTTTCATGTCAAGGAGCCGCCAGTGGGCCCCGGAGTTCCGGAGTGTGATATGTTATGTCCCATCGAAGACAGTGTTATTGAGGGGCCTGTGTTATCTTTGCGCGTTCAGACAGGCGCGTCTTTTGAGGATAAGGATATTGTGAATGCCCATTTCGGCACTGCTTTGGAAATTGGCATTGTCAATTCTTCCGGCGATTGGTGCACCTGTTACGATGGGTATCTTATCGTCACTGACGGCCCTGATGAGGGTGAATGGACAGGCGCAAACTGGGTTTACAATCCGACCTATTTCCAATGGACTCACATTTGGCAGTGGGAAGTGCCGGGGTTTGGACCGGAGCCGGAAGCGGATGCATGGTATATGGAAACATTAAGTCCCACTGCAAACAGTGACCCGGCGTCGGGAAGTGTAAGTTCCTCTGTGACTTATCAGTACAACGGTCCGGGCGATGTTGTAATGACGCTTTATAATGAATTTTTTGAACCGGTGGATACTTTGACGATTCTGGGGCCTGTCGATGTATTATCACCCAATGGGGGTGAAGTGCTTGTTTCCGGCAATGCGTATGATATGACATGGAATGCCGCCGATACCATCGCGAATGTGGATATCGATTATTCACTGGATAACGGCAATGGATGGCAGCCGGTCATTGCCGGAACGGATAATGACGGGTTGTATTCGTGGGATCCGATACCGGTGGCGGACGCCAATGAGTGCCTGATCCGTGTCAGCGACAGTGCCGATACGCTGGTTTTCGATGTGAGTGATGAGGTGTTTACGATCTTCCAGTGCGTGATAGGTCCTATCCCGAGCGATTTGAATAATGATTGCTATGTGAATCTTGCCGACTTTATGGAGTTTGCTCAATCGTGGCTGGTCTGCGGCAATCCGTTTGATGCATTTTGCGGAGGCTGACAATAACAGAATAGAAAACGTCATCCTTCGGATTATAGAGTTATTTTAGGTTTTTTGATTGCCGCCGAAGAGGTTTAGGCTTTTCTGGAGACTTTTGCGTTTTTTGTTACGGCCGTTTTCCTGATCTTCCTGCATGGTGTTTTGTTCGGCGGTTGTTTGGCGGGCCTGTTGGTTTTGCCGTTTTCGGGATTCGATCTCTTCGCGGAGCTGCTGAACGGTTTTTTGTGCGTGGGTCATGACAGGGGCGGGTTTGGCGGCCCTGTTCTTATCCGGTTGTAAATTGCCGGCCGAATCATGAAGGCTCGACAGACGCGCGGTTCGGTTGTCCTTTTGCTGCTGGCGCAGTGTCTGGATCGTTTGCCGCGCGGACTCCAGGTCGACCGCCTGTTTGTGCAACTGCGTGCTGAGCGTTTCGGTACGTCCCTGGGTTTCAGCGAGCTTTTGCTGGAGTGCTTCAACAACGGGCCGGTGCTGGCGGCTTTCGTTTTGAAGCAATTCCAGTTGCTGGCTTGCTTTTTCCAGTTCCTGGCGGGCGTGCAGTTCGGCGTCTTTGTTGTGTTGTGTTTCGGCGGTCATCTTGCATATCTTTTCCTGAAGGTCGCTGGTCATCTTGTGGTACTTCTGCATTTCCTGCTGGGTCACTTTCAGGACGGCGGATTCCTGGGCGAGCGTTTGTTCCAGCGATTTGATGCGCTGCTGTGCCTTTTCCGGGACTTCGTGTGTTTTTGATAATGTGCTGACCTTCTTCTGCAATTCGGCAACCTGCTCGTGAAGCTGTTCGTTTTCCTTATTACGTTCGGCGAGCTGGCTTTGAATCCGCGTCAACTGGCCGGATGCCTCTTCGGCATTGCTGCGCAGCTCTTCGTTTTCACCGTCCACTTCCTGAACCAGCTGCGCCAACTCATCCACGCAAGCGGTGGTTTCTTCAAGCTGTATTTGGAGCGTTTCGGTCTGCTGCTTTTGAGCGGTATGTTCTTTTTCAAACTGCTGTTGTTTTTCGGTTAGTTCATCCTGCAACTGCTGGTGTGTTTCTTTGGCCAGTTCGAGGGCCTGAGCTTTCATGCGGACCTGTTTTTGCAGCGTATCGGCCTGCTGGGCAAGCTCCTCGAGTTGGGTATCTTTATTTTTGAGCGTTTGGGTCAGGGACTTTTGCTTTTGCAGACTGTCATCGAAGCGGCTTTGCAGTTCTTCGGCCTGGTCCGTACTGGCTTGCAGCTCGGCGGCCAGTGCCTGATACTTGGTTTGTGCCGCTTCGTGTTCCTGCTGGATCGCCTGATATTTTTGGTGCCATTTGTCCAGATTTTCCTGCAGCGATTGGTTTTCCTGCGTCAGGTTCTGTCGCTGTGTCTGCAGTTCGCTTAGTTCGGCTTGTACATCCAACAGATTCGCTTCTGTTTGTGCGGTGATATCTTTTTGCTGTGCGAGCAGTGATTCTGTTTCGTGCAGCGAAGATTGAAGCTGCCGGCATTCGCTTTCTTTTTGGTTGAACTCCAGCCGTACTGAGGCCAGGACTTCCTGCAGGTTATCTTTTTCTTCCAGAACTGCCCGGGCTCGGGTTTCGGCCTCTTCAAGTTCTGCCTGAAGCGATTGGATCTTTTCCTGCCGGTCAGCCAGTTCGTGGTCGAAGGATTGTTGTTTGGTTTGAAGCTCATCGCGGAGTTGCTGAATTGCCAGTTCAGTTTGTTCGGTTATCTGTGCGGCCGCGGTCACCTCTGCCTGGAGCGACTCTTTTTCTTCCAGAACTGCCCGGGTTCGGGTTTCGGCCTCTTCAAGTTCTGCCTGAAGTGATTGGATCTTTTCCTGCCGGTCAGCCAGTTCGTGTTCGAAGGATTGTTGTTTGGTCTGGAGCTCATCGCGGAGATGCTGAATCGCCTGTTCGGTTTGTTCGGTTGTCTGTGCGGCCGCGGTCACCTCTGCCTGGAGCGACTCTTTTTCTTCCTGAACTGCCCGGGTTTGTATTTTGGCTTCATCAAGTTCTGCCTGAAGCGATTGGATTTGTTCCTGCCGGTCGGCCAGTTCGTGATCGAAGGATTGTTGTTTGGTTTGAAGCTCCTCGCGAAGCTGCTGAATCGCCTTTTCGGTTTGTTCGGCTGTCTGTGCGGCCGCTGTCAACTCTGCCTGCAGCGAGTCATTTTGCTTCTGCCGTTGGGTGGCCTGTATTTTTTCATGCCGAAGCTGCTCTGACAGAGCCTCTTGTTTTTGAAGATATTCGGTAAGTTCACCGGCGACCTTCTCTATCTCGACGGTTTTGGTTTCGAGTTGAGAATGCAGGGTGTCGATGTCGTTTTGCAGGGCTTCCTGCTTATGCTGCGCGGCTTCGTTTTCCTGTTGAACGGCGTGGTATTTTTCCTGCCATTCGATGACCTGTGACTGCAGGGATCCGTTTTCGGCGAGTGTTTCCTGATGACCGCTTTGCAGGGCATTCAGCTCGTCGGTCAGTGCGGCGATCTTATCTCCCATCAGGCCGGATGCCTCAGTTTGCTGTTGAAGCATCGCTTCGGTTTCCTGCAGAGACGCCTGCAACTGCTCTCGTTTTTGTTCGCGGCGGTCGATATCTTCCTGCAGATCCGAGGTTTGGCATTGCAGCACATGGACATGGTCCAGAGACGATTGGTGTTCGGCATTCAACTTCTCAAGCTGCGTTTGGAGCGTTTCATTTTGACTGCATGTTTCCTGATGCTGCGTCTGAAGCTCGTTGAGTTCTTCCCGAAGCTGTGAAACAGCCTGATCATTTTTGCCGGAAGCGTGTTCCTGCTGCCGGAGAAGCTGCTCGGTTTCGTGCAGGGTCGTCTGCAACTGTTCGGTTTTATGCTGCTGGTGTTCGACTTGTTCCTGCAATGAGGAAATGGTCGACTGCATCGTGTGATTTTCTTCTTCCAGATTCTGTTTGGCGCTGGCGGCCTGATTTAGTTGTTCGGAAAGCTGTTGATGCTGATGCTCTCTTTGGGTTAACTGCGTTTGGAATTCGTCTTTTTGGCGGTCCAGTTCCGCCTGTCGGGCATCGAGCTCGTTTTGAAGCTGTTGAATTCGGTCGTTGGCCTGTTGGATGGACTCGGCCAGTTGCTGGTTTTGTCCATCAGCGTGGGAAAGCAGGTCCAGTTGGTCACGGAGCTGTTTGGTATCGTGCTGCTGGCGATCGAGCTGTTCCTGCAATGACGAAACGGTTGATTGCATTGCGTGATTGTCTTGTTCGAGGTGCTGTTTGGCGTTGACTGCCTGTTCGAGTTGTTCAGAAAGCTGTTGATGCAGACCCTTGCTTTGGGTTAACTGCGTTTGAAATTCATTTTTTTGGCGGTCCAGTTCCGCTTGGTGTGTCTGGAGCTCGTTTTGAAGCTGGAGAATGCGGTCATTTGCCTGCCGGACGGATTCGGCCATTTCATTGTTCTGTCCGTCAGCGTGAGAAAGCCGGTCCAGTTGGTCCCGGAGTTGTTCTGTTTGTTCTTCGGTTTGTGTTTGCTGTTCGGTGAGGGCTTGTATCTGTGCGGACATCTCTGCGATATAGTTGTATTGATCTTCGCAGGTGCCGGTGAGGTTGTCTTTTTGCCTGGTGATCTGATCGAGTTGCTTGTTCAGGTCGTGCAGTTGCTGTTGGAGCCGGTCGCTATTGCCGGCTGTTTCCTGTTGGGCGGCAAGTGTTTCTTCCAATTGGCGGATTTTTGTATTGGCCTGTTCGAGTTGTTCGGCCAGTTCCTGACTGTCGTGCCGCATTTGTGCATCCTGTGCCTGTTGTGAACGAAGCTGGTCAAATTGCTCCTGCAGCGATTCGTTTTGAGTGCGCACCTGCTCCAGTTGCGAGGTGATGTCAGCAATGTAGGCGGCCTGATCTTGGCAGGTACCGGTGAGGTTTTCCTTTTGCCGGAGAACCTTGCCGAACTTGTTCTTTAAGCTCTGAAATTTTTGCTGAAGCAACGCAACCTCCGATTGCGGGTCATTTGCCTGCCCGATGTTTTCCTGGGAATCCACAGCACTCTCCTGTCATATAAGTCTATACAACCAAATTCAAGACATACTAATACCTCAACTTCTCTTCGCTATTTACAGACAAAGAGCCGTATCTATCTTTCTATTTCGATGTTTAGGCTATGTTTTCTTGACTGAATTTCATCGCTTTTTACTATTAATATAGGAAAAAGCACAAAAAACGAAAGCAATTTCGAGGTTTTTATGGGACATTTCTGTGGAAATTAGATGCCATTTGGGGTGTGGAAGCCCGAATTTCTTAAAAATATAAAAAATAATGGAATAAATGAAGGTTTACGGTTAGGCAGTTCGGGCGAGGGCTATGGCTTTCTCGTTCGTGTGCGGCAGGTTCTTTGCGGGCGGGGGAGGAGTTTGTTTATGACCCAGACCGGTTTTGTTTCGGTGCCGATGTGTCATAATAGAATAATATTTGACCGCACAAAATCAAGATACATTTTATCAAGAAATAAGTTTATTATGGGACAATCAGTATAAGTACGGATTGTTTTTTGGCCTTAACGTTCCTTTTAGATTTTTTCTTTTAACTCATTTCCTAAAAATAGTTTACATAGAAAGCCGCAGGGCTAATTTTGGTTTTTGTACGTTTTTTTTTTAGAATTCATAAATATACCCTAAATCTAATTAAACCATGCTCTTTTATTGACGAAACTTAAACGTACCTTGAATGTCGGCAAATCACAATCATTCATGATAGAAGATTTAAGCGTAGAGGAAATAACCATGGTAGAGCGAATTCAATTAAGCACGGGAAAGTTGTTCTGCATTGTTTTTCTGTCGTTGTTAGTGGTAAACACGGTTGCTCTGGCAGAATCCGAAGCACAGGAAGAGGATTTTTTCAACATGCCGCTGGATGAGTTAGTGGAACAGCCGTATGAGATCGTATCGGCGTCCAGGCTGAAACAATCCGCCGATAAATTATCGGTTCCCGTCACAGTCATTACCGCAGATGATATCCATTACAGCGGTTTGACCGAAATACCCGACATCCTGCGATTTTACCTCGGCGTGGATGTTTTGCAATTCGACCGCAACCAGTATGGCGCAGGGGTCAGAGGGTTGCACGACACCACCTCAGACCGTACGCTGGTCCTGGTAGATGGTCGCGTGTGTAACAATCCGGCGTTTGGCGGAATGGAATGGAACAGACTGCCTATTCTGGTGGAAGATATCCAGCGCATCGAAATTGTCAGAGGTCCCGGCGGCGCGGCCTGGGGCGCGAATGCTTTCACCGGCGTGATCAATATTATCATGAAAGAACCTGAGGATGTAACGGGTTTCTGGGGATCGACCACATTTAACGATTTCGGCGATTCCTATTCCCATCTTCGCTATGGTCACCGTAATGATAAAATAGCCTGGCGTGCATCGGTCGGCTACCTGGACAGAGAAACCTCTGATGACGCCGGGGCCGGCGATTATATTTCCGGCAGCCCAGCCCTGACCGCCATTCCCTCCATGGGATACAGTTCTTTCCAGACCCGTGATTTTTCACGGAACTGGTATTTTGATACGGAACTTAAGTATAAGGAGTCCGAGTCAACGACGTGGACCACAGGGGCATCCTATTCAAATATCCATATTGGAGATTATGAACTCACGGGGTATTTTCCGGGAAGAAATGGTTTGACGAGTTGGAGCCGGTTTTTCACACGCATGGATCATGAGATTAGTGACGCTACGTCCGTATCTTTACAGTGGTATGGAAACTTCTATACCACACATGAGAAAGTGTTGACCGATCGCTATGCAACCAGTGAAAATGACATCGAAGCACAAATTAATCATCAAATCAGTGACAATCACAATCTTAGTTTTGGCGGAAACTTACGATACTTTAGGCTGACCGTGGATTCGCCCAGTGTCCAAAGTGTTCAACTCAACGGAGAGCCGTTTGAGGAAGACTGGGCAGGTTTATTTTTGGTGGACCGCTATGATATCAATGAGCGCCTGACCCTGGAAGGACAACTTCGGACGGATTGGTACTCCGGAACGGAGCGGGACTGGTCAGCAAGGGGCAGCATGCTGTATGCGTTGGATGAAGCAGGCGATCATACTTTAAGACTCAGTGCGGCCAAAGCATACCGTGCCCCGGCAGTTGGTTTCCGAAAAGCATCCATTTCCCGTATTCCGCTTGGCGGTCCGGTTTTTGCCGTAAATTATGCCGTTCCTTTAGAGGATTTAAAAAATGAGGAAACCTGGGCGCTTGAGGCGGGTTATCATGGAAAGCTTGATGAAGACTTAACGCTTCGGGTTGATACGTACTATCAACGGTTTACGCATCTTATCGGCGGTGTCACAACCGCGGGTGTCACGCGTTTGGCAAACATCGACGGGGCCAAAGGATATGGTGTTGAGTGTGAGGTGTCCAAACACCTGAAAAAGGGGCAGCTATCCGCTTGGTATAGCTTTAATGGGCTCCAGACCGATCAAAGCGACCAGTCGATTCGGTCGGCGTATCCGTCGAAAAATAAAGCGGGCTTAAGGTTCCGACACAGTTTATCGTACGATTGGATGATGAATGTTAATTACAGTTATAATGATCACATGGAAACCTACGGAAATCCGGCCTGGGGTGAAATTCCGACAAATAATCGACTGGATTTGACATTTGCCAGACCCTTTGCAAAAGGCAATGGTGAATTTATGGTGGGTGTGAAAGATGTGCTGAATAAAACGATTGCTCCTATTTTTGGTACAGGTTCAATCACTGCCCATGATACACCGGGCCGGACATTCTTTGCGAGAATGCAGTATCAGTTTTAACCGGGACAGCATGATCTTTATGACGATGAAAAAACAAAACGCTATTTTTGTCATTTTCGGCGGACTGTTGCTGCTGTCGGCTTATTGTTTATCTGCATCAGCCGAAACAGAGACGCCGCGCGAATATAAAATCAAGGCTGCTTTTCTATACAATTTCATCAAAACCGCCGAATGGCCCAAAGAGACGATGGACAGGGATTCCGAGAAAATTACCATCGGGATTATCGGAAAAAATCCGTTTGGTGATGCATTTGGCCCCATTGAAAATCAGATAGTCAAAGATCGGATACTGGTCATTAAATACTTCAGCGGATTTTCCGAGCGTCAAAAGAATAAAGCCGGAAAACCGGATTTGTCCGACTATGACCTGGCATCACTTCGCCAATGTCATGCTTTGTTTATCTGTTCTTCTGAAGTTCATTTCTTCAGAGATATTTTGAAGGTCGTTGAAAACGGTCATGTGTTAACCGTCAGTGAAGTTGACGGCTTTGTGGAAAACGGCGGAATAATCAATTTTATCCCCGGAGCTTCTAAAGGGGAATTTGAAGTTAATCTTATAACACTGGAAAAAGCCGAATTGACGATCAGTTCGAAGATTCTCCGCATTGCCAAACGTGTGATCAGCGCCGAGAAGTAAGACAGGATGGATTATGGTTAACATACGGAACATGACAATAAAAAGCAAGCTTGTTTCCATTATTATTGTTGTGTGTTTATCTGCGCTGACGCTAACAGGTACTGTATTATTTAGATTCATGCATCACAGTTTTCGAGATTCCATGGTCAATGAGATGTTAGCGGATGCGGAGATCATGGCAGAAAACTGTAACGTGGCCCTTGCGTTCAAAAATGTTGAAGATGTCGAACGGACGTTAGCCTCGTTTAAGCTGAAGCCGTCCGTTGTTTATATCGGTGTGTATGTGAAAGGCGGCGAACTCTTTGCAGCCTATTACCGCGAAGATGTTGATCACTCAGTCAGGCCCTTACAGCTGGCCGAAGAGGGCTGTCTTTTTGAAGATGATTTTTTGACCGTATTCAAAGACATTAAACTCGACAATGAAATAGTCGGCTTGCTTTGTCTTCGCTCCGATCTAAGTTATTTATATGCAACTGTCAATGATGCGATAACAGCCATCGTTGCAACCATTCTTCTCAGTATTCTGATGTCCTGGTTTTTGGCCTCCAAGCTCCAGAAAGTCATTTCTGTGCCGATTCTTAATTTGGCAAATACTGCGAATGCCATTTCAGCACAGAAAGACTATACTGTTCGAGCTCAAAAGACACACAATGATGAAGTGGGGCAGCTGATCGACTCATTTAATGACATGTTGGAACAAATCTATAAGCGAGACACAGAATTAAAAAAAGCCAAACAAGAATCTGAGGCGGCCAATGTTGCTAAAAGCCATTTTCTGGCCAATATGAGCCACGAAATTCGCACGCCGATGAATGCGGTTGTGGGTTTCGCCACTCTTTTGTTAGACGAAGGCCTGACAGTCGATCAGACTGATTATCTTAATATTATTTGCACCAGCAGTAAGCACCTGCTGCAAATCATAAATGACATTTTGGATTTTTCCAAAATTGAAGCCGGGAAATTAGATGTTGAGAAGCGTAGCTGTTCTCTCGGAGAGACTTTGACTATTATTGAAAATATGATATCGGGGATAACAACAGACAAAAATCTGACATTTGAGATTCGAGAAGACAGTGGTCTCCCTGCCAATATCCATACTGACCAGGCTCGTTTGCAGCAATGTTTAATTAATCTGATAAATAATGCCGTCAAATTTACTGAAAGAGGACACATCTACCTAAGTGTTTTTCTGGAAGATAGAGACAATCAACCATTTATTCGCTTTGACGTTGAGGACACAGGTATCGGGATCCCTGAAGAAAGACAGGCAGCTATATTTGAATCATTCACTCAAGCTGATGGGAGTACTTCTCGCAAATATGGCGGAACAGGATTAGGGTTGACGATCACCAAGCAATTAACGGAACTTCTCGGAGGAGAGCTAACTTTAGTCAGTGAAGTGGGTAAAGGCTCGGTGTTCTCAATGGTAATACCAGCCGGAGTTGACGTAACAAAACAGCCCTTCCTTGACAGGTACAACGTTGCCAGTTCAGCAGATACGTGTTATTGATCAATCCTCGCCCCCATTTTGTCCCTGCATCTAATTTCCGGGGATAGATTCCAAAAAAGACTATGGTTGGATGGTTCGTGTGCGGCAGGTTCTTTGCGGGCGGGGGAGGAGTTTGTTCTCTATCGGGCCTTCGGGGGTGTCGATCAGGAGGGTGCCGTCGTCGCTGAGCAGGTTGATATCGTTGGCGTCGGGGAACTGGAAGACGGCTTCCGGCGTGATATCTGAGAAGGTGGCGAGTTTGTCTTTGTCCTCTGTGATAAAACTGTAATTATAAAGATACTGCACCGGGTCGTGTTCGGTGCCCAAGTGCGAGCCGGCGACGATGAGGTATTCGCCGATGTTGGGGCTGTATTCGATGCTGCGAATGCCCAGGTCGTTGAGGTCGATGAATAGGGGTGCTTCGAGATTGGGGTCAGCGCCGGTTAGAACCACCGCTTCAGGATTGGCCAGCGGAATGACCAGCGCCATGATTTTGCCGTCGATTTCAGGTCTGGGGTTTCGCAAGCCAATCAGCATTTTAGACCCGTCGGCAGTGGTACACAGCCCTTCGATGTTCAGGCCGTTGATCTTTGGAGCCAGATCCGGGATGGTTGCGGGGTTGATATGGTCGCCGATCGTGCCGATGGCGGCTTCGAGACCGAGATTCCAGATTCTGTCGTACTGTATCAGGTCGTCGATCAGGTCGGCATAGACGCCATCGACCGTAGCGGATCCGTCCGGGGCGATGGTTGCGGCAAAAAAACGATACCGGCTTGGCCAGTAATCACCATCCCGACTGCGGCCGTGCGAGGTGATCCAGAAGACGCGGCCGTTGTACCAGGTTGCACCTTCGATGTCGGCTTCCGGGTGGAACGGATCAACGGCAATCGCGGCGGAGACATCCGTTTGGCGATTCGGGTTGGAAGCAGGCGCGTCCCAGTTGTAAACCTGCAGGATATTGAATTCATCATCGGCCATGATGAAGCGGTGGTCATCCAATGCGACGGCGGCTGAAGCATCGGCGGAATAGTAGAAAAGGCCGTCGGTCCGGACGGTTTGGATTGATGAGGGAAACGTTTCGTTGAGCCGGCTGGAGGTGTCGCGTGTTTTGGCCCGGAAGGACAGATCGGCACCTATCGGGAGATTGGCGGGGAAATATTCCCTGTCGTATTGCCAGCCGCTGGAATAGAGGGCGTTTTCGAGACACTCAAAATTGTATTGAACGCCGTGGAGGTCGTCGTCAGAGTTGTTGATCTTCATTTGTATGAAGCTGCCGTCCTGTATCGCAGGGATATCCGTCCATTCGGAAGGGTCGGGTGACGGGGGTGTATTATCAAAGCCTTCGAGCCAGAACATTGCCAGTACCGCGAAGTCATCGATATTGACCTGTCCGTCCACAATGATATCCGTCAGCGGAGGGTCGCTCTGCAGAGGTACCTGGCTTTGCCAGTCGACAGCCAATCCTGAAAAGTCACTCATGTCCACGTCACGGTCGCAATCGATGTCTCCCGGCAGCCAGCATTCCGGGAGCAGGGCGGTAACGGCGTTGCGCAGAAGCTGTTTGGCCGCGGGCGTTGCATTTTCAAAAAAGGTCGCGGGTTCATTGGGCAATGCGAAATAGATCCGCGGGGTATTATTGGGATTATATAGCGAACCGTCGTAGTAATTGGGTTCGTTTCCGTCGAAGCGGACGATGACGGACCGACCTGAGCTGTTGACTGCCAAAGGCGTGCCGTTGCCTGTGTAAGGATCGTCGTCGGGTACGAAGAACTCGAATACTGAATCGAAAAGCGTGACACTTCCGGCGGTAAGGTCAATTCCGTCGAAGATGGGGTCGTTGGGGTCGATGGGATAAAATTCGGAAATAAAGACCTTGATTTTGTCGCTGCCGAACCAGTCCCAGTTCTCATGATTATCACTTCGGCATACGCCGATGTTATGGCTCAAAATGGGAACCGGCAATGAGGCCCAGAAAGCGGAATCGTTGTCATAATCTCCGCCGGAGTTGTCGCTGGAGACAATAATCAGGTCCGCGCCGAGCAGTTCTTGCTTTTCGGTGTCGTTGAGGGGTTCCTGATACCGGTTGTCATCGATTTCTACATTCGCATTATCCATGTAGATGTCGCGCAGGAACTCGGCATAGCCGTCTTCGGAACTGTCCGTGCCGGTGACGATGATGATGTTGAGGGGGCGTGCGTGCAGGACACAGCAGGCGGCAAGCAGAAATATGACTGGACAGATTTTGCGAATCATTTACGACCCCATAACAGCCGGAGATTTATCGGACGCGAAACACGGCTTAATCATATCATTATACCATAAAAGACGTCTCAATACAATAGGCCTTGTCTCGTTGGCGCAATCACAGGTACAGAAAACGGGGGTAGACCAAGAGCGAATAGTGGTAATAGATAAATATAAATCTGTGCAATATTAAAGTTGTACTTGAAATATACACGATATAGGTTATAATATGCCTATGATCACACGCAGCATTCAAAACGAGTTGTTGGCATGTGCCAAAGAGTATCCGGCGGTGACCCTGCTGGGGCCGCGTCAATCGGGCAAAACGACATTGTCGAAAATGGCATTTCCCCAGCATTCATATTGCTCGCTGGAAGAACCGAATGTCCGGCGACAGGCCCAGACCGACCCCAAGGGCCTTCTGGCGAGTTTTTCAGGCGGTGTAATTTTGGATGAAATCCAGCGGGTTCCTGAACTGCTCAGCTACCTGCAGGGGACGATCGATGCCCATTCCCAGGCGGGGCGGTTTATCCTGACCGGCAGCCATCAACCGCAGGTTCATCAGGCCATCAGCCAATCGCTGGCCGGGCGAACCGTGATACTGGAATTGCTGCCGTTTTCGATTGATGAGATTGCCCAATATAAGCGGGATCCGGATTCGGCTTATGATATGGTCATCAAAGGCTTTTATCCTCGGCTGCATGATAACAACCTGCGGCCCGGGCGTTTTTATGCGTCCTATCTATCGACTTATGTTGAGCGGGATATCCGCGCCTTGATCAACCTGAAAGATCTGACGCAATTCGAAGAGTTTTTACGACTGGTAGCCGGCCGGATCGGACAGTTGGTCAATTACAGCTCATTGGGCGGGGATGTCGGGGTCTCTTCGGTGACCATTAAAAACTGGGTGTCGGTACTGAAGGCCTCGTTTATTCTGTATGAGCTGCCGCCGTATTTTACGAACATCCGTAAACGTGTCATGAAATCATCGAAGCTATACTTTGTCGATGTGGGGTTGGCCGCGTGGCTGTTGGATCTGAAAACTGCCGGCCAGGTCCAACGGGATCCGCTCCGTGGGGCACTTTATGAAAACCTGTTGATTATGGAAGTGGTCAAACGAATCCTGAATCAGGGCGAGCGGCCCAACCTGCATTTTTACCGAGATGCCAAAGGCCATGAAGTGGACTTGTTGATTTCGGGGCCCCGTGTGTTTTCTGCTGTCGAGATTAAATCGGGGAAGACCTTTCAGCCGGAATTCATGTCGGGGATTGATCATTTTAAGGATGCCTGTAAGGCACAAAAGAATATCAACGGAATTGTCTGGTATGACGGTCAGCGGCAAACTCACTATAAAGAGATCGATGTGCGAAATCCATTGATTCATGGATTCACGTGGTAAAAAGATTCTACAGGTTAATCTGCTCATATAGGTCCGCCGCTTATTCAAACGCAAAAAAGAGAAATCCGTTGCAAATTCCGCTGTTTCGGGGCATTATTGAGGAGATTTTCCGGGTTTTGATGATTGGTTATATATAAATTCTTTGTTGACTAGGACAAGGCGTAGATGTGATGTTATTTGAAACGCCAATCGAAACAGACAGGTTGTTGTTGAGGCCGGAGGTCCTGGCGGATTGTGACGATATTTATCGGATAAACACCGACCCTGATGTGATGCGGTATATCGGCGACGGCAGTGTCTTATCGCTTTCACGTGATGAACTCTATGCGCGTCTTGCGCAGTTATTGCCTAAACGTGTTTACGATGAATATGGTCTGGCAGCGGTTGTTGTTAAAGAATTGAATCGATACATTGGGGCCTGCTGGCTCAAATACGACTGTTTCTGTGACGGCGTCGAATTGGGGTATCGATATTTGAAAGATGCCTGGGGCAAAGGCTATGCGACTGAGGCGGCACAAGCGGTGCTGCAAGCCGGTTTTGGATTGCCGCAGTTAGACAAAGTATTTGCACGTGCACATCCCAGGAATATTTCAAGTTTGCGGGTTATTGAAAAGCTTGGCTTCCAACATATTGGTGATAAATATGATCCTTTGGTTAAAACGAATGTGCCTCTCTATCTGCTGGAAAGGCAAGGTTTTTGTGAAATATAGTGTCTGGTTCCCGGGTCAAATCTTGCGTAAGAGTCCTGTAAAAAATCTCACGGTTCTTGCAGCACGATAAGTTCGCGGATAAGATGGGTTGTATGATGCAAGATGCGATTACATTAGAGACGGCGGTTCAGTTTTTGAAGGGGGTTGGGCCTTCGCGCGCGGGGGCTTTTGGTGAGTTGGGGGTTGCGACGGTGTGGGACTTGCTGGAATATTACCCGCGGGACTGGGTTTTTCTGCCGGAGGCGGTGCAGATAAGTGATATTCGTGCGGACCAGACGGTTTGCATTGTGGGAATTGTCGAGCAGACGGACTGGCAGCCGTACCGCAAGGTGCCGATGTTTGAGGTGACCTTAGCCGATGATACGGGGTTTATCCGGGTGGTGTGGTTTCGCGGGCGGTACCTGATTAATCAGCTTGAGCCGGGCAAGGTTTTGCTGGTGCACGGCAAGGCGAAAAAATATAAACATCATCTTCAGCTCAGCAATCCGAAGTTTATTGTTCTGCAGGACGACCAGCCGCGCGGGCCCGAGGCGTTCAGCGGGGCGGTGTATCCGGCTACTGCGAAACTGGCGAGCTGGCAAATCAAAAAAATCATGCGTTCGCAGATCGACGATATCGCGCCATTGATGGGGGAGTTGTTTGATGATGCGTTCCTGAAGAAAAATGAACTGATGGCACGCCAAGAAGCCTATCGGCAGATTCATGACCCAGCGGATGAGGATGCTTTGGCACAGGCCAAGCGGCGACTTAAGTACGATGAATTGTTTTTAATGCAGGCTGGGCTGGCGCTGCGGCGGTATCATGTTCAGCATGGCGACCCGGCGATACCGATGCGGTGCGATGAGACCATCGACCATCGGATTCGTCGGCGGTTTCCGTTTATTTTGACGGAGGACCAGGAAACGGTTATCGGCGAGGTTGTGGCGGATATGGCAAAGACGATTCCGATGAACCGTTTGCTGCAGGGCGATGTCGGTTCGGGAAAAACGGTGGTGGCGCTGTATGCGGCACTGACGGCGGTGGCGAATAAATGCCAGGCGGTGATCATGGCGCCGACGGAGATCTTGGCGCGGCAGCACTTTTTGAGCATGGAACGGTTTTTGAAAGGCAGTCGGGTTAAGCGGGAGTTAATCGTCGGGGGGATTACCGGTAAAAAGCGATGCGCGGTATTGGAGCGAATCAAATCCGGCGAAGTGGATATTGTGGTGGGGACGGTGGCGCTTTTGCAGGGGGATATTGAGTATGCGAACCTGGGATTGGTGGTGATCGATGAGCAGCATAAGTTCGGGGTGCATCAGCGGGCGGGCTTGCGAAAAGGGCGCAATCCGC
>CAXXSL010000017.1:0-11980 GCA_963675525.2 Anaerohalosphaeraceae bacterium | reverse complement strand
CAGGGGGAATCGAATTCGGATACGTACGTACATTCCGGACCGGTTTACCCTCCCATTACCCAGGATTTTGGTCTGCATACGCGTATCAACCTGACCACGACCACCACCCCGACCTTCAGCTGGGATCCGGTTACCGGTGCCAACCGATATCGCCTTCGCATTTATACCTACGACAACAGCCGAACCGTCTATCGCGGCAATACCGGCAGCGAAACAACGGTCACGATACCGCCGGGAGTATTGGAACCCGACTCCTACTACCGGCTACGGTTGGATGCTTTCGATAAGGCCAGCCCGCTGAGCGTAGACAACTACTCGCGTACACCATCAAGCTCCAGTGATTTTTACCGGTTCTATACCAACAGCGAGGAACCCCAGGAACCATATATCGATATGGACGGCAGCGGCGTGCATACCATCCAGTCCGATGAATCCGGCGTGTTTCCGGCCTTCTGGGTCCGGGTGAATGACCGGCAGGGTGTGCCCGGAAACATTGCCTCGGTAAAGGTGGCTTATCCAGGCGGGCATGAAGAGATTCTCTACCTGGATCACACCGATGGTCCTTACTGCGGATACTACAATGCCGTATCCGAGGTGACGGCCACCGCTGGTACGTATACTTTTACCGTGACCGACCGAGACGGAAACACCGCCACCATTAATGACGAACTGGTTTACAACCCCATCGGATATCCGGCGCCAAGCAGCCTTTCGGCAGTTGTTGGAGAAAAAGAGATTCAGGTCAGCTGGGATCCGGTTGATGGGGCCAAATTCTACCGGTTGGAAATCTACAACGAAGCCTACGAACGCATCCAACGTTTGACGGTCGATGCTGAAGAAGGATCCTCCATTGCGGTACCGCGCGGTCTGCTGGAAGAAGGCAAGCTATACCGCTATCGAGTCAGAACCTATCGGGAGTTTTACAGCGACATCACCGGAGCCGATTCTGAAGGCAACTTCGATAATTGCTCTCAGATTCCCTGGCTATCCAGCCAGTACCCGACTTTCGTGCTTTCGCCGCTCACCGGAGGGTCGAATGATCCCGTTATCGAATTGGATAGCCGGGGGGTGTTCGTCAGTCACAGCTGGGATCCATTGTTGGATCAGGATGTGTACTTTATGGAGTTTGTGGTCAAGGTGACTGATGCCGATGGTGTTCCGGGAAACATCAACCGGGTATATGCCACACTGCCCGATGCATCGACCATGGATCTGGTCTATGACGATTCCATCAGCGACACAGAAGCGTCTTACTACGGTTACCTGCGATTTAGCAATGTCGCCGGCATAACTGCCCTTGAAGGCAATTATACTTTTACAGCAATAGATGTCGACGGCGGAACAGATACGACTGCCGCCGACAATCTGAGCGGTGTGACCTCCAACATGCTTGCTGCGCCATCCAATCTGTCGCCAGTCCCCGATGCGCTTGTCACCAGCACGACACCGACCATCTCCTGGGATGCGGTGGCCGGTGCAACCAGCTATCGGGTGCGCATTCTCACCAGCTCTCATGATACTCTTTACTGGAGCGACTACATCGCCGATCCGACCACCAGTTGGGAAGTGCCCTTTGGCATCCTGGAACCCGGCACAACATACGCCTATCGGGTCTATGCCTACCAGGGAGGATTCCCCGACGAAGACTTGGATTTCATTTCCTGTTCCATTTTATACTACAGCTGGTCCCATCATTTTTCTGTATCCACGGATCCGGACAGCGATGGAGACGGAATCTCCGATGAAATCGAGATAGCAAGCGACTGCCTGCTGCCTGATGATGCCGACAGCGACGACGACGGGATCCTCGACGGTCTGGAGGATACAAATCTGAACGGCAGCGTCGATGCCGGAGAAACCAACGCCTGTAGTGTGGACAGCGACGGCGACGGCATTCAGGACGGCACGGAAAGCAGGGTGACGTCTGATGATATTGGACCGGATACCGACACCGGTGTTTTTATTCCCGACGCCGACCCGGACACCTTTACCGATCCGCTATCGGCGGACACGGATGGCGATGGCAAGACCGACGGCGAGGAAGATACCAATTTCAACGGCCAAGTGGATGCCGGCGAAAGCGATCCGAATGGAGTGGACGTCAAGGCTTTGCCGTATATTCCTTTGCTGTTGCTGGGAGATTGATACGAAAAGTTTTTCTATACGAGTTCGTTCCACGATTTCCTTCAAAAGGTCGAGGACGACATGAAAACGAGCTTTTGGGTCAGTGTTCTGGTTTTTGCCGGGTTGTTGGCTGGCAGCAGTGCTTATGCCGCCACCTACGATCTAAGCGGCACCTGGAATTATACGCTGTCCGACTGCTGGGCTTCCTGCGGTGATGAATTCAATCCCGGTCCGGCAACGGGGACCTGTTTCATCTCACAAACCGGTGACTGCTTCGTTTTCGCCTTTACGTCCGGTGTTGTCTGCAGTCCTCCGGAAAGCTGCACCTTTTCCGGTTCAGTGACAGACAATTTGCTATATACTTGTTCAACAACTGACATTGTCGACGACGAAAACGGATCGGTAACAAGTACGATTGTGTTTACGGCTGCATCGGAAACATCCGCCTCTGGCACGGGTACTTCTCGGTACACCCATCCAAGCGGCCTCTGGGAATGCAACTGGGGCAATACGATTACATTGACCAAAATCAGCGACGATGTAACTGTCATCAGCTATACGCTCACGGTGAACCAGACCGGCGATGGCAGCGTCACTTTGAATCCGGACGGCGGTGTTTATAATGCCGGTACGACCGTGACCCTTACGGCAGTTCCCGATGAAGGCTGGCAATTCTACTCTTGGTCCGGCGATGCCGAAGGATCGCAGAATCCTTATGAAATCGTGATGGATGAGGATAAAACCGTATTGGCGATTTTTACCCGACTGGGTAGGGTCCCTGTCGGGACATTGCCTTTGCTTCTTGGGGATTGAAAAGTACTTGAGTATTTTCAAATGAGCTATAAAATTTATTGGCGAGAATGAAAACATTTGGCTGTAATCATATAGTTTTATATATTTTTCTCGCCATGATTATAGTGTCCACAACTTGCCTGGCCGCTGATATCGTAGAGCACGAGGTGTGGTCGTTCGATGGAGAGCAAACGGAATCCAACTTGGGTTGTGCGGTTGCTTCGGCTGGCGATGTCAATGGTGATGGGTATGACGATATCATCGTAGGTGCTTCCGGTTTTGACAACGATGAGGAAGGTGCCGGCAAAGGATACCTCTTCTATGGCTCATCCGAAGGCCCTGCCGCTGAAGCCGACTGGCACCAAGAAGGGGTGAATCGGTATCACACCTTCGGTGAATCGGTGTCCTGTGCTGGTGATGTCAACAATGACGGCTATGATGATGTCGTCGTAGGTGCCTGGAACTACGACCAGGTTTTCGTTTATTACGGTTCTGAATTGGGGTTGAGCGATTCTTCGAACTGGAGTGCCGATTTTGGGGCTGACTCAAGGGAATGGTTTGGTTGGTCTGTTTCGACCGCGGGTGACGTCAACGGCGATGGCTACGATGACATCATCGTAGGGATGCCCAGCTATGGAAACGGACAGTCCGGTGAGGGGCGTGTTCTGGTTTTCCATGGATCTGAAAATGGTCTCAATGCCACTCCAAATTGGACATTCGAACTCGACCAACAGGATGCAAGATTGGGCTATTCGGTCTCGACTGCCGGTGATGTCAATAATGACGGATACAGCGATGTCATTGTCGGGGCTTACAACCAAGGTGTATTCGATTCCACCGGGGGCAATCAGGCTGGCGAGGGGCACGCGCATGTGTTTTACGGGTCGGCTTCCGGACTTGGCTGTTCACCAGACTGGACAGCCGAAAGCAACATCGTCGGCGCCTATTTCGGTTATTCGGTATCTGATGCCGGGGATGTCAATGGCGATGGGTATGACGATGTCATTGTAGGCGCGGTTGGATACGATACTGGCGGTTTATACAATGTTGGCAGAGCCTATGTATACCACGGCTCTGCATCCGGTTTGAATTCATCGCCGAACTGGACGGTTGCCGGAACCTACCAATACGCCTATTTGGGCAGTTCGGTTTCATCGGCCGGCGACCTGGACGGTGATGGATACGACGAAGTGATTATCGGAGCCGATGGTAAGGGGACGGGAAGTGTAAGCGGCCTTGCCGGCCAGGCATTTATCTATAGTGGTTCATGTATAGGGCTGAATTCGGAAAGTGTTTTTGCCTTGGATACGGGACAAGCAGACGATCAGTATGGGTGCTCGGTATCTAAAGCGGGCGATATCGACGGTAACGGCACCGCTGATGTACTGGTTGGTGCCCGTTTATACGATACAGGTAGTTTGACGGATGCCGGATGCGTTTATTTGCATTCTGGCATATGCGCGAACTGGATCACTTTTTACAAAGATTTTGACGAAGATGGCTTTGGCGACCCAGATCACTCATTCGTTGCATGCAAAAAGCCGGAAGGTTACGTGCTGAACAGGAATGATTGCAATGATAATGACGATGCAATCTATCCGGGTAGCGGGTGTCCAATGGCGATGCCCTGGTTACATCTTTTGTTGGAGTAAAATGCAAGTAAAGGGTTTTTCGTGATAAAAGCAGACCCACAATCTTCAAAAATAGGATTTAGAGTTGGAAAAATTCTCTGGACGAAAATTGATTTGTTCTATGTTGATCGGCTTTTTATCTTTTTTTGTTTTATGTAGCTTTAGTTTTTTCTGCTACGCTGCTGACGATGATTTAAGCCTTCACGTCGGAATTAAGCAATCTTCGGGATTGTCAAATTCTGTTTTGAGTGGCACTTACACGATGTGCGAGTACGGCACGGACCCGGATCGCTGGACAGGCCGCATCGAACTCACATCTGATGGCGCCGGCAATTTAACATGGCAGCAAATTGCGGATTCAAATGGCGATACAGGCAGCGGTTCAGGAACATATTCTGTTGCCGATGATGGAGAATTAACAATCGGTGGCCAAGATGCAGTAGGAATTGTCAGCGCATCTGGAAACACTTTCATTTTAGTAGATACCGATGCATCTAACGATGATTTAAGTCTTCACGTCGGAATTAAACAATCTTCAGGATTGTCAAATTCTACTTTGAGCGGCACTTACACGATTTGCGAGTACGGCACGGACCCGGATCGCTGGACAGGCCGCATCGAATTCACATCTGATGGCGCCGGCAATTTAACATGGCAGCAAATTGCGGATACAAATGGCGATACGGGCAGCGGTTCCGGAACATATTCTGTTGCCGATGATGGAGGATTAACAATCGGTGGCCAAGATGCAGTAGGAATTGTCAGCGCATCCGGAAACACTTTCATTTTAGTAGATACCGATGCATCTAACGATGATTTAAGCCTTCACGTCGGAATTAAGCAATCTACAGGATTGTCAAATTCTGTTTTGAGTGGCACTTACACGATGTGCGAGTACGGCACGGACCCGGATCGCTGGACAGGCCGCATCGAATTCACATTCGATGGCGCCGGCAATTTAACATGGCAGCAAATTGCGGATTCAAATGGCGATACAGGCAGCGGTTCCGGAACATATTCTGTTGCCGATGATGGAGAATTAACAATCAATGGCCAAGATGCTATCGGAATTGTCAGCGCAGACGGAAATACTTTCATTTTAGTAGACACAGGTGGGGAGCGAAAACTTCCGCATTTGCCACTGCTACTGCTTGCAGACGAATGAAGTTTTAAATAATCGCCTTAATGCTGCAAATGGGTATTAAAATAAGACGGGGAGAAGGGGAGATGTAAGGAAGCGGGGAGGCCAAGGATAATTTCGTTGGCCTTCGAAAAGCTGCTTGAGGTTGACGGGTACACAGATTATCTTAGGGTCGTATGCTTGATAGGGATCTCCTGATCCCGGTGTTTTGGGGCGGATTGAGCCGTAAGCGTCTACTCAACCACACGCGTTGCGGCAGCGTCGATAATGGCCTTGTCGATTCTATTGGGAAGCAGATCGAGAAAATCGGCTTCATTTTGGGCTGAAGGGATCTTGGTGAACAGGTAACGCAGGTAGGCATAAGGCTCAAGGTCATTGGCCTTGGCCGTTTCGATCAGACTGAAGAATGTGGCGCTGGCCTCGGCGCCGTTCGGTCCACCGGCAAACAGCCAGTTCTTGCGACCCAGTACGAATGGGCGAATGGCATTTTCGGCAACATTGTTATCCGGTTTCAGAAAGCCGGCTTCGATATAGACAATCAGCCTCTCCCATTGGTTCAGGGCATACTGAATCGCTTTTCCCAACAAGCTTTTCGGGGGAACCTGGGGCTGGTAGGTATCCAGCCAGATCTTGAAGCGGTCCAGTATCGGTTTGGATTTTTCCTGTCGTAGTTTCCTGATCTGCTCGAAGGTCAATTCATTTTGCCGAGCGTATTTCTCGATCTGGTATAGTTCCTTGATATAGTCCAGCGCCTCGTCGGCCAGGCCTTTGGTCACAGCCTTCTTGCCTCGCGCCTTCTTACGGACTTTGACCACGGCCATAAACTTGCGCCGCGCATGCACCATGCAACCCAGCAGGACGATACCTGGCTTTCCGGACAGATGATCATAACCGGCGTAGCCGTCACTTTGGATATAGCCTTGATAGCCGTCCAAAATCTTCAGCGCAATCTCTCCGCTGCGCGTGGGATGATAGCGGAACAGGACGACCGGCCGATCAACTGCGCCTGCGCGAAATACCCACATGTAGGATTTGGTGGTATTTGGTCGGCCCGGTTCGTTGAGTACCTGCAGCGGACTTTCATCGATGTTGATCACCGGGCCACCGCGAATTTCTTTTTCCATCAGTTCGATGAGCGGCCCGCAACGCTCGGCGGCCTGAATCATCCAATTGGCCAGGGTTGACCGGGAAATATCGACGCCCAACCGGCCGAAGATCTTTTGCTGGCGGTAGAGCGGCAGGGCATCGGCAAACTTGGAAACGGCGATGTGGGCCAGCAGTCCCTCGGTGGCGATACTTTTAGGAATCAGCTGTTCGGCTGGCGGTGCGATCCGGACGGTCGGACCATCGTCTTCAACGCCTTCACAGCTTTTACAGGCGTATTTGGGGCGGATATGGCGGATCACCCGCATTTTGGCAGGTATGTAATCGAGCTTCTCGCAGACCTCTTCGCCGATGCGGCTCAACGCTGCCCCGCAGGCACACTGCTTTTCATCCTCCGGCAGGTCGTGGACGACCTCAATCCGGGGCAGGTCCTCGGGCAGCGGCTTACGTCCCCGTTTCTTACGGGTATGCCCTTTGATGGCGATAGACTCGTCAGGTTGGATGGGCTCGACCGTTTCGGTCGGCGTGAACAACTGCAACTGGTTTGGATCAATCACCGGACGGACTTCGCTTTTACGACCGAAAATCTCGTTTTGAAGCAGGCGCACCATCTCCTGCAAATGATCGTTCTGCTGCTGCAAAGAGAAGATAATTTTCTTAAGCGATGCGGCGTCGTCGGGCAGTTGATTCGATTCCGAAACCATGCCCGTTACATATCATAACATGCTGGATTTGTATATATTTATTTTCTTATGAGAACGAAGTGTCAACTGGTGAAACGGTAACGTAATTGCTCATGAGCGTGCGAATAATCCAACCCGGCGAGAAGCCATTCCAGCTCTTTCGCACCCAACGATACGACCCGTTCGGCACCTGTCGGCCAGCGGAATCGGTGCTTCTCCAGACGTTTGTGCCATAGGGCGAATCCGTTGCTGTCCCAGTACAAAATTTTTATCATATTGCGCCGCCGGTTGCAGAAAACGAACAGATCCCCGGCAAAAGGGTCCAGATCCATGGCCCGCTCCACCAGGATAGACAGCCCGTTGATCGATTTGCGCATGTCGGTGCTGCCTGCAGCCAGAAAGACCCGTTTGGGATTGACGGCGAACATCATAAAGCGGCCACCCCGGTGATGAGCGGCTCGATCTTGAAAGACCCGTTGGCGTCGTCAATTTCGATGATGAATCCGTTGGGGGTATGGATACGAATCATCGTATGATTTTGCACCAATGATGAAGAAAGCGCCACCGGCAAAAAAGAGACCCCGTCTTGTGAAGCCGACAACCGTCGCCTCCAATAATAAAAGCGATGGGCTTTGAGTCGGTGTCTGCGACAGTATGCGGCCTGGCTCAGCCCGCTTATTCTCCATTGTTCGATGTGGTTCTCCCAGAAACTGCGTCTTTCCCGGGAATCAAGCTGATGGGAATCTTCCGGCATATGATCTCCTCCTTTTAGAAGGAGTATATGCCATGCCTTGCCGAGCTTGTGAAGATGGGGTTAAATGGCCGCTTACATTGAGCCGCTAACTCCTCCGCCCTTTCTTATCAAAATAAAAAAGCCCCTGAAACGAGGCTTATTTAATTCGACCATCCCGGCTTGTCTGTCAATCCTATGTGAAAAATTCCTCTATTCCTGAGTCAAACCTAAAATAGGCGATTGTCGAGCTTGCCGCAGATTCAAGGCAGCTGCTGCGGCGCTATAGTCGGCTATGCGCCGTAGCGGCTAACACCGAATATGCGGTGAGATCGGCAATCCCGAAGCGGTTTCGCCTTTTGAGATGGAAAACTATAAACAAGCTACTGAAATCATGGTGTTCGTCTATTTTCAGAAAAAGGCGAAACGCCTAATTTAGTCAAATATTCTGACTCCCTACTAAGGGCAACGCCTCCGGTCGAATTGAAGGTACTTTCCGTTATAGCTCTTTCATCTGGAAAGTGCTTCACGATAATATTTTAGTGTTTCTTCAACCATTATCTCGCCATCGAAATGTGATTTCACTCGAGAATATCCACATAATCCATACTCCGTCCGGGTTTCAGGATGGTCGATTAAATACTGGATCGCATTCTTCAAAGAAGACGCGTCATTCGGTCTAACATTAACACCGGTTTTATCGTGGATATTCACGTAGGTTGTTCCGGTGCCCAATTCCGTGCAAATTATGGATTTCTTACAGCACATGGCTTCAAGCTGGACCATGCCGAAGGCCTCGCTTCTCAAGTGCGACGGAAGCACAAAAAAATCACAAGCTTTGTAATAAACAGTCACTTCTTCATCCGACAATTCACCCAAGAATTCAATTTTTTCAGATAATTTTTTGTTGCCGGAAACCATGGATTTAAGCATGGCTTCTTCCGGGCCGGTGCCGATTAAAATCAATTTCGCATCCGCATCTTCCATTGCAGACAGCAAAACGTGGAGCCCTTTGTAATATCGAAAGCATCCGACAAACAGAATGATCGGTATGTTTTCATTCTCCGCCCGTATTTGTTGAATTCTTTGCCCGTCTCCGTTGGATTGGAATCTTTGCAGATCAATGCCTAAAGGAATGACCGTGCATTTTGACTTATCTGCATCTTTTCCAAGCCTTCGTAAATGGTAAAAAAATGTCGGTGTCAACGGCGCAGAGTAAACGGATGCAGTGCTCTTGAAGTCTGAATATAATTGGGGATGATGTGGCAATGATTCCGTCGGCCATTTCCAGAAACATGTGTATTATGGTAATAATAGGGCACCAAACACTCACTTCAGTTTTCTGAATGGTGAATAAATTTTACCGAGCCTGTCTTGCCGGATAATATCGCTATGATAGGTCACAATAACTTTTTTTTTCAGCCCTGTAAAAAATCGATATGAAAACTCGGCTGTCGGATTTGGGTGGTGGAAGTGCAGTATATCTGCATCTTTTCCAAGCCTTCGTAAATGGTAAAAAAATGTCGGTGTCAACGGCGCAGAGTAGAACCTGCCGACCTGGGGGGCCTTGTAAACAGGGATGTTTTCGTGTCTTTCTTCTTCGAGCTTATATTTTGTATTGGATACAAGGACTCGAACTCAAATCATCGACGCCCCTCTTGATCAATCCTTTTGAGAGGATATTGACGTGCTTTTCAATGCCGCCTTTAACAGGCGGATAATAATCTTTATATACTTGTAGTACTTTCAAATTGAAAGGGCCTGTTCCTGGTGCCAAAGTAATAGTTTAAATTGGAATTATCCATTATCATTCATAGATTGTTCGTAAGCGCCGACAACCTCGGCTGAGTCACCCTGCATCACAGTGAACCCATTTTCTATCCAAATCGCTTTGTTGCACAACGATTTTACCATTGCAGCGCTGTGGGAAACAAAAACGATCGTCTGATCGGAAAGCAATTTTTCTTTCATCACTGCCATGGATTTCTTTTGGAATTTTGCATCGCCAACCCCCAGGACCTCGTCGATCAGCAGCACGTCCGGGCTCATTTCCAGGGCGATGGAAAAACCCAGCCGGGCTTTCATCCCTGCTGAATATGTTCGCGTAGGTCGGTCGATAAAATCATGCAACTCCGCGAAATCGATAACTTTCTCCATGTTGGCCAAAACTTGCTTCTTACTGAACCCCAGCAACATGCCGCTTACCAGAGCATTTGCCCGCCCTGTCAGCTCCTGGTCGAAACCGATCTGCATGGCCAGCAGGGTAGTGGACACATTGTTGTTCACTATCACCCCGCGGTCAGGCTTTATAATGCCTCCAATCAATCTTAGCAAGGTCGTTTTGCCCGCACCGTTGCGGCCGATCACACCTAATGAATCGCCGCGGCAGATATCGCAGGAGACATCCTTGAGAGCATCAAAATAGTCGCCGTTGAAAAGGGAACGCCTGAATTTGAAGCGAACACCGACGTTTTGCAGCGCGATCAGCAAATCTCCACTCATAAAATAACTCTTGGGTAAATATGATCCAAGCGCTTTATAACGCGCCACATAACTAAAACAGCCAAAAGTGAACCTAATGTAATTAAACACAGATCCGACCAATCCGGCCACTGATGGTAAATAAGCGCCCGCCGGTAGTTGTACAATAGTGACGCCATTGGGTTGAGAATAAGCAATTGTTGAAACCGGGGCGGGATAATATCCAGGCTGTAAAAGACCCCTGAGCAAAAAAACATTAATTGCAAACCGGTACTCACTATATAGTTAAAATCATTCATAAATGGAACGATTGAGGCTACAAAGTAGGAACAGGCCATGATGACAACTAACTGCGTTGAAGCAAGCACAGGAAGTGATAGCCAGTGAGGTGAGGGTGATATGCCATAAAAGTAAAGGAATAACAGCAATGAGAAAAAAATAATGATTTGCTTGACTGCATCCTGGCAAATGACAATTGTTGGCAAGATTATCTTAGGGATGTAAACCTGCATCATCAAAGCCTTTCCAGAAACAATACTCATCGAACTTCGGCTTACAGTTTGAGCAAACCAAAGCCAAGGTATCAGTCCGGTCATCAGAAATGCAACATAATCTTCCGTTCCTCTGGATAACAACATCCCAAAAACAAAATAATAGGCCAACATCTTAAAAACCGGTTCAATCAGCCACCAAAGATAACCGAGATAATCACGAGAAGATTCGGCCTTTAGATTTCCAGCAACTTTTATTTGAATTAATTGAAGATAGTCCCTTGTTCCTAACAAAATCATACTCCGTTACTTTTTGAAAGAAGATATCAGTTGTCGTAGCGGTCGTGTGAGGCTCCAGGAATTAGTCTGACTCACTGTTTTTATCCCATTTACAGGAAAGTTATCCGGTCCTATCATTTTTTTTATATTTGCCTCTGGATTCAGTGTCATGCTCATAACTGAATCGTATTGAAAATAATGCATGATCGGTTTAAAAATACGGTTAATTTCGTTAATTGTATCAGGAGTCAGGTGGGTTTTATAGTTACCTGGAACAATCTGCCTGATGTGTTTATGTGGATTTTCTTTGTCTGGACGGATATCATATCTATTTGCAATCTCTGTAATGTTTGAAATAGATACCTCAATATCTAAATACAATAACATATCCTTAAGCCATTCCATTTTTTTGAAAATGACATCTTCATATCTGTAAACTCGAGTTGTTTCAGCTGGAAGATTCGTTAAATAATCTTGGAAGTATTTCTTGTAAGATTGGGCCATTCCCAACACGCTTTGATTTA
>CAXXSL010000016.1:0-1062006 GCA_963675525.2 Anaerohalosphaeraceae bacterium | reverse complement strand
GACTCTTGTCCCCGATAGCATTCTGTCTAATGGACACTTCCGTGCCGTTCTCATGGGCAAAAACAGCTAATGGAGCTATATAAGCATAGATAGTACCCTCAAGATTCTCATCTGCAATAGAATCGACATAAACATTAAAGTTTTGACCGACCCATTGACCGTTGGACGACGGAACATAAAAACCACTATCGTTGCACTGCTCAACAGATATTGGTTTGTCCGCCAGAACATGAATGTAGATATTATTATCATCAGGGATTCGATAGACATGATCGCCCTCATTGAGTAGGTAATCATCCATTATAATATCTTCAGTGGCGCCTGTCAGTAAATCATATTTCTGCATAATCAAATTTGGGTCAGAATCATCACATATACCATCTTTGTTGGAATCCCATTTAATCGTTATATGCGTATTATCCTGATAAGAAAAGACAACAAGACGTCTTCCATTCCAAGTATCTCTTCCTATGTGAGAATAAAACTCTTTATCAACCCAAGGCCGTTTTTGCTCATTACAAAATAACCTGACGTTGAGTCACGCATAACATCACCAGCCAAAACAGTAAACTTTTTGTTCGTACTGGTAACCTTATAAACACCGTCTTCGCCATCAACATAAGAATATTGACCTTTCTGCATATGCGCCGCCCCGGAGGGATCAATTAGATTCGCATCCACAACATTCGGGTTGGCATCATATAGCAGGCCTAAAATACCGTTTGGATCGACTGCCTGATAGGCTATTTTTGTGTCCTCTTCATAGCTGGAAAAGACAAGATTGGCAGCAGGACAGGACCCTAAAGGTTCGCCATAATTTACCTCCCACTCCCTTTTGCCTGCCAAGTCAAGATCATATAAATACAAGTACGTCGTATACTCCTGACTGGCGAATTTGACCTTGATATAGACCTCGTCAGAGCCGACTTCCTCGCCCTGTGAATCTTTCGCTGTCAGTTTAAAGACATAATCACCGGATTTTGTAAACGTCACATTGGGGTCCCACACAGATACCGCAGGCAGAACCGGATCAAACTGCACATTGCTCGAGTCCGGCTGCACCATGACCTCCCACTCCGTATAGCTGTATAATCCGGCAGGCTGACTTTCACACCACCCCGACAACGCATGCATCACTTCCTCCCCATCTCCGTCCGGCAGAATAACCAGTGCATCCGGGCCGGCATCGACCATCACACTGGCGGTCGATATTGCCATGGTATCGGTCACCGTCGCGGCACCATCGCCGGCCGCCAACTGCAAAACATACTGGCCCGGCTTTGTAACGATCAGTGTTGGGTTCAAAATATCCGACGCGAAAGTAAACCCGATACCGGATGTATCATTGAGAATCGTCCATTGAATGGCCAACGGCTGCGGCCCCGCGTCCGGATCCATCGCGATGACATTCGGATCGTTCAGTGTGATGCTCTGCGGCCCTGCTAACAACGAGGCCTGCCGATTCGGCCCGGCATCCACAGTAGGCGGTGTATTCGCCTGGCCATCGGGATTGACGCAAATCAATATCGCGGCCGTTGTCTGGTCGATACCATCCGAAACCGTCAATCGGAGAACATACACGCCGTCCGCCGAAAAGGACACCGCCGCCGTCCGTGATTGCGCCGTGTACGTCCCAAACAACACCTCCCCGGCTATCGGGCTGTCGACAACCTCCCACCACTGCGACAATCCCCTGGATACGCCATCGTCCGATACCGCCCAATTCAGCGTCGCAGTGTTATCCGGCAGAGTCAGTTCACTCGGTTCCGCCCAGGCCTGCACCCGCGGCGGCCGGTTGCCCGCTTTCTCGCTCGCCCGCACCGTGACCACCGCCAGATCCCGAGCATTTATGCCCTGCCAATCAACCTCAAGCTCCACAACATACGTTCCCGGCAGCGAAAACTCCGCCACCGTATCCGGCGATTCGACCGTATACGAACCAAACCCAACCCCCGCCCCGAGCGGCTTATCCAGTACATCCCAGCCAATCGTCGCTCCGGCAGGGATTCCCGCAACAGCCCCATCCAAAAACGCCCGACAATTAGGCAATTCAATCGCCTGATCCACTCCGGCGTCAACGCCCATGACGTACACCACAACCGTCGCCTCATCCGACAACCCCCCGCTGTCACAAACCGTATAACTGAAGCTGTCCGTCCCGCTATACCCCGCCGCCGGCCGATACGTAACATCCACGCCGTTATTGACAACCTCACCATGCACCGCCAACCCGCAGGAGAAAACCGACAACGTATCGCCCGGATCGGCGTCGGTGTCATTGGCCAGAACGTCAATAACAATTTCCGTCGTCCCCCTGACAATCGTCATTTCATCATCCTGCGCCACCGGCGGTTGGCCGCTCTGCTGTACATTCAACGTTACGGTTGCCCAGTTTGATTCCAGTTGACCATCGAATGCCCGATACTGAAACGAATCGCCGCCGGAAAAATAGGGGTCCGGAGTATAAGTAATCGTCAGGCCGCCATTACTGACCACAGCCGTACCATGTGCCGGTTGTACTACATTCGGGTCGACACACAGATCGTCACCTTCCGGGTCTGAATCGTTGGCTAAGACATTGATCGTCACCGACCCGTCTTCGCTACATTCAATCGATTGACCGGTCAAACTCGGGTCATCCTTGGCAATGGGAGCATGGTTAAACCGGTACTCATACGCCCCCATATCCGCAATCGCGTCACCGTTGTCATTTCCATCTGAAACACGCAACAAACCGGCGATATCCATTCCTGGCAAATCGTTTACATCATTAGTCCCCGCATCAATACAGGGTGCTCCGGCAGACAATCTGAAATTGTCGTCGAATGTACCGTATGTGTCGTCCGGTCCATCCGGATCGACGAAACAAGGATCGTTCGGGTCAATCCCTATGTTTCCTGCACCATTATACCCACCTTCGACAAAGCTATAAGTTACTGCTAGTGTTGAAGGATATATCTGAGAGGTACCTGTTGATTCCGTGTTGTTCCAGAAAATACTATTTACAAGTTCAGAATTCGCATTAGTATATAAGCCACCCCCGTCTCCTTCAGCATGATTCGCTACAAAAGTACAATTAATAATCTGAGTATGATTGTTGCTGCTGCCCTTAGTATATACTCCTCCCCCATTTAGTGAAGCCTCATTATTGGTAAAAATGCAATTGGCGATCGTCGGATTTACGCCATTACTGCCATAGTCTATAAATATCCCACCCCCATCTTGAGCCGCAGTATTATTTTCAATAAGGCAATTCCGTATTGTTGGACTGCTGAGATAACATCTTATCGCCCCCCCCGCTACTTGATCCATAAGTAATGGGTGCATAACCATTCTTAATCGTAAAACCATCCAGAATGGAATCATTAGGGTCAGCTCCTTCTCCGGTATAGAAACAGAATCCTCGATGTGGTTCCGATTCGGCCCCCTCACAATCAATAATACACTCTTGCGGCCCGTCCTGGCTTCGGACCACAATGGCTTTGCCGCTAATGAAAACGTCTCGATTGCCCTCACCGGTATACGTTCCATTCGCAACAATAACAATATCATTATCACTTGCTGCATCGATTCCTTTTTGGATCGTCGCAAACGCCGTGTTCCATGATTTGCCGTTATTTGTATCGCTGCCGTCGGTTTTAACATACCATATTTTCTGCTGAAATTCATAAGCCCCTAAATCAATTCTTAAGTCATGGCCTTCGGCTCTGGGGTTGCCGTCCAGATCAACCTGATCGGCGTAAATCGAATTCGGTTCAACAATATTAATGCACATCGAGGCCGCATCCAGATGATAGTCCCCGGCATTGTGATTGACAAAATTGGGATCGCCGCTGCTATTTCCTGTTCCGATGCCGGACCAGTACTGGATGCAGTTGAAGGAAATGGCCGCCGTGCAGTCCCTGATTTGTGACTCCTGCGAAAGACCGGAATTATCACGGTTATTCCACAAAATCGAATTCACAATGGAACCGCCGCAATCCTGAAGACCGCCGCCGATAAGTACAGCAGCATTATCAGCAATCGTACAGCTTAAAATATCCCCATCGCAACCGTCCATTGCTCCTGCATTCAGAGCGGCATTCTTCGCGATAACACAGTTACTCATATCGCCGTTACAACCCGACAAGCCTCCGCCGTTTCCGGCAGCCGTGTTACCCATAATATAACTATGAGAAATCACACCATTAACACCATCCATTCCGCCGCCATCGGTTTCAGAAGCATTATCTTTAATGATGCATTTAGAGATGTTAGCAGACGCACCGTGACCTTTAATGCCGCCGCCGTCGGAAAACCGAGTCTCATAGAGACCTTTTGCCCCAGCAGCACTCAAATCATAGTCATAAATCCGCACATCATCAACTGAACCGCTCAAGCTTAAACCAACAATATCATCTTTACCAATCAAAAGATCATTTCCGAGATTTTCCATCCCCAAATAAGTTCCGGAATCAGAATTTGAATCATCTACTCGATCTCCATTAAGATAAAAAGCCATTCCATCGCTAGTCTCATTTCCATTATAAGTAAAAACCCAGTGAGTCCACTGCCCTTCATAATTTGTGAGAGCAGTTTCATACCTCTTGTTTAAATAACCGCCGGTACTATCATCATAAAGTCTGAAATTCATAATATCCGCCCCCCCGGTATAGATAAGATATTCTCTTCCAGAACCATCTCCTCCTTTCGAAACCAAAGGTGCCGCGGTCATATCATCAAAATTAACCCAGAGACTTATTGAGAAAGGTTTATCATCTGTATCAGTAAAGCTAAGATCGTTTGAGTCATCAATACTAATATAATCCCCGTCCCCATCAAAATCTAACGCCTGACCAAGGTAGCCATTCTCCCAACTCGGACCGCCGTGGACCGTTCCGTCAAAGTCATTAACTGAAGAGTCACTGGCATTTCCATCCAGCTTCCAGTGAGCGACAGGACTTGTATCCGTGGTGGATATCTGGCCGGCCAGCGTTTCAATTTCATCTAAGCCCAGTGCCCGGCTGTAAATACAGACATCATCTATCAAGCCCTGGAAGTAACGGGGAAGGTTTGCCTCAAAATAAACACCAATTAGCACATTTTGAACCGAGCCGGTATTGATTGGCTCATCAACCGAATAACTAATCGTTTCGAGTTGCCCATCCACATATAATCTGGCTTCTTCAATATCCGGACTACCGTCATTTTCTACAACAACAGCAACATGATGCCACGCATCGTCGTTGATAATGGTCGTGCCGATAATATTGCCGCCTTGAACTTCAGCACGAAGTTGCCCTCCCTCGTTGATGCGGACAATCCACCTGCCACCAGAATATTCTTCACCCCAAGATAAGATTTCACCGACACTGTCAGTTGTTTTGATCCACGCTGTACAGGTGCGAGAACCTCCCCCCACAACACCTTTATATTCAGTTATTTCGACATGATCATCCGTACCATCAAATAACAATGCACCGTTTCCATTCCGATCTGTCGCCCAGTCCGGTTCATTTACAAGGTCACCATTTCTTCCCTTGCCGGATGAATCCGCTGCGGCAGAGCCTGTGGTTTCATTCAATTCCAGATGCAATGCCAGTCCTTCACCAGTCGGCGCACCACCGGTAATTGTAAAGCCTTCCAGGGCTACTCCTGTTCCATTATCCTCATTCCCACGATAAACAACCGCCGTACCCCGCTCCTGAGCATCAATAATCGTATTCTCAGCACGCTCCCTGTCGCTCAAAGCCCCACTTTGATCCACACTTTGGATATTCAGACTTTTCCCCTTCATATCCAACTGCTCATAGTAAACTGCGGGTTCAGCAATCCCCGAAGCGACATAAATCGTTTCCCCATCGTCTGCAATATCAATTGCCGTCTGGATTGTTCGAAGAGCATTCGTCCAGGATTGACCATCATTGTCATCATCACCGTCAACCGATACATACCATGGACCACCATCCAAAACAGTGACTATACACCATTCAGTCGTACTCAAACCCGTAGAACTCTTGACTGTAAATGAAATAGAATAATAACCTGCTGAATCAAACTTGCAACTGGCATTTGTGGTCTTATCATTCTGTATATTGTATGCCTGAGAAGGAAAATCCCATTGATAAGAAACCAATCCGCCGTCACGGGTATAACCACTTCCCGTAAAGAATGCAGTTTGTCCCTCTATAACTGGATTATCATAGCTGGTGATCTCTGCATAAGGCGGCAACGGTGTGCACGCCATTGCAAGTGCCGCAAAAACACTAATATATCCTATAATGACGATTGATTTCATGGCAAAGCCCCTTTATCTACTCCTGTTCCATTTTAGTCAGTTTCTGCCGTGCGATGTTTGCCGCAGGACTGGTCGCATAATTCTCAATCACTTTCAGATACGCCGTCTTACTTTGCGTCCTAGCGGTCAGTGAATCCATCTGACCTGATGCGGCAAGCTTTTCATAACTGCGCCCAATCATAAATTGAGCATCCCAGGCTTTGTCATAATCCGGCCACTTCGTCACAACCTCCTGATAATACTCAACGGCCTTATCCATTTGCCCAATTTTTTGATAGCAATTCGCTGTATAATAATAGGCATGACACTGACGACGCGGATCATCGAATTGATCAATGTTTCTCTGCCAAATTGCAATGGCCCTGGAAAAGTTTATATCGACCTGGTTGGGATCGTTCTCTTGCAAAGCTCCTTCGGCTCGCAAACAATAGTCTTCAGCGATTTCAAAAACAGCTTCGCCGAAACCAAACTCTTCTCGATAATTACGCTCAATCGTATCAAGCTGCTCATCAACCTTAGCGGTTTCACCAAGACTCATATAGATACGAGCTAATCCCTTGTGAGCAATAAGCTGGAAGTAAGAAGCCGGATGCTTACTTAAAGATGACTGATATACCTGAGGTTGACTTAAAACTGACTGATATAACTGTATGGCTTTTGTAGTATCCGATGCTTTGACATACTGACCGGCCAGCCAATTGACAGTTTCGGCAAAATCCGTGTCTTCCTGAAAGCCGGAAACCAACTTGGTAACCACAGCTTCGGCCTTCGACGTGTCCCCGAGTATCAAACAGGATGACACCACGCCCGCATGGGCCCATATATCGCCCTCATCCTCCGAGAAGTTCTCAAGAATGGCTTGAGACATTTTTTGTGCCTGGGAGGTATGCCCGTATCTTGAAAAATGAGCTGCTTCTCGTCGTAGATAATCTCGAATCATATCCTTGTCATCAGGATACTTCTCAATTAGCGCTTTCGTAACGGCCTCGGTGTTATCAAATCCCGCCTGACGGATGGAAACCTCCGCCAGTTTGGATACTGTGTGCTTGTATTCGGAGTGATTCGGCCAGATAGCTAAAGCCATTTCACACAATTCCTTAGCTTTTCCCTGTTCGCCGGAACGTGAATACTGAGCGGCGACCCGCCAGATACAGTTTCCGGCTCTATCCTCGTTGGAATAGTTGGTAATCAAATTCTGAACAGCAGCATCCGCAGCCACAGTATTTCCAACTTTAACATAAACCGAAGCAATCTCTGCTTGAGCCTTTATGGCATACTCAGTGGCCGGATGGTCTTTGATGATCTGCTGAAATTTATCGATCGTCTCTGCATAGTTGTCCTGATTAGCAGCCCTTCGCAGCCGATCTATTTGGTCGAGGATCGCATCCTCGGCCATGACTGAGGAAGCTGTAAGTAATAAAATGCAGATAGATATAAAAACGAATGATTTGACGAACGGCTTGAGATTCATCTCTTGAGTCCTTTCCTGTTTACACGTAACGTAGTCACTATTTGAATCAGCACGCATAATGCGCGCAGAACATAGCACTTCATTTCAAACAGGTACGAAAAGGGTGAGTCCCTCTACTCCTTAACGCAACCTCCAAATTCGGCCCTCTACCACGATCCCAATACGAAGCTCCTTGGAATCCAAATTTTGAATCTATAGCGCAAGAAATAAAACATCAAGCTAAAAGTTTATCAAAATATCTTTTATCCAGTAACCCTACATCGGTATAAATACCGAAACAAAATTGATAATACTTTATTTAAAAAGACTTTAGGTATTTCGTAAAATTATTTGTCGAGTGAAAAAATATTGCGGAATGGGCAAAGTCTTGACTTCGGTACAAGAAATCAGTATATTACACATATTCAAAAGGTTCAGAAAAGGTATCAAGAACAAAACCGCTTCGCGGTGGCTTTTTCCGTCCCCCTCTGTCTCCGTAGCCCTTCTTAATTACATTGGCTCTTCCCTTCTCCCCCATTAAAATGCATCCCCGAAAGCATTTATCGTAAATGCTAACCTTCTTATCACTCAAGCAAAGGGACATTATGAGCCAATTACGCGAAAAAATGATCAGGGACATGCAACTTCGAAGCTTATCACCAGGAACTCAGAAAGGCTCTCTCAATGCAGTAGAAGGGCTGGCCAATTATTATCATTGCTCTGGCCGTCAAAGTTGTATGAGACAATATACGAGGCAGGCCATCAATACGAAGAGAGCATCCGTTAGGAAAAATCCAGCCAGCTAAGCTGTTCAATCATCCCAGCATCAATATCTTCAACTGACTCTATGGCCTTTTGGCATTTCCGGACAGCGGACGGATTGGCGGCAAGCAGTATGATTTTATCAAAACTTACCTCTTTCAGCTTTTCCAGGTTGGCTTTAATATTTGATTTTCCGGTTTCAACCTCAATTGCTATCTTTTCTCCGGGCCTACTTGCTAAAATATCAACGGCCGCGTTTCCTTTCACCGGATGTTCACAGGTCACCTCGTATCCCTTTTTTTCGTAATCCCGGGCAACCTGCCTGACCCAGTAGCGGTGCTCCAGACTCTCACGATGCCGAGGGCCTGGATCAATGTGCTCGGATTCACAGACGGCTCTGCCGTTTTCAGTTAATTGACAAAGCACCACCTGACCGCTGCGGGTAATTGGCTTGCCAATGGCATGTCAGAACATGACGTAATGATCCTGGCAGGACACGCAAGCTTTTCCACAACACACGCTTTTTACCTGGCTGTAGCGGATGATTTGGTGGACCGTGCAAGGCAGGCGGCGGCCCAGTCCCTGTGTCCGGAATTGGTGCAGAATTGGTGCAGCGGGGTTCCGGAAAAAAAGATAAAAAAGCCGACAACTGTAACATGTTGCCAGCTAAAGACTTATCTAATGGGCAGGGGCGGATTTGAACCGCCGACACACGGATTTTCAGTCTGAAATCGCGTGTGTAACCTATTGAAAAATAAAGACTTATAACCCTTAAAATGGGCCCCCGTAAGCAAACCGAGAGCTGCCCGGAAGCCTCCCGAGAGTCAAAGGGGAAGTGTTGGTGCAAATTTTGGTGCAACAGACTGGTTCATGTAATCTATAAATATCGAAAATCCTTGCCTACAAGGTATCATTTTCACGCATCTATGACACACAGAATTTCTGGTCCGTGTGTTCAAAAAAGCCGGCAATAATGGCCAAATCACCATTGACCCAATCTTCATTTGAAAGCCCTCAGTGAGGAGATGTCTTTTGAGGGCTCTGAGAAGTGTCAACTTATTCATCTTACATCTCATGCAGTCCTCCGGTCTCTGTTTTTCGAGGTGGGAATCGATTTCCGCGACAAGTATAGTCCACAAATTCTGTTTCGTTGTCTGAAAAAGTACAAAAATAACGCGAAAGATGCAACTTCTCCATCGCTTTCAGTGTATACAAATCTACCTTTTGCCCTAGAAACACTTACAGGCAACCTGTTTGAAACAATGATCAGTCCTGACATGATAATTCCTATAGATTAGTATCTTACATAGTTGAAGTTTGTTTTATGATTTCTTTTACTTTTGGCACCAAAAGAGGTGCCACGCTTAGTGTTCGCACTCCTATTTCAAGTAGCATTGAGATGGCGTTAACTTTACCCGCCAATTCGCCGCAGACTGAGATAGGAGTTTTTCCGATATCCCGCATAACAATATGAAGCATTTTCTGGACGGCAGGATGCTCATCAATGAAATAATCACTTACAAGCGGGTTTTCACGGCCAGCCACCATCGTGTACTGGGTTAAGTCGTTTGTCCCAATACTAAGGAAATCTGCATGCTCGGAGATTTCTTTAGCACACAATGCCGCTGCAGGCGTTTCAATCATTGCTCCAAGCAGTGGTAACTTATCAATTCCCATGTCATTTGCCTCGATCACCATTAGTTTCCTCATCTCATACATTTCTTTTGATAAGGTTATCATAGGCACCAATACTTCAATGTTGAATTCTTTGGAAAGTCGCAATAATGCCCTCATCTGCGAAATTGCAAGATCAGGGTATTCCAGAAGCAAGCGAACCCCTCTTCTCCCAAGAAATGGATTTTGCTCAAAAGGCATATTAAGAAAAGATATCTCCTTGTCAGCACCTGCGTCTAACAGCCTGATTGTAGCAGGCTTATCTTCCAGCGGGAGTAAAGATTGACGAATTTCCTCAAAGAGCTCATCTTCCGATGGTGGATTTTTTCGGGAAAGATAAAATTGCTCAATCCGGTAAAGCCCAACACCATCAGCTCCATTTTTGATCGCATGTTGCACATCCTCACGGCAGCCAACATTTGCAAATACTTGAATAGTTAAACCATCTAATGTTTTTGCTGTTTCAAAACAGTGTTCCAGTTGCTTTTTACGAGAAATATCCAGTTGCTTGATCCGGTTTTTAAAGTCATTTTCAGTTTTTTCATCTGGGTTGACAATGACACTCCCAGAAAATCCATCGATAAGCAAAACGTCTCCTTGAGAAACATATTTTAGCAGGTTCGGAATTCTAGATACCGCCGGGATCCCCATTTCTCTAGTCAAGAGAGCTGCATGTGACCCGGTTCCTCCAAATTCGACCACAGTTCCAACGGTTGTTTTACGCGATAAAAAAACAGTATCAGAAGGCAACAACCGCTTGGCGACCAGGATGCTTCCATCTGGTACATCTTCAAGGATATGAGCATGTATTCCACTAAGCTCTCGCAATAGTCTACTGCTAATATCTACTATGTCGTCGGCTCGCTGTCTAAACTTTTCATCCTCCATTTCACGAAATTTACGTTCCCACCTGTGAAATACTCTCTTTATAATCTGCTCACCATTTACCAGTTCTGTGCATAATTCTTTTTTTATCTCATTAAGAAGTGAAGGATCACAAAGAACAGCTTTTTGTACGTGAAAAATATCGGCTGAGTCTTTATCCAATTCTTCTTCTATTCGATCTGCAGTTAGCCCTAAGTCATGAATTACAACTTTAATAGCTTGTTCTATACGAATATATTCATCATCTACCTCATGCTTGGTTATATCATATAATTCATGGTCTCGCTGCAATATGTCCTGATATAGAAAAGCTTTCCCTTTAGCTAGTCCTGAAGACATCGCATAGCCAGACAACACCATGTTCTGCTTTTCTTTGACTTTCATTTTAAAGTTCCTTTCTCCTACAAACTTTTATACCAAACACTCATGCTTTCGATCTGCCCACATATATATAGCCCGCTTTTCCAAATGTAACATTCATCCTGACAGAAACTGATCTCGCAATAGTATACGAAGTTTGTAAGCCACAAGATCGCATTACATTTTCCATATATCCCAAAAGCCAGCTGGCAAAACGGTTGCCCCTAAATTCAGGGAGAGTAGCAAAAACGGTCATTTTGACGTTACTCAATATGAGATTTATTTCCGCAGAAGCCAAAGAAACAAGCCGTCCTTCAATCTCTAATCCAAAGTAAACAAAATTACCAATCATCGCAACGGGATAAAGAAGATACACCAGCGACATGGCGTTGGGACATTATTACCACCTTGAGGCGTTCCTTTCGTGGTTAGGACAAGTTCGCCAGCGTCAATATAACCCGCCTTGAGAAACCTTCTAATCAGTAGAAGAAAACTTGATCGCCACCAAACCGGCGGTTCCGGCCCCGATGGAGCATGGCCAACTGCATTTTCCCGGCGTGATTCGGAATGGCGATAGGGAAGACGCTGGCGTCTTTATTGCCCACGTTGACGAAATCGATGCCTTGATAAGGCTCGAAGGTCGCAAGCCCCATTCGCTGCCAGCTGAACAAATCCTTCGATACTGCCAGGGCGATTCGCGGACCTTCAGGCGAAATCGCCGTGTAAGTCATTATATATCGCTGAAGCGGTTCGACAAACGTGACACGCGGATCTTCGCAGCCGCCGCTGCCGTCTGGCAGCCGCTCGTAATCAGCTTCCGGTTCCAGTGCGATGCCGAGCCGCTCGATGCCGGACGGGTCGCCTGCCTCATTAAACCGAACACGGGCGATGCCAATACGCGAATAATTGCCCTTCGCAACGAGACGTGGAAAAAGATAAAGCCTGCCATCAGGACCGCGAACAGCAGCCGGATTCAGGGTACCTTCGACCTCCTGGGGATTGCCCCAATACAGATACGCCTGTCCATCGTCATCGATAAACACCGTAGGATCGATATATCCAACTCCGGAAAGCAATGGCTTACCGAGGGGGTCGCTAAACGGTCCTACAGGGCTGTCGGATACCGCTACCCCGATGGCATTTCCACCTCTTTTTTGATTAATCGGAACATAGTAATAAAATTTACCATTTCGCGGAATACACTGACCGGCCCAGGATGAATTACTGCCGGCCCATTTAAAATTCTCATAGGATAACGGCGAACCGAGGTCTGTCCAATTAACCATGTCAGTGGTAGAATAGCACCGCCAGTCATTCATGGAGAAGAAGTCACGCACGATTACGTCTTCGTCATGGCTGGTATACACATAACAGACCCCGTCATACACCATTGGAGCCGGGTCAGCGGTATATCTGGTCTGTATAATCGGATTGTCCGCCAGGCAAATCCCCCCGCAAATTGTCATGACCAGTACGATACTTGTGACAAGTTTCTTAATTCCATTTTTTTTCACCGTATACCTCTCATATTATATCTCTTTGTTTTCTTTGAACTTTCCTCTGTCAAGGCTATCCAATAAAACCAACTTGTGCGAAACATTGTTAATTAACAGGAGGAACCTCCGGAGCATCCGGCTTGAGCAGACGTACATCATAAAGTCCTCCGGCGAGCCACTGTTTCACGGTAAATCGGACTGTAAGTTGACCGCTACCAGCTGCTTGAATTATCTCGGAGGAAATCGGATAGCGTTTCTCAATAAAGTTATTCGGCTTTTCAGCATTCAGTTTCTGCGTGGCGATCAAAATCCCGTTAACCAGAATATCGAATTGGCGACCACGATCGTCACCCGAATATGTGACAGACAGAAGGACTTCCTTTTCACCTCGCGGATCAAGGGTGTATTGAATCCAAGAACCATGTCGCCAGCGTCGGCCGTTGTGAATACCCGATTCCATACCTTCTCCTTTAAGGTCGTGCTCCACCTCGGGCTGCTGCTCACCCACGGCAATCGAGTCGAGGGTCGCGGCCTCGCGGGCGGTGCGTGCTCGCTCGGCGGCGGCGAGTCTTTCCTTTTGCGCCGCGATTTTTTCGGGCGTCGTAAGTTCCCAGTACATTTGATATCGCCGTTCGTGCAGGCTGAAAAACGGCACCAGCGGCAAGCCTTTGGGCTCTGCCGGATCGATCACATCCATGATACGGACGTGCAGCGGCCCTGCAGAAGGATCAGGAACAATATGTGCGAGCAACTCCTCTTCCGTCGTGAGCAGTGCCGGAACTTTGTCGAGTGGAACCATTGGACCATTCGCCACGTGCGCCATACGGCCATCGTTGGCAAACAGACCGTCCATGTTTTCAGTGCCGTCAGGGTTCGCCAGCACGATGGGGCCATACAGGATAGCCACCCAGTTGGAGCCGTCGGGGAGCCGCTCGACCGTGGTACGCATCGGAAGACTGACGTCGATCTTGTCGCCATTGTGCCACTCGCGGCGAATCGCGGCATAGGAGGACGGAGTCGACTCGACGGCAACAGATCGGCCGTTAACCTTTACCGTAAAATCACCCGCCTCGACCCAGACGGGATGGCGGATATTCAGTGTGAAGGTTACCGGTTTTTCGAGTTGAAGGCTAAGCTGCGTATGCCCCTCATCCGGGAACGATGTCTCCTGCCTCAGAACCATTCCGTCATCAGGTACCGATAGTTCCGAAGGGATAAACAGATTCACATACAACTCGTCCTTTGATCGGGCATAGATGAACTCACCGTATCGTCCGGGATTCTCCATGCCCGTACCCACACAGCACCAAAAACACTGCTCGGACTGAGAATACACCCTGTAGTGATCCGGACGGATCGGGGTGAAATAAACGTACCCGGGCTTCTTTGGATTGATGGAGGCCAGGATATGATTGTAAAGGGCACGCTCGTAATAGTCGGCATAGGCGCCCTTCGGTTCAGCGGCAAAAAGTGCCTCCGTAAGTCTGAGCATGTTGTAGGTATTGCAGGTCTCCGGTCCCTCCCGATGCTCGATCATGCCGCTAAAGTCTCTGGGATCATTGAAATGTTCGCTGACGCTGTTGCCGCCAAAGGCCACGCTGCGGTTCTGCGTCACAGTTTCCCAGAAAAACTCGGCGCCAGTATGCAATTTATCATCGTGGGCCAAAGCCGCAATCCGCTCCATGCCAACGATCTTTGGAATCTGGGTGTTGGCATGCATGCCGGTCAGACGGTCCTGGCGATTCTCCAGGGGTTCGAAAAGAGACCGTTGGTTGAAGCGTTTGGCCAGATCCATGTATTTTTTGTTTCCGGTGATTGCATAGATGTCGGCAAGTACCTCGTTCATGCCGCCATATTCCGTACCAAGCATCTGCTGCATCTGCTCGTCGGTCAAGCCGGCCGTGGTCTTTTCACACCAGTCTCCGAAGCCAATGAGCAGATCACGCGCCTTTTCGCTGCCTTCGTCAAGCCAGGCGTCTCGAAGCCCGGCGAACATTTTGTGGAGATTATACCAGGGAGCCCATCTCTTTCCTATAAGCTCAACATGACCATCGGCGATACTCTTCCAAAATTCCTTGCTCCCTTGAACACCTCCGATATATCCATTACCGTTGGCTTTTTGGACTTGGGCCAGTTCATTGATCATATAATCGAGACGACGGCGGAACTGACCGTCCGGGTCGGCGCCCGAAGCAATCATCAGCGAAATCGCCGAAAGGTAGTGCCCGGCCGAATGCCCTTCGAGTCCCATGCTCTCCCAGTTACCGTATGGCTTTGCCTTGGGTTCCAGCCCCGCTTCACGCCGGAACGGCGCGAGCAATCGGTCGGGATCATGGGCCAGGAGATATTGACAATTGGCCTTGACCGCCTCGGAAAAAGGACTCTCAAGCAACCGGACGTCTTTCAATGGGAAAAGCTGAACCGACTGCTTAGGCGACTCTGCGTTCCCGGAAACACCTGCTTTGGTCTGAGTAATGGGCTTGATGGTACCATCGTCGTTGAAGTACAGATACTCCAGGCAGACACTCCGTCGGCAATCGCCGCCGGGCATATCGTTGAGGCTGGTGGAGCCGTCGTGATAAAAGAAATACCATTGCCCCTTGAACTCGATGACCGATGGATGGATGGTAAAGCCCACCTTTGCGGAACCGGTTACCAACCCGCGAAAGGTCCATGGGCCGGTGATCTTATCTGCCGTGGCATAGGCAATCTTTTCCGGTGGATTGCCGGGCACGTCCGCGGCATAGACATTGTAGTACAGATCCCCGCGTTTGAAGAGCCAGGGGCCTTCGGCGACATTTTCGTGAGGCATTTTTTGGATCGGGCCATCGAGTTCGATCATGTTGGGCTTGAGTTTGACCAGGTAGAAATCCCCGTTGCCCCACATCATCCAGGGAGTGCCGTCGTCGTCAATGAACACAGTGGGATCGATGTCGGCGTTGGGCCGGCGCGAATCCGTAGTCATACCGTCGGTAATGAGCGGGGTTCCACGGGCATCCTTAAAGGGCCCTAAAGGGCTGTCACCTACAGCCACTCCGATACAGTGTTCATTGTTATTATTGCAGCGCAATGTTGTATAGAAATAATATTTACCGTCTTTTTCGATCATATGGGCGGCCCATGCGACATCAGGCCGGGCGAATTTAAAGTCCTCCGGCCGCATGATGGAACCGTGCGGCGTCCAGGTCTTCATGTCCTTTGAGGAATAGCATCGCCAGTCGGGCATGGTGAAAAACTGACCTTCTTTCGCATTGTCATGGCCTATGTAAACATAGACCGTATCGCCAACGACCATCGCAGCCGGGTCGGCCGTGAAGACGTCGCTAAAAATGGGATTGTTTCCAAGGCATTGACCAGCCACTGCGGCCAACGCAATGAATGCGATTAATTGTACATATCGGTTCATACGAATCTTGTTGCCTTTCATTTACTTGAATTGCCACCAGTTAAAGTTGAACAGCTTTTCCGAATCTCCTGTAAACCTGAAATACAAGTCGTGTTCTCCTTTGGCCCCGCTGATCGGACAGGAAACGGTTTTCCATGTCTGCCATCCACCGGTGTTGGGAACGTCAACCGATCCAATCAGCTTACCATCTGCACCGTCCAGACGCAGTTCAATGGTCCCGCCTGCCGAAGCGCTGGCGACGGCGGCGGTGAAGGTCGTCGCTGGGGTATCGCCGAAATCGACGCCCTTGACCTTGATGTAGTCGCCGTTGTCGATCTCGCACACATTCATGCCGCCTGCACTGCAAGGTTCCGTCTTAACATCCATTGCCCCGCAGATCGTTTCGGCCTGTGTCGTATCGTAGGGATTGAGATGGCCGACCTGAGGCACGCTCGGTATAGCCGTGCCATCCCCCCACCATGAAACTTTCTTGATCGTGCCGTCGTCGTTATAGGTCATTTCCGCAACACATATCGAACGCCTTTCAAGCTTCTTTCTGCTGCCCTGGTGGGAGAAAAACAACTCATAATTAAAGCCGAAAACATATGACGTCCCCTTGTAATCAATAATTCCCGGATGGTTGCCATCAGAGTGAGAGTTCGGATCCATGATCGTACCCTTACACTTCCATGGTCCCACAGGACTGTCGCTCATGGCATACCCGATACCTTCAGGACAGCAGCGTGACGCCCAAGCCAGGTAGTAGTGGTCATTCTTCTTCCAAAACCACGGGCCTTCCGTGTAGGACGCCTCGGGTGGAGTTCCCGTGAAGTCGATGGACGCAATCTGGATGTCGCCCGAAGTGGAGATCATGTCTTCATTCAACTTCACGTAATAGCAAGGACCGTTCCCCCCCCCAGTACATATAGGCCTGCCCGTCGTCATCGATATATACGGTAGGATCGTAGCTGCCTTCGACTAAAGGTTGTCCAATCGGGTCGGTAAACGGTCCGAAGGGGCTGTCCGACACCGCAATACCGATGACCATCTGCCCTTTAAGCACCGTGGGGCAATATAAATAAAACATGCCGTTTCTGGCAATACACTGGGGAGCCCATGCACTATGGCCGTCGGCCCACTTGAATGTCTTATCAGGATCGGCAACACCGGCTATAATTCCATGATCCGTCCAATTGACCATATCCGTTGAAGTATAGCACATCCAGTTAAACATCTTAAATCCGGCAGCATCATCTTCGTCATGGCTGGTATAAAGGTAAACCGTGTCATTATAGACCATCGGGGCCGGATCGGCGGTATACTTTGTTTGTATGATTGGATTGTCGGCATGGCATATACATACCACCCACAGGCTTGCAGTAATTCCAATCCATTTCTTCATTATATTATTCCTTGTTTAAGTTTCTTGAAGAACTTTCATAGATTATTGACAGAGGTCAATTAATCAGAATTTCACCACAATCGGTTCACCGATGTAGTTCACCGTCTTGGCGTCTGCGACACCCGTTTCTATCCCGGCATTTTTGCCAGGTACGGTAAGCACGATATTGAGTGTTCGTTCGGTAACCATCTCGGGGAATGCGCCCTTGCGAGGTCCGACAGTTAACGTCCTCGCCGAATCGTTCCAGACCAGATCGTAGGTGGCGTATTCGCCCTTTTCATAGTTATAGGTTTCATTGTCGTCCTCGTAAAGAGTGAACGTTGCATCGGCCCCCGGATAGATGCGGATCTCGTACGGCGCATCCGGTTTTTCGGTCGCATACTGCAATACAGGCCCCATCGGTACGATTGAACCAGCGCGTACATACAACGGCAGGATATTGAGTGGACATTCTTTCTCTGCCGTCCGGCCGCCTTCATATTTCTCATTGGTCCAAAAATCGTACCAATCCGCACCGGCCGGAAGATAGGTTTCCATTACATTATTCATACTTTTCTTTCCATTCTGCAGATCGCGAATATCACTGGGGGTGCGCCAACCAAGACGCATAACGCGCTCGCCTCCACCCTGGTAGAATTCCATCTTCAGCAGCACTTTTTGCCCCTTTCTAAGTGTGACCTTTGTGCTGCGATAGCGTGCGGCGGCCTGGCTCCAATCCTCCACGACCTTCTTACCATCAAGATACAGACGGAAACCATCGTCGCCTTCGACCCCGATTTCATATTCGCCGTCTTCCGGTGCAACCAGAAATCCCTCCCAACGCGCAGAGAAATTGTTAAGTACGTCCAGACCACCGGGGGGATCGGCCAGCGGCGGACCGGGCCAGTCATGATCGACGACCTTGTCAATCCCCCTGCCCTTGGGGGTATCGAAGTTGACACCGGCAAAATACTGTACGGCCAGACCGGGCTTGCCGTCCGGGGTTTGCAGGAACGCCGCCGGCAGGGTTGGGGCCGGTGGAGTACCCATACGATACATGGCATGGGTAACCGGATGGACTAGGAACGCCGGGCCGAACATAAAGGCGTCGCTAATGTTGCGTGCCTTGACATCGTCCGGAAAATCCAACGGCAGGCCGCGCATCAGCGTGTAGCCTTCGCTCGTAACTTTCCAGCTCTGGCTGTAAAGATACGGCATCAGGCGATAACGCAGATGGGTGATGTCCAGCAGGGCTTGGTACATCTCTGGATCTATTTCCTTGAATATATAGGGCTCTCGCTCGATGTTGGTTCCGTGGATACGAAAGATCGGGTTGAAAGCTCCAAACTGATACCAGCGGGTAAAAAGTTCGCGATAGGCTTCATTCTGTTCTCCGCCGGGGAAATTATTGACAAAGAAGCCGCCGATGTCCTGTGTCCACCAGGCATTACCCGACATGGTCACATCCAGTCCGCCGGCCATCTGGGCCTTGAAGGTATCCCAACTTGCGGAGGAATCGCCCGACCAGGAGGCAGCGGCATAACGCTGCGCACCGCACCAGGCAGAACGAGTCAGCGTGAAGACACGCTGATTGTTGACCGCACGCTGGCCCTCGTAGGTGCCCTTGGTGGTCATAAGCGTATAGGGATTCAGATAACGCGAGAAATCGCCCATGGCATTGATACCCAGTTTCTTGATGTCGCGCGCCACCTCGTTGGCATTCCAGCAGGCTGTACCCACCTCAACTTCGGTACCATCCATCCAGAGAGCATCCACGCCCTTGTCGAGCAGTCCCTCTTTGATGTGCTTGAAGTAGATTTCGCGTCCCTTTTCGCTGAAGGCATCATAGATGCGAGCCTTCCTTGAGATCCAATGCAGCGGCTCGAAACGCAGGCCGTATTGGTCCAGTTCATGGGCCAAAGGCGTATCGTTGCCCACAGACGGCCAGATGGAGATCATCAACTTCATGTGCAAATCGTGAATTACCTTGGTCATGCCTTCGGGGTCAGGATAACGCTGCGGATTCCAAATCATACCGCTCCACGTACCATCCTTATCGGAGCCCCAGTACTGCCAGTCCTGCACAATGTAATCCAGCGGGAACTGCTCCTTGCGAAAGGTTCTGGCCACTTCAATAATGCGTTCCTGTGTCTGATAACGCTCTTTACTCATGATTAGACCAAGCGCCTGCTTGGGATACATGGGCGCATTGCCGGTCAGGTCACGGTATCCGGCAATCACGTCGTCCATGGTATCGCCTGCAAAGACATAGTAATCCACACCACCCGGTGCGCTTTCTGCCCACAGCGTGGCACCGGTCGCATCGTCTTTGAATCGCATGATGGAATAGGTATCCCACATGATGCCGTAGCGTTCGGAGGATATGATCATGGGGATGACGATTCCCATATTCGTCTGGATCAGCAGCAGTTGCTGCCCGCGCCGATTGATTTTGGTCGGAGCGGCATCAACATATCCGAATCCGTACCACCCTTCGTCCGGCTTCAGGGTAAAGGTGTTCGACACTTCGTAGGTCGGAGCCCCGGATATCTCCACTTTCTTAATTTCGGCATGGTTTTGGGCACGTTCCTGCGTCAATACCTTGCCGGTTCCATCCATAAACGTCAGCGCCCCGGTCTTTTTATCAGCCTTGATCTGAAGCTTGTCTGATACGATCGTAATAGTGTCCGGTGTCTCCAGCACCTTGAACGGAACTGCCGCGGGCTTGCCCACAACAACAATACTGGGATGCTCCCAGTAGCTGCAGCCAAGATTTTCATTCACGCGAACCGTGGCCGGGCCATAGAATAGGATGTTTTTCACGGTATCGCCGATACGTAGTTGTACCCCGCTTTCCAAAACGCAATAAGAATAATCTTCTTGAGCAGCAGGTCTCAGAAGCTTTATAGGTTCCAATGGATTTTCAGTCGCTACCGGTTTTATAATCCTGTAATTGCCGCTCAGGTGCATCAAGCTGAACAGATACAGAAAGCCGTCATAATATGGATCGAAGTAGCCGTCTTCATAGGGCTCCAGTTTAGCGTTCCAAACGGCATCGACAAACTTCCAGCTTTTTGCCTGGGTGCCCATGATCGAGGCCGCCGCCGTTGTGCTGACCCACCCCAGGGAATGACGCAATTTACGATATCCTCCGGCACCCATGATCCTTTCACGAGCTGTTCCATCGACGTTGAACTGATCCTCAAAGGTGTCGATACCTCGGGAAAACAGAAAGTCCTGAAGCCGTCTGCAATAGCCCTGTTGCCATTCCTTGTCCTTTGCGTACCAGGAATAGTCCATGGCGATGTTCATGGGCACCCTCCAGGAGTCAAAGCCAAATGCACTCATTCTCCACCAAGAGGGTCACCGCTAAACTCTGCATAATCCGGGGTCAGACCGGTCACCGGGTGACAGGCTTTGTGCAGGAACTGGCGGGAGACATCAGCACACTCGCGATAGAAGTCTTCATGTCCGTCTTTGGCGTATTCGGCCCAGATCTCAAAAAACGCCGGTACATGGTAGGACGGATCCGTCCAATTGTATCCTCTGCCTTCCGGTACAAACGTGATCATTTTGTGTTCGGTGTTGATGACGTTTCGGATCCCGCCGGTTCCATCCTTGCTCCACATGGCATCCAGAATTCGTCTGGCCTGGCCGTAATAGTCAATGCCCGTGTCCATTGCCCCAGCGATTGGATGCAAATAACAAATCGGTCACGAAATAGAATTCGCCATCCGATGCGGAACCCGGCGAATTTTGTTTACCTGTCTGGGGATTAACTGACCAGGCAAAATAGGCCTGGCGCGAGCCTTCCTGGTGCTGCATGTATTTTACAGTCCAACGCCACAAACGGTCAAAGACGTCTTTCTTATTCAACTGGACTGCCACCATCATTCCATACGAAAGACCCTCGGTGCGCGCATCGTGGTTCTTAAGGTCCGACACATACGCCATGTCATCACCCACCTCAAAATAGACCCGATTTGGCCCTTCAAACAGGTCATAATACGCCCTGGCCAATTTGGTATCAATGTCTTCCTGTTTGTATCCTGCCTCAAGGAACACATTGCGACACTTTCCGGCTTCCCATGCGCCTTTGTCCCAGGGCTTCATCTTTCCGCGTGAATCGTTTACATCTTGAGTGCTTTCATCGTCGGCAATCGCTGCTACAGAAAAACACAAAGCAACGAATATCATCATACAGAATATTTTTTTCATCTATCTAATCCTTCCGTCAGGGCCATTATGTAATTTGCAACACATCCCGCGAATCGGATATGATGCACGTAATTGTGCTAACGATTTCCAGTTTATCCCCCTCGGCAGGAAGAGCAAACGTGCTTATTCAAACTTTATCCAATCGATCTCAACGCTTTTTGTATCTTTCAGTATCACAACTAAATCATGGATGCCGGAAGGAATATTTGATAGCTTTGAACTTACGATACCCCAATCGGTATTTTCCGGAATTTTCACTCTAGCTGCCAATGGTCCATCAATCTTGTCAACCCGAATCTCAATACTACCCCCAGTATGCGAGGCGGCTTTGATATTGACTGAATTCAGCTTTTTGTCACCAAAATTAACTTTATTGTATTGTGCCCAGGCATCCTGAGCCGAAAGTATCGCCTTCCACCCTTTTGATTTCTGTTGGGGATCAACATAGTCGATGGATACACCTTCAGGGCTGATAGCGCTGTATCTGTCAATCTGTACTTCATTGATCGCATTAGCAATCCCCACACCACGCAACGTAGGGACAACCTTCTGAATGGTGCCGTCATCATTGAAGTATAGATAATCCGCCCGGATGGCTCGGTTTTTATCGAAGTCCGGAGACAAATCCTGATCATGATAAAACAAATACCACTGCCCTTTGTACTCAACAATGGAATGGTGGTTCGTCCAACAGCCGGAGGCCGACTCATCCATGATCACCCCTTGATGTTCAAAAGGACCTGTCGGACTAGGACCGATTGCATATTCGAGTCGCTCCGTTTTATTCGCAACATGGGGATAGGTTAAATAATAAATGCCGCTGTGTTCAAAAACAAAGGGCCCTTCGATCAGTCCCTTTTGCGGAAGTTTCCCAATGACCTGCTGCTCAGATTCGAGCTGGACCATATTATCTTTCAGCTTAGCCGCAAATATGTGATTCGCTGAAGAATATAAGTAAGCACTTCCATCATTATCAATCAACACACATGGATCGATTCCACGTGCGCCTTCGATGGGCTTCTCTTCCGGCTTAAACGGCCCGTAAGGCTTGTCTGCTATCGCAACCCCGATTCTACCGCCGGTGGGAAAATAAAAATAATATTTCCCGCCCCTGAAAACACAATCTGGCGCCCACATATTGTAGGATTTTCGTTCAAGCCAGGGCACATCGGTCTGATCCAAAATCACTCCATGATCGGTCCAATCCATTAGATTCTCGGATGAGAAAACATGGTAGTCTTCCATGCAGAACCAGTTGGGTCGTACGCCGCTGTCCGGAAGAACCGGAATATCATGAGAAGGATAAATATAAATTTTCCCTTCAAATGCCCGTGCCGTTGGGTCAGCTGAAAATTGATCAAGAATCAGGGGATTATCGGCTTGTGCGAAGTTCGTACCAAACAAAAAGAATGCACTGAGGATTAGCACATAAAAATTATACTGATGGATGCGTATCTTTCCGTTTTCACATTTAACCAATATAAATTTCTCCAATTCCATGAAAATCAAATCCTTATCGGGTTTTACTATATAATATCTCACTTTTGTTCTTCAGCAACTGCTAAATCCGAAGTGAAAATATGCTGGGCGAAGAGATATAGATTGTTGGCCCACTCGGTATCGTCGTGAGCATTGCCGTCCACATGCCAAACGTGCGGCACCCCTTGTTCTTTGAGGTACCGGTGCACGCCCTGGCTGACGCGGATCAGCCCGTCCTTGCTGCCGCAGGCAACCCACAGCACCTTCAGTTTCTCTTTGGCGGATGTCGGATCGGGCAGCAGTTTGGTGTCAGGGGATATCCCACCGAATTGATTGGTATTCGGGGCCGAGGAGAACCCGCCGACATAGGCGAAGGTCTCGATGTTCGCAAGACCGATGTTCAAAGACTGGCCGCCACCCATGGACAATCCCGCCAGTGCGCGATGGTCGCGGTCGGTGTACACAGAATAGTGGGACTCGATATAGGGGATGATGTCCTTGAGCAAGTCATTCTCAAAAGGTTTCCCATACCCCTCGTATCCCCCCCCTTCTGCCATCCTCAATGCCTTCAGACGTGGGATTGTCCACAGTCCTTTTCCCATCGCAGTTGGGAAAGACCATGATCATCGGCTGAAGCTTGCCGTCGGCGATCAGGTTGTCAATGACAGTGTTCGCGTTGCACCAATATGGCCATTGGCCGCTATCAGCGCCGATGCCGTGCAGCAGATAGAGCACCGGGTATTTTCTGTCAGCCGAGTAACCGGCGGGTGTATAGACAAGCATCTGCCGCCGCGTTGAGAGCATTTTGGAGTCGTACTGGACCGTTGTTAATGTGCCGCCGGGGACATCGTCGCGTTTGGTTCTGAATCCCATCGGTGGATCGGCAAAAACGGGCTTGTCATCCGGCCCCAGTTCGATCGGTCCACCGAATCCGCCTCGGCGCCCACCCTGTGCAGGGCCGCGCTCGGCAGCGGAAGCGTCGTCCTGAAACAGAAGCTGTGCAAATTGATAGAAGCTTCGCCTCCAGGTCAGGAACTCGTGAGCAGTATTCGGAGAGACGTAGAAGGCGCAGTTAATACCGGCTTGTTTCAATGCGTCGGTGTTTGCTTGTGGGTCACCGCCAAAGCCGCGACGACCACCGCGATCACCACCGAGTTCGCGGTTCCCGTAGCCAACGAATACCAGCTTAACTTTCTCCTTGAAACCGGGGGTATTGTTGACATCATCCATGGAAATGCTCCCGCCGCTAAAGAGGCCGATGTGGGAAAACGTATCGAGATTCTTCAGGGTAATCGTCTTGGTTTCCATGCCGCCCATAGACAGACCGGCCATGGCGCAATGGGGTTGATCGGAGAGCGTGCGGAAGTTGGCATCGATGTAGGGGATCAACTCGTCGACGAGAACCGTCTGGAAAGGCTCGATATCAAAATTTCTGAGCCCGCCGAACCGGATTTCGTTCGTCATGCCATAGGTCATCACGATAAGAAAGGGTCTGATCTTGCCTTCGGCGAGCATATTATCCATAATCAGATTGACGCGGCCCTGGTTGGTCCAGGCGGTTTCATCTTCACCCCAGCCGTGCTGCAGGTACAATGCCGGATATCGCCTGGTCAGGTCCTTGTCGTAGTCGGGCGGCGTATAAACAAACGCCCTGCGTGAGGTGTTGGTGCTCTTGGATGGGAACAGAATCTGTTGGACGCGACCGTGAGGGACGTCCTTCAGAGCGTAGAAGTCCTGATCATGAGCGGGAATTTCTATGCCGCTTTCCCAACGCGTAGAACCGTAGAAGTTCAAGGTGCCGGGATCGTTAAATGTCCTCCCGTCAACCGTGAGATGATAATAATGAAAGCCTTCATCCTCCGGGCGTGCCGTGGTGCCCACCCAGAAGCCATCTTCAGTCTTCGTGAGAGTCGTGCCTCCGCGCCCCCCAAGGCTTGCGGTGACGCCTTGGGCCTGAGGCGCCTCAATGCGAAAACGAACATAGCCTTGTGAGTTAACCTGCGGATACTCCTGGCCGGGTTGGTTCAAGGCCGAAGGCTTGAAGTCTTCCTTGATCATCAGCTCATCTGCCTGAGCAAGACAAGTTCCATCAATCAGGATGGATATACTAATGACACTTATCAGTGCTGCAAGACACATTCTCCCTAACATTGTAATTCTCCTTAATTTAGTAACAGTCAAGATAACCTTTTGCAAATCACAATCGCACCTTTATTCGTCAGCGTTTCCGTCAATTGTTTCAATAGAACCATCTTCACGATAGTTTAAATCGACCACTTTCATGCTGCGCAACCAGGTTTTCCCGCCCGATGGTTTACTGTCGTGATGGAACAAATACCATTTTCCTTTGTATTCGAGAATGGAATGATGTGTGGTCCATCCAACAACAGGCGTCATGACAACCCCTTGATAGGTAAACGGCCCGTAGGGGTTATCGCCCACCGCATAACAAAGCAGATGCGTATTCCCTGTTGAATACGAGAAATAATATTTTCCGTTGTATGTGTGCATCCACCCAGCTTCGAAAAACCGACGGTCCTCGTCTTTGGTTTTGAGCGGGTTTCCGGAATCATCGAGAATCACAACATTACGCGGTTCTTCTCCGAATTCGAGCATATCGCCAGACAACCTGGCCACTTTGGCACAGATCGCAGGTTCTGACGGTTTTCTTAAGTCGTCGTTATCTTCATACTTGCCGGTTTTATACCGTTGCAGCTGGCCGCCCCAAATCCCGCCAAAATACACATAGTGCGTACCGTCATCGTCAAAATATGTCGATGGATCGATACTGAAACTTCCCCTCATCGGCTCCGGCATTGCCTTGTACGGCCCTTCGGGTTTATCACTTACTGCAACGCCGATACGGAAAATGTCGTCTTTGTCTTTTGCAGGAAAATACATATAATAGGTTCCGCCCTTTTGAGCAACATCGTTCGACCACATTTGGCGGAGAGCCCAAGGAACATCTTTGATATCGAGAGCGACCCCATGGTCGATCACATCCCCTTCGGGATCTTCCATTGAATAGACGTGATAATCGCGCATATCGAAGTGAGCGCCTGTATCATCCTCAGGAATTCCGGCATCGATATCATGCGAGGGAAAAATATAGATCTTCCCATTGTAAACATGGGCCCGCGGATCAGCCGCGTAAATACGTGTTTTTAAATAACGTGGTTTCGGGGGCATATAACCTGCCTTTTTCCGAATGGCTTCCATTGTTCCATTAAAAGCGGTTTTGGGCCTAATTCCAGTTTCATGCTGCATTGTTCTTTTTTATCCTTCCACATTTTTAGTTTCTGTATCATGCTGCTGGCGCCGCTGGCTAATATCCGCTTCAATCGCCAGCATTTTTTATTGCTCAGCGGGTAAAACAGCATGAGTCCGCCTGTAATCAATGCCGGGATGGCCGCATAGCGAGTGTTTTCTTCTGTTACATAGCACTGAATTGTGCATTTTCATTTCTTTGTTATTTCGTAAACTGCCACCAGTCAATGCTGAACAGGTCGCCTTCGTCGCCTACGAACTTCAGGCAGACATCAATCGCACCTGTAATTCTTCTCATATCACAACTGACTTCTTTCCATTCCTGCGGTCCGCCGGTCGCGGAAACATTGCACGTTCCAAGAACCAAACCTTCCGGGCTGCCGACGCGGACTTCGATTTTGCCGCCTTTTTCGCCGGCAACAGACGCTTTGAAAGATCTGACACCATCACCAAAATTTACGCCTCTAAGCTTCATCCAGTCACCATTCTGGATGTCACAGAGATTCATGCCGCCTGCCTTACACGGCTCTGTTTCAATCCCCTTTTGGGCATTAAACGTTTCACCTTCAACGCGCTTAAATGGATCCAGGAAGCGAACCTGAACAACGTTATCCAAAGTCGGTATCTTCTTGACAATCTTTCCATCATTATCGAAATCGATGCTGTCAAGAGCAATATTACGACGGAATCCGGTGGGAATGTCTGCCTCGTTGGCAACAATGCGGTTATGATACACTTCATACCATTTGCCTTTGAATTCAAACTGGGCAGCGTGGTGGTTATTATCGTTCAGAGGCGGCTGGTCCGACGTTTTTCCGGCATAAACAAAGCCGCTGATAGCACTTTCAGTACTCGTCATGTAATCGAAGCTCATTCCGGCTCGTGGATTTGCCGAATACGTGAAATAGTAAATACCGTTGCGTTTGAACACCCATGCCGCTTCAAAAAAGTTCTGGGCGCTCATCTTGATGACTTCGCCATCGAGCGTAATCATGTCACGTTTGAGTTTTGCAACGCGAACATTATCGTCACCATTTCCGCCGAAATACAGATAGGCCTGACCATCGTCGTCAATAAAGGCACCCGGGTCAAACAGCCACATATTTCTGGCCGGCTGTACACCCGGCGTACCGTGCTCAAGCAGAGCTTTACCGAGAACGTCCTTGAACGGACCTGTCGGGCTGTCAGAAACCGCGACACCAATATTAGCACCGCCATTACCAAAATACAGGAAGAATTTTCCATCTCTTTCGATCGCGGTGGGAGCCCATGATTTCTTTGCCCAGGTGGTGTCTCGGGCCGCATCAAAAACGATACCATGGTCCGTCCAGTTCTTCATGTCGCTGGTAGAAATACACACAACATTCGGGATATTATAGCCACCCTGAACCGGGCTTTCATCGTCATTTGAGCAGTACACATAGACACGGCCATTATGAACAAGAGAAGCCGGGTCGGCCAGGTAGCGATTCGACATAATCGGATAATCAGCTTGAACTACCGAACTTGTTGCACCGAACAGACAAAGAAAAAGTAATTCTAAAGTAAATTGCTTGTTCATCAAACTGAACCTTTCATTATTTCAAAAAGAGGTAATTCGTGTATTTGTCTTTTATTTCGCAGCGGATATTTCATCTGTAACATGGTAGTAATCAAAGTCCACATGTCCTCCCGGGGACTTGGTCGCAAAATTGAACAATCCAAAGCGATATCCCATAAAGTGAGGCAGTGTATAAGACATTTGCAGGACGGAGCCAATTTTCACCCATGTTTTGCCGTCCAGGCTGTAGTAGAAATAAGCCTTGTCTGTTCGGTCTCTGAAGTCACAGTCGATCTTGAGATATATGATTTTCTGGTCAAGCGGAACGCTCTCTACTTCCTGCGGTTTGTTAGACTGGGCACTCACCATGACGATTGATTTGCTGTTGCCGTCCATTTTCACCCCAACAAAACCGTACTGCTTCTGCAGAGCAATCAAACCGGCAAAATCGCCGTCTTTCATGCTATCAACCTCCATTTTCGTGGAAGCAGAACTGACCGGGCCAAACGTGCGCTGCGTGAGGATGTTACGTGCCCCAACAACCTCGCTGTCCACCTGTCCGGTCGTCAGCCGCAGGTAACCGCTCCGTTCGCCAATCGACCAGCAGTGGTTGTCGGGATTATGGTTCCACTGCCACGCCAAGGGCAGCGGTTCGCCGGGCATGCGATTGAATTCGTCAGAAGCTGCGATATTGCCAAGCCCTTCTTCGGTATCGTCAATATCGACCGTCTCGGGTGCTTTTCCATCGACACCCAATATCGGCCAGTCGTCCTCCCATTTGACCGGCACAATCCACGGACAGCGCCCTACGGAGCCATTGTCCTGAAACAGCATCGCATACCACTTTCCGTCCAGCGTATCGATCAGACAGCCCTGTGCCACGCCCTTGTCCTCAAGGGCAACGCATCCTTCATAGGGACCTGTAATCTTATCCGCTCGGTGGATCAGGACAGAACGGGACCAGCGGCTCCTGGGCGAAGCAATGTTAAGCAGGTAATAGTTGCTGTTCACCTTGATCAACTGGGAACCCTCGCCATTCAGGCCCCCTACCTCATTTTCGCCAAATAGTACATTGGTGTTTTCGATAATGACTTTATTGATTCCGTCGGGCTTGATACCTGAGAGATCGGGTTGCAGTTCCACGAGCGTCAGTCTTCCGGCGCCATAGATCATATAAACGTGCCCGTCATCATCGAAAAAGAGGGAATTATCGTGCAAAGAAGGCGAAAACGAAGTCGCTTTCCAATCTCCCTTTTCTATATCCTTTGTGGTGTAGATATGCGTTTTGCCGCTTGTGCTGGAGAATGTCGATACGTAGTAGGTGCCGTTGTGGTAACGCAAACTACTGGCCCAACTGCCATGGCCATAGCAATTTTTTCCGTTTTCCATGTTCATTGCATCATTTTCGACCAGCCGGTCATAGGCATAGCCAACCAGATTCCAGTTGACCAGATCCTTCGATTTCATGATCGGCAGTCCCGGACTCATATGCATGGTGGTACTGCTCATGTAGTAGGTGTCACCCACACGGATGACCGCAACATCCGGAACATCAGCCCAGATGATGGGATTTCTTGTCGGTTCTGCCGTTACAACATTTAGAAAAAGGCATAGCAAGACCAGCAACACCATAGAGTTCCATCTCATCGTTTGTTTCATAATCATTTTTCACTTCCTAAAATATATATATGGTAGCATTTACTGTAATGAATCATCAATCCAGTTATTTGCAAACTCAGCATATTCATACAGAGTGATTACGCAGTCACCATCCAGATCCAGACTACAGTCATTCTGAAGCCAGTAGCCCATAAATTCTGAAAGGTCACTTGCATCTACAATACGGTCCTCATTCATGTCGCCATAAAGAAGCCCGCCTGTAACCTCTATGTTATCAATGGCCATATCGCCCCGTGGGCCTCCTGCCGCCACGGCCCGCAAACGAATCTGAATCGGGCCGGTATAACCCGTTAGATTCACAATGGCCTGGGCATATTCCTCGCTGCCGGCGGTCTGTTGCTGACCGCTAAGGTTCCAGACCCCAGTATGCCAGATACCGTCATAAATATCAACATTCAATGTCCCGATTTCGACACCGTACATATGGTAATAAAATGTCAGAACACGTCCATAGCCGGCTATCACAGGACTTTCCATGATCGCGGTATCTCCGGCGAGGTTAGCGGCACCGGGAGACGTCTCAAGATAAACATACCAAGTGCTTCCGTTGGCCCCGCTGTCCGGACCGGTATTGGGAGTTAGTGTCCCGCCCGAATCGCGGGTCCAGTCATGAGAATCTTCGCCAGTGATGTTCACCCAGTCGCCCAGGCCGCTTTCAAAATCGTCCCCGCTGAGTTGGACGAAGGTTTCGTCATTCGGCATGGCTTCAACTTCGTTACTGTAACCGCTTTCAAGGGTATCGAAATCCACCGCCGTTACAACATAGTAGTACATCGTAAAATTAGCGGCGGTGTCATCCGTATATTCCGAACTGGTCAATAAAGACCCGTTCTGTAATGTGTACCCGCTGCCCGATGTTGCGGACCGGTACACATTATAGCCCGCAATGTCACCCTCGATATTGGCATCCCAGTTCAGTGTCACCGAACCGTCGCCCGCTGTCGCCGCAAGCCCGGACGGCGCTGACGGAGGAATGGATAGTGTCATCCCTTCACTTTCCGTTGAGTCGCTGCTTTCACCGGCACTGTTGACGGCGCTAACCACGTAATAATACGACGCGCCCTCTTCTAAGCCGGTATCACTAAAAACAGTCCCGCCTGCACTTGCGATCATCGTGTAAGGATCCCCGCTGGTATCTGAGCGTTTGACATTGTAGTTGGTTGCACCGGAAGAGGCGGTCCATGTCAAATCGATCTGACTGCTTGAGACTGCTGTCGCACTCAGCCCCGTCGGGGGCGCAGGGGGCGCAGCAGGAATCTGAGACGCATAGAGTACCTCCACTTGGACCTCGCTCAAAGCGACAGGGTAGATGCGGAAATCATCCACACGCCCGTCAAGATAGGGATCCCATTGGGTCCATTGGGACCAGCCGATTTTGTTATTGGTCGTGGCCCCCAGAGAATTCGGCGTGAGTGTCATCGAACTGTTGCGTCCGACTTCATCGCCATTAACGTATAAAACACCTGTATTTCCACTCAGTGTGACCGCCACATGCGTCCAGACGTCCGGTGGAAGCGGTTGCGTACCGCTGACGATATCCTCGCCGCCGTTACTGTTGGTCGTAATCGCAAAACGCACCGACCCGGTGACACCATTGCTGGGCGTCAGGAACATATAGACATTTGTATCGTTTCCAAAGTCAAACACACGCGACCAGGTACTGACCGTATCCAGGTAAACCCACGTAGAAATCGTGCAGTCGGTCAGGCCGTCGACCACGCCTGCCGGTAAGGTGACATAGTCATTCGTACCGTCCAGATCCACGGCATTACTGAACTTTCCGGCTGTCCAGAGCGGGCCGTTGACCAGCGTGCCGTTCCAGGCGTTGCCGGTGGTGTCGGATGCGGTGGTGCCACTGGTTTCATTAAACTTCAGATACGCATGCAGACTGATCGCCGTCGCTTCATCACTGTCGTAACTCTCGCCTTCTGCCGTGTTTGCGCTGACGACATAATAATAAGTCGTTCCCTGAATCACACTGGTATCACTGAAAGCCGCAGTGGGTATATCCCCAGCAATGGTTGTGTAAGGACCACCGCTGGTCGTTGATCGTTTGATGTTGTAACTTGTCGCGCCGGCTGAACCTGTCCACGTCAGATTGATCTGGGTGCTTGAAAGTTCAGTTGCAATCAAGCCCGTCGGTATAAGCGGAGCATTTCGGTTAAGAACAACGGTCGTGACCGACGAGGCCGGTAATATTAATTGCGAACCGGAAACCGGACCGAGAGAAACGAAGTGATTTTCGCCTTCAGTCTGGTAAACACTCGATTGATCATATTGAAACGAGCCGGTATTCAATGTTGTGTAAACCGGATCCGCTGTATTGCGGTTAATAAATACGGTGACAAGTTTTTTATCATCCGGCGACAGATACGATGACACCAACACATCGGAATCAGTGGAAGTGGTTTGAACCCGTTTGTATCCGGGTCGAATGAAGTAACAGTAATGTTTCATGGACCAGTACGAGGGATTGAGCCAGTATCCATTTTGAGTAGTCCAATTACCCTGATCAAAGGGATTTTCAATTTCAACCAACCCGATATCTCCGGGCCACATCAGGCACCAGTGGTTGTATCCGCTGACCTGCTCGACAACCAGAGAGTTGTGGATCAGATTCGCACAGGGGATCAACCCTTTGATGTCGCCAAATTCCGTCATGAATCTTGGTTTTCCGGGGAAAAGATTATTTGAAGCATTCAATACCGCCGTAAACGCGGAGTTGTATCCATCCGGAGTGCCATCTGTGCTGCCGCCGTAGAGATGATGCGCAATTCCGTAAAAGGTGTTGGGATTCATTTGCGCCATATAATTCTGTAATCCGGCGGCGTTACCGTAAAGACCGACACACTCGGGCCCCAGCAATTTGGGAGACGATGCCATGTTCGCCTGAAGTATTTGATAAACCGCATCCTGTGCCAGGGCAAAGCTGGCGTACTGATCCTCCGTTGGATCAAATCGGCAGGAATCGTAACCCGCCGTCCAGTCCGGTTCGTTCTGGATGCCGATCCAGGTTGGTGTTACACCGTGAGCGATATAATCCTGAAGGGAATCATACCAATAATCCGCAAACCCTGCATAATCGTATTCGCCGTCTATCTGGATCAGTGTTCCACCATTGCCCACCTCGCCATTACTTTTGAGGTATGCCGGCGGCGACCACGAACTCATCAAAATCGGGACTGAATAATTCAGCCGCTGATTCGCCGCCGAAACGATTTCATATGTCGCAGTATCCTGACCGTCAGTGCCACGCCACCAGTTTCCCAGCCGCAGCATCGAAATCTTCAGCCCGCTGAACGCATCGTCAAAAATTTCCTGCTTATAGGGATGGGCCGTAAACCAGCCGTTATAAAAACACACCGCCCCGCCAAGACCTTCGATTGTCTGATAGACGGTAGAAGCATTTACACTAATATTTGCAAAAGCTAATGATTCGGTCTGGAATTGCCACCAGTCCAGATTAAACAGATCGTCACCAGAGCCCGTGAAACGAAGGTACAGGTCATGAACCCCGGAAACGCCGCTGACAGCACAAACAGCCGTCGTCCATGTTTGATCGCCTCCTGTATTCCCAACAGCACAAGTTCCAATCAGTGTTCCGGTGAGACTGTCCAGTCGCAGCTCTATGTTTCCCCCGGAACTGATACTGGCTACACTGGCTTCAAAGCTATTGGCACCGGTCAGGAAATCCACACCGCGAATCCGGACCCAGTCGCCATTCGAAATATCGGTTATATTCATACCCCCTTCACTGCAAACTTCGGTATTGAGTCCGCTCTGTGCATTCAGTGTCTCCCCTTCAACCCGGACAAATGGATTCAGGTTTTTTAACTGAGTTAATCCATCCTGGGTCGGGACAATCTGCTGTATGGTTCCGTCAGGATTATAGTACATCCGGTCCAGGCAGATGTTCCGATGCTCCGTGGTCGAAACACCGTCAATCCCGGCTTGATAGCGGTTGTGATACACGCAATACCATTGTCCCTGATAAGTGAAAAATGTATGGTGATTGTTGTTTCCATAGTTATCAGCCGGAGGTCCAAGAGCAACACCCTGATATGTAAATGGGCCCGTAGGGCTGGAACTGGTCATATACGCAATCTGAGACCCGGGGGTCGGTGTCGGATCGGTATAGTCGCTGTTATAATTATCGGCATAAGAAAGGTAATATGTGCCATTGTATTTGTGCATGTGCGATGCTTCGAAGAAATCAGGGAAATAAATCGGAACGGCCGAACCGACTGAATCATACATGTTTGGATTCAGTTCAATATAGCGACACTGATCGGCGCCTTCCCCGCCAAAATACATATAGGGCGTGCCGTCATCATCAACGAATACACCGGGATCGAAGAGCCAGACACTGTCCGCACCCGGAGTGCTCCGGCTGACTACCAGGCTATTCTTTGGAGCCGTGAAGGGGCCGGTTGGTGAACTGCCCGTTACAACGCCAATACCCAGACCAGCATCTCCAAAATAAAGGTAAAGCTGGCCGTTATTTACGGCAATACATGGGGCCCACGCAGTACCTGAATACCATGAGGAAAGTTCATCCGCATCAAAAACCACACCGTGATCCGTCCAGTTCTTCAGGTCATCCGTCGAGAAACAAGCGATGGAATCCATGATGTAACCGGTATCTTCACCATTTTCTTCATCATTGGAACAATAAACGTATATCCGCCCATTCCACTCAACCGCTGTGGGATCGGCCGCATAGTGTTGCGACATAATCGGATAGTCCCCCCACGCTAGAGAAATCGTCATACAAACGACAACCGTAACAAATACTTTTAATAACATCTTGCTGTCGATCGTTCTAACTGTAGTTCCTCTCATTACTGTTTACCCCCTGTTAAAGTATACTTATCTGATGAAGCTTTACAACGGTTAATCTGAGCCATCGAGCCAGTTAGCGGCAAGCTCAGCAAATTCATACAGTGTGATTATACAGTCTCCATCTAAATCCAAATCGCAGTCAAACTGCAGCCAGTAGCTAAAGAATTCCGGAAGGTCCCCGGTATTGACAATAGTGTCACGATTCATATCACCATAACGGAAGAACTGCCACCAGTTGATATTAAACAGGTAACCGCTACCGCCGGTAAATTTCAGGTATAGGTCATGTATCCCGGTTGCGCCGCCGACAGGGCAGGAATGGGTTTCCCATGTCTGCCAGCCGCCGGTGTTTGGAGCTGCGCAGGTTCCTATCTGCGGTCCGGTCAAGCTGTCCAGGTACAGTTCAATGTTTCCGCCGCTGGTGTCCGACGCCACTCGGGCTTCAAAGGACATCGCGCCGCCGCTGAAATCGATCCTTTCATAGACAAGATAATCACCATTTTCAATCCACCCGACATTCAGCCCGCCTTCAATGCAGGTCTCGGTATCGGTTCCCGACTGTTCATTGGAACCTTCCGCTTCGATCTGAGAATAGGCCGAGCGAGGAGGAGATAGAGGTAAGGTATCACTAAAGGTGAAGGAATCGACATCCACATAACCGCCGGCCGGATTAGAATTATAACAGAAAATGGCAAATTTTTCACCTTGGAAGGTACCTGTCGCCCAGTCAAAAGCCAGAGGGAAATTCCCTCCCAGCGATGTCCATGACAAGCCATCGGAACTGTAGGACAAAAGACCCGTATCAGTCTCAAAATTCAAATCCATACGCAGCATGATTGGATTGGATTGGAAAGGTACGTATGTAACGCGTGTATCGGTTTGAATGCCCCCTGTGGTATCCTCGACAACTTTCATACTTAAGAAGAGATCCCCATCACCGTCGCAATTTACGGCAATATGAGCACTGTACTTACCCAGTGTTCCGAAACCGCAGACATCCCCCGGCTGGAGATTTTGCAGATCCAGGGTGACTTCGCCGCGGCACCATGGACCCTGTCCTTTTTGGGTCAATGTATTTCTGGCAGTCCAAAAACCATCCGCTTGAGTTGATCTTAGTCGGAGGTACCCCGGACGTTCCGTCAGCGACCATTTTGTATTGTCGGGATTGTGGTTCCACTGCCACTGCAAGCCCATCGTTGAAGACGAAAAATCATCTGAGGTCGGCGGCTGCATCAAAGGCTTACCCGCAATTGGTTTCGTATAGGTGTCAGCAATCACATCACGATTACCCGGCGTTCCAAAAACAGGCCAATCATTTTCCCAGAAAACCGGGCCGATTCGTGTCATGCGGCCGATGGAACCGCTGTCCTGGTGAACGAAACCGAACCAGTTGTTGTTGTCGTCGATATCCACAACCGCACCCTGGTGCCCGCCGGTCGTGGCGAGCAGACATATATGCCCCGTTTCCCATATTCCAAAAATACTTGTCGCCCTCGAACACCGTAACTGAAACGGCCATGTTCCTGGATTGGCACTAAAAAGATAATAATAGCTGCCGCGCTTGACCACATGCGACCCCTCCCCCCCGCTGTCAACCACGTTGTTTGTCTGAGACACCACTGCAGAATAGGTTGAATTCAATGTTAAAACATTGATGGGTCCGCCTCCGTAAAAAATATAGCCCGTTCCGTTGTCATCAATAAAAAAACCGGGATCGTGTGCACCACGGTCTAATTGGTGATAATTCCACGGTCCGGCTGGATCCGTGGCATAATAGACGCGAGCACCTGATGCAGCCCACGGATTCACGACGACATAAAACGTTCCATTGTAGTACCGAATACTCGATGCCCACATACCCCTGCGATAGGCAGTGGTGCCATTCAGCATATCATAATCTGAATTCATATCGAGAATCGAAGCGGCATGGGAGATGATGTCCCAGTTCACCAGATCCTGTGACCGCAGAACAACAAGGCCCGGCGAATCGGCGAACGTCGTGGAAAGCATGTAGAAATACTCACCGACCCGGATGATGTCCGGATCAGGATAGTCCGCGTAAAGCGGTGGATTTGTGTAGGTACCATCCCCGTTATCAGATTGCCAGGCATAAGTGCTGCTAATCCAAAAACCAAGTGTACAGAGGATAACAACAATCAATGCAGAATGTCTTTGTTTTAACATAATTTCCCACCCATTAACAATTTAGAGTTATTTTTATTATAGCCTGTTTCGTTCCGAAATCCAAGTCTTTAATGTTCACTCTACAAGTCCATTATTTCTGAACCGCAATATCTGTTTTTCTTTTTGTTCAACCTTTGTTTTTCTCTTATGATTACGTCACATTGGAAGAAAAGTATAACCAATGATCAATATGATTCCATAAAATAGAAAACCCCCGTAATCGGACGATTTTTTACAATACTACCTAATAACACACCACCTCGGTATGGTTTGCCACACCGGAACAACAAGAAATAGTCAACTCAATAAAATGATCACAACTTCTTTATAAACTGTATCGTCACTAACATTCAAAATCAGGTTTCCGGGTATTTGAGATACCCGGAAACCTTCTTGGTTATTATCCTGATCTGTTACGCTTACGGAGCAGGATAGAAATTGTCATCTTCCAGCCATCTTGCAGCAAAGGCCGCAAAGTCCGGCAGATCAATGATGCAGTTGCCATTGACGTCATAGTTCCCCTGATCATAGTGTTCCCAGTCGCATACCGACCCGCCTGCAACAGTCATGTATTCCTGAGCAACATCATAGCCGCTGAGCGCATAGTTGTAGATCTTCAAGTCGTCTATCAATCCGTCGAATTCGGGGTCCGGGTACTGGCTCTTGCCAAGGTAGTTCAAGACAGCACCGACATCAATCGGATTAATCGTCATTCCGGTGTTTGTCGCAACGAGTTGGCCATTGCGATATAACCGTCCTGTATCACCCGTGATGGTTACCGCGACATGATACCACTGACCGGGAGTAAGACCGTCACCTACCAGGTCCTGCTCGTCGCCGTTGTCGACTTTGGATGCAAAACGTAAAACACCCCAATCATTACCGGCTTCAGGTGTCACAAATAGGTAATCGTTTTGACCGTTGCCAAAATCGAAAGCACGACTCCATCCAACACTGCTGGTGGGTTGAATCCATGCACTTATGGTGAGATCTATGTAATCGACAACTCCGGCCGGAAGCGTTGCAAATTGACCATTGGGATCCGTTGCATAATCAGCATTATCAAGCTGCAGGCAATAAGTTCCCACGATGGCGTTTGCATCATTCAAAGTCGGCAGTCCCGCGGAGGCTGCTTCTTGTGACAGTACTGCATCAAAACCGCTGACAATGTCTGGAGTAACTCCGGCGGTTTCGGTCTCAAACGGATAGTAGCTTACCAGACGCGGATACCATAATATTGCCGAGTTAGATGGATTCGAAGCAAGACCTCCTGCTTCCGGATCACCGTTGTAGGCAATGCAGTAGTACAGACCTTCATCAGCAACTGTACAGCCGGTGATAACCAGCGTATTTGTTGTGGTTCCGGAGTAAATGCCACCATCACTTAACTGAACATCCGGAGTGCCAACCTTGAACCATCGGTAATCAGTCGCAGCAGAGTCTGCCGTGACGCTAAACGATGCGTTACCGCTGAAATCAGCAAGAGCATTTTCCGGACCGGCCAGGATAGTGGGCTTAGCGCCAATCACATCGAAAGACCAGAGTTGCCCCATAATATTATTGGGATCACCGTCTCCATAAGGATTCCCTGTACCGTCATCCAGTGCTTCTTCGATCTGCCAATAGTACGTAACACCTCGATCCACTGTGATCGGCCCATATTCATTATACGGATCGGTCAGGTTGGAATCGGCATTATGAACCTGCGCAACATAATCAATCATATAAACATTGGGATCATCAGCAGGAATGCCCTGTGACAGATAGATGTAATGACCAAGGATCGCAGGATTCACCGGGTAATCGGTCACAATATTCGGATCCCCGCCCGCATTCCAGCCAAGTGTTACCTGTGCCTGCGTCTGCGAAATCGGCGTTCCAACTGATTCGTCTAGATTTAGCGGCGTTTCGTTCGGATCGTGAGGTTCTGTAGTCCCGCCCATGACAATCTGGAGATTATCCACTTCCCACACCTGGGTAAACGATGTCCCATCGGGAAAAGAGGTCCCCGGCCATGGTTGACCAATCTCCATAGACCACGTGGACTGCAATAAATCCCAATTGGGGCCCTGCCACCAATCATTGGAGAAATCCGCCAGGTTAAATTCCACATGCACCCAGCCGTCAGCTTGAGCAACACTTACAACAGGAAAACCATGTCCATACTGGTCCGTACCAACAGCAGGGTTGGGTGTAACAATAGCAACCCCCTCATCGATAGGATCCCAGTCGCCGGAGACGTTGCGAATATCAAACGAGACGGTGTAATCCGCCGGATCGGCACTGGTGTTTCCAGTTACTGTGAAATCCCACTTTGAACCGTATCGGGCGTCTGCGGCGGCGCCGGTGGTATTACTCACCACGCCGGTATGCCGAATGACAATGTTTCCACCCCCGATGTCCACTTCCGCGGCGGCACTGGTGCATATAGCGGTGCCCCAGTTCCAGCCATAGATGCTGCCTCCGTTGGGGGCATCATAGATGACTACTGCCTGACTCGTCGCGATGCACATCGCAACGAGTATCGCTGTTAATAAAATTAATCTTCTCATTTTTGGTCTCCTAAACTAACAATATTAATATAAAGGGTTATTAAACAAAAACATCAGACCATTTATTCTTATTTAATTGCTGCATCTTTCAGCCGGTCTGCTGATGGATTGCACATCCATCAGCAGTTTTCGGCTGTGTTACGACCAAACTTATTTACGTTTTCTGAGCATTGCCAGAGAACCCAGACCCAGCAGCACTAACGACGCCGGTTCCGGAACCATATCGATTTGGAGATTATCCATTTCCCACACCTGGGTAAACGATGTACCATCGGGAGTCGATATACCCGGCCACGGCATACCAACCTCAACCGACCATGTGGCGTTTGTTAAGTCCCAGTCGGAACCCTGCCACCAGTCATTGACGTAATCCGCCAGATTGAATTCCACGTGGACCCAACCGTCAGCTTGAACAAGATTCACAACAGCATAACCATGTCCATACTGGTCTGTACCAGCAACGGGGTTGGCTGTCACGACAGCAAGCGCTAACGGCATAGGATCCCAGTTGCCCGAAACGTTTCGTAAATCATACGAGATGGTGTAATCCGCCGGATCGGCACTGGTGTTTCCACTCATCGTGATGTCCCACTTTGAGCCAAATCGATAGTTTACGTCTCCGCCGGTGGTATTATCAACCACGCCTTCATGATGAACGACATAGTTTCCACCACCAAGATCCACTTCCGTGGCTGTATGCGTCATCCCATTATCGCCCCAGTTCCATGCCCACATCGTGCCTCCGGTGGGGTTATCATAAATAATATCCCCAAAACTTGTTGCCGCGCATGCACACATTAACACAAACAGTACTCTTTTCATCTTTCCATACCTCCAAAAATAATTAAGAATATTTAACTTACATCACACACTCACAGAATCCTTTCCAACAATTACCATCCCTAACGCACACACTTCACATCACTCAATCAAACTGCCTTCACAGGCAGATTTACATCCACACGTTCTTAACTCATTTCAAAACCAGAATCGGGTCAGCAAATCTGCACCAATCACTGTCGATCGTCGATACAGTTATGCCATCGAATACCCGATCTTCCGGGTCCTGTCCATCTGTCGTAACAAGCGTCAGAAAACGGTCCTTTTCTGAAAGCTCAATATCAATAGTAAAAAACTTATTTTTCTCTTTGACCTGTGTTTTTTTGTACCTTACTTTTCCATCCACCAGTACCCAGAAATCAGCATTGCACGGACGGTCAGTTTCTTTACCAACTCCACACTTTGATTGGAAACGAACAATATTGACCTCCGATAAAAGAAGTGAACGTATTGTCTGAAGATCATACGTAACGCCCATATTAGCATGCTGCGTTATACAGGGTACGTATGGGGAATCAGAGCCTGTCGGATTCTGTCTCATTACATTGTCAAAGCTGATATACCAATCCCCGCTTGAAATCGGACACTCCTGGAATATATGTCCCTGGGAACTGACGATCTGTTGTGTACGACCGTTGGGAATAAAAACACCATCAATATAGGGGTTAGACGGTACAGGATGATATTCATTTGTGGCCGGTCCATTATCATTAGTTACTGCCTTTGAAGGCCTACCGGTGATCGGATCGATCCCCTTCTCGATCGTACCGGTCCCGAATCCGTTACCGCCGCCGACAATATCCGCCAAATCGAGATGGTTCTGACCTTTCCAGGCAAGGCCGACTTTTGAATCAATGTTCCGTACGAACAAATCTGAATCGCAGGGAATATCTGATATTTCTGAGAAAACCGCCGATACGTTCTTCGCTTCGCCTTTCGTGACCTCCATGCTTGTTTTGTCGGACTGACGACCCGCAATCAGCATCGTTTTCCCTTTGAGAACATGCAGATGTGTATTTCCCCTGAAATCGGTTTCGACACCAAACTCGGTCCCCATATCAATAATCTTGGCATTTTGTGTATAAACAGAAAAGCCAATGGCTTCTTTCGGAACCATTGCGTACACTTTGCCATAAGTCAGTCCAATCCGATCTTCAGCCAGTATTTGAAATTCTGCCGGGGCTTCGACCACAATCCGAGCATTCGTATCAAATAACAATTCCGCATACCCTTCCCTCAGCAGCAACCGTTCGTTACCTTGTGTTATCCTTGTTCCTTTTTCTATGGGTGTCGCAATATTCGCCCACTTTGCGTTGATACTGTCTGTCAACGTTGCAACTTCAATCCCGCTCTTCGGCGGAGCAAACTTAGCAAATAAAACGATAAAGACGACCGCAGCAGCAGCACTGATAATTGAAACAATTGTCCCCCTGCTGACTTTATAATCGACTCTGGGATGTTCTACCTTTTGAATGAGATCCCTCTGCGGTTGTTCCTGAGGAGTATGAACGGTCGGCGCTGTCTTCTCGTGCTCAGACAACTTGTCCCATAAATGTTGATCGTACAATTCCTGCTCAGAACCGCTGTTATCCAAAAAATAATCGGATGAACGAATATCAGAAAGGATGGACATATAATCAGTATAATATTGTACTGCTTCCGGATTTTCGCGGAGTATCGCCTTTAAAGCCGCAAACTGTTCCGGCGTAATAACACCTTCGATAGAAAACGTAATTAAATCGTAAAGTTGTTTCAATTCATGCTGATTCATCAATCTAAATCCCAAGTCATAAGAGTTTTTGTGATACAATTTTGCAATAAAACGTAAATCGTGGAAATTCGCTTGTAGAGTGTGTGCACTGATCGATTGGTTTTTCTCGCAATCTCCTGAACAGAAATCTTTTCATAGAACCTCAACTGAATCAGATTTAAATCGGTCTGCTGAAGTTTACCGAGACAAACCTGTCAATGCCGCTTTTCTTTCACTCACACGTATCGATACTTGTTCATGCATCGATGTCAATTTATCTAAAATATCGTCATCCAACCTGAATTCGTGTTTCTTTGTTCGATAGTAGTTTGATACTTTATAGCGCACAATCTGTCGCGCCAAAGCCAGGAAATCCGTATCCCTTTGGTAGGTTTCAGACTTGTCCCACATAACGCCGGCTGATTCCTGCAAAATGTCTTCTGCGTCTGAATAATTCGGGTACTCAAAGTCAGGATAAAATTAAACAGATGATGGCTGTGTTTAATAAAAATGCTTAAAAAATTCATCTTTTCTGGACACAAAACGCCTCTTTTAAGTTCGATATTACTAAAACATGTTTCGTCAACTATGGTATAGTAAGTAGAATTATAAACTTAGGTAGATTTTTCGCTATTTTTGTCTGTTTTTTTTAAAAGCAGATTATGATTAAAAAGTCGTGTGTAAAAAACGGGGCATATCAAGGTATTTCAGGGTGGGGTTTGCCCGATTCTCTATACATTACACAATGCTTTTCAATCGCCCGCAGTGAATTTGTACGCACCCTGTTATTTGGGGGCATTTGCTGGCAATTTTAATGGACTGTAAAAGACCAGAAATATCAGCTAAAGTAGCCGTAAGCCTTGAACACAGGAAGAGTTAGAATACTACTGGCATGGGCTGTCATAGGCGACAAAAAGCGGGCGATCGGAATCGAACCGACATGACCAGCATGGAAGGCTGAGATGTTTAAAAGTTAAGCCATTTTATATGAAACGGTTACAACTAATCCTTTGTCGCCTCGCAGTAAAATTCGTATCGGCCATCAGGTTATTCAAATACATAATATTTGTCCAGTATTTAATTCAATTTACAGGATATACGAGCTATAGTATATCCTGATTTGGCAACTCATAACTTATTATTCAGGGGATTCCCGTCCATAAACAACATAAAATAAACTGCCTTTGAGTGCTTGGTATGCTTATTTTGCCCATATACAGGTCTCCAATTGAATTCTTATTTCGGTGATGCTGTTTGTGGAGGTTCTGCCCCGCCGCATACGACGATAGTTGCGGCCGGTTGCTGCGTTCGGACAATTCCTAACATGATATCTTTTTCGGCCGGGATATTGCGAAGGCATTCGATCATTTGCGATACCGTTTTGACCGGTGCCCCATCGACTGACTGAATCAGATCACCCGGCAGAGAAACTATCACTGTCCGCAAGTCCTCCCTTGAACAACATTCATGACCAATACCCCCCCGGAATCACGGCTGACTCCATAAGCGAGAGAATTCCTCTCCCTTCCAGATTTCGTATGAGCGCCTGTCGCCATTGATACACCATCTCTTTGCCGGACGGGACCTCAAAATCAAGTCGGATATCAACGATAGGTATTTTGGGTTGCTTTGCGATCGCCCGAAGTCGGGGTGAAACGACACCATACTCATCTATCGGGAAATTTTGAAATCCCAACCGAAGTGCGGGAGAGTCCGGCCGAACGCGAAAATCTCCATTGGCCGGATTGAGAAATCCCGGATCGGCGACAATTGAGTGCTGATCGCAACCGTGCGAGACAAACCTCAAACGGTCCTTTTCGGAGCAGGCAAAAAGATTATAATCCACCTCTTTGCCCCATTTCCCATTCGGCATCCCCCCTGCGGGCCTGTAAGCTGTCATAACGATGTTGTTTCGAAACACGTCGCCGCTGTTGTCAAACCAACAATGGGGATGAAGTGTGTTGTTAACAAAGATATTGTTTGTCACAATCCGGCCGTACCCCTCCCGGAGTTTAAGACCACCGTTAAGCATGAGGTTTTTATAGATTTCATAGTTGCTCGAACCATCATCCAGGTCCACGTCCCATCCGTGATCGCACCGCCAGCGATTGTTGCGAAGAATAATCGGCTTGACCACATCCAGCCGGGGCAGAACGGGATTGTTCGCTACCTGCCGGTTGACTTCTGCAATTTGGGGGTCCCAGAACCGGTCACGGCCCCATGAATTGAAGCTGCCGTGGTCACCTGTCTCCAGTACGGTATTGAATATATCGACAGAACTCGAACGACGTGTCCGCCCCAGCACCCGTCGCCGATGTTGATTCCCGCCCTTGGCACATCGTATATGGAGCAGTGACGTACAGTGATATCTTGCGACATACTAATCTCCACAGGCGCCGTCTGTGCTTTTCATCTCGTCCCGTGCGGGTTATCAGGCAATCCTCAACAAGGGCAATCGGCGGGAAAATTATCCCCGATTGACCCCGGCGTCAGGTCCAGTTTGGAATAATCCTGCGGGCCGTAACGGAAAATGGGATTGCGAACGGCTTTCGGATCACCCACAAAGGCCACCCCATTGGCTCCGCTGTCCTGAATCAGGCATCCTCGTACAGTAATACGGCGGTTATAGTTATTCACGAAGATCGTATTGCCTCCGACCTGGTCAAACGTGCAGTCGTCAACCGTACAATCCTCAGCGCCGTCAAAAACGACGGCTCCGCCCCGGTACACCGTCCAATCACTCCGAAGCAGCGGCTCTTTGTTTTCCATAAATGTCCTTGCAGCATGTCGGAATGTAATCCCTTTGAGTTTGACGAATCGAACGGGATTGTCTTTGGTCCCTATAAATTCGATCAGGTGTTTGAGCCGCACCAACTTCGACGGTTGCCGTTTCCATATCCGTACCCGCCACAGGCATATAGTACAATTTATTGGCCTGCGCATCGTGAAACCATTCTCCGGGTTCATCGAGTTCCTCGCGGATATTTTCGACAAAGCGGTATTTGTGGTGCATCGGACTGGGCCGGTTATTTTGCCATCCTCCTTCGGTATCAAAGGTTCCATCGGTCTTGCGGCCCTTGATGAGCCAGTGCATGTCCCCCCATAATGACGGGTGCATGGCGTGAATATACCCGCCCGCCGGGTTAGCCCATCGCGTGATTCGCTCCGGTGACAGCCCATCTTCAGACGGCTGGGCTGGTTCATTGCTGTGTTTCAAGTCCCACCGGTCAAAAACATTTTTTCCGGGGATTCGGTTGGGAAAGCGAGCCATACACTGACGTTTTCCATTAATCCACAACTGATCGATGTTGAGTCCCTCCGGTACGGCCGCTTCCATGATACCGCCCGAACCGGCTTTCCATTCAAGCGTCAGCCTACTGCCGCCGCTGATAACCGGCTCCTCGCCAGCGGCGGCAGTATATTCAACCGGGTATCGGACCGTCCCCGAATCCGCTTCCGTAAATACGAGTGTATCCGGCAGATAATAAACACCCTCATGAAGCATCACTATCACCGGCTGCCGACCTGTTGAAGCACGTGCTGCTTGCTGGGCTGCAGCAAGGGTAGCCACTGGATTTTCTGTCGTACCGGGGTAGGTGTCCTTGCCTTCCGGCGTCACATGGATGACAACCGCTGGTTTAGATGGTTCAACAGCATGCAGAATACATAAGGGAGCCAACAGAACTGCTATCAGCAGTGTTCCAAATTCCCGGTCCACAGAACATACTTTCATTGTGATATCAAACTCGATTTCTTTTTTGACAATTCACGCATTTCACAGATTGGCTTACAGTACCATTGGTGAACATAAAATCAAAAATACGCCGTTATTGGTCCTCTTCAGATGCCGCCGGCAACACGGAGATTTCGGCTGCGCTTGTCCATCCGTTTGACCAGATTTCCCGCAAAGCTGTGAAGCGGAAGTATCGGGCGTTAACCGGAGCAAAAGTAACTTTCTGAATCGAAGGGTTATTTTGGATGTTATTAAACCTGCCTGAATCGACGTTGGTTGTCCAGTTGACGCCATCCATACTCGTTTCAAAGCGATACTGTACAACCGTGCCATTTAAGGAACTGTCCTGACGCGGCAGATACGTAAACCCGCCGATCCGGTGCGAAGTCCGCATGTCAATGGTAATGAAATGCGGCGACTTCAAATTATTGTTCCAACTGGTATGCCAGATGGTGGTGGAGTTGTCATCGATTGCGTTGGCGGCGGACGCGTCTTTACCAGCGGTTTCCTGAGTATCTACTTCAGCAATCTTCCAGCCAATCGGCTTGATTCCGGCGAAAGACTTCGAAGCCTCTATGCCGAGCTGTCCATCCGGTAGCAGGCAGGCAGCCTTCACCGTGCCGCCCAGCGGCATGGAAATCGGTGAACTGTACACAGCCGAGCGGGCTGTCGGCATCGATCCGTCAAGGGTATAAACCATCTTAAAACCGCTGTCGTTTCGAATGGTCACCATGCCTTTGGCGTCACGATTTGATATCGCCGGGGGCATAAAGTCCGCAGGTTGCTTAAAAAGTCCCATTTCAGCCAGCGTCGGCTCCAGACGTGATCCGGTGATGCGGATGCGCACCTTGTCGGCGGTCACGGGTAACTTCAGCCGTATCAGCCGTTTGTGCCCGACGGTCGTCAGTTCGTCCGATGCGATGTGTTCGGCCGAAATCCATGCCGATCCGTTCCATGTTTCAATAACAAAGGACTCGATCCGTTGGCTCCGATAATCGATCGCTTCCTGCAATGAAACCACATCAAAGGTAACGGGCGACGGAAGCGTCAATGTCACAGTGCCGTCGGTCCGCCCCTGTGCAGCCTCCCACCAGGTATCGAGATCTCCGTCCAATACCTGCGACGGGCTGTTGGCAGGGTTTGATGTGTCGGCCGTAAGTTGGCCGCCATCAGCAAGGTTTGTGGCAAACGTCTCTTTGATCACCTGCGACATCCGGTTCAGGGCTTCGAGTTGATCATCCGGAACCAAACCCCGCGTGTCCGGAGACAGGTTAAAAATGAAGTTCCCATTACGGCCAATCGACGAGTAATAGATATCCACCAACTGCGAAACGCTTCTGGGTTTCTTCCCGGGCGCCCAAAACCATTGACCGTTGGCGAGGATGGTAACATTGGTTTCCGTCGGATACCACCAGAGATACGACCCGGGCGTCAGTTTGGCGCGACTGCCGAGATCCCCGTCCCGCATGTCCGGCCATCTGAAGGTGTACGGGGACTCGGGCAGAGGAATGATACTCCATTCCGTGGTGCGTCCGTAGCCGCTTTCACTGCCGACCCAACGTCCGTCCGGCCCTTTGCCGAAGATGATCGCATTGGGCTGCAGCTTGCGAATCAAATCATACCACGCAGCATAATTGTAGGTCTCTTTGACGCTAGGATCCGGATTGGCCCCGTCGAACCAGACTTCCTGAACCGGCCCGTATTCGGTCAGCAATTCGTAAAGCTGATTCAGAAAATAGCGGTTATAGTCCATTCACTTCATAGGTATAGCTTCCAAAGCCCTCAGACGGTGTACGTCCCTGAATAGGATTCGATTTAAAACTGGCTGGATCGGTAGGAATAGTGGACAGTACGTCGCTGCTGCCATCGCCGTAATAACCGGCTGGATTCTTCGGGTTGGTTTTCAGTTGATAGAGGTCGGCAGGCGACAGGTAAACTCCCAGCTTGATACCGTGCTTGCGGGCCGCGTCGGCAACTGCTCGGACGACGTTACCCTTGCCGTCCATCCAGGGACTCGATGCAACCGAATGCTCTGTATAGCGGCTGGGCCACAGACACAATCCATCGTGATGCTTGCAAACGAGCACGATCATTTTTCCGCCGGCCTCGCTGATTGCACGGACCTATTGGTCGGCATCGAACGCCGTGGGATTGAAATCCGAGGGTTCTTCCCTCCCGCTGCCCCACTCAACCCCGTTAAACGTATTCGGCCCGTAGTGAAGGAAAAATATCCACTCCAGTCGCATCCAGGCCGTCTGATTGGGACGCGGCAGAGTCTTGGCCGCCTTTTCGACAATCACGGCTTCGGAATCGTCATTCGAAATCACATGCTGCGTGGCGTATGGAATCGAATCGCAGGATGAGGCAGCAGTGTCGGTATTCGATTGTCCGCAGCCTAAGGTCTGTACCAGAAATAATCCGGCTATTAATGCTCTCATCATGTTAATCTGTTGTGTATTGATTATTTTCATTGTGTTCTGCCTTATTAATTAAGTGGTCTGTACTTTTCATTGTATAGCATGAGTCAAGCTAAATAACTGTCAACCAATTCATTTTCGATATTGATGTTATTTGTATTTTAACATCTCTGTATGCGTTGCCTCGGCAGTAATGGTGATTTCAGCAGGTTTTAGGCCTTCGCCCATGGCCCGTAGAACAATATTGCCCGAGCCGCCCCTCTGACTCTGGAGAATGACCTGGGCAAGGCCGTTGAACAGACTGCGCCTGTTGCCCTTCTCCGGTTCGTGACTGGTCGGATCGCCGTTGCCTACGCCAATGATCGAGCCCGGTCCGCTGATCTCGAATTCGACCGGCAGGTTCGCTATCGGCACAGGGTGTCCATCCTTATCGAGTGCTTCGACGGTTACAGGCACGACATCGTTCCCGTCACCAGCCAGCGTTTTGCGATCCGGCACCAGCCGCAAGGCAACCGGTTCGCCGGTGGTTTCGACGATGAAATGCGACACTTGACTGCTGTTGGTTTTACCAATCGCTTCAAGTTTGCCCGGCGCATAGGGCACCTCCCATGAAACCATTTCAAATTGATCGACGGGTTTTTCTCCAAGCGATTTTCCATTCAGCAACAGTTCAACGACTTCGCAGTTGGCCAGTGCCATCACCCTGACCGGCTGACCTTCCTTGCCCGACCAGTTCCAGTGCGGCACCAGCGTGAGCACCGGTCTGTCCTTGATCCAGAGGGCTTGTCGAATATAGAATTCGGTTTTGGGGAAGCCGCACAGATCCAATGCGCCGAAGTAGGAACTGGCCGACGGCCATCCGTATGGGGTGGGTTCGCCGCGATAATCGAAGCCCGTCCAGAAAAAGCCGCCGCAAAAGGACGGCTGCCTGACGATCGCCGCCCAGGCATTGCGCGCGCTGCTGAATTTATCCCAGCCCGGGAACACATCATCATAGGAGGCCACGATATTTCTGGAATGGTCAGTAATGTATTCTCCACGCGTCATGACCTGGGAAGTGTCTTCCGTGCTAATCATCGGCTTGTCCGGATACGCCGCGCGGATCTTGTCGTAGTCGTAGGCCTGGTAATTGATGCCAACCACGTCCATGGTTAGCGCAGCGTTCTTCGGGTTCGCCTTGCCGTCCCCGCCCAACTGGCCCTTATTCTGCCCGCCTGTGGTGGGCCGGGTCGTATCAAGACGCTTGACCAATGCGTTCATGGTGCGCGTCATCTCCATGCCTTCCTCGTTGACTTCGAGCGCTTCCTCGTTGAATAGAGACCACATAATCACGCTGGGGTGATTCCGATCGCGGCGCACCAGCCATTCCAATTGCTTCATGTATTCCGGCGATGTGTTGAAGTGGCGGGTTTCGTCCATCACGAGCATGCCAAGGCGGTCACAGATATCGAGCAGTTCTTTGGATGGAGGATTATGTGCAGTGCGGTAGGCGTTCGAGCCCATCTCTTTTAGTTTGCGTATGCGGAACTCCGTGATCGAATCCGGCACGGCGACCCCGACGCCCGCATGATCCTGATGATTGCACGTACCCTGCAATTTGAGCGGTTGGTCGTTGAGGAAAAATCCTTCCTTCGCGTCGAAGCGAATCGTGCGGAAACCGCAGGTGGTATCAACAGAGTCAACCGACTTGTTGTCCTTCAGCACGACCGTTCGCACCGTATAGAGATTTGGCTGGTCCACCGACCAGAGCTGCGGCGAGACCACGGGAATCGAAACTTTTGCCACAACTTCGCCCAAGGGGACGATGCTCAACTGCAAGGAACGCCCGTCTGTGACCTGTTTTCCGGCGGAATCAAAAACGCCGATGTTCACCGATGCTGAAGTAATGTCGGCCCCGGTGTTGGCCAGTGTGACCTCAGCGGGAATTGTCCATTTTCCATCTGCTCCCTTTATGGGATTGGCATAGACACCATCGGTGACGACATGCACTGGGTTCCGCTTGACAAGCCAAGTATGGCGATAGATGCCGCCGCCTTCATACCACCAGCCCTCCATGGCCTCGGCATCCACCCGTACCACGATCGTGTTGATATCGTCTCCGTATCGCGCCATCGGGGTAACATCGATGTAGAACGATGTATAGCCGCACCAGTTGTGATGTACCGCCGTCCCATTGAAATAAACCGTACAGTATGTCGCTACTCCGTCAAACTGCAGTTCGATGTTCCTGCCGCGGTCGGAAGGGATCGAGTTTGAAAGTCCGCCGATACCACGCGATGCCGCGCGGGCGATAGCCTTGTTGTTTGACCGCATTCTTGTCAAACGGCTGTTCGACCACCCAGTCATGCGGCAGGTCAACCTGCCGCCAGTCCGAGTCATCATATCCGCGGGCCGCTGCGCCCCAAGTGTGTCCGGCCTTTGCATCGCTGTGCGTGAAATCCGGACCGTATATCGCTATGCCTTGGCCGCCGGGAAAGGAGTTCAACGGAATATCCCCGAGGTGAAACCGCCAGCCTTGGTCCAGTGAAAGTTTCTCCCGTGGACCTTCTCGAAGGTCCACGCCTGCAGTCTGGTCATTAGCCGCCAAGCTGACTGTAATCAACAAGAAAACCAAACAAAGCAACGTAATCCGACGCTGATTATTCAAAACAAAGCCTTTCGTACAATGATATAATTTATTTCAGAATACAAGACCTATTATTGGCAAGCGATGATTAGCCCATCTCTGTATTTAAATCGCATTGTCAGGTCGATTCATCACCGACCATTACTGCCTGGTCGAAAAACAAAAAATTCCAATAAGCTATAGCTTTTTTCAGCAGAAAGTGTCAATATTTACAAATGGTTTTCTTGAAAAAATAGAAATACCGGCATTAATCTACTACATTCATCCGATCCTTTTGCCGAATATCGCCGCTGGAAGCTCCGATTTGTATTTCAAATTCGCCCGGTTCCACCGCATACCGCTGCTTCTGTGCATCATAATAGTGCATATCCTCGGCAGGCTTTAAGCTAAAGGTCACTGTTTTTGTCTGACCCTTGTTCATCGCAATTCGCTCAAAGCCACGAAGCTGTTTGACCGGCATGGGTTGCGAAGATTTCAAATCGCGCACATACAACTGCACAACTTCTTCACCGTCCCGCCGGCCCACATTCGTGACATCCACAGAAACCTTCACAGTGTCATCCGATTTTATATTCTTTCGGCTGATCTTCATGTTTGAATATTCAAAAGTCGTATAACTGAGTCCGTGGCCGAACGGATATAACGGTTTGCCCTGGTAATAACGGTATGTTTTACCTTTTCCAGCTGCCATATTGTAGTCGCTAAAATCGCCCAATTCATCCGTGGATGTATAAAACGTGACCGGAAGGCGTCCTGCCGGGTTGTAATCGCCGAACAAGACGTCGGCCACCGCATCGCCGCCGCGCTGGCCGGGATACCAAGCCTCCAGGATCGCCGGAATATCCTTTTCCATGCCGTCAAAGGCAATCGCACTGCCCGACATCAACACAAAGACGATAGGCGTGCCGGTTTTCTGCATCGCCTTGAGTGTTTCCAACTGAATCGCAGGCAATTCTATTTTCGTACGGTCCCCGTGACTGAAACCCTCCGCTTCAAGACCCATTTCTTCGCCTTCTAATCCGGCATCAAGACCGCCGACAAAAATCGCTACGTCCGCTTTTGATACATCCTCGATCGTTGTGTCCGTAATACCTCTCGGGAAAGTATCCGTTTCGGGCGGCAGCCAGATGAAATGAATGCCCGCATCCTGTTCTGACTCATAATATTCAATCTTTATGTCATAGCGATGGCCTTTCTCCAGGCGAATATCCGCGGTAAACGCCTGCATCGCATGTTGCGACCAACCATCGACTATTTTTTTACCGTTGACATACAGCCGGCATCCGTCATCCGACATCACGCCCAGTTTGTAATCACCGCTAACGGGAGCGACAAGTTGTCCGGTCCACCGTGCAGAAAAGTTATTGTCATTAATTTTTTTATCCGCAGACAAGCGTCCCTGAGCAATGTCTGTTGTTGTAGGGGAAGTTCCTCCCCAGTCCATCTTGATGAGGTCGTCAATACGACTTAGCACCGGTTCTCCCTGCAAGTCCGTTCCACGGAAATAGTCTCCTTTTAAACCGTGAACTTCGTGCCCTGCATCATCGGTCGTAAACAGATATTTCGAATCAATGACCGGAAAAGCAGCTTGGCCGGCGCCTTCCGCCAAGGGGCATCCCTGTGAATACAACACCTTGACATCGTCGCCGACAGCCCGTCGAATTCCTTCCAGGATTGTAACCGGATTCGACGCATATCCGTTATAATTGCCGCGCAAAGCCGCTATACTGTCGGCATTCGGACCGACAACAGCAATGGTTTTGATGGCGCTTTTGTCCAGCGGCAGAATCCCGTTGTTTTTCAGAAGCGTCATAGATTTTCGGGCCATCGCCAGCGCCGCTTCATTATGCTTTTCACAGTCATTGACCGAATAAGGAATTTGCGCATACGGTACCATCTCGGGCGGGTCAAACATCCCCAGTTTCATCCGCGCCAGCATCAATCGGTACACCGCCAGGTCAATTTCGCCTTCGTCGATCATCCCGGCCTGCACGGCTTTCAGCAGCGACGACTGATAGACTCCGCCGCAGTTCAGGTCACAGCCGCGGCGCACACCAATGGCCGCCGCTTCCCGAGCGTCATTGACAATCTTGTGGTTGGCATAAATATCCCGAATCGCTCCGCAGTCGGAGACGACATACCCTTCAAACTTCCATTGCTCGCGAAGAATATCCCGCAACAGCATCCAACTGGCCGACGCCGATTCGCCGTCCACCCGGTTGTACGCCCCCATCACCGAATAGACATGAGCGTTGACCACTAAATCATGAAACGCCGGTAAATATGTCTCCCATAGATCCCGCGCATTGGCCACCGCGTTAAAATGATGACGATCCGGCTCGGGGCCGTTATGAACGGCATAATGCTTGGCGGTGGACACTAATTTGAGATATTTCGGGTCATCCCCCTGCAAGCCATGAACAAATTGAATGCCCATCTGACCGGTCAAGTAAGGGTCCTCGCCGTAGGTTTCCTGCCCGCGGCCCCAGCGGGAGTCACGAAAAATGTTGATATTCGGCGACCAGAACGTCAGTCCCTTAAATCGTCCGCGGTCATTGTTGCGAACAAATTCGTGATGCTTGGCGCGTGCCTCGTCGCTGATGATGCAGGCCACATCGTACATCATCGACCGGTCAAAGCTGGCTGACAGGCCGATCGCCTGCGGGAAAACAGTCGCAACACCGGCAACCGCAACACCATGGAGACATTCATTCCACCAATCATACTCCGGGATACCCAGTCGCTCTATAGCAGGGGCGCTATTGCCCAACTGGGAAATCTTTTCCTCCAGCGTCATCCGCTCGACCAGGCCGGCGGCTCGTGCTTCGAAATCAGCGGACAGATCCATGTAAATGTTCTTCTCGCCTGAAGCCGCATAGACTGAACCACTGAGTATTATAACAACAACCGCAATAATAATTCTTTCAACCATCCTTGTTTTCCCTTTCGTTTTTCTTCGTATTATAATACCAAAAGCGTCACCAGGCAAACGTCGTTTTCACGTACCTCATAGTTGCCCGCGAAGACGCTATCATCACCGACAATAAAAACCTTGCTGCTGTGAGTGGTGAGCCATTGTTTATCCTTGATAAAGTCGACTTATGCCGGGCGTTAAACCCCCTGGCATGATTGACCTCGCGGGCTTCTCCTATGTATTAAACTGTTCAAGAACATTATAGATCACACTTGTCGCCTTCGAGTCACTGCATATCAGATTCAGCTTGCTGTCCTGTAATTGTAAATTTCGGCAAATCGGCCATTGGAAAACGCTGGCGAACAGACGCATTGATGACACCGTCATACGGCTGAATACGATAACGGAAACTGTATCATCTGTGTTAAAAGCTAATTCAGGTAGACAAAACGCGCAGCGATTTGACTGTCCACCGCATGCGCTTGTTATGGGTTTATATTCTTTCTATTTTTTAAGTATTCGAAGATGCTTTTAACTTCTTTACCACTAAACAATTGCTCAAAATATTGAATGTAACCGTTTAACTCGCTTAGAGATAAAATTTTTACATGTTTGAATTCTTCTTTAGGTTTTTCATTGGTCATAACGATAACATTTCGTATTGGTATTTTCTTGGGACCCCAATGATGGCATTCAAGCTCGATATCATTAAATTTTGAATCGCTATTTAGCAATACAAATAACGCATAGCTAGTTCTTAAAATCTGCTTGACTGGTGATCTCAGGTCAAGGTTTTCTATTGATCTCCTACTCCAATTTTTTGTTTCGAGAAGAAACACCCCAGATTGGCAAACAAGTAGATGGTCTATTTGAATGCTAAATATTCTGTCATCTTCATTCTTGTTATATATGGGCGGATCAAAATTTAATGAAAAATCATTAAATAGGTAAAAATCATCTGATAGTTGTTGAAGAGCTTTTACAACAGAACTTTCTCCGATTGCCCCAGCAATTAGTGTATAAAGCCCATCAATAACTTCCTTCGTATAAGCCAGATCTTCAAAAGATTCCTTGCAACGCTCCGAAATATTTTTTCTTTTGCTCTCCAAGCAATCGGCGATTTCAATCTCTAGTTTAGCTACCTTATCTTCTGCATTACTTGTTTTCTCTTTGATGATGCTTTCGAGGTTCTTTTCTAGGTTCGACCTCCTACGGGACAAATTTTTGATCTTTAGAAAATAGACAATTCTATAAAACAAGTTCCTTTTGCTCTTGTCTTTAGCCTTCCTTGTTTCAACTTCCAGTTCTTGAGCCTTTTGCGTTATTTCATTTCGGATACCTGCTTTTAATTCTTCGTAGATCTGTTGGTGCCGAGTAAGGGTAGCATGCATAGCTTGTATTTCTGCCTCTAGTGCACTCTCAATAAGACTAGGCAGCTGTTGTTTTTCCGTCTCATAGTTCTTAATAAAACGATCTATTTCACCGATAGAATTGAATCTTGTTATACCGCTCCTGCTTAAGGCCTCCTTCAATTTTTTAAGAGGCTCTATTTGTCCTTCAACAATAGTCATATCTAACTGACATTTCTCATTTACACGGTAAAAAAATCGATTGACTCCTTAAAACATCTACAATTTACAAAATTCGATACTGCAAGGTCAAGAAAAATCCATTCCATGCCCGGTTTTCCTCAAAATTCCATAAATATACGGTTTTTCCCCTGTCCTGTTACTTACAATCATCATCTTTGGACAGAACCTTGTCGAATCCGACCCTGATGTCTGTTTATCCATCCTGTCAACATCATCAGCAGCATCGTCCAAGGTCGAGTTTACATTTTAATTCCTTAGTTAATATGTTAATTTCCAATACAGAAAAGATGACTATTCGTTCGGATCAAAAGACGACCAGAAATTGCAATCGGTGATGCGATAATTCTATCTTTCATGTTGATTTCTGAAATGATTTCAAATTTATCTTCTAATTTTATAACAAAGATTATTCCATCTTCTCGAGCAGCATAGAGGTGATCACCAGCAATCAAAGGTGACGAGTAGAAATTGCCTTTCCCTTTTGGAAAGGTTCCACTCCAAACATCCTCACCTGTCAAAGGATTAATGCAGTTGATTTCACCACGGTCACTAATCAAGTAAACTCGCCCTTTGTATTCTACGGGTGTTGGTATAAAAGAACCTATATCATCTCGCTTCCATAAACGGTGCGTTTCTGTAACATCTCCGCTTTCACCTAGCTTGATTCCGTGCAGACGAGGTTGACCGCGGTCTGCACGGCCGTAAGGCACGACGGCGATTTCTCCAGAAATCACAGGCGATGCTACAACCGGCCAGTTTGGTGTTTCTTTTGGATTAAAATTGCCGCACGACCAGATAGTTTTACCATCAACTGCATCATGAGCTGTAAGATGCTGGCCGCCCCATATTAACAGTGCCTCAATTCCATTATGCGAAAAAACAATAGGCGTTGTGTATCCCTGGCTGCCTTCTCGCGGTGTTTCATAGTTGCGTGAGACCATCCATTTTAATTCGCCCGTGACTTTGTCAAAAGCAGCTAGCCAGGATTCCCCGTCATGCATTTCAACGATCACGACATACTTCTTTGTCAATACAGGGGAAGTCCCAAAATCCCAATAACGTTCGTCTTTACCGTAACGTTCGAAAAGATTAGCTTGCCAACGGATTGATCCATCAAGGTCAATAGCAGCAAAATTGCCGCTTTTAAAAAAGACAAAAACTGCCTTTCCATCGGTTACTGCTGAAGGGTTGCTGCCTGATCCATTTTTATGTTTTCCTTCTGTTTCTGGACCCAGTTGCTTTTTCCAAACCTGATGGCCCGACCAATCGAAGGCGAGTACTGTATCTAAGCCTTCTGTGCCCGTTGTCAAGTAGATTGTCTGATTCCAAACAATCGGTGTAGAAAAACCCTTGCCTGGGATATCAATTTTCCAGATCACCTGGTCTGATTCCAAATCCCACTTAATGGGATATGCTCCAGAAGCAATACTGCCAGTATTATGCGGACCACGCCACCGTGACCAATTAGTTTCATTTCCCAATAATGGAGTTGTTATAGTAATAAAGAATAAAAGGCATTTTGTGAGTTTTTTCATGATAATCTCTTTGTGTTTTCCTAATCTGTTTAGCCATCCTGCCAGTATCATCAGCAGCATCGTCCAAGGTCGAGTCTGCATTTTATCACCCTAAATAGAATATTGCCATCAGAGGCGATTATAGCAAAATCACCATTTATATCGACTGTAATTATGAAAACAAAAAAGACATGCCGCTCATACTTGAATTCGGTATAAGTTTGCAGTATAATACATCCAAAGCTCCTTCTGCCGCCTGTGGTTAGTCCTTGGGGAACATCACCTGTTTCCCTTCCTCCTTCTGCCCACAGGCGGATTTTTTATTCAACTGTTGGCTGAGGCCCGGGGTTTAGGGATACTGAGGGTAAACCATTTTCTTGGAGTCAAACGGCTTTAATAACCTTCTGCCCTCTTTGGCGTATAATAATCATAAGCTGATGTAAGTTGGCTGGTTGTGATTGACGAACTTCGTGGTCCATTTCTGAAATACAACCATTCTTACATCTAAATGGCTATTATCGAAAAAATTGAAACCCATTTTGAATGTGAGGGCAGAGCCATGAAACCTGTTAAAAGAAAAACTCGTTCTGATAAATTTCCGTTGACGCGGCATTCAACGGGACAGTATTGTAAAAAGATCAAAGGTAAGATGTACTATTTTGGTTCAGACAAAAAGGAAGCACTTCAACGATATATTGACCAAGCGGCGTATTTGCATGGAAGCAATGATAATTCTCAAAAACCGGCCAATGATTCAATGACACTGAAGCAGCTGTGTGAGCTGTTTTTGAAATACCAATTGTCCAAGGTGCAGGCAAATGCCATCACCGCTCGACATTATAATGATCAGATAGGCAGTTTGAATAAGTTAATGGCATTTCTCGGTCATGGCCGTAGAATCAAAGATATCTCAACCATCGATTTACAAAATTACAAGCGAAAACTTCAGAAGCAATACAATCGTTCCGGTCATCGGTTGAATTTACATATCAGCAACTTGAAAACTTTATTTCACTGGGCAAAGAAAAATGATATATTGAAACAAATACCAAATGTTGACGCCGTCAGCAGAAGCAAGATCATCAATAAACAACGCAGAATTTTCACCCATGAGGAAATCAATAAATTGCTCGCAGTTGCTGATACACAAATGAAAGCCATGATCTGGCTCGGATTAAACTGTGGTTTCGGATGTACGGATTGTTCCGAACTTCAGTGGAAACACTTCGATCTTGTCAATGGCCGTGTAGTTTTTCCCAGAGGAAAGACTGGTGTTGCAAGAGATTTGCCCTTGTGGCCTGAAACAATCGAGGCACTCAGGGCAGTTCCTAAGAAAGGTAAGCTGGTGTTCTATACTGCCAGAGGAAATCCGTTTGTTCGTAATGTTTTGAAAATTGATGCCAATGGTTATGAGAAATATTCTCCGATAAATTCGATTGCAACAAAATTTTCCAAAATGATAAAAAACGCGGGCCTTGATGTCCCCAAAGGAACTGGCTTTTACACGCTTCGAAGAACAGCCGCCACCATGGCTGCTCGGTCGGGTGATCCTTTTGCAGTCCAGCGGCTTCTTGGGCATGCAAATTTGCTAATGGCCACACGCTATGTACAGGATGTTTCTAAACAAACGGATAAGGTTATTGGAAACAGTAGGAAATACATGGTTTAGAATATCCAGTATGCATTTGAATTCTGTTCAAGATTGTTTTAGATTACAATCGAAATTTTCCGTTCCTGCGCGGCGAAGTAGCACCGTGCGGTCCGTGAGAGAAATTTCTCCAGACAAATTTTCTACTTCGGCCATACAAGTCAATGGCAGCGAGACCGTGAAGGTTGCACCTTGGTCAATTTCACTTTCAACATTTATTCTGCCATCATGCATTTCAACCAGCTTTTTTACAATCGCAAGTCCCAAACCAGCTCCTTTAACTTCCGACCCCGGCTTTTTGCTGAATTTGGCAAATTTTTCAAACAACTTTACCATATCTTCTGTTGCAATGCCAACACCCGAATCCTGAACACTGAACTGAACCTCTTCATCTTGCCTCAGGCACGTGACTTTAATCTGGCCTCCTTCGGGAGTAAATTTAATGCTGTTGGAAATCAGGTTCGTCAGGACCAGTTTTGTTTGCTCGGGATCCAGACAAACGTCAATAGTCTGTTCCGGAAGTTCACACTCCAGGGACAGTGTTTTTTTCTGAGCAAGGGATTTGCATTCGGAAACCGTCTCTTCAATGAGTTCACAAATATCCACATCTTTCTTACTCAAAAGCAACTTTCCGCATTCAAGCTTAGTGATAATCGACAAGGAACGAATCATGTCCGAAAGCCATTTCGAGCTGTCCATTGCCGTTGTTAGAACATCTCTCTGTTCGTCTGTTATTGTTCCGATCATTTCATCCAAAGTAAGATTGATCGCCGTCTGTATAATTGAAAGCGGTGTACGCAGGTCATGTGAAACATGAGAAACGAACTGACTCATTCGTTCATTGTAATCTTTTTCCTGTGCCCTAATGGACTGTGCGTCATTCGTGTTGTTTTCTGGCAGCGGAATTTGGGTTGTTTTATCGCTCATAAATTTATCTCCGTCCTTCTTCTATGGGTTTCTGTTTCTTTTCGACTTTCGTCATGAATCAAACTTGTGTTACATCACCATTCTTTTTGTAGTTCCAATATATAGTCCTTTGTCTGGTCGGTTAGAATCACTCTATTTTTTTCAATCTTTTTAACCATCTTATCAATAATTCTGTCACCAACAACGACGACTGAATCATTTATAAATGCCGACGGTTTTTCAGCTTCCCACATAATCGCACGAAGTGACAAAGCAGATATATCGCCCGAATCGTCTGAATTTTCTGCTTGCGAGAAAACAAAGGGATCCCTTCCCCAATCCACAAATTCAGTTCTCTTTGCCGGCGCCGCTGTCATTATAGGCATTTCCTGTTCAAGGGCGTCTGCCTCTGACGTATCTGCCTCGGATGTATCAGCTGAAGCCGTTGCGGGCTTGATGCCCTTCGGCATCCATGTAAAGACAACAATAATTACCAATACTCCCAGCATGATGATTTTATTATTTTGTTTCATTTTTTCTTTCCACATACAGGTTAATTACAAGTCCCACACTTAATCGTGACAGATTTTCCCCTTTCGGGTTAATAGATAAGCTTTCTGCCACAGCAATGTTGCGAGAAGACGTTTCAATGTAATCCAGAAATTGACCTAAATTTTTATATCCTGATTCTATAACAAAACTGACGGGCAACATCCAGATGCATGGCTGTGCTGTCTTCCGCAGCGGGCTTGGTGAAATAGAACGAAACTGGAGTCCAAACTCCCGTCCTTTTTCAATCAACTCATCGATTGCCAGAGGAATCTCATTTTGTTGTATCACCTTATCTTTCATATCAATCTTTTTCAGTGCGGCAATAGCACGGTGCTGTTCCAACAGCTCGGTTTCCACTTCCTGAAGTCTGTTTGACGCATCTTTTAGCTTGTCTATCAATGGCTTGTGCCCAAAGATTATAAAAATCAGGCAGGGCAGGACGCAGCAGGCAATCAGAGCCGTCCGCACATTGGAAGGCCCGAGGCGTTCTTTTAATTGAGCGATTTTATCGTTTATTTGATTTTTCATTCAAGCCTCAGCCTCAGTTCAAATGTATTGAGCTTGTTTTCTGATCCATTCTGTGCGGATATCAAGTCCACTTCCTTGAAAATGCCTTGTTCTAATGTATAGATAAATTCAGTAAGGAAATTCTTTCGAACCTGGTCCGGCGTTTTAATTTCACCTTTTAGAGTCAGCGTATTTTGCTGGGCGTTTATTTCTGTTAAACGAATCTGCTCGGGAATGAGATTTGATGTCTCTTTCAACGCATCGCTCCAGTAGGGTCGTTGTGTTAAGAGGTCCTGAACAAAAATCCGGGTGGGTATTTCTTCTATCTGAGGGGACAACGCCGTCAGTTCCATGTTCGCAGCAGCAATACGTTTTTCATAATTATCCAGCTTGATCCTCATGCCTATATATACCAAAACCAGGATGACGCCAACGGCTGTAACCAACGCTTTAATTGAAGATCGCTTAATCAACAACCCGGTCTTCTTCTTTATTTCTATGGGTAACAGGTTGATGCTGTTGCGTGGAGCCAGCGCTGCACCTAAAGCAGAGGCGTATCGGTTTAACGTTTCCGGCTCATGGACAAGTAAAGAAGAGTCACTGCATGGATATCCTGTCAGCGGGTCACCTTTCCGGACAGGAATGTGCAGGGCCTCGTTTAAAGTCTTTGTCAGATTCTTAAGGTTGCCGCCGCCGCCCAGCAAAAGTAATGTTTCGACAGGTTCATTTCGTTCTTTTTCACAATAATAGACAAACGAACGATGGATCGCTTTTGAAAGCTTTTCTAAATTAGGACGCAAAAGCTGAAGGAACTGTGCGCCGCCGACCTCTCCCTCTGGTGTTTCAGAACCATCAGAGTCGACAATGCCGTATTCTTTTTTCATCTTTTCCGCTTCTTCAAACGACAATTCGCCTTTGCCGGAAACGGAGGCAAGCGACTGCATCATCTCTTCCGTGAAGTCCTGACCGCCTACCGGTAATTTCCGGCTGAATAAGAGTTTCTTGTCATGAAAAATCAAAAGTCCGCTGAAACGATGGCCAATGTCTAAAACCGCAGTCGTTTTACTCGCTTCCGGACAAAGAGTGGAGACCGTATTTTTTAAGGCAAAACCATATTGTGTAAATACCGAAGGCATGATGCCTGCCTGCCTTAGCAACGCAAGGTTCCTGTCAACCGTTTCCTGGGGGCAGCAGGCCACAGCTATTTTAAGTTTTCTAACGTCTCCCTCAGTCACTTCCTGAATAATTTCATAATCTATGGCGGCCTCTTCGACCGGAAACGATAAAAAGTTTTTCATGTCCCATTTGAGAGCCTGAAGGATTTCTGAATTAGGCATATAGGGAATAAGCGATATGTTCGTGTAGCTTTTTGCGCAGTTGATCACCACATTAATCATTGCGTCTTGTGTATCGATGTCCTGAAGCAGATTTTTTAATGCCTCTAACTGACTTTTGTCTCTGTCTTTAGTGAAGTCCATTTCCTGCAGTTTAAGCTTCGACAGAACGAACGTTCCTCCCTGACGGGTCAATTCGACTAACTTGATAGAACCGTCTCCTATATCCAGGCCAATCCGTCGGTTTTTCCGCAGGAAATAGGTGTTTAGTTTAAAAGGATTAGTTTTCATTATCGCTCGCTCCAGGTATTAATAATGGGCGCAATCGCTGCATCGACGTCCTGCTGGGCAGTGCGGAATTGGCCGTTTACAGTTCCGGTAGAGGTTAGTCGATGATTGCCTCCTCCCAAATCAATGACGCTGGTAGAAAAAAATCCCATCCCCTAAGGAGACAGGAGAGGGGTGTACCGATCCACGTCGAATTCAGTTTCAGTTGATAAATACCATAATGAATCCCGGCCTCAGCCAGATACATCGCCTGGCTGTCTGATATTTGCGCGCCGGTACTTCGTGTGCTGAATTGAACATAACCGAGATAGGCCGCAACAACCGAAGAGAGGGTCATCATGATAATCATTGTGAACAGCAAAGCCATTCCTTTGTTACCACAGGAACCTTTTATTTTATGATTAACGTGAGCGTTTTTCATAGATTTCTCGGTCTGACGGTTGTTCTGATTTCCACGGTTTCGTCATTTCGTTGTACGGCAAAGTCGAGGGAGATTTGGGTGCCGCCGGGATCGATGGTCAACGATGTTGCCGGGGCCGCAGCATCCGGAGATACCAGGTCTTTTAAAATTAACATCCCGTCTCCGGAGGCCGGTGAGTCCCCGCCGTTTATATCGGCTTTCCGTAAGTTGTAAAGGGTTTCACCGTACGTAGAATCGACCGACGCATCTGCAGGGTTATATAAATACAACACATAGGTGTTCCCTGCCAGGTCATCGTATTGCAGCGTATGAGCGATGGCGTTATACCGCTGGAGACTGGCATTCGCCGCTTGTTTTAAGTCCCGAACGGTTTTGTCCATCGCATAACTGATATCCTCACGAATCTCCGTACGCATACTCCCGGTACTCCAAACACGCAGGCCCACAACAAATATGTGGGCACTGACTGCGACCAACACTGAAAGAAGTGAAACCACAATAATGGTTTCCAGCAGCGTAAAACCACTTTTACACCTGCAATTATCCGCATGTTGGCTGTTTTCGATCATCGGCGCCTCAAGGGTTAGCAATGAATGTATTCACCGCGATTGACTGGTGTACTTCCTTTTTCTGCCCATTCTACGGTCACCGTTACGTCTTTCAGCAGGTTCGGACCGTAAGGCTCATTGACGCTGACCACACGTTGGCTCAGCCAATCGAAGCCGACAGAACTTCCGGTCTCCGTGCCGGCGGTGACACTGCTAAAGGCCGCATCTTTCAGTTGTTCTATCTTTTCGTTGGCAAGATGAAGCGCCGTGAGCCGATACTCAAGACTCGCGTCAGCAACAATGGCAACGCTCATAATTCCCATCAATGTCACCAATCCGGTCACAATCAGGACAATGGCGATGAGCAGCTCAATGAGCGTAAATCCCTTTTTTTTCTGCGAACCTGCGGGCACAATAGCTGCCTTTGTTTTTTTATCGCATTCTGTTATCACTAAAAACTACGGCATCGTCGCATTGGAAATAACGATATCGTCGTCTATCTCAGCCGCTGTCAGATCGCCGTTGTTTACCTCTCCCGCCGTCACATCTGCTGCCCCATCCGGTCCCCTGGAACAGAAAGCATAGTAAGTTCCCGCCGCTCCCCGTACATAGTAGTATTCATTAGTGGGACTGAAGGGATCCATCATTACCGAACTAATCAGTTGGGGACCGGTTCCCACACCGGCCGCATCCAGATAGGTGTCAAAGGGTGTCGTGCTGCTGGCGGGATAAACATTGCCATTGTGCATCGCATAAGACTCCATGGCCGTCTGGAGCGTCCGAAGTTCGCCCTGTGCTTTGGCGGTATTGCCTTCCTGCTGCATCCCTTTAAACCTTGGCAGAGCCATACCGACGAGAATCGCCATCACCGCCATGACAATCATTAACTCAATAATTGTGAATGCTTTCTTCATTTTAATCTGTCCTTTCTTCTTATCTGTCATAATAGACTGTAATTCCCCTTTTTGTTCGGTTAAATAAATCGTATTCATTTGATTCTCTCCAAATAAAGTCATGTCTATCTTTTTAACATTTTAGCCATATCAAACATCGGGAAAAACATGGAAGCCATTGTGAAAGCGACGATCACTCCCATTCCCACCAAAAGGATGGGTTCCAGGCTTGCGACCATTCGTTTGATGCTGTAATCGGTATTCCGATCATAAAACTCGCTGATCTTATTTAACATCTTTGCAAGGTTTCCGGATTCTTCACCCACGCTGATCATCTGAACGGCATCCGGTGGGAACTCTCCGCTGAGATGAAGACTTTCAGCAAGACTGACGCCTTTTTCTACAGATTTGCATACATGTTTGATGGTCCGGTCAAACACCTTGTTGTTCACCACCTCCCTGACAGTCTGCAGGGACTCCAAAATAGGTACACCGCCGCCGATCAGGGTGGCCAGTGTGCGGGCAAAACGAGAAATAAAGATTTTACGAAATATCGATCCCAGAAGAGGCAGTTTCAAAATGAGCGTGTCAAACTTGAGTTTGCCCGTTTTGGTTTTGAGGTATTTTTTAATGCCAAAAACAATAAAAGCAATCGCCAGGATAATGAGATACCAGAATTTTCGAATAGCAGTGCCCACACAATAAAGGATGACCGTAGGCAGAGGTAGTTCAATCCCCGTTTGATTGAATATCTCGACAAACTTCGGAATCAGAAAAGTCGCCATAAAAACAGTGACCCCGATGGCTGCTGCAATTAAGATAACGGGATAAAACAGGGCTTCTTTTATTTTTCGCTGCAGCGCCATCTGAGACTCAGAAAATTCGGCATACCGATTCAAGACACCTGCTAAATCACCGCCAATCTCTGCGGCCCTTACCATGCTGATAAATAAATTCGTAAAAACTTTCGGGTATTTTGAAAGTGCGGCCGAAAGACTCTCTCCTGCCTCTACGCTATCGTATACCCCGCTTACAACCTCACGCATTTTCTTGTTTTCATTCTGTATTTTCAATGTATTCAGACTGGTTGTTATGGTTAAGCCGGAACTCAACAGATTGGCGAACTGAACATTAAACATAACAATGTCCTGGTTTTTAATCCGTTTGAATATGCCGTCGAACCGATCCAGTTTCAAGCTGGCAATCACTTCGGTAATGGATACGGGCGCATAGTCCATCCGCTGCAATTTATCTGCCACTTCTTCCTGTGACAGCGCCTCGATTGCGCCCCGAATCAATCGACCGGTGTTATCTCTTGCTCGATAGCTGAAAGTAGCCAAAATTTATGTCTCCTCAGTAACACGCAAAACTTCTTCAATGGTCGTAAGGCCGTCATTGACTTTATTCCGTCCATCTTCATAAAGCCGCTGCATACCCGCTTCGACCGCAGCACTGCGTATTTGGTCAGACGACGCTTTCTCATTGATGAGTTCCCTGATTTTCTGGTCAGGTACCATTAGCTCGAAAATCCCGATTCGGCCCTTAAATCCTGTCTTAAGGCACGCTTTGCAGCCTTTGCCTTTGCACTCGCGACAGATTGCACGGACCAGCCGCTGCGACAATACCCCTATAACAGAAGACGAAATCAAAAATGGTTCAATCCCCATATCGACAAGTCGTGTCACCGCACTTGGAGCATCATTGGTGTGAAGCGTCGAAAAAACAAGGTGGCCCGTTAATGCCGCCTGAACAGCGGCTTTAGCGGTTTCGGTATTGCGAATTTCTCCAACCATGATGACGTCGGGGTCTTGTCTCAAGAGAGCAGACAAGGCATTATCAAATAAAAGCCCGACTTTAGGATTAATGTGCATCTGCCGAATACCGGCAAGATGGTATTCGATAGGGTCCTCAACCGTGTGAATATTTTTGTCTTCAGAGTTGATCGCATTCAGGCAAGCGTACAACGTGGTTGTTTTGCCCGAACCCGTTGGACCGCACACCAATATAATCCCATGCGGAGATCGGATTAACTTTTTATATTGAGTCAGAATAGAAGATGAAAAACCCAATTGGTCTAATCCTACAATCACTTGGCTTTTATCCAGAAGACGTAAAACCACATTTTCACCATAGATCGTAGGAATGCAGGAAACACGGATATCGATATCACGGCCTTCAGTTTCAGCTGAATACGGCCGTCCTGGGGAACTCTTTTTTCGGAAATATCCATCTCGGCCATGATCTTGATTCGAGAGATAACTGCCGATTGCAGATATTTCGGCGGTCCGGGGCGTTCGTGCAGAAGTCCATCGATTCTGAATCGGACCTTTAGCGAATTCTCCTCCGGTTCGATATGGATATCACTGGTTCCCTGATGGATTGCCTCGATGATCATCATATTAACCAGTTTGACAACCGGCGGCGATTCGGAAATCACCTGGAGTTTGTTCAACTCCGGCTCTTGTTTGTGATGAATGCCCAGCTTTTCCCGGTCCAGGCTGCCGATAACTTCTTCCATCGAACCCCTGGCCGAGTAATGTTTATCCAGGGCCTTATTGACTTCTGATTCCGTAGCGAGTGCCAGTTCAATATTAAGGTCGGTTTTCATATGCAGTTCATCAACCGCAAAGATGTCCGAGGGGTCCACCATAGCCACGGTTAAATCGTTACCTATTTTTAAAATAGGAACAACAAGATGTTTTCGGGCCAGAAGCTCCGGCACCAAATCAATCACGTCTGATTCAATCAAATAATTGGTCAAATCGATAAAGGGAAGATCGAGTTCCTGGCTCAGAAATTCCGCGAGATCCTCCTCGCTGATGAGGCCTTTTTTGACAAGCGCTTTGCGCAACGGCTCTCCGTCGGCCTTGGCTCGAAGTTCCGCCTGCCGGAGTTGTTCGTCAGTGAGCAGTCCTTTTTCAACCAGACTCTCACCAAGCATTCTTTCCTGAGCGATTGCCATCGTGCATATTACCTTACCAAAAGCGCTTTAATCTTTGACAGTAAGACCTCGGGTTCAAAGGGTTTTGTCAAGTATGCGTCAGCACCGACATCTTCACCAAGCTTCATGTCTTTTTCCTGCGTCTTCGCCGAAAATATGACGATGGGAATCTTTGCATACCGTGAATCCCTTTTGAGCAGCCCGCAAATCTTATAGCCGTTTATCCGGGGCAGCATCAAATCCAAGATGATGAGGTCCGGACTTTCGGCTTTCGCCTTATCAAGTCCTTCCTGACCATCATAGGCAGTGATGACCTCATAGTGATGATGCTCAAGATACATTTTTACCAACTTAACAATATCTTCAGTATCATCAACAATGAGTATCCGCGATTTAACCTCTTCATCTGCTGGTGGTGTCATTTCATCAGGGGCTGCATCTTCAACAGCGACAGCCTGCTCGGCGTCAATTCCGATTACCTTCGTGTTTTCTTCCATCGAATTCTCTTTCTCTGTAAAATCCATATAGCCTCTAATATTCCTGATAGTCAAGCCCACACAGGCCTTCCTCTGGATGAAACATCCCTGCTGTCATTTCGTTTTTCGGCTCATTCAGAGGCCGGATTAATCAGTTTTTTTAAATTAGGTAAAATTACCGAGCATTGCTTGCGGCTATTATAGGACGATGGATTCATGCTTGCTTTTAGAAATATACAAGTCCTCGCCATTTGAGGTTGTCCGCACGATCAAAATACAATTGAATAGAAATGAGGTGCTGACGGACAGTAGAGTTGCCATAGTAAAAGGACTTGAGGACAACGAAAGGCATACAACTCTTCTACAACCAAAACACTGAATAGCCCATGAAACCGCATAAATAACAAACCCCTAAGGGTAGCAATATCAATGACTTAAGAAATACTCAAAAAATGCAAACATTTTTAATATACTATTTTCATGTAAAAATTATTCAAAATCTTGGTTCTTGGACAAAAAAATAACGTCTTATAATCGAAAAAACCGTATTTTTTGATGATCATGGAGACAAAATGGAGTGTGCGCCAAGGTAAGCTGTTGTGAATCAGCTGGACAATCCAGCCTGACCAAAGGTTAGCCACCAGGTCAGAACTGAACTTAATGTATATCGAGGTAACGAGGTATGCAGCGCTTAAGGAAAGGCGAATGATCAGCCGTAACGTAAGTGAAGGTGTTGAGCCCCGAAATTTGACAATGTTGCACTGGGCCAAGAGCTACTCCATTCGGAAGCCAGTATCGTTGCACACGACAATGGGCGAGTGTGTCAGCGGCGTGCCGGGGTCGAAGTCCACAGCGGGTCATTCAACGGTTCACAGCGGAACTTGGGAGAGCCATACTGTTCTCAAACAAAGCCTCCAACAAGCTGAAGAAGCAAGGCGGAGGTATGGCAGTGTGGCAGTCGGACCGGCTCATAGTAGAGGTGTAGCCGAGGTAATGCCCGGTGGAGCATATCGCTCACTCAAAGGGGCCGGCAGTATGTTGCAGAGAGGAAAGGAAACGTAATGCCATACCCAGAGATGGATAACAGTACGTTGTCACTTTTGCCTCTCCTATCAGAACGTGCCCGAAAGGAGCCGAAGTTGCAGTTTACGAGCCTAGCTCATTTACTGAACAGGGAGTTCCTTCGGGAATGCTATCTTGAGCTTGGCCGAGACCGAGCCAGTGGCATTGATGGTGTAAGTTGGCAGGATTATGGTGAAAACCTTGAAGAGAACCTTGCCAGTTTAGTCGAACGGATGAAAGCAAAGCAGTATAGACCGAGACCAGCTAAACGAGTATACATCCCTAAAAACGAGCATGAGAAGCGTCCGCTGGGATTACCAGCATTAGAGGACAAGATTGTGCAGAAAGGGATTGCTCGGATATTGGAAGCGATCTATGAAGAAGATTTTCTGGACTGTTCCTATGGCTTCCGGCCTAACCGGAGTTGCCATGATGCATTGCGAGCAGTTGACCAGATTATCATGAAGCAACCAGTAGGATATGTGATTGAGGCGGATATCAAAGGTTTCTTTGATAACGTTTCGCATAACTGGTTACTGAAAATGCTGGAAGTCCGTATTAAAGACCCCAGTTTTCTACTGCTGATACGCCGCTTTCTGAAAGCGGGGTATGTAGAAGAGGGTCAATTGATCAAGACTGAACAGGGAACTCCCCAAGGTGGAAATCTAAGTCCGATGTTAGCCAACATTTTTCTGCACTATGTGTTGGATCTGTGGTTTGAGAAACGTATCAAATCGCAGGCGGCAGGGGTGGTCTATCTGGTTCGATATGCCGATGATTTTCTCATCATGACGCAGAAACAATCAGATGCTTGTATGATTGAGCAGGCCTTAAAAGACCGCTTTGAGAAGTTCTCATTGACCCTCCACCCAGAGAAGACGCGGACAATCAGTTTCAGCCGCAAGGAACCTGAAAATGCCAAACGGCAGGGCCGAAAGCCCTATACGTTTGACTTTTTGGGTTTTACCCATTATTGGCATCGCACCCGCGAGGGCTGGTATATGCTAAGCCGCCGCACCAGTGCGAAGCGATTCCACAGAGCTTGTCGGGCCATAAATGAGTGGCTCAGGTCTGTACGGAATTACTGCAAGACCAAGGGCTGGTGGCTGATGCTGGCGTCGAAACTACGGGGTCACTACCAATACTATGGCGTCAGTGGTAACAGCAGAATGCTAAAGGTATTCCATTATCAAGTGATGCGGATGGTACACAAGTGGCTCAACCGGCGTAGTCAGCGTAATCGATGGAGTTGGAAACGGTTTACAGAATACTCAGAGCATTATTCCTTGCCGGTCCCGCATATTATGCATAAATTCTATTGACTATCGACGTTGTTGGGAAATATGCTGAAGAGCCGGATGAGGGAAATCTTCAAGTCCGGTTCTGTGAGGGGCGTTGAAGCCCTTTTGTATGGCAAAATACTGTGACACTCCCCAATCGAAAGAGGGGAGCAACAGGGAATACAAAGTATGCCTACGCAAAAGGTCCATATTACGTCTACTCGACCATGCCTTTCACAATGTTATAGAGTGATGTTTATCATATTTCAATCCTTTATCCTATTAGCAAGTGCTACAGTCAAGGGACCTTGAACGATGCTGCTGATGAAGACAGGCTCGCTAAATCGACATAAGCAAGGTATGATCGAGTTTCACAATGAGAAGAACTCGCTGATTAAAAAATCTGAAATATTCTAATACAATTTATTTTACTACGATTAGTGTGCCTTTTTGCCTGATATCGCGACTTGAGGCGCCGATCTGTATCTCAAAGTCGCCTAGCTCAACCGTATATGCCTGTTTCTGAGCATCATAATAACGCATATCGTCAATCGGTTTTAAGGTAAAGGTCACGTTTTTCGTCTGACCCTTTTTCAATGCAATCCGCTCAAATCCGCAAAGCTGTTTGACCGGCATCGGCAATGACGATTCCACATTCCTCACATACAACTGAACGACTTCCTCACCATCTCGCTGGCCGGTATTGGTTACGTCCACCGAAACTGTCACTGTGTCATCAGCTTGTATTTCGTTCCGGCTCATCTTCATATTCGAATACTTAAACATCGTATAGCTGAGCCCATGTCCGAATGGGAATAAAGGTTCGCCTCGGTAATACCGGTATGTTCTCCCTTTCCCGGCCCTCATATTATAGTCGCTGAAATCCGCAAGTTCATCCGTGGATGCATAGAACGTAACCGGCAGCCGACCTGCCGGATTATAGTCACCGAACAGAACCTCAGCTACGGCATCGCCGCCGCGCTGTCCGGGATACCATCCTATCAGAATTGCCGGAATGTCTTTATCGGTGCCATTAAAGGCAATCGGACTGCCTGCCAACAGAACCACGATAACCGGTGTTCCGGTTTTCTGCATCGCTCTGAGTGTTTGCAACTGGATGGCAGGTAATTCTATTTTTGTACGGTCACCGCGATAGAAACCATCGCCCTGAGTGCCCATTGATTCGCCTTCCAAGTAACCATCAAGACCGCCAACAAAAATCGCCACGTCTGCTTTTGACACGTCTTCCATCATCTGACTGGCAATAACAGATCCCGTTTCCTCTTTTATGAGATTTTTTGATTCAGGCAGTCTCCAGACAAAGTGGATGCCGGCATCCTTGCTTGCCTCGAAATACTCGATTTTAATATCATATCGTTTATCTTTTTCCAACTTAATATCTGCAAGAAAAGTCTCCATCCCGTGAGTGGACCAACCATCGACGATTTTCTTGCCATCAATGTAGAGCCGGGACCCATCATCAGAGGTGATACCTATTTTGTAAAAACCAGCGACAGGGGCGACAAGTTGTCCGGTCCAGCGAACAGAAAAATTGTCATCGTCAATTTTCTGTTCCTCTGGCAAAGTCCCCTGACCGATTTCCGTTGTCGTTGGTGAACCACCGCCCCAGTCCATTTTAATAACAGGGTCAATGCGGGTTAGTATCGGTTTGCCCTGCAGTGTAATACCGCGGTAATAGTCTCCCTTTAAACCTGAAATCTCGAGACCAGAAGCATCGGTGGTAAACAGGTATTTCGAGCCAATAGTTAGATCGTTGGTCCTGCCCTCAACTTCAGCCAAAGGGCATCCCTCCGAGCTGAACACCTTTATCTTCTCGCCCACGGCGCGACGAATCCCTTCCAGGACAGTTACAGGGTGCGAAGCATCGCCATAGTAGTTGCCGCGCAGCGCCGCCACACTATCGGCATTGGGCCCCACAACAGCAATGGTTTTGATTTTGTTTTTATCCAGCGGCAGAATCCCATCATTTTTCAACAGCGTCATCGTCTTGAGGGCCATCGCCAACGCCGTTTCATTATGTTTTTCGCAATCGTTGACCGAATAAGAAATCTGCGCGTACACAACCTTCTCCGGAGGGTCAAACATTCCCAGTTTCATTCGCGCCAGCATCAAACGGTAGACAGCCAAACCGATTTCGGCCTCATCAATCAACCCTTTGTTAACGGCATCCAACAACGACTGACGATACACATCACCGCAATTCAGGTCACAGCCTCGGCGAATGCCAATCGCCGCTGCTTCCTCGGCAGTATCAACAATCTTATGCCTTTGATAAATATCTCGAATCGCCCCGCAATCGGAGACGACATACCCGTCAAAACCCCACTGCTCGCGAAGAATATCCCGCAGCAGCATCCAACTGGCTGAAGCCGACTCGCCGTCTACGCGGTTGTAGGCCCCCATGACGGAATAGGCTTTGCCGGTGACGATCAGGTCGTAAAATGCGGGCAGATACGTTTCCCACAGGTCGCGGGCATTGGTAACCGCATTAAATTCGTGACGATCCGGTTCCGGGCCGCTATGTACAGCGAAATGCTTGGCTGTTGCCACCAATTTCAGATATTTCGGATCATCGCCCTGAAGGCCGCGAACGAATTGAATACCCATCTGTCCCGTTAAGTAGGGATCTTCGCCGTAGGTCTCCTGTCCGCGACCCCAGCGAGGGTCACGGAAAATATTGATGTTCGGCGACCAGAATGTAAGTCCTTTATACTTTCCGTAATCATGGTTGCGCACAAATTCATGATGTTTGGCCCGCGCCTCGTCACTAATGACACAGGCCACTTTATACATCTCGGACCGGTCAAAGCTTGCCGCCATGCCAATCGCCTGTGGAAAGACGGTCGCAGTACCCGCCCGGGCAACGCCATGAAGACATTCATTCCACCAATTATATGGCGGTATACCAAGGCGTTCGATTCCCGCAGCGTCGTCGCCTAACTGGGAAATCTTTTCTTCCAGCGTCATCCGTTCAACTAAATCCGCTGTACGCGTTTCAAAATCAACCGATGTATCCGTATAAATCGTCTTTTTTTTGATTCCCGCATGAACAAGGCTAACTAAAAGCAAAACAAAAATCCAAATAATCCGTTCTTTTTTCATGTTTATATTCTCTTTAATTCAGTTATCTAAAACTCACTATCTGGGAAGATATTAAAGTTAGGATGAGTTTTTTTACAGTACGGGAATAAATATTTCATACCCTATTCCCGTCATGTTTTTCGACTCAATTATGTGCCTTGAGCTGTTAGTATATCAATAGCCAATTTTTCGCAAATTCCGCAAACTCATAGAGGCTCACCTGTCCGTCACTGTTCAAATCCAGGTAAGGCGCAAGCGAATTGCTGTCATCCAGCCAGAGCCCGCAGAAGATGGCAAGATCGTCCCCATCGACTATTTCGTCCCCCGTCATATCACCATAAAGAATTGTTCCGGCTCCGGTAATGACAATCTCTGGCACATCTGCAACAGCATCGGTAGTATATGCATAAGTCGGCGTAAATACATTGTCCGTGCCGAGGTGAATCGTCCCGGTACAGGTATCATAGATGTTGCCGACAGTCCGGATTAAACCATTCGTCCCGTCCGATATACCAATCGGACTATTCACATGGTCATAGTAATTATATTCACTGAGGATCTGTTCATTGTCACGGGCGTTAGAGCAATAATAGTTCCCGGTACAACTGAAATAGTTGTTATACATGTGCACAAAACCGTTTGAGGAAGCTGGCATCCGTTGGTCGCAACCGATATCATACCAGTTATGGTGGAACGTAATATGTGCATCACTGCCAATACTGACAAAACAATGGCTTGGAACCGAAGGATTTGGATAGCTGAACCTGCACCAGGACACGGTCACATTTTCAGCGTTTTGAGTGATATCAAGGGAACCATCAGAGCAGTCATAAATATTACAATGCGTGATAAAAACATTGCTCGCCCCCCACACTGTAATACCATCATCACCTTCATCAGCATCAGGGTCATAACTGCGATTTGTAATATTGAGATTTCGAACAATCACATTCGTAACACCGGTATGGATATGAATGTTCCCCATGATCGTAGCGTTATGATCGACACCTTCAATTGTTTTATTGGACGTCACCCAGACACGCCCGAAATCGCCCAAATCAATCGTACCGGAAACACGAACAATATAGGGATCCGACCGGGTAGCATAATCCAGGAAATCAGCTTCTGTGCTGACAGTCACCATCGCTCCGCCCGCCCCACCTGTGGCCTGACCGCCAAATCCATCCTGATCGGGCAAATAGTTATGGAACATCCACGTATCACCCTGCCCATCTGTCGGATCGGCCCACGGTGTTGCATCCACACAATCCACAATCCAGTAGTAGTCAATCCCCCGCTGCAGTGAGCCAAAGTTCAGAAAATTGGTCGTGTTGATCTGGACTGTCGAAACATCGGGGGACAGGGTCACACTATCCATATTCGCACGGTTTGAATTGGTTCCCAAATAGACTGTGCAGGTGATTGAACTTGAACCATCAAGCGGTAATGGATTCGTCCAGCTTAAAGCTGTCGGGCTATCGACAATATACTCATTATTGTAAGGATTCGGAGTTGTTGCCTTCGTATTCAGGGCTGATCGGACAATCTGCAATCCGTTGACGGCTCCATAATTACCGGCGTTACCCCAGTTTACCGTAATTTGACCGCTTGTGTCTGCAGGAACACCTCTAAATACCACATAGTGGGCATTTTCGGTCAGTTCCGTCAAACCAGACACACCAATCGTGCTGGTCTTTGAAACCCCGCTAATTGTAAATGTGGTGTTTTGAGCCTCGTTATCACCATGGCCGTACAGGTACAGGTCATAGGAAGCATTGGGTGTAAGCCCGGCGATAATCATGTTGTAAAAGCCGGTGTTATTATTATGAACATACCCGTTCATTATATTCGCACCATATGTCAGGCCATTGAAGAATCCAGTGTCCCAAGCGTTTGGCTGATTCGCAGTGATATCGACCGTAGTAACATTATTCAGCGAATCACGAACATTGATCAAGGATGTTGTCCCTCTGTAATAGTTGTTCCAGGTCATCGTTACACCGGAACCGAACGCAGCTCCCCCCTTGGTTTCTTGAATCAAGGTATCTTTTTGGAAGTTTACATTGACTACATTCCACGCTTGGGCGACAGTTCCAACCAACAATAAACATACGAAATATAACAATGCTTTTCTCATTACTTAACCTCTAAAAATATTTTTTCTGTTCTCAAAAAATCCTTCCCGAATTACAAATTCCCTCGTTTACCGGCTTTCAAACAAGAATCTCTCACAATCGAATCATCTCCTGAACCGATCAGTATGTTACCAGCCAATTCTGAGCAAACAGGCTGAATTCATAAAGCGTAATTGCACCGTCTCCATTCAAATCCAGAGAAGCGAAGTCGGAAAGCCAGTAATTAAGGAACATGTCCAAATCCGACAGATCGATACTGTTATCTCTATCGATATCGCCATACAGTCTATGTACAATCTGCAACCCATTGATAGCAGCGTATCCAGAACCGGAGGCAGGTCCCCACGTTACCACAATCTGACCACTTGGATCTGCCTGAACGCCGGGGAAAAACACGTAATGAGCCCCTTCGGTCAATGCCGTGGCGTACGAGCCCGTCAACGCGTCGTGCACATCGGTGGCCTTTGAAACTGAGCCTATCGTAAATACAGTATTCTGGCTCTCATTGTCACCGTGACCGTAAATGTACAGGTCATACAGGCCATCGGCCGTAAGCCCGGCGATCGTCATTACTTTACTGCCTTGAGCGCTGTTGTAATGATAGTTGTTCATGATATTCGCACCGTAAGCAAGGAGCCAGACAGAGGTGTAATAACCGTCGGTATGGTTATCCGTGATACTGATGGTGGTAGCCGCACCGGTTGAATCCAGGCAATTGGAAATCGTGGTCATGCTCCGAGTATAGTTGTTCCAGGTCAGTGTCACATCGGGGCCAAAAGCAGCGCCCCCCGCGGTTTCTGTAGGACCGGAATCTCGTTGGAAGTTCACATTGACAACTTCCAGCACCTGCGGAGGCGTAGTATTCATGGGTGTGGCCGATACCTGGCTGCTGTTGCCCGACTCATTGGCGCTGGTATCCACTGCTGAGACAACATAGAAATACGTTGTCCCGTTGGTGACAGTATTATCAGTATAGGTGCTGTCAGCCAGACCTGACGCGATCGTCGTATGGGGACCGCCGGATACGGTTGCTCGCTTGACATTGTAACTTGACCAGGTCGGTTCGGCGTTATCATCCCACTCCAGCAGGACTGTATCTTTACCCGCTGTGGCTATCAGACCTGTCGGAGCCTCAATGGTATGAGGCGTGCCGGAGACCTGACTGCTGTTGGCCGACTCATTGGCACTGGTATCCACTGCCGAGACGACATAGTAATAGGTCGTGCCGTTGATGACGGCAGTGTCGGTATAGGTGCTGTCTGTCAGGCCCGATGCGATCGTCAAATAAGGCCCTCCGTTGGTTGTAGCACGTTTGACATTGTAACTTGACAAGGTCGGCTCGGGATTATCGGCCCAGTCCAGCAGGACCGTCGTATCCCACGTCGTAGCCGTCAGATCTGTCGGCGTCGAAATAATATTCTGCACGATCTGCAGACCGTTCAATCCCGCCCAGCCGCTGTTGGCACCCCATTGAATTGGAATCTCTCCGCTGGCGTCAGAAACGATATTACGGAACACAACATAGTGAGCATCTTCGGTCAAAGCCGTCAGGCCGGTCACAGGAATTGAACTGGATTTTGTGACCCCATTGATTGTGAATATCGTGTTTTGACTCTCTTGGTCGCCATGACCATAGAGGTAAAGGTCATAGAGGGAGCCGGCTTTCAGGCCGGTGATCCAGGTATCTTTCATGCCGCTGTTGCCGTTGGTCAGGTACTCCTGCATGATGACTGTACCGCAACCGCCTGGGCACTGCACGGCAGTCCCACCGCCGTCAAAAGCTCCTATATTCTGATTTGTAGGGATAACCAAGGATACCGGGGTAATGTTACCCTGCGCATCACAAAGATAGGTCAAAGTTCCGGCACCATTGCGGTTATTCCAGAGCGCTGTCCCGGAACAGCCATCCCCCAAGACACCTTCACTGGCTGAACCGGCGGGAGGATTGCCCGCATTGCCATTAATGTTAATAGCCTGCCATGAATCGGTTGTGCCGTTAGCCCAAAGTTCATCAGCATACGTTGGTGACCATGTACCCACGACGCTCCGCAGGGTGATCGCGGCGGCCTCCTGCGCGGTGAGGATCTTTACCCCTGTTGCCACTAAGCGATTCGTCATATCGCCGCCGGGTCCGGAGTTGTTATATTCATTATAGCGAACTGTCAGATTGCCATATGTCTCCCATCCTGCAGAATTAATATGGGAATCCATCCAGCAGTTAAGGTAGGTTACGGAACCATAATCATGCCAAGGTCGGGCCAAATAAACCGAGCCATCGCTAATTGATGGATTCCGGGTTAACTGACAGTTATTAAAAACCAGGCCGTAAGGAACCGAAAGATCGCTGGCCTGGCAGGCAATGTAACCCCCTCCGCGGCTATAGATCTCACTGTTTTCAAACCAGGCCATCATCGCACCAGCAGCCCAGATAAAATCGACGGTGCCTTCGATGCGGCAATCCCTGAAATAAAACGGGCCGCTATTGAGCTTCAATGTATCCTGGTTGCCAAGAAACCAGACATTTTTAAATTGTCCGCGCTGACCATCCGAAACGAAAGCAATACTCCAACCACCGGTGGGCCAGGAGTTTTCAATACTGACACCTTCGATGGAGAAGTCCTGTCCTCCAAAATATACTGTCTGGTAATTCGGATCACTTCCGGAATCGATAGAATATGTAATTTTCGTAGTAGCCGGGTCAGTGCCAATAAAACTAACAAAGGACTTCTGGTTGGACACCCGGACAATTTCATTGTAAGTGCCAGGGGCGATGTGGATTTCCACCGGTGTATTGTTTGGGGATGGGATAGAATCGACAGCCGCCTGTACAGTGGTGTAATCGGCGGGCCCGTCAGAATCAACCGTGATCACAGTGGCAGCACTGATAGAACCGCAGAAAACAGAAACTGCAGCTATTAATTGTAATAAATGTTTGTGTTGCATAATTTAGAACCTTGCTTTTTAACTTGCATCTTTGCCTGAAATCCTGTTATAAGTTAAAAACACGTCAACGGACACTGCCTTCATACCGGCTGCTGTCTTCCGGAGTTGCCCACGTCAAAGACCCATCTACCATTAAGACGTTTGCAACACCCGTCCCCGATTCGTACTCGTGAGTACTTTGCTGAATCCCCAGTTTCCCCAAAGATATCTTATGGTAACTGGCAAAACAGTCCCTAATATTGCTGCCATCGACAAGTAACGCATTGTCATTGAGGACATACCCACTTAAGCCGCTTAATGGCCACATGTTTTCTTCCGCCCACAGAAACGTTTGAGAAGGGCTACGTACCTGGGTCTTTCTAACCGGAACGAATTGACTATTGACTTGCTTATAAAAAATAGTGTTCATGCTGTAACTAAATTGCGGCACAAACGGTCCTCCGATGCAATCACTGGCAGTATAGCTGCCGTTTCCCTCCATATGGTACACGCCATATTTGGTTGCCAATTTGGCAAAAATCGGACAAATACTGGCTTTGGTGGATGCCAGATAAGGCCAATAAGGACCGGCATACCGAGTCCCACTGTTATCCTGCTTGTCGGCATAAGTGTCCAGGTTGTAATCAGGGTTATGCCAGCGGCAGTAACGCTGGCTTTCACCGGAAAACTGTATTTTAGCGTACAAACTTTCCCATGGGTCCGGCATCCAGTCTTTGTTTTCATTAGTATAGACCTCAGTGGCAATCTGATATTGATGCAAGTTGCTTTTGCAGACAACCTCCAGCGCGTAACTTTTGGCTTTGCCCAGTGATGGCATAATAACCGCTAACAATAATGCGATGATCGCAATAACGACCAGCAATTCAACTAAAGTGAACCCTTTCGGCTTTTTCAGATATTCAGTTGTCTTGTTCATTTTTCCGTACCTTACAATAATACGTTTCACATTTCCGCCTTCTCATTTAAACTATTTCACAGTTAAAAAAAAATCTATCTCATACGAAAATATGTTTTATCTTACTCATCATCCTTCCCAAAATGTAGATTCCTGTATTAGTGCAGGCTGGTACATCCGTTCTCTAATTTTGTTTTCATGCCGTATAATTCAAAAGCCTTTTGGTGATTAACCGGCACCCGACCGCTCAATCACCAAAAAGACAAATGAGGAGATTTAAAATGACAGCAGCATTATCGTTGCATTTACCCTTATATTCCTCTTATGGCTAACCGGCTTAATCGCCGGTTAGCCAATAAGAAGGTGACGAGATGTAAAATTTTTCAGAGAAGAGATATCATCTCAAAACAAAATATACCAATAGAACTTCGCATTCATTAACAGCCTTCCAGCGTATTTGTGCATGCCATCCAGTCTGCAGCAAAATCTGCGAAGTCTACGAGGTCAACATCACAGTCCTGATCAAAGTCTTTTGAATTGTAATAGGAACCGTTAAGGACTGAAGCCTCACAGGAATCGATTCCCACAATGACCTGAACCGCGTCGGAGACCTGGGCTGCACCATCATCACCGGTCAGCGTAAACTCATAAACGCCGGACTCGGTGACCGTTACGGTGGTGTCTTGCGCGCTGGGTGTGTTAATAACGGCGCTGTCAGGTCCGCCAGTCAATGTCCACAGGACCGAGAGAGGATCGGGACCATCCGTATCGGATGCAGTTCCGTCTAAGTTCACAGTAGGATAATTTACCCCGTCGCCGTAAAGAACTTGATCGGTACCGGCATTGACAACCGGCGGAACATTGTAATTGGTCAAAAACGTCCAGGACACCGGTGCTTTTCCCTCGGCCGGAGCAACACCAGCACTGGCATCCACACAATCAACAACCCAGTAGAACTGATTGGGGTCGTCAAGCGGCTGGGCACCATAGGTCGGGAAATTGGTCGCATTGATATCAACGGTTGAAACATTTGCAGCCAAGGTTACACTGTCCATTCCCACGCGGTTTGGATCCGCAGGCGCAATACCCAGGTAGACCGTGCAGGTAATATCGCTGACGCCGTCATTCGGGTCCGGGTTGGTCCAGCTCAGGGTTGTCGGAGACGCAATTTGCGTACTATTATCCGCAGGACTGGGGCTGCCTGCCAAATGCTTGGCTGTGCTTTCAAAGACCAACGCTATGTCATTGTTGTTGCTGTCTACATCGGCGGCGTACTGATAGGTCAGGGTGTAAATGTTACCGCCCAGTACAATTTTTGAACCTTCAGTTGCCGGGCCGCCGTTCATGGCTGTAAATGCACCGGCTCCCGCAACAGGATTCGCGCCGGAGTTTTGAATGAGCACAATGTCCTGCTCAGCAAGCGTTGCCGTAGCGCTAAGCTCCAGATAGGCATTACCAAAACCGGCGATGTCGACAGAGCCGGTCATAATTGTACTTGCCCCGCCTGTATCCATGACATACTCCAAGGTGGCTGTGTTGACGCCTTGGTAGCTGGTAATACTGATTTGATTTACGTTAACGGTAACGCTGGAACCGACAAGTTTAAACCATCCTTCGGCGCTCTTTTCCCCGAGACCCACGATACCTTTAGTACCGGAATTAGTAAGAAGTGAGCTGGTGTCGGACATCGTCCACTTACAATAGCCGCCTGCATCAGCACCGATTTGCGCATTTTCATCATACATCACATACGTACCGTTGCCGCTCAGGTTAACATAAGCCGCTGTGTTCCTGCCAAAGCGGGTCCATGTTGTCCCAACATAGCCGCCGTCTACGATGTTAAACGTCTGTCCGTTCTGCACCGTCATACGGTTATTGATCAGCCCTTCATTTGTGTCAACTGTACAAACCGAAGAGTCGCTGAACCGGAGACCGATATCCGCCGTGCCGTCCGGCTTGACCCCGGTGTTCCAGTTCGCACCGTCGGACCAGACACCTGATTCGACGTTCCATTCTACAGCAGCAAATGCTGCACCAATACAACATATTATCATTAATAATAAAGCTGCTTTTCTCATCATTCTTCCTTTCAATTTAAGTGGTTCCGAACAATTTTAATTAAAACAATAATAATTATCACTGAAAGCAAGCCCATGGAAAACCCCGCAGGCTTGCTTTCAGTATCAAATAATCCAAAGGGCTTTTTATACTTTATTTTCGACGCTTTAGAGAAATCAAAGCACCCAGCCCCAGCAGAGCCAGTGTTGCCGGCTCAGGAACAGGCATTTCACCAATAATCTGCAGTCCATTGATCGCAGCATACGTTTCAGCGCCCCAGTTCACTATAATTTGACCTGAACTGTCTGCGAGTACGCCGGTAAAAATCACATAATGAGCATTCTCGGTCAGTTCCGTCAAACCCGCCACATCAATCGTGCTGGACTTCGAAACGCCATCAATCGTAAAGATGGTGTTTTGGCTCTCCTGGTCCCCATGACCGTACAGATACAGATCATAGGAACTATCAGGTGTCAATCCGGCAATAATCATGTCTTTGTAACCATGGTTACTGTTGTGGTGATAGTTGTCCATAATATCGTAGCCGTAAGTCAACTCAGATCCTAATGCACCCCAATAACGACCATCATGATTATCCGTAATATCGACACTGGTAGCCGCACCGTCCGAATCCAGACAATTCTCAATTGTCGTCAGGCTATCTACATAGTCATTCCAGTACATCGTCACACCTTCACCAAAAGCAGCGCCCCCATTGTCTTCTACCGGACCGCTACCTGCCTGAAAATTCACATTAACGACTCCTGCCTGAACAGTCAGCCCAATCCCCAACAAACACATCACACCAAATAATACAATTCTTTTCATCTTTCCATCCTCTCAATTAACAAAACTGTTATATTTATTAAATCCTCACTCTACACACACTTCATAAAAAGATTAACGCTTCTCTTTTACTACACTTTCAATTGCGTTCCGGCATAAAAGCATCAAACACTATGGTGTCTCTTTTTGATATACCAGCGCAATATCATTGTTACAGCCGTCACCGTTGGCATCATATTGATATGTCAGGGTATATTGATTGCCGCCCAGTGATAAAACAGTACCTTCCGTTGCAGATCCACCATTGAGTGTATCAAACACACCATTACCTATGATTTTTTCACTGCTTTTTGTCTCAATCAGTACCAGGTCTTTTTGAGGAAGCACTTCCGGGGCTTTTAGAACCAGATGGGCGGTAGCGTCTCCTTGTGACAGACTAGCTCGATAATCGACATGGATGGTACTGACCCCATCACTGTCCATGACATACTCAAGTGTAGCAGATGAGGGGAGGGCCCCCGGCTTTTGCATGTTCCCCAGTTGAAGCTGTCTGCAATTAACCGTAACAGCAGAACCAATCAATCTTAAAATTCCTACACCGTTGTCTTCAGCAATGCACAGAATTTCTTTATCTGGTGTTTTTGTAATATCGATTTTACTCGTATCCGACATTGTCCAGATGCACGGGCCGTCATCTTTGTTATTACATCCAATGATAAGATTCTCATCGTTCAACAACCATGTCCCGTTGCCGGTCATGTTGACAGTAGACCATCCGAACCGGGACCATCCGCAACCCATGTATCCTCCATTTTCGACGTTCAGAGTCTGGCCATTGTATACTTCCAGTTTACTGCTTATTGGGATTTCCTTCGTATTCAGTGTACACACTGAAGAATTGTTTCGAAGCCTAATGGACCATGTCGGGTCAGGTTTAATTCCTACGTTCCAATTGGAGCCATTGTCCCAGTTGCCCGACTCAGCAGCCCACTCAATAGTTCCATTCCACTGCAAGGGTTCATTCCGCCAAATCAAATGATTTGATGAATCAATATCACGAATAAAGCGTTCATTATCACAGGTTAGATCAGAAACCGCTTGTGTGTCCACCGATATTCTTTTGGCGTTGCCTGCATTCACCTGTATCCCCGACGGCTTCGATTTGTCCCCGCTAACCAGAGAGGTCTTGCCCTTAATAACATGAAGTGACGTGTCACCGCTGTAATCCACTTCAACTCCGAACTCAGTCCCCAAATCGATAATCTCAGCCGACAATGTGCTCACCGTGAATCCAACGGCCTCCGGCGGTACTTTTGAATAAAGTCGTCCATACACCAATTTAACATGGCCTTCCGACAGTATTTTAAATTCAGCCGGCGCTTCGATTAACACCTTCGCGCTGTTATCAAACAACAACTTCACCATGCCCTCACGCAATGTTAGCGCATCCCTCCCGGTCACCAGCCTGCTGCCCGTTTGGATAGACGATGTCCCTTCTGTCCATGTCGCATCGATACTATCGACTAACGTTGCAACTTCATAGCCGACTTTGGGAGGGATAAACCTTATAAACACAAACAAGAAAAGAATGGCTGCTGTATTCAATATTAAAAATATGCCATGTTTGCGTATTTTTCTTTTCTCTCTCGGTGGATAAACAACCTTTCGAATTAACTCTCGTTGCGGCTTTTCTTCATCTAAATCAATCGTAGGAGCTGTTTTTTCGTCGATGGCTAAAGCTCGCCAAATGGCAGAATCAGACACTTTATCCGGACTGTCTATGAACTTCTGAATATTGAGACGTCTTTTTTCATTGAGGGAATACAATGACGTCTGAAAATACCTGAAATCCGACCACATTGAGGTAAAATCAACATAGATTTCACACGCCTCTCGATTTGATTTTAATATCGCATCAAGCCGAGCATACTGCTGCTCATTAAGCAAGCCTTCGCATAAACCATTCAGAAGACTGTATAATTCTTTTTTTTGCTCTGCATTCATAACTTTAAAAGGTATCCTGATTGATTGTTTTTTTTACACAATTCATCAAAGCAATGCGTATTCGATAAAGGCGGTTATAAATCGTATTGATACTTTGTTCGATGCGCTGTGATATACTTTTTAACGTTGCATCAACTTCATACCGCATAACCAGTAACTGCCGGTCCTGTCTTGAGAGTTTTTTCAGGCAATTACGAAGCGCCTCCATCCTGTGGTCCTCATCTGCATCTGACCTGGCTTCAATCACTTCTTGAAGTGTATGAATTGTTTGCGGGCTAAATGATCTTTTCTTTTTCTTTTGCTGTTTGATATGATCGAATATTCGGTATTTAGCAATGCAAAAAGCCCAGGCAACAAAATCAGTTCCCGGCTCAAATTCATCAAACTTTTTCCACATAAAAGACACGGTTTCCTGAATAATATCATCCACCGCATTTTCATCAGGAACGAGAGAAATGACATAATGATATAGGCGGCGCTGAACGGCAGTATATAGACTCATAAATCGTTCACCACGTTCCGTTTGGTAACTATAAAGATTTTTTTTGTCTTCTTTTCGTGTCATATCAATTAAGCCCGTATTTATTTTAATAGTCCTTTGCATAAGTAAATTGATGCAAAATTTTTGCTTAAAAGACTTTATTTATATATGTCGGCTAAGAAGGTAAGCAAATTCACTCTATATTCTATGCTCTATGTCTTTTTATTGCGGCGTGACATAATAAAATAAGGACTTGATTATAAGTCAACTTATTGTATTAGGGGAACACTCTTGAAATCCGTTGTTTTAATCAAAACCAGTCGGCGACAGGTAGTCGTTCCACTGCACTTCTCAATACAGGGTCAACATTCGTATAAATTTTGTTTGTCAAATATGATGATGAATGTTCTAACAATCTTTGAGTTACAGCAGTCGAAACTCCATTTTGTGCCAGCAACGAGCAGAATGTTTTACGGAGATCATGAAATTTCAAATCAGCTAATCCAGCCTCTTTACAAATTTTATGCCATTTTCGATGGTTGAATTTTGCGCGAAACAATTTCTCCTGGCCTACATCTAGGCGGCAAACATATTTTGAAAGCTCAGACATGATTTCTGCTGAAACAGGTCGTGAAGCCATGCATTTTTTGGTCTTCTTGCTTGTGGTGGCGATGCAGTTCTTCTCAAAATCAATATGACTGATTTTCAATGAGTCAATATCACCGCGTCTCAGACCTGTAGCCAAAGCCAACAATACACGCATCTTTATTGTCGGATACGAGGATGTTGTTGACAGTAATTTTTTGATCTGGGAATCATTCAGCGACTTAACCGGGCGTTCTTCTACTTTCAATTCCTTAAGCTTGAGATTTCTATTCAGGTATCTTTGTTCTCTGCACCAGATTACAAATGTTTTAATATTTCTGATATCCTTATTGAGAGTGGCTCGCTTTACTTCATTGCTTCTTTCAAGAATGAATTTGTCGGTGATATTCTGTGTGAGCTGTTTTGAGTTGTATTTTCCAACAATACGCTCAAAATTTCGAAGCGAAAGGGAATGTTCATAAAGTGTGCCTTCTGTGACCCCTTGAACTTTCTTCGCCTCACGATACTCATCAACCATTTGCTGCCAATCGACAGTAACAATGCCCGTAAAAACATCCGAGTTTAATTGGGCATATTTGATTTGCTTGTAATGTTCAGCCAGTTCCTTAGATGGCAAAGCCTTTGATTTACGCCTGCCATCTTCATACCAACCGCACCACCAGCCATTAATATTCTTCCGCTTGTAGATCGTCGAGTAGACTGAGGACTCCCGGGCTACAGGCGAACATTTGTTTTCTCCGTTTGCCATCTGGTTTCCCGATGGTGCCACAATATTTTCGCCATACACCAGTTGTTCCTCAGTCCCTCACGGAACCGGACAAGCAGCTTTCCCACATCCGGCTCTTCGCTTAAACATTCGGAGTTTGGCTAAATGGATTCAGGTCTATATATATCCTTACACGTGGCCATCCTACTTGCCCCAACATTTGATTGAAACCGTCCCAGTCATATGACTTGCGTTGGCTTCGCCTGTTAAGCCATTTAAATAGAATCCGCGTTGTTAGATACATATACAAACTACAGTGTTTCCAATTGTCTGTGATCGCATAGTAGTTTAAATGCCCAGTAATCCTTGTTTTAGCTCCACGCACAAGTTCTCTGGTCGGCCTCTTGTTTCTATACCACCGTAACCATTCTGCAAGTTTGAATACCGACTGGCTGAGTTTCTTTCGCGATGTTTTCTCGTTTTACTTTAAAATGTCCGTTTCGAGTCTTGCCACAATAAAAGGTAAAACCAAGGAAGTCAAACTCTCGTGGTTTACCTCCATTGCGATTTGCATTCTCACGGGCATATTTGCCAAACGCAATTCGTCGTGTTTTCTCTTCAGCCAGTGTGAGATTGAATCCTTCAAGTCGGTCGTTGAGGCTTACATGAAAATTTTCCGCATCTTCCGAATATTGGAAGCATGCCAGAAAATCATCAGCAAACCTAAATAGGAATGCCTGACCTCTACACTTCTGTCGTATGCGCCTCTTAAACCATAAATCCAGCACATAATGCAGATATATATTTGACAACAGTGGTGAAAGTATTGAACCCTGCGGAGTCCCTACTTTTGCCCCTGTTGCCTTAGACCGTTTTCCATTATTCCTGCCTTGAGCATCCTTATCACAAGTCGGAGAACTCTGGGGTCGCCGATGCGTTGTTTCAGGAATTTTATCAACCATTCATGATTTACGTTATCGAAGAAACCACGTATATCAGCTTCTACAACATAATTCACTCTCTGCTGTTGGATTGTACGGCCAAGTGCATCAATGCACTGATGCGGGTTTCGTCCCGGTCGATAACCGTAACTGCAATCTTCAAACAGTGTTTCAAACAGAGGTTCAATTACACGTTTTACAGACAGTTCGACTATCTTGTCTTCGAAGCTGCTTATACCCAATGGACGTCCTTTGTCACTGCCCGGTTTGGGAATATAAACTCGCTTCTTGGGTTGGGGTCGATAGCCCATATGTTTCATTCGGCTTGACAGTTCTCGAAGATTTCTTTCTAAATTCTTGGAATATTCAATTTTGCTTACAAAGTCTATACCGGTTGCTTTGCTGCCGTCCAATAACTTGTAGCATTCACGCAGATTGTCCACATCCGTTATATGGTGATACAGGGATGTAAACAACAGTTTGGTCTGTTGCTGCGCTTTGTCTCGTATTCGTGTCAGGTCAGTGCTCACAGTTTGTTCCTTCATTGGATAAGGACTGTGTTTCTCCATTCACGAGCGTTTAAACGCGGGAACTTTCACTCCACGAGGATTAGTCGCTTCTTCGCTAAACCAGTTCCCGTCCCACTGTCACGAAGCCGTTTGAATGCCTTCTTTTACGTTGTACATTCATACCCATCTCTTATAGGAACTTCGTAACATGCCAGGATTGCTCCACTGTCGTTGTTCGACTCGATGCTGTCTAGGACCCCGGGGTCTGTCAAGACACTGTCCTTTAACGTCCCTTGACCATGGCCTGCATGCAGTTTGAAACAGTCGGCAGATTCCCAAACTTCAGAGATTCTCGGGGCTATGGGTCAGATTCAGAGCACACACTCTTCACCTCGTCGAACTCCCGATGACATGCATCGGTTCCGGGCGATTGGATCAGTCTTACCCGGAAAGGCTTCTTAGTTAATTTATGGTCCCATTATCTATTCTCCTTTACAACAATGGCTCAGAGCCTGGTTCGCCAAACCTTTCGCATACAATGATTATATCGTAAATATAGGGGGGCGAATCAAGGCAGAAAAATCGCTGAAATAGTGGCATTATGGAGTCACGAGTTAAAACATCCAGAAATGATTATGTCTTAACTAAATGTATTCCAAGTGTTTACACAAAACAAAAATCTGAACGTCATCGGCTTTAATAACCGTTGATCAAACCGAGCAGGCAATTAGGTTGAAGCCGTTAACACTTTCTCGACATACGACAATTTGTGGAATTTAATTAAAACATTATTTGATTCAATTCGGAATCAGAATTACCCATATTTTCAAAATAGCTTTTCAGGAGTTCCCAAGCCTCGTCCATGGTAATCTTTTCAACATCATACACTTTCGTTTCCATTAAAGATAGATGCTTGCCATATTTATAAAAATTAAACTGAAATGCTATTGGTTATGCCAATTAGCGAAAAATATATAAATGCTGGTTGACTTAAATATTCAATCAAGAAAAATATCACTTAAGCTAACGTCATAAACTCCCTGTGTAAATGCAGGAAACTACTCATCTCTCGGTTGGGGCGTTGAGTAATTTTCTGCACTTTTTAGGGTGTAAAATAACCTGATACAGTTGAGTTTTTATAAATGCTTAATTTCATTAAAAAATATGGCTTTCAAGACAAACTATATAAATGGTAAGAACAGACTTTTGAATAACAGTTGCATCAATGAATATAATCGCAACTTATTTTGTAAATTTTTTGACTGGGAAGAAAGAAAACTGAAAAGAATAAATGGACTATCAGAATTGGAACGAATCGTCCTACAAGACTCTCTATGGCTATATTAACATGCTAAATAATGTAAACAAGTGGTTTCGGAATAAGCCCTGGAATGAATTAACCGGTGATGAAATCAAACAGGTCTACAATGACTTGGAAGATGGTATAATTAAAAACCGCTTTGGCAAACGGTTCGAAGATAGAAGAAGTTATTATAACAAAATATTCAAGGCTAAACCATTCGAGCTTGCAGGTTTGCATGACAAAGTGAAAGATGCCTTGGAATTTCTTACTCATCGAAGAAAGAAGCCTGTCAGATTTATCAGTGAAGCTTCTTTTAAAAAAATGACAAAATTTTTGCAAAAACCGCAGCACTATGTCTTGTTCTGGCTGGCATGGGATGTTGGCGAAAATATATCATCGCTTTTAGAATTAAAAGTATGCCATTTGAAAAGACAGAATAATAGGGACACAAGAGAAACGGAGTATCTGATCTATTTGCCGAAAGAGAATCTCAAAAGAAGCAGACAGACCCGGAGTGAGCCAACAATATACCCTGAGACCGTTGAGTATATAGATGCGTTATTAGAATACGGCAGAGAAATAGAATATCGAGATGAAAAAGGAAAAATTAGAAGAAAAGCCGTCCCATTCAAAGAGGATGATTTTGTTTTTACATTCAAATACAGACAGGCTCTGCAGATATTTGATAGCGTTGTTAAGCGGTCGGGTGTAAAGTGTGAACCGCATAATGATAATCCTTCTTGGAAAGATTTAAGAAGTGGTATGGCCTGCCATTTATTTCAGCAAGGCTGGCATGTGGAAGACATAAATTTGCGGCTTGGACATTCTCCACAGAGTAAAATGGCTGGATTCATATATTAACTACCTAGCGGTAAACCGTAAGAGAGCAAAAAAAGTTCACTACAATAACAATCTTGAAGATCTAAAGAATGAACTTGAAGAACATAGATTAAATGGAAGATATTTAAAAAATAAGATCAATAAGCAAAATGAACAAATTCAGATATTAATTGAAAAAGATCATTATTATGCAACGAAGATTGTACAATTGCTTGATATTTTAAAGAAAAACCCGAATGTTGCCAAGTCGTTAACGCACTGTGATGCGGAAAAAATATCTAAATTATTCTCTTAATCTGCTTCACCCTTCACCAATCGTTGACTTAAAATACATGTCACAATACCTGCTTATAAAAAAGAAAAAAAGGATTGTTTTTATATCATGCCATATACTGTAAATTCTACGGTATTCTCCGAGGAATGCTTGGCAGATCTCCCAAGTCGTAATAGTCTCGAAGGCACTTCTCGCAACAGAATAGCTTCTCGTCGTCGAGATTAACGAAATTGGATCTCGTACCGATGACGCCTTGCTCTACCCTGAGGACTTCCATGCCAACATCGAGTTTACGACGGCAATTGCTGCAGGTCATTTTTTTAGCTTCCATAGATCACGGTGGAATTATGCCTTAAAATATTTTGAACTGATTTAACAATCAATATTACCCACATTTATCTCGACCGAAAGGTTTATAAACCCTGTTTTATTGTCATTATAAAGTGAAACACTACTCCTCTGGAGTGGTTCTCTTTCACGGGGTAAATATGTTGAACACACGAGTATACCAATGGCTGATGGCAAAGAATGAACGTAAAAAAGTTCTTCTGGCTTTTTCTCAGCCATTGATATCCAGGCAGATCAGCAAAAAAACAGGTATACCGGCGCATACCTGTAGCTCTGTTATCGCAATGCTCGAGAATTCTGGGGTGCTGGTCTGCCTTAACTCGTGTGCGAGGAACAATAGGATTTTTTGGCTTACCGAAACCGGACATCAGTGTGTTCAGGCGATGTATACCAGTCAGAATCGTACTTACAATAGACCTATTTTGTCAAACATGGATTGGTCCCTTTATGGATGGGCATGTTCCAGCCATCGGTCTGCAATCCTCAAAGCTCTTACGCATCCTATGCAGCCATCAGAAATCAAGCAGCTTTTTCGGATGCAAAAAATAGATATTCGAATCAGTGCTAATAATATCCGAGATATTATCCGACTCTTTTTAGCTAAAGGTATCGTTCGCCCCGTAAAAGTCAGGAAAAGAGTACACCTACGATATGAACTGACGGAGACAGGAATTAAAATACGGGATCTTTTGCTCAGTGCCGAAGCAGGTCCAGGAGCAATACAGTGGAAATCTTTTTAAGTACGATTCACTTAGAATATATGAAAATGAGGCGCCGATTTGGAAAATCCCTAGAAGACAGAGCCAATGAATTGGCCGCAGAAAGCAGTGCCTATAAATGGGATACCAATATTGCCTCAATCCTGCGTCGGGAAATCGTACTGACAGCGGAACAGTTGGAACAAATCAAGTTTCTCACCAAGGATCAGATGCGGCGTCTATTGAGGCAGGAGTGCGATATCAATACAGCGATCAAAAGTTATCAACTGAGTATACCATGGTATACGAGTTCCCATTTCCCGGAAGAGCAGGAACTGCGAAAAAGGCTTTTCGATATTGAAAAAGAACGGCGGAAGCTTACTACACAATATCATGATAAACGGAGAACACTTGAGGATCGTCTGCTTTCGCTCATCAATAAACATGAACAGCTTGACATTTGACGATGAACATTGAAAAGATAGCCGCCAAGCTTAGGCCATTAATCCCTTCGAAGATTGACCATTGGATGCGGGTTCGTGAGATGGCCGAGGATGGTTTAAAAAGTCTTATTGAAAAACAGATCGTTTCGACGGCCTACAAAATGCTGGGTGATTATAACGCAAAGATTCTGCTATCGCTGCCCCCTGAAAACAAATGTAAAGGCTCTCTCAGTCTGGGTACCGTCATTTATGACAAACCCAAATGGCCTGCCGGAATCTCTAAAAATGAACTTCTTCAGAATATGGGGATCTATGGGCGTAGCGGTGCCGGCAAGAGCAATTTCTGCTACCACCTCATCAAGCAGCTCGATCACTATGGAATCCATTTCTTATTCTTCGATCAGAAAAGAAATCTCAGGGACCTTCTGTTTGCTCTAAAAAACAGAGTCAATGTCTATACCGCTGGGCGTTCTTTATTGAAATTTGAATTTAATCCATTTATTACCCCACCTGGACTGGAAAGCTCAGTCTATATATCTCAACTCGTTGATGTAATGGCCAGTGCATTCACGCTAGGCGAAGGAGCGAAAAGCATTATCCAAAAAGCTATTACAGCATGTTATGAGCGGGGGAATAAATGTCCCATGATTAATGACATTATTAGTGAAATTGATAACATCGAATCTAAAGAGCGTATTCGAGGCTGGAAGATTTCCGCGTTACGGGCGTTAGAGAGCCTTCAGTTTTCCAATATCGCCACAGATCCAATCTCTCAGGAGAAAATGACAAGAGGATTAATCCATGAAAATACGGTCATCGAACTCGATGGACTCAGTAATACCGCCCGGTCGTTTTTAATTCCAATCCTCTATCAATGGATCTTTCAGGTTAAATTAAGTTCATCCGGCCGAGAAAAATTGGAAATGGCAATTATCACCGATGAGGGTCACATTACCTTTGGAAAACAGCAGGGTCGTTCCAGTGAAACATTAATGGAAAAATTGCTCCGTATGACGAGGGAACTTGGCATCTCAAATATAATTCTGGATCAGACGCCGAGCCTGATGTCAAAAGTTGTTCTTGCTAATTGTTATACAAATATCTTTTTGAATCTTTCCAGTGCGGCCGACCAAGCACTGGCGGCTTCTGTCTGTTTGCTGGACTCAGATGACAAGAGATATTTCAGTATGCTTCCCATCGGGCAGGCAATCTGCAAACTCCAAGGGAAATACACCAGTGCATTTCTGCTTGAAATACCCTGGATTCAATTTGATAAAGGTGCGGTCAATGATGCTCAGTTAGTGAGGTATTCCGCTCTCAATCGAGCAAAGACAACAGGTTCAGGCCGGAATAACTCTATATCGACATATTTCGGGCAGGTTCCGCAGTTTCCAACGTTCTTTAATAGCCCTCTGAACGAGGATTCGTTCAGGCTATTATCTGACATTCTTTCCTACCCACAAAGCGGGGTGAAGGTAAGATATAAAAGACTGAATTTAAGTACGGGCAAAGCAAACAGATTAAAGGAGCAATTATTAGAGCAAGGTTGGATTGAATCCCAGACCGTCGATCTTGGCCGGACTAGAAAGACTTGCCTCCGCCTTACCAAGCAAGCAAAAAACGCTCTAAATCTTCTGTTCACTGAACCCCAACACGGTTCTATCGTCCACGAATACTGGAAACAATTTTATGCTCAAAGAAGCCGAGAACAGGACTATCAGGTCTCTCTGGAGACGCCTCGTCCTTCCGGAAATATCGACATTGTGGCCCAGAAAAATGACCGGAAAATCGCCATTGAAATTGAGACAGGCAAGTCCGATTTCCTTCGGAATGTCCGGCAGGATTTGCTGGCCAAATATGATCAAATTATCGTCGTTGCCACCAATAAATCCGCCTATGAAAAGATCGAAAAAGACCTCACCGCCACAGGTTTGCTCATCCCCACCAAGGTCCAATTGGTCCTTCGAGATGAGTTCATATTCGCCTCTGAGCTGCGTACATCTGTTGATTAATGGATCGAATCTTACTTAATTTTCCTTCCAGTGTCTGCTCAATCCGAGCCGGAATTCCCTCCTCCCAGTCTCCGGAAAATGATGATTCCAACAGATAAATCCCATCAATTCCGGCCTCCTGATAAGCCCGGATCTTATGTGCGATTCCCTCGTTATATGCAGCGTTTCCATTCATCCCAAAATACTCAATAATCATATTGTATTCAGGCAAACGAAAGTCCGGATACCAGATTCGCACCTGTCCCCGGTCCATAATTGCCAGCGGATACTCATACTGAAACGCAATGTTACGTTCCTCTAAATAATTCGCGATTCGCTCTTCCCCCTTGCTCTTATAGATAGATCTTCGTTGGTTGTACATGGCTCACCTCTGCCTCTACATATACCAAATCACACGCCTTTATATACCTTTCGATACCGTGATTTTGTGTTCCGCCGCCGCAAAATCGAATAAACGCAGTTGAAACGATAAGCTATTATAAAATCAGAGGTTAGATTGTGTCTTTGTGTTCCCGTTCCAGGGCCTTTATCTACCATTCCAAAACGGAACAGAAAAAAACCTAAGTGAAATCGACGGTAGAACTCCGTTCGTTCCATAGAGTAACTAATAAACAAAACACACATAATCCCCCGCGACCGGAGGGAGCGGGGATGAAATCCCTGACTCCGAAGGAGTCTTATCTGTGTCCGAAGGACACCCTTGTATCGGGTCACGAAGTGACCCCAATCTGCCCGTCAGGGCCAACTAAATCTGACATCGCCGATGTCCATATGTCCGGCCTGCCGGACTAGCAACATAAGCCAAAGACTTAAAAGGTTAGCTGAGCCTGCGAAGCGCCTTTTATAAGTTTGGCTGCCACCAGTCATACATAAATGCCAAAAAAAAGACCTAATAGGGTCTTCTATTTGCAGAACTTACAATCAACTTGTAATTCACTATCATCTCTTCAGCTTCATACCTTGTAGCTTGCCACTTTGGATAAATCCCAAGATTAGCCAATATCTCTAATTGCTTCCTTGATGCCGGTTCTGTAACGCGTCCAGTTTGCCTTGCTGGTCGAGAAAGAATCTTAGGCTCAAGTAGCTCCAAAAGCCTGTCAACTAAGTCTCGTTCTTGTTTGTTATAATTTATTTTTTTCATCCTTGTCAGAAAAAAATAAAAACAAACGAGATTGAGACTGAAAGGCGAAAATGGCTGAACACAACCCATAGACCGACGACCTTAAATACTTTGTTTATTTCCATGCCAGTCAACAAAGTTTTTATGGTTTTCGGGCGTGCTTATGCCCCCCCCCAGCCAAATGCTTTAATAAAACAAAAAGGGGTGGATACCCCTATAATGAAACAGTAATACCTTGATTCAGTTTACTCCAGCGTATGAAGACCTTTAGTACAGCAAATCTGGGCTTCTAATGGTCTCGCAACAATTGCACAAACACTGCAAGAACAGGAAACAATCTTTGCGTATTTGCATAGCGTTATTCCATCCGAACTGTCAAAGTCAATATAGCTCATTGGATTATCGACTTCTCTGAATTGTTTTAAGGCCAAATCGATATAATAAGAAGTCTCCGGAAGCTTTAAGATTGGTAACGCGTATGTACCCGGTAAATCTTTCAATTCCATAGTTCCATCACCTCCTTTCAGTAATATGAATAGGTCAGAAAAAGAGGTGGTCTTATATTCAGGTCTAGCTTTCCGTTCAACAATTGATTCAAGGATGCTTTTACAACGGAAGTCGATCATCTTTTTCGCGTCCTGTTGCGTAACGTGTGAAGTGTATCGCAACCCTAACAAACCCAACATTCGCTTCTGTTCGTAGGTTGGTGTTGGCTCCTCTTGCCGCGATTGCCTCAATGTCACAAGAATACGACGAGCGGAATCGACTATTGTCAAAAGCCCATCAATCCAAGCAAGTTCGTGTTCGTGGTAATTTATTTTTTCCATAAGCTCGGCGAATTTCCCTGCCTTTTACGTTTTTAGCGAAGCGACCCGTCAGGGGAAAAACCTAAAAGGTTATGGGAAAATCATAGAGCGGAAAAAATAAATGCGAACACCGAACGCATTTATTGTGATGGGCGTCATTGTCGATGAAGCGGTAAAGTGACACTCACCAGCGTTTAAGGCCAAAGACTTAAAAGGTTAGCTGAGCCCACACAAGTCAACAGGCGAAGTGCCTTTTATGAGTTTGGTCGCCCCCGGTGCCGCCTTCGAAATATTTATATACGGCCACTACGTTACACTAATTATGAGAAAAACGGATCTGAATCAGAAAATTATTAATCTCAGCAAGAAATTCGATTCTCAAATCGAAGAGATCAAAAACATCTCTCGTGAAATCTCAGAATTGGTTGAGCGGCCTATTCTGCCATGGCGGGTTGCTAAATCAAAAAAGGTCCATACAGGGTAATACCCTGTGGCCTAAAATATCAAACATATAAATACTGATTCTCCCTGTGTTCCTTCTCAATCCAGAAGCCCCGGTACAATCTCCTTGAGCGGCTTGGGTGAAAAATACAGATCCCGCTCAATGGGAAGTCCCAGTTTGCCTCGAAAGGACTTCAAGTCGCTTAACCGAAAATAGCCCAGTTCTTTTTCAAAGCCGTCAACCAAACCGAAAAACTCAAAATCGATCTCGACACCGTTTTCATTCAGCACCGGCGAGCCTTCCAGCACATACCATGTCCAGGAAAAATCAGGACAGAAGTACTTGATATACACCGTCGCATCGCCACCCTTGCCGTCCTGTGCATAAAGCGGTGGCAGGCTGTTTCGAATCGCCTTTGTCAACAATTCCATAGTCCATTAAACCTCCTTACATTTTATGAATAAACAAAAGAGTCTTTTTAAATCCCACGGATTCAGATCTCTCCGAAGAGAAAGTGAAAAAATAAGACAATCAGTATGACGGGTGAACTGTTAAGGTTCTGCCCGATAGTCAACCCCTTCCCGATAGCCGCAGTTTTTACACCAGGCAATATCGGTTTCTGCATCCACATAAACCCCGCTGCTTCCGCATTCTTCGCACTTTACCATTATCTCTTTTGGCTTTCCAGTATCTCGATATACCGAACCCGCAGACAATAAACTAATTGATCCAACAATTCTTTGTCCTTCTGATCTAAAAAACACCTGCCTGAATTGGTGACACAGTTGTAATCCAGCAGCAATAATTGTTCGATTAGCTTTTTTAAAGGCATATCCGAATAGTCTGACTCACTGACCGTCGGAATCTTTAAGACAAGTTCTGAAGCCTTTTCGTTGTGATAGTTGTATTCGTAAGCCAATCGATTGCACAGTCCGACACGAATTATAAACGGCATAAGTGACTCTTCGTCGATACTCATCATAAAGGACGGATGGGAGACGGTGTCGGCCAGGCTGCCGTAGATGCAGCTAAGGTCTTTGTCAGAAAATCTCATAACGCTCATTTTTCAATTATCATCCTCCTTTCAAATTTTTGATCAGGCCGCCTCGAAAAACTTCTTGAGAGCGTTGTCAATCTCTTCGAGACGATGTGAAGCTCGCCTTCGAATATCTTTTAGCTCTTTTCTGCATTCCCGCATAACCTGAATATAATCGCTTTTGCTCACACTCAAACAGGGTTGTGTACTGACTTCAAACACCAGTTCATCAGGAATTCTCTGTCCGGCCAAAAGATAGGCATGGGCAATCGATTGACTCAAATTCATCCCGCCGCCGCACAAAACCAGAAAACACTCTCCGGTCTCATCATTTTCCATGACGGTCAGACAGGTCTTCTGAATAACGTGAAGGATTTTATCATCGTCTGGCACACCGTATAACGGATAGCCATAATTCATCATTGGCTCACAACTGTCTTCGTAAAAGTCGCATTCCTCACACCAGCCGGAGTATCGCATATTGGTTTCGCAGCTGCCGTTATCCTGGCTTTGGTGCTTACAGCTTTGCTCAGCGACTCGCCGACCGTGGTTGAGCCACCGGTCAGGATGCTCTTTGAACTCCTCATGCCAGTCAATAAAATGTGTCATTTCCATCTTTTATATAATACGTAAAGATTTTTTCTTCACATGTTAATGAAGAAAAAATCGGGTTTTAAAAAACAAAAAAAATAATGTAATTTGTTTTGAGGTTCACTCAAGAAGGTCCAGTCCGATCAGTTCTTTTCCCGTCGGTCCGGAATATCCGACCGCGACAAGCTTTTTGCCTTCGAGGTTTCCGATCCCGACAAGCCGTTTGAACTGGCCGTGCGTCAACGTCACAAAGATTTCTTTGTCGTTCCAGACAGCCTTGATCGAATACGAAGCGTATTTCGAATTACCCAAAAGGTTTTCTTTTGGTGACGAGAAAAGAGCGGTGATGACATCGCCTTTTTCAAGCATGTATCGGATACCTTCCGACCCATTATTCTTAGGATACTTTTCAGTTTTCATTGCTACTTTACCTCCTTTCAATTACTTATGAATTTTTTCACAGGAATCAGGAAAAAATTGATATAGTGTTTGCATATGGACAAGTTGGGTTGAACAAGCCCTGCAAAGTTGAATTACTGTTTGGCCAAAGGCACAACAGTAATACGACAAAACTTTTGGCACGAACGATAGTGAGTGCCGCCGCGACGGATAGTCCCAGCTATCTTGAAAAAAGGGAAAGGGCAAAAATGCCCTAATAAACAATTTCTCCGGCTATATCGAAATAACCGTTTTCCCAGGCATCGGTGCTGACGGGGTAAGCGTCAAAAAAACGCTCTTTTTCCTCCCGTTTTCCCTCAACGATTGAACGGATTTTAAAAACCCTTAAAACCTCTTTTTCGGTTGCGCATCGCTGTTCTATCACCTTGTCTTTTAAGGCCTTCAAGTCTTCCCAAAACTCTATAAAGTCTGGGTTTTGGCTCATATCCTCGACATCTTCTAAAAAACTCATCATCTCCAATTGAGAAACATAGTTTTCAAAATAATTTGGTTTTGTTGGCTGAGTCGAAGTAAAATCAGCGAGCTGCCGTTGCCTATTCTCTTTGGAATTGTCTTGCCGGATTTGTTTGGCTTCTTGCTTAAATAAAATGGCGTTGGCCCCCTTAATAAACCATTCTGCCTGCGGTCTGATTAAATCAAACTCCCGGCAAAGTTTTTCGGTCTGGTCTTCGAAATCCAGTTCCTCGGAGGCATACTGAAAAGCAAACGCCCAACATCGTTTATAAGCACTGCCCAGTTCTTCCTCCATACCGGCCCGAGTTATCTTGATTGCTTCATTTTCTTGTATTTGTTCTTGCATTGTTTTTATTTCCTCCTTTCATTTGATGGTTTAGGCTTAACCCTTTCGAGTCCACCTCTGTGGGCTCATATCATTTCCAGGGAAGCCCTGTCCCCGTGAAGAAAAGAATTTTCTGAACATGTTGCCTGAAGCGGGGTTGATGCAAAAGGAATTGAAAACCAAAAAGCTTAAATGGTTAGCTGACTTTGGAAGCGCCTTTTAAGCTTTTTAGCGAAAGTCGACTTAAATAAGGAGGAAGAAAAATAAAAGCAGACGCTACCATTTTAGTTTGCCAAAAACATTTATTGGAGTATTGGATGTTTTTCTGTTAGGCAGGATACAGCTGGCTTTCTGGAGCAATTTAGCATAAATCGAAGCAAACAAAGACCTAGTGATAAAGTACCTGACAACTCTATCGCCCACTTTAAAATATAAGGGTGACAAATTGTTAGCTATCGTAAACAAAGCCTCGCTTTCAAATCTATTTTTTCTTATACTCTTTAACTCGGCAAGGATCAAATACCATTTGGCTTCTGTTGGATTAAGTTCAATCATTTTTCTCAGAAAAGGAATTGCTTGTTTGTACCTTCCAAAAACTGACAGCTTGTGAGCAATCTCTGAATATGCCTCTATTCGTGATGGTTCTATTTCAATTGCCTCCTTCAAAGTATCGAGGCTATCTTGAGCTGTACCATGGAAAGTTAATACTTTCGACTTACAAATAAGAGCATCATAGTGTTTTGGATCAAGTCTTATTATATGGTTCATAGCAATCAATGATTTTGGATAATCTCTGAGAAAGAAATATAACTCTCCTAAGCAATACCATAAACCAACGTCGTCTGGACTCAGACTCACGGCTTGTTCAAGGTACTTAACTGCAGTTTCATGCTCTCCGTCCATTTTCAAGCAATATACAAACTTACCCAAAAGAATATTGCCTGGCCGATCAGTACCAGACATCGCTTTTTCTAAAGAACATATTGCTTCCTTATACTTTCTTAATCCAAGCTGACTATAGCCTTTAACTGCCCAAGTGCCAAAGAAATTAGAATCTCCCTTTAATGCATTATCAGCAGCTTCAACAGAAGCTTCATACTGCCCCAGATAATACAGTGAGGTTGCATAATGAAACCATATGCTGTAATCCTCAGGTTCCTCAGCTATGGCTTCTTTGAATAATTTGGACGCTTCAGTAAATCTCCCTGTTACTAGACTTGCAAATCCATGCATAAAATTTAAGCCTTCAATGTGAGGCTTCAATTGAGCACACTTTTTAAAAGAATGATATGCATCCTCGTTATGAAAAAGACCCGATTGACAAAGGCCTTTGTAAAACCAAAAAATAATGTTATTGGGATCTATAGCGATAGCCTTATCAAGTGAAGATAAGGCCTTAACAGGCTGTTTTGTTGATCTATAAGATATTGCTAAGTCCATCCAAATATAAGGACTGTTGGGATTTAGTTCTAGTGCTCTCTCATAGCATCGTATTGCATCTTTATGCTGTTCTATTTCCCGTAATGTTAATGCTTTATTATAGTAGACTTCGAAATTATCTAGTTGCAGAGCTGTTAATTCATCGTATATTTTAAGTGCAGCGGCGTATTTTCCGATTGATTTCATGGAGAACGCGAGAAAGACCTTAGTCTCATTGTCTGCTGAGTCTAGAAATAATGAACGCTGTAATTGTTCTACTGCACTTTCAAATCTTTCTTTTTTGATAAATAGCAATCCTAATGCTTTACATATTTTTTTTTCTATTCCATTGCATATGGCTTCAGATAGATTATTAGCTTGTCTCGCTCTTTTTAGCAATAAAAGAACCACTTCGGATAATTGCTCAATGTTGTTGTATTTGCGTTTTTTAATCAGGTTTTCTACCTTATCCGTAAATAAATATGCATCACTAACAAGGGACGATTCCAGTTCACGGAGCTTATTTTCTAATTTGAAAGTCTGCGATTCTTTAAATATTTTATTATTGAGATCATCAATCCGGCCTAATGTTTTGTGACTGATTGCTTCAATCTCATTCAACTGTGCATAAATAAGATTGTCATGTCTATTAAAGTCATTCCATTTTACTGAATCAGATTCATCGCTTTCATATGTGCTTTTATTGCAACTATATGTTTTAATAATCTCTTTGATGCGAGTATTTAAATCATCGGGAGCTATAATATCTTGAAGCAGTGAAGCAATCGCCTCCTTTTGAGATGTGTTTTCATCTTTAACCTTATAAATGTCCTCAAGTCCAGCTTTTATAGCGTCTTTTCTTATAAACTTCCCAAGGTATTCACAAAAAGCAGGGAAAATATTAATCTGTTCATTTAATGGAAAATTAAATTCCCAGATAAAATCATGAACGGCCATTGCCAATGATTCATTAACCATATTAACGTATTGTCTAAGATAACTAATCTCTTCATAATAACACGTGACTTGTTCTGCGGCTTCCTTGACAAAATCACAGTTTACAACTTTGCTTAGTAACAGCGAAGATTCCTGTCGAGATATCTCTAAATCAACTTGGCTTCCTTTCTGATTAATCTCATTTAGATATTCGCAGTATTTATTTGCGTAAGAAATAAATTCATTAAGAAGAGTGTTATTGATAATCTCTTTATGATAGGTTCCTTCAAAAATACCTAGACTGACATGAAGATCAGATAATAATCCACCCCATCTTATTGCTGCCATCTCAATTAGGTTTTGATTTAATCCATTTGATCTTTCAACACCTAAGGCTATAACCTTTGCTAAAGCTAATACAACTTCCATCTTTGTGTCAATAAGAAACTGTCGGAGCTCAGAAAGTGATTTATGTTCCTGTTGGTTTGTTGGCAGTGCCACCAAGCATACAAGAGCTTCTGTTAATGCTTTCGCATTGGCCCAAGTATTATAGGATTGCAATACAAGATTAATGCCGTCTTCTACGCGACCTTCGCAAATTGCCTGACGTCCTTTTTTGGCGAATTGTATGGCATTGAGAATGTTCGATTCAAGACAGACGGGGCCCTGCAATGTCCAGAAATCTCCTTTGCTCCTGGACGTTCCATCTTAAATCCATTAATATTGATGGTTTTCAATTGCCTTTGTACACGTGATGCTATCGTCCGAAACAAGTCAAGGTAATTTCCCCTTTGGGTGTTATTGCGCCAAGTTTCAAATATCAAAAAACCGTCTATCCAGTGAATTGGTTCTCCTGTCAAAGATGCCTTTATAAGTTGCCATTCAAGGCTATTAGCTGATTTTGGCTCTGCTTTTCCCGCAGGATAAAACACCGAACTGTCCGAAAAATATATTTTTTCAATATTTTTTAAATTATCGTGCGATACCATATATCGACCGTAACCCCTTTCAATAAAAAGATATATCGCAATAACACTCCCGGTTTTCAGCCCGATTTCTGAGCCACTTTCGGAAAGTTTCTCTAAATAGGGTTAAGAACCCCCATTTGTTAGTCAAAAAACGGCGACACCTAAGTTTAACAAAAATGGGGTGGTATTACCAGAATTAACAAAAGGCGGTTAATGTTTGAAGACCTTACAAAACTGAATATTTCAACATGTTCGGATGTCGAGTTGATAACTCGGTTTTGTCAGGTATTTCCTATCGTCGCGGAGGTATATATGAAGATTTTGTACTCCGAAACCAATGTCATGCCAGGAATGCACCCGAAAAGCAGAATGTGATAAATACAACAAAAACAGAAGAGACAAGACCTGTCTTGTACTTGAGCCGTTATTGCCGGCAAGAAATAAAGGGGCCGGGCACCGCGAAAAAAAGACTGGTCTGAGCATAGAGGAATACGATCCCAATACCCACCAGCCCGAAGAAGCTAACGATGATGATATCAAGGTCATCATAAATCCGAATAAAAGCACACTTCGATCCATCAGAAAGACAAGGTTGGATGAGGGGTTTATGCTCTATCAGAACTGCCCGCCTTATATTTTCACATCCGAACAGTGGGAGGCAGTATGCCTTAAATATAAAAACGAATTAAAACAGGAGGAAATTGCCAAAATACTTGGGATTGAGCGAAGCGCAGTCAGTGATCGGCTCAGACGAGCTAAGAAAAACATGCTGAAATATTATAAAAATAAAAAATCGAACACGACATAACACGTCAACTCGCGTCCAAACCTTCCATACACGGAGATGAATATATCGGAGTAAACAAATGCAGGAAGAAATTAAAATGAAATCCGTTAATCCAATCGGCTATGACAGTTCATTAGAATTTAATACAAATGATAAGATTTCGCCCGAAAGTATTAACAAAGAATTAATGCATCACCAGATTTCCACAGAAGACTGGGATCATAATTCACTAGTAAAAGACTTGCATTTGTGGGCCGAAAGATTCATTTTTGAGTTTAAACTCAAAACGACTACGCCGGCAATAATGATTGACGATATCAATCACAATTGGTATGGGCGATATACGCATGGTCGAAATGGATTTGGCCTTCGCAACGAAATTGCAATTAACGAGATATACCTTCATCAACAAGAATATTGGGAAATTCTTGGAACGTTGTTACATGAGTTGCTACATGCAGAACAGGAACAGACAGGAAAACCTGGCAGCCGTAATTATCACACTAAGCCCTTTAGAGATCGTGCAGAAACATTTGGATTAATTGTCTCACCCTCCGGATATACGCAATATAGCCCAGTTCCCTCACCATTTTGGGATTTACTTGAGAAATACGATATAAAACCAGAGGGACATTTACCGCCATCACAAGCGATACCAGAATCTCCTGCAAAACCTAGTAAATCAAAACTCAGGCTCTGGATTTGCCAATGTAAACCCCGGCCAGTTCACGTCCGAGTTGCCATCAGCGACTTTCAAGCAAAGTGCTTGAAATGTGGGCAAATGTTTAAACTATGTGAATAAATGATTTTTTATGTTTCAGATATTGAAAAAATTCTTCACAAAAAAAACCTGAAAATCTAACTCGTGTTGAAGTGAGTCCTATTCTGCCTGACCATCTTAACAGGTCTCAGCAGCCAAATATCTTCAACTTGCCCCCAAACTGGCAAGCTCTTGATACCGTCCTTGATATGACACCGATACCTGGAACAACTCAACTTAATATCGGAAATATTGCTAGAGTCATCGAAACTGTTAGTGATGAGCGGATCGAACTTAATCAGCCGCAGGGAATTAAGGGGGGGATGCAATCATATGATGTTCTCCATCCAAGAGATTGGTGGAACATGCGATTGGTGCTCTTTAGAAGTAATTGAATTATTCAATCAGGGAAATATCATCAAACGTCAAGCCGAGGAGTATGCACATTTCTGCAAAAACTGCGCGAGTTTTTGTTTTAAATGTTTCACTCAACGGCTCTGTGCTCGGCATACAAAACTCTTTCAAGAAGTAACCGGTCGAGTTGTCCCACTATGCCCGCGTTGTTACGAAGAGCTTACTCATGAAAGCGGTCTAATTAAGTTGTTAAGAAATCTTTTTGGATAATATATGGTAATCTTTCAAGAACAATATAACTTTCAGAACCCCGATCCTAATGGTCGGGCATCCCGCTTTAAGTCTATGCGATATGATCCCGAATTGGAGCAGCTAAAAGTAGACTTAATAGCAATTAATATATGGGAAACCCATGAAGTCCAAAAGTTGTACAGAATCGCAAAGAGAGGTACTGCAATAGGCAGCCAGCGAGCAGTTGTGCAACTGCGTAGTATGATTGAAAGATACAAAGTTTCATATGCAGAGTCAGACGATCCATTCATGCCATATGCAACCGTTGAACAAATCTCAATGAATAACCAGGGTATTCATATATGCGACCAGATACAAGCGAAAATATTATCCAGATGAAACCCAGTATTGATGAGTTTCAGCTTAACACGTTAGTCCTTGGCCGGCCTAAGGGAGGGAAATCCTCGGCAATCTTTTACTGGTTATCACAAATGATGTTGCTGCCTATTTTAATCTTGGACATCAAGAACATCTGGCGGTACAGAGCCGTCAGATTGAACGCTAAGGTGATCTCCCCGCCTTTTTATATCGACCTGGAGCCTCCTCATGGCATTCCCTGGTACGATTGGATATTTTCTGTTTTGGATGGTTTGGCAATGATTACAGGGCTTCAGTATGGTGTTGTGCCATTCATCGAGGCTGCCAGAATTGCCCTCCAACAGCGAGAAATATATATCGAAAAAACACAAGGAGATACATCCCTTTCTTTGATGGATGTATATCATGCATTGGACTTTGTTACGCTTACAGATTTCAAGCGGGACTATATTTTAAGCTGCAAGACTGCACTTAAGTTGATTATGGGTTTCAATGATATGTTTTCCACACGAAAAGGGCTTCCATTACAGGACATTTTAACTGGACGATATATCATTGAGTGCTGCTATTTAAGTATGATTCAATGCCGATTTCTGGCTTTTTATCTATTAAATTATTTATTGCAGGCTTCATATCACTGTTTGGAGTATGCCAGTCTTACGCGGCTGGTTTTTATTGACGACAGCAGTGCATTTATCAATCGTCCTGATAATGCTTTCGGTTCGGCCCCCAAAACAAGTTATTGGGGGCATATTTTGTCTAAATTGAGGGGGTCGGGAACCGGTCTAATCTTCGCCGACCAATTGGTTCAACCCATTTATGATGACGTTAAGCAGCTTTGTACCAACTGGATAATTGTAGGCGGCCTGCGGGACACCCAAAACTACAACGAAGTCATGGCTGCCATGAATCTGACACGAGAACAAGCGGACTATATTGGAAAAATGAAAACCAAGGAATGTGTTGCGTATTTTCCTGGGTTATATCACCGGCCGGTGCACGGCTTAATCCCAGATGTTCCTTCTATCGCCGAGGGTCAATTCAATGGATAAATCTTGCATTGCACAATTCAATTATCAAAAGTGGCATCCATTGACTGATTTGCCAAAGGTCAAGGGTGATTCTATGCCTGCGTCACCGGCAGCATCAAAAAACCAATCTAATAATGTTAAAAAAGCCGAAGTCCGGTCAGAACATAATGAAAATAAAGATAACCTTGGCTGTAATACCATCCTTTCCAATATTAGCGATAACGGTAAAAAGCTCCTGTACAATACTGTGCTCGAACTAAAACTATCTGTTCGTGAAAGAAACGAAGTCCTCGGTTTTTCAGCACGAGCGGGTAATAACGCTAAGCATGAGCTAATCACACTTGGATTGGTAATCGAATCGAATTGCGGGAAGAAAAAATACCTCATTCCCCGTTCAGAAGTCTTTGAAGCGTTTGGATTATTATGTCCTTACAAAAACATAGAGTTCCTCGAACACAGCTTTTACATGCATATTGCAGGGTTAACATTAAAGGCGGATTCCAAAATTAAATCTATCACTCTTGAATATAAAATAGGCACAGTCGGTCATACTTCAGACATTGTTACACAAGATGAGAATGGAACTATGGTTTCATATGAATTGACCCGTTCAGCAAGCAATATTCTTCAAAATTGTATCAAGTATAGTCAGACCGGATTCTCAAAAATAGTTTTTTTATGTAAAGATACAGACCTGTTGAAAGCTGTAAAAAGCACTGTTTTAAAAGGAGGGCTTCCTCTTGAATTACTATCTAAAATCGATTTTATGCTGCTAAGCGACCTATTAAAAAGAAAACGAAGCGGAGGTAAAAAATGAACCCTGTCAACTGGAAAAAAATCGCATTGATAGTATTGGCAGCATTCGTGTTATTGCAATTAAAGCACGTCTGGATCCTAGTTAATGAAGAGTCTTACGACCTAATCAATGATGCCTATGACTACGTTTGGGCGCTGCCGCAAGGACTTCGATTCGCATTATTGTCAGCCTTTTTTCTTATGCTGTTTATGGCAGTATTTAGGATCTTAATGAAACCCAAAGGGGGTGATGACAAATGGACTAAATAAAAGAATCCATGATGTAATAGCAGGTTTTTCGTTGCCAACGAAAAAGTTATAGCTATCGATTAATCAAACAATATTTGAAATTTAGGAGATGTAGAGATGCGAATCAATAATTATCAAGGTACAGTTGCGGACAGGCCTATTAACACCACTGTTGTCGATTCAACTCCCGCTGAAAGAACCCATTTCCCGACACATAAACCGAGTTTTATGGACAACATTCTGGCCCACATGAACAGCCAGGAAAATGTTGTGCCGGCGGGGAAACTGCCTGTCTATAACAAAGGTCAATGATTGATAATCTTACCATAGTCGAGGGCAGATTATCGCCCTCGACTTTAGAAAGGAAGTGACAATGAGTATATTAAAATACCCAGAAAGGGTTTTGGCGGAAGTCAATTTGGTATCAAGCCATTTTGGCCCGGTCGAATTCCCTCCGGATGGATTTGACGAGAGAACCGTATGGATAGAAAGATTCAATCTGCCGCCAGGCTACAGTCAGCCAACATCGAGTCTATTGATTACATTGCCCAAAAGATATCCGGAAGCACCCGTGGAAGCCATGTATATTGAAAAAGGTTTGAAAAAAAATGGATGCCGGCCGGGTCATTATTTTGAACACGAATATGGGGATGTAAACATCAGAGAAGCGGGATACGCCTGGTACTCGATCCATTTTAAATCGTGGAAAGCAAATATTAGGAGCATAATCCGCGGGGACAATCTTCTCAGTGCCATCGATGCTTTGTATCACGCACTAAAAAGTGACCATTAAGGAGGTGTTTTGTGGATGTTAAAATTATTATACCTCAACATATATCTCGACAAGTACAGAGGAAACTATTTCCTCCTAATAACAATCACGAGCAATTTGGTTTTATTCTGGCAGGAACAAGTAAATATGCCGACGGATGCAATTTGTTATGTCGGAAGTTCTTCCATGCGGATGAATCCTGTCTCATTAATCAATCCGGTGTCAGTGTCGCTCCGGACCCAAGATTTGTTCAGTTTGTCTATACGGGTGCAAGAGACTCTCAAAGTGAAATTATTACACTTCACACCCATCCCTTTGCTGATTATGGCGTTAGGTTTTCCGGCATTGACGACCGAAGTGAAATGGAAAGCTTTCCAAGAGAAGTGGAAATATTAGGTGATGGTCCTCATGCGAGTATTGTCCTTGGCAGAAAGAGCATAGATGCTCGATGGTACGATTCTAATACCGGGCAAATCAAGCCGGTCAGTATAATCAAGGTTATCGGTGAATCAGGGATCGAGATTCTGAAACCAACATCGTCGAACCATTTATATCAAGAGATTGCTGCAAGAGAAGTTCATCACCGTCAGGTATTAGCTTTTGGAGAAAGTGGGCAAAAACTTATTCAACAAATAAAAGTGGCAATTGCCGGTTGCGGCGGAATTGGTTCATTGATATTTGTCTTGTTGGTACGCCTCGGCGTTAAGGATTTTGTTTTAATTGATCACGATGTCGTGGAAATCTCAAATTTAAACCGGTTGGCCGGGAGCAGACTTGCAGATGTCGAAAAAGGTTCTCTGAAAGTTGAAATGCTGGCTAAGTATGGTCTGCAAATTAATCCGGACATCAGGGTAGGACTCATAGCCGATAGCATCTTTTCCGAAAAAGCGGTATTTGCATTAAAATCCTGTGATTACGCTTTTGGTGGATTTGATGCTGAATCACCCCGGGATTTCTTAAACAGTTTTTCTGTTAAACATCTGATACCGTTTATCGACACTGGGACCGGAATTCAGTCTGGCGAAGGTCAATCAATCGAACATGCCGGTGGACAAGTTAGAACCGTCATTCCCGGATGTGGTTGTCTTCGATGTATTAACGGTATCGATATGGATGTTGCCCAGATGGAACAATTACCTGAAGAACAAAGACAATTTGTGATCCAGCGGGGATATATTGCAGGAGAGGATGAACATGCCCCGGCAGTCGCCCCACTCAATGGTGTCATTGCCAATCTGGCTGTTACCGAGTTCATGGGGCATGTGACAGGGTGTAAACCTTTATCACGATATGTTTTCTACGATTTCATGAAATCTGTTACGTTACCTGTTGATTTCCCTAAAAATCCTGACTGTTTTAGCTGTAGTGAAGACAGCTTATTGGCCTCCGGTGACAGCGGAGTCTTGTTGCCGGATTATCTCGTTTCAGAACAATTAACTCAAGTGTAAAGGAGAATGATTATGTCGAATCTGAAGCAATCCATTGAAGATTTATTAACAACTGCTCACAAAAGAAATGTAAACATCAGAGGAAGCTCCGAAGGACTGTGGTTTATTGTTGAAAAGCTCAGGCTTGACCCTCGGTTTACCATGCCGGAGGCAGATATAATGATTAAGTTTGAAACCACATCAAGTGATCCTATGATATTAATCCCTCAAGACGCTTCCGTACGGCCGGATGCGGGAATATCTGATCATTTCATCGGATCATCAAGTTATATCGAAGGGTGGAAACAAATCTTCCCCGGCCTTTTTCTGGAAGTTAACGGTGAACTAATAGAGTTAATTTTCAGCGTTACAGGGATCTTAGGAAATCTATCATTATACAATCTTGTCAGCCCAGAACCAATTGAACTGCCAGAAAAGGAAGTAATTTCTGAGTTCACAGATGACCCAGAAAAGGATAATAACGCAGAGTAAGGAGAAAATCTCATGGGCTTAATTTACAACCTGGTCATGAGCGTGATTCATCTAACATTTGTTGCGATAGATATATTGATGCTGATGATACTATTAAATTTTATTTACGCCAGATGGAAGCATCCTGTCTTTAAGCAAATAACCGAACTCCTGGAACCCTTCTTGATGAAAGCTTTAAATGTGTTTCGGTGTTTGATCTCACGGTTTTGCTCGAGACACTTCAACGATACGGCACTATTAATTCTATTGTTAATTTCGCTTTGGATTTTACGCATTTTAATTATCGGTTTTATATCTTAAGCAGAACATCTCAAGTGAAAGGTTTTTTGATCATGGAGACAAATAGTATTGCTCAAGCGATTCTCTTCGCAGTGCTCGGAATCGCAATCTTTAATTGGCTCAAATATACTTTAGAGCTTAGCTTCATAAATTCATTGGTTCTGAGCATAAGTGTTTTGTGTAATTTACTTTGCTTTTACAATAAGGTCTTTGGGATCTGGTTTTCAGAATACATATTTGAAATTATCGTCCTGTCAGTTCTTGTAGCGTTCATGATTGTCTTTGGAAGAGCAGAAACTGAATTCAAAAAATCGGATAACAATAAAACGGCGAAGAATGAACAAGCAAATTCAATTTTTAATGACGGAAAGGGTTAATCTCATGTTGAATTCACTTGAAACTGTAATTGTTGTGCCAATATTTATTATTATTTTAGTCGTGTGCAAGAGAGCGATTCAGTCAGGATTAAAAATGACAGAAGGCACTTCATGGATATTGGCCATTTGTGTCGCAATCTTGGCTGTCATTGGGATATTTCAGCCCTCCAAAGAGAATCCTTCTGAGCACAAAATGTTCCCTTTTATACTTATTCCCTATGCCGCCCTGGGGCTGTCGATCCTAGTATTTCGATTGCTGGCTTTTTTAAGCAAGTGTCGGAAAAAATCAAGCGATCAGTTCATTAAATGGTCTGCTGACGATGACCCTGACAGCGTTAAACATAAGAAAAAGTGGTCTTGAGAATGCAGCAATCAATCAAAAAGTATTGTTGAATCGAATTCGCGGCTATGCTGCAGGATTATTTAACCGGGAAAATCTTCTTTCCCAAAAATAGAAAGGTAAGGTTTATTATGGCAAAAAAATATGGTTTTTTCAATATGTTGCACGATGTCTTTCTCAATAGAAATCAGGTAAGCGATGAGTTCAAAGATGAGCCTGAAATGAAAGAAGGACGCGAACCATGGGGCGGTTTTGGAAAAGATAAGAGCTCTCATCGAGTCATCAATAGAGAGTTTGATCCTTCACCTGAGGCTGGAACTGCATTCAGAAGTATCTTTGGAGACGATAACTAATTGGCACGAGTATGTTTACATCTGAAGAAAGCGAGCTATGGCGGCCACTTTAGAGCCTTAGTAGGTTAGGCTGAGCATATGAAAATGTAATCTAATTAATGCAGCAAACAACAGATAAATATTGTTATATTGAATTGGCGGCCATGTTGACTGGCCAGAAGATGGTCCGTGGGGAATATGTGCTTCTCCAAGATGCAGACAAAATCGAATGCTGGCGTAAAAAATACCAAAATACTGATCTTTTTGCTTCAGTGGCACGATATGAGAAACCAGACAACACCAGTAAATCGGTTGTACCCTTGTATTTCGACATTGATGCGAAAGATGATCTTGCAAAAGCAAGAGAAGATGCGATCCGGCTTTGTGAGCTGCTTTGCGACCGAATCGGCCTATCCTATGACTCCCTGGCAATCTTTTTCAGCGGACGTAAGGGTTTCCATGTCACCGTACCAGTGGAAGTGTTTTCCCCCCGGTATTCTGGACATGTACTCGACTTGCTGAAGGTGATGGCTCAAAAAGCTCAGGCCATTGGCATCGGTCATTTGGATTCGAGTGTTTATACGCACAAGCGGATTTTGCGGCTATCGAATTCGAAGCACGGCACCAGCCAGTTATATAAAATTCCTCTAACTTCTGAGGAATTACGGGATATTGGAATAAAAGGCATTCTCAAGTTGGCTCAAAATCCAAGGTCTGAAGATTCGTACGCAAGCCTTGCGGTCAATTTAAACGCGGCAACCTGGTTTGAAAAAGCCATTTTGGCCGTAGAGAGAAAAGAAAAGCATTTAAAACTGCAATCACCCACAAATAATTCCTTTCGAGGCGGATGGCGAAAACCTCCCTGTATTCGGTCCATTGAAAAGGTAACTGTTCCTGAGGGCTTCCGGCATAATCTTTACTATCAATTATCAAGATACTATTCCTGGATCGGCATGCATCCCGATGGCATCATCGAACAAATTGAGGAAATTGATGCGCGTAATCCAATTGAAGACCCCGAATATATTACTCGAACGGTCATGTCGGGATGTCAGAAACCAAGTTTTCCAGGGTGTAAAAATCCATGTTTGATGCAATTTTGCGATAAGGACAATTGCTTTTTACACAAACTACACGAAAAGATCGGCACACAGAGAGGAGCCCTTTAGGATGTCGCTCTGAATCTCGTCGGAATTGACAGTAATTGATGAAGAAACCGAAGAGCTCAGGGATTCTTCAGAGATACTCACCGAAAAGGAACTGATTGTGTTTCTACGGATTCCGGAAATCAGTCAATCCAAGAATTACTGCAACGTCATTGAACACCTCAAACGGCATCGGGATTTACCGAGGTTTTATATCTGCAACAGGCCTCTCTATCTGAAAAAGGCGGTTTTAGAATGGATCGAACGCCAAATAACAGCTTACCAATAATTCACTTGCGCTTTTATCTTGAGTCCTCTATAATGGACCTAAGATTACATGAGCCAGTCCAGCCTGCGAAGCCCGGAAAGGAGGTGAATCTATGAAGCAACTGGTAAGGCTCAATAAAAGAGCGTCAAGTGATGGTAAAAGTTTTACCTATGTTTTACGGTATACGGAAAACGGAAAGCAGCGATGGGAAACGCTGAAGCATGCAAACAGACGTAAGGCCGAAAAACAGCGTGCCGAAAAAGAAAAAGACCTTCAGATGGGCTATGTGGAACCGGGATCGATTCGTCTGAGGAAGTTTGCCAAAGACAATTTGAAAAAGACCGGAGACCAGATCCGGGAAAGCACCCGGCTGTCCTACCAATCAGCGATGGAAGATTTGATTACGACAATCGGAAATATTGACATTCGGTCGGTGACCTTTGATCACGGCCAGTACTATCGCCAGCAGTGTCTAGATAGGGGCAATAGCCCGGCGACGGTGGCGAAGAAACTGCGAGAGATCAATGTCCTGTTTGAACTGGGTGTCAAACGTAGAACCCTGGATGAAAATCCGCTACGGTATGTCAAGGCTCCCAAGCAGGAAAAGCCCCGGCTGAATCTTTACAGCGATGAGGAGTGCGAGCGGATCTACAAGGCCGCCTTGGCTTCTGTCATTGAATGGAGCAACCGACCGGTCCCCCGATGGGATTTGCTGATCGTTACGGCCCTGACGACTGGAATGCGGCGGGGCGAACTGCTGAACTGCACGTGGGATGATATCGACTTTGACGGTCAGTCCGTAGAGGTGACCCCTAAAGAGGATACACCTGAGACCTGGAAATGGCTCATCAAGGACACCGATCGCCGCACACTCCCGCTCAATGATGAACTGACAACGATGCTCAGCAATCACCAAAGTGTCCAGGAAGCAGGGTATCCGTATATCTTTATCCCGGGATGCCGGTATGACTGGATCCAGAATCTTCGTTCTAAGGGGAAATGGACCTACTCCGATTCCCGACTGAAGATTCTGCAGAATTTTTCCCGGCAGTTCAAGTCCATCCTGAAACGGGCCCATGTCAAGGACGGGAAATTCCATGATCTTCGGCGAACGGCGATCCGCAACTGGTTTGCTCAGGGGCTGAAAGAATACGATGTGATGACCCTGGCCGGCCATGCTGATTTTAAGACCACGCATCAATTTTATCTGGCAGTGACCGATGATTTGCAGCAGCGGGCACGGGCCGCCACGGCGAAAGGGCTGTGCAAAAAATTGGTGCAAATCGGTGCAAATGCCGTTTTACAAAGTGGATCCCAGAAAGATGGAAACGTAACTGCCTGTTAAGAAAGAAGTTAAAAATGGGCAGGGGCGGATTTGAACCGCCGACACACGGATTTTCAGTCCGTTGCTCTACCAACTGAGCTACCTGCCCGGCAACTTCAGTCAAAAGAGGGAAGTTAGCAAATACCTCTTGTGTTTGCAAGGAAATTTTCTCCTAAAAGTCCTTTTGAATGAAGCATTTCTGACTAATGCTTCCTCTGCTCTCTTTGCCCACCTACATACTGTTCGCTTTGTAGAGTTTTTTAAAATTAAGGATTTAAATTGTCTTGCTAAGCTCTTATAATAACACAATTAATAATGAACGAAAAACCGACACAATCTGTTCCTGAACTATCAGACAATGAACTGCTGATTCAGTTTCGAAAAGGCGACGAATGGGCCTTTCGCGAACTCGTAACCCGTTACAAAAACTCGCTTTATGCGTTCTTACGCCGTTTTATCAATCAACAGGAAGTCGTTGAGGACGTTTTCCAGGAAACGTTTCTCCAACTTTACACCAGCCAGGATAGTTTTGACACCAGCCGACCGCTTCGACCCTGGCTGTTCACGATTGCTGCCAACAAGGCGAAAGACGCCCTTCGAAAAATGCAGCGGCAATCCACCATGAGCATGGGCACGTTTGCGGATGCTGGCGATGTCTCGATCGATGAGGTCGTGAATATCCTGACATCCTATGACACCACACCGGATCAGGAGGCCTCCAGAGACGAAACGGCTCAGCGGGTTAGGCAGGTTATAGCGGAAATGCCGGAAAATCTTCGCGGAATCCTGATTTTAGCGTATTTTGAGCAATTTTCTTACAAACATATGGCCGAGATCCTCAGTATACCAATAGGGACAGTAAAAAGCCGGCTTCATACGGCTGTCGTGCATTTTATGAAGAAATGGAAAGTTGCAAATCAAGGGAATCAAGAGTTATGAACCATTTGAGTCATGAAGAACAAGAACTAGTTTTAGACTTTTACTTTCGTTGCGGGCAAGAAAACGACATTGATAACGGACGGGATTTAATCGCCGCAAACCCCGGAGCGGCAAAGCTTTATGCTAAACTAGAAGAAACGCTCACCGATTTGGACAGCATAAAATACGAACCCTGCCCCGATAATCTGGTCGATTTGACAATCGCCCGTCTGAAGCTGGCCGCATCCGTGAAAAAGCAGAATAAGCCCTCCCGCCTCCACGAATTACTCGAAAAAGAGCAACAAGCGAATCATCCTGTTTCATTCGAAGAACCTTTACGTAAACCTCAAGAATCCCAGACAACCGGCAATCTTAAATTCCATCACCGCGTCGGAGAGTTATTGGCAACCGCCGCAGCGATTGTTCTCATCTTCAGTGTCTTGTTCCCTACAGCCGGAGCCATGCGGCAGCACAGCCGCCAAGTTGCCTGCACGAACAACTTCAAAGACATCGGCCGGGCCTTTTCAGCATTTGCCAATGACGATCAAGACAAAATTGCCGAATCCAGAGTTCAGGCCGGGGCTCCCTGGTGGAAGATCGGTTATCAGGGTTCTGATTCACACTCGAATACGCGTTATCCCTGGCAACTCGTCAAACAGGGCTATGTCAAGGGCAAGGTCTTTGTATGCAGAGGCAACATCGGTGCCAGCCCCGTACAGTACGACCCCGTCAAAATGGGCGGTTTCGTTGATTTTCCTTCCCGCAACAATATCAGCTACAGTTTTATGCTTTTCTGCGATAAAAATGCCGACACCATGCAGCGCCGCCGGAAAATTATTGCCGCTGACCTGAATCCCGTCTTCAAGGATATCCCTTCCGGACAAAACAACTACGAACAATTGAATGAATTTGAAAAAATCCTTCTCAATGATCAGCTCAAGCAGATGCTTAGTTCGAGTCACTGCGGCAAGGGTCAGAATATCCTGCGTTGTGATGAGAGTGTCGAGTGGGTCAAGGCTCGCGTTATCAAAGGTGATGATATCTACACCATTTACGGCGTAAATACTTACGGCGGTAAAGAAATGCCCAAAGAGCCTGATGATATCTTTCTGGTCCCTTAAGCCGCACTTTTCTTTTGCACAAATATCTCCTTGACGCTGGGCCTGCACAAAACAATGATCGTGAAAATCCCCAGTACGGTCCCAAACGGCATAAAGACGCATTCGATCCCGGCAATAACAAGGCAAAAGGTATAGGATACTCGCCTGGCCAGCTTGCGGCCGCTTACAATGATCAGTGTCGCCAGTGTCCATGCTGCCATCATAAACAGAAGTGGGAAAATCAAAAAGAAACACCCCATAACACGCAGCATTGCCTCATCTGGCTGATTTTCAGAATCCATCACACCGCTCAGCATCAAGATGCCCATCAATAAATGAATGATCGGAAAGAATCCAAACAGATATAAGAGCCCTCCTGCCACGTAATGAAAAATAGAGAGCAGCCGTAAATGCTGCTGATCAGAATCCAAAACCGCCGGTTGCATCTCCATTTTTACAATTCCTTCCTGAGTTCAAATTTTATACTGAAAATCCGTGTTCATAATTGATCGGCCATCTCAATCATAGGACCCGCCGGAGAAAGCAAGGATAGGATAGAAGATAAACGGCAGAAAAGCCAATCCCAAGCCGAAGAGCGTTCCTTTTCCGAAATTATTTGCTATCCCGATCGAAAAGGTAATCATCAGCCACGTCTGAATGAAGCCCCCAACAAAAGGAATAAATCCGGAAAAGACACAAAACAGCCCCTTTGCTTCAGATTCACCGGCAATTCGAGCCATAATGACAACGTTATAGATTGGTACAAAAGCCCCCCAGCCGGGCTCGCCGGCCTTACTGAAGACCATTGCCTGGCATATAAGCACAAGCAAAAGAACACACAGCAAACCAAACATGAATCCACAGCTAAACATCCCCAAGGCTTCGGCTGAAATTGTGCTGTTTTCGTCCACAAAGGTATTCAGTTTCGTAATCAGATAATCTGTCGTTTCACCGATTGCGTTCAATTCCGTCCCATCTGAATCCAGAACAGCCAGACTCATTAATGAACGATACGCCTGGTTATCATAATAGCCCTCATCATCCGGAACTATTTGCTCCCCCATAACAAATCCCGACTGTAACGTACGCGTAAATTGCCCGGCATAGGTTACAGCCGACTCAACAATATAACCGGCAGCGCCTTCCTCAATGCGGGAAAACGTGACGGTCGAATCGATCTTATCGATCGTGCCCAGGCTTACCGAGTACGCCAACTCCCGCACCAAACCGGCATCGACCATCACCTCGTCCGAAAAAATGTCCGCCACTTCATCGATCTTCATCTGATGAAGCTGCGTAATGATCTCTTCAGCCATTGCAATCGCTTCCGGAACCTGGACCGGGACCGCTTCCTTCTCAGCAGAACCTTTGAATAAACTGCTGACAACTAAAAAACCGATCAAAAATCCAAGAACCCCTGCCACCGCGATCAGAGGTATCTTCAATTTGGACATGACGGAAACGTCCTGAGCTTTTGTCTTTTTTTTACCTCGACGAGAGGTTGTCGCCGGTTGAAGCTGGTTCATATCAAATTCCTGCGGCGGCAAAACGTCCGGCTCATCATCCTCTTGCTTAAGTTGATACACAGGTGCTCCATCGCGGTTTGCATCTTCATTGCCGGAGCTTTCAAGCAATTTCGGATTGACCAGTTCAAGCTGATTGGTGGACACTTTTGGGATCACCAGAAAGTCCCGGCAATTCAAACACCGGAACTTCTTGCCGGCATATTTCGACAGAACGCAAAAGTTCTGCCGGCAAAAATCGCACTGGAAACGCAGAATATCATCAGTACTGACCTGTCCGACCTCACTGGTCACATCAAAAACATAACCGCAATCCGGACATTCAATTCGATGATCCGGCTCGGCCAGTGCTTTTTTAAAGACATGTTTGCAGGAGGCGCAAATACAGATCACAGAATTCAAATCCTGAACCACTTTCTGGACTTCCTGCAAAGCCGGTACCTGCAGCGATTGTGAGCACTTGGCACATTTGACTTTTTTGCCCGCATAATATCCCGGCGCCTTCAAGGAAGTATTACACCCTGTACATCGAAAACGAACAACTTTTTGCGTGTTTCCTGTAAATGTAGCCGTATTATCCATGCAAGTCGCTCCTGAACCGGGTGTAAACTTGAAATAGGTCGATTGCATAAAGAAGATTCAAATGCGCAACACCAGACAGGCGGCCCCCCCAAAGCCGAAATTGTCCTCTCGCTCTCACGGCAGCAGTTCCTCCTTTGCTGTTATTCTTCAGAATTCTTTATAATCATATCATTTTCATCGGTTATCGGCAAATATTTTTCCTGTTTCAGCCAAAAAACGCTTCTAAAAGGTTCAAACTTGTATTTTTCACTAATTTGTGTATACTGATCCGCCTGATATCCCGAAAACCGGAACAATTGATATAAGGAACAGATAGATGGCAAAATTGGCGAAACTTGACGATATTGTGTCGCTGTGCAAGCGGCGGGGATTTATTTATCAATCCAGCGAGATTTACGGCGGCTTGGCATCCTGCTACGATTACGGCCCGCTGGGCGCGGAGCTCAAACGCAACGTCCGCAATGCCTGGTGGAAGGCGGTCGTGCAGATGCGGGACGACGTGGTGGGGCTGGACTGCTCGATTTTAATGCATCCGATGGTGTGGAAATCCTCCGGCCACGCCGACAAATTCGCCGATTTGGTGACGGTCTGCAAGAAGTGCAACACCCGCACCCGTGTGGATCATCTGCAGGACAAAACCGACGGTGGCGCCGACGAGCATACCGAACACGTCAACATCGAGACCGAGGCGGGCAAGGCACACGACCTGTCGAATAAGGTGTGTCCGGCGTGTCAAACCGTCGGCCAGTTTGGTGAACCGATGGCATTTAAGCTGATGTTCGAAACGCAGATGGGGGCCAACGCCGACGACCAGATGACGCTGTACCTGCGGCCGGAAACGGCACAGGGCATCTTTGCCAATTTCCGCAATGTGCTGGACTCGACGCGCGTGAAAATCCCCTTCGGCATTGGGCAAATTGGTAAATCCTTCCGCAATGAAGTCACGACGAAGGCGTTTATTTTCCGCACGCGCGAATTTGAGCAGGCGGAATTGGAATTTTTCTGCAAGCCGGGAACGGATGAAGAATGGTACGAACACTGGAAACAGCAGCGGTTCAACTGGTATCTGAATCTCGGTATCCGCAAAGAGAACCTGCGGTTTCGCGACCACGACCCGGACGAATTGGCGCACTATGCCAAGGCGTGCGTGGATGTCGAATACAAGTTCCCGTTCGGTCAGGGTGACTGGCAGGAACTGGAAGGCGTGGCCAACCGAACGGACTACGACCTGCGGCAGCATCAGCGCGGGATGAAAACGATGAACGACTGGTACGAGAATAAAGGCGATCTGCTGAAAATTTCGCTTAAAGATGAAAACCCCGAATACCACAAGGGGCCGCTGTCGTTCTTCGATGAAGAGGCCAAGGAGCGGTACATTCCGTACGTCATTGAACCGTCGGCAGGCGTGGACCGCAGTACGCTGGCGTTTTTGGTCGATGCGTACGACGAGGAAGAGGTCAAGGGCGACACGCGAAGTGTGCTGCGATTTCATCCGCATTTGGCCCCGATCAAGGCGGCGGTGTTCCCGCTGGTAAAAAAGGACGGCATGCCGGAAATCGCGACGAAGCTGTATGATGATTTGAAAGGCAGCTTTGCGACATTCTATGACCAGAAGGGTGCGGTCGGACGACGCTACCGCCGACAGGATGAGGCGGGCACGCCCTACTGTTTGACCATCGACGGCCAGACAAAGGAAGACAACACCGTCACCGTCCGCGAAAGAGACAGCATGGAGCAAACCCGGATCAACATCGACCAGATAAAAACTTACCTCCGAGAAAAACTGGATTTGTAGTTTCAACCGCGGATTTGCACGGAATTTTTAATAAAAGCGCGGCGACGTGAGTCGCCCGATGAAGCAACATCAAGTATCGAACGGTTTGCGCCGCCGCACTCTTGTTTGCTCTATTTTTATCGGGTGAATGTAACAGAAGGATATTAATGAAAAAGCATTATGGCCAGATCATTTTAGCTGGAATATTATGTGCAGTCTTTTTTCGAGATAGTGGCCCCGGTTATATCTTGGCATTTGTATATGGTATCGTCATTGGCATTCCTTTATATGTTCTTATCAATTTAGTCCTGAATTTATTATTCCCAAACAAAGAAAAACGATCCGAGATTGTTGCCAGAATTTTTTCTATTGTGGTAATATTTTTAATTTTCTGGCTTACTTATTACCCTCCTGCTCCGATTCTTTTTAAGAGACTTATTTCAAATCCAATCCCGGAGTCCGTTAGTAATCTAAAAAGTGCCTCTTCCATAGACGGGCCCTCTGATTGTTCACATTATGTCAAATTCAACATCAATAGGGATGACCTGAACAAAATTATTCAAAGCAAAAAATTAATTCCTGCGTCAATAACGGTTCAACAACTAAGTAGTGTAGTAAGATATGAACTAACACCATCAAATAGCTCAAATAGTTTTTCAATCTCGATTGATAGACCACGGTTTAGACTGGGCTCTTTTGAAAACGCAGAAGCATTTGTCATGGATGATCGAGAAGAATATTTTTCTGAATATATAATACATGACCCAAACACAAATGAAGCGTTGTATTTATATTATAATTAATCAAAAGGAATGAATCAATGATACTCGATCAACTTAATAATGCGTTGTTGTATGGGGGATTGGGGCGGAAGATTGCGATCGGACTGGCGCTGCTGAACGAGGAAAGTGTTCGCGAAGCAGCGGCGGGTAAATATGAGGTTGATGGCGACGACATTTTTTATATCGTTGACGAATATGAAACCAAGCCGTTTGACGAAGGCCGGCTGGAGATCCATCACAAATACATGGATATTCAGTTTATTGTTTCCGGCTGTGAATGCATCGCTGTGGCACCGCTGGCCGGTTTAGTCGAACAAGCACCTTATGACGGCGAAAAAGACCGCGCCTTTTATGAGGCAACGCCGTCAATGAGCCGACTGATTCTAAAGGCCGGCATGTTCGCAATTTTCTGGCCAAACGAACCGCACATGCCGCAACTCATCACGGAAAAAGCTGAACGCGTTAAAAAAATCGTCGTAAAAATTCGTATGGAATAAAAATAAGTTCACAGTGAGACGAATCAAATGGACCGAGAGGCTTTACAACAATTCAGACAGACGGCCTTTAAGGTGCGGCAGGGATTTTTGTGGTTCCTGCGGTTTGTCAGTCTTTTTCTATTAATTGCGGTCCTGCTGCTGGCAATCACGCGGAAACTGCCGTGGAAGGTCACGACGGTGCTGGCACTGGTGCCGGTGCTGGGAATCACGGTCCCTCGAAAACTACTAGTATGGGTGTGGCTGCTGCCGCTGGCCGGTTTCATAGGAATCTATATCTGGATTCAACTGCCCGGCCAGAGCCGCAGTGACTGGCACGCTTACCAGTTTGAGACGGAACGCGAGGTCCTCAGCGCCGACTGGCAGATGGCCCCGGATGATAATGCCGCGATGCAGTACGAGCAGGTTCTGGCCGATTACGGTGAAAGTGTCTTCGGCTATCATTTCATGAGCCGGCAAGGTGAGGATGCGACCTTTAACGGACCGTGGCGCAGCCAGGAGTACCCGAAGCTGGCGCTTTGGCTGAAAACATTCGATGAGGGGATTGCTCAGCTTCTGGAAACCAGCAAGATGGACCGATGCCGGTTTGCGATTGTTCACGATCTCAAGGCAATGCAGGCACAGCAAAAGCGGATCAACCAACTAAAAGGCTGGGCGCGCCTGCTGCTGCGTTCGGCCAATCTGGATCTGGGCGAAGGACGTTTTGAGCAGGCTTTGGAAAAACAATTGGCCGTGGTGCGCATTGCCCAGCACCTGTATAGCCAGCAAAGTCTGTTTGACCAGACGGGGGCGTTTCATATCGAACTGCTGGCCAGTCGGGCACTGGAAAGAACCATTATTGAGCATTGCAATGACCCGGCAACACTGGAAACCATTCAAGCAGCGTTTCTGGAACTGGACAGCGGCTGGGCCAAGAGCTGGCAGGCGATCGTCGAACGGGAAAAACTGATGGTCAAAAATATCGCAGGGGTGTTTTACGAAGTTAATAACGACGGCCGCATACGCATTACGCGCCAAGCCATACACGCCATGCAGGAAGGCCTGGGCTTTCGGCCCCGGCGGCTGTTTTTGAAAGAGCCTGAAATGAACCGGCTGGCAGTGATCGGACTGCGGCTGAGTCTGCCGTTTACACCGGACGGGATGGCGGACCTGATCGACAAGCGGTTTGATTATTATTCACTCCAGACGCAAAAGGGCCACGTGCAGGAATATATTGCGCCCCAGCACATCTGGCAGATGGGATGGAACTGCCGGACACCTGTGGACTGGCAGGCGATGCAGCAGGTCAAGTGGTTCTGGGCGCTGGACGGACAGGACAAACGCCACGATGCACTGGAAAACCTGATGCAGATATTTGTGGGGTTGAAGCACTATCAGCTTGAGCACAACCGCTGGCCCGAGGAACTGAACGAACTGGCGGTCGGGACAGATATTTTGACCGACCCGGTCCACGGCAAGCCGTTCGCTTACCAGCAAGTCGGAGACGGCTTTGGGATTTACAGTCTCGGCCCAAACGGCATCGACGATAACGGAATGAATATTCCGGCAGAAAACAAAGATGACATCGTATTCTGGCCGCGAGAGGACACGGACGATTTTGATGAGGCGGTCAAGGTAAAACAAACATCCTCGATGGACAATTGACATCCATGAAAACGCTACGGCGCCAGCCGTGCGAAAATCGCAGGTCAGGTTTTAATGTTCTATTCGCAGGGCTTGCGCCCTTGCGTTCTTCAAACATTCGTGGTATTCTATGCTCACGACATAAGTTTTTGCTCTGTAAAGATGTTTGTGTCGGGTGGCATGCCTTCTCGCTGGAGGCGAAAGGCATGGTGTTGTCCGGTTTATCCATCGCTTTCCCGGCGCGCCGGGAGAAGCAATGCCACTCAATTTAATCGTTTTTACGAAGCATAAAAATTTTTTCAGGGAAAGTGATGCAGATGAAAACTTCAATTGACCAATTAAAGACGTTTGTTGGAAAGGACGCAACCTTAAGCGGGTGGCTGTATACAAACCGTCCCAGCGGCAAAGTGCAGTTCCTGGTTCTGCGTGACGGCACGGGGCTGTGTCAGTGTGTCATCGAAAAAGACACTATCGGCGAAGACCTGTTTGAGCAAATCAAGCATCTGGGGCAGGAGTCATCGCTGTCGGTAACAGGTTTGGTGCGTCAGGAAGAACGTTCCCCGGGCGGTGTGGAACTGGCGGTAACAAGTGCGGACATCCACTGCGGTGCGGTGGATTATCCGATTACCCCGAAGGAACACGGGATCGATTTTCTGCTGAAAAACCGGCACCTGCATTTGCGAAGTTTGAGACCGTGGTGCATCGGCCGGATTCGGCATACAGTAATTGACACGATCCGCCGGTTTTTCAATGACAACGGATTTACGCTGGTGGATACGCCGATCTTCACGACGATTGCCGGTGAAGGCGAGCAAACTTTGTTCGAAGTGGACTACTTCGGCCAGCCTTTGCATTTGGCGCAGACGGGACAGTTGTACCTGGAATCGGCGGCCATGAGTTTCGGCAAGGTGTATTGTTTCGGACCGACTTTTCGCGCGGAAAAAAGCAAAACCCGCCGTCACCTGACGGAATTCTGGATGGTCGAGCCGGAAGTGGCCTATATTGACCTGGAAGGCCTGTTGTCTCTGGCGGAGAATTTTGTCCATTCAATCATTCAGCGTGTGTTGAAAGACAATCGTTCGGAGCTGGAAACATTAGAGGCAGACATCACCGCGCTGGAAGCGATACAAAAACCGTTTGTCCGGCTGACCTATACCGAGGTGGCGGACATTTTGACCAGTGACAGAACGAAGGAATTTATGGCAAAGCAGCTCGATGAATTTCAGGTTGACAAGAAAAAACTTGAGCAGGAACTGGCCGACATCGAAGCGGCGCAGTCCAAGGGCCGTTTGAAAAAGTGGCAGCAGGACAAAAACACCCGCCGGATGCTCCAAGTCCGCAGCGAACTGGACGAGTTAAACATCAAGATCGAAAATAATCCTAAACACGCCCAATTGGCCGCGGAATTTCGCTGGGGAAAAGATTTGGGAGGTTCCGACGAAACCATCATCTCGTTGATGCACGACCGCCCTGTTTTTGTCACGCATTATCCCCGGGCGGCCAAGGCCTTTTATATGAAACAGGACCGTACGAATGAAAACGTCGTGGAAAACTTTGACCTGCTGGCCTCCGCCGGCTTCGGCGAGATCATCGGCGGCTCCGTGCGCGAAGACGATCACGAAAGATTGCTTGCCCGCGTCCATGAAGAAGGCTACGACCCCGAACATTACCAGTGGTATCTGGACCTTCGAAAATACGGCTCGGTCCCGCACGGCGGATTCGGACTCGGCGTTGAGCGCACGGTCGCCTGGGTCACCGGCGAAAAGCATATCCGCCAGTGCATCGCTTTCCCGCGGCTGATGGATAAAGTGTATTTATAATCAGAAAGGAATGAACAGTGAGTTTTGATTTCCAAAAAGTTTTACAGGAATCCGGTGAGTGGATAATTTCCAGCGGTCTTCGCATTTTTCTTATTTTAATTTTGACCCTCGTTACCATCAAAGCCTGTCAAATCCTGATGGACCGTCTTTTTCATAAATTGTTCAGAAATCATAAAGACGACGTTGAGATTCAGAAGCGGTCCGATACGCTCAAGTCGGTTTCTCGAAATATGCTGAACATGACCATTGTGATTGTTGCCGTACTAATGGTTCTGAAGGAAATCGGTATTGAAATCGGGCCGATTCTGGCCGCGGCGGGTGTCGTGGGCATCGCCATCGGTTTCGGCGCCCAGCAATTAGTCAAAGACATCATTCAGGGTTTCTTTATTTTACTGGACGACCAGATCCGTGTCGGTGACGTGGTCCAGATCGCCGACAAAGGCGGACTGGTGGAGAATGTCAACCTGCGGATGATTACCCTGCGGGATTTGGCGGGCAATGTCCATTTTGTTCGAAACGGGGAAATCAATGTGGTGACCAATATGACCAAGGAATATTCACGGTATGTCTTTGATATCGGTGTGGCCTACCGTGAAAATGTGGACGAGGTCATCAAGGTCATCAAGCTGGTCGACGAAGACCTCCGAAATGATTCCGGCTACAAATATGACATTCTCGAACCCATTGAGATCCTGGGGCTGGATCAATTCGCCGATTCGGCGGTTATCATTAAAGCACGCACCAAAACTAAACCCATCCGCCAATGGGCCGTCGCGCGTGAGTTCAACCGCCGGCTGAAGAAAAAGTTCGACGAACTGGGCATCGAAATCCCGTTCCCGCATACGACACTGTATATGGGGCGGGATAAAGACGGCACTGCGCCCCCGATGAATGTCAGCATGCAACCCGAAAACAAGCATTTTTAACCATTATAGTGCTTTCGGATGCAATTTGGATGGTTTGAAAGATATTTTTTAATCCTTTGCATCCTGCGGCCAAAACCCTTAGAATGCAACCCTTAAATTGCTATAAGCAGCGTTCAGTAAAGGTAAATATGGGCCATCCTGAATGGCCCCTTGTTATATCGCAAAACAAAAAACTTTACAGAAAGGAATTCAAATGAGATTTTTACTGGGGCTTACCTGCATTATCGTGTTGACAGTCGCATTCTGGGGATGCGAAAAAGAAGAACCCTCCCAGCAGATTTCAACGCCAGTCGTTGAACAACCTGTTGAACCTGCTGTTAAGCCAGCTGTTGAGCCGACCACACCTGCTGAACAGGAACCGGTCGCCCAGGCAGATCCCGATGACGTCGTCGCGACCGTTAACGGCCAACCCATCACGGAGGCCGTTGTCGCCGCAGAAGCCAATAAACGCATTGAAGGCATGAAGAAACGCGCACCCGAAGGCCAGCCCTTTCCGGACGCTCAGAAAGACATGGTTCGAAAGGGCGTCGTGGATATGCTCGTGCAGCAGACAGCCATGAACCAACTCGCCGAAAAATGGAATGTTTCGGTTTCAGATGACAGAGTGATGGAAGAAATTGTCAAAATCGCAGAACAACAGGGACAAACACTCGATGAGGTGCAGGCCGAAATCTCCCAATACGGAATGACCATGGATGACCTGAAATTACAGGTACGTCCTCAAGTCCTGATGATGGAGGTGGCCCAGGCGAGCCAAAAGGATGAGGCATTGGTTGCCGAAGCCAAAAAATTCTATGACGAAAATCCTGCTTATTTTGAAAAACCCGAGCAGGTCAGAGCCAGTCATATTCTGATCAAGTCCGATTCCGGCGCCGGGGATGAAGCGAAAGCCGCCACAAAAGCAAAGGCCGAAGAAGTTCTGGCCAAAGCGAAAGCCGGAGAAGATTTTGCCGCGCTGGCCAAAGAGTACTCAGAGGACCCAGGTTCCAAGGATAATGGCGGCGAATACACCTTCCCGCGAGGAAAAATGGTCAAACCGTTTGAGGATACCGCTTTTGCACTTGAAGTCGGCGCAATCAGCGATCTGGTTGAAACACAGTTCGGCTACCACATTATCAAGCTTTCTGAAAAGATGAAAGCCGAGAAAGAACCGTTTGAAGAGGCACAGCCCAAGATCATTTCTTTCCTCCTTCAAAAACAGTTGAAGGAAAATCTCAAGGTAGAGTATTCCGCCAAAGAACAGGCTTTACGTGACAAAGTCAATCAGCAGCAGCAGATGCAGCAGCAAATGATGCAGCAGATCCAGGCTCAAATGGCCCAACAGCAGGCCCAGCAGGCCGCCCAGGAAGGCTCAACGGAAACAGCAGCACCGGCGACAGCACCGCCCGCAGAAGAGTAACACTTTAATCGCACACAAAAAAGCCGCGGGACCTTAAACGATCCGGCGGCTTTTTTTTATTGATTCAATTAGAGATTTTGAAGATCAGTGCCGCAAAGGCGATCCGGTTGCCGGCGACGGAGCCTGGTGAGCCTGCCGATAGGCCTCCAACTCGCGATGAATGGGCCACTGTCCAAAAGCCAATATGAGCAGCATCACAATATTGGCGATCGGGACCAGCATCAGCAATCCTAATGCGCCGGGATAACCCGCCTTGGAGAAGATCTTCCAATAGACCAGCGCCATAAATACGAGCATCGCCAGAGCAAAAACAATCCATACCAAAAAAAAACATCCTGCGAAAACAGGTGCCACATCCGAACCCGGACCGTAGGTATCCATCCTAATCTCCTTTCAAAAACATGAACATTTTTTAGAAGTCTAAGGCTGGAGTGTCTTCGCGTCAAGCCTATTCTTAAGATGCCCGAAAATGGGAACTGTTGCAATAAATCAATAAATAAAGGAATACCCATATGTCTGCGGCATTCCTTTATCTGTTTAGATTGTTTTAAGCGTACAATATATATCTTATTCTGTCATGACTTCCACACAGCGGCGGCACAGGTCTGGCCAGTCCGTATTTTGCCCGACACTGGGCCAATAGTTCCAGCAGCGCTCACATTTGGCGTAGGGGCTTTTTTCACCTTTAATTCTTGGAATACAGCTTACAATATTACCATCATACAAAGTGTTTTCATTATTCCATTTCGTTGAATCCGTATCAAGAACAACTTCGCTGACAATACACAATTGCTCAAAATCTTTAACAGAGAACTCATTAAAAGCCTGAATGGTTAGATCATCTATCGTTTCAATGGTTATTTTTGCTTCTTGATTACTCGCAATTATCCCGTTATTTCTGAGTCGTTCACATTCATTAAGAACATCATCACGAAGTTCAAATATTTTACTCCACCGGGTTTCATTGGCTGTCGAGTCGATCGTTTTATCGGCGGTCGGCATAGAGGCCAGATGCACACTGTCAACATTTTCGCCTTTGTATTCCATCGCGGCCCAAGCCTCTTCGGCGGTGTGCGCCAGGATCGGCGCCAGCATTCGCACAAGTGCGTCAAGGATTTTGTACATGACCGTCTGACCGCTGCGGCGGCTTTGGCTGCTCTTGGCATCGCAGTACATGCGATCCTTCAATACATCCATGTAAATGCTGCTCATCTCGACCGTGCAGAAATTGTAAATCAGGCCGAAGACACGATGGAACATAAAGTTTTCATACGCATCATGCACTTTGGCGATCAGCGATTGCAGTTTCTCCATCGCCCACTGGTCGATCAACTGCATGTCTTTGTAATCGACGTTCATGTCGGCGGGCACAAAGTCATTAATATTGCTCATCAGGTAGCGCAGGGTATTGCGGATCTTGCGGTAGGCGTCCTGCAGGCGGCCGATGAGCTCATCGCTGCAGCGCATGTCTTCCTGGTAATTGACGCTGGACACCCACAGCCGCAGGATATCGGCGCCGTATTTTTCGACCTCCTCCAGCGCGCTGACATAGTTGCCGGCGGACTTGGACTGCTTCATGCCTTTTTCATCGACGGTAAACCCGTGCGTCAGAACGGTTTTGAACGGGGGTTTGCCCATCGCGCCCAGCGCGGGCAGCAGCGACAACTGGAACCAGCCGCGATGCTGGTCGGAGCCTTCCAGATACAGGTCCACGGGAACGTCGTAGCCGGCCATTTCGATGACACTGTGCCAACTGCAGCCGGACTCGAACCATACATCGAAAATATTTTCTTCCTTTTGCAGGTCGTCCCAACTGAAACCTTCCGGCAATTGGAAATCTTCGCCGAGAATCTCTTTCGGTGAATCGGTGAACCAGCTATTAGAGCCTTTTTGACCGATATAGTTGGCCACGGCTGTAACGGATTCTTTGGTGAGCAGGGTTCTGCCGTCGCCGGTGATGAACGCCGGGATGGGAAGTCCCCATGAGCGCTGGCGGCTGATGCACCAGTCCGGGCGCGATTCGAGCATGCCCTGAATGCGCTTCTGTCCCCAGCCGGGAACCCACTTGACATCCTTGATTTGCTCCATCGCCAGCGTCCGTAGCGGTTTGTTATCAAATTTCTCAATCCCTCTGTCCACACAAACAAACCACTGTTCGGTGGCGCGGAAGATGACCGGCATTTTGCTGCGCCAGCAATGCGGATAGCTGTGCGAAATGCCCTCTTCATGTACGAGCAGACCGATATTGCGGAGATGCGCATTGATTTCTTTGTCCACCTTCAGCACGCTTTTGCCGACAAGCCAATCGGGAACGGTGTCATCATAACAGCCGTTATCCATAACCGGGGAATAGACGGCCAAGCCGTTGCGCATGCCTTCCAGGTAGTCCTCAGCACCGTGGCCGGGGGCGATGTGGACAATGCCGGTGCCGTCTTCGGTGGTGACATACTCGGCATTGATCGCAAAGTAGGCGTCCTGCTCGGTGGGATTTTTTTCAACATACGGATGGACGTAACGAAGCTTTTCAAACCCGACGCCTTTAGCCGGTTCGCTAACGGAATATTGGCCGTCCTGCAGTCCGGCGGCTTTAACAACCGCCTCCAATCGCTCCGCACAAATAATCGAAGTAAACTTCGTGCCGTCTTTGTCATAGGTCAGACCGACATAATCCAGCCTCGGATGCAAGGCGACCGCTAAGTTGGCCGCAAGTGTCCACGGTGTCGTCGTCCAAATCATAAAACAGACTTTACTGTCCGCGGGGGCAAGGCCCATGTCCCGCACCTTTTGAGCCGCGGCGTCATCCATTGGAAAATTCACATACACACTCGACGAGGTAACGTCTTTATACTCCAACTCCGCATCGGCCAATGCCGTTTCGCAACCAATCGACCAGTGAATCGGTTTAAGCTGTTTATAGACCAGTCCGTTACCGACCAGTTCGGCGAAGATTTCCAGAATCCCCTGCTCGTACTGCGGCTTGAGGGTCAGATACGGATTTTCAAAATCGCCGAAGACACCCAGCGCCTTAAACTGTTTGGTTTGCAGTTTGACATATTTGGAGGCGTATTTCTGGCACTCTTTTCGGATTTCGGGCTTGCTCATCTGTTTGGCTTTGTCGCCGAGTTCGGCCATGACCTTGACCTCGATCGGCAGGCCGTGACAATCCCAGCCGGGAACGTACGGAGCTTTAAAGCCGGTCATGGTCTTGTACTTGACGACAAAATCCTTGAGTACTTTGTTAATCACATGTCCCATGTGAATATCGCCGTTGGCATACGGCGGGCCGTCGTGCAGCATATACAGCGGCACATTTTCACGGGACGCCATAATCGTATTGTAAATATCGGCTTTTTCCCACGCTTTACGCTGTTGCGGCTCGCGCTGGGTCAGGTTTGCCTTCATCGCAAACGCGGTCTGCGGCAGATTCAGTGTGTCGCGGTATCCTTTTTTCTTGCCTGTATCCGACATTTAGTATCCTTTTCATAAAATTCAAAAGACCTATAGTATTTGCCGGGGCCCCTTCTGTCAAGTCCGGGCCCAAATTACCGGCGGATTCATAAACGCCCTTAAGGCTGAATCGCACCCACCAGTTTACGAAAACAACTCGGTACTTTCGCTTCTATCGTCATCAACTCGTCCCGCATCGGATGCTTAAAGCAGATCGACCTGGCATGAAGCGCTAAACGCGTAAACCCATCCGTATTCTCCCCGTATTTTCGGTCGCCGACAACCGGGTGCCCCTGGTCGGCCAGATGGACACGAACCTGGTTTTTCCTGCCGGTCAACAGATGAATCTCCAGTAGGCTGAACGGCCCCTTTTCTTTAAGCACTTTATACGCCGTACGTGCGGGTTTTCCTTTGGCCGCGTCCGGCGTGGAATAGACGACATGCCTGCTGTTCTCAGCCAGGTACGAGGCAATCACTCCCTCTTTCGCTGTCAAGTGACCATGAACTGCCGCAAGATACGTTTTTTTCGTCTCTTCCCACCGGGCCTGCAAAGAATCCTTAACCGCTTCGCTTTTTGCAAAGATCAATACGCCGGATGTCCACTGGTCCAGCCGGTGAACCGTAAAGACCTGGTTCCGGGACTTCGGATTTCCCTTCCTCACATAATCGGTCAGAATATAGTGAACCGTCCGGCTCTTTTCCGTCTCTGTCTTAACGGTCAACAGCCCCGCGGGCTTATTGACGACGAGCAGATCGCGGTCTTCGTAGAGGATTTCTAATCCGTGCGACAAAGGCCTGAATCGTGATTGTTTCCTGTTAACCATAGATGTGAGATTTTCTATTTATCATTCAATAAATCCCGCTCGTTTTTCAAGTTCAGCCATGGTGGGTTTGTTTTTGACGACTTTCACGGATTCGGCCCAGAGTGCATTCAGGTCGCCCAGCTTTATCTCGCTTGTCTTGCGGATGTAAATGGGAATTTTATAAATCGGACACTCCACTTCGATGGTTTGTCCGCCATCCAGCACATTTGTTGTGTCCCAGGCGTCGACCCACTGGTCGCCTTTGGGCAGATAGACTTTTTGGGTGACGGTGTCGTCGTCCTGCCAGATGGCCGATACCAGGATATCCGGGCCGTAGAGATAGGTTTGCCAGTCGTCCCAGCTTTGAGGCTGGTCGGGATATACCAAAAATAGCGGACGCATGACCGGCATTCCGATATCGTGCGCTTCTTTGGCGTATTGATAGGTATAGTCGGTCAGGTTGTCATGCAAAATCGCGTACATACGCCAGACTGCGGTGAGAGTATCATCGATTTCCCACGGCCCTTTATTGGCTGTCGGTCCGACTTCCATGATGGGGCAAAAACAGCTAAAGGCCAGCCAGCGGCAGCCGGTTTTAGGGAGAAAACTTTTTTGTCGTTTGCCGTCTATTTGTTCATGGTAAGCATAGCCGCCGGTGTCCGAACCCCAGACCGGGTAACCGATGACCGCGGCACGCAGACCGCCGATAATGGCCGATCGCAAACCCCACGGTGTGCCGTACGTATCACCGGCCCAGAATCCGGCGTATTTTGTACTGCCCGTGTAGCCGGCGCGGGGCATAATCATAAAATCATCACCGTGAACTTCCTGACAGACTTCATAGGCGGCTTTGGCATAAAGACGCATGTAGTCATTGTAAACTTCGCGCCCGCTTCGTCCGTCGTACACTGTTTGATTAGACTTATATAAAAGCGGTGTGTGTTCTTCTCCGCGATCCATTTTAAAGCCGGCCACACCATCTTTAAGGAGTTTCTTCAAATACCCCTGCCACCATTGAACGGCCATTGGATTGGTTAAGTCAATGAAATTAGGCCGTTTGCCCCCACTATATTCCCAACCGGGCACCGCAATGACATAATCGTTCTTGAATGCCTCGGCCTCCATCTTCTCACCAACCGCCCAGGGACAGATCCACAACAGAAACTTAATGTCTTTTTCATTGAGCCATTGGATCATTTTTTTGGTATTGGGCAGACGCTGCTCGTCATATTCCAGGTCATCGTAGCCGAAACCGGTTTCGTTTTTGCCCCACGGCCGGTCCACCCAATACACGCCGCAGGGAATGCCAAGGGCCTCCATCATCAGCACATCTTCGACGATTTCGCTGTTGTAAGGGGCGTTGACTTTGGAGCCGTCATAGTAGGTATCACGGTGAACATGCTCATCGCGCCAGCGGAACGGGCGCAGGGCCCATTTTGGCGGAAGGAACGACGGGCCGGTATCCATCATGTGATTGCGTACAATCTGCCCGGGTGAGCCGGTATAAAGGATATACTGGCAGACCGGGCCTTCAAAGAAAATCTCCACAGTGCCGGACTGACCTTCGGGCGGGAAGGTGTACTTGCCGATCCAGGTGCCGTTTGTAAACAGGCCGTAACCGCGGGAGGAGATAAAGAACGGGGCGTAGAGCGAGACCGTATAGTCGATTTTCATGTTAACCGTCTGCCCGCGCAGATTCATCGCCTCGGTCATGCCGGCCTTCCAGGAGTTGCCCTGCGAACCGTCGACGACGCGTTCCATGAGACCTGTGAAGTATTCATCCGGCTCAGCCGCGATGGAAATGCCCCAACCGGTGATGTCATGAAATGGTTCAGCCGTAAATGCGATTTGATGATGGTCTTGTCCAAAGGTAATAATCACGGTAATAATTCGATTTTCCTTCCATTGGGCCACCAAGCCGTCATCTTGGCGCTGAATGACGTCGGGCTTGCCGGAAAGGTAATGTTTTTCATCACCGGTCATATAATAAATACCTGAATTCTCACCCGCAGCAAGAGTTAATTCAGATAATGTGCCTATATCGCTAAGTGCCAGTTGAGTCCGTTGGTTTGCGGTTGTCTCAACCCGGACATCAGCCAGGATGTTTGTGGTGAATACAAAGAGCACTGACATAAGTACAACCAAGTTGATTTTCCGTCGCATAAGAGACCTCCTGAATACGGTTTACACCATTTTACACATCAACACACAGTCATCATAATACCCGTTTGCGTATTTCACTTCACGCACTTTTCTGCCCTCTTCAACAAATCCCAGTTTTTCGTAAAGGCCTATAGCCGGTTTATTGGCCGCCCAGACGCCCAACGCCAGTTTTTCGATGATTGGGTGCGATGCGGCCCAGTCAATCATTGTTTCCATTATCGCTGTACCCAGACCGATTCGGCGATACTCGGGCAAAATACTGATGCCTATTCGGCCCACATGCTGATTTCGCAACTTTTCGCCACATTCAACATCAGACATGGAAACGATCTGCCCGTCAACCTCGGCGATCAACAGCAGTTTCTGCTCATGCTCGTTAAATAATTGGGTTCGTTCACTATACTTTTCAACGGATAATTGTTGTCTGATCTCGTCAAGCGTGGTCAAGAAAAACCGGTCGTCGGCAAAAACTGTCTCGATACATTTCAGCGATTTTTCAGCATCCTCAAGTGTTCGCGTTCGAATGCAGGCTTCTTTGCCGTTTTTCAATGTGACGATTCTCGGTTCAATTATCGCCATCGTTGTCTCCTTTTTATAATTCGATCCAGTATCGGCGTTTGGGGACTGCCATTTTGTTTTCCTGATATGTATCCTCAAATACACCGCCGTTTTTTTCGATGATCTTCGTCGAGGCGATATTATCCTCATCGCTGGTTACTAACACCCGAGTCAATCCAAGCTCTTTGGCTTTCTGAAGTGTCAGTTTTAAAATCGCCGTTCCGTTTCCTTTCTGCCTTTGGCCCGGGCGAATGATATATCCAATATGGCCGCCGATGGTTCTCAAAAAGTCGTTTAATTCATGCCGTAATGAACTTTTACCCAGAATGGTTCCGTCCTCTCGAATCAGATAGAGCGTCGAGCACCGAACCCACCCATCCGGCAGTTGTTTGCCATGCTTCCAATCCTGTAACTTCTCCACGAGAGCAGGAAAAGGCTCTCCCTTGTACTCAAACAACCAGCGGTTCTGTGGGTCTTCCGGCACCAAAGCCTGACGGAACTCCATAAATTGCGTTTCCATCTCCAATGTCAATTCCACCAACTGCTGCAAAACTGTTCCTTCCAAATTAATCCGTATTCACTCATCAATCATCCATTAAAAAGGCCTTCCAGAACATGTTGCTCTGAAAGGCCTTAAAATTCACTCATCCTACTTCATTCAGAGCAGCTTACCGTCTCCGGGAATAATGATGCTGATCATACCGATAATGCCGCTGGAATTCTTCGCCCCGGCTATACCAGTAAACACACTGAACGAACAGACTATTTGAGCTTTTGTCGTCATTTCCATCGAACTATACCCGCTGCGGCGAATCCCGTCAAGGGATTCTTTTGAGGGTTTTTCCTTGATTTTTAAACAACTACGGGGGATATTGTGCGTGTGGCCGGAAAAAAAGACATCCTGAACTGGGAAGACCTCAGCGACGATGAATTACTCGACGTGCGGGTCAAGGACCTTAACCTGAAATTGGACGGCTCGCCGCTGGAGCCGATGGTGGACCAGCTGTATGAGGAACTGGCGGATAAAGGCATCGGGTTTCGACCGCCCTGCTACCTGGCGGATGAATGGCTGTGTCCGGATAAGGAGCCGATCATCGGCATTCCCTTCTGTCTGGCGCATCCGCGGCTTAAGGCGCTCGAGACCAAGATGATGTACGAGGCCGAAGGCGGCAACGAAAAAGACTGCATCAAACTGCTGCGCCACGAATGCGGGCACGCGATCAACTACGCTTACAAGCTTTATACCCGCACGCGCTGGCGCGAATTGTTCGGGGCGTTCTCGTCCCATTATTCCGACACCTATCAATACCGTCCGTACTCGCGGCGATTCGTCGTGCACCTGGACGACTATTATGCCCAGTGCCATCCGGATGAAGACTTCGCCGAGACGTTTGCGGTCTGGCTGGCGCCGGACAACAACTGGCGCGAAAAATATAAAAAGTGGCCGGCGTTGCAGAAGCTGGAATACATCGACCACGTGATGGGCCGCATTGCCCAGCAGGAGCCGGTTGTGACCGCTTCGCCGCGGCCGCCGTGGTCGGCGGCTCGCATGACGTCCACATTGCTGGCCTACTACAATCGAAAACGGAATCAACTGGGCAAGGAATTTAAAGGGTATTATGACGACAGCCTGAAGGTCGTTTTCTCGGCAGCGCCCGCGGGCGATTCGTCTATCAAGGCGTCTAAAATGCTGCGCCAGCACCGCCGATTATTGGCTCGCCATACGGCCCGCTGGACAGGGCACCGGAAATTTGACATCCATCAACTCTTGGGCCGGATGGTTCAGCGATGTGACGCGATGGATTTATATACCAAAGACGACCTGGAGGGATTGGTCGGCATTACGACACTTTTAACTGCGATTGCCAGCGGAACCCATCGTATTGAAACGCGAGGTAAACTATGACCCGAACACTCAAAATAACAGTTCTTGTTGATTATGCAACCGTTCCGGAAAATGACCCGCAATTTCATGACCCCGCAGGGAAGGCCATTACCGAATACCATGTCATCGAATCGCTGCGGCATTTGCACCATGACGTTTCGGTCATCGGAATTTTTGACAATCTCGAAGAGCTGATCAGCACGCTCAAAGAAGACAAGCCCGACCTTGTCTTCAACCTGACCGAACAATATTGCGGCGAGCGCCTGTGGGATAAAAATATCGCCGGCGTGCTGGACATGCTGCAGATTCCCTACACCGGTTCGGGGCCGATGGGGATGATGCTTTGCAGGGACAAGCGGCTGTGCAAGCAACTGCTGGGGCTGCATAAAATACGCGTTCCGAACTTTCTGTCGCTGCCGTGGGGGAAAACCGTTCGCGTGAATAAGTCGATTCAATTTCCGCTGGTGGTCAAGCCGGCACTGGGTGACGGGTCTGAAGGCATCTCGAACGCCTCGCTGGTATATACGGCCGAAGCCCTGGCCGAACGCGCCGAATTCATCCACGACCGCTGGCATCAGGACGCCATCGCGGAAGAATATATCGAAGGCCGGGAACTGTATGTCACCGTGCTGGGCAACAACCGGCTCAAGGTCTGCCCGGCCCGCGAATTCTTTTTTGACCAGGACGCCGAACAGGGCCCGAGCATGGCAACCTATCGCGTTAAGTGGAACGATGAATATCGTGAAAAATGGGGCGTTAATTTCGGGTTCGCCGAAAATCTCGAAGAAGAGACAATCAAACGTATCGAACGTGTTTGCAAAAGAGCCTTTCGCATTCTGCACCTGCGGGACTATGGACGCATCGACCTGCGGTTAAGACCCGATGGAAAAATAGCCATTCTCGAAGCCAATCCCAACCCCGATCTGGCCTGGGGCGAGGAAGTCGCCGAGGCCGCACAACGCGCCGGCATCAATTATGAAAAACTGATCGATTTCATCCTAAGCCAGACCCTCAAGCGAAAAGAGGAAGTGACGTGATGAAAAATCCCATGTAGATTGTACCATCGCCATATGAATATCGAATCGGACATTAAGCAGAAAGCATTAGAGCTGGGATTTGACGCGGTCGGAATCACAACCGCTGAACCGGTGGAACAAGAACAGATCGACCATTATCACCGATGGCTTGAAACCGGCTGTGCTGCGAAGATGGCCTACCTGCATCGCAACCTCGACAAACGCTTCACACCGGCCAACCTGCTCAACGGGGCACAATCCGTGATCTGTGTCGCCCTCAACTACCGCCCCGCCAAAATGGAATTAGCCGAAAACCCCACCATCCGTATTGCACATTTCGCCCAATATGAAGACTATCATCCGTTCATCAAGGACCAACTGTTCCAATTGGCTGAATTTATTCAGGAGCAAATAAAAGCGAGGCGAGATAACTCGCCCGAAAATTCCGCCGATGAACAATCCGTTCGTTTCAAGGCCTGCGTGGACTCAGCACCTCTGGCTGAACGCGCCTTGGCCCAGCGCGCGGGCCTGGGGTTCATCGGTAAAAACCATATGCTGATCCATCCTGAATTGGGAAACCAGATCCTTCTGGGCGAACTTGTTACGACGCTCCAATTGCAGCCGGATGAACCGATGACAGACATCCCCTGTGGTGACTGCGGTAAATGCATCCGCGCCTGCCCGACCGGGGCGCTGGGCAGCGACGGAAGTTTTGATTCGCGAAAGTGCATCAGCTATCTAACGATCGAAGCCCCGGACGAGATTGACGGTCAATATCATGATAAAATAAACGGTTACGTTTTCGGCTGCGACGAATGCATCCTCGCCTGTCCACATGAAATGAACGCCCCGCCCCGAAAGAATACCGATTTTCAGTTCCACCCCGAATGGCAAAAATTAACCCCCGGCCAAATTCAAAATATAACCGAGGCGGACTTTAAGGAAATCTTCGCCGGTTCAGGTTTTCTCCGCTCGGGACTAAAAAAACTGAAACAAATTACGCAAATCCGCCTAAAAACAAACCCAAAGTAAAAAACTTGCATAACGTATCTGCAATGCGTAGTATGTTCATGCAAAGATTGCCGAAAATGGCTTTCAAACCGAAAACGATGGATCAAATTCAGGAGGTAATGTTATGAAACGAACACATCTGTTTATGTTGACTGCGGTTGCAATGATGCTATTGGTCTGTGTTGTCGGCTGCAGTAAGAAAACTGAACCGGCCACACCGGAGCAGGACAAATCCGCTGAAGCAACCCCGACGGCCAAGCTGTCCTACAGTATTTTCTTTCCGCCCACACACATTCAGTGCCAAACCGCACAGGCCTGGGCTGATGAAGTCAAAAAACGTACCAACGGCAGTGTCGAGGTCACCCTGTATCCTGCCGGAACGTTGACCAAAGCCCCGCAGTGCTATGACGGCGTCGTCAGCGGCATTTCTGATATCGGTATGAGCTGTTTCGCCTACACCCGCGGCCGGTTTCCCCTAATGGAAGGACTGGACCTGCCATTGGGATATCCCAATGGAATGACGGCAACACGCGCGGCAACCGCCATGGCCATGGAATTCAAGCCCAAAGAATTGGACGATGTGCATTTGTTGTATATTCACGCACACGGCCCGGGAATCCTGGCTTCCAAAAAATCCGTCAACAAACTGGATGAAATGAAAGGCTTGAAAGTTCGAGCAACCGGTCTTTCTGCGAAAATTGTTGAAAACCTTGGAGCAATACCGGTTGCCATGAGCCAACCGGAAACGTATGAAGCTCTTCAAAAAGGCGTCGTGGAAGCAACCTTCTGCCCCGTCGAGACACTCAAGGGCTGGAAACAAGGCGAAGTCATCGAGTCAATAACCGACACCTCCGTTATCGGATACACTACCTCGATGTTTGTCGTGATGAACAAAAACAGTTGGAGCAAGCTCAGCCCCGAGCAGCAGCAGATCATCACCGAGGTCAACGCCGAATGGGTGGACAAGCACGGCCGGGCCTGGGATCAGGCCGACGCCGAAGGCATGGCATTCATCAAAGAGCTGAAACGCCAAATCATCACACTGTCGCCCGAAGAACAACAGCGATGGAAAGATGCCGTCAAGCCGATTTTAGATGCGTATGTCGCCAATACGAAAACCGCTGGCCTGCCGGGCAAGGAATTGCTTGAAAAACTTCAAGCCGTCATCCAAGCAAGCAAAGCAGTGCCTGAAAAAACAAAATAGATGAACGAAGCAATCAGCCGTAATCCCGTTTGGCACAGGGTCAGAGACGTTTACTTCAATTGCTTGAAGGCGCTGGTTTATGCGCTGGTTTTCGTGTCCGGCCTCTGCGTCTTTGTGATGATCGGCATCATCTGCACTGATGTTGTATTCCGGTATTTTGGTCATCCGGTTAAAGGAACCTATGATATTGTCAAGATCGCCGGAGCCGTCACTCTGGCTTCGGCGCTTCCTTACACCACCGCCGTCAAAGGGCATGTTGCCATCGAATACTTTTTCCATAAACTCAACCGCACCGGTCGCGTCATCCTGGATTCGGTCATTCGTCTCTTGGGGATGGGCTTGTTCGCGTTTTTGAGCTGGCGCAGCTTTGTTTACGGACTCCAACTTCGCCAAAACGGTCAGGTCGCTCAAACACTGGAACTGCCGATCTTCTGGGTGCCGTGGGTTATTGGTTTCTGCTGTTTGATTGTATTGCTGGTCATCGGCTACAACCTGATTCATCCGGGACGGGAGATGATCAAGCCATGACGCCGCTGCAAATTGGAATCGTTGGTTGTTTGATACTGTTTGTCCTGCTGGCGACCAGTATGCCAGTTGCCTTCTCAATGGCCATCGTGGGTTTCATCGGCTTTGCGGTTGTGGTAACCCCGCAGGCAGCCACCGCGATGATCACCACCGAACTGTATGAAACTTTCACTTCGTACAGCCTAACCGTCATCCCCTTATTTGTACTGATGGGACAGATTGCTTTTCATGCCGGTATCAGCCGTCGTCTTTTCGATACGGCGTATCACTGGCTCGGCCACCTCCCCGGCGGACTGGCAATGGCCACCGTCGGCGCTTGTACCGGATTCGGCGCGATCTGCGGCTCCGGTCCGGCAACCGCGGCCACCATGGCATCGGTCGCCATCCCGGAGATGAAACGCTATAAGTACAGCCCGAAACTTAGCTGCGGCACCGTCGCCGCCGGCGGCAGTCTGGGAATGCTCATCCCGCCCAGCGTAGTGTTCATCGTCTATGCCATCTTGACCGACCAATCCATCGGTAAACTTTTCATCGCCGGGATTGTGCCGGGACTGTTAATCGCCGTGCTGTTCTGCCTGACGATTTATATTATGTGCAAACTTAACCCAAAATTGGGACCGGCCGGACCGGCCATGAGTTGGAAATCAAAATTTATCTCCCTCTTCGGAGTCGCTGAAACACTGATTTTGTTCATCGTCGTCATCGGTGGCATGTTCATGGGCCTTTTCACACCCACCGAAGCGGCAGCCATCGGTGCGGCCGGAAGTCTCATTATTGCATTGGCCAGAAAAAAACTCACGGTCAAAATGCTCGTTCGCTCATTGCAGGAAACCGTCCGAACCTCATGCATGGTCATGATTATTGTCACCGGTGCGGTCATTTTAGGCCGGTTTTTAGCCATCACACGGATGCCGTTTGAGCTGGCAACGACATTGGCGTCTCTGCCACTGCCGGGCTGGATGGTCATGGCGATAATTATTCTGTTCTATCTGATAGCAGGCAGTTTTATCGATGCTCTGGCATTGATCCTGCTGACAATTCCTATTTTCTATCCCGTAGTGACCGAGTTGGGCTATGACCCGATTTGGTTTGGCGTCATCATTGTCGTCGTGACGCAAATGGGCGTAATTACCCCGCCGGTGGGTGTCAATGTCTACGTCGTCAGCGGCATCGAGCGGGATGTGTCATTGCAGACGATCTTCCGCGGAGCCATGCCGTTTTTGCTGGCATTGGTCGTCGCGGCCGCAGTACTGATGATCTTTCCGTCGCTGTGCACCTTTTTGCCGAACCTGTTCCACTAAAAAAATAACATAACAGAATGAGGGAAACATGGAAAGCCAACAAACACAAATCATATTTCGGCGAATCCTCTTTTGCACGGACCTTTCCGAAAATGCTGATTTTGCGTTTCAGTTTGCCGTCGATGCAGCGATGCGGCGACGCGGTTGCGAGCTGACCCTGCTGCATGTCGTACCGGAAACAGAAGCGCAGTTCTGGAAAACGTACGTCTATGAAGTCGAGAACGTAGACAACAAAGCCAAACACGACATCGACGAACACATCGAACAGACGTATCTGTCCAAGTTGCCCGAAGGCTTCACCATGCAGGTCGAATACCGCGTCGGCAAGGACTGGCAGGAAATATTGGCGTTTGCCAAAGAAAAACAGGCGGACCTTATCGTCATCGGTCGTCAGGGACACAGTACTCTGCAAACCGCCCTGTTCGGAAAGGTCACCGAAAAAATCGTCCGCAAAGCCGACTGCGCCGTTCTGGTCGTCCCCATGAGCTATCAGAAACAAACCGAATACACAACACAGGATTAGATTTTTATGCGTGCCGTCATACAGCGAGTTAATCAAGCCAGCGTTACAGTCGATGGACACATCGCCGGCCAAATCGAAAAGGGATTGTTGGTCTTTTTAGGTGTTGCCAAAGATGACACCGAAGACGACATCGCTTTTATCGCCGACAAGGTCGTCAATTTGCGCATTTTTGAAGACGACAACGGAAAGATGAATCTGTCCGTTAAAGATATCGGCGGCGGGGTCCTGCTCATCAGCCAGTTTACGCTGTTCGGGGACTGCCGCAAAGGCCGCCGGCCTGATTTTACTGCCGCCGGACCACCTGATCTGGCAAAAACTCTGTACAAAAAGACGATTGCCGCAATTAAAGAAAATGGGGTGCTTGTCGAAACTGGTATCTTCGCCGCCCACATGCATATCGACAGCATCAATGATGGCCCGGTGACGATTCTGCTCGACACCAAAAAAGATTGATATTATACGATTCGTTAAAATGTTGACATTTTAGAGAGGTAAATATGAAAGCAACCATTCAGAGACTCTTTCGAAAATACGGCTACGAAATCCACCGCTACCAGGATGCGTTCCGTAACCAGGAAAAACTGCTTGCTGGCATAAATACCCCCGTCATTTTTGATGTGGGTGCGCATCGTGGATACGTAAGCACACTTTACCATGGGGTTTTCCCAAAGGCATCCATTTACGCTTTTGAGCCGTCCCCGGATTCTTTTGCGGTCTTACAAAAGAGAACGGCATCCATCGATCAAATTCACACGCATAATTTGGCCTTGAGCAATCGCACGGGTACGGCCGAGTTTCATGTGAATCCGTCATCGGCAACGAACTCCCTTCTTTCAACACAGCCGGGGGTCGCCAAAACATGGGGGCAGGGATTGCTGGAGACGATTGAAAAAATAACCGTTCCGACTTCCACAATCGATGATTTTTGCCAGACTCATCATATCGACCGGATCGATCTGCTGAAACTGGATGTTCAGGGTGCCGAACCCCTTGTGCTGGAAGGGGCAAAACAGACCTTCGCCGAGCGAAAAGTAAGTGTTATTTACACAGAAATTATTACCATGCCGTCCTACAGCGGTCAGGCGAAGTTACACGAGTATATGGGATTGCTGAACGATTACGGTTTTTGTCTATATAATTTCTATAACTTTTTTAACCATGAAGAACGCCTAAAACAGATGGATGCGATTTTTATCAGAAATGAGATGAATACCTGATTCGGTTCCGCCGGTACAAGCCGCCCACATGCACATTGACAGCACCGGTGATGACCCGATGACGCTTATTCTCAACGGCAAAAGGACTTTTTAACCATGGCAAAAATCACAACGAAACGAACGTTAATCGTTTTATGTCTCATTATCACCTTTCTGTACGGCGGTTGCAAAACAACAACATTACGATACCCAAAAACCCGGCGTATTAACCAAATAAACACTTATCATGGTATCAATGTCAATGACCCTTACCAATGGCTGGAAGAAGATGTTCGACACTCGGAATCCGTTAAGGAATGGATCGACGCTCAAAATAAGATTACATTTGAATACCTGCATGCGTTGCCCCACCGGGAATCCATTAAGAATCGCATGACCAAACTTTGGGATTATGAAAAAATCGGTATTCCCTGGAAAGCCGGAAACCGTTATTTTATTTCAAAAAATAGCGGACTGCAGAACCACTCTGTCGTCTATACCATGGATTCACTGGACGGCCCTCAGCAAATTCTCCTTAATCCCAACAACTGGTCCGACGACGGAACCACCGCCCTGAGCCAAATGTCTTTCAACCAAAACGGAGACTATGTTGCTTATGCCATTCAGGAAAGCGGCTCGGATTGGAAGACGTGGAAGATTCGAAATGTTGAAACCGGTGACGATTTATCTGACAGCCTTATCCATCTTAAATTTACAAACATCGCCTGGAACAATGACAGCACCGGTGTTTACTACGCTAAGTATCCCGACCCCGATCCTGAAAAAAAGTTCCTCTCATTAAACAAAGATATGAAAGTCATGTATCATCATATAGGAACACCGCAATCCGAGGACCGTGTTGTTTATTATCAGCCTGACCATCCTGAATGGGGTTATGACCCGGTCGTGACTGATGACGGACGATACTTAATTATCACAACCCACATCGGAACCGATGAAAAATATCGCATCGGCTACCTGGATCTTTATAACCCGAATGCTGCTCTGGTGGACTTGATCCCGAATTTCGAAAATAACTATACCTTTATTGATAATAAGGAGTCGGTTTTTTACTTTCTGACCGACAACAATGCTCCCAACAGACGCATCGTCGCGATAGATATTCATAACCCGGACCCTGAAAATCACAGGGAAATCATTCCCGAAGCTTCGTCGCCCCTCCGGGCCATCGATATAATTAATAACCAGTTTGTTTGCAATTACCTGAAAGATGTTGCTTCCTCGATTACACTATACACATTAGATGGCACATATGTTCGAGATATCAGCTTGCCGGGATTAGGGTCGGCATTCGGTTTTGACGGAAAGTGTAAAGACACTGAAACATTCTATTCATTTCAGTCTTTCGCCGTCCCCCCTTCTATTTATCGATATGACATGGTGACCGGTCAATCTACTTTGTTGGATCGTCCCAAAATAGACTTTGATTCTGACCATTATGTGACAGAGCAAGTATTCTACGAAAGCCAAGACGGAACACGTATTCCAATGTTTATCACCTATAAAAAAAGGATGTCGCGTAATGGTACGAACGCCGCGTTACTTTCCGGATACGGAGGGTTTGGCATCCCGGTGTGCCCTTATTTTTGGAGTTCACGAATTGTCTGGCTGGAAAACGGCGGCATCTATGCGGTCGCCAATCTGCGCGGCGGTGGGGAATATGGCGAAACGTGGCACGAAGCAGGAAAGAAGTTTAATAAACAGAATGTTTTTGATGACTTTATGGCTGCCGCAGAATATCTGATCGACCAAAAATATACGTCTGCAGAAAAACTGGCGATTCAGGGTGGGTCTAACGGAGGGTTACTGGTCGGCGCCTGCATGACGCAACGGCCGGACTTGTTTGCCGCCGCCGTCCCACAAGTCGGAGTCATGGATATGTTGCGATACGATCAGTTCACCGCAGGACGTTTCTGGGTGGACGAATTCGGCTCAGCGCAGGAGAACAAGGATACGTTTGAATACCTGAAAGGCTATTCTCCCTACCACAACCTGAAAAAGGGCATACATTATCCCGCAACACTGGTCATCACCGCCGATACCGACGACCGCGTTGTTCCCGGTCATTCATTTAAATTTGCCGCCAAGCTTCAACAGGTTCACCAAGGTAACCGTCCCGTTCTGATTCGCATTGAAACCCGTGCCGGCCACGGCTCCGGAAAGCCGACTTGCATGCTTATCGAAGAGCTTGCCGACATTTATGCGTTTCTTGTCGAAAATCTCCAAATGCCGTATCCGCCGCAATAAATCATTTACCGGAAAAAACATGAGGCAAACAACTCCTTATAATGGCATTACTTAGAAATTGCCCGTGCGGTTTTGTCGAATTCCCCAATCCAAAATTCTTTGACATTCGGCCATCTCAAGGGTAGATTGAGTTTTTTGTCGGGCAGTTGTGCTTGCCGCCAAAGGAGGTCATGATGAGTCTCTTTCATCCCTCCAGGCAATGTCGTGAAGTCGTTACAATAAACAATGAAAACGAGGGACCGTTGGTAAAACAGGACACAACCGAAATTTTGGAAGACATTCTGGGACGCGTCAAGGCGATTGACCCCGTTAATTCTCGTAAATGGTTCGATGAATTGCAGATCACTTCCTTTGACCACGGTCTATTGCAGATCGGCTGTCCGGATCAGTCGTGTGCGGAATTTCTTCAGGATCACTGTTTGCCCATATTTACACAGGCCGCTCAGAACATCACCGGCCATCTCGTTTCGGTCCAGTTCGTTCCCGCTGACCGGCTGCAAAAAACTGAAACTTCACTTGCCGCAGAAAAAGCTGGGCGGGTCCGCCTGCATCCGGATTATACGTTTAACAGTTTTGTCGTCGGCCCCTGTAACCGACTGGCACATGCAAGCTGCATTGCCATCAGCCAAAGCCCCGGCATGATTTATAACCCATTGTTTTTGTACGGTAATGTCGGCCTCGGAAAAACACATCTGCTTCACGCGGTCTGCCACGATGCCCGCAAGATGCAGGCCGATATCTCGATCCAGTTCCTCAGTTGTGAAGAGTTTGTCAACGGGTTTATCAGTGCAATCGAAAAGGGTAGCCTGCAGGAATTTCAGAATCAGTACCGCACGGTAGACGTGTTGATCATTGATGATGTTCAGTTTTTACGCGAACGCGAGCAGAGCCAGGAGGAATTTTTCCACACCTTTAACGCTTTGTACAACAACCGCAGACAAATCGTCCTGACCGCCGACTGTGCGCCGCAGGACCTGGCAGCACTGGAAGACCGGCTGATCAGCAGGTTCAAATGGGGGACTGGTCGCCCGACTGGACGCCCCCAGCTATGAAACACGCATCGCAATCATTAAGAAAAAAGCCCATCTTCGCGGACTGGTGCTGCCCGACGGTGTCGCCGAACTGATCGCCGAACATATCAAGACCAATATCCGTGAACTGGAAGGCGCGCTGACCATCATTTACGCCACCGCGCAAACCACGAATCAGCCGATTACGCTGGAACTGGCTCGCCAGGCACTCGGCGTACAAGATGTCGCGGTCTCAAAAAACGTAACCATGTCAGATATCATCCGTATGGTCAGTGACCATTTCGATGTCCGCATTACGGACCTCCAAAGCAAAAAACGCAGCCAATCCATTGCCCTGCCCCGGCAGGTCTGCATGTACCTGGCACGAAGTCTGACCCGCCACAGCCTCGAAGAGATCGGCGGCCATCTCGGCGGACGCGACCACTCAACGGTCGTTCATGCCTGCACCAAGATCGAGCAATTGTACAAATCCGATTCCAATTTCCGCGACCGAATCGATAAACTCTCCAGCCATGTCGTTCAATCTGTTTAAAAATGCGGTTTTTTTGAAAATTTACTGATTTTTCTTGACGTTGTATTGTTTTAGACTTAGTCTAAATACTAATGGAAACGATAATCACTATCCTTCGGAAACACAAGGTACAGCCTACCCCGCAGCGAATCGCGGTCGCTGAAGCTGTTCTTCGAGTGAAGATTCACACATCCGCTGATGATCTCTGGCAGGTTGTTAAGAAGAGCTGCCCCACAATATCACGAGCCACTGTTTACAATACACTCAATCTCTTTGTAGAGAAGGGAATCTTAAAAACTCAAGTAATAAAAGAAGGGATGGTCGTTTATGACTCTTGTGTGGAACCTCACCACCATTTTATTGATGAGAAGACAGGCGAAATTCATGATATTCCCTGGGCCGCCCTGAAAGTAAGCGGAGCGGGCTCACTTGCGGATTTTGAAGTGCTCGATTATCAGGTCGTCATGCGAGGCCATAAGAAAAAGTCATAATATGCTGTTTGCTCAAATTTAAAAAATATGACATGGGTAAAAACCTAATCATGAAAGGAGTTTAAAATGACAGGAGAAAGCAAATGCCCGGTAACAGGCAAAACACGTAAATCCATTGCCGGAGGCGGCACCTCGAACCGGGACTGGTGGCCGAACCAGGTGAACCTCAAGATTCTTCATCAGCATTCGAACAAGAGCAATCCCATGGGCGAGACATTCAACTACGCTGAAGAATTTAAAAAACTCGATTTGCAGGCGATTAAGAAAGACCTCTATGCGCTGATGACCGACTCACAGGACTGGTGGCCGGCCGATTACGGTCACTACGGACCGCTCTTCATCCGGATGGCCTGGCACAGCGCAGGCACCTATCGCATGGGCGACGGACGCGGGGGCGCCAGCTCTGGTTCTCAGCGCCTTGCGCCGCTGAATAGTTGGCCCGACAACGTAAACCTCGACAAGGCACGCCGGCTGCTCTGGCCCATCAAGCAGAAATACGGGAAAAAGATTTCCTGGGCCGACCTGATGATCCTCGCCGGCAACTGTGCCCTGGAATCGATGGGATTCAAGACCTTCGGCTTTGGCGGCGGGCGCGTAGACGTCTGGGAACCGGAAGAGGATATTTATTGGGGATCTGAATCTGAGTGGCTTGGAGATAAACGCTACTCCGGTGACCGGGACCTCGAAAATCCTCTTGCAGCCGTACAGATGGGGCTGATTTACGTGAATCCGGAAGGTCCGAACGGCAACCCGGATCCGGTTGCTTCCGGCCGTGACGTTCGAGAAACCTTTGCACGCATGGCTATGAACGATGAGGAAACCGTTGCGCTCGTTGCCGGCGGGCATACCTTCGGCAAGTGTCACGGTGCCGGTTCTGCGACCCACGTCGGGCCGGAACCTGAGGCTGCCCCCATCGAAGAGCAGGGTCTCGGCTGGAAGAGCAGCTTCAAAAGCGGTAAGGGCGGCGATACCATCAGCAGCGGCATCGAAGGCGCCTGGAAGCCGAATCCGGCCAAATGGGACATGGGTTATTTGAACATACTGTTCAAATATGAATGGGAACTGGTTAAAAGCCCGGCCGGTGCGCATCAGTGGCTGGCAAAAGATGTGGCCGACGAGGACATGATCGTTGACGCGCACGACCCGTCGAAGAAGAAACAGCGCCCGATGATGACCACTGCGGACCTGTCGCTGCGATTCGACCCGATCTATGAGCCGATCGCACGGCGATACCAGAAAAACCCGAAAGAATTTCAGGATGCGTTTGCCCGGGCGTGGTTCAAGCTGACCCACCGCGACATGGGCCCCCGCTGCCGCTATCTCGGCCCGGAAGTCCCGGCAGAGGAACTGATCTGGCAGGACCCGGTACCCGCTGTCGATCATAAACTGATCGATGCGAAGGACATCGCAGACCTCAAAGGCAAAATTCTTGCCTCCGGCCTGTCTGTTTCCCAACTGGTTTCCACGGCCTGGGCGTCGGCATCGACATTCCGCGGCTCCGACAAACGCGGCGGCGCCAACGGCGCTCGCATTCGTCTTGCACCGCAAAAGGACTGGAAGGTCAACGAGCCGTCCAAACTGAAAACCATACTGCAGGCACTTGAGAAGATCCAAAAAGAATTCAACAACGCGCAGTCAGGCGACAAGATGGTTTCACTTGCCGATTTGATTGTCCTGGGCGGATGCGCAGGTGTTGAGCAAGCAGCGAAGAATGCCGGCCACAATGTGACGGTTCCCTTCTCGCCGGGACGCACGGATGCATCGCAGGAGCAAACCGACGCGGCGTCATTTACCGTACTCGAACCGAAAGCGGACGGATTCCGGAACTATCTCAAAGCCAAATACAGCATCGGCCCAGAGCATCTGCTGGTGGATCGGGCGCAATTGCTGACGCTGACCGCTCCGGAGATGACGGTTCTCGTTGGCGGTATGCGCGTCTTGAATGCTAATTTCGAACAGTCCCAACACGGCGTCTTCACCAAACGCCCCGGAACACTCACCAATGACTTCTTTGTCAATCTTCTTGACATGGGTACGATGTGGAAGCCAACCTCCAAAGATGAGGACGTATTCGAGGGTCATGATCGCGCAACGGGCCAGCTTAAGTGGACCGGCACCCGCGTCGACCTGATCTTCGGGGCAAACTCCCAACTCCGGGCTTTGGCGGAAGTCTATGGAAGCCGGGATTCCCAGGAGAAGTTCCTGCACGACTTTGTAGCAGTGTGGGATAAAGTAATGAACCTTGATTGCTTCGACCTCGCCTGATAGCGGCCCATTTCAACAAGGCCGACAAAAACTACGGCCGTGGAATTGCCAAAGAACTGGGACTTTAAAACAACATTAAATTTTTGGTTTTAAAAAAACCCGGGGCGGTTAACCGTCCCGGGCTTTTTATTTTCATCCAGACTTTGTGTATGACGACAATTATTCATCCAGCTTCAACGGTACATAGTACACGCTCCGGCCAGCCTTTACATACAGATAAGCCTTTTTGGTTTCTTCCGTTGGTTTCAGGGCCAGATTAAACTCGCTGACATCGGTAACCTTTTCACCGTTGACCTCCAGAATAATCATTCCCTTGCGAAGTCCTTTATAAGCAGCGGAACTGCCTTCTTCAACCTCCAGAATCAGCACGCCAACGCCCTCTTTAACGCCGTATTCATCGGCGACTTCTTCGGTTATCGTCTGAACTGTCAGTCCCAGCTTTTTGCCGACGTCTGATGTTTCGGCCAGTTCACTTTCCTGCTTGGAACCCACTTTAAGAATAACTTTCTTTTCTTTGCCTTTTCGGACGATGGTTATTTCAACTTCAGTATCGGGGGCGGTAAAACCAATAATATTTTTGACATCCTGTGAATCATTGACCTGTTTGTTGCCGATTTGAATGATGACGTCGTCTTTTTTGAAGCCGGCTTTATCAGCGGGACTGTCTTCGAGCACATTGGTAATGACCGCACCTTTATTGTTCTCCAACTTAAAAAACTCCGCCATTTCAGCTGGAATATCCTGCAATCCAATACCGGCATAGCCACGCTGAACCTTGCCCGTTTTGATAAGCTGTTCCTGAATGGCCTTGGCCATATTGATAGGTACCGCCAGTCCGATGCCCATATAGCCCCGGTCGCCGGTGATGATCGCCGAATTAATACCGATGACTTTGCCTTCCAGATTGAGCAGCGGCCCGCCGGAGTTGCCGGGATTGATTGCCGCATCCGTCTGAATAAAATCCTGGTAAACGTCTTCGCCGCCGACCTTCCGGCCCAGCGCACTAACCACGCCAACCGTCAGCGTTTCAGTCAAACCGAACGGATTGCCAATTGCAATAACCCATTCCCCAATTTCCAGGTCATCCGAATCGCCCAGTTCGACCGTGGGCAGATTATCCGCATCCTGTATTTTGAGCAGCGCCACATCGGCTTTATTGTCTGAGCCGATAACTTCAACTTTGTCATACTCCTGGCCATCGCTCATGATAATTTTAATTTCGTCGGCACCGTCAATGACATGATGGTTGGTCAGGACATAGCCGTCTTCGCTGATGATAAAACCGGACGCCTGTCCGCCTCGCCAACGCTCCTGCGGCTGCTGACCGCGGGGCATCCGCTGACCAAAAAACCGTTCAAAGAAATCGTTATCAAAAGGCGAGCCGAAAAAATCCGAGCCCCGAACGGTCACTTTCGTTCGGACCTGCACCGCGACCACCGCCGGCGTCGCTTGTTTGGCAACGGACGAAAATGCCTTCCCCGTTTTTCGTAACGTCTCAATCCCGTTTGAATTGACCTCCTCGGCAAAAATCGGAACGGTTAGGATCGATAGCAACAGAGTCAGTACCCGCATTTTTACGGATTTTTTTTGTCTTGGTTTCATCATGTTTGTCCTTTCTTCTTACTCAATTGTTTCTTCGCTGTTAAACTTTTCTACAATGCAAAAACGCGAACAAGCCCTCTGTCTTAGCCGGGCTTGCTTAACATCCCCTAATTGCTCTTCTCGGCAATCACCACAAAATCCAATAAAACGGGCCTGCCTTTGCAGCAGGCCCAGTGAATACATAACTTTCTTAGCCGCCTTTGATCTCGATCTTTTTGGCTTTGGATTCTTCCACGGGCAGCTTGGGTAAGCGAACCGTAAGGATACCTTTCTTGAAGGATGCTTCGATCTTATCCTGCTCGATCTCAGCAGGTAATACGATGGATCGACTGAATGTCCCGTAAGACCGTTCGGCCAAGCAGCAGCGATGATTCTTTTCATCGTGTTCGGTCTTTTTCTCGCCGCGAATTGTCAGCACGTCATCCTGCACCGTGATATCCACATCCTTCTCATCAACCCCGGCCAGTTCAGCCATGATCGTGATTTCATTTTCGGTATCGGTCATGTCCATTCGAGGGACAAACCCTTCGGCCCAACGACTCCATGTACGCAAAGGACTGAGTGAAAAATCACTAAAGTCACCGAAGAAATCATCGAACATCCGGTTCATTCTGCGCTGCAGCGAACTGAGAGGAAACTCATTCTCGCCATGTCGTACATTCACATTCTGTCTGCCTTTTTTCCAGGGTACCATTTCTTGGAAAACCATAGTCTTCACTCCTTTCTTTTAATTACGTTAACGATTCTTTTTTTGTTCTAACATCTCTATTAAAAGGTAATTACAAATAGCGTGCCAATCTGAAACGCGAAGATGTATCTCTTTTTTTTACAATAAGTTATGAATTAACGGAGCCGCTGTAAAATTTGAATCTCTGCCAAAATTGCACCCGAAAAACCCGTTCATTTTGGCAGTTTTTCCGACACCTCGATAACTGTATTTTCATTGAGACGTATTTTGAAACCTGCCGCATGAATTCTTAACATAAAAAAAGCCCCGCAGGCATTCGCGCCTGCAGGGCTCATCAATATTCATTCATCGAAATTAAATGACGTTATAACATGTCGTCTTCCGCATCGTCCTTTTCACCGAAGCCCTCATCATCAACCCGTTCGTCTTTCTCGTCATCCCAGAAGCTGTCATCCGAATCAGCATAAATATCATAATCTTTGTCATTCGGCGATTTCCCTTTACTTTTATCCTGCTCCATCTTCAGCAGATCAGCCACGGTCGGCTTGTCCAGCGCTCCACCGTCAAGAATGATCTTCACATCGTCGGCATCCAGCGTTTCGTATTTCAGCAGGGCCTGAGTCAGTGCTTCCATCTTATCCTTGTTGGCCTCGACCAGATTCGTGACTTTGGCATAAGCCTGATCGATCAGTTTTTTAATTTCACGGTCGATGGTCTCGGCTGTTTTCTGGGAATAGTCCGAGCCCATCCCGTAATACATTTCAGCACCCATATCGGGTGAATACTTGACCGGGCCCAGTTCTTCGCCCATGCCCCATTCGGTCACCATTTCACGTGCGATCATCGTCGCCTGCTTGATATCCGACTGTGCCCCGCTGGTTACATCGTCACAGAATATCTCCTCAGCAACACGTCCGCCAAAGCAGACCTGCAACTGTGCCAGACAATATTTCTTCGAGTAGTACAAACGGTCCTTTTCCGGCAGCGAGAATGTCGCCCCGCCCATCGGCCCGCGCGGAATAATGCTGACCTTGTGTAACGGGTCTGCATCTTTCAGCATCGCTTGGATCAAAGCGTGCCCGGCCTCGTGATAGGCTGTCATCTTGCGGTCGTAATCGTCAACCTGACGGCTTCGTTTGGCACGACCCCAGCGAACCTTATCGCGGGCCTCTTCAAAATCGGCCATCTCGACAAAATCTTTATCCTGCATGCTGGCACTGATGGCTGCTTCGTTGATCAGCGCTTCCAGTTCGGCGCCGCTGAACATCGGTGTCCCGCGCGCCAGTTTCTCAAAGTTGATATCCGGTGCGTATTTCACTTTCCTGGCGTGAATCTGCAAAATATTCATGCGGCCTTTCAGATCCGGCAGCGGAACAATGACCTGCCGGTCAAAACGCCCGGGCGGGTCAAGGCACTATCCAGGATGTCTCCGCGGTTCGTCGCGGCCACAACAATAACCTGATCGTCCGTATCAAAGCCGTCCATTTCTACTAAAATTGCATTCAGCGTTTGCTCACGCTCATCATGCCCGCCGCTGACAAAACCGGGACCACGTTTGCGACCGATGGCGTCAATCTCGTCCAGGAAGATAATGCAGGGCGAATTCTCTTTGGCCTGCTTAAACAGATCGCGGACCCGGCTGGCACCAACGCCCACAAACATTTCGACAAAATCACTGCCGGCAATACTGAAGAACGGTACCTCCGCTTCTCCGGCAATCGCCTTGGCCAGCAAAGTCTTGCCGCAGCCGGGAGGACCCACCAGGAGAACGCCGCGAGGAATACGCCCACCCAGCTTTTTAAACTTCTTGGGATTCTTTAAAAATTCGATTAATTCCGTCACCTCGTCCTTGGCTTCTTCGATACCGGCAACATTATCAAACGTCACATTGGTGCCTTTGCCCTGCATACGATGCTTACTGCGGCCGAAGTTCATCAGCATGCCGCCGCCGGCTTTCATGTTGCGAATAAAGAAAAAGTAGATCAGTGCGATCAACAGTATAAACGGCAGGATATTAAAGACGATCGGCACCCACTGGCTGGGGTTTTCAAATGAATAGGTTTCAACTTTCGGACGCAGCCACTCTTCATAGTTATCCGGCAGCATCTCAGGGTCATATTTGGTTTTAAATTTAACCGGCTGCTCCCCTTCACGGGAAGCAATGCCTTTCTGGCTATACTCGCCCGTAATTTCGCCGGTGGATTTTAAGTGAACAACATTTTTGACGTAACCCTGCTCGACATCGGTCTTGAATTGGGAGAACGGCACTTCCTCAAAGCGCGTCATATTCTTGCTCATCGTCATCAGTAGCGTCATGATAACCAGGCCGACCAGAAGCCACGTAAATGGACCGCGATTATACTTGGGCAAGGGACTCCCCGGGCCCTGTTTCAGGGGTTTCTTGGGTGAAGGTGTTGGTTTATCGACCATAAAAAAATTAGTTCCTGTTTTTATGAATATCTAGATTAGTAATTCTAATTGACCGAAATGCAGTCCTTTTATGAGATTACTTAAATAATTCGACTACCAAGGGGTCTGCATCAGCTCTACGACTTTTTGGGCCGCTTTGTTCACCGCACGCCCAATCGAATAGTCCACCGTCTGACCCAGTTGCGTCGAATAGGTGCTCGAAGCACTGACGCTTTCGCCGTCGATCAGCAGTTGACCCGTCTTAAGGTTCTTCCAGGAAATCGTAACGGTCACCAGCGATTCACTCTGCAGCGATCTGCCGGTATACGGATCACCGGCCAGAACACCCGTGTGAATCCCAAGATTTCCGCTCAGCACGGAGTCGGCCACATTGCGGTCTGAAACGATCTTGTACGGCGTTTGCGACTCGATCATCTTGCAAACAGCATCAGTTAACTCATACTCATACCCTCGGCGAAATCCGCCGGTATCCAGCATTTTCACATAAACGGTTTTAACCTCTTCCGGATACAGCCAGGTGTTCCGGTATCCCTGTCCGCAGCCGCCCAACAAAACCATCGACAGTGTGGCGGCAACGATTACGAACCATATAAATTGATTGGGTTTCACAATTGGGTCCCTCGTTTCATAATTATTGTTCTTGGTTTTTCGACGGAGCCATTTTATCATGCAGTGTTTCAAGGCCGTACCAGCTATCCAGAAATTCGTTGCCCAAATCAAACAACTTTCTCCGCTTTGTCTGTTCGATTGCCGGCGGCGCATCGGCTTCCAGCCGCATCTGTGCCATCACAGCCGCCTTGCTGTCGGGCCATTCGGCAAGCACCGTGCCGTAATACATTTTGGCAACCTCTGGTTTTCCGGTGCGATCGTAATATGCGCCCGTGTGGTATTGCTTATAAGCACGCTGTTCTTCGATCAACGCAAGTTCTTCTGCCATATTAAGTTCTTCTGCCTGTTTCGGGTACCGGCTGATATAATCTTCGTAATAGCTTTTAGCACTCAGTATCGCGACGGCATCAAACTGCGCACCGCCATAGGATGCATGCAGTTCCTGGGCCATTTTCAGCAATGCTTCCCGGGCGGCCTTTCCAGTCGGCCAACGGGTCGCGATCTCCGCCCAGGTCTGGTAGGCTTCAAAATATTTTTTCCGGCGTTCCTGATTTTCCGCCAGCGCGGTCAACGCTCGCAAAGCCATCGGCGAATTGCCCTCACGGTCGGCAATATCCTGCATGAGATTGGCGCCATCATCAAAAGCCGGCAGATTCAGCACCTTGATATACCGGCGCTTTTCCCCCTGCATGTAGGCAACCCCGATTGAGAAAAGCCGCTCGATCGCCGCCGGATACAGCACGCTGTCCGGGCGGGCATCCAGAAACTGTTTGTACCGGACCGCCGCTTTATGCCAAACCTTTTTTGCGTAAAACCGCTCGGCCTCAATAAACGCATCCACTTCCTCGGCGTCCATATCCGGAAAATCCGATTTAAGCTGTTCCAGGGCCTCGGTTACGGCCGATTTGTCGCCGCTCAAAAGCTGCTGTTTGATCTTCGACATCGCCAGCAAATATTCGCCATCCGGCATATCCGCCAAATTCTGCCAATCCTGATCCGCACTGAGCACATAAGTTTCGGCCGTGCAAAAACCGCCCAATACAACCATCAAAACCGTAAAAACCTTGAATAGCCTGTCCACTTTAACCATAACACGTTTCCTATACTAAACTTAAAAGTCGAAGCCCAAGCTCCGCATTCCGATATTCTTGAATTCTGGTATTCCTGTGTTCTTGAGTTCTTAGCACTGTATTATATCGGCTTATGACAGACATGCAAACGAACTTTATCCCTTTCATGCCCTTATTTTCCGACATTTTAACCCCGGAAAGCTTACCCCAAGTCCCCGGAGATTCTAAGATTCAATCCATAAAAAAGAGCCGCAGGCGTGAAAACAGCGGCTCTTTGATAAGGTTTTGCATATAAGTTATTTACCAGCCACCCAAAGCCCCCGCAGCGGACGACATAATCCCATCGTCCCCCCCTTAACTCCCAACTCCCCTCCTTACCAAGGACCGGTGGCCGAAGGCCGGGGTGGTTAATACACATTATACAATCTACAATTTACATTAATCAATCGAAATGCCCCGTCCAGCCCCCCCGCCCCAGTTTTTTCCCAAGTACCGCAAGCCGGTAGCGTTGCCTGTTATCTAAAATCAATCGTCATTCGTCCATCGTCATTCGACAATCCTCCACCCCAATCTACAATATACAATTTACAATTGAATTGTCCGTGTTTGTCTGTGTACGTCCATTTCGTCCGTGCTCGTCCATCGTCAACTTGTCTCGCCAAAGCAATGTCATCCCGGCCCCCGAGCCGGGATCCAGCGATGGCGGATCGACAATTGTCAATCCAACCCCCCGCAGCCATTGCCGCGCGAAGTCCCCAAAGTCCGCGATGTCCACCACGCCGTTGCGGTTCAGGTCCGTATCCAACAGATACTCCGCATACAGCCAGTCCTCGCTCAGCAGCAGCAAATCACTGACACCCACTTCATCGTCATGATCCAGATCCGCCGCATTGCCGACCGGGTTACCCGACATACTCGCCTCCGCCGTCCCGCCGTAAGCACCCATATTAACCCGCCCCCCATGCGGCCACAGTTCATTCTGCCACTCAACAAAACCCGGATCGCCCGCATCAATGCACGGACTGGTCACGTCGTCATAGACCCATTGTAGCGCATCCGGATCCCAACGTCCGTATTCGCTCTTAAGATGATAATTACCATTATTCGGATCAATGAAAAGCGGGACCTCTCCCATGTTTCCAACCCAATCCGTTCCGGTCATCCCCTGAAAACAGCAATAGCTGAAAACAATCGGACATGTCCAGCACGGTGACGGTGTTTGGTACGAAAGAATATCATTATCCCAGATAATACAGTTGGTAACTGTGCCATTGCAATAGGCCAGACCACTGCCCTGAATGGCTGTATTACTAACAATTGTACAATTAGCGATTGCCCCGTCACAGCGACCCAGTCCGCCGCCATTATTGCCCGCGATCATGCAGTTGGTAATCGGCCCATCGCAACCAGTCAAGCCCCCGCCGTCAGAAGCCGAATTCCCAGTGATCGTACAGTTGGTAATCGGGCCATCGCAACCAGCCAAGCCCCCCCCGCCGCTGCCATAAATCTCCTCAACCGTATTGCCGCTGATCGTGCAGTTGGTAATCGAACCATCACAATTATACAATCCGCCGCCAGATTCATTAGCCGTATTATCGACAATCGTACAATGACTGATTGTGCCGGCACACTCAGATAACCCGCCGCCGGAGTAACCGGTCGTCGCATTGCCGCTGATTGTACAGTTGGTAATTGTTCCGTCACACCCATGCAATCCACCGCCGGGGCCATTAGCGATATTGCCCGTGATCGTACAATTGGTAATTGTTCCATCGCAATCATACAATCCACCGCCGTAATACAGTGCTGAATTGTCGCGGATGATACAATTCGTAATCGTTGCCTGTGCGCCGGCTCCGTCAATACCGCCGCCCAAATTATTGCCTTTACCATTCGTAATTGTAAAACCCTGTAGAACACAGGCAGAAGATTCGATTCCATCAAAGGTGACAACCGAATCACTGCCGCCACCGTCGATGATTGTAAGGACACCACAACATTCGGATCGGTTGGGGCCGTTGAGGTCAGAATGATATTTTTCTCGCCAAAGTTAATATTCTCATAATAAACCCCCGGCAAAACAATCACTGTATAACCATCAGAAACCCCATCAATCGCCGTCTGAATAGTTGGATAATCCCCCGGCACAATAACACCACCAACAGCGAGATAAATGCTGATTTCCTGCGGGCTGTTTTGGGCCGCCGGATCAACAATGTCAAATACATAGGAATGCAAACCATCACCCAACCCCGTTGTGTCTAGGGATAGTGTTACCGGTTCGCTTTCGCCATACCCAAGTGTTCCGCTGGTCGGCGCTATCGTCAGCCATCCCGGCATGTCACTTAAATCCATTGACCAAGTCAAGGATGGATTTCCAAAATTTGTGATGGTTAATGTTTTGTCATTTGGATTACTGCCCGCCTCAAAAGTAGAAAAAGAAAATAACTTCGGCCAAATATGAATATAGGGTTTATTCAGATCGTAATGAAACTCATAGGCTCCCATATCCGCAACCGAATTTGAATCGATATTACCATCAAAGGGCCGCGCAGCCCCCTCAATATCCGTCGCAGGCAATCCTCCCGGCGGTGTGTTCGTTCCGGTATCAATACACGGCGAACCCGATAATAAATGCAAATCCCGCTGTGCCGGGTTAGCAAATAACGGGGCATCCGAAATATTACCCGTGCCACCTCCGGCCCAATCCTGGATACAGCTATAGGTGGGAATTGAACTATTGTCGATATAGATTTGATCTCCGGAATTTACCGCATTATTTCCCCAGATGATACAGTTGGTAATCGAATTGTCACACACATATAATCCACCGCCATCATTATTGGCCGTATTGCCAGTGACCGTGCAGTTTGTAATTGTACCATCACAATGCCATAATCCCCCGCCATCAATATTGGCTGTATTGCCGCTGATCGCGCAGTTGGTAATCGAACCATCGCAATAAATCAGTCCGCCCCCGCGAAAGCCAGCCGTATTGTTGGTAATCGTGCAGTTGGTAATCGACCCATCACACCAGTACAATCCGCCGCCATTGTTTGAAGCCGTATTGCCGGTAATATTACAGCTAACAATAGTCCCATCGCAATCATACAATCCACCGCCACTATAATAGGCTGTATTGCCGATAATGGTACAACTGGTGATGGTTACTTGGGTAGAATTCCCATAAACACCCCCACCATTGCCAGCATAACCATTTGTAATCGTAAAACCGCTCAGGATGCAGTTGGATGTTTCACCGCCGGAAAATGTCACAACGGAGCCATTTTGTCCACCGTCGATAATCGTGCTCTCGATAATCGCAGGGTTCTGCGGATCGATCGATGCCAGAACAATATCTTTCCCGCCAAAGTTGATATTTTCAACATACGTCCCCTGTGAAACGATAATTGTGTCGTCAGAGACCGCCGCATCAATCGCCCCCTGGATCGTGGAATAGTCGCCCGGCACATAATACGTCGCCGCAAATCCGGCCGCGGAAAACACTAAAAACAAAACCAGACAGACACCGAAACGCTTGAGTAGAAATGTGATAATGGCATTGTTATCCTCCTGTCACAAAAAAAGCCTGTTTCCTCCGATCGCTGCACACACGCCAGATGCATAATACCTACTATTCTACCAAAAACATCCCTTTTGTCAACCAAAATCCCACCACCAAAAAACAACCCAAAACCCGGAAATTGACCACAGGTCATCCCGAGCGCAGCCGAGGGATCTGTTTAAATACCCGCCCGAAGGGCTTCCTCAATTCAAAACCAAAAATTAAGAACTTAAAATTAAATTTTGTTAGACATTCATCTAACTTATGGTATAATACGCCTTGCCGTGCCATAGCCTTGGCGGCGGCAGGAAAATTGAAGTGTTATTTGAAAATTGACTGAAGAATCGAACAAAAGCGTGGAGCGGCAGCGACACGATAATCCCGCCCAAAGTGTCAATTCAAAGGGAAGTTAGTATTTTAAAACAATGCTTTTTTACAAAACGAACCCATTTTCCTCCGCAGCAAAATGACCGTAAGTCATTATCTTATTCTGACTTCTATCTTCTATCTCCTGACTTCTGCCTGTAATTCGAACCCAAACCAAACCCAATACCAAAGCCAATTTCGGCCCCAAGTACCCCCTACTCGCGCACCCCGTTTTCAGCCCAAAATCCACGATTTTTATCTATAGACTAAGGACTATAGACGATGGACTGCCTTTTTACCCCGCCAACCCCCAATAAAAACGAACCCAATTTAAGCCCCAAGTACCCCCTCGACGCAAATGCCATAGACTGCATCCAAACCCACCAACGGAAGCAACACCGCAGTTTTTAATAGCGCCACGCGAACCCAATCGAACCCAAAAAATGTCATCCCGGACCTCGATCCGGGGCAAACCCAATCCGATATCGTTTATTACGAATTTGACGGAGCCGCCTTTTTCCGGTAGACCATACCCTGAAACGAGGCAACCAGATCGCCGCTGTCGTCGGTGACACGAACTTCGTAGGTTGCCAGTTTGGGATTGATAGACGTTTCCTCCGCTTCGGCGGTCAGCGTGCCGTTGACGGCGGCTTTAACAAATGAAATATTGGCGTTGATGGCCACAGCGATCGTGCCGTGTGAATTCGACGCGGCGGCAAACGCAAAATCCGCCAACGTGAAAATCGCCCCGCCGTGAACCGTCCCCACGCCGTTGAGGTGTTCTTTTTGTATGGTCATGACCACTTTTGCCGTACCTGCGGAAATCTCTACTAACTCGATCCCGCAATGCTTGGCATAGCAGTCCCTGCTTAATAACTCCTTTACCTTATCCATTCTGTCTGCCTGTCCTTTCCATGCAATAACGGATCCGGCCAAAATCCATCTGCCTCAGCTACTTCAACGGTTTCGTACCATAATCCAGCGGTTCTTTTCCCATTTTCTGGCGGAGGTCATTGTGGAGAGTTTGCATGATGGTGTTGAATTCGCCAATAAACTGTTCGCCGGCCTGTTCGACGTGCTCGGGGGAAATCGGTTTGCCATACATGATGCCAATGCGGCCGCCGAATTTGGGATATTTCTGGGTGCGAGGCCAACGCTCGAAAATACCGTCGATGACCATCGGCACAATGGTCGCTTTGCTGCGGCGGACCAGCAGGCTGAATCCCGGTTTGATCTCGTCGATTTTGCCGTCAAAGGTGCGCGACCCTTCCGGGTATAGGCAAACGATATGCCCCCGTTTGAGGACGTCAATGATGGCCCGCATGGATTTTAAACTGGCCTGTTCCTGGTTGATGGGAATGGTATAATACGAATCGATCAGCCAGCCCAAAAACCCGACAAACAGCGTATCGCGCGGGACATAATAGAACGGTCGGCGCAACCAGCCCTGACATATCATGGGATCGAAAAAACTCTGGTGACTGCTGAGCACCAGCACCCCGCCGTGGCGAGGAACATTTTTCTTGCCGTAAACTTTGACACGATACAGCAGCCATATCATACCGACGGAGAGAAAGCGGGCGATTTCATGCCAGATGCGGCGGCAAATTCCATCCTTGTTTTTTGCTTCAATCATGCTGCCTTTCGATAACCTCCAACATTTTAGTGACAACGCCTTCGGCGTCAAGGTTTGTCGTATCAATAATGATCGCGTCGTCAGCCGGTTTCAGCGGACTGACCGGACGGTTTTCGTCCGAGGCATCCCGTTCGACAATCTGCCGAGTAAGTGTTTCAAGGTCAACCTCTTTGCCTGCAGCCTTTAGTTCGTCATGCCGCCTGCGGGCACGTTCGTTGGGATCTGCGATCAGGAAAAATTTGAATGCTGCATTCGGGAACACAACCGTTCCCTGGTCGCGCCCTTCGGTGACGACTTTTTCAAATTGTCCCGCAAACGCCTTTTGCAAGCGAACCATCTCGGCCCGCAGTTCGGGCTGGGAGGCGACGTGTTTGACATTTTCCGTGACATCCGGTTCGCGTATCTGCCGCGTCGCATCCTGACTGTTGATCACGACTTTTAAAACATCGCTCTGATGAAAATATTCAAATGTTGTCTCTGCCATTACGTCCAGAATGGCCCGGGTATCCTTCAGGTCAGCACCGGCCCGCATCGCCGCCAGTGTCAGGGCCCGATAGGTTGCACCGGTATCCAGAAACACGGCACCGACCCGCTGCGCCAGCATCCGCGCCACAGTACTCTTGCCGACCCCCGCCGGCCCGTCAATGGTAATGATCGATCGGCTCATTTATCCGTACAGTCGCAGTCTTCGTTATGAATATTGGCATTGTCGTCCCGGCGGATCGCCACCATGCTGGTGTCATCGGTTTGATTGGCCAGCCCGACATGACGCCGGCGATAGCGCAGAGTGGTATGGACCAATTGCTGGGCCGTATAACCGGGATGATTCTTCAGCACTTCCACTAAACAATCCTTGCCCCATATCTTATCGTCGAAATTCATCGCATCGATCAGGCCATCGGTATAAAGCAACAGAGCATCACCCTGTTTAAACTCAATGGTTCTGATCTGGTAGTCCGTCTCCGGCATGACGCCGAGTACCAAACCGCCCTCTTCCAGTTCCACGATCTGATCGCCGCGAATCAAAAGACCCGGCTCATGGCCGCAATTGCAATAGGTCAGTTGATTATTTTCGGTATCGATCCGTGCTAAAAAGAACGTAATGAATTCACCATCCCGGCATTCTTTACAGGCAACCCCATTGAGTTTATGGATAATCTCATCCATGCCGTGCCGTCCGTACCCGCCGTCGGTATAGGCCCGCAATGTGCCGCGAAACATACTCATCATGATCGCCGCGGGGATGCCTTTGCCAATGACATCAGCGATGCCGGTCACGAGGGTATGATCGTCAATCTGCAGAAAATCATACAGGTCGCCGCCGATCTGGTAACACGGACTGTAGATCGCTGCCACATCCAGCCCTCGCATACACGGGGCTTTTTCGGGAATCATCCGCCGCTGGATAACCGCTCCGAGGCGAAGCTGTTCGGCCATGCGGGCCCCTTCGATCGCCTTGCTGAAAAGCCGGGCGTTGGTAATTGCAACGGCGCACTGACTGGCGACCATCCGGGCGATGCGAATCGTGTTTTTGTCAAACCGCGCCGGCTCAGGGCTGTACAGACGCAATACGCCGATGGGTCTGTCTTTGAACTTCATCGCCACGGTCAACTGGCTGACAAGCCCTTCAGCCATGGTTGCTTCCGGATAGACAATCCGGCTGTCAACGCGCATATCGTCGATAACCACAGCATCTCCCTCAAAGGCCTGTTTAATAACGGGGTCTTCTTTGGTCACGGGACCTTTGTTGCGATACGCCTCGCTGAGGCCGTAGGTACTGCGCATCGTCAACTTACCGATATCCGGATCCAGCAGCCTTATCGAACAGGCGGTCGTACCGGTGGCCTTGACGGCCGCTTCAGCGAGGCGATCCAAGACTTCCCGAATCTCAAAATTGCCCGCCACCATCGTCGATATCCGATAGATATCCTCTTCCCGCTGGTCGCGGCGGCTTAATTTTTTTTCACAATCTTCCATATTTATTTTATCCGGAAATAATAACATCTCCGGCTTTCATACCTCATAGTTGTTAAAGAAACATTATTTTAAGCCGAATATTATACTAAAGTTCGTAAAAATATACACTATTTTATCTGCTATTACACTATTTTGGGGCGGCAACATCTTTAAATTCCCCGGTTTATTAGCAATTGAGGACATTTCCGGAGGCTATTTACCTCAACTTAAAGAAGGCTTTGGCGGATCTGTTCATGACAGACCATGCGGGTGTTTTTGTTGGGGAAGATGGCAGAAAACAACTGACGGCTCTATGATACGGCTGTAAAGTGAAATACTTTTCCGGCAGGGGTTCCATTCCCAAAAGAAATTAACGCTCGACACCCACTGGGATATCCATGCCGGGATTGTCAATCCTTGCGCAAAAACTTCGGTAAACCCTAAGCAGGAACAAGTCAATCTTTATAAAGTAGCTTTTTGAGAAATATCCACTTGTCATCGCCCGGCGCGTAGAATTCTTTAACATTGGCGGCGAGGGTGTAGCCGTTGCGTTCGTAAAAAGTTCGTGTGGGCAGGTATTTTTCCGAACCGCTGGTTTCGATAACGATCATCCGCCCTTTTTGTTTGCGGATATTGGTTTCGGCAAAGTCCAGCAGCTTCGAACCGATATGGAGCCGCTGCCGGGCCGGGTCAACCGCAATCCAGTACACATCAAATGTTCCCAGCGTACAGGGCGTCGCCCCGAAACAAACCCAACCGGTCACCTGGCCGTCAACCTCGGCGACATAGGACTGATAATTGCTGTCGGGCTTGTGCATCGCCGCTTCATCAAACACCTCCCAGGCAATCTCGATTTCCACGGGACGGAAAAAATTTGTCGCTTTAACAATATCGATCACCACGGGATGGTCGGCAACCTGTGCTTTTCGAATGTGAACATCATCGGGTGTCTTCAGCATCGTGTTTCCTTTTTGTTGGTCGGGTTGGCTGTGCCGGAGCCCATCAGCCGGTCCTGTGCATTGGTTAATACCGTCCAGACAAACCTCTCGTATGGGATATCCGCCGCCTGCACAGCCGCAGCAAATCCCGCATCCAACGAAATATCCGGATTGGGATTGACTTCGAGAATAAACGGAGCCAACTCTTCATCCAGCCGGAAATCCACACGGGCATAATCCCGACAGCCCACGGCCTTAAACGCCACCGCCGCCAATGATCGTACTTTAGCCGAAACATCCTCCGGCAAATCCGCCGGAATTTTGCGGGGCGTATTGTTATAGCCGAATGAATCCTTCTGCCACTTGGCATCATAATCCACGATTTTCGTCTGTGTCCGGGAAAAGGCGCTGAAGTCAATTTCCGCCAGCGGCAACACTTTGATTTTTCCATTTCGCTCAATCACCGAGACATTCAGTTCCCTCGCGGGGATAAACCGTTCAACAATGACCGGCTGGGCAAATTGCCGATGTAGTGTTTCAATCAAAACATCGGCTTTTTCCCGTTCTTCCGGCAATGAAAGCACCGATTCGGCCGTGATACCTTCACTGGCATCACAAAACGCCGGCTTTAAAATATACCGGCCGCCGGAAAGGTTCTCCCAGTCAGCTTTCTGTTGCGGATAAACAACCACACCGTCCGGACACGGCAAGCCCGCATCCCGCAGCACAGCCTTGGCGTAAATCTTATTCTGAGACAGAAGCAGCGCGGGTGTGTCGTTGCCGGTGCATCGTTTGCCGAACGCCCGGCAAACAGCCGGAACATAACAGGCCTGTTCAATGGAGCACAAAAACTCCTCGGCAAGATTAAAAATGAGATTTTCTTTTCTTGAGCCCAGTATCTGTGTCAGATGACGCAGATTTTCAATCGCCAGCACCTCATTGCCGATACCCAGCACATCCAGCGACTGAGCAACCGCGTGAACCTGGTCCATCACTCCGGCGCGGCTTTCGTACAGCGGGTCGTTCAATGGGCCAAACGTATTATGTAAAATCAGAATGTTTTCCATGTCTTTTGGCTCCCGGCACCGGCACGTTTAAAGGCGTTTTGAAGAATCGTTTCAATCAGCGTCTCGTAGCTCATCCCTTCCTGCGTGGCAATCATCGGCAAATCCGAATGGACCGGATGCAACCCCGCCAGCGGATTAACCTCGATAAAACAAGGCTCGCCCTTATTATCGCAACGGACATCCACACGCCCGGCATCGCGACACTGCAATACCTGATAACAACGCAAAGCAAGCTGTTCGACTTTTTCTTTGAGCGCGGGGGCATCCTGCAGGGGATGATAGTGAATACGTGACTCACACTCTTCCTTGTTCAGATACGAGTAAATCGCCGGTTCACCTTTAGAGACCAACTCGATTTCCATCGTCCCCAGCACGGATGCTTCCCGGCCCGTTCCGAGAATGCCGACCGTAAATTCACGCCCCGGCAAAAACTCTTCCACCAGGACCGGCTGACTGTAACGGCTCAACAGTTCCGCACAGACAGCTTTGAGTTTCGTCACATTTTCAATTTTTGAATTCTGGTCAACACCCTTTCCGGTTCCCTCGGCCAGCGGCTTGGCAAACAGCGGATACGTCAGCGCAACCCCATCGATATCATCAATCGTTTCAACCACCGCAAACGCCGGTGTCGCCAGCCCTTGCTGGGCAACCCATTGTTTGGCCATCGCCTTATCCAGTGTCAGCGCACAGATCAGCGGGTCCGAAAAGGTGTAAGGAATCCCGTACATCTCCAACAGGGCCGGCACATACGATTCCCGGCAGCGTCCCCCGATCCCCTCGGCGATATTAAACACCATGTCCCAGCGATGCCCCGCCGCCAGTTTCAAACTCAGCGCCTTGCCGTGACCGATTCGCTCTGTCCGATAGCCGCACTGTTCAATCGCTTCCTGCAAAAGCTGGATGGTCGCATCGGAGTCAAACTCCGCGACGTCCTCTTCCGAATACCCCTGCGCCAAATACTCGCTCCGCAGGTCGTACACTAAACCCACCAATGGTTTCATTTTTTTTGTTCCTGATTCAAAGAGTTCTTTACCTGTTGACGCGTCACATCTGCAAACCCGTTAAACAGAGCGACGGAACCTGTCTTGAGATTTTGCAGACTATACCCGCCCTCCTGCACCACCAGCGTCGGCAGATTCATCGAGGCCAGTGCCGTGCCGATTTTTTTCATCGTCTCCGGTTTCAACGCAAACGAACCGGTCGGGTCACCTTTCATCGTGTCAAATCCCAAACTCACCACAAAAAATAACGGGGCATATTTGCGAATCTGTTTTAATGCTTTTTCAAGTGTCGCCAGATAGGTTTCTGCTCCGGCGTTTTCCTGCAGGCAATAATTATGATTAAAGCCCTGCCCGGCACCATGACCGACTTCATCGGCAAACCCTGAAAAATAGGGGTAAGCAAAATTAGGATGGCCGTGGATTGAAAAGGTCGACACATCGTTGCGGCTATAAAAAATATCCTGTGTGCCGTTGCCGTGATGAAAGTCGATATCCAGCGTTGCTACTTTTCCATGCCGGGATAAATACTGTGCGGCAATCGCTGTATTATTAAAATAACAAAAACCGCCAAACGATTTTCGCTCGGCATGATGACCGGGCGGCCTGCACAGGGCGTATGCCAGGCCTCGCCCTTTAAGTACGTATTCCGCCGCTGTTAAAGCGACATCGACGGCACTCCTGGCGGCATCATAGGCATTATGGTCCAGCGGCGTAAATGTGTCGATGCAATAGTAACCGGCGCGCACCGCCAAATCATGGGGTCGCCGTTCCGGATGTCGGATCGGAAACACATACGGATAGACCGGCCGTTTGCTGTGCAATTTCAGACAGACGGCTTTCAGATAGCGGACGAAATCTGCATCGTGAACGGCAAGAACATGTTCCTGGCCAAAATGTTTAGGCCCCTGTGACTCAAAGAAAGCGCTCTTCTGAAGTGCCGCCTGAATGGCCTTAACACGGGCCGGGCGTTCAACATATCCCCGCTCTTGAACATGGTGGACTTCATGAGCCGTCCCACAGACCATCACAAAAGCTTTTTCCAACCGATCGCGATAGCGCTGGGGCGCCTCCTGAACTTCCGACTTGAGATATTTAGGCTCGCGAATCCTGACCGGATCGTCGGTCACCGACTCGGCAACCCGCTCAATATATTCCGATGAAACCAGATGGCTGTATTTTTTGATTAGAAGCGTCCGCATCACCGCACGGCACTGAGACCGCCGCAACGGTTGATGGCGATCCAAATCATCATAGAGCAAATGCGGAGCCGGTGAGTCATCAATGGGAGTTTCATAGGCCGTATTGATAATGGGGCGAACACCGTAGGCCTCATAGAATCGAAGCCGCCGCTGATTTTCTTTCAAGATCGCCGCATCTTTCACGACCCCCGAATCATCCGGCAATGCCTCCAGATACAGTCCATGACAATTCATCTCTTTAAGATATTCGCGCGTGGCTTCATACAAAACACTGCCCGTGCCGGCACCATGAATATCCCGACGAACCGCCATAAAGTCCAGCACCGCACTGCGGACATTCGGAAAGTAGATAAACAGCGAAAAACCCGTCACGCGCCCCAGCGACGCCTCACTGACCAGCAGTACGGTGGTATAGCCGTATTTGATGGGATTCTCCAGCAGGTCGGGAATTTTCTCCGCATAATCAGCCACCGAAGAAAAATTTTGACGAAAAATCTCCTGAACTTGAGCGATACGCTCATGTTCTATCGGCAGCACAGTTCGGTTGACACGCGTAATTCGGATCATGGTACGTTCTCCGTAGAATGTCTTTTTATATGGATATTCTACGCATCAAACAGGTAACCGGCTGACGGAGACGGGCCCTTTTTTGTGATGATTTTATCCCGGCGTTCCATACGCTGGGTATGCGCCGGCTGAATGACATCGGCTTTGCCGGATGCCAGTTCCCACACGCCCGTTTCATTCACCGCCGCTCTGAGTGCCGGTTCCATATCCACTCCCGGTTCCGGGTAACTGACCAATACGCCCTCATAGTTCCGAAGTACCGTATGCGTTGGACTCATCGAGACCACATAGGTCGGCAGCACCGGAATCTTGCCGCCGCCGTGCGGAGCATCGACCACAAAGGTCGGAATGGCAATCCCGCTGATTCGACCACGAAGGTATTCCATAATCTCAATGCCCTTGCGGACCGATGTACGAAAATGCTCGACGCCGCGCACCAGATCACACTGATACATGTAATACGGGCGAACGCGGGTACTGATCAACTCCCGGCAAAGCTGCTCGATGATCTGCGGGTCATCGTTGACGCCGCGAAGCAGAACCGTCTGGTTGCCCAGCGGGATCCCTGCATCGGCCAGTTTCGCGCACGCAGCGCGGGCCTCCTCGGTCAGCTCATTGGGATGGTTAAAGTGTGTGTTAATCCAGAGCGGATGATATTTCTTAAGAATGTTGACCAGGTCGTCAGTAATACGCATCGGCAGCACCACCGGAACGCGGGTTCCGATACGAATGACCTGCACCGACGGCACCGAGCGCAGCATACTGAGCACCGCTTCAATCGCGGCATCGGACATGGTCAATGGGTCGCCGCCGGAAACGATCACATCGGTGATCTCCGGGTGACTGAAAAGGTATTCCTGCGCCTGACGCATCCGGCGCGCGGAAATCGCGGTTTCACGGGTTCCGGCAATGCGCTTGCGCGTACAGTGACGACAGTACATCGAACACATCGTCGTTGCCAGCAACAGCGCGCGGTCACGATAGCGATGCACCAGTCCCGGCACCGGCATATCCTGATGCTCTTCAAGCGGATCATCCGTCAGGCACGGCGGATCATACATCTCCTGGATGTTCGGCACGCTCATGCGAAAGATCGGGTCGGACATATCCGCCTGCTGGATAATCGAAGCATAGTACGGCGTAATCGCCATTGGGTACTTCTCGATAACCTTCTGAAGCTCATGTCGCCCTGAAAGTGACGGCACATACTTGGATAACTGCTCCCGAGACCGGATGCGGTTGCGAATCTGCCATCGCCAGTCATTCCATTGGGACAGTTTTTTACATAGGGGTTCGTTTTCTGTTTGGGGGGAGGACGGTTCCTGAACCGCCCTCAATGTACTGGGAGGTTCAGAGGACTTCTCTTCCGTAGGTTCCGTAATGACGTTTTGAATGTGCTGCTCCATGACTTCAGCATCCCTTTCTTTTTTTCATTTAAACTTTGGTTAAGTTTTGTTTTGTTGAACCAAAAACGCCGACAGGCTTTTCACAAAACTCTGACGCAGCGGTTTGATGCCGGTTTCGATTTCCTCGGACTCCATGCCGATCATCGCAAAGGAAAAGAAACCAAACACAAATCCTGCAACAGCACAGGCGAATCGCCGAATCCGTAAGAGGTCCATTTTTTCACTCACATAGGGCGAAAGCAGATTCTCAATGGCTTCAAAGTACCGGTTAAACGGTTCTTCCATCTGCTCGGTGATCTGCCGATCCAGTTTCAGGAATAGACGCCCCTGAAACAGTAAAATAAACTCTTCCTGATGCTCCAGAAAGAACCGGTAATGCACATCAATAATGCAATCCAGCGATTCTTCGATAGTCGTTACCGATTCCACCTTCTGGAGTTTCTCGATTAAATTTTCAATCGCCTGATCCACCAAACAGGACATAATTTCCGCTTTATCACTGAAATGCCGGTAAAAAGTACCTTTACCCAAATCAGCCCGCTGCGTAATATCATCAATGGTCGTTGCGTCAACACCGTACTCACTGAACACTTCCAGCGCTGCGGCCAAAAGCTTCTTTTTTGTTTTGGCAACGCGCTTTTCGGTTCTGTTAATCGCTTTTTTCGGCGTTTCAACAATTCCGTCTCTGTTTTCTTGTGATACATCCATAACCATTAATGACTATATAGTCATTATCGACCGTTTGGTCAACAACTTTTTTACAATTTTTAAATTTTTTTAGCCAACTGCAAAATAAAGGTTTGACGAACAGCTATGCTGTTATATATTATACTGTATAAGGAGATAATAATTATGTATGTTGATAACTGGCAGACACAACTGCGAAAAGGAATGCTGGACATCGTTATCCTGAATTTGTTGTCTCATGGGGCTTGTCACGGCTATGAAATGGTCCAGCGGATGCGGAAAATCGAAGGGCTCAAGATTCGGGAAGGCAATGTCTATCCGATCCTGGCCCGGCTACAGCAGGAGGCGTTGGTCGAAAGCTACGCCGAACCCAGCGCCGACGGCCCGCCCCGGAAATATTTCAAGCTGACCGCGGCCGGGGTCGAAACACTGGCTGACATGAACAGCCACTGGGAGCAAATGATTGACAGCATTCAACACGTCCGGAAAGGAGATTTTCTATGACCTCCGAACATCAGCAATGGCAGGAACTCAAACAGAATTATCTGAAACATGTTGAACAGGCACTGGCATCTGTGGATTCGCCGAAAACCGCGGAGATCCTAAACGATGTGGCCGCACATCTGGAAAACAAGTACGCCGACCTGCCGCCCGAGCACAGAACATGGGAAGCGTTTCAGCAGATCATCACCGAGATGGGCCCGCCGCAGGAGTATGCGGAATTGCTGAGTGAAGACACCACCGCCGCAAAGAAAGCAGCTTTCGGCATTAATGAATTTCTGGCGGTTGTGTTTGTTATCGTACTGATGGCTGTCGGCGGCTACATGGTCTATAATGCCAAAAAGATCCCATCTCAGATTTCTACCGAAAAATCTGTTGAATTCGAATTAGATGAACAAATGCTCGGAAAATGGATCAGTATTGATTTTGTCAAAATGATAGATGATTTTGACCCTGCCAAAAAAAATTGGGGAAGCAGTCTTTATCTAAAAGCTCTTGATTTTCAAGATAAAGGCGTAATTTGGTGGTTGATTGAAGGCAAAAAGTACAAACACCACTGGACCAAAGGAAAAGTTAATCCGCTTAGTGAACGTCCGGCCTTTTATTATTTACGAAACATTGACGGGCAGACCTACCTGTTTTGTGAATGGATCAGCGGGGACGTGACCATTCGCGGACAGGAACCGTTTTATTATGTTTTCAAAAAAGCGACAGGAAATGAAACAATCATTCCGGAGTGGTTTGAAAACGACCCGCAGGCAATTGGGGATTGGCTCTCTGTGGATTTTGTTAAAACAATCGAAGACTTTAATCCCGAAGAACAGCAAACCGCTGAACTGTATTTGAAAACATTGCGTTTTGAAGACAATGGTCAACTTTGGTGGACCATCGGCAACAGTCAGCCGATCGGGCTGGACTGGACGAAAGGAAAGATCCGCCCGTTCGGCATCTGGCCGGCCGCCTATTCGATCAAGCCATTCAACGGAGTGGATTATCTGTTTTACGAATACCGCACAAAATACAGCAATCAGGGATACTATGTTTTCAAGCGAACCGAACGTCCTGAACAGGTTGAAGAAACAAAGAAAATGCCGTTTGAAAACGACCCGCAGGTACTCGGTCCCTGGACAACTGTCGATTTTGTCGGAAGCCCGGAAACATTTCAGCCAAACCAGCCGTCATGGCGAGGAAAACTATTTCTAAAAAGTCTGGACTTTAAAGAAGAAGGCCTTGTCGAATGGTGTTTGGGGGAAGACCTGATGGAAATAAATCATCGATGGACAAAAGGCAGATTGCTCGATGAAGAAATTGACGCTCGATATTTTATCGAACGTTATGATGACGGTGATTATCTCTTCATGGAATGGAACAGCGGCGATGTAACCATTCGCGGACAGAAACCCGCTTATTATGTGTTGAAGAAAGCGGGGTAAGTTATGAAATCAAATTTTAATTTCATTTTAACTTTTCTTTTTCAAATTTTAATCGGCTGCTTATTTGCAACACAAAACACGGAAAGACCTGCTGACGCCAACACAATCACCGATATGGCCGGCGAATGGGTCTGTATCGGGTATGTTGAAAAAATTGACGATTTTACCGCGGAACGGAAAATCCCGCAGGAAATGCTTTTTCTAAAAAGCATTCAACTGAAAAACGGTGGTACGGCTGTATGGAAATTTAGCAATGATTACAGTTGCGAAGCGCAATGGGACGACAAGACAATAACATCCTCGCTGGAGCGACCGGCCGCATACAGTTTAAAATTCCTTGGCGGGCAACCCTGCCTTTTTGTTGAGTGGATATCCGATGACGTAATAATTCTTGACCGTAAACCCTGTTATTATGTCTGCACCAAAGCAAACCTCCCAGATGAGGTCAATACCAACCCGGTCGGACGATGGAAAACAGTGGACTTCGTCGAGACCATTGAACAGTTCGACCCGAAACATAAAAGCATAACAATGGAGCCGTTTCTGCGGGGGCTGGCTTTTCTAAAGACCGGAACAGTATGGCAAATTTTCGAAGAAAATCGACAAAAAACGCAATGGCGCGGCAATACCGTGGATTATGACTCGGAGTATCCGGCACATTTCAGCATCAAACGGATCAACGAGAATGACTACCTGTTTATGGAATGGATCAGCGGTGATGTGACGGAACGCGGACAGAAGCCAAAATACTACGTCTTAAAGAAAGTGGGACAATGATGAATCGAAAAATAACACTTTTTTTTATTCTTATAATCGTATTAGCAGCAGTGGTGACTAGTTTACTGGCATATCCGAAACTGCCCGACTGCATGGCTTCGCACTGGGGCCCCGGCGGACAAGTGGACGGCTGGATGCCGAAATCCGTCTGTGTATGGCTCATGCCGGCGATTATGATTTTTCAAGCCCTCTTATTTTTTGTGATTCTGCTGATCGACCCCCTCAGGAAAAACTTCAAAAAATTTTTCAGCTATTATGCAGGCTTTATCATTATCCTCAACCTGTTCCTGCTGGCGATACACGGCTGGATGATTCTGTGGAACCTGGGCATTCAAATTCCTGCCAATGTCTTTATGCCCATCGGGATAGGGTGCCTGATTTTTTACCTGGGCATCATCATGACGCACGTCAAGCCCAACTGGTTCATCGGCATCCGTACCCCGTGGACACTGAGCAACGAGATCGTCTGGCAGAAAACACATAAACTCGGCGGGATTCTGTTTCGCGTTGCGGCCATCATTATCCTCATCGGCGCCGCCTTCCCCAAATACGCCATTGTGTTTGTGCTGGCCCCTGTCCTATCCGTTGCGCTGATTACATTGATTTATTCATTGGTGATTTGGAAACAGCTAAAAACCGATTAAAGGAGAACGCCGTGAAATTAATGGAAGACGAAGACGTGCTGCTGGAAATGAGACCTGGGCGCCAGTTGCTGGTAATCTGGTTTTTAAAGGCGTTTCTGGGAACCATTGTCGGCGCCGGATTTCTAATTGTGATTTTTTACCCGATCGTTGGCGTATTGGAGATCGGCTCTGATACAAAGGGCAAACTGCTGGCCTTTGGGCTCCCGGCAGGGATTACAATCGTCTTATTCATCATGGGCACTGCTTTTGTATATTGTATCTATCTGCGGCGTACTTATTGTTATACCATTACCAATCGCCGTTGTATTTTCCGCGGGGGAATCTTACGCCGTCTTCAACATTCCGTCCCTTATCACAAAATCACCGACGTGGAAATGAGCCAAAACATTGTCGAGCGCATGCTGGACATTTCAAGTTTGGGAATCTATACACCGGGAACCGGTAGTATGAGTAGCGGCGGCAGCGGGAGACGGCCGGAAATCGCATTTGTGGGTCTGAAAGACAACGAAACTCCGGCGGAAATAATCAACAGCATTCTCGCTACGTTCAAAGCAACCGGAGAATAAAACCTTATCACTTGTCATTCAGGATTTTTTTGATTTCGTCGAAATCGACGACGTGGCAGGAGCGGAGTGGATTTTTTTCGATATACCGCTGATGGTAATCTTCGGCCTTCCAGAATTCGTCCGCCGGGGTGATCTCCGTTACGATGGGCCGTTTAAATTTTCCTGACGCATTAAGTTGAGCCTTGACCTTTTCAGCGGTTTGCTTTTGCTCGGACGTATCATAAAAGATCGCCGAGCGGTACTGGTCGCCGACATCCGGCCCCTGGCGGTTCAGCGTCGTCGGGTCGTGCATGACAAAGAAAATCCTCACCAACTGCTCGTAGGTCACTTTTTGCGGGTCGTACCGCAGATGCACGACCTCGGCATGGTTGGTATCCGTATAGCAGACGTCTTTATAGGAGGGGTTGTCTGTTCGACCACCCATGAAACCGACGGCTGTATCGAGCACACCGGGAACCTTTCGGAAATTATACTCCACGCCCCAAAAACATCCCCCTGCAAACGTTGCGGCCGGGTAAGTATTAAGTTGGTCCTGGGTCATTGAGGGGGGTTGATTTGTCATTGAGGTTTCCTCCTTTTCACAGCCAAACAGCAACACAGCCGCGGTCATTAACAGGATTATTAAGCTGTTTTTCATGATTCACCAATCGTTAGAACTACTCTATTATTTAATCTACGCCGTAAAGCTTTTCAAGTTCAATTTGATCAAAAAGAAGCTGATTGCAGAATTGATATTTGATATTTTTAGCCGGTTGCAGTATTTTTAAAGGAAATTGAATGAATTTTACGGAGAAAAACGTTTATGGACGATGCTTGTGAATTCACACAACTGATCAAAGGCGGCTATCCGTGTATCTCCATCGTCACACATGAGGAACATGAGGCGTTGGAGGTGATCCGCCGCAGTGCAACCAAGCTTGAGTGGAAAATGCAGATATGGTCGGTTGGCACGGGAATTCGTGACGGTTTTTTTCCTATTTACCCCGATGCGCCGATTCACCAGGTGCCGGAAGAGGCTCTGAAGGAATTTTCGCTGGGGCCCACCAGAACTATTTATGTGATGCTGGATCTGGCCCGTCATCTCAGTTCCGGCGTCACACTGCGCGGCCTGCGCGACGGAATCCACCGCATCGGGGCCAATGGCAGTGTTCTGGTACTGCTGGACAGCGAAGACAAACTGCCCGATGTCATCAAGGCCTATGTCCGCACATTTGAGCTGTCATTGCCGACAGAAACGGAGTTGGAAACACTGATCCGAAACACCCTCCGGGAAATCCACAACATGACGCCGTTGGAGATAGGGATTACCAAAAGCGGACTGGCCGCGATCGTTCGCAATCTGCGCGGGCTTTCACTGCGGCAGGCCAAACAGTTGATCTGGGACGCGGTCGCACACGATCACCGATTTGATGATCACGATGTAAACAATATTATCGCCGGCAAACGCAGGATGATAAAATCCGACGGATTGCTGGACTATGTCGAGGCGCCGCTGACCATGGACGAAATCGGCGGCATGGCGAATCTGAAAAAATGGCTCGGGCTTCGAAAAGATGCCTTTAGTGACCGGGCGGTGGAATTCGGACTGATTCCTCCGCGGGGTGTGCTGATCCTGGGCATACAGGGTGCCGGCAAGAGCCTGTGCGCCAAAGCCATTGCGACTGCCTGGCAGCAGCCGTTGTACCGTCTTGATTGCGGGACGCTGTATAACAGCTTCGTCGGAGAATCGGAACGTAACCTGCGAAAAGCCTTACGGCAGATCGAGGCGATGAGCCCGGCGATTCTGTGGATCGACGAGATCGAAAAGGCCTTTGCCTCCGCAGCATCCCATAGTACGGACGGGGGATTGAGTAAACGCATGTTCGCCACACTGCTGACCTGGATGCAGGAACACCGCGAGGCGGTCTTTCTGGTCGCCACGGCTAATGACATTCAGGCACTGCCGCCGGAATTGCTGCGAAAGGGACGCTTTGATGAGATCTTCTTTGTTCGTCTCCCCGGAACGGAAGCCCGCAAGGCTATCTTTAAAATTCATCTCACCAAACGCAAACGGGATCCGGAAAAATTCGACCTGGACAAACTCGCCGAAATCTCTGACGGCTACAGCGGCGCCGAGATCGAACAGGCCGTCCTCAGTGCCCTGCATGAGGCCTTTGAAGGCGGCACAGATCTGGACACGGACCTGTTGATTAAATGTACGCAAGCCTCGCCTCCGATTTCTGTCACAATGGCCGAGCACGTCCAGCAGCTTTACGACTGGGCGCAGGGCCGCTGCGTACCGGCGGATTAATAATCTGGAGATTTTATGATTTACAAACTATACGGAAAAACGGGAATTAATGTCAGCGCCGTCGGGTTCGGCGGGATGCGGTTCGATACCAAACAGTCTAACGAAACCAACGCTGAGCTGCTGCGGTATGCGGTCGACAAAGGCATTAACTATCTGGACACGGCGCCGGGGTACTGCGACGATAAGAGCGAGGCCATTTTCGGTGTCGCGATCAAACAGATGGCAGCCAAACGCGAACAATTTTACGTCTCGACCAAGGGTATGCCGGAAAACTTCGACACGGCCGAAAAGGCACAGGCACAAGTTGAAAAATCGCTCCGGCGGCTGAACACCGAGTATATTGATTTCTATCACGTCTGGTGCATTCGGCGCTGGAGTGAATATGAATTAGCCATGAAACCCGGGGGCCAATACGAAGGCCTGCTTAAATGCAAAGAGCAGGGCAAGATCAAACATATTGTCGTTTCGACTCATCTGCGCGGGCCCGAAGTCGAGGAGATGGTCAGCAAAAACGAATTCGAAGGCGTATTGCTGGGCGTCAATATCCTGAACTTTCTCTATCGCTGGGACGGTGTACAGGCGGCGCACAAACTGGGTCTCGGGGTTATCGCAATGAATCCCCTGGCCGGCGGCGTTATACCGCAAAACGAATCTTCACTGGCATTTTTGGCCGATGTTGGTGAAACGCCCACTGAAGCGGCCCTGCGTTTCTGCATTAGCTGTCCGCAGATCACGATCACCCTGAACGGCTTCACGACGAAAGAGCATATCGACACCGCCTGCAAGGTCGCCAATCATGCCAAACCGTTCAGCGACGAAGATGTCGAGCGCATTCGCAACCATGTCTCCAACAACATGGACAAGCTGTGTACCGGCTGCGGATACTGCATGGGACGCTGCCCGGTCGATATCCCCATCGCTTCATTCATGCAGTTTTACAATAACAAACTGCTGCGCAGCAAAACGGATGCCGAGATGACCAGGGATCTGGGCTTTGAACGGCAATGGGGCATCCTCGCCGACCGTCATGCTAATGCGTCCGATTGTGTGCAGTGCGGACGCTGTGAGATGGCCTGCACGCAGCATCTGGATATCGTCAATCGATTAGATAACCTGGCCGTCTGCGAAAAAAAACTCAAATCTCCCTGAAGGAAAGTCGGCCTTTTTTTGAGCTGCTTAAAAAATAAATGTAGTCGATTGAAAAAAAGGATGTTGCCATGAAAAACCTGATCCGACTAAGCGTTCTGTCTATTCTGATCGTGTTACCAATCTTCTGCGGCTGCGATAAAACCCCAAATCAGTCAACCGCAGAACAAAGGGACCCGTCACAGTTTACACCGACTGAAAAGATCGATCTGCCGGGCTGCGGAAATCTGTATAAGGTATCGGATACGCTGTATCGAGGTGAGCAGCCGACGGCGGAAGGATTTAAGGAACTTCAAAAGCTCGGCATTAAAACGGTGGTCAATTTGCGATCACTTCACTCCGACCGGGATGAGTTGGAAGGCGCATCGCTGACCTATGAGCACATACGCATGGAAGCCTGGGACCCGGAGCAGGACGAAATCGAAGCTTTTTTGAAGATCGTTACGAATCCGAATAAGCAGCCGGTGTTTGTGCATTGTCAGCATGGCGCCGACCGTACCGGAACAATGGTGGCGATTTACCGGGTTGTCATCGAGGGCTGGGACACCGAAAAAGCCATCGACGAAATGCGCAACGGCCCGTTTGGTTTTCACGAAATCTTTTCGGGCCTGCCAAAATTTATCGAAAAACTGGACACCGAAACACTGCGAAAAAACTTTGCAACCTCGCCGTAATTTCCATTTTAACGGTCACGGTTTGCTTCGCGGTTCGACACCCAGCAGGTGCCGGACGAAGTAGTCGGCCTGTCGGCGGGCGGCATATTGACCCCCTGCCACACCGTGCCCGGCGCCGGGCACCACCAATAAGTCGAAATCTTTGTCTGCTTTGATCAGTGCGTTGACCACCTGCATCGTGGAGGCCGGGTCCACGTTGCGATCCATTTCGCCGACCATCAACAACAGCTTGCCTGTCAGATTCTTCGCCAGCGTCACATTGGAATTGGCCGCATACTCCGGGCCGACGGGCCAACCCATCCACTGTTCGTTCCACCAAATCTTGTCCATGCGGTTATCATGACAACCGCAATCGGCGACCGCAACTTTATAGAAATCACCATGCGTCAGGACCGCCGCGGCGGCGCTTTGTCCGCCTGCTGATGGTCCGTAAACCCCCACGCGTGACAAATCCATGTACGGGTATTTTTTCGCCGCCGCTTTCATCCACAAGATACGGTCGGGTAATCCAGCGTCCGCCAGGTTCTTCCAGCAGACATCATGAAACGCCTTGGAACGGTTCGAGGTGCCCATGCCGTCAATCTTAACTGCAATAAAACCCAGCTCGGCGATTTTCTGCATCCCATAGGAGGTGTTAAAATCTTTCGGAACAAATGAGTCGTGCGGCCCGGCATAAATATCCTCAATCACCGGGTACGACTGATTCGGGTCAAATGTCGTCGGGCGAATCATAATACCGTAAATATCCGTCTTCCCGTCGCGTCCTTTGGCAACAAAGCGCTGCGGCACCTGCCAGCCGGCATCTAACAAATTACTCCAATCGGCCCGCTCCAGTTCACAAATCTTTTTGCCATTGTCGCTGCGGCGCAGTTCATGGACAGGCGGCATATCCACGCGGGAGTATGTATCCACCAGAAAGCGGTGATCCGGCGAAAACTGCACCGTGTGTGTCCCGTCGCCGTCGGTCAGCAGCGTCAGGCCGGAGCCGTCTAAATTCATTTTGGCATAATGAATATAGTATGGGTCCTGCTCCGGATAGATACCGGAAGCCTGAAACCAGATCTGCCGTCGGTCGGAATCAACCCGGTCAACCTGGCGAACCACCCACGGGCCTTTCGTGATCTGATTCTTCACGGTACCGGTCTTGCCATCGTACAGATACAGGTGATTCCAGCCGTCACGTTCGGACATCCAGACAATCTCATCCGTCTCGTCCAGATATTCACAGTAATACTTGCTCGAATAACAGATAAATTTCTCGCTGGTTTCCTCGATGACCGATTTAGCCGCTCCGTTGTTCAGATCAACAGCCACCACCCGCAGGATTTGGTGGCCGCGTTGATTATACGTAAAGGTAAAGCGCCTCGATTCGGGCGACCAGTGATAATCAAACACATTATACGGGTTGGCAAACAGTTCATCACTGACGGGAATCTGTATTTGTGTTTCGACATCAAACAGACACGGCCGGTCAATATCGACCTTGTCACCGGGCTTTCGATAATTAAACGAATGCAGCTTCGGCTCAATCTGGTCGGCCGGTGATGATTCAACAAAATAGACGGGATGCTCCTGTCCTTTTTTTCGTCGAATGGACGCCAGCTTTTTTGAATCCGGTGACCAGTAAAATTCTTCGATATAACCATTCTCGGCGCTGCCGTCCTGTGTCAGCATCGTTTCCTTGCCGCTGTTTTCTTCGCGCAGCCCGACATTATTGTCCCGGACAAATGCCCGGTATACACCATCCGGCGAAAGTCCGTTCGGCCGCCGGTCGGTCTGGGGCCTGCGCGAGTTGAACCCGCGGCGCGGATTAAACGGCTGAGGCTCTTGGGCCCCGATCACCGCTTTGGCCTTTTTATCGATCGCTCGATAAAAACAAATCGCCACTTCATTGGCATCGGCAATCAGCCACAGGTGTCCGTCGTAGGTATTCTGCTCGCGCTGTTGGCCCCGGCCCAGTGTACCATAACTGACCTGTCCCCCGCCGGTACTGAGCCAGATCAATTCCACTTGTTCGTCTGTACGATTGATAAATGTGATGATCGTCGGTTCACCCGTTCGCCGACTGGACGGCGGCCTCCTGCCGACACGGTAGGCCGGAAGGGATTCTTCCTGTGCCTCGGAGATGACCTCTAATTTATAGATTTCCAGGTCACACTGCCACACCTTTCCGCCCGTCTGAAACTGTAAGGTATTTTTAGTTGGGTTAAACTCCAACTTTTCCAGCGGCAGTTGGTTAGAGTTGATTTCTTCAACGCCTGCCTGCGTCAGTGCTTCTGCCAGACGGGCATGATCGAAGGCCGGCTTGCGCGTACCCGCATCGGCATCAGCCAAAATACATTCGTACGAGGCTGGACCCGTTTGCACCTGATACCAGAATTTGGTATTGCCATCAAACCAGTGCGGCTCGATCTGCTTGCGGTAAACTTTATTTTGGAACCGCGCGTTTAGTTTTTTGGCACGGTCATAATCGGCTTGTGTGCCGCCAGCAACGGCGACGGTGCCGATGAACACATAAATCCAAAAAATGACGCCGTACAATGACCGATTTCTGCCTGTAATGACCATACACATTCCTTTTAACCCCAATCAATTTCAAAAGCGGATATAATTTACCAGATGAATTTCAGCAACGAAACTCCCTGTCGCGGCAACTGCATCGAAACAGACGTTTTTCCATCCTTAACCTTGATCCACTCCGGCGACGTCAGCAGTTTCAACTGGCCCGACTTTTCAAGCTCCGCGACCTGTTCGGGTGTCGGATTCTGCGGAGATCCCATCGTTTTCCAGACTTCATACGCATTACTGTGTTCCCGGTCGATGCGATAATGATAAGCTTGTGCTTTCGAGACCGGAATACCGGCAATCTCAACCGTAACCGGCGAGGCGGGCGATTCAATATCGTCATCGTGATAGTTCCACACCATCACACACGCCGAATACTCATCAATCGTCGCCAATGCGTTAATATCCGACTTGTCCCCGCGAACACTGGCGTCGCGCACCGTCATCACGTCATAGGCCAGATCACAGTCAACTTCTACGCGCTGCCCTGACATCATGCCGAACATGCGAAAGACATTTAAGACCGGCTTATCGACACCGTTGGTCGCCAGGTCACGATAACCGTTAAACCACGGCTGGCCTTCAAACTCAAATGACCACGAAACGGCACCGAGAAAATTGACACCGAAATGATCGGCCAGCGCGTATTTGCGGGCAAACGACGCGGCCGTATAACTGGAATACATGGTTCCGTTGCGATAGGCGTTTTCCGGGTAGTCCTGCATCGAGCAGGCCGCACAGCCTTCCGGATCAGATTCTCCGATAATAACCGGCAGCGTCTTAAACCGTTCGAATGAAGCCACGATTTCAAAACCGCTGGAGATGTCACGTAGTTGACGTCCCATGTTCATGCGAACGTGTCCATCGACAACCCGCGGCGCTCCTTTGGCATGAAAGGCAATAAAATCAAGCGGCGTACCTGTCTTGCCCGTAACGGCATTGGTGCCGTCGGCGCAATGCTGCAGAAAATGCCGCAAAAAACGCGCCGCCCGGTCGCCTGCCGGACCGGTTACATGCGGGCCGCCGATTTTCGCCGTTGGCATCGCCCGCCTGACCGCATCGGCGGCATAATCATAAAGTTTGCAGTATTCTTCCGTCGTTCCCTGCCAGTACGGACTGTCCGGCTCGTTCCACAGCTCCCAATACCAGCTTGCAACCTCTTCTTTTCCGTAACGCGACACGCAGTGGCTAACCCATTGATAGACCAGCTCACCCCACTTTTCAAAGTCCTTTGGCGGATAGGCCCAGCCGGTAAAGATTTCCTTATAAGGGATCCCGGGCCGCCATTGATGCTGATAGGGTTGCGGGTTCGTCGAAAGGGCTTCGGGCATAAACCCGATCTGGGCCAGGGGCTTCATGCCGCGATGAACATACGTATCGAAAATTTTATCAATGATCGTCCAGTTGTAAATGGGATTGCCGTTTTCATCCTCTGTGTACATATTCGTCGAGCCCCATTTCAGAGCATGCACACCATTCCCCGTACACATCAGATTGTGCGCTCGCACATAAACCGGCACAGGGCTTAATGCGGCGATCTCCGACAACAGCTTTTTTCCATCCTTCATATACGTATAGTTCGGCTCATCATAGCCGAACCAAGCCCACACCGGCTTCATGAGACCGACGGGCCTCGAGAAATCCACCCGTATCGTCACCACCGCCGGAACGTCGGCTTTGCAGGGATGCAACAAAATAGAAATCAGCAGAATTGATAATATACAAACAACTACACTATTTCGAAAAAACCGGCTCCGTCGCATGACATTTCCCCTAAAAGTTTATACATCCATACCGTTTATTAGTAGGTGATCCTGAAATCATAATAGTGCGGATTGACTGGCTGCTCGGTGGATTTCGTATCGCGGATGTATCCGTTAAAAGCGTCCTGAATCTCACGGATACAAGCCTGAATGTTCGCTTTGGTTCCCTGTAAAATAGCTTCCACAGAACCATCCGGCGAATTCCGCACATAACCGCTTAGATCATACTGACGGGCAATACGATGTGTGGTATAGCGAAAACCAACCCCCTGCACACGTCCCTTAAAAACAACCTGTCTGGCCACCTGTTCCATACAACCGATTCTAAAACCTTCCCGAACAGACCGCAACAAAAAAGGCGAAACGATCTTAAATTCGTTTCGCCTTTGGAAAATCTTCCTTTGGGGACCAGCAGTATTCGTGTGTATTATTCCATTTTCTCAAGAATCTCGTCCGGAATATCGAAGTTGGCATAAACCTCCTGCACGTCATCATGATCCTCAAACTCTTCCATAAGATTGAGGATTTTTCGTGCTGTCTCAGGGTCTTTGACGGGCACCGTCGTATCCGGCACCATTGACAGCTCTGCCGAATCGATCGCAACGTTTTTTTCTTCCAGAGCGGTTTTCAGTTCGTTGTAAGCATCCGGATCACAAGTGATTTCAAATATTTCGCCGGTGTTTTGCATATCATCCGCACCCGCCGACAGGGCGATATCCATCAAATCATCTTCAATCGCATCGGTGGTCTTAACGGTGATGAGCCCTTTTTTCTTGAACATCCAGTTGACACACCCGCTGGCACCGAGGGCACCGCCGCGTTTTTCAAATATCTTTTTGATCTCCGGTCCGGTCCGGTTGCGGTTGTCCGTCAGGCCTTCGACCATGATCGCCACGCCGCCGGGGGCATAGCCTTCATATAAGACCTCTTCGTAATTGACCGCCCCTAATTCACCGGTGCCTTTCTTGATCGCCTTTTCGATGGTATCCTTGGGCATGTTGGCGGCTTTGGCCTTGTCAATCGCATAGCGCAGCGTCAGGTTCTGACTCGGGTCCCCGCCGCCGGCTTTGGCCGCCATAATGATGATACGAGCGATCTTGCTCCATACTTTACCGCGTTTAGCATCGTTGGCGGCCTTTTTATGCTTAATGCCCGCCCAATGAGAATGTCCTGACATGCTCTGTTACCCTTTAAATACGTTTCATCACCAACCGGTTAATGAATCACTTTGTTCAACGGATACGTGAAGATGCCCGAGGCGCCCGCGCGCTTCAATTGAGGAATCAACTCACGTTCAACCTTTTCTTCCACAATGATCTCGATCGCTGCATAATCTGAATCGGCCAACGATGAGATTGTCGGGCTCTTTTCCGCCGGCAGCAATTTTAAGATGTTCTCAATATCGCCTTTCTTAACATTCATTTTCAGGCCCACACGCGTTTTGGCGTCAATCGCCGCATTCAGCAAAATCGCAATGCTTTCAACCTTTTGTTTCTTGAAACCGTCGATCCAGGCTTTCTTGTTAGCAATAAAACGCGTCGTCGAGGTCATCAGCGTGTCTATAATCTTCAGGTTGTTCGCGCGGATCGAAGACCCGGTTTCGGTCAGTTCCACGATCCCGTTAACCAGGCGCGCTTTCACTTCGGTCGCACCCCAACTGAACTCCACTTTGACATTGATCTTCTTATCCTCAAAATAGCGTTTGGTCGCGTTAACCAGTTCAGTGGCAATGATGCCGCCTTCCAGGTCTTCCGGTTTGTTAATGTTTGACTCATTCGGAACCGCCAATACCCACCGCGCCGGATTTGATGTGGCCTTGCTGTACTGCAGTTCGCACACTTCGTAAACATCTGAATTATTCTCACAAATCCAGTCATACCCGGTAAACCCGGCATCCAAAACGCCGTCTTCGACATACCGGCTCATCTCCTGAGCACGCAGCATGATCAACTGGATCTCGGGATCGTCGATCCGCGGAAAATAACTCCGTTCGAAGCCGGAGACGTTAAAACCGGCTTTTTCAAATAAATCGAATGTCGCGTTCTGCAAACTCCCTTTGGGTATTCCTAATTTAAGCACCTTTTCTGACAACTTGCTGCCTTTCCGTTTGTTCTCTTTCGATTACTTCTTTTTGGTTTCTTTCTTTTTCGATACTCTCTTTTTAACGGTTTTTTTTGCCGTCTTTTTTGCTGTTTTTTTGGTCGCCGTCTTTGTTTTTTCAGCTTTCTGCTTCGTCGCTTTTTTAGGCGATGGCTTTTGCTCTTCAGCCTCGTATTTCAACACCACATAAAACGTATAAGCGTCGGCGGCGGAAATCTGGCGTTCCAGAAACCCGGCGATTTCCTGCTCAGTCGCTTCGGGATGCACCAGTTCATTCTCACGAAGGTACCGAAGCATCTTTGTATTCAAGGGGATCGCGTGACCGTCCAGCGCCGTCAAAAAACAGTAATTCGTTGAAAACAGTGTTATTCCTTCTATTTCTTCGAGCTCTTTCTTGGCCTGGCGTTTCCCTTCATGACGAAGGAAATCCAGTGTAACCTTGTTGTGTTTTTCAAAAACGGCGTTGAGTATCTGCGTCATCGCCGCCGCGGATTTTTCAGCTTCTACGGAGCTTTCCCTGAATACGTCCAGCACTTCCTCTTTGCGGCAAACCCGCAGATCGTTCAGGTCTACAAAATGACTCTTCATACGCTTTAATGTCCGTGCGGTGTTCGCCGTATCCATGAACTCGGCCACCATTGCATCGACGATTGCCTGCACGGGGTCAGCGTAGGTCGGCATCTCGACACTCTTATGTTTCCGTTTCAGTGAACGGAATAGTTTTGTGATTTTCGGGCTATAGTTTTTACTGTCTTTCATAAGATCACCAACTAATCATTCTTCCGGTTCCGTCGTTTCATCCACCAAAGGATGTTCGCGATATTCCTGCTGGGCCTGTTCGATCAGGCGAAGTGTTTCCAGTGTTTTCTTTACTTTTTCATCACGTTCAAACTGCAAATGCGGACAGGTTCGTCCGGTCAACTCATGCCCCAACTGGGCCTGAATATGCCCGGCGGCATGGCCGATCGCCGTAAATGTCCGGCCTGCACTTTTTTCATCGGCGGACAGAATGCTCAAATAAACCTTTGCGTTCTTTGAATCCGGTGAAATATCCACTTCGGTTACACTCACCAGTCCGGTAATGCGCGGGTCGCTAAGCCGAGTCTGAATCGTCCGGCTGACCGACTCTTTGATCACCCGTGCAATTTTTTGCTGTCTTCTGGATGGCATCACCGTTTCCTTTTGTTATCGCGGCCGCACATTAAAGCGAACGGGCAATCTCAACAATCTCATACACTTCAAATTCATCGTCAACTTTGACGTCATCGAAACCGGCAATCTTGACACCACACTCCAGCCCGGCCTTGACTTCTTTAGCGTCGTCCTTAAAGTGCTTCAGGGAGTCAATAACACATTTATCTCTGACCACAATATTATCTCGGATCAGCCTCAGCGACGCATTTTTATTCACAAGGCCGCTGGAAACATAACAGCCGGCAATCGTTCCTAATCCTGAGACCTTGAACGTGTTTCGAACAATCAGGCGGCCCAGTGTTTTCTCCTCGAACTCCGGTTCCAGCAGACCCACCATAGCCGCTTTCAGATCTTCGGTGATCCGATAGATGATGCTGTAAAGCCGGATGTCAACTTTTCGGCCATCGGCAATCTGACGAACGCGTTCGTCCGGAACCACATTAAAGCCGATAATGATCGCTGAAGATGCTTCGGCCAGCACCACGTCGCCCTCGCCGATCCCGCCCACTGCTGCGTGGATCACTTTAACTTTAACCTCATCCGTGCTCAGTTGTGTCAGATACTTAATCAAAACGTCCACCGAACCCTGCACATCGGCCTTGACGATCAGGTTCAATTCCTTGACATTACCAGCCTCGATCTGCGAGAACAGATTGTCCAGGGTGATCTGTGACCGCCGGGCCAACGTCTCTTCACGATTGGCACTTTTAATTTCATACGAGGCCTGCTTGGCCTTGTTGATATCTTCCAGACAATAAAATCGATCTCCGGCAGAGGGTACGCTATCTAATCCTGTAATTTCCACGGGCATTGACGGCGTTGCTTTTTTGACGCTTTTGCCCCGGCTGTCGGTCATATTCCGCACCCTGCCGTAGGCGCCGCCGGCCAGTACCACATCGCCTTTATTAAGGGTGCCTTCCTTGACCAATATCGTCGCTACGGGTCCTTTTGTCTGGGACATTTTCGATTCAACAACCCAGCCGCAGGCCGGGATGGTCGGATCGGCCTGATAGTCATTCAGCTCGGCCTGATAATCGAGATGGTCGATCAGGTCTTCGATCCCCAGTCCGGTTATTGCGCTGGTTTTCACGATTTCGGTTGTTCCGCTCCATTCTGCGGGTGTTAACTCATGTTCAGCAAGCTGCCCATAAATACGATTGATATCCACACCCGGAATGTCGATCTTGTTCAACGCAACGATGATTGTTACACCGGCAGCTTTGGCATGATGAATCGCCTCAATCGTCTGTGGCATCACCCCGTCGTCAGCGGCAAGTACCAGCACAACAATATCGGTCATGTTGGCGCCGCGTGCCCGCATCGCGGTAAAGGCTTCGTGGCCCGGCGTGTCGAGGAAGGTCACTTTTTTGCCGTTCAACTCAACCTGGTAGGCCCCGATGTGCTGTGTGATGCCGCCTGCTTCTCCGGCCGCCACACTGCTTTGACGAATTCTATCCAGCAAGCTGGTCTTACCGTGGTCAACGTGGCCCAGCATCGTCACAACCGGCGGACGCTTGGCAAGTTTGCTGCGAGGGCGGTCCTTATATTGCTGTTCAATGTCATCGAGAAAACTCTTTTTGTGCTCAATGATCAACTCCGTGCCGAAATCCAACGCAACCAGTTCAGCAACATCGGTCGCGATAACATGATTCGCCGTTGCCAGGATTCCCTGACGCATCAGCTTGGTAATAATATCACTGACTTTGACCGCCAACGCAGAAGAAAGGTCTTTAACAGTGATCGGTTCGCTAACGGCTGCTTTTTCGGGACGCTCGACAGGTGTGACATCTTCGGCTTTTCTTGATTCAATACGCCTGGAAGGCTTGGCCCGCAGCGACTCACCGCGCGCGGCAGCCAAACGCGCCTGCCGTTCCTCGATGTCGCGTGCGCGCATCCGCTTAATATCGATCTTCGGACGAGCCTCATCAGCGATATCTTTTTTTCGCCCGTGCGTTTTAGCTTTACCGGCTTTTTTCCCCTTAACCAGATTATTATCAGGAATGATCACCGGTCCGGCAATCGGCTGATTCTGGTTGACACGTACCGGTTTTCGCCGTTTGGGTCGGACTTCGTCTTCGATCTTTTCGACACGAATCACAGTCGGGCCTGACAGCACTGCCGGCTTGGGTTTTTCCAGCATCGGACCGGCCGGCACAATCGGCTCGGGTTTTTTCTTTTCTTTCTTCTTTTTCGGCTTTTCTTCCGCCGGAGCTGCTTCTTCGGGCTGTTCGCCGGCTTGAGGTTCTTTCTTTTCTTCTGCCGCAACAGTCGGGGGCTTCTCGGCAACCGCTTCAACAGCTTCAGATTGTTCCGGCACAGTTTCTTGTTCGACCGCTTCTTTTACAACCGCTTCGACAGGGGCTTCAGGAGCTTTCTTTTTTGTTCGTTTCACCCGGACTTTTTTAAGATCGACACGTTTGCTGACCTCAACGGTCGTGACGTGTTCGCCATCACTGAACCATTCACGAATGGTCGCCGCCAAACCCGCCGAGATCGTCGACATGTGGTTTTTAACCTGGTCCAGCCCTTCGGCTTGACACTTTTCAACAATCGCCTTACTGTTAACACTTAATTCCTTGGCCAGTAAATGTACTCGTGTGCTCGCTTTAGCCAAAACCATCTCCCTTTAAATATCTTTGGGGCAACCTGCCCGAATTCGCCGGTCCACCATTATTTATTTGTTTTTTCGTTCCTGTTGCAACAATTCCTTGGCTTGAGTGGATTCGGCGGCCGCTTTCTTGGCGGCTTCCTCAGCAGCCTGGATAATCCGGCCGGCGATGTCTTCGGAAATACCCAGTTCTTCAATCAGCGGACCGGTTCCGACTTCTTCCAGATCCAGCACTGAAATAATTCCCAGGGCCAGCAGTTTATCCACAAAATTCTCGTCGACACCTTCCAGTTCCTTTAAGCAACCGGCCAGGCGATCCACTTCCTTATTATATTCATTGGGTGTCAGAATATCGATGTCCCAACCGGTCAGGCGGGCGGCCAGACGTACATTCTGGCCATGCTTGCCGATCGCCAAAGACAACTGATCCTCGGTCACCACGACAGTTGCCCGTCCCAGCTCAAAACAGATCGCGATCTCGCTGACTTTTGCGGGCATGAGGGCATTGGCGATCAACACCTGTGATGAATCGCTCCAGCGAACAATATCGATCTTTTCGCCGCCCAGTTCGTCCACAATATTACGAATCCGGCTGCCGCGAACACCCACACAGGCGCCAACCGGGTCCACCTTATCATCAATGGTATCCACGGCGATCTTTGTGCGGTAACCCGCTTCGCGGGACAGTGATTTAATTTCAATGATTCCCTCGGCCACTTCCGGCACTTCCTGATCAAAGAGCTTGCGGATAAAGTCCGGATGGGTCCGTGACAGAACGATCTTGATCTGACTGGCCGATTCCCGAACATCCAGGATCATTGCCCGGACACGTTCGCCGGGGTGATGGCTGGCACCGGTAATCTGCTCGGACTTTGGCATAATCGCCTCGACACGATTTTCAAGATTGACGATCAGCGTCCCGCCTTCGAACCGTCCGGCGATGCCATTGACGACCTCGCCTTTCCGTTGAACATATTCGGTAAAAATGCTGTCCCGTTCATCGGCTTTGATTTTCTGGATCATGACCTGTTTGGCCGTTTGAGCGGGAATCCTGCCAAGCTGGCGAATATCAATCTCAACCTCATCTTTAAAGGCTCGAATATCCCCGGTCGTGCGGTCAATATGAACCGACACTTCGACCTCAGTAGCGTGCTGAACGCCAAAATGCTTGCGGGCAGCAGACACCATAGCCGATTCCAGGTCCTGAAAAATTGACTCTTTGTCAATATTCTTGTCTCGGGCGATGTTCTCAATGATCCTGATCAATTCTTGATTCATCTTGTCCTTTTCCTTTGCACCAAAATAAAAAAAGTGGAAACCTTCGGGTTGCCACTTCGACTCACACAGAACACAAACAGGCCCGAAGAATCATATTTCCGGGCCGGGTTGAACAAAATTTGTCCTACCCTCAGTTCATGATACCCTCCCAAAACACGCGTTCTGCAAAGTCACTGAAGAGCGTCTATCATTCAAAAGAAGCCGGTTGCGCAGCGGCAAAATGCCCGCCGGGTCACCTGTAACCCTATGCGTATGCACGACTTACTTTTCCTAATCGAATCATCATCACGTCCTTATTCCTATCCAATCAAATTTCTCAGAAACTGTGATTATAATCTAAGCTCACCCTTTGTCAAGGCTTATAACAGCCAACTGTGAAAAACTATACTCATCAAACAATGAACCTTTAAAGAAAAAAGAATCTAAGAAATTGCCGCTAAACAAGACAGTCAGACTCTTTTAAGATGGGGATTTTGAGGCTTGTTGCTAGGGTTTTTATTTTTTTTCGATGCCTTTCTGTCGTTCTGCAGTAAATACATCAGTCTCAGGCATAAGAATACGACCTTTCGACCATCTTGCTATCACAACTCCATATGACATTAAACAGACACCGTCAGTTGTTAAAGTCTTACTCCAACTTGGGATGCCATAAAGAAATCTTGTCATTACTTGAAGAATTGTCATGTTTTCCCTTTCCTTTACTGTGACAAATCCGTCACATCATTACTAAAAGTGTATTTTGCCGGAGATTATGATTCAACGGCCTTAATGAACCTTGAATGCAAACCACCGGCCCATCGCTATAACCCCTTTCCATATAATCCGTCGCGATTCCAAGTTGATAATTCTCAACACACCATTTTAAAATACGATGTGCGTTTTTAAGGGCAACGCCTGCATCATATTCTCTGGCTTCATTTCGATGAGAGGCCTTATTCCTTTTCTTTCGAATAAAACTCATCCAAGTGATAATCTTGTGGGGGCAGCTTGATTTCTTTTCGAGGTATTCAATTTTTTCTTCTAGACGTAGACCAAAGAAGTCTGTATCTGATAACCCCTCTTTGATCGCGATATGTTTAACAAGTTGCTCCAGTGCTGTGCCGGCAGACTCAAGGGCAGCCACCGAATCCTCATGATACGCCAGATAGTCATCAGCCCTGTTTAAACGATCGGCAACATCGGGAGCAAAACACCGTGCAAAATCAAAATTATTCGACATCGCTAACCTCCTTAATATTGGTTAATATTACAACTGGTCTTTAATCTTGTCATAGAAATCCACAACCGCTGCAAAACAGCCCTTTGCAAAAAGATCTGAATCCAGCCCCGGAAATTCTTCTTCATATTCATCGAAATCAGTATCTATGTACAACCAATCTTCGCTTCCTAAAAATTCGAACATGGCTTCCCATGGACCATGGTTTCTTAGACTATCTAACTTAAGAAAATCGTTATAAGAACTATACTTAGCAATACTTAAACCTGCCTTATAGCCCAAGTCATAAGATTTCTTAGCTAACTCCGCTTTTTCGAGTCGAAGCCGTTCAATTACATCTTGATCGTTTTCAACACCGCTTTGGAGTAATTCCTGCCTTTTGACTTCAAATCCGATTGCCTCTTGGCAAATCCAAGAGACATTAAAATTCTTTTTGACCTTTTGAAGTCTTTCGTGCAACCCTTCGGGTACTGTAATGGTAATATTTACGGCCATAATTTTGCCTTTCAGATATCTAATAAAAACTATTTGTTTCTAATAATAAACGTGAAAAACAAATATGTCAACGACAAACTACAAATAATATGTGTTTTTTTTGTAAACAGAAACAACACATATTATTTTTCGGTTTGGAGAATACGACCTAAGTATTTTTTTTTATATGTAGTTATGTGTATTTTGGTGAAATTTTAAGGTGTTCTGTCCATGTGAAATATTTTTCTATGTGCAGAAGATTGTTTACGTGTGTATTAAATAGGCTAATTAAACAGTGCTTCAACAAATCCGTCCGGGTCGAATTCGGCGATATCCTCGGGTGTTTCGCCTAACCCGACAAACTTGACCGGGATATCCAGCATGTCCTTGATGGCTATAACGATACCGCCGCGGGCGGTGCCGTCCAGTTTCGCTAAAAAGATACCTGTTACATTAATGGCCTTGGTAAAGATCTTGGCCTGCATGATGGCGTTTTGCCCGGTGGTGCCGTCCACGACGAGGATCACCTCGTGTGGGGCATCGGGGATGTGCTTGGTAATGACATTACGAATTTTCGTAAGTTCTTCCATCAAATGCCTTTGCGTGTGAAGCCGCCCCGCTGTGTCAATGATCAGGTAGTCGACGTCTCGCGATATCGCCGCTTGGCAGGCATCATAGGCCACCGCCGCCGGGTCGGCACCGGATTTGTGCTTGACGATCTGAACGCCAATGCGTTCCGACCAGATGGTCAATTGCTCCACCGCCGCAGCGCGGAAAGTGTCACAGGCGGCAACAATAACCTTTTTGCCGCTTTTGTTGAGCATATAGGCCAGTTTTGCGATGCTGGTTGTCTTGCCGGAGCCGTTGATGCCCGCGACCAGAATGACGGTCGGACCCGATGGCGCCATATTGAGTTGGCGGTCCAATTCCGGCCAGCAGCTTTTCATCTGCTCTTTTAAGAATGGCAGGACGTCGTCGGTTTTCTTGATCTGTCCTTTTTTATAGGCACTGCGAAGGTCTTCAATCAACCGCGCGGTCGTTTCGACACCGATATCATCGCTGATAAGCGTTTCCTCAAGCTGATCCAGCAAATCATCGTCGATATCCCGGCCCAGCGTCAGCACCGCCGACAGTGACGAGGCGATTTTCTGGCGAGTCTTGCCCAGATGTTCTTTTAAATATTGTACGGTCTTGCTAAACAGTCCCATGGTTTCTCCATCAACTCAAAAGCAGTTCATATATCGATGGGAGTTTCCCATAAATCAGGCCAAATTGCAAGATGATCTGTTCAAATCCCGCATCACTTCACCGTAAGCGTGTCCTTTTGCCGGATATCACTGCTGGAAGCACCGATCTGAATTTCAAATTCGCCGGGTTCTACTTGATATTGCTGTTGCTGAGCATCGTAATAACGCATATCTTCTATGGGCTTTAGTTTGAAGGTAACGGTCTTCTTTTGACCCTTTTCCAGAAACACACGTTCAAATCCCCGAAGCTGCTTGACCGGCATCGGCCGCGGCGATTTCACCTCGCGCACATACAACTGCACGACTTCCTCGCCGTCCCGCGTGCCGGTATTGACCACATCCACCGAAACCGTCACCGTCTCATCGGCACCGATTTCGTCCCGACTGATTATCATGTCCGAATACTTAAACGTCGTAAAACTGAGCCCGTGCCCAAACGGATACAACGGCTTGCCCTGATAATAACGGTAGGTCTTGCCCTTGCCGCCGACCATGTGGTAATCGCTGAAATCGCCCAGTTCATCTGTTGATGTATAGAACGTAACGGGCAGTCGCCCAGCCGGATTGTACTCACCGAACAGCACATCCGCCACCGCATCGCCGCCGCGCTGACCGGGATACCACGCCATCAGAATCGCCGGAGTGTTTGTATCTACTCCATCAAAGGCAATCGAGCTGCCCGCCAACAGAACGAACACAACCGGCGTTCCGGTTTTCTGGATCGCTCTGAGTGTTTCCAACTGAACCGCAGGCAGTTCTATTTTCGTACGGTCACCGCGATTGAAACCTTCTACCTCAAGTCGCATTTCTTCACCTTCTAAATTCGCGTCAAGCCCGCCTACAAAGATCGCCACGTCTGCTTTTGACACATCTTCAATCGTCTGGTGGGCAATAGTCTGCGTTGGGAGGTTTTCCCGATTCGGGCTGCACCCAGACAAAGTGAATGCCCGCATGCTGGCTTTCCTCATAATATTCAATCGTTATGTCATAGCGTTTACCTTCCTCCAGCGTGATATCAGCGACAAACGCTTCCATTGCATGTTTCGACCAGCCGTCGATGATCTTTTTTCCGTCAACATAGAGCCGGCACCCATCGTCGGATGTCACACCCAACTTGTATTCGCCGCTGACGGGGGCGAGAAGTTGTCCGGTCCACCGTACCGAAAAATTATCATTATCGATTTTTCTGTCTGCAGACAAAATACCCTGAGCGATCGCTGTTGTCGTGGGCGAGGTGTATCCCCAGTCCATCTTGATACCGCTGTCAATACGGCTCATCACCGGTTCGCCCTGCAGACTTACACCGCGGTAATAGTTTCCTTTTAAACCATGAACATCCCGGCCCGTATCGTCGGTGGTAAACAAGTATTTCGAATCAACAATCGGGAAAGCGGCCTCGCCAACGCCTTCAGCCAGGGGGCATCCCAACGAGTATAGCACCTGGACCTTATCGCCCACGGCCTGTCGAATTCCTTCCAGAACAGTCACAGGACTCGACGCATCTCCGAAGTAATTGCCGCGCAAAGCCGCTACACTGTCCGCATTCGGACCCACAACCGCAATCGTTTTGATCTTGCTTTTATCCAGCGGCAACAGCCCCTCGTTCTTCAACAGCGTCATCGACTTGCGGGCCATCGCCAGCGCCGCTTCGCTATGTTTTTCACAATTGTTGACCGAATAAGGAATCTGCGCATACGGCACCATCTCCGGCGGGTCAAACATCCCCAGCTTCATGCGAGCCAGCATCAAACGATAAACCGCCAGGTCGATCTCCCCTTCATCGATCAGCCCATCTCTGACGGACTCCAGCAGTGACTGTTGATACACGCCCCCACAGTTCAGGTCACAGCCTCTGCGAACACCGATCGCGGCCGCTTCTTCTGCGTCACTAACGATCTTGTGATTGGCATAAATATCCCGGATCGCACCGCAATCGGATACGACATACCCATCAAATTTCCATTGCTTGCGGAGAATGTCGTCCAGCAGCATCCAACTAGCCGAGGCCGACTCGCCATCGACTCGGTTATACGCCCCCATCACAGAATATGCCTTACCGGTAACAACCAGGTCGTAAAACGCAGGCAAATACGTTTCCCACAGATCGCGCGCATTCACAACCGCGTTAAAGGTGTGCCGGTCGGGCTCCGGCCCGTTATGAACCGCATAATGCTTGGCAGTCGCAACAAGCTTGAGATATTTCGGGTCGTCGCCCTGCAAGCCGCGCACAAACTGAATGCCCATCTGACCGGTTAAATAAGGGTCTTCGCCGTAGGTCTCATGCCCCCGGCCCCAGCGGGGGTCACGGAAAATATTGATATTCGGCGACCAGAACGTCAGCCCTTTATAGCGACCGTAATCATGATTGCGAGCAAATTCGTGATGTTTGGCCCGCGCCTCATCGCTGATGATGCAGGCCGTATCATACATTATTGAACGATCAAACGTCGCCGCCATACCGATCGCCTGCGGGAAAACCGTCGCAACACCCGCCCGCGCAACGCCATGCAGACACTCATTCCACCAGTTATATGCCGGGACCCCAAGCCGCTCAATACCCGGGGCGTTATCGCCCAACTGGGAAATCTTTTCCTCCAGCGTCATCCGCTCAACCAAGTCCGCCGCACGCGATTCAAAATCAGCAGAAGTATCCTTATAAACCGCCCCCTGTTCACCGGCCGCATAAACAGCCGCGCTTAAAAACAGTATCAAGGTCCAAACAACCGTTCGTTTATTCATAATGCCTCTCACAAATTAATGTTAGTTTGTTCAAGATATATTACATTGAAATGAAAGATTCGTAAACAATTATTAGATTGGTTTCTTTTAGGGCTGTTTTTGATACACCCGCACATAATCGATCTCGTATCGTGAGGGAAATGTGGTTTGCGACGGATCACCGCCGCGGTCGCCGCCGATCGCCAGATTAAGCAGGAGATAGTGCGGTTCCCGAAATGGTGTGATTCCTGAACGCTCATTGATGGTTTTTTCGATCTCGATGGTATTGAGCAATGTGTCATCGACAAAAAGCTGGATGGCATTTTCATCCCAATCCATTCGCCAGACATGGATTTTGGAGCCCCACGCCGGGTCATTAAATTCGCTGATCGGTTTCTTCGCACCGTCCCACACTGCCCGTTGTCCTCTGCGTCTTTCGGACTGGCCGCCAACCCAGCAGGCATTTGCGAGAATACTGTCGTCGTAATACTCCATGATATCGATCTCGCCGCAGCCCGGCCACCCGCGAGCCGAACCCAATGTCCAGATCGCCGGCCACAGTCCCGGCCGGGTGTCGATGCGTGCACGTATTTCGAATCGTCCATACAGCCACTCCTGCAGCCCAACCGTTTTCAGGCAGGCCGATGTATACTCCGCCTGCTCCCGGCTGCGCTGCCAGCGGCGGCTTTCGGGATCGTACTGGGGATTCGACAGGTTTTCCCGCCGTCCTTCGATAATCAGCCACCCGTTTTCGCAAAAGGCATTGTCCAACTGATACCACTGGAGTTCTTGGTTCCGCATAAATCCCTGTTCATGCGTCCAGTTGTTGGGGTCCGGCGGGCCGTCAGTATTGAACTCATCCGACCAAACCAGTGCATAGCCTTCAGCCGCATACACTTCTGCCGGAGCCTTGGAGAGGCTTGTTTAGATTTCGCAGCGGACATGCAGCCGGCCATGACAAAGATACAGCATATCAACGCCAGATAACGCATCATTAACTCCCGTTCTGTTTGATATTGGGTTTTTTCCGTCGTTAAACAAGAACGAAGCCGATCTGTGATATATTGCAAGCAAAACTCCCCCAAGCCCCAATCGTCCTTCTCTTACGCCGCAAACGGAACAAGCGGTCGGTTGGGCGGATTGACATCATCGGGATTTTCCGGCTCGCCGGTCGGCAGTATTGCCGGCGGCTCTAACGGTGGCAGTCCCCACGCCGCGCGGGCCTTATCGCAACGGTCATTGTGGATGCCGTTCTCCCAGGACATCTTGAAATCATGGCAGACCGAGGCGCGAAGGGCATAGATACTGCATCCGACGCTCTGACCGATCTGGCCCAGCAGCGCGATACAGCGGGGATTCGTCCCGTTGGTGCCGCGCATCAACGCGCGGAAATCATTGAGCTTTTCCGTCAGGTCAGCCGGAACGGTTCCGCCGGCAGACACGTCAGTCTCGGCCCAGTAAAAAGATGCACGAAAATAAGCACAGCACGCCCCGCAGGTGATGCAGGGGTTGGCCGCCTCAACAGGCAGCCCCGCTTCAAGTGGTTCCATACGTGGTTTGTTCTCCGACCATTCCAGCCGTAATAGTGACTCTTCAGATACCCGAAAGAGTCATAGAATACCTAATCCCACCCAAAAGTCAATACCCCAGGAAACACGGGTTTTCTGCCTTCTGCCTATTGCCCTCTGCTTGGTATTCACTGCCAATTTTTACCCAGCACCGAGAAATCCTGCAAGTCGATCTGTTCGTCACCGTTGGCATCGCAGGCGTAGTTAAATTCTGTAGGGTGGGCCGTGCCCACCAATAGCCAATGCTCGGCCAGTGCCTGCAAATCGCCAAATCCACGCCGTCTTCGCAGGCAAAGTCACCATTTCTGGAAAACTCCCCAACTCAGCCGCGGATACTCAACCCCATCAACACACATCCGCCAGATTTCATTTTCACCGTTTGTATCCTCACCCAGAAAATCCCACGTGTAGTCGGTAAAGGTTGCCTGTGTTTTCATGTCGGTTGTCGTCCTGCCCAGAATCCCGGTTGCCGAACCATCACCAATTGCATCTGTCGTCCCACCGGTTTCCGTATCCCAGAAACAATCCGTAAACGTCCCGCTCCAATACTGCCCTGCAAACCCCCCGGCAAACGACTGCTTTGCTCGACATGCCCGGTACTGTAACAATTACTGATGCTGGCGTTAGGATATGATGTATTATACAATAAGCCAACAAACCTCCGGCATATTCGCCCGATACCGAACCAAGCGAATAACAGTCAGAAACCGTTCCATAATTCCTGTCCGACAAGTCCGCCACGTAGGCGTTCTGTACCCCTTGTACATATGCAGCGCTCACTGAGCAGGGCCGACCAGCATTGATGAATCGAACCGTCAGAGCCGACGCTTCCGGCAATGCCACCGGCACGAACCGTGTAATTAATATCTCCCCAATACCCGTGTACGCTACCCGTTGCCGAACAATTAAAAATTTCCCCCACAGAAAGCACACCGGTGATCGCCCGACACCCAGCCCCGCCGGTGATGGAAACGTTTCCAGGTGAAGATTTTTGACAATACCGGGCACTCCGTAATCCTCATATCCGATAAATCGGAATAATCCCACAAGGCCCACAGCCGAATCAAACGTCAAATTACTGATTGTGTGGCCGTCGCCGTCAAATACACCGGTAAACAAACCTATAGGCGTGATGTTGACGCCTGTCATATCGATATCCGCTGTCAAACAAAATCCCACCTCCAGTCCGCTTCGGTAACCGATAATTCAACCAGATGCGCAGGATTCGAGAGGAGGTAAGGATCTTCCGGCATCCCCGACCCGCCGCCGTAGGTGCCGCTAAAGGACCATCCCATCATGCAAATAATTGCTGAAAGAACGAAAATATATTTTTTGTTGGCCACGGCGACCTCCTTTCAATCAGTCTGTTGCCCTTTATACTTTCAGATGCCGATGACGCAAGCCTGTTGCAAATTACGGCCAGTTTTCCGACAATTCTTCGAAATCTTTCAGATCAATTTGCTCGTCACCGTTGGCATCGCAGGCGTAGCTAAATTCTGTAGGGTGGGCCGTACCCACCAATAGCCAATGTTCTGCCAGTGCCTGCAAATCCGCCAAATCCACACCGTCACCGCAGGCAAAGTCTCCATTCTGAGCAAACTCCCAGCTCAGTCGTGGATAGTCCACCCCGTCCACACACATCCGCCAAATTTCGTTTTCTCCGTTCGTGTCTTCACCCAAAAAATCCCAGCCAGAGAAATTGGCCGGAATCATCATATTCGGATCATCCAGCGGCGTACCAAACCCATTATCCGGCCCCGCGGATGCCAGAAAGTAACAATGCTCTAATGAACCGCCTGTCGTTTTGAAAGCGCCGACCCAACTGCTACCTGCTCCGGCAGAGATACGTGTGGCACTGTAACAATTCACCGCGATACCGGATGCCGAGATAATGCCCGCCCGTGTTCATAACGGCGGTAAATCCCCCTATATTCTGGCTATTGTTTCCAACGGCAACTATTCCATCACTGTAAGAATCATAAACCGGTACTGTAATCCCGCCCGCTAAGCCGCCTACAAACATGCTGTTGTCACTTCCATAAACCCGGCCCGCGGCTGAAACATTGCGTCATTATATTCTGGTCGGATATTTCGTCATAGCCGTGGTAAGCCACTAATCCGCCAATCCACATGCTCACGCCGGTGCCTTGTACGGTTGACGTACTGCCGCAATGTGACATTTTGCCCCGTAAAATCGCCAACCAGATCCGCCGACATCCATTTGACCCGATGACGAGTTCCTTCACTGAAACAATTGTTGATGGTCGCCGCAGGATGCGCCGGCGGAGGAGGCCAATAGGTATACATGGGTGCCAATCCAACCATGCCGCCAACTTTTTGGACGCCGCTTATCCGACCGCTGACAGAGTCAATGATCCAACTCGGTTCCATAGTCCATCAGTGCAATCAAACCGGCTGCTATGTTACCCTCTGAGAGAACGATGGTATTCTTCATCTTAAGATTTTTGATGACCGCTTCTTTTGTCGCACCAAACAGAGCGCTGCATGGTCCCGAGGTGATAATTTTCAGATTGTAAATTGTTTTATCATTTCCGTTAAAAGAACCGGTAACGCGGGCCGCCGCCGCTTTCGAGAACACCGTAGGCAATCAAGGGCTGATCTGAAAACATGATTGGGATTATGATTTGGATCAAAGACAATATCATGGGTCAGGATGTAATGCTTCGTCAACAGCACCGAATCGGAGCTGATAGCCATCAACTGGTTCGGTTCGCTGATTTGATACGGATTGTTGGGATACCCGCTGCCGGGATTGTCTGCCAGTCATACCCGAATGCGGATGCGCCGAAACTGACCCATACGACAGCAAAAAAACAAATTCCGCTCCTCATAATGTCTCCCTCAATACTTTGACAACTTTCGATTGACGATTGTCGAATCGACACCTGTGAACTAAAAACTGAGAACTCAAAACTATTGATTTTGAAATTGCGGATAACTTTAAAATTGCCGTCAAAAGAACCGGTAAAACGCGGCCCGCTGCCGTTTTCGAGAACACCGTAGGCAATCAAGGGCTGATTGAAATGCATGATTCGGATTATTATTGGGATCGAAGACAATATCATTAGTGAGGATAAAGTGCTTGTCAAGCAGGTCCGGATCGGAGCCGATCGCCATCAATTGATTCGGCTCAGAAATTTTTTCCATACGGGTCAGAGGCTCCCTGCATGTTCTCCACTGCAAACGGGATTGCTGTCCCAGTCGTAGGCGAACGTCGCCGCCCCGAGAGTCATCCACACGATAATAACAAAATAAATACCACTCCTTTCATAATAATGCCTCCCTCGCATTAAAATACCCAAAACCCTTTAAAACCAGTAGCGATAGACCCTTATTATTGTACTGATTTCGTCCGATTTTGTCAAAGATTTTCGCCCAATCGGCGAAAAAGGACAAGCTCAAGCAATTATTGACTTTTGCTGATAATAATCGTATAGTAATTATTCTTATGCTCTGACGTGAGATGTAAGCAAACGCGTTTTCGCGTCCCTGGCACAAGTTAAGATTGTGGTTTGAGTGTTGCAGTATCGGGGCAGCGTATCCCGATATGGACGGGTCCGAATCGCTCGGTGCGGTCGGATCGGTCCTATCGATAATTGCCCTAAAACCCTGCAAACACTGGAATAACGAGATGTTTAACAGGATTGGAGACACATTATGGAAACACAAGCCTTGCGGGAGGTTTCTCCTGCGCCACCCCCTTATTGTTGCAGTGATATCATTGCGCCAATTCACAGAAAATCACCTTATTACGTTAAGGAGTTAAAATATGAGCAAAAATAACAAAAATACAGGCGAAACGATTTACAAGCCCGGCTCACAGGTCATCGTCGACATGCTCGTCGAACAGGGTGTCGAGGTCATGTTCGGCTATCTGGGCGGCGTGGTTTTGCCCCTTTTCGACAAATTGTATGATGCCCCGATCAAGTTCATCATCCCCCGTCACGAACAGGGCGGCTGCCACATGGCCGACGCCTACGCCCGCGCCACCGGCAAAACCGGCGTCGTTATCGCCACCAGCGGCCCCGGGGCAACCAACCTTGTCACCGGACTGGCAACGGCAATGATGGATTCGATTCCGCTCGTTGCCATCACCGGGCAGGTTCGCACGTCCCTGATCGGCAACGATGCCTTCCAGGAAGCGGACACCACCGGCATTACCCGCCCGGTCACGAAGCATAATATGATTATTAAAGATCCAAACGAATTGGCCCAGGCAATCCGCGAGGCGTTTTTTATCGCCTCCAACGGGCGTCCCGGACCGGTCCTGATCGATATCCCGGTGGATATGCAGATCGCCGAGTGCCCGATCCCGCCGAAAACCGAGATCGAGCTGCCGGGCTTTAAAAATCGTATCCAGGGACATGCTCGACAGATCACGACCGCAGCAGACGCGATCAACGAATCCAAAAAACCCGTTCTGTATGTCGGCGGCGGCGTCATTATCTCCAATGCTTCCGAGGAACTTCGAGCGCTGGCACAGAAAGCCAATATCCCCGTTACGACAACGCTGATGGGACTGGGCGCCTATGACCAGAACCGCCCCGAATCGCTGGACATGCTCGGCATGCACGGCTCGGCCTATGCCAACTATGCCGTTCAGCACTCCGACCTGCTGATTTCCGTCGGCGCACGGTTTGACGACCGCGTCACCGGCAAGCTGGAAACATTCGCATCCAATGCGACGATTGTCCACATTGACATCGACCCCGCCAACATCGGCAAGAATATTCATACGGACATCCCCGTCGTCGGTGATGCAAAACAGGTACTCCAGGCATTGCTTGAAAAGGTTGAATACAAGCCGCGAAAGGAATGGTTTGAAACCATTGCCGCCTGGAAGGCAAAGCACCCGTTCACCTATGACAGGAACACGGACACCATTAAGCCCCAGTATGTGCTCGAAGAGCTTTACCGGCAAACCGGCGGCGATGCGATTATCACAACCGGCGTCGGCCAGCACCAGATGTGGGCCGCCCAGTTCTTCAAGTACGGTACACCGCGTCAGTGGGTTACATCCGGCGGACTGGGCACCATGGGATACGGCCTGCCAGCGGCAATCGGCGCACAGGCTGCCTATCCGGACAAAATCGTGGTTGATGTCGACGGCGACAGCAGCTTCAACATGACCCTGACCGAGCTTTCGACAGCCGTCATGTACAATCTGCCGGTCAAAGTCGTGCTGCTCAACAACGGCTTCATGGGCATGGTTCGCCAGTGGCAGGAGTTATTCTACGGCCGCCGCTATTCGCAAAGTTCGCTGGTAAATCCGGACTTTGCCACTCTTGCCCGCGCGTTCGGCTGTGTCGGCATGACCGTGGACAAAAAAGACCAGGTCCCCGAAGCAATGAAACAGATGCTTGCCGAAACCAAGCCGGTCGTTGTGGATTTCCGCGTGGACCAGGAAGAAAACGTCTGGCCAATGGTCCCCGCCGGAAAGAGCCTCCACGAAATGGACGGGCTGGATATCTTTGAAATGGCGTAAAATAAGGAAAATTCTAATTTGTTTAGGATTTAGGAATTAGAATTTCGAGTTTTTTCTGGAGATTACAATGAAACATATATTAAGTACTTTGGTTTTAAATAAGCCCGGTGTTCTGGCCCATGTCGCGGGGATGTTTGCCGCCCGCGCCTTTAATATCGACTCACTGGCGGTGGGCCGAACGGATGACCCGAATATCAGCCGGATGACCATCGTGGTTGTTGGCGACGACAAGGTCGTTGAACAGGTCCGTAAGCAACTGCTGAAGATCATCGAGGTCGTGAAAGTTCAGGACTTTGCCGGTCAGGACACTGTTGCCCGAGACCTGATGCTCATCAGCGTGGCCTGTACCGCCGAAAAACGGCCTGAAATCCTGGCCCTGATCGAGATGTTTAACGGAAAAGTGGTGGACATCGGGCAGAAGTTCGTGATGGTCGAGGTCGCCGGACCGGAAAATAAGATCGAGGCGTTTATCGATTCATGCCGGCCCTACGGCGTCAAAAACGTCGTCCGAACCGGAACCGTGGCTATGGCTCGATACAACCGAAACGCAAAAACAGAAGAACCCAATTAAAAGGATTTCCCGCCGTACTTTTTGACCTCGGCGGGATCCTATTTATAGTTTTGACAACATATAATCTTTCAGGTACATTGCTCATGAATCAAAGATGCGCTCAAGCTTGGAGGAATTTAGTTTATGAATATGTTGAGAGTCTGGCCTATTGTTTGTCAGTTCGGAGTTGGGGGCGTTTTATGTTTAATTGGGATTTTGTGCGGATTGCGAGGGAAATATCTTGATGTCAAAATAGCCGAAGACCGGCGTTTTATTGTCGTTTTAATCGTCGGTTATCTTCTGCTGCTTGCCTTGGTTTGTTTCTTTACTTTTATCGCTCCCGATTTGTCTAATGGGAATACGATATGATAGCGCAGGCCATCGGCACCAGAACTGACTATGCCGTAATGCTGGTGTACTTTGTTGCGGTGTTGGGCTTCGGTTTGCTTTTTGGACGGTACACTAAAAGCACAAAGGATTTTTTCTTCGGGGGGCAGCGTTTTTCGTGGTGGCTTATCGCCTTTTCATGTATTGCGACGGTTGTGGGCAGTTATAGTTTTATCAAATACAGTGCGGCGGGCTTCAAGTACGGCATCAGCAGTACGCAGACATACTTTAACGACTGGTTCTGGATGCCGATATTGGTTCTGGTGTGGATTCCTGTTATCTACTACCGGAAAATCCAGTCGGTTCCCGAGTATATGGAAGCTCGGTTTGATAAGAAAACCCGCATCGCAGCAACATTAATTATCCTGCTCTATATCATCGGATACATTGGAATCAATCTTATCACGTTAGGGAAAACGCTGCATACGCTTCTCGGGTGGGAAATTATGACCGGGGCCGCGGTAACGGCAGTGGTGGTGGCATTGTATGTCTATGTCGGAGGCCAGACGGCTGTTATTATGACGGACTTTGTACAGGGGGTCATCCTGCTCCTGGCCGGGTTGGGTCTGTTTGCCGTGGCGATTTATCATTTCGGCGGTTTCGATAAATTCTGGTCACTGCTTCCGCAGACGCATAAATACGCCTTTTCGGAGTTTAACAACCCGCCGGAGTTCAGTTTTGTCGGTATTTTTGTTCAGGATGGTTTGGCGAATACCGGCGCGCTGATGCTCATGCATCAGGGTTTCATCATGCGGTTCCTTTCTCTCAAAAGCGTGAAGGATTCCCGGCGAATGGTCGTCTGCTGGATACTGGTATTGACGCCGCTGGCGGCCGTTGCGACAAGTTGCGGAGGATGGATAGCAAAGGCGCTGGTCAATAACGGGGAATTGGTTACGGAACCGGGGGATTCTTTTGTAAAGGCAGCGAATCTTTTGTGCGTGCCGGGCGTTTTCGGTTTTATTCTTGCGGCGTTGACAGCGGCCTTGATGAGTACGGCTGATTCCTTAATCAATGCTGTCAGTGCGATATTTGTAAATGATATCTGGAGGCCTTATATTCGGCCCGACAGCAATGATAAACATTATCTCCGGGTTGCCCGGATCGCAAGTTTATGTGCGGCAGGATTGGGGCTGGCAGCGGTTCCGATATTCATGAAAGATACGATATATGGTGCGCACGGGATGTTTACGGCGGCGGTCACCCCGCCGGTGCTGACGGCCATTTTTATGGGCATTGTTTCCAAACGATATACGCCCGCGGCGGCATTTGCGACAATTACCGGCGGGGCGGCATTGATAGGGTGTTCATTTATCTGGCCCGAGATGCTTGTGAGGCCGTTTGATTTTGGGATGGGCCCCGCCAGCTATAAGTTCATGCGTGCCTTATTCGGACTGATTGCATCCGGTGCAATCGGTGTTGTGGTGACATTATTTACAACGCCTAAACCATCTGCAGAGCTAATGGGGCTTGTGGCCGGCACACAAAAAGAAGGCATGCGGCAATTTAAAGGCAGCGAGCCGAATCGCCGGCCCGGCCGTAAGGTCAAGGTCATTGTTGAGCCGGATCAAAGTTTATCCGGAGAGAATAGGGTTGTCGTCGCACAAGCCGCGCTGGACCAAATGGCCGCCCAGCCCGGCGATTTGCTTTATGCCTGCCATGTACGGTGGTGGTACGGCGGCCTTCGTTCGGTTCATGTAAAAGCCGGACCCGTGGCCGACGGCAATGAGCCGGTGATGCGAATCAGCCCGGAAGACATCGAAAGTGCGCACTTTACCGAGGGACAAGAAGTCCTGCTGGAAAAAATAATGTAACGTTAACAACGGTGTGAGCCAATAACTAAAATTATGGAACTCAACGAACTGCTCAATAAGACGTTTGATTGTCAATGCGGGAAAAGCCATACGGTTCCCACGCGGGAAATCATCTATGCGGCCGATGCCGTTGAACGCATGCCCCGGGTGCTGGCGCGTTGTGTCCAGGGGCGCAGGGTTGCACTGATATGCGATGTTCGGACGTTGTCTGTCGCGGGTAAATCCGCGAGCCAGGCCCTTGAGCGCAGCGGGTGGAACGTTGATGTGATTGTAGTTGCCGACACGGACCGCGGGGGGCCTGTTTGCGACGATATTACCTATGAGCGGTTAAAATCGGAAATTCCGATTGTCGACATTGCCCTTGCCGTAGGCTGCGGAGTCATTAACGACTTAACAAAATGGTGGGCCTTCCAGCGGAATATCCCATACGCGGTCATCGCGACGGCCGCCACGATGAACGGGTTCACCTCGGCAAATGTCGCGCCCACAATGGCGGGAGTCAAGACATTGCTCCCCGCCCGCGCGCCGCTGGCCGTCTTTGCGATACCATCAATGATTGCGGAGGCCCCGTTTGAGCTGACCTCGGCAGGACTGGGCGATGTGATAGCCAAGCCCGTAAGTGCCGCCGACTGGATGATGAATCATATTTTCAATGGTGAACATTTCTGCCGAACCGCCGCCGAAATGATTAATGCGCTGGAACCGTATTATATGGAGCATCCGGAGAACGTCCGGCAATGCCGCCCCGATGCGCTGGAGGCGTTGGTCAATGCGTTATTCTATTCCGGCATCGCCATGACGATTATCGGCACTTCCGCCCCGGCCTCGGGCGGAGAACATCTGCTCAGCCATACGCTGGATATGATTTCCAATGTAGACGGAGGCGAACACGACCTCCACGGCAGACAGGTCGGAGTCGGCACGATAGTGGCGTCCGCTTTGTACGAAAAGATATTTCAAATTAAAGCCCCGAAATGTGTTTCAATACCCTCCCAAACCGATGCCGCATACTGGGGCAAACTGCACAACAGTGTCAACGCGCAGTACGAACAGAAAAAACCCGTGCTCCAGTCAATGGCCGGCAAACTGAACAATGAACGTGTGTGGAATGAATTTACTGACAAATGTCAAACGCTGGTTCGGCCCGCCGGCCAGATTAAACAGTGCCTTAAAACAGCCGGCGCCGCGCATACATTTGGCGATGTTAAATGCTCGCGTGAGCATATTCGCGGCGCCATGCTTCATATGCATGAGATTCGAAAACGTCCTACGATTGTAGACATGGCCTGGCTGGTCGGCATTCTTCCCGATGCGATCGATGAAATAATCGACCAGTGGCTGACGTTGTAGCGGGGCTCGATAAAACAAAAAAAGAAAGGATCGCTCCATGAAACCAAAACTTGCAGTGAACCGTATCTCATTTCTGTCATTCGGATATGTGATTGTCGCAATCGCTTTGGTTCTCCAGGCCCGGGCTGTTGCGGAAACAGAGACCATCAAAGTTACAGCCGCGAATTTTTCACCCAGCTCGCATATGACCGCCGTGGAGGATGCAAATCAGCTTCAATTTGTCATTGATTCGGATACGCCGGTTCCCTTCAATCAATCCTGCGTCAAGCAAAGTACGCAGCCCGCCTCGTTCGGGCCGAATCCGGAGGTTCCTTATTTCACGGTGCGATTCGCCATGCCGATTCCGCCGTGCTACACCGAGACGGAAACGGGCCCGCTGACGGGGATGGACCCGCACGTGTACCATCACAATCATTCGCCGGGATTCGAGATTCTGCCGAACGGGGACGCGCTGGTGGTCTATTTCAGCACCCCGTTAGGTAAGTCGGAAGCGGATAGTTCCACATCATTCGTACAAGCGCGATTGCGCTATGGTAGCGAAGATTGGGACATGCCGGAATTGTTTTTCAAAACACAGGGGCAAAATGACCAGTCCGGACTCTTGTGGAACGACAATGGAAAAATCTGGTTCTTTGGCGGTGGTCGCGATATATCAGATTATGTCCCGTTCCGCATGGCCGCATCTACCGATAATGGTGCAACTTGGACATATTCTATTCCCCAACTCGATAAGCCGGCCGCCGACTATACGGCACAGCCGGTCACCAATGCGTTCCGCGGGCCGGACCAATCCATCTATATGGCGATGGACGGCCACGGCGCTCAAAGCTTCTTATGGCACAGCCCCGATAACGGTATCCATTGGCATGATATGGGCGGACGCACAGGCGGACGGCATTCCACAATCCTGCCGTTAGACGATAAAGGGAGACTGCTTTCTCTGGGCGGCAAAAATTCGAATGTGAACGGGTGGGCGCCATTAAATATTTCAACGGACTGGGGAGCGACCTGGAGCGAAAGCAAGCCGTCGCCGTTTCCGCCCCTGAGCAGCGCCCAGCGACCTTCAATGATTCGATTAGCCTCCGGTGACCTCATTTTTGTGAGCGATTCTTACATGCACAAAATGAAAAAGGCTCCTCCTGCGGGTTGGGACTATGGCGATAATTGTTTTGCGGCACTATCAAAAGACAACGGCCAAACATGGCATATTAAAACGCTGCCGGTGCAATTGCCCCAGCATCATCGCGTAGAACATCCTTCGCTGGGCTATACCACGGTCCGCCAGGCCCCGAACGGCGTCATACACATTTTAACGACCGTCAGCTATCCGCCGCTGCATTACGAATTTAACGAAGCATGGGTATGGTCCGCCGCCGGTGAAACATCGCGGGAAACATCGGGCGGCATTGTCAAAGAATTTTCTGAAACGTATCCCAACGGCAAACTGCGGTCGACGTGGAGCGCAAGGATTTGCCCCAATGGACGGTATTTACTCCAAGGTGAACAAACCGATTACTATGAAGACGGCACCAAACAACATCAGGTCGTCTATGAAAACGGGCGTAAGAGCGGCGAAGAGACGTACTGGCTTGCCGACGGCACAATTGACTGGACATGGAAACGGGATTTGAAAACCAATCGCGGCATCTGGACACATTATTGGCCCAATGGACAGAAGAAGGTCGAGTCTACGTGGGACTTAAAGCCGGAGCCGCGTGATTTGAAACGACCGTTCTTCGGCTATGTGGCGCACGGCCCATCCCTCCACTGGGACGAACAGGGCAATTTGGTTGCTTCACATCATTTTGTGAACGGTGTTCCCAAGAACTAAGAGAACTTAAAGGTCAGACACCTTTTGTTTTCCCTGCCAAAAAGACGGGCGGGTTGCGCACACTCTACGCACCCCGCCCCGTGTATTTCTAATTGTCCATCCGAAGATGGTTTTTAGCGGCGTTTTCGCAACATCAAGCCGCCCAGTCCCAGCAGTAACATCGTTGCCGGTTCCGGAATTATAACGGGAATTAAATCACCCGCATCCAAAGCCGTATCGCTGAAACGGATGTTATCCATCTGCCCATCGATGTGGTCCACAAAGCTGCCGCCGTACCAACCGCGACCGAATGTCCAGTTGAAGTTGTTTGCAGCCAGTGCGTTATCGGCTACACTCTGTGCAGAAATGTCAAGCGAACCAATCATCTGATAGCCGGTACTGTCATCAAGCCACAGCGACAGAGTTACGCCATCGCTCATGGCAGCCAGACCGTACCAATGATTGACATGGACTGTATAATCGCCATCCAGAATCCAGCGTTGACCTGTAACAGTTTCAACATTGATACGCATCTTGTCGTCAATACCATTGTTCGACAAATAGAAATCTGATTCCGCATCGCCATTGGTAGAACCATCACGGCCGATAATTGTTTCCCATCCGGAAATTTCTTCCAGGAAAACAGCACACTCGATCGTCCAGGTCGACGGGGACCACGCCGTCAATGCTGCATCATAAGAATAACCATCTTGGTGATTATCCGCATTGTTCATCACCAAGCTGCCAGTGCCGCCCGGAGATCCATCTGCCCAACCGGGCCCCCAATAGTCATCCCAGCCATGCATCTCATAACCGGCGACTGTGTCCAACGTATAACCCGAACCCGCACCCCCAGCTGGGGTAAAGGGAGTCCCGGCCACGCCATCTTCAAAGTCCCACTGGGCAACTGTCGCGCCATATGATGCCACGCTCATTGCCACCACCAACACTAATACTACTTTCAACACATCTTTTTTCATCTTTATTTCCTCCACATAACATACATCGTTATAACCTCGATACGCTAACATCCGAATTTAAGAAATGGAAGACAAAGGCGCAGAACAAAACCACATTGGCAAAAGACATGAGAACACACTCAGATATCTCTCCTGTCACCACATCCTCCGTACCGCTTTATTACAAAAAACCGTCTATGCAACCGCAGTAAAAGCCACAACTCCGTTTATTATAGCAATTTAAGACTCCCATTCCAAGAGAATTCTCTTGAAAAAAAGTTGGCCTTCTGACTAAAATCATGTGCATTCAAAGGTTATTTCTTGTCCGAATTTGCTGAAATTCATGCAACATGCCCCCATGGTTTTTATAAAAAAAACCCAACTCTCAAACCCATAAAATTACTGTAAATCATTTATCTAAAGCTTTTTAACGCTACATAACAACGGACTGCTTCCAAAATACAAACCCCATTCAAGCCCAATTAGTGTCTTCGGTGTCCTTGAGTTAAAAACAAATTTGTGTCCATTCGTGTTCATTCATGGTTAAAAACAACCCGCATTATTCAAGGAAATAGGTTGAAAACACCTGTCTTTTGGCGTATCTTAAGCCCCTTACAATAAAAGGCGAAAAGCAAGATAAAGTCCAAATACAGGAGAATAGAGAAAAATGGCAACAATGTACTATGAAAAAGACGCCCCGCTGGATGCACTCAAGGGCAAAAAGGTTTGCGTCATCGGCTACGGCAGCCAAGGACACGCCCACAGCCAGAATTTGCGTGACAGCGGCATCGAAGTCGCCGTTGCCGAACTGGACGGAACCGCCAACTTCGCGCTGGCCAAAGAGCACGGCTTCACGCCGACCTCCATTGCCGAGGCAATGGCAGGCGCCGCATTGATTATCGTGACCCTGCCGGACGAAGTTCAGGCGATGGTCTACGAAAAAGACATTCACCCGAACCTCAAACCCGGACAAACGCTGGGCTTCTGTCACGGCTTTAACATTCACTTCGGCTACATCGCCCCGCCGGAAGGCATTAACGTCGTCATGATCGCCCCGAAAGGACCCGGGCACCTGGTTCGCGCCGAATATGAGAAAGGCGGCGGCGTGCCCTGCCTGATCGCAGTCGAAAAAGATGAAGACGGCAACGCCAAGAACGTCGCCCTGGCCTGGGCCAACGGCATCGGCGGCGCCCGCGCAGGCATTATCGAGACGACCTACAAGGAAGAAACCGAAACCGACCTGTTCGGCGAGCAGGCAGTGCTTTGCGGCGGCCTCAGCGAATTAATCAAGGCTGGTTTTGAAACGCTGGTTGAGGCCGGGTATCAGCCGGAAATCGCTTACTTTGAATGCATGCACGAGGTCAAACTCATCGTGGATCTGTTCTATCAGGGCGGTCTAAGCTACATGCGGTACAGCGTCTCCAACACCGCCGAATACGGCGACCTGAGCCGCGGCCCGCGCATCATTACCGCCGAAACCAAGAAAGAGATGAAAAAAATCCTCGGCGAAATCACCTCCGGCGAATTTGCCAAAGAATGGGTCAATGAGTACAAGACCGGCATGAAAAACTTCAACGCCCTCTACGACAAAGACCACGGCAGCCAACTCGAAGATGTGGGACGAAAACTGCGAAAAATGATGAAATGGGTTAACGCCAAAGAAGTCTAAAGCCGATAAAAAAATGGAAAGGGCGGTTCAATACCGCCCTTTTTTGTGCCATTTTGCATTTTTAAACGCCCGATAACCATTTAGGAGCGAGACCGTGAAAACGAATTGTTTCTTTCTGACGCTTATGATCGGATCGGTTCTGTGTTTGACCGGATGCAGCGATCCGCTGGATTCTTACGAACTGGTCTTTGACCGTTACTACACGACCACGCTGAAAGAGACCACTTCAGCAGACGTTTTGTCATCCACGCAGGACCCCGATACCGAATTGCTCAGTCAAAGCGAAAGCGTCGTGGCTGTCTGGGGCAAGGAAGGCAAAAAGGACCGCACGCACTGGTTCAATATGATCACGTTCGACGAAGACGCCATGACAGCGGTTCGCAAGTACGCTTTTATCCTTGAGGAAACCACCAGGGGAATCAACCGCACGCCGAAGCCGGGCCTGCGGCTGGATGCAGAAGTGGTGCTGGACGCCGACGTGCTGGATGCGGCGTATGCCAACAATAATGAAAAGCAAATTGCCATACTAAAGACCGTTCAGAGCGCCTTCAATAAGGATGCCGCCGAGTTAACGTTTGACAGCGCTATGTTGAAAAGCTCCTCCATGATGGTTAACCAGGCCATCAATAACGCCCTGAACAAACTGCGGACCTCGCCGGCCTATGCGGCGCATCTGGTCCGCCCGGAAGGTATGGCGTTTGACCACATGACCCTCGGCGAAAGCCATATCCGGATGCTCATCGAAGACGATATCGTGAAGGTCAAGATCAAAGCGGGAAAGGTATGGTTCAAAGATTACTGGCTGATCGATAAGCCCTTCGAAGAACACCCCGATGTCCGGCACATGTAGAAAATTTTAAAGCCGGCCAATAGGTCGGCTTTTTTTAATCTGACTCTTACTACAACCAGTTCTGGGCTAACACCACAAAGTCCGCCAGATTCATTTTTCCGTCGCCATCGATGTCAGCATCCAAACAGCCGGTTTCTGTCCCGCAGTCCTTTGTCAGCCACAGCCACCAGGCCGCAAGAATGGAAAGGTCTTCCGTGTTCATCTGTTGCCGTGCCAATCGCGCAACGGCAATCTCTGAAAGCGCATAGTTATAGATGCGAAAATCATCAATCCGTCCATCAAAAAGCGGGTCGGGCCATTGACTTTTCCCAATGTAGTTGTTCGCCAGAGTAAAATCGCTCGGATTGATGGTAACGGCGGCGTTCGTGTCCACCGGCGAACCGTTGACATACAACGTGGCCAGATCGCCGGCCAGTGTCACAGCCACATGCACCCACTGGTTTGTGGTCAGTTGCGAGGTCTCGACGATCTGCTCATCCCCGCCGTTTTTGATAGCAAACCGCAGCGTGTAACTGCCGCCGCTGCTGGGTGTCAAAAAAAAATATTGGCTCGTACCCGTGCCGAAATCAAAAATCCGCTGCCAGTCCCCGCCGCCGGCCCAATTGACCCAGGCAGCAACAGTAATATCGTCCGAATCCGCCACACCCGGAGGCAGCGTGACGTAATCGTCTGTTCCATCCAGATCGATCGCCTGTCCGATTTGACCCGCGGTGTACGTCGGTGATCCCGTTGCGCTTGCGTAATAACCGTTTCCGGAACTGTCGTTAACGTTGTCTTCCAGTTCATAATGTGCCGCCAGTATTGGGCCTGCTGTTTGTGTCGTTTTGCTGGCCGGATTCGAATTTTCGCTTTCACCGGCGCTGTTCAACGCACTCACAACGTAATAATAAGTCGTATCTCCAGCCAGTTTAATGTCGCTGTAGTTCGTGCCGTTTACATTCGCTATGATGGTATACGATTCACCGTTTTCTACCGCCCGCTTGACAGTGTAGCTTGTCGCCCCGGAGGATACATTCCATGACAGATCGATCTGATAACCATTAACCAAACTTGCGCTGATACCGCTTGGCGTTGTCGGGGGGTTTAAACCGCTGACATTGCCCAAGAATTGGACTTCTGCTACGTTGCCCCAGCCATTCGCAGGACACAAATAACGCACGTAACGAAACGAACCGCCGTTGCTGATCGTCTGCGACGTGAGTACACCGTCGGACGGCTGGGTACTGATGGTAAACAGGTCCGTCACGCCGCTGCTGAAGTCGGCCGTGTTGGAACCCTGGAATTTGCCGCCGACCATGCGGCCGGCAAAGCCCGGACGCGGGCAATACTTCACCTGCGTAACCACCGCGCTGACACCGGGACCCAAATCCAGTCCGGCCCAGGCAACACTGCTCGGCGCATCGAAGTAATTGAACAGGGCGCCGTCGAAGGCCCACTCTTTCGTTGCGCCGGAATCACCGTAGGAACCGTCGGTGCCGATGATCGTCCCGTGGAACTGCCCGTCGGCTGTAACGGCGACCTCATCACTGTTGGTACCCTCGCCGCCGGGGTTGTTGGCCGAAACTATGTAATAATAGGTCGTACCCGCTGTCAGGCCAGCATCGACGTAATACAGGCTCTCGCTGTCCACCGTGGCGATGGTCGTGTACGACCCGCCGCTGGTCGTCGAGCGTTTCACATTGTAGCTCGTTGCATAAGCTGAGCCCGCCCAAGATAGTGTAATTTGCGTTCCCTGGATATAAAGCACCAGATTACTTGGTGCAGCTCCCGTGGCAATCGGATCGAGGCTGTGCGTCAGTGTCGTGAAGCCCAGGCCGTCATAGCCGCCGCTGGTCTCGCCGTAGTTACCGCCGCCGCCTTCGGGACGGGCTTTTTCCGCGTATTTCTTAGTCCAGGGAGCCGACATACCGAGGCGATTGACATAGTGATTATAAACCAAATCCCATCCGGGCCGAATCGAGCCGCGGGCCGCGGCGCTGATCGATGCCTGAAACCAGGTACTGGTGCTGCCGGGATGACCGGATACATACGGGTAGGCGACCCAGGGAACCTCGGACCAGAGATTGTATTTGGAGATGTATTCCACGCTCGCAAGGAACCGGTTGCCCATATAGGCGTAGAGATCCACACCCTGATTCCGGGCGATTTCGCAGATGGTGCCTATCAACTGCGGCCCCATCACAGTGTGCCCCTGGTCGCGGCCGCTTTCCTGAAATTGTCCCAAACCGTTCGGATGGACGAAGGGCACGGCGTTTGCCATCGACTCGTTGCCGGGACCGTTAAGGACGTAATTCACCGCATCGTCGAAGATGGCTTGGTCGTCGCAGAGCACGCCGATCGCCATCATCGAAGCGACGTTCGAATGGCACCAGTTCGCCCAGTAGTGACTGTCAACCGTCCCGTGTTTGTAAGTAAGGAAAGAGGTGTTGATGCCGTAAAACTGATCGAGCATGTATTGTTGGAACGCGCTGAAATCCGAGGGATTCCAGCCGCTGTAGTTGCGCATCAACTCGCCGGCACAGGCGAACTGATAGCCGTAGAGGCCGGCCCGCAGGCTGACGTTCGTGTTGCCGTCCCATGCCGTGTGTGTGGCGGCCCATTCGTTCATGAAATAGATCGCCTTGTCCGCAAAAGCCGTGTCGCCTGAACCATGATAGCGCAGGGCGCATTGATACGCCTTCGCGGCAGCGCGGGCCAGGTTCATGTAATTGTTGGATCCATTGGCCGAATCGACATAGACGGTCGATACCGCCCACGCGCCGTCGTCCAACCAATTATTCGTATTGGAAACCAGAATATCCCAACTGCCCTTCCAGGGCTGCGCATTGGTTGCGACTTTGGCCGCCATCCGGTCCAAATCATTCTGCGTCGACAAACATCCCGGATGCACAAAGGCCGCCTGCGCCGGCGACACAATTAAACTTACAAAAAACGTTATAAGGATAAAATAAATGATTCTTATCATTGACGGACTAAATTGTTGGCTCAATTTAAAACCCCCGAAAAGAAGACCGCACTGGTTATTTTCGTTACAGTTCCATTATACAAAAATCCACCCTTATATTCAACGCTTTCCATAAATGTTATCTGTGTTAATTTTTCCGTGATGCGTAAGCGCTTTACCTGACGTCCGGGACAATAATCGAAAAACCGGCGAATATTTTATGGAAATGTTCCGATTATCAAAAAAATCCCGCAACGACCGATAATTCTTTTCCCAAATGGGTGTTGACATACTATATATAGATGTTAAGATTGTACGAAATTGATATATAGTAACCCAAATGACGCCGGTTAAAATGGACAGGGATGGTCTTGTGAGGTGCCCGTTCTGCAAAGAGGATAACGATAAAGTCATCGACTCACGGTCGAGCGAAGGGGGACGCGTGATTCGCCGTCGCCGGGAGTGTCTTCAATGCGAACGTCGCTTTACCACCTACGAAAAGATCGGCGAATCCTTCAAGCTGAATGTCATCAAAAAGGACGGAACACGCATTCCTTATGACCGTGAAAAAGTGATCGCCGGCCTGCAAAAAGCCTGCTACAAACGCCCGGTCTCCGCGGAGAAGACCCAAGATATTGCCGACCGCATCGAAGAAGAAATCTTTCGCCATTATGACAAAGAGGTATCCTCTTTGTTTATCGGCGAACAGGCCATGAAATGTCTGCGTAAGGTGGACAACGTGGCCTATATTCGTTTTGCCAGTGTGTATCGTGATTTTACTGATGCTGACGACCTGCTGGACGAAGTCAGCCAAGCGATCTCTCAGGACGAAATCGGCGACCAGCCGCAGTTATTTGCCGATTAGAGATCCGCATAAAGATAAATCAATGCCGCAAACCGAAGATAAATATATGCGGTGATTCGTTTTTTAAAGGCGTTTATAAAATACGATATGGAAAGGGTCAGTGACATGCAGATCCGGATTTCAAAATCTGACGGCAGTCTCGAGCCGTACCTGCACACCAAAGTGCTCGGTTCTTTTCATCACGCATTGCCGCTGTCGGAGGGCGACTATCTGTATGCCGCCGAACAAATGGCCGAAGCTGTAACGTACTATCTATATCGCCAGGTGCGCCACGGAACACTCAGTACCGACGACATCCATCAAATGATCCTGGAGGTACTGTCTTCGACCGGTCATCATCAGGCGGCGGCAGTATTGTGCGAACACCGCCTCAAACGAAAACTTCAGCGTAAACGGGTTGAAGTCATCGACGATGTTCAGCAACGAAGCCTAATGTCCGGGTGCGGTCATTGGGACAAAGCACGCATTGTTAATGACCTTGTCAACCAGCACAGTATCGACCGTTTTCTGGCCCGCGTGATCGCCGCGGAAGTGGAGGAGAAAATCCTGAAAATGGGTATCCCGAAAGTACGAAAAAGCCTGATCCACCAGTTGGTGATTACGGACACCGAAAACATGCTGGACGCACATCGTCAACTGGCCGCCGTATAAAAGCTCTTTTAAAACTAATCACAACCGAATATACCGCCGAGACAAAGCAAACAGGGATGTTTGTCTTAGACAGCCGGCAACAAGGGATTGTCGCAGTTCGCCCAAAAGGAACAGACAGGTTAGAAGGATAAAAACCAATCTTCTTTCAAGACGATACGGCTGTCTAAAACTTTAAATCTCCTCCGACTGCTATGTTCGGTTCATATAAACCGCCTGCCCGCCACGGCAATGGTGCAGAGAAAGCCTTTATCGATTTTCGGTATAGGCTTTTTCTTTTTGCGCTGCCCGGTGTTTTTAAAAACCATTCCGCATTCCCGCCGATTGTACACGATGACCATTTTTTTAGGAAATAGCCATGATTGAGCCTCGAAATGATCCTATCCCCTAAAATGCGCAAAAAGAAAACATCAGGAAACTTGTGTTCCCTGATGTTTTCCGGAGGGGAGAAAACTCTTGCATAATTAAATTCGGCTAAGCCGATTGCCAATCTTTAACAAATTCATAATAAAATGTCCAACATTTTTTCGGCTGTTTTATCGGACGAACCCAATTTACACCGATGCCACTGGGTGAATTCAGCTAAAATAGGTATTTTTACGGATGCCCCCATGTTCGTTAAACAGCTTTAAAATAGAGACTTAAGCTGTTTCAGATATACAGTGTCTTTAGTGGATGGATAGGTGTATTTACTGATGAGATTTCCTAAAAAAAAACTTTTTCGGCCTCGTTTTTTTTCTTCTATAAAGTCACAAAATAACAATGTTGTAAACACTTTGAAATTTATACCTGTGCTAATCTTCCATGTCATCACAAGGCTTGTATGGTGATATAAAATGTCGCCTTTTTGGCAAATCAGGCCCATAAATTAATTCTGAATACTTCAATGTTCCTTAGAGAAAAAACTGTGATCATGATGTCTACTTGATCTTCAACCAGCGGAAACGGAAGGTATTTCTAATCCGATCAGAAAAGCGGACACCCATCTTCTGTGTGCTGGATTTGAAATCTTTTCGGTGCAGTTCCCGAGATGACAACCCGGATCTAAATCCAGACCTTATAATCAGGCCCGCAAAAAAACCCAGCCGACGTCGTTTCGATGTCAGGATGGAGTTGGCTCGTTTCACCGGACAACCGCCCGTTTTGCGGCCTCAAGCAATGCTTCTCCGTGCAGGTTTTCCAGCGATTCCTGAGGCCAGAGTTGTTTTCGTTCCAGGATCTGCGGAGCGGCATCATAATAGCCCCCAACGGCACTGGTTCCTCCTTCGGTTGCGCCGGTGGTGCGATACTGCCCATCCAGCAGCCAGCGAGAAAATTCATCGTCAAACTCGGCCGGATAGATCAAAGCCGTCAGATACCCCTGGTCTGCTTTGGACAGATGCACTTTACAGCGACTCGGCGGCAATTGTGTTTCGGCCCATGCGAGCAGCCGGGCAAAATCATCCCGCGCAGCCGCTTCATCAACAGCCTGAAAGAACATCCCGGCCTCCAGACCAAACCTCTCGGCCGAAACCCCCTTCAGTTCCATCCTGCCGTCCGGATAGGCCCGATGGATTTTATAAACTTGCACCTCTGCGAATTGTTCGCTGTCCAGCAGTTCGGCCACTTCCGCCGGGGTAAATCCTACTCCGCTGTGGTCACCGAAATCCACCACATATAATCCGACATATTTTGTTGCCTCTTGTACTTCCGGCATCTTCATGGCATTGCTCCGTTTTATGTTATTTTCAATTTTGCGAATTTCCGTTTGCCAACCTGTACGATCATGCCGTCGGCCGGGGTAATTTCCATCGCCGGGTCACCGATCTTTTCGTCGTTAACTTTGACGCCGCCCTGCTTGCACATGCGCTTGGCTTCCCCACCGCTATCGACCAATCCGCACTGCACCAGCAGTTTACTGGCCATAACCGGCTCGGCGGAAATCTCGACTGTCGGCATATCATCCGGCAGTTGATTCTGAGCAAACACCCGCTCAAACTCCGCCGCAGCCGCTACGCCCGCGGCTGCATCATAAAACTGCTCAACGATCAGCTTGCCGAGTTTGACTTTCGCTTCTTTCGGATGTGTCTTCGACGCATCGCACAGGATTTTAATCTCATCCGCCGGAATATCCGTCAGCAATGTAAAGTAATTCTCCATCAGCTCATCCGGAATACTCATCGTCTTGCCGAACATCTCCGACGGCACATCCGTCACACCAATATAATTGCCTTTGGACTTGGACATCTTCTGCACGCCATCGAGACCGACCAGGATCGGCATGGTAATCACGATCTGCGGCTTTTGCCCGTCCAACCTCTGCAGGTCCCGACCGACCAGATTATTATACGTCTGATCCGTACCGCCCAGTTCGATATCGCTTTTGATGGCTACCGAGTCATAGCCCTGCATCAGCGGATACAGAAACTCATGCACGCCGATCGGGTCGCCCTTCTTATAACGAATCTCGAACGTATCCCGCTCCAGCATCCGCGCGACTGTCATCGACGCCGTCAGTTTGATGACATCGGCCAGGTGCAGATCGGCCAGCCATTCGCTGTTGTATCGCACTTCCACTTTTTCCGGCGACATATCGAGAATTTTGCCGGCCTGGTCGAAATACGTCTGGGCGTTCTGCTTGATGGACTCAGGCGTGAGCATCGGCCGCGTCGTGTTTTGCCCCGTCGGGTCACCGATCCGCGCTGTATAGTCGCCGATAATCAACACCGCCTTGTGACCTAAGTCCTGAAACTGTCGAAGTTTCCGGAGTACAACCGTGTGCCCCAGATGAATATCCGGCGCCGTCGGATCCATGCCCAGCTTGGCGCGAAGCTGCCGGCCCGTTTTCGCCGCATCCGCCAGCCGGCCGGCCAGTTCGTCCTCATTATACACCTCCACCGTCCCGCGCTTAAGTAAGTTGACTTGTTCTTTAATGTCCATAGAGTTGTCCCAATGTACTTAATAATCATTCAAAAACGCGGATTATACCAGTTTACCCCCCATGAAGCAAGAAGTACCCGCCAAACCCGAATTTACTTGAAAATCTCGACAAATTTAGTATAATAATAACAGCCAAAAGCCCTACGGATTCCATAAGCCCAAAGGGCTTGAATAATAATAGATAATATGTAGGCCATCCAAAAGTTCTTATAATGGTTTTTGAACCCTAAACCGGAACCATTATCGAAAGGATGGCCCATGCGTAGTCTATCAAAGGTACAGACATTTTTCAACACTATCCGTTTAACCCGTAACGATGCATTGTTTATTGGTATTGACACCCATAAGGAAACGTATCATGTCGCGCTGCACTTAAACGACACCCCCGCTCTTGATTTTGTCATGCCGTCGAATCCCAATCAACTTATTGAACAGCTCAAACCGGTCCAGCACGCCATCAAAGAGATTGTTTACGAAGCCGGGCCCACGGGCTATTCATTGGCTCGCACCTTACAAAAACACCATCTGCCCGTGACTATTGCGGCCACCTCTAAAACGCCCCGGCCGGCCGCCAAAGAGGACAAGACAGATCGCCTGGACAGTAAAAAACTGGCGTGTTATCTGGCCAAGGGGCTCCTCAAACCGGTGACCATTCCTTCGGTCCAGCAGGAGGGGGACCGACAGTTGTGCCGGATGCGGCATCGTCAACGAAAAAACGGAGCCTGTGTCAAAACTCAAATCAAGTCATTTTTATTACAACACGGGCTGACGGAACCGGAAGGGCTCAAATATTGGTCTGGTAAAAGCATCGACGCCCTCCGAGCCTTGCGGCTGCCAAAGCCATTACGTTTGTCACTGGACGCGTTACTCAGCGACCTGGACTACCATTCTGACAGACTGACGGTGCTTGAGCGTCTCCTGGACGAAAGGATGGGGTCAACACCAACCGGCCAGCGGATTGCATTACTTCAAACACATCCCGGCATCGGACCGGTGACAGCACGACAGTTTGTTACGGAAGTGTTCCACTATGACCATTTTGAGACATCCTGCCAAGTGGTCAAATATGTCGGATTGGCCCCGACGATCCATCAAAGCGGTTCAAAAAGTACATCCGGCCCCATCAATCGGGACGGGAAGCCGTCCCTTCGTTGCACACTCATTCAAGCCGCATGGCAGTGGGTTGCCGTTGATGTTAAGGCCAAACAATACTTTTGGCGGATTTGTCACAGCAATGGGGGTATCAAACAGAAAGCGATCACTGCGGTGGCTCGAAAACTGACCGTGCATCTGTGGCGCATGTTGATAAAAAATGAACCCTATCGGGCGGAAAAAGCTTAAACAGTATACGAATGGATTGAAGCTCACCACGACGTGCCGACCACGGCCCGAGGCTTGTGTCTTGAACACGATTGTAGATTGTTGGCGGCACCTCAGGAAGAACGAATCGATTAACGTGTGCTTCGAGCACGAATAACAGACTGAGCGATCAATCTTGAAAGACAAGGAATATCGATATGAAGTAAAAAACAAAAAAATTGTTGGTTTTAAAATATAAGACTTGTAAGATGGCCTCATAACAGCCCCGGGTGTAGCAAAGCGGAACCCGGGGAAAACGAATCATCAAAACCATTACGACCCTGAAAGGGTCAAATACATAATCAATTACTTCGGCCCGTCTTCGACCGATTTCGTTTTTAAAATTCTGATATACTCCTCAAGCTTTTTCTCAGCCGATACGATTTGTTCCGGCGTCATACGGCTTTTCAGAGCAATCATTGCTTCGGTGATGTCGAACCCGTTATTTCCTGCCAACCGCAACCATTGATAACTTTCCATATAATCCCTATCAACACCTTCTCCTTCGGCATACATAATGCCCAAATTATATTGAGCTTTTGCGTTCCCTTGTTCTGCCGCTTGAAGAAAATAATGCGCAGCTTTTTTGTGATCTTTTTTTACGCCATGTCCAAAATCATACGTGACGCCAAGATTACATTGTGCTTCATGATAACCTTGATTTGCTGCTTTTAGGTACCATTGACGAGCTTTTTCGTCGCCTTGCTTTATCCCATTGCCTTCAGCATATAAGGTTCCGAGGTTGTTTTGTGCAAGCCAGTCTCCTTGTTCGGCCGCTTTTGAATACCATTCAAAAGCTTTTGTGAAATCCTGCTCTATCCCCTCACCTATATCATAAGAATATCCAACCATACATTGTGCATGGGCATGTCCCTGTTTCGCGGCTTTGAGATACCATTTAAAGGATTCTTCATAATCCTGTTTGATACCCATATTACCTTCATATACATGTCCAAGTGTTGCTTGTGCTTCAGTATCATTTTGTTCGGCTGCGTTTATAAATAAAGCAAGAGCTTCGTTTGGGTCTTTCGCAACGCCCTTTCCCTCAGCATACAACAATCCAAGATTATACATCGCTCCGGCAGATCCCTGATCAATAGCCTTTTGGTACCATTCAATAGCTTGAGTATAATTCAGCTCAACGCCTAATCCTTCACAATATAAGAGGCCCAGATTAACTTGTCCATATACATCCCCCTGTTCCGCGGCTTTTTGATACCATCTAAAAGCTTGTGTGTAATCTTGTTTAACCCCTTTTCCTTTGTAATATCGACTGCCAAGCCTGCTTTGCGCAATTGCATCGCCGTTTTCAGCTTTTGCCAGAAGTTCATTAAAAGCAGCACTATTGGATTCGTTAGCAGGAGAGGGGTTTTCTTTTGAACAACTTGAAAAACAAGCCATGAATAGACAACAGGTCATTGTAAATAAAAATCTTCGCATGATTTTACTTTTTGATTATTTTATTAGTCGGAAATTATTTATTCAAAACCAGCAATCGTTCCGCCGGCGACGACTTCGTCATCGTCGTTATAGAGCACCAGCTTTTGTCCCGGCGAAGGGGCGAACTGTTTTTCATCGAATCGCACAGTCACCGTATCGTTGCCGCATTCAATAATTTCACACGGCTGTGTCGGCGTACCGTAAGAGCGCAGCTTGCCGGACAGTTTCGCGCCCGTTTTCATCTGCTCCGGGATCAAAACATTCACTTCGTCGGCATGAATAACCGCGTGATGCACCTCACTCCTAGTCCCCAGCGCGACAATATTCTTTTCCGCGTCAATCCGCGCCACATACACCGGCTCACCAGCGGCATATTTTAATCCCCGCCGCTGACCGAGCGTATAATGAGCAATCCCCTTATGCGTGCCAATCACCTTGCCGTCCATATCCACCAAGTCCCCCGGCCGTTCGCCGCCATCCAGCGCATCGCGGTAATCGCCTTCGCCCGCAAAACACAACTCCATGCTTTCCGGCTTATCCGCCACGCCCAATCCGATTTCCTGCGCGACAGCCCGCACCTCTTCTTTTTTCAACTCCGCCAGCGGCAGCACAAAGTACGGCAGACGCTCGCGCGGAATGCCGTATAAAAAATAGCTCTGGTCCTTAGCTTGATTTTTTCCCCGCCGCAGTCGCCCGTCGCGGATTTCGGCATAATGACCCGTGGCAAGGTAACGAATCCCCAGTTCCCTCTCCACCAAATCCCACACCAGCATAAATTTCAAAAGTGTATTACAATCCACACACGGGTTCGGCGTAAACCCCCGCCGGTAATCGGCCCGAAACCGTTCAATTACCAACTCATTAAACGCCTCGGTCACATCGATAAAATAATGAGGAATGCCTAATTGCGCACAAACGTACGCCGCCTCCGCTCCGCAGCAGCCGCGCTTGCCGGTCTGGCAGGCCACCGGAATCCGCATGGTGATGCCCAAAACATCCCATCCCTGCTGCCGTAATAGATGCGCCGTCACACTGCTGTCCACACCGCCGCTCATAAGCACCATGATTTGCCGGGATATATCATGCTCCGGCTGCCACGGCGACAGGTTCGAGGAAATCAGTTCGAGTTTGTAGTCTTTCATAGGAAGTTAGGAGAAATCTCGATCAAAATCCAATCGTTCATATCTTGTGTGCTTTTTGTCAAGATAATCGACTAATTTTTGATACAATTCTTGGTCAGGAACATAAGCTTCCCAGCCCCATGCATCAATATTCTGGAACAACATATAAAAAGACAAGGCTTTGTATTTTTGTCGTAATTCTTTAGCAGAAATTTTTGATGTATAATATATATCACATAATTCCTGATAATCAGGAAAAGGCTTCTTAAAACAAATCACTGTATTCCAGTCATCCTGAAGGAATTTTGCATATTTCGGAAAAAACCCCGGTCCATAATAAGCAGCGGAAATAACACCCGAATCACTAACATTTTCAGCCAGCTTGAGAGCCTCCAGTTTTTCACATAATTCATCTTCTTGCTTTGAAAGCCTGAGAGCGTCCTGTTTTTCGGCAGGAGTAAGTTTTCTACTCTTTATTTCTTCAAGTGTCATGCCCTTGAATAACTGTTCGCGAAATGCGCTCGTAAGACATATTTGCAACTCAGAGCCAAATACAGCAGTGTTTTGGAGATAAGGAATCAGAGGTTGGAATAGATAAACGAAATCTCCCGGATAGCGGAAGGTTTCATTTTTTTTACCAAATGCTCTGACACCGTTAATAGTCATTGCTTGTTCTCAATGTGAATGCGGTTTAAATATCCGTCATAGATTCGCTCATTCCTGCGTTTAGGGCATTGTTCGCTGAGAATGTTATTACACGGGTACGGCGCTTGCCAGGCGGCAAATGAGTGCCTCGGTTTCGTTCCCATCGTCGGAGACCTGTTATTTGGGCGGAAGCTTCAGGACTGTCCCAATGGCCAGACTGTTTTGGTTAATCTGCGGATTCAGCGCCAGGATTTCTTTATAACGCTTGCCGCTTCCAAGCTGTTGGGTGGCAATACGCCACAAACTGTCACCTTCGACCACCAAATACGTGGCGTTGTCCGCAGGCGTTTGAGTATAAGTCGTTTGAACCGTTGCGGCTTTGTCAGCCTGTGCTAACTGGTATTCCAGATCTGTGATCTGTTGTGCAAGAACCTGGTTTTGCTGTCGGCAGGATTTAAGGTTTTTGGACCAGGTGCACCCGCCTGCAACCAATACACAAACACAGACCAGTGTAAGTAATACGACAGTTTTTTGCCGGATTTTTATCTGTTTCATCATTGCGATCCTTAAAAAGAAGATTCATTGAGTATTCAACGCTGCACGACCGATGGATCATACCTTCACAGCGTTTGCCAGATAACGAATGAGTTCCTCAGTTTCGTCCCAGCCAATGCATTTGTCGGTTAATGACACGCCGTATTTCATCCCGCCGGGCGAACCGATGCTCTGGTTGCCTTCGCCGATAAAGCTTTCAAGCATGACCCCGGCGATGGATTTGTTGCCGGCAGAGATCTGGTCGGCAATGTCAAACAGCACTTCGCGCTGACGTTTGTGATTCTTGTGCGAGTTGGCATGGCTGCAATCGATCACCATGCCATTTGGAACGTGCTGTTTCTGCAGCAGGATTTCAGCGAACGCCACGTATTCACTGCTGTAGTTGGGGCCATTGGTGCCGCCGCGCAGGACGAGGTGGCCGTACTTGTTGCCTTTGGTATCGGCGATGATGACTTTACCGTTGCGGTCGATGCCGAGGAACGAATGCGGACTCGATGATGCCTTGATCGCGTCCAGCGCCACATTCAGATTGCCGTCCGTGGCGTTTTTGAAACCAATCGGCATCGACAGGCCGCTGGCCATCTGCCGGTGAATTTGCGATTCGGTCGTGCGGGCGCCGATGGCGGCCCAACTGACAAGATCAGCCAGGTACTGCGGCACGATCGGGTCCAGGAACTCCGTCGCGCACGGCAGGCCGATCTCGGAAATCTCGCAGAGAATTTTGCGGCTCTGGCGAATGCCGAAGTCAATATCATACGATAAATCAAGATGCGGGTCGTAGAGCATTCCCTTCCACCCCAAGGTTGTCCGCGGTTTTTCAAAATAAGCCCGCATGACGATCAGCACACGCTGACTGGTCTCCTGCTGCACCTTTTTCAGGCGTCTTGCATAGTCAAGCGTGGCGTCAAGATCATGCAGGCTGCAAGGTCCGACGATGACCATCCGGCGGGGATCTTCCCCTCGAAGGATCTGTTCGATCTGCCGCCGCGACTCGGCCACGATATGCGAGGCCGCCTCGGTCTCCGGCAGATCAACCTTCATCTCGTCCGGGCTGGTCAGCGGTTTAAATTGATTAATATTAAGATTGTCAGTCAGTTCCATCGGTTTTCAGTCCTCTATCTGTCGTTTTCAGCCATCCCGCAAAAACCGCATTATACCCATTTCAGCCCAAAAACGCAAGACAAACAAAAGCCCGAAGCGGAAGCGCCGGGATAGGGTACCCGGTGGCTCACGAATACACATAGTGTCGCAATCGTGTCACTGCCGTTCCACGCTTTTGTTAAAGACCATCATCGATATAATAGGCCATTTTTTGGCCCTGTTCGTGGATAATGTATCGCACTTTTTCAGACATCTTATCTTTTGTAAACACATATTTTGTGCTGCCGTGATGTGTCCATACTTTTTGGATATTATAGCCGCATTGTCTTAATTTTCTGGTTGCCCAGGCTTTCAGAGATGTCATGATCTTGTCAATGGGCTCCGGTGAATAAACCAAAATATGCACATGATTGCTCCGAACATGGGCGGCGTATAATCGCCACTGTTTTCACAAACAGCGCTCAGCAATCGCGCCGCAGACAATTTGCCGCATGGATTTATTCAGTGTCACCACAAGATGTTTCATGGATCGTTTTTCATGCCTGAGACACATTTCTTGGGGTTCAATTAAAGTGGCTCGATGGTTTTCAACTTTTACACTTTTTCGGGAGTCTCCGTGAAGCCATGTGCCGTATGTCGCAAACGTAATGAAGTATGCCAGCGGTTTGTTATACATCTAAATCTCTGCTTCGTTCTTAAAGATGTTTGGTCCTAACAAAAGCCCCAAGCGGCAGCGCGGGGATGGAATACCCGGTGGATACAAATCACACACGGTCTTACAATCACGTCACTACCGTTCCGTGCTTTTGTTTTCCACCGTCCACCGCAGGTTGGGAATCTCTTCGGCTTCTACAAATTCCACATGCCCGTCGGCAAAGGCGATATTCGCACCGGGTCCGCCGTGGCGATCCGTTACCACATCGTCAGAACCGCCGATAGTATTCCACCCCGGCGCACTCTCAAACAGCAGCACCAAATCCCCCGGCAACTCATTCGCATCCGCCGGGATGTTCTCATTCATCGCATAACTGCACGGGCCGATGTTATCTGTTGGACATTGATAATCATTCTCATAAGGTGTTGTCAAGTCACACCATTGTGCTTTTTCCGGCCATAAACATTCTTCGTCTTGGTAGATTATACAGGTGAGGGCTATCGTTCTGGTATTGGCCATACATTTGGTTCTGACATAGCCAAGGCCACTATCTTTCGCCTTCCTAAAGGCAGGTAATATAATGGCGAAAATTAAAGCAAGAAGAATAAAACAAACAACAAACCAAATAATTTTATGTGATTTCTTCTTTTCTTCCATCGAATGCCCCTTCTATTTTTCCGCCGCCTCCATCAATTGCTTCAATTCATCTTCAACGCCTAATTCTTTAGCCCAGTGTTTCAGATAGTCGAAATCCAGTGTGTCTTTCTGGGCGAGAAGTACGCCTAAAGCATCTTTGAATTGTGTGTCTGACAGACGGCCTTTGCTCCATTCGAGTTTACTCAAAATAGAGTCCTCCGGCGTGAGTACATAAGCTTGCATGTGGGAAAACGTAACCGGCGTTCTTCTCTCAAATTCCTGCAGGCTGAACGGGCGTTTTTTGCGGATGATTAAATCGGCTTTACTGCCGGATTCAATGTCGATAATATTAAACATCGCGTTGTTTTCTATGGCCTGCGCCGCGGCATCTTTGCTGACATAACAATCCGGCCCCAGCGACTCCACAAACGTCAGCAGTTGTTCGCGTATCGGATCAATCACAATATCCGCATCGTTGGTCGCCCGCGGCTGGCCGTGAAAACTGCTGGCAACCGAACCGGAAATCATGTACGGAATATTAGCATTGTTCAATGCCTTGATGATGCGTGCAAGAAATGCGTTTTGTTCGGTCATACTGCAATCTCACAACCCGGAAACATTTCCCGGAAAAGTTTCTCATCACAGATCAACCGCAGGTAGGCCTGCGTGACCTGTCGTTCCGTATAATCGGGATGACGATGGCGAATGCCGGCTTTGGTGACTTCACGCAGGTTGTCGCAGAGTTGAAACGTCCGCCTGGCCCGGCCCTCCAGCCCCATGTTGCGCAGCACCTCGACCTGCTTGGCCGCTGCGTCTTTGGATGTATCGCCGGAAAATGTATCTGCCTTGCTTATCATATCCTGATTATACAACAAAAAACCGGAAACTGTCCATAAAAAAACAAAAGCCCGAAGCGCCCTTGTCCGTCGCAGCTTTAGCGAAGACGGAAGCGCAGGGGACGCATACCATGTGGGCTTTCCGTTATTCCTGCGTCTCCACCGTCCACCGCAGATTGGGAATGTCTTCGGCGGCGACAAATTCAACACGCCCATCAGCAAAAGCGATATTCGCACCGGGTTTGCCGTGCCGGTCGGTCACAACATCGTCCGGCCCACCAACTTGGTTCCACCCCGGCGCACTTTCAAACAGCAAAACCAAATCCCCCGGCAACTCATTCGCATCCGCCGGGATATTCTCATTCATCGCATAACTGCACGGGCCGAGTTTGTCAAAAGGACATTGAAGGTGTATCTCTTCAAAATCATGAACAGACTTTATTTGATCACACCATGAATTCTTTTCTGGCCAAAGATCATAGAAGACTTGATAAGAGGAGCAATTAGCTGCTAATGTTATGATATGAGCTTTACAGGCTATTTCACGTCCCTTAGCGCAAGCTTCCATGTACTTGTTAACCACGGAACCAACACAAAATCCATAGAATATCATACCAAATGCCAGAGAAACAAAAACATAAAAGTAAGGTTTAGTTCCCTTCACTTTGGCTTTGAGCAGCTTTACAAAAGAAATCGAGCCAATAACAAAAATCACTAACGGACCGATTAAAAAAACGAGAGCCAAAATGCCGAGAAGTGGTGATAAGAGCATAAAAATAAAGTGATCAGAACCTATCTGTTTTTCGATTTGATTGAGTGCGAAAACAAGAAGAATGATGCCCGTTTCAATCAGAACAAAAATAAATGAAAGCTTAGCCAAACGAACAGTGTTACTGGAATTCTTGTTATCTCCCATTCTTTGTCCCTTTCCGTTGTGTACCATTGATTGTCATTCCCGCGAAGGCGTGAATCCACCTGTTTCATTCTGGACCCCCGCCTGCGCGGGGGTGACATGACCGGAACAATTTCGAATATGGGTATCAATATACAATCTACAATTGACAATATCCAATAAAAAAAGGGCGTGCCCTTTTTGGACACACCCTTTGGGTTGCTTCTGATGTAAGCTTCGCTTACTTGTTGCGAATGGCCGCCTGCGCTGCTGCCAGACGTGCGATCGGCACGCGGAACGGAGAACAGCTTACATAATTCAGGCCGGCGCGGTGGCAGAAATCGATGCTGCTCGGCTCACCGCCATGCTCGCCGCAGATACCGCATTTGAGCTTCTTGTTGGTCTTGCGACCGAGCTTAACGCCCATCTCAACCAGTTTGCCAACGCCGCTCTGGTCCAGTGCCTGGAACGGGTCAACCGCGTAAATTCCCTGCTTGACATATTCGCCGAGGAACTTGCCCGCATCGTCCCGGCTAAAGCCCATCGCCATCTGGGTCAGGTCGTTGGTGCCGAAGCTGAAGAACTCCGCTTCGGTCGCGACTTCGTCAGCGGTCAGTGCTGCACGCGGGATTTCGATCATCGTGCCGACCATATACGGCATCTTGGCTTTCTTTTCCTTGAAGACCTGCTGGATTTCGTCGATGACGTCAGCCTTAACGATCGCCAGTTCCTTCACCGAACCGATCAGCGGGATCATGATTTCCGGCAGCACCTTCTTGCCGGACTTCTTCACCTGTAAAGCCGCTTCCATGATCGCACGTGCCTGCATCCGGTAGATCGCCGGATAGGTGATTGCCAGACGGCAACCACGGTGGCCCAGCATCGGGTTGAACTCATGCAGCGCTTCAACCTGTTCTTTAACCACCTTCGGCGAAACCTTCAGGCGTTTAGCCATTTCCTTTTGGTTGGCTTCTTCCTGCGGCAGGAACTCATGCAGCGGAGGATCCAACAGGCGAACGGTTACCGGCAGCCCAGCCATCGCCTTAAAGATACCGACAAAGTCCTGACGCTGATACGGCAGCAGTTTCTTCAGTGCGCCTTCGAACTGCTTCTTGGCGCCGGCATACTGTTTGTTCAGTGCCGCGATTTCTTTTTTATCTTCGGTGTCAGCTAAGCCGGTCAGCAGTGCGGCATAGTCATCGGCCGCCAGAATCATTTCGCGTACGGGCCAGATGCGTTCGCCTTCGAAGAACATGTGTTCGGTGCGTGTCAGGCCAATGCCTTCAGCGCCGAAATCACGTGCCCGCTTGCTGTCGCCCGGGGTGTCAGCATTCGTGCGAACACCCAGTGTGCGGATCTTGTCGCACATTGTCAGGAACTGGCCAAACGAACCACTCAGCTTCGGCTCAACCGTCGGAACCTTTCCGAGAATGACCTGGCCCTGAGTACCTTCGAGGCTGATCCAGTCGCCTTCTTTAACCGTGGTCTTGCCAACGGCGAAGGATTTATTTTTGTAGTTAATGACAACATCACCAGCACCGGCAACGCAGCACTTACCCATACCACGAGCAACAACCGCTGCGTGAGAAGTCATGCCGCCGCGTTGGGTCAGGATACCCACCGCCGCATCCATACCACCGATGTCTTCGGGGCTGGTTTCGATACGAACCAAAATGACGGTCTTGCCTGCTTTGGCCCATGCCTCAGCGACCTCTGCATCAAAGACGACCTGGCCAACTGCGGCACCCGGCGAAGCGGGAAGTCCGGTGGCGATCACGTTGCGAGTGGCCTTGGTGTCAAAACTGGGGTGCAGCAAACGGTCGAGCTGTTCCGGTGTGACACGCATCACAGCTTCTTGGGGCTTGATCATTTTTTCTTTGACCATGTCAACGGCGTTGGTGATAGCCGCTTCGGCGGTACGCTTACCGTTACGCGTTTGCAGGATGTACAGGACTTTTTCCTGAATGGTGAATTCCATGTCCTGCATATCTTTGTAATGCTTCTCCATCTTGGTCATCAAGCTGGTCAGTTCTTTGTAAGCCTTGGGCATATCCTTCTTCAGGTGCTTCAGATCCAGAGGCGTCCGGATACCAGCGACCACGTCTTCGCCCTGAGCGTTAATGAGGTATTCGCCGTAGAACTCTTTCTTACCCGTGGAGGGGTTACGCGTAAAGCAAACACCCGTGCCGCAATCGTCGCCCATGTTACCGAAGACCATCGCCTGGACGTTAACGGCGGTGCCCAGCAGACCCGTGATTTTTTCCATCTGGCGGTAACGGACGGCACGAGGTGCGTCCCAACTGCCGAAGACGGCGTTGATGGAATAAGTCAGCTGTTCCATTGGATCCTGCGGGAACATTTTCCCAACGTCTTTTTTGTAGATCTTTTTGTAATCCTCAACAACTTCAGCGAGTTGTTCAGCCGTCAGTTCATTGTCATTGGCAACCTTGGCTTTTTTCTTGGCAGCGTCAATGGCGTGTTCGAAGTGTTCATGATGACAGCCCATGACCACGTCACCGAACATATCGATGAAACGGCGATAGATGTCATAAGCGAAACGAGCGTTGCCGGTTTTTTCAATGATACCCGCAACAACCTTGTCGTTGAGACCCAGGTTCAGGACGGTGTCCATCATACCGGGCATCGAAACGGCTGCACCGGAACGAACCGAAACCAGCAGCGGTTTCTTGGGATCGCCGAATTTTGCGTTCATTGCTTTTTCCAGCTTGGCGACGTTCTTGGCCACTTCTTCCTTCAGACCTTTCGGCCACTTTTTGCCCAGTTTGTTGAAGTCAGAACAGGTTTGCGTGGAAATAGTGAATCCCGGAGGAACCGGAACACCCAGACTGGTCATTTCGGCCAGGTTTGCACCCTTGCCGCCGAGCAGCGCTTTCATCTTAGCGTTCGCTTCGGCTTTGCCGTTACCAAAGAAATACACGCGCTTGCCGGCTTTGGCCGTTGAAGCGGTCTTCTTTGCAGCTTTTTTCTTTGCCATTTCGTAAATCTCCTATTGCTTAAATACGATTCATTTAGAGCTTTTATCGTGCGACATTCACATCCCGGCCCCACACAGGCCGAAACATCCGTCATGGTGTTTTTTCTGCTCATGTAAAAGGATGTAGAATATAGACCCAAAGACAGCCGATGTCAATGATTAAAAAGGGATTTACCTTGGCTTTTTGTGCAAAAAAGCACAAAAAAGCATTCTCGTAAAGGCTTTATAAAGAAACGTTCTGATATACAGAATCAAGTTGTTTATAACAGCGGCGAAACAAGTCTGATGATAGATTCCCCCAGGGCCCGCGGCAGCGAGGCGACCCCGATCCCGCAGGTGCATTCGGTCATGATGTTCTCGATATAGTGCTTCACAGCGGCGATTTCATCCCGGCTGTAAACGAACATCGCCGTTTCGTAATTTAAAAGCAAACTTCGGATGTCCATATTTGCCGATCCCAGCACCGCCGTCCGCTTGTCCATCAGGACGACTTTGGAATGCAGCATTTTCGGTGGATAGAACATCACCAGCCCCCCGGCATCCTGAATCTGCCGCAGTGGGTTCCCGCGAACAATGTCCGGCAGGAGATGATTGGACCGCCGCGGCAAAATAATACGCACATCAACCCCTCGCCGCACCGCCAGCAGCAGCGCCTGGCACAGCGCATCGTCCGGCACGAAATACGGCGTGACCGTCCAGAAGCGTTTCTGGGCGGTATAGATCATCGACAGCAGCGCATCGTGCAAAGCGTCGCTGGGTACATCCGGCCCGGACGGCACAACCTGCACGATACCCGTACCGGGCTGCTCACTCGCCAGCGCATCGGGCAGCCGCATCTGTTCGGCCGAAAGCGTTTCTTTGGCGGCAAAGGCCCAATCCCCGGCAAACACATTCAGCCAGTGCCGCACCGCCGGGCCTTCCAGCGTAAACGCCAGATCCTTCCAGCGTTTTTTATCCGGCTCCGGTCCCATGTATTCGACCCCGATGTTGGCGCCGCCGGCCATCACCGTGCGGTTATCGACGATCGTGATCTTGCGATGGTTGCGCAGATTGGTTCGCCCGCGAAACGGTCGATGAAGTACCGGCAGGAAAAACGCGAACTTACCGCCGGCCTCGACCAGCGGTTTAAAAAACCAGCTGCGAGTGTGCAGCGTTCCCACGCCATCCATCAGCAGTTTCACCTCAACGCCTGCTTTGGCTTTGGCGACAAGAATATCCAAAATCCGCCGGCCCACCTCATCGGCCTGGTAGATAAAGGTGGAGATATAAATAGTACGTTGAGCGTTTTCCAACAGCGACACCATCGCCGCGAACCGTTCGATGCCGGTGCTGCAAAGTGTGACGCAGTGGCCTGCTTCGGCGCCGCCAATGGTATAGCTTCGCAGAATGCGGTCGATGATGCCGGCCTCTTCCGGGGCGATCGTTACATTCAGGTCCAGGTCAAGCCGGCCCTTTTTTTCGACGTGCCGGGCCATCTTGCGCCCGCCGAAAAACAAATACAGCGGTACGCCCAGATGCGGCATAAAACCGATCACCAAAAGCCAAGCGATCGTGCCGGACGGCGCACGCTTTTGCAGCAGGATATGCCCGATCAGCACAAAACCCAGCAAAAACCCCGCAATCAGGAAAACATACGTTAAAATCGACCACAACAATGTAACCATAGACACTCCAAACAGTTGTAAATCTTATCGGCAAAAACAATGAAAAAGATAAAGTTTTTATCGGCCGTTTACGGGAGGTCACAACAAACCAGTATGATAAAGAACGCATTATTACTACTGATAACACCACTAATTGGCCGATATAGAGGATGTTTGTGTGAAGGACACACCTCGGGGTGGTTGAAGCAGAACAATTATTAAATTTGATGGAAGGAAAATTTTCATGTCAGGATATCGTTTGTTATGGACCGGCCTTTTTCTGGGCCTTGCCTGTACCGTATATGGATACGACTGGAACACCAACCCCGGCGAAGGAATCGAAGCCAACCCCTACCAAATCAGTGAACCCAACCATTTAATCGCCATTAATGATCTGGACACGACAGGTGTTTATTTTGTCTTAATGAACGATATAGACCTGGACCCGAACCTGCCGGGCAATCAAGTCATTGATTCTGCAATTGTTGCTTATGAAGAACCATTTGAGGGGTTCTTGGATGGGCAGGGATATGCCATACAAAATATGCAAATTATTGATGAGACGGAAGACTTTAGCTTTTTGGGTTTATTTGGAAAGATTGGTCCGGAGGGGATCGTCAAAAATTTAACTATCGCAGATTATGATATTCGGGTTCAAGTTGGCGGGAATTTCGGTTTTGCTGGAAGTTTGGCCGGTCAGAATTTAGGAGTGATTGTCAACTGCTTTTCCAATGGATCTGCCGGGCCAATTGTAGAGGGTGATTGGTTTGACTGTATGATCGGGGGGCTTGTAGGGATCAATGGTGATTATGATTTTTATAGCTTGAGTTATTATGACCATCATGGGTTGATTGCAAACAGCGGCAGTCATTCAACTCTGACTATATTGTATGGAGGCGCCGGTTTGGTAAGTTATAATTTCGGCAGTATCTATCAATGTTATTCACATGGTTATATTTCGGATAAAGATCGTTCTTCTATGGATTGCAATGGAGGATTAGTCAGTCGTAACCATGGCGTTGTGAATCGGTGTTTTTCCGACTCTGTTGTGGAGACTGACAGCAACAGCGGTCTATGTGGTTTTAATTCCGGAATAGTGAGAAATTCTTATGCTTTGGGAGTAATGAAGGAGACATATTATGGCGATTCAGCAGGCTTGGTGGCAGCCAACTATGATTATGAAGAGGATAAGTTTGCCAAGATTGAAAATTGTTATGCGGCCTGTCAGCTTGAAGACGGAGAGAATGTTCAGGGGTTGGCTGGAGGGGGATATGATTTTTATGGTACAGCCCTTTCAAGCTTCTGGGATATTGAAGTATCCGGCACGACCGAAAGTTATGGCGGTAAGGGATTAACAACTGCTGAAATGAAAAATCCGAATACCTTTATCAACGCCGGATGGGATTTTGTGGGTGAAACGGTCAATGGCGCCGAAGACTTCTGGCAGATCGATCCGAATATTAACAACGGCTATCCCTCATTGATAATGAAGCCCATCGACGGCGGTGAGGGCAGTCCGGAAAATCCATACATCATTTATACTAAACAGCACCTGCTGGACTTTTTCAATGATTCGACGATGTGGGATAAGCATATTAAACTAATCGCCAATATTGACCTGTCGGATACGGTCTTTACATCCGCACCTGTTGGAACATTCAACGGCGTTTTTGACGGTAGCGGCTGTACGATTGATGGATTAACCGTTGATGCGGCTTCGACAGGTGTGTTAGGGTTGTTCGATGTCATTGACAGGAATGGATACGTAAAAAATCTATACATCAATGATGCTTCCATGGCGGATGGAGACGGCGGCATATTGGCTACGCTCAATCTTGGGCAAATTATTGACTGTCACGTTGAAGGAACTGTTGAAGGTGGCGATAATCTGGGGGGACTGGTTGCTGTTAATGATGGCGATATCTATCGTTGTTCAGCAGATTGTGTTGTGACAGGTTTCCTTTATGCCGGCGGTCTGGTTTCTGAAAATTCGATGTTCGGATCTATCCGTGAATCCTATGTGAACGGAGCGATTGGCGGGAACAACTATAACGGGGGATTAGCCGCTCGGAATTATGGCAAGATCAAAGACAGTTATTCAAATTGTTCCGTTTCCGGCATTATTGCAGGGGCATTGGCAGGTTTCAATGATTTGGGTCTGATCGTGTGTTGCTATGCAACAGGCAGTCCTGACACACTGGTAGGCTCTCCGGGAGGTGTTGTTGCACACAGTTATTATGGCAATGTTCAAGACTTGCAAGCATGGGAGGGCAATTCATGGTACGAAGAAGATGGGCATATCTGGACAGTCGATCCTGATTACCCGGATTATTCTCATCCATCGTTAAAGTGGCAGCGATGGGGCACGCCGGTCACCTTAGAGAACCTGTACCACGGCGTTCCGTTTTATCGACAGGATCCGACACGCGACGGCAGCGAAGAACATCCATACCTGTTCAGTTTCGAATTGGCCGACTATCCGGCCGACTGGGACAAGCATTTTGTGATGACCGAAGATGTGGATATGGTCATGGCTGGAGCCTCTGTTTTTGATGAGGCGGTGATTCCGTACTTCAATGGGACTCTGGACGGCGGCGGTCATGTCATTAGGAATTTATTCATGGAAAACAATCAAGATTTGCAGTCGATGGGCTTCTTCGGTATGCTCGGACACGATGCACAGGTTAAACAGCTTGGCATTGAAGGCGAAGTAAATTATCAAGCGCGGTATCCCGGGCTGCTTGTTGGAACCAATTTCGGCATACTTGAAGAATGTTACGCTAAAGGTTCTGTTACCTGTCCAACTTACGGGGGTATTTTGACCGGTTTTAACGGCGGTACCATTCGTAGTTGTTATGCAGAAGGCGACCTGACGCTTCAAACGGATGTACAGTACGAAGAAATCGTTGGCGGTGGATTATACGCCGGAAGCTGGGGACGTGTGATGAACAGTTACTCTTCCGTAGAAGCGATATATCTCGGCGATTTCATCTATTCAGGTGTTGGCGGATTGAATGAAGGCCTGGTGTGGAATTCGTATTGGAACGTTGACTTGACGGATCCGAATTTTATGCTGGGCGGTAAACCTCTGACGACCGCACAGATGCAGGATGCCGACAGCTTCGTCGGCTGGGGCGACAACATCTGGAAGATCGCTGAAGATTTTGACTTGCCGCGTCTATCATGGGAAAATACCGACTGGGTGTGGACGCCTGAAAATCCAATCCCGCCTGACTGCTGGCCGGATGAATGTCCGGAATATATTCCGATTGTCGATGCCTCCCGAACGTATGGGGGCGGCGACGGAACGGCTGAATCGCCTTATGTGTTGACCGATGCCGAACACTTATTTACCTTAGGAAAACATTTAAGTGATTGTGATAAATATTTTATGCTCAGTAATGATATTGATTTATCAGGGCAGACATTGTCTGAATCGGTGATCGGATATTTCGCCGGGAATTTCAATGGCAAGGGGCATAGTATTAACGGTTTATCGATAGACGGCATAGAGCATCTGGTCCCCTATCACGGCAAGTTTTTCAGCGGCTTAGGACTATTCGGCTGTGTTGATACCGGCGGCGTGGTCGAGAATCTCGCTGTTGAGAATGTCAACATTGACGGCATGTGTACCGTTGGTGGCTTGGCTGGTGAGAATAACGGAACGATTCGACGATCATTTGTAACCGGCTGTGTTAGAGCTGAGGGGAATGTTGGTGGGCTGGTCGGTTCCAACGGTTTTCGCCGCACCTTTGGTACTGCGCAAATTGAAGACTGTTATACGAATACATCTGTCATTGGCGACGCTTTGCAGGGCTTTGCAATGAAGTATCTCGGCGGTATTGCCGGTGCCAACAACGGATTAGTTGTTAGGTGTCATGCGGCCGGTTCAATTGATACGGACAATCCCATTCCTGCATACACCCCGTTTATTATTGGTGGCATAGCGGGATGGAGTTCCGGCGGGGATGTGGAGGCTTGTTATTATTCCAGCGCAGCCGGCGAAAATCCGGTTGGCACACAAATTGATCCTGCACAAATGAAACAGCGGGCCAGCTTTGTCGGCTGGGATTTTGTCGGCGAATCAACAAACGGCGAAAACGAAATCTGGCGGATGTGTGTCGATGGTGTCGACCATCCACAGCTCAGTTGGGAGTTTTCCGGCGGCGGTGATTATGCCTGTCCGGCGGGGGTGAATCTGGTCGATTTTAGTGCCTTAGCCGCCAACTGGCTGACCGATGTCCAGACCCGGCCCGACACATTCAACACCGCCTGCGACGGCAACCTTGATGACCAGATTGGTCTGGATGATTTACTGATCTTGGCAGACAATTGGTTGACGATGAACTAAATCATTTGAAAAAGACAAAAATTTACAAAAAAGCCCACAGATTATTGCCGGGCTTTTTTTATTCACTTATGACAAGTCTTAGCGGCATAAGAATATCCGCCCAAGGACCCCAAAAAGATTGATATTATGGGAACATGCAGAGAGTGTGAAGAAACTGTAAAATAACGTGGTTTTTAGGGCGATTTGGCGGGCAAAAATCTCTCCGTTTTTTTGAACATAAACACCTGTTAATAAACAACTTAAGATTTATCCGCCTGGAATTGTTTGAGTTGTTTTCCCCCCTGCGGTATAATACGCTTGTGATGAATGTCATGGCTTCGGTCATGGGGGGTTAAAAAAGTTTCATGGGAGAACACGATGAAAAAATATTATTACCGGTTCTGGATTCCGTTTATCACAACCAAGAAGAAAATTTTGATTTTAGCGATTGGCTGCTACATCGCTCTTTGCTGACCTTTAACGAATTAACATAAGACACCATCCAAGTTGTACTAAAAACGCCGGTGATACGGACACCGGCGTTTTTGTTTGCGCGCGTGTTTAAGATATACACTCAGCTTATGGCTGGTCTTCTTTCAAAATTGATTGTGGTTCGGTGGGTGTGGTTTCGTCCACCAGTCGGCTCAATCCCTGTGTTTGTTCATGAAGCTGGTTAACCTGTTTTTCGACGTCGTTGGATCCCAACGATTCCTCAAGCAGGTCCCGCAGTTTCTGCTGGTCGATCGGCTTGGACAGATAATCATTACAGCCGACCTCAAGGCATTTATCGCGGTCGCCGCTCATGGCATTCGCCGTCAGTGCGATGATCGGTGTTTTGTATCCATCCTGCCGAAGGGCTTGCGTTGCTTCATAGCCGTTCATGACCGGCATCTGCATGTCCATAAAGACCATATCAAAGTCCTGATCTTGAATGGCTTCAATCGCCTTTTGGCCATCATCAACCAAGGTTACCTCAATGCCATGCTTGTTGAGCAGGGTTTTGATCAGCATCTGATTGGCTGGATTGTCTTCGGCGATAAGAACTTTAGCGCTGTACATCTTGCGTTGAGTCTGTGGTTTATTTTGTGGGATACCCATCATATCTCCTTGTAATAGAATATTAAAGGTTGTGGACGCAGCAGAAGCGCTGACAGAATAGGAAAAATTAGAAAACTCAGCATGACCGAATCAACCGCAATTACCAAGCGGGTGTCAAGCTGCCAGAAGTGCAGTGCAACCATCACGATTGATTCGCAGACAAAAACAGAAAACAATATCACCGTGAACTGCCAGGTTGGTCTGTTTCGCAGCCATTTCATGAGAGCCTTTACCCAACGATTAAGTGCGTTCGTTTTTTCTGTCTTCAGATTCATCAATATCCAAAATTGAACAAGTAAAAAGGCATTTTCAACACAGGTCATATGCGCCTGACCGATTGGCCTTTACACCAAAATATCGGCACCTGAAATAGGTAACTTAACCGATATAAAGGGTAGCGATAATCATTTTGCGTAATCTACCGAGGGCTCCGATAACTGTGCATTGTACGGCCAGACAACGGGCAATCTTAAAATAGCTTTTGACATTTTAGCACCTTCAGGATACTTTTTACGAGGGTGTGAGACATTAGGTGTAAAAACGGACGACTTTTTATCATTATATTTCGGAAGGATACCGCATGATTCTGGTAACCGGCGGAGCGGGCTTTATTGGTTCGGCTATCGTGACAGAACTGAACACAAGAGGAATCGAGGATATTCTCATTGTTGATATTCTGGGCAAGGATGAGCGGTGGAAAAACCTGCGGAATCTGACATATGCCGACTATATGGAAGCGGATGACTTTTCGGAGATGGTTTCGGGCTCGGATGTTGAGATGGAGTTGGAGGCAATCATCCACATGGGGGCCTGTTCGGATACGACCGAGCGGGACTGCTCGTACCTGGCCAAGAACAATTATGAATTTTCCAAACTGCTGGCCGGTTGGGCGATGGAAATGGGCGCGCGGTTTATTTATGCCTCCAGTGCGGCGACCTACGGTGACGGGGCACAGGGATTTGCTGATGACGAGGCGGCGATTGAAACACTGCGGTCGCTGAATATGTACGGCCACAGCAAGCAAATGTTTGACCTGTGGTGCAAGCGGCAGGGGCTGCTGAATAAATTCGTAGGGCTGAAATATTTCAATGTATTCGGCCCGAACGAATATCATAAGGCTGATATGCGAAGCTTCGTCATCAAGGCGTTCGAGCAGATCAATGCGACCGGACAGGTCAAGCTGTTCAAGTCGCACCGACCAGATTTTGGTGACGGCGAACAGCTTCGCGATTTTATCTATATCCGGGATGCAGTGGATATGACGCTGTTCTTTCTGGACCGGCCCGAGTTGAGTGGCCTCTATAATGTCGGTACCGGCAAGGCGCGAAACTGGAACGATCTGGCAAAGGCAACCTTTACGGCGGTGGGCCGCGAACCGAATATCGAATACATCCCGATGCCCGAACATTTGCAGGGCAAGTACCAGTACTTCACCCAGGCGGATATTTCAAAGATCCAAAATGCCGGCTATACCAAAGACACCATCCCTCTCGAAGATGCCATCACCGACTATGTGCAGAATTATTTGATGAAAGATGCCTACCTGGGGGCTTAAGACGACAAAGGAATCAACGACATGTCGATAACAGTTGATCAATTGCTAAGGCTTATCGAATCGGATGAGTGTGAGCATCTCGAATTTAAAACGGCTAAGGATGAATTCAGTAACGACCGGCTTTTGAAATATTGTTGTGCATTGGCCAATGAAAAAGGCGGGAAATTGATTCTTGGTGTTACAGATAAAAAGCCAAGGCAGATTATTGGTACGAGGGCATTCTTAAATTTAAACAAAATCAAGCAAATTCTCATCACAACACTCCGTTTACGAATTGATATCGAAGAATTATCTTCTGATGGAAAGCGGATTTTGGTGTTTCATGTTCCCCCCCGTCCTATTGGTGTGCCGATTCGCTACAATAAGACTTACTGGATGAGGAGAGGCGAAGAATTAGTGGCAATGACCGAAGATATGCTGAAGCGAATCTTCGATGAAGTTGTCCCTGACTTTTCGGCTCAGGTTTGCGCGGGAGCGGTGATAGAGGATCTTTCCGAAGATGCCATTGAAGAGTATCGTAAACGCTGGATACGAAAATCGGGAAATGAAAAATTGGGGCAATTGTCTCATCGCCAATTACTGCATGATGTGGAGTTAATTGATGGTGAGGAGGTTACCTATGCTGCATTGGTTCTCTTTGGCAAGAAACGTTCACTGGGACGGCTCCATTTTGCTCACGCGGAAGTTATTTTTGAATATCGTTCAAAGGAAATCGCCGGGCCCGCGAACCAAAGGGAAGAATTCCGGGAGGGCTTCTTTGGTTATTATGATAAATTGTGGGAGTTGGTCAATCTAAGAAATGATATGCAGCATTTTCAGGATGGGTTGTTTATACAAAATATTCCTACTTTCAGTCAACGGTCAATTCGAGAAGCGATTCTAAATGCGGTTAGCCATCGTGACTATCAGAATCCCGGTTCTGTATTTATCCGGCAATTCCCTGAAAAGATTGAAATAACAAGCCCCGGCGGGTTCCCAGACGGAATTACACCGGAGAATATTCTCGATAAACAAATGCCCCGTAATCGAAGAATTGCTGAGACGTTTGCAAAATGTGGTTTGGTTGAACGTTCAGGCCAGGGCGCTGATCGAATGTTTGAAGAAGCGATTGAACAGGGAAAAATATTGCCGGATTACTCTTTGGCGGATTCGCATCAGGTTGTCTTGAGATTAGATGGTCGTGTGGTTGATGAAAATTTCCTGAAATTTCTGGAAAGGACGGGGTCCGAACGAAATAAATCATTTAATACACGTGAATTATTAGTGTTGGATGCAGTTCATAAAAGTAAAAAAATTGTTTCACATTTACGGGAAGTTTTAAGGGGTTTAATGCAGGAGAATTTAATTGAACAGGTTGGTCGGAATAAATTTATCCTGTCTAAAAAATTCTATGTGATTTCAGGGGAAAAGGGAACATACACTCGAAGGAAGGGATTGGACCGTGAAACAAACCGGCAATTACTCTTGAAGCATATTCAAGAAAATTCCGATACCGGCAGTCGATTGAAGGAATTTAAACAAGTTCTCCCTTCTTTAAATACCAGACAAATTCAACACTTAATTAAAGGCATGACGGAAGACAATTTAATATATTCAGAAGGAAAAACAGGATCAACAAAATATTACCCCAAGAGCTAGAAATATGCACATTTTGGGTCTACTAATATTGTATAACAATGTATTATAAAATAAAATAAAATATTTCATGGTGATTCAAAATAAATAGCCGTAACTGGTTATATTAAAAGTGGTTATAATATCAATGGATGTTTTTTAGTTGGTGCGTTACATTGTACGTTGTACATTATACAGAGTATAATGCATAATAAATAAGTCATAAAACTATGCCGTTTACGCCGTATCATTTTGGGCCGAGTGGATTTGTCGGCTTGTTATTTCGCCGCTGGTTGGATGTACCAGTATTTGTTGCGGCCAATGCGCTGGTTGATATTGAAGTGCTGGCGGACGGGTACATTCAGCCGGGCTGGCCCGTGCATCAGGTGTGGCATTTCCATACACTGCTGATCGGCGGTTTGGCCGGGGCGATTTTCGGGGCAATTGTTTACTACCTTAAGCCGCTTCGCTGGTGCAGTGAAAGAAGCATTGCATTGATTGGCCTGCCCGGCAAGGCCACACTTTTGTCGATGGTCCTGGCGGGCCTGCTGGGGGCGTGGCTGCATGTGTTCATTGACAGTTGTTATCATGACGATGTGCAGATCTTCTGGCCATATCTTAAAAATCCTGTCATTCGTTGGATTCGGTCGCATGGCCCATCTGGCTATTTCAATGTCCAGCATCAAGTTGAAGTTGCCTGCCTGATTTTCTGGGGTTTGACGGCAGTTTTTTACACATTTCTATTGTGGCGAAAGCTAAAAAAGAATTAAGAGGCGAGATCTTTTGCATAATAATCACTCAAAAAAAGACCCAGTGGGCCCATTACGACTAAAAACCTAACAAAAGACCACTAATGGGGAATAAAGCGGGCACAAAATCAAGACACTCAATGTCTCTTGAGGGTCGAAATAGAATAAAATAAGAATTTTATTGACTTGGCAGGAACAGAGTAATAAAATTGAACACTGAAATGTTAATTATGGGACGTTTTGTGAGGATGTATTTGGCCTTGCAGTCGAAGGTGTGTTGCCTATGACATTGTAATCGTCCTGTAATTCGGAGAGCGAGAAAACCATAATTTTAGGAAAGGGAGAAAACCATGAAAAAAATTCTTTTATGCGCATTTATGGTGACAGTGTGCCTAGCCATAAATGTTTCACAGGCCGCAGCGACCTTCAGTGAAACCGTCGATGTTTATCAATATTCGATTGGTGGAACGATTAATTGGGCACACACATACGATTTTTCAGCCAGCCCAATTGACACTGCAACCCTCACCATCGTTGCTGATGATGTAGACGATGACGAAGATGATGTGGTTTGGCTGCAAGACGGCGGCGGCGTTTGGCACAACTTAGGACTGCTGAATGACATCGGTTACTACACTAACTATAATTACGATCCCGGTCCGGGTAATGCAAGCCAACCTGTGACATCAACGACTTTTAATCTGGATCCTTTATGGATTAGTGGCGCGATTCCGGTACAGGTAATGATTGAATCGAGCTGGGGCGTTGAGATCGAGACTTCGACTTTAGAGATCACAGCTGTTGCTGTTCCTGCTCCGGGTGCCGTTAGTCTGGGCCTCTTGGGAATGGGCGTCGTTCGATGGCTCCGCAAGAAAAATCTGGTGAAGTAAGCAACATTTGTTAGAACTTTAAGATATTAAAGAGCAGGCGATTCACAGCCTGCTCTTTTTTTTGCAGTTCTAAAATCCATCAGACTAAGAACCAACGCGGCAAACCGGCGATGCCGTCATGGGCTTGAGTAGGTCGGTTTGCAATTTTTCGGCCTCTTCTTTTGTGGGGATTCCATTGATCAGCGTCAGCGGCCACTGGGTGAGTTTTTCGTTCCAGTGGACCAGGATGATAAACAGCCACTTCGGGAGGTTTCTTTCGTAAAGAACGGTAACGGCATGACGCCCGTTTGACGAGCCGGCTTCAACGTTTAAAATCTGTTCGAAGGTGATTTTTCTTTTGTACGGAATGAAACCCAGCAGCCGAGCTGTGTGAAAAAGGGTGTTGTCATTGATCCAGAATTGTTTGGGGCTGAGCTGGTAAATCAGAAAATAGGGAATCCACAGGATTAAGAAAATAAATCCCGCAACAGACGTTACATCAAAAGTCCCCATGATAACGAACAACAAAATCCGATTGAGCCACGCCGGGCCTACGGGATCTTCATAGAGAGCCTGTTGAAAACTGTGTAAGGCCCAGACGGTAAAGGCAAATGCCCCTGAAATTACCAGAAAGACAATTGACAGCGCAACCACTTCGTACCATCCCGGCCAAGCCCCGGCGGAGTAGATAGTGATGCCGTTGCGGGTTTCGATTCTGACGCGATTGGAAGTTTTTTGTCTGTCATAAAAAAAATTACGGCCAGTTTTCGGATAATACGGCGAAATCGTTCAGATCGATTTGCTCGTTACCGTTGGCGTCGCAGGCGTGGTTGAATGTGGTCGGTGTTGTATCGGCGGCGGTGAGCCATTGTTCGGCCAGTGATTGCAGGTCGGCCAGGTCTACCCCATCGGCGCAGGCGAAGTCGCCGTTTTGGGCGAACTGCCATGACAGGCGGGGGTAATCGACGCCATCGACACACATCCGCCAGATTTCGTTTTCGCCGTTTGTTGATTCGCCCACAAAATCCCAGCCGGAAAAATTAGCCTGTATCATCATATTCGGATCATCCAATGGTGTGCCGAATCCATTATCCGGCCCGGATGTATCAAGATAATAACAAGATAAAACGGGCTCGTAGGACAGGTTGGCTCCAATCAATCCGCCAACTTCATATCCGCTGGTTCCATTCACCGAGCCTGTTGAAAAACAGGTTGATAATGATCCTTCATTAATTCCGAGTAATCCGCCAACCGAATATTCCCCGCTAACCGAGCCGGTTGCATAGCAATCTGAAATTGAACCGTTATTTTGCCCTGCAAATCCTCCAACCATGGATGAATTAGCGCCCCCGGCGACCGAACCGCTTGCATAGCAGTTCGTAATCGTACCGAAACTGTTACCCGCCAGGCCGCCAATGTTGCCGCCCCATTCATCACCTGTTTTAGCAACAGAGCCGGAAGCCACGGAGCCGGAGATTGAACCGTCGTTCTTGCCGGTGAGTCCGCCGATGAAATCACGGCTGCCTGATATTTTTCCGGTGGATTGACACGCTAAGATTTCAGCAGAATTAAAACCTGTCAAGCCGCCAATGACAGCATCGCCAGCAACCGTACATGAGGAACGGCAATTCCAAATCAGGCCGCGATTGTCACCGACCAATCCACCGGCTCCCATCCCGGTGCCCTGCACCGTTCCAGTGGTGTAACAGGAAATAATATAACCCCAGCCATTGACTCCCGCCAAACCGCCAACAGGATCTGCCCCTGTGATATTGACTGATTCAAGGCCAAGATGACGAACTTCGGCGTCCATGCCAATCGTTCCAAACAGACCGACATAATAGCCTGTCCCTGACGGTACGGCGATCTTGACATTTTGAATGGTAAAACCGGCGCCGTCGAAAGAACCCGTAAACGCGGTGCCTGTATAGTACCAGTCATCGGGTGTTGTGTCCGGTGAGATGATTGCCGCTGTAAACACATGCGCAGGATTGTTGTTTGGGTCGAAGACAATGTTATTGGTCAGGATGAAACATTTGTCGAGCAGATTAGGATCGGCACCGATGGCAATCAGGTGATTGGGTTCGGAGATTTGATACGGATCGGCCTCTGTTCCGTTTCCGGGATTGGTTTGCCAGTCATAGGCGAGAGCGGATGCACTGAAAGTGACTATTACGATGAAAATTAAACAAACACCACTTCTCAATAATATTCTCTCTTGATCCATTGGTAACTTTCGAATCACGTATTCAACCCCTTTGGGGTTGGTGGCTGTTTTGGGCCTCGTTTTCCCCGGGTTCCGCTTTGCTACACCCGGGGCTGTTATGAGGCCATCTTACAAGTCTTATATTTTAAAACCAACAATTTTTTTGTTTTTTACTTCATATCGATATTCCTTGTCTTTCAAGATTGATCGCTCAGTCTGTTATTCGTGCTCGAAGCACACGTTAATCGATTCGTTCTTCCTGAGGTGCCGCCAACAATCTACAATCGTGTTCAAGACACAAGCCTCGGGCCGTGGTCGGCACGTCGTGGTGAGCTTCAATCCATTCGTATACTGTTTAAGCTTTTTCCGCCCGATAGGGTTCATTTTTTATCAACATGCGCCACAGATGCACGGTCAGTTTTCGAGCCACCGCAGTGATCGCTTTCTGTTTGATACCCCCATTGCTGTGACAAATCCGCCAAAAGTATTGTTTGGCCTTAACATCAACGGCAACCCACTGCCATGCGGCTTGAATGAGTGTGCAACGAAGGGACGGCTTCCCGTCCCGATTGATGGGGCCGGATGTACTTTTTGAACCGCTTTGATGGATCGTCGGGGCCAATCCGACATATTTGACCACTTGGCAGGATGTCTCAAAATGGTCATAGTGGAACACTTCCGTAACAAACTGTCGTGCTGTCACCGGTCCGATGCCGGGATGTGTTTGAAGTAATGCAATCCGCTGGCCGGTTGGTGTTGACCCCATCCTTTCGTCCAGGAGACGCTCAAGCACCGTCAGTCTGTCAGAATGGTAGTCCAGGTCGCTGAGTAACGCGTCCAGTGACAAACGTAATGGCTTTGGCAGCCGCAAGGCTCGGAGGGCGTCGATGCTTTTACCAGACCAATATTTGAGCCCTTCCGGTTCCGTCAGCCCGTGTTGTAATAAAAATGACTTGATTTGAGTTTTGACACAGGCTCCGTTTTTTCGTTGACGATGCCGCATCCGGCACAACTGTCGGTCCCCCTCCTGCTGGACCGAAGGAATGGTCACCGGTTTGAGGAGCCCCTTGGCCAGATAACACGCCAGTTTTTTTACTGTCCAGGCGATCTGTCTTGTCCTCTTTGGCGGCCGGCCGGGGCGTTTTAGAGGTGGCCGCAATAGTCACGGGCAGATGGTGTTTTTGTAAGGTGCGAGCCAATGAATAGCCCGTGGGCCCGGCTTCGTAAACAATCTCTTTGATGGCGTGCTGGACCGGTTTGAGCTGTTCAATAAGTTGATTGGGATTCGACGGCATGACAAAATCAAGAGCGGGGGTGTCGTTTAAGTGCAGCGCGACATGATACGTTTCCTTATGGGTGTCAATACCAATAAACAATGCATCGTTACGGGTTAAACGGATAGTGTTGAAAAATGTCTGTACCTTTGATAGACTACGCATGGGCCATCCTTTCGATAATGGTTCCGGTTTAGGGTTCAAAAACCATTATAAGAACTTTTGGATGGCCTACATATTATCTATTATTGTACGAACCCCTTCGGGGTTATGGAATTTTACTATTTGAATAGATTCCTCGCTGCGCTCGGAATGACAAATGTCCGGCGAGACGCCCGCGCTGCCATTACTTTTCCCACTGGTGGGCTTTGACGCCTTCGAGGATTTTTTCGGCGCACTCTAATGCGGCCAGGCCTTCGGCTCCGGTGACTTCGGGGCGTTTGTCCTTATCGAGAATGGCATTGAGGAATGCTTCCTGCTCGATGCGCAACGGTTCGCCGTCTTCGATCTGCAGTTGTTCGATATGCAGCAGGTCCGTCCAGTTGACGGTCGTAAAGTCAAAGTCCTGCTTTTCCTGATGTTCTCGAATCCACTTAACGAGGTCAATGTTCTTGTCAGCCTTGATAACGATGCCTTCCTTGCGGAAATAGTCCAGCGACAGGTAGGCCTGCCGACTGAAGAGGCGCACCTTGCGTTCGGTTTTGAGTGCCAGCCGGGACGCAGTGACGTTGGCGATGCAGCCGTTTTCGAAAATGATACGGGCATTGCAAACATCTTCATGGTCGGCGATGACGTTGACGCCGGCGGCATCGACTTTTTGACCGGGCTGTTGGCCAGCGAGAGGATAATGTCAATATCGTGAATCATCACGTCGAGCACCACACCGATATCCATTGAGCGGAACGGATAGGGGCTGACGCGGGTCACCTCGATAAACATCGGCTCGATATGCAGGCGCTTCATGGCCTGCACGACGGGATTGCATCGCTCCGAATGGCCGACAGCGAGGATGGTGTTATTGGCTTTGGCCAGTTCGACGATTTCGCGGCCCTGCTGTACGGATGAGGCCAACGGCTTTTCGATGAGCACGGGAATTTTATTCTTTAACAATAACGTCGCGACTTCATGGTGGGCAATCGTCGGGGCGGAAATGGTTACGGCATCGACCTTGCCGATCAGTTCGGCCGGGTCGGTAAAAGCGGAACAGTCGTATTTTTCCGCCAGCGCCTCGGCGCTTTCGATATTATTATCCACCACGGCGACGAGTTCTGCATTTTCCAGCTTGCTGTAAACCTTGGCGTGGATCTTGCCCATCTTGCCGGCACCAACGATCGCGGTTCTGAGTTTTTTCATCTTATCTCTTTTATATGTGTATTTGATATTTTAGTTTTGATATTTAATGTGCCCTTTTACCGGTGCAGTTCCAGGTAACGGCCGAAACGCTGTTTGCTGCTGTTGAGCATTAATTCGACCATGGCACCAACATGTTTATTCAGTCCGTCTTTTTCGGACAGTTCCCTGACGTGTTCCAGAACGGGGCCCTCGTTGCGCCAGATAAACTTGAACGCATTAAACACACTGCTCTGTTCTTCCTGCGACAGGCCCGCGCGGGTCAGGCCGCGTTTGTTGATCGCGCGAATTTCCATCGGGTAATGGCCGCTGACGATCACAAACGGCGGCACATCGTGGTTGATGCCGGTGTAGCCGGCGGCATAACACCACTTGCCAATCGTGACAAACTGATGCACCGCGGACCATGCCGCTGAAATCCAGGCCCCCATTTCAATCTTGCAGTGGCCGGAAATCTGCGTGCAGTTACTGATGACGATGTTATCTTCCAGAAAACAATCGTGGCCGAGATGCACGTTGATCATCAGCAGGTTCCCGCTGCCCACGATGGTACTCTGATCGGGGTACATGCTTGGATGGATCGTGACATACTCGCGAATAATATTGTTGTCGCCGATCTTCAGGCCGCCGATCTTCGTATCGTCATTGAGACCCAGAATCTGGGGAGGACGGCCGATGACTGCACAGGCATAAATGCGGTTGTTTTTTCCGATTTTTACATTTTTACCGATCACCACATGCGCATCCAGTACGCAATTGTCGCCGATAACGGCGCCTTCATCCACAACAGTATATGGACCGACAGCCACATTCGAACCCAACTCTGCGTTCGATGCTATAATGGCTGTGGGATGGATAGTATGACTCATTGCTCTATTAAACCTCCGGATTAAGTTATTACTTGGTCGCAGTCATGATTGCTACGTTACATTTCATCATCCACTAACATAAATTTCAACTGGGCCTCGGCAACGACCTCGTCGCCGACCATGGCGATACAATTACACTTGGCAGCCCGGCTGCGAATCTTATCGGCTTCGGCGATCAGAATCAACTGGTCGCCGGGCACCACGGATTTTCGAATTTTAACCCCATCCATCGTCAGCAGTACCGCCAGCTTACCGGTGTGCTCGAGTTTCTGGGAAAACAACAAACCGGATACCTGGGCCAGAGCCTCCACGATTAAAACACCCGGCATCACCGGGGTTCCCGGAAAGTGGCCCTGGAAGAACTGCTCATTAAAAGTTACATTCTTGATGCCTTTAATCCGCCGCTCCCCGTCGATCTCAACTACCTTATCCACCATCAGGAACGGATACCGGTGGGGCAAAATGCGCTGAATCCGCTTAATGTCCAGCAACGGTCTTCCCGACAGGGATTTTTCCTCGGCAGTTTTTTGGGCGCTTTCAACAATCTTTCGCACAAGTTTATGATTGAGGGTATGGCCGGACTTATAGGCCACAATGCGCCCGATAACCGGCCGGCCGGCCAGCCGCAGATCACCGATCAAATCGACCACTTTGTGCCGCACGCATTCATCCGGAAAGCGGAAGCTGTTTTTGATCGGCCCATCCGAATTGATCACCAGAATGTCTTTGGGGCCCAAGTGCGTACCGATCCCTGAGGCTTGCATCTGACGCGCTTCGGCCTCCAGTGCAAAGGTCCTGGCCCGTGACAGATTCTGTGCATAGTTGGCTTCATTCAAATCACACGAGTAGATCTGCCGGCCAATGCCGGTGTGCTGGGTATAATCCAAATCGTAGGTGATCGTCAATCCGTTCCCATTGGCCGGGAGAGCATAAATAGATTTATCATCTTCGGTAATACAAATTGACTCGGTAATCACCAGCGGAACCTGGGGGGCGTTTTGTAACACAATGCCGCTTTTTTGAAGGGTTTTAAAATATTCTTCGCTGCTGCCGTCAAACCCGGGGAACTCGATGCCGTCAATTTCCACAATCAGGTTATCGATATCCATTGCCGCGATCGCCGCCAAACAATGTTCCGGCGTCTCGATCGCAACATCACCTTTTTGTACTGCCGTGCGACGATCACGCGGGGCAATATTTTCCGGCTTTATCTCAATCGAAACCGGTTTTTTGAGGTCTGTACGTACAAAGACCTATTCCTGTCTCCGGTTCGGCGGGCTTGAATGTCACCTTCACGTCGTGGCCGCTGAAAAGACCCCTGCCGGAAAGTCTCGCCTCAGATTTTATCGTCTTTTGCTGCATCAAGTTTCTCGACCTTGTTGTGAAGTTGTTTGAGTTCTCTCGCAAGTTCGGGAAGACGTCGATAGACACTCATACATTTTAATTCGTGCGAAAATTCCTGTGGGATCACCCCCAGAAGCCTTTGTCCGGCCGGCACATCCCGGCTCGCTGCGGTTTGTTTTCCCAGCATCGCCCCGTCGCCGATCGTCAAGTTGTCCGAAGAACCCGCAGCACCGCCAAAAACAACACCATTGCCAATTTTTGTGCTGCCCGCAATGCCGACATGTCCGGCTAAGAGACAAAGCTTACCGATCTGTACATTGTGCGCAACCTGAACCAGGTTATCAATCTTTGTGCCGGCGCCGATCACCGTATTGCCAAATTTTGCTCTGTCCACGCAGGAATTGGCGCCAATCTCAACACCGTCTTCAATGAGTACACCACCATTGTGCGGAATCAGTCGATGCTGACCGTCAATAAACGAATAACCAAATCCTGTTGAGCCAATGGTTGAATTCGCCTGAATCACACAAAAATTGCCGATCTGACAATTGTGATGCACGACCACATGGCTATCCAGACGGGTGTTGGCTCCAACCACCGTATTTTCACCGACGAAACAGCCGTGCCCGATTACGGCTTGAGCACTGACTTTCGCCCCGTGCCCAATATAAGCACCGGGCCCTATAACAGCGGACGGGTCAATCTGGGCATCCGGCTCAACCACGGCCGACGGATGAATTCCAACAAACTCTTTCGGGCGAGGGGCGAAAAATGTCAGCACCGCAATCAATGCGAGATCGACATTATCCACCACTAACTGTGACAATTTACAGGTATCGATCAGTTTGTCAACGATCACCGCAACCGCTTTAGTTTCCTCAAGGCCTTTCGCATGTTTTTGTGAAGACAAAAAACAGACCTCGTTCTTATCGGCATCCTGAATCGTATTGACACCCGACACCAACCGTTTGCCGTCACCGGTCAACTGCGCACCGATTCGTTCAGCAAGTTCTGCCAGCAAAATTGTTTTGGGCTCGGTTGACTTTCTCATCATTCGCTGCAATTCATCTTTATCTTTATGACTATTTCCAGAACAAGTTTCTTCCGATTATTTTGCCTCATCGAAAGCGGCAAGTACTTCGGCCGTTATGTCATACTGGGCGCTGTGGTAGAGCAGTTTTTTGGTCACTATGGTTTGCAGAATATCCGGCCGCATCGGATCCTTTAGATCCAAATCTTCATTCGCCATGACAATGTCCAGGCTCTTTTTCTTCGCAACATCTTCGATGACCAGTAATAGCTTTTCATAAAGCTGTTCGGTCCATTGTTCCTTTTCGCCATCCCACAATTCCTTATATGCTGCATCTTTTGACTGAAGAGTCGCACGTTTCTCAATATACTTTTTCATCAGTGCCCGATAGTCATCGGTGCCCGGCGTATGGATTTTTAAATTAGCATTCAAAGAATCGAGTTCGCTTTTCATGGCAGTAAATTCCGCTTCGATCTGTTGGGCCTCTTTCTGCTTTTGCTCCTGCCATGTCTTGAACTTTTTACAGTCCTGGATCACTTTGGTCACATTCACCACTGCGATTTTTGCGGGAGCCGCATCCCCGGCGGCATCCAGTTTACCCTGCTGATAAACCCCCGTCATTATCAGGGCGCCTGCCAGTACTGCTATGGTATAATATTTTGAATTTTTCATCGAAGTTCCTTTCCTGTTTCAATTGCCATGAAGATCTATTTCGTTTAGAACAACGCGCCCACCGAGAAACTGAACGCCTGGGTTTCGTCTTTTGAGTCTTGCATGAGCGGGGCCGCCAGTTCGAATCGCATCGGCACCGGTCCGAAAAATTGCGGAATTAAAATCTGCACGCCCACTCCCACCGAAGCACGGACGCCGCCGGTTTCAACCGTGCCAACATCTGTGAAGAAAAGGGCCGAAAATGTTTCGCCGCCCAGCGGAACCGCCACTTCAGCGTTTCCGGTAACCATCCAGTCACTGCCAACCGGATCATCTTGCGAGCCGCTTCGAGGACTAATACCGCGATATTCGAAACCGCGCAGGGACCCTATGCCGCCGACATAGAACTTTTCAAACAACGGGGCATCCCCGACAATCGCCGCAGCGCTAACTTTGGTTTCAAGGACGGTTTTGTTTTCCGACAGGTCTTCATACAATGTTTTATACCAGCGTTGTGTCGCACTGAAAACACCAAAGGTATAATCCCCGAGAACCTGCTCGTAGCCGGCGTCAAAATTATGGCCCCGGCTCGGACGAAAACGGCTGTCGGTGGTATTCTTTTCAAAATAGAAACGCACGCCAAACAGATGATTATCGCCCTTGGCATCCAGAACTTCTTTGGGTGCCGTGGTGTCAAGATCGGAGATGCCAACATTTTCAGCACGAAAACTAACACCCCGCCGTAATTTACCCGGATACCGCTTTTCGAGCGCCACTGTAGCTGCCAGACGGTCTTCATCATACGACTCCCGGCCGCGTTCGAAGCTGGATCCTCCCAGGCTCAGTGCAACGGGTTTGTCATACAAATACGGTTCGGTAAAACTGACCGAATAGGTGCTGACTACAGTTCCGGGATTCAGCGAAATTCGAAACCGCTGCCCGGCCCCGCGAAATGCTTTACCGGTCAATAATTCGCCCCAGCTTTCCGGCGTATCGGCGATATCAAAATTACGCTGATCAAGCGATATCTGTCCCATGACACCGCTGTCACTGGCAACCCCCGCTCCCAGCATGATCGAGCCGGTTTGGCCCTCTTTAATCGTCACCTGTGCGTCCCGGGTATCGGGCCCTTCCCCTGCCGGGTATATCATCGCCGATTCCGTTACAACGGTCTGCCGGATGATTTTTTCCAGTTCCCCCTCGCCATCCCCGCGAGCAATATCCGCGTTGTACCATTCGCCGGGCGTAAATCCTTCTTCGTCCAATACCCGGCGGATCACATGATCCTGAATCGTGGTGTTGCCGGAAATAACAACTTCGCCAATACGATAACGGTTTTCTTCTTTGATGTTAAATTCAACCTTTACCCGAGCACCCGGTAAAAATGTCCGGTTCACCGTCACCTGAGCATTGATGAAGCCGACCTGCCCGTATTTAGCACGAATTTTTTTCGTGTCAAACTCAGCCCACGCCTCGCTGTAATAATAATCCCGGCGAAGTTTGGTATCTTTCTGAAGCGTTTCAATATCAAAAAAGGCGTTGCCGACATAATGAATCGAATCAACGATATAAACCGGCCCCTCGGTGATATTGAAAACAATAAAGCATTTTGTTTTATCTTCGTTGAACGTAATGTCACTCTTGACCTGTGCATCCAGAAAGGCTTTTTTATGATAAATCTCCAACAGTTTCTGTGTATCTTTTTCAAGCTGTGCGGCTTTATAATAACTGGAAAAGAGATAAAACTTTTTATTCTTGGTTTTAATGGCTCTCGCTAATTGGCGGCTGGATAAGGATGTATTGCCGACAAACTTCAACGAAGCTATTTTCACTTTCGGTCCTTCGTTGATAATGTAAATCACATTGCCCAACAGCATTGCCTCTTCATCAACCTCCACAACGGCCCAGGGAAATCCTTTTTTCTGATACAACTCGGCCAACGTGTCCACCCCGGCACGAACCGCAAAAACATCAAGATAATCGCCCCGTTTAAAGGGCAGATCTTTCGACAGCACCTGAACACCGAGTTTTTCCTGCCCCTTGAAAGAGATGCTGCGCACCAGGTTGCGTTCAACCACGACGTACGTCAAAATAAGCCCATCACCCTGTATCTGCGTGTTGTAATAAGCTGACTCCGCGGCGTCCAGTTTAGCGATGCGCTCGGCATCGCCCGTTGAAAGCGACACGTTGAACGCCTGACCAACGCGCGCCCGCACAACCGAAAGAATTTGCGCCCGCGTCAGCGTCACATTGCCCGCCACCTGAATACTGCTGATCGTCACCCCTTCCGGCGAAGTTTCCGCTGACAACAAGCCCGTTGACATCCAAAAGGATCCGACCACTGCCAAAAAAACTACTGACCTTCTCCAATTATGTCGCATTTTCATCTCCTTATGAGTTCGCTTTTCATTGTCAAAACGGATCCGACATTCGGCTCTTGGGTTTAAACCGCGTTAAACGGCCGTCAAAGATCAACTCAACAACACCCGTCGGTCCATTTCGCTGCTTGGCAATAATCACTTCCGCGGTATTGTTTTCTTCCCAATCCGGATTTCCCCGCTGATAATAATCTTCACGATGCAACAGCATAATAACGTCGGCATCCTGTTCGATCGAGCCGCTTTCACGCAGGTCGCTCATGCGCGGGCGGTGTCCTTCACGTCCCTCGGCGCCGCGATTGAGCTGGCTCAAAACAACAACCGGAACATCCAGTTCCCGTGCCAGTGCTTTCAGGTAGCGCGAGATCGTGCTGATTTCCTGCTGACGGGATTCCACACGCCCCCCCAGGCTCATCAGTTGCATATAGTCAATAAAAACCGCCTGAATGTCATGCTGGCTTTTCAGACGACGGCACTTGGCACGGATCATCAAAGGGGTCAGGCCGGGTGAGTCGTCAATAAAAATCGGTTTTTCGTATAATTTACCGGCTACTTCGGTCAATGTCGCCATTTGCTCGGTACTCAACATCCCTTTACGAACCAACTGAGAATCAATACTGCTCCGGCTGCAAAGAAACCGTTCGACCAATTGATGTTTTCCCATTTCAAGCGAGAAAATCGCTACCGGAATATTCTCGTCCGCGCCCAGATGTTCGGCCACATTGAGCGCAAAGCTGGTCTTTCCCATACTGGGCCGGCCGGCGATAATAATCATTTCACCTTTTTGAAGCCCGGCAAGCTGATAATTCAATTCTTCGAAACCCGTTGATAAACCCGTCACATGCGAGCCTTTACGGGATTCAATGTTCTCAAACGTCTGGGTGATCAGGTCTTTGATGGCAATCGCTGAGCCTTGTATTTTCTTTTCGGTGACGGCAAAGATTTGCTGTTCGGCGGTATCCAGCTTCTCGCCGACATCCCCGCCTTCATCGCAGGCCTCATTCAGTATCTCGCCGCAAGTCCGCGCCAAATCACGTAACAATCCTTTGTCTTTGACGATGTTGGCATAATATTCAGCGCTGGCCGCCGAGGGGACCGACTCGATGACGCGTACCAGGTAATCGACGCCGCCGACGGCATCCAGGCTTTTGCGTTTTTTTAGTTCATCGCGGAGAAGAACCAAGTCAATCTGGCTGTTCTTTTCATAAAGGGCCAGAATTGCTTCGTAAATAATACGATGTTCCGTTAACGAAAAAGCGTCTTTGCCGATTTGCTCGACAACATCGCCAATACACTCGCGATCCAGAAGCATAGAGCCTAATACCGCTGCTTCAGCTTCCGGCGAGGCGGGCATTTTACGCCCCTGCAGAAGCTGCTGCAAATCGGCATCAGTCCAGTTAGTCTTCCGTATTTGTGTCTTCTTCGGTTGCGTCAACGGTCTCATCCTGAGATACTACAACTACGCGAATATTCGCCAACAGTTCTGCGGTCACTTTCAACGCAATATCGTATGTGCCAAGTTCTTTAATGTGGCCACCGGCCAACCGCACCATCTTATCCTGAATAGCAAATCCCTGCTGTCGCAGATTATCAGCAATATCGCGTTCTGTCACAGAGCCGAACAAATGTCCCAATTCGTTCGTCTTGGCAGCCAGAACCACCTCAGCACCTTCGACCGCAGTCGCCACTGATTCTTTTTCTTTTTGTTTCAACTCACGCAATTCCGCACGGCGAGCCTTTTCTTCGGCCAGTCCCTCAATACTCGATTCGGTCGGCACACCAGCCAGTCCCTGCGGCAGCAGATAATTACGAGCATAGCCGTCTTTGACATCCACAATGTCGCCTAGCCAGCCCAGACTTTCCACATCTTCAAATAAAAGTAACTTCATTATAGTCGCTCTCCATTTTTTTTCTACACAATTCGCTCAATTGTCATAAGTCATTAAAAAACGCCGTGTTAGCTGGTGTATTGCAGAAGTGCCATAAACCGTGCACGCTTGATGGCGGTTTTAACCTTACGTTGACAACCGGCGCAGTTTCCGCTGCGCTTGCGGGAAAAGATTTTTCCGCGGTTGGTTAATAGCTTCTGCAAAACATCGATATCCTTATAATCGACGTAATTTTTGCCTTCCCGGCAAAAACGGCACTGTGTCTGCTCGCGAATTGTTAAGTTCGCTTTTTTCTTCCGTTTGTTTGTTTGATTGGGTCTTGCCATGTTTATTCCTGATTCATTGATTAAATTCGTTTTACTATCTGATCATTCATCCCGGCCGGAACGACCGCGCCGGGTTAAAAGGGAATATCGTCGTTGACATCGGCGCCATACGGCGCATCCATTGAGGTGTCCGGGGCACTGCCCGCCGACTGCGATGCATGACCGCCGCCACTCTGGCCACCTTTACCAAGAAATTCGAAGTTCTCAACAAAAACCCGCAGACGGCTTTGCCTTTTGCCGTCTTTTTCCCATGAATCATATTTCAGTCGCCCTTCGACAAAAATCGGGTCTCCTTTTTTGAAATACTTATTCACGGTTTCAGCACGTTTGCCGAACATCTGGCAATCCACAAAACAGGTATCGTCGGCCATACTGCCGTCCTGTTTTTTGTACCGGCGATTCATTGCCAGACCAAATTCAACGACCGGCGTTTGGCTGGGTAAATACGATAGTTGCGGATCGCGCGTCATATTTCCCATGAGTAACACTTTATTCAGATTTGCCATTGTCCTGTCCTTTCTGGAGAATATCGTTTAAGCCTTCACACTTCATACAAACACGAGGCACTTAAACGGTTTCTTCGTCGCTGTCATCGGTATCAACTTCCTCATCCGTCGGTTCTTCAGGCAACTCTTCGGCAACAGGAGCTGATTCTGCAGGCGTTTGTTTTTCGATGTCTTTGTCGCTCATTTTGTCGGTGCGCAGAATCATCACACGCATCAATATTTCCGAAAGCTGAACATCGCGTTCGATCCCTTTGACCTTTTCGGTGTCGCAGTTGAAATACACGAGGATATAAGTACCGCGTACCTTGCCCTGGATCTCGTAAGCCATTCGCCGATCATCCCACTTTTTCAGCGAAACGATTTCGGCTCCTGCGCGATCCATGACACGCTGAACTTCATCGAGCATTTTCTGCCAGTCCTGGGCGGCCAGGCCGGAATCGACAAGGAACAACCCTTCATAAAGTCTTTTTACTGCTGTTTTCAAGTTCATACCTCCTATGATTAAGGATTTAATTATTTCTTTATTTCAGTTCATCATTTAATTCCGAAATCCATCTTCCGGACATTCCAATATTTGGTCGGCCTCAAATTTATCCATGCCTATTGGCCCGTCGGCTTGGCATTGTATCGCGTCATCGCCGTTTCAATGCCATCCGTAACCCAGCAACGAACCGCCGCGGCCGCGGACACAACTGCTTGACGAATGATGTCTCGTTCATCGTCACCAAACCGCGAAAGAACATAATCAGCTGCGTCACGCTGTCCGCAGGAACCCACACCAACCCGCAACCGCGGAAACTGATCGGTCCCAAGCCGCGCGATAATGTCTTTGAGACCATTATGTCCGCCGGCAGATCCTTTTGGGCGAAGACGCAGTTGTCCCGTTTCCAGTGCCATATCATCGGTCACAACCAGCACGTCCGCCGGATCCAGTTTATAAAACCCCGCTGCCGTGGCAACCGCATGACCGCTGCGATTCATATACTGCTGCGGCTTCAGCAGCAACAGCTTATCGAGATCCCATACAACTTCTTCGGCAAGAGCATTAAATTTTTGACGCCGGATCTTTACATCGAACGTCTCAGCCAGGGCATCCAAAACCATAAACCCGGCATTGTGCCGCGTGCCATCATATTGAGTTCCCGGATTTCCAAGCCCGACAATCAGTTTCACTCTTGCGTTCTCTTTCGTTTTCAAAGAATGGATGCCCAATAGGCATCGAATCCGATCTGTCCAGTTTTTAACCAAAATCCTGATTCCATTCGGGTCAGAAGGAGTTTATTCCGATTCTTCTGTTTTCTTCTCGGTAATCACTTCAGGCTCGGCTGAGGCTTCTTCGGCACCTTCGACCTCTACGGCGGATTCTTCAACGACAACCTTTGGCTCCTGGCAAATAACAACCACCGCATCCGGGTCGGTTATCAGCTTGAAGTTGCCCAGCAATTCGATATCACAGGCATGAATAACATCGCCAACGCCCAGCTCTTTAATGTCAACGAACAGCTTTTCCGGGATATCGCTGACTTTGCATTCCACTTCGATCTGACTGAGTATCTCTTCAACAAGACCGCCTTCATGCGTTCCTTTCGCCGTGCCGCGAAGCTCAATTGCCACGCCAACCTTCACACGTTCACTCAGGTTCACACGCATCAGGTCGGCATGGATGACAGACTTGCCAAGATGGTCATATTGCAGGGCTTTTACCAATATGGTTTCCTTTTTGCCGTCGATATCAACATCGATAATACGATGGCCGTGATGCAGGGCTTCCACAAAATCGTGTGCGTTGACGCTGGCTGAAATCGAGTCCTGCTTGTGCCCGTACACAATGACCGGCAGCTTACCCTGTTCACGCAGACGTACCGCTATTTTGGAGCCCGCCTGTTCACGAGTTTCCGCTTTGAGCACTACTGTATCTGACATAAATACCTCTTTCCTTTCTTTTTTAATTCGCCAATAGGACATAGGTTCCCATTGGCACACGTCTATCGTAAGTCGTTATATTTTCCCAAAATGCTGAAACATGGAGCTCAATGACTCATTGCTGTGAATGCGCCGAATGGCTTCTCCGAGAAACGGAGCGATACTTAAAATTTTCAGGTTCTTAAGCTTCTGAGCGGAAACCTGAAGCGGAATGGTATCCGTCACAAAAAACTCATCGATCGGTGATGCCGCCAGACGCTCCGCTGCCGGACCCGCAAATACACCGTGAGTCGCTCCGACAACAATCTTTTTGGCGCCGCGGTCCTTGGCCATTTTCGCTGCCCCGCAGATCGTGCCGGCCGTAGAGATCATATCGTCCACCATCACAATATTACGTCCTTCCACAGAACCGATGATTTCCTCGCACAAGATTTCCTGGCCGGATAAGCGGCGCTTATGGATGATGGCCAGTTCCGCCCCTAGCGCTGTCGCATAACGAGAGGCTTTCTTCATGTTTCCGACATCCGGCGCGACGACGGTTAGATTCGTCAGCCGCTTTTGAGTCAGGTATTGAACAATGACCGGTTCCGCGGTCAGATGATCCATCGGAATGTCAAAAAAGCCCTGAAGCTGATTGGCATGAAGGTCGATCGATAAAACACGGTTGGCCCCGGCGGAGGTGATCAGGTTGGCCATCAGCTTGGCCGTGATCGGAACCCGCCCGGTGTCTTTACGGTCCTGCCGGGCATAACCGAAATACGGAATCACTGCTGTCACACGCGCTGCGCTGGCACGACGCAGGCATTCGAGAAAGATCAAAAGCTCGACGAGATTTTGATCGACCGGGGAACAAGTCGATTGAATCACAAAAACATCCCGTCCACGAACATCTGATTCCAAACGTATAAACTTTTCGCCGTCAGGAAAACAGGAGATTTCTACCTTGCCCGGCTCCAGGTTCAAATACCGGCAGACCGACTCAGCCAGAGCCGGGTTACTGGTGCCGCTAAAAACAATTGTAGGGTTATTCAACATATTTCATTTCCTGTTTTGACGTTGTTATTTTAGTTCCTGAAATACGCCCACAATGGACCCCTCTTTAACATCCGCACCTTCGTGCAAATAGGCAAAAGGGCCGATCCGGCAATTAGCGCCGATCATAACAGCCCCGCGAATACATGTAAACGGTTCGATCACCGCATCTTGACAAATATGGGCACGAGCATCAATCCAGGTGTTCGGAGGGTCAATGATCGTGACCCCCGCATTCATTAACCGTTCCTGAATGCGCTGCTGCATAATTTTCCCGACAACACTCAACTGCATCCGATTATTAACGCCCATCGCGTCCTCAGGGGCAACCGCCGTGACGGCCGTCGCTTTATGCCCTTCGGCCAATAAAATGTGCAGAGCATCGGTTAAATAATACTCGTTTTTGGTATTGTTGGGAGTAATCTTGTTGAGTGCCTCTAAAAGCAATGGTGTCTGGAAACAAAAATAACCGGGGTTGATTTCGCCGATGGTACGCTGCTCCGGGGTACAATCGTTATGCTCAACGATACCCTGAATATTGCCGTATCCGTCGCGGACAATGCGCCCATAGCCGCCCGGATCGTCCATGATGGCGGTCGCCAAAGTAACGGCTGCTTTTTCCTGGGCGTGTTGTTCGATCAGCACTTTGACGGTTTCGGCACGAATCAACGGGGCATCGCCGCACAAAACCAGTGTCTGCCCGGAAAACCCCTCCAGCTTCTCTCGGCAGCACATCACGGCGTGACCCGTTCCTTTTTGTTCGGCCTGCTCGACGAATTCGACATCCCCGGCAGCGGCGAATCGCTCGATAATCTGCTCTTTGCCGTAACCGACAACAACGATATGCCTTTGCACACCGGCATTCCGGCAGGCTTCCAGCACCCACTCCAGCATCGGACGACCGCACACTTCGTGCAGCACCTTCGGTATGCGGGTGTTCATCCGGGTACTTTGCCCCGCTGCCAAAATTATCGCAACTCGTTCGATCATAATAACTTAAAGAACTTAAACTTTGTCAATCGTCATTCATTAACTGGCAATGAATAAAGCTACCCGGCCAGGACTCGAACCTGAAATACGAGTACCAAAAACTCGAGTGTTACCGATTACACCACCGGGTAACGATTTAAGGTAAAAACAGCCGGCATAAAGACTTATGGCGAAAACTCAAAGATGTTATACGCCGGCCGTTTTATTACATCATGGCATAGCTGGTCGCAGAATCCGCTTTGAAAAGCGATATTGACCTGGCCCTGTCGGAGGCTTGAGCTGACCATGCTGCGATACCTGTCAGCCCCATTTTTAACACTGAAAACCGTGTTCTCGTCGCAACCCCGTGCGACAGGGCAAAATTAAAAAACAGAGAATACCAAAAAAAAACAAAATTACAAGGCTTTTTTAGAAAATAAAAAAAGCCGACTCGAGTCGAGTCGGCTTTGATTTTTTTATCGATTAACCGGTCACTTGCATTCGGTGGCTCGGATATTATTCTTGTGCTTCTTCCTTTTTCAAGAGCCTATTAAGGAAGTTATCGCTCTTGGCGGGTTTGCGGGGGATTTGCACCATTACACCCATCCGGCCCAATTCCTCAGCCACTTCCGGCTGATAGGGGTCCAGTTGAAAACTGTGCCGCAGATTTTCTTCGGCCCGCACCTGGTCGCCTTTGCCCAGGTAATAGTAACCGATCTGTCGGTAAACCACCGCCGAATTCGGCGCCAACATCCCCGACTGCTGGTAACAGGCCAACGCAAACTCATCAAGGCCCTCTCTTTGCATCGCCTTCCCAAGCAGCAGAGACGCTTCCGCGCTGACAGCGGCCTGATTCATATAGAGATCCGCCGCCATTCTTGACCGCGCCTTGTCGCCGCCATCCAACAACACCTTGACGGTCGCCGCCTGAGCCTTGTAATGGACCGGATCAAATCCCAACGCAACCCGATACTCAAACTCAGCCTTTTGCAGCAGTCCATCCGCATGGTAGAGCTTTCCGAGCTGGTAATGGGCAACCGGGTTTTCGTACTTGCGCTCGATCTGCTTGAGCAGATCGGTTTTCTGGGAATCAGCCGCCGGGCTGATCTCTTGGTACGGCTTCGTATCTTTTTTCTGAAACCATTGACAGCCGGACAAGCACAACGTCAAAACCATTGTCAGTAAAATTGCTGTTTTCGTTTTTATGCTCATAATGACCTCCGTCTCTTTGCCTCGGTAAGGCGTAAATCCATCATGGATTCTTTTTCCCGACCTATTTTCATGTACCTTTCAATGAATTGCAAGACAAAAAGTTTTTGCCTGATATCCTTAAACATCCAGATTTTGTACCTCAAGGGCATGTTCCTGGATAAAGTTTCGACGCTTTTCCACATCATCACCCATTAAAATACTGAACAGGCGGTCCGCCTCGCCAGCGTCTTCAAGCTGAACTTTTAACAGCGTTCGCTGTGTCGGGTCCATTGTGGTGCTCCAAAGCTGGTCAGAGTTCATCTCGCCTAACCCTTTGAACCGCTTGATTTCCATCTCACCGGAACCGATTTGTCGAACCGTCGGGGCGATCTGGTCCAGCGACGAAACCGGGTGTTCCTGGCCGCCATTGACAACCACAAACCGGGTCGGTAAATCTTCGCCGGAAACGCTTTTCTGCTGCTGCAGTAAACAGTCCCGCCAATCCAAATCATAGTCCTGTTGCAGACGGCTGCAGATTTCATTGAGCCGTAAAACCTCATGCATCTCTTCGGAGAAAAATGCCTTTTCCTGCTGAGTCTCTTCATCGATCTCCAAAGAAGCGCTGTTTAATTCGGAAAGCCGTTTTTCGTAGTCGTCCTTGTGATGATAAAACTCATCGGCCCCTTCGGCACGAATCTGATACACCGGCAATTGTTTGCCGTTAAAATATGTCTCCACAAAATCCTTAAACACAATACCCCGGCGGGCCAGAATACTTAGACTCCGCTCCGCGTCATTCATGATCTTTACCAAAAACGCCAGCTTTGCCTGCTTGACTTGTCGTATCGTACCATCCGGTTCACGAACAACCAACTCCGACCCTTCTAACCCGCGATTCTCCGTGTTTTGCCGCATCTGTGCTTCATTAAGAATATACTCAGATTTCTTTTGCCCTTTCCGCTTAATCTCATACAACGGCGGTTGGGCAATATAGATCTGCCCCTGTTCGAAAAGTTGCGGCATCTGCCGAAAGAAAAATGTCAGCAGGAGAGTACGAATATGCGCCCCGTCCACATCGGCGTCTGTCATTAAAACAATCTTGCCGTAACGGCATTTGCTGATATCAAACTCGTCCGCCCCGATTCCTGTTCCCAGCGCACTAATGATCGTGCGAATTTCCTCATGGCCAAGCATTTTTTCCAGCCGGGCCTTTTCAACATTGAGGATCTTACCTTTCAACGGTAAAATCGCCTGAATCTTTCGGTCACGACCGCCTTTGGCCGAACCACCTGCCGAATCGCCCTCAACAATGAAGATTTCAGTGCTAACCGTATCTTTACTGGAGCAGTCCCATAGTTTCCCCGGTAGATTCGCGTTGCTTAGCGCTCCTTTTCGTCGTGTCAATTCACGCGCCTTGCGAGCTGCTTCGCGAGCCGCGGTTGCCTGAATCGCTTTGTTTAAAACACGCTTAGCTTCTGCGGGATTCTCTTCTAAATAAATCGCAAGCTGCTCATTAATCATCATCTCGACAAAACTTGCAATCTCCGGATTCGACAATCGTACTTTCGTCTGCGCCTCAAAATGCGGTTCCGGTACCTTCACTGAAATAACCGCCGTCAATCCTTCTCGCAAGTCTTCGCCCGCAGGCGTTATGCCGCCTTTTAGCATATTTGCGTTACGGGCATACGCATTCATGGTTCGGGTCAATGCCGTCCGAAATCCGGAAAGATGCGTCCCGCCATCGATGTTGCGAATATTATTGGCGTACGCCAAAACATTTTCAGCATAACTGTCGTTATACTGCAGTGCCAGCTCACAGGATATTCCCGTTTCCGGCTCTTCTTTTGAAAAATAGAGAATATTTGACACCGCGGTCTTGCCTTCGTTGAGGTACTGCACGAAAGCCCTAATGCCGTCTTCATAATGAAAAACTTCGCTCTTCTGGACCCGGTCATCCTGAAATGTAATATGTGCCCCGGCATTCAAATACGCCACTTCACGAATGCGCTTGTGCAGGATTTCAAATTTAAATTCCGTCTCCGTAAAAATTTCCTCATCCGGCAAAAACGTAATTCGCGTTCCCTGCTTCTTCGTTTCGCCGACCTCCGCCACCGGCCCTTTGGCGATCCCGCGCTCACATTCGAAATGATAATGCTTGCCGTTACGCCACACATCGGCTTCCAGCCACTCGCTCAACGCATTGACCACGCTGACGCCCACACCATGCAGGCCGCCGGAAACTTTGTACGCCTTGTTATCGAATTTGCCGCCGGCGTGTAACGTGGTCAGTACCACTTCCAGTGCGCTTTTCTTGGCCTCTTCGTGCATCTCCGTCGGAATGCCCGGCCCGTTATCTTCAATCGAACAACTTCCGTCCATGTGAACATGCACGAGGATTTTATCGCATCGTCCCGCCAGCGCTTCATCGATTGAATTATCCAGCACCTCATACACCAAGTGATGCAGGCCGCCTTCCTGGCGATTGCCGATATACATATCGGGCCGCTTGCGAACAGCTTCCAGACCCTCTAAAATTTTAATATTACTGGCATCGTACGTTTGTTCCGCCATAACTGTTATAACTCCTCATGGTTTTGTTGCATGGGTATTAAACGAATTTTCTGTATCCCGCAGCGCGGGGCAGCCTGTTTTAGTTTTTCCAGTATCTCGCCGGCCTGTGCCTGCATTTGATGCATATACGGCCCCGGCACCACCTGGATATAAAGCGTATTGCCGGTGCGTTTATCCAGCCGACAATATGCCTGCATGAATGTCGGCACCACATCATGCCAGACATCGACGATGGCCGCATTCTTCTCGAACACCCGATCCCGGTGATTCAGATAAGAGGCGATCTCCTGCCCAAGTCGTGAACTTGTTTTTTTGGGCTGATACTGCCAACTCGATGCCCCACGCAGCCGTTTTTCTTCGTCCATCTGTTTTCCTGCACCAATCATTAAAAATCATGCCTCACCGGTTTCCGTTGTCATTCCGAACGAAGTGAGGAGTCTGTTTATACGACGATTATTTTGATTGTTAACGTTTGATTTTTTATATCATCTTACAGGTTCACCGGCATGACGATATATAGGAAATTGCTGCCGCTCTTGATTAACCCCGGCCGGTCTGATTGTCCTAAATGCAGTTCAAAATCATCCGCCTCAATAACCCGCATCACATCTATTAGGAATTGTGGATTAAATCCGATCTCGATGGGTTCACCTTGATAATCCACTTCCATATCAATTTGCGCATCACCGGTTTCCGGGGCCCGGCTGGTAAACACCAACGACCCTTTATCCAGCGCCAGCTTGATCCCTTTACTGTCTTCGTTCGCCAGCAGGGCCGCACGCCGAACCGCACTTAAAACCGCATCTGTCCGCAGTGTTAGTTTGTTAGTATAGTCCTTTGGAATAATATCGTCGTATTTCGGGAAGTTCCCTTCCACCAGGTTTGAACTGATTACAACCGTCTCGCACCCCAGTACAATTTGATTATTCACAAATCGAACCGACACGACTCCCTCGTCGCGCATTGGAATTTTATCTAACAGGTTCATTGTTTTCGCCGGCACAATTGTCCGACCTTCCGGGAACGGTCCGGCCTTTTCCAAAGGAACCACAACCTTGGCCAGTCGGCGTCCATCCGTCGCAACCAGCGATAATTTCTTCCCGTGCAGTTCCCACAAAATCCCGTTCAATGCGTACCGAGTACTTTCTTTGGCCGCCGCAAAGACTGTCTGCTCGATCCCTTCCTGCAGCCGTTCTAACTTCACCTCGATATCAGCCGAACCCTCAAACCCCGGCACAACCGGATATTGATCTGGGTCGTGACTGTAAATTGTAAACCGGCTGTCAGAACCAACGAGATAAACCGCCGACTCGGATGCTTCCAGTTCGATCACGTCATCAAAGCTTTCACGCACAATTGAAGAAAGTTTGTCAGCCGGAACCACGATATTACCATGCTTGGAAACCTCAACCTGCGACACAAGACAGGTGATCCCTACCTCCAAATCCGTTGCGCTGATCCGCACCGAATCCTCTTCGGTCGCGATATGCAGACATTGCAAAATCGGTTTTGGAGTTCTACTTGGAATAACACCGGTTACTAGATTTAACGCTTCCTGTAATGCCGAACGGTTGAACTTTACTTTCATGTCTTCCTCTTTTTTCAAATTTCCTTTTTTTCATACGACGGTCGCTCTATTGAACGATCCTCGTGTTGTGATATCGTTTCCGCTTTATTTCACTATTCTTGCGAAAGCGAGAAGCCGGCAATGTAGGAAAAGCCTCCCTGCCTGCTGTCTCAGGCCGAAAATAAGTCGCCCAAGGGTCTTATTTTGACCCCATACTGTAACCGAAAAAGCTGTGTTTGAAAAGGCCTAATGCAGGTTAATTCCTAAGATTTTTGAACAAACCACAATCCCATAAAACACCACACAGGATGAAAGGGTTATAAATTAATAGAATAAAAGAAAAGAAAGTATTCGTATTTGTAATATGCCCGGTGAATTTGTGAGACAAAGCACGAATAGAAATATAACTCCTTTTTTAATTAGGACTTAGAGCAGAAAACGAAAGAGGTGATTTGTGGACAACCTGTCACAAAACCTGTTCACCAAGCCTGTGAATTTCACAGGAACGCTGTTTCCAACAGTAACTCCTGTGATTTTATCGCATCTCTGCCCCCCCACCCCTAACAACAACTAACAGGTTATCAACACAAAACCTGACAAGAGAAAAGGTCTCTTTCTAATTTTTAGGTTGCGATGAATACGCCCCGGTATACGGGGTGATGCTTTCAGATAAGCCGAGAAGGTTGCGGACATCTGTCGGAAGTGGCACGGCCGCCGTTTTAGATTCCGCAAAGGCCCCAAACAATTGGTAATTATTTAATTCAGGACTTTTAAACAAAGGCCCGTTATAGGCGGTGAAACCGCGGCCGTGAACCGCAAATTCCGGATGCATTTTTTGCAGCCCTTCCAGCGAACCAAAGGCCGTTTGGCACACGCTATTTTGTGCTGGACTCCAATAAATCAAGGGCGTATCTGGTTCAGCAGCGGCCCGCTCGTGCGGTACGCCCCGCCGCGCAGCACGATGGCATCGCCCGTGACCACGCGCTTAAGGGCCTCTCCCAGCGTCGTCGCCTCGGCTAGTGTGGCCCCCGATGACTCATCCCGGCCGTCCGGCGCGACATAATATAAGTGCTCGGCGTCCTTCGGCAGTTCATAACGCTGCAAGATCGGGCCGTAAGGCCCGCCAGAAGGCGCGGCGACCGTACATAATGAACAAAACAGCAGGCATAAAAAGATTCAACTGGCAAACCAATAATGAACAGATTGTTTTCGGTTATTTGATGTCATAGTATTGTTTTTCCAATAATTATGGTTTTTAAAGTCGCATTTCAACAAATAATACCGATTACAATTCAAACTCCTCCGCATCGTCATACGCAACACCGCGTCTGCCGAGAATACCGAGCACCTTTCCGGCGACAAAACCGGCGACCACAGCGATCGCCACGGTAACGGCGATGCCCTTAAACTGACAGGCTGCCATGCCGCTTTGTACAAAAACAACCGCAATGCCGCCAAGCAAACCAGGCAGGCCGTGCAGATACATCACGCCGCAAGTGTCGGTCGCCTTGATGATGTTTTGAAACCGCGATTGTATAACCGCAAAACCAAATGTCGACAGCGCACCGGCAAGAACACCAATAACAAACGCCGTTCCGTGTCCCGCGATGTCACACGTCGAGCCGATCGCCACCCCGCCCGCCAGCGCCGCGTTCGCAATATCAGCACAGGAGATTTTTCCCTTTCTGAAAGCGATGGAAGCAAAATAAGTCGCAAGGGTTGAACCGGACAAAGCAAGCACAACATTAACGATCGTTGGCGGAATCAACTCAGGTGCCACGAGGGCCGCGCAAAAACTCGGCCAGAACAGCCACAACACCATGCTGCCCAACATCGAAAACCGGTCACTCGTCGCGTCCGATTCGATCGGCGTATCAAACTCCTTCTTCGTTGTCATCGTCAGCAGCACACCCAACCCAAAGAAGGCACCGAAAGCATGAATGACAATAGAACCGCCTGTGTCGGCGATACAGCCGCTTATCAGGCCGATGCCGTCTTCGACAACGATCCATTCGTTGATCATATAGCACGGCAGAAAAAGAAGCCCCAAAACGATATACTGCCACATCTTAAGCCGCCCCAGAACAGCACCCGCGCAGATCAGCAAACTTGCCGCCGCAAACTCCGCAAGAATAAGCCGGTCTATTTCAATCTCCTCCGGCTTGCCCAGCAATCCCCAACTGTTGATCAGGATATAGAGCGGTATCGCTGTGCTTACCAGGAGAAACGTCGCCGTCACCGCCGAAAGCCCGTACTTCTTCATAAACACCATCAGGAAGCCGAAACCAACCAGCAGCATCGCCATAATGTGAATGCTTCTGTTGTACTTCTGAACATCCACCACATCCTCCATTATGGCGACAACGCCCTCGCCGCTTTCTGCGGCCAAAGCAGCCCCCGGCTCAATCTCATGATTGGCCGCGGTAGCATTCAACGAGAAAATAGTTAACATTAGAAACAGTAATAGCCCCATTAGCGTCAGGCTGCACGCGCGCGCACTCTTTGTGTTCATTTTTGGTGTCCCTTCATCAACTGTAATTCGTTACGCGGCCCCTTAAAACGGCAACAGCGAAGCGTTGAAGCGTTTTTGGTTCCAAACCTGCAGCAGCAACGCACAGCGGCAAGTTTTACATTCCTTTAAGGCGCATTCTATGAAACAAACACCCCAAATGCAACCCGATTCCACAAAACTGCCTGATCGGCTAATACTTTCCTTTTGTTCGCAACAGACTATTTTTATCATCGTCTATATCCATAGAGAGGGTCGGAAAGATGACACTTTTTATGATGTTAGCGGCGTTAGGATTTATCGCAAGCTTTCTGGTACACGTCAGTACCTTTGCCGGACTCAATCCGTCTGCGATTCCCGGCATTTGGGGACTGCATATCGGTATCTTTGTCGTGTTTCTCCCCGCACTCATTTGCGGAAAGAAATTCGAAGCCGAAGATTCCACCAAAGACTTTTGGCAGGTCGCCCTCCGGTACATCCCCGCCTGGCTGCCGGTCTTGGTCGGCCTGTTTTTTGCGTATACGTTTTTCAACTTCTTCTTCACGATATTTGTCCTGCTGGAAGGCGGAGGCCCCCACATCGTCGATGGCCAGTATGTTCTGTCAAACCACGGCGAGATTATTCGTCAGTTGACCGAGGCCGAATATATCAAGTGTCATGCCTATGAAATTCGACTCTTTTCCGGTCACTGGATGGTCTTCTATCTCAGCTCGTTTGCGGTACTCTTATCGCATGTCACAAAAAACCGCCTGGGACCAAAGTTATAATGAACAATTCAAAATTACTTTTCTGTCTAATCTTGTATACCGGTATACTTGAAATAAAAATCCCTAAAAATCCCGTTAATCCCGTCTAAAAAAACCAGCGTCAAAAAACATAAAAAAAGTTTGACATTTATCGAACTTATGATAAAATACCTCTTGTCGCGGCGGCATGTCTCGACTAGCTGGAAGCGAAGACGGAAAAATTGAATAGGTTGATCTTTAAAAATCAGGAGGAACCGGCCGACCAGCCAACAAAACCCACAGCCATATTTGTGTCATTCGCGTGCATTAGCGGTTAAAAATGGCGCACCTTTGGCAAACTTTGGCGCCGTTTGGGCGCATGTTGGCGCATCTTTGGACAAGTTTGGTATCAGTAATACACCCTAAAAACCCCACAAAAACCGCATTTCCACCACAAAAACACACCTTTTTTTTTCTACCCACACTGTTATCCCGAACAGCCACCCCTGAACAATGTCATCCCGGCCTCCGAGCCGGGATCCAGAATTGAAACAGCCACCCGGAGGAAATCCACCTTCTTGAGTTCGTGGGTTCTTGAGTTCCTGTATTCTTGAAAGATAGATTACTGCATCTTCCGTTCCCACGCCTCATACAGCACTTCAAGTTGTTTCTTTTTCGCCTCGAAATCCACCTGAAGCTGCCCCAGCAGTTGATGATTTTGATAGATCGCCTCATCCCCGAACTGATGCTGCATCTCTTCGATTTCCAGCTCCATCTCCGCGACCATCTCCTCGATCTGTTCGGGCGAATATTTATTGAACCGCCGCAGATGTTCCGGCGTCTTCGGTTTCACCCCAGCGGCCCCCCCCGGCTGACTTTTCCGTTTCGAGGCGATTTTCTCTTTTTCGAGTTGCTGTTTTTGCTGTTGAATTTTATGTGCATACGTTGAATACACCCCGTCCGCATCCGCCGCAGGCAGTATCATCTCCGCCGACCCCGTCTCTCGCAGCCCCGCCGCATCAGCGCCGAGCACCAGCAGCTTTTCGGCCACGCGGTTGAGAAAATACCGGTCATGGCTAACTGCGATGATCGCCCCGTTATACGCCAGCAGCGCCTCTTCCAGCATTCCCCGGCTGGCGATATCCAGATGGTTTGTCGGCTCATCGAGAATCAGCACATCCGGTTCGCCCAGCACCAGCTTGCACAGCATCAGCCGGTTCTGCTGCCCGCCCGACAAGTCCGCGACCGGCTTAAACACATCGTCGCCGGAAAACAAAAACGCCCCCAGCTTCCCGCGAATTGCCTCTGGCGTTAGATCCGGCCGAACCCCCCGAACCTCTTCGAGAATTGTGTTCTCCGGGTTCAGCGTCATCGCCTGCTGGTCCAGATACCCGACTTTCAGGTTTTCCCCCAGCCGAATCATCCCATCGTCCGCGGTAAGCTGCCCCATCGCCAGTTTCAACAGCGTGGTTTTGCCGGTGCCGTTCGGTCCGGTAATGCCCAGCCGCTCACCGGAGCCGACATCGAACGAAAGGCCCTTAAACAGCACCAGCTCGCCGAATGCCTTACACAGGTTTTCGGCCCGCAGGACTAAATCGCTTTTTGCGTCGGTTTTGGCGAAACTAAACGCAATCGTTTTTTCAGGCCTCCCCTTTTCAAGGTAATCGGGGTTTTCCTTTAGAAGCCGCTCTAAGCGGGTCTTGCGCCCCATGGCCGTTTTTCGCATACCCTCCTGGTTTTTGTTGCGGGCAATAAAATCCAGTGTTCGACTCACCATATCGGTTCGCTTTTCGTGCTCACGTGACTCAGCCAGCGCCGCTGTTTCCTTTGTTTGAATATATTGACTGTAATTTCCCTTCCAAACGCGCGCGGTTTTGTATTCAAGCTCAACGATCTTTTCAGCAACCCGGTCCAGCAAATACCTGTCGTGGCTAATCAGAATCACCGAGCCGCAATAGGATTTCAGAAACGACTCCAGCCAGCTTGTCGCCTGCAAATCCAGATGATTCGTCGGCTCATCCAGCAACAGCAGGTTGGTTTCCTTGACCAGCACCTTCGCCAGCCCCAGCCGGGATAACTGCCCCCCGGACAAGGTGCGAGTCGGCGCATCGTAGTGTTCGGCCCCGATATCCAGCCCCGCGAGAATACTCTTGATGCGGGCTTCGTAGGCGTATCCGCCATCCGTTTCAAACCGATGGCAAAGGCGGTCGTATTCGGCCATCGCCGCGGCCAGTGCGTCGCCGGTCAGCGATTCCATTTGATGGCAGTAGTCCTGAATCCTGTCGCGCAGACCCAGAATATCCGCCATGCCATCATGCATTTCCTGCATGACGGTTTTACCGCCGTCAAAAATCGGCTCCTGCGGCAGGTAGCCGATCCGGACGTCTTTGGCGCAGACCACCCGGCCTGTATCCGGCTGTTCATCGCCCAGAATCAGTCGAAATAACGTGGTTTTTCCGGTACCGTTGGCGCCGATCAGCCCTACCTTCTGGTTGGCGTAGAAGTTCAGGCTCAGATTACTAAAAATCACTTCCGGCCCGAACGATTTATCAATATTTTGAAACGAGATTAATGACATTCTAAAAAAACCAATCATAAATTTGCAAAGCAGTTTAATTTTCATGTTCTGTAGGAATTTTATCATAAAATCGGCGGCCCTGACAAAGAAAACATAAAATCTTTCCGGCTAAGTGGTTGCGGGACTATTTTTGGTTTGACACGGCGGGAGTGAGCGGTTAGAATCACATATGCAGAGGCTCTATATGTGACGGAGCGCCTGTGTAAAAAATTTACGATGGACTAATATAACATCATTATTTACAGAGGTTTAAAAATGAGAAAGCAATTATTGTTACCGGTTATCCTGGTCGTTCTTTTGGCGGCGGTATCGACCCTGACAACAGGCTGTGCGGCTCCGGGCCTGACCAAAAAGGAAGTCCATCGCAGGCATATTGAAACGATCAATAATAATAGTCTGCAAATGCAGGATGATATCGATGCTGTCCTGTTACTCGACCGACCGGGACGACTTAGTAATATGATGGTGCGTTAAGGCGCCGGGGCGGAGCCTTAATTGATATCTATAACAAAATAGCGTCAAAAGCGGGATCTTTGCAGATCCGGAAACAGAAGGGAATCTTAGGCGGATAAGGAAGCGTCTCCTTGTTTAATGCAATCCTTGAGTATATTCTGCAAATCAGCTTTCATGAAAAGCTCATTGTCGTTGCCGAGCTTCTTCTTATCGGCCTGTTTGTTTATGCGATCATCACATTTTTGGAAGGCACGCGCGGGGAGCGTCTATTTCGCGGGATTATTTTCATTCTGATCGTTGGCTCACTCGTATTGAATCTAGTGGTCAAAATTTTCGGGATGGAGCGGATAGAATATTTATATAACGGTTTTTTGATTGCGGTTTTGGTGATCGCGGTTGCGGCGTTCCAGCCTGAAATTCGACGGGGCCTGACCCGTATCGGACAGGCCCGCCTGTTCAGTGGCAGCTCCCCCCAGCAGCTCAGCCGGTCGGTTGAGGAAATTATTACCGCCGTGTCGCAAATGGCGGCAACCCGGACCGGGGCGATTATTGTTATTCCACAGCAAGTGGCTCTCGGTGAATTCATTGAAACCGGTATTCGTATCGATGCGAAAGTAACCAGCGACCTGATCAAAACAATTTTTTATCCCGGCTCGGCGCTGCATGACATGGCGATGATTATTCAGGGGGACCGTATTATTGCCGCACGGGTGCAGCTTCCATTGGCAGAAAGCAGCAGTCGTTTTGGGCAGTTGGGCTCCCGTCATCGTGCGGCCATTGGCGTGACTACGAGTTCGGATGCGATCGTTATTGTTGTCAGCGAGGAAACCGGCATCGTTTCACTGGCCATTGACGGCAACCTGATCCGGAATGTCTCCGAGGCCCAGTTGCGCCGGCACCTGACAACTGCAGTGGTTGAAACAACACCGATCCTTGAAAAACTGGGTAAAATTACAAAAACAGACGAAGAGGAAACAATTTCACATAGTTAATCATGAGTGATAAACTGACAAAATTTTTTGCGGTTGTTTTTCTTACCCTGCTGATCTGGACCTGGGCGTTTTTGTCTCAAGGGAAGGATGAAGACTATTATGGAACACTTAATTTGTCGACAGGGATCGAAAGACAATTGTTTGTGTCGTTTGCCAAGTATGACCAGACAGTTCCGCTTGAATTGACATTTAAGGGCTCACCGGACAAAATATCGGAACTCTCCCGCAATTATCGCGCGGCCCAGAATGATCCGGATAAGGAACGATTTGATTATTACTTTAACCCGGCCGACCAAGGCTATACAAAAGCCGGTATTTATACGCTGGATCTGCTGGATTACCTGCGTAAAAACAACAAGACACGAGAGCTGGCACTGTCACTGGAATCCGTCAAGCCCGAACAAATAGAGGTACAGGTAGAGCTGCTGGTAAAAAAAAGGCTACCTGTTCAGTGTCTGGATGAAATCGGGACGTCGTTGAAGCCGGCTGAAGTTGAACCGGCATGGGTTGAAATGTATGTCAAAGAAGGATATTTGGGTTCGGCGTATATTGCGTTGTCGCCGCAGCAGATCGAATTAGCACGGCAAAAGGCCATTCAGACAAAACCTTATGTCGAAGTCGGCAGCAATATCCGATATTCAGAAACAGAGGTTACTGTTAACATCCTAAAAGCAGATGCTCTCGGCAGCCGGGTATATCAGCCTCAGCGGATCGGTTTCTTGATGAGCCCGTCTCTGCAGGAAAAATACAAAGTCGAGCTTGAAAATGAAACAGAACTGCGGGGAACTATTCAGGTTCGTGCGACGGATGAAGCATTGAAGGCCTATGAAAACATGCGGTATCAATTGCTGATAGAGATTCGGGACGATGATGCCGCACTTGCTGAGATTCCTCCGCGTGAGGTGATTTATAATTTCCCTGCCGAATACATCAAAAACGGACAGATCGAACTGGTTGAATCAGGTATCCCGAAAACAGCCAGGATCAAACTAATTTCCATCACGCCTGCACCGATGAGTCCGTAGTTGTTTTTCTGCAAAACAAAAATACGGTTTCCAGTGTCATCCAGATTGCCAGCAGGAAAACAAGCCCGCCGATGACTGCCAATACGATGTTTTGCGTTTTGATAAATTTAATTTCATTGAGTACCATGGCCCAGCCGGTGAGAACCAGCATCACCAGGCAGGGAATCGCGGTGAGAATATATTTCAGGCCGCCCTTGGTTTTCAGGTACATCGTTACGACCAGTAACGTCAGTGCTGCCAGAAGCTGATTGACGGTGCCGAACAGCGGCCACAGTTTCAATGCTCCAGTGCCGCTGGCGCCGAAGGAAATTTTGCCGTGTGAAGTGTCGACAAAGGCCAGTATCGCCGCAGTCACCACTGCGATGGAAGTGGCGGTCCAGCGATTGGACAGCGCGGGTAGGTGAATATCTTCCGTTAGCTCGCTAACGACATATCGCTGAATACGCACGGCGGTATCAAGCGTGGTACCCGCAAAGGACGAGATAAATACTCCCATAATCGCAAAACCCAATGTTTGGGGAATGCCAATTGTCCCCATCATATTTGACGCACCGACTACGACCGGCTGGAGTTTATCACCCAATCCTTTGGCACCGAGCCATGAACCGTAAAAGCCCTGCCAAACGCCGGGGCCGCTTTGACCTTTGAAGCCCATTCCTAATCCGGCGGCAATACAGATGATTACCAAAACGGCCAATGCGCCCTCAAACAGCATCGAGCCGTAGCCGACGAATTGGGCGTCCGGTTCTTTGGCGAGTTGTTTGGTGCTGGTGCCGCCGGCAACGAGCGAGTGAAAGCCGCTGATGGCGCCACAGGCGATGGTCACAAACATCATGGGAAACAGCGGCGGGATGTCCGGGCCGACCTTGTTAATCGCCGGGGCGGTTATTGAAAAATCCGCCCCGCCAAAAAAAGCCGCTGCGAAAACCCCGAGAACCAACAATCCCATCATAATAAACAATTGCCATGCGTTAATATAATCCCGCGGCTGCAGGAGAGTTGTGACCGGCAGGGTTGAGGCAATCCATGCGTACGCAAGCAGGATGATGGTCCATAAACCCGCCGGCTTGATAAACCAGGCTTCAGGAAAGCTACAAAGCCCGGGGCGTATGTGCTCCAGCCATGCTCCCAGAACCACGCCGGCATACATAGCGCTGACCGCAACAATGGTTGCCAAGGTGACATTGGCACTTTTCTTGTAAATGGCCCAGCCCAGAATAATCGCGATGGGGACTTCCAGCCAGACGGCGATGACCGATTCGGGGTAGAGTTTGAAGACGGTTGCAATGACAAGGCCGAAAATGGCGATGATGATGAGCAAGGCCAAAAAGACAATGAGAAAGAAAATCATGCGGACGCGTTTGTTGATGTAGCGGGCGGCAATTTCGGAGATGCTTTTGCCGTCGTTACGCAACGAGACGACCAGCGAGCCGAAGTCATGTACTGCCCCCATAAAGATGCAGCCGAGCGTGACCCATAGAATGGCCGGCAGCCAGCCCCAGATGATGCCGATGGCGGGGCCGACGATGGGGCCGGTGCCCGCGATGGAGGTAAAGTGATGACCGAAAATAATGCCTTTGCGCGTGGGGATAAAATCAATCCCGTCATTGCGTTCGTGACTTGGGACGGGTGCATCGACGCGCAGTTTAAATATTTTCTTTGCCAGAAACCGGCCATAGGTGTGATACGCTAAAAGATACCCCGCGAAACAGACAACCATGAGTAATAGTGCATCCATTTTGTATTCCTCTTGGATAAAACTTATTTTGGAGCGCCTCGTCTTCGCAGGAGGAGGCGGATCGGGACTTCTTCCAGATCCAGCAGTTCGCCGAGACGATTTGTGACAAAGCGCTGATAAGTATCGTCGAACAGATCCGGCTTATTGACAAACAGCAGGATCGACACCGGGCGCACGGCGACCTGTGTGGCGTAAAAGATTTTCGGAAAGCCGCCCTTTTTGCTGCTGCCGACGCGTTCTTCGGAGATGATTTCAATGGCTTTATTGAGCCGGCCCGTGGTAACCTTTGTTGATGCCTGCTTGAATAACTCAGTTGTTAAATCCAGTACGCTTTGAGTGTTTTTGGATTCCGTGGCGGTGGTAAATGCAATCGGTGCATGTCTAAGCCCGGTCAGGACGCGGTCGAAGTAGCCGCCGTATTCTTCGGTATCGGCAAAATCCTTCGCCAAATCCCATTTGTTGACGATGATGATACAGGGCTTCAATTCCTCTTTGACCAGATGGCACAGTTTTTTGTCCACCTGCGAGATCTTGGTGGTGGCGTCCATCATAAACAGCACGACGTCAGCCCGGCGGACACTGCGTGTGGCGCGAGTGTAGCCATAATACTCGACATCATCTTTCATTTTGCCGATCTTGCGAACCCCCGCGGTGTCGATGATCATGTATTGTTTGCCGTCTTTTTCGAAATGGACATCCACCGCATCGCGCGTGGTGCCGGGTATTTCGCTGGCAATGACACGTTCATGGCCGACGATAGAGTTGATAAACGTACTCTTGCCGGCGTTGCGTTTGCCGACGATGGCGATTTTTATCGCGGTTTCGACGGGTTTTTCCTTCGGCAGATGGTCCAGTTCGTCATCAATGCGTTCAATCAATTCGGCACGGTTGACGAAGTTCTGGGCCGAGATACAGATGGGCTGGCCAAACCCCAGCCGGGCAAATTCGCCGGCACTGCCGAGTTGACGAGTGCTGTCGGCCTTGTTGGCGACCAGAACAACTTTCAGCGAATGTTTTCGAAGCATCTGGGCGATGCGTGTATCCAGCGGCATGATACCTTCACGGATATCAACGATGAAAAGAATCAGGCTGGCGGTGCTGATGGCTTGGAAAATCTGGCCTTCGACGTGTTTTTCAAGCGCATCGGAGTCCACAATGCCGTAGCCGCCGGTATCGACCAGTTCATAAAAGCGGTCGCCCTGCTCAATAATCGTGCTGACGCGGTCGCGCGTCACTCCGGCGGTCGGCTCGACGATGCTGATCATCTTGCCAGACAGCGAATTCAATAAACTGCTTTTGCCCACGTTCGGGCGTCCAATAATGGCAACAACGGGTAACGCCATAAAAAATTCCGCTTTCAATTCAAATTAATTCATGTTTCAAACCGCGAATTATACCAGCAAAGCGGTTCTGTGTGAAGAGGCAACCTTGCAGCGATTGCCAAAAACTGACCCGATTTTATGAATTTTCTTGCGAAAAAGCCCTTTTTAACCTATTCTAACCAAAAATGACGATAAAAGAAAAACAACAACCGTGCCCCAATGGTCCCCGAGGGGAACATTAACAGATTACGTTTAACGATCGATCTTAAGAAATGACGGAAGCCTCGAAGAAAAAATGTCCGTTTTGCGGCGAGAAGATTCACGCTGAAGCCGTCAAGTGCCGGTTTTGCAAGGAATTTCTTGAGAGCGATACCGGCCTGCCGGTGTCGTATCATGACCGCCGGATACAGCACTCCGAGCCAGATGATGAACCGTTGCGGCCGGGCCGTCCCGCTCCGCAGTCCCGGCCGGAAGTTCCGTTGTTTTCCGTTTCGCCGTCATTATGGGGATTGCTGGGATTTTATTTTGGCGCCCTGCTATTTTTGGTACTGGCGGTGTTTTTATGGCGGTATCCTGTGGGGGGCTTGGCACTGAGGTGGATCCCGAACGTCACCGAGGAAATCGCCGGGCAGATTACGCGCTATACCGGCTATGCGGGAATTGCCCTGACGCTGATCACCATTGGTAACAGCATGATTCGCACGGCGGAGCTCAAACGGATTCATTATGAGGTCAGTACAGACCGCATTGAGTTTACCCGCGGTATTTTCAGCAGGCAGATCGATAATCTGGATATGTTCCGTGTGGTCGATCTGAAACTGCACCGGTCGCTGCTGGATTGTATTGTGGGTGTGGGGACGGTGACGCTGATTACGAAAGACGAAACGGACCCGGTGTTTGAATTTGAAAAAGTAGCCCGTCCCAAAGAACTGTACGACATCATCAAACGCGCCTCATTAGAAGCCGACCGCAAACAAGGTGTCATTCATTTAGACTAATTACACCATCGGCTGTCTTTGGCTTTCTTGACCCACATCAAATTCTTTTCAAAATCCAGCACCATGACAGTTTTCTCAAATAATTCAAATCCTAAAATCCCCTGATAAGGGTTGTTTTCATATGGTTTTCCATAAATAATCTGGGGATGGTTGAGTAAAAAATCGTTTAATTGAAGCCGTTTCGGTGTAAAACGTGTCTGCTTAACCAATCCGTTCGAATAGGGGCCAAATGTTTTTGTGTGATGTTTTCGATTACGGTGATCCCGCGTTTTCGCAGTTCCTGCTGCCAGTTGGCTGGCTCGGCACCTTCGTCGAAGCCGATGGCGCGGCAGGGATGGGACAGGTCATCTCTTTTTGAAAAAATATAACGTGCCTGCGGAAAAAAGAAATACTATCAGAAACACATAATAGGGAAAGTAATAAAACATAATTGGTTTTTTTGTCAGCATAAGCATCGCCAGCCCGGGCACGGACAATAGCAGGGTCATGAACGCTGCCTTCCGCATATCCACAACTTGTTTTTCATCATACCAATCCGGGATTTTTTCCTTTATTTTAATCCAGAACCAATAAAAACCCGTTATCGCATAGGGTGTTAAAATTAACAGGTAAAACGGAATATAAACCCACAGCCGACCGGCCGGGATTTGTCGGCCTATCAGAGACAGCGTCAGCCATACTCCCATCAATCCCGATATGATTCCCATACAATGGGCCATTGTAAAGATTTTGTCGTCTTTTGCCTGTGCCAGGACAACACTGTTTTGCGGGGCGAGGATCGATTTCAATGATAAAACAAAAACCATACCCGCAAACAAAATGTGCGTTACCAGGAATATATTCAAACCTGTCTGTTCCCTCGTGATGGGCATTCCGTGACGGAATTGCCGGGCGATTTCATCATAAAATACTTTTTCCGCACCGAAAGCAAAAAGTGAAATAATACCTGTGATCAATGTCAGAACGGCAAGAAATCGGGCGGTTCGAACCGACTTGATATGAATCAGGATATAAACAAAAGCCACGAAGTGAAACAAGAGGGCAAACAAATACCCGATTCCAATTCCATATCTCGACTGTTCGAAATTCAGAACACGCGGCAAATCGGTATTGACTTTATAAAGGATGTAAGAAAAGCAAAGTATCGCAATAATTCCGGATGACAGAGCAATAAAACAAGGAACAAAAATTCGTTTTTGCATAGTTATACTCCCTGTAAGGACACAGTTTTATTCATGATTCCAATTGAAAGACTTCTTCGACCTGTTTGCCGAAGGCACGGGCGATTTTTATGGCCAGTGGTAAAGATGGGGCGTAGCGGCCCTGCTCGGTGGCAATAATGGTCTGGCGGGTGACGCCGACTTTATCGGCCAGTTGCTGCTGGGTCATCTCCCCGGCATCAAACCGCAGCCGGCGAATATTGTTCGTAAGCTGGTCTTTACTCATCATCTTCCTTTGTGCATTGCATCAATATTATGAAGGAGTTGACAGCTTGGCCAAGAAACATTCCTGTGAAAAACATTAAAGGCATAAAGACAACGGGGACAGACCCTCCGCCACCAATCAGAAAAAACGCTGCGACTGAAAACCCCATGAGATAAAGAACCATAATCATCATGCTAAACGAAAAAGCTTTCTGGATGATTTCTCTTTCGCGTTCATCGTATTGCTTGAGCTTTTTAGCCTCCCACAGATACATGACTAATCCCGTAGGAACACCGAAAATAACCCAGATGAGAACAAATTCCAATCCCCGTGCGTTTGTATGCGCCATTACCAGAAAGAGAGGGATAGTTATCAACACGAAACCGATGCCACAGGATATAAGTTCTGTCCAAGCTTTTTTCTTTAATCGATTCATGCGGCACCTTCTTCGGAAAGTTTGTTGTCTTTGCCGTAAAGGATAAGGGTGGTGAGAGCCTGGACGAAAAAAGCGGTGATGAATGCGGCTATCCAGATTTGCGGCAGCGTGTTGACATTTATGAGTTTATCTGGGCCTTGATATATCCAAATGCCCATCGCCAGACAGCCAAATACAACATAAGATGCGCCAAATCCTGCTTTGGCCGCATGGAGTTGGATGACCCGATCACGTTCGTCACTCTGGACAGCACCGGGATCTTTTTTGAAAATCAGCGGTCCCAGTCCCCCGAATCCCGCCAGCGAAAGAAATGCGAAGCCGGCAAACGCTTTGGGAAAGCCGACTTTGACAGCCATGATTGTGACGACGACAACGCTGATAAAAAATCCAGTCCCTGCACAAACAACCACCAGCCATGACATTTTTTGTATGCGGTTCATGCTGCATCTCCTTGTGAAAGTATATTGTCATTGCGATACAAAACCAAAAGGATAATATCATGACTGAGAAACTGGGTAATAAAGGGAGGCCAAATTAATATCGTGAGAACGTCAATAGAAATAGTGTCGATACCTCGGAGGCGGTAATATGCCCAAAAAGCCACACATACAATCACAAAAGCCGAAAACGAAAAGCTAAAACACATACGATTTGCTTTTAACTCGATTAATTGGTCCCTTTCATCGAGCGGAACGGAATTGGTACCACTTTTGAAAGTGGATGCAAATATGTGCCCCGCAGTTCCACAAAGTCCAAAGGCCAGTATCAGTACGGCTGCTTGAAATCCCGCCAAATGCATAATAAAAACGGTGACTCCACTTATGAGAAGAAAAATAATATTTGTCCACGCTTTTTTCTGTATTTGATTCATCATCGGCTCCTTTCAAATTTTGATTGATATGTCAGCAAAAATGACGTGGAAATCACAGCGCTGCTGAAGAAAAAAGAGGATACGATCATAAGCAAGAGTATGCGGATCGGTATCATCGCCGCGATATTCCGCACAAAGAAAACCATTGCGGCAGCGGTCAGGAAAATGAATACCGCCAAAAAGCCATAAACCAGCGATTTGCGAGATAGAACCATTTCTCTTTCATCGAAATCTTTTGCCTTGAACTTCGCGCCGGTCAAAACATACCCAATCATGCACAAAACGATGGGGAGGTTTATCAGGGGCAGATAATAAATCCAGGGAGCAGAGTAAGGTGGTTCACCGGCTTGGCTGAAAAAATAATAGGATATTCCGCTGAAAACCAGGCCTGCCAGTGAAATCATCATTTCAAGCCACGCTCTTTTTTGTGCCGGATTCATTTTTCTGTCCTTTCCAATTAATTTGTAACCCTTACTATACATAATGTATACTTAGCCATACACTATGTCAAGTATGTTTTACATATTTTTATAAAAAAATTTCAGCGATCATACATTTCATTTATACGGCCCATTGCAATTAATTTGACGGTTTTCCCTGGAATTTTGTAAATCATGACAATATCTGACGTTAAATAACAGTAAAACCATCCTTCGCCGCGTTTGATGAGCCGGTTGACAGGGAATGATCTGGAGAGATTTTTACCGGTTTGAAGTAATGTAACCGCCTTATTGAGAGCTTTTTTAAACGGGATGGGGTCTTTGAGGTGTTTTTCGAGGGATTTAAAATCTTCCTTGAATTGATCCTGCCAGCGTATCCTCAACGTTCCAATTCCTCGAAAAGTTCTCCCACACTGGAAACCTCATGCATTCCAATGTTCGCATCCGCTTCATCCATTGCTTTTCGCACTCTCTTGCTGGGTGTTCTAAACTCAATGCCAATACCGTCTTGTCTGACAACTTGAGCTAAAAACATCTTGATGGCCTGAGACATCGTAATCTGCATTTGCCCCAGAACTTTGACAGCCTTTTTTTTCAGATCCTCATCGATACGAACTTGTATGGTGGTTGTTTTAGAAGACATCTTACTTTCCTTTTCTCATATATGTATTGACATTGTCATTACATATACTATCGCAAATTCAAGCGGGGAGTTCAAGGAAATTTTATGGTTTTTCCAATTCGAGCATTCGTTTTTTGGTGTCTACACCGCCGGCGGCGCTGAAATAGCCAAACGAACCGTCCGTTTTTATGACCCGATGACAGGGAATGATCAAAGGCAGCGGGTTTTGAGCCATGACTGTCCCGATGGCCCGTGCGGCTTTCGGGTTATTGATCAGCCGTGCAATATCGCCGTAACTGACGGTTTGGCCGTATTTTACAGATCGAAGAGCGGTCAGGACCTCCTGCTGGAAGGCCGTCATCCCGTTCAGGCAAACCGGGATATCACTGAAATCGATCTTTTTACCTTTATAGTAAGCTAATATATCCTTTTCCAGTACCCGAAAAGCCTTTTTCGCCGGTTCTGGATTTGTGATGCCGGACAGCAGACGTCGCTGGGCGGCTTCTTCGAAAGCTACAGGCAAGCAGGTGCGAATAAGCCCTTTTTCGCTGCCTAAAAGGCCGAACCACCCCCAACGGGTTTTGAATATTGAATAAATAATGTCATTTTTATCATTCATGGTTTTTCTATTTACTTCAAAAAAAATATCTTATCAAGTCCTTAATTTGCCCAAAGGTGCTTATTTTCATTGACGAAAGCGGCAATTTTTGGTAGTTAAGGCGTTTCTGCTAGACTCGAGATTCTATGCCCTGCACAAAACAACCGAGCGAGAAATATAGGAAATAGAAATGCCGCTGGAAGAACTGCGTAAAAAAATTGATGCGATTGATGAAAAGCTCGTTGAGCTGATCAATGAGCGTGCGCAGGTTGTTGTTGAAGTGGGCAAACTCAAACAGGCTGATGAAAGTCCAATCTATGTGCCGCATCGTGAAAAGGCGGTCTTGGATAAAATCGCCCAGCTCAACAAGGGCCCCCTGCCGGATAAGACCATGCAGGCGATTTGGCGGGAGTTGATGAGCGGTTCATTTTTCCTGGAGCGACCGCTGCAGATAGGTTACCTTGGCCCGAAGGGCAGTTTTTCGCATAACGCTGCGATTTTAAAATTCGGACAAAGCGTTGACCATGAAGCATTGAGCGACATTCGCGGGATTTTCGAAGAAGTCAGCAAAGGGCATTGTGATTTCGGGATTGTGCCGATTGAAAACAGCGCCGGCGGCGGCGTTCGTGAAACGCTGGACGCTTTTGTGGAAACAGACGTTTTGATTTGCGGCGAGGCGAGCATGGCGATCCATCATAACCTGATGGCCAATTCTCCAATGCATGAGATCAAGCGCATTTATTCACAGCCGGAAATCTTTGCCCAGTGTCGCAACTGGCTGGCAGCAACATTCAAAGATGCCGAGACGGTTCCGATGGCTTCGTCTTCCAGGGCCGCGAAGCTGGCAGCCGGTGAAACTGGTTCGGCGGCGATCGCTTCTTCGGTCGCGGCGGAAATATATGGACTGAAGATCTTATGTCATAATATTGAAGACATTGCTAATAACATCACCCGCTTTTTGATTATCAGTAAACAGGATGCTGAGCCGAGCGGTGATGATAAAACCGTAATTTTGTTTAGTACGGCACACAAAACCGGAGCACTGGTGGATGTGTTGAATGTGTTCCGTGAATACGGGTTGAACATGACCAATATCGGTTCCCGACCCAATAAAAAACGTGAATGGGAATACTATTTCTTTGTGGACTTTTTGGGACATAAGCTGGACGCTCATGTTGATGGAGCCTTGGAGGAAGCCAAAAAGCATTGTTTACAACTTTCGGTGCTGGGGAGTTTTCCTCGCTGCACAACGATTTTATAATTTTTGAAACAGGATTGTGACGAACAGGAGACAAAAATGAGAAAACCGTTTATTGCCGGTAACTGGAAAATGAATATGAACAGTGCCAGCGCAGTGGCCTTGGCCGCCGGGCTGGCGAGGGAACTGGAAGAGAATGACAGTGTGGATGTTGCGGTGTGCCCGCCGTTTGTCTATTTACAGTCGGTTGTGGCGGCACTGAGCGCCTCGAATATCGCCGTCGGCGCACAGAATGTTTATTTCGAAGGCAACGGCGCCTTTACCGGTGAGACCAGTTGTGAAATGCTGAAAGACACCAGTTGCACATACGTCATTTTGGGTCACTCCGAACGCCGTCATGTCATCGGCGAAACCGATGAGCTGATCAACAAGAAAATTGCTGCCGCGATTGACAGCGGATTGCTTCCAATCTTTTGTGTTGGCGAACTGCTCGAAGAACGCCAGGCGGAAAAAACCAACGATATCGTGGCTGATCAGATCAAAAAAGGATTGGCGGGTTTGTGCAAAGAGCGTGTTCAGGCGGTCACGATCGCTTATGAGCCGGTCTGGGCGATTGGAACCGGCCTGACGGCGACGCCGGATCAGGCACAGCAGGTCCACGGTATGATTCGCGCGTTATTGGCGGAATTGTACGACGAAGAGATTGCTCAAAAGATACGGATCCAATACGGCGGCTCGGCAAAGCCTTCCAATACGGCCGAATTGATGGCTCAGCCGGATATCGATGGTTTACTGGTCGGCGGCGCTAGCCTGAAGGTTGAAGATTTCTCGGCGATGATTAAAGCGATCGCATAAATTGATAATGACATTAAGTATAGAAATTAAGGAATATAAACTATGGTTCTTCCGCTTGCACTTTCATTTGTATGGAATTTGATGGTGGTTCTATTTATCCTGGTGTGCGTTGCGATCATTTTGATCGTACTGCTGCAGAAAGGGCGCGGCGGCGGGATCAGCGCCGCATTTGGTGGCGGCGGTGCGGGCAGCCTGCTGGGCACAAAGACGGGCGATTTCCTGACATGGGTAACGATTTGCCTGGTGGCGATGTTTTTGATCCTTGCCGTGTTACTGGGTAAATTCATGCGTCCGGGAATGTCAACCGACCTGTCCTCTTCTCCGATGTCTCAAACAGCCGCTCCGGTTGCGCCTGCTGAAACAGATGCTGCGATCCCGACGACCGAAATACCGGACGCAACTGTGACGGAATCGGTTTCGGCCGAGACGCTGGTTGTTGATGAAGCTGCCGGTGCCGTCAATGATGCAGTCGAGACAGCCCCCGAAGAAACGAAATAATCGACCGGAGCGTGTGTATGATTCGCAGTATGACAGGATTTGGGCAGGCTTGCGCTGAAGCGGATGGTGTTATTTATACCGTCGAGATTCGCTCGGTGAACAACCGTTATTTCAAGACGCAGGTCCGTTTGCCGGATATAGCGGCGTTCCTGGAAGGCGACGTTGAAAAACTGCATCGCAAGAACATACAGCGGGGAACGGTCAATTACTCCCTTCGGATGAAAAATATTTCCGGCCAGGCCTTGTTTGACATCGATGAACATTCCCTGGCTGCTTATGTGCAGCGGCTCAAAGCGTTGCTGCCGCAAAACGACCAGCACTGCCGACTTGACCTGGGTTCGCTGTTGTCTCTGCCCGGAATCGTTCAGCCGGCAATTCCGACGGAAGAGCAGACCGAACGGATGCGCCAGGTGGTTTTGTTACTGACGCAGGAAGCGCTGGAGCACTTGAGCGCCTCGCGGGCCGAGGAAGGCAACGTACTCAGGAAAGATTTGCTGGCCAACTGTGATCGGATCGCCGAACAGCTCAACGTGATTGGCGCCCGGGTGGATATGGTGGTGCAGGATTATCATGATCGTCTGAAAGACCGTGTTGAGAATCTATTGGCACAGGCCAAGCTAAAGCTGGACGAGAACCTACTGGTTCGGGAAGTGGCGATCTTTGCCGAACGCAGTGATATTGCAGAGGAAGTGTCCCGGCTCAATGCGCACTTGCAGCAGTTTAAAGATTGCTGCCAAAAAGGCGGGCCGGTGGGACGCCGACTGGATTTTGTTACGCAGGAAATGCTGCGTGAGGCTAATACGATCGGCAGCAAGAGCGCCGATGCGGCCATCGCTCAATCGGTCATTGAGATTAAATGTGCCGTTGACCGCATTAAAGAACAAGTGCAAAACGTGGAATAAACGGAAAATACAGGTATGATTCTTTTAAATCATAGATAAGAAATGACAGACACCCAAGAGACAAACGGCAAACTCGTAATCATCAGTGGACCATCCGGCGTCGGTAAGAGTACGGTTTGTAATCGAGTGGTTAAAAAACTGGATGCTTTTTTAAGTGTTTCGGCAACGACCCGCCCGAAAGGCACCGCGGAGGTCGATGGCGCCAATTATTGGTTTTTGACCAAAGACGAGTTTGAAAAACGTATCAAAGAAGACGATTTTCTGGAATATGCCAAGGTCTTTGAAAATTATTATGGTACACCCCGAAAGCCGGTTGAGACAGCGCTGAAAGAAGGACGTGTTGTGATTCTGGAGATCGACGTCCAGGGAGCGACGCAGGTTCAAAAGCAGTGCCCTGACGCCATGATGATCTTTTTGCTGCCGCCGCGAAAAGAAGAACTGCAGACACGAATTGACGGTCGCGGCAGAGGTGAAGATACAAACAGCAAAAAAATCAGGCTGGAAACGGCCAGCTCTGAAATAGCCGCGGCCTGGCAGCATTATAACCACATGGTGGTTAATGATGACCTGGAACAGGCGGTACAGGAAGTTGTTGATATAATCGAAGGGAAAATTGAGGATTAAATATGATCGAAGAATTGAAAAATAACGAAGTACTCAACAAAGTGGGCGGACGTTTCAAACTGTCGGCCCTGATCCAGAAACGCATGGTTGAAATGATGGAGGGCAGTCGGCCCCTAATTGAGGACACCGAAGGGAAAACCATGATAGAAATCGTTGTCCAGGAAATCAAAGAAGGCAAAATTGTGCTGGATGAAACAGGCGATGAGCCCAAGCCGAAGGCCGATTTGCTCTAACGTGCGTTATTGATGGTTCCGCAACAGACAAAACTTGACGGCAAAAAAATCCTGCTGGGGATCACCGGCGGGATCGCTGCGTATAAGGCCGCCGATCTGGCAAGCAAGCTGACCGGTGCCGGGGCGGTGGTGCGCACGATCATGACCGAAAGCGCCTGCAAGCTGATTACTCCCGTGACGCTGGAAGCAGTGACGGGCCAACCGGTCTATACGAGCATGTGGACACGGCCGGAAGATTTCAAGATAGGCCATATCCAACTGGCCGACTGGGCCGATTGGATTGTGGTTGCCCCCGCTACGGCGGACATCATCGCCAAAGCGGCCAATGGTATTTGCGATGATTTGCTGAGTACGACCCTGTGTGCCTGCTGGGACAAGAAAGTGCTGCTGGCCCCGGCAATGAACAGTCAAATGTGGGCCAACCCGATTGTCCAACGGAATGTCGCGATTGTACAGGAGCAACTGAAATTCAAAACCATCGGCCCTGAAGCCGGACGCCTGGCCTGCGGCACCGAGGGCATCGGTCGCATGGCCGAACCGGCCGATATCATTGAAGCGATTGCCGGGCTCTAAGTTATCAAGCAAAGGGCAGGTTGACGGCCTGCTGAAAAAACACACCATGAAAAAAAAATGCAACATTCTGATTACTGCCGGCGGGACACGCGAATATATTGATCCCGTGCGATATATTTCCAATGCCAGTTCGGGCAGGATGGGGTATGCTCTGGCGGCGGCAGCGATTAAAGCCGGATTCAAGGTAACACTCATTTCTGCCCCAACCAATCTGCGCCCGCCAAAAGGGGCAAAGGTGATCGATGTTGTGACCAGCGGCCAGATGTTCAAAACCGTCCAGGCCGAGTTTGAAAAATGTGATTGCCTGATCATGGCCGCGGCGGTGTCGGATTACAAGCCCGCCACCAGCAGCGCGTACAAGATCAAGAAAGACCAAGCCGTCATGACACTGAAACTGGCACGCACCATGGACGTTCTCAAGTGGGTCGGGCGGAGCAAAAAGGCCTCGCAAATCATCGTTGGCTTCGCATTGGAAGACACCAATCTTCTGGCAAATGCGGAGAAAAAACTGAAAACCAAAAAACTCGACATGATCGTCGCCAACGAACCGTCCGCCATCGGTTCAAATAAGTCCACCATTCACATCAAAACCAAAAACACCGACTGGCAGACATTTGAAAACGCTACCAAAGCCGTATCTGCGAAACGAATTATTTCTCGTCTTCAGAACATATAAAAAGGCAAGACCCCGGGCAGGAGCCTTACCCGAAATCTCTGCTCTAATGTTTTGTTTCTTTTAGTCGGTAATACCCAGATCTTCTTTGGTGATGATGCTGTCAAAGGCATAACCAGCGCCTTCGATGTTTTCGCGACCGCCCTGCTTGCGGTCGATCACACAAACGATCTTTTTAACTGTTGCCCCGGCTTCGGCGATGATCTTAGCCGCTTCGAGGACCTGTCCACCCGTAGTGGCGATATCTTCGACCAGCAGCACGACATCGCCCGCCTTGAGCACGCCTTCGACCATTTTGCTGGTGCCGTAATCTTTTTTGCTGTTGCGGATGATAATCCAGGGCTTGTTGGCTTGCATGGCTGTTGCCGCTGCCAGCGCCACGCCGCCCAGTTCCGCCCCGGCGATGAGCGTGACGTCGTCGGTCAGATGTTTGCCGAATTCGACACCCAACTGCCGCAGGACATCCGGCTGCGTTTCGAACAGGTACTTATCCATATAATATTTACTGCGTTTGCCGCTGCGCAGAAGAAAATCACCTTCCAGGTACGACACTTCCTTAATCCGTGCTGTTAATTGCTGCTTGTCCACAGGTCACTCCAAAATAAAGGTTGATGTTGAATATTAAATTATTTTACACCGGTCACATTCATTTGTAACGTGTAAATTCCGGGACTGGCGGTGATGAACAGGGTTTTTCGATTCTTTCCCGCAAAGGTCACATTTGCGGTCCAGCGCTGCGGGATTTTGATTTGCTCAGTCTGCTTTCCCGCCGGGTTGAAAACGGTTACACCCTTGTCGTTCGTCAAATACACATTGCCGCAGCAGTCGACCGTCATGCCGTCGGAGCCCATGTCGCAGAACAGTTTTTTGCCGCTCAGCGTCCCGTTCGGTTCAATGGCGTACACATATGTTTTATTGGCCCCGCGGTCGGAGACATAGAGCGTCTTTCCGTCCGGCGTACCGATAATGCCGTTGGGCACTTCGAGATCGGCGATGACACGGACCAGTGTCCCATCGGGCGAAAGAAAATAAACGCCCTGCACATCCTGTGTCGGTGCGTAATGCGTCCACCAGGGTCGTTGATGAAACGGGTCAGTAAAATAAAGCCCATTTTTTCTCGGCCGGACCCAGGTATCATTGGGCTCGTTCAGACGTTTTCCATTATACAGATGGGCCAGGACTTTATGCGTTCCGGTCTTGATATCGATCTGCCACAGTTCGTTGTTTTCGTCTGCACAGGCGATCAGGTTTCCCTGTTCGTCGAAATACAACCCATTGGACCGCCCTGCCGGCTGCAGGAACGTTTCAATCCGGCCGTCAACCGTGTAAATCATAATCCGATTATTGGGCTGGTCCGTAAAATACACGTTACCCGCCGCATCGGCCGCCGGCCCTTCGGTGAATGTAAACGCGGTCGAAATTTCCTGCAGGGTCGCACCCGGCGCAATAATGCCTTCGGTCTTGATATTCTCCGGACATTTGCATTGTGTGATACAGCCGGGTTGAAAAAACAAGCAAACCACGGCGCATATTAAAACGATAAGTATTGTATATGATTTTGACATCATACTTTCAGTTCTACTTTTTTATTGAGTTCTTTTTTGTATTTACGCCGGACGGGGGCGACGACTTCGGCGATGAATTCGTTGACCTGTTCGGGAGCCCTGCCAATGTAGGCTTTCGGGTTCATGACCTTTTTCAAATCTACTTTTGCAAACACCGGGTCATTTTTGAGCCGTTCGAGCAGGTCATTTTCTTTACCGTGCTGTTTGACCTGTGCGGCGGCGGCGTGGGAATGCACGCGAATTTTTTCGTGCAGGTCCTGCCGGTTGCCGCCGGCCTGAACGCCCGCCATCATGATATTTTCTGTTGCCATAAAGGGCAGTTCACTCATCACGCGTGCGGCGATCACCTTCGGATAGACGACCATGCCGGAAGCGACGTTAATCAAAATTTCCAGAATGCCGTCCGTTGCCAAAAATGCCTCGGCAATGCTGATGCGCCGATTGGCCGAGTCGTCCAGCGTGCGCTCCAGCCATTGTTCAGCGGCGGTCATTGTCGGGCTGGACGCCAGGCTCATCACCAGCCGGGCCAGTCCCGTTGTGCGTTCGCACCGCATCGGGTTGCGTTTGTACGCCATGGCCGACGAACCGATCTGCGATTTTTCAAACGGCTCTTCAATTTCCTTCAGATTGGCCAGCAAGCGAATATCGTTGCACATCTTATGCGCCGATTGGGCTACCGATGCCAGCGTGTCGACGACGAGTTTGTCAATCTTGCGCGGATAGGTCTGACCCGTAACTGCACAGCGATGTTTAAAGCCGAATGCCTTGGCGACTATTTCGTCGAGTTTTTTCACCTTGGTGTGATTGCCGTCGAACAGCGCCAAAAATGACGCCTGTGTGCCGGTCGTACCCTTGACGCCGCGGAACGGGATGGTTTCGATGCGCCGTTCCATGTCGGCCAAGTCCATCGCGAAATCGTAACACCACAATGTTGCGCGTTTGCCGACGGTGGTTAACTGTGCGGGCTGATAATGCGTAAAGCCCAGCGCGGGCATGGAGCGGTATTGTTTGGCGAACTTGCCCAGCCGGTCGATCAGCGCTGCCAATTTACCTGCCAACAATTTCATCCCTTCTCGCATGATAATTAAGTCGGCATTGTCGCCGACGTAACAGCTTGTTGCGCCGAGATGAATGATCGGTGCGGCTTTTGGCGCAACATCTCCAAACGTATGTACGTGCGCCATCACATCATGGCGGAATTTCTTTTCATACGCCGCGGCCTTTTTGTAATCGATATCGTCCAGATGCTTTTGCATCTCTTTGAGCTGGACGTTGGTAATCTGCAAACCCAGTTTTTGCTGGCCTCTCGCCAGTTCCAGCCACAGCCTGCGCCAAGTTGAGAATTTTTTGTTCGGCCCGAACAACGCGGCCATCTCTTTCGACGCATTCCGCTCTACCAGCGGACTTGCATAATTTGTCGTGTCCTTTGCCATCGTATCTATCCTGTTATTAAGTGATTAAATTCGAAATACGAATATCGAAACTCGAAACAAACCCGAAATTCAAAATTAAAACCTACTGGCTCTTCCTTAAAATTGCACCGAAAATATTGGTTAACTCTATGGATTCCTGAACGAGATTATTTCTCATGTCATCTAATTTCAAATCCCCATTAATATAAAGCATTTTCAACCAGTATGTACTTTCCTTGGCTTCTTTCCGCGATATTTTTATACGCATTAAAAAATCTTTTTTGCTTAAAGATTCATTGGCTTCGATATAATTTGCGCCTACTGATCCGGAGGATCTGATAAGCTGTTTTCAACGGTAATTATATCTTTGTCCAATTTTCGTATCAGCGTCCTAACATTATTCGCAAACATGAAAGTTCGCTCTTCCAGATCGTATTGTTTTGAATTTTGTTCTTTGGTCATTTGAATTTGTTTCGGATTTAGAATTTCGAGCTTCGGATTTAAACCCTATCCTGCCAGCACGCTTTCAATTTTTTTTATGTCTTCTTCATCCAGTACCCAGTTTCCGGCCAGGACAGTTTCTTCGATTTGTTTTTGTTTTCGTGCGCCGACAATCGCGGCAGTAACTTCTTCTTTTCGCAAGACCCAGGCGATGGCTAACTGCGCCACGGTTTTTCCGTTTCGTTCGGCAATTAGCCGTAAGGCGTCGACAATTTTCAGATTTTGTTCAAATTTATCACCGATAAAATTTGGGTCACCGTGGCGGTGGTCATCCGGCGCCAATGTCTGCATGTGTTCTTTGGTGAACTTGCCGGTTAAAAGGCCCTTCTGCATGGGACTGTAGACAACGATACCGATTTTGTGCTGGCCACAGTACGGCAGTAAATTTTCTTCGATACCCCGCCTAAGCATACTATACGGCGGCTGCAAACTGGCGACCGGGTGAATTTTTCCGACCCGCTCAAGTTGGGCGACGGTGAAATTGGATGCGCCGATATGCCGCACTTTGCCCTGCTGGACCAATGACGCCATCGCCCCCCAGCCCTCTTCGAGCTGCTGGTCCGGCTGCGGCCAATGTATCTGGTACAGGTCGATCACGTCAACGCCTAGGCGTTTAAGGCTGTCTTCACATTCCTTCATAATACTGCTGGGGTCCAGACAACGGATTTTTTCGCGTTTATCATTCCACAACTGGCCGCACTTCGTCGCGATCAGCGGCTTTCGAGACATTTGTTTGAGTGCCCTGCCGACGACTTCCTCCGAATGCCCGCAGCCGTAGATCGGGGCCGTATCGAGCCAGTTGATGCCCGCATCGACTGCCGCGAGAATTGTCCGTACCGATTCGGCGTCGTCCTGCGGCCCCCAGCCGTACTGCCACGGCCCGCCAATGGCCCAGGTTCCCAGCCCGATGACCGTCAGCTCCAAATCCGTTTGTCCCAGTTTTCGTGTCCGCATGAATGACTCCAAAAAACGACTTTGGCCTCATTGTACCCTGAAATCGCCCTTCCGGCAATACTGAATCTTATTCGAAGAAATGTGATTCTACCATGGCCTCCGGGATTTCTTTCGTAGCTTGCCGCCAAGCATCAACTCGTTTGGGCGCAAATCAGCCGATAGAGGGATCCCTAAAAACGAGGAAATATCATCGCCTGTTTGAAGGATATCATTTTTTGAGCTGTTAGCAGTGACGACGATTTCGATCTCATCAAAAACCGCAAGCAGGCAATACAAAGCATAATCATGTGTGAAAAAATATTCTTGAGTTATCTTGAAACTTTTTGCGAGATGGCAATCGAGAGTTCTCTTTTGAGTGTAAAATGACGGCCAAATTTTTGTTAAAAGTGAAATGGTGAGGTTTTTTTTGTCAATTTTTATCCAGGTATTGCCTGCCAACATACAATAACCCCCTGCCCCCAATAACAATAACGCTGGAATACCAATTATAGGGGCGGAGGAGATTGAAATGGCAAAAATTGCAATTCCGGCAACCATTAAGATACCGCCAAGGACGCGTGGCCATAAGCGAGTTGTTTTGTATAGAATAAAATCATCTGATTCGGATATTTTTTCAAACAGATTCGGAGAATAAGCCATGCCACCGGTTCCAACTGTATTGTCAAACCAAGGCTTAGTGCCATATTTCCACAAACGACAAGTGGGGAGTTGATATTGTGAAAGAATGGCTCTGGCGGCTTTTTTGTTTTCCGCAAATACACGGCCGCGATGGTAACCAAAAATAACCGATTCATATTCGTATTTATTGAGTTCCATAGCTGATTCCACGGAAGAAATAAAGAGTATTCAGCGCAAACAAATGAATCGGGCTATATATAAAACCGATAACATACCAAGCAATAAAAATGCCGAACATGCGAACCGTCGGGTGCGTCATCAAAGCCCGGTATTTATGCAGAATTTCACCCTGCAGGATAAATTCCGCCAGTGCCGTGCCGTCCAGCGGTGTGATCGGGATCAGGTTGAACACGCACAACAGCAGATTCAGTGTAAACAGGATGCTGACCAGGATCGCCAGTCCTTTCTGCAAACCATCGGCATTGGCCTCAACCACTCGTGTAAAACCGATCGATTCCGGTGCATGGAATATTCCCGCCGAAATCCCGAGATGAATCAAAATGCCCGCGACAATGACCAGCGCCAGGTTTGCCGCCGGTCCGGCCAGACCCATCAGGGCAGCCTGCTTCGGATACCGATGTGCCCAGTACGGATCGTACGGCACACTCGCCCAGCCGATCATCCAGTGCATGTGAACAAAACTCAACAGCGGCACGACCAGCATCCCAACGGGCGACCGCTGAATATGCGGAACCGGATTCAGCGTCACCAGTCCGTGATGCGCCGCAGTCCGGTCCCCGAACTTATACGCCACCATCGCATGTGAAAACTCATGAAACACCGTTGAGAAAACAAATACGACATACCAAACGATGCAAAGCTGTAATGGTTCCACGGTTTATTCCTTATTCACTATAAATCATTTTTTTGGTCATACCGCCGTCGATGATGAAGTTTTGTCCGGTGATAAAGCCTGCCTTGTCCGAACACAGGTACAGGGCCATTTCGGCGATGTCTTCGGGCCGGCCGACCTGCCCTGCCGGATGCTGGGCATGGTCTTCATCGGACAGCTTCGTATGCGAGGCACCGTGCTGATAGGCGTCGGTCACGATCCATCCCGGGCTGATGCAGTTAACGCGAACGTGCGGCGTCATACTCATCGCCAGCGAATGGGTCAGTGCAACAATGCCGCCCTTGCTGGCCGAGTAGGCCTCTGTGTTGGCCTCACTCATCAATGTTCGTGTCGAGGCAATATTCACGATGGCCCCGTGATTCTCTACAAGCGGAGTCTTACAATGCTTGGCACATAAAAATGCACCCGATAGATTGACGCCGAGTACCAGTTGCCATTGATCAAACGTCAACGTGTCAATCGGTTCATTGCAGGCTTTAGCCGCATTGTGAATTAAAAAATCGATCCGGCCAAATCGCCGAACAGTATCCTCGACCATCGACTGCACAGATGTTTCCGATGACACGTCCGTCACTGAGAATAACAGCATGTCGCCGGCATTGAGGAACGCCTCGGCTTTCAGTTGTAACGCGGCGTTATGTTCGGCGATGACCACACTGGCTCCGGCCCGCAAAAATGTTTGCGCGATGCACAACCCGATGCCCTGTCCGCCGCCAGTGACGATCACAACGGTATCTTTGAACCCGTTCGATTTTTTCATGACGATATGTCCATTAAATATAAGTTGACATTTGTCAGTTCAACAATTTTCAGGGTCTCCAGACCGGCCTGTTTTGCGAAGTCTCTAATCTGTTCGGGTTTAAGCCGGTGATGCATCGGCGGGCCGAATGGCTGTTCTTTGTGCGGATATTCCAAAATGGCGATTCGCTTGACGGCGATGCGTTTGGCCTCCAGCAGTGTTTGGACATGATCATCGACCTCGTGAAAGACATTCGCCATAAAGACAAGGTCGAAGGACCAGTCCTTAAACGGCATTTTTTCCGCGGGAGCGATTTCAAACCGCCCTGTCGGCACGAAATCCTTGGCCGCGGCGATCATCTCCGGATTTACATCCGCCCCGGCGACGACCAGGCCCTTTTTAAAAAACGCTTCAGCGAACAAGCCCGATCCCGTTCCGACATCCAGCACGCTTTTGGTCTCAATCCCATTAAGGCATGTTTGCATCATGCGATCCATTTCATAACGCGCAATCCGTTCGGGGTTTCGCAGCTTTTCGATCTTATCGTTATATCGTTTGTCCGACATTAACTCAGGCCGCCCTATTCTTTCATGTGTATATGTTAGGATGTGGCCTGTTACTTTTTTGACGTCCTCCGTTTTTGGCAGCAAATTAATAATGGCCTGCAGGTAGCCGCGGTCATAAATTTGCTTTAGCGAATAATCAAAATAAACATCAAACACCCAGCCTAATTGCAGCAGTTTGGCATCATTAACGGTCTTCAGTTTTTCATAACCGATGCGTTGATTGTTCAAAACGGCATCGATGATTTCCCGATTACATTCCGGCGTGTCGGGAAATTCCACTTCCCACTTAAATTTTTCCGGCTCTTCGGCCAGAATGCGGTAGTTTTTAACCAGCAACTCGAAAATATCAATCTTGTCCGCATCGCGTATCATTTTCGCAAAATGGGATGTGCGATCATCCAATTTCGGTAATTCTTTTTCACCATGCAATTCGACGGCCTTTTCGACTACGGCCCTTTCGCCGTCATCGAGATTTGCCAGCATCCGGTGTTCGCCCAGCACTTTCAGTGCCAACAGGCAATGGTTTTCGCTGATGGTATCCTTGTAAGTGCGGTATTGTTTGAATTGCGGAAACCGTCCGACATCGTGAAACAGCGCAATCGTTTCAGCCAGCAGTGTATCGGTTTCGTTCATCTTCAATGCCGCCGCCAGTTGCCGCATTTCGTTACAAACCCGATGTGTGTGACATTCCTTGAGCTGAATATTTTGATTCAGAAACTCATCGTCGGTGGTATAAAACGGACGCACATATTCAGTAAACCATTGTTTGAATACTTCAAGTTGCTCGCGTTTCATCGTACATCCCTATTATTCATTTAGATATTATTCATTGATAATAACGCCCCATCTTACCAGAGCTTTTGTCAGATTCCAGCGGACATTTGATTTCGGTAATTTTTTTTGAAAAGTTCGGGCATTCCGCTCGCCGCAACGGTATATTAAAAAACAACGATTGTGAAACAGTAAACCGGATTTTTGTGAAGGGGAAAACGCCAATGCCGACAGTTAACGATATTATCATTCGCAAGCCTTCAGACAAAGAGACACAAACATGCAGAAACTGGCCGATCTGGGAGTGCGGCGTCAGCGAATTTGACTGGGAATACACCCAGACCGAAAAATGCCTGATTCTTGAAGGACAGGTGACTGTTAAAGATTTTAGCGAACCCTCAAAATCGGTCTCATTCGGGCCGGGCGATTTCGTCACGTTTCCCAACACCCTCAAATGTATATGGAAAATAACACAACCCGTCAGGAAACATTATGATTTTGAATAAATATGGATGGCTGAAAAGCGCGATAAAAAATAATAAAAGCGAGGCGATGTCAGTGCCCGATAAACCGTTCGTTTCAAAGATGGTTTTTATAAAAGGAGTATAAGTCTATTATGGTAAATGGGTTAAAAAAAACAACAGAAAGCAGAAACAGCATCCTTGCCCTGTTAACGATGGCCGTTTTTTCCTTGTGTCACGCCCAAAGCCCCCCTGCCGAGACACCATCGGCCAGCTATGAGAAATCAGTCGTGATGATCATGGCCGTGAATCAGGATTATGATTATTCGACCCCATGGAAAAAAGCGGCGATGGGTCGTGGTGTTGGCTCCGGCTTTGTCATCAAAGGAAACCGGATTCTGACAAATGCGCATAATGTGGCGAATCAACGCTATATTGAGGTCAAAAAGCAAAATCTTGCCCAGCGTTATCCAGCTCAAGTCGAATTTGTAGGTCATGGTTGCGATCTGGCTGTCTTAAAAGTTTCGGATCCGCAGTTTTTTGAAAACACTGAACCGGTTCGTTTCGGCGGATTGCCGAAGATCAACTCGACAGTACAAACCTGTGGATTTCCGATGGGCGGTCGTCAGGTCTCTGTTACCGAAGGTGTTGTATCTCGTTTAGAGACAAGTGTTTACAGCCACAGCCAGGCCGCTCAGCACCTGGTGGTCCAAACCGATGCGGCCATCAATCCCGGCAATTCCGGCGGCCCTGTTTTTCAGGATGGGCTTGTGGTCGGCGTTGCCTTTCAGGGCCTCCAGAGCGGCGACAATATCGGATATATGATTCCAACAACGATTATTGGTCATTTTTTGAAGGACATCGAAGATGGCCGCTGCGACGGATTCGGCAAAATCGGCGTATCACTTTTTCCGGGTGTGCATAATCCATTCTATAAAGAATACCTGCAAATTCCCAGCGATGAAGACGGCGTAGTAGTGACCGACATATTATTGAAGGCTACGGCACAAAATGTTTTGAAGAACGGCGATGTGATTACTCAAATCGACGATTTCAATATTGATAACGATGGTCGAATTCTGATAGACGGCCTTTCTTTGGAGCTGAGCGAAGCGGTTGATCGCAAACAAATCGGCGAAGAAATTACCGTTACTTTCTATCGCGAGGGCAAAAAACGATCCGGCAAAATAGTCATCGCACAAAACGACCCGGTCCTGCCCTGGAACCGACAATACGACCAGAAGCCTGACTATCGTGTTTTTGCCGGACTAACATTTGTGTCCGTCACACGCAACTATCTCGAAAGTTGGGGCCGTTCATGGATCACCGATGTTCCGTTTACACTGCGTTATTTATTTGTCGATTCTAATCGGCTTAACAATGACCCGAACCGGGTCGAATATGTGTCTCTTTCGGAAGTCCTGCCGGATGAGGTGAACGCCTACAGCGAAGGCTTTAAAGGACAGGTCGTGGAAAGCGTTAACGGCTTTAAAATAAAGAAGTTAGCCGATTTAGATGAGGCATTCAAAAAGGATCAGGACGGCTATTGGATCATTCAATTTATCGGCAACAGCAGCCCGCTGGTCATGGAGGCCAAAAAGGCCGCCGAACGCAGCCCGCTGATTCGGAATAAATACCAGGTGCCCGCGAATTAATTGATGAGGATATGATCAAGATGAATAAAAAGTTCTATATTACCGTACTGATTGTTGCGGCGCAACTGGCTTGGACTGCCCTGCTGCCTGCCGCAGAACCTGTTGACCTAACCGAACCCATGAAGCAGTCGCTGGTATATCTGGAAATCAGCAACAGTCAATACGAACAATACCAGCCATGGAAGCAGTCTCCGATATCTAAAGATGGTGGATACGGCTGCGCGGTCGGACCGTACGAAGTTCTGACCACGGCTGAAAATGTGATGAACGCAACTTTTTTACAGGCAAGACTCTACGCGCAAAATGAGTATATTCCGGCCACGATTAAGGTGGTTGATTATGAATATAATCTATGCTTGTTAACATTAGATGAAACAGCGATATCAATACCGTTAAAACCGTTGAAATTCAAAGAAGTCTTTCCAAAAGGTCAACGTCTAGATACTTATTGGCTGTCAGCCGGCGGTCATTTGACCAATGCCCGGTCGACACTGGACCGTGCAGAAATGCGTTTTTCCGATGTGTCTTTTGTGAAGAATCTACAATACCTTGCCACGAATACCTCACGCCCTTTTGGAGACGGTGAAGTTTGCTGCAGTGATGATGATGTCATTGGAATGGCTTGCTGGGGAACCGAATCGGATTCGGGAATCATTCCCGCTGAAACTATCAATAGGTTTTTAAGTCAAGCTAAAAAAAGCACTTACAAAGGATTTGGTCTGATTGGATTTGAGATTTACAACCTCTTGGACCCGACTATGCGTAAGCATTTGAAGATGCCGGAAACCATCGATTACGGTGTTTATGTCAATACGGTTTATAATCTGGGAACCGGCAGTGAAGAGCTAAAAGCAGGTGATGTGATTCTGTCTATGGATGGACACGAGATAAATCCGTATGGTCGTTATCTGCATGACCAATATGATCGGTTGTCTTTTGAGAACATTATCTTGCAGAGATCCGATGGCGATAAAATTACTGTTGAGATTTGGCGGGATGGAAACAAACAAACAATCGAGATTGTTGCGCGCAATTTTAAAGCTGATGAAATGTTGGTGCCCTATTATCTTTATGGCCGACAGCCTGAATACGTGGTCGTAGGCGGATTTATTTTTCAGAAAATGACCCGTGATTTTTTGGGAATGTGGGGAGATGGCTGGCCGGGAAAGGTACCGCCCCACCTGTACCAGTATTACGGAGACAACGCTTTTAAGCCGACGGATGATCGCCGAGATGTGGTTGTGTTAAACTACGTGCTTCCGTCTGAAATCAATTTGGGTTATCAGCAACTTTCTAGGCTTGTTGTAAGTAGTATAAATAATAAGGAGATACGCAGATTAAAAGATTTAGTAGATACACTATATAAAGAAGAAGTGTCGAAGTTTTTTGTCATCGAATTTGAAATGGATTCACCAAAGGTGATTATACCAAGAGCACAGTTAGAACTCGAGAATAGCAAGATTGCTCAGATATATGGGATTCCTGTGATGTCCCATATTGAAAAATAATCACCCCGCCTATTCTGTTTTTGTGTGGATTTCTCAAGGAGTGTTTCACGTGAAACACTCCTTTTTTTATGCACACTTATCCCCCTGCCGGAATCAAGTTGTAAAATATTTTTTTGTGTTTCACGTGAAACACTCTATTTTTTTCTGGTGTTTTTGATTCAATTTGATTAAAAATGTCGATTAGTGAATGAATGGAAAACAAAACTTTTTCCTGCGTGGTGATATGGCTGTTTGGAACGCTGGTTCTTCTCGCGGAAAATTATCACCCTTTAAGGGTGCATGGAGGCAAACATGTCGGATAGCAAAAAAGTCAAAAAGCCGCACTTGGGCCGCGGCCTTGAAGCATTAATGGGTTCAATGAGTAAAAAAAACACTGAATTACAGGATAATGAACATGTAACCTCATTTCCGCCGGATGCAAAGCTGGAACTGGCAAAATCCGAATTGCCGGTCTCTCAAATCCGTCCAAATCCGTATCAGCCCCGGACATCCTGGAATCAGGAGCAGTTGGCCGAGCTCTGTGAGTCGATTAAAGCCAATGGAATTATCCAGCCGATCATTGTCAGGAAGTCAGGCGATGGATACCAGATCATAGCAGGCGAAAGACGTTTTCGGGCAGCGGAAATGGCAGGATTAGAATTGGTTCCTGTGTTTGTCCGGCAAGCTACCGATGAGGAGATGCTCGAACTGGCGCTGGTTGAGAATATTCACAGGGCGGATTTGAATCCGATCGAAAGGGCGAAGGCGTATCAGAATTTTATCAATTCGTTTAATTTAACACAAGTTGATGCGGCAAAACGTCTTGGTGAAGACCGCACAGTCGTTGCTAACTACTTACGAATACTGAACTTACCTGGCGAGATTAAACAGATGCTTTCGGAAGGGCAGTTAAGTATGGGACATGCCCGAGCGATGCTTGCGCTGCCAACGGATGATCTTCAAAAAAAGCTGGCCAATCGAGCTATGGCAGGGCGGTTCAGTGTCCGAGAAGTTGAACGGCTTGTCAGAAAATACCTCGAAGGTAAAACAGAACAGAAGGCCGAAAAGAAGGAAAAGCTGGCCCATATTATCGACTTAGAGCGGCAGCTCCAATCTATCCTCGGCACAAAGGTCAACATCAAAGCCAACAAACGCGGCCAGCGTGGACGTATCATCATTGATTATTATTCTCTCGATGAGTTTGAACGTCTGACCGAACGAATGGGGCTTACACAAAATGAGTCCATATAACCCCTTTTAAGATAAAGAGATGTTGAAAATAAGTAAGGAAACTTTTTTTGAAGTGTCTATCAATTTAAAGCCTACAGAGTATGCCGCATATACGGGAAATGGCAGTCTATAATTAGCAACGAATGGAGACAGGGTATGAAAAAGAAGGTTTTTACAACGATTCTTATTATTGTTTCTGCCGCATGTCATGCGCAGGTAGTACAAGTCAATGTAGAAGGTGTGTGTTCCGAACGAAGTTCCTGGGACGTAGGCAACCCGGCAGACCAGTTTGAAATCGGTGATACAATAATCTGCAGTTATAAGTATGATACCGATTTAATGGCTGAAGACTATTTTTTTGAAAAGGTTGAAGACGAATATATTGACGATGTATTTTCCATTGACTGGTTTTGGCAATATGAAACAGTGCTCGCTGATTATTCTATCAATGTGTTCAGGCAGCAGAGTTGCATACAGGAATATAACTTTAACAACATGCCTTATACCCTTGTTGACTCAGAAAACGCATCGAGTTATGGTCCTCACTTGATGGGGATGGCCAGCACAACAAAAAGCTTCGGAATTTACTGCGCCACGAATGAGTTGCCGATTCCTGACATCCAGGATTCTGTTTCATTTGGATATGGATTCAATAGCGACAACTATATTGATCCCGTAGAACCGGAAAAAATACCGAATTCCAATACTTATAATTCTACGTGGTTGAGAATCAGCAGAGACTATTATTCCTCGCAGGGAGCAAGTGATGGTGATGAACGTTATTTCTTTAATATAAATTCAATTGAAATAACATCCGTTCCTGAACCTGCGACATTGTTGCTCATCTCCGTCGGCACTTGGGGTGTTTTAAAACGAAGAAAGAGATACTGATATTCTTACCATTCGCCGGGTGACAGGGCGTCGGAAAGCGGGGCGTTCCACCAGTTCAGGTCGCGGAGGTAATGTTTCATCCACATCGCAGCGTTAACCCCGTCGGCCACGGCCGTCACTAACTGCATCGCGGCTCCGATCCGGCAATCGCCTGCCACAAACACACCGGGTATATTCGTTCGCAAATAGGCTGTTTCACATTTGATAAAACCGCTGTCGGTCAGTTCGACGAATCCTTTCAGGAAATCGGTATTGGGAACCATGCCGACAAAGATAAACACGCCGTCGCATTCAATCTCGCGCATCTGATTCGTCTTGACATTTTTAATCATCGCTTTTTGAACGTGCTTTTCGCCTTGAATTTCGCTAAGCGTACTGTCGAGAATCAGTTCGAGATTGGAGCCGTCTTTGTTCACATACTCCATGAGTTCCTCAACAAGCACCTTAGTCGCGCGAAACTCCTGCCGCCGGTGAACCATATAAACTTTTTTAGCATATTTGGCCAAATGCAGTGTGTCTTCGACCGCCGTATTTCCGCCGCCCACGGCAACGACGATTTTGTCCTTAAAGAAGGGGGCATCGCAGGTTCCGCAGTAACTGACGCCCGCACCTGCCTGGCGAAACTCCTCTTCGCCCGGGACGTCCAAATGCCGATAGGAGCTGCCCGGGGTGAGGATCACGATTTTACCGAGGAAGGTTTCTTTCGCGGTTGAGATTTCAATCAGGCCATCGTCGCGGCGTTTTAATTTTTTGACTTCGGCGCTGGTCTTAATCTCGCCGCCAAAGTTTTTCACCTGTTCGACCATTTTCATGACCAGATCGGTTCCGCTGATGTTGGCATAGCCGGGATAGTTTTCGATACGGTCGGTGTTGTTGATCTGTCCGCCGGGATAGAATTTTTCCAGCAGTAATGTTTTTTGCCTGTCGCGCGCCGCGTATAAACCCGCTCCCAAGCCCGCCGGCCCGGCGCCGACGATGACACAATCATATAGTTGTTCAGCCATAATTTTCCTCTAAGTATTTTGATGGTTACGCTTTAATGGTTTCTTTGTTGATGAACGGCGGGGCGTTATCTTCAGGAGGTTCAAGAATATCTTTGAAAATCTGCTCTATATTGTCCGGCGACGTGAGATCCCACAAACGCTGCCGTGAAGGCTGTTTTTCAAATCGTCCGACGAGTTGTTTATCAGCGTCATAATAAAGTTCATCAATGGATTCCTGGCGGTTAAAGAAATTGATTCGAATGACGTAAGCGATTTCTTCTGAACGAGCATGACCCTCGGAAACATCAATCCGACTGATCCCGGCCGGTACCATCAATCCATTTGACAATAAAACGTCAACCACAAAGCTTTCTCTATCATAATCCAGCAGCATGGCCGCATATTCCGGCAAAAGCAGTTCCGGCACAAAAAGAGAATCCGTTGCGAACTGCTTGTTTTCATCGGAATCCGAATGGACCTGAATGATTCCGTCAGGCCCATTGGAAATCGTGTATTTACGTGGTTGGTTCATACCGATACGCTGAATGGAGGTTGTCCAGGTAAATATGCTGCTGTCGTGGAATAGCAATGTTGACTCCACCCGCAAAAAATTACGTTCATACTGATGCACCGAAAGTTCCGGCTGTTTTTTTCCTTTGCCATTAAGAACGGCATATTGATACTGCGAGTATCCCACAATTTGATTTTGTGAAGATTTGACCAAAAAGGCATCCTCTTTATTTTCACTTAAAGACAGCCAGTTGGCCACGAGGGTTTTCCAAAAATCACGCGTCAGATTTTTGCCGTGCTGAAGTTGTTCCGGCAGCTCATATTGAATACTCGAAAATAAAGAGCGGAAAAGATTTTCAGCATAGTACCCATCGGCATCCTGGGGATAGACGCGCAATTCCAGACATCGACCCAGATCCATACGCGCAAGGCCCAGATAAAAGGGCTGATTGGTGCCTTCAGAATGAATAATGGCATAATCCATATCGATCGCCCCTGAAAGCGATTCGATCTGGCCCAATTTGGTTCCGGCTTGGTCAATACGCTGTTCCAGTAGTTCTCGGGCCGTTCCCTCTGGGCGGCATAGATAATAACTCCACTGAACCGAGGCGTCCCGAAATCGGCCACTCTGGTGTTTGCCGACCAGTGCCATACTGTTGTCGGATTCGTACCGCCAGACAGTTTCGTATTCCCAGCCGGGATTTGTCGGCATAGAAACCAACAGTCCCGAGCCGAGAAGGGCGATAGGCTCAGAAAGCTTGATCTGGTGGCGAACTTTTACAATGATTTGTGCCAGCCCTATACCCAGAACAAAAATCGCCAGAAATGCGATTTCGGCCAAAGAATAACGTTTTAACAGTTCGTTGTCCATGGGGCAATCATACGTTGGATAAAGATAATTTGCAACGCTGCGATTAACGGAATCTAAAAACCCTTGCGAAAACCAAAAATTAGTATCCGTATTTGGCTGTGATATAGGCTTTTTTGGGTTATTTTATGACCGAGCCGCTCAAAAAGTTCCGTATCATCGTATAGATAATCGAAGGTCCCTTTTTTTAATGGATTCAAGGTTTTTACGATGGATGCCGATTTATAGAAGGTTGGAGTTGGAATATATATTAAGCTTTAAATAGCAAAAAGGGCCTTTTGATGGGAATATTGACAATGACACGAAGTGAAACGCTAAAACTTGATCAGATTAGTGATTTTTTGCTAACGGCGGTTCAGGAAAAGGCCCATGTTGTTGTTAGTTATACACAGCAGGGGAAATGGAGACTTTTTAGTACCCGAATAGCCTCTTTTGATCATGAAAGAATTGTGCTGGCTGAAGATCATGGAGCCAAAAACCTAAAGACAAACCAACCAGTTGGTATATGCATAGATATAGGACATTTTAAGTACCTATTTGAAGCAATGATTCTGGGATTAAAGGAGAGTTTTAACGGCTTTCAGGTTCATTTGGAACTCCCTGATAAAGCCGAATGTATGCAGCGCCGGGTTTACGAGCGACAGCCTGTGCCCTCAAATTTAAAAGTCAAAACGCTGTTCTGGCATCGAGGCTATCTGAATGACACCATTGAAGATCCCATCGAACAATACTGGCAGGGCCGTTTGTTGAATTTATCAGCCAGCGGTGCTCAAATCGCGGTTGATCTGGACATGAAAGATTGTTTTTGTGTTGGACAGCTTGTTGGTGTTCAATTTACGCCCATGAGCTACGAGCGGCCGTTGTTATTGGAAGCGCATGTACGCTATCTCATAGATCAACCGGATCAGCATCAATTTTTGGTGGGCATCGAGTTTCTGGGGTTAGAATCGGGTAATGATGGGCGCCAGATATTGCACCGCTTGATGCAGGTAACCGACGAATATGAAAAACTTAATCAACAGAGTAGCGCTAATTCTGTTTCAATATAATTCTTCTGGCTGATACGCTGCCCTCTAATCATATAAAAAACGGCCGTCCTTCACCAAGCGGTTAAGGACAGCCGTCGATTTATATGCTCGTTAATCAATTATTTTGCAATTTTTGTACCGCACCAGGGGCAGTAATGCCAGGCGCCGCTGCATTCTTCCTTGCATTTTTCGCAGGGCATTACAGGATACAGCGAGATCAGCGGAAGTTTCCATTTGTATGTGTCGCTACCTAAAACAACTGCAAATGATCCCTCAGACTTGGGGTCGTCAATGACGGCACCTTCTGCATCTTTTTTGGGAAACATGAAAATGTGCAGATTCTGCCCCATATTGCCAAGCATATTGGCCATGATGGGCTTAAAAGCCGACAGCATCTCAGTTGTTTTGGCATTAATTTTGTCTGAAGACAGGGGCGTATATTTTTTTCCGTTTTTGTCCATGATCGAAAGATTACTCTCAATAGTACTGTAGGAGCGATATGTGATGTTTCCGTAGTCACCCATTGTTCCGTCCACGACAGCAACCATAACGTAATCATTAAATGCGTCAATCATTTCGTCCGCGTCAGCTTTGCTGACAGTCGGGTCGCTTTTAAATGATTCTTCCCAGAAATTAAGCGGGATCCACCAGACAAACTGCATGGCGGAGGCATCCTGTGAAAATTTCTGGGTTTCCTGGGTGAATTTTGCCAGATCGATCTTGAAGTCACTTTTTTCTTCGGCCTGCAGCGGTGTCAATAAACATAACAAAGCTAATACAAGTACACAAACAAACAAGAAAGCAGATTGATAAAGCGGACGCTTGGACATGGTAATCCTCCAAAAAAGATTTATTGTTGACTTATTATAACGTGTTACCAATACCAGAGAGAGGGGGGGGAAGTCAAGCAAATATCCACGTGACTTAAATAATCAAACAGTCTGATTTTAAGCAGCCATGAAACTTTTGATGCCAGTAAAAACAATTTGCGCAGCCAGCGCCGTCAGCACCAGTGCGGTGAGCTTAATCATCACCTGCATGACTTTACGGCCTAATAATCGTTGAATATGCTCGGCCGTGAGCAAAAACAACGACATTGTGATCCCGCCTGCTAATATTGCGGCGAAAGCAATCAATCGTTGCGAAGAATCCGTGATTTCAGTGCCCCATACCATCAGCGTGCCGATGGTGCCGGGGCCGACGATAATGGGCAACGCAAGCGGAACGACGCTGAAATCTTCATTTTCTTCCTGTTTTGGGGGGTTGCTAATTCCCAGAACCAGCATGACAGAGGTTAAGAACAGGGTGGTTCCGGCACCGATCTGAAATGCGGCCAAGGTAATTCCCAACAGGCCGAAAAGTGTTTTGCCGAAAAAGAAAAACACGGTGATTGCGACTAAAATCGCAATCGAAGCCCTCATTGCGGCACTGTGTCGGTCGATGGAACGGCTGGTTTCACTCATTTTCAAAAACAACGATATCGTGAAAAACGGCGCCAGCAGGAAAAACATCTTAATGTAAGTGCTGGTAAAGAACTGAATGTCTGTACCGTCAATTTTCATATAGGGTGGGTTCCTGCTCAGGGTCTGTAATCCCGTTTAGCCGGATGGGCGGCGATGTATTCCACAATCAGCTTAATCGTATTATCCAAATCCTTTGTCGAAATTACTTCTACCGGTGTATGCATATAACGGTTGGGGATACTGATAAGGCCGGTTGCGGCGCCGCCGCGGGATAACTGCATGGCATTGGCGTCGGTGCCGGTGCCGCGCGGTTCGGCGGTCACCTGGTACGCTATTTTTTTCTGTTTGGCGATCTTGAACAGTTCTTTTTCCATGACGGGGTTGATGTTCGGGCCGCGATGCAAAACGGGGCCGCTGCCGAGCTTGACCTCGCCGGTTTTTTTGGGGTTGGTGTCCGGGTGGTCGCTGCTGAATGTCACATCAATCGCAAATCCGGCATCCGGTTTGACCTGGTAGCTGGAGGTAATTGCGCCGCGCAGGCCGATTTCCTCCTGGACAGTGGCGACGCCGACAACGCAGACATTCAGCTTGCGTTTGGACAGTGCTTTCATACATTCGGCGACAACAAATGCCCCGGCTTTGTCGTCGGTCGCGCGGGAGACAAGTTTGTCGCCGTTGAGCTGGCGACAGGCCACGTCCACGACCATGGGGTCGCCAATGGCGACGCGTTTTTCGGCGGCCTTTTTGTTGTTGGCGCCGATATCGACCCAGATATTGTCCATTTCGACGTTTTTCTTGCGTTCTTCGGGGGTCATCTGATGGATGGCCTTGCGTCCGATGACGCCGAGAATGGGGCCTTTGGCGGTCATGATTTTGACGCGCTGGCCGATGAGCAGGGCGGGGTCCATGCCGCCGATCTGGGCGGTGTAGAGGTAGCCTTTGTCATCGATGTGGGTAATCATCAGGCCGATTTCGTCGATGTGCCCGGCGAGCATGAATTTAAACTTCGCTTTTGGGTTCAAAACGGCGATAGAGTTTCCGTGTACATCTGGAATCAGTTCATCGACGCTGGGTTTGACATAGTTGCGCCAGATTTTGGCGGCGGGCTGCTCAAATCCTGAGGGACTGGGTGCCTGGAGCAAATCGGTCAAAAAGCTTTGAGATTGTTTATTCATAAGAAGCCTTTCTTTGAGTTTGTCATTATTTTGTACTGCTTAACATTGTCATGTCTGATGATTGTACTGAATTTTTCACACAATGGGAAGTCTCAAAATGGCTTTGTTTGGGTTTGTTTTTTGAGTCGCTATCAGCCTTAAGATTTCAGCAATTAGCTATAAAGAAAGAATTTACGGTGGTTTCTCAGATCCAAGAATTGGGTTCGTTTGGCGAAAAAAGGTATCCACAGATTACGCAGATTTCACAGAGAAAAAAGGGTTGGCAGGCCTTTCGACAGGCTCAAGGTAAACCGGGCGACGCGGGGCGTTCGCACTCTGTTGAAATTGTCAATTTCAGTCTTGAGGCCTGAGACTCGAGACTTGAGGTTTTAGACCTCAGGGCGGCATTGGCCGCCTGCGAGTGTATTATACAGGGGCGGGCGTTTGATTGCGGCTGTTTTTTCCCAAAAATGTCAGAATATATGAATGCAAGTATACAGGGCGATTTGGGGAGGATTTTGACGTTTATTTTTGCCAGGGATTGATCTATAATATTTCCGATAAGGTACCTAAGATAAATTCGCAGGTCAAAAATGAAATAATACAGATATTTTATCAAGGAGGAAACACCCATGCTCTGTAAAACGCGTCAATCTTTTTTTATGCTCTTGTGTCTCACCTTTTTACTCACTCATTCTTCGCGCGGACTTACAGCCGAGGACACGGTCACTTGCACGGGACGGATTACTGATACTCCGGGAAATGCTGTTGCCGATGCGTATGTGTTTCTTTATGAAATGTCTTACGACATGACGACGTTTGAGGTTCAACGAACACTTGTCGGTCAGGCAATGTCGGACTCCGAGGGACAGTTTACGTTGACGAGCCGACGTGCCGAAAACGAACTGCAACAGTGGGCCACTATTCTTGTTGCTAAGAAGGAAATGGGGCTATGCTGGGCCTCGTGGAACCTTCGACAGGATAAAACAACGACGTTGCAGTTGGATCGGTATGGGAAATTGGCCGGGCGGGTTGTTGATGAAAGCGGCCAGCCGGTAACGGGCGCATCGGTCCGGGCGTTGTTAATGCTCCCGACTGAAAAAAATACAGATAGTATCAACTACTTTGACCGTCTAACCGAAAAGACGGATGAAGCAGGGCGGTTTAAATTCGATTTTATTCCGACGGACGCTACGGCGGAGTTTTATATCGAAGTCAACGATGGGAAAAACTATTGCACCACAGACGATGGAATCACCGGCGATTCTTTCAGTTATCGATGCAACGAGCAACAGATAGAAATTGAGCTTTTGGACAAGCTGGCAATGGAAAACTCCGTTCGTTCGATTTCTTACGGCGCGATGCTGGCAAATTCTCGTTACTTACATATTGCCTCCGGCCGCATTCAGGAAAATCAGCCGGTTGAATTGGCGCCGTTTGATACGGGTATCCGCTCGGTCTCAGGGATGATCATCGAAGAGCCGTTTATCCCATTGGAAGACGTGACGATTTCGATTTATGATGTTTTCGAAGATAATAATCAGCCGTTTGGTTTTGCGGTTAAAGCTGTCGGGAAAACGACCACCGATTCTTTGGGGAAATATGTGTTTGAACGGACAGATTATGATCGAAAAACAGAACACAGCCTGTTGATTGCTTACAAAGATGATTATGCTTTGCTAGTTAAATCCTTTTCATTTACAGATTCTGATCTTGAACCGCTTGAGATGAAGTTTGGGCACAAGGCGTATACCGGCCGGGTGGTCGATACTTCCGGAAAGCCTGTTGCGGAGGGAAGGGTATCCGCTTATGTGTCCAGTTATCAAATGTTTGATTATGGTCAGTCGGAGGCCAAAGAAGCGGCCCAGACTGATTGGTTGACAGCAACGACAGACGTGAACGGCGAATTCTTAATTTCTAATATTCCATCGTTTGCCAAGGCCGAGTTCTCTATTAAGGCCGAGGGATATGCGCATCAATATACCTGGCCGACGGACCAACGGCCAGAGGAAATGACTATTCCGGCAGGCGGTGCTCCATTGCTGTTTACTCTTGAAAGAGCATGTGCGATTTGCGGATGTTTGATCAACAAACAGACTGCCGCGGGCATCCCCGGCGAAAAAATCTTTGTTGTTAAAATGAACGGTCTCAGTCATGGAGGGGTTGTCTGGACTGCCTACGCAGGCTCTGCTGTGGCCGACGACCCTGAAGGGAATAATCAGGTAATCACGACCGACTCACAGGGCATTTTTGCAACGGAGCACTTATCACCCGGAACCTATAAGATTTCCCTAGACCCATTTATAGCCAATGATCGAAAATGGCACGCCGCCGCACAAAAAATTGAACTAACAGAAGGGCAAACCGACAATATCACAATCCCCGCGGTATGTTGCCAGACGGTAACAATCCGTGTGCAGGATACCGAGCAGCAACCGTTAGCCGACGTTGGTGTTGCCTTAAAACCGGTGGGTGCTGAAAATACCCCAACCACCTTGGAGCAAATCCGTTCGAATGTCCAAACGGTTAAAAAGATTACCTATGCACCCCTCGGCCAATCGCAGGGACAGGTTCTCATGCAGATTGCTGAATTGTCCGGCGATACCATTCTGCCGGTTACCACTGGCGACGACGGCGTTGCTGTTTTTCGTCTTCCTCCGGGCGACTATGCCGTCGAATCGATTAGTAAGCCGGATTATGAACTTATCGGACAAGGAGACCTCATCCATGTGGACGCCGGGGCCGATCAGCAGGTGTTGCTGGTGGCCCAATTGCTTTCCGGCTACGAAGGTCGTTGTGTGACATTCACCGGTCGGCCGGTGGCTGGTGTAACAGTCCGACAGCTTGGATTTTCGGAATCGATTACGACAACGGACAAAGATGGCAGTTTCCTGTTTCAGCGGGAGTCTCTCCAACCGCTCAAGCGTTCCAATATGAAGCGATTACTCGAAGACGCCTCTTCTCTCTCCCGGCAACGCGCATTGTCTGATCCTGTTTACGGTGACGAGGGAGAAATCGGCATCGTGATGCTGCAGACAAGCAACTCTGAGGAAGACGAATCAGCAACTGAAACCATTGCCCTGCTTTCGGGAGAACCAATCGCCCGGGACGTGATATTGCTGGCGTTTCATCCTCGGATGCGACAGGGCGGATGGGCCAAGTACAATTGGGAAAGGCAAATTGAAATCCCGCTAAACTCGACCACGTTGGCAAGCGGCAAGGTTGTCGATGAACGCGGAGAGCCGGCGGCCTCCACCGTGCGTATCTATGCGTATCCTGAAGCGATGGGTTGGATCTTCTGCGATCGTATCTTTAGAGAGAAATATTTTTTCCTGTACGACGGAGTACAGACAGACTCAACGGGGTCATTCCGTTTCCAACTGATTCCCGAATTTTCATATATTCTCGAAATTACTGCCGAAGGGCACGGAAGGGTTCAGAAGAAAATCATTAGCTCAAAACATGATCCGCAAATTACGAAGATGATAGAGGAGAATAAAGATTACATAGTCGTGAAAGTGGCAACACCTGTCGGAGAACCACAAGTAGAAAAAATCCATAATATTATATGGGTTTTACGAGAAACAGCAAAGCTTGATTTTGGGCAAATTCAACTGCGGGTGCCAAATCAAACATTATCCGGCATTGTGGTCGATCGCATGGGCAATCCACTTGAGGGATATCGCGTTTTTGTTTCGGGAGAAGGGCAACTAAACGAAGATCCAAATGTTATCATAACGGATTCTGCGGGACATTTTTTAATCTCCGGCCTGTGTGAGGGAGAAGTTGAAATATATGCGGAAAATGGCGAATATAAGGTTCAGCAGAGGGATATTAAAGTTGGGCGGGACGATCTTCGGATTGTGTCTCCTGACCATCCAGCGTCTGAAAAACCGATAGAGGTACATGCCGATGATTCCCTTTGTGATTTTGAAATTATACTGATTAATCAAGACACACAGGAACAAATTCAATACGAAAGAGCAGACGTTAGGATTACCCCGGAAAACGGAGATCGTTTTAAGGTTAAGCTTGATGATGCGGGCAGATATCGTGTGCGATTAAAAGAAGGTAACTATACGATTGATGCAACTGGATACCCAATCTATGATTATAAGAATGATGTTGAAGTGGAGATCAAGGCTGGTTTAGAAAACAAAATTTCGATTCCCATAAAAAAACACCCTGTTATTGAAGGGATTGTTCACCTGCCCGAGGTTGTTAGTACCGATGAAATAGAATATTATCTTCACCCAGACGTCTTGCTGTCAATTTTTGAAGGTGATATGAAAATTGCCGGTGACGGGCAGTTTTCCTGTAAAATCAGTTTATCGAAGGATGTGCCGGCCAACGGATGGTTGTGGGTTAATACAAGAAACAGAAAGTATGTATCGAGAACAAAATTTTCACTTAGCGAACAGTGGGTGGAGATCACACTTCAGCCGGAAGCAACCATCAAATTAAAAAAACCCGCAGAATGTCGCACGCTTGTAAATTTCGATTGGCGACAGGAAGAATATGCAAACAAGTGTAGTTCAAGTATAGGATTTCATGAAACAAGTCCAGGACTTTATCAAGGGCAATCCATGCGTGACTTCTTTACAGAAGAGGAAGAATATTTTAGCTTTCGTGGTTTGGTAGCCGGACAGGAAGATCTTTCGTATTCCTTCAAAATAACGGCGTACGGGACAGGCGGTAAATCTCTACGTAAGAAAATCATTGTTCATTCGAAAGATTTGGAACCCGGGCAGACTACAATTATTGAGATACCGGCACCGGAACAATAATCTTAGACACCTACCAACTGAGACGGTGAATAAGGAGAAAAAAGTTGAAATCACAGCTTGTGACTTCAGGTTGAGGTGTTAAAATGGAACCTCAAGATCAAAAAGGACAAAAAGGAGTCGAATCAACTGGTCACAAAATGTGACTGGTTCGGTGAGTGCAGTTAAGGAAAGATGGTGTATATAGCATATACCAAAAGGCGTTTTCAATATTCTAACGGCAGGGGGTTTACCTTGCTGGAACTTCTTGTTGTCATCGCGATTATTGCCCTTTTAATGAGCATTACGATGCCGTCATTACAAGCTTCCAAAGAGAACGCCCGGCGGGTGGTCTGCCTGAGTAATCTCAGACAACTGACACTGGGATGGTTTATGTATGCGGATAATAACGATGGCAAAATTGTCAGCGCCAATACAGAGCCGGAGGGATGGATGGGAGAAGATGTTTACAAGGGCACGGAAAAAGAAAAGCTTGATGAAATGCAAAGGGGACTTTTTTGGGATTATTGTCCCGCGCCGGATGCTTATCGATGTCCCAAAGTGATCGACGGTGTTGTCCGGAATTATGTGCCCGTGGATTCCATGAACGGTTTTACGGGGGTCCCGAATACAGCGCACTTGATCTGCAAGAAGACCAGCCAAATCAATCATCCCTTTGACCGGGCAATTTTCGTTGAAGAAGGAATTACAACGCCCGAAAGTTTCACGACCAATTATGAACTGCCGTTATGGTGGGACTGGGTTCCGGTGCCGCATGGTTTTGGAACGACGTTTTCTTTTGGGGACGGGCGCTGTGAATACTGGAAATGGAAAGACCCCCAAACTGCTAACTACACGCGTGAAAATTGTCCTTTGTCGCCCTATGTCGTTTCACAACCCCTGCAGTATGACAACGAGGATGTCGTTGACTGTATTAAGCTGGTTTGGGGAAGTACGGGATTTTAATGATTGTTTGCAACTTAAATGACGGTTAAAAATAATGATCGATAACTGGAAAAGCAGGAAAATGATACTCGCGTATCGCTGGGAGACCTTCCGTGATAACTGGCTGCGAATTGCCAAGCGCCGGCCGGTACTTACAATTTGTGTTGCCGCGGTTCCGGTCATTATCATTCTTTTTCTTATCGTTACATTACCAACGATGAAACAATCAGCGATTCCCGAAGTCATTAATAAAGAATGGTACTATGACCTGAATACCGGGGATCTCTTTGCATCCAAATCCGGACAAACACCGCCGATAGAAGCTCCATCCGGTCCGCATGAAGACGGGATGCTGGCGGGGGTAAGAGCCTATGTTTTCTATAAAAACGGCGACGAAAAAAATATGATTATCGGCTTCCTTGAAAAGGAGCAGACGGTTGAAACGAATCATTCTGATGATGCAAATGTCCCCGTTTCACTGAAGCTTATTAAAAAAGTGGATGGGGCCGAATGGGTTCCCGCCAACAGCGAACAAGGCAGGGCGATCGCCCGTGAATACTTTTCCGGAAAAAGTTATACCAAGTGCCAGCCCTGATGGGTATGCAAAGTTGATTATTCACATGGCTTGTCCGTTTCATCTGAAAAGTGCTGTATTGCATCTTTTAATGGGGCATAAAAAATCGAATTTATTTTTAAACAAATCGGTGGGGTGGGCGTATCAAGTACCAATAAGCAATAAAATCAACATTTAAATTGAATATTGAAAGGACAGACCCATGAAAAAATTAATGATATACTGTTTAATGGCATTAATGATCTTCGCGGCCACTCCCGTTATGGCTTGCGGCAGTTCCTGCGGCGGGGACAAAGATAAGGACGAAAAGGCATTTACATCCGACTTCCAGACTCTTTGCGGCGGCGACAAAGGTGACAAGCCCGCCCCTGACCCGCAATGCGGCGGCGGGGACAAAAAAGACAAAGACGAAACCAAGGCGTGAGGGGAGAATCACGTTTAATTTAAAACTGCGGCTTGCTGACAAACCTTCAGGCCGCAGTTTTTTTATGCATTGACCGAGTGGGTGCAGTGCAATAAGGGGCTGTATCGGGATCGTATTTATTGCCAAAAAGAAACAGTTAATATTGATATATTGGCTTGTTACTAAGAAGACTCCCGGTCTCTTTAGTTCTATTCATCCCTGGTGCCGCTGTACATGCTGTGTGGGATGTTTATTCCTGTTGTTTCCATGATTTTATCGACACTGCCGTCAGCAAACAGGACGTTCACGCTGCCGTTGGGATTGGTATCGATCTGTGGAATCCGTGCGGCCTGCTGCGACGGCTCGTCCCAGCTTTTGTTCTTTTTAGAATGGCGGAAGATATATCCGTAGTAATCTTTTCGGCTACCTGTGCGATACTGTGTCAGGTTGTATACACTTCCCTTCGGAATATACAACATGTCATCCTGATCGCCGCCGCCGGAATCTCCTTCTATTTTCGGTTCCATATGGTCATGGGTCACAATCAAACGGCTCGGAGATTTCAGTCGGCTGATCTTCCTGTTATATCTGTTGGCGCCGGTGCTGGCCGCTTCCGGATCGCGAAAAAAGAAGCTGTTCAGGCTATAGCCGGAGGCTCGCTTCAAATTCGTCCGGGTTGTCTGGTAATTGGTATCCGTCGAATATATTAATTCCGCTACATTCTGCAAGATAAACGAAGGACAACTGAAAACCTTTTCATCCGAGGCGTATGCTCTGTACCCCAATGCCCAATAGGCATCTTCCCACCAAACCGTATTGTCCGGCGTGATGTAATTGCCGTTGTCATCATACCAGAGATGTCCATTGGATTCTCTGTTATTAAATGCTCTGAATTCATTGTCGTTCAAATAGAGTAGGACTGCCACTCCAATTCCTCTGAGGTGGGAACGGCAGACGATATCTTTGGCTTTATCTTTAGCCTTATTTAAACTTGGTAGAATAACGGATAAAAGCAGAGCTAAGATGGCAATAACGACGAGCAACTCAAGCAGTGTAAAGGCATTTTTCTTCATCGTTTTGGTCAAACGAATTTTTCCATACTCATAATCAATGTGCGATTTAATAAAATAGTATAACTGAATATTCGACATTGTCAATATTTATTTGGCAAAATGGATTTTGAGCTCCCGTAGTCCAGATTCTTGAGGGTTGGTATTATCGATTGTGCCGGGACGAGCCTTGGGATGATTCATGAATATTGATGATTGAATAATGGGGCGAGATTTTATATAGTAGTACCCAGTTGATCAGTTACCAGTAACCATAATCACTTAAAAAATGGAGTTTAAGATGGCGAATGTAGTATTACAGACGGAGATTGGCGGCGTTGAGGGCAAACACGGCAAGGTGCGGGACATTTACGACCTGGGTGATTCGCTGCTGATCGCGGCGTCGGACCGGCTCAGCGCCTTCGATGTGATCATGAAATCGGGGATTCCGCACAAGGGGCAGGTACTGACGCAGATTTCGAAGTTCTGGTTCCAGTTTCTGGACGGCGTTGTTGAGAACCACCTCATCAGCGATGCGGTAGAGGATTTTCCGGCGCCGTTCTGCGACTATCCGGAGCAATTAGCGGGGAGGACGATGCTGGTCAAGAAGACCAAAGTCCTGCCGGTGGAATGTGTGATTCGCAGCTATATTACCGGTTCCGGCTGGAAAGAATACCAGCAGTCCGGGACGGTGTGCGGGATTAAGCTCCCCAGCGGACTGAAGCAATGCGAGAAACTGCCGGAATTGATCTTTACGCCCGCGACGAAGGCCGAATTGGGCGAACATGATGAGAATATCGATTTTGACCGGTGCGCTGATGTTATCGGGGTCGAAAAGGCCACGTATGTCCGTGATAAGAGTATGGAAATTTTTCAGAAGGCCAGCGAGCATGCCGCATCGAAGGGGATTTTGCTGGCCGATACCAAATTTGAATGGGGTGAAGTGGACGGTAAGATCATCCTGATCGATGAGGCGCTGACGCCGGATTCGTCGCGGTTCTGGCCGGCGGATAAATACGAGCCGGGCCGCGACCAGGAAAGCTACGACAAGCAATTTGTGCGCAACTACCTGGAAGATATTAATTTTGATAAGTCCGGCGAAGGCGTGATTCTGCCGGATGACATTATTCAAAAGACCAGCGCCAAATACATTGAGGCCTATGAGCAACTGACCGGAAAACCGTTCGAGCCGGCGGAGTAGTCTATGACACAAGCGGTTGTTGAGCTTGAGGGAGTTTGTTTCTGCCGTAAAGAGCGAACCATTCTGTCGGATGTTTCGTGGAAAATCGAGCCGGGGCAGCATTGGGCGCTGTTGGGGGCCAACGGTTCCGGCAAGACCAGCCTGCTGAAAATTCTGACCGGCTATGAATGGCCGACGTTCGGAACAGTGCGCGTCTTAGGCGAGCGATTCGGCGCGTGCGATATTCCCCGATTGCGAAAAGTCATCGGCTGGGTCAGCTCGGCGATGACACAGCGGTTGCCTGCTCAGGACACGGCGGTTGATGTGGTTGCTTCCGGGCTGGACGCATCCGTCGGGCTGTATCGGCATATCACCGAACAGGAACGTGCCCAATCGCTGGAGGTTCTCAAACAACTGCGGATCGAAACGATTGCCGAACAACGTTACGGCACACTGTCGCAGGGCGAAATGCAGAAAGTGCTGATCGGGCGTGCGCTGGTTTGCGAACCGAAATTGCTGATTCTGGATGAACCGTGTATCGGGCTGGATCCGGCCGCACGTCAGCGTTTCATGAATGATTTGTCGGCATTAGCCGGGCAGAAAAATTCACCCACGATGATTTTGGTCACACACCATATCGAAGAGATCGACCCGTGGATTCAGAATGTTCTGCTGCTTAAGGACGGCAAGGTACTGGCGGCCGGTACGCCGGAAGAGATGATTACCAATCAGCGGATGAGCGAGCTGTTTGATTACCCGTGCAATGTGTTTCGGCAGGGTGAGGAATTTTTGCTTCGGATTGACGGATAACTATGGATGAGACGCAGCGCCAGCTTCGAACGCAATGGATACTTTTAATCGCACTGACGGCGGCACACTTTGTGCTGGATTGTTTCCCCGGTCTGATGCATACGGTTTTGCCGGCCTTTCAACAATCATTCCATTTGAGTGTTTCCGAGGGAGCGGTTCTGCTGACGGTATTTCTGATCCCGGCCAACGGGATTCAGGTTTTGATTGGCCGACTGCGCGCCGAGAACGACAAGCCGTTATTTTTGTATGCCGGGTTGGTCGCGGTCTGCGCGATTGTGTTATTTGGGATTGTTCCCGCGGACGGGACGGCGCTGCTTTGGCTGTGTTTGATTTCGTTGGTCTGCGGAGCGGGCGTCGGCATGACACATCCGGAATGTCTGAAGGCCATCCATCGACTGGACAGCATTTCTCCGGCGGTCAGCTCGTCGGTATTTATGGCTGGCGGCGTTATTGGTTTTGCCTTCAGCAGTTGGACCAGCACACATTGGTTTGAACGATGGGGATTTGGCAGTTTAGTCCCGTTTTGCGTTGCGGCGGTTATTGTTTTAGCGGTGCTGTTGATTTTCGGGATTCGACTGGCGGTCGAACGGGATGAACCAACAAGAAAAGCCGCACGGAAGCAGGTTGAACCGATATCATTCTGGATGATTATGGCGGTTGCGACGCTGGCGGCCTGTTCGGTGCAGGTACTGGCGTGGATCGTACCGCAGCGGGTTGAGGAACTGAGACTGAATCTGACGTTTGGCGGCGCGGCGGTTTCGATGTACAGCCTGGCCGGCGGGATTGGGGGGATTGTGATGTCGCGGTTTGCGGCCAAACACGGTGAACTTCGGCTGATTCGCTGGATGCTGGCGGCGGGGATTCCGTTTTTGGCGGCCTACTTGTTCTTTTTGCCGCAACCGTGGTCGCCGATGCTGCTTTTTGTGAGCGGGTTTTTCTGTTTCGGTGCGTATCCGCTGATGGTCAGTGCCGCCCGACACAGCGAAGGGCCGAACCTGGGACAGCGGATGGGTTTGATCGTCGGCGGTATCTGGTTGGTGGCGTGTGTGCTGCCGATGCTGCTGGGGCCGGTGGCTGAACACGTCGGCACACTGCCGATCCTGTTTTGCGTTCCGGTCGGCTTTGTGCTATCATTGCTGCTGGCAGTGATGAGTCAAAAAAAGAAATCCCGGAAACATCTGCTCTGATCTGTCATGCCGGGCTTGATCCGGCATCCAGACGTTAACACTCTGGACCCCGGCTCGGGGGCCGGGGTGACATTTACTGACGGAAATGATGAAGACGATAGTATGCTGAATTATGATTTACATATCCATACCGAATACTGCGGTCATGCACCGGGCATGACGGTTGCGGCCATTTGCAGGCAGGCCGACCGGTTGGGGCTTTCGACGATTGCGATTACGGACCATCTCTTCGGGCATTCGGACCATGCAATCATTGAAAAGATTCGCGCCGAGGTAAAAGCGTGCGCATCGCATTGTAAGGTATATGTGGGTGCCGAGGTGGATGTCGATGCCGACCACACCGACGGGCGACTGGTGACCGAGACCTTTGACGATCTGGATTATGTGATCGCGGGGTTTCACTATGTGCCGACGGTGGGCAACTATCCGCGCGCCCCGCACGATAACTCGCTGGCGGGGGATGAATTCATGGAGCACTGGCAAACGTCGCTGCTGGGGATTGTATCCAATCCGCAGATTCATACGCTGGCGCACCCGGGGCGATTGCTGGCCTCGGCGGTCGATCTGGATGTGTATTTTGACGACGCGCTGTGCGTGTTTGAGAACGCGGCGAAGCTGTCGGCGGAGAACAATATCGCCTGGGAGCTGAATGAACTGACGGGGTATCGTTTGAGCGACTATTGGCAGGAGCAGTGGTGGCGGATTTACGATGTTGCGCTGGATGCGGGGGTTAAGCTGGTGTACGGTTCGGACGCCCACGCGCCGGAGACAATCGGGATGCACAACTTCGTCGATCTGATCCGCGAAAAACTGCCCAAACATTGCCTCGCAAAGCCGGAAGAAATTATTCGATTGTAAATTGTAGATTGGATATTGTTTTTATTGTCACAGAGAAATAGAGAAAGACGAGGGAGAAGAGATGGTAAAAAACAAGTTATATTATTTGTGTGTGGTTGCTTTATTGACCTTTTCTGTTTCAGTGCATGCGGTCACAAAAGCGCAATTGGACTATCTTGTTTCAAAGATACAATCCGATGATGAAACGAAAAGCTCACAAGCTGCGATTCAACTTGCTAAATATGGGCCTGAAGCCATCGTAGTACTTCCTGATTTATTGGAAATTCTCCGCGAACCGGGCATGCATCTATATACTGGAGGAATTATACGATACATTGTTGCTGAAGAACCAACCGAAAAAATTCTTGAGTTGATTAATGATGATAATTCGAGAATTCAATCTTTAGGAGTAGAACTCCTTAAAGAACGTAAGCTCGAAACAAATCAAGCACTGGCTGTTTACACAGATTTGCTTGACCACGACAATTCTTTCGTGCGATTACAGGCCATTGACGCTTTATGTGAAATGGATGCTGAAGAACTATGTTTGGGTGTAGTAGTTGAATTGGCTGGTCATGAAACGTCGCATATCCGGGCGATGGCGGTAACGGAAATCGGAGAAATTGGCGTCGCAAATGATCAAATTAAAAGTATTCTGCTGGGTGCTATTAATGAGCCTGATAGACGTGAAGGCGTTAAGGCGGCACTGATATATCAACAGCTATACCCCGAGGAAAAAAAAGGCATTGAGCAATTGCGTGTTTTCATGAAGGATGAAGACAGAAATGTTCGCGGTCGTGCGGCTCAAGCCCTTGGAGATTTGAAAGACGTTGATACTGAAACCATGGATATGGCAATTGCCTTGATGGATGACAACGATTCATGGGTTGTGGCGCGTGCATGTTATGCTATGATTCGACATGATATTCAAGCTTCTCGTTCCAGAGAATTGTTGTTACATTCTCTTGAAAGCGAAGAGTTTATGGAGGTTGCTGTTGGTTTACTTGTTTTGCAAGAACTTGGTCCTGATGCTAAAGATTATGAGGACAGACTGATGGAGTTAGCTACTGCTGAAGATGAGTTCATTCAAGTTGTTACAATTATTACATTGGGGAAAGTCAATCCATCTAAAGAAAGAGTACTGCCGATCCTGAACAAGACACTTAAAACTACAGACAATTTTTTGGTATGGAATGTGACAAATAAAACAATTGATAAATTAACAAAGGATAATCGTTGATTCCGGATCGGCGCTTTTGTGGGAATGACAAGCGTGGAAGACACAATGGAAAACGTTATGAAATCGAATATTGTTTTGATTGGGATGCCGGGGTGCGGCAAGAGTACGATTGGCGTGTTATTGGCCAAGCGGTGCGAAAAGCATTTTGTGGATACGGATTTGTTTATCCAGGCCGGCGAGGGCAAGAGTCTGCGGCGGCTGATCGAGCAGAACGGCATGGTGCGATTCTGTGAGATCGAATGCCGGTACGCCCAGCGCGTCGATGTGACGGATGCGGTCATTGCCACCGGCGGCAGCGTCGTCTATTACGACTGTGCTATGAAGTCACTGCAAGCCGACGGCGTCATCGTTTATCTGCAGTTACCTCTGGCAGCGCTGGAAAAACGCCTCGGTGATTTGAACCAGCGCGGTGTGGTCTTGGAACCGGGACAAACACTGGCCCAGCTATACGAAAAACGCACACCGCTGTACGAACAGTGGGCCGACATCACGGTTGATCTGTCCGGGTTGAATCACGATGACAGTGTTGAGTTGATTTTGGAAAAGCTGGCACAATAAAAGCGCGGCGACGTCAGTCGCCCGATGAATGCTCACGAAACAAGAAGGAGCATACGATGCCCGACAAGCCATTAGCGTATTTTATTACGTTTACCACTTATGGCACATGGCTGCATGGAGATCCGCGAAACAGTATCATCCGCCGGGGCGGAAAAACCGAAGTGATGGAGTCTAATCCCCAACTCTACCGGCATGAACAGCGCCATTTAAAATTTCCTCCAGTAAAACTGGACTCCAGACATCAAATCCTTGTCCGAGAGGCCATCCTCAATCTTTGTACAGTTCGACAATGGCATCTTTTTGCGCTACACGTTCGGAGTAGTCATGTCCATGTTGTTATACGAGCGGATTGCGAGATCAATTTGGTAATGGACAATTTAAAACGATGGTCTACTCGCAAGTTACGTGAAAATGGATTTCACGGTGAAAAAGTCTGGACCATGGGAGGCAGCAAAAAATATGTTTTTAGAGAAGAAAAGCTGCGAGAAAAAATCCATTATGTAATTTATGAGCAAGGAACGATAATGGCATATTATATGGATGAGCGATTTCGGGAATGAAACGTACAATCGGGCGACTTACGTCACCGCGCTTTTAATGGGGTGTTTTGAGGATATTTTAAAAGATTTCTGGAAATTGCCGCCGTTTTCGAGTAGAAAGAGCTCGTGAAAAGGACCTACTATATTGCGGTATGGTTTATGTAATGAGGCGTTTAATCGGGCGACTTACGTCGCCGCGCTTTTAAAGAGGATACGAATGGAATCGTTTTATATACGCGTTGAAAAAGTTGATGAGGCGGGGTATGAGGCCGCCCTGCGGGGGCTGGCACATAATAAAAAGCAGGAAACCGAGAAAATGGCAGTTGTGGCCGAAAAGCTGGCGGGTCTGGACGGCGGGCATAACAAGTTTCTGGAAAGCATGATTGTCTGGCTGGATGTGCGTGCGCCGCGGTACTGGTGGCAGGAGGCGGATACATTTCGCCTGAGCAGCAAACAGTCCGAAAGCACGATGCATACGCTGACGGCCGAACTCTTGGCGATCGATATGGACGATGCCGCCAGCGTAGAGGCGTTTATCGCAGACAATTTCGAGCCGGCCTCATGCAGTCCGGCGACGCTGAAATGGATTTATGAGGCCGCGCAGCAGAAAGATATTATCCAAATCAAGAAAAAGCTGCCGGAAGGTTTTCTGCAGACGCGCATGTGGTGCATGAGCTATAAAACGTTGCGGAATCTCATCCTGCAGCGGCGCTCACATCGCCTGCCGCACTGGAAAGAATTTATCCGCCAGACGCTGGCACTGCTGGACCACCCGGAACTGCTGCCGGGATTGGAACGGGAAAAGAAGTAACGCTCATTGGTCTTTTTAGTCGATGCGCAACGCGTAATCATTGATGTGCAACAGTAATTCTTCGGCCGCTAGCGTTTCTTACAGGTAATACTCCGGCAGATAATGCCGCTCAGTCAGCAGGTTCGCGATCTTTGTTGAGGCGTTTTCAGTATTCATTGTTTCATTCAGGTCTAAATCCAGCAGCGGATCCGACAGCGTTTTCGAACCGATGCCGACCACCACAGTATCACCCGGCCTATTCAGCGTTTTGAGAATGTTCAATTCGTACTCGGCAAGGTCACTGACCGTCGCGATCAGGATCAGCCCGGCATCGGTAAACAAATGAGCGGTCTCACCAAGCCGATGGATGTATTCATCGCGCAGATTTTCATGACTTAGATCGCTGTCGATTCCCGGCAGGGAATTCTCAATGCCCAGATAATACACCTGTTTGCCGGCTTCGAAAAGCTTTTCTTCCAGCATTTGAGCAGCTTGACTTTTTCCCGTCTCTGCCGGGCCGCTGATAACCACCAGTGTTGATTGCTGATTGAGCCGTGTTTGACGCATGGAAGCGGTGATCCGGCTGCGGCGCCAGTTTTTCTCACGCTGGCGAACATGTTCGGCAGTAAGATCGAGTTGGTCGCGGGCGACATCCAGAATAACCCCGCCGCCGGCAATATGGTAATTGTCGATCAGCACGAATCGGCCTGTTTGCGCGATTTCGGTGGTCAGGTCGAAGGCAACCGGCTTGAGCGTTTCAAGGACGCACTCGGCCACATCATGCCGCTCGATATGGCGGCGGTTCAGCTCGGTATTCAACTCGGAAGCGTCCAGTACCGTGTTGATCTGCCGCAGCCAGACCGGGACGCGTGCCGTACCCAGCTTAAGCAGATAGCGTTTATTGAAGATCATCGGCTCTTTGCCCAGCCAGAACAGGTTGATCTTCAACTGGGTTGATGTTTGGGGCGGCGTTTGGTCGCCTCGGAACATAATTTCGCCCGGCTGAATATAGATCTGCTCGAACAAGGTGACACCGACCGATTGCCCCGCATAGGCTTTTGGGGGTGTTGGCACATTGAATGCTTCAATACTTGCGATCTTTGAGCGTTTTTTAGAAGGATAAAAAATAACCTCGTCGCCGACAGCGAGCTGTCCTGTTTCGATCTGTCCGGCAATGATACGGCGGTCGTCACCCTGAGCGGTAAACTTGTAAATATCCTGCACGGGAAATCGCAGCGGCTGGTGGACGGATGCCGGCTCTTTTTCAAACTCATCGAGGGCTTCCAGGATCGTCGGCCCGTCGTACCAATCCATGATGGAACTGCGCTGGGAAATAAAATCTCCCTCGCGGGCACTGACCGGAATAAAGTGTTGCGCAGTGACCTGAATCTGTGACAAAAACGCCGCGTACTCGTTTTGAACCCGGTCGAAAACCGCCTGCGAATAGTTCATCAGGTCCATCTTATTGACGGCGACCACGATCTGCCGAATACCGAGCATACTCAGCAGGTATCCATGCCGGCGCGAGTTCTCCTGGATGCCTTCATGCGCATCGATCACCAGAACCGCCGCTTCGGCGCGGGCGGCACCGCTGATCATGTTTTTCAAAAACTCAATATGCCCCGGCGCATCAATCAGAATGTATTCACGTTTATCCGAATGAAAAAAGCACCTGGCCGAATCGATGGTGATACCCTGCGCCTGCTCGTCTTTCAGTGCATCGAGCAGAAAAGCGTATTCAAAAGGACGGGCGTTTTTGGCACAACGTGACTTGACTTCTTCGAGCTTCCCCTCCGGAAGCGAATGCGTATCTGCCAATAAGCGCCCGACCAGGGTACTCTTTCCATGGTCCACGTGACCGATGATGACAATATTCATCTTCTGTCGTTCATGCTGCTGTGTCTGTTCGTTTTTTTTATCGTATTCCATTGCAAGCGAACTCATATTATCCCCTGAGTAATCTATTATAGTGCCGCCGAAGCCGACGGCCTTATTTTTGTTTTTAATATTTGTTTTTGATATTATGCTTACATGTATCCGTCACGCCGCAACGTTTCCAGCCCGCCGTCGTCTTCAGCATCCTGTCGGCGTCCGGAGCGTTCGGCAATATTTGAAAATTTTCCGCTTTTGAGTTCTTCAATAATATCCGCCACATTTTTGGCCGTTGATTCCACCTGACCGGTACACGGGGCACAGCCGAGCGAACGATATCGTTTGCCGCTGCCGTTGTCGAAGTACAGGTCGATGATCGGGATGTCTTCCCGCTTGATATACTGCCAGATATTCAACTCTGTCCAGTCCAGCAACGGATGGATGCGAATATGCGTACCCGGTGCGAAATCCGTATTGAACTGGTTCCACATTTCCGGCGGCTGCTCGGCAATGTCCCATTCGCTCTGCTGGTCCCGCGGCGAAAAATACCGCTCCTTGCTGCGGCTGCCTTCTTCGTCCGCACGGGCTCCGACGATCACACCGGTAAAGGCGTCGCCGTTTTCCTGCTTGTCGTAGCTGCCGGTGGTATGGTTCATAACCCATCGAGGCCACTCACCGCTGAGCGTATGTTTCAGTGCTTCACTTTTGAGTTTCTTACAACAATCGATCCGGCCCAGTCCGCCGTCGGGAAACGTTTGTTTCCGGGACAATGCGTCAACATTTTGGCCCACGATCATATTTAGCTTCCATTCCTTTGCAAAGCGGTCACGGTACTCAATCATTTCCTTGATCTTAAAGTTTGTGTCAATATGCATCAGCGGGATCGGGACATGACCGAAGAACGCTTTACGCGCCAGCCACAGCAAAACGGTGCTGTCTTTGCCGATGGACCACAGCATCACCAGGTCCTTGAACGAGCGGTAGGCTTCACGCAGAATATAAACACTCTGTGCTTCGAGCGCATCCAGTTGCGTCATTGTCTCAGTTTGATTCATGATGAGTCCTTTTGTTTGTTTGTCGGCTTGTTCCAGTGCAGGCCGCATTCTTTATGTTCCGGCTGTTCCCACCACCAGCGTCCGGCACGAACGTCTTCGCCTTGCGTGATTGCGCGAGTACACGGTGCACACCCGATACTGGAGTAGCCTTTGCCATGCAGGGCATTGTAGGGTACGTTATGTGTGTGGATATATCGCCAAACCTGCTCACTGTTCCAATCCAGCAGGGGCGACAGTTTGATCAGTCCGAATTGCTCATCCCACTGAATCGGTTCAAGGCCGGTACGCGTCACCGATTGTTCCTTACGAAGCCCGCACACCCAAACGTCTCTGTCTTTCAAACCACGCTTAAGCGGTTCGATCTTGCGAATGTGACAGCACAACTTGCGGTTATGAACATTCTCAAAAAATAAATTAGGTCCGTATTTTTCGATCATGGCCTCAATCTGTTTGTGACTAGGAAACTGAATCTTAATCTTAATGCCGTATTTTTTTTGAGTTGCCTCGATCACATCGTATGTTTCCTGCGGCAGACGACCTGTGTCCAGTGTGAGGATCGAAACAGACGGGTCGATCTTGACGATCATATCGGTCAAGACCTGATCTTCAGCGCCCATACTGGAGGCCAGGACTACTCGGCCCGGAAATTTTTCAATAAAATACCGCAGCAGTTGCAGGGGCGAATACCCATTGCGATGTTTGCGGAGTTCGCCGGCTAAAGCCTGTTTGTCTGTTTGTTCGAGTAATTGCATCATGAACCTCTCTGCTCTTAGATCTGGTATTCCGGCGGTTGGATCTTTCCAAAACTCAGTTTGTTCCAAAAACGTTCATGGCCGTAAAAAACGGCCAGTTTGATCACCGTGTCCGCCAGCCCAATCTTCGCGGCGATTTCGACCGTGCCGGTTAAAAACCAAGCGGTCAGAAACGTTACGACCGTGGCGATTACGCGCCAGCTAAGGGCCTTAAATATACTTCTTATATGACGCTCCATGTATTCCTCGTATCCCTATTCTGTCAGTAGTGTATATAGACAAAAAAATTTATATAATATAGTTCGAGGTGAACGCTGCTCTGTTTTTCATTTCCAGCTTCAACATATCATTTAGGCTGGTGTTATCACAGACATCACTGATGGCGTTGTTAATTGTGTCAATAAGCGTGTTGAGAACAAACTCGCCCGAATGCGGGGAGGACAAAGACGGTGAATCTGAATCTTGATTTTTCTCCAAAAACTGAACGATCTGCCCAATCGTAATCTCGTTGGCGTCTCTGGAAAGAAGATACCCGCCGGATTTGCCTCGCACAGAAAGAACAAAACCCCCTTGTTTCAACTCATTCAGAATAATTTCCAGGAATCGCGAAGGAATATCCTGGGCCTTGGCCAGGCTGCGGACATTCACCGGGCCCAATACCCCGCGCTGAGCCAACTCAAATAGTGCCCGGATTGCATAACCGCTTTTTTTCGAAATATGAAAATATGGATAGCTCAATTTAATACCTCATTAAAACAGTCGAATTACTGATGTATACTATAAACACATTATTGGTACCAGTTCAAGCATAAATAATGTTTTTAAGGGAAAATATTTATGCCCCTCGCCAGGCGAAGATGTAACTTATTTAAATATATGCAGATATAACAATAATATTAAAGTTGGCCTTCAGCTTTTTATGGCTTTTGCCGATGAAATAGAATGCTTTTTATAAACTAAACGGGAGTTTTCGAAAGATGAAATTGGACCAGATTATTCAAAATATCGACTGGAACGCTTTTATTCCGCTACTTGTTGCCGTGGTTTTAGGCGGTATTATTGGTCTGGAGCGGGAGATACATCACAAAGCGGCAGGGCTGCGGACAATCATTTTAATCTGTACCGGGGCGGCGTTGTTTACGATCGTGGCCCGCTCGTTTGGGGGCGACAATGGATCGACACGGGTTATCCAGGGTGTGATTACGGGTGTCGGCTTTATCGGCGCCGGTGCGATTATTCGCGATCGTGCCAGCGTCCACGGCATCACGACTGCCGCGACGATCTGGATGATGACGGGTATCGGCATTGCCTGCGGATTGGGTATGTATGAGATTGCGATCGGAACAACAGTTCTTTCGCTGATAGTTTTGGGCGGTCTGAATCCGCTGAACAAAAAAATCAATCGATTTCAAAGCGATAGTAACCGGAATAAACGGACGGATTAAGATTTTGGCCGGATTGCCTGCGTCTGAATATCTGTTAGGTCAGCGATTTTCACCGGTTTGCCCGTATCAATACTCTTTCTGGCCGCAATCCCGATCAGGACCGACATCGCTCCGTCACGGGTTCCCGCCGCATGTTTGAAAGGGTCCGGTGCGTTCGGATTCACAAAAAGCCGTTCTCTAAGCAGCTTATCGCCTCCGCGGTGACCGCCATAGACCTTTGGCACTTTGACCAATTCATACGTTCCGAAATTCGGCGTAACCATTATTTCATCATAGGCGGCAGCGGTCTCTGCTGCATTCTGACTCATCTCCAGTTCATGCAGCTTTGACTGATCGACAGCATCTCTGCCCTGCATCCACGGTATGCCGTCCCAACTGTCCATCCGGCCATTCATGCCGTTAAATGCAATTCGCCAGCCTTCGTAAGGGGAGTAGGCTGTCAGAGAATAGCTGACCTGAACATTATTGGCGTATTTGATTTGAACGGCCATTTTATCGAAAATATCGATTTCATTCCGCCAGAGGCAGGCATCGCGGATATAGCCGTCATGTTTTTCATTGGCGACATACAGGTCCATTAAACGGTCGTTCTTGGTGATATCCCAGAAGAATTTACATTTTTCCTGATGCGGGCACCCGCGGCATTGCGTGTGTCGAAACGCATTATTTCTGCCGTAATGTTCCAGTGCGCCGTAAGCGAAAACTTCGATGGGATCCGAGTCGATCCACCAGTTCAGCAAGTCAAAGTGATGCGTACACTTGTGCAGCAGCAGTGTTCCGCTGCACTTGCGAAGGCCGTGCCATCGCCTGAAGTAAGAAGCCCCGTGGTCTGTGTTCAAATACCAGTGAAAGTCAACCGATGTGACATTTCCAAGCCGCTGAGACACCAGCAGTTCTTTAATTTTTGTAAATTGATGTCCATACCGATAGTTGAATCCAACGATGACCTTTCGGCCGGTCCTCTTTTCGGCGGCAAGAATGTTTTTGCACTTTATCTCGTCGGTGGTCATCGGTTTTTCGGTAATGACATCCGCACCCATTTCAAGGCCTTTGATAATGAACTGATCATGTGTGGCGTCCACTGTGGTGACGATGAGGGTGTCCGGTTTGGTGGTATTCATCATTTCTTCGAAATTTGTAAAGACCGGACAATCAACCCCCATATACTTTTTCGCATAGGCTAAACGGCCCGGATTGATATCGGACAGACCGACGAATTCAATTGTGTCTCCCAGGGTTTCGAGCAGTGTTTTGCCCCAGAAAGATGTCCCGCGGATACCGGTTCCGACAAGGGCCAGACGTCTTTTCGGTGCGGCGCCGTTCACAGCACCGAATAAAGAAGACGGATTGACCAGGGTTGCGCCTGCGGTGGCGCCCATTGCGGCAAGAAAATCTCTTCGTTTCATATTCGAACCTCCCATGTAAATGTTTCGGATAAGGCTGCTGCGTCAAAGTTGACTATTCATTTCTCTAAGTGCTGTCTAACAAAACGTACTCGATAATTGTATATTCAAGACTGTACCGATTAATCGATAAAAATCAAGCAGAAATAGTATAATACGACAAAAAGGAGCCTGTTGTGAATCATCTTATGTGAAAAACACGATTGTTTGTGTCTAACACACTGGAGACGGTAAAATGAGATATAATTATTACCCGACAGGAGCTAAAATTACAAGAAAACAAGTTTTTTTCAAACCCAGCGGACTAAAGTGCGTATATTCAAGTAGAAAAGCTCTTTTTCATACAATCGTCTTCTTTTGGAAATAAATCATCCTCCTCGTTACCTCCTTAAAAAGTGCAACAAAAAAAAGCGGTTCGGAATGGTCCGGACCGCTTTTTTGTTAAATTAACCTGTATTTTCGAAAAATTCCAGAAAAAGGGTTGAAATATTCCCTGAAATATTATAATATTCGCCAGAACTTTTGGGGGTTCCGTTTCGTACTATTATCCAGATGAAGCTTAAAAATAAAACATTACCCTCCTCCTCCTTCTAATGCCAGGTTCTAAGCCTGGGAAATGAGCAGCGGGTTCCTCCTTCCCGCTGCTTTTTCTTTGCGCAGATTTCCCTATTTGTACTTTTAGAATTAGTAAGCAGTATTAATCCGGCCCTATGGGCCGTTGGATAAGGTTATGCGTTTATTGATTTTCGCATAACAATCGAGTTTTTCATGATATTTTTTCGATGAGAGAGTCCAGGATATCTTTGGCTGGCGCCAGGCGGAAGCCCTGTTTGGTTCGCCATTTCATTTCATCGTTGCCTTTCAGTGCATTTTCGATCTTACGGCAGGCCAGGATAACCGTAGCGTGGTTCTTGTCACCCATACCCCGGCCGATCTCCGGAAAACTCATTTTGGTGAACCGGCGAGTCAGGTACATCCCGAAGGAACGGGCAAGGCTGATGGTGCGGTCTTTTTTCGCCGAATAGATGTCTGTGACGCTCACTTCGAAGAAAGCAGCGGTTGCCGAGACAATGTCCGAACTATGTACCACCGGATCCGTCCGAGCAATATGTTCAGCCAGCACTTGTTGGGCAACAGCCAGCGAGATCTTTTGTCCGCTCAATGAAGCGAAGGCCGCCAGTTTGACCAAGGCCCCCTCCAGTTCGCGAACATTTGCGCTGATGCTGCCGGCAACGTACTCGATCACCTCCTGTGAAAGTTTCAGCTCCATGCTTTTGGTACGTTGCGTACAAATACGGCACCGCATTTCAAAATCCGGCGCATCCATGCGCACCACCATGCCTGAGACAAAACGGTTTACGAGTTTCTCGCAAAGTTGCCCAATCTCTTTGGGATGTGCATCAGATGCGAGAACGACTTGTTTGCCCGCCAGATCGATACTGTTGAAGGTGTGCAGAAATTCTTCCTGCATTGCGTTTTTATTAGCCAGAAAATGGATATCGTCAATGACCAGCAGGTCCATATTACGGAATCGGTTGCGGAAGGCGTCCAACTTCCTCGTTTTGAGCGCAACGACATATTGGTTGGCAAAGTCTTCGGCTGACAGATACGTCCAGCGACACCCGGGGCGACTGGTGTGCATTTCGTTGCAGATGCCCTGGAGCAGATGCGTTTTTCCAATTCCGTATCCGCCATGCATAAAAAGCGGATTGAACGGACTTTGCGGCTGGTCGATGACCGACTTGGCGGCGTTGTAGGCTAATTGGTTTTTCACGCCAACCACAAAACTGTCTAATGTTAACTTTAACGGATTGCCGACCCCATGTGGTTTGGCACCCAGCGGCGTTCGCTTGAGCGAATTCAGAACCCGCTGTGTATTTTGAGACGGCAGTGAGGGCCTTATCGGCGTTTTGACCAGTGAAGTGTCGATTTGGAAGCGAATAGGGTGTTTTTTACCGAATATTTCCAATACAGCTTCGGTAATCACCGGCCGAAAATGACCCTCGATCCAATTGCTGATGAAAGGATTCGCCGCGGCCACCTCAAAATGATCCTCGTTCATTGTCAACCGGGTGGCCCCTTTAAACCAAACCTGATATTGTGTGCCACCTATTTTTTCTGCAATACGCTCGTGTATCGCTTTAATTTCATCCGTGAATACCGCCTGCATTGAACACTCCTGTCCGTCTTGTGCACTGTCGTTGCTGTGTTGTTTATTTCTAATGCCTGACACCAAGTTAGCTCAATAATAGATGTGAAGGTTGCCCGTTGCAACGGGCATTTTTTGAAATTCTTATCCACACTGTCAAGGTATCAGTAACAGCGTCACTTACGAACGAAAAAAAAATGTTCTTAACAGACTGTTAACAGTGCAAATAGAACATGTGGAAAACTTGTGGAATGCGGTTCCAATTTTTCTGTTAATAGAAACAGAAACGAGGGTTATTTTTGTTGTAAAATCGCAACGTATCCGCCGTCATGGTCAAATAAATTTTGCGTTTTCAGTGCTGGCAGCGTCAGCTTCTCCGTAATTAACCTAAACGGGGTGTGTTGTGATAAAAACTGTTGGATTTGCTGTTGGTTTTCTTCGGGCAGGATGCTGCATGTGGAATAAACAAGGGCCGTTGTGCGTTGACACAAAGCGGCTGCGCGACGCAATAACTGCGTTTGTATTTTCAGCAAACTGTTGAGGTTGTTTTTCCGCAGATGCCATCGTGCCTCAACCCGACGCGCCAATACACCCGTGTTTGAGCAGGGCACATCAAGGATGATCGCGTCGAGGTGTTTCAGTTTTCGAATTTTCTGTTCGATATTTTTCGGCTCAACCACCTCAATCGCGTTTAATCGCATGCGCTTGACGTTTTGGCAGACTTTTTGCAACCGGGTTTTGTCATTGTCACTGGCCAGGATCGTTCCTTTATCCTGCATAAGCATGGCTAGGGCGATACTTTTTCCACCCGGCGCTGCGCACAGATCGAAAATTGTCCAGCCGGGTCGCGGTTTCAGCAATTGCATCGCTTCGGCGGCGGTGGGATCCTGGATCGTGAAGAAACCGTCCAAAAACGCCTGAATTTTTGTAACCGAGCCGGTATGTTTGGCACAAAGCATTGTTTTTTCAGCATTTATTTCACATTCAATGCCCTGACCGCCAAGAAGATCTGCTAGTTTTTCTGCGGTTGTGCAAAGCGTGTTCGGCTGCAGGATAACAGAGGGGTGTCGATTGGACGCAAAACACAAATCGGTCGTTTTATCTTCGCCGTAATCCTTGAGCCACTGCGAAATAAGCGGTGTTGGAAGTGAAAATGCGGTACTGTAATAATTAACCGGTTCTTTATCGGGGCCCGGCAGCAAATCGATCGCAAACAGACAACCCGTTTGTGGATTTTGAGGGATTATTTTTTGTTTATTTGTTTCAGGCAGGGGGCTTTCTCGCAAAACAATTTTTTTTTGAATCGCACGAAGGACCCCATTGATAAAGCCGACTGTTTTTGAGGACCCTTTTTGTCGGGCCAGGTCGGCGGCTTCATTCAAAATAGCGTACTCGGCGGTCTTCGGGGCGTAAACAAGTTCGTAGGTCCCGATGCGCAACAGGTTCCAGATGGCCGGCTTAACGTGATCCGGTTCGACAGAGCCGCATTTTTTGATGATGCAGTCGATTGCCGTTCGGTTTCGCAACACGCCAAAGACAATATCGGTTGCCTGTGCGGGGCGGTCGGTCTTCGGCAGATACCCATTTAAAAGTTCAGATGCGTCATGACGCTTGATGTCGCACTGGTTTAGTACCAGCCAGGCGGTTTTTCGGGCCGTGAATGGTTGCGGTGCCATCAGAATATTCCGTTTAAGGCTTTTTCGGCCGAAACGAATAAGTCGCCGGGTTTGCACTTGTGCCCGTTGACGAAAGACTCAAAACTCATCAACGCCGACCCCGCCGGTTTAAGCTCTGCGATCTCCAATGCTCCCTGCCCGCAGATAACATGCAGATTCTCGTCAAGCTGACCGATGACATCGCCTGTTTTGCTTTCCCGCGGCAGGGCACGGGCATTGGAAATGGTAATGCGCCAGTGTTTTCCGGTTTCGGCCGAAACGTAGACACTTTGGGCACTGGGCCAGGGGCACAATCCGCGAATCTGGTTGGTCAGTTGCCCGGCTGGTTTTTTCCAGTCGATAAAACCGTCCTTTTTTTGCAGTTTATGGGCATATGTCACCTGCGATTCGTCCTGTTCGGTAAACGTGGCCGTCCCGTTGGCGAGTTGTTCGATCGTTTGCATGAGGATCGGCACAGACAATTCGGACAATTTGTCGTGCATCGTTTGAAATGTGTCTTCCGGGCCGATGGGTAGTTTCCCCTGTGCCAATATCAGCCCGGCATCCATCCGGTCGGCTAAAGTAATGATGCTGACGCCGGTTTCGGTTTCTCCGTTCATCATCGCCCAATGGATCGGGGCGGCCCCGCGATACTTCGGCAGCAGCGAACCGTGTACATTGACCGCGCCGTATTTTTGCAGGCTGATGACTTCCTGGCTGACTTTTTGCCCGAATGCGATAACGACGAGTAAATCGGCCTTACAGTCGGCAATTTTGCGGATCATATCAGGCTGGTTGACATTTTCTGCTTCAAGACAGCGGATGTTGTGTTTATGACACCATAATTCCACGTCCGTCGGCGTCGGCTTGCTGCGGTGCCGCCCGGACGGCCGTGCCGGCTGCGTGAACACCTCAACCAGTTCATGGTGACTGTTACTGATGGCCTCCAGAGACGGAATACCGAATTGTGCGGAACCGAAGTAGATAATTCGCATAGGTTTAGACACATTGAATGTTCGGATTTGTTTGGCGTTTCTTATTTCGAATTTTCGTCGTATTCTTCTTCCATCTGCTTGAGTTTTCGTCGGGCACGAAGTTTGGCGGCATAACCGAGGCGATCCTTAATCATCGTGCCTTCCAAATGGTCAAATTCATGCTGAAACGCCCGCGCTAGCAGCCCTTCGCCAACTTCCGTGAATTCATGGCCGTCCAGGTCGGTCGCGGTGACGGTACATTTGCTGTAGCGGTTCACGTTCCCGAAAATTCCCGGCAGCGACAGGCAGCCTTCCTCGTTGGCGACCATCTTACCTTCGGGCTTGACCGTGGGGTTGATGTAAACCTTGGCACTTTCTTTCGTTCCGTCAATGGACACCACGAAAATACGCAGGTTCACACCCGCCTGCGGTCCGGCCAGACCGACGCCTTTCGTTTCGACCATAATATCGATCATCCGCTCGGCCAGTTTGCGGATGTCGTCGTTAATTTCCTCAATGGGCTTTGCCTTTTCCCGCAGCACCGGCGTCGGATAATGTGTGATCGAACAGTTGGAGTAATCAGTCATTTGAAATACCTTTATGTCAGGCTGCATACCGCAACACTTCAATCTCGACGCCCTGTTGGAACGCCTTTTCGGCTAAGCCCTGAACTTTTGCGGTAACTTCCTCGCTGAGATAGTATTCACCGCAATTTTCACAAATCTCGGCCGGCACGTCTTTAATGACAACCGTGGTACGGCCTCTTTCCAGTGTTACCGTAGCCAAACCGTCATGTGTTTGACCTTGTCTACAAATCACACATTTCATGATTTATTTCTCCTCAGTTTAAAATCCCCTGTCCACAAATGCGAGTCTGGGACATAGGCGGTTATGACAATACCAATTTGATTTTCTTCGTCTAAAGCGAAAACAACATGCAACGGACTGTTTTTAACGAAACCAAGTATTAGGTAACTCGGATAAGGTTTATCGTCCGGATAATCAATGATTACTTCGCCGCTCCGGATAACCGCTAAAACATCGTCCTTGCTAATCACACGTTGAAACATCTGGCGAATTGCGTGACCACTAAATATAATCCGGCTATAGTCCATTATACTGTTTTTGGTAATATTTTCCTGTCGTTTAAGCCCTGATATTTTCCATGCGAAATATTATACTTATTTTTCACATAATAACAACGAAATTAACGACCTGTTTTTGATACAAAGCCGGGCTACTATAAACTCTAGCTTTAGATTGGCCGAAATGTAGCCAATTGGTGACATTTCGGGTCAGTTTAAAACGATATCCATATAGGCCGTAGCGGTATCCTCTTTTTCTATATCTATGAATAAATCCACATCTCCTCCCGTTTGTTTCCCTGCTGCCCAATGTTTATGCTTTACATTACCGTCTCTACCAAGCCACTGCCACAGGCTGAAAGTATTGTCTTTTTCGTAAGCGAAAGCCTCAAAAGAGCTTGGAAGACGGCCACCTTCTCCGAGAACTTCATCTCGTACTTTAATAATTTGATTTGGATCAGGAGGGGGATTATCTACCCAAGCCTCAAGTAGTTTAATTTTAGGGAGCAATTCATCTCGCCAAGTCAGTATCGGAAGACCTTCACGTTCATTGTCAGGCACTACCTGGGTTAACCGGTCACCTTCCGGCCAAAAGGGTTTTGTAAAAGACATAATGTGTTTTTTAGGAAAAGAAATTGTTATGTAATAACTATCTTCTGAACCAACCCAATGGATGCTTTCTTCGAAATAGTGTACTGTTATAAAAGAGGGTAAATCTAAATGAGCTTTTTGTGCTATTTGCTTAATTCTATATTTTGGTATGATCGCATTTGAGAAAAACAATAGACAGAAGAGGCATGATAAAATGATTTCGACGAATAATGTTTTTCTATGCGTTGCTCCCTCCTTCTTTAAGATACGTATTTTTACGATTGATTTTACTGCAATTATTACAATCGAACATACAAGTATAAATAAAGAAAAGGTTTTCGAGTAGAATAAAACACTGGTAAGATTGAGAAAACCGGAAAGTCCTAACAGGGCAATAAGGAACACCCATAAGGTTATATTAAGCCATTTTAAAGAAGATTTGTGCTCAGTTGTTTTCACATTAAAGGAAAAATAAAATCGGAAGGTTCTTTATGCTTCTTCCTGTTCGTCGAATTCATCACCGCGGAAGGTATGGCCCAGGTAGCTTTTTTTGACCAGCTCGTTCTGGATGATGTCTTTGGGAGCGCCTTCGGCGATGACTTTGCCGTGGTCGAGAATATAGGCTTTGTCGGACACCTCAAGGGTTCGCTCGACGTTGTGGTCGGTGATCAGAATGCTTACGCCGGAGGCAACCAGTCGGCGGATCTCGCCCTGCAGTTCTTCGACGGCGATCGGGTCCACACCGCTAAACGGCTCATCCAGCAGGATCAGCGACGGGTTGGTCACCATCGCGCGGGCGATCTCCAGTTTGCGCCGTTCCCCGCCGGACAAAAACCGTGCCTGGCTTTTGCGCACCTCACCGAGCCCGAAGCGTTCGATCAGGTCCTCGCACCGGCGTATCCGTTCGGCCTTGGCAATCGCCATTGTCTCCAGGATCGCCAGCAGGTTTTCCTTGACCGTCAGCCGCTGAAAAACGCTCGGTTCCTGCGACAGGTACCCCATGCCCAGGCGGGCGCGTTTGTACATCGGCATTTTCGTCACGTCGTGGCCCTCGAAGAAAACACTGCCGTCGTCCGGGATGATCATGCCGATGGTCATGCGGAACGAGGTGGTCTTGCCGGCGCCGTTTCGGCCCAGCAGGCCCACGATGGACCGCTGGCTCACGGTGATGTTGACATCATTGACCACCGTTCTTCCGGAGTAGCGCTTGACCAGTCCCTGCGTTTCCAAAAGCGTCATATCAACCAAAGGAATTCTCCTAATTTCAATCTAATTCATTAACCGCCGGTATTATACCAGCTTTTTGAGCAATGTAAAAAGGGATTTTTAAGTGTAGGGCCGCCGCGATATTATTTGGTGCTTTAGTAATTGGTTGGCGCAGGTGTTGGTTTCTGATAAACTGGTTGTTCTTTGAGGAAACAAAATAAAGAGAATAACCTGGATTCCCGCCTTCACGGGAATGACAGAAAGGCAATTTGGGGTTTTTATGTTGAAAGTCAGTCCTTTTGATTCGGTGCATCGCCAGTTGGATGCGCGTTTTGGTGAGTATGCCGGGTGGTCGCTGCCGGCCGATTTCGGCGACCCGCAGGCCGAATTACAGGCCATCGATGCCCATTGCGCCGTGGTCGATCTTTGCAGTTTTGGCCGGCTATATCTGAAAGGCGACCGGACCAAAGAGATCCTCAACGGTGTTTTTCCTGAAAAAAGCGGCTCTTTTGTGGCCGATTCCTGGGCATGGGCTAAAGGAACTTTCGATGGCGAGGAAATCGTGTGCCGAGTCCTCCGGCTTAACGGCGATTTTATTGTACTGACCTGCCCGGAAAAGACGCAGATCGTTCAAAAAAAACTCGAATCAGCCGCGAATGGCACCGTTTCCGTGGCCGATATGACCGAAAAAACAGCCATGCTGGGCCTTTACGGGCCGTCGGCCTTTGAGTCGATGCGGGGCGTGCTGCCGTTCGATATTGACCATCTGGACATAGGGGAGGCTGGGAAATTCTCATTTTTCATGATTTCCTTTACCTTGATGCGAGGAAGCTGGCTGGGAGCCGACGGGCTGGAATTGATTTGCCCGGCACAGGCCGGACCCGTCGCAGCCGGAGCTGTCGCTAAGTACCGCCATAAACACAACATAACACCTGCCGGCATGGACTGCCTGCTGGGGGCGATGGCAAAGGCCAAAAAACCGCTTTAAGGTGCGTAAGAGGTTTTTGAAATGACACTTGCGATTTTTTTAATGCATAAATTCAAAAACACATCCAAAATCGGAGTTGGTTAAGAATATTCTGAATTTTGGGTACTTGGATTTGTTTCGTATTTCGGATTTCGTGCTTCGAATTTTTCATGGCATGACGGGGGTGTTTGTGATATATAAGGCTTTTCCGGTAACTATATTATAGTGTTCGTAACGTAAAATTATATCAGGTGACGGCTATGTTTGCGATTATCAGTGACATTCATTCCAACCTCGAAGCATTGACGACGGTATTGGATGATATTGAAAAGCGGGGCATCAAGACGATCTACTGTCTTGGCGACGTGATCGGCTATGCGGCCAATCCCAAAGAGTGTCTCGATTTGGTTATCGAAAAGACCGAAAACTGCGTACAGGGCAATCACGACTACGCGGCACTGTACGAACCGACGAATTTTAATTCCGGCGCCGAAGCAGCGACTTTCTGGACGCGCAAGGTGCTGGAGGAAGAAACCGACCGCGAAAAAAGCAACAAACGCTGGAGCTATCTGGGCAGCCAGAAAATGCGGTGGTCCATGCAGTTGGAAATGGGTGATGTGGATGCGACGCTCGATTTTGTACACGCTTCGCCCCGCCGGCCCATCAATGAGTACGTATTTCCGGATGATGTGTACACGACCACCGGTAAAATGAGCGCGTTGTTTGAGCGGGTCAAGCACGTTTGCTTTGTCGGGCATACGCACTTGCCCGGCGTGTTTCTGGAGGACCCGGATTTTTACAGCCCCGAAGAGTTGGGCGGAGCGTATCCGATCATTCCCGACGAAAAGGCGATCATCAATGTCGGTTCGGTTGGCCAACCCCGCGACCGTGACAATCGGGCAAGCTATGTGTATATCGAGGATAACAACGTGAACTTTGTCCGGCTGGAGTATGATTTCAAAGCTGCAGCCGCAAAGATCTATGCGATCCCTGAACTGGACAACTTTGAAGGCGACCGGTTGGCCGACGGGCGATAAGAACTAAAAATCAAATTTCAGGACAAATCTCTGAAATCCGCGGAATCTGCGGTTTCTTTATTTAAGGGTATTATTTAATGAAATTCAAGACAGGCGTTATTATTGGGTTATCTGTTTTTTGTTTACTCTGTACCGTACTGATCGTCGATGCCGTATTCCATCATCCGCAGCAAACGAAAAATTTGCTGGGACGTGTGATCCCCCTGGCCAGCGAAACTGAGATGCCTGCTGCTGAAATACAACAGCAGACGACCCGGACGATTGCTAAAGCGTCAGCCGATAACATCGTGTACCCGCAATTGACGGCGTCCAATGCCGAGCTCCAAACAAAAAGCCTGGGCATGATGTACGAAGACGTCAAACGCACGGATGATCCCGATAAATACAAATTTTTGGTTGTCTTTACCAGTCAAGGTGCTGCTGTCAAGCAGGTGATTCTGAGCGAGTTTAAAGCCAGGGCCGGAGAGGCGTCCGCTGAAGTTCTGAGTGCCGATCCTTCGACCGATACAAAAGTACTTTATCCGCTGACACTGTTATCGCCGCTTTCGAATAACGACAAGGAGGTTTATTCGCTGGCCAATACGAGTCTGCGGATCGCACCGGCCGAGGCCAAAACCTTCGGCACCAAATCATTCCCCCTGGATAAACTGAGCTGGCAGTTGGTTCAGACGGATTCGGCCGACGAAGTACGCTTCGAGGCTGTGCTGAAAGATGCCGACACCAAAGCCGAAACATTGAAAGTCATTAAAACGTACAATGTTCAGCGCGACAGCTATGAGTTGATGTGTGATATTACAGTTGAAAACCTTTCCGGCAAGGCGTTTAAGGTTCAGATGCAGGTGCAGGGCCCCGGCGGTATTTCACGGGAAGGTGTTCGCCAGGATGCACGCAAAGTTAAGCTGGCCTATCGAACCGGTGAGGCCGGCGTTGAAACCGAACAACTGGATGCACCGTCAATGGCCAAAAAGATTGACAAAGGAGACACCGAAGACTTTTTACTGAAGTCGAAAAAAGGCGATATGCAGCTTTGGTCGGCACTGACGAATATGTATTTTGCTGCTGTCGTTCGGCCGGTCCCTGTCGAAGGACAAGACCAGCCGTGGCTGCAATTCAGCAAGGCACTGTACTATCCTTCCGCAACGGACGAAGAAGATGACCAGAATTGTTCGTATAACATGACCAGCCAGCCAATTACGTTGGAAGCCGCGGGCAGTGATGGCGCAGCGCAATCGTATTCACTGGCGATATATATGGGACCGAAGGACAAACGAATATTTGAAAAGAACGAGATTTACAAATCGTTGCAATATTTTCAGACGATCGATTTTCGTGCCTGCTGTTGTCCGGTATCCGTCATTGCGCCGCTGGCGTTTGGCGTCATGTGGCTGATGAACACGATGTACACGCTGATGGGCCCGCTGGGCAACTATGGCGTGGTCATTATTTTTTTGGTATTTTTGGTGCGGCTGGCCATGCACCCGATTACGAAGAAGAGCCAGGTCTCCATGATGAAGATGCAGAAGCTCGGTCCCAAAATGAAAGAGATCCAGGTTAAGTACGCCAACAACAAGCAGGAAATGAACAAACAGGTCATGGCGATGTATCGCGAGCAGGGCGTTTCACCGGTGTCAGGGATGCTGCCGATGCTGCTGCAGATGCCCATTTGGATAGCGTTGTGGACGGCGGTCTATACCAGTGTGGATTTGCGCGGCGCGAGCTTCTTGCCGGTGTGGATTACCGACTTGTCGATGCCGGACCAGTTGTTTGTGATTCCGTATGCGGCCAAGATGCAGACACTGCCGTACATTGGAAAGATCGTGCCCAATTACTTTAACCTCTTGCCGCTCCTGATGGGCGTGGTGATGTATTTACAGCAGAAGATGATGCCGTCGCAGGCCGCCGCACAGCCCGATTCGCAGATGGCCCAGCAGCAGAAAATGATGATGATCATGATGCCGCTGATGTTCCCCATCATGCTGTATTCCGGCCCGTCGGGTGTGAACCTGTATATCATGACCAGTATCGGTGCCGGCATCATCGAGCAAAAGGTCATCCGTAAACACCTCAAGGAAAAAGACGAACTCGAATCCATGGGCAAGGTCCCCGTCACCGCCAAAACCGGCGGTAAAGTCAAAAAGAAAAAACCCAAACCCTTCTTCAAGGGTTGATAATAATTTTAGGATGTAAATTTTGCCACAGAGGGCACAGAGTTCACGGAGATTAAATAACAAACTTCTCTCCAGTCCTCTGTGATCTCTGTGGTTTTTTTTCAATGGATAACGATGCTGAATATGGATGATACGATCGCAGCGGTCAGCAGTGCTTCAGTTCCGGTGTGTACCGCGGGCCGCAGTATCATTCGTATATCCGGGCCGGATACCTACCGGGTGCTTTCGCAATTCGTGATCCCGCACAAGCCGATCGAAAAGAACACGGTTGTTCCCTGCTCCGTTCGTGTGGACGCTGAACTGTCGGTGGACGGATGGCTGTATGTGTTTCGTCAGCCCGCTTCTTATACCGGCCAGGACCTGGCCGAGCTGCATCTGGATGTGTGCAGCGAAGTCGTTGCGGCGGTCCTGAAAAAGATTTACGAGTATGCTCGTCCCGCAGGGCCGGGGGAGTTTACCCAACGCGCCTTTCTAAACGGCCGGATCGACCTGACGCAGGCCGAGGCGGTGGCCGAGATCGTTTCGTCAGCGAATACGGCTCAATTAGCCGCCGCCGAACGGCTGCTGCACGGACGGTTTTCAAATGTGATCGCGGATTTGCGCGGCGAGATCATTGACTTGATCGGCAACCTTGAAGCGGCGCTGGATTTTTCCGAAGAAGACATCGTGTTTGTATCGGCAAAAGCCGCCGAGAAAAAAATAAGCCAGCTTGCCGAACAACTGACCGACCTGCTCGAAGGCAGCATTCGCTGTGAACGATTGATCGATCTGGATTCGGTGGGGCTGGCTGGCACACCCAACGCCGGCAAGAGCAGCCTGCTCAATGCGCTGCTGGGCCAGTCTCGCAGCATTGTTTCCGAAACCGAGGCCACCACACGCGATATTCTGACCGGCATTCTCAAACTTGAGCACACCGACTGCGTGCTGTTCGATTGCGCCGGATTGCTGATGCCACAGCAGCAGATGTCATTGATCGACCAGCTCTCGCATCAGGCGTCCCTGACGGCACTCAACAAAGCGGCAGTCATCTTGTTTTGCGTGGATCTGACACGGACCCATCTGGCCGCCGACCTTGAAATGAGCAGCCGGATCACCTCCGAATCCATCATCTATGTTGCGACCAAAGCTGACTTGCTTTCGGCCCAACAGGTTTCCGAACGGCTGGCCGATTTGTGCGAACAGTTTGGCAGCTCCTTTTTACCGGTCAGTTCGCGATCTGGAAGTGGCATGGAAACGATAAAATATCGAATTCAGGATATGCTAACCGCGTTAAGCACCGGCGACCGGGACCATCAGGATCGCCTGACGATCAACCAGCGGCATGAACAAAGACTGAACGAAGCGGTTAAGTTATTGGCCGAATCGGTCGATGAAATCAGGTCGGGTTCAAACGAGATCGCCGCGATGCTGTTGCGGCAGGCGTATGAACGGCTCGGGGGACTGGAGAGGGAAAATATCAGCGAAACCGTTTTAGATGGTATTTTTTCACGGTTTTGTATCGGAAAATAGAGTGTTGTAAAACTTAGCTTGTTTGTCATTCCCGCGAAGGCGGGAATCCAGAGATTTTGAGAGTGTTAGAAAATTCTAAGTAATTCCGGATAAATTGAATGGCTGCATTAAAAATAATCACCGGACCACTGCGAAGTCAGACCTTTGAACTTGAAAAGGGCGGCTGGGCGAAAGTCATCGGACGCGGTACGGAAAAAGTCGACATTCGTATTCCCGACAACGCCATTTCACGCCGTCACGCGGAATTTTCATTTCGTGATGGTCAATGGGCTATCCGCGATATGGATTCATCGAACGGAACGTTTATCAACGAAATGCGCGTCAGCGAAATCATGCTGCTCAAACAGGGCGACCAGATTCGCTGTGGTTCAACGGTGTTGCTGTTTGAAGCCGACGAAGAACACCACCTGCTCAAACCGGCAGGCGATGACGCCCAGGCCGGCCAGATCGAGCTTGTTTTTGATCCCGGCGAAACCATGGTCGCGGTGGCATTTGATTCGCTCCAGTCCAAGCAGACGGTCCAGCAGCGCCAGCGCGTGATGCAGGCCGGACAGGCCGCATTGAATCTGTCGCACGGCATTAAAAACGTTCTGCAGGCGGTTCGTTCCGGACAGGATGTAATGGACGACGCGTTCGGTCAGCATGATATAGACCAGGCTAAAAAGGCATGGAATATTCTCAAGCGAAATCTGGATAAGATCCAGAAGCTGGTGCTGGACATGCTCAAATTCAGCAAAGACGAAAAACCCCGCCCGCAACCCTGCCAGATCAATCGGCTTGTGGAAACCGTTGTTCAGACGCTCCGTTCGCAGGCCGATCAGCGGCAGGTGGCGATGACGATACAAGCCGATGAACATCTGGGACTGGTGTCCGTCGATCCCGATCAGATGCAGGATGTCGTGATGAATCTGGTACTTAACGCCATCGAGGCGGTTCCGCAGCAAACCGGACAGGTGACCATCTATACCGAACGCGACGATCAGGCCGGCCGGATGATCTTGCGCGTCAGCGATAACGGCAAGGGGATCGAGGATGTCCGCGCGATCTTTGAGCCGTTCCATTCCGAAAAACCGCATGTCGGAACCGGTCTGGGCCTTTCGATTGCCAAGAAGATCGTCCAGATGCACCACGGCACGATCGATGTCCAAAGTCTCCCCGGCGAAGGCTCCATTTTTACTGTCGCCATTCCGATTCATCAGGGTTGATCGAAGACCTTCTAAGGGTACACACTTATATAGACAAACTTCAGAATCCTTGCTTTTCAATGCAATCAATACGCGTTATCATTCGTTATATCCATAAACGTCGGAGGCGGCATCTCCGACAAGCAGTCACAAAGGCAAACGATTTGAAGGGAGATTAAAGGATGTTAAAAAAAACAATAATAAGCATTTCGACCTGTTTTTGTCTACTGATTCAATCCGGCTGTACGATAGCTTCTTCCAGAGAGGTTCGGGATTTCGATTTTGATTGGAAGTTCATCAAAGACGATGTGGCTGGCGCACAGGCACGCGACTTTAACGACGACAGCTGGCGAACCGTACAGGTCCCGCACGACTGGAGCATCGAAGGCCCTTACAGCGACGAATACGCCAGCGGCACCGGCTATCTGCCCGGCGGCATCGGCTGGTATCGCAAAACCTTTAAACTGGACAGGTCTCTCCGCGGCAAACAGGTCGCCGTCGAGTTCGACGGTGTCTATAACAATGCCGAGGTCTGGATCAACGGCATCTATCTCGGCAAGCGGCCCTTCGGCTATATCAGCTTTCAATACGACCTGACGTCGCAGCTGATCTTCGGGGGTACCGAAAACGTGCTCGCCGTGCGCGTCGACCACAGCCAGTTCGCCGATTCCCGCTGGTACACCGGCTCCGGCATCTATCGCCACGTCCGCCTGCGTGTTACCAACCCCCTGCATATCGACCACTGGGGCACGTTCGTTACCACCCCGATTGCCAAAAAGGACATTGCCGAGGTGCAGGTCGAAACAACGGTTAAAAACGCCGCCGACAGAGCGAAGAATTTTACCCTGTGCCTGTATGTGCTGGACGATCGCGGCAAGGTAGTCAACACGGTTCAAAGCACAGAATCGATTGTCGCCGGAACAACGGCGGTTGTTACGCAAACAATCCCGGTGTCGAATCCCAAACGCTGGTCACCGGATTCACCCACACTCTATACCCTCGAAAGCAAAATCATGGCCGACAACAAAGTGATTGACGAAACCGTGACCCGATTCGGCATTCGCCAATTCCGGTTCGATCCGGACAAGGGCTTTTTCCTCAACGGCGAGAACATGAAACTCAAGGGCGTCTGCCTGCATCACGATGCCGGCCCTCTCGGGGCCGCAGTGCCGGAGAAGATATGGAAGCTGCGATTTGAAAAGCTCAAAGCCATCGGCTGTAACGCCATCCGCTGCAGTCACAATCCGCCTGCACCCGAATTCCTGGACCTGTGCGACGAAATGGGTTTCCTTGTGATGGACGAGGCCTTCGATGAATTCACCCCGCCCAAGAAAAAATGGGTCAAGGGTCGAAACGTTGACGTTCCCAGCTACGCCGGCTACGGCGACGTCTTCGAGGAATGGGCCGTCCGCGACATTCAGGACATGGTCCGCCGCGACCGCAACCACCCAAGCATCATCCTGTGGAGCATCGGCAACGAGATCGATTATGCCAACGACCCCTTCTCACACCCGTCGATGGGCGATGAGTATAAACCCGACCAGCCCCCGGCCGAAAATCTAACCAAGTATGGAAAAATGCTCGTCGCCGCCGTCAAAGAGATTGACATCACGCGTCCCGTCACCGCGGCCCTGGCCAATGCTCCCGTCTCGAACGCCGTTGGATTTGCCGATGTGCTGGACGTAGCGGGCTACAACTATCAGGAGCAATATTACGCCGAGGACCATCAAAAATACCCCAACCGTCTGATGATAGGCAGCGAGAACGGCATGTCATTGGAAGCATGGCAGGCGGTCGAAGACAACGACTACATCTCCGGCCAGTTCCTCTGGACCGGCATTGATTATATCGGCGAGTCCCCCGGCTGGCCCGTACGAAGCTGGACCAACGCATTATTCGACCTGTGCGGCTTCAAAAAACCTACGGGGTGGTTCCGTCAAAGCCTCTGGTCCGACAAGCCGATGGTGTATCTCGGCGCCTGGATCCGCAGTTCATCAGAAGAACAGGGCGGTCGCCGCCGCCGCAGCAGACGCAACATCGTGCCGGGCTGGAACGCACCGGATGGCGCTGAAGTATCCGTGTTCTGCTATACCAACTGCGACGAAGTCGAACTGTTTCTCAACGGCGCCTCGCTGGGTAGCAAGCCGATATCCGAAGCGCGCCGCGGAATGCTTTCGTGGGAGGTACCGTTTGAAGAGGGTACCCTGACTGCGGTCGGTAAACGCGGCGGCATAACCGTTTGCGAATATCGTCTGCAAACCACCGGCGAAGCGAAAAAGATCCAGCTTGTACCCGATACAAAAACACTCACTGCCGACGGCAAGGACGTCGCCGCTCTGGAGTTTTACATCACCGACGAAAACAGCGTTCGCGTACCCAATGCGGAAAACCTGATCACCTTTACGGTCACCGGCCCGGCCGAACTTATCGGCATCGGCAACGGCAATCCCAGAGGGCACCAGTCACATCAGGGCGCCTCGCATAACGCCTGGCAGGGACGCGGACTGGCGATCATCCGCACGCAGCACGGCAAACCCGGCACCATTACCATTACCGCAAACGCTGAAGGTCTGGAATCGGCAAAGGTAACGCTGAAGGCGAAATGAACATGATTTGATTAACTGCCGTTATACAGAGATGCTGTTTATAGCGGCCGGTAGTGGTATTCGTCGTAGTCCGGCTGACGTTGGGGCCGGTTGGGCCAGCCCATCACGTCAAACAAAAACTGGCTGCTGTGGCGGATCATCGTCCCCGGCATGGTGGGGATCATCTGCAGACAGGCGATAACATTGTTGTCGAATTTTTGCAGACGATTCAGCAGGTAATCCCAGCATTCCTTGTCGATACCGCCGCGTACTCCCGGCGGTTCATGGTCGTCAAAATCGCCGTAGTTATCCGTCAGATGCACATAGGCGATCCGTTGGCCAAGGGCGTCCACGAATTCCCTGAATGTATGTTCGGTGTCCAGGCGCGCATGGCCGGAGTCGAAGCAGTAGCGAATTGAGTCAAACTTGTTCCCCAACTCCAGCAGCAGGTCCAGACTGCCGTTTTCGACGCAGAGTGTCACGCCGTATTTGTCGGCCAGGGCGACAACGTCTTCGACAAATTCCCAGTCGGCCATTTTGAACTTTTGGGAAATGCACAGGCTGCTCAGGTCCGTCACCATCACCGCGCCAAGTTCCCGGGCGCATTGCAGTTGTTCGTCCCATTCGGCCAGCGTCGGCCCGTCGCACCGACTGTGCAGGGCGACGGTCATGCCCTCGGTGGCTTCTTTCAGCCGGGACCAGTTGCGCCGTGCAAAGCGGCATTCCATGCTCCCTTTCATCGTCGGCCAGATCTCCACACCGAACCCCAGGCTCCGCAGGTACTCGCACTCCTGCTCGAACGACAGGTGGTGCTCGCGCCACCAGAAAACCATAGTTGAAATCACGTATTGTATCTTCATATTCGCATCGACGGGCTTAGCAGTCTCATTTTTAAGCTTACCATCCATAAATCGGCCCATTTCCCACTGCACTTAAGCAGTTTTTAATCCTAAAGCAAAGCAGCCGTTTTCGGCTAACTGTATATTTTCAAAGCGGTTATCTTTCCGCAACCCAAATGCGATCATACGATTGTCATCCGGGAATTTACTTATACGTATTGATAGCCGATTTGTTTACCCTTCCCGACACCGATCAGAGCCGCCGGCATCAGCAGCCGGACACATACGCTAACCGCTGATCCCGGCAGTGAAAGCCCCTGGCGCTCCCTTTAGCATCCTATTGTCGAAACGTACGGGTATAATCATGGCGATTTATCAAAAAAAAGTGCTTGCACAAATAAACTGCCAACCTTTATCATAAATCGTTCTCCGGATTGAGGTTTTTGTTTTGCGGCAAAAATAATAGATACTATTCTGGAAATGCATTTTATTTACTTTTCAAATATTTATCTTGGACAAGAGAGATAGAATAATTAATTTAAAACGAAAGCCAACTAAATGAATGCCTTATTTGGAATATTGTTTCATGCGTTAGGAGGGTTTGCCGCCGGAAGCTTCTATATTCCATACAAGAAGGTAAAACAGTGGTCTTGGGAAACCTATTGGCTCACACAGGGCTTTGCTTCATGGATTTTGGCTCCCATCATCGGAGCATTGATTTTCTGCCCGGACGTCTGGCAGATCATCAGGCAAAGCCCCCCGTCCAGCATGTTATACTGTTATCTGTTTGGTGTGCTGTGGGGCGTTGGCGGCCTGACTTTCGGTCTGAGCATGCGTTATCTGGGCATCTCGCTGGGATATTCATTGGCGTTGGGCTTTTGTACCATGTTCGGGACGCTGATTCCTCCGATTTATGCGGGCAATGCTTCAAATTTGGTCACAACGCCATCGGGGCTAGCGGTGCTCATCGGCGTTTCCATATGTCTGGCGGGCATCTCCGTTTGCGGGTATGCCGGATATTTGAAAGAAAGCCGTCTCAGCGACGATGAGAAAACCAAAGCAATCAAAGAATTTGCTTTAACCAAAGGGGTGATGGTTGCGGTTTTTTCCGGCATCATGAGCGCCTGTTTTGCATATGCATTGGAAGCGGGCAAGCCGATCGCCGAAACCGCCGTGCAGTACGGCACGAGCGAATTGTATCAGAACAACCCAGTCTTTATCTTCGCGATGGGCGGTGGTTTTACCACCAATGCGATTTGGTGTTTGTTCCTGGGGGCAAAAAACAAATCCTTTAAGGATTATTATACAAAAAGTCCCGACTGTTTTTTAAGTGTCAACTATATCCTTGCTTTCGCCGGCGGCATTATGTGGTATCTCCAGTTCTTCTTTTACGGAATGGGAACCACCAAACTCGGCCGCTCGTTGGATTTTGCCAGTTGGAGTATCCATATGGCCTTTATCATTGTCTTCAGTAATATATGGGGCCTTTATTTTAACGAATGGAAAGGTGCGGGGCGAAAAATCCTGACCGTTGTTTTCACCGGGATTATCATCCTGATTTTGTCAGCCTTTATTATTGGTTACGGCAGTTACATCGAACAGTACAGATAGCTCAACCCGTCTGTCGCAGTAGAGCAAAGGAGAACGACTATGAAAGAAATCATCACCTCGCGCCAGCGGGTCATCATGGCCTTAAACCATCAACAGCCCGACCGCGTGCCGATTGACCTGGGCGGATTCCAGACCGGCATCCATAAAAAGGCCTACGAGGACCTGCTCGATTACCTTGGCCTCAAAGAGGAGATCCACATTCTCGATGCCGTCCAGCAGCTTGCTAAGCCCAGTGAGGTGGTGCTTGAGCGGTTCCATGTTGATACCCGTTACGTCTGCTCCAAAGGCGTCGAAGGCTTCGACTGGTCCATCAAACAGAACCAGCGAGCGGGGCGGCTCTGGCACGATCTGACTGATGAGTTCGGTGTTGTCTGGTCCATGCCCGACGATCAGCAGATGTATATGGACATTTCGCATCATCCGCTCGCCGAAGCCTCCATCGACGATCTTAACGACTACCCGTTTCCCGATGGCTCCGACCCATCCCGTTTCGAAGGCCTGCATAAGGAGGTCGCGCAACTGCGAAACGATACGCCCTATGCCATCTGCACCGGCATTGGAGGGGTGGTTTACGAATACTGCTGGTACATGCGGGGACTTGAGCAGTGGTTTATGGATATGATACAGAATCCGGCGTTTTGCGAGGCGCTGCTGGACCGGACCCTGAAATACTGGATGGATTATTACACCGGCTTCATGAAGCAAATCGGAGACTTGGTGGATGTTGTGATGATCGGTGACGATTTGGCCGGTCAGGACGGCCCGTTATTCCAGCCGGCATTTTATAAGACCATTGTCAAGCCGCGACAAAAAGCGCTGGTCCAGCATATCAAGTCGCTGACGGATGCAAAGATATGGTATCACACCTGCGGCGGCTGTGCGGTCTACATCCCCGAGCTGATCGACAACGGCGTCGATATTCTCAATCCCATCCAGACAAGCGCCGACGGGATGGACCCCCGAATGCTCAAAGACAAGTTCGGCGACAAAATTGTCCTCTGGGGCGGCGGCATCGACTCTCAGCACGTTTTGCCGTTTGTTTCGCCCGCTGAGGTCAAGGACCACGTCCGCCAAAATCTGGAAATTTTCAAACCTGGTGGCGGATATGTCTTCAACAACATCCACAACATCCAGGCCGGCGTCCCCGCTGAAAACATCGTTGCCATGTACGAAGCGGCTTATGAATATGGATTTTAGAGGGAAATAGAAAAAATAAAGAAAACGATATAAAAGCGAAGGAACAAGACGAAGGGCTTGAGATCGACCCAAAGGAATCCGCAAAACAAATATGACACAAAGCAACATCATATCAAATTTTTCCGAGAAAATACCAATTTGTTTATGGTTTGATGTTTCAATCACGTTTGGGAGATTAGGGACAGGCACCGAATTTTCTCCATTGTCCCGGTTGTCAAATCAAACAAATTGTCACGGACGCGACGTTTTGTCCATCGTCCAGAGGGCGATCGATTCTTTGTCCCGGATAAAGATACGGCTGCCGTCGAGGATGGGGTGTGCCCAGACTTCGGTGTCGCTGACCTTGTAGACGGCTAATTCAGTATACTGCTTTTCATCGGGGCGGTAAAAGATCAACTCCCCATTGATCGCCATGGCAACCAGGCAGGAGCCGGCATCCAGAATCGCGGCCGTCTGGCCCCGGGAAGCGGTATCCGTCCAAAGTATCTCGCCGCTCTTTGCGTTATAGCATGCCAGGTTGTTGGAGGCATAGCCAAACAGCCGCCCATCCCGCGCGATGGGCGTCGTGTAACGCGATCCGGCCGCTGCGTCGGTATTTGTCCAGAGCGTCTCGGCCGTAAATTTACCGTCGCTTTGGCTGATCTTAAGTGCCATTAACCCCATGTTATTGCCGGTTACATACACTGTTTGGCCGTCTATCACAGGCGTTGTTGAATTGACGGGCCTGGATTTAAACGGGACACTCCAAAGCAGGGTTTGGTCGGACAGGCTGACGCCGATCACGGCCGTTTCGCTCATCGTTACGATCTGCCGGACGCCGTCAACGGTCATGATGACCGGCGAAGAAGGCGATGGGGCATCGCCGGCGTATTTCCACTTGGCCTGTCCGATGGCCAGATCAAAAGCGACCAACGCGCCCTGACCGTCGCCGCCGATGTACACAATGCACAGGCCGTCAACCACGAGCGGCGACATGGAGGATTCGAATTGGTAGGGCGTGTCGAGATAGTCTGCGGCGGATTGTTTGCGCCACAGAACGGCACCCGAGTCGGCATCCAGGCAGGAGAGAATCCCGCCGATTCCCAGCGTACAGATTTTGCTGTCGGCGACAACCGGCGTGCTGCGGGTACCCGGGTGACGTGCGCTGGGGCCTGAGGCGGCAAATTGTGCAGGGTAGTGATCGGCCCACAGGATCTTGCCGCTTGCCGGATCCATGCAGTAAAGGACTTCGTTGGGGTCCTGACGGCTGAAGGTATACAGCTTGCCGTCGGCCAGGACGGGTGACGAATCGCCGGAGCCGATCGTCACGGTCCATTTCTGAGTCAGCGTCTTGGGCCAGCTCTGAGATTCGAGGAAGCCGGTCAGTTTACCATCCCGGCCGGGGCCTCGCCATTGAGGCCAATCCTGCGCCAAAACATCTGCCAAACAGGTGAAAACCACCATTCCCGCAATCACAACCATGAATTTTTTCGCGTTTTTCATTGGACGTTCCCTTTCTGCTGATCCCTTAAATCGACCGTCGATCTGATAGTGCCCCATTATAGACCGACCGACTCTAACAGGCAACAATTCATTGCGATCAAATAAAAGGTGCCAGAGATGCTCTGTAGAAAAGCTCAACTTATGTCGCCCCTTCGGGGCTTAAGTGGGGTAGAGGCCATCTTTTCCGGGGGTTCACACCCCCGGCTACGATACTGCCATCCCTCCGGGATTACCTTTTCTTTCTACAGAACATGTCAGAGAAAAGGATTGACGATGGGCCGGGTTTTGATTGTCGAATGACGATGGACGATTTTCGATTGTTTTATTCGACCCACTGGGGTCGCGGGTGTTTAAGGAATTCTTTTCCCCGGGTTTCGGCCTTCGGCCTGCATATTATCTATTATTTAACCCCTGCGGGGTTGGGTTTGGCTTTTGGGGGAAATTTGCGGGAAAAGGGTTGATTTTTGAGTTTTTGCCCGTATAATACGGGGCTTTCGTTCATGGAATTGGCCTAATGTGGCCTTTTTGACTTGAAAAATGAGGTAAAACTATGAAAAAAGATATCCATCCGAAATATGATACTGTGAAGGTTCGCTGTGGTTGCGGCAATACGTTCGAGACGCGCAGCACAGCCAAAGAGATCCATGCGGAAATCTGCTCGATGTGTCACCCGTTCTTCACGGGCAAGCAGAAGTTCGTTGACGCGGCCGGCCGTATCGACCGCTTCAACAAGAAGTTCGCCAAGGGTTATTCCTTCCAGAAAAAAACTGACAAGTAGATACCCTGCTCGTTACACCATTACGCTGTTGAGCTTGATTTACAGATCAAGTGTGGCAGCGTAATTTTTTTGCCCTGCGGGCATCGGAGACAACAACAATGTCACAAGCCAAAACAGCCGTTCTGAAAAAACTTGAGGAACTGGACGGCCGGTGTCTGGAGATCGCCAACCAGATCAACGACCCGGCCATCGCCTGCGACTCGAACAAACTGATCCCGCTGAGCAAGGAGCAGGGCAAGCTGATGCCGCTGGTTCGGCGGTACCGGGAGTACAAAAAACTCACCGCCCAGCTCGACGAGACCCGCGCTGTTCTTGCCGACCCGGCGCAGGATGCCGAATACCGCGAGCTGGCCGAACAGGAAATCGAAGAGCTGAACGGCAAGCAGGCGGCGCTGCTGGAAGAGATCCAGGATACGCTGGTGATGGCCGATGATGCGGCGATCGACTCGGTGATCATGGAGATCCGCCCCGGCACCGGCGGCGATGAAGCGTCGCTGTTCGCCCGGGACCTTTATGAAATGTATAACCGCTACGCGGAAAAGCAGCACTGGAAGATCGAGGTGATGGATTTTTCGGGGACGGAAATGGGCGGCATTCGTGAGGCCATTTTGAACGTCAAGGGCGCCGGCGTCTGGGCCAAGCTGGGCTATGAGGGCGGCGGTCACCGCGTGCAGCGCGTGCCGGAAACCGAATCGCAGGGCCGCGTGCATACCTCGGCGGCGACGGTGGCGGTGCTGCCGGAGGCCGAAGAAGTCGATATCGAGATCAACCCGGACGACATGATCGAGAACGTCAGTTGTGCCGGCGGGCCCGGCGGCCAGAACGTCAACAAGGTCGCCAGCGCGATCCGGCTGGAACACGTGCCCACCGGCATTGTGGTCAGCATGCGGGACGAACGCAGCCAGCATAAAAACCGCGCCAAGGCGTATCGCATCCTGCGCAGCCGGCTGTATGAACATTACCAGGCCAAGGCCAACGCCGAACGGTCCAGCGCACGAAAAAGCATGATCGGCTCCGGCGACCGGTCGCAGCGGATTCGCACGTATAACTTTCCGCAGAACCGCGTGACCGACCACCGGATCAATTTGTCGCTTTACAGCCTTGATAAGGTGATGATGGGCGAACTGGACGATCTGGTTGTGGCGATGCAGGAGCATGACAAACAGCAGCGGTTGGAAAATCTCTGACAGAAGGGCCGCCAATGATCATTGTAGTCACAGGCATGGTGGGGATTGATAAGAAGCCGTACCTGGCACAGGTGTGCGAGTCTGCCAAAAAGCAGGGACACGAAATTTTGCTGTGCAATGTCGGCGATTTGATGTACGCCGAGTCGCCGGAGATCGCGGCCGGGCGGATATTGGATATTTCGTTGCAGCGGCTGCATTCATTGCGGCGCAGTATCATCAAGGACATCATCGCCAAAACAAAAACCCATGAGCATGTCATCGTTAATACCCATGCGACGTTTCGCTGGCGGCATGGGCTGTTTCCGGCGTTTGATTTTTATCAGATGCGCCAACTCAAGCCCGACCTGTTTATCTGCATGATCGACGGGGTTGAGCCGCTGCATCTGCGGCTGATGCAGAAGCATCATATCCGGCATACACTGAAGGACCTGATCGTCTGGCGCGAAGAAGAGGTGCTGGCCACACAAATGATGCAGCAGGGAACCAATGAAAACGCGCCGTGTTATATTGTCGCGCGCGGGATCGAAACCCCGACGGTGGATGTGTTCTATCAACTGGCGTTCGAGCCCGGCCGCAAGAAAGCCTACCTGAGTTTTCCGATGACGCATGTGGCGGGGATGAATGAGGTGCTGAAAACGATCGAGGCATTTCGCGCAAGCATGAAAACGATCCTGACCTGTTTTGACCCTGCCGACCTGGAAGAGGCGTATCTGCCGTACTATGCCGAGCAGGCACAGAATAAGGGGCGGAAAACGATCGCCGTGGAAGTGCTTGGGCAAACGGTTGAACTGGATGCGGCGGAGGTGCGGCAGATCGAGCCGGATATTAACAGCCAGATCTACGCACGCGATTTTGCATTGATCGACCAGGCCGATATGATCATCAGTTTTATTCCCGAACTGGCCGACGGGATGCCGGCTTTGTCCAGCGGTGTCGAACGGGAACTGCAGCATGCCCACGAGGCCGCCAAGCAGGTGTATGTTATCTGGATGCCGAAGAAGGAGCCGTCGGTGTTTGTGACGCAGACGGCCAACAAAATTTTCCGCTCGCCCGAAGAAGCAATCAGCTATTTCGAACAAGAATATGAATACAAAACCGATAAGTTGTTTGAATAATTTTGCAGGGAGTAGATTTTGATACCGCAGACAAAAGAGGCACTGGCATTGTATTTTGATCATACGCTGCTGGATGAGGCAGCGGGCCAGGCGGATATTCGTCGGCATTGCGATGAGGCTTTGGAGTACGGTTTTTATGCGGTGTGTGTGCGTCCGCGATGGGTGTCGCTGTGTGCGGATATTCTGCATGGGACGGACGTTCAGGTTGTTTCGGTGGCGGGGTTTCCGCTCGGGACCGAGCCGCCGGAAGTTAAGGCATCGCAGGCCCATGCAGTTATCATGGCCGGGGTTGACGAAGTGGATATCGTTGCGAATCCAACGGCGGTTTTGAACGGCGATGAGGATGCTTTGCGTGCTGATTTTGTTGCCGTTCTGGATGTTTGCCAAGCGATGAAGCCGCCGGTGGCGCTGAAGGTGATCATTGAATCGGCGGCATTGAGTGATGAACAAATTCGTTTTGTGTGCGGCGTTGGGCAGCAGACGGGCGTGGATTTTCTCAAGACCAGCACGGGCTATCATGAAGCCGGCGGGGCGCAGGTTGATGATGTGAAACTGATGGCCGAAGCGGCGCCGCGCTGCAAAATAAAAGCCGCCGGAGGAATCAAGACGCTGGCTCAAACACTGGCGTTTATTGAAGCGGGTGCGACGCGTATCGGGGCGTCGGCATCGGTACAGATCATGGAAGAATTCATTGCGGCCAATGGAAACCAATAAACCCATTACCTGCATACCGCATTTCCGGACGGCGGAGACCTCCGCGGGTCTGCCTGCTTTGACAGAGGCCATTTCACAAAAGAACGATCCGGCGATTCTCGGGGGCAATGAATCTGTTCGCGGCTATAGTATTTTTGCCGCAGAGCCGGTGGAGGTATTTGAGTTTACTCTGAATGACGAGAGGCCGTTTGAAAAACTTCAAGCCGTCTTATCAAAATACCATTCAGAAGAGAAAAAGGGGTCTGACCCCTTTTTTTACGGGGGGTGGATCGGGTATTTTGGGTATGAGCTGGGGCGGTTTATTGAAAAGCTCCCCGGAAGGGCGGTTGATGATATGGGTCTGCCGGTCATCCGGCTGGCGTTTTATGACAAGGCGATTCTGTATCATCACGATGAAAAGGTATTTACGCTTGTCGCACTCCAGATACAGGGCGATCCGGTTGGTGTTGAAGAAAAGTTCCGCGTATTGAAAAACTGGATCGATGAGGCGAAGGTGCATTCGATTGTTGAGCCGCGACGGATCGACATGGAAAGTGTCAACATCGATGCATTCACATGCAATATGACACAGGCTCAATATCTTGAGGCCCTGACGAAGATCAAACAGTATATCATTGACGGCGAGACCTATCAGATCAATTTTTCACAGCGGTTTGAATCCGCCTTCGGCGGCCGGGCGGTCGATCTGTATCATTGGCAGAATCAATTTAACCCCAGTCCCTATGCGGGGTTTCTGTCGTGGGATGACAAGGCGGTGGTCAGCGCCTCGCCGGAGTTGTTTTTAGAAGTGCAGGGCGATGCGATCCAGACACGGCCCATCAAGGGCACACGCCGACGGAATCCGCTGCTGGGCGACGAAGCACCGGAAAATCACACGTGTTTCAACGCGTTGGTCAAAAGTGAAAAAGACCAGGCCGAACTGGCGATGATCGTTGACCTTGAGCGAAACGATTTGGCGCGGATTTGTATTCCCGGGACCCGCCATGTTACCTGCGCCCGTCAGATCGAAGCATTCCCGACAGTCTATCATGCTGCCGGAATTGTTGAAGGGAAGTTACGCGAAAAACCCGGCCCGCAGCGAATTGTCGATATTTTAAAAGCAACATTTCCCGGCGGGTCGATCACCGGGGCGCCGAAGATCCGCTCCATGGAGATCATTGACGAACTGGAACCGACGGCCCGCAGTGTTTATACCGGCAGCATCGGCTGGATCGGCGTCAATTTCGATCTGTGCTGGAATATTGCGATCCGCACGATTCTCATCAAAGGCAACAGCGCGACTGTCCAGACCGGCGGCGGTATCGTCACCGACTCGGCGCCGCTTGAAGAGTGGGTTGAAACGCTGACCAAGGCCCGTGCCCTGCTGGCCGGAATACAGGCTGTTTAAGTCCGGCATCCCCTTTTCTACAGCCAGCCATTGTCCGATAATGAACGGGACAAAGAGACGGCGACAATTCGAGAACAGCCATAAAATAGCATATTAGGCTAAACCTCAGGATTAAAGTTATTCAGCGTTTTTCTTCAGTCGATAAATCGAATAGCGAAGAACCTTATAAGTCTTATTTGCTGGTTTATTTTGGATACGAAAGATGACAATTAAACAAAAGTTGATCGGTGGATTCACCGTTATTGTATTGCTGATAGCAGTTACCGGATATATCTCTTATGATATCCTGAAAGAAGCGTTGCAGACAAGAATTGGTCAGGGGTACAGTTCATTAACGGCCGAAATGCTAGACAGTATTGACAGAAGTATTTACGCCAAAATAGAAGCATTTCAAATTTACAGCAAAAATGCCGTCACTCAGCAAGCCCTGATAAAATCAAATCAAGAATTTGATCTTCATGGCGACAGACAGGCTTATATTCAGGAAAAAGATCAGGATTGGACCTCCGTACCGAAATCAGAAGTGACGGATTTTATGTATGGATTGATCACGAATGAAGCGTCGGAAGAATTAAGAAAAGTCACAACCTTTTATGAAGATCAATATGGTTACAAAGTGATCGGAGAGATCATTGTAACGAATAAATATGGCGTCAACGTTGCTCAAAGCGAAAAAAACGACCGATTATTACCAGGCGGATGAAAGCTGGTGGCAAACGGCAAAAGAAAACGGCGTGTATGTCGAGGACGTTGAATATGATGACAGTGCGGAAGTGTATTCGGTCGCTCTTTGTTTACGGATCGAGGATGCCAACGGGGATTTTCTTGGGGTTATGAAAGTTGTTACAAATATCGAAGAGTCTGTTGGTATTATTAAAGACGCCCTCGCCAAGGAGAGATCGTATAAGCAAAAAACCGAATTCATATTGCTCGATAAAGATTTAAATATCATTTATTCGACATGTGAGAAGGGATTTTCTGATTTTCTGCCAAAGGAACTGGCCGCTCATTTACGGGGCAAAACTGATAATCAAGTCCCGCCATATTTTTTGTATCAATTTCATCACGATCAATTTGGCGGAGATCAAATACTCTTTGCTCATGCTCATTCATCGGGTTATAAAGAATATGCCGGTTTGGGATGGAGACTGGTGATCAATAATAGCACAAAGGAACTATTTTCCCCCGTTGTCAAACTGAGAAACACAATAATTGGGCTTTTGGCAGCGTCTGTGTTATTTGCGGCCATCGTTGGTATATTTGTTTCTAAAGGCATCCTGGGGCCGATTTCGAAACTTCGGGCTACGATCGCGGAAATGGCGAGAGGTGATATTTCGGCCCGGGTGAAAATCAAATCAAAAGACGAGATCGGACAGTTGGCGGAGTCTTTTAACAGCATGGCCAATACGCGTGAATTGGCCGAGATATTACTGAAACGGGCCAAAGAGGAGGCACAGTCGGCAAGTCAGGCCAAAAGCCGGTTCCTTGCAAGCATGAGCCACGAAATCCGCACGCCGATGAATGCGATCATAGGATTTGGCGAACTTTTATTGAAAGATCGGCCCACAGAGAAACAGCGGGATTATTTAATCAACATTTCTGACAGCAGCAAACACCTGCTTCATTTGATCAATGATATTCTGGATTATTCAAAAATTGAGGCGGGGAAACTTGATGTCGTCATACGCGAATCCGACCTGGGACGGACACTTGATGAAATTGATTCGATTCTTCGCCCTGCGGCCATAAAAAAGTCGTTAAAGTTTGATATCTTACAGTGCGGACAATTGCCCTCGCAGATTTATACAGACTCACATCGCTTGCGACAATGCCTCGTAAATCTAGTTGGCAATGCGATAAAATTTACGGAAAAGGGACATGTCTATTTGAATGTATCGATTGAGGAAACGGAATCTCAATCGTACATCCGCTTTGACATTGAGGATACGGGTATTGGAATTGAGCCCGAAGAGCAGGATAAAGTATTTGAATTATTTACTCAGGCAAAAGGCGACATCTGTCGCAAATTCGGCGGCACAGGTCTTGGGTTGTCTATCACAAAGCGACTTGCAGAAATGCTGGACGGAACGGTCTCTCTTGTCAGCGAGTCAGGCAGAGGCTCTGTTTTTACCCTTAGAATACCGGCCGGGGTCGAATTCCATTCTTCATCGCGGTATGATAAGTATCATTATGTGAATTCACTGGACAAGATATCCGACCCTTCAGACCCTGTTTTTTCGGGCCATATTCTTCTTGCCGAAGATCATCCGAGCAATCGAAAACTGTTGATGCTTCAGTTAAACAGACTGGGGGTGGATGTAACGATTGCCGAAGACGGTAATGAAGCGGTGCGAATGGCACTTAAACAGGAATACGACTTAATATTGATGGATATGCACATGCCGCACTTGAACGGCTATAAGGCCGCCGAAGAACTCCGGGCCAGAGGAATAACAACGCCCATTATAGCACAAACAGCGTTTGCGATGGTCGGCGACGAAGAAAAGTGCCTTGAAGCCGGGTGCAATGACTATATAACCAAGCCGATCGATCTAAACTCACTTGAAGAAAAACTGCGAAAATACATATCCCACAAAACAGAAGTTTCCAACGACTAACCTTACCGGAAATACTCGCATCTTATTTTATTAAAAGCACTTATGAAAAAAGAGGGGAATGCGGACATCCTTCGGCAATGTCATATCTTGGCGGCGCTGCCGATTTCATCGGGATGTTGAATTTATTTGCTTCTTCATAAATTTCCTGAAATGAGACCGCTGCCTCTGCGACTATACCTATGAATGGTATTGACTAAAAAACGATGTAAACCTCATTTTCAGGAGAAAAATCATGATGAGCAAGTGGATCAAACGAGGACTTATTGGGCTGGTACTGTTTTTGATCGTTGGCGGGCTGTTGTTTGGCAAGGACTTATCCAGCTATGTCCGAAGCAGTGCCAAGATAACTCAGGACAAGGTCAAGGACGCGGTGCCCATTGAATTTGAATTGCGTCGGGCCCAGGACCTGTTGGAAGAAATATTGCCCGAAATTCATGCGAATATTGAATTGATCGCCAAGGAAGAAGTTGAGATCGCCGGGCTGAAGAAGGAAATTCAGGAAGGCGAAGCGGCGATCGGCCAGCAAAAGCAGCGGGTTGAAAAACTGCGGAACACGCTTGAAAAAGAGCAGGCCAGCTACGCTTTCGGCAGCCGGAAATTTACCCGGCAGGAGGTGGCCGATGAACTGGCTGCTCAGTTTGAGAACTATAAAGAGGCCGAGCTGGTGTTTGCCAGCAAAAACAAGTTGTACGAAACCCGTGAAAAATCCTTACGTGCGGCCGTTCAGCTTCTGGAGAAGACCAAGTCTCAGAAACGCATTTTAGCCTCGCGGATCCAGAGTCTTGAAGGGCAGTACCGTCTGTTGAAGGCCTCAGCGGTGGGCACCGGGATCCATGTTGACAACAGCAAGCTGGCGCAGACCGAAAAGCTTCTCGGACAGATCAAAAAGCGTCTGGATGTCGCCGAGCGTGTTTTGTCGCATGAAAGCAAATTTGTTCAAACGATTCCTATCGATCAGGTTTCCGCCGACCAGTTGGTCACGCAGGTTGACGAGTATTTCCAGCGGGAAAATACAATTGACAGTGCCGAGGAAGTGGTTTCGAATTAACGCAGAACCGGACAAATCGGGGAATTATTCCCGTTTGCGAAGGATTTGCTTAATGTGACGGAATTGGGTACAATGCGTTTTCGGCTTTTTGTTCGACCGGCCGGAGGCAGACCCGACGTTTGGGAGTTCGACAGGTGTTTGATTTTCAATTAAAACGTGCTCAGGTTGCTCTGGCTGACGGGAGGCTGGACGAAGCTTTTGAAATGCTGAAAGACCCGTCGCTTCGGGAGCACCGCTCCGGGCAGAAACTGTTGACGCGACTGTCGCAGGCGTTTGTTCGGCGCGGACAGGAGCATCTTGCGGCGAACCGGCTGGCACCGGCTCTTGAGGATTGCCTTCGTGCGGAAAAGCTGGCCGGCAACGTGCCTGATGTGGTTCAGTTGCGGTCGGTGATCTGCGGGCAAATCGAGTCGGAACGTGCCGAATCCCAGCAGCGTGCCGAACAGTTGGCTCGGGCCAAAGAGCAAATGCAGAACGGCTGGCTGTCAACCGGGCGTAAAATTCTGGCTCAGACGGATGACCGGCAGGCGCAGTACCTACTGAAAAATGCCGAGCTGCTGGAAGTTGAAAAGGATTCGGCTGTTGCGCGTGTTGAGCAGGCGCTGAAGAACGGGCAGGTCGAATTAGCCTGGCGCGTGTACCAGGGCAGCGGGCTTCGAGGCAGTCTGCATCATGAAGCGGCGGCGATCCTTGATCGGATGGGCCAGCAGGCTTGTGAAAAATTGCAGGGATATCTGCTCGACGGTCAGGTCTATGCGGCGTCGTCATTGTTGAATCAGTTGAACGGTTTGTCGGCCCGGTGTGACAGGCTCCGGCCGTACCATCAGGCAGTGGAGTACAGCCGCCAGGCGGTTGTGCAGATCAATACGGGTTATTATGAAGCGGCGGTGGTCTGTCTGCGAAAAATTCAGACTTTGCTGCCCAAGGCCGGTTGGGTAACAAAGGCGATTGACCAGGCGCAAACGGCCGCCGCGGCACAGCAGGGATTGCAGGGCGGCCCGCTGGGGATTCTTGAGAGCATCGCGCTGTCGGGAGTTTCTCAACAGCCGGCGGCGGGGAAAATGGCTCGGCCGATCCCCGAGATTAATGAGGTTCCTTGTATTCAACGCAACAAGGATTTGAATATGAAAACACGATTTATTCTTCAGATGGACGGCATCGGTGCTTATCATGTTTTATGCGATGACCGCGTCACGATGGGCCCGGTGAGTTCTTCGACGCGGTCGGACATTGAGTTGGTAACGGCGCCGGATGTTCGGCCCCGGCAGATCGAGCGCATCGACGGCGATTATTTCTTTGGCGATGCCGGGAGTACCGGCAAACAGCTTCTCGGAGACGGCGACCGCGTCGAGTTGTCACCGCGCTGCCGGTTTAAGTTTACCCTGCCGAATCCGGCCAGCAACACGGCCTGCCTGATCCCGTCCAGCGGACGGTTTCCCCGTGCTGACATCAGCGGCGTGGTCCTGATGGATCGCGAAATCCTGATCGGACCCGAACGCAATAATCATGTCCAAAGCGGGCAGATTCCCGAAGCGGTCACCTTGTTTTTGCAGGACGGTCGGCTCCGGTGCCGCAGCAGTCAGCCGGTTTATGCGGACGGATGCGCAGTCGGCGCAGGACAGGCGCTGCCGATGGACAAACAGATTGAAACAGGGGACTTTCGATTTATTCTGACGACATATAAATAATTAGAAGGTAAGGACAGGACAGAGAAGATGGCAAAATACCAGTACCAACATGGCGACAAACCTTTGGCCGGGTATACGATCGAGCGAGCCGTGGGGCGGGGCGGCTTTGGCGAGGTGTACTATGCGACCAGCGATACCGGCCGGCAAGTCGCGCTCAAAGCGGTGCAGACCTACGAACAGATCGAGCTGCGCGGGATTCAGCAGTGCATGAATCTGAAGAATCCGCACCTGGTTACGGTGTTTGACGCCAAGTACAACGACGACGGCAAGCTGTTTGTTATCATGGAATATGTGTCCGGTCCGTCATTGGCGGACATGATCCAGTCCTCATCCGGCGGGCTGGGGGTTCAAAAAACGGCTTTCTTTTTGCGCGAGATCGCCAAGGGGCTCAACTATCTGCATGACAGCGGGATCGTGCATCGGGACCTTAAGCCCGGCAATATTTTTTACGAAGACGGTCAGGTCAAGATCGGCGATTACGGGCTGAGTAAGGCGATCAATACCAGCCGCTACAGCAACCAGACGATCACCGTCGGGACGGTTCATTACATGGCGCCGGAAATCGGCGTGGGTAAATATGACCGCAGTATTGATATTTATGCGCTGGGGGTGATGCTGTACGAGATGCTGACCGGTCAGCTTCCCTATATCGGAGCCAGTCCGGCCGAAGTGTTAATGAAACACATGAGCGCATCTCCCGATTTGAGCGGTGTGGATGAAACATTTGCGCGGGTGATCAAAAAAGCCATGGCACGCGACCCGAAGGACCGCTACGGGACCGTCAAAGAGATGGTCGAGGATGTGTTCGGGGCCGAAAGTGTTCGGCAAAGCATGTCGCAGTTCAGCCCGATGGAACTTTCGATCGTGGCCGGACAGGTAGCGGCGAAGATGCAAAAGCAACCTGTCGCAGCTGCGTCGGTAAACAATACCAAAAAGCAGAGTAAGGCCGATTTTCTTTATAGTAAAGCTGAGGCGGCCCACAATATTTTTTACCAGGAATCCGATGAAGAGCTCAAGTCGGCGGCCGCCAAAGATCCGATGGAAAAAAAGCAGCGTATTTTGCTGGCACTACTGACCAGCGGGGTTTTGTCGCTTGCGGCGGGCTTGTTGACCGGACACAGAAATAATGAAGTCGGCGGCATCGCTTTCCTGACATTTTTGATGATCCTCGGCGGTACCGGCGGGATTTTACTGGTACGGTACAGGCTGCTTAAGGAAATGGACTCAAAGCCGTTTCGCAATTTGGCGGCTTCGGTGGTTGCCATTCTTTTGGCGGCTCTGGCATTTTATTTTGTGTCCCAAGGCGGTCCGGCCGAATTTATGAGGTCCTATTTCGAGGGAACTTTTTTAGCGTTGCTCGTGTTGGCGATTCCGAATTGGTGGAAGTTGACCAGCGTCTATCGAAAGAACCGTGTTTCGTTGGCTCCGGCTATCGGTATCGGCGTTTTTTCATTTGGCATCGCGAGTGCTTTTGACGGCCAGCCGATCATCAGCATCGCCGTGGTGGCCGGTGTCTGCCTGTATGTTCAGATTCTGTGTCCTTTTGTCGGCGCCAAAGATGTCGCAAAACCCCAAAAAGAAGTACCGAAACCGGCTCCAAGACCTATTCCCAAGTCGGTTGGAATCATACCTGCGGGAACCAGCCCCTGTAAACGTTCGGTGGCGGCCATATTATGCGGGATTGTATTTCTGGTGCCGTTCGCAGGACTGCACCGTTTTTATGTCGGCAAGATCGGAACGGGCCTGCTGTGGCTTTTCACGGGAGGGCTGTTAGGGATTGGTCAACTGATTGATTTTATTCTGATCCTTTCGGGTGAGTTTCGTGACAAACAGGGACGGAAACTGCTTGTTTGGGAAGGCGGTAGAAGAACCCCAAAGCAGCCGTATCCGATACCGCCTGCCCCGGCTAAGCCGGCGCAGGCCAATGCGGCAGCCGGTCACCATCCGCAATATGAAGCGCCGATTCCCGCCCCGTCGTCCGATTCGAGAACCACGACGATCGTGATCGAAGACCCGACGGCCAAAGCGGGAGTTTTTTCAGTCTTATTCGGTTTGTTTGGATATTTGCTGATGATTATTTCACTACTGTCGTTAATCGGCTGCGCGATACATTTGATGACCATTGTCGCGGCATGTCTTCCGGATGATCTGCCTGCTGAAATAGAGCGATTCTGGGGGGCGCCGAACTGGCCGGTTGCTTTTGAAAATATCATTATGATGGTCAGTTTTTGCTTATTAGCCGTTGCCTTGATATTTATTTTGATCTCGCGCAGGCGGTTCGGCGCCGCTCATATTGTTCGCTTTATGATTGCGGTGGGACTCTTAACACTGGCATTGACGGTTGTCTTTGGGACGGCCAATTCAATTTATATTGAAGAGTCACTTGTGGGCAAACCTGCAGGGGTGATATTCGAAAAGGTCAGTAAAGCCGTAGACGGCGCGATGTTCGCATCGGTGGTATTTTTTATCCCGGCCATTATTTTGCTGGCGTGGCCGCCAAAGCGCAAGCCGCCGCAGGTTGTCGCATTGAATCCGCAAACACAACAAACTCAACTATAACGTCCGTATTTGGAGTTAAATAATGGCTCTTACATTTATCATGTTAATACCCGGTTTAGTGATCGCCCTGGCACTGCTTGTGGGGTTCATTATCCTTCTGGTCAAAGGCGGCCCGGCGGTGAGGTGTTTCTTTGGGATTCTTTTACTGCTGGTGGTGATCGGCCTCTTTGGTTTGTTTTCCATGCGTATGCGTGTTGCAACTCATGACGTTGTGCCGCCTAACGTGATGGCAGCGGAATCCGTGTCGCAGGGAGCATCCTTGCACATCGTCAAAAGTGATGTCGTCTGGCGCGAGGGGTTAGAAGAGGAACTGACGCCCGACGTTTATTCCGGAACGGAAATAGCGGCTTACGGTTTGGGTTTACAATTGCAGGAAACAATTGCGGCCTTGGGTCAGCCGCCCGAGCGGATCGTGATCGTTGAAGACAACGGCGGTGTTGAGATCGATCTGTTGGAGCAACTGCGGCGCGGATTAAAATTTATCCTGCCGGATGTTGACATTGTGATTGCATCAGAAGCACCCGAAGGGCAAGTTTGGATATCATTGCAACTCAAAGACGACGAAAGTCTTCAAATCAAAACGCCCGAAATACAGAATGCCGACGTTGCCCACATCGTTGCCCGCACGTTCCAATTACTACAGGCCGGCCGCCGGGGGGTTCTGCAGGCCGTGGTTCATACAGCAGATAATAAATATGCCAAACAGGTTGAATTTGAGCATCGGCTCTGGCTTTATGATACCGAGAAATTTCATTCCACTGCCGTTGGGCACCGATGGGCGGTGATCGCTTCAAAAGAGACAGCGGTTACGAAGGAACAGGCTCTTGGGCAGGTCGCCGAAGCGGCTCGGCAGTATCTGGCCGAGCAGGTCGGATTGCAAGACGTTCAGGACAGCGACTTGCGAGACTACGAATTCCTCGTCGATGAATACACCCAGCGTCTCCAGGGCCTGGCCGGTCCGATCTGGCGTGCGGCGGTGTTGCTGGATGTCTCGCCGGAACGGTTGCACCAATTACGGCAAAATAAGGTTGTTGTTATCCGGCAGGTTAGACGAACATGGCTCTGGCACATCGTTTCGCTGGTCGGAATGATTCTGCTGATCGGTGTTCTTTCGATGCTTGTTAATGCGTTGACCAAGGGGTATTATTCGGTTGTGATCGCGATTGTGGCGATTGGTGCCGTTATGGTATTTGTTTTATTGATGTTCCATGCCTGATCGAGTACAATCGTTGTTATCAAACGGGGGGGGGATTTAGGGAAAACGATGGGCGAAATGACACAGGCCGAACTGTACCTGCTGGATCAAATTCGGCAGGGCGACGATCGGGCGTGGTCGCAGTTTGTAGCGCGCTACCACGGCCGACTGTTTGCGTATGCGCGCCAGCAGATGGGCCAGTCGGCGGATGCCGAAGACATGGTCCAGGAGGTCTTTGTCAATTTCATCCGCGCCCTGCACACGTACCGGGCGGAAAGCAGCGTGGAGAGTTTTCTGTTTACTATCCTGCGCAGGAAGATCATCGATAATTATCGGCGAAAAAAGACCTTGCGGGTCGGCCTGATCCAGGATATGTACCATAGCGGCGCTGCGGAACAGTCAGATTATTTATCGGGTTTTCAGGGGTCCGAACCGACAGCCAGTTCATACGCCCGGCGGGACGAACAAAAGGAGAAGCTGTTTGAGTCCATCGCCTGCGCGATCCTGCGGCTGCTTGAAAAAATGAAAGAGACCCTGAATTTTGAGCATCTCAAAACCATGGAGCTTATCTTTTATTGTCAACTGTCGAATTCCGACGTTGCCTCGACATTAAAAATGGATCCGGGCAAAGTCGGCGTTCTCAAGCACCGATGGATCAAACAGTTTCAAAGTGAACTGGCGACGGTCGAGGCCGCAGAGCTTTCCGAAGCGGATCTGGAGGGGCTGTTGGCGCAGATTTGGCAGCAGCATCGACCAAGTTGTCCGAAACGGAGTACGATCGGGGCGTTTTTGTTAAAAACGCTGAGCCCGGACTGGCAGCAGTATGTTGACTTTCATTTGAATGTGCTGGGCTGTCATTTTTGTCAGGCCAATTTCAACGACCTGCAACAGCAAAATGCTCAAAAGGGTGCCGATAAACTTCAGCAGCGCATCATGGAATCAACCGTTGGGTTTTTACAGAAAAAGTAAGAGACGACTTGTCCTGAAAAAATATATGTTGTGTTATTCCCAATGTTATAGCTTTCTGTTGTCCTCCGGCCGGCGCATAAAAAAAGCGAGGTTTGCGACCTCGCCTTTTTTGGTGTCATTGGATTCTATTTCTTGTTCTTATGATTTTTCCCCCAATTGCGATGATAACGATGCCATTGGGGTTTGGGTTCGATTGATTCATTGAGCGTGGCGATCAGTTCATCAAGCATTTCGCTGAGGACAGGAACGCCCTCGCCGGTAATCAACTTTTCGTGGCTGCACTGCTTTTGCGCGACCTGCACTATTTTCAGAGCTTGACTATCATATCCGGCACCAATCAGTCGATTTGCCAGAAGCAGAGTCTTGCCGAAAGCCATCGCTTTTCTCCAAGCTGCACGACGATCTCCGACGCCTGTGATGGTTCCGTCTTGCAGCGACGTTGCGTAGTATTTCATGATCATATCAATTTGCTCTTCGGCGGTCATAACAACCCGCATTCCTTCGCCGATTAAATTGACTTCCACCACGGCCTGATCGGGGTCATCACTGGCAATCTGCAATACCGCTTCAGCGGTGCCTTCGGCAACAGGGCTGAACAAGACTTCGATCTCGATCGCTGTCTCAGGCTCAATCGTCACGGGCAGCTGCTGCAGAGGCACAAAGCCAAACTGAACATTGTCATCCTGCAGGATGGAAACCGATTGCAGTGTCATATTTGCATTACCCGTATTGAAAACGGTAACAAAGGCGCTTTGTGTGTCGCCGATATCCACCTGGCCGAAATCAACGTCCGTCTGGTCGATTTCGATCTTGGCCGCACTTTCCAGCCAGCCGAGCTTAACCGTCAGATAAAAATTGGCGGTGACCGCACAATCAACCAGATGTGCGAAAGGCGTTCCATCAGCGTACACGCCGGACAGTTCCTGCCCCTGGAGGAATAACTCTGTTGCGCCAGGATCAACAGGCACGCCACCAACCGAAAACTCGGTGCCAAAAACCGTGACCTGTGCTTCGGGCATACCGTTTTCCGAGGTTGTGATAAACAGGTATCCGTCGATCTGGCCGCCATAAATATTGATCACCGAGCCGGATGTGGCATAAATGTCTCCATAAAAGGCGTCGTTGACAATATGGGCATTTTCGAACAAATTAACGGTGGCGTCCTCAACCCAGAGATAGCCCAGCACATCACGGTTAATATCCACCGTGACCCCGCCGGCATAATATTCGTCTGCGAAAAGGAAGCCGCAACAGACCAGGACGATTGCCGCAAGAGCAATTCTTTTTTTGGTGTTTTGAGTATTCATCGTTATTCCCCTGATACAAGACTTATAAAGTTTTTAATTTAACAGGTGTATTTCACGTTATTAAAATATACACCGGATTGAGGAAAATGCAACTACTTCTTTAATATTTTGTTAATATTTTATTAATATACTTGATTTTTAGTAAAAATAGTGTATACTTTAAATGTATAAATATGAAATCATTCTTAATTTTTGTTAAAAAAGCACTTTTTAGAGGGTCGTTCCATTTAGGCTGAAAATAGGGGATACTCATGAAAAAAGGTTTTACGCTAGTGGAGTTGATGATCGTTGTGGCGATTCTGGGAATCCTCTCAGCACTGGCGTTTCCCTCGTTTCAGGACCATATTACTCAGGCCCGCGAAGCGGCAGCTCAAAGTTCACTTCAAGTGTTCCGGTCTCAGATCGGTCTTTATAAACTCCAGCACAACGGGTTAGTACCCGGCTATATCAATACAATGCAGGCGCCCACAAGCACACTTACATTCCAGTTTATCGGCACCAGCGCTGCGACGGGAATGGCCTCTTCTTCCCGTGTTCCTGCGGGCGCGTACGTTTATGGGCCCTATCTTCTGAAGTTGCCCGCTAACCCCTTTAATGACATGACCTCGATTATCTATGTTCCCTACAGCACCGGAACCTCTACGGATTTTGAAGGGTATCTGACGGCAAGCAACGATGCCAATGTCGGCTGGCTGTATCAGAAAGAAACCGCCACCATAAAGCTCAGCAAATCGGGTACAGATTCTCAGGGCAGAAGTTTTCTTGAATATTGAGTTTAGAACTTCAGTCGTTCTCCCGATGGGAATGGTGAAAGTTCATTCGATATTGACTTGGCGATATGCCGAATTCCCGCTGAAAGACTTTGCCCATCCGCTCCGTTCCGGAAAAGCCGACCGAAAAGGCAATATGTTTGATCGGAAGGGTGGTATTGGCCAATAAATGTTTAGCTCTTTCGGTTCGACATCGTGTTATTTCAAATCGGATTGGATACTTGACGGTTTGCTGGAATTTCCGTTCCAGTGTTCTCCGCGATACCGGCAACAGGTTCACAATATCATCCACTCGAAAATCACGGTAACTGTGATTCCAGATAATCTGCAAAGCCTTAAACACGATCGGATCATCTGCGGAATGTGCGTGTTCCAGGGGGACGACGGTGTCTTTTGTGACTTCTTTGGCCTCACTATTTTCCATGGCCAGCGTTAATACTTCCATTGCGTAGGCACTCAAAACATTGGAATTTTCGGCCGGGTGTGCATGAACATGGTCCAATATCCGTTCAAAAGCCGCACGGATATTGCCCGGATGCTCAGCGGAAAGGACGGCTTGATTTGCGTTCAATACCCCTTTTTTCAGCAACCGATACAATCGCTCCCCGTTCCAGCTGAGCCAGTATTCTTTCCAGTCGGAGTTCTTTAATGGCCGATATCGATGCCAAATACCGGGAAATAACAAGATAATATTGCCGGCCTGCACCGTTGTTCCTTCCGTTTTGGAGGATTCAAAGAAACCTTGTCCTTCTGCAATTAACAGAATTTGGTATTCGGGAAGCACACGTCCTGTTTCCCAATCGAAATGGTATATATTGGGGTGACCTTTGGGCGGATAAACGGTTCCCGGTGATAACGTTGCGACCCCAACACCTGTCAGGTACAGGTCCCATCGCATATTTTTCTCGCTGATGGGCAAATAGGTGAAAAAATTGTCATTTTTTTCGTTCATTATTTGTTTTCATTATTGAAACAGAGTTTTTCAAGCTAACACTCTATGTGTTTGTACAGGCAAAATCAAGAGGAAGTGACGCAAAAAAAACAATATATTGTCGCATAATAGGGCTTTTTCTTGCTTTTAATTAGGTTATAATTTCGGCGAATCGCCAATCATTGTGAATACTTAAGTTAAGGGCGTGGTTTTGAGTATTTTGCATACAATTACCCAGTTATCACATGAATTCGGATCAGATGATTTTGTTCGCGGCGGCGGCGGCAATACTTCCTGCAAAGACGAACACACACTTTGGGTTAAACCCTCCGGAACAACGCTTGCGGGATTAACCCCTGAGGCTTTTGTTGCGATTGACAGAAAAAAGCTTTCTGAGTTGTATCATATTGAGCCGCCGGCAGATTCTTCGGGGCGTGAAGCCCTTGTTAAGCGAATGATGGAGCAGTCTGTCCTGCCGGATACTTCGGGACGTGCCTCTGTTGAGGCACCCTTGCATGATTCACTGCAGGCTCGTTATGTCGTTCATACACATCCGGCTGTTGTCAACGGGATGACGTGTTCGAAAAACGGGAAAGCGGCGGCCAAAGAACTCTTTCCGCAAGCTCTCTGGCTGGGCTATATTGATCCCGGTTATACACTCTGTATGCGGGTCAGAAAAGAAATACAGGATTACGAAAAGGTCAACGGTAAACAGCCGCAAGTCATTCTGCTGAAGAATCACGGAGTTTTTGTCGCTGCCGATATGCCCGAGGATATTCGAGCGATCTATGCTGACATTCAATCCAGGCTGAAAGCCCATTATGATCAAGCCGGGATTTCAACGGAACTGGACATTGCACCGTTACCTGAGAATAAAATTGAATCTGCCGAGCAGACCATTCGCGATGCTATGCAGAACCCCGATTTGTGCATCGCCGCATCCGGCGCTTTTGATTATGCAACAGGGCCGATTTCTCCCGATCATATTGTCTATTCTAAGTCGTACCCGTTTGAGGGTGAACCGACGGTTTCAGGGATTGCTGATTTTAAGACTAAACATGGGTATTTGCCGCAGGTGATCGCTTTTGCCGATTGTATTTTTGGTGTTGCGGAAAATGCAAAAGGTGCAGGATTATCGCTTGAACTGGCACAGGACGGCGCGCTGGTGCAAAAACTGGCTCAAGGCTTTGGCGGGATCGACTACATGACTGACGGGGCGCGTGAATTTATTGAAAACTGGGAAGTGGAATCATACCGGAAAAAACAAATGGAAAATTAGTTGAGGGAGATATCGGATGGGACAAAACCACGCATACGCCGCCATCGATCTGGGAGCTGAAAGCGGGCGTGTTGTAAAAGGCATTCTGGCAGACGGCAAACTGCATTTGGAAGAGATCAATCGTTTTCCGAACGGCATGGTTCCGATTGGAGGCCATTATCACTGGAACCTGATCCGTCTATATGAAGCGATGATCGAAGCGTTCAAGATCTGTGCCAAGTCAGATGTGCCGATCGAAAGTATCGGCGTGGATTCATGGGGCGTCGATTTTGCTTTGCTGGCAGAAGATGAGTCTTTGATGGGACTGCCTGTTGCATACCGTGACGACCGGACCAACGGGATGATGGAAACGCTTTTTAAGCGGATGCCGGCCGAAAAGGTTTATGATAAAACCGGCATCCAGTTTATGAAGTTCAACTCCATCTATCAGCTCCTGGCGATGGCCGAACAAAAAAGCGAAGCCTTAAAGAACGCCAAACATTTCCTGATGATCCCGGATTACTTCCATTATTTGTTCACCGGCAAGATCACCAACGAATATACCAATGCCTCAACCACGCAGGGTTTGAATGTTAAAACCCGCACGTGGGATACAGAATTGTTTGAAGCCATCGGTGTTTCGACGGAGATCATGCACAACCTGATCACGCCGGGCACTGTCATCGGCCCGTTGACCGAACAATTGCAGACAATCACCGGCCTAGGGCCGGTGCCGGTCATCGCTCCGGGAACCCATGATACGGCATCCGCTGTGGCGGCGGTTCCGGCCGAAGGAGAAAACTGGGCGTTCATCAGCTCCGGAACATGGTCGTTGATGGGTATCGAAGCTGAAAGTCCCGTTTCGTCGCCGAAGGCATTTGAATACAACTTCACCAATGAAGGCGGTGTTTTTAATACCATCCGGTTCTTGAAAAATATCATGGGATTATGGCTGGTGCAGCGCTGCCGAGCGGCGTTTGGCGACGATACCGATTACGGCACACTGACCGAACTGGCCGCTGAAGCACCCGCTTTTGTCAGCCTGATCGACCCGGATCGGGATGTGTTTATGAACCCGCTTTCAATGACCGAAGCCATCGCGGACTTTTGCCGGCAAACGGGCCAACCCGTTCCCGCCTCGAAAGGGGCTTATATCTGCTGCTGCTTGGAAAGTTTAGCCATGCAGTACCGGCTGGTCATGCATCAGCTTTGTGAAATCTATAACACAACATTTGATAAGCTTTATATTGTCGGCGGCGGCACACAGAACAAGCTGCTGAACATACTGACCGCTGAGGCTACGGGCGTGCCGGTCATCACCGGACCTGTCGAAGCAACCGTTGTCGGCAACATTATCATGCAGGCTATCGGCATGGGCCACATCGGATCGCTTGCTGAGGGACGGCAGATCATTCGCCAGTCCTTTCCAATGGAAACCTATCAGCCGCGCGATACATTGGTTTGGGATCAGCAGTATGACCGGTTTATGAAACTAAAAAATATTTAGCAGAAACCGGAGAAGACTTATGAAAACAAAGAAAGCGTTTGGCAGGACATGCTGGATTGTCCCCGATGGTTATATCCCTCAAATTACGGATAACGACAAGCAGAATCGAAGCGGCTATCTGTCGCACGAATGTATCTGCGTTTTAAATACCGGGCCGAATGACGTGAAAATCACGCTGTCGATCTATTTTGAAGATGACGACCCGGTATTTGTGGAAGATGTTTGCGTTACGGCACAACGAAGTTGCCATTTAAGAATGGATGAGCTTAAAATGCATGGGCAACCGGCCATCCCGAGAGGAAAGCCGTATTCGTTGATTGTCAACAGCAGTGAGCCTGTTGTTGTTCAAATGTCTCGGCTGGATACAACGCAGAAGAACATGGCTTTTTTGTCAACGATGGGATTTCCCGTCGATGAAGAATAATCAATCAACTCAAAAGTTGCAGGAGAATAAACACATGGACCAGAAAAAAATTGAGCAGGCATACCAGATCGCGAAAGATCAGTATGCGGCGATTGGCGTTGATACCGAAGCAGCGATGAAACAACTGGCAACCGTTCCCGTCTCGATGCATTGCTGGCAGGGCGATGACGTTGGCGGCTATGAGCACGTCGGCGGTTCGGAACTGTCCGGCGGGATTCAGGCGACAGGCAACTATCCCGGCAAGGCACGCACGATTGACGAGCTTCGCGGTGATATCGAAAAGGCCCTGTCGCTGATTCCCGGCACACATCGCCTGAACCTTCACGCTTGCTATCTCGACAACGGGGGTACATTTGTTGACCGCAACGAGATAAAGCCGGAACATTTTCAAAGCTGGATCGACTGGGGCAAAGGCAAACTGCACGGGATGGATTTTAACCCGACCTACTTTTCGCATGACAAGGCCGCGGATGGCTTTACGCTGAGCCACTCCGATCAAGGTATTCGTAATTTCTGGATCGAACACGGGATTGCCTGCCGGAAGATCGGCGCTGAAATGGGCAGACAATTCGACACAACGACGGTGACGAATTTCTGGATCCCGGACTCCTACAAAGATACACCTGTCGACCGGGTGTCGCCGCGTCAGCGACTGACCGATTCACTGGACACGATCTTCGCCGAAAAGATCGACCCCAAGCTGCATCTGGATGCGGTGGAATCCAAACTGTTCGGAATCGGCGGTGAAAGCTATACCGTCGGCTCACACGAATACTATATGGGCTATGCGGTATCGCGGCAGAAGCTCTTATGTCTGGACGCCGGGCACTATCATCCGACCGAGATGATCTCAGAGAAGATTTCCTCCGTGATGATGTTCTGTCCGGAGTTGCTGCTGCATGTCAGCCGGCCGGTTCGCTGGGACAGTGACCACGTGGTTTGCTTTGATGACGAGCTGCAGCAGATCGCCAAAGAACTGGTTCGCAGCGGCAGACTCAACAAAGTCCATATCGGGCTGGATTTCTTCGATGCCAGTATCAACCGGGTTGCTGCATGGGTTATTGGAACACGCAATATGGTTAAGGCGTTGTTATTTGCCATGCTCGAACCTATCGAAACACTACGGTCCGCCGAATTAAATATGGACTTTACACAGCGGTTAGTTATATTTGAAGAGCTGAAATCACTGCCGTGGGCGGCGGTCTGGGATTATTACTGTATGAAACAGGGTACGCCGGTCGGCATGGCTTGGTTTGACGAGGTCCGGCAGTACGAAAAGGATGTTCTCAATCATCGTGTGTGATTAAAAACAGGATTCAAAAAACTCATTGGAGGATCTAAAATGTCACAGGAATCGCAGGCAGAACAGAGTCAGCAGCAGGCAACCGGCGAATTTGAACGCCAGCCCGTACCGCAAAACGCGCTGCTCGGCTTTAAAAGTTTCGTCGGTATGTATGCCGGGGAGCACTGTGCCGGAACCGAACTGATGCTTGGCCCCCTCTTCGTGGCCGCCGGCGTCAGTGCATTTGACCTGATCGTCGGCCTGCTGGTCGGTAATGCACTGGCCGTCCTGAGCTGGATGCTGGTGTGTGCCCCCATCGCCACGCGTGCAAGACTGACTATGTACTATCAAGCCGAAAAAATCTGTGGTCGACATCTTGTCATTCTGTATAATCTGGCCAACGGTGTGATGTTCTGCTTCTTAGCAGGTGCCATGATTACCGTCTCGGCAACCGCAATCGGTGTTTGGTTTAAATTTCCCATGCCCGGGCTGACGGATTACTATCCGAACAGTGTCGGCTGGGTGCTCGCGGTGTTTGCTGCCGGTTCACTAATCGCCGTGGTTGCAGCCGCCGGTTACCGAATCGTGGCCCGATTTGCCAATATCGCCGCGCCGTGGATGGTACTGGTGTTCCTGGCATTCGGTTTTGTGGGCCTTCGCAATTTTATGACCGCTACCGGTACCGAGATTCATTCAGTGGGCGACCTGTGGTCGTTGGCACAAACGCATATGTGGAAAGGCGGCGAGCCGCTCGAAGGACAGGTCAAGTTCACCTTCTGGCATGTGATGTTCTTCGGTTGGTTCTGCAATATGGCGATGCACATCGGGATGAGTGATTTGTCGGTTCTGCGATTTGCCAAAAAGAGCTGGTACTCAATTGCCTCCGGGGCGGGCATGTACGTCGGTCACTTCATGGCATGGATATCCGCTTCAATCCTGTTCGCCTATCAGCTTCACCTGGATCCATCCGACACGTCCGTGCTGCCGGGGCCGCTGGCTTATCGTGCCTGCGGTATCGCGGGCTTAATTTGCGTCATCATCGCCGGCTGGACCACCGCCAACCCCACGATCTATCGGGCGGGTCTGGCGTTTCAGGCGATTATCCCGAAAACCTCCCGCTTCATCGTAACGCTCATCACCGGGCTGATCGCTACAGTCGCCGCGATGTTCCCATGGTTTGCGATGAAACTGCTGGATTTTGTGGCGTTTTACGGACTGTTGCTGATGCCGATGGGGGCGATTATCTTCATCGATTTCTGGCTTATTAAAAAGTTGGGCCTCAAGAGCGGGTATGCCGAATTAAGCGGCAAGAAATTTAACATGGCAGCTTTCTTTGCCTACTTTGTTACTTTGATCGTATGTATTATTCTGGTTAAGTTCAGCGTGATTGTCGATTTGCTGGTTCAGTGGAACATCCTGACCGATGGTGACAGGGTTCAGTGGCTCAAAGATACCTTCACCATCCAGATTTATTTCGTATCGCTGCCGGGTTGGTTTATGACGGCGGCCCTGTACATTGTACTGAGTATTTTCTACCAAAAGAAAATCCGTCCCGCTATTCAATAAAGGATGATAAAAATGAGACACTTTGCTAAATCTTTCGCATTGCTGATGCTGGTAGTACTGATCGTTCCGTCAATATTATATTTGGCGGACAAAATGACACTGGACACCGTCAAAACCATCATGCTGGTAGCAACCGTCCTCTGGTTCATTGCAGCCCCCCTCTGGATGTGGCGTGAGGAAAAAGCCGCCGAATAACAGCCGAATGTATATTAACAATGCGACAAAGACAGCCGGTCACCCCCGGCTGTCTTTTTTTACGGCCTACACGCCTTCAATAACTGCATATTCCTTCGCCAATAACCCTTAAAACACCGACCGGCTTCAACCGCTGATCCCCGCCACCGTCTGGATGTGGAACGAGAAGAATCAATATAAAGACGGAAGGTATAAACTTCCTGAAGATGCTGAGATAAAGCCCGCAAGCTAAAAGCGGCGATATGCAATATCATTTAAAAAACCGGTGTTTTGTTCAAAAGGGCTTGCATTTTGTCATGAATTTCATATCCTTGTACCAACTCAGAGAACCGGCGGTTTCTGAATAATTAGGAATAACGGATAGTTTGTTCAGAGGAATTTATCTTAACAGTACGGTTTATTTACATCTTATTATCTTAGATTTTACAAGGGAGTCCGGTATGAAGAATTTATACGTCTTATTGTTGGCTGTATTAAGCTTGTGTTTTGGGTGCAGCCGCCTGGATGCGGTTGAACCTCGAGAAAAAATCGGTCTTGAGACATGGCAGTTTTGTCAGGATACTTCCCCGGAAGGATCGGAGTTGGTGATTCCTCAGGAAGCCGAGTGGACCGAATTGAGCATTCCTCATGTCTTTCGGCTTTCCGGACTGCCGGAGCAATCCGCCGGCTGGTATCGCACAACGTTGAAGGCAGAGGAAACCGAAAAAGATAAACGCTTCGGTCTGTTTTTAGAGGGTGCCGGTTCGGTTGCGGATGTTTTTGTGAATGGTCAGCATGTCGGGCAACATAAGGGAGCCTTTACCGCGGCAGCATTCGACCTGACAGATGCCGTAAAATTCGGACAGGACAATGACCTGGTGATCCGTGTGACCAATCGTGACACTGAAGCAGTCAATTGTTTATCCCAGTCCAACCTTTATTATACGAACGGCGGGCTTTACCGTCCTGTGTGGCTTATCAAGACGGGTGCGGTGCACATTTTCCCGGACATGGGATCGACCGGTGTTTACCTGACACCGAAAAACATTACCAAGAACAGCGTTGACCTGGAAGTGAAGACGTATGTGAGAAATAATCTTGTGGGTGTTGCCGATATCGTGGTACGCCATACCGTGACGGGACCGGACGGAAAGGAATGTGCTGCATTCGATGTTAAAAGCACGATTGCCGGCGGGACAACCGAACCTGTGACGGCGACGCATGTGATCGCCTCCCCCAAGTTATGGAATATTCAACAGTCCAACCTGTACACCGTTCAAACGAAAGTGCTGGTCGATGGAAAGATTGTGGACGCCCTGACCGAGCGGACGGGTTTTCGTACAGTCGAAATGAAAGACGGGTGCTTCTTGATCAATGGCAAAGAACTGCTGGCTCGCGGCGTTTGTAAACATCATCAGGGTGAACATCAGTGGAACGCGATGACCGATGAAGATTTCCTTGACGAGTGGAAAGGCATAATGGATCTGGGCTGCAATACTGTACGTCTGGCTCACTATCCGCACCGCCGCTTTGAATACAATCTGGCCGATGAAAACGGCATTGCTATTTGGGCGGAAAACGGCCTGGCCGGACAGAAGTGGGATAAAGGGGTTAAGCGCGAAACCAAACCCAATGCTGACGGCGAACGCATCACCCGCGAAATGGTTCGCCAGAACTGGAACCATCCCAGTATTGTATTCTGGAGCAGCGGCAATGAAACGTATCAGGAAGTGGCCTCTCATTATGCGGACATCATTCGCCAGGAAGATAAGAGTCGTCTGATCACCTATGCTTCGGCGGGTGAGACGCCGACCAATGTCGATTTTGTCGCCGGCAATACCTATCAGGGCTGGTATTATGATCATTACACAAGCTTTAAGAAACTTCCACAGAATGCCTTTATCTCGGAAACCGGTTCGGGGTCATGGATCACTCATCACATTCCTTATGGAACGATACGCTGGAACGTTGACTGGTTTGAGCCGGAAGAATACAACGAGCTTGTTGCGGAATTCCGTTTCCAAACGATCTTCCGCAATAATCCTTCCGCACATAAGATGTTTCTGTGGTGGAATTACCGTGAATTTTACAATTTAAAGTTTAAAAAGAATCGAAACACCAAGGGCATCCTTACGCTCAACGGAATGCCCAAAGATTTTTATTATCACTATCGTTCTTTCATGCGTCCGGATGACCCGGTTCTGCATCTTTGCGGACGGCACCATTTTTATCGTCAGTTCGACCCGGACAATGGTATTAAGGCCTATTCCAACGCAAAAGAAGTGGAACTGTTCATCAATGGGGTTTCTCAGGGTGTCAAGAAGAACGGCGACTATGCACATTCTGATTCGACGATGAAAGTGAAGGATAAAGACCAGGTTGTTAAGGGGCCTATGATCAACAATGTGTTTTTCTGGAAAGCGACTCTGAGTCCGGGCAAAAACGTTGTTGAAGTGCGGGACAATCAGGGCAATTCCGAATCGATGGTCATTTATCAAAAGGCTTCCGATGGCGCAATGCCGGTTCCCAAAGACAGTCTTGTGGTGGATTTAAAGAGCTCCAATGAGAACAATCCGGCTATCTTCATCGACCGCCCGGTTGAATCTCAAGGCCCGTTTTATACCGAAGTTGACGGCTCGTCCGATAATACATTTGATGTTCTTCCAAAACCAGTCGAGGGGGCTTTCTGGATCGCTACCAAGCGACTTAGCGACGAAAAGAATAAAACCGATTTGGGTTTCCGTGTGACAAGACCGGCAACCGTGTATGTGATGTACGAAACCGGCACATTCCCGGCTCATACACTTGATAAGCCCTATGACGCTTTGATAAAAACGGCGAAAGCATTTCAGGATAGCCTTGAAAAGACCGGCTTTAAAGATACCGGTATTAAAGGCACTTGGCGCCGGCATAGTCTCTGGTTGGGCGATTACGGATTAATGAGCCGTACGGTCGAGGCCGGTGATAGTGTAGTTATTCCTGGGCAAACGCTTGACTATGTCGTTCTGGTAAAAACCAGATAATACATAAAAGAGCAGTTATACGAGTTTACAAAAGCCGGGCCCTATAACCAGGGTCCGGCCTTTTTTATTGCGTTTGTTAGTGGAGCGGGGCAGCAAACACTGTATCCTCCGGCCGCGGCGATTCGAGGGGAAAAATGCATCCCTGCAACCCCCTCCGACTTCAAAACGACCTGGAAATGTTTTTGATTTTATCGATCAATCACTACTTGCTCATTGGATAAAAACCGGTTATGCTAAACGTATATGATCCTTAGCGATGGGACTCTAATGACCGGATACAGGAAAAAAGAGATTTTAAACACAGGAGACAAAGCCATGAAAAAGAACCATTTTCAACACATTGTTTTTGTAACCCTGGTATGCTTGCTTGTTTTTCTAACGGGGTGTAAGTGTCTTAGCCATTCAAAGACAAAAAGCGCAACAATGAGCATCACAAAAGCTGACTTCGGAACAACCAAAGACGGCCAAAAGGCCGATCTTTACACGCTGACCAATGCAAACGGTCTTGTTGCTAAAATTACCAACTACGGCGGAACCGTCACCGAGTTGTGGGTTCCGGACCGTGACGGCAAACTGGGCGATATTCTCCTCGGATTTGACAATGTCAAAGACTATGAAGAAAAAAGCCCGTATTTCGGCTGCCTGATCGGCCGCTACGGCAACCGCATTGGCAAGGGTAAATTCACCCTCGACGGCAAAGAGTATACGCTGGCTGCCAATAACGATGAAAATCATTTGCACGGCGGGCTGAAAGGTTTTGACAAAGTCGTCTGGGATGCCGAACCTGTCAAGTCGAGCAGCAGCGTCGGCCTCAAACTGCACTATCTCAGCAAGGATATGGAAGAAGGCTACCCCGGCAATCTGGATATGACGGTTACTTATACGCTGACCAATAAAGACGAACTGAAGATCCATTATGAAGCCACCACGGATAAGCCGACCGTGTGCAATCTGACCAACCACAACTATTACAACCTTGCCGGCCAGGGCAACGGCGACATCCTCGGCCACAAGCTCATGATCAATGCCGACACCTATACACCCGTCGATTCTGGCCTGATCACCACCGGCCAGATCGCTCCGGTGGCGGGAACGCCGTTTGACTTTACCAAATCGACAGCCATTGGCGCCCGCATTAATAATGACGATACCCAACTTGAGTACGGTCTGGGGTACGACCACAACTGGGTCCTGAACAAAAAGGGCAGCAAAATGTCACTGGCAGCGAAGGTTTATGAGCCCACAACCGGACGCATCATGAAGATTTATACCAACGAACCCGGTCTCCAGTTCTATGCGGGCAACTTCCTTGATGGCACACTGACCGGCAAAGAGGGTAAAGTCTACAATCACCGTTACGGGTTCTGTCTGGAAACCCAGCATTATCCGGATTCTCCCAATAAGCCCGGCTTTCCGACAACGACGCTGCGTCCCGGAGAGAAATACGCAACAACGACTGTTCATAAATTCTCTGCAAAATAAGGCAGCAATGGCCTTCAAACAGCTTTTTGGGGCCGTATTTAGTACCCCCAAAGGACTATAAAACAGTGGAACAAAGCCCAAGACGGGCTTTGTTCCTTCTTATTTCATGCTATTATCATCCGGGTTTTCTGACTTATCTACCGAATGGCTTTTTACAGGCCCATAATCCGCACTGTGAACCGCCTTGACGTCCTATAATAAAGCGATAAAAAAATTGCTTTTTGAGTTTGAAAATGGTATAATGAAGCTATTAAGGGGGCGTTCTTGTATCTTCCTTGAGGACAGTCACTGTGTAAATTGCTGAACCCAGTGGCGGACAAACTCCACACGGAACCACAGCTTTGTTCGCTAATAGATACAGAAAATGTCAATGTTGCTTATTTATCTGTAATGACAACAAAAAGATACAAAAATCGTAGATTACTATGCACGATGAGTATAACCCCGTGTTAAAGGAATTTTTGATGCTATTTGGCGATTTTATGTTTAATAATTTGGTTTTTGGTCATTCTATAAGAGGGATAGGCAAAGTTGAATTAGCCATGGTTGATTATCAAACAAAAAAGGGTCTGAAATGCATAAAATTGTCATAAAGAATTCGCAAAAACCGGTTCACCAAACATTAGTAAAATATGGCATAGTTGCTTTTATGATTTTGCTGCCATTTACGGCAAAGGCGGCCACGATCAATATCGTCGATGACGTCCAGACCTATACCAGTTTGACTGGTGATGTCGTGAATATGAACGGCGTTTCGGAATTGCATGTCACCAATACAACGACTCCGATATCCGGCTGTACGATCAATCTCAACTCGGTGGATTCTTTTTTCTTCCTGGAAGGCATCAAGCCGTCCGTAGCGAACTCTACCTATCTAAGTCAGATTAAGGTCGGTGGGGCAAATGCGGTTCTGAACACCAATGTTCGGGTTGTGGAATATGCCGCCGGAGCGGTTGTCATCCCCCAATCTTCGACCTTTCAACCGTTGCAGGTGTTTACCGAGGATAATTTTCAGGGAAGTTCCGCATACTTGAACCAATACACCCAATACGATACAACGTCCCTGGGGGCAATGGCCAACGAGATCAGTTCTTTTATTTTGAAGCGGGGATATACCGCAACATTTGCCCAGACCATATACGGAACCGGCTACAGCAAGAATTATGTCGCACAGGATTGCGATCTGGAAATTGCTGTCCTTCCGGGAAAATTGAATGACCAGATCAACTTTGTGCGCGTTTTTCCATGGCGATGGGTCAGCAAGAAGGGTATTGCAGGAAACATTGGCTCTCAACTGAACATCAAGTGGTGGTATAACTGGAACCTCGACCAGAACTCGACCCTGGACAAGGAGTATGTCCCTATACGTCAGGAGCGTTGGTGGCCCAGTCTGGGACAGAACTGGCAGACACGTGGAGCCTCCCACCTGCTGGGCTACAACGAACCGGATAACACGCTCGAAGCCAATATTTCCGTAGGCGATGCTATTTGGTCATGGCCGGATTTGTTGGGCACGGGACTGCGTGTCGGTTCGCCAGCGACGACTGACGGGGGACGAAGCAGTTGGTTGTATCCGTTTATGGAACAGGCCGATGCAGCTGATTTGCGGGTTGACTTTGTCAGTGTTCACTATTACTGGTGCTATAATCCTGCGAACCCGAGTGGTGCGGCAACGCAAATGTATGACTACCTCAAGGCAGTCCACGACCAAACCGGCAGGCCTATCTGGATCACTGAGTGGAACAACGGCGCCAACTGGACCGGATGCGGCGATCCGACTTATGCGCAGCAGGCCGCAACCATTGGTGCGATGATCGATATGCTTGACAGCACCCCATGGGTTGAGCGATATGCGATCTATAACTGGGTGGAGGACGTGCGGCGTGTCGAGTGGGATGACGGTTGGCCAACCGAAGCCGGAGAAGTTTACCGCGACCAAGTCTCTCCGGTCGGCTATCAGCAGGAAGTTCCAGGTTCGGGAAAAAGTGCGAACACCATCTATTCCTTTGACGCGGATTTCCGAGATAGTTCCGGCAACGGCAACAATCCGCTGGTCTATGGAGCACCTAAACGGGTGGCAGGCCAGAATGACAATGCCATGGTTCTGGATGGCGCCGATGACTATCTGGTACTGCCGACCCATATGGGTGAAGACGCTGACTTTACATTCGCGGCCTGGGTCTATTGGAACGGCGGAACCCAGCAGCAGCGTATTTTCGACTTTGGCAACGGTACCACGGAATACATGTTCCTGTCTCCGAATTCAGGGGGTAATTTGCGATTTGGATTTAAGACCACAGCCGCCTATCAGAACCTGTATGCCTCTTCCCCGTTGCCAACGGGAACCTGGACCCATGTTGCGGTTACCTTGGGCGGTAACACCGGAACACTTTATGTGAACGGCACTCCGGCGGCATCGAGCACCTCTATGACGAACAATCCATCGAACATGATGCCTCAAAACAACTACATCGGTAAGAGTCAGTGGTCCACCGATCCGCTATTTGACGGGATGCTTGATGACGTTATGATTGCTGATTATGCACTAAGCGCCAGTCAGATTGCGGAATTGCTCTCAAACAACCAAGCGGCTCAATTTGTAGCAGCACCTCTTGACATTGTAAGTGTTGACGCAGGTGCAGAACAGACGGGTAATTCGGCAGTGAACTCCTATGACCGTAATCGAAATACTCGCTGGGCCAATGATGGTACTGTGGCGAACGCCTGGATCACATACGACCTTGGATCCGTATCTGAGATTGATCGAATTAAACTGAAATTCTACAATGGTGCATCGCGTACGAATCCCATTCGTATTGAGATTGACGGCGTTCAGGTATTCAATGGCAGTACCAGTACGACTACCGGCTATTGGGAAACGACATTTACACCTACCAGCGGCCGTTATGTTAAAGTAACAATGACAGGCAATAACAGCGACGGCAGCGGTTGGCTTGGTTTTTGGGAAGCACAAATTTGGGGGCCAATAAATGAGCCGCCGTCTTTCACTACGCATCCTATTAACGAGATTGACGCGACCGAGGGCACTGTTTACAGCAGCACACTTGCCGATAACGCAAGTGATCCTGAAAGTGGTTCGCTGACCTTCAGCAAAGACTCCGGGCCTAAATGGCTGGCGGTGGCACCGGACGGGACGCTTTCCGGAGTTCCGACCGATTCAATTTCCGGTACGGATACATTTACAATTCGGGTCACAGATACGGGCGGTTTATCCGATACTGCCACGATGACGATTCAGGTAGCCAATATCTATTCCGGCGTCCGCGGCACAGAAGACCTGGCCGGCCTTGCGGCTCAATGGCTGTCGCTGGATTGTGTGGATGTCCCGGCCTGTAACGGCGCGGATCTGGATGGCGATGATGATGTCACCGTTTCAGATTTCTCAGTATTAGCCCATAATTGGCTGGGTGATGAAGCCCTGCAGCTTCATTTGAAATTCAACGAAACAAGCGGCGATACGGCATACGATAATTCGATCTATTGGCGGCCAGGCACGCTTGTCAATGCTCCGGCCTGGGATTTGGGCCATTCCGGCGGTGCCCTTAGTTTTGACGGCACGAACGACTATGTCGAAGTGTCCGGCTATCAAGGCATTCCCGGCGGTGCCAGCCGCACCTGTATGGCCTGGATCAAAACCGCTTCGGTCTCCGGTGAGATCATTACATGGGGCGAAGAATACGATGGCGGCCGCTGGGTCATTCGTGTCAATGAAGGCGGTCAGCTTCGCGCGGAAGTCCAGGGCGGCAATATCATCGGCACCACCGTCATCAATAACGACACCTGGCACCATGTTGCCGTTGTGGTCGCCGATGACGGCAGCCCGGATATTGCGGAAGCTCAATTGTATGTTGACGGTCAGCTTGAAACGATCAGTTCCTTTGCGGACGAGCCGATCAATAGCGGTTCGGCTGAAGATGTTAAGATCGGAGCGTATTTAGCCGCCGGCGGTCCCCGTTACTTCCAGGGCCTGATCGACGAGGTACGGATCTATGATACGGCGCTGACAGAACAGGAAATTCAGAGTCTTGTGCAATAAAAGTATTATTGGTGACGCTCCGAGTAGCCATTTAGGACCGCCGGAAACCGCCGTACAATAATAGGTTTGCAGGCTGATGCCTCCGGATTTATCCCGTAATTCTGGTTTTTCATTAAAATTATCGTTTTTATGAAACGGTATACTAAAAAAAGTTTTAATTTGGGTATGATACACTTACTAATGACACTATTCCCAGTTGGGGACATGAACAAAATGCTAGAGATTGGTTTTTTTTCCATGGAGATACACGTTGGCAGTAGAGGTGTCATGAAAATTCCAGGCAATCTATTGTTTTTGCTTGTGATATCGCTCTTTATGGCAGTGTTCAACGCAACTGTCTTCGGTGCGGACCGAACAGTGACATTTAGCACTTCAGATTCGGGCCAGAGCAAGAATATTACACACTGGGGGTATGATAGGGGATGGGTATATCAAGTACCTCGTAGCGTTATCTTCATGGGTGATGCGTTAAATTGCGTACGCGTGCCTTGCGCACAGGATTCTGAATTGACTAATGGATCAACCATATGGGACAGTGAACTTAGTGATACTGACAAGTCGTATCTGCAGGGCAAACTTAATGCGATCGTTGCCGATGGTGGCGCCGATCTGAAGTGGTATTTGTATTGTGACAATATAGAAAGTGACTGGTATATCAGCGGGCAGGATCGCGTGTATCCCGATCGGCTTGCGGCTCTGTTTTCGGCTAATGTGCGTTATCTCAGTTTGCTGTCTAATACCCCTGACATTGACTGGCTCGATTTGGCCAATGAACCTGACCTTCAGCCCGGCAGGCAGGGTTCGCCGCAGGATTACTACGATGCGCTGGGGTACATGCAGAGCCGCTCGGAATTTTCCGGCATGCTCACGGGTGGACTCGGCGTATTAAATTCTGATGTGGTGTTTGATTGGTTTGATCCGATCAGATCCCGTGCTGCATTGGGATCGACACACAACCTGGCAGGAGCGTGTTCGGAATATGTGGCTTTTTTGCATTCCTGCAATTCCATCGAAACATTTGAGCCGGAAGTGCATAATGTTGGTGAATGCATTGTCGGGGCTGAATATGGTTTAGATGGTGTGATTTGGTGGGGAACCGCGGGAAGGGCGCGAGGCGAGTTTGCTCAGGCTTGCCGATTCGGCAAACGTCTCGGCTATGCCGAACACCTGCCCAACTGGACGGCGGCTGCGGTTTATCGTCATGCGGATGGAAGAGTACAGGGCTTTGTCGGTGAGCAGGAACGGCAAGCCAGGCCGACTACTTACGAGTTTTACTGCGCGGATCGCCCCGTGTTTTTTGACGGTCACGGCCCGCAGCGGTCGTACACTGTTGCGACTTCAGGCGGTGACGGTTATCAAACCTCAAACCATAAAAATGCTGAGAGGGTAATCAATATCACCTGGGGCGATGACGTTCAGCCGCCGATTACTGACGGCCGCTATGTGCTGGTGAACCGCAATAGCAGTAAGGTGATGGAAGTAGCGTCCGCTTCGACCAGCAATGGTGCTAACATCCGGCAGAACACCTATACCGGCGGGACTCACCAGCAGTGGGATATTGAATCACTCAATTCCTATAGTGGCGGGGACTGGAGTCATTTCAAAGTCACTGTTGTGCATTCAGGTAAATGTGCGGACGTGTTTAATTTTTCATATAATAACGGCGGCAATATCGCACAGTGGGATATGGCAGGTACTGCAGGGGGCGAGAATCAGCAGTGGTACTTTGATTATATCGAGGACGGCTGGTTCTATATTCGAAGCAGATGGAACAAAAAATGTCTTGATGTGGAGGGGGCCTCCATATCTGACGGCGCGAATATTCGTCAATGGGATTCTGTGGGAGGCTATAATCAGATGTGGCGGCTGCTTCCGGTCGGCACAGCGATCGAGTTTGTTGCACCGGCGGTTCCGACAGGTGTCACGGCTACTGCGAACGCGACGTCAGTGGATCTGACTTGGAATGCGAATTCCGAATCGGATCTGGCCGGCTACACAGTGCTGCGATCTACAACCAGCGACGGTCCATATGACATTGTTGGCCGCGGTATTACAGGCACATCCTTTACGGACAATGAGGCGACCCAGACAATCCCATACTATTATGTTGTGAAAGCTGTCGACGAATCGCTCAACCGATCTGCCAATTCGAGCCAGGTCAGTGCGACACCGCAAATCGGCGGCGCCAGCGGCACGATCCTGCGCCAGTGGTGGACCGGGATTACGGGCACGGCGGTCACGGATTTGACGTCCAATGCGAATTATCCGAATAATCCAACAGGCAGTGAGCAGTTGATCAGCCTAGAAGGTCTTACGGATTGGGCGGATAATTACGGTACACGCATTCGCGGCTATATTCATCCGCCCACCAGTGGCAATTACACGTTCTGGGTCGCGGGTGATGACAATTGTGAACTGTATTTAAGCACAGATAGCAATCCGGCTAACGCAACGTTGATCGCTAATGTTCCAGGTTGGACCAATTCGCGTGAATGGACCAAGTATTTCGAGCAGCAATCGTTATCGATCACATTGACGGGCGGGCAGATGTACTACATTGAAGTGCTTCAGAAGGAAGGTACCGGCGGCGACAACCTGGCTGTCGCCTGGCAGGGGCCAGGCCTGAGTCAGCAGATCATTGACGGTTCTTATCTTTCGCCCTGGGGTGTTCCGTTATTTATCGTTGACCCGGTCACTGAGATCGACGCTATCGAGCTTAAGGCCTATAACAGCACGATTGCTGACGATGCGTCCGATCCGGAAAGTGACCCGATGACCTTCTCGAAGGTCTCCGGTCCGAACTGGCTGACTGTGGCGCCGGATGGAGCATTGTCGGGTATTCCGCGTGATGTCAACATTGGCGAGAATAGTTTTACGGTTAGTGTAACAGACGGCACCGGTTTTTATGATACGGCGACGATGACGATTCAGGTTGCCAATACCTATTCTGGTACGCAAGGGATGACCGATCTGCTCGGTTTCGCGGCCCAATGGTTAATGCTGGATTGTGTGGATGCCCCTGCCTGTGACGGCGCGGATCTGGATGGCGATGATGATGTCACCGTCTCAGATTTCTCAGTATTAGCCCATAATTGGCTGGGTGATGAAGCCATGCAGCTTCATTTGAAATTCGACGAAACAAGCGGCGATACGGCATACGATAGCTCGATCTATTGGCGGCCAGGCACGCTTGTCAATGCTCCGACATGGGATTTGGGCTATTCCGGCAATGCCCTTAGTTTTGACGGCACGAACGACCATGTCGAAGTGTCCGGCTATCAAGGCATTCCCGGCGGTGGCAGCCGTACCTGTATGGCTTGGATCAAAACCGCTTCGGTCTCCGGTGAGATCCTGACGTGGGGCGAAGAATACAATGGCGGCCGCTGGGTCATTCGTGTTAATGAAGGCGGTCAGCTTCGCGCGGAAGTCCAGGGCGGCAATATTATCGGCACCACCGTCATCAATAACAACACATGGCACCATGTTGCCGTTGTGGTCGCCGATGACGGCAGCCCGGATATTGCAGAAGCTCAATTGTATGTTGACGGTCAGCTTGAAACGATCAGTTCCTTTGCGGACGAGCCGATCAATAGCGGTTCGGCTGAAGATGTTAAGATCGGCGCGTATTTAGCCGCCGGCGGTCCCCGTTACTTCCAGGGCCTGATCGATGAGGTCCGGATCTATGATACAGCGCTGACACAACAGGAAATACAGGCGATTGCAAGTCAGTAATTTGATGATTGTTCGATTCCCGAAATTTATGTTTCTGAGACAGGTATCAAGACGTGATGATTAATGGTCCGAGAAGGGCATTGGGCCTCTTCTGGATGGTAACTACAGGCTGACGATATCAAGCTGTTTTAAGAGCCGGGCTTAATGCAGACTAATTTGTGTAGGGCAATTTGCCGGATTTTTCGTGCCTTAATGGGAACGGTATCATCGCTGTTTTCTCCATATTCTTATTGATTTTTTATGTGGTCTTCGGTAGATTCAAAGATAAACATGTCACACGAATTAGGACGGTGCGGTGAATGCCTGTGATAATTCCAGCCCTTATTATACAAGTGGATACAATTTGAAAGAAAATAAAAAGGAAACAGTCGATACTTTTCAGGGAAGAAAAATGACAAAAAAACGTCAATTTCACAGCAGATATCTGTGTACCATTATGTTTTTGATATTGGTTTTGTTAGGTTGTAATTCGTCAACAGCATCCCAGATCACCGTTGTTGAAAACCGCATAGAAAGAGACTTTACAAATCCTCGGAGGAATTCTGGTGTTCGCTGCTGGTGGTGGTGGCTCAACAGTAATGTAACCAAAGAAGCGATCACCAAAGACCTGGAGGCAATGCATGAAAAAGGCTTTTGTGGTGCGATGATCTTTGATGCAGGGGGAGCAGACCAGCGGGGAAATGCGCAAGTTCCGGCCGGGCCGACATTCGCAAGCCCCGCCTGGGTTGAGTTATATATGCATGCCCTGAAAGAAGCTCAGCGGCTTGGCTTGGAGTTGGGGTTGTCTATTCAAAGCGGCTGGAATCTGGGCGGGCCGAATGTCACCCCGGATTTCGCGGCCAAACAATTGACATGGTCCGAGATTCAGGTTAAAGGGCCGATGTCTTATAGCCAAAAACTCCCGATGCCGGATTACCGAAACGATTACTATCGTGATGTCTGTGTCTTGGCATATCCCGAAACGATCAGGTCCCGGACGGGATTTGATCTGAGCGCCAGTTCCCATCAGGGCAATTATCCTCCCGCTGAAGCAATTGACGGAAAGAACGAGACATTCTGGGTCAGTGCAGGAACAGAACCCGGGCAGGGTCCGACCACAAAGGCTCCCGAATGGCTGCAATTCTCGTTTATCAAACCTGTGATTCTTTCCGGTTTACAGATGCAGAGTCGGCCCGGATACGGTCCTAAGAAATGCCGAGTGTTGTGCCTGGACGATGAAAAAAAGACAGACGTATACTCACTTCACCCCGAATCAAATGATATTACGTTTGACCCGATTCAGGGCAAGATTTTCCGCATTCTGTTTGAAGATGCTTATGATCTCCGGTTTCCGGAGTCCCCGCGGAACGTGCAGGTCTCTAATCTGACGCTTTTGCTTGATTCCGAGGGGCAGAAAATGATGAATAGTGCTTCCGGAGAACCCATTAAGGATCTTAGGTTAAAATCTGGATATGAAGAAATCGGCATGTCCGCTCCGGACACCCGGTTTTTGTTAAATGACAACCCCTCCATACCGGGAGAAGAGGACGCCTTGCTGGAGGATATCCGGGATATTACGGGTAAGATGAATTCTAACGGCCGGCTCACATGGGATATCCCTGCCGGAACATGGACGATTCTGCGGTTTGGATATACCATTACAGATTCTCATGTTTCGACATTCAGTGCTGACTGGAAAGGGCACGTGATCGATTATCTCAACAAGGAGGCTTTCGACCGGTATTGGGCCGAAGTTGTTGATCCGTTACTCAAAAAAGCAGGACCACTGGCTGGAACTGTCTTAAAGCAGTTGGAAACCGACAGTTGGGAATGCGGCGGGATGAACTGGAGCCCGGAATTTGCAGAAGACTACAAAAAATACTGCGGCTATGACCCGATCCCATATTTACCGGTCATCGCCGGAAAAATTGTTGAGAACCGTCAGGCCAGCAATGCTTTTTTGGCCGATCTTAGAAAGACGCTGGCTCATTGTGTTTCCGAGAATCATTATAAGGTCTTCGCCGAGCATGCCGCCCGATACAACCTCGGGATTCAGCCTGAATCAGCTGGGCCTCATGCAGGACCAATGGACGGAATTAAAAATTATTCCCACAGTGATATTATGATGAGTGAGTTCTGGGTGCCTTCGCCGCATCGGCCCACCCCTCCGCAGCGTTTCTTTGTTAAGCAGGCCTCCTCTGCGGCACATATTTACGGCAAACAATATGTCGGGGCCGAATCATTTACGTCAATTGGCCCGCACTGGAATGATGTTCTGTGGAAATCGCAAAAGCCGAGCATGGATCATGAATTTTGTTCGGGTTTGAATATGATCTTTTTTCATACTTTTACCTGTTCGCCGAAAGAAATGGGTTTGCCCGGTCAGGAATATTTTGCCGGTACACATGTAAATCCGCAGGTGACGTGGTGGGAGTATTCCGATGCGTTTATGGATTATATCAATCGCATTCAGTCTCTGACGCAACGCGGCACATTTGTAGCGGATGTATTATATTATTACGGCGATCATGTTCCCAATATTGCGGCTCTGAAAGAATCCGACCCGGCCGGGGCGATGCCCGGATACGATTATGATGTGACCAATGAAGACATTTTGCTTAAATTGAAAGTGCTTGATGGAAAGATCATCACCCCCGGCGGCGGCCGCTATCGCCTGCTTGTATTGCCGGGACATAGAGTTTTGTCATTGGCGGCTTTAGAAAAGGTTGTCGAACTGTTACAGCAGGGCGCTGCGATATTGGGGCCAAAGCCCGAACGATTGGTCAGTCTCATTGGAGGCAAGTCGGCACAACAGCGATTTCATGACCTTGCCGATCAAACATGGGGGGACGATCCAGCCGAAAGCGGACAAAAGAAAGTCGGTATAGGATGCCTGACCTGGGGGCGAACTGCCCGCCAACTCCTGCAGAGCGAAGGTGTTGCTCCAGACTTCGAGGCAATGAGAGCCGAAAAAAGCTCTTTTTATGACTACATTCATTACACCATTAAAGAAGGCGACGTGTATTTTGTCTGCAACCAGACAGAGCAGTCTCGAACAATTGACTGTGCATTTCGCGTCAGTGGAAAGCAGCCGGAGTTATGGGATCCGATTACGGGACAAATTCGGTTGGCCGATGCTTTCAAACAATCCGCCGGACGAACCATCATTCCCTTACAGTTTGATCCATACGGATCATGCTTTATCGTTTTTCAAAAAGCAATTCCAACGGCTCAGCAGGGAACGACAGATTCTAACTATCCTGAATACAGAAAAGTTCAGGAAATTCAGGGCCCCTGGCAGGTTGCATTCGATTCGGCGTGGGGAGGGCCCCAATTGGTTCAATTTGAGCAATTGGAAGACTGGACACAGCACACCGAACGGGGCATTCAATATTACTCCGGGAAGGCTGCTTACACAAATAGTTTTACTTGCTCTGAAGTATCAGAATCCAAGCGATATTGGCTGGAATTAAACAACGTCGAAGATATTGGGATCGCAGCAGTTGAATTGAATGGTAAAAACCTTGGTATTGTCTGGACAAAACCATTTCGCATTGAGATTACGAAAGCATTGAAGGCCGGTCAAAATCAACTGGAAATTACGGTTGTCAATTCCTGGCGCAATCGCTTGGTTGGTGACCGTGGGAAACCTCAGGAGCAACGCTATACACAAACGAATATCTCGATTCGCAATGATTGGAAGCTGTTGAGGTCCGGACTGATGGGTCCGGTGGAAATAAAAAGTAATTAACTTACAGGCCAAATTAAAGATAGAGAATATTTGGTATTTCATTGCGACAGCCTCTTCGAAAAACCAGTAGACATCTCAAATAAGGCATATGTGTGATCTTAATACAGTTTTTTTTAAAATTCAGGACAATACATATACTTCAATCCAGTTGTTTTCAGGGGGAAAGGTCAAATAACTCCGCAAGAATTTTGTTGACGGAAAAGATATGTCCTGTATAATTATTCGGATAGGGAACAAAGGTTTCATATATGAATAACTATGCAGTCCCCAATTTGGTTAAGGCATGTGAGCTGTTGAAGATATTGGCAGATCGACCGAATGGAATTTCGGCCGCTGAGGTGGAAGATCTTGTCCAGATACCCCGAACAACAGCATTCCGCATATTAAAGACGCTCTGCTCTCAGGGCATGGTTGAAAAACGAAAAACAAATTTTTTCGCCGGTCCAGGATTATTCGAAATCGGTCTGCATGCACTCAGTAAATCCGATCTTCGCCAGTTAGCGGTCCCGCTGCTTCAGGAATTAACCCGCAAAACCGGGCAAACATCGCATCTGGCAATCCCCAGCGGCTGGCATTCGCTGATCCTGGAAGTTTGCGACAGCCCGGATCCTGTTCAGGTGGCTTCTCGCCCCGGGACGCTGGCCGACTTGCATTGCTCGGCCACGGGGAAGATTTTTCTAAGCTATCTTTACAAGGACCACTTAAATGAGTATTCTGAATCTTTCCAACCGAAAAAGCGGACGGACAATACCATGACCTCCTATGCGGAGTTATGTTCTATGATTGAGCAGGTTCGGCAAACAGGGTTTGCTTTGGATGAGGAAGAATACCATCCCGGCGTTCGATGCCTCGCTGCCGGAGTTCGGGATATGCGAAATGAGATTGTGGCGGCAATGGGCGTGACCGGGCCGGTCGCCAGTTTCACGAAGGATAAAATTGAGTTTGTCAAAGAGTGCGTGTTAAAAGCATCGAATACACTGTCAAAGTCACTTGGATATAAAACGGAATAGAAATCTGTCTTTTAAAACGGAAAAGGAGAAGACCATGACAAAAAGAAGAATCGTATCCTTAGCCATGATGCTGGTGCTGTTCGGCTGTACGCATGCTGAAGAATTCACTGCAGCCAATCCAATTCAGAAATCCCGGGCCGATGAAACGATGAGTCTGGACTGGGGGGTTATTAAAGATGCAATTGCCGGTCTGACAAAAGAAAACGCAGCCATCTACGATCTGAAAAGCGAACAGTTTTTGGTCACCCAGATCGTTGACATCGACGGTAAAACCGAGCTTTTGTTCCAAACCGATTTCGCCCCGGGCCAGACGAAATCGTTTCGGCTGATGAAACTGCCCGAGGGGGTTAAAAAGCCACGCTCCACGCGCACGACCTACTGTTGTTTTTTGCCGGAACGAAAGGATGATTTTGCGTGGGAAAATGACAAGACGGCCTATCGCATGTACGGCCCGGCGCTGGAATACGAAACCATCACCAATGGTATTGACGCATGGGGCAAGGCCGTTCCGTATCCTGTGATTGAAAAATTTATCCGCGACTACAACCAGAAAAAAATCGCCTATCATTATGATCACGGTGAAGGCGGGGATTTTTATAAGGTGGGTAATACCCTTGGCTGCGGCGGTTTGGCGCCTTTTGTTGACGAGAAGGTCTGCCTGCCGCGTAATTTTGTCGAATGGAAAGTACTCGCCAACGGCCCCATTCGATCGGTCTTTGAGTTGACCTATAAGCCTTGGGAAGCCGGCGATCATACGGTTAGTGAAACCAAACGGATTTCGATCGATCTGGGGAGTAATATGAACCGCGTCGAATGCCGTTATACGGCACAGGATACCGATACCCTCCCGCTTGCGGCGGGGATTATCCTTCGCGATACCAGCGATCAAACATGGACCGTCGATCAAACCATCGCGTACTGGCTTCCGACCGATTTTATCACCGCAAAGTTTGGATGCGGTGTGGTCTTCGGTTCGGAATACAAGACGGAGATCGTCAAGGCGGACGGCCATTTACTGCTGACGCTGAAGCAGAAGATCCATACGCCGGTTGTCTATTACGCCGGTTCCTGCTGGGATGAAAACGCCGAGTTCAACAGTTTCGAAAAATGGCAGCAGTATTTAACGGACTTCAAAGACCGGATCGACCATCCGGTGGTTATTAAGATGAATGATTGAATGATTTAAACAAGGGAGTATTCCAATGGAAGTCAGATATTCACCGGACTCTGTACGGTTTTGCCGCATGACCACGCAGGAAGTGCGTGACAGTTTTTTAATCGAATCGCTTTTTCAGTTGAATACAATTGAAATGCTTTACGCCGATGTGGATCGTGTCATTGTTGGCTCTGCCGTTCCTGCCGCCAAGCCGTTGGCGCTGACATCGGCCGATGAACTTCGTGCCGATTTCTTTTGCCAGCGTCGGGAACTGGGTGTTTTGAACATCGGTCAGGCGGGCACCGTCACGGTGGACGGACAATCGTACAAAATGGGCAACCTGGATTGTTTATATGTGGGACGCGGCTCAAAGGAAATTCAGTTTTCCAGTGACAATTCCACCACTCCCGCCAAATACTATCTGCTCAGCTATCCGGCCCATAAGGACTATCCAACGAAACATGTACAAATCGGGCAGGCCACTCCGGTACAGTTAGGTTCCGTCGAAGCCTCCAACAAGCGCACCATCTACAAATGTATTCATCCGGACGGTGCTGAAAGTTGTCAGTTGGTGATGGGTTTTACGATTCTGGAACCGGGCTGTGTATGGAACACCATGCCGCCGCATACGCATGAGCGCCGGATGGAAGTCTATATGTACTTTAATGTGCCCGCTGATGCCCGCGTATTCCATTATATGGGCAAGCCGGATGAAACACGCCATATTGCGGTCGCAAACGGACAGGCCGTCATCTCGCCCAGTTGGTCGATTCACGCCGGCGTTGGAACCGCGGCTTATACATTTTGCTGGGGCATGGGCGGCGAGAATCAAGCCTTTAACGATATGGACCACTTAACCATGGATGATATTAAATAATAAAAGGGGAGTGTATTATGATTTTAGATCAATTCAAATTGGACGGCAAAATTGCCATTGTGACCGGTGGCTCTCGCGGTCTCGGCCAGGGCATGGCCATCGGGCTTGCCGAAGCCGGTGCCGATATCGCACTGGTCGACATCCTCGATATGGCCGAAAGCAAGGCGCAAGTTGAAAAGCTGGGTCGAAAATGCATCACAATTACCGCTGATCTGAGCAAAAAAGAATCGGTTGAAACAATTGTTAATGCCACCGTTGAACAGATGGGCGGTATCGATATTCTGTTCAACAACGCCGGCATCATCCGTCGGGCGCCGATTACCGAGTTTACTGAAAAGGATTGGGACGATGTGATGAACATTAACATCCGGACATTGTTTTTCCTCAGTCAGGCTGTCGGAAAAGTATTCATCAAGCAGGGCCGCGGCGGAAAAATTGTCAATACCGCGTCGATGCTCAGCTTTCAGGGCGGGATTTTTGTGCCGTCGTACACGGCTTCGAAAAGTGCGGTCATGGGACTGACGCGTCTGCTGGCCAACGAACTGGGCGCCTACAATGTTAATGTCAACGCGATTGCACCGGGCTATATGGCGACGGATAACACAACGGCGTTGCGTGAAGATCCGGTTCGTAACAAAGCGATTCTGGATCGTATTCCCGCCGGACGGTGGGGGACTCCGGAAGATTTAAAAGGGGCGGCGGTTTTCCTTGCCTCAGCCGCATCCGATTATATGCAGGGTTATACCATCGCCATTGACGGCGGCTGGCTCGCACGATAAATATTGAAACTTTTTAAGAATTTTTAAGGGGTAAACATCATGAAAAAGATATTTCCTTTACTGGCGGTGTTGTTATGCTTTGTGACTTCCTGTTCATCGAACGCGAAGATGTCGAGCGAAAATATGAAAGGTACAAAGCTGGATGATGTGCAGAAATGTGATACAGTGACAATCGGCAAGATGCTGGTTGAAAACTTGCTGTCTCGCGATTATATGCTGTATGGTAATAGCGGTCTGCACTATGCCGAGGCATGTACGGGTGTGGGTGCCTTGCGATTTGCGGAAAAGGTTGGCGATAAGGAACTCGCAGATAAAATTGTTGCCCGCTACGAAAAATTTCTTGAGACCGACAGCATTTTGATCTCCCGGCATTCGCATGTCGATCACAATGTAGAAGGAATCGTGCCGTTTCAGATTTACCTTTACAACGGCGACAAGCGGTTTCTGGATTTGGGACTAACGTTCGCTGACAGCCAGTGGGAAAATACGCAGGAAGACGGCCTGACATCGCAAACCCGCTGGTGGATTGATGACATGTACATGGTCGGAATGCTGCAGATACAGGCCTACCGTGCAACTAAAGACATCAAGTATGCAGACCGGGCGGCTCTTCAACTGACCGCTTATATCAAGAAATTGCAGCAGCCAAACGGCTTGTTTTATCATGGACCGAAATTTCATTATCATTGGGGCCGCGGAAACGGATGGGTGGCGTCGTCCATGGCGGAAGTTTTAAAATCGTTGCCGGCCGACCATAAACTGCGCCCGGCGTTGATGGACGGGTACAAGAAAATGATGGCCGCACTGCTGAAATACCAGTCGGATAACGGCATGTGGCGTCAATTGATCGATTATGAATATTCCTGGGCGGAAAGTTCCTGTACGGCGATGTTTTCGTATGCGATGGCCGTGGGGGTTGATAACGGCTGGCTCGATAAAAAGGACTATGAGCCCGCTGTCGAGATGGCATGGAAGGCGCTGTGCGCCCATGTTGACCGCAAAGGAAATGTGCGGGAGATTTGTATTGGTACCGGGCAAACCGATGACATTGAATTTTATTTGAAACGTTCGCGTACGCTGGGTGATTTTCACGGGCAGGCCCCGCTTCTGTGGCTGGCCGCCGAACGAATGGATGATTAACAGAGGAGAAAGCGATGCCTGTTCTGAATCTAAGAGCCGAATCCGAAAGCAAGTATGATATTCTTTCGCTGGGCGAAGTCATGCTCCGTCTGGACCCGGGCGAGGCACGCATCCATACAACCCGCACCTTCAACGTTTGGGAAGGGGGCGGGGAGTATAATGTCGCTCGCGGCCTGAAACGCTGTTTCGGCAAACGCGCAGCCGTGGTGACCGCTATCGTCGATAACCCTGTCGGTAGACTGCTTGAGGATTTACTGTATCAGGGGGGTGTAAGCCTGGAGTACATCAAGTGGGCCCCGTTTGACGGTATTGGCCGAAAAAGCCGCATCGGCTTGAACTTTACGGAGCGGGGATACGGTGTTCGTGCGGCGGTTGGGTGTTCAGATCGTGCCAACAGTGCCGCCTCGCAGATCAAAAAAGGCGATGTTGACTGGGAGAAAATTTTCGGTCAAGATGGTGCTCGCTGGTTCCATACCGGCGGTATTTTTGCGGGGTTATCGGAAACCACGCCGGATGCTGTTATTGAGGCATTGATAGTTGCCAAAAAGCATGGCACAATCACGTCTTACGATTTGAACTACCGTGCATCGTTGTGGAAAGATATCGGCGGCAAAGAAAAAGCAATGGAAGTCAACCGCGCAATTGCACCATTGGTGGATGTGATGATCGGCAACGAAGAAGACTTTTCAGCCGCCCTGGGTTTTGAAGTGCCGGGACTGGACGAAGGTTGTTCGAAACTGGACCCAAGCAATTTCAAAAAAATGATCGCTCAGGTGGTGAAGGAATTCCCGAATTTTAAGGCGGTGGCGACGACACTGCGAAATGCCAAAACCGCCACAAAAAATGACTGGGGTGCGGTGCTCTATGCCGACGGTGAATTTTACGATGCGGTGCTTCGGGAAGATCTGGAAATTCTCGACCGCGTTGGCGGCGGCGACAGTTTTGCCTCCGGGCTGATCTATGGGCTGATGGAAGGAAAATCTCCCGCCGAAGCGGTCAATTACGGTGCGGCGCATGGTGCCCTGGCAATGACAACCGCCGGAGACACCACAACGGCGAGCCTGAAAGAGGTAGAACGTATTTTAAAAGGCGGAACGGCCCGCATTGCCCGATAAATGGTAATAAAAAAAACCTTAAGAGGATGGACTAAAATGGCTCACTATTCACGTCTTGAAACGGTCTCGACAATGAAGGCAATCGGTTTGGTGCCGGTTTTTTACAATGCGGATTTTGATATTGTCAAAAAGATCGCTTGCGCCTGTGCTGATGGCGGTGCCAGAGCGATTGAGTTTACCAATCGCGGTGACCGGGCGATCGATGTGTTTAGGCAATTGGCACAATTCAGAGATACAGAGCGTGTCGATATGATCCTGGGTGTCGGGTCGATCTGTGATGCGTCGACGGCTGCGATGTATATTAACGCCGGCGCTGATTTTGTTGTGGGTCCGCTTCTGGATGAACCAACAGCCAGAGTTTGCAATGCTCGAAAAATTCCCTATTCGCCGGGGTGCGGAACGGTTACTGAAATTCACCAGGCCCATCTTCTTGGCGTGGAGATATGCAAAATTTTCCCCGGTGCCCAGGTCGGTGGCCCGGCTTTTGTCAAGGCGGTTAAAGGTCCGATGCCGTGGACGGAATTAATGCCGACCGGCGGCGTCTCGCCGACACAGGAAAGCCTGACCGAATGGTTCACCGCGGGAATCGCTTGTGCCGGGATCGGTTCCAAGCTGATCACAAAAGAACTGGTTGCTTCAAATAATTATGCCGACCTGACAAACAAAGTTAAAGAAACGATCGAGATGATCGCACAGATCAGAAATAAAAAATAAACTGTTTATAAACCAGTCAGGATTAAAAGGTGTTTGGAAGGTAAGGAATGAACGATTTTCAATGGCAATTACTATTGGATGTGATAGCGGGCAAGCAAGTCTCTCCGGCTGCGACCGGTTTTATCATCGACAGCCCCTGGCTTCCGGGCTGGTATGGCATCAGTACGCTGGATTATTACACCAGCGACCGGCTTTGGTTCGAAGCCAATAAAAAAGCGATCGAAGCATTTCCGGATACAATGTTCCTCCCCGGTTTCTGGTCCGAATACGGGATGTGTACCGAACCCAGTGCTTTTGGCGCAAAATGCCGCTGGGAAGAAGTAAATCTTCCACATGCTGAAAAGATCTCTTCCGATATAAATGTACTAAGTCAAATGGCCAAGCCGAATGTCCGGAAAGACGGGTTACTGCCCTTTGTGATCAATCGTCTGCGACACACACAACCGCAAATCGAAGCGATGGGCCATCACATCAAGTTTGCGGTTGCCAGAGGCCCTCTGAATATCGCCTCTTTCCTGTTGGGGACGACCGAACTGATGATGGCAATGATGATGGAGCAGGAGAAATGTCACAAGCTGATCGATCTTATCACGGATTTTTTGGTGGATTGGATTGGCTACCAGATAGAGCAATTTCCAACGATCGAAGGAATTTTGTTGCTCGACGATATCATTGGTTTTGTTGGAGACGAACAATGCAAGGAATACGTTGTTCCCTATTTCAAGAAAATCTACGCCACGTTTAATCAAAAAGTGAATTTTCTGCATAACGATGCGGCCGGACTTGTCAGCGCTCCGTACCTGTCTGAAATGGGTATCAACCTCTTTAATTACAGCTTTGAACACCGTATTGGGCAAATGAAGGAGTTGACCGGCGGCAAGGTGGCATTGCTTGGCAATATTCCGCCGCGAGATGTCATGAAAGAAGGGACGCCTGAAGATGTTAAAGAAGCGGTCCTGAAATCCGTGGAAGACCTGGACGATCTAAGCCGGGTTCTGTTGTCATGCGGCGGAGGGATGCCGCAGGACGTGACGACAGAAAATATAAATGTATTTGTCAAAACGGTCAAAACACTGTAAGATATTTCATGGCAATATGATACCGTATTGACTGTGATGCGAATTCAATTTTATGGAGATAAAGATGAAAAAAGAAGTCTCGTTCTTAGTATGCGGGATGCTGATCGGCGCCCTGATCGCAACGTGCGGGTTTGCCTGGTTCCTGCGGGCCACCCGGGGTTCGGCGTCTTATCAGGGGCAGGTGATGTTGAAGCTGGGGCACTGTCTGGACACCACGCACCCGGTTCACAAGGCGATGGAATTCATGAAAACACGGCTGGAGGAAATCTCCAGCGGCCAGGTTACCATCGATATCTATCCCAGCAGTGTACTTGGTTCAGAGGTGGAGTGTATTGAGCAGTTACAGAGCGGGTCATTGGCGATGACCAAAACGTCCGCGGCCTCAATTGAGAACTTTGTCCCTGAAATGGCGGTGTTTGGCCTGCCGTATCTTTTCCGAAATGAAGAGCATTACTGGCATGTCCTCGACAGCGATCTTGGCCGGTCCTTACTCCAAAAAGGCAATGAGCAATTTCTTCGGGGCTTGTGCTATTATGATTCCGGCAGTCGAAACTTTTACACCAAAGACAAACCCATTCGTACGCCCGATGATTTAAAAGGGTTGAAAATTCGTGTGATGAATAGCCGGACGGCCATGGATATGGTGGAGGCATTGGGAGCGGCGCCGACGCCGATTGCATGGGGCGAACTTTACAGTTCACTGGCACAGGGGACTGTCGATGGCGCAGAAAACAATCCGCCCAGTTTCACCACCAATAAGCACTATGAAGTATGTAAGCATTTTTCCCTCGACGCGCACACGCGCGTTCCGGATATCCTGCTGATTGGCACCAAAACGTGGGACACGCTCAGTCCGCAGGTTCAGCAGTGGGTGCAACAGGCCGCTGACGAGTCTTCCGTTTTTCAGCGGGAATTATGGCGTAAAAAGACAATCGAGTCGCTTGAGGAGGCGAAAGCCGAAGGCGTGACGATTTATGAAGTGGACCAAACCCTTTTCTCGGCAAAGGTTCAGCCCATGTATGATGCGATTAAAGATGAAACGATTAAGGAATTAGTCACTCAAATCCGTGAGGTAAAATAATGTCTGCCAATGTGCTGAAAAAAAGTCGGATCGTCCTGTGCCGCCTGCTGGAGACAGCGCTGATTCTGGCCGTGCTGGTACTGGTGCTCGATGTACTGTGGGGCGTGCTGACACGAGGCAGCGGAAGCTTAGTGGCATGGCTGTCGTCAAGAGGTATTGAAGCCTGGTCATTTATGCCGCGTGGTCAGGATAAGTACAGCGAAGAAATAGCCCGCTTTTTGCTGGTGTGGGTTTCGCTGTTGGGCGGGGCGGTTGCATTTGGCGAAAAGGCCCATTTGGGAGTCGATTATTTTGTGGGCAAATTCGACCGGGGGGCCCAAAAGTTCATTACGATTGTCGGGCAGTTGGTGGTGCTGTTTTTTGCTATATCGATTTTCATTGTTGGCGGTACCAATATTGCCATGAATAATATGGAGCAGATTGCCCCGGCACTGGGACCGCAGATCGGTCTGAAAATGGGGCATGTTTATCTGGCGCTTCCGATCGCGGGTGTTTTTATGATTCTCTTCACGGTTGAGCAAATGCTGGAAACGCTGTTGTCGACTGAATCCCAAAAGGAGGATAACTAATGGGTGCTGTTGCTCTGGTTTTGGTGTTGGTTTTTGTATTGCTTTTAGTGATCAATGTTCCGATTGCGGTGGCGATTGCAGTGGCCGCCTTCGTGGCGATCATGTCAAACGGGATGGACCCGTCTGTCATGCTGGCGTCGAAAATGGCCAACGGTGTCAACAGTTTTGCGCTGCTGGCGATTCCGTTTTTTATCCTGTCCGGCCATTTGATGGGCCGCGGCGGAATGGCCCGGCGACTGATTGATTTCGCCAATTCTCTGGTCGGCATGCTCCCCGGGGGGCTGGCGTATGTGAACACGCTGACGTGCATGATGTTCGGCTCTATTTCCGGTTCTGCCTCCGCCGCGGTTTCATCGGTCGGCGGGTTTATGATTCCCGAAATGAACCGCATGGGATACAATCGTGAATTCAATGTGGCGGTGACCACCACGGCGGCAACAACAGGCCTGCTGATTCCGCCGAGCAACATCATGATTGTTTATTCCGTCGCCGCCGGAAGTGTTTCCATCGCGGCGATGTTTATGGCCGGGGTTTTGCCCGGAATCATCACGGGGTTGTTTATTATGGTGGTGTGCGGGTATTTTGCATTTCGCAATAAATACGGTGCCGGCGAGCGCGTGTCATTTAAGCAGGCATGTCTATCTTTTGTCAATGCCATTATGAGCCTGCTGCTGATCATCATTGTCATCGGCGGGATTCTCATCGGATTTTTTACCGCAACGGAAGCCGCTGCAGTGGCGGTCCTTTATTCCTATCTGCTGACCGTTGTGATCTACCGCGAAATCAAACTGAAAGATATACCGGACATTCTCAAGCAGACGGGTATTACGACCGCAGTTGTCATGCTGTTGATCGGGGCCAGTTCGGGCATGAGCTGGATCATGACCATGGCCAATATTCCCCAGACAGTCAGCAGTGCACTGATTAACTTGTCGGACAACCCAATCGTTATCCTGTTGACCATCAATCTGCTGCTGCTGTTTGTTGGAACGTTTATGGATATGACGCCGGCGGTATTGATCTTTACGCCGATTTTCCTGCCGGTCGTGCAATTACTGGGGATGCATCAAATTCATTTTGGTATCATGCTGATCGCCAATCTGTGCATTGGCCTGTGTACGCCGCCTGTGGGAACGTGTCTGTTTATCGGCTGCGGTGTCGGAAAAACAACCATTGCCAAGGTGACCAAGTACATGCTGCCGTTTTTCGGAGCTATGGCCGTTGCTTTAATGGTGATTACTTATGTTCCGAGGGTATCGCTTTGGCTGCCGGTCAAAACAGGGCAATTAAAAGCGCAGGAAGTCGAACAATCTATTGAGAAATGGAACGAAAGTATCTACGGTCATAAGTCTGATTCCGAATAGTCAGCTTTATCCGGATCTATTGTTTCTATTGTCAACCGGGGTGCCCTGTTTTTGCGCTGATTGCTATCTGAACTCAGTGGCGTCCTGGAGGACGGCATTTGCCACCCCCTTGATCAGCGCATCGCTGCCTGCGCGAGCAGGAATGATTTGGATTTTTCGCAGATTGCTTTCGTAAACAGTGGTCTTAATGCGGTCGAGGATTCTTTGAGCTAAATGTTCATAAAAGGAACTGGAAACATAACCGGCAAGAATAACGACATCCGGGTCAAAGCAGTTAATGAGAGTTGCCGTCACCCTGCTGAAATGAGCTGTAACAAGATCCCGGAGAAAAGCCGCATACGTATCGCCCTGTTTGGCATATGTTGAACAGTAAGAGATGATTTCCTCGGGAGGGCAGGTGGGTACTCCATTTTCAAACTGAGGGGCAAAGCAAACAGCGTCTTTGGTTTTCAGGTCTTGCTGTATTTTAGACACCAAAGCGGGCCCCGAGATGATTGCTTCCAGGCACCCTTTGTTGCCGCACCCACAGGCAGGGCCGTCCGGCTCGATCACAATGTGACCGATTTCACCGTAACGACCGGTAGCGCCAAAGATCAATTTGCCATTCATATAAATCGTTGATCCGACACCGTCAGCGATATTGAGGTAAAGAATTGTTTTTGATTCCAGTTCAGGATTCAAGGCAAACTCTGCGAGCAGGCGTACACGATTGCTGTAAACAAAAACAGGAAAGGTGAAAAAAAGTTCAAGCCTCTCTTTTAACGAAACATTTTTCCATCCCATAGGGCTGGAAAGAGAGATCCAGCCGTCGGACAGAACTGAGCCGCTAAGCGTTATGCCGACCCCGAGCACTTTGGACGGCTCGATTCTGTTGCGATGTAACAGCCCCGGAATGTTGACCGTCAGCAAGTCGATTACATGCTGGACAGAATGGTCAACGCCGAGAGCGATGCGGATTTTGTCCTTTAATTCGCCGGTAAAATTGAACAATCCGACAAAGATATAACTTGGGTTGATCTCAACTCCGAAAAGAAAGCGGCATTGGGGATTTAATTCGATAATGATCGGTTTTGGGCCTCTGTTTGTACTGGTACCGCGAGTTTCGGTGACAAATCCTTTTTCCCGCAACCTGGCGACTATCGTGCTGGCTGTCGAACTGCCGATACCGGCCAGTTCGCAAAGTTGAGACTGTGACAAACTGCCGTGACTGCTCAGCATGGACAGAATCATCTTTTCGTTGCGCTGCCCCGCGTTCCTGGAATCAATAGGGCTTTCTTTCATAGTTTTTCAACTGAAAATAAATATCTCAGATCATGTAGGTTATAAGCCAATCGTATTTGAATCTAAACCAAATACATCCAATATTTTTATTATATTGAAATTGATGCTGTTAAGCAATACTTTGAAGCAATTTTTTGTGAATTCAAATAAAAAACTTGAAAATCGAGTCAATTTGAGTATAAATAATCTCACATCATGTGACATTTATTTCACATGATACCGGTTGAATGTAAATAATCTCACATCGCGTGGTATTTATTTCATATGTGGCCTAATCCACAAAAAAAGGGTTATGGTTGCTATTGTTAATGAGAATGGCTATAATCTTTGCCGCGAAAAGGACTACCATTATTATCTGGAAGGCTACTGATGATTTTAGAAAAATATACATTTGGTGTGGGTGATCGATTTGGTCACCAAGGCGAGGCACAACTTCAGGGAATCATTCGGGCTCAATCCGACGGCATTTATATTGCTCCGGTGTGGAATAAGTCCAACCGGGAGCATTCGATCATCGGGACTTCGCCGGCAGACACTCGCAATGCCGCTGACGCAGCGGTTAAGTCGACAGGCTGGAAAAACTCCTACTATGTTGATGCCGACCATATTCAACTGGGTAATGTGGATCGATTTTTAGAATCCAGTAACTTTTATACCCTGGACGTCGCCGACTATATCGGTCAAAAAGGCGATGATGAAAAAATTGCCGGTTTTGTGGAACAGTACGCCAAATATACCGGCCATCTGCGAGTTGACGGAATCGACGAGGTGTTTGATGTCAGCGAGCAGCAACTTCGGGCCATTGCCCAAAAATACCTCAAAGCAATCGAAGAAGCCGGGAAGATCTATCGACATATTGAATCGGCCAAGGGGCATGGAAATTTCGTGACCGAGGTTTCGATGGACGAAACCAACACGCCTCAGACGCCGGTGGAGTTATTTTTTATCCTGGCTGCGATCGCCAAAGAAGGCATCCCCGCACAGACGATTGCTCCGAAATTTACCGGCAGCTTTCATAAAGGAGTAGATTATATTGGTGACGTGAAACAGTTTGCCAAAGAATTCGAACAGGATATTGCGGTTATTGAATTGGCCGTCCAGGAATTTGGATTGCCTGACAATCTGAAACTGAGCGTCCATTCCGGCAGTGACAAATTTTCGATTTATAAGCCGATCAACAGGGCCCTTAGAAAATTCGACGCAGGGCTGCACCTGAAAACGGCCGGGACCACATGGCTCGAAGAGATCATCGGGCTGGCGCTGGCCGGCGGTGAAGGCCTGGCGATCGCTAAACGTATTTATGAAGAAGCTTATGAGCGGTTTGATGAGCTTTGTGCACCGTATGCGACGGTCGTGGACATCGACAGGGGCAAACTGGTTTTGCCGGAGACGGTGAACGGCTGGGACGCCGAAAAGTATGCAAGCACATTGCGGCATGATGCCTCCTGCAAACAATACGATATTTATTTTCGCCAGTTGATGCATCTGGCCTATAAGATAGCGGCGGAAATGGGAGAGGTGTTTCTCGGTGCTCTCGAAGAGCATGAAAACACGATTGGGGCATGTGTGACCTCGAATATTTACCTACGGCATATCAAACCTCTTTTTGCAGAAATGGATTAACGATGGATGATTTATTTAGTGTAAAAGATAAAGTTATAGCGATTACAGGCGGTGCCGGGGTGCTTTGTAGTGCCATCGCCAAGGATCTTGCTCTGCAAGGCGCCAAGGTCTGTGTGATGGACTACGATGAATTTCGCGCTAACCAGGTGGCTAAAGAGATCGAAGCGGCTGGTGGTCTGGCCCTTCCGATCCGTGCGAATGTTCTTGAAAAAACAGAGGTTCAGGATGCATTCAATTGTGCTCTTGAAAGTCTGGGCAAGATTGACGTTCTGATCAATGGCGCCGGCGGCAACAAAAAGGAAGCGACGGCAACCGATGAGCTTTCATTCTTCGATATGCCGACAGACGCAATCCGCTGGGTCTTCGACCTGAATTTCATCGGCTCATTGCTTCCATCTCAGGTTTTCGGCAAATATATGGCCAAACAGAAGCAAGGGAACATTTTGAATATCTCCAGCATGAGCGCGTTCTGTGCATTGACGAAAGTCGGAACCTATTCAGCCGCCAAAGCCGCAGTCAGCAACTTCACCGAATGGTTGGCGGTTCATATGTGCCAGAATTATTCGACGAATATCCGGGTCAATGCGATCGCACCGGGATTCTTTTTGACTGAGCAGAACCGATTCCTGCTGACGCAGGAGGGCAGCGGCGAATTAACTTCTCGCGGCAAGACGATCATAGACCATACCCCGATGGGACGTTTTGGTGCCCCGGAGGAATTGTGCGGCACGGTGCGGTGGCTGCTGAGCGACGCCTCAAAATTTGTTACCGGAACCGTTATTCCGATCGACGGCGGCTTCAATGCTTTCGGCGGGGTGTAAGACCGATCAATAATCTTACCCGGACCCATAAGAGAATATGGAATGCTTTATTACGCTCGAGGAAATGAAAACGAAAAGTTGAGCCCCGAAGACCTCAAAGAGGGTCTGTGTGCGGCATTGGGTCAACTTGGCAGCAAACAAAAAGTGTTGGTGATTCCCCCGGATATTACCCGATTCTATTCGCGTGCGGGCATGTTGACGCAGTTCGCCTGGCAATACTATGGCGACAGAATGACGGATATTCTGCCGGCACTGGGGACGCATTTCGCCATGAGCCCAGAGGAAATTAGGCGTATGTTCGGCGATGTCCCACAAAACCTCTTTCGTGTTCATGACTGGCGCAATGATGTTGTGACGCTGGGCGATGTTCCGGCTGATTATGTGCGGCAGGTCAGCGGCGGCAAGGTCGATTTCAGTTGGCCGGCCCAGGTCAATCGGCTGCTGGTCGAAGGCGGATTCGATCTGATTCTTTCGGTCGGGCAGGTGGTCCCGCACGAAGTCATCGGCATGGCCAATTACAATAAAAATATTTTTGTCGGCACCGGCGGTGCTGAGGGCATTAATAAGAGCCATTTTTTAGGCGCTGCTTACGGCATGGAAAATATCATGGGCCGGGCCGATACGCCGGTTCGCCGCGTTCTCAATTACGCATCCGAACATTTTGCCAAAGAACTCCCGATTATTTATGTGCAAACGGTTGTCGCGGCCACGGAAAACGGACAGGCGGTACGCGGACTGTTTATCGGTGATGATGAGCAATGTTTTCAACAAGCGTCAGCCTTGTCATTAAAAGTCAATTTTCAGATGCTGGCCCAACCGCTTAAAAAAACCGTTGTCTATCTGGAGCCGGAAGAGTTTAAGAGTACCTGGCTGGGGAACAAGAGTGTCTATCGAACACGGATGGCAATGGTCGACCGCGGCGAGTTAATTGTTCTGGCACCGGGGCTGAAGGAATTTGGCGAAGACAAGGAAATCGACCGCCTGATCCGAAAATACGGTTATGTGGGCACTGAAAAGGTTTTACAACTTGTTGGGGAAAACGAAGAATTACAGAATAATCTCAGCGCTGCGGCACATCTGATCCACGGTTCGGCCGAAGGGCGGTTTAAGATTACCTACTGCCCAGGGCATATTACCAAAGAAGAAATTGAGTCCGTGAATTTTGCTTACGCTGATCTAAATGATATGATGAAACGATACGATCCTCATAAACTGAAAGACGGCTATAATACAGTTAACGGGGAGGAGATTTTCTATATTTCCAATCCCGGGATGGGGTTGTGGTCGTGGAAAGAACGCTTTAAATAGTAAAATGTTTGTGGAGCATAAAAATGACTGAAACGGCATCAAAAAAATACTCTCTGCTTGTTGCAACCAGTATGGGTATTCGATTAACCCCTGTTGATTCGCAGCCCTTCCATTGCAGCGATACCTTCAAAATGCAGGCGACCAGTGCAGAAAGCAATGTTGCCAGTGTAGCCTCCTATCTTGGGTTCCCGGTCAAGGTATTAACGGCCTTTGTCAAGGGCAGCCCGGTCGCGCATTTTATCAAGGATAACCTCGGCAGTCGGCGAATGGATTTTGAGGGGCCTGAAATTGAGCAGGGCGGACCGTGGGGCTTTCGTCATCAAATCAACATGGCCGACAGCGGCTGGGGATCGCGCGGCCCGCGTGTGCAGAATGACCGGGCCGGCGAAGTCGGACGTGAACTGAGCAGCGAACAGTTCGACATGGAACGCATCTTTGCCAAAGAAGGTGCTGAGATTGTACATCTGTCGGGTCTCATTGGGGCGCTGTCGCCGAAGACCAGCAAGTTTTGTCTGGATGTTGCCCGCATTGCCAAGAAAAACGGTTCGAGAATATCGTTCGATTTGAACCACCGCGCCAGTTTCTGGAAAGGGCGCGAAAAGGAACTTCATGAAGCGTTTGCGGAGATTGCTTCGCTGAGCGATATTCTCATCGGCAACGAAGAGGACTTTCAGCTTTGCCTGGGCATCGAAGGTCCGGAAGCCGGCGGTCAGGGGCTGGATGCGAAAATTGACGGCTTTAAGGAAATGATCGGCCGGGTTCAAAAGGCGTATCCCAACGCTAAATATTATGGAACGACCCTGCGTGAAGTGGTATCGGCTAATTGCCACATGTGGGGTGCCTTGGTGACGGACAGCAAAGACTGGGAAATCATCAAGCCGCGCGAAATCGGCGTTCTGGACCGTATTGGCGGCGGTGACGGATTTGTCGGCGGCCTGCTGTACGGCATCCTCAAGGGCTGGGATGTGAAAAAATGTGCCCGCTTCGGCTGGGCAACCGGCGCCCTGGCAACGACCATGCTGACCGATTATGGCCAGCCTGCCGATGAAGAGCAGGTCTGGAGCATCTGGGAAGGCAACGCACGAGTGAAACGTTAATAATAAAACTGTAACACGAAAAAATTATTTCAATATATGGAGAAGTAAAAATGTCAAAGGCAGATATTGCAGTTGTTGGATTAGCAGTGATGGGTGAGAATCTTATCCTGAACATGGAAAGCAAAGGCTTCACCGTAGCCTGTTATAATCGTACCGTTTCGAAAGTCGATGATTTCACTGCCGGCCGGGCCAAGGGTAAAAATATTCTATCGGTTGCCACAGCGTCGAGGAAATGGTTCAGTCGTTGAAAACCCCGCGTAAGGTGATGATTATGGTCAAGGCGGGCAAACCTGTCGATGCGTTCATCGACCAGGTGCTTCCTGTGCTTGAGGATGGCGATATTATCATCGACGGCGGTAACAGTCACTTTCCCGACACCATTCGCCGAACCGAATATGTTGAGAGCAAGGGCAAACTTTACATTGGTACCGGTGTTTCCGGCGGCGAAGAAGGCGCGCTGAAAGGTCCGTCGATTATGCCGGGCGGATCGCCCGCCGCGTGGGATGCGGTCAAGCCGATCTTCCAGAAAATCTGTGCTCAGACGGACTCCGGTGAGCCCTGCTGCGACTGGGTCGGCGAAAACGGCGCCGGTCACTTTGTCAAGATGGTGCATAACGGCATCGAATACGGCGACATGCAGATGATCTGCGAAACGTACCAGATGATGAAGCAGGGGCTGGGCATGAGCAACGAAGAAATGCACGAAGTCTTCAAGGAATGGAACGAAGGCGAGCTGGATTCGTACCTGATCGAAATTACTCGTGACATTTTGGGTTACACAGATGAAAACGGCCAGGAAGTGGTCGATGCAATCCTCGATACCGCCGGCCAAAAAGGCACCGGAAAGTGGACCGCTGTTTCAGCACTGGACTGCGGTCAACCTCTGACACTGGTTACCGAAGCGGTCTTTGCACGTTGCCTGTCAGCATTGAAGGACGAACGCGTTGCCGCTTCAAAAGTTCTTTCCGGTCCCAATAAAGCTTTTGATGGTGACAAAAAACAGATGATTGACGACTTGCGTCAGGCATTGTACGCATCCAAAATCGTCAGCTATGCACAGGGCTACCAACTCATGCGTGCTGCGGCCGCTGAATACGGATGGAACCTCAACAACGGCGGCATCGCCCTGATGTGGCGAGGCGGTTGTATCATTCGCTCGGTCTTCCTCGGCAAGATCAAAGATGCCTTTGATAACAATGCAGATCTGGACAACCTCCTGTTGGATCCATTCTTCACCGATGCCGTTGTTAAGGCACAGGATGCCTGGCGTCGTGTTGTTATCGCTGCTGTGAATATGGGTGTTCCGATGCCTGCTATCAGCTCGGCTCTGGCATACTTTGATGGCTATCGCGCAGAACGCCTGCCCGCCAATCTGCTTCAGGCGCAGCGTGACTACTTCGGCGCTCACACGTACGAACGTCTGGATAAACCACGCGGCGAGTTTTTCCATACCAACTGGACCGGTCGCGGCGGCGATACCGCTGCTTCGACCTATGTGGTTTAAAATGAAAGTACATTGTCAACTGTTAAGTTTGTGAGGCACCTGATGGCGTTTGACTATATGAATGAAGATTTCCTGCTGCAGAATGAGACCGCGCGGCGACTTTATCACAACCACGCGGCGAAAATGCCGATTTATGATTATCATTGCCATCTGCCCGCCGCACAAATTGCCGATGACAGCAATTTTGATAATCTAACTCAAATCTGGCTGTATGGCGACCACTATAAATGGCGCGCCATGCGAACCAACGGTGTCGATGAGCGATACTGTACCGGCGATGCGTCCGATTGGGAAAAATTCGAAAAGTGGGGACAGACCGTTCCCGCTTGTATTCGCAATCCGCTCTATCACTGGACGCATCTGGAATTGAAAAAACCCTTCGGTATCAAAGACAAATTGCTCAATGGCGAAACAGCCGAAGAGATTTACCAAGCATGCAGTGAGATGCTCAAGACCGAGGCATTCAGTGTTCGCAATATCATGCGCAAGTGGAACGTCAAGCTGGTCTGTACGACTGAGGACCCGCTGGACAGTCTGGAATATCATCAGGCCATTGCCTCCGATGGGTTTGAGGTGGCCGTGCATACGGCATGGCGGCCGGATAAAGCAATGGCTCCTGAAAATCAGGCCGCACAGAATGCGTGGATCGACAAACTGGCGGAGTTAACCGATACTGACATCAACAGCTTTGATGCGTATCTAAAGGCGATTCGCAACCGGCATGACTATTTTCACCAAAACGGCTGCCGGCTGAGCGACCACGGTCTGGACCGTCCGTTTGCCGCCGACTATACCGATGCTGAGATCAAAAAGATTTTCAGTAAGATACGAGGTAATGAAGAATTATCGTTTGATGATTGCGAGAAGTTTAAATCCGCGATGATGATAGAATTCGGCCGGATGGACCATGAAAAAGGCTGGGTCCAGCAACTTCATCTGGGCGCGCTTCGCAATAATAATTCGCGGATGTTAAGCCAACTGGGGCCGGATACGGGATTTGATTCGATTGCAGACTGGGAAATTGCACAGCCGTTGTCGAAATATCTCAATCGCCTGGCGTCCGAAGACAAACTGGCTCCGACGATTCTGTATAATTTGAATCCCAAAGACAATGAAGTGCTGGCGACCATGCTGGGCAACTTCCAGGACGGAAAGACGCCGGGGAAACTGCAGTTTGGTTCGGGCTGGTGGTTTTTGGACCAGATGGACGGCATGATTAAACAGATGGACGCCTTGTCGAATCTGGGTTTGTTAAGCCGGTTTGTGGGAATGCTGACCGATTCGCGCTGTTTTCTGTCCTATTCCCGTCACGAATATTTCCGGCGGATTCTGTGCAATCTGCTCGGCGAAGAGGTCGAAAAAGGCTTCTGGCCCAAAGACATGAAGCTATTGGGACAAATGGTTGAGGATATCAGCTTCAATAATGCCCGAAATTACTTTTCAATGCAGATCGATAAGCCAACAGGCACATCATGAAAAATGGAGTGCTGGTTTCCATATTTGGAATGGTCAAACAGGCTTTCAGAGCATGATTCGGTTTTTCTAGCCGGAAATCTTTCTTTGCCGGGATTAAAATTCAATTACTCATAAGGCAAAACTGCACAAAAAAGACACAATCTCTTTACAACCAATCATTCAATGCGGATTCTATTGTGCCTGGTAACAAAACAATTAATATTTTCTTAAAATCCATAAAAATTATCAATTTTTCTGCCACCGAAAACAACTTTATTTTAGTGGGAAAAACATGCCCGAATGGTTGTTTTTAAAAGTTAATAGAGATATAGTGTTTGCGTTGCTTCAATAAGCGTTGTAAACAAGTAAGGATTAGGACAACTATAGGACCTTGTAATGGATCAATGCGAACAGAATCACGTCACTGACGACTCGGATATCTTGATGAAGATATATCAGGAGTTTGATGAATTTATTCAGTCTGTGATTCGATTTTCCGCGAGAAACTCTGAAGACAGGGAAGATATTTACCAAGAGGTTTTTATTGCGTTGTCGGCGAAAAGTGATCTGGATGGAATTCAGAATATTAAAAGCTATTTATTTCGTCTCGTGGTAAATAAAGCCAATGAGTTCCTCAGACGGAAAATTTCTCAGGAATTGAAATTTAAAGAATATCTCGAAAAACAGATCGATAAAGCGGAAAACCAGCCCGAACAGGAACTGTTTTCGGCAGAACAAATGGATAAAGCCGTGGAAATGATCCGTGAGTATTTATCTGAAAAAGAGGCAGAAGCTGTTTTGCTTCGGTTTAAATATCATTACGACAATGAGCAGGCTGCTCAAAGAATGAATGTAAAAAAGGAAACATTGATTCGTTATGTTTCCGTAGGGCTTAAAAAATTACGTCAGATCGTCAAGGGATCAGCAAGTGCTGATAAGGAAAGAAGGGGAACGTTATGAAGTGTGAAAATGTGAGAATATATTACTATGATTATCTGCATCAGATAGAGGCCGTTCCCCAACCGGGCAGGGCCCATATCGAGCAATGTTCCGTTTGTTTAGGGGAACTGGAGCGATTGCGTGGGATGTTGCAGGAACCGTCATCTGCTCAGTCGCCGGTGACGCCGGAATATCTTCAGTGTCATTATCAATTACTGGACCGGTGGGTTTCCTGTGATTTGATAAAACCGCTGTTGCCGTCGCTTTTGATTTTCGAACTTGAACTCAAACACCAGACGCCGGTTACGGCTCATATTGAAAACTGTCCGGAATGCCAAAAGAGCCTTCAGTCAATTGCTTCGCTGGGTCTTTCAAGCTTACAGTTAATGAAGGCCGGTTGTTATTTGACAGGCCATGATTCCGCCGTTGAGCTTGACACCCAGATACGGGAAGTGCTCGATGAAGTCAAAGACAAGGCCGGTTCAATGGTTCTAACCCGTCTGCGTGTAACATCTGAACATCCCGAACAGGAATGGGTGGCGGATTCGTTTGTAACCGATGTTGAACGTCGGCAACTCCAACCTGCACTGCCGCGACGAGAGGTACGAAAACACCCGGTTTCTGCCTGGGCGGCAAGCGGAATTGCCGCGGCCATTCTTTTTGCCATTCTGCTGGTGCTGCCAACAGGAGATGTTAAAGCGCTGGATGCCAGGCAGCTCTACGCGAATTTAGAGACTGTGCGGAATGCGCATATTCAGAAGAATGCGCATATTCAGAAGTTTGGCGGGCCAAAGGAACTGGAAAATATTTGGATTTCAGAGGGGCTTGGGGCCTACCTGTTCCAGCATGAAGAAAATGTTTTTTTGGTGGATAAACGGTCAGGGAAAATTTACCAAAATCATGAGGGAACCGTGCAATTGGTTCCATACCAGAGCAAAATGGAACTGGAGCGTCCTTGGGGCTTGCTGCCCTTTAAAAAGATTTCAGAATTACCGGAGTCCTATGACTGGGAATATATTTCAGATGCCGTCCTTGAGGATGGTTTAAACGTTAAGATTTATGAATGGTCCTGGAAAGAAACCCTGAGCAACCAGACTAAAATCAAAAGAACATGGAGAGGTTATCTGGATAGCCGCACCCATATGCCTTACCTGATTGAATGGTGGGATAAAATCGGCGATTCGCCTGCTGAGTTGATTATGGAAATGAAGGTCAGCTATCCTTCGGATGCCGAGTGCATGGAAGCCTTTGAAAGTTACGGATTCCAGCAATTAACTTATGGGGACCAGGGTGAATTACTTAAGATATTGCCGGTGGCATCGAAAACAGGTTCAACGGATGAAGGTTTTTTTCTACCCACATGGCCGTCCGCAAAGACCGCATTGAATTTTCCGGCGGAGTGACGCCCATTGATGGCATCGTCTTGTTGGAATTCATTGATTGTGCCGTCCTCAAAACGCTGCTCGTTTATGGTCGCCCCCGGCAGGTAGTAGGAGTTTTGTCGGCCGGGTCTTTCAAAGGGATAGATCGTACTGTCTGTCGCCAAAGCTTTCCAACTGACCAACGCGTAGCCGGAATCCATTAAGAGCAGCTTGGTCGAAGGAGAACCGACATGCTCCGGTTGAAGCGGCTTTCCGGAAAATTCATCGGTGGAACTCATGATTATTTTGCAGATGGAGTAGTTGATACCGTAGTTTCCGCATAAGAGATTTCCTGAAAGCCCAGTGCCGGACAATCGTTTTGAAGGACAACAGAGCAAACCGCCTCTGGAAAAATCATCTTCGATGATGTCATTTAGTAACAAAAAATGAAACCACCACCGACTGTTTTGCCAGTCATTGCTGGCAGAAGTGCCCAGCTTTATATATTCAGCGAAAGGAATGCTGGGATGGCATGTCGGATTCCCGCAGAATCCCTCCGGATAGAATTTTTTTTCCTGAGCGTAAAGTAAGGTAGCAATACCCAATTGTCTCAGGTTATTGGTGCAAATCACAGTTTCCCCTTGCTGTTTGCTTTTCTGCAGGACAGGGACGGTTATCGTCAGCAAGATCGCGATAATTGCAATAACAACCAGAACTTCAACTAAAGTTAAACCCTCATCTCTCATAAAGAGGCATCGTACCAACTTTATGCCTCCGACTCAAGAAAAAAGACAGCTCGCGTCGGCTAATTACAGGCTCTTATGAACCGTGTAGCTGGGTTAGCCGAACCGCAAAGCAACGTTCCGTCATCGGCGAATCCGGCGAAGACACACTGAGAATATTCATATCCGGGCCATCTCTCGCCTGTGCAGAATCCGCCATTTTCATCTTCGATGCAGCCGAATCGCTTCATAAACTTATAGTAGGCACCAACGCAAATAATACCTCCAATCGGATCTGGACAATTAATATGATAATCACCCTGTATCATGTCGGTGCAAGAGTATTTTCCAAAGCTGTCTCCGCCATATATTTGGGCCATCTCATCTGCCTGGAGATAACGGAAGTTGGCATCCAGCGGCGGGGTGATCGGTTCGTTAGAGACCAACAGCGCAACACCATTATTCCATTCCTGCAGAAATTCGTCAACATTTCTCCTTGTGTAAAACTTCCGGCTCGTCAGGTCGATCAGCCAGATTCCGTCTTCATCAATATGATCGAGAATCACATAGTGGTTACTCAACGACAGATAAAGGACTTTCGTGCATCCGGTCATTTTTTCCAGCGTTTCCAAATTGGTTTCAACAGCCATACAGTTTAAGCCTGCTTCTTCAAGCGTTTTTTTCATAGCAGATAAGGCGGTCTTTTTGGTGTCTGCCGAAACAAGACCAGCCAGTTCCGGTTGGAGGATAATTTTTGAAAATCGCTTTGCAATATGTTGAATTGCGACTGTGGCACAGTTGACTGAGTCCGGATCCTGTAGAAGGGCGATTTTGTCTTCAAGGATTTTTGAAATATCGACCTGATCTGAAGCGTTATACACAAACGTTTTAAGGTTGCTGGCGGCTGTCAATTCCACCATCGTCCCGTTTTTGAATTTGACAGAGAAGACTTCGTTTGACGGTATCGAGGTGTCAAACGTTTCAAATTGCCAGTCTTCATAAGAAATCAACTGTGGTGTTCCGGAACGTTTGTCAAACCGTTCGATCAGGATCTTGGAGGGAACCCATTGATCACCTGCCTGTGAATAACCGTCATAAGTTTGCCGCAGCATCGCCTCGTTGTTTTCCATGCTGTACGATAAAAGGGCATAGTTTTTGGAAGGGTCGAAGACGAACGAAACAAGGGTATCCAGAGAAATTTTATTATTGACATATTGAAGCTGTATTTTGTCCCGGTCATCTTCGCGGAATTCAGAGGCGGTTGGATTTTGAGACATGATGACCAAATGGGTAAGGTCTCCATGACCCCAAGGGACAATTCCTGCAGTCATCGGGCCGCAACTCTGGGGGGAAACGCCCCCTTCATCCGTGGTAACGACCGCATAATCAGCCGATTGATAATACTGCACACGTTTTTGACCGTCCCAGACAAAGATGCGATCGCGGTTTAATTTTAAGTCTTGTTGAAATTGCTGTTTTATATCCCCGTCTGATAGACCGTCAATTGATAATCCGTCTTCCAGACGCACTTCGAGGCGAAACCGGGAATCATTGTAGTAGGCGGTCTCGGTCGCTTCTCTCATGGAGTTGTCATATTCGTAATACTCCATGTGTCGAGCTCGAACCATGCCCAGTGGAATCCAGCATTCTCGGGTGTTGTCGGTTAGATGTTTAACAAGTGCTTCGGTTTCTTCCGGGGCCATGAGACGATCAGCCCATAGTCCATTAATCAATAACAACACCGACAGCAGATAAATGACGGTTCGATTCATCAGTAACTCCTTATCATCAATCATTCTGAACATCTTGTTTAATTTCAATTATTATTGACTTGCTTCTACGCTTTCGATAAACGCGTTCCATTCGGTTTCAGGAACGGATTCCTGAAGTTCAGGGCTTTCTTCATAGGCTTGCTGGAGCAAATCTACGGGAGACAGAACCTGGTGGATTATAATCGATTCCAGATTGGCGCCCGTTGAAGAATAATTGGTTAAGCTCAGTTTCACATCGTTAGGATCCGTTGCCGTGTAGACAAAACTTGCCATGTCGCCGTCCAAAATAGAAGTTCCGGCATTGGCGGCTAAGAAGCCGATTCCTTCAGCTTGGATCTCAGCCGGACCGATATAATCAAATGCTTCCATTCGAGGTGTTGCCAGAATTTCAGCGGTACCTGTTTCGGAATTATCGATCGAGCCCCAATTAGGATTGGAAATTGTCACATTCATGTTGAACAGATTGACCGTTTCAGAGGAACTGCTTTTTATGACATACAGTGTAATACATTGACCTACTTCCAGAGTGATTTCAGACAGTGAATTCACATCGACGATTGCATACGTGACGTCATACACAATGTTGGGGTCGGTTGAGTTAGGATCAGATGTATTGGGGGCAACACCGCCAATTTTCTCAGCGGGTTTCCAGCCGGGAATTCCCCATAGCCAAAAATCGGCGAACATGACAACATCTTCCAGTCCAACGGTCCCATCTCTGCTGAAATCCGCCTGATAACATCCATTATTGGGGTCGTTGCAGTTTTCAGCTTCCCAATAAGAGGAAAAAGCCGCGAAATCGGCATAATTGACAAAACCATCGGAATATAGATCGCGTGTGGGCGTGTTTATGAAAATGAGCGAAGCATTCGGATCCGGAATTGTCCAATCTTCATCAGAGTGATTGTAAATGCCAATGCTGCATAGTCCTTCATCCAGCGCATAATAATCAATCACAAACCAGTTTCCTTTTTGGCACATCGATTCAAAATCATAAGAAGACATATTATCATAAAGGTACAGGCCTGCGTCAGGATAAGGGCCATCATCAGGATACAAGTCAAAACCCCACTTCGCTGAGTCTCTCCAGTTAAGTACATAAGCCCCTTCGCCCGCGGCAGGCAAATGGCTTCCTCGCCAGTCGCGCGAATTAGGGTCCTTGTCTCTTGCCTGTAATTGCCCGATCGCACGGTCCTGCCCCTCAATAAAGAGACCGCCGCTCCAGAAATCATTCGAGTCAGAATAGACAACAAGCGATACATGTCCACCGACCATGATTTCCGGCAAATCGATAGTCTCAAATGTGTTAGGGTCGCTCCCCAATATGTTGGGATCGCTGATGTGTACCTGTGGTAACTTGAATGGCTCCAATGTGTTAGGCTCGCTGATACGGACCTGTACAGAAGCCAGAGCCGGTCCGCATAACAGGCAGAAGAATATGAAAAAACTCCACTTCATAATAGAATCCTCACTAATCATCAAAAGGAAAACTCCGAGCTGTTTATTAGAACCTTCCCTCCGTGGTGAGGTTGCACTTTAAAAACATACAATATAGAAGATGAAAAAAGAGACGCAGACCTTGATGATTTTTTTAAGATTTTTATCAATAGTATGTGTTTGTGGCGCAACTTTATAGGACGGAGGGCCAATGGATGGTGAGTCGGAAACCAGATGGCAGGTGGATTTTGGCAGAAGGGAAAAATTAGCCCCTTTTACGGACGAAAGGGGCGGTTTTTATAAACAAACAGGTAATATTACCTTTTAGTGAACGGTCGGGATAATTGATTTACAGGACGTCACCACGGGCTTTATCGTCCATCGCTCCATCTTCGGCATCGATAATATCAACCATCTTCTGTATATCTTCTTTAGAGAAAATTCCTTTGCTGGTGAGCAAACGAATAACAGCGGCCAGATAAAGCTTTAGCTGATTGTTTTCCATTTGAACCGCCCGTAACTCCGCATCCACCTCGTGCTCTTCCTGGTAGAGTTCCATCAGCGATTCCTTCAGCACCCGGATGTCTTGTTCGCAATCCGAGATATCCAGTCGATTCCCTACGTCCCCCAGAAAAAAAGTGCGTCCCCAGCCCATAAAGGCTCCTTTCCTTGAAATTAAACCAATTTGTCAATTTTAGTAATTATACTCGCAAACAGGCAAATCTCAAAATAAATTGTTCCGGCAGCCGATTCTCTATTGCCCTTGATTATAATCGAAAAATAGCGTATTCTGTTACCCCATGAGAATACCACTAACCAAATACGGATTGCCGCAGGTGGCGATGTTTCCGGCAATTATAATCGTGATAATGGCGATTTATTTCATAATTGCTCGCCGTTACCTGCAGCCGGCATGTGCCTGCCCGGGCAGTACAATGCTTCTCTGGCTGCCCGAACTGATACTGCTGATCGTCCTGATCTGGGTGTTTTCTTTTTTCAGGGACCCCTATCGGGCGATCGTTCAGGATGCCAGTCTGCTGCTTTCCCCCGCAGACGGCACTGTAGCCGCAGTTGAAATGCTGGACGGCTACGAAGGCTTTGAGGGGCCTGTTTTGCGAATCGAGATATTTTTGAGTGTTTTCAATGTCCATATCAACCGTGTTCCCTGCCCTGTGCGAATCGGACAGATCACCTATAAGCCCGGCAAATTTCTCGATGCCCGCAATCCGCAGTGCAGCAAGGTTAACGAAGCCAACGAGCTCGAACTTTTCCGACTCGATGACCCGCCTGACCGGATGCTGGTCCGGCAGATATCCGGTGCGATTGCCCGCCGAATTGTATGCGATGCCAGAACCGGCCAACAATACACTGGCGGTCAGCAGTTCGGTATGATAAAATTCGGCTCGTGCACAGAACTGTTTGTTCCGGCTCGTGAGAATCTTAAGACGCAGGTCCGAAAAGGCGACACCGTAAAAGCGGGCCTGACCATATTGGCTAGATACGAATAATGCTGAAACCCAAAACAGACAAAACCCGTTCAACGCGTTTTTTCAAAAATGTCCGTCGGCATCGCCTCGAGAGCATCAAGCTGCTGCCTTCGATGATTACGCTGGTCAATGGTATTTGCGGGTTTGCCGCCATCGGCCTGGCGAGCAAGGGTCCGGATCATTACGCCGCTGCCGGCATTGTGATCTTTGTCGGAATGATCGCCGATATGCTGGACGGACGCGTCGCCCGTATGAGCCAGTCCACCTCCAGCTTTGGCGGGCAACTCGACTCGCTTTGCGATGTCCTGACATTTGGCGCGGCTCCGGCGTTTATCGTCCTTAACCTGCTATTGACCCACCATGCCGAACTGGTGGGCTCGGCCAAGCCGTTCCTCGGTGATTTTTTTGAACGATTCATCTGGATTTCGGCGGTTGCCTATCTGTGCTGTTCGCTGATTCGCCTGGCTCGCTTTAATGTTGAAAATGAAGAAGATGAAACGGCTCACATGAGTTTTACCGGCCTGCCGACGCCGGCTGCTGCCGGTGTGCTTGCCGGACTGGTGATGTTTTATCAGGACATTTTAACAGACCCTGCGACCGACACAGCCTTCTTTACGGTCATGCTCAGCGTCATTCTCTACGCACTGCCGTTTATCATGATTGGCTGTGGTTTACTGATGGTCAGCCGTATCCGTTACCCCCACCTGATCAATCAGTTGTTCCGCGGTCGAAAGCCCGTTACGTATCTGTTCTGGGTCGGACTCATTTTTGGAATGATCTTCCTGTGTGGTCTGCAACTGGCGTTGGTTATCAGTTTTGGAGGATTCGCAAGCAGCGGTTTCGTGCACTGGCTTTATCGCAGAATGGCCCTCATTCAAAAGAAGCATCACATGACTCATGCTTCTCAGGAAACTCCTCACCGCCCCGCTGCCGGTCAGTAATAAAATGACAGAACGATCCTCCAGCATCGGACTCTACCTGCACATACCTTTCTGTGAGAGGAAGTGCCCCTATTGCGCCTTTTATTCGGTTCCTGTTTCAGACTGGTCAACGGACAGGCTTACGGATGCATTGCTGAAAGAAATTGATTTGTATGAAATGACGACTCCGCCGGAAACGATTTATATCGGCGGTGGTTCGCCCACCTGTTTACCTAAAGAAACATTAATCCGATTTGTCCATTCATTAAAACAGCGGTTTGGCAGCGTTGAGGAGTTCACTGTCGAATGTAACCCGGCTCAGGTCAGCGAGACACTTTTCCAGCAGCTTCTGTTCGCAGGGGTCAACCGTCTTTCAATCGGGGCACAATCTTTTGATGCGGATGAGTTGAAGATGCTTGGCCGCCTTCATAATTCCGGGCAAATTACCGAAGCGGTTCGGGCGGCCCAACGTGCCGGCTTTGAAAATGTCGGGCTGGATTTGATCTTTGGGTTGCCCGATTGCAATTTGACGGCGTGGCAGAACACGCTGGAAAAAGCGATGGCCCTCGGCGTTCAGCATATCTCCGCTTATAGCCTGACAGTCGAAAAGGGGACGCCGTTTGAAAAGGCCGTTCAGCAGGGCAGCCTGACCATGATCAACGAAGCCCTCGAGCGAACCATGTACGAATTGGCACGACTTCAGTTCGAAAAGGCCGGCTTTGATCATTATGAGATTTCTAATTTTGCCTGTCCCGGCTTCCAGTGCCGCCACAATCTGCGGTACTGGAAAAACCTTCCCGTCATCGGTATCGGCCCGGCCGCAGGAGGCTGGTATCAGGGCAAACGAACAACCAATGTTCGGGATATCGATGTCTATCTTACCCAAATCGAAGCGGGGCGGTTTGCCCGGGACCAGGAACAAACACCCGATCTCGAACAGATCGCTGTCGAAACCGCCGTGCTCAATCTGCGGATGCGGCAGGGTATTGACCGTGCGGTCTACAAACAACTGACCGGCTTTGACCTTGACGAACTGTTCGGCGAGGCGATCGGAAATAACTGCGATTTCGGCTTTCTGGAGCGAACCGAAACCCATGTGTACTTAACGGATCTCGGCTTGTCCTTCGCGGATACCGTCGCACAGGACTTCATTCTATAATATTAAATATATTAAGAATCTCTGACAATACTCATTGTCATTCCCGCGAAGGCGGGAATCCATAGGCATTAGATTAGGTTTGGTTAAAAGCTCTAAATCCTAAGCACGAAATCCAAAACAAATCTAAATGCACAAAATTCAAATGATTTAAACAGAATTGTTTGTGTTATTTGGATTTAGCGTTTAGAATTTGTTTCGGATTTAGAATTTAGTGTTTAGGATTTTTTATGAATCTGATCGATACTCATGCACATTTAACTTACGAGGGCTTGATAGAGCGGATCGACGCCGTGCTGGCCGGCAGCATTGCCGCAGGCGTGACGCGATGGATCACCGTCGGCACCAAAGTTGTCGACAACGAAAAGGCGATCCATCTGGCAAGCGAACACGAAAACATAGTTGCGGCTCTGGGCTATCATCCGCACGAGGCCGACGATATCACCGATGCGGATATGGAGTTGCTAGCGAAACAACTTCATCACGCCAAAGTCGTCGCGATCGGCGAAACAGGGCTGGATTATCATTACATGCATTCATCGGCCGAAAATCAGCAGCGCATCTTCCGTCGGCATCTGGACATCGCCGCCGAATTGCAAAAGCCCGTCATTATCCACACCCGTGAGGCATTCGATGAAACGATGGACATTCTTGACGACTATGCGGGCAAACTTAAAAATGTGGTCATTCACTGTTACGGCGGCGATCAACAGCAAACAAAACTTGTATTGGACAGAGGCTATTATATTTCTTTTACAGGTACGGTGACATTTAAACGTAGTGAACAATTGCGAGAGGTCGCCCAAACAATTCCGCTCGACCGGCTCATGATCGAAACCGACTGCCCCTTCATCTCCCCGCACCCCAAACGCAACACCAAACCCAACGAACCGGCCCTGCTAATCCACACCGCCCAATGCCTGGCCGATGTTCACGAACTAAGTCTCGAAGACTTCGCCCAAAAAATCACCAAAACCAGCGAAACATTCTTCGGCTTAGAGCGTCTATTATAATGTGTGGATTTCTCTGTCATTCCCGCGAAAGCGGGAATCCAGAATGCATAAACCATCAACCGAAAGGAACAAACATGTTAGCATTTGGGATACCGGGAGGATTTGAGATGATTGTGATTGTGATCATTTCTTTATTTGTCTTTGTCCTGCCGCTGACAGTGTTGCTCGTTATCGTCATGATGCTCGTCAAAAAACAAAAAAACCAAATCGCGGGACAACCCGCGAGCAGTGAGACGGAATGACTACTTTTTTGCGATGGCGATGCGGTCGTTGTTGGCGAAATCTTTCTCGATACGTATTTCTTTGAAGATGTTGGTTGCTTCCAGCATTTTTTGAATGGCCGGGCCTTGCGCGTAGCCGATTTCCATCATCAGTGCCCCGTCCGGCTTTAAAAAGTCATCCACCTTTTCCAGAATACGCTGATAGATATCCAGCCCGTCAATCCCCGCATAGAGTGCCAGTTTCGGCTCGTACTTTTTGACGTTATGGTCGAGCTTTTCATATTCAATATCGCTGACATACGGCGGGTTGGACACGATCAGGTCAAACCGCGTTTCATCCAGCCCCTCGATGATCGCATCGAATAAATCCCCGCACAGCAACGTAACCTTGTCTTCCAGTTTATGCCGGGCGATGTTTTCAGCCGCGACTTTCAGCGCATTGTCGCAAATGTCTGTCGCCACGACCTGCACATCCTTAACATTTTTCGCAATCGCCGCGGCGATACAGCCCGACCCGGCACACAAATCCAGCACGTACTGCGGGCCGGATCGCTGCCGCAGAAAATCAACTGATCGCTCGACCAGATGTTCGGTTTCCGGTCGCGGGATCAAACAGTCCGGCGTAATCTTCAGGCCCAATGAATAAAACTCGCACCGCCCAACCAGGTAAGCGACCGGCTCATGTTCGGCGCCGCGTTTGACAAGTGCCCTCAGTGCGGCAAGTTGCTCGGCCTGCACCACACGGTCATACAGCGTATAAAGCTGAATGCGTTCCAGCTTCAGGATATGGCACAGCAAAAGCTCGGCAGACAGCCGCGGCGAATCCACGCCGTTAGTCTCGAAGTAATCACTGATCCACTCCAGCAGTTTTTTGATTGTCCAGATTTCCAGTGCCATGTGAGCCCTTCTTTATGGGTTTGGTGTTTATTATAGACACAGAGTCTTTGGAAACAACTTTTTTCCCTCCGGCTTGAAAAATCTGTCTGCTTACAGTACCATTGGTTAACCTGAAGGCTAAAGACTTAAGACAGAGGACTGACAAAATGCGCGTAGAACCCCGAAGCAGCGATTTCGACCACCAGCCGGCAATCGATTTTCCCGATTGCACAAAGATCGCCGAGCACACCATATCGATCATCCCGCGTTATTGCGAGACGGACCAGGCCGGCGTGGTGCATCATACGGTTTACCCGGTGTGGTTCGAGATGGGCCGCACGGAACTGCTCCGTGTCAACGGCCTGGCCTACAGTCAGCTCGAAAAAGCGGGGATATTCTTTGTGGTTTCCGAACTGACCGCCAAGTACCGCAGACCCTGTTTTTATGATGAAAACCTCGAATTGACAACCATCTGCTCACGCATTACCAATGCCCGCGTCGAACATACCTATATCCTCAAACGTGCCCAGACAGGCCTGATTCTGGCTGAGGGCAGCAGCATTCTGGCCTGTGTGGACCGGCAGGGAAAACCTCGTCGAATGCCGGAATTCATGTATCCGGCCGAGTAATGAACCGAAAAAAAAACAGATGTAAAGAAAAAATATAACCTCAATGTCTCATAATACAAGTATATTGTTCACAAAAAGCCATATATTAATTAATTTTCCGACATTTACTTATATTTCCTTTATAATAACTTGAAATATCATTCGCGTTCGGGTATACTCACTTTTGTTGTTGAGGTTAAAAGAAAAGTAAATAAAAGCAATAATCGCCGGGGGGCAAAAGAATGACTGCTTTTCAAAACACATCAGAAATAACGCTGGCTGTTGAAGGGGCCCGGGGTCCGCCGAAACGCCAAAAAACGAACTTTTTTTAACGCTCTTTAAAATCGCTATTATCTATAACTGAATAAATTGAAAACAAGCACCCATATATCCGAAAGGACGCAAGATGCCAATCTCCCACACCCACAAACGAGGCTTCAAGAGTCCACCGCTGTTCGCTCTGGATGGTAGAGGTCCACCGGCTCATCAAACGATGAGCCTTTTTTTTTATTCGAAGCGGCAGCGATGGATTTTATTATGTATGGTTTATACAGTACCGGGAAACACTAAACAGTGTCCTGATTTGCGAATTTATCTTATGCCGCCGAGGTATAAAAATAACGCTCTTATCAATTTCTATCGACCGTGTTGGAATACGCACGAACGCGGTCCGCCGGAATGAGAAAGGAAAGGTCCTATTTTAAAAGACAGAAGGGCACAAAACGAAAAGCAATGATACGATCATAAAAAACTTTCCACCTCCTCCTCCTGAGTAAGGGAAATAAGCCGATCGGCAGAACGCCGGTCGGCTTTTTTTTGCGCCGATGGAGTCGAGGTATGCAACATTGGGTTTGCCCCGGATCGAGGTCCGGGGTGACATTTTTTGGGTTCGATTGGGTTCGCGTGGCGCTATCTTAAACTGGGGTGTTGCGTTCGTTGGGGGTACAGATGAGTTTATCATAGGTGAATATAAGCGAATTCAAGCGATTGACAAAGAATCAGAAGATTACGTAAAAGAAAGTGAATGGTTAAAGGAGATTGAAAGTTTTGCGCAACAATTTGGTATTAGTTTACTTAAAAAAGAATCTGAGGACAGCAAAGACAAAGATTCTGATACAAAACCTGAAACGTATAAAGAAGTAAAATAATTATCGCCTGTGTGAGCAGGATATTAATTTCCAATTTTCTATTTTCTATTTCCTATTTCCAATCCCCCTTCGCCAAGGCTCCGGAGGACAGGGCGGTTGTTTGATGTCTGATTGGTAAAAATTCCTGCCGGTGTAACATTTTGGGGAGGGTGTGCGTATAAGGGGCTGTAAACACTTGCTGTACAGCGGTCCGTAACGTAGAATAAATCACCTTCATTTAGAAAGGAAAAGACGATGAAAAGGCTCCTATTATTAGCCTGTATCACACTTCTAACGGCTCATAGTACCGTTTTCTCAAGTCCCCTGCAGGAGAAGCACGTCAGCGGCGACGCCCAATGGCTGGTGCATGTTGATCTTGACGCGTTGCGCAGCAGCGAGTTCGGGCAACTGCTCCAGGGTGAGCTCCAGGCCCAATGCGAGGACAAGATCGGCGCGCTGGCCGAACTTCTGGGCAGCGATGTGACCCGCGACTTGTACGATGTTACACTCTATGGAAACGGTCCCGGTGAAACAAACGCCACGATCCTGTTTCGCGGCCGTTACGATAAGGATAAACTATTGGCGCTGCTGGTTCTGAATGGCGCTTACTCCAAACGTGAATACGAAGGCACCCCCGTGCATCACTGGATGGATGAGAAGCGCAGTAAGGAACAGTACGGGGCCTTCGCCGGCGATGACCTGATCGTCATCGGGCAGACCGAAGACGCCGTTATTGATACGCTGGATGTTCTTGCGGGGAAACGAGCGTCACTGGCCGGGGATACTGATTCAGCGCTTTATCAGCTTTGTCAGGGTCGGGACAATCCCATCTTCATGGCGGCTGCGACCGAACTGTCCCAGTTGGCCCCGGACAATGAACAGGCGGCCATCCTGAAAAATACCCATCTGATCGCGGTGCTGGCGGCTGAGAAAGATGCTAATATGACGGCCACGCTTCACCTGGAAGCCAAAGACGAACAGGCTGCGATACAGATTGAGCAAATTGCGAGGGGACTGTTGGCGTTTGCGGCGCTGCATAACATGGAGAAAAAAGGACCGCTGATCCAGTCTGTGGTACTGACCCGCGACAAGAATGCGCTGGACTGTACTGTATCGTACCCGTCCGTCGGCTTATTTGAAATGATTAAGCCGGACATCCACGTGGATTTAGAAATAGACGAAGAGATACTTACCCCGTAGAGCTGAAGATTGCCTTAGCACGGTTTATGATAAAGATGGACCCACAAAACGAAACCGTAACAGATGAAGCGTTAGCTGAAGAAGCGGCCCGGGGTGACCGGGCTGCTTTCGATGAGATCGTCCGGCGGTACTGCCGCCCGCTGGTGCAGTTTATCACGGGGCGTGCGGCCAATGTTCAGGATGCCGAAGATATTGTTCAGGAAACATTTTTAAAAGCCTATCAGCATATCGATTCCTTCGATGGCCGCTATGCTTTTAAAAGCTGGCTGTTTACTATTGCCTATCGCGTTGCCGTGTCGGTCTATCGTAAAAAGCGACCTCATGTATTGTCACACGAGGCGATCGGGCAAATAGCCGAAACACCTGCGGAGCAAGCGTCTATTGCCGGCGGGATCTGGGACGAGGTGCATGCAATGAGGCCGGATGACCGTACTGTGCTGTGGCTGCGTTATAAGCAGGATATGGATATCGAGCAAATCGCAGGGATAATGGGCAAGACGCAAACCGGCGTTCGGGTTCATCTGCACCGGGCGCGTAACCGGCTGGCAAAAAGGATCGTTCAAAAAGAATCGGCTCCCATGTGCGGATTCGACAGCAATGACACAGTTTCACTGGAAAGGACACACTAATGTTTTGCCGTCACTATCAATCAGCGATTCAAAATGATTTGGATGAATTCGGAAATATCCGGCGGCCGATATTGATCGGTCATCTGCAAAAGTGTTCGGGATGCCGGGCCTTCTATCATCAAATTAAGGACATGGAAGAACAACTGCGAGCCGAACCATCGACTATCATAGCCGAAGAGCAAGTGCACAGGATTCGAGCTGTTGTACAGCAGCGTTTAGCCGAAGACATGCCGACACAATCGACTCTATCCGACCTGCGTCCGTTTACGCCTATTCGTTTTGGTTATGGTCTCACTGCCGCCGCGGCGGTGCTGCTTGTCAGCTTGCTCGGCATATATTATTTTCATCGAACCCCACCGGGGCCGTCCGCCGATCCGGCGGCTCAATTTGTCAGCCAGGCGACGGTACTTCAAAATTCCATTGGGCTGTTGGCCGGTTATCCCGAACAATCGCTTCAAACTGAAATTCAAAAGCTGGCCGGTGATGCCCGCATGGCCGTCAATTTTATTGCCGAATGCATTCCCTCCAATCCGGCCGGTACGAATACTTCCCGGGATTCCGATAACTCAGCACCGTAAGTTCTAACTCGTCTGCAATGAGCGGTCTTAAAAGACGATTGCGGCGTAGCCGACGGATTCTTGGCTGGTTTCGTTGAATTTTGCTTTCATGATTTCACTGCTGGTTGTGTGTCCGAGGAGGGTTCCGTGGATGCGTCCGGCGGCTTTTGCTGCCGCGATGACGGTTGCGACTGCGGCCGGACCGCAGGCGTTGCCTTTTTCGACGGCTGAGCGAACCAGTTCGTCGGCTTCCATGCGAAGGGCTAGGTCGATGAATTCCATATCGTTGACCTCGCGTGCCCATTTCAGGGCGGCCTGTCCCGTGCCTTCCGGGCAGAATCCGTATCGCGGGCCGTAGTGGGTCAGGTCGGTGGAGGCGATGCAAACGATTTTTTTGTCGTGTTTGGAGGCGATCAATTCGCCGACGCGGGTGCCGAATGAATGGTCGAAGCCGGCGACCGGTACGATAATGGGAACGATCTTTGCGTTTGGGAACAGGTGCTGGATGAAGGGGACCTGTACCTCGATGCTGTGTTCGCCGCGGTGGGCTTCGGGGTCGGCGGTGGCGCCTTTTTCGACGATTTCTGCGGCTAACGGGGCATCGATAGCGATTTGTCCCAGCGGTGTCTTCCAGGCGCCGCTGTCATAAACGACCGCGCTGTCGCCGTAATACCGATGCGCTGCCCCGAAAATCACGAAGGTATCGACGTCGCCGTTTGCCTGCCGGATCGCCTTAAAGGCTCGTCCTGCCAGTTCGCCGCTGAACACCCAACCCGCATGGGGTACGATGGCCGCGACGACGGGGGCGGGCAATTGGCCGGGAATCGGGCCTGCGGGCAGACATTCGTCGATCTCGGCGAGGCATTCGGTTTGGCTGGCGCCATAAAACTGGCCTGCAACGGCTGGTTTTCGTACGTTCATTTTATCTCATCTCCAAACTTGAAAATCCCCGACGGAGGGGGTATAGTATCTACTTGATTTTGTGAAACCGGTCCTACTATTTTAACGTCAGAATAGGAAAAATTCAAATGTCGAATCCAAAACAGTCGTCCGTAGCGGTTTTAATGGGCTCTGACAGCGATCTGCCCGTGATGGAAAGCTGCACAAGGCAGCTCAAGGAATTTGGGATCGATCCGGTGGTGCGGATCTTGTCGGCACATCGTACGCCGGCGGCGGCGTGTGACTTTGCCGCGAATGCTGCCGGAAACGGGATCAAGGTGATTATTGCCGCTGCCGGGATGGCTGCGCATCTGGCCGGGGCGATGGCGGCGCATTCGCAGTTGCCGATCGTCGGGGTGCCCATGCAGGCCAAAGAAGGCCCCTGCGGATTGGATGCACTGCTCAGTACCGTTCAGATGCCGCCCGGGATGCCGGTCGGGACGATGGCTATCGGTAAAGCCGGTGCCAAGAATGCGGCGGTGTATGCCCTGCAGATACTGGCGCTGAGCGATGCGAAACTGGCCAAAACTCTGGCCGATTTCCGCAAGGCCCAAACCGAAAAAGCTCTCAAGAAGGATGCTGAACTGAACGGCTAATACCCAACCATAAAAAAACGCCGGGGGTGATCGGCTCATCCCGGCGTTTTCCTCTTCCCACTAAATTTTTCTATTGGATGTACAGTATGGAATTCATTTCTCCGTACGGGTTCATCTCGGTCATGCGGTTATACGGGTCCTGCTGCCATTGGCCGTCAACGACCAGCCGGTAACGATAGGTGCCTTTTTCCATCGGCAACTGCAGCATCCATTTGCCGGAATCGTCAATCTTTTCGAAGGCGGTCTTTTCGGGTATCCAATCGTTGAAGTCCCCGGCCACATGAACCGTTTTGGCCCGCGGATAAAGCGTGCTGAAGATCACATGCCCATCCAGTTGTTTGACGCCGTAGAAGTCGGCCAGTTTTTCGTCCAGCGACAGGACGGGTTGGTCGTCCAGGGTTTTCTTTTTCGGCTCCACCTTGGCCAGCAATTCCTCGGCGCTGGCACTGATAACTTCCAGTTTGGCCTGCAGTGAATTGACCAGGTCGGCTCGATGGGTCAGGGTGTCGGTTCCGGCCAGTTCTTCGGCCAGTGTCAAAAAGTCCTTGTACCCTTTACTGGCCGGATCATATTCACTGATGGGCTGGCCGAGGCTGGCGGCCTCTTTCAGCTTCGTGTTGAAATTGACAACGGTCTTGAACATTTTCGCAGAGAAGTGCTTTTTGAGCTCGGCCAGAATCTCTCGGCCCATTTTGGTCCGGATGTCGTACATGCTGGCCAAAACCATAACGTTGATCTGTTGATCGCATTGATTGCAGAGGATACTCAGTGTTTCGAGCTGCTTGCTGAGACCGTGCAGGGAGAAGTATCCCATCTCCACCGGTACGATGACATCTGTGGCCGCACGCAAAGCATTGAATGTCAGCAGGCTCACCGAAGGCGGACAGTCGATGACCACGTAGTCGTAGTCATCCTGAATGCTGTCGAGTATTTTTCGCAGGCAGTTCTCGCGGTCTACGATACCGGTCATCTGCTGTTCGAAGGCGGCCAGGTCAATACTCGATGGCGCCAACTCGAACCGTTCACATATCTGCCAAAGTATCTCGTTGATGCGCATTGGTTCACCGCGGCCGGTGCCGATCAGCACGTCATAAATGCTCTGCTCGATCTGTTCTTCCGGCACCGCCAATCCAACGGCACAGTGGCCCTGCGGGTCCATGTCAACCAGCAGCGTTCGATAGCCTTTGGCGGCCAGTGCGGAGGATAGGTTGATTGACACGGTGGTCTTGCCGCAACCGCCTTTTTGGTTGATAATTGCAATCGTTCTCATTTGCTTCTTCCTTATCGTTACCCAGGGAACCTTAATATTATTTTAATAAACAGCACTATCACTATTAATATCCATTAACAAATATCGGTAAAAATGCCGGAATATCTTTAGGTATTTATCGGACAAATGCTGAAAAATCCAAATATCAGTAGTATTATGGGGCATTTTTGGTAAAAAAATCATAAATATTGAAGATAAAATTTAAATTTCCTCCAGAAGGTAAATTAAATTCCAAATTCCATACTCTAAATTCCAAGATACCGAACTCTTCCTGGCAACTGAACCGGTCACTAACCTTCGGCGGCCCTGAATAGAGCTTGCTAAATATGTTATTTTTGGATAAAAGGAGGACATGAAAGTATTAGTAGCAGAAAAATGCGGGTTTTGTCCGGGGGTGCGGAATGCCATTAATTTGGCCGAGAAAACGCTGGAGCAGGAAAAGGAAGTCTCCAGCCTGGGGCCGATTATTCATAATGAAGATGTTGTGGCTCAACTTTCCAAAGACGGCCTGAAAATGGTCGATTCGATTGATATCATCCAATCGGGCACGGTGTTGATCCGTTCGCATGGGGCGACGCTGGAAGAACTGGACAGAATAAACCAAAAAGGCCTGAAAATTGTGGATGCGACCTGTGTATTGGTTAAGCGGGTCCAAAAAATCGCCCAGCAGCTTTACGATGAGGGCTACAAAGTTGTGATGATTGGCGACAAAAATCATCCTGAAGTTAAAGCGGTTGTCGGCTATACCGAGGACGTGGAGGTTGTCGCCACGGAGGAAGATTTAGATAAGCTTAATAATAAAAAGAAGTTAGGTGTTATTTGTCAAACCACCCAAAGCCCGGGTCACTTTGCGGATATGATCGCGGCGATTGCCCGAAGAGGCTTTTCCGAGATGAAAATCATCAACACGCTTTGCCGGGAAACAATGGAGCGCCAGCAGGCTGCGGTTAAACTGTGCCGGCAGGTGGACATCATGTTTGTCCTCGGTGGGCTTCATAGCGCCAATACCCGAAAACTTGCGGATTTGTGCAAAAAACACAATTTTCAAACATATCATTTGCAAAATTGGAACGAACTTGATAAAACATTGCTCTGCGGTAAAGCCACCGCAGGCGTAACCGCAGGGGCTTCTACGCCCGATGAGGTCATTCGGGAGTTTGTCCGAAACCTTGAGAGTTATGACGAACCGGCCGAATGCCGGTAACGCCGAGGATGATGAAAAGGGATTTGAGTCAAGGCATTGACTGCGTAGGTCAATGCATTATTTTTTTATTAACCTTTTACAGAGGTTAGTGCTGATTGCGTAAATGTGGGGCGCATCAGTGCGGACAAATAGACTCCACAGGAGAATATTTATGGTAGACAGAAACATCATTAATAAGTTGGGCTTGTCCAACGAACAAATCGAACAAGAAATCAACGAATTATTCACCTCTGAACACAAAGAACTGCTCGCTCAGGAACTCCAAAAAACAGTTGAATCGTTGCTTCCCGGTACTATTGTCAAGGGTCGCATTGTTACGCAACTGGGTAATGATGTGATCGTGGAACTGGGCCTTAAGAGCGAAGGGATCGTGGAAGCTTCCGAATTTGATGATCCCGAAGAGATCGTATCCGGCAAAGAGATCGAAGTTCTGCTGGAAGAGATGGATGCGGAAAACGGTATTTTGCTGAGCAAACGCAAAGCTGACCGTATTCGCGGGTGGGAAACTGTCATTACCAATAACGCCGAAGGCGATGTGGTCAAGGGTATTGTCAGCCGCCGCATCAAAGGCGGTTTACTGGTGGACATTGGTGTACCGGTCTTTCTGCCTGCTTCGCAGGTGGATATCCGCAAGCCCGGTGACATCAGCCGGTTCATCGGACGTGAAATTGAATGCAAGATCCTGAAAATTGACACGGAAAACCATAACATCGTCGTATCCCGACGTAAACTCATCGAAGAGGATCGTCAAGCCAGCAAGGAAAAGATCCTTACCGAGATCGAAGTGGGCCAGATACGCAAGGGTATCGTCAAGAATATTGCCGATTTCGGCGTGTTCGTGGACCTCGGCGGTCTGGACGGCCTGCTGCATATTTCCGACCTGAGTTGGGGGCGCATTTCACATCCGTCCGAACTGGTCGAACTGGATCAGGAAATCGATTGCATGGTTATCGGTGTCGACAAGGAAACCGAAAAGATATCTCTGGGTCTCAAGCAGAAAGCCGCCAGTCCGTGGGAAGATGTCGGACAGCGATATCCGATTGGGAAAACCGTCAAGGGCACTGTTGTCAATATCATGAACTACGGTGCGTTTGTACGTCTGGAGGAAGGCATCGAAGGTTTGATCCATATCAGCGAAATGAGCTGGACCAAGCGTATTGCCCACCCCGGAGACATCCTGACACTCAACCAGGAAGTCGAAGTCATGGTGCTGGATGTCAACAAAGACAAGCAGGAAATTTCGCTGGGTCTCAAGCAGCTTGAAACGAACCCGTGGAGTGTGGCCAGCCAAAAGTATCCTCCGGGAACGATTGTGACCACCAAGATTACCAGCCTGACCAATTACGGCGCTTTTGTGGAAATTGAACCGGGTATTGACGGTTTGATCCACATTTCTGACTTAAGCTGGACCAAGAAATACAATCATCCGGGCGAGACGCTCCAGAAGGGTCAGGAGATCAAGTGCGTTGTACTCGAAGTGGATGAGGAAAAGCATCGTGTTTCGCTGGGTCTTAAGCAGTTGACCGAAGACCCGTGGGTTCGTGCGATTCCGGAAAAATACATCCCGGGTCAAATTGTCAAGGGTGCTGTGACGAAACTGACCAACTTCGGCGTTTTTGTCGAACTGGAATCGGACTTGGAAGGCTTGCTGCATATTTCCGAATTGTCGGACGATAAGGTCGATTCACCACAGGATGTGGTCAAGATCGGCCAGGAACTCGAAGTGAAGATCCTGCGTGTTGATATGGACGCCCGCAAGATCGGTTTGAGCCTGCGTCGTGTTCAATGGGCGGCCGAAGATAAGGCAGCCGAAGAAAAGGCCCATGCTGTGCCTGTTGAGGTAGAGGATGAATCCAAGGAATCACCGCAGCGGCGAGGCGGTCTGGACGGTTCTTTAATGCCTGATTCTTTGAATATTCCGATGCCCGGTCAGGATTCTGAGTAATAAGCAGTGGTTCATAGATACCACGATTTTTGAAATATTTTTTGGGTACATTGGCTAAGTTTAGGGTTAAACCAGTGCCGAAAAAAGTCGATACACTCGGCATGTCATGCAGTTTGTAGCTGCATGACATGCAGCCCGATAAAAAAGGGTCTGTTGTTTAAATAAATAATAACCGCCTTTTCGGAGGCAGACAACAGGAGTGAATCATGGCTTTTGATGTGACTATAAAAGAATATTTATCGGAAATCGATGAAGCTCCGCTGTTAAACTGGGAGCAGGAAAAAGAGCTTGCGAACCTGGTTCTTGAAGAAAACGATCCATGTGCTCGTGAGCGGCTGGTTCGCAGCAACCTGAGACTGGTGGTTAATATCGCCAAGAAATATTCCGGCAGAGGAATGACACTTGGCGATTTAATTGAAGAAGGCAATTTGGGTCTTCTTCGCGCAGTGGATACGTTTGATCCGGATCATGGCGTTCGATTCAGCACGTATTCATCATGGTGGATCAAGCAGTCGATCAAGCGGGCGATCTTGAATAATGCCCAGCCGATCCACATTCCGACCTATATGGTAGAATTGATCAATCAATGGCGTCAGGCCTATGCGGAACTGGAATCCCGCCTCGGTCGGACGGTCAGTCTGGAAGAAATGGCCGGAGCCATGAAAGTGCCGATTCGCAAGGCGAAGGCGATCCAGGAAATTGTATCTGTCGTGGATGCTGGTTTTCAATATGATTCTGTTGAGCAGAATGCCGGACTTGACGAAGCCATTGAAGATGATAGAATCACTACGCCGGAAGAAAATATTGGCACCAATGAGGAACTGGTAAAGGCGTTGCAGCTGCTGGACGAGATTGAACCTCGCGAAGCGGACGTGTTGCGGCTTCGATTTGGTTTGAATGGGTGCGAACCGTTGACCCTGAAAGAAATCGGGAAAAAATTAGGCTTAACACGTGAACGTGTTCGCCAGTTACAGAGGAATGCCCTTGCCCAGCTCAATGAGCTGTTGACGTCCTGACAGGACAAAGACTTTGAACGTGACCGAAAGGCGGGGTTATTTTTAATTCCGCCTTTTTTTATTGTTTATAGGATACAAGAGGAAGCCATGGATTTGACGAGTTATATTCGAAGCATTCCCGATTTTCCGACGGCAGGAATTTTGTTTCGCGATATTACGCCGCTTTTGTCAAATTCGCAGGCATTAGCCGATGCGATTGACCGTCTTGCCCAGCCGTTCAGGGACAAGGAAATTGATGTGGTTGCAGCGGTTGAAGCACGCGGATTCATTTTTGGTGCGGCAGTTGCGAAAGCGTTGAACGCCGGTTTTGTTCCGATCCGTAAAAAGGGAAAACTGCCGTTTGAAACGCATTCGGTTAGCTACGGTCTGGAATACGGCAAGGATGTGGTTGAGGTTCATACGGATGCCGTTCAGCCGGACACGCGGGTGCTGATGGCTGACGATCTGTTGGCGACAGGGGGAACCATGGCTGCTGCCTGTGAACTCATTGAAAAACTTGGCGGTTATATTGTTGGCCTGACATTTTTGATCGAGCTGGCGGATTTGAACGGCAGAAAAAAGTTCAGTAACTATGATGTACACACGGTAATTTCATATTAATCTTATGAAACAGTCAACTCAAACATTGGATGTTCATGTCCCGCAGGTGCCTGAGTCGAAGTACTCGATCACCATCGGGCGGGGTATTCTTGCCGATACGTGGCTTCATATTCATGGTCAATGGCCGAAGTATTCGCCTTTTATCGTGACTGACGCCGAACTGGTTAAGGCCGGGCATTTAAAGACGCTGGCGGGTTCCGAGAATGTGCCGACGTATATAATCGATCCGGCCGGCGAAACATCCAAGCATATTCAGACGGCCGTGGCGATCATCGAAATGATGGAAAAACACTGTCTCGGCCGCGATACTGTCATAGTGGCGCTGGGTGGCGGAACGGTTGGCGACATTGCCGGGTTTGCCGCGGCGATATTTAAACGTGGTGTGCCGGTTGTTCAGGTCCCGACCACGACCGTGGCACAGGCTGACTCCAGCGTCGGCGGCAAAACCGGTGTGGACAGCTCCATCAGCAAGAATGCGTTTGGCGCATTCTGGCAGCCCGCGGCGGTCTATATTGATGTATCCACGCTGTCGACCCTGGATGACCGTCAATTTCGGGCCGGGCTGGTCGAATCGGTTAAACACGCGGCGATTGCGGATGCCGATTACTTTGCGTTTCTTGAAAAAAATATCGATGCGATCTGCCAAAAGGACATGTCCGTCCTGGAGCAGGTTGCTATGACCAATTGTACGATCAAAGCGGCCGTTGTCGCTGAGGATCCGACCGAAAAAAATAAACGCCGTATTTTAAATTACGGCCATACGATCGGGCATGCGGTTGAATCCGCCAGCGAGTTTAAATTGTTGCATGGCGAATCCGTGGCCCTCGGAATGATTGCGGCGGGCAAAATCGAAACCGAACTGGGATTGGTGCAAGATGACCGACTGTCACGGATCGAAGCACTCTTGAAAAAACTCAAGATGCCTACTCGAATCCCGGCCGAACTGAAGAAAAACAGACTACTCGAATTACTCAGTATGGACAAAAAGGCCGTCGGCCAATGGCCCCGCTTTGTCCTGCTTGAGGCGCTGGGAACGACCCTGTGCAAGGACGGCCAATGGGCGCATGAAGTTTCTCGGGACGTTGTCGAACAATGTCTTGATCAGGTATATTAATTAGTTGCTAAAAAAATGGAGAACGGGAGAGATTATGTACAGAGAAGAAATTAAAGTATTGGATTGCACGATCCGCGACGGAGGGCTGATCAACGACCATTTTTTCACGGATGAGTTTGTGCGCGAAGTTTATAAAGCCGTTAGTAATGCAGGTGTTGATTATATGGAAATGGGCTATCGCAGCAGCCGTCAGGTAGCCGACCCCAAGAATTTTGGGGCCTGGAAATTTTGTGATGACCATAAAATCGCCGAAATTATTGACGGCATCGAGTCCGATGTCAAAATCAGTATCATGGTGGATGCGCATCGTGTAATGGAGCAGGAATTTAAGCCAGTGGATGAAAGTCCGGTTGATATGATTCGTATCGCGACTTACGTGAAGGATATTGACAAGGCCATTACGCTGTGCGACCGTGTGCATGACCTCGGATATGAGACCTGTGTCAATATCATGGCCATTTCCCGGGAAAACGAATTTGACCTGATCGAGGCACTGGACCAGGTTGCCAAGACGCCTGCCGGGACGGTTTATGTCGTGGACAGTTTTGGTTATTTCTTCAGCGAGCAGATTCATTATATGGTCAAGATGTTCCAGGAGCATCTGCCCGGCAAGCGTATCGGGATGCATTGCCATAACAATCAGCAATTGGGCTTTGCCAATACGATTGAAGGAATTCGTAAAGGGGCCAACCTGCTGGATGCGTCGTTGTACGGCATTGGCCGCGGTGCGGGGAACTGTCCGCTGGAACTGCTGATGGGCTTTTTGAAAAATCCAAAATTTGACCTGGAGCCGATTCTTCGGGTCATTCAGGACCACATGATTCCAATGCTTGAGGAAATTGAATGGGGCTATATGATTCCGTATGCCATTACGGGTATTTTAAACCAGCACCCGCGTGCGGCGATCCGAGTACGAAAAACCGATAACAAGGATAAGTACGCGGAGTTTTATAATGACATCCGCAGCGACCTGGATGTCGCCGATTAAAACAGGAGAAACATGCGATACAGTCAGACATTAATACCGACAATAAAGGAAGTGCCTGCGGATGCGGAGATTATCAGCCATCAATTGATGCTTCGCGCCGGGCTGATGCGTAAACTGGCCAGCGGGACGTATATATATCTGCCGGCCGGCCAGCGAATGCTCAATAAGGTGATGCAGATCGTGCGTGAAGAAATGGACCGCGCCGGCGCGCAGGAAGTCACCATGCCGGTGATTCAGCCGCTGGAGTTGTGGCAAAAAACCGGCCGGGATGTGGACTATGGCGAAACACTCGGCACATTCATCGACCGGCACGGCCGGGGCAATGTATTGTCGCCGACAGCGGAAGAGGGATTTACGTTTTTGGCCTCCAATGAGATCAACTCCTATAAACAGCTTCCGATGAATCTGTACCAGATCAATACGAAGTATCGCGATGAGTTTCGTCCGCGGTTCGGCGTGCTGCGGTCACGCGAATTTATCATGAAAGACGCCTACAGTTTTCACGGCAGCGAAGACTGTCTGCATAAAACCTACATGGACATGTACCACGCCTATTGCCGGGTGTTTGAGCGGTGCGGTCTTGAGTATGTTATTGTTTTGGCCGAGTCCGGCGAGATGGGCGGCAGCGGTTCGCATCAGTTTACCGTACCCTGTGATAACGGCGAAGACGTGATTGTTTATACCGATGACGATAAAGAGGCGTGGAATATTGAAAAAGCGCCCGTCGATGCGCTGGCCAAACAGCCTGCCGTCGAGGTCGGGCCGGTAGAGGATTTTCATACACCGCAGGCCGGCAAGATCGAAGATGCCTGCAGGTATATGAAAGTGACCGCCGACCAGCTTATCAAAACGCTGATTTATAAAAGCGGCGATGATTTGATTGTTGCTTTGATTCGTGGCGACCATGAAGCTAACCCGGAAAAACTGACCCGTCTGATGAACGGCGCACGCATGGACATGGCTGAAGAGGCCGACATTGTGAAACTGACCGGTGCGGCGGTTGGCTTTGCCGGGCCGGTTGGATTGTGTGATAAGGTCAGCAAGGTTTTCATCGACCACGGTGTCGCGGCGATGGCTGTCGGTGCCACCGGCGCCAACAAGACCGATTATCATATCATGAATGTCGTCCCCGGGCGGGATTTTCCGCTGGAAGGGGACACTATTCAAATTGCCGATATTCGCAACGCGGTCGAAGGTGATACCTACGACGGCAAAAAGCTGTTGTTCAAACGCGGCATCGAAGTCGGACAGGTATTCAAGCTGGGCGATAAATACAGCAAGAAGCTGGGCGCCAACTTTCTCGATGCCGATGGCAAACAAAAGAGCTGTCTGATGGGCTGTTACGGCATTGGCATTAACCGCATCATCGCCTCGGCGATTGAGAACGGGCACGATGAAAACGGCATGATTTTGCCGATTACGATCGCGCCGTGGGAAGTGATCGTGACCCCTGCGGGCAAGGAAGAGGACGTCATGGCCGCGGCGGAAAAAATTTATCAGCAACTGCTGGATGCAGGCGTGGAAGTCTTGTTCGACGATCGCGATGCCCGCGGCGGGGTCAAGTTCAAAGACGCAGACCTCTTGGGAATTCCGATGCGGGTCACCGTCGGCAAGAAAACGCTGGCCGAAGGACTCGTCGAGTTCAAGCTCCGCACGGATGCCGACCGCAGCACCTTGCCGCTGGACAGTGCCGCCCAACACGTTGCCGATAAAGTCAAAGACATGAAAGCCAAACTCAACCAGCTAAAATAAATCGCAGGGCGGGTCTTTGGCCCACCTTTTTTATGCACGGTGGTATTAATCCATGTGGGATGTACAGGATATTTTACCGGTTAAACTGATCGTGGGGATATTGGCGTGCGATGAGGCGGCCTTGAAAGCGTCCCATGCGCCGCTGGTAGATGTCTATGGTCCGGCGGATTTGGTTAGTGAAGTCTATCTGTTTGATATGACGGAATATTATGTTGACGAAGCCGGGGCAAATATGGTGCGGCAGTTCCTGGCCTTTGAAAATCTCATCGACCCCGGGTGTCTGGCGGCGATCAAGCACGAAACGAATCGTATGGAGCAGGAACTGGCAAAGCAACTGGATACGCCGTATTCCCGTCCGGTGAATCTGGACCCCGGTTTTGTCGAGCCGTCCAAGCTGGTGCTGGCCTCGACTAAGAATTTTGCCCATCGCATCTACATCGGCGACCACATGTACGCTGAGGTCACCATGACGTACAACAGGGGCAAATGGGAATCTTTTCCTTTTACATTTCCCGATTTCAAGAGCGGACGGTATAATGGTTTTCTTAGCAACGTTCGAGAATGCGTTGTCCGGCAACAGCGCGCTCTGAAAAAGTAGGGTGGGCCGTGCCCACGCGGAATGACAGGAGATAGTATTATAAATCATTTAATGATAGCCATGATTGCTTTGCCCGCGGCGGCGTTTGTGTGCAGTGCGATTTTAACCGCGCTTGTCAGACACTGGGCCGTGAAGACCGATTTTGTGTCGCATCCACGCGAAGATCGCTACAACCGCAACGTCATCGCATTGGGCGGCGGAATCGCGATTTTCTGGACGATCGCATTGTTTGTTCTGGCAGGTGCCGCGGCGGTTAAGTTTCTGGTTGCGCCGGGTCATCTTTCATTCTTGGATGCCTCTGTGCAGACCCACGCCGAAGGCTTCCTGTCAAAGATCAATGACTTACTGGTTGTAATTATGGCGGTCTTTATCTTGCACCTGATGGGCCTTTGGGATGATAAAAGAGACTTAAACCCGTTTGTGAAGCTGGCCATTCAGTTTGCCGTTGCAATCATTGCTGCGGTGTACGCCGATGTTCGTGCCGAGATGTTTATCGAAAACAAGTTCATGACGACGGTTCTGTCGGTATTCTGGATTGTTCTGATGATCAATGCGTTTAACTTTCTTGACAATATGGACGGGGCCAGTACCGGCATTGCACTGATTGCCACAGCGGTTCTTATGGTCGCGGCCGTGCGGAGCGGACAGGTTTTTGTCGGCGCGATGGGATCGGTTTTCATCGGTGCACTGTTGGGGTTTCTGCTGTTTAATTTTCCACCGGCCAAAATTTTCATGGGTGACTGCGGCTCAATGGTCGTCGGATTTTTTGTGGCCTTGCTGACGCTGCGGACGACCTATTACAATGCCGAAGCGGGAACCGAACTGTATTCGGTTTTCATGCCGGCAATTGTGATGGCCGTACCGCTGTATGATTTTATGAGTGTTACGTTCCTGCGGCTCAAACAGGGAAAGAGTCCGTTCGTCGGGGATACCCAGCATTTTTCCCATCGCCTTAAACGACGGGGGCTTTCGGACCGGCAGGTGGCGCTGACCCTTTACCTGGCGACCTTGTGTACGGGCCTGGGAGCGGTCCTTTTACAGCAGGCTGATTTAGTTGGCGCAGTGCTGATCGCTCTTCAAACCATTATGATCCTGCTGATCATCGGAATTCTGGAAGCCAGCCGAATCAACTCTGCGGCAGGACAGTAGGAGACACCATGCGATTGGATATTAAAAAAAGACAAAGCAGAAAACAGGCGGTTTTGAAAACACTCGAATATGGTCTGTTGTTAATCGTGCTGAGTATCATTACCCTGCGGGCGACTTATATTGAAAACCCTCACATCGAGCAGTTGCAAACCCAGTTATTTTTGACGTCCGAGATCATCAGCCTGATTCTTTCGACGATATTGCTCGCGTGTTTTGTTGTCTGGCTGCTGGTTTCGGTTTTGACCGGCCGACTGGAGTGGCGAAAAACCTATCTGGGCATCCCTGTTGCGTTGTTTGTCGTCGCGGGCATTCTCTCATTTTTTGCCGCTTCCAATAAACGCATGGCCCTGACCGACCTGGTGTTTTTGACCGCACCAATGGTAGCGGCAATGCTGCTGGTTCAACTGTTTAAAAGCAAACGGACCATTCGCATCGCGCTGCTATTAATTGTGGCCATCGGCGTGGCGGCAACGGTCCTGTGTTTCGACCAGTTGCTCGATTCCAATGAAAGCATCATTAAAAATTATGAAGAGGACAAGGCCGGATCGTTACAAAGAGCAGGCATTGAACCGGACAGTCTTGAACACTGGATGTACGAACACCGGTTGTACTCCAAAGGCATACGCGGATTTCTGATGACCAGTAACTCGTCCGCGTCATTTTTCCTGCTGGCGGTCTTTGCTTCGCTGGGGTTATGCATCGAGGCTTTTCACGAACGTCGACACCCCGAAACACTGGCGGCCTTTGTATGCTACCTGCTGGGGTTGATCATCGTTCTAACGGGGCTTGTGATGACAAAAAGCAAGGGCGGTAACGGTGCGCTGATCGTGGGAATCATGCTGTTGGCCGCCTTGGGTTTTTTCGGAAAACGATTGTGGAAACACCGCTTTACTCTCGGATTTCTTTTACTGGCAGGGCTTTTTCTTGCTTCGGTTTTGGTCGTGATATATGGTCGGGACCACGGCCGTCTGCCCGGCGGCAACTCGATGCTGGTGCGCTGGCAGTATTGGCAAAGCGCAGTGAAAATGATTGGCGATCATTTCTGGACAGGTGTCGGCGGCGGCAATTTTATGGTTTATTATCCCATGTACAAAACGCCTGCTGCGCTGGAAACCATTCAGGATCCGCACAATGTTGTGCTGTTCCTGCTGAGCCAGTATGGTCCGCTGGGACTGGCAGCATTTCTGGCGGCGGTTTTTATTCCGGTGGGTAAATGTCTTCAGCAACAATTAGGAACTTCAACAAATGCTGCGTTGCTATCTCAGACAGACGATAAAAAAATGTGGCCCGGTATATTAGCCGCGGCAGTGTGTATGCTGGCGTTTGTTCGTCCGGCCTTGGTTGATGCGGCTTTTTTAATACAACAGGCGGATGTCCGCATGGCGGCATATCTGGTTTTGTTTCTTTTTCCGGCAGGCGTTTTTACGCTGGCGTTTATCCTGCTTTGTGCCGTGTCAACGGCAGATGTTTCCGTGCCGAAGCGGAATCGTTACCTGATGATTTCACTGGTTTGCGGTCTGGCGGCGGTATTCGTCCATAATCTAATCGACTTTGCGATCTTTGAGCCGGGCATCTGGAATACTTTCTGGCTCTTTGTTGCGATTTTTGTTGCCTGTATTCATAATAATACCGGTACCGAGGAAAAGCCGATTTTATTTAAAGAATCCCGCCGATTATTCGCGGCGATTGGTTTAACGGCAGCAAGCTTCTTTTGCCTTGTTCTTGTTGTTGTGCTGCCGATGAGGGCGAACGATTTGTTCAGACGATTTCTCCGTTCCGAGGAACGGTCGTTCGAGCAACTGGAAAAAGCCATTGCCGCCGACCCCCTCTCGCCGGACACCGCATACCGTTCCGCCGGTGTACTGACACAGATGTATGCCCAGCAGCGGCCGTCAGCGAAAGATACGTTGTTGCTCGATAAAGCGATTGAGTATGCCGGTATCGCGCACCGCCGAAATCCTGCCGATTTCAAGCCGTTCCGTATGCAGGGAGATATTTATCTCTTGCTGGGCTCTCCGGAAATAGATTCGGAACAAAAGAACGACTATCTCCAAAAAGCATATGACGCATTTCAGGAGGCCGTTGATCGCTACCCCGGTTCTGACCGGATGCATTACACGCTGGGAATGGTTGCCGAAGAACTTCAACAACCCCAACAGGCACTGGCCCATTTTCAGAAGGCCGTCGAGATTGAAGAAGCCTATCGGTCGCAGTTTAAGATCATGTATCCTGATCGCAAGCCTGTCGTCAGCCGTATCGGGCATACGGCATATACAACGGCCACGGCAAAAATTGAAGAATTACAGAAGCAGCTAAACGGAGCGGATGAATCGTCCGAACATGATAAAGCCGGGGATTAAAGCGTTGCTGCCTTCCATAGCAACGTTTCCGGACCGTTCCCTTCCGTGTATAAGATCGTTCCCTTTTCAGCGTCCATAAAAACACTTTTTCGATGGATGCCGCCGAGAACCGAAGCTCTGATCGGAAAATTGTTTTCTCTTAAAAGTCGAGTTGCTGATTCAATGTTGGATGTGCAAATCGTATCATCTGTTTTTTGCAGTACATTTCCCGCCCCGACCAGCGACACTTCGATATTTTCCGGGTTGACCCCTTCTTCGATCATTTGCCGCAGCAACTCATGGATCCCGTCATAGACATAGCGTGTTTTATGGCGTGCCGTTTTGGGCGACTCTTCCGGCAGCATAACATGTGCCATCCCGCCGACCCGGGTTTCAGCATCATATGCCGCAATGACAATACAGGAACCGATTGCCAACGATCTCAAACGCACCTTGCGACCGACTCTAACTTCACCCGTATTGACATGAATAATGTTGTCCACTGTGTCTTTATCGCCTCATAATGGAATGTTGTTTGACATTGTTTTTTTTAAAGCCGCTCGCAAACGCGTTTAATGGCCTTCAAGAGGGTGATGCCCGGCGGTTTGATAATATGAGCCTCGCAGCCAAGACTGTAACAGCGGTTTGCTAACTCCTGATCTCCGCTGGTGGTCAGCATGATCACCGGAACATGTGCAAGGGCGTCGTTCTTTTTAATTTTTTCCAGGATTTCGATACCGTCCATTCCGGGCATGCGGATATCCAGAAGCAGGAGACATTTTTTTCCATCCCGTCCGAATCCATCGCCTAAGAAAAAATCAAGGGTTTTCCTGCCGTCTTCAAACCAGATAATTTCATTTGAAATCCCCGCCTTTCGAAGACAATGCTTTGTTAACAAATAGTGCCCTTCTTCATCTTCTGCCATAATGATCACAATATCATTTCTTAGGCTCACCTTAAAATCCGCTTCAGTCAAGGTTTGTTGCCGGGGCGTCATAAGGCCTCCTTTCTGGGTAATGAGATGAAAAATTTACTTCCCTCGCCGGGGGTTGATTCAATCCATATGCGTCCGCTATGATGGTCAAGAATCCGCCGGACGATCGTCAACCCCAACCCTTCGCCTTCTGCGACATGCTCGGGGTCAAACCGATAAAAAATATTGAACACTTTTTCATGCTGGTCATTGGCAATGCCGATGCCATTATCATGAACACAGTAAACAGCATTGCTGTTGTTGTGTACACAGGAAACATGAATGTGTGTTTTTCGGGAAAGATCGCAATATTTGAGCGCGTTATCGATCAAATTTGAAAACACCTGGTTGATCTGAACGGGATTTCCGTAACAGGGGCACAGATCGTCCCGGGTAATAACCGCCTCTCTTTGCTTGGCTTTGTACGTGACGTTATCAATGATCGTATCGACGACATCATTCATGTCAAATTCGACCGGATTCACGGCCGTTGTTCCAACCCTGGAAACCTGCAGCAGACCGTTTATCAGGAGTTCCATTTTTTTTGTGCCGTGTGCGATAAATTCGATATCTTCGGGGATATGCCCTTCGAGGAGTTCAGTTAATTCAGAGCGGTTTTCTTCCGCTCCGCTTTTAAGGAGAGATTTGAGGCGATTGATATGCTGAGTGAGTAAGTCACTGAAGCCGTTAATATTAACCAGCGGAGACCTCAGATCATGCGAAGAGATATAAACGATACTTTGCAGTTCCTCGTTTTTGGACCTCAACTTATGCATCAGCTTTTCCCGTTCTTGCTCAGCCAGTCTACGCTCGGTGACATCGCGGAATGACCACACACGTCCGACCACAATTTCACCGATTTTCTGCGGCTGTGAGTAGCGTTCAAAAACCCGTCCATCCTTAAAATCCAATTGGTCAAAACTGGAAGCGTCCGGCTGTGTGTAGAGAGCCCTGACCTTGTCGATAAATTGCTCAGGGTCCGTAAGCTGTGAAAGCACGTGCCCGATGGCGGCATCATCATCTTTAGTCGAGATAATTTTTTTCGGGATCTGCCACATCTCGACGAATTTTTGATTCCACTGTTCGATCTTGCCGCGGCCGTCCACAATCAAAATGCCGTCGGCGGTCGATTCAAGTGCGGCTGTCAGCATAGAAAGAGAAGACTTTAATGATTTTTCTGCCTGCTTACGTTGAGTGATATCTGTCGCATAGAGGTTGACGTAGTTCATCTCCGCAATCGGCGAAAATGTCACCAGGAAGATCCTGTCCTCGCAGTCAACTTCCATCTGTATCGGCTCTTCGCTATCGAACGCTTGCATAACGAAACCCAGCCATGGTTCAGCCAGTTTATCATGATGGCTGCACTGCCAGGCATCAAGCAAGGGCTTACTGGCCCGGTTGTAATAGGAAATGGTTCCGTCGTCCAGAATTCGCAGCACTGGGTTCGGGTTTTCCGATGGAAACCTGGCGAGCCGCTTGAGTTCAGCTTCGTTAGCCGTCAACTGCTGATTAACCGCCTGCAATTGTTGCTCAGAGGCACGTAATTGCTGATTGCCCGATTTTAATTGTTGTTCACTCGCCGTCAGCTGCTGGTTTGATGCCCGCAACTGTTGTTCGTTTGCTTCAAGCTGCTGATTGACCGAGAACAGCTTTTGATTACTTTTATATTGATAGGACAGAAAATAATTGATCAGCACACTGATAGCCAACAGGATCGCAGACGATGTGCCCAGAAGCACACCTGTACTCCGTTTATAAGCGATCGTCTCACGCAGGATGATCTCATCGATATCATTACAAGCGTTGTTTGCGCTGGCGAGTAACTCTTTAAAAAGCCCATCATACTGCTGGTCGATTTCACTGCCGGTACCCGAGGTTGAAATATTTTCCCATCGCTGTTTTGTGATCTGTCTCAATTCACCTGAAAGGAGGTGGATTTGTTTGAAGTTGTCCCGCAGGAGAGGATATTGTACCGGTTCGATTGTTCCCAAACGGGTAGTGCCGCCGTCCAGCAGGGCCCGTATATCCCGATCTGCTTGATTGAGCAGATCCTGGATTTCTTCGAGCTTGACCGTGGTGTCGCCGCTGATAGCCTCCTCAAACCACAAATGCGCCTCAAGCATACGGCACTGAATATCGTAAACAGTCTGAATCAGGGGAAAATGTTTACTGAAGACCCGGCGATTGGTACTAAACAGCAGTAAGAGTGATGAAAAGATGATGCTGGCACAGATCAAAAGGATTAAATTGACTGTCCACCGAAGTCTTGATTGCCGCCTGTCTTGAGTAGCCTTTTTCATGCGACGGTTCCTTTTGTAAAAAACAACATCTCTGATTATATCGGAGGTGCACGAGATATCAAATAAAAAATAATCCATTATCTATAGAGTTAGTTGGAAACCCTCCGAATAAAATCCCCATAAAGGGACAAGTGAGAGAAGGAGCAGAAAAAAGACGCAAAATCAATTTAAACACTGCTTTCATAAACCTCTGTTGATGATGCACATCGACGGATTTCTGACGGGCAGGTTCTCTTTGTTCATTATCCGAAAATATATGCTTTTTCGGAATCAACCTTTTGGATCGCTTGGATCAACCTGTCATCTTCGAAGGATTTTTGGAGGTAAGCTGTGCAGCCTAGCAACTCGCATCTTTCCCGGTCTTCGGGGTCATCGGATGAGGTGAAAATAATAACCGGCAACTGGCGAACCCAGATATCCGGAGACTGTCGAATGGTCTCTAAAATGGTTGTTCCGTGCATATCAGGCAGATTCAGATCGAGAAGAACAATAACATCCCGATCCGGTTCCCGCGGCACGGTAGAATACCGACCTAAAAAATCGAGGAATACGTCGCCCCGCTTAAAATAGATTAGTTTTGCGGTGTCTTTGAGGTTTTTCTCGACCAGCCGGATGACTGCGCCATCGTCCTCGACATAAAATAGAATAGGGTTGTAGGCCATAGGTCGAATTCCTTAAATATCACAGTGACGGCCATGAAAATTATGGAATGGTAAAAAGCCTCTAATAAGGCACCACTAATACTATTATCGGCATATACACCTAATAATAATATAGGGTAAATACCTGTTTTTAACGGGCAGGAATACTGCCAAAAAGAAGGTGTTATTCCCTATAGTGTTGTCAACCCTTCCCGAATCGCGTATTTTGTGATGTCAGCGGCGGTGTGGAGGTCCAGCTTGTTCATAATGTGCTGGCGATGCATATCGACGGTTTTCACGCTTCGATGAATAGTCGCGGCGATTTCCTTGTTGCTTTTGCCTTCGGCGATGAGCTGGGTAACCTCTCTTTCGCGCGGTGTCAGATGGACTGCCTTGGCGAATCGATTCCCGTTTAAGATTTCACCTGCCATATTGCTTAGTCCCTTGCTAAGATACGTTTTACCGGCTAAAACGGATTTGACTGCATGGATCAATTCGTCAAAAGCAGCTTCTTTTAGAACATAGCCGCAAGCTCCTGCTTTAAACATATCAACAATGAAACTTTTTCGGATGTGGATCGAAAGAGCAATGATCTTGGTATCGGGATGGATATCTAATATTTGCCGCGTTGCCTCGATCCCACTTAACTCCGGCAGGGTAATGTCCATAAATACGAAGTCCGGATTCAGTTCCCGGCACAGTTCGACCGCCGTGCGGCCATTGTCGGCCTCAGCAACGACCTCCATTTCAATTTCCTCACAGTCTGAAACAAGAGCCTTCAGGCCTTCTCTGACGATCATATGATCTTCGACAAGAATTACACTGATATTATTCACAGGCTCCCTCTCTGCGTGACAATGGGACTTCGATGACGGCTTTTGTTCCTTTGCCTTGACTTGCTTCAAGATCGATACGCCCCTGGAAATAACCAAGCCTCTCCATGATAATAAATAAACCGAGCTTGTGTCCGGATTTACGGTTGTTAAGTTCAGCAGCATAATCAAATCCAACGCCGTCATCGACGATTTTGACCCGTAAGAGTTTTTGTTTGCATGTTATCTTGATCTCAACGGTGTCGGCATGGGCATGTTTGACGATATTCACAAACAGCTCCTTGACGGCTCGGTAAACGACGCCTTTTAATTCATCTGAAAGATGAGGCGCAAGACCCTTACATTTAAGATCCTCACAGATGATGTTCGTCCTGATATTATGTTTTTTTTGCAGATAGTCTTCTGCCAAATCTTCGATGGCCTTACAAAATCCCAGTTCAAACAAGACAGGGTTGGTAAGATTAAAGCTAAGCGTACGTATCTGTTCGATCGCCCTGTCCATCGTGGCCGATATTTCCTTGACGTAACACACCGCCGCTTGATTCTCAAGCGAATCTTTCAATCGACCAAGGCTCATTTTGCAGGAAACAAGGAGTTGGCAAACGCCGTCGTGCAATTCGCCACCAATTTTCTTTTGTAGGTTTTCTTCAGCCAGCAGCAATTCTGATGCTACGGACTGTAATTTTTTCTGGTATTCCAGCAATGCTGCTACGGCTTCTTTCCGTTCGGTAATATCCACGACTTGTGCCAAGTGATAGAGAGGTTGACCTTTTTCATTGGGTATGACAGACACCGTGATCAGGCCCCATTTTAGCGTTCCGTTTTTATGAATAAAACGTTTTTCCATGCTGAAAGAACGAGATTGACCGCTAATTAAGTTGGTATGGCTCAAGAGGCTCTTTTCCAGGTCATCCGAATGGGTGATATCTTCAAGGCGTAATGTTTCAAATTCATATTTGGAGTACCCAAGAAAATCACATAAAGCATTGTTCACCTGAAGAAGTGTTCTATCCATTGTTAAAAGACTCATGGCAACTGTCGAATCCGTAAACAATCGGCGAAATTTCTCTTCGCTTTCCCGAAGCGATTCCTCTATTATCTTTTGCTTAGTATTATCATAAGCATAGAACAGATACAGGTCTTCTGTTACCGGAACCCAATAGTTGTCCCGGTAGCAGCCGTCTTCCCGGGTTTGAAGATACTGTTTCTTGCCGGTTGCGCGCAGCTCGTTGGCCAAACAGGAGGAGCAGGGTTTGTTTTTGTTGTGTCTGGTCTTGTAACAGGTTTGGCCCACAACGACGCCGACACGTTCGGCGGCCTTATTGCAGGCTAAGACTTCTTTTGTGTCGTGTCGAATCAGCATGGTAACCGACGGGATGCTGTCCAGAATAACATTCTGCTGGTGAGATTTTTTCTGAATTTCTTCTTCGGCCTGTTTGCGTTCGGTAATATCAACATTCGTGCCGAGATAGCCGGAAAATTGGTCATTGTGGAATGGAGTCGCGGTACCATGTACCCAGGTAATATTTCCCCGGCGGTCCTGAAAGCGGTATTCCAGATCCCATTGCTCCTTTCCTTCAACGAGCCGAGACCATTGCTCCCGGATCCTGTTTCGATCTCCCGGAAAAATTCCCTCCCTCCATCCCTGCCCGAGGGCTTCATCCGGTTCAAGTCCGGCCATACGGCACCAGCTTTTATTGACATACTTACAGTTACCGTTTACATCTGCAAGATACAGCCCCACAGGTGAGCAATCCGCAAGAGACCGAAATAATCTTTCATCTTTTTCCATCATGCTTCCGTTTGAAGAAGGCGAAACGGTAAAAAGGACGCTTTTCCGGTCAATATCATAGCACAATAAATCAATGCAGGCAATAGGAATAAGGATTGAGTGAAGTGAAAAGAAAAAAGGGCGGATGAGGAGATTCGAACCGGCGACGTCTATTCGGTAGTACTGTCCTATATTTTAACTTTTCCTCTCTTTCCCTACTTATTATAATAGCCGTATGGAATCTGCCGGTTACATACTGCATATTGACATGGATGCCTTTTATGCCTCAGTCGAGGTTAAGGATAACCCCGCATTGCAGGGCAAACCTATCCTTGTGGGGTCGACTCCCCGGCAGCGCGGGGTCGTCGCGGCCTGTTCCTACCCGGCCCGGCAATTCGGTATCCACTCGGCAATGCCGATGAGTCAGGCGCTGAGGCTCTGTCCGGATGCCATCATCCTGCCGGTCAGAATGTCAAGATATGTCGAAGTCTCCAAACAGATCCATCATATCTTCCATAACTACACGCCGGAGGTGGAACCGATCTCTATCGATGAAGCATTTTTGGATGTGACCGGCTGTATTGGAATATTTGGCTCGGCGGAAACAATTGGTAAAAAGATAAAAGCGGAGATCAAAGAACAGACGAGCCTGACGGCTTCGGTGGGGATTGCCCCGAATAAATTTTTGGCTAAACTGGCATCTGATTTAGAAAAACCCGATGGTTTTGTCATTATTACCGAAGCAAATAAACAGCAGGTCCTTGACCCGCTTCCTGTGTCTAAGATATGGGGGATTGGAAAAGTTACCAATAAGGAACTCCAGAAACACGGCATCCACACAATAGTGCAGCTCCGGACGGCTCCCAAATATAAACTGTCCATGATCTTCAAGAATCAAGCAGATGATATTCTTAAATTGGCACAGGGGATCGATAACCGGAAAGTAGAACCGCATACGGAGGCCAAGAGCATCTCAGCGGAAAAAACATTTCCGGCCGATATTTCAGAGAAAGAAGTCTTGCTCGCTATTTTACACGATCAGGTAGAAGAAGTTGCCCAGCGGCTCAGGGCAGAGAAATTGCATTGCAGAACGATTATGCTGAAATTCAGATACGGCGACTTTAAAACAGCGACGCGCAGCTTCACGCTCGACAGGCCGACGCATACGACGCAAACGCTCCTGCAGGAAGCACAGAACATATTTAATGAATGGTATAAGAAGTCCGCCGGGGCATTGAGACTGCTGGGGTTTGGTACGTCCGGACTGTCTGCCGAAGGGAGTGGCCAGAAACTGCTGTTTGCTGACCCGGATGAGGAAAAACAGAAGAAGATCGATTCGGCGTTTGATAAGATCCGGGGAAAATACGGCGACGATAGCTTAAAAAGAGGAACCTAACAAATGAACATCATGTGATTTATAATCGCCGCCCCCTTCCTCAGGTCCGGTTCGTATATTTTAGTGAGTTGCAGCCTTACGTTCCTGTTTCTTTTATTTTCTCAAACTTTAAATACCTGTCGATCAGCTCATCAATCCACCGATCTTTTGTATTCTGTTTGATCGCTTCTGCCGCATCCTCTAAGGTCCAGGCCTGGAACGTCCTGTCTACAGTGAGGCACTTCTTATATTTCTTAACGGCTTCCTGGCAGTGTAAATTCTTTTGGGGAAAGAGAAAAACAAAAAAACCATCCTTAAAATTATCTTTAGCCGAATACAACAGGCTGCCCGCTAACAGATGATCTCTCCATATCTGTTGGAGAGGAGAGCGTTGAAGAACATCGAAACACTCACCTTTAAAGCATCCCATAGAAGAGGCCACTTCAAAATATCTGTCTTTGATCTCGGCCGGTGTATTCCTGAGATTTTCATGATATTTAACCTCGATCCCGATAAACCCCTTTTCGTTCGACTTGTTGAAGAATTCCACATAAACGTCAAACGCAGAAAGGTCGCCTAAATAGGAAGGATCTTTTCTTCCGGGAGAGTGCTCGAATTCGATTCTTACCACATTATGGACGCGATGGGGACATAACTGCCTGAATACTTTGGTCGCAAGAAACAGATCCTGTTGCAGTTCAGCGAATAAGTTAAAGCAGAGAGGTTGGCTGGAAAGGAGATTATTAAATATTCTTGGCTTGCCGTAAAACTTACCGCTGTCCGACTGATTTAATACTTCATTGACAACAACTTTTTTGATCGTATCCGATAAATAGTTATTGAGAGTATCTTTTGCCCAGGGCATCGGCAGATAATTCCCTCTTTTTTTACCTTGGTATTCTCCGGCCTTGTAACCCATTTCTTTTCGCCACATCGATTGAAGAAGACGGGCCTTTCTCTGAAAATCACTGACATCCGTTTTTTCATCGGCATGATACGATTTCGCGAGTTTGTCAAAGCTATGCATCGTCCGCTCTACTTGATTTTCGTTTCTTTCAATATTCCATTTATCTGCCGCACATGGCGAATAAGTACCCATATGCCTGCTTAGAAGTATAAGGAATATAAGATCACTTATCAACCAGGTTTGAAAAAAAGAGAAAAGATCAAAAAACGCGTCAAAATACAAAAAAACCGCCCCTGTCTGGAACACAGCGGACGATTTTCTGAGGGTTGTTAAAAAAGGGTGGATGAGGAGATTCGAACCCCCGACCCCCAGATCCACAATCTGGTGCTCTAACCGACTGAGCTACATCCACCATAATCTGCCCTCTACGGGCCAATCCGCGTTTAAGCGAATCTCACAAGGAGGCGAATTGTAACGATATTTGTGCCCAATGTCAATAAGAGAGGAAATTTTCCATGGAATACATGGTTTTTGGGCAAAAAACGAGCAAAATCCGCCGATTTACTTCGCAGCGTATCAGCTTTTTTCTCGTCGTTGTTAGTGTTAAGCCCGCCTCAATAGAGAGAGACCGAATGAAATTGACAGGATTTAACGCAAAAAAGGGTATCGCCTGACCCACGCAATAATGCCCATGGTAACAGATAGACCGCCACCGCCGCTTCGAGACTTATATCGATTCTAAAAAAGCGGGTATATGAACGGCGCAATTGCCGAACTGCTCAATAACACAAGGATGCCCAGCAGCAATAAGATCACGATTATCGGTAACAGCCACCATTTCTTATTGTGTTTTAGAAAATCCCAGAATTCCGAAAGCAGCGAAGTGCGTTTTTTTTGCGACAGTTGTTCAAAATCTTTATCAGACATAAGTCACCTAAAATTGACGGAAGTAATCTTTCGCAGATTTTTTTTTCTTATGTGAAATCCAATAGGTTTGTGCGTTTTTATCGTATTTCCTGTTTAATGGGTCGCGTCCAAGCATTTTAAAGATCAATGCCACCGGGGTCACGATCCCGAAATAAAATAATCCCATAAAAAAGTGACTGATCAACCAGCCGATGGGGAATGTAACGACGATCAGAACCAGATAAACCGGCTTGATCAGACCTGTTGAAATCCGGCTCAGTACAAATAAGGCCGCGCCGATCCCGATCGCAAGGAAAATTCCGTTGAGGCCGATTCTGTTTGTCAGAAACAGGAGCAAACCAATTGCGACGCACATGCACAATCCGGCCAGCCCAAACTCCCGAAGCTGTTTTTCTGTAGGGTTTAAATTTAAGGAAACCAAAGCCATTAAAATACTCTCAGTCTAAATCAAATTGCGCCAGGTATTCATCGATTTCAACTTTCTTCATTTGGGGTTGTTCATCTTTATACAGAACATAATTCCCGAGGACCAGTACATCCATATTTGTTGCCTGAAAACAATAAAACGCATTTTCCGGGCTGCACACAATCGGCTCGCCGCGAATATTAAAACTTGTATTAATGACCAGCGGACAGCCGGTTAGCTCGTTGAATTTTTTTAGTAACCGATAATATCGTCCATGACGATCGACATCAACCGTTTGGACGCGAGCTGAGTAATCAACATGCGTAATGCCGGGTATCCGGCTGCGTTTGATCTTTAAAAGCTCAATGCCGGTACGTTTTTTGTCGTCATCAAGTTTAATTCGCTGACTTTCCTGCACAGGAGCCACCAGCAGCATATAAGGGCTTTGAGCGTGGTCTGACAATTCGAAATAACGCCCGGCATCTTCCTGCAGAACACTTGGAGCAAACGGACGAAACGACTCTCTAAACTTAATTTTTAGATTCATGACCGATTGCATTTTCTCATTACGAGCGTCACCGAGAATGCTCCGGTTTCCCAAAGCTCGCGGACCAAATTCCATCCGTCCCTGGAACCAGCCGATGACTTTGCCCTCCTCAATGTCTTTGGCGATCCGCTCCAATAACGCACTTTCGTCCTCGTAGTAGTGATACTTTGAATGGATCGATTCCAGGTACTCGTTAATTTGCTCGTCAGTGTATTCCGGGCCAAGATAGGATGCGAACTGTAAGTCATTTCTGCCGCCTGACTGCCTCGGATTATCCAGCAATTGGTGGTGTACGAACAACGCGGCGCCCAAGGCACCGCCGGCATCGCCTGCGGCCGGCTGTATCCAGATATCGTCAAAAGCACTTTCACGCAAGATGCGACCGTTTCCGACGCAATTGAGAGCAACGCCTCCGGCCAGAACGAGGTTTTTCATCCCGGTTTTCTCATGGGCAAAATGAGTTATTCGCAGCATGATCTCTTCGGTCACTTTCTGGACGGAAGCAGCCAGGTTCATTTCCCGCAGCGTCAGGGGCGATTCCGGCTTGCGCGGCGGTCCGTCAAAAAGCTCCTCGAATTTTTTACCGACCATAACATCCGTATAGCAGTAGGTAAAATAATCCATATTAAGGCGGAAGGAACCGTCTTCTTTCAGGTCCAGCAGTTTATCCAGAATCAAGTCGGTATAGACAGGCTCACCATAAGGCGCCAACCCCATCAGTTTATATTCACCGGAGTTGACTTTGAATCCTGTAAAGTAAGTAAAGGCCGAGTATAGCAGTCCCAGGGAATGCGGAAAATGAAGTTCGTATTGAAGTTCGATTTTGTTGCCGTGACCTGTTCCGATGCTGGCGGTTGTCCATTCGCCTACGCCGTCTAATGTAACGATTGCGGCTTCCGAAAACGGGCTTGGGAAGAAGGCACTGGCGGCATGGGACTCATGGTGTTCAGTAAAAACAAACCGCCCTTTAAACTGCTTGCCCAGGGCCTTATCTAATTCACGAGGAATATGCAGTTTTTCTTTGAGCCATTGAGGGATTCCCATTAGAAATTGGCGAAATCCGCGGGGGGCATAAGCAAAATATGTTTCCAGTAAACGGTCGAATTTCTGCAGCGGTTTTTCATAAAACACGACATAGTTTAAAGTGTCCGGTTCAATTCCGGCCTCTTTAAGACAATACTCAATTGCATGAATCGGCATCCGGTAGTCATGTTTTTTCCGCGAGAAACGTTCTTCCTGGGCTGCGGCAATGATCTTCCCGTCACGCAACATGGCTGCTGCACTGTCATGGTACAAGCCGGAAACCCCTAAAATATAGACAGGTTTTACCATAGACACTTTTCCTTGGGTCGAGTGTGAGCCATTGTTTTCCGGATTTCTTCCTATGCTAGTTTTCGCAAATAAAGATTAGTTTCTCAAAAGGGTCATATCATATGTAAATGATAGACGATACGTCAAGTTTTGTCATTGTTTTTTTTCGATATACTCGAACAGTGCTTTTGCAATCGCATTGTGCCCGATTTGGTTTATATGCCCATCGGGATCTACGAAAAAAGGTTGTTTGTTCTGCTCGAAACAATCATGCAATATAGGGAGTGTGTCCATGTAAGGGATTTGGTGCTCTTGAAGATATTCCATGGTCCGACTTCTTATTTTGTCTTCAAGCTGAATACTCGAAGCCATCGATTCGGGCGGTTCCATCCCATGGCGGGAGAGATAATCACAAAAAACGAAACCTTTTGTTGGAAGCAAGAGGACCAAAAAATTGATGGATTTAGAGTCTGTCAGTTGTTTCATATCGCTAAATGCATCGAGGGTGATTCTGAGGCCCTCCTGAAGCCGGGGGTCTTCGATATTCAAGCCCAGTTTCCGATAGGAAGGTGTCATGACTGTCTTAAACCCATTACATTCGAAAATTTCAAATATATCAGAGTCCGAGCTTTCGAGCTGCTTTGATATTTTTGTAAAGCGATATTCTCGTTTATTAAAAAAAGTCGCCTGCAACGTTCGTTCCAAAGAAAAAAATGATCGAAAGAGCTTCAGTTGCTTAATCGACGCGCCAAAGCTTTTTGCTTGCTCCGGTGCCACTGTTTCTTTATTTGTTGAAATTGGTTTATTCGACCATATACGGGATGAGGCTTCCCTGGTCTTTGAGGTTAGAGGGTCTTCTTTTTCAAGCTTTAAAATTGTTTCTTGTATTACGGAATCGGTTGATTTGAATTTATTATATAGATCAAAATTATATACGGCATCATAAGCATCTACCAAGTCGTTTCCGTCAAACATCATAAAAATAACATATTGGGGATTCAATTGCAGCGATTTGGTCTTCAATAAAATCAGGCCCTCGACGCTTCCATAACCGCCTAAAGACATGTTATACACCGATTTCCCGGATATTTTACTGAGTTGCTGGGGCCAGGCTTGATGCTGTTTTACGCCGGTACCATATGTTTGAGAGTCACCAATTGCAACAATTTCAGAGTGGGAAAGGGTTGTGCGATTTCTGAATCCCCAGGCATCATGTTCCGGGAATTCGGGGTTTCCGCGAAGACCAAGTTCCGGATCGGCAAGTGTATGTGGAATATTTTTCGATGTAATAAGCGAGTCGATTTTTGGAGAAACTCGTACAAGTATCTGCAGGGTGCATTCCATAAACAAGACCATTAAGAAAATCGTTATCGCCGTGAAAAACATCTTTTTAAGCGAAAGAAGGAAGCGCTGCCTTTTTATTACCAGAGTTATTCCCCCGGCAATACAGATGATATCGAATATCCAGATAAGAGCAAGCCGGAGAATACTGATTTCGCCGGATTTAAGATGCAAAAACGGGTCAAGGGCCCACTGATTAAGAAACAACGCACATAAAATCAATATAACGCCTGGTATCATTGTTTACTTTCTTCATTGAATGGCTAAATTGAAATCGTAATTGAGTTTCTCTTGCGACGGTTCTGTCTTCCTGTAAAGAAATTGTAGCGAATTAGGCTGATATGTCAACGGACACCTAATATTTTAAATGCCTAATACATGAAACGGAACAGACAAAAAAGCGGCATCATGAAAGACCGGGAAAGAGAGCGATGCGCTATTCGTCTTCTTCCTCCTCATCTTCATCGATATACTCAGAGGCTTCGTCGTAGTCTTCCTCTTCCTCGTCCTCAATTTCCTGCGTCAGGTCGGCATAGCCGGCGACCTCATCGGCAATCATGTTCTTTTTCATGGCCTCATACTCGTCCAGCGTCATCACGACTTCGCGTGCCTGGCTGCCTTTATATTCGCCGAGCAGACCCGACGCCGCCATCACCTCGATGATACGCGAGGCGCGGGCATAGCCGATTCCCAGCCGTCGCTGCAGGAGCGAGACACTGCCTCGCTGCGTTTCCAGTACAACCCGAACAGCTTCCTCAAACATATCATCTTTCTTGGCGGCGCTGAGGTCCACCTTATTCAATTGCATCAGCTCCCGGCTGAACTGCGGTTGGGCGACGGTCTTGAGGAACTTGACGACCTCGCGAATTTCGTCGTCATCAAGGAAGGCACCTTGTGCGCGAACCAGTTCGCTGGTGCCGGGCTTGAGGAACAGCATGTCGCCCTGACCGAGCAGCGTTTCGGCGCCGTTCTGGTCGAGGATGATGCGGCTGTCCATTCGGGCGGCCACGCGGAAGGCGATGCGCGAGGGCATATTCGACTTGATCAACCCCGTAACGACGGTTGCTTGCGGCCGCTGTGTGGCCAGCACTAAATGAATGCCGATAGCACGGCTTTTCTGCGCGATGCGTACGACATAAGCTTCGACCTCCTTGGCCGAGGTCATCATCAAGTCGGCCAGCTCATCGATAATGATAACGATGTGCGGCAGCTTTTTTGGAATTTTCGCCTCTTCCTCCGGCGTCGAAGGATTGAACCGTTCGAGCAGTTCCTCTTGGCTGAGCAGGTTATATGAAGCAATGTTGCGTACCTGGGCTTCGGCCAGCAGTTCGTACCGCTCGTCCATCTTTTGCGTGGCCCATTCGAGGATCTGTTCGGCCCGCCGCATTTCGGTGACGATTGGCGCCATCAAGTGCGGAATCGACTCAAACATTGCCATCTCCACCATCTTCGGGTCGATCAGGATCAGCTTCACTTCGTCCGGCCGCCGCGTCAGCAGAATACTCGTAATAATCGTATTGATGCACACACTCTTACCGGAACCGGTCGTACCGGCGATTAGCATATGCGGCATCGCTGCCAAATCTGACACCAGCACCTGCCCTGAAGAACTTTTACCCAGAAACAGCGGGATCTGCATCTTTCCGGCGGACGTACTTTTCTCGAACAACTCCTTAATCCGCACGATTTCACGCTGGCTGTTTGGCACTTCGATCCCGATGGTATGCTTGCCCGGAAGCGGCGCAACCACACGCACCATGCCCGACCCCAGCGCCCGCGCCATGTCATTGGCCAGCGTTGAAATCTGGCTAACCTTCACACCCGGCGCCAGTTCCAGTTCGTACATTGTGATCGCCGGGCCCGGCTCGGCATTAACGACTTCAGCATTGACCCCGAACTCTTCCAACATCGACTCCAGCGACTGGGCCTTGTGCTCGACCATTTTGCTCTGGATGGCAGTAAAGCCGGTCTCCGGTTCCCTGAGGAACTCCATCGGTGGCAATTGATAATCATCATAACTTTTCTGAACCGGTACCGGCGGCTTCTTGGGTTTGGGTGCCAGTTTTCGTTTTTTCATTTTGAACAGGCCCTTTGATTTCTTTTTCGGTTTGGCCGCGATGGATTCCTCAACCGACTGGTCTTCGGCGTGTTCAAGTGTGTCAACCTCTTCCTCATCTTCCATCACCGTTACGGGCGTATCGTAGGTTTGCGTTTTGGAGGTATATTCCCGTACGGCCTGCTTGAAGGACTTGTCCTGAGTTTTCTGCCGTTCGCTCAGCCGGGTCCAGATATCGCCCAGTGCCTGCGAATGTTGTCGGGCCGCCTTCCACGCCGGTTCGGCCAGTCCCAGTGCCTTTAAAACCGCCAATCCGAAATACCGCACCGAAGCGAACACAACAATATCGGCCAGCAGGATCAACCCCACGGCCCAGCAGCACAGCACCACCAGCCATGTGCCCAACAAGCCCAGATGCGGCAATAAGAACCGGGATGCGGCCACGCCCAGAACGCCACCGTTTCCGGCCGGAAATGAGCCGGTACGATAGATGCCGATCGGTTCGGTCGGCCAGACCAAATGCCATGTTACGGATGCGGCCGCGACAACCAAAATAAGACCGATCAGACGAAGGATTGGCTGGGTAATTGGTTTTCCAGCCAGATGAATCGTTATCGCCGTCGCGATGGCGACCAGGGCTAAAAACATCCCGGGCCCGAAATAATACAACGTGTAATAGGCACAAAAAGCCCCTGCCCCGCGACACATATTGGCCGCCGGGTTGTTATGCGGCCAGACATACTCGCTGGGCGAATCGCCCATATCAAAACTGATTAAGCTGAAAAACAGAAAGATACAGACGAACAACAAGATAACTTCAATCGCAATGCGATATAAATTGGCGTGTTTCACGTATTTTTTCCCTGTTTATAATAGCATAATAGCGTTTTGGCGCAGAAATCCTACACTTCACTATATCGGCCAACAACCCGATTTCCCTGAAAAATCGGCGGTATTAATATTGAAAAGCTTGTTTGAAGAGTGTCAGTCGTTGAATAAACACTGACGGTAAAATACAGGGTGATTATTCTGGGCGATTGTCCAATTTTGTTTCGAGGCTGGTATTATCGGTCTATTGGGGGAATTTTATTGGATTCCGCTAAAAAATTGAATATGCGGAGGCTTTTTGGTCGATTTTAATATGTATATAAGTCAATCAATAGTCGGGATGCAAGCAATGACTGAAAATGAAATTATGCAATGGATGCGGGAAAAGATCGAACAGGACGGTTTCAACAATGCGACCGCACTGGCTGAAAGTTTTTTGAAGGCCCATCATATTAATGATGCCTTGGACCCTGATTTTTCGCGGTCGCTGGATGCCGGGTTTAAGCTGGCTCAGGAAATTCGCGACAAAAGACTGGTTTCAATGGCCGGTTAGAATCTCGCCAAAATAACCCCATATTTTAAAAACACTTCCGTTTCTTGTCGGGCCGATGTTGCCGGTGAGACATTCTTTGGTTGATTTTTAGGCCATTTTACGTAAAATCGCCTTTCGGATGGATCTTTTTTGTCTATCAGTCCGTTTGGCCGATGGTTCATCCGGAAACAGGATATTTTTAAATTGGAAATTTGAGAAAATGAAGATCGTTATCGCAGGCCCCAAAGGTGTTGGTAAGAGCACGGTCGCCAAAGAGCTGGCCGAGATCACCGGTTTATTCCCGGTCGAGACAGATACGCTGATCGAGACGTGCTTTACCAAGAAATACAATAAAAGGCTGACGTGCCGGGAGATCTACCTGGAATATGGGAAAGACGCTTTTCGCCAGATGGAAACCCATGTCATTCGTCAGATGAAGGATGCCGACTGGCAGTTGGTGGTCTGCGGGGGGTCGAGCCTGATCAATCCTGAGTGCCGGCGGGCGTTGCGGGATAATGCAATTGTGGTTTATCTGAAGGCCGACACCGAACAAATCTGGAAGCGCATTGAAAAAGACGGTATCCCGCCGTGGCTGAAGGGTCCGAACGCCCGCGAGAGTTTGGAAGAGAATGTCAGGTTTCGTGAGGAACTGCTGGCCCCGTATGCCGACATCATTCTGGATGTCAGTAACAAGACGGCGAAAGAAGTCGCCGAAGAACTTCAGGACCAAATCGCCGTTGAGATCGCGGTTCGTGCTGTTGCCGCCAATACCTATGGCGATGTGATCCGTGTAACGACGTTTGGCGAAAGCCACGGCCCGGCGATTGGTGCCGTGTTGGACGGTGTGACGCCCGGTATCCCGATCAGCGCCGACGAAATCCAGAAGGAACTGAATCGTCGGCGTCCGGGTCAAAGTGATGTGACCACGCCGCGTGATGAAAAAGATGCGGTGGAAATTCTCTCTGGCGTCTTTGACGGCAAAACCACCGGCGCGCCGATCGCGATGGCGATTTTCAACCGCGACCACGATTCATCGAAGTACGAAGGCATCAAAAACCTGTTTCGTCCCGGCCATGCCGACTTTACCTATTATAAGAAGTACGGCATTCGCGATCATCGCGGCGGCGGGCGCTCGTCCGGGCGTGAAACCGCCGGACGTGTCATGGGCGGGGCGATCATCCGGAAGTTTCTCGAAGAAAAGGGCGTTAAGATTATCGCCCATTCCGTTGAGATTGCGGGCATTGCGGCTGCGACGTGTGATTATGGCGCGATTGAAAAAAATGACGTGCGCTGTGCAGATATCAAGGCTGCCGAAGAAATGAAACAGGCGATCCTCGCCGCCAAAGACGACAACGATTCCGTTGGGGGTGTCGTGAAGCTGGAAATTTTCGGATTACCCGCCGGATTAGGCGACCCGGTCTTCGCCAAGCTGGATTCGCGGATTACCAGTGCCGTCATGAGCATCGGCGCCATCAAAGGCATCGAGGTCGGCAGGGGATTTGAGCTGACTAAGCTTCGCGGCAGTCAGTCCAACGATAATATGACGGATGGTACGTTTGCAACTAACAACGCCGGCGGCATTACCGGCGGCATTTCCACCGGCCAGCCGGTTTATTTCCGCATTGCCGTCAAACCCACGTCGTCGATTGCCAAACCGCAAATGACGCTTGATTTGAAATACCAGACGCAGCCGATTGAAACACACGGCCGGCATGACCCCTGCATCGTGCCGCGCATTATTCCCGTTATTGAAAGCATGGCGGCGCTGGTAATTTATGATTGCTGGTGTATCCAATCCCGCTTGCGCCCCGGCTGGGAAAATTTGTAAGAGTCCGCACTTCAGTGTGTGCGGGTGGCATCGCTTCTCGCGAAGCGAAAGCGATGGGCAAGATTGAACAGATCGCACCGAAGGTGCAGTATATCTTAGCCCAGGGCAACGCCCTGGGTGGCTAAGGCAACCACCCCATTTATTCGCCCTGAAAGGGCAGCATAAAGCCCTCGCAGAGGGCGTTATGTTGTAGCCCCGGGCACAGCGAAGCGAAACCCGGGGAAAATGGGTGTCTATCTCTCACGCCCCCGCAGGGGGCGGCATATTATCGAGAGGGCAGGATGGGCCATTCTCACTGAAGGGAAATTAATGTTCCCGGATGTCGTCAAAGAAGGGGGTTGTTTTCGTCTCGACACATTTGGCGGCGTAGAGATACATCGCCGCCGACCAACTCTGCCAGTCCTGGCCCATTGGTTTTCCGTCGTAGGCGTTGAGCCATTCATTGAAACCGAAATCGGTTTTTTCGACTCGATACGGTTTGACGGCATAGGTTAAATCCAGCAGTTTTTTCTCGGCGAGCTTATGTTTTCCGGCCGCGACGAGAGCGGCGATGTAAAATCCGCAGATAAACGGCCAGATGCCGCCGTTATGATACTCGCCCGGCTGATTGTATGTTTCATAACGCGGCATCCAGTCCGGATCGGACGGTTTTATATACGGGAAGAAATTCGGCGGCAGATTGATGCCCAATTCGTTTTTTTCTCTTAACCCCTGACATTCATGCTCGATCCAGGACGCCAGCGATGCGGCTCTGGTCGGGGAGGCGAGGCCGGAAAGAATGGCCAGTGAATTTCCCAGCAGGTCGAACCGTTCGCTTTGATAGATTTTGTACGACCAGAAGGCGTAATACGGTTTATGTTTAAGCATAAGGCCTTCGTGGACGTGCCGATGCTGACGTTCTTCGGCGATGGCAAAACTCAGCATTTCATCTTTGAGTCTGGCGGCATCTTCCGTCCGGCCGAACAATTTCAGATAGGTATAGGCCAGCGTGTTGACATACAGTCCGTAACCCAGTACCCACTGTTCATCCCGCCAGTCACTGGTGGGCAGTTGCGCGACGAGGACCCGGTCACACGGGCTTTGATAGCGCATCCATGTGAGGGCTTTTTCGACCGCTTCACAGAGAAATTCCGCGTCCTGCGTCGCTTTGCGATACAATCCCGTGCCGACCAGGAAAAGCGGTGTGCAGTCGCTGGCGCCGCGGTCTTCGGGGTCATGGACCAGCGAGGGAATGTGACCGTTGGACGACTGATTTTGGGCCAGTGTCCGGAGGACTTTTTTATAGGCGGCGATGAGTTTTTGGTTTCCGGAAACCAACACGCCCAACAGGCAAATCATCAGGTCTCGCGTGTAGGGTTCGGGATATCCCCAGCCGGCGGTTCTCGGCAGACCGCGATAAGGGCCGTGCGCGTTATGAAGCAAGACTTCCAGCGCTGTCTTTTTGGCGTCTTCGATCAGTTGCTGCTCGTTTTTTCGCATGGCCTATGAAATCCCCAGTTTTTTTGAAACGATATCCACGAATTTTTTCGCTACCACACGATAATCAAACAGTTCGATGGCCCTTTTTCTGCCGGCCTGTCCCATTTTGTCCCTTAACTTCTCATCCGCCATCAAATCCATCAGATAATTTGCGATGTCATGAACACTGGCGCGGTAATCGACGGTGCGGGGCTTTTTGAATGTGACTTTGTGATTCGACTCATAGCCGGACTCGTCGCCGACGACCGTTTCGCGTATCCGAATTTCCTGTGCGATGTCCGCCAGGAACGCAGTCTCACCATGCACCATCGTATCCAGCAGCCCCATTGCCTTGATGCCGATGACGGGTTTGCCGCAGGAATTAGCTTCAACCTGAATCATGCCGAAACCCTCCAGTCGAGACGGGGCGGCGTAAATATCGCAGGCCGCAAGTAAATACGGCATGAAATTCCGGGAGATCACATTGGAGGTATAAACGACATTTTTTTCGATGCCGAGCTGCGTTGCCAGTTGCAGATCGATCAGGTTCTGGGCCTCGGTACGCGGCTGCGGCCAGACTTTACAGACATATTTCCAGTCCGGCGCTTTGGTGTCATTGATCGCCAGCGCCTGCATGACCTCCTGGGCCCCTTTGGACGTCGCATCGCCGCCGATTGTTAGAATCATAAGCTGATCTTCAGCGACTCCCAATGCTTCACGAACAGTCGATATTTTGGGATCATCTTTAGGGCGAGGACAAAACGCATCGGTGTCACAGCCCACCGGCAGCACTTCGATGTTGTCGCCGCTGAGTCCGTCTCGCATGTACATTTTCTTCACCCAGCGGGACGTGACTAAAATAAGAGGAAGTTCTTCGAGGATTTCCTGATAATTGGCGATGTAGCCGTCGGCCACGAGCCACGGGATCGGCAGGACACCGTAGCGTTTGGGATGCAGAACCAGATTCGGCGTATGCCCCCAATAGCCAACCCCAACAACCACATCCGGCTGAAACCATCGGTAATACCATTCTTTTTCCTGGGCAGATTCAAAGTGTACAGGGCAGACATCAACACCCAATTCCTGCAGGCCCCGGTAGAGCAATGCGCCCTGCGTTGCCAGTCCGCCGGTACCGGAAGGGTAGTCGTAAAGGACTAATACTTTCATTGTGTTTTGCTCCTTTCATAGATTTGTTTTTTGACGCCTTCCGCGGACGTGAATATCCAGAACGCTTCCGTTTTCGGAGTCGTTTTGGCTTCCCAGCTATCAGCGGAAAAGCCGTAAGTATTTGTTATTAATTCATACTTTTTGCGCCATATTTCCTGTGGCAATGTATAGAGTACGTCGGCGGCGGGTATGGGTTGCGGTAAATCCTGCCGGTTGTTGTCCCGGTAGGCGAACATCCACAGCGCCGACGCGCGAAGACGGTTTGACTCGAGCAGGTCCAGAACGGCTTGTGCGGTTTCTTCGTGCCGGCGGTGGCGGGTGTATTCGCCTGCGGGGCTGTGGGTGATAATGCGGTTGTACTGGTTGTCCGGCAGTTTTTTCGCGATGGTTTTTTCGATGTCGGCGAGATTCAGCGGTGTCTGGTCCGGGCCGTCGTCGATGTCCGCCATGGCCCCGGCGGCGTTGTATGCGGTGAGAATTTTTTTAAATTTCGGAGCGCGATCGGTATCCGAACCGCGGCATAGCGTGATAATGTGCCAAGCGGCTTCGGGATGGGCCAGGATGATTCCGCCGGCCCAGAGCGTCTCATCATCCGGATGGGCGACGATGACGGCACATGTTTGGTCGCTCCAGTCCAAGGTGTTGCTTTTTGCCAATTCGCAATCGTTTTCCATGACGCCCTCGAAGTGAAACGGTCAGATGAACGGTGTGCCCTGTCGATTATGAAATAAACACACCTGTAATATGATACGTCAGAATTGCTTTTCAGTCAAAGAAAATCGCCAACAGATTGCGCCCCGAAAAAAAGGTGATTTTATGTGGTCCAGATGAGGTAAAACGCTACAGCGATGAGCACCACACCGCAGATTTTTCGTACTTTGGCGGTCATGTGTGATTTTTGGTCCCAGTTCAGAAAGGTCTGAATCCGTGCGCCCAGCGTTCCCGCCAGCACGATAATGCCGCAATGACCGAGGCTGTACAGAAGGATTAATGTTGTCGCAAATACAAAACGGGTTCCGGCGGTATCAAATACGACTGCCAGAACCGGCGCCATATAGGCAAACGTACACGGTCCCACCGCCGCTCCGAAGATCAGCCCCAGCAAAAACGCCCCCCATGCCCCGGTCTTGGTATTGGAGGCCATGTTCGGCCCCGACCACGGCAGGGTGATCACTTCCAGCAGCACCAGCCCGAAGACCATAAAGACCGCCGCGACGAGCCACTTGCCCCACGGCCCGATATCCCCCAGCATCTGTCTAAGCCGCATGGTGATAAGACCGATTGCCAGAATCGATACAAAAATACCGAGCGAAAAAAGACAGGAAAGCATGAAGGCTCTTTTGGTTTTCAGTATCTCGCCCCGGTTGACATATGCCACCACCAGCGGGATCGATGCCAGGTGACACGGGCTTAAAATGATGCTCATTAGCCCCCAGCCCAGCGCCGCGACCAGTGCGGGCCAGGTACTTTGCTGCATCATATGCGTCAACGATGTAAAAAGCTGTTCTATCATATTTTTACTCGATGCCCAATTCTTTCCATTTGGCGAGAATATCTTCTTTCGGATAGAATCCGACGTGACGGAACAGTTCCGTTCCGTCGGCGCCAAAAAAGATTTGTACGGGGATGGATTCAATGCCGTACTTGCGTGTTGTTGCTTCATCTGTTTCCACGTTCACAAAGGCTACAGTGAAGACCTGTTGCTCGGTAGCCAGTTCGTTCAGGATGGGAGTCATCTGTTTGCATGGCACACACCAGTGCGCCCCCAACTCCAGCATGACGGGTTTGCCCTGTCCAACGACGCTGCTATCGGCCAGATTCTCGGCCTGTTTTTGTGTTCTAAGATTTTTTGCTGTTACCAGCACGAACACGGCGGCGAACAACACTGCGATGATGAGATATCTTCTAGTCGTTTCTTTCATTGTATAGTCCTTTTCAATTATTGTTAAGCAGCCTGTTTTGGGTTCCGAAACCAGCCATTTGTTTTCAGGCAGAATTTTACGAGCATCAGCATCACGGGCACTTCAATCAGTACGCCGACGACGGTCGCTAGGGCCGCACCGGACGACAGGCCGAACAGCATGGTCGATGTGGCAATGGCGACTTCAAAATGGTTCGATGCGCCGATCATTGCCGACGGCGCGGCATCTTCATATTTCAATTTCAGCAGTTTGCTGAGGCCGTAACCGAGGGCGAAAATCAGGACGGTCTGAATAAACAGCGGGATGGCAATCCACAGAATGGTTAACGGATTGGAGAGAATGGTTTCGCCTTTGAAGGAAAACAATAAAACCAACGTCGCCAGCAGCGCGATAATGGTAATGGGTGTCAAGATATGCAGAAATTTTTCCTTGAACCATTGCTCTCCTTTGTGAGCGATGATCCATTTTCGCGAGACGAACCCGGCCGCCAGCGGCAGCGCGACATAAATCGAAATCGACAGCAGCAGCGCCTGCCACGGCACGGGTAATCGACCGATGCCCAAAAGAAACCCGCCCAGCGGGCCGTACAAAAACAGCATCGTCAGCGAGTTGATGGCGACCATTACCAATGTATGGCCGTCATTGCCTTTGGACAGATAGCCCCAGACCAGCACCATGGCCGTGCAGGGGGCAATGCCCAGCAGAATACAGCCGGCCAGATAACTTCGCCACAGGGGAACCTGGAGCATTTTGACGCCTTCGAGGTCGATGACCGTTCCGACGCCGTAAGTTTGGCCAACGGGCAGGTCCAGCCCGAACGGCATTTTAACCAAATCAACGGCGTCGGTGCCGATGAAACCATGAAACAGCGTCCCGAGAAACAGCAGGGCGATGGCATACATCGTAAACGGCTTGATGGCCCAGTTGATGAACAATGTCAAGCCGACCGGCTTGATACTTTTTCCGGCCTGAAGCACTTCGGCAAAATCGATCTTGACCATGATAGGATACATCATGAAGAACAGACACACCGCGATTGGAATAGACACGACCGGGGCGTTGTTGACGGAAATCGCCATACCATCCAGTGTTTTCGCAAAGCCCGGGGCGAACTTGCCCAGCACGATGCCGCCGATAATACACAAGCCGACCCAAACGGTTAAATACCGTTCGAAAATATTCATGCTTTTTGTGTCGAGTTTTTTTGTGCCGTTTTCCATGTTCGGCCCTTTTGAATGCCGGTTACGCTTCTAACATTTCGTCACCGGCTCGCAGGGCCTTCTCAATATTTTCGTTTGTAGGGGGTGTTTGGCCCTTGGCCATGTCGATGTCGGCAAGCTGCAAGTGTAAAAATTGGCGAAACCCCGCTTTTTGCAGACAGCTTTTGACGCAGTTCATCGCGCAGCCGTCGATGGCGAGGATTTTTTTGGCCTGCTTCGGTCTTTTGCAGAATCGGTTCAACGCCTCCGCCGATTCCGGCCAGACAGAACATTTGACCGATACCTCGTTTGGTCATTTCCCGGGCGGCCCGGTCGGCGACAGCGCCGACATCGGCGGCTCCCGAACATGCAAAAATCAATGTATCCCCGCCTGAACAAACCTTTGACGATTCCATAATGTTCTCCTTAAAAAGAAATTATTGAATCATTTGTTTTATGTCCTCGACCGACGGCACCTTGCCGCTGGTTTTAACCTGCCCGTTAATTGCCAAAGCGCGGCGTGACCATCACGCCCAACGCCATGATGTCGGCAAGGTCGGTGACTTTTTCCATTTCGGCTTCGATGCCCAAAGCTTCGACGGCTTCTTTGACGTTTTCGTATAACGTGCTGCACTTGGCACAGCCGGTGCCCAAAATCTGTATCTTCATAATTACTCCTCGTTGAAAAATCGGTTGTCGGCTTTTGTGTTTTCGTTTGTGCGGATTGTCGGTCCAGCCGCAGCGTTTTACCTCGAAAGTGGTCGAATTTTTCGCACATACGGTTTGATGTCCAGCAGGGGCGTGCCGTCGAGCATGTCCACGTCTTCAATCTCGAGCCGGTTGCCGTTGACGGACAAGCAGTTTGACACAGGACATGCCGATGGCATTCGGACGACTCGGTGCACGGGTTGAAAACAGGCCGCGAACCTCGGTATCCATGTACGGCTTAACGTGCATTTTCACTTCACCGGCACGGTGGCACCAGAACAGCAGCCAGATGCGTTCGAAACCGTCCAAATCTTTAAGACCTTCCGACGTATTCATCATCTATTTCAACCCAGCCCTTGCCGCCTTTTCCTTTCGCCGGCTGGATCGGGGTTCCCTGTGCCTGCTGAAAAGGCGTGTGAATGATTCCAATCGGTTTTATTTGAATCGATGTTTCCATTATAATTTCAGTTCCTTATTAAAAGGTTATCAGGTTAAAAATCCATCCGACCGTCGTAAACATGGTCAGCAGCAGCAGGAAGAAAATTACCAGCAATTTAAATTTCATGACCTGCTTGAGCATCATGAACTCCGGGAAACTGGCCGCGACAGTGCTCATCATGAATGCCAGTGTGGTGCCGACGGGCAGGCCTTTGTTCAGGAGCGTTTCGGCAACGGGAATCACGCCGCTGGCGTTGGAATACAAGGGGATGCCCAGCAGGGTTGCCGCCGGAACGGTCCACCACTGGCCGGCGCCAAGATGTTTAGCTACGAAGCTTTCCGGCACCAGGCCGTGCAGCACCGCACCCAACCCAACGCCGACTAACACCCATTTCCAGACCCGGCTGAAAATGGTTTTCAGTTCGTCTTTGGCAAATGCGTGACGGTCGCGCAGGGTCATTTTGATACGGAGCGGAGTTGTCCCGCTGTTCGGGGTGTGTCCTGTTGACCGATTCGGCCAATGGTGTCAGATATTTTTCGGCTCCAATCAGGTCGATAAAACCGCCTCCGACCACACCGGCCAGAATGCCGACGGTGACATAACAGACGGTAAATTTCACGCCGAGCAGACTGCCGAGCAGGACGATGGCGACTTCGTTGATGATGGGCGAGGTAATCAGAAAGGCCATCGTAATGCCAATCGGGATGCGAGCCTGCGTAAAGCCGAGAAACAGCGGGATGCTGGAGCAGGAACAAAACGGCGTTACCGCACCGAATGACGCGGCGGCGACATAGCCGAACAGGCGATGTTTGCCGCCGAGGTAATCACGCACCCGTTCGATATTGAGTGCGGCCCTGGCCCAGGCGATAACGTAAATCATAACGACCAGCAGGGCGAAGATTTTGGTGGTATCCTCTATGAAAAAATGCAGACTGCCGGCCAGATGCGAGTCCGGCGACATGCCGAACCACTGATAGATAATCAAATCAGCCAGTTTTGTGAAAATTGATAACACGATTGATAGCTCCGATTCAAAATTTACTTATTCAGCATTTCCAGCATCTTCTGCTGTTCTTCGGCCTGTTCGATGAGACATTCTTTAATGCAGCCCAAAAAGCGCAGCACGCACGGCGTTTTGAGCCGGTATAGTACCTTCAGCCCGTCCCTGCGGGATGCGAGTACGCCTGCGGCGGTCATTATCGACAGATGTTTGGACAGGTTGCTGCGCTCGGTGCCGACGGCTTCGGCGATGTCGCAGACGCACTGCTCGCCGGACTTTAGATAGTCCAAAACCGCCACCCGCACCGGGTGGGCAATCGCCTTAGCTATCTCGGCCTGTTGTTCGAAAATCCGCATTTCCATATCAAAAAACACCTTAATATATAACTATATGAGCATTTACTCACATAATATGAATTATTAAGTGATATGGCAAGTAGTTTCCAATTTTTTTTAAATTATCATTGACTTCTAAGTCAATTATGATATATATATCAATTATGCAAAAGCACAAAACAGCTTATCAACGGGTTCGACTGAACGGAACTTGGTATATTATTGTCAAAGAAGATGAATTTCGGGCGTTAACGCAGAGCAAAACAAAGAATGATGTACTAGACGCCATGAACATTAGCGATCAACGTCTGGCCGACCGTTTACTGCAGCGGCGTCAGGACGCCGGGTTGACACAAAAGGATTTGGCGAAGCTTGCGGGCATACGTGTTGAAACGCTGAATCGTATCGAGAAGGGCCGGACAACGCCTGACTTCAAGACTATCCGAAAACTAGTTAACGCAATCAACGAATATAATGAACAGACAGGAGATAAACATGTCAACGCAAACCATCGAAACACTGAGTCAACGGGTCATTGAACTTATCAGCACCCATCATGATATACCAAAAGAACAAATATCGCTCGATTCTCAATTCGTCGCCGATTTTGGATTCGACAGCTTGGATAAGGTGGAGTTCATGATGAATGTCGAAGAAGAATTCGATATTGCAGTGCCGGACGAAAAAGCCGATATGATCACAACAGTGCGAGATGCGGTGCAGGCGATACAAAACTTGACTCTATAGATTGTGATGAGAGTGCCACTATAATGGACAACCGCGTGGGCATGGTCCACCCTAGAAAAATCTTCCATATCTCTGGTGGTTATTGGTTTTTTTGCAGGTCGCGCTGGGCGAGGATGGCGGCGGCGGCACCGATGATTAGAATTGAGCCGAAGGCTAATTGGCCCCGTGTCAGTGTTTCGCCGTAGATGATTCGTGAGGCGATAATAGTACAAAACGGCGTTGCCAGTAGCGTCATCGCCGGAATCGTTGCCCCGATACGCTGGATGGCGATGTAATAAAACACATGCGCCAGCGCGATTGAGCCAATGCCCGAAGTCACCAGGTTGAACCAGTCTTTGGCATTCATGTCCAGCAATTGCCCCGGTTCGCCGAACAAGAATGCCAGCGTGCCAAGTCCGGCGGCCATATAAATGGTAATGACCGAAAAACTGATGCGTGAATCGGTGTGTTTAAACATTACCTTGGCCGTAAGGGTATAAACAGCCCATGAAATGGAGCTGGCGATGGGCAGAAAGGCGCCCCAGAAGGATGTTCGAAATGACAGCTCATGCTGAAAGACAATGACGCCGACCACGCCCGTCAGTGAGCAACACAGCCCGATCCAGAAATAGACACTTTTCAAGAGATGCCGTTCATCGATGAAAAAAATGAGCGAAAAACCGGCCACCCAAATGATAGAAGTTTTATTCAATAACGTAATAAATCCGGGGTCGGCATAGTAAAACGACCCGCCCCAGCAGGTCTGCATGACCATATTGGCGCAGAATACCGGTATTGCCGCGACCCATAGCTTGACGGACAGACGCTTTTGGCGAATGTGATGAACCAAAAACGGCATCCAGAAAAGGCACGCCACCGAATACCGCGCAAAGTTCTGTGTCCAGACGTCGATTTTGCTTGTCAGGTATTCGATCTGCAGGGAGCCGATCGTCCAGCAGGCGATGAAACCCAGGCAGCACAGACTGGCAATGATGTCGATTCGATGTTTGTCATTTGTCATATGCTGTCAACCTCGCAGCGGTCCTGTTGGATGTAAATCTGCCGGATTAATCTTTGCACGAGCGAAAGATAAGTTCTTTGTCGGCGAGGATTTCAATTTCGGACTCCCATCAGTGATTCAGGAAGTGTGGATTGGAACCGGTAGGTTCCGGAAACCACGGTATAGACGGCGGCGCTGTTTTCCATACGCAGGAACGTCACACCATCGGCTTGTTTGACGGCCATACCGGATTCGGTTACTCCGGCGGCATCTCCGGCCGGAACATACACGGTCGCCGTGGTATTGGCGGGAATCGTGATATTCATCGTCAATTTGTCGCCTTCCCGCTCCCACTGGCTGACGATACGACCGTACAGCGAATCGTATGCTGCATTCGCTCCGCTCAAATCCCCGACGATCTGCGGCTTCAGGATGATTTTCTTGAAACCCGGGCCAGAAGGATCACACGAGATGCCGCCGAGGCCGCGGTAGAACCACTCTTCGATGTGCCCCAGCATGCAGTGATTCTGCGAGTTACGTGGATTCGTGTCCCACGCTTCCGTTAGTGTAGTCGCCCCCATCTTGAGCTGGTAGGCATACCCCGGACCGTCGTCGCGGATTAATATATCGTACAGAAGGTCGCCGTATCCCTCATCCGACAACGCCCGCACAAGGTAGTGAAAGCCCACGTCTCCTGCCGTCACGCGGTTGCCTCCGGCACGGATCTGCGCCGCCAATCCATCCAGCACCGCGGCACGCCGGTCTTCCGGCACCAGCCCAAGCACCAGCGGCATGGCGTTGGCAGTCTGGCTGTTGCGGTCGTACTGGTTCTTGTCGGCGTTGAAGAATGTCCGATTGAAGGCCTCCTTCACCGCAGACGCCTCTTCCTCGAACAGATGCGCTTCATCGGGCTTGCCCAGCAGCGCCGCTGTTTTTTTCAGAACGATCAGGTCCTGATAGTAAACGGCCGTAGCCGTCACGCCTTTCGACGTGAGCTTTGACTCGCCGGGCCTGTCCGGACCGACATCATACCAATCGCCGAGGCCATGTGTTACGATATTGTCTTTGGCGGTGCTTTTGAGGTATTCGACATACCGCTTCATCCCCTCGTAGTGCTTTACCAGCAGGGTGCGGTCGCCGTACATCTGGTAAACCTGCCATGGCGCGATGACATAACCGCTGCCCCATTCAGGCGAGTCGCGGAAGTTGCCGCCAAAGACGGTGTACTCCGGAGCGATTTCCGGCACAAGGCCATTGGCAAGCTGCGCATCGCTCATATCGTTGGTAATCTTTGCGTAAAACGTCGGAAGATCGTAGTTGTACATAATGCTGCCGGCCATCAGGTGTGTACACTCCAACCAGCCGAGTTTCTCACGGTGCGGACAATCTGTCAGCACACTTTGCAAGTTGCTTTTGATCGCGGCATTGATCAGATCGTGAATCCGATTCACCAATGGATTTTTGCAGGTAAACGTCCCGACCGTCTGAGCCGATGAATGCACAAACTGCGAGGTCAGCTCTACGATCTGCGGTGCAGCGCTGTTGTCGTGATCGAAGGTATCAACCTGCAGGTATCGTGAGCCATAATAAAAGAATCGCGGCATCCATGTCTCCGCCCCCTCTCCTTTCAGCGTATAGGTGTAATACGCCGGTCCGCCGCAATTGGCCTGCGAAACCAAGCCGTTGTCGTGCAGTAGTTCGCCAGGTGTCAACCGCACGCCGGCGCCTGCCGGTCCCTTCACGGTCAGCTTCGGCATGGAGGCGCAGTTCTGCCCGAAATCATAGACCCACACACCGGGTTTGGGCTGCGTAACCTTGATGGGCTTGTACTCGGTCATCACCTTAATCGGCGGCGCCGCCTGCGACGAGAGCCGTCCACCCGGTCCATTCACCACGGCTACCGGCTGAAACGAAACAGCATCAAAATCGGCGTTGTCCCACCCCGGCATTTCCTTGCGCGCATCGTAGTCCTCACCTCCATAGATGCAGGAGAAAATCACCGGACTGGGAGTCCATGTCCAGGACTCATCACTGACCACTACCGCGGATGTTCCATCGTCATACTCAACATAGAGATGAACAATGACCTTGGGCAAGCCGAAAGATCCCTTGAACTTCACATAGCGGCCGCCCGGCACATTGTACATGCCATTGCCCAGCATCACGCCGAGGGCATTGCGTCCCTGTCTCAACTGAGGGGTAATATCGTAGGCTGTGTAGAGGCAGGTTTTCCGATAGTTCGTCCAACCGGGGTCCAGCACACGATCACCGACCTTCTGACCGTTCAGGCTCAGTTCGTAGAAGCCCAGCCCGCAGATGTACACGGCCGCACGCTTGATCTTTTTGTTCAGCTCGAACTCCTTGCGGAGTTGAATTGTGGCAGACGGCTTCAAGTCGATCGCGTCGGCCTTAAACGCCGCACCGATCCATTGAGCGTTCCAGTCCTCGGGCGTCAGCAGTCCCATCGTCCACATCGCAGGCTCGCTCCACGCCGATGGTTTGCCGCCGCGATCCCACGCCCGGACCTTCCAATGGTACTCGCTCCGCGACTGCAGGGGCTTACCTGCATATTCCACCTGAATACTTTGGTCCGAGACAACCTTGCCGCTATCCCACAGGTCTCCCCGCTCTGCAGCGAGCAGCTTTGGGGTCGAAGCGACCAGCACCTGATAGGCCGTCTGGCACTCACCGCGGTGGACTGATTCGATCCACCAGCTCAATCGCGGGCAGATGACATCGATGCCGAGGGGATCAGCGAGGTATTCGCAACGCAAGTTTGTCAGGTTGACGGCTAAAGCGGCCGGAACACAGGACAGCACCGCGACTGCGGCAACCAGACAGGCCGTAAATCGGCGAGAGGCCTTGTTTTTCATTTGGATTTTGTTCATAAACACTCCTTAAATCATTCCTGAAATCATCGCAGCGACAATTTCTGTTACCTGTTCAGGGTCATCGTTTCTTATTCTCCGCTAATCTCATAACCGCCGGTGGTGATGCGTATATGTTTGGACAAGTCCTTGGAGGAGTTAAAGGTATATTGTTTGTCGGCCTTGATGGTAACGCTGTTCTTGTCGGCGATGATTTCGATGTCTGATTGTGGCCGGCGATGGCGAATGATGTTGGCTAAGGTGAGCGCCTTTTCGATCCCGTCGCCGGTTCTGTAATTAGCCACCTCGTCCGGTTGTGCTAGTCGCGGGCCTTCGTAGATCGATTCATTCGGCAGCGAAGCCAATTGGCTGTACACCTGCTCGATGCTGTCCTCAGCGTGGGCTTCGACCGAGACGGGATTTCGCTCCATCGCTGCTTTGATAAACGGCCGCCAATCGCAGCGGGTCATGTCGCGATATGCGTAAAACGCCAGGTCGACCGTGGTGTTTTTGTCACGAATACTTTCAAGATAGTTTATTATTTCTTCACGGCCCCACGCCGGGTCGATGCGAATGGGTTCGACACTCCGGTGTTGTTTGTCGGATTCCGGCAAACGTGGATTAATGTGCAGGAAGTCCGCCAGGTCTTCGATGCACTGCTCAGCGGCGTCTTTAGCGAACGGTGAAATAAATACCGCCAGTTTTTTTCGATCCGCGGGTTTGCGAATATCGATCTTCTCATATTCCACGAACGCCATCAATTGTTCGCAGCAAAGCCGCTCCGGGAGCATGTAGATGCAATAATCCTCTTCGGACACATCATCCAGCAATTTTTCAAATGTCTCGTCGTATATCCGAAACCGGCTGCCGTGTTCATAGCCGAACAACATTTCGGCTTTGACGAACATGCGCTGTCCGCGCCGCCGCCGGCAGAATTGGAAATACTTTTGATATATTCCGAATGAGCGAAGAAAGTTGGCAAAATTCAAGGCGGTTAAGTCTGTATCCAGGTATCCCTGCAAGAGTCCCGTAAATTTCTGATAGCGTTTCGGGTCAATCGTGGCGGTGTCATAAAAACAGTGGATGTAGCCGGAGTTGTGAGCAACAATCGTCACCTGTTCATTACGAATGGCCCGTTGTGACTTGTTGGAAATCTCCGTGCCGTTAAACCACATGGATTTTGTCACCAGGCGGCGGTTGTTGGTAATGATGCCGTCGTTCATGTCGATGAAGTTCTGCGAATGCAGCGGCGTCAGGATCATATAAATGTCATCCAGCGGGATGCCGCAGACGACAAACGCCGCCGCCGCATACAATGTAGACAGGGAAACACATTCGCCCGCGCCCGTTTGGTAGCCGTCTTTGAGGCGGAAAGCATTCATTGCCTCAATGGTTTCAGTTTTCCAGTAGGGGATAATATCGCCGTGGTACTGGTCCAGTCCGAAATGCCGGCGGATATCCACATCGAAATAGTATTGGTCGCCGGTATAGCCGAACAGGGCATTGCTGCGGGCGATATCCTCCGGCGAGATGTCATTTTTAAATCGATTCAGCTCGGTGTCTTTGTGCGTCAACCCCCATGTATTCAGGTCAAGGTTAAATTCATATTCGTCCATAATGTACTGGCGCATGCGCATCAGTTGCCGATAAGGGTTTTTCCCCTCAAGTTTTTTAAATGTTTCTTCTTCGCGCCAGCGCCATAGAACCGGACTCATGATATTGGCCAGAACAATGCTGTACATCAACTCCGGATAAACAAAGATTTCCATATCCGAAAGCGTAATCGCCGAACTGTATTTTTCCATCTTTTGAATTGTCATTTTGCCCTGTCTTGAATCAAACTCTTTTCTATTGTTCTCATTGTTATCATAAAATCTTTGCCGGCACAGTCAAGACGGAAACCGATTAACCTTCCAATTGGCAGCGCCTGTTCGACTTTCGCTTTCGATAGCGATTAATCACGGTTAACGCTGTCCAATAGCTGATTTTTGCGACCACAAGGCCGATCAGTACCCCTCCCACGAACGTTTCCAGTCCGATCACCGCAAAGACGGAGGCGACTTGTCTCCAATACTCGGCCGTGAAAAATTGTGTGACAATGACATGGATCGAAAAAATGTTCAGCATTGCGGTCAACTGGTCAGGGCTGATCTCGTGTTCGTATTTAAAAAAGCCCAGAAAAAGCCGTCCGACTTTATAACAAGGGTAATAGATGAAGGCGGCCGTCAAAGGATTGCTGACCCAGACGAATAAGATTGCCATTATTTTATTGGCACGCAGGATTGCGGCAAAAAACAGCGCCAGGAAAATGTGTAATCCGAACAGCGGCAGGTACGCTGTAAACAATCCGACCGCAATGCCCCGGGCGATGCGATCCGGGGAATCGTCGGTGTGCAGGATACGGGTTTTAATAAACCGCAGCACGGGCCGAAATCGAATAAGCAGTTGAAGTCGTGTCGTCATCATTCGATCACTTGCTGTTGTTTAACGATGGTAATTTCAATTGAGCATTTATTTTATTCAATACAAGCTCCAGCGGGACGTTTTCGATGAGGTGTCTAGGGTCGGAACTTTCAATGGTTGCGGGCCGCTTGTCCGGTTCGACTGCAGCGACGCATTCCGGGCGCCGGTAGGGACCTACGCGCATCGGGTTGGTATGACCGAAGATCAAAACGGTTGGAACGTGCATTGCCGCGGCAATATGCCCCGGCCCGGTATCATTGGAGACAACGCCCTTGGCGGTTTGCAGCAGAGCGATCAATTCAAAGATGGTCGTCTTGTCCGCAAGATCAATAACGGGAACCGCACAATGTGTCTTAATGGCATCGATGACTGACCGATCCTTTTTTGTTCCGATGACAACGATAGCGAACCCAAACTCTTGATGGACCGCTTCGGCCAGTTTCACAAAACGGTCCGCCGGCCAGCATTTGCTGGAATGGGCCGAGCTGGGGACAAGGACAAAGTGGTCTTTATTCGGGATGCCCGCTTGCTCCAGTTTCCGACGGACAGACGCCTTGGCTTCTTCCGGGGCGTTCATGAATGACTCCGTGGCCACAGCGGAATCGATCCCCGCTGTTGCCAACAGGGCACGGTAGTAATCCAGAAGATGCATCGAGTCTTCCGGTCGGCGAACCCGGTGTGCATAAAACAGGCCGGCAAACTCCCGGCAGTCCGCCATGCCGATTCGTTTTGCGCAGCCCGTCATCAAGCCAAAAAAGGACGTTCGGAACAATCCCTGCAGGTCCAGTACTAAATCATAACGGCTATTTTTAAGCCTCCGCATAAAATTTCGCAAGGCTTTGAAAGCGGCCGGGCTGCAATACCACTTCCCCAATAGTCCTCGGTCGAAAAGCACAATCTCATCCAGCCCTGAAACACATTCCAACAAAGGAGAGAACTCTTTACGAACCAGCCAGCTGATCCGGGCATCCGGAAAGGATGCCCGCAGTGACGCCAGGACAGGCATGGCGTGGACGATGTCGCCCATTGACGATGGCTTGATGATTAATATGTTTTTATAGTCGTTTGTCATGGATATATCTGTACTCGAATTCCGTCTGACAGCATTCTAAGGTAAAAGTACCGTTCTGGCAAATAGGTTTGTTGGCAGGAAGTGAACTTAATCGTAGAATGGTCTTTAGCTCGACAAATAAGCGGGGTGATTTTATCCAACATTTTATTGACAGATTCTGCCGGGTTTTGTACTCTGTAATCCGATATATGCCAATGGGCATTTATGTTAGATGCATGATGCACACATTTTTAAGGATGAAGCGATGAGCAAACCGACGATTTCATCTTATTTACGCGACCATCTCGACGATATTGATACCAAAAAAGAGCCGGGGCCGTATATTACGATTTCACGACAATGGGGATGTGATGGTTACGGGCTGGGCCAGATTCTGGCTGACAAACTCAATCAGCGTGACGAAGAGGGGCGATGGAAGGTTTATTATAAGGAACTGCTGAAGCAGTTGGCCGAGGATACCGGTCTGACCGAAGAGATGCTGGAAAAGGAAAGGAAGTCTAAGCCCAGTCTATTAAAGGACTTTCTGCGTGGATTGAAGAAAAATGGAATTCCCGACGGCTATGAAATTCGCAACAAAATTACCATGATGGTCCGGACGGTTGCCTTTGAGGGCTATGCCATTATTATTGGGCAGGGCGGAACAGCGGCCACCGCAGATCTGGCTAACGGCCTCAGCGTCCGGGTGGAAGCTCCCCGGGATTGGCGCATTGCCCGTATTTGCCGGAGAGACAACCTCGATAAACAAGCGGCTATCGCCAAAATAGCGGAAATTGAAAGTAGCCGGGAACATTTACGAAAGATATATGAACAGCAAAATTCGAGAGAACCGGCGTTTAATCTTGCCTTCGACAATGCAATGTTTTCAAATGAAGTCATAGCCGAGATGATCGTCAAAGCGATGGAAGAAAAAGGCTTAGTTGAAAAACAGGCTTAAAGTGCAAAAATCAACGTTTTACTAGGTATTTTTAAGGTTATTTTTTGGTTATTTTTATGGACATTGGATGCTTTTTGTGTTACACGCACTTTTTAGAACAAAAAATAAAGCGACCTAAAAATTCTTGAATTGGAAATTTGATTTGACAATGTAATAAGTTAATGTGGGATTTTTATGGAATTGATCAAACAGATTAAAGACGCTGAAAAACAAGCCAGGGAAATTGTGGAAATAGCCAGAAAGGACGCGGGAGCATTATTGGATGATGCCAAGGCCCAGCGGGCCCAGATGCTCAAACAGGCTCAACAGCACCGCCAGCAGACCATAGATCAAGCCCTTGCCGAGGCAGAAAAGAACGGAACTGAGCAAGTACAGCAGTTGTCCGGGCAGGGAGATCAGGAGGTCGCCGCTTTGAAAGATGCCTGTTCGGCAAAAATTAAGGTTTGTGTAGACAAAGTTGTTTCGCATTTGCAACAAGCCTTATAATAAAGCCGGCTTGTTTGGAAATTCCGAGAAATCTCCCGCATGAAGAAAACAAAAACGCTTAGAGACCGTCCTTAACCGGGACTGAAAAAACAAAAATAATTAGTGCAGGAAGCACCAATGGCAGTTGCCTCAATGCAAAAAGTGATGATCGTGGTACACCGCAGCCAGGTATCGGACTTGCTCCAGTCGCTGCAGGATGCCGGTATTGTACAGATACTGGATGCTGAGCGTGCGTTGGTGACCATCGAATGGCCCGAGTTAATGGTTGAAACCCGTCGTCATCGAGAACTGGAAGAATCCATTGATCGGCTTGCCAAAGCGATTGATTTTCTGAAACCCTACGCACCAAAGGGTCAAACAAGCCTCTTCGCTCCGCTTGTTGAAGTGGATCATAAGATGTATTCGAACGTGACCGCCGCGCCCGACAGTTTGCGGCTTTTGGATGAGGTTGAATCCGTCAGCGGTCAAATGGAAAAACTGGCTGCCGAAGTCGAAAGCAGCAAAAACCTCTTGGAAAAGCTGATGCCGTGGAAAACATTATCGGTTCCGGTTGAGGAATTAAATAGTTTATACACCTCGAGAACCTTTGTCGGCCTGATCGGCGACCAGCATTTCGCCGAGGCACAGCAAAAACTTGCCGAACTGGGCGCCGCATTGGAAGTTATTACCGACTGGAATCGGATGAAGGCCTGCCTGGGGGTTTGTCTGGATGAATCGGCGTCCGATGTACAAAAAGCCTTGCGCTCCGTCGAGTTCGAAGCCACCTCATTTGAGGGGATCAGTGGTCTGGTCAGCGATAATATCGCCCGGGTTAATTCCCGTCAGGACGAGATTCAAAAAGAACAAGCCGAATTGGCCGAAAAAGCCGCCCAACTGGCGAAAGACCGGCTGAAATTACAGATTCTGTCCGACCATCATGAAAATCTGCACGGCCGGATTCATACCGAATCAACCGCTCCGGCGACCGACCACGCCATTTTCCTCGAAGGCTGGGTCAAAAAGAGAGAGTACAATAAACTCGAAAAACTCGTCGCAACGTTCCAAGCCTGCGACATCGTCCCGATTGAAGCCGGTCAGGATGAAGAGGTTCCCGTCGAGATCGACAACGGCCCGATGAGTCAGCCGTTTGAAACGGTGACACGGTTGTATGGAATGCCTGCGGCATCCGATATCGATCCCACAGCGTTTCTGGCGCCGTTTTTTGCCATATTTTTCGGTATCTGTCTGACGGATGCGGCTTATGGGTTGATCATGATCGCATTTCTGTGGTGGCTGCTGCGGAAGATCAAGGGCGATAAAAAATTCGTGATGATGTTGATTTTCTGTTCGATCACGACCGTCATTGCCGGGGCATTAACCGGCGGCTGGTGCGGCGATATGATTCAGAAGTTTGGTTTCTTCAACGGCGGTACGCCGGATGTTGCCGATACGGTCTTTGAAAAAATCCGCTTACGTCTGATGTGGTTCGATCCGCTTGAAAAGCCGATGTATTTTTTCAATATTTCGTTGGGGCTGGGGTATTTACAGATTATTACAGGTGTGTTTATCGGTTTTATGCATAAGTTGCGACGCGGTGATGTCAAAGATGCGATTTTCGACCACCTCAGTTGGTTTATCTGGCTTAACAGCTTGGCGGTCTTCGGACTGGCCAAAGCCGGCATGTTTGGAAAGAACATGGCATGGCTTGGGACGGTTGCGGGCGTGATCGCGATCATACCGGCATTGATGATCATTTTGTTCAGTGAACGTGAAGGCAATTGGGGTGCCCGGATCGGTATGGGAATTTACAATGTCTTCAGCACCGTGTTTTATGTCGGCGATGTTCTCAGTTATATTCGCCTGATGGCGTTAGGGATGGTCACCGCCGGTTTCGGCATGGCGATCAATGAGATCGTTCGTACATTGATGGCCGGAGGTGTTGCCGGCTGGATAGGGGGCGCGATTATCTTTGTCGGCGGCCACCTCTTCAACATTGCTAACTCAGCACTGGGTTCGTTTGTGCATAGTATGCGGCTGCAGTTTGTGGAATTTTTTACCAAGTTTATGACCGGCGGCGGAAAGCAGTTCGACCCGCTCAAACAAAGCTATCGTTATATCGATGTGAAGAAAAAAGAGTCGTAACATAAACTGTTCAATAAATAATATCGTACGAAAGTTCAGAGATTTTAGAAAGGGAAAGTGAAATGGAAAATGCAACATTAGGGATTGCATATCTGGGCGCCGCTCTGGCAGCGTTAATGGCAGGGATTGGTTCGGCCATCGGCATCGGCATTGCCGGGCGAAGTGCGACGGGTGTTCTGAGTGAAAAGCCCGAACGTTACGGCCAATTATTCCTGCAGGTGGTACTGCCCGGCACACAGGGCTTTTACGGTTTTGTGATTGCGTTTTTTGCAATGGGCAAGATCACAGCTTTTGTCGAATCTGACGGTGGTTTACTGTTGCCGAGTGCACTGGCGATTCTTGCCGCCTGTTTGCCGATTGCATTTGCGGGTATGCTCAGTGCGATTCATCAGGGAAAAACCTGTGCCGCCGGTATCCTCATGACCGCAAAGCGTCCGGAAATGGCGGTCAAGGCTGGTGTTCTGTATGCGGCGATGGTCGAAGTGTATGCGGTATTAGGCTTTTTGATTTCACTGCTGATTCTGCTGAAAATCACTCCTGCGTAATGCGAATGACCGAAAGCTGTCCCTTTTAATTGGATATGACCAATGAATGCTGAACAGGTAGTCGAAAAGATACTCTCCCAGGCGAAGGCCGAGGCCGAGGCGATTGTGAGCGAGGCAAAAGAGAAAGCCGCCGCACAGACCGCTCAACTCGAAACCGAGCTTGCAGAGTTTGATAAGAAAACGGAAACGATGGCCAAAGATGCCGCCGAAGACAAGCTTCAGCGAATGCTGGCGGGCGCCCGCATGAGCAATGCCAAAAAAGTCCTCTCGGCCAAGGTCGCAAACCTCAATGAGGTCTTTGACCGGGCCAAGAAGGCCGTTAATCAATTGTCCGATGAGCAGTATCTCAAGCTCATGACAGTGATGATGAAGAAGGCGGTCGAAACCGGCGACGAGGAAGTCATAATCGGCAAAAACGAAACGCGCATCAACGAGGCGTTTATCAAGAGCATCAATCGGGAATTGGGTGCCGGTTTCAAGGGCAACCTGCGTCTGGCCGGTCAACGTGCCGATATTGCGGGCGGTTTTATCCTGTCCCGAGGCAAAGTCCGGATCAATGCCTCCACCGATGTTCTGATCGAGAGGCTTCGTGAATCCATGCAGGTCGAACTGGCAAACGAATTATTTTAATGGAATTTTTACCATGAAGATCACGAAGAGCATGAAGGAAAAATAAATATAAAAAACTTCATGTCCTTCAAGTGCTTCATGGTAAACGGTGGTTATAGTATACAGGAAACGACATTGACAATGGTCATGCAAAACGAAATTAGTTTTTACCGGTATCCACCGATTGGCGACGAGGATTGGGCCTATGCCTATCAGACGGCCAAGGTGCGGGTGCTGGAACTGTCGATGATCCCGCGCGGTACCTTGGTGGACATGGCCAATGCCGGATCATTCGCCGAAGCAGCCGATCTGCTGGCCGGTACGGATTACACGGTGGACGCTAAAGCTGACTCGGCTGACATCGAACGGATGCTGGCCGAATGCCGAACCCGGGTACGGCAACTGTTTACCGAACTGATGCTGGATACCGAGATTGCGGAATTCCTGCGGGCCCGTGAGGATTTCACCAATATGCGATTGGCGATTCGGCGAATGGTTACCGAAAAGCCGCTGGGATTGGATTACAGCAACGAGGGCAATGTCCCCGCTGACGAGTTTGAAGAAATATTCGAACAGGAAAACTATGAGCGTTTTCCGGATTACCTGCAGGATGCGGTCGAAGCGGCGGTGCTGGGCTACTATGAACACAAGGACATCCGCCAGATTGATTACCAGATCGACCGCCAGGAGGCCGCATGGCGGGTCAGGCAGGCCGCCCAGCATAAGCTGACGTTTATTTTGTCGCTGGTTCGAGTCCGGATCGATCTGGCGAATATTCGTACGATGTTCCGGTTGAAGATGGCTGGACGCGAAGAGGAAACCGGTTTCTTTTTGCCCGACGGTTTTGTGGATATCAGTAAATTTCTGCAGGGATTGGAAGCCGGTTATGAAGCGATCAGCCAGTTATTTTACGCGACGCCGTATTTCGAACTGATGGAAGCGGCCATCCCGTATCTTCGCAATGAGCAATCATTTTTAAAACTGGAAAAGGAATGCGAAGATTTCGTCAAGGGTTTTTTAAAGACGACCCGCAGCATTGCGGCCGGCCCGCAGCCGGTGGTGGCATACTTTTTAATGAAAGAAGCTGAGATCCGCAATGTTCGAATGGTTTTAAACGGCAAAAAGAACGGTCTGGGGGCCAAGCTTATACTAGACCGTCTTGCCGAATGGATGTAGCATAAACGGGCGATGCCCAGATGTGAATGTAAAATATTTAATGTAAAATAAGGACAAGAAATGGAAGGTAAAGTGGCGGTTTTAGGCAGTGCCGATTTCGTGATGCCTTTTTCGGCGTTGGGGCTGGATACGTTCTCGACCGAGCCCGATGCGGCACAGGTTCAGGAAAAAGCCGCCTCCATTTTAAAACAGAAATATGCGCTGGTTGTCGTGGCAGAAAATATTGCCCGTTCGGCGCGGATAGTATTTGATACAACTGAAAAAAACGCGACCCCGTGTGTGGTGGTGGTGCCGTTTACGACAGAACCCTCCGGTGTGGCGACCGAATCGTTGAGCCGCATGTTGCGGCTGGCGACCGGGATTGACGTATTGGCGAATTAATAAACGTAAAACAAGTAATTTAAAAATAAAAGGTTTTGCGATGACAGAATTGAAAAACGGAAAAATCATTAAAGTGGCAGGTCCGGTGGTTGTGGCCGATGGCATGATCGGCGCCCGCATGTACGATGTGGTTCGTGTTGGTGCAGAAAACCTGATCGGCGAAATTGTGGAATTGCACGGCGAAAAGGCCAGTATCCAGGTCTATGAGGATACGGTCGGCATCGGTCCGGGTGAAGAAGTCGTCAACACCGGCGCACCGTTGAGTGTGGAATTAGGCCCGGGCTTAATCTCCAGTATTTACGACGGCATTCAGCGTCCGCTGGACCAGTTGGTCGAGGCACAGGGCAGTTACATTAAACGCGGCAGCGCCATCCCCGGCCTCAAACGCGACACGAAGTGGCACTTCAAGCCCGTGATTGAAAACGGCAGCGAGGTGGTTGCGGGCGATATCCTCGGTGAGGTTAAAGAATCCTCGCTGGTGAACCACAAGATCATGGTTCCGTTTGGAGCGGCCGGCAAAGTTGACGGCCTCAAAGAGGCCGACTATACGGTCGATGAGGTTGTCGGTACCATAACAACTGCCGATGGTCAAAAAACAGAGATCAAACTGATGCAAAAATGGCCGGTGCGCCGTCCGCGTCTGGGCAAAGAGCGGTTGAATCCGAATCAGATACTGGTAACCGGTCAGCGCGTGGTCGATGCCTTCTTCCCGATTGCCCGCGGCGGAACCGCCTGTGTTCCCGGCCCGTTCGGCACCGGAAAAACCGTCGTTCAGCACCAGTTGGCCAAGTGGGTGGATGCCGATGTGGTGGTCTATGTCGGCTGTGGCGAACGAGGCAACGAAATGACTGACGTACTGATGGAATTCCCCGAACTGATCGACCCGCATTCCGGCGAACCGCTGATGAAACGCGTCGTGCTGATCGCCAATACCTCCGATATGCCGGTGGCCGCGCGTGAGGCGTCTGTTTATACGGGTATTACGATTGCCGAATACTATCGCGATATGGGCTGCTCGGTGGCGTTGATGGCCGACAGTACCAGCCGATGGGCCGAAGCCATGCGTGAAATTTCAACCCGTCTGGAAGAAATGCCGGCCGAAGAAGGCTACCCTGCATATCTGGGTGCCCGCATCGCATCGTTCTATGAACGTGCCGGCCGTGTTGTTTGTGCCGGTTCTCCCGAACGCGAAGGAGCGCTTTCGATCATCGGTGCCGTCAGTCCGCCCGGCGGCGACCTGTCCGATACGGTTGTCCAGGCAACGTTGCACGTGGTGAAGGTGTTCTGGTCATTACAGGCCAGACTGGCCCAACAGCGTCACTTCCCGGCCATCGACTGGCTGACCAGTTACTCGTTCTACAAACAACATCTTCCCGGCTGCTTCGAAGACAAACAGACGGGCGACGAATTTGCCGCGATGATGCAGCAGGCGATGATCCTGCTGGAGCAGGAATCGCAGTTGGTCGAGATCGTGCGTCTGGTCGGTGCCGAATCCATCAGTGCCCAGGACCGTATGACGCTGGAAACGTCCAAGAGCATCCGAGAAGACTTCCTGCACCAGAACGCGTTCCATAAGGTCGATACCTTTACCCCGCTGGATAAGCAGTATGCAATGATCAAACTGATCCTGCATTTCCATCAGGCCGGTTTGGATGCGATTGAAAACGGCATCGATACCAGTGAGATCTTTGCTTTACCGGTGCGTGAGGATATCGCCCGCTGTAAGTATATTGAAAATGAAAAGGTCGAAGAGGTTGCCGCCATCGCCGATAAGGTCGATGAGCAGGTCAAAAACCTGTACGCGGCGGTAACCGAATAAAACAAAAGCGTGCCAGCGCAAGCGACACGATACGTATTTTTAAAACGATTTTGCGAGAGAGCGAAAACGGGAGTATGAAATGCTGAAAGAATATAAAACGGTTTCCGAAATATCCGGTCCCCTGATGATGGTGGAAGGCGTGGACAACGCCAAGTACGGCCACATCGTGGATATCGAACTGACCGACGGTTCCCTGCGCCACGGCCAGATCCTGCAGATCGAAGGCGACAAGGTCCTTGTGCAGGTTTTCGAAGGCACCGAAGGCATCGACGTTGCCGGCACAACGGTTCGTTTTCTGGGCAAGCCCATGGAACTGGCTGTCTCGCCGGATATTCTCGGCCGCGTGTTTACCGGAACGGGCGTTCCCAAAGACAACGGTCCCGAGATATTGCCCAAGATGCGGCTGAACATTAACGGAAACCCGATTAATCCCTATGCACGGGATTATCCGAACGAATTTATCCAGACCGGTATCAGCACCATTGACGGCCTCAACCCACTGGTGCGTGGTCAAAAGCTGCCGATTTTCTCCGGTTCGGGTTTGCCGCACGACGAAATCACCGCCCAGTTGGCCCGCCAGTCGGCCGTTCGCGGAAAAGGTGAATCGTTCGCCGTGGTCTTTGCCGCGATGGGAATTACGTTCGAAGCGGCCCAGTTTTTCATTAACGACCTGACCAACACCGGTGCCATCGAGCGTGCGGTACTGTTTATCAATCTGGCCAACGACCCGGCCATTGAGCGTATCGCCACGCCGCGTGTGGCACTGACCGCCGCCGAGTACCTGGCCTTCGAAGAAGACATGCACGTCTTGGTGATTCTCAACGACATGACAAACTATTGCGAGGCGTTGCGTGAGATTTCCGCCGCCCGCAAGGAAGTGCCCGGTCGTCGCGGGTTCCCCGGCTATCTCTATACCGACCTGGCGACCATTTACGAACGTGCCGGCCGTATCAAAGGCAAAAAAGGTTCCATCACGATGGTGCCCGTGCTGACCATGCCCGAAGACGATAAGACGCACCCGGTGCCGGACTTGACCGGTTATATCACCGAGGGACAGATTATCATGAGCCGGTCGCTGCATCGTAAAGGAATTGCACCGCCGGTGGACGTGCTGCCCTCGCTGTCACGTCTCAAAGACAAGGGTATCGGCCCGGACAAGACCCGCGAAGACCACGCGTCGCTGTATAACCAGTTGTATGCCGGCTATGCCCGCGGCAAAGAAGCTCAGGAACTGGCGACCATTCTTGGTGAAGCGGCCCTGTCGCCGGAAGATCAGAAGTATATGAAATTTGCCAATGCGTTTGAAGGCCGTTACATCTCGCAGGGCTACTATGAAAATCGCGATGTGATCGAGACACTCGATCTGGGCTGGGAATTGCTCAGCATGTTCGACGATGTGGAACTCAAACGGATCGATAAGGAACTGATCGACAAATACATGCCGCAGTTTAGAAAGAAGTAAAAGATCAAATTAATATTTGATACAAGGTTTTTATGATTCAGAACGTTAATGCAACACGCATGGAACTGTTATCGCTGAGAAAGCGAGTCGGGCTGGCACTGCGCGGCCATCGCCTGCTCAGTGAAAAGCGTGATGAGATTTGCCGCCAGTTGGTGCAGATCGCCCGGGACCTCAAGCGGCTTCGCACGCAGGTCGAGCAGGAACTGCTGGAGACCACACGCCGATTTATGATGGCCCGCGCGACGATGGAGCCCGAACACATCAACGCGGCGATGGAAGTGCCCACCAAAAAATTTAAACTTGTGATGAGCTTTGCCAGCATTATGAGTGTCCGTGTTCCCAAATTAGCCAAAGAGATCGAAGGCGATATCATGTGTTACGGCTTTTCCACCACCAGCGGTGAGATGGATGTCTCACTGCGGGCGCTGGAACGCGCCTTCGACAGCCTGATCGAACTGGCCGAAAAAGAAAAACAATGCCAATTGCTGGCAACCGAACTGCAGTCCACCCGCCGGCGCGTGAATGTGCTCGAACACGTCGTTATTCCCGAAACGCAGGACACCATCAAGTATATCAACAGCAAACTCGGCGAAGCCGAACGCGACAACATCAGCCGCCTCATGAAAATCACCGACATCATCCGCGGATAAGATTTGTTGGAATGATATTATTGTTTAGGTATAATATATCCTATGGATAAGAAGGATATTAGAACTTCAAGGTTTGCAGTATGTTCTTTTGTTATTGTTTATCTGTTTTGGGGTATAATTTTTGCTTCTTTGGTTATGATGGAATCAGAATGGTATCAAAAGCAATTGCCTTGGGATACTGAACTTTTTCATTATTATCTTCTTGCATTGTTACTTCCAGTCGGATGTCTTATAAATATTTTTTTACCAATAAAAGCGATTAATCAAATCAATAGAAGCAATGGGGTCCTCGAAGGTTTTAAATATATTATTCTCAGCTACTTATCATTTCCCGTATGTTTTGTATTGTTTATTTTGGTTTTGGGGATCAAGTTGCTGATTGAATATTCATAATGTTTGAGAAATTGCTACAGATTTTTGAGAATGACCGCCTTTAATTTCGGCAGTTCTTTTTCGATGATTTGCCAGACGGCATTTAAATCAACGCCCATATAGTCATGAATCAGCACATCTCGAAAACCGGTGATATTTCGCCAGGGAATTTCGGAATTAACTTCTTTGAATTCATCGCTTAGTTGCTTTGCGGCTTCGCCGATAATCTCAAAATTTCTGATAATCGCATCCTGCCAATGATCTGTTTCCATAAACACATCTTTGCCGACCTTCGCATAAGATTCAATCTTATGGATGCAATCCAGAATATGTTGTAAGTAAGCAAAATCTCGGTTCATAGTTCCACGGCGGATTGAAGGACTTCGGTTTGCATGTAAGGGGACAGGGCCGCTTCCGTGACAATGTCCACACGGCGATTGGTCAGGTCTTCGATTTGGTGTTTGGCGTCGATAATATCCAGCAGCGAGCGTTGGGGGTCAATTTTTACAAGCAGGTCAATGTCGCTGTCATCGGTATCGACATTTCTTGCCATGGAACCGAATACGCGCACATGACTCATGCCGTGACTTTGCGCGATGGAAAGAATCGAATTCCGATATTCTCTTAAAAACACGTTTGCGACCATAGTAACAACTCCAAAAATTCCTTTATTTATCCTAATCAATATTTCGGTAGGTTTCAATCTTAAATTGAAAAACAAGACAAAGAAAAGCGTTTAAGTGCGGCAAGATTTTTCTTTCTTCTGCTTAACCGGCTCAGTATAATATTCCGTATTAATCTATCGGGTTTGATGATTATCGGACCCGTGAGTTGAATGCAAACTGTTGGATTCTAAACAAAACGCCGATTTTTAACATTGGCAGGGGATCCGAAAATGGCAGATGACAATAAACCCAAAGCAGCAGCGGCATCGCCTGCGCCGGCGAAGTCTTTTATGACGGCCGGCCCGACGCTGCATTACAGCCACACCGACGTTCTGTGGTGTTGGATGCTGAGTATCGTCTTTTTCATCATCACCTGTGTCTTTTGGCATTCCCTGTTGTCTGACAGGCCCTTGCTGGACTTTACGGAACTGATCAATCCGTTGTCATTCCGGCTCGGTCATTTTACCGTCAGCCCCATCAGCATCTATGAGTACCCCTGGCATATTATCGTCTTGGGGATACTGATGGGGATGATCGCGACCGTTCCGGTGCTGGTGTCACAGTTGCTCAGTTTTCGCTACAGTGTGCCGATGATTCTGGCGGTCCTGCTGGTCGCCGGATTGCATTTGTTTAGTCTGTTTGTATTCCTCAGTTGTCTTGCGGTAGCATGCCGGCCGCTGCGCTTTCGTTCGCGGTTTATATCCGTTGCCCTGTGCATGGCACCACAGCTTGTTTACTGGGCCGCCTGGGGTGGTTATGCCACCGTGGACCCGGTTCGCTGGGGGTTTTCATTTGCGCCGTGGATCTATGCATGGCTCAGCGGTTTGTTCATGGCCACACTGGTTTTGGGCATCGGCCATTTCACACGCTATAAACCCGGCCTGATCTGGATATTCAGCCTTGTGCTGCTGGCGGTTGCCTTCGCTGTTTTCCAGAGGCACATTGGGTTTGCTGAGTTGGACTATCAGAGAAATGTCGCCGGCAATAACCCTGAAGATACAGTGGAGTTTCATGACAACAATGTTTCCCCAACCATTGATAATATCATTAAGGACGATGCACTGCGCAGTTTTCTCGTTGGCCGGTTTTATCCGATCGAGCCCATTCTCCTGCGTGAAAAGCTGAAGGAAGAGATACAAAACCTTCTGGTTTATGACCGCTGGCCCGAATGGGATTGGTTTCAAAAACGGTTGCCGGACTACCTGAAATATCAAGCCAAACGCCGCTGGCTCATTAATCGGTATGATATTTTCATGAAACGCTGGAAAGACAGCAAGCGAGTGGCGATCGCGTTATATTTCAAAGCAATACTCAATGAATATCATCCCGACATTCGATATTTTGGGAAGACTGAGATACTGCGGTTTTACAGTGATTATCCATTTTATGATAATATCCTGATATGGCAGGAGTTGTATGATAAATTTCCCCAGAGCCCCGAATCGTTTGAGGCGCGATGGCGAATTGCCATGCACGAAGCCGGAAAAGAGAACTTTGAAAAAGCGGACGAATTATGCGAAGTGGCCTTGTTGAAGATTCGCGACTATCTCAACAACCAGGCATTGGTCGAATCGGCATCTGCTGAGAAAGATTCTGTGTTTAGTGTCTTTCAGGAGCCGGCTAAGACAGTCATGACTTCGTTTAAACTGCGAGACCTGGAAATTCGTCTCAAACGTCTGCGGCGGTTGATTCGTGAAGAAAATCGAGGCAGCAGCGAGATAACAAAACGCCAGTTGGCCGGCTTTGTTATTCTGAATCCGCACAGTATGGAATATGACGCCCGCCTGGATGTCCTTTTGACGCAAATGTCTCAGGATAGTCCGTTGCGAGATAATGTCCGCTTGGAAAAAATCATGCTTATCGAAGATGCCAAACAGCGTCAGCAAATGCTTGCTGATTTGGCTGAAAATTATCCGGAAACCGATGGCGGAATTCGGGCACTCTACCAACTGGCATTGGTCAAAATACAACTGTGGAAAGAACCAGGGATATCCGAGGAAATTAAACAGCGGCTTTTGACTGAAACCCGGACAATATTAAGTGAATTTGAAGTTGTCGATAAGTATCCCGACGACATTTTTGCTGAACAGGCCCGTGAAATACTCAGTACGCTTCCCCAAAAAAACTAATCGGTTACATTTAGCCCGAGCTCTCCGAAACCAATTCCGTTATCGGTCCTTTCAGTAGGTTTATGATTTTACCCCAAAGAACGCGTTCTTTGGAAACAACGTTATTATCGGGCGGTGTTTTCATAACAGCCTGTTAAAAAAAAGCTTAGAGATATGCTGCTCAAACCGCGAATAAACCGATCGTCTGTTTTGCTTGTTTTGATATCTGATTTGACCGATACATCAGCGTTACTTAAGTTATAAAGAAGAGGTCGATAAGGATGAAAATTTCGAAGACCGGCAAGAGGTAGCGATTACATGAAAAAACACACATGGATATTATGGGCATTGATCCTGATGGTAACCGGTGCGGTAGGACTGGGCTATCATCATGCGCAGCGAAAAGCCTTAAATGACCGAATTGCCCAAGCTGCCCGGATAACGGCTGAAAACCCGGCGACGGAAGAGTATCTGACCATGTATGACCGCTGGATCAGCTTGCCGCCGGAAGAAAAAGCCGAAAACCCGTGGGGACAGGATCCCTATGGAGGCCCCGAAATTCAGAAACGCTTGAAAGATGGACAATCGGCTCGTTTGCTGGCGGATGTTCCGGATTTAGATAAAGGACTGAAGCAGTGTCCCGAGGAGTTGGCCGAGGTCTTGTATGGCTACGGTTGGCGAAGCGAAGTCGAACTGTATCGCAGTGAATGCAAAAAGGCTGATGCGATTTTTATCGCAACAGTATTTCTTTTTGCCTGTAGCGGAGTGATCATCGCAGGGGGGGCAGGAAATGTTTTGATTTCCAGTTGTCTTGGCAGGATTCGCCGCTCCAGAGAAGAAGCGCGTGAGGTCATAGAAAAACATTTCCAGGAAACCCTCGAAACAGACGACAAACCGGCGTTGTCGGAACAACCGGACGAGACAGAACCTCAGGCCGATACCGAGGATACCTCTCAGCCCACCCCAGACACAGAAGATACTCAAAATCAGGAGGATCAGAAAGAAACACCTTCTTCTGCTAGACGAACCCCAGGTTATTTTGAATCAATTAAAAAGGGTTCAAGTAAATCTGAAACCACAACCGCTGATTCGGAAACCGGCAAAAAATCGTTATCTAAATTATCTGCATCATCACAGGCGGTGTTCGAAGAGGACAGACCATCGAAAGATCCGTATTTTGGCTGGGCTATCGATGCGGATGAATCCGCATCTCTGGAATCGCTGATGACAACCGAACCGCTGACCAAAGAACTGACGGAACTGACCGAAGAAGTTTCGGCCATTCGTCAGTTTGCCGCCCAGCAGCAGGATCAGGTCAGAAAACTCCAGGATGGCTACGATTGGATGATCATTCGCAGATTTTGTATGCGAGTGATTCGTTCCATTGACAATATTGACGATCGCATCACACGGCTGAATGAACCAGGCTCTGAATTGACAGCGTGTCTGGAAGATATTCGCGACGAGCTTGTTTTTGGGTTGGAATCCAGCGGGATCGAGCAATTTAATCCGGATTTGAAATCGCCCTTTAAAGGGCTTGAAAAATATGTCGAGGCGGTTCGTCAGCGTGTTCCGACAGAGGATGAATCACTGATCGGCTGCATTGCGGAGATCGCACGCCCCGGTTACCAATATTTGATTAATGATGATGACGTAAAAATTGTGCGTTGTGCGCAAGTAAAGTTGTACGATGCCAAATAAGAAAGAGGAATCAAACATGAGTACAATTGCAGGAATAGATTTAGGAACAACGTTTTCGGCACTGGCACGACTGAACGGAATTGGACGCCCTGAAATTGTTCCCAACAGTGAAGGGGAACGGATTACACCGTCGGCGGTGTATTTTGACGATGAAGAAGCCGGGGCGATTCGTGTCGGCTTGGAGGCTGTCAACTGCCGCCAACTCAACCCTGATCGGGCTGTCCGGTGGATCAAACGGTTCATGGGCGACAAGAACTGGGAAAAGTCCATCGATGACAGGAACTGGACACCGGAAGAGATTTCCAGTCTTATTCTCAAAAAGCTCAAACAGGATGGCTCCATTGAAAGCCCGATCGAAGACGTGGTGATCTCTGTGCCCGCACACTTTGATGAGGTTCGCCGAAAAGCAACGATGGACGCCGGAATACTGGCTGGGCTTAACGTGATCGGCATCGTCAATGAGCCGGTGGCGGCCGCATTATATTATGCCACGACTCAGCAGGTCAAAGGGCGGGTGCTGGTTTATGACCTTGGCGGCGGTACGTTTGATGTCACCGTTCTCGATATTGACGGACAAAATATGAAGATTGCCTGCAGTCAGGGCGATCATGCCTTGGGTGGTGTGGATTTCGACAAAAAGATTGTCGAACTGTTCGAAGAGGCTTATCGGAAGGAATATAATGAAGAGCTGATTCAAAGTGACCAGGACCGCGCCAAATATGAAGACGAGGCTGAAGATGTCAAGAAAACACTGTCTCGAAGAAACTCTATCCGAAAAATACTCTACGGTAATGCCGGTTCCGTGCGGGCCGAAATTACACGGGAGCAATATGAAGGGGCGATCGATTCGCTGATTGCCCGCACTGAAATTCTGATTGAGGTCGCACTGGAAGAAGCCAAATCCAACGTATCGGAAATCCAGAAGGTTCTGCTGGTGGGCGGAAGTACGCGTATGCCCATCGTCCGTCGGCGTCTTAAGGAAAAGTTCGGCTTTGAACCGGAGATCGCGGTGAATGTCGATGAATGTGTCGCTCTCGGAGCAGCGATCCATGCCGGTCTGACACTGATGCGCGATGCACCTGAAAAGGTATCCCAGGGAATCGTTTCCGGCCTGAAGGATGTTCAGTTTGAGGATGTTTGCAACCACAGCTATGGAACGATCTGCGCGCCCATCGACGAAGAAACCGGGAAACACGTGATTCGAAACTCGATTATTCTTAAGAAGAATACACCATTGCCTTGCGAAGAGACACAGACATTTTATACCATGACTGATGGACAGAGTGAACTGCATGTAGCGATTACACAAGGTGAGGACGAAGATCCTCTTTATGTTAACAAAATTGCCTCGGAGGTTTTTGAACTGCCGCCGGACCGACCCGCTAATCAACCGATACACGTGCGATACAGTTACGATGTTAACCAACGAATGCATTGTACGTTTTTGGATCAGGAATCGGGTCGAACACTGGAAGTTGAATTTTGCGCCGAAGAAGACGGCCAGTTCAAGAAAAGTGCCGCCGATAAGACGATACAGGAAATGGATACGTTTAAGGTTCAGTGATGTGATTCTACGATGACGATTGGAATAACGGTTTTATGTATTGCTCTCTTAGGACTGACAGCGCTTTGGTTTTCGCCTTTGCGGCCGGTCCTGTTGCAGTGTTTGGGCGGCATGAGCCGTTACAAGTTTACCTGCAAAGCCGAATGCCTGATAAATGAATCGCAACCGATCAATCAGGACAGTGTTTTTTCTGTTCAGATGATCGGGCGAATACCCACCCCCTGTGACAATATGGATACGGATGTCTCTGTGGAAATAACCGATGTTACGGATGGATATTTTCATCCGGTACCGGTTTTGTCAGTGGACCCGCAGTATCGTGCTGCGAAATATCCCGGATTTTTTTATAGCACACATAATGGGATTGTTCCGAAAAAAAATGCCGTTCTGGTATCCTGGATGACAATCATTAAAATTCCGTGTCATGTGTTGCGATTTGCTTGTCGCGGACGCCGAAAATTATTGTTCAAAGTTTCTGTTCTGGACCGCCAGACCGGTGAGATCTTAATTTCCGATCAGCAAATGATCGAATATATTCACTGCCGGGACGGCTATAAGGAAATTCAGGACCGAAAGCTGATGGTACTCAAATCCTCCGTTCAACTGGCCGCAATGGTTGGGGCGCCCGGGGAGACGTTAGCCGAACAGGCAAAACAGCGGATTACCGAATGGGTTGATCAAAAAGCACAAAGTTTTCCTGTCGCGGACCGGCTGGCAGAATGGTTCCAATCTGTTCAAACCGCCGACAATGTATCGAGCATCGAACAGGCAGTCGATCGACTGCTGGCCCATGGCGACCAAACCGACAGATTCGCTGCGATTGAACTGATTCTGAAGGTGATTGTCGAGGGTAAAGCAATTACTACAGGACAAACTGATCATCTCATTGGGATATCCCGAAACCTGGGGATTCAGCAGAGCCGATTATTATCTTCCTGTCAAAAGATACTGTTGATGTCAGACTGTCGAATTGAAAATCCCTCCTTCTTGCTTGGTATTGATGAATCCATGGATGAGGAGACATTCCGAAGCAGGCTCAATCAGGAGTATCGTAAATGGAATGCACGCGTCACGCATCCCGACGAGCGGATTCGGTGTCAGGCCGACAAAATGCTCAATTTGATCGCTGACTTGCGAAGCGGGCACGTTGGCCAGATATGCCACTAAAGAGCGCGAACATAATATAAATCTCGAATCCCTCTGTATGCCCCCCTACCTGCGGCCAGATAACCCGTAACTTTATTCAAAAAAAGAAGTTATGAGGATTCTAAAGAAAACCATACAAGCGATTAATTGGAAAATACCCCGAATGAAGAACAAAAAGATATTGCATTTATTATGAACAGGGTTTAAATTGTAGCAGTAAAAAGAGGGCCGGCGTTAATAATAAAAGGTGTAAAGCGCCAGCAAGTAGAGGGATTGGGCTATGTCTATAAAAGTATTATTGGTTGACGATCATGAAATCATGCGCGAGGGAATGCGCGCACTGCTTCGTAAACATGCCGAGTTTGAAGTTGTCGGACAGGCCGCTGATGGGCGCAAGGCTTTGGAGTTGGTTTATGAACTTCGGCCGGAGGTTGTTATCATGGATATCGGAATGCCGAACCTTAACGGCATTGAAGCGACCCGGCAAATCCTTTCCAGGAATCCCAAGATTAAGATCATGGCCCTGTCAACACATTCAGAAGGAACGATTGTCGCCAAAATGATCAAATCAGGGGCTTCCGGCTATATGCTCAAAGAGTCGGCATTTGAGGAATTGGTCGACGGCATCAAATTGATGCTCTCAGGAAAAACATTCCTGTGTTCAAAAATATCAAAAGTTGTTTTCTCCGATTATATCAACATTATTACAAACCCCAAATGGCTCGAGGGCGACGGGCTCAGCAAGCGGGAGCGGGAAGTACTGCAGCTTGTGGCCGAAGGACATACAACGAAAGAAATTGCCGTAACGCTGCATTTAAGCCCTAAAACGATCGACTCTCACCGCGAACATATTATGGAGAAACTGGGAATTCGTAATATTGCCGGATTGACCAAATATGCCATACGCGAAGGGATCACGACGACCTGAACCGTCGGAAATGACAAAAAAGATCGATCGATTTTCAATCCAAGTGAGCGATAAAAGTCGCATTTTCTTGAAAATTAGGTATTAATCCCCATCAAGTCAATTCTTTGTTTACCCGATATACTATGTGTTAAAGGTTTAAATGCATGGTGCAACTGTCGCACAAGTCTTTTTCTGTCTTTCATTAAACAGAGATTTTTTCGGCGAGGGAAGGTTGCGGTTCGCCGGTTATCTGTTTTTCTGAACAGATGATCTGACAGTTCGCAATCTTAGTCCGTTGAAGTCTCGCTTGTTCGACAAGCGTCATTTAAAACATCTTTTGGAGTATGTAATGGGAGAATACATTAATAAAACAAGTCATCAGCCCTGTGGCAAAGAATCAGCGTTTTCCGATTCCGCCGGACAGTTTCTTGACCAGCTTCAAAATGGCCTGAAACATGCCAAACAGGGGTTTATGGAAAGCGAAGAGGAAAAATTAAAATTTGTTCAGATACTCAAAAAGTCACGTCGTGATTTCCTGATGATTTTCGATTCGGTTCCCGCTGCGATTTGGTACTGTGACGGACAGGGAAAGATCCTTCGTGCCAATCAGCCCGCTGCCGATCAGGTAGGGATGACGGTACGTGAGCTTATCGGAAAGAACTATTACGATTTGGTGACAGAGGGGACCAAACTGTCACGTCAACAGGACTTAGAGATCATGACCACCGGCCAGTCGATAAAGGGATGCTTGAGACGATTTAAAACAAAAGAAGGATTGGTGCGTTGGGCTTCCGAGGACCATATTCCGCTCAAGAACGAGGATGGCGAAATAACCGGCGTGATGATATTTGTTCAGGACGTGACCGAAAAAAAAATAGCCGAAGAGCGTCTTGTTCACGCTAAAAAAGAAATCGAAAGATGCAATGAGCAGCTTAAAGCCGTTTCACGAAAGGCCGAACAGCTGATGGAACAAAAGTAAGGTATTGCCTGCCGGGACAGGTTGCCGAAGCCGTTGAAGTGAGGCCTAAAACCGCTCTCTGGAGAGGAGGCGATGTGTATGAAAATGCGAATAATCTTCAGGAAAATGTTGACGCAGAGCCTGGCAAGTAGGACAATGCATTTAATCAATTGTCAGATTGTGCGGAGCTGAAGGGAAATTCTGAATGGATGATGATATAAAAAAAGAAGTCCTTGGGCCTGAGATCGAATCATTAGTTGACGGTGAACAGGCGATTGATGTCATTCGTCAGCTCAAAGAACAGTTGCAGCAGGCCGAAGAAAAGCTGAGCCGATGCGAAGAGTACAGTGCTCAGGTGGTTAAAAAGCTCAAAAAATCACGTCAGGAGTTTGTAACGATTTTCGATTCCGTACCGGCGATGATTTGGTACCGAAACCCGGAAGGAAAAATTCTTCGTGTCAATCAATGTGCCGCCGATTCCGTTGGCAGGCCCATGCAGGAGTTGGTCGGGAAGAATTATTATGAACTTTTCCCCGACGGCGCCGAGCGTTCCCGCCAACAGGATAATGAGGTGATCCAATCGGGCCAGCCGATCCGCCATCAGCTTCGTTCGTTTAAAAGCTTTGACGGGAACAATTACTGGGCAGTGGTAGACCGTATTCCGCTTAGAAATAAAAAATACGGAACCATCTCCGGTGTGATGGTGTTTGCTCAGAATATTACCGAGCGAAAAAAGGCCGAAGATCGTCTGGTTCGCGCCAAACAGGAAATTGAAATTGCCAATGAGCAGCTGAAAGTTGCTGCCGAAAAAGCCAAAGAATCTGCCGAGCAGGCACATCGATCCAATCAGGCGAAAAGTGAAATCCTTGCCAGTTCCAGTCATGATTTGCGAACTCCCATGAATTCAATTATTGGATTTTCAGATTTACTTCTACAGACGGAATTAGATGATGAACAGGCCGATTATGCCAACACCATTCATCGATCGGCCAGTGGATTGCTGGCACTGATTAATGATATCCTCGAGTTCTCCAAGTTGGAGGCCGGCAAAATGAACATCGAGATTATTGCCTGTGATCTGACGGAACTTATCAGCGATATTCAGGCCATGATAGAAGCCGGTGCACGCCGCAAGGGGCTGGAGTTTATCGTGCAGTTGGATCCGCATCTGCCCCAAACGATCTTTACCGATCCGTTGCGCCTGAAACAGTGCCTGATCAATCTGATCGGAAATGCTGTCAAGTTTACCGAACAGGGCCATGTGGCATTATATGCCAATGTAGAACAGCAGGGCGACTGTGCGCGGATACGTTTTGATATACAGGATACCGGGATTGGCATCAGCCCGGAAAAACAGGAGGCTATTTTTAAATCCTATTCACAGGAAGAGATGTCGACCGCTCGAAAATTTGGTGGCACCGGCCTCGGATTGACGATTACCAAGCAACTGACGGAGCTTCTGGGCGGGCATATCGGCCTGACAAGTCAGCAGGGCGAAGGAGCGACATTTTCAATAACCATACCGCTTTTAACACAAATCGAAGGGGCGGCCTGTGGACTTCCCGAACTCGGCAGGAAAAGCCGGAAGGAAGATGTGCTGCAGCAGCAGTATGACGGGCGGATTCTTCTGGCTGAAGAGAATATTCCCAGTCAGCTTACAACGAACCTTCTGTTACGGCGGACAGGTCTGGATGTAAAAACATGCGGCAATGCCTCGCAATTATTTGAGAAGATCGCAAAGAATGAGTTCGATCTCATTCTGCTGAATCTGTCCTTAGAGAACTGCCAGGGAATATCCGTCGTCCGCAAATTAAAAGAACAAGGTATTGAGACTCCGATTATTGTAATTGATGAATACGGTGAAATCCAAAAAGACCAGGCATTGGCTGCCGGCTGCACCGGTTATCTGACTAAACCGCTGTCACGTCAGCGTCTTTATGAAGCCATTTCGGAAGTTCTTCAGCAAAATGTTTGTGAAAAAAAGATGAAGATGCTTCGCAGCAATACGGACACCTCTGAAGAGACCGCCCCCAGTGAGACGGAGACGGAAGCGGACGGGCTGCTCGGTGGAATTCTGAACCCGGAAGAGCTGACGCAAATGCTGCCCGAATTGGTGCAGGAACTGCAGCGGGTACTGGCAGATGCCGATTTTAGGCAGGCCGGTGAGATCCTCAAAGTCATATCAAAAGTCGGACAGGTATGGGGTAATCAGGATTTCAGAAAAAAAATAGATGCATTACAGCAATCGGTTATTCTAAAGCCCACCGTTGCAGAAAAAACAAAGGAAATGGTCGAAGAGCTTCAACAGGTTTGTCTGCAGGTCTACCAGTCATGCCAGGCAGGTAACCTGCCGGAACCCGAAGCCAGCTAAGCATTTTAGGCTTGCGCTTTCACAAACGCCGAAGCGATGGTCCCCACCGAAGCGAAGCTGAAGTGGCTCAGATCAATTTGGTCGTATGGAACAAAAACGACCGCTTCAACATCGTCTATCGCCCGAAGATTCGAAAAATAGCTACAAATGCCATATCAAGTGTCGAGTAGGCAAGCTGTTTATAAGGATAGCGGAAGTCCGATCCCCATATTCCGGTTATATTAAGTGTTTATTTATTCCCCCCTCCCTCGAGCTGGCGTCATTGGCGGGTTATCTGAATGAAAGTGATGAAGTCGAAATACAGGACGAAAACGTCATGAACGACACCACGCTCTTGTTGTCAGTGCTTACAGTACCGACGCTTTCCATACCGATGAAATCGCAAACCATTAACCGGAATCGAACATTAGGTACATTTCCCTATAGGCCGCAAGGTAAAACACCGCAAGGCAACCCAAAAAAACACCTAAAAAACACCTAAAAAAGCTAAGATTCATTGCGATTTAGTCCGATATACAATTTAGACGCATCAGTGTCTTATCCGAGAGGTGTTTTAGAAAGAGCTGTCATCGGAGGACCGCTTTTACATAAAATTTCTCTAAAGGCGGACTACGTAATGATTTGTTCGGAGAAAGAAGTTGAAAGATATTGAGAATCTCAAAGAGGCAGACGAAAAAGCCGGCGATTTGACGAATAATTACCTTTCCTATCTAAAGGAAAAGAAAAACCGTTCGGCCATGACCCTGGACTTCTATAGAAAAGACCTCCATCAATTCACGGATTTTCTGACCGATTCTCACAGCAGTCCGGCCTCAAAGCCGCCAGCCGACGACCGATTCTCCTTACCGCCAGAGCTTGATGCCTGCATCTTCAGCCTCGATCAGCAAAAGGCTCAGCGTTATGTTGATGAGTTCCTCGCCCCCAATTACAGCCCGGCAACCGTTACCCGCAAGATCACGGCCATTCGGGGCCTCTACAATTACCTCAGGGAGATACATCGAATCGACAGCGACCCCTTGGCCAACATTGTTATTCCTCCCCAGGACAATTCTGCGGATGTGCAATATCTCGAGGATACACAGCTCCAGCAGTTATTCGACGCTATTTCCGGCGACAATTGGCTGGCGTTTCGGGACCGTGCGATCGTGGCCCTGCTTTACTGCACGGGCATCCGCGTCAGCGAGTTACTGAGTATTACCCTCAAAGAGATCGATTGCGACAGGGGCATCGTCCAGATTCGTACTTCCGGCAGTGTGGTACGTCAATGTAAACTGCCCGCATGGGCTGTCGATGTTCTCAGACAATATCTCGAGCAGCGCCGGCAGCAATGCCCCGCTTCGAACAATCAACCGGCCCTGTTCATCAATTGCGATACAGGGCCTCTGAACGCGCGCAGCATCCGCCGGAAACTCAAAGAATACAGCCGGCGGGCGGGCCTCCCGGTCGAAGCTACCCCGGCCACCCTTCGCCATACCTGCGCCATGCACATGCTTCTCCGTGGTGCCAGCGTCAAAATCGTTCGCCGCATACTTGGCCATATGTCCGCTTCCTCTATGCGCCCCTATTTAAAATGCATCGACGAGATTCAAAAAACCTCTGACTCAATGCTCGAACTGGTCGAAAGTGCCATTTCGTAGATCCCGTTTCCGGCCGCTACGTGTTAAGTCACCAATCCCCGCAGAGTTTGCGGAAAAACAGCCGATTTTCCGTTTCTAAACCATATTCTACACCTTCCGGCCCGCTTTGGGCTTGATTTCCTGCCCCTTTTCTGTATAATCGCCTAACCCGTAACACAACAGTAACGAATAAACGTATTTAACCTAAACACGAAAGGTCTGAAATCATGGCAAATGCAGTAGTCAGTCAATCCGGCGGGCCGACAGGGGTCATCAATGCCTCCCTCGTCGGCGTGATTCAGGAGGCCTGCAGGCACAAAGAAATCGATAATCTCTACGGCGGTGTCCATGCCGTCGCCGGTATCGTCAAGGAACACTTCGTCGACCTCAAACAGATCTCACTCGATACCCTCGAAAAAGTCGCAGACTCGCCGTCATCAGCACTCGGCTCCAGCCGCGACAAGCCCGACGAAGACTATTGCCATCGCATCCTCGACGTCTTCAAAAAACGTGACATCCGCTTTTTCTACTATATCGGCGGCAATGATTCCGCCAACACCTGCTACATCGTCAACAGCATGGCTGAAAAGGCCGGCTATGACCTTCGGGCTTTCCATGTACCCAAAACCGTTGACAACGACCTGCTCGTCACCGACCACTGTCCCGGTTTCGGCACCGCCGGAAAATTCGTCGCCTGTGCCCTCATGGGAGACGATCTGGACAACCGCGCACTGCCCGGCATCAAGATCGATGTCATCATGGGACGCCATGCCGGGTTTCTCACCGGAGCCGCAGCCCTCGCCAAGCAGCGCAAAGACGACGGCCCCCATCTGATCTACATCCCCGAACGGCCCGTCTCCATGGAAAAACTGCTGGGCGATGTCGAAGCCATGTATAAAAAGCATGGCCGCTGCGTCATCGCTGTCAGCGAAGGCATCTGCGATGAAGACCACGTGACCTGGGCCGAGAAGATCGTCGAAGAGGCCGAACACGATGCACACGGCAACGTCCAGCTTTCCGGCACCGGCGCATTGGCCGACTTTTTAGCCAACAAGATCAGAGCCGAGCTCAAGATCAAACGCGTCCGCGCAGATACCTTCGGCTACCTCCAGCGCAGTTTCGCTGGTCTCCAGTCCGAAACCGATGTCGTCGAAGCCCGCGAATGCGGACGCCTCGCCGTGCTGTATTCCATGAAAGACGATAACGGCTCGGTCGCCATGAAGCGCACCGGAAACGGCGACAAGTACGCCGTCGAATATTTCCGCACCGACCTGTCCACTGTGGCCGAACACACCAAGAGCGTCCCCGATGAATACATCAACGCCGCCGGTAACGGCATGACCGATGCATTCATCAAGTACGCAAAGCCCTTGGTCGGCAATCTGCCCGAAACCGAGTTTCTGGGCAATTACCCAATCGTCTAAGCGGTGAATATAAAAACGCCATGGCGCACTTGTACGCTGTCGCTCCAGCAGAAGGACAAGCCATGCGAATAAAAAAACAAAAAAAGCCTGCCGAATTCAGCTCGACAGGCTTTTTCAAAGGAAATGTTTATGAAAACTCTATACTATACTTTAAAGCATCTGTTTTTTTGAAATCTCCGCTTACTTTCCCACCATGCTGTCGGCCAGGGTCGGTGCGCTGCGTTCTTCTTCAGCTAATGCCGTAAAGAGTGAGTCAAAGTCCGGCATGGACTCATCGACTGCCGCAGCGGCCTTGATCTCGATCACGTGGCTGCATTTTTTACATCGAACTCGTTTTCCGGCATATTCATCTGACAGCTTGTAGGTACTGCCGCATTTTTTGCATGCAAATGTTATCATGACTGCTCCTGGTCTCTTATTCTCTCTTTGTGTTTCTTCGTCTTCTCTATATATAGATGTCAGTAATTGGCGAAATGTTTCAAAAATCTCGAAAAAATCAGCAAAAAAGATGATATTTATGAATGTTTACGTAAAATCAGCAGTGTTTCTCGGTATAAACGCCGAATAAGGTAATACCCACTCCAAAAACACACTTACGTCTGCGGCCGATAACTGCTAACCGCCTACCGCCCACTGCCCACTGCCTATTGCCTATTGCCTATCACCCTCTTCGTCCTTTTCGATGCGCACCACTTCGCTGCTGCATCCCAGCCCGTACGTATCGCCGGGGTGTTTAACCAGAAAGAAGATCACCGTCAGCTCCGCCTCGAGCATCCCGCTGAACCGTTCACGCTGCGCATCCTCAAAGAACTCCTTCTCGACCCCCATCCCGAAACACAGCGTCTTATCCAGCAGCGACGTCGGGTATTCGCGGATCAGCTCCTGCAGCCGGGACCGCGCGATGTGCATGCCTCCGGCCAGAGAATGCACCTCCCCGGCCGTATCCTCCTTTGTCCAGTACTCCCCCGCACCGAACTGACCGTCTGAATATAAACGCTCCCTTTCTCCGTAGTGTACCTGATTTTCATGGTTGCCTTCCGCAATTGGTCCAACGTTAAGATCAATACCTCAGATTGATTCGCCCGTCGCTTCATATCCCATCATGATCCAATCCGCATCCTTGAATTCCTGAGTCCTTGAGTTCTTGTAATTATATCTATCGTCCACTCCGCCTGGAAAGCTGAAAAATGGGTTCGTATTGGGTTTGATTGGGTTTGCGTGGCGCTATTAAAAAGGGGGGTGTTGCGTTCTTTTGGGGGTTTGAGTGCGGTATAATGCATTTGCGTCGAGGTGCTACTTGGGGGTTAAATTGGGTTCGTTTTTTTGGGGGTTGGCGGGGTCAAAAAGGGGGATTTTTGATTTTTCCAAAGCGAAACGTGCGATTTTGGGCTGGAAACGGCGTGCGCGAGTAGGGGGTACTTGGGGCAAAATTGGGTTCGTATTGGGTTTGATTGGGTTTGTTTTTGGCTGCGGTGCCTTAAAGGCACGACAATGAAATCTCCATAAGCGCTTCGCTGATGGAGATTTGGAGAAACCGGGCACGTCTGAAAATTGGGTTCGTTTTGTAAAAAAGCATGTTTCAAGAACTCATGAACCCCAGAACATAAGAACTTAAGAATTCGGAATCCTTGCGGACGGCTGTTTAAATAGATTCCTCCGCCGGCGGTCGGAATGACGGTGTGTCGGTTACGGTTCATTGAATTGCTCCTTCTTTTTTTGACCCCGATCCCCGCCTTCGCGAGGATGACAATATTAACGCTGATGTACGCTAATTTATTTACTATTCAATTGGAAAGGCATTGTACCATAAGTTAGATGAAAATATAACTTAATTTTAAATTTTTAATTCATAATTTTGAATTGTGGCCCCGGATCGGTGTCCGGGGTAACTATTACTTCTTTCAAATGGCTGTTTTTATGGATTTTTTAGACAGGATTAACGGGATTAACGGGAATTATTTTAACCATGAAGAGCGTGAAGGACTTGGAGAGGGAATCGCCGGAGTGTTGCACACTCCTGCCTGCTTAGAGGGTCTCACAGACCCGGGGATAAAACCGCCAACAGCGCAGCGCTTTTGGCGGTTTGGAAAAAGTGCTTGATCGCGCATCTGTGCTCCCATCCAACTCCAAGCAGCGGCGTCCTTTCGGCCGGGCGATTCGATGCGAGGTTCTGCAAAGGATTTGCTTGTGAAACTATTTTTCGCCGGAGCGTTTTTGACGCTCCACTCTGCTTAAAATCGGCCGGAAGTGCTCGAAAATCATTTCTGCGCTCACCGACCCATTTTAATCAGCCATCCTATCGGCTGGGGCGATTCTTTGGCTTATCCTATAGGCCATGCTCTCCCGAAGCGAGTTCGGGATGCGCTACCTCGCCGAGTTTGCCGCGGGTGTCCTGGCGGCCGGGCGATTCATAGAGAACGCTTCTTCTTATTGTTGGGGTTTATTTGGGGTTAGGAAGTTTTCGATACGCTGCCGGAGTTTGTCGGGGTTTTTTAGCTGACACTCCCAGATGACCAAGACAGTCAGATCTATAACCCGATTTCGCCGTCTTCTTGTTTTAAAACCGTCGCCAAAGCAAACGCATGTGATAAGATAAAAGAACCGTAATCCCTTGCTAAATGGATGAGATGCGATGCGCCTTCTTCGGTCCATTCATGTTCAGCAACCAAGGTTGCTGTCACATCACCCCAATTTACCCTGTCGGTATTATTGTTATGACGAATAGTACTCTTGTATTCTTCGATATGATCCAAATGTTTACAACTTTTTCCTGTCATAGAAGGCTCCTTAATTAAATCCGTACCAATCTTAACAGATTCTGGTATTTGGGCAACAAAAAATATTCCAATTTGGAATATTCCAATATGGGGTATATCCTGGTGGCCATGAATATCAAGAAAAGCATATACACAGATCAGTACAGGGCAATCATCAACAAGCTTAAAGATGCGAGATTGAAACAAGGGCTTACGCAGTTACAGGTTGCCAAAAGCTTAGGAGTAGGGCAGTCATTCATTTCTAAAATCGAGTCCGGCCAATACCGTCTCGATGTTCTCCAACTTCAAGAATTCGCAAAACTCTATAAAAAACGATTACCATTTTTTTTAAGTGATCCAACATGATGATAAATAATAATCAAAAGAACCAAAATTATTAAATATCAGAAGGAACTATGATGGCAGAAAAAAAAGTAAATTCTATTGGAGAACTGATTCAATATTTAAAAGAAGATATTGGGAAATATAAAGGCCCAGTCTGGTATCGTGGCCAATCTCAGAAAGGATGGAAGCTGCAATCATCTTTTATTCGAGAATGTGCTAATGAATCGGAAATGAACATGATAAATCGTTTTCGACAAAGTGCAACTCTTTTGTTGAATCCAAATCCAAATACCTTAATGGATTGGCTATTTATTATGCAGCATCACGGAGTACCCACTCGATTGTTAGATTGGACTGAAAGTCCTTTGGTCGCTTTGTACTTTGCATGCAATGAGCATAACGATTTAGATGGGGCATTATGGATTTTACGACCTGTAGAGTTAAATAAAAAGAGCGGAATCAAGCCAGAATATCCTTATTATATTCCCTCTCTAGAAGATGATATTGTGGAAAACTATTTTCCTGAAAATCTTGCCGGAGAAAGGAAAAGTGAACTATTGCCGATTGCGGCTCTTGTGCCAAGAAACAACCCGCGAATGCAATCTCAACTAGGCGTTTTTACAATTAGCCATCGTGATAAAACTTCGATTGAAAATATACATGATAAAAGCCATACAACAAGATACATTATTCCAAAAAGAAAAAAGGGTACGATGCTGAAAGATCTCAAGCTTATCGGGATACAAAAATTTCAACTTTTTCCCGAGTTATCAAGTATTGGGGAAGCAATAAAGGAGGATATCGCATGAAAGTTATTAAAACTTATCCAATGCAACAAAGCACCGTATTACGTATCAATGCAGAAAGAGACAATATCGATACTCAACCAGCTTATCAAAGAAATGGAGATTTGTGGGATATTGAAAAAAGACAACTTCTAATCGATTCGATTTTAAATGAATATGATATCCCCAAATTATATTTCCATCTTCTCGACGAAAAAGGTAGAAAAATAAATAGTTCTAAAAAAGATTATGCAATTATTGATGGACGACAAAGACTTGAAACAATTTGGTCGTTTATTGATGGCAAGTTTAAGCTATCTGATGATTTTGATTACTTCAAAGACCCTGAGATTAAGGCGAGTTCTCTCTCATATGAAGAACTTGCAAAAAGGTATCCTAAATTGAAAATTATTTTCGACTCATTTGTACTGCCAATTATTCTAGTAGAAACAGATGATATCGATGTTATTGAAGACATGTTCTCAAGATTGAATGAAGCAGTAACTTTAACAGCAGCAGAGAAAAGAAATGCTTTTGGCGGTTCTATGGCCAAAATTATTCGTGATATATCGGCACATCAACTTTTCAAACATAATCTTAAAATCTCTAATAAAAGATACCAACATAGGGAAATAGCTGCGAGACTTTTGTTTTTGATTTCATCTCTAAAATATTCAGGGAAAATTTATGACACTAAGAAGGTTTTCTTAGATGAATTTGTTAAAGAATTTAAGGGTAAAACAAAGAAAGACAGTGCGTTTATAAAAAAGGAAGTTGTTAAAGTTCTTAATGAGATGTCTCGTTTTTTTCATAAGAAAGATAGTTTATTAAATAACCAAGCAGTTATTCCAATCTACTTTCTGTTATTTAAAGAGGCGATTGAAAAGAAGAAGACGTTAGTTAGAACGAAGTTTTTAGGTTTCAATCAAGACCGATTGGAAAACAGAAAAATTGCCGAGAAAAATATTTCAAAAGCAAATTATGACTTGCTTGAATACGATAGAATGTCACAGCAAGGCACTAATGATGCTTCTTCGATTAAAGAGAGGTTGAGAATACTACAAGAATATCTGAAAGTATAGTTTACTATTAATTTAAGGCGATAATAAATACTCTATTCAGATAGAAAATTTTTTAGAAAACCAAATTATGACTAAATCCCACAAGAGTATTATCGCATATGCCGAAATGGTTGCTCGTGAAGGGATGAATCTTCAAAGGGGTATGAATTTTCGTATTAAGCCACATTATTCGATTATCCTCATGAGTGTTCGAAAAGGCGCACCCTATCAAGATAAGTGGCACGAAGAAACCGGACTTTTGGAGTATGAAGGTCATGATGAAATGAACCGCGCTGATAGTAACATTAATCCAAAAGAAGTAGATCAGCCATATTGTTACCCGAGCGGCACTCTGACTGATAATGGTAAATTTGCTGAAGCTGTTAAAGTCTATAAAGAAGGAAAGGCCAAGGCGGAAATTGTTCAAGTATATGAAAAGATCATAGCGGGCGTATGGTGTGATCATGGAAAATATGAACTGATTGATTCGAAAGTTATTCATGACGGAAGGCGTGATGTCTTTCGGTTCTTTCTAAAGCCTTCTCCTAAGAATATTTCGAATGATCCTGTGTTAAAACAAACACGTGTCATCCCCACATCAGTTAAGGTTGCTGTGTGGAAACGAGACCATGGACAATGTGTTAAGTGTGGCAGTAAAGACAATCTCCATTTTGATCATGACGTGCCTTTTTCAAAAGGCGGAAGTAGTATCACCGAGAAAAACGTCCGGCTGTTATGTGCACGCCATAATTTACAGAAATCTGATAAGATTATATGAGTGAACTATTTTCTTTAGTAGCTCAGCTTTCAGGAAACCACGAAGGAAAGAATATAATTTGTTTTTGATCATTATCTATTGCTAAACTTAAAGAGGTGTTTCTGAGCATCCGCATAAATTCGTTACCTTCTTCATCTTTAGATAACCATATTTCGAAATCACCAAACTTAGAATCAATTTTACTTAAAATCGATATCAATGTTTTCACGTTCATAACTTCTACTTCTGCCATAAAATATCCTTATAGAATGGAATTAACATTAGCAGTTAAGTTGGCAGTCTCTTTGATTTTTTACAGTATTGATGATGTATTGATAATAATCCGCAATGGCTTGAGCTTCAAGAGGGTCAGAGCATTCCTCGATGTAGTCGGATAATTCTGAGTAATCATACATCAGCCATTCTGCGGTCGCCTGCCAGATGATTCGGCGTTGTTCGAGGCCGTCGAGAATTTGTCCGACATCCCTATGTGAGAGTGAGAGTGTGATAAATTTATACATATCTTATTATTGCTCTTTCGTAAACCATATCTACATTGCTGGATTCCCGCCTTCGCGGGAATGACAAAGAGCAAACGTGACTTGAAGCTAATAAAGTTGGAAATCGATAATGCATCAACAGACTATAAATCTCATTATTTTTTTGTAGGCAATAGGCAATAGGCAGTGGGCAACAGAAACCAGTTATCAGTGAACAGTAAGTGGTTATCGGGCTTTGGGGAGGAGATTGAGGAATGACGATTGACGATTGACGAAGGGGTTGGGGGTTGGGGAATGACGAATGACGATTGACGAATGGGTTGGGATTGAGGATGGACGAAGTGGATTGTTAAAAATTTTTGCCCCGGCGGGGTGTGTTATTTGTTATATTTTAGTGTAAAGGGGCGTTTTTTCGTTAAAAACGAGGATAATGACATGAAAACGAAGCCGAAAAATGGGTTTACGCTGATCGAAGTGCTGATCGTTGTGGTGATCCTCGGCGTTCTGGCCGGGATCGTCATTCCCGCTTATGCGGGCTGTACCTCCGATTCTGCTCAAAAAGCCTTTATCACAAACCTGAAGAAAATTTACGAAGTTGCCGAATATCACCACATGCTTACCGAGGCGTATTTTGAGGACGCCGCTTCCGGTGTGATGCCCGCCGGAATGGAGACCTATATCCAGAACAGTATGTGGACCAACGGCACGCCTGTCGGGGGTGTCTGGGATTTTGAGCTGGATTCGTTCGGCGTTAAATCCGCATTCGGGGTTCATTTTGACGGCACCGGCAACACCCGCGACGATGCTTACATGCTGGAAATCGACAGCGCCTGTGATGACGGCGACCTGGCAACCGGGTGTTTTCGAAAACTTGCCGATGACCGGTTCTATTTTATTGTGGCAGTGAACTGAATCAGTCCTTAGTCCTTAGTCTTTAGTAACCGGTCGCTGACGCTCCCGGCTCTGAGCTTATTCCATCAGCAGCCCGCCGGCGATTTGTTGTGCTTTTTCGTCGCCGAATAGGTGACGTACCAATTCTACCGCGAATTCCATCGCTGTTGCCGGACCCTGGCTGGTGATGCAGTTGCCATCGACGACAACCCGCCCATTGCCCAACGCGGGCAATTTATCCTGCAGGGATGGATAGCCGGTCGCCTTTTTCCCATCGAGCAATCCGTGCGGAGCCAGCACCACGGCCGGCGAAGCGCAGATCGCGGCATACAGTTTTCCCGCGGCCCTTTGCGCCTTGAGCATTTCGATCAGCGGGGCGCAATCCCGCAGGTGCTCAGCGCCCGGCATCCCGCCGGGCAGGGCGATCAGATCGAATGACTCGCCCGTGCAGTCGGTGAGTCGTTTGTTGGCAACGAGTTTGACTCCGCGCGAGGCAGTGATCTGGACCGCTTCTACGGATGCGACCGTGACATTTGCCCCGGCCCGGACCAGCACATCGATGATCGTTACGGCTTCGATCTCTTCGGACCCGTCAGCAATTGGAACCAATACGTTTTGACTCATCGTTTTTCTCCAACTTAAGCAATAATCAATATACAATAATCAATATACAATAACAATGGGGTATTTCCTTTTCAAGGCGGCCGGAATCGGGTAAGATTGCCCACAGCAGCGTTTTTCAACTGGAAATGAGGGTTTTTAGCAAACGGGACTTTTTTCTATGCGTTTATTGGAACTGATCGAATTGGACCCTGAGATGGATAACAAGGCTCCCAATAGTGATGGTGACCCGCAGTCATTTAAATTGCCGGATGAGATCGGGATTTTGCCGATCCGCAGCGCGGTGGCGTATCCGGGAACGGTGATGCCGCTGGCGGTGGGGCGTGACCGCAGCAAGAAGCTGGTTACGGATATCGCGCCGAAGGAAACGGTGTTCGGTCTGGTGGCTCAGAAGAATCCGGAGATCGAATCGCCGTCGCCGTCGGATATGTATCGTGTGGGTACGGCAGCGTCGGTGCTGAAGGTGATCCAGATGCCGCACGGCTCAGTGAATATCGTGGTGCACGGCATTGCACGTTTTGAGATCGTGAAGTTTACGGCGACGGAACCTTACCTGAAAGCGAAAGTCAAACTGCTGCCGGTGCAGGTCCGCAATACCAAAAAACTGCAGGCGCTGCTGGTCAATGTTCGCAACACCGCCGGACGCGTGATCGCGCTGAGTCCGAATGTGCCGGAAGAAGCGGGGCTGCTTTTGGAGAATATTGTGGATCCGTCGGCGCTGGCGGATTTTCTGGCGGCGACGCTGAATATCAGTATTGCCGAAAAACAGAAACTGCTTGAGGAGCAGGATGCCTATAAGCGGCTGCAGGTAATCTCACTGGCGCTGGCCAGTCAACTGGAAGTGCTCGAACTGAGCCATAAGATACAGGGGCAGGTGCGCGACTCGATCGACAAGAGCCAGCGGGAATATTTTCTGCAGGAAGAGCTGAAGGCGATCCAGGAGGAATTGGGGCAGGACGACCGTCGGACCGAGGAGATGCGGGAATTGCACGAGGCGATCAAGGCGGCGAAAATGCCCAAGAAGGTCGAGGTCGAGGCGCTGCGTGAAATGGACCGCATGAGCAAGATCCCCACGGCCTCGCCGGATTACAGCGTGATCCGGACATACCTGGACTGGCTGTGTGAATTGCCATGGTCGATTTACAGTGAGGACCGGATCGAGATCGATAAGGCCCGCCGGATCCTGAACAAGGACCATTACGGACTCGATAAAATCAAGCGGCGGATACTGGAGTTTCTGGCGGTGCGAAAACTGAATCCGCAAGGCAAGGGTGCGATCCTGTGCCTTGTAGGGCCGCCGGGCGTCGGCAAGACCAGTCTGGGTCAATCGATCGCACGAGCGATGGGACGCAAGTTTGTACGGATTTCGCTGGGCGGGATTCGCGATGAGGCGGATATTCGCGGACATCGGCGCACGTATATTGGCGCGCTGCCGGGGCGAATCCTTCAGGAGCTTCGCAAGTGCGGCACGCGCAATCCGGTGTTTATGCTGGATGAGATGGATAAGATCGGGCAGGACTTTCGCGGTGATCCGGCGTCGGCGCTGCTGGAAGTGCTGGACCCGCAGCAGAATAATTCGTTTACGGATCATTATATCGATCAGCCGTTCGATCTGTCGGATGTGATGTTTATCGGGACGGCCAATTATACCGAGCCGATCCCCTATGCACTGATAGACCGGATGGAGATGCTGCGTTTGCCGGGATATACGCAGAAGGAAAAATTGAACATCGCCAAAAAATATCTGGTGAAGCGGCAGATTAAAGAGCATGGACTGAAACCGACACAACTGGTGTTCCGGGATGAGGCGATCGTTGAGATCATCAATAGTTACACCCGCGAGGCGGGTGTGCGGAATCTGGAACGGACGATTGGATCGGTGTGCCGGTATATTGCTACGCAGATCGCCGAGAAAAAGCGGCGCAAGGCGACGATCTATCGCAAGACACTGGCGGAGGTACTGGGGCCGGAAAAATTCGAGTCCGAAATCGCGCTGCGTACGGCGATGCCGGGCGTGGTCACCGGTCTGGCCTATACACCTACGGGCGGGGAGATCCTGTTTGTAGAGTCGGCCAGAATGCCGGGCAAGGGCCAGCTTTTGCTGACCGGGCAGATCGGCGATGTGATGAAGGAAAGCGCACAGGCGGCATTCTCGGTCGTCAAGGCGACAGCGGATACGCTGAAGATCGACGGCGATCAGTTTTCGAAATATGATTATCATGTGCATGTGCCCGCCGGAGCGGTGCCCAAGGACGGGCCGAGTGCGGGGGTGGCGATGTTTACGTCGCTGGTTTCGCTGTTGACGGATGCGCCGGTTCGTCCGGATGTGGCGATGACCGGGGAGATCACGCTGAAGGGCCTGGTGCTGCCGATCGGCGGGCTGAAAGAGAAGATTCTTGCGGCCAAACAGGCGGGGATCAAAACGGTGATCCTTCCCGCACGGAACAAGAAAGACCTGGTTGATGTGCCGCGTGAGGCCAAATCCGGAATGAAGTTTGTGTATGTGTCAAAGGCTCCGGAAGCATTGAAAGCGGCTCTGGCCGGGGTCTAAGAGAAATAATGCCCGCGGCGGGTTTCGAAATCGGGCGCCAAAGTCCTGTTTTTAGGTGTGAAAGTAAAGATTTTTGGGTTTAGTGGCAAAAATACATTGACAGATAGGTGTAAATTTTGTTTAATCCCAACTTCCTCAACTGGGGACGTAGCTCAATTGGTTAGAGCATCGGACTGTCGATCCGAAGGTTGAGGGTTCGAGTCCCTTCGTCCTCGCTAAAAAACCTCGTTTTTGATACTAAGAACGAGGTTTTTTTGTTGCCCCCATTTTCCCTAAAAAGGTGTGCACCAAAGTGCACCAAAAAGAGAACTCTTCTGCTGACTAATTTTGGGCAAAAAAATAGGGCTATAAGAGAGATATCTTACAGCCCCAGAAAGGAGATTAAATTGCCTACTTTGCTTTACTTCTTTCCAACAATTCCTGACTAACCTTATGAGTAGTCGCTTTCCTGGCTCTTTTTACCAAATCATCCTTGGTAGCAAGATAGTATTCAAGGGTCGTTTCGTATTTGCTGTGGCCTGCCAATTCCATTACTTCAGTAATATCCTTAAGTTCATGGAACCAATTTGTAATCGCTGTTCTGCGAAGGTCATGGAATGTTCCCTTCTTGATGCCTGCTTTAGCTCTGATTTCATTGAACATATCAGTAAATCCATTGATGACGATATTATTTGCATCTTGGATTGACCACGTTTTCTTTTTTCTCTTGGAAAGTCCCTTTCTGGTCAGTTGGATGCGGTCATATCTTTTTGGGGGAACAAAAACATAGGGATAACCCGCTGGTCTTCTGTTTTGAAGATTGATGAGTAACTGAGCAACGTCCTCTTTCAAAGGTAACTATGTAGAGTCATTCAACAGTAAGTTCAGGGACGAGCTGTTAAATCGAGAATTGTTTTTACATATTGACGAATTAAGATATGTTGCGGATCGCTGGCGGATGAATTATAATCATTACCGGCCGCACAGCAGCCTGGATTATATGGCTCCGGCGGCGTTCGCGACGATGTGTCTTGAGCAAGGCTCCGCTACGCTCCGCCTTCCTCAAGACAGGGAGACTACGTGTGATATACTCTCATGACAACTGGTACGAAAAACAGGGGCAGACCAAACTATACTTTTTCGTTCCATCCGGACGGGACCACCGCAGTGGGGTCCTTTGGGATATATGGGTATGGGATGTGTGATATGGCGGGCAATGTCGGAGAGTGGACAAGTTCTGTTTCCAGCAGTGATCGCATTATCCGCGGTGGTGACTGGACTCAAAGTGGGTCCGGCTGCAAGGTCGCATTAGTTAGTCAAAACTACCCGTACACCCTGTACCTTAGCATAGGATTCCGGGTGTGTCGTTGAGTTTCAGAGAGTACCGTAGGGAAAAATCTGCCCTCGGAGCATTTTTGGCGGGGAGCATGCCAAAAAAAAGCCGGAAGCGATTGAACTCCCGGCCTGTGAATGCTGTACCCTGCAAAGGGTAAAAAAATCTACGCTGGGGAAGACTCAACGACAGACCCGAAAACCTATGTAGTTGGTGGTAACGTTCGGGAGGTTGTTGTTCCAGTACGAGACGGTACAGTTGTGGTCGTAGCTGTACCAGCCGCCGCCGCGGAGAACGCGATAGCTGCTACTGAAGATAGAGCTTGTCCACTCCCATGAATTTCCAGCCATGTCATTCATGCCATAGCCGTAAGAATCGAAATAGTCTACAGGACTCGTATAAGGCTGACTGGAAAGATTAAGCGGGTTGGCATAGTCATAATTGGCCTTGCTATGGTCTATCGTTGTTCCACAGCCGTAAGTATAGCTGCCGTCATAGTCAGCGACTGCCTGCCACTCCCATTCAGTGGGAAGTCTATAGCCGTAATAGTTGCAGAACGCAGTAGCTCCATACCAGCTTACCATAACAACAGGATGATTGCTCATATCAATATCATTATTACTCGTATCCTTGCGAGTTCGAACACTAAACGTGGTGCCGTTAAAAGTTATCTGGCTGTATGGACTCGACCCTGGGTAAAGCTCAAGGTATATTTGGCTATGACTGGTATCACTTGCAGCGTGAACATCATCATTGTAAATAATAATCTGACCATCTGCCATAGCCGCATTGAGATACTGGCAATACTGAGCATTGGTTGTCTCGTATTTGCTCATATAACCGTTAAAACCTTCGTGGCCGGAAACACCGGGGTCATTGTTGATAGCAACCCACACTATGTCATCAAGTGGAGTCCACAGCCAATTGGCAGCAAGTATGGCAAGGTCAAGTTCGTCGATGATCCCATCGTTCGGATCTGATATATCACAAGCAGGATTCCAGTTGGGGGTTGGGCTGTCATCACTAAGCCAGGCAGCAGCGAAGACAGCAAAATCACCCAAATCAACTTTGTTGTTGGGGGAAATATCTGCTGGGTTTGCGTGCAAAATGCTTGTTACCCCAAAAACAATACTAAGTGCCAGAAATATTGTCCGTTGCATGGTTCCTCTCCTAATCTCCAAAGTACAATCATTCCTCCTCAGGTGGTGGCTTTTCGAAATGATGATAGTATTATACCAAAACAATCTTAAACTGCAAGAAAAAGAGATGTATATCCAGAATTCGTAAAATCAGCTTAGTTTTAACGGCGATGGGACTCCTATCACACAAAGGGGGTAATGCTTCTCCCTACCCCACCCCCTTATAAGCGGTTAGCCATGGGATTAACAGATGTTATATGATTAGCTATGCTACCATATGCCACTTCTGCTGCCATAAAACAGTTTTTTTGAAGAATCCGAAAAAAAATGGCAAAAAAGTATTAAATTGCGCCTTTGTTTTATTGAGGAAAATGGCGAACGTTGTTCACTCATTAATCCGATAAACACGAATATAGTAAATAGTTATGACTAGGTGGCCAAATATGAACGAAAAGAGTCAAAATTCTGAATTTGTGGAATTATTGACCCCGAATTACTATAAAATTCACGGTTTTATTCTTACATTTGTGCCCAATAAAACGGACGCAGAGGATATCCTGCAGTCTGCAATTACTTACATGTGGGAACATTTTAATGATTTCAAGAAAGGAACGAATTTTCTTTCATGGGCCTTCACTATATCAAAATATCATGTATTGACACATCGCAAGAAGCAAAAACGTTCCAGGATTCATTTCAGCGAAAAAGCAATTGAACTCATAGAGTCAGAAAATCAGAAGTTATCGGAAGAGATGGACGTTCGATATGATGCATTGGAAGAATGTATGAAAAAACTTTCTCTCAATGATTTGAAATTCATGAAAAAACGATTCGAGAAAAGTATATCCGTTAAGGAACTTGCGGGTGAAATAGGAACATCGGTAAACGTTGCCTATAAAAACCTTTCACGTATAAAAAGTTTTCTGCTTAACTGTATTCGGCGAACCATCGCTACTGGAGAAGTATTGTGAACATACCCAGTAAAGAGTTACGTGAAATAAACGAATTGATTGAGTTGGCATTGGATAACTCAATTTCACCAGAGCAATCTCAGCGGTTACACGATTTGATTATTCACAATCCTGCCGTTCGTCGGCATTACTGTGAGTATATACATCTTACTGTTGGTGTAGAACGCTTGAACGTTAAGATTCCGGCTGCCAATTTACATGAATACGATACGTTATTTGACCAGGAGTTATGGAGTCAACTTGCTTACGAAGAAAAAACAGCTCCAGTGATTGAAGTTCCTCAGGAACAGCCGCAGCCTGAATTAATCCGCAAGGTTGTCTATCCTTCAAGAGAGAAACGCAGCATAAGTAAATTCAGCATTTTCATGATTTTTAATGCCGCCGCGGTACTTCTCTTATTGCTGTTATTACAATTTGTTCCTCCAGAAGGGGTTGAGGTTGTGACGCTGGCAGACAGTCTCAATGCAAAGTGGGCGGACGTGGGGGATTCCATGCAAAACGGGACACGTTTTCATGTAGACAGCACCCCCTTGTTACTAAGGAAAGGTTTCGCTGAGTTGATTTTTGATAATAACGCCAGTGTGACGATTGAGGGCCCGGCAGAATTTCAGATTCTTGCTGAAGACCGGATTGGCCTCAATTACGGTAAAGTGTATGCGACGGTCCCGAAAGAAGCGATCGGGTTTTCTGTTTATACGCAAAATGCCAAGATTATCGATATGGGGACGGAGTTTGGTGTGCAGGCTGAATCACATGGGGACACGAAACTGCATGTCCTTAAAGGTAAGACCATGCTGATGGCCGGAGAGAAGGCCAATAAGGTCACTGTGGAAGTCGGCAAGGGAGTTGCCAAAAGGATTTCCGGTGATACTCAGACGGTTTCAGATATCTCCTGCAATGAAATACATTTTGTTCGAGCTTTCGATTCACAGAGCAATGTTGTTTGGAGAAAACAGCCTTCGCTTGATCTGGCAGATATGGTCAGAGCCGGTAACGGGCTGGGAACTGGAAACTCTAAGGTACGCCTGGATCCCGTGGAGGGATTCACAGAAGTCTGGCATGGCGCTTTTCGTGTTGTCAAAGGCTATTTACCTATATCAAATCACCCCTTTATTGATGGTATTTTTATACCGGATGGGGATACGCCGCAAATTGTCAGCAGCCGCGGCGATGTATTTGAGGAATGTCCGGATACGAGCGGTGTATATAGTATGGACCTGTTAGCCAACCCAAGACCGGAGATATTTAAGACGGAACATCGAGGAACGGGGACGATACGGTTCGACGGACAGGAATATACTGATGAAAGCGGCAAGTCCTGTATTGTTATGCACGCTAATCATGGACTGACGTTTGATCTTGAAGCTATGCGCCGCAGCTATAAGCGAGATATTATACGATTTACATCTCAAATTGGAATTGCTGACTTGAAAGAAAACTGTTCCTGCAACGCGGATTTCTGGGTCCTGGTTGATGGTCAAGTACGATATTCGCTCCGACAATACAAGCAAAAAGGCGTGCTGAACGATGTTGCAGTAGAAATCAAAAGTACCGATCGCTTCCTCACTCTGGTAAGCACTGATGGCAGTGATCCTGATTATCCGAAAAAAGGCTTTTATGAACGTGCGATTTCATGCGACTGGTGTATTTTTACAGAACCGGTTTTGGTGTTGGAGTAATTTGCAGATATATTTTGAAATGAAATAGAAACTTGAATGTGTGTTTTTAATGGTGGGCCGGTCCGAAGTTTTGGCCGACTCTAACCGGCCCACCTGAGATGAACGAGAGGCTTTTTTTGCGCCTACCGTTCAATGTCAAAATATCATAATACAATAAAATATACGCATAGACAAGCAAAATACTATAACTATATCGTTTGTATAGAGTTAGAGCCTGACGCTGAGAGAAATGAGTGATGGAAGCAGAGAAGATAGGAACGGAACATTTTGGAGTAAATGAAAGGAGGGTGTTATTGCTTATATAAATCTAAAAATGAACGATCCATTTAATAAACCAATGTTATTTATGAGGAGAACAAAAATGAAAAGAATGATGTTATTGTTAATGATGTGTTGTTTGCTGGGAGCTGCACAAGCGGACCTGGCCATCACCAACGGTGATTTTGAAGCCGATGCAGCGCAAACGTCTAACGTTACCGATTGGTATGACACGGTTACCGCAAACACAGCCAATTGGTGGGAATCAACCTGGGCCGGTCCGACCGTTTCGCCGAATGCAACTTCGGTGATGGGTTTAAGCTATATGTTCACGACCACGAATTGGGCCTATCAGAGTATGGGTACCAATGATTTAAATTGGCAGGGAATGACTCTCAGCTACGATGTCGGCTCCTTTACGGATGCCGGTGTCTCTCGTGATCTGGGTGTGACAGTTTCGGTTTATGAGTCCGACGGAACTTTTGTCCCAGCCGATAACACGGATATTGATGGCGCATCGGGAATCACGCTGATCGACTCCGTTAGTAACTTGTATGCTTCAGTGGCCGTAGGAGCGTCCTTGACAGACACGATTACACTTGATCTGCGTACGGCCGGCAACGGTGAGTTGTTCATACGTTTTGAGAATTATGCCGGAACAGTGGGCGAGCCATGGACCGCGATTGATAATGTTGCCATCGTAAATCCCGTAACATTTTCATTTGATTATGATTCACCCGCGGGTAACGCTGATAATATTCCGGTTGAGCGTACTGCCTCTGAAAATGACCTGGTTTTTACAATCAATGAAGCTGCTATCACAAAAGTCGATGTTCAGTTCGGTACGGAAAATGATCCCAACCTGACGGACAATGCCGCCTACAAAATTATTGACGGCATGTCAGTGACACAGGCTCAGTATACGGTCAATCTGGAGAGTTTGCCTGTAGATCTGCTGTATGACACAACCTATTACTGGAAGGTTATTGGGTATGAACCCAATACGTTGCCCGGAGCGACGGATTTCTTTCCGATTCCCGGTCCGGTTTCAAATTTTACAACGATACCGGAAGAACCTCAGGTCACTCCTGTCGCTCCTGCCTATACGGCGGTTGATGCCGGGCAGGCAAGTGTTCAATTGTCGGTAACGGGTACCAATGTGGCCAGCTATGAATGGTATAAAGTCGGCGATCCGACGCCGCTGGTCGATGATGATGTAAATTATAGCATAGATACAATCGGTAATACCAGTGAACTGACGGTTCTGGATGTTCAGTCGGGAGATGAAGGGTATTACTATTGTTATGTTGAAAATTCAGCCGGCAATGCTACGAGCGATCCCGGCCGTCTGATGACCCATCGTCTTACGAGTTATTGGCCGCTGGATACGGACAACGCCACTGTTGTTGACGGCAATGATGTTCAGGTTGATATTGTCGACGGTTATGGCATGGTTTTGGCCAGCGAGTCTGTGACCGGTGTTGATGACGGCATGGATTATCCGGTGCTGGATGCGAACGTCGTGGATGCAGTCGTTGGCGACGAAAGCCTCTTGTTTGGTAACCGCGATGTGGAGGATCCGAATAATGCTTGGGGTCAGTATGCCCTCATTGAGCCCGGTGTTGCCGAGTACGAAGATATCACCATCTCCGTATGGGTTTACTGGGCCGGTGGTGACAACTGGCAGCGCATCCTGGACTTTGGCAATGGTGTAGGCCAGTATATGTTCCTGTCGCCAAATGCAGCGGGCACTAATTTGCGGTTTGTTATTTCAGCTGGCGGTGAGCAAAACGTTCAGACGGGATTGATGCCGACCGGCGAGTGGACCCAGGTGACTGTGACGTTGAATGGCGATACGGCACGCATGTATGTCAATGGCGAACTCGAAGCCACAAACACCGTTTTTACGCTTAATCCGATTCAGGTGAACATGGCAACCAATTTCATCGCCGACAGTCAATATGTTGCTGACCCATACTTCAACGGCCTGGTTGACGATCTGAAGATCTACAACTATGCCCGAACAACACAACAGATTGCAGATGACTACTTGGACGTCAGGGGTGACTATATTTGTAACAATGAAGTAGAAGCCCTTGTGTATGACTTCAACGATGATTGCCGAACAAATCTGGAAGATTTCGCAATGTTTGCGACGGAGTGGCTGGATACCAACCGTATCTATCCATAGTTTTTGATGAGGTATATAAGAGACGCGGTTTCCGGGTATCCTGCCCGATACCCGGAAATCCTAAAATTTGTTTGACGATGGCCTTAAGATGCGTCGGCAGAAGGAAGAAGATTGTAAAAAACGGAATTAACGTGAAGTGTGTGAAGTGTGAAATGTGTGTGTGGAAAGTGTGTTTCTGTAAGTAAATGTATTTAACTTTAATGTGGAGGTAGAAAAGATGAAAAGATTATTGTTTGTTTTAATGTGTGTCGCTTTGACTGGAATGGCAACGGCCGATTTGGGGATCAGCAATGGGGATTTCGAGGCCGATGCAGTGCAAACCTCGAATGTTACCGGTTGGTTTGATACGGTTACTGTTAACACCAATAATTGGTGGGAGTCCACTTGGGCCGGCCCGACGGTTTCCCCGACCGGAAGTTCAGTTTTAGGTTTGAGCTATATGTTTACCACAACAAACTGGGCCTACCAGAGCATTGGTGTTAATGATGCAGCACTTGCTTCGGTACCGGTTGGATTTAAGCTCGGCTCTTTTACGGATGCGGGTTCAGCGCGTGATTTGGGCGTGGCCATTTCGGTATATCAGGCTGCAAGCTTTGTCGGTGCTGATAACGTCGATATTGCTGCTGATCCCGGAGTGACACTGATTGATTCGGTTAGTTTCAACGCTGTATTAGATCCAGGTGCTTGGATTTGGAAATCGGGTGTTCTTGACTTAAGCAGCGCGAACACCACGGACGAATTGTTCATCCGTCTTGAAAATTTTGCCGGGACAGTAGGCGAACCCTGGACCGCTGTTGACAATCTTTCAATTCCGGAACCGGCCACGATGGCATTGTTAGGTTTGGGTGCTCTGGTACTGCGTCGCAAAGGCTAAAATTGATTAAATTCAATTTGCGCTTGTAAATTTAGAATTGAAGGTACTGCGTCTTCATCGGCGCAGTACCTTATATTTAGACAAACATATGGGATGAAGTTTTGAATCATAAAAACCGGACAGGATATACATCGTTAAGGTCATAAAATAGCAGGGATATCGATGATTCGTTGTGCTATAGAAATGTTATTCATTAATTTTTTGGGGTTTTGATATGAAGGTTTACACTGTTTTGACTGTTCTCATTATACTTTTAATCACCTCTGTAACCCCGGCTGCAACCATAACATTCAGTACGACCCAACCGTCCGTCGGCGCCGATGACATTTCAAGTCTCGTTGGGGCCGCCGCCGATCAGGATAATGTCGGCACAGCAACAGCGGACGGCAGCGGCAATGACGCAACCACCTATATCGCTTCTGACCGTCCGGCTCAGGGGCAAACCTTTGTGACCCCATCGTTTTATCCGGCGTACCAGATTGACGCTGTCACGGTTCAACACGCCGGTTATACATCGAATACAGATGCGACTTGGTATAATATGACAACCGGCACACAATTTACGATTCGTGTGACGGACCCGTCCGAGAGCGGTTCATCAGCGGTTGTTTTAGATAGCGAGACATACATCCTAACCGGCTCGGAAGCAAATATTTTTTCGGTTGATACTGCAACCAACACCGCAAATGGTACGGGCACGTGGTTCATGTTTACGTTCGATACGCCGGTTACTCTGAATGCCAATACGCTTTATGGTTTTGATATCGCTTCAAATTCAGCATTTTTCGAGACTTTGGGTATCAAAAATACGGCTGTTGGCGGCAATCCGTACGCTGACGGTTCGTCATACACCAGCGGTGCAAGCGGGGCGGCCAATAATTCTCTCGACAACGCACCGGGCGACCGTGTTTTCATCGTTCACTTAACACCCATTATACCGGATAATGGTGATTTGAGCGGCAACGGCAAAGTGGACCTGGAAGATATTGCGATGCTGGCCAGCGACTGGCAGGGTATCTTTGACCTGGCAACTCTCCAGCAGATCGCTGCCAACTGGCTTTTTATCGAGGCCCCGGTTTTCAATGCTGATCCGATTGTTGAAGCGGATGCTTTGGTCGATACTGCTTACAACGACACTCTGGCTGACGATGTAACGTATTATGATGTCTCCTCGCTGGTCTTCAGTAAGATCGGTGAGCCATCGTGGCTGATCATTACCGCCAATGGCGATCTATCCGGTATGCCCGCAACGGGTGATGTCGGTACCAACAATTTTACGGTTCAGGCCGATGACGGTATTAATCCTCCCGTCCAAACCCAATTGCAGGTTACTGTAAATGATATCCCGGCAAACTTTGAACTATTGAAAGCGGTTCCTTTTACTGAAGTGTCATTTACCGATGAATTCTGGCTGCCTCGCCTGCAGACCAATCGTCAGGTAACGGTTCCCTATATCTTTGACCAACTGGAAGGTGTTTATGACTCCTCCCATAACCGGATTGATAATTTTGCGATTGCCGGCGACCTCATGACCGGAACGCCGCGATACGACTTTCCGTTTGATGATACCGATATCTATAAAACACTGGAAGGGGCCAGCTATTCGCTCATGGTTTCACCGGACCCGACACTCGATGCCTATCTGGATGGTTTGATTACCAAAATAGCGGCTGCCCAGGCCAATAATGGGTATTTCCCCGGTTATCTTTATACAATCCGAACCAACGGTATCGATATCTGGTGTGGTCCCACTCCTTGGTCAAGTCTTTCGGGAAGCCATGAATTATATGACGCAGGGCACTTATTTGAGGCGGCGATCGCCCATTATCAGGCAACCGGTAAAACGTCCTTGTTAAACGTCGCTATTAACTTTGCTGATTTGTTGGTAAATACGTTCCATGACGGCGGCGTGGAAATCCCACCCGGACATGAGATTGTTGAATCCGCTCTGGCGCGTTTGTCCGAGATTACTGATGATTCCCGGTATCTGGCTCTGGCACGGTATTACTTGGAGATTCGCGGTACCGTTACGGATGATTACAGTCCATGGGGTGCCTACAATCAAGATCATCTGCCGGTACTGCAGCAGACTGAAGCGGTTGGGCATGTTGTGCGTGCGGTCTATCTGTATATGGGCATGGCGGATGTGGCTGCTCGAACGGATGACGCTGAGTATCGAGAAGCCCTGATGACGGCTTTGGACAGCATCTGGCATAGTGTCAATGATACCAAGGCTTACATTACAGGCGGCCTTGGTGCCTCGCACGGCGGCGAATCGTTCGGCGCTCCTTATTATTTGCCGAATGACGGGTATTGCGAAACTTGTGCTCAGATTGCCAATGTGATGTGGAATCAGAAGATGTTCCTGTACCATCGGGACGGCAAATATATCGACGTACTGGAGCGAACGCTTTACAATTCATTAATCAGTGGTGTCTCGTTGAAGGGCGATACATTTTTCTATCCCAATCCATTAGTTTCCAGCGGTGGATATACACGCAGCGGCTGGTTTTCCTGCAACTGCTGTGTCGGTAATATCGCCCGGACGATTCCCTCTTTACCCGGGTATGTATATTGTCAGGATGATAACGAAATTTATGTCAACCTGTATGTAGCCAGTACCGGAACCGTGCTGTTGGCAAACACGGAGGTGAGTTTAACACAAACCGGCAGCTATCCCTGGGATGGTAATATGACCATTACGGTGAATCCGGATGCATCCGGCACCTTTACCGTCCATATGCGCATTCCGGGATGGGCACAAAATCAGCCGGTTCCCGGCGACTTGTATTCGTACAAAGTTCAGAGCAGCACCCCGGTGACGCTGGATGTCAACGGGGCACCTGTGTCATTGAATATTCAGAAGGGATACGTTGCCATAAACAGGACTTGGCAGGCCGGCGACCAGATTCACCTTTCACTACCGATGCCGGTTCGACAGGTACTGTCTCACCCCAGCATTGGGGCCGATGTTGATCGAACCGCGATTGAACGGGGCCCCATTGTATATTGTGCCGAATGGCCTGACTTTAACAGCAGTACGGTCACCCATCTTTGCGTACCGGATGGAACCACGTTTACGGCAGAATATCGGAACGATATGCTGAGTGATCCAACAATTGTCAACAAGGGCAATGTCATTACTGGCACAGTAAAAGGTCTGTATGAAGCCGCAGGCGGAGGAACTGTCGAGCAGAATGAAACGTTCACAGCAATCCCTTATTATGCATGGGCTCATCGCGGTGCCGGACAGATGGCCGTCTGGCTGCCAACGAATTCGTCCCTAGCGACCCCGGTGCCGCTGCCGACGCCTTCTGAATTGATCGGGCATTGGGCACTGGAAGAAACAAGCGGCACAACTGCCAATGATTCCAGTACGAAGAATATGGATGGTACACTCAGTGGCGGTTTGTCCTTCAATAACGACTCCGTTTCCGGACAAGTCGGGAACGCGTTAGACTTTGACGGTAGCAATGATTATATTGATCTGCCGGACGGTTTGAATGATTTTACCAAAGGCTGTACGATTTCGCTGTGGGTGTATCCAACTAGTGTGCAGAACTGGGCACGATTTATCGATTTCGGTAATGGTGCGGCTTCTGATAATATCTGGTTTGGTCGACAGGCATCAACGAATAATCTTGAGTTTGAATGCTGGGCCGGGGGTAGCAGTGGCGGATGGGTGGCTGCTGCGGATGCAATTACTCTGAACGCATGGCAGATGTTTACTGTCACGGTAGACCAATCTGGGAATGTTCGGCTGTTTAAAAACGGCCAGCTTGTCGGAACCGGTACAACTTCCCCGACCAGTGTAACCCGAACGAACAATTACATCGGCCGCAGCAATTGGTCAGCTGACGACTATTACCAGGGCCGCATGGATGATATTCGTATCTACAATTACAATCTAAGTGATGCGGAGGTAACGGCTCTCTATAATGGCTTATGATTGCTTTTTGATTACCCGGCCTATCAGATTGATGCCGTTACGGTTCAGCATACCGGATAAAATAAAACCTGTTGTTTAGACTGATTAGAAGTTACAACTGTTTTAGAACCAAAACACATAACAGCTCTCGAAAATGCAAAAATGAAAAACTCTAAGAATTGTATTTTAAAGGGCTTAAAGAATATTCAAGGAATGCAAACAGTATTAAATGTGCCAAGCAAAGCTGATGTAAGCAAGCTGGACAATCCAGCCTGACCAAAGCCTATCCATTCGAGAATGGCTTTCCGTGGAAACAATATCTTTCTGCGTATGCGAGTCGGTGGCAAGTCTTTGAAACGAATTAAATTCCTGACTACATTATGATAGTCTCTGGAATTCGACGCTTCAGGAATCCGAAGGAATTGAATTAGCTCATTCTCTGTCATGAGTTCAGGAAACGTATCATTTACTTCAATCATATAAATCACCTCACTATTATTTGCGACACTTTATGTCGCCAGAATGACAGTGAAATGTCAACGCAAAAAGGTTGTCGGTGGACATGGCCAAGTATTGGCCTTCAAGTTTATCAGGCTGAGTTGCAACTGACCACAATCCGGCTTCTCTTGCTTTCACCCTGTCATGGTTGATATTAGCCAATACCGATTTGATCGTTACTCCGTTTCGGGTCAGAATCTCTTTATGGAGTTCATAAATTTTCTCCTGAATCTTAGGATTTCTTAGAAGTGCAGAAGCCGAAGCCGCTGCGCTGTTAGCAATGATTTTCTTTTTGTGCTTTCTTTCCGAAAATACCCATCCCGCGCATAAAAAAAGGCCGGAAGCGATTGAACTCCCGGCCTGTATTTATTGGTCAATCTCTTTCATTCAGGGGCACATACGAAATATTACGGGGTCCCACATAGACGGATGCGGGCCTGATAATGCCTCCGCTGCTGAGAAGTTCTTCAATCCGGTGTGCCGACCAGCCGGCAATCCTCGCCATGGCGAAAAGAGGCGTATAGACCTCGCTGGGTATCCCCATGCAGTCGTACACAAATCCCGAATAGTAATCTACGTTTGGAGAGATGGCAAAGTTTTTACCTTTCGCCTGCTGCATCAGATCAACCGTAATCGCTGCAATTAATTCATACAGTTCGAATTCTTCGATTCGTCCTTTTGATTCGGCGAGTTCACGGGCCTTGCCCCTTAAAAGAACCGCTCTGGGATCCGATTTTGTGTACACGGCATGACCCATCCCATAGATCAGGCCGGAACCGTCCCCGGCTTTTTTGGCCAGGATCTTTTTCAAATAGGCGGTCACCTGTTTTTCACTCGACCAGTTGGGTACGGTTTCTTTGATCTCATCCATCATCGACATGACTTTTGCATTGGCTCCGCCGTGGCGTGACCCCTTCAGTGAAGCCAGTGACGCGGCCAGGCAGGAGTAGGTGTCTGTCCAGGACGAGGTGACGGTATGCGTGGTAAATGTGGAATTATTACCGCCGCTATGGTCGGCGTGAAGGACGAGCATCATGTCAAGAATCGTCGCTTCAAGCGCATTATATTGGCCGTCCGATCGCAGCATATAAAGGAAGTTTTCCGCTGTGGTCAGCGACGTGTCCGGTCGCCTGATGGTAAATGTGCCTTTATCGGTGTGGTATTTTTTCGCGTGATAGGAATAGGCGACAATCGTCGGAAGTTTTGCGATCAGGTCGATGGATTCAGAAACAACATTATCAATGTCCATGCTTTCTCTGTTTTTGTCCTCGCGGTACAGAACGCTGACCGAAGCAATCAGCTTGTTCATAATGTTCGGGCTTGGAAACGTCAGAACGGACCCACGGACAAATCCTTCCGGAAGCGCTCTTTTTCGCGCCAGTCGGGATGAAAATTTCGCGGCCATTTTCTGATCGGGCAGTTTGCCGAACATCAGGAGATAGGCCGTGTCATCAAAACCGTGCCGTCCCTCTTTTAAGAAGCCTTCCACAAGGTCTACAATTTCAATCCCCCGATAGATCAAGTGGCCTTCAATCGGGATCTTGCCTTTGTCGACGCGATACCCCCTGACATCAGAGATTTCAGTCAGAATGGTCTTAACACCGGTTCCGTCTTCGTTTCTAAGCGCCCTTTTGATGCCATGTTTTTTAAACAGTTCAGGAGCGATCGTATTGTTTTTAATTGCTTCGTCTGTCAATTGCCCGATTAGATTATCCATTTTGTCGCCTGTATGAAAAGTTATTGATGTAAATTTTAGGAGTATCCAGCACGAGCACGATTGTAGCGGCTGATCCGGGAAAACGCAAGCGTGTTGTTTGTACAATGGACCGCGATTCTTTGAAAACTCAATGCCGTAGCTTCTTCGCTTTGCTCAAAATGACCTGTTTTTTGTACGCACGACCTTTTGTACAGAGCAACTCTGACCTTCTATGGGCTTTGTTGCGCTATTCTTTGGGCATTATTTGATAGGATTCATGAGCATCCATCGCATAAAAAAGGCCGGAAGCGGTTAAACTCCCGGCCTGTAAATGCTATTTACGTTTTCTTAGCAGTAAACCGCCAAGGGCAAGCAGGGACAGGGTCATAGGTTCCGGAATGAAATCTATGATTATATAGCTAGGTTCAATAGTAGTGGCAGAGATACTATCCCACAATTCCAAATCCATTTGGGTTCCTGCCGGACCAGCAAGCATATTCACCGTGAACCAGACACCGTCCTGCACACCTTCCCCTTGAGCAACTAATTCAAATCCACCATAACTGGGATAAGCGGCAAAATTTGACAGGTTACCCGCAGCGGACTCTATTGTCCAACTGACTAGAGTGGCTGGATTTCCAATTTGCCAAAGGACGGCTCCCATAGGAGCATCAGCTACTGTACCGCTGAAGATAATCTGAAATTCAGTGCCTTCAACAACCGTTGCCGGAGCATCAAATGTCAAGCCCGCATTTGCCAACGAGGCAATACCAAAAACCATTGTAAATAGAAGTGTCTTTTTCATCTTTCCTCTCTCCTTGTAACAGACCTCGGTTTCCAGTCCTTGGTCTTCAGATAAATCCTCTCTCCTCCGCGTTCTCCTCCGATGGTGATTGCGGATGTGATAGTAGAATTATACCAAAACAATGTTAAATGGTAAGAAAAAGAATAAAACATCCAGAATTTGTAAATCAGGGGTACTCTTTTTGTCAACGGGTCCCTTTTGCAATGATCGGGTGCCGGTAACCACCAAGTCATAAAACGCCGGCAACCGGAACGAATTGACTATTGACTTGCTTATAAAAAATCGTGTTCATGCTGTAACTAAATACCGGGAGTGTGAGGTGCTGCTATGAGGTTTTCCGTCAATAGCTAATACTTTTTATTTTCCCATGTTTACACCTTCCCTATTTTTGGCTTTTTTGGCTCAGTCTGCTATTCGTGCTCTTTTCGGCACAGTTTAATGATTCGCGATTATCGGGCATCTGTCAAGGAATTAGCTTGAAAAAGTCGGGCCCTAATTCAAATCGCCCCATTTTGTTGGCCAATCAGAGGACCCAGGCACGGCATCCCTATTTTTACCAGCATCTTCAACCGCCTTACTTATAAGATTTGAAAAGCCTTCTCCTTTTTCATATTCTTCAACTTCAGACAACTCTTTTATTGCATTACGTATACGAATACTATTATATTTATCTTTCATGATCCTCCCTCCTTGAGGGCTCTGTTGAGGTTGAACGCCTTTTTTGGACATTAACTACCTATTCTTATTGCTCTTCAGATTGATGATTGATATAATGAAATTTTTAATAAATTTTGAACTCTACATTAAACAATGACAGTGACAGTGAAAATGCCAGAATTATTTATCGATGAAAATTACAAATCTGCGTTGTCCCTACGGGAAACCGAAACGGCCATTAAGTTCATTAAGGAGACATTTGAGGAGCAGTTATCCCATGAGCTTAATCTGCAAAGAATTTCATCACCTTTCTTTTTACGGAAAGGCGCAGGAATAAACGATGATTTGAATGGTGTTGAGAAAAAAGTGTCGTTCCAGATTCCCGATGCCGAAATGGCCGAAGCCGAATGTCTTTTTTCGTTAGCCAAGTGGAAACGAATGGCTCTGGCGGAATATGGATTTGAGCATGGTGAAGGCTTGTATACTGATATGAATGCCTTAAGGCCTGAAGAAGTGCTGGACAATATACACTCTATCTATGTAGATCAATGGGATTGGGAACGGATTATAAGCAAAGAAGAAAGGCACCTGGACTTCTTAAAAGAGATAGTCAGAAAAATATACAATTCAATCAAATTTACAGAAAAAGCTGTTTGCGAAAGATTTACAGTATTATCTCCTCTGCTTCCCAAAGAGATAGTTTTTATACATACGGAAGAGCTGGCTGAAAAATATCCCGATCTGTCTCCTCGAACACGAGAAGATAAAATAGCCAGGGAGTATGGGGCTGTATTCATCATTGGCATAGGAGCAGAGCTGTCTGAGGGCATATTACATGATGGTCGAGCACCTGACTATGATGATTGGATTACTCTCAATGGAAATGGAAAGAGAGGACTTAATGGAGATATTTTTGTGTGGAATCCTATTCTGCAAAGAGGATTCGAACTTAGTTCTATGGGCATCCGAGTCGATAAAGAAAGTTTGATTGAACAGTTGAGAATTCGGAACTCTCTTGAACGAGCAGAACAGGAATGGCACAAGCGGTTGTTGAACGATGAGTTCCCATTGACTGTTGGAGGAGGAATTGGTCAATCAAGGCTGTGTATGTTCTATTTACAAAAAATGCATATAGGAGAAGTTCATGCCAGCATCTGGCCCGATGAAACCGTGAAACGATGTAAAGAAGCAGGGATTAGGTTGTTGTAAAACTAAGATTCTACATACATTTTTTCCTGATTGGGACACCAACACCTCTGCCATTTGAAACGTCTCACATACTGAAAGAACTATGTGATACGTTTTTGAAACACCATTTTTCCAGGGTGCAGGGACAGGCCATATATAAGGGGCTTAATCATATATAAGAGGCTTAATTTTGTTGATTTTAGCTCTTGAAAACACTTCTATATTGGATTGCCGGCAAAAAGACGATGCGAAAAATCCGATTCATTGGTTGATTAACCTGAATTTTATTTATTTTGGTTTAAAATGCAGGGGTGGTTGCCCATTTATCTAAGAACAGGAACTATGTTCGAAAAAGGGCTTTTGTACGAATGGCGAATAAAGAAACAGAAAGTTTTTTGCAGGTATTGGTGCCGAATCAAAAACGCATCTTTTCATATATTGCCACGCTTATTCCCAACTATGCAGATGCGGAAGATGTCATGCAGGAGGTTGTAGGTCTTTTATGGAGAAAATATGAGAATTATACGCCACATACCGACTTTGTCGCATGGGCATTGACCATCGCGAAATATAAAGTCTATGAGTATTACAAGGATGTTAAGAGAAATAAGCGTAAATTAAGCAATGAAACGATTCGCATTTTAGAAAAGGAATCTTTTACATCAGAGGACCAGTATAATTTACATTTAGAGGCAGTGAAAAAATGCATCCAGAAATTAGATATGAAAGATTACAAATTGATTCAATTACGCTATGAATTGAACCAAAATGTCAAAATTATTGCGTCACGTTTCGGTCGTTCTGTTCAGAGTATTTACAAAAGACTGTCCCGTATTCATAATATTTTGCTGTTGTGCGTAAACCGGCAGATCCATCAAGAGGAACTGCCATGAGCCATGATAAACACTTCCAATACGGTGAGATGATTCTTCATGCCCTCGATGGACAGATGAGTGACGAGCATTTTTCTGAATTTGACCGTTTATTGCGGGAAGATACATCTTTCAGACGCTATTATTTAAGGTTCATGGCGGTCAACGCTTCACTTGGCGCGATCGACAGATTTCCGGCGGCCCGAATTGCTGAGGAAGACAACGCAGTCCTGAGTCATGATTTGTGGCTCGAATTAGCCCGGGAAGAAAGAACCGCCGAAACGGTTGAAATTGAAATTCCGAAAGCAAAACCTGAAATTATAAAAATGAGTTCTGTTGATAAGACACCGCGAAAAATCGATAGGGTATCGTTGGTGTCGGTAATCATGTCTGTTGCGGCGATACTTCTTTTACTGCTTTATATCCATTTAGCTCCTGTTAAAATGGCGCCTCTGGTCGGGAAATTGTCCAAAACCATCGATGTCCAATGGCAGGATGCTTCCGGACAAATCACACAGGGATGCGCTCTTTATTCCGGCCCGATGAGTCTGATCAAGGGGTATGCAGAGATTGTACTCGATAGTGGGGCAGTTGTCGTTGTCCAGGCTCCTTGTCAATTTACGTTGGAGTCAACGCAGCAAATATATCTTCAAGAGGGACAAATTGTTGCCAGAAAGACAGGAAAGGACGAACAGGCCTTTCTTGTTCGGACACCGCATGCCAGTGTTGTGGATTACGGCACGGAGTTTGGCGTGAAAGTCGATTCGGCCGGACAGACAGAAACGTATGTCTATGAGGGACAGGTCCAGATACGGGATTCCTCCGATCCGATCAAATTTACGGAAAGTCTTTCCCTCAAGGCCGGACAAGGGGCTGTTGCCGATACGGAAAGCAAGCTTTCCAGCAAAGCGATTGATCCAAAAGTATTTGTTCGGCCCGAAGAGATTAATATCCGGTACCGCGCTCAAAAGGATGACAGCTATTACCGCTGGAGAGAGTCCATATATCGCCTGCACCGCGACCCTTCATTGGTTGCCCATTACTTTTTTGAAAGGTCTCAAACGAGCCCTGATCGGCTGCTGAACGCTGCATTTCCGGAGCAACAGAGCATGCAGGGGATTTTTGGCGGCGAAAACAAGAATAAGCCCACATGGGTGCAGGGACGCTGGCCTCAGAAAGACGCCATCCTGTTTGAGCGAAACAAACAGCAGGCGATCGTTATTTCGACGGATACGTCCCTGTCCGTGACGAATCCATTAACTATTTGTACGTGGGTGAATTTTCCGAATTCCGATCGGTGGGGCGGTCATTTAATTTCATGCAGGCAAAACGGATGCATTAACTATCAGTTTTCATTGTTTGATGAAAACTATGTCTACGGTTACCAGAAGAATCGTTTTGAATATCGTCAATATCTTATAACAGAATCAAAGAGCGGTTTTTACAGTGAACCATTTATTCCAGAGGCAAACAAGTGGTATCATTTTGCTGTTGTTCATGATGGAGTCGAGCTCCGATTTTATATAAACGGAAAGTTATTCGAGTCTGCACAGTATAAAGGCCTTTCAGCAGGAAACCCAGCTGAAATTATCATCGGTGCTGTCAAGAAGGAAGGGAAGTATGTTTTCGCAGAGGGCGACTTTGACGGTATTGTCGACGAACTTATGATATTAAGCCGGGATTTATCAGAACAGGAAATTCAGGCGATTTATGAAGCCGGAAAACCATGATGATTTAGAAGTTTGAACTAACATTGCCGTAATTGCTCACTGTGAGCAGATGAATATGTTTGAAGTGTGTGAAATTTGTGAAGTGTGTGATGTTGTAGTGTGTGTAAGTGTTTTGTTGTGTAGTTAAAGTATTTTAACAATGTTAATGTTTTTTGGAGGTATGGAAAGATGAAAAGAGTATTGTTAATGTTAATGATTTTTAGTTTGTTGGCCGCACCGGCACTGGCAGTCGATGTGACCCTGACCGGCATCGATCCTTTCGGCGGTTCATCGTTCAACAGTGCGGGTCTCTGGGACGATGCCTCGGCTCCTTCGGCTGGTAACGATTACTTTGTGCCCGATGGTACACGACTCCGCTCACCTGCGGATGGCGGCAGTTACACCTTCGCCGGCGATTCCCTTACCATCAACAATACCACGCCCTATGGTGACGGTTTTATGTACAAGGGAACCGGCAGTACAGGCAGCCTCACCGTCGACAACCTCATCTTAGACGGCGGCCTGATCTCCCACGGAAATGGATCGGCTGACATCTGCAATCTGTACGGCAACATCAATGTCGTCAGTGAATCCCGCCTCTATCCCAAGCAGGGACCGATCCATCTCTATTCGGCTATCCACGGCACTGCCCAGCTTAACATTCTGGCATCCGACGCGGGTTCCGGTAATAAGATATGGATTGATTCGTCAGCTAATACCTATACGGGTAATATCGTTAACAATGGCCGTCTCGAGTTGGCCGATGACGCCAACCTGAACTTTGTGATCGGCGCCAGCGGTGTCAACAACGGTATTTCTAACGGTAGTGCCGGAACTCAGCTGCATTCAATTTTTGGTGGCGATTTCATCTTTGATCTGACCGGTGCAGGCACGACTCTCGGTGATAGTTGGGCGATTGTCGACACTGTGGCTGCTTCAACTTACTGGACCAGCACGTTCAACGTGGCCGGATTCACCGCACTGGGCGATAATGATTCCTGGTGGAAAAACGACAGCGGCGTTATATACAAGTTCCAGGAAAGCACAGGTACCTTGAGCGTCGTTCCGGAACCGGCAACAATGGTTCTGCTGGGTCTGGGTGCTCTGGTTCTGCGTCGTAAGCGCTAAGCGGTGACGGGAAGTACATTAATGCACGGATGCGTAAAGTTTTATTGTTTAAAATGTAAATCAAATGAGTGCGACGGACCGCCATCGGTCAACATGGTGGCGGTCCGTTTTATCGGACGACAAATATGTACGGCAATAAGGCTCTATATTAAATGATATTATCAAGGATTTATACTTAACTGCCGATTGAATAACCCAATAGCGTATTATCGTTTAATCTATAATTGTTTATGTATTAATGTGAAAGGAAACGATCATGAGAAAATTAGGAATTTTATTGGTAATTGGTTTGTTAGGTGTTCAGGCTCAGGTAATGGCCGCCACAGTTACCCTTACGGGCATCGACGCAATAGGTACTTCATCGTTCAACACTGCGGGTCTCTGGGATAGCGGATCGGCCCCTTCGGCTGGAAACAATTACTTTGTGCCCGGTGGTACGCGACTCCGCACACCGCCGGACAGTGCCAGCCACACGTTTGCCGGCGATTCCCTCACCATCAATAATACCACGCCCTATGGTGACGGTTTTATGTACAAAGGTTCGGGGTCTACCGGGATCATTACCGTCAACACCCTGATCCTGGACGGTGGCTTGATTTCGACCGCCAACAACCCTGCCGCGGACTTCTTAACACTTGACGGGACGGTCACAGTAACGGCGAATGGTGGGCGACTCTACCCCAAACAGGGCCGGATCAATGTCTTATCCGATATCAGCGGCAGTGGTACGATTACCATTTCGGGAGGCGACAGTTCTTCTTCTAGCGTGGTGACCTTTTATTCGCCGGACAGTTCTTTCACAGGCAACATTGTTGTTGGTGGTTCCGTTAACAACAACTGTGGCTTTACTTTGGCGGCGGGAACGGCGCCGGACCCGAATGCGGTTCTGAATTTCGTAATTGGTGCCAGCGGCGTCAACAACAGCGTTTCCGGAGCTGGTGCCTCGGTCGTCTTCAATGGCGAATTTAACTTTGATCTGACCGGTGCAGGCACAATCCCCGGAGACAGCTGGGCGATCGTTACCGCATCGAATGTAACCTATGGTGCGACCTTCGCGGTGACCGGCTTTACCGATATGGGCGACGGCGCATGGCAGAAAGATGCCAATGGCACGACGTATCAGTTTGATGAAAGCACGGGGATTTTAAGTGTCTATGTACCGGAGCTCGTCGAAGATCCGATAAGCTACTTTCTATTCGACACTGAAGAAACTGTACTCAACGGCGATCTAGCTCTGCCAGGGTTAGTTAATATCAATCCCGGTTGGGACGGTGAGTCAGGAGACGATATCCCGGGCTGGACCGCCATAGCACCCGGTACGGTCGACGGTGGAACCGGCGGCGGCGGTACCGGTGACAGTGCTGACGGCGATGGCTGGCACGGTGCCTTAAATAGTGTTGATCCTAATATATACAACATTGCCGATGCCAATATGGTTGAAGGAATAGAGTATACGTTCACAGCGCAGTTCAAGCCGCGTTGGTACTGTGATCAAATGATGATGAGTGTTGTTGCAAATGATGATCCCAATTTTCTGCTTGCGTCAAATGTCACCACATTCCCCATCAACCATTTAGAGGATGCGGCCCCGTGGTATGCGGGCTCTGTGAGTTATACCGCAACAGCCTCTGATGCCGATAAAAAGATTGGTATCTACCTGAATGCCGACGATACTGGCGGTTGGGTGCGATTTGACGATGTCCACCTCTATACGGGTTATCTGATGATTCACGGCGTGACCGACCAGGCCCCGGATGGCGCTGATGTCGTTCCTTCAACACCGATTAATCTCAGTTGGACGCCGACGAACGATCCGAACTTTGACGGCGCAAGCGGTGACGATCAGGTCCTGTATTATTACATTGGCAACGGTGACGGCTCGAATCCCGATATTGCGTCATACGTTGCGGCGAGTGGGATCTCGAAGGGTATTGCAGCCGCATCTCACTCCATTGCCGAGGGTATCGATTTTGACCAGTACTGTCTGTGGCGTGTAGATACGGTTATTGACGGTATCACCTATACCGGGAAAACCATCCTCTTTACGACGCTGACTGCAGACAAGGTGCCGGCTATTCAAGACTGGGATTGGGTGCGCACCTGGGCTGGTGAGCCGGCTACGATATGGGCTGATGTGAACGACTTCGGTGAAGCCGATATCGATCTTACCAGCATTGCCTGGACAGTTACGGTGGGCGACCCTAATCTCGTCCTTACCGACATCTCAGCTAATCCATATCATCCCGAAGCGACCGTTGTCGGCGACGCGCCTGGTGATTATGAGGTTGAGTTAGTTATAACGGATATTGACGGCTCGCTGGGTGCGCAGGCATCTAATACTGCTGTCTATCAGATTCATGTGTATGCCGATGCATGTGCCGCGGCAATCGCCAATGGTGCCAGTTATAACCTCTATGACTCCGATAGTGACTGTGATGTGGATATTGTTGATTTTGCGGCGTTCGCAGCTCAGTGGCTGGATGACATCAAACTGACGGCACCTGCTTCTTACTAAAGTGCTTGTCAAGAGGTTGATGTGTATTTGAATTGGAAACCGGGGCCTCCTCGTGAGACCCCGGTCTTTTTCTAAAAATGAGTATCTATTAATAATAGGGGTCGCAAGAACGACGATGAAAAATAAATGTCACAATTTATCTTTTTTAAAACTATCAATATATCTTTCGATTTGTCTTTTTTCCGCATTGGCCCATGCAGCAGAACCGATCGTGTTTAATGACAATGGTGTGTGGTGCTGGTTTCAGGATGAACGGGCGATCGTTCATAACGACAAGCTGATCATCGGTTCAGTGGCGGATGCATCGGGTACCGGCGGCGCCACACGCGATGGCAATGTGGAGGTTGTTCAATACGATATTAACACGGGTGTCCTGTCGGCTCCTTTTGTACTTCATGCGAATTTCAATTCCGACGATCATGCTGCACCAGCATTCTTGCCCTTGCCGGATGATCGGATACTGGCAGTGTATGCCACGCATGGCAACGATTCCTATATGCGGCACCGGACCACGACCAATCCGAATGATGCAACCAGTTGGGCGACTGAAATTACGTACCTGGCCGGAGCGGGGGTGACGTATTCGAATGTCTATCGTCTCAGTGCCGAAGGCGGACGAATTTATGATTTTTATCGAGGGGAAAATTACAATCCGAATTTTCTCACGTCGGACAACAACGGACAGACCTGGAGCTATGGGCTTTCCGGTGTTGCGACGGATGGGCGTCTGATCGCTATCGGAACCGGCGGGACACGGCCCTATGTGAAATATACGTCCAATGATGTGGACAAAATCCATTTCATCACCACCGAAGCCCATCCGCGTAATTACAGCAACAGCATTTATTACGGTTATCTTTATCAGGGAGATCTTTACAAAGCGGACGGAACCTGGCTGCACGATACAGCCACCGGCGGCATTGCTCCGACGTCATTGGAAAAGATCTACCAGGGCGGTGTCAATAATGTAGCCTGGACAACCGATATTGATCTGGATGCTAATGGCTATCCCTATTTTGCCTTCTCTATTCAGATGAATGCGAGCATGTATGATTTACGGTATGGGTACGCCCGCTGGGACGGCATCCAGTGGCATGTCAATGAGATCGCTTATGCGGGCAGTGCTTTGTATTCAGCCGAGGATGACTATACCGGGTTAGTGGCCCTGGATCCGAGCGATCCTGATGTCCTGTACATTTCAGCGGATGTGCATCCGGTGACGGGAGACCCCTTGATCAGTACGGCCGACGGACAGCGCCACTATGAATTATTCAAAGGCACCACGACCGATATGGGTGCCAGTTGGCAATGGGAATATATTACGAAAAATTCAACCCAGGACAATATTCGCCCGATCATCCCGCGATGGGACGGCGGAACGATTCTGTTGTGGTGCAGAGGAACTTATACAACCTATCTCAATTGGAACATGGATATTGTTGGATTGTTCGATCCGCAGCCGATCGTTTCCAATGAGCCCGAGATTTGGGAGCAGCCGGTTTCAGCCGGTGTGCCGCTGGGTAAAACCGCAAGGTTTGAAGTATACGCAGTCAGCCCCCTCACGATGTCGTATGACTGGTATAAAGTAAATATAGGCGGCTCTGACACTCTTGTTGGAAGTAACAGGATATTGACAATTAGCAATGTTCAAAGCGGAGACATTGGCCAATATTATTGTGTTGTTACAAATTCAGCGGGCACGGCAACGTCCAGTACGGTGAGTCTGGTGATTGCGGATTTAACTGCTTATTGGCCGATGGAAGGTAATTATAACGATGTGACCGGCAATGGCTATAACGGATCGGCCGTCGGCAGCCCGAGCTTCACAACGGGTGTTTTTTCCGGCCAGGCTATTAGTTTAAACGGCAGCAGTTATCTGAATTGCCAGAACAGTTCAGGTTTGACGCTATATGACGGTGGCACCATTACAGCCTGGATTAAAGCATCAGCCTTATCACAGACTTCCGATTGGGCATCTGTGATAACAAAAGGTCGTTGGGCCTGGAGACTGTGCCGCAATGGATACGGTTCCGGTAATAAAGACGGTATTGCCTTCCATTTCAATTCCCCCAGTTATGAATATCAGGCCAATGGTAGTATCACGGCTATGGATAACACCTGGCATCACTTGGCGGCAACTTATGACGGCCAGAACATTATACTATATGTTGACGGCGAATTAGATGCTTTCGTCGCAACGCCTGAAGCAGTCAGCAGCAATGCCGACGGGGTTTATATCGGCAGCCGCAGCGATAATCCTACCGGTCGTGGCTGGACAGGTCAAATTGACGAGGTGCGGATCTACAGTTTTGCGATGGATCAGGCAACGATTCAGTTGCTTTATGACCAAAACCGCTCCTGTTATCAGGTCAATCCATACGATTTGACAGGGGACTGTATGATTAACCTGGATGATTTGGTCTATTTTGCTTCCTATGATTGGCTGGAAAGCGGGATTGATCCGCAAACGCAGGTTTGTGTTGCGAATCCGGCGTTAGACATCACAGGTCCTGACGGGATGGCGGATTGTAAAGTGGACCTCAATGAATTTGTGGAGATGGCTTCCGAGTGGCTGGAATGCTACCTGCTTCCATCTTCGGATTGTCCGCAATAACCGATTATAAAAAAGGACGTGCGTGTCTGATAGTTGAAGTGGTAGATTATTTTTAACAATATATGTGCCAAGGAGTTTCTTGGATAATGCGAATTGTTTTGAAAAAACACACTTATCTGCATCTGTTTTTGTTCTGTCTGATTGTTTTTGTGATGAGTTTTCCTGTTTTTGGGCAGACGGGTGTTCGTCCGGCTTCGGACATCAGTAATGATACGATCGACTGGATGAAAACAGTGGCTGACTGGCAACTGACACAGAGTTCATGGGACAGTTCGGTCAGTTGGGAACGAGGGGCTCTCCATGCCGGCCTGATGGCCTGTTATGAGGCGACGAAGGACGAAACCTATCTCATTAAATGTCGCGAATGGGCCGAGAAATTCAACTGGCAGCTTGGATGGAATTCTTCGAATCATGCTGACAACATGGCCTGCGCACAGGCGTATCAGGAATTATATTTTCTCGACGAACAGGATTCGTTTCGATATCAGGATTTTAAGGACCAAAGCGATGATCATGTCGCTCTTTGGCCGGAATATACATGTAGTGGAACCGGTAGCGACTACTGGTGGTGGTGCGATGCGTTGTTCATGGCACCGCCGGCACTGGTGCGGCTGAGCCGGGCAACAGGTGATCCGATTTATACAAATTTCATGCATATGATGTGGGAAGATACACAGGACTGTTTGTATGATACGACAGAGCATCTGTTTTTCCGTGATATCAATTATTTCTATCCCGGCACGCAAAATTGCAATGGTGATAAGATGTTCTGGTCTCGCGGTAACGGCTGGGTGCTGGCCGGAACAGCACGGACGCTTCAGTATTTGCCGTTGGACGACCCCAATCGTCCGGGATATATTATCCTTCTGCAGGAACTGTCCGGCAAGCTCAGGGATATTCAGCAGCCTGACGGCTATTGGTATTCCGATCTGCTGGGTCCTGCGTGCTATGATAATCCGGAAAGTAGCGGTACGGGCTTTTTTACCTTCGTATCGCCTGGGGTATCAACAATGGTTATCTGGATGCCGCCACTTACTGGCCGACGGTTGAAGCCGGCTGGGACGCCCTGAAGTTGGCGGTACAGCCCAGCGGTCTGTTAGGCTGGGTTCAGCCTGTGGGTGCGGGCCCAACGGGCACCACTGCTACGACAACGGATGTTTTCGGTGTGGGCGCCTATCTGCTGGCCGGCAGCGAAGTACAGAAGTATCTATTGAGTCAGGACCCGAATTCCATTGAGTATTTTGAATCGTATACAAACGATGCCGCTTTAGAGGCGGCTTGGGCTGACGGCAGCACCAACGGTACCTCATCTCAGGTAGCGCTCGGTGACTACGGCGACAACTTTATGGAACTGACCTATCACAACGACCAGTCTCCGTATCGTTCAGAAACAACCTATACGTTTGCCTCACCGAAAGATTTTACGGCCAATAATGCTTATTATCTGTCTGTTCTGGTACGCGGCAATGCCGCAAATACAGCCGAACAAATGTACGTGCGTCTGGAAGACGCCGACATGGATTCTGCGATACAGATTATGACCGAACCGAATGTGGTGCAAACCGCGGAATGGATGGAGTTGGCATTTCCGTTGCCAGACTTTACAGGCATAAATCCGGCTCAGATCAGTAAGCTGACGATTGGTGTTGGTACGCCGGGTGCTTCTTCTGCGACAGGACAGGGAACGATCCGAATTGACAACATCCGCTTGTTTTCGGGGCAGTGTGTCACAGTGCAAGAAGATTTTGTTTCGGATTGTAAGATCAATCTGTTGGATTTTGCGGTCATGGCCGCCCAGTGGATGGATGAGTATGCCGAAACTGTTACGCCGCTTGACCCCGGGACGGCTGATTTGACCGCATATTGGGCATTTGAAGACGTAAGCGTTGACGATTATGCTTATGACTCTGTTGCGCAAGCCTATAATGGAAGATTCCGAAGTGGAACAACGTGGGAGCAATTCAGTGGTAAATACGGCGGTGCCGTACGTTTTGCCGGACCGTTGAATACCGGCAGTCGTATGGAAATCCCAACAACGGGATTATCGGCCGGGGCGGGCACCGTAGCGATGTGGCTTCGTCCGGAAGGGTCGCAGTCATCACCGTCAACGCGGTATATTTTTGGCCACACGACAATCCCTGTATGGGGTAACCGTATCCAGCTTTATTTGGATAATGGTAATACCGAACTGGATGCGGGGTTGGGAAATACGCATCTTCTAAGCACCAACAACTATTCATTGCCGACAGAAGATTGGACACATGCCGCATTGACCTGGGATGGTGTAAATTATCAGGTTTATGTCAATGGTTTGCTGAAATCTTCGGGAACTTACTCCGGCTTATCTGACATACAATCAGGCGAGGCTCATATCGGAAACAATGGGAGTGATGGTACCCCCGGCGAAGCTTTTAACGGCCTGATGGACGATGTGCGGATCTATAGTACCGTTCTAACTCCGGCTAATATGCTTTTTCTCGCCGAGGCGGGAACCTATTCACAGATTCCGGATCCGCGTCCGACCGATTTGGTGTTGGATGGTACGATTAATCTGGCTGATCTGTTAAAATTTCTCGAAAAATGGACACAGGATACGCACTGGCCGTAATTTTTTAAAAACATATTTCTAATAACCGATCGAAAACCGAATCTGATATATTGTATTGGATGGCGAAGATGTCGAATGTTTATATAAGGGGATGTATTGATGTGTAGCCGCAGAAAACGAGAGATTTCCGGTTTTGGGCCAGGCCTCTTTTTGTTGTCCGTTTTAGTGCTGAGTGGTTATGGATGGGCAAATCGTGTGGATGATACATCCATTAATGACCAATGGCGTTTCTCTTATTATGGCAGCAGCGCCGGCACTGGCGCCGAGGCTGTCGGTTTTAATGATTCCTCATGGAGCACGGTTGACCTGCCCCATACATGGAATGCCTTTGACGGGCAGGACGGAGGCAGCAATTACGCACGCGGTTTCGGCTGGTATCGCAAACACATCAGCATCGGTTCGCAGTATTCCGGCAAGCGCATCTATTTGTTTCTGGAATCCGTTGGACAAAAGGCCCATGTCTATTGCAACGGCACACTAGTGGGCAATCATCTGGGCGGCTATGCAGCGTTCTGTTACGATATTACCGATCAAGTCAACTTTGGCGCCGACAACGTGATCGCAGTCAGGGCGGATAATGCCGGTACCAGCTCCGTCAGCTCTCTCAATATCATACCGCGATCCGGCGATTTCAATAAGGTTGGCGGCATCTGCCGGAAGGTTCACGTGATTATTACCGACCCGGTTCATATCACCTTGCTGGATTATGCCTCTCCCGGTGTTTATCTGACGCCAACCAATGTCAGCGCGTCCTCGGCTGACCTTGAGGTTAAAGTAAAAGTTCGAAATACCGAAACAAGTATGCAGTCAGTAACCGTTCGGGCAACGATATACGATGCGGCTGACACGCTGATCGACACCCTGACAACGACACAGGGGATATCGGCCGGTACGACTCAAACGGTCACACAGAACACCACGATCAGCAATCCGCATTTGTGGAACGGCCGGCTTGACCCGTATCTGTATAAAGTCATTACCGAAGTGGAAGTTGGCAGCGTTGTTGTTGATTCGGTCGAACAGCCGTTGGGGTTTCGTTATTTTTCCGTGGATCCGGACAACGGCTTCTTCCTGAACGGTGCGTATCTTGACCTGCGTGGCGTTGCGATGCATGAAGACAGGAGAGATAAGAGCCGGGCGATCAGCGATGCCGACCGCGAGCAGGACAATGCTCTAATGCTGGAGATGGGGTGCACCTGGATCCGTCCGAGCCACTATCAGCATGCCGAAAAGTTCTACGACCTTTGCGATGAGAGTGGAATCGTTATTTCGACGGAAATTCCGATTGTTGATAGCATCGATACTTCTTCCACGGCATTTGCGGATAACTGCAAGGACCAGCTCCGGGAACTGATCCGTCAGAACTACAATCACCCCTCAGTCTTTTTCTGGCTGCTCTATAATGAACTGACCACCAGCGGCTCTGAAGTCCTGATCGGGGAATTGAATGATCTGGCTCATGCGGAGGATCCGACGCGTCCGACGACGTGTGCGCACAATAATACCGGCGATTATGCCGCCTGGTCTTATGTTACCGATACGCTTGCGTATAATCGATACATGGGCTGGTACGGCAGCAGTCCGGAAGGCTTTGCCCCGTGGGCCGACGGCATTCATGCCGGCCGTCCCACTGATGCGATCGGGATCACCGAATACGGCGCCGGTGCCAACGTTTTTCAGCATCAGGTTCCGCCGGTATACCCGGGACCTTCCGACCCGTTTCATCCCGAAGAATATCAATCCTATTATCATGAGGTTTATTGGGTTGCCATGAAGGCACGTCCGTGGCTGTGGTGCAAGACGATCTGGAACGGTTTTGATTTTGCTGTGGACAGCCGCAATGAAGGAAGCCAGCCCGGACTCAATGACAAGGGTATGGTCACACGGGACCGCGCCGTTAAAAAAGATTCGTTTTATTGGTATAAAGCCAATTGGACGACCGAACCGATGGTTTATATCACCAGCAGACGATTTACGCCGCGGGTTGATGAATGTCCGCCCTATATCAGGATCTACTCGAACTGTGATACGGTTGAGCTTTTTGTTAATGGCGCTTCGCTGGGAACGAAAACCGGAGCCGACTGTATCTTCCAGTGGGATTCAGGCGTTGTTCTTGGGTCAGGTGATAATGATATTGTAGCGGTCGGTACCTCCGGCGGGAATCAATGTGAAGACAGTTGCGTCTGGAATTTCAGCGTCACCGGAGATCCTGATGATTGTACTTTTATGAGGAGTATTGGTTGCGGCTATAGCTCCGACTTCAGCGGTCCTGTAGGCCAACCTGATTGTGTCGTTAACAATTACGATTTTGTGGAAATTGCAAGCCAGTGGCAGGATAATTATATCGAAACCGTTACACCGACCGATCCGGGAACTGTGAATTTAGTCGTATACTACTCTTTAGACGGCAATTATGACGACGCGACCGGAAACCATAATGCCGCGGCGATAGGCGGAACTCTTTCATTTGTGAATCCGGGTCATATCGGACAATCGGTTGATTTTGACGGAGCCAGTGCTTTAGACTGTGCCAGTAGTACCGGTATAAACTTAACCGGCGGTTGCACCATCTCAGCATGGATTAAAAGCAACGGCCAAACTAATGACTGGGCCTGTGTTATTGCCAAGGGGCTTACTGCATGGCGATTGATTCGTAATAATTGGGGCACTGGCAACGAAATAGCATTTCATTTTAATCCGGCCGATGGTGGTGCTGAATTTCAAGCCAATGGCGTGACGAATGTGTTGGATAACGAATGGCACCATCTGATGGCTGTCTATAACGGCAGTGATCAGATCCGCCTGTATGTTGACGGCCAACTGGACGCATCGGCTTCGACCGGCGGGGCGGCACTCAGGACTTCAAGCGATCCTGTCTATATCGGCAGTCGTCTCGGCAGATTAAGCGATCGGAGTTGGGACGGTCAAATCGACGAGGTGCGAATTTACGATGCGGTACTCAATTCTGACGAAATGCTGTGGCTGTCCGAAGGCGACCCTTATAGCCAGATTCCCGATCCGCCGCGTCCGACGGATTTAGTTTTGGATGGTCAGATCAATATGGATGACCTGCTGATATTCCTCGGATGGTGGATGCAGGGTACGTATTGATCGTAATTAATTTAAACCGGCTCAGTAGAAAAGGTTGAAAATCTTTTATTTTAGTTTTACGCCACCGTGTTTATTCCTGTATAGAATCGAGAATGAGCACGATGCCCAAATCCCCACGGAAAATATTGGTAGCTGCTTACGCGGCGGTTATAAAGAAAGCAAGGCTTGCGACGAAAAATTTAAATGTCGGCACTGGTTCACTGAGTGAACTAATCCACGAATATCAGAGCGATTCATCGTCGAAGCAGTTCGTGTAATAGAAGATGAGAAAAAGGTGAAAAAGCAGAAAAAAAACCGATTCACATATGTAGTTCCATATTAGCCGTTAGTGTATCCCGTTATTAGAAATGGGACAGATGGGTGTTATGTGGAAAGAGAGGGGTGGCACGCGATTTGGCATACCGTTGACTTTCCACAAGGGTAGGACCGATCCATTTTACCTTCCAAACTGACCCAATAAATGAGTACTCCAACTTGTTTCTCCAGAAAGGGGGTTTCTGTTGATTTTTATGCCCGTTTCTGCTATCATAGCTGAGGTATGTGTCGTTCCGTCTAACTAGAAATAATCGGAGGTCTGAGGGTACCATCACCTTAATTACGAGGATTAGATGTTTTGTCGATTCATTTTATTATGTGCATTGATTTCGGTCGGGGCATTATGTGTTGCCGCCTGTCCAGTAGGCGATCTTGATGGGAATTGCTCGGTCGGTCTGGGAGATTTGGTTGTATTTTCGGACTTCTGGCTGAATGAACCCGCTGGCAATGCGAATTTCGATGGGCTCGGAAGAGTGGACTTCGATGATTTTTCGATTCTTGCGGACCATTGGGGAGAGGTTGGTTACCGACTGGTGATCAACGAATTTATGGCGGATAATGCAGAGACGATTGAGGATCCTGACGAAGCGGGCGCCTATCCCGACTGGATTGAAATCTACAACCCCGACACAACATCGGTTGATATCGGCGGCATGTATTTAACGGATACGCTTAGCATCCCGAATATGTGGCAGATACCGACTAATGCTCCAACGCAAACAACGATTCAACCGGGCGACTACCTGATCATCTGGGCGGACGGCGATACCACACAAGGCCCAACACATGCCAGCTTCGGGCTGGGTGCAGGTGGTGAAGCAATCGGTTTCTTTGACAGCCAGGGGACCCAGATTGATGCCATTACGTTCGGCAACCAGAACGAAGATGAATCGTATGGGCGCTATCCGAACGGCGGGGCGGGATGGCAGACGTTTGATAATGGAACCGCCACCCCCGGATGGTCCAACGGTGGTGAGTCGGCTGATACCGGCATTCTCATCAATGAAATCATGTATCACCCCGGCCATGACGAAGCGGCGTTTGAGCCGGAGCCGATTGAGTTGGAGTACATCGAGCTTTACAATACCGGAACCAGCGAGGTTGATCTTGGCGGATGGCGTTTGGTAGATGGTGTTCAATACCAAATGCCTGCTAATACCCGGATCGCTGCCGGTGGCTATATGGTTATTGCTGCCAATGAGACAGCTTTCCATACGGCTTATCCGAGTGTCACAAATTATGTAGGCGGATGGACCGGAAAGCTGACCAATAAGGGCGAGAAGATCACACTGGTCAATACGATCGGAACTGAGATCGACGCTGTTCACTATTATGATGAAGGCGAATGGGGCCAGCGTATTCTTGGCCCGGTGGATTATTACCATCGCGGCTGGCAATGGTCCAATGCTCATGACGGCGGCGGATATTCGCTGGAGCTGATATGCACCTCCGTGTCCAATGAATACGGAGGCAACTGGCAGGCCGGCGATACCATCGGCGGCACTCCCGGAGCGGCCAACGATTATACGGTCTTCGATCTGGCGCCGATTGTTCTGGATGTCGATCAATCGCCGGTCATTCCGACAGCGTCTCAGGCCGTGACGGTAACAGCCGAAGTAACCGATGAAAACCTTGCCGGTGTTTCCGTCGTTCTGCATTGGCGTCTCGACACGTCAACCTACAATCAGGCGGTCTATCCAACCTATAACGCGGGAAGCTACACAACCGAAACCATGCTGGACGATGGGCTTCATGGAGACGGACAACCCGGCGATGGTGTTTACGGGGCATTCATACCGGCGAAAGCTGACAATAAAATTATCGAATTCTTTATCAAGGCAACCGATGCCGGTGCCAATGCACGGACCTGGCCGGCGGCGTGCGATGTCGACGGCACCCCGCAGCAGGTGGCCAACTGCCTTTACCAGGTGGATGATACATTTGATGCCGTTGCGGCCTGGACACCCGGTGCCGTACCGCGGTACTTTATCATCATGACGGAGTCCGAACGCGCCCGGCTCTATGATATCGGCAACGATACCTCACCCACCGGTGACGAGCGTACCGCCGAAAGTGAAAGTAATGCCAACGTGAATGCGACTTTTATTTCCATCGATGGCGTAGATACCAAAACCCGATACACCGTGGGCGTTCGGAACCGCGGCAATTCGAGCCGCTCCGAACCGCCAATGAATTACCATATCGGTTTCCGACAGGATGACGCGTGGAAGAAAGTGACGGCACTGAATCTTAACAGCAAATATCCATATGTTCAGGCGATGGGCAGCGCGATTTGGAAGATGGCCGGCATGCCCACGCCGACGTGTAACCTTGTTGAACTTAAAGTCAACGGTCTGAACCTGGCCATCGAAGGCCCCGATCCGGATTTGTACGAAATGTACGGCTATTATGCTGCGCTGGAATCCTACAATAGCGAATGGGCCGCAAATAATTTCCCGGACGACCCGGACGGCAATATCTATCGGTGCACTTACCACTGGCTCGACGACTTGAGTGACAGGACCTATGCCGACCTGGAACACCACGGAACGGCTCCTTACCGCGATCCTGCAGATTATTGGGAAAACTATATGAAAGAGACCAATGGGAGCGAGCAGGATTGGAGTGATTTGTTCAATCTTATCGATATACTCATGGATTCTGCGGGTACGGAAGACGAGTTCCTCGCATTGGCTGAGGAAGTTGTCGATGCGGACCAATGGCTGCGCTATCTGGCAACCGATTATCTGTGCGGCAATCAAGAAGCCGGTTTCAGCTATGGAATGGGTGATGATTATACGATGTATCGGGCGGGCATCGACACGCGATTCCGCCTTATGCCCCATGATCTGGGTTCTTTACTGGACGAGGGAGGCGGAGGTAAAGATATGACAAGCATCTTTACGGTTGACAAGGACCGTCTCGAAGGAATCCATCGATTGATCAACAATAAGGACGTTCTCCAACGGTACTACAGTACGTTCTTCGAACTGATCGATACCGCCTACTCACCCGAAGAATTCGATCCGCTGGTCGATATGGTTCTCGGCGACAAAGAAAATATACCGTCGACTAAACTCAGTGACATGAAGCAATTTGTGGTCTTCAGGCAAAACGGTACGGGCCAGATCCTTGACCAGATCGAGCAGCAGTTCACAATCGTTACCCCGTCAGTACAGAACGGCTATCCTCGTACGACCAGCAGCACGCTGAGTCTTTCCGGTACATTTAACGCGGCGATGGCACGATCCATGCGTGTCGACAACCAGCTTGTTTCTGATGCCAATTGGGACCAGAAAAACGGCACATGGTCGATCAGCGGTGTATCGCTTAACCCGGGTATCAACTCGATAATTGTCGAAGCCTTTGAGCATGCAAACGGCGGCGGCGACAGCGTCTACAAAGAATCTGTCGATATCTGGTACGATGACGGCTCTGTTGCCAACGTGTCGAGTCTTACAGGAAATATCGTCCTGAGTGCGGCATCCGGTCCCTGGCGTATTGCATCGAGTATGACCGTGCCGGCCGGCAGCACCCTGACGATTCAGCCGGGTGCAACGGTCTATTTCAGCAGCGGCGTTCGCCTGACGGTTACCGGGCGATTGATCGCCGAAGGTACGGAATTCAACAGAATCAGCCTTGTGGGTGACCCCGCCGCCTCGGCTTCATGGGGAGGCATTCGCTTCAGCAGCAGCAATCAGGACAACCAACTGGTCTGTGTTGACATGCGAAAGTCCAGTTCGGCTTCTGAGTCCATTCGCCTGGACAGTTCAAGGGCACTGCTGGACGGCATGACATGGTCGCAGACCAATGAGGTCATTTTGCAGCTCGAATCGTCCTCGGTGATTGTACGAAACTGCGTATTTCCCGATAATACAGCTGACCAGAGTGTTTCCGGCCACCTGCTCTTAGCAGCAAATCCATACCTTACATTTGAGGGCAATATCTTCGGTGTTCACACGGGGACCAAGAAGGACGTCCTGGACTGCACAGTCAGCGGCTCCACGCCCGTACCACAGTTTATCAACAATGTCTTCCTGGGCGGCGGCGATGACGGTCTGGACCTGGACGGAACACATGCCTTTATTGCCGGCAATACATTCATGAACTTCCACCGGAACTTCCCGGCCGAAAACGGCGAGTCCTACGGTATCACCAGCGGTTATGACGGCAGCAACACGTCCAGCCATATGATCGTTCGCAATCTCTTTATTGATTGTGACAACGCAGCCCTTGTCAAGGACCAGTCATGGATCAACTTCCAAAACAACACCGTGGTCAATTGCAATGTCGGCGTCAATTTCCGCGAGCCGCTTGAATCGGGGGATCCGGGCGATGGCGCATACATGGCGGGCAATATCTTCTACAATACCGCTAATCCGATCGGTGTTTACTTCGGCACCACGGATCTAACAGTGGAATATTCGCTCATTACCGATAATATTCCGGCTCAGTTCCTCGGCAGCGGCAACATCATCAGCGAAGAGGCGGTTTTTGTCGACGACGAAAACGATTTTACCCTCAAGAGCGATTCGGCGGCAATCGGCACCGGAGTTAACGGGATTGACATGGGAATGCATGTTTCTGCCGATGCTTCCATCTCCGGCCAACAGGATATGACAATCCCCCGGACGAATATAACATTCACGATTGCCGGTCCCGGCATCACCCATTACAAGTGGCGGTTGGACAGCGGTTCATGGAGTTCCACCGAGCAAACGGTCGATACGCCGCTTGCACTGAGCGGTCTATCGCAGAGCGGACATACCCTGGAAGTCGTCGGCAAGAACTACGCCGGCGTCTGGCAAGACACCGCTGACGCAACGGTCAGAGCATGGACCGTTGATACGTCTTGGAAAGTTGTGCAGATCAATGAAATCATGGCCGTTAACTCGGATAGCATCGAACTATACTATGACGGTGCCAGTTCGCTTGATCTGGACGGCTATCGGATAACCGATAACAATGACCTGCCGGATAAGTTTGTCTTTGCTGCGGGAACGATCATGAATCCCGGCGATTATCTGGTTGTCTATGCTGACTCGAACAGTCTCCCCTCTGGGATACATACCGGCTTCAACATCGATGCGGATGGTGACGATCTCACCCTGCGGGATCCTGCGGGGACGGTCGTTGATTCTGTTGTGTTCGGCGCTCAGTTGGATGATCTGTCGATCGGTCGGCTTGGCGATGGCCGGTGGCATCTGACTGTTCCTACGCTGGGTTCGGCAAATGTCATGCAGCCCCTCGGTAATCCCGCTGATCTGAAAATCAATGAGTGGCTTGCAAGCAGTAACATCCTCTTTACCGACGACCTCATTGAATTATACAATCCCGGCTCAAACCCGGTCAATCTCAGCGATTTGTACCTGACCGATAACGATATTACCCAGCCTCTAAAGAGTTTACTCGGGCCCCTGAGTTTCGTTGGGCCGAATGGCTATGCCGTATTCACCGCAGATGACAGCAATACCTCAGGGCACGGGCACCTCAATTTCAATCTCTCAGCGGACCATGAGATAATCGCTCTCTTTGATGCTGACTATAACGAGATCGACAAGATATACTACACGCCCCAGACAACCGATGTCTCACAGGGCAGAGTTCCCGCCAGTGATGGCTTTGCGTTCTTTACGCTTCCAACGCCGGGACTGGAAAATCTTAGCTCTGATGTTTCATTTACGAATGCGGCCGAGCTTTTGGATGGATTGCGAATTACTGAGATCATGTACAACCCCGCGGCAGATCCCAATTCCGAGTTTATCGAATTGAAAAATATCAGCAGCACCCCGATCGAGCTTGAAGGCGTCCGTTTCACGAATGGGATCGATTTTGTGTTCGGGCCAATGACACTCGCTTCGGGCCAATATACGGTCGTAATCGCGAACCAAAGTGTGTTTGAGGCTCGCTACGGAACACAGATCAATGTCGCCGGTGTCTATGCGGGTAAATTAGACGATGGCGGAGAACAGATCACACTGAAGCTTCCCGATCCGTTTGATGCAGCGGTGATGCGGTTTGAGTATAAGGACGGATGGTATCCGACGACCGATGGCGGAGGCTATTCACTGGTGATCACGAGTCCGGCGGGAACGCTTGAAAGCTGGCGTAACGAGGAAAGCTGGCATCCCAGTTATGCAGCCAGCGGAACTCCGGGCGCAGATGACATTGCCGGTGTCATCATCAATGAAGTGCTTGCTCATTCACATGATACCGCACCGGACTGGATTGAATTGTACAATCCAACGCCCAGCCCGGTCAATGTTGGCGGATGGTTCCTCAGTGACAGCACGGCTAATTTGATGAAATACCAAATCGCGGCCGGTACGATAATTCCGTCAGGTCAATACCTGGTTCTGTATGAGGATGATAATTTTGGCGAGCCGGGCGATGCCGGAAAACTGGAATCATTTGCCCTCAGCGAAAACGGGGACCAGGTGTATCTCAGTTCCGGTGACAACGGGCAGCTTACGGGATATACGGTTGAAGTTTCGTTTGGCGCGTCTGAAACCGGTGTATCGTTCGGACGTTACACAAAAAGTGATGCCACGACTGTTTTTGTTTCGATGGATTCAGCAACGCCGGATGATGACAATACAGGCCCGAAGGTCGGACCCGTTGTGATCAGTGAGATCATGTACAATCCTGTTCCGCCCGTCAATGCCTCTTATCCCGACCAGGATTATGAGTATATTGAACTGCATAATATCACGGGTTCGCCGGTGACACTGGAGGTTTATGACGCCGAAACACTTGAAACACTGGGATGGCAGTTTACAGCGGGCATCGACTACACATTCCCGCTGGGCACAACGGTCCCGGCAAACGGATACCTGATTGTCGCCAAAAATCCTGCGGCGTTTACGGAAAAACATGGAACGGTTGGAGCGGATGTTATTGGGCCTTTCGAGAATGATACAAAGCTCAGTAACGGCGGAGAACTCCTTGAATTGTCTATGCCCGGTGATACGGATCTGCTGGATGTGAGATATTATATTCTGGTTGATTCGGTTCTTTATGATGATGAAGATTCCTGGCCTGCGACGCCGGATGGCGGCGGTGCGGCGCTGGATAGAATTAATGATACTTTATATGGGGATGATGTGGTCAACTGGCAGGCACAAACATACTCACCGGGAACATAAGGCTGCGTTTTTCATTACGGAAGATGAGTTTTGGAAATGTGTTTAAGTCTTTAAGATATATTGCATGTTAAGGTAGATTTTGAAATCCTAATCTGCAAGGTAGCCTGCTCCTGAGCCGCCGACTAAAATCAGGGCCAGCTTGGCTGAAGAATTTGCTCGTAAGATGTCATTCGAAGCAATAATCAAAAAAGCCAATCTCCCATCAGAGATTGGCTTTTTGACTACTGGAGCCAAGACTATCTCTACAGATCCTGGGGCTTAACTGTGCTTCTCCTGTTTGCCTGAGTCCGTGCAATAGCAGCATCTAAAGCAGCATAGACTACATCATTCAGGGCACATAGAGCATCTGATGATGTCATCATCTTTTTGCTCTTGATGTATGCTTTTACTTTACTGGCTACTACCAGAGATTCTTTACAGGCAGCCTTCTTAGCGACTTTCTTTTTTGCTTTTTTCTTTGCCATTTCTTTTCATCCTTGTTCTAAAGCCATTCTTCCTTAAAAGCTAACGATTAGCTTTTATATACGTCTTGAGGCTATTTTGACTGCTTTGAGGGAGTATTACAATAGAAAAATAGTAAAAAAATGAGTTTCTGAGCAGTTTCAGCATCATTTATCGCCTACGCCCTTTTTCCTATTTCCTTCAATGTTGTTTCCCAGTCTCCCTCAAATCGGAGTGCCTTATCATCGATATAGAGGTCTGCAGGGGGCTTGAAAGGAACGATCTTATCGTAGGGAATATTATAGTGTTCCATCCAGTCAACGATTTCTTTTTCTCGGAATTTGACAAGATCCCCCCACAACTCAGGATTTATGCGGGAAGAGAGTATCAGGATTGTATAACCTTCAGATGTTAACTGAGCGAGAGCTTCTGCTGCTCCATCAATAGGTTCGCTCGTTGACCGATTGTAAAGCGTGTCATCAAAATCAATGCAAAGTGTTTTACTCATTCGTTACTGACGGTCCTCTCTTTAAACGATCCTCGCCAAATTTCCCCCTGATTTTAACATACACCTCATATATTTTCTTCTGTTTTTCTTCTTCTGGATCAGAAAATAATAACTTTTGATCAATTCTTAAAGGAGCTGGTCCTGTAGTCCCAAAACCTAATATCTTTTTATAAGCAGGGGGGAGGCAGGAAAAGTAAATATGGGGATGTATACCCTTGATGCTGCATGGGTGGACAGTATCGTATTTACCTTGGAAGAATGGTCACATACAGCGATCAGTAAATTATTTCTTTTTGAAGAGTAATAAAGGTGTAAATTGTTTTGAAAATCAACAAACAAAGTTTATGATATAACATGCGAAATTGAATATTCACAATTAAAGAGTGCGAGTTCCGCTATCTCGCCCGGCAAAACCCAAAAAACTTCTGTGTATTTTTGTGTCGATCCGTGGTTTCAAACTGGCGCAAAATGGCACCGTTTTGGACAACTTTGGCGTCATTTGGGCGCATTTTGGTATCAGGAATGTTACCCATAAACTTATAAAAAACAGCAATTCTTTCCTGAAAAAGAAACCTCAACCTAATTTCATCGACTGACATAAACAAAATTCCGCCGATGGCGGCAACCTCAGGCAAACCCGCGTAATTACCGACAATATCCTTGAATAATTAGATGATAGCATATATCATTGGTTAACAAAAAGTGATATCGAAAGAGGGAGGCGATTGGCACTCCGCATATTGAGATTTGCCTCTGATGTCCCTTTCACATGACAACCTATATAGCAGGAGGATTGTATTATGAGACATGTCAATTATTGTTTTCCTACAGTGCTTATTTTATTTGTTTTGAGTGCCGGTTCCTTTGTGCTTGCAGATCCAACATGGGAGGGCAGCGGGACGATTACGGACCCCTATCAGATCGATGAGCCCAATGAGTTGATCTACCTTGGCGAGCATCCGGCGTATTATTCGGATAATTTCATGCTCACGTCAGATATTGATCTGGCAGGGCATGTTTTCACTGAAGCGGTCATTGCGCCTTCAGCCACCGAGTTTAATGCGGGTTTTGACGGGAACCATCATAAAATTCTGAATATGACGATTGATGCCCAATCAAGCAATGCCGACAAACTGGGCCTGTTCGGTACGAGCACATCCAATGCCGTGATTAAAAATCTGGGACTGGAGAATGTCAGTATTGCTGGCGGCAGCAGTTCCAGCCACATCGGAGCCATGGTGGGTATGTACAACAACAGTTCTACAGAAATAACCAATTGTTACGCAACCGGCACAATCACATCAGGCGGCGGGGCTGTCAATGTCGGAGGTTTTATTGGCGTTTCACAGGGCGGGGTTATTAATTGTTATGCGGCGGTTGATGTGACCGGTGGTACCGGTTCACAAAGAATCGGAGGTTTTGTTGGCTATAGTCTGGGAGCGTATATGAACTGTTACGCATCAGGTTCAGTCTCCGGGTCAACTTATGTAGGCGGATTCGTTGGGTATTCTCTGTATTCTTCAAGCTACTACTTTATTAATTGTTATCACCTGCATCCGGATGACGGGGGCGGTCCGGTCGATTTGTATGCGACGGCTTTGACGGATGCACAAATGCGGAATGAGGCCAGTTTTGTTGGATGGGACTTTTTCGGGGAAACCGAAAACGGAATCAATGAGCTCTGGGAAATGGATGGCTATCCGGCGTTGTCGTGGCAGGTCCCAATTGGACTTCGGGAATTTTCAATGCTGGGACAGTACTGGGGGCAAAGCGGTTTCACGCAGGACCAGCCGGATGCGCGGGCCGACTGGTATGTTGACGGCGTGGTGGACATGAATGATCTGAATTTGTTGGCTAATCACTGGCTTGGTCGGATGGTTGAGAAGTCATATCCGTTGGCCCCGGGTGACGATTTTGAAACAGGTGACTTTACACAGCAGCCGTGGCTTCTCGGCGGCGCTGCCGGATGGGTAATTGACGATGTAACTGTTCAGCAGGGCAGCTACTCCGCTCGGTCCGGCGCTATCGGGGATAGTCAGAGCAGCTATCTCGAACTGACGGTCGATACAACCGGCTATGATTTGATTACATTTTATTACAGAGTCTCCAGCGAAGAAGGTTTTGATAAGTTCCATTTTTACATTGACGGCAGTTGGCGAATTGAACACAGTGGCGATAGCGCCGGATGGCTTTACAGGACCTTCCCGGTGTATGACGGTTTAACAACATTTAAGTGGGCTTATGAAAAAGACAGTTCCGGTGCACATGGTGATGATGCCGCATGGGTCGACACTATCGTATTTACGCTGGAAGAATGATTACATACAGCGATCAGCTAATGATTTCTTTTTGAAGGACAGAAAGATATTCATTAAGCTTGCCCTCAAGTGTTGGGGTCAGGCTCATTTTTGGCTCGATAGTAACCGGTTCGATGCCGAAGATGACGATTTCCTCCGCCAGTTCGATCACTTTAAAGATGTCCGCTTCGTGCAGTTGCCTGCCGGTGTTTAATGGCCCAGCATATCACCGCTGATCTGCGTATGCTGAAAGCCCGGTCCCTGCCAGGAGACGTCCAGTCCAAGCCCGCCGACGCCCTGAAAATAAACCAATTCGATTGGGTGCCAACCGGCTTCTAAAGCGATTTCACCCAAGACTTCATTCATGCCGTGAACGCCGTCATTATTAATTAATTCGGAGCCGCCTAAGAATAGTATGGTACCGTCATCAGAGTTGGTTGTGAATTGATAGACCCCTGATAGAGGTATTTTGATGAAACCGGTAAACTTCAGGGCAAAATTCTCCCTCTTATTGACACAGGAAAGGTTGATTGTTTTAACGATACCGGTTTGTGTGGCTCTCAGCGTCGAAAAATCCGGCAATGAATTCCATTGGCCTTCGAAGCAGGCGTATTTTAATCCCGCATTCTGAACATTGGCGATGACTGCTTTTATCTCTTTGACCTTGCGCAATTTTCTGTTGACTGATGGACTGGCGGTTCCATCAGGCCAGAAGCAGCAAGCTTTGACGGTTGTTGTCTGTTCGATGTGAATCGGTTGAGTGTAAAGCGCCGAAGATTTCGTCGGCTCCAACCCATCCAGAGTATATCGGATCTGTAGCCTTTTCTCGCCGATCAGTTCAACCTCTATTGAATCGGTGAATATGGCCTGATCACTCGTGAATTTTGGCGGAAGATACCCTTTGTTTAGCGGAGCAAATCGTTCCGGATTCAACTTGATGACTTTTCGGTCATAGGTCATCAGCCCGTTCACTTCGACCTCGACGTCCGTGGTCTGCGTGTAAACGGCCGCGGCCAATCCCTTTTCCTTCAGTTGATACAAATCTTGCGTCAATACAACATAACGCTGCTCAAGATCGCTCATGTCCTGATAGGTTTGGTATCCCCAGTTACCGCCGATTTCCCACAAATGGTCTTTCACGGGCATCCCCAATCCGCCGTACTCGCCAAGCACAGACGCACGCTTGGCTTCAAGCGGAGGCACATCCGGGTTGGGATAGTTATGGATGTCATGTACATCGCCGACGCCCTTATCCGTCCAACCGGAAGCGTTGTTGACCAGACGGCTCGGATCATAAGCTTTTGTCCAGGCGGTGATTCGCTCCGTATCGTACTGTCCCCACCCTTCGTTAAAAGGCACCCACATGACGATCGAGGGGTGATGATACAAAGCGTCGATGATCGCCTTCCACTCCGTTTCCCACTGGGCGTCAATTTCCTGTAGTTCCTCGTCAGAATAGGCATCGCGATTAAAAATACAACTGGGCATATCCTGCCAGATGAGCACACCCAGTTTATCACACCAGTAATACAGCCGCTGCGGTTCAACTTTGACGTGCTTTCGCAGCATGTTAAACCCCCAGGCTTTGGTCATTTCAATATCATATCGGAGCGCTTCATCAGTCGGTGCGGTGTACAGTCCGTCCGGCCACCAGCCCTGATCCAGGGGACCGAACTGGAACACCGGCTTGTTATTGAGGAACAGCCGGTTAATTCCTTTTTTGTCCTTTTTGACTTCGATCTTTCGCATCCCCAAATAGCTTTTGACCTCGTCGATCTGACGGTCTTCCTGTGTGAGATTCACTGTCAAATCATATAAAAACGGAGCTTCCGGCGACCACTCTTTAGCGTTATCAATTGTCAGTGTCAGTGTTTGGAAAGGACTGCCCATCAGGGAGGCCACCTTCACCTTTCCCTCCGAAACGACAACTGAAAGAAAATACTTATCAGCCTGATATGTTTGCGAATTAACACCTTCGACAGCGACCTGTACTTGAATTTGTCCCTTGTCCAAGTCTGGTGTCACCTTGATCGATCTGATGCAGGCTTTCGGTACCGGTTCCAGCCAGACGGTCTGCCAGATGCCGGTGACCGGTGTGTACCAGATACTGTTAGGATTGTTGAGCTGTTTGCCTCGGGGAATGGGACTGTTCTTTTGGTCGGTCGGGTCCCACACGCGGATAATGATTTCCTGTGCTGCGTCCGCCTTCAATGCGTCGGTGATATCGAGGGTAAACGGATCATAACCGCCTTTGTGTGTGCCGACTTCTTTGCCGTTGACCCAGATGGTACTTTGCCAGTCAACTGCACCGAAATGCAGCAGGATACGCTGGCCCTGCCATTGTGGGGGAACGGGAAATTGCCGACGATACCACAAGGCTTTATCTGCACCCACCCTTTTGCCCACGCCGGACAATGCCGATTCGACCGGATAAGGAACCAGAATACTGCCGTTCCACTGGTTAGGCGTATCAGTGTTTTTCTCAACGATGGCATAATCCCACAGGCCGTTAAGGTTGAGCCAGTTTTCGCGTATCATGGCAGGACGGGGGTATTCCGGCAGGGCGTTTTGCGGGTCGATCTCTTCGGCCCATTGAGTCATGATCCGCCCTTCAACGGGCTTCCAGGATTCTGCCAACGCCGGCGATGAACTCAAAATGACGGCGATGATTACGATCAAAAGGAACTTATACAAGATTGATTCCTTCCCAAGAAAGTCTTTCATTTTATTTTTTCAGTTCTTTGAAAATCTCGGCGATATAATCATCGAGTTTGGCTTTAATAAGCTCATTCAGGTGCATCTGCGGTTCGATTTTCACCGGTTCGATCCCGAAGATGACGATCTCCTCCGGGCACTGGCCGAGTTGCTTTGCCAATTCAATCACCTTGAGAATGTCCACTTCGTGCAGCGACAAGTGAGCCATTTTCTTGACGCTGTTGACATCATCCGGCGTGAACCGTTTAATCGTTCCCGGCTCGGTGCCCATCAGACAGCAGTCAATCAGAATCGCTTTCTTGCGTTCGGCGATGGTATGCAAAAGATACATTCCCCCGCAGCCGCCGTCATAATATTCGATCGTTTCAGAGGGCAGTTTGCCTGCCGCAGCCAGCTTTGATAATTCATCCACCAAAACCGTCCCGACACCCTCATCGGCCATCAGCGGATTACCCAGTCCGACCACAATCGTTTCTTTTGGTTTTCCAAATGTCATTGATACTCCTTTTCGGAGAAGAGACGCCTATGTTATTTGCGTGACCGCTGTCATTACCGCGAAGGCGGGAATCCAGAAAAGCTTGATTATATTGGAAACGCCCCCAAGATGAAAATAAAAAAAGCCGGGCAATGAACCCGGCTTTTTAATAGTTGTTATTGATGTGAACTATTGCGGCAGGTCCTCGGGAGCAACATCTTTGATGGTCAAATCGCCGTAAATAACGCGATATGTCTGACTGCCGGCAGGTTGATACCACAAGACCGGTGTGTCTGCGGATCCGAATTTAGCGCCTTTTCCGGCATAATGCCAGGGGCCCTCGTGGCGCAGTTCAAATGACTGCAGAAAAAGCATGCCCTGGATAAAGTTGACACCCATTTGTTCCATTTCTTTTTCCGGAATATCCAGTGCCCCGATCTTCTGTTCAAGGTTTGGCACCTGATCCATATAAGCCGGCGTATTGAGTTTGTCAGGAAATCGGTTGTCCAGCAGCACCGTGGCCCAGACCCGCAGGCTTTCGACCAGGTTCTCTTCCGTAATATTTGAGAAATCGAAGTCTGACTGCTTAACGGTGTAGCCTCCCGGGACTTCCATACTGACTTCTTCGTCCGAGATGGGGATATTAAACTCAAAGTTTTTGATGACATAGGCCTCTTGCCCAACCCCGAGTTCCACACGCATCGGCAGCAGCGTTTCGGCGTCGGCCCAGACTTTGACATGTTCAGTATCACTGTCGGCCGCATAGCCGATAACTTTCCGGCCGTCGATTTCCTGTTTATCAAGCGACGTGGGCTTAAAACCGGGATGATCTTTTATCTTGATAATCACCTCGCGGATGAACGCCAGGAAATTTTTCGTTCCTTCCTGCAGGGGTCCTTTGGTGTCAATATATGTGGCCGTTTTGGTGCCGTTCTTTTCGACGAGCGTCAGCATTTTACTGCCTTCCGTATCAACAATCATGACTTGATCCGGTAAATTCGAGACGGTTCGGCGGATACGCGACCCCTTGACACGGTCGTGCATTACAATGCCGCTGGCTTCCGGGCCGATGGTCATATCGAAAGCAATTGTTTTGGCGTTTAGAATTGGCTCAACGATTTGAGCAAATGTCGGTGTAACAAAGGTTAATTGTGTCGCTACGACGGCAATTACGATTAAAACCGCTGCGGCCGCAGTGAATTGAGTTAATCTGGTTTTCATAATGGTTCTCCATATTGATAAATGTGTTCCGCCCGACGCGGTCGGTTCGGAGTCGGCCTGTGCTTTAAGCATCGCATCCAGCGTGTTCCGATGTTTAGCTTCGTCCGGGGTCACATCGATCTGTTCGATCAGGTTTTCAATCATTTTTTCAGGTTTCATTTTGTCACCTGTCCATTTAAAAGTGTTCTGAGCTTTTCCAGTCCATAGCGGTACCGGCTCTGGACCGTTTGCGTGGAGACATTCTGATGGGCCGCGATGGTCTTGAATTTCATGCGCCCTCGTGTATGCAGAATGACGACCTCACGCTGTTCGTACGGAAGCTGTGCCAGGGCGCCGTTGAGCTGTCGCAGCGTTTCGTTACAGACCGCCGTCGATGCCGGGCAGTCCGCTGTCGAACCGATTGACTCGGCCCGTTCCAGTCCGGCCGGCTGCCGTTTTGCCGCCCGCAGCCTGTCCCGTGCACGATTGGCCACGCATGTGGCCAGATAGGCTTTGAGGCTGCCTTCGAGCTTGAGTGTCCGACCGGTTCGGGCAAACGAGACGAAGAAATCGTGGATGGCATCTTCGGCGGTATTGACATCATTTAAAAGAGCCGTTGCCAAGGTGAGCAAATAGCCGTGGTATTTCTCATAGATGCCCCCCAGCGCTTCCGGGCTGCCGTTCCTGAGATTCCAAATGAGTTGTTTATCTTCAAACATCGACTGCTCGCCACTTAATTGTTAAATCCACGATTTCTGTATGATTCACGAACCGCAGGGCTATTTTAATCTAAATAAAATGAAAAAATAAAAGAAATGCGATTTTTTAAGCGATAACAGGCTAATGCCGCCCAAAATTGCAGAATAGGCACAAAAAAAGCCGGGCATTGCTGTCCGGCTTTTGGGGATGGTGATAAGCGGGATTACTTTGGCAGTTCCTCAGGCGCCGCGTCTTCAACATGCAAGTCGCCGTAAATGACGCGATATGTCTGTGAATCTTTCGGCCGATACCAGAAGATCGCCGTCTCTGCATCACCCAGCTTGACGCCGCCGCCGGAATAATGCCACGGTTCCATTTGTTTCATTTCAAATAACTGCAGGAAGACCATCCCGCGGATGAAGTTTAGAGCCATCTGTTCCTTCTCCGACTCAGGGGTATCCACCAGCAGGGCCAGTTTTCTTTCCAGTTGGGGCATCTGGTTCATATAGTCTTCGGTTGTCAGGGAATCGGGGAAATGTCCTTCCAACAGAACCTCGACCCAGAATCTAAGACTTTCAATCAGATGTTCTTCCGAGACATTTGAGAAATCAATAGGGGCTTCCCGAAGGGTATAATTTTCCGGGACTTCCATGCTGACTTCCGCATCGTCCACAGGAATGTCGATTTCAAAGTTCTTGATGATGTAAAACTGAGGGCCAACCTGAATCTCCATGCGTACCGGGAGGAATGTTTTTGTGTCGGCCCAGATTTTAATACCGCACGTTTCATCTTCAGCAGCATAGCCAATGACCTTTCGTCCATCTATTTCCTGTTTTTCAAGCCGAATCGGTTCGAAATCCGGATTGTCTTTCAAGTTTAAGAGGCTTCCTCGCAAGAATTTATGGAAGAACTGTGTTCCTTCTGCGATTGGGCCTTCGATGTTGATATACGAGGCGACTTTATTACCGTTTTCATCAGCCAAGGTTAACATCTTTGAATTCTCAGTGTCAATGACCTGTACAATATTGGGCATATTCGAAATGGTCCGCCGAATCCGGGGGCCCTTGATGCGATCATGTATGGCAGGACTTGTGTCTTCTGAGCCGACGATCATATCGAAAGCGATGGTGTGGGCTTTCAGGATTGGCTCGATGATTTGCGCAAAGGTTGGCGCGACAAACACAAGCTGCGAGACGCCCACCAGCGCTGCAATCAGCAGCACTGCGGCGGCGCTGGACATTTTAAAGGTTTTATTTTCCATGATAAGTCTCCATGTATTCGGCCGCGGCGTCGCTGTCGGCGTCGCTGTGACCGTATCCAGACGGTCCATCAGGTCGTTGAGAACGGCCTGGTTGACCTCAGGATTTGTTTTAATGGGTGTTTTTTTAAGTAATTGTTTTATGTCGGCTGTCGGTCTCATGATTCTATCTCTCCATTTAAAAGAGTCCGCAGTTTAGTTATGCCGTACCGGTATCGACTCAAGACGGTTTTAACGGATGTGTCCTGCAGGGCGGCGATCGTGCTGAATTTCATGCGCCCCTGGACGCGGAGGATGACGACTTCACGCTGTTCATACGGCAATGTCGTCATCGCCTCACAAAGCTGGCTGAAGGCTTCATCCATGATGATCCACTCGTCGGGCCTTCGAAGGCGTCCCGCAGGCGGGTCGATGTCGTCCAGACCCACCGTTGCGTGGCGTGCTTCTGTACGGTTCAGGTTACGGGCTTTATTGGCCACGCAGGTTGTCAGATAGCCGCGAAGGCTTCCGGTCAGAATAAACCGGTCCACTGTCTGCACGAAATTAACGAATACTTCGTGCACGACGTCTTCGGCGTCTGAGCGTGTTTTCAAAAGTCCGGCCGCGATCCGCAGCAGGTCATCTTTGTACTTTTCATAGATCCATCGCAGGGCTGATTTGTCGCCCTTTTTAATTTTTCTGATGAGTAATTTATCTTCCAGCACGTTACATCCTCAAAAAAAACCGCAAAATCGAACGTTCGTCACTTATACAACACCGTTCGCTACCATTTTACTTTAAAAGAAAAAAAATTTTTTTCAATCCAAAACAGGATATTTCAGGCCGAAATACTATCCAGTGGCATAAAAACCTTGAAAATCAGCGATCTATTGCACATACTTTGGCTTTGAAATGGGGATTGAATCCTGTTTAAGCACGTATTTACTGTATTTTCACTTGTATGCCATCTTATGCCTGTGTGCGGTTTTATCGAGGCTGTGGGTGCCGAGAATGATACGGCGATGGTTGGTCTACACTGCTTTATAGCAGCGGCATAAAAAAACCGGAAATCCTTTTTTCAGGAATCCCGGCTTCGAGGGTGATGAGAGCTTCCGTGATCTCATCTACAGACTCGTTGAGATTGGCAAAAATAGTCTCTTGCCTTCTCCTCTTATGATGAAGTCCATTAAAATTTCTCTGTTCTGCCGCCTTTACAGTCATTTGATGCTTATTTCTTACGACGCAGCAGTAGCCCGCCCAAGCCCAGCAGTGCCAGCGTTGCCGGTTCGGGAATCGTAGCATCGTGACTAAAGAAATACTCCCCGGCAGGCAGGATCAGCGGTGTATCGAGAGTGTATTCGAGACGATAAATCGGATCGGTGACACCATCTCCCCAACCGGAATAATGTCGGGCCACGCCGGTATCACTCCAGGCAAAAGTACCCGCCATATTGTCACTACTGAAGACATCGCCCGTAAAGGTGTTGTTCGAGGGCATCGGGTAGACCCCATCCATTACACAGTTCCAAACATTCATTCGATAGCCGATGAGTGGATTGTCCGGGTCAAAATTCCCATAATAACCGGTGCCGTCAAAATAACCGATAAGAGTATCGACGGCAGTGGCTTCTTCCAGCTTGAAATAACCGGAGTATATCCAGTCATAATTGTTTGACATGGCATACGACATATAAAGACCTGCGACCGACGTCTGCGTATCATCGTAAAAACCGCCGTGGGTACCGTCTTCAATACCGTTGTTATTGTAAACGATGGTATCATTGTTCTTCATCGTAAGAGCCAGTCCGGCGGTTTCCTCAAACCAGTCGTCACGTGCCCATTGTTGAAAAGCATTAGCGTATGTTGTGTCGTCTGGGTCATCATGAATATAACGCAAGACGCCTCCACTGGCATTATCGCCATTGTAGGTTTGGCCGTTGGTAAATATGCCTCCTGTGATTTGATAGTAGAGACCAAGTGAATCTGTACTGTAATCGACTTGACCATCCATAATAGCCTGTGCGGTGATGCTTGTGGACAGAAGTATTCCCACGATCATGTAAATTGTGATTAGCTTTTTCATGTTCCCTCTCCCTGCATACAGTACACACTTAAACAGTGTTTTTTTTCAGGGAACGATGCAGACGAGCATCTTCCCTCCTCTCTAACGCAAAAAAAAACCTGCAAGAGAACAAGCTCCGGCAGGTTTTCTTTGCATTCTGTTCTCAAAAATAACTTATGCTTTACGCTTTCGCAATAGCAACCCGCCCAAGCCCAACAGGGCCAGTGTTGTTGGTTCCGGAACAAGGAAGTTCACCTTTGAGTCACCTGCATAATCCTGACCAAAGTCCGTAAAAGCAGGATCCAGGTTAAAAGTAATTGAAACGATATCAGAAGGACCCACAGGATAACCGGCTAAATTTGACACCAATACCTGGGCCGTACCATTTCCTACCAAAAACCCAACAGCCTCTTCAAAGTTGACAGTCAAAACATTCCCTGAAATAATTACCGATGAATCATTTTCATCAATAAACTCAAACGTTCCACCCGCAAATTGCATTCCGGAAACAAAGTTGGTACTCAGCGTGAAACCGGCGGGACTAATCTCGCCCTGGGTCGGACTGTCATCATAGTCTATAGTAACCACCAAACCACTGTCGTCCATCAATAATACACCTGTCCCGGCGGTATAATTTGTCTGAACAACATCGACACCGACAACCTCCACACCCGCTTCTGCCGGCACCGCCAAGAGAAGCACTAAACACACAGAGAAAAAAATCATCAATATTCTTACCATACCATCTTTCTCCTTTCCTTGAAAAAACGCGTTTTCATCCAAAGAAAAGGTGAGCTGATTGATGAAAGCAAGTTAGGAATAAAAGAGCATCTCCCAACCTTCCTGACCCAAGGCGGAATCTCTCAATTTTTCCTCTTTTCATCACATTCCTCATCCTCATCCAAAAAAAATCTCTTTCACCCCTCGTCTAAATATACCGTGGAGTTGTGAAGTGTGTGTCGGTGGAAAAATTGCTGCGCAGAATTACAGAAGGAGGAAAGGTATATAGGACCCATGCAAATGTTCTTTTCATCTTTCCTCTCCGTATTTACAGGAAACACAACTTCCTGCGCACACAATTTACAACCCTTAGTAGGATGGTTGAAAATGGGGACCTCTCCTCAGCATCTTCCCATCCTCCACTTATACAGCTATAAATCTAAATGAATCGATTCAATCATACAATCGTGGTAACTACGGGATTTCATAGAAACCGGTTTTTTGGCCTAAAAAAATGGTTTTAGGGGGGCAAATATTATGTAAAAATTATTTTTTCTTGTTTTTTTGGGGCTGGATTTATATGGATTGAGCCTGTTGAACTAATTCGATTAAATTATGAGCATGTAGTTTTTGCATGATATGGGCCCGGTGATCCTCGACCGTACGAATGGACCGGTTCAAGAGGTTGGCGATTTCTTTATTACTTTTTCCCTGCAAAACATGATTCAGCACCTTTTTTTCTGTTTCCGTTAACAGTTTGGACGCCGTAATATCTTTCATGGTTCCCTCTAAATATCCCTGTTGAGGGTAAATTTTAGCGGAAACTTCCATCCATCCCCGGGTTCCATCAAGGCGAACAATCTGAATTTCAAAATCATGGATTTCCTTTTCCCGCTGTAGTTTTTCCAAAAGTTTCTTCCTGCTGACCGGATCGACATAGTGCTCTGTCGCATGTTGGCCAAGGCATTCTTCAACCGTGGCGTATCCAAATAAATTAGCCAGCGCCTCATTGCATTCCAGCATTTTACCGTCACTGATACGCGTTCGATACAAAGCAATTCGCGCTTGATGATACAATGCGCGATATTTTTGTTCGCTTGCGGTCAGTTCCTTTTCCAGTTTTTTTTGCTCTGTGATATCTGAGAAAAAACCAAATCCATATTTTTTCCCGTGAATGGTTATAACAGCCCCATCACCCCATACGTATAAGAGGCTCCTGTCTTTTCGTAAAAAAATGAGCTCACCGGGTTTTTTTGAGCCGTTTTTAAGGTTTTCAAATCCTGCGATTGCTTTATCTAAAAAATCTTTCGGGTGAACATCCGGAATGCCCAATTGAAGTAATTCCTCTTGGGCGTAACCCAGCATGCTGCAGATGGCCGGATTGGCATAGGTGAATTTTTGGGTCTCGATATCGGCAACCAGAATACCCTGATTTGTGCTATTAAATATTTCAGAAAAGGTGATTTCGGAGTGGTCGAATAAATCATTTTGTTTGCATGAATCTCCCATATTACCCTGAGTCCCTCTCATTCATATAATCTACCTTTATGTATCTGTTATTATAGATACTAATCGCGGAATTGCAACACGTGGTAAATACGGGGTTTCTCTGGTTTCGGCAGAAATTGGGTGTTTTTACTCAGAAAAAAACCCCGGTTTTTAGGCCGGGGCTTTGGGGTATTGAGTCTGTTTGTGGGATTATTTTACGAATTCCACATTGAGCATGTGGGTCGAGCAGGAAATACAGGGGTCGTAGGCACGCACCAGCATTTCCATCTTCTGCCGCAGGGCGTCTTCGCCTTCGCCCATAAACTGCGGAACCAGCTTTTCGAAGTCTTTCTGAATATTCGCATGGTTCTGATTGGTCGGGATACAGCAGTTGCCCCAGGTGCATTCGCCGTTCTTGTCGAATTCATAAGCGTGGAACAGGATGCCGCGCGGTGCTTCGATGGCGGCATAACCCCGGCCGGCCTTCGGCGTTACCTTGACGGTTTCCTGTTTGATGCCCTTAGTCAGCAATTTATCGATCAGTTCAAGGCTGGCTTCGACCACATGGGCCGCCTCGACCAACTGAGCAACGTTATTCATAAACGGATTCACAGCAGCTGTCGTCAGGCCGAACATCTTTTCTACCGCTTTGGCCAGCGGGCTGAGGAACTGTGACTGGTTTTTATAGCGAGAGATTGCCCCGGCAAAGTATGAATCACGATGCCACTTGCACCATTTGGCGGTGGACTGCGGAACAACATATTCATTTGCAACGCTTTCCCACTTGTTGACCGGCATGTCGCCGTCACCGTTGACATCGGTACTGGTAATATCGCCGTGATAGAACGAGTATTCCGACAGCGTGCCTTTGTAGAGCGGGTTGGTCTGCTTGAGCGAAACGTATTCGGTTTCACGTTGGAAGTTGGGCAGATTGCCCGCAACACTCAGAACCACCTTACAAACGTCCACGAGGTCCGGCACACAATCTTCCAACGCGGCTTTGAGGTTTTTCAGTTCCTCTTCGGTCGGAACCCGGGTCATGCCGCCGGGTGTCAGCGTAATCGGATGAGTAATACGTCCGGCCAGCAAGGCGGACATCTGGTTGGCAACACGGTGACACTTGACAATTTTTAAAACCGCTTCCGTTGCTTTTGGAACCAGCGGCACAACCGATTTTTCACCGAACAGATCCGGAGCGACCAGATAGCCGACGTGCAGGACATGGCTTTGAAGCTGTTCGGAGTAATGCATCAAATGCCGTACCATGTCCGCCTGTTCGGTCACTTCCAGACCCAATGCGTCTTCCACAGCTTTGGTGGCGACCAGTGAGTGTGAAATCGAGCAGATGCCACAAATACGCGATACGATTGTTTGAATGTCGTCATAGCGGCGGCCGCGAACCATTGCTTCGAAGAAACGCGGGGCTTCAGGTACTTGCCATTCGCACTTTTCAATCGTTCCGTCGTTGATGTTGACCGCGATATTACCGTGGCCTTCAACGCGTGTAAGGTGATGAACGTTTATATTAATATTTTTACTCATGACAGTCCCCTGTTTATTTAGTGTTAAACAATACCATTTTTTGTTTCAGGTCTTCGACAGTCAACCCATATTTGTCCATGACCTCCTGAGCGGCTTCCACATTGGGGTTATCGACCATGCCCCGGCAGCCGAAGCATCGCCAGCCTGCACTGGGGCAGGGAGCATCGCAACCGGCCCGAATGATCGGCCCCAGGCAGATTTCATTGTATTCATAGCGGCAGATGTTTTCTTTGGCTTTGCACTCGACGCAGACCGGATAATCCGGCACAAACGGAGCCTTGCCGACCAACAATGAACGAATGATCTGGGCGAATTCGGCACCATTGATGGGACAGCCGTGAATCTTGAAATCAACCGTCACGACTTCATCACAAGCACGGGTCTTCTCCGTGTTCAAATGCGGCATCTGGCCGTCTTTGCCGTAAACACATTGGCGAACTTCGTCCAGGTCAAAGTTATTCTTCATCTTGTTGACGCCGCCCATGGTGGCACAGGCGCCCAATGCGATGAGGATTTTAGCCCGGCTGCGGATGACTTCCAGCCGTTTGGCATCTTCTTCACGGGTAATCGAGCCTTCGATGATGGCAATGTCATACTCGTGACTTTGCTCGCTCATGGCTTCACGCCACTCCACCACATCGACAACATCAATCAGGTTCAGGATTTCTTCTTCAAGGTTGACGATTTGTAACTGGCAACCTTCACAACACGCAAAATCGAATATAGCTACTCTTGGTTTACTCATTTTATATCGCCTCCGGTACACTGGCTAAGTCGCTGTAACGGAATACGGGACCGTCCTGACAGACGTAATGTTCATTCATCTGGCAGTGGCCGCATTTTCCGACGCCGCATTTCATTCTTCGTTCAAGATTGACATAAATTTGTGATTCCGGCACATCCGCTTCCGCCAGCGCCATCAGTACGAATTTGTACATGATCGGAGGACCGCAGACCAGAACCTGACTTTTCGGCAGGTCGCTTTCGATCTTCGGAATCAGCGTGGTTACGACACCGACATTGCCGTTCCAGCATTCGTGCGATTCGTCGACGGTTTCAGTGACGGTCATGTCTTTGCGTTCCTGCCACATGGCGATCTCTTCACGGAACAGCCGCATATCATGGCACTTGGTACCGATCAGGACCGTGATCTTGCCGTAATCCTGACGGTGGTCCAGGGCGTAGCGAATAAAGGACCGCTGCGGAACCAATCCGATGCCGCCGCAAATGAAGACCAAATCCTTGCCTTTGGACTCTTCGACCGGATATGTCGAACCGTAGGGTCCGCGAATCCCCAGTTTGTCGCCGACTTCCAACTTATGGATCACTTTGGTCAGACTACCGACATTGCGGACAACCAGTTCCAGTCCCTTTTGGGTCGGGGATGAAGAAATGGAGATCGGTGCTTCACCGATGCCCGCGACCGAAACTTCCACGAACTGACCCGGCATATAGTCAAAATCGTCGCCGGAATCCTTTTCCAGATGCAGGAACAACTCAGTCCCGTTCAGCATCCGGCGTTTGGTGATCGTACACAGTTCGGGCAGATAAATATCTTTCTTGCCGCTACAACATTCACACATGTGTCTTTCTCCTTATCATTGGAGTCCCGAAAAGGGACGGATTAACCGATTTCTGTTTGTTCCATTAATTCATTGTAAATTTCCACGGGGTTGGCGATTTTCGCCGTGCAGGCTGTGATACAGCGACCGCAGCCAACACAGGCGATCTGCCCGTCGATCTTGCCCGGAACATACTTGCCCTTGCGATACAGGCGGTGACGGAACCGGTCGGCTCGATTTTTGCGGAAGTTATGGTTGCCCGCGACCGTCGCGAAGTTTTGCAGCAGACAGCCGTCCCACGCCCGGTAACGACAGCCCGTTTTCAGGTCCCAGTTGACTTCATCCTGTACATCGAAACAATAACAGGTCGGACAGACCTGATTGCACGAGCCGCAGGAATAGCACAGGCTGGCTTTTTCTTCCCAGACCGGGTGGTCGTAGGTCTTTTCCAGGAGCTTGGGCAAAAACGATGGTTTGCACTCAAGCTTGTGCTGATCCAGGCGGGCCGTGTTCTTTTCCTGAACGGCGCTGCGTTTTTTCAGATCATCGCTGGCTGCGGCGGCACCGGCCATCATTTTGACCAGCGCTTCACCTTTTTCAGTAGCGGCATCCACCACATAAGCATTGCCGATGTCGGTCAAAAGAATGTCATAACCGGAATCGACTGTCGCGGTGTTCATCGACGTGGCGAATACATTCTTGCTGGCCGTGACAACATCACATGCGATAATCGTAATGTTTTTGCGGCGGTTCATATAATGGGTGTCATATTCCCCCTGGCTGAACAGTTCATCCATCTGGTTGATGGCCACCATGTCATACGGGTGGACACCCAGCAGGACAATCTTTCCGCAATCCTGAATACTCTGGCTGTCACCGCCGACCTGGAAAGACATCAGGGTTTCCTTTTGCGGCAGGACATATTTTTTCGGCGGTAAGATCGTGACGTCATAATCCAAACGCAGATCGTCAGCGTTTTTCAGTTCGCCGAATGCAAATTTGTCAGCCTTGGCCTGCACACCTACAACCTGTTGTTCAGAACCGATCAGCGATGAGACAAACTGCTTGAATTGTTCTTTCGTTACTGTGCTTACACTCATGGCTTTTCCATTTCCTATAACTGTTTTCGCTTTAGTTTATTTTTCCTATATATAGTAGGGCAGTATTCCCAGTTCCATTGCGATATCGATCGTGACGACTTTGACCCACTTCGGGACGACCACATAACACGGCGACAGATTCAGGATGCCTTTAATGTGACAACCCACGAACATGTCGACAACAGACTGTGCGGCGTCGGCCGGTACTGCCAAGATAGCCAGATGAATATCGCGCTGTCTGATTGTACTGATTTCGGCGATGTCTTCTACAATGTTTTTACCGACTTTTGTACCGATTTTACTTTGGTTATTGTCAAAGACTGCCGCGATCTCAAAACCGAACATTTTAAATCCTGGATATTCGGCGATTGCCGTTCCAAGCCGTCCGGCCCCCACAAGAACGGCTTTCTGGGCGACGTCCAGTTTCAAGATCCCGCGGATTTGCTCAGCGGTTGAGGCTACGGGGTAACCGATCCCGCGTGTGCCAAATGCACCGAAATAAGACAGATCTTTACGTATCTGCGGGGGGTTCAGATGCAGCCGTTCAGCAAGCTTACTACTGGAGATGTATGCCTGATCCTCGTTTTTCAGTATTGAAAACGCTCTCAGGTACATCGGCATCCGTCGTATTGTCTCGTCAGGTATCTTCTGGTATTTCATCGCCGAAGCGTTCTTTTTTTGTTATTTAGTGTTTGTGTTCACATTCACAATCTTTAGTTAAATATAAGGATTTTACAGGGGGGTGTCAAGCCCCAATAACATGTAATGTTGAACAAATAAAAGATATTTTATTGTGAAAGAAATCACATAAGACACGAAGACTAATGTTGATTTTCTCTGGGATTTTAAAATAAAACATTGAATTATCGAGAACTATCGATATATTGAGACGTAAGTTATATTATCGTTATGTGAGTACTTTATGATGAATGAGAAAATGGGACAAATAGAATTTCTGACGGATGAATTGCTGGATAGGGCTGCCGAATGCCTCAAGGTGATGGCTCACCCGGTTCGCCTCAGAATAGTCAATATTTTAATGCAGGGCGAATACGCCGTCCATGAGATTGCGGAGTTATGTAAAACATCCGCCAATCAAACGTGTGAACATCTTCGATTGTTGAAAGGTCATGGATTGCTGAGCAGCGAACGTCGGGGCAGGACGGTCTATTATAAGATCGCCAACCCCCAGCTACCCGGCCTCATTCATTGTATCCGTAATAATTGTCAAATTGAAACCAAGGAGTAATTAAATGGTCAGTCGTATTTCGAATAATAAACGTGTTCTCATTATTGGTGGTGTTGCCGGCGGAGCGTCCGCCGCCGCCAGGCTTCGGAGACTGGATGAAAAGGCCGAAATCGTGATGTTTGAACGGGGGCCGTATATTTCATTTGCCAATTGCGGCCTGCCGTATCATATCTCAAATGCGATCTCGGACCGCAAACGGCTTCTGGTTCAGACGCCCGAGAATATGAAGAAACGGTTCAGGATTGATGTACGCATTCAATCTGAAGTGATTCGCATTGATCGTGACCAAAAGGAAGTTGTCGTGCATAATTTGCATACCGGCGAAGAATACACTGAGACTTATGACGCTTTGGTTCTCAGTCCGGGTGCAGACCCCATACGCCCGCCTATTCCGGGTGCGGATTTAAAGCAGGTTTATACTTTGCGGTCAATACCCAACATGGATGCCATCAAGAAGGAGGTTGACGAAAACAAGTCAGGTCATGCGGTCATTGTCGGCGGCGGTTATATCGGTCTGGAAATGGCCGAAGCCCTCATCGAACGGGGTCTGAAAGTTTCGCTGGTGGAGTTGGCGCCACAGGTGATGGGTACCGTTGATCCGGAAATGGCTTTTCCGCTTCATCAGGAACTAATATTGAACGGCGTTGACCTTCATATTAACACCAGCATCAATGGGATTGAAAAGAATGAAAACGGATTGGATGTCAATTTAAGCAACGGCGATTTGCTGAAAACGGATTTGGTTATTCTGGCCATTGGCGTTCGACCCGAAACCAAACTGGCCAGCGAGGCAAAGCTCCAAATCGGTCCCCGCGGCGGGATTAAAGTCAATGAACACATGCAGACCAGCGACCCGGCCATCTATGCGGTGGGCGATGCCGTCGAAGTAACGGATTTCATTGGGGGATTTGAAACACTGATTCCGCTGGCTGGCCCCGCCAATCGGCAGGGCCGCATCGCCGCCGATAACATCTGCGGCAAAAAAAGCGTCTATCACAACACACAAGGCACGGCGATTTGCAAAGTCTTCAATCTGGCGGTCGCCACAACCGGTATGAATGAAAAGAACCTTAAACGCGCCGGCATCAACTATGAAAAAATCTATGTACATCCGGCCAATCACGCAGGCTATTATCCCGGTGCGACACAGATCAGTCTCAAACTGCTCTTCGATCCCGATACCGGCAAGATTCTCGGTGCTCAGGCGGTCGGTGTAAAGGGTGTCGATAAACGTATTGATGTGATTGCCGTAGCCATGCGGGCCGGACTAACCGTTCACCAGTTGCGGGATGTGGAGTTGTGTTATGCCCCGCCGTACGGTTCGGCCAAGGACCCGGTTAACTACGCCGGTTTTGTTGCCTCGAATATTCTCAACGGTGATGCGGCAATCTGTCATGTTGCCGATGTTGAAAATCCTGCCCAAAACCAGAAGCTGCTCGATGTTCGCACACCTGCCGAAGTACAGGCCGGGACGATCCCCGGTGCTGTCAATATCCCCCTTGATGATCTGCGCGCCCGTCTCGATGAACTGTCGAAAGATAAGGAAATATTGGTATTCTGTCAGGTGGGGTTGCGGGGCTATCTGGCCTGCCGCATCCTGACACAGAATGGTTTTAAATGTCGAAATTTATCAGGGGGCTATAAAACCTATTGTGCCGCCGAAGGGATTCAGGCGGCAAGTGACTCGCCGAGGAAAGAATTGAAAAGTGATACCGGCCATACGGAAGAACCGGTTCAGAAAACAACGGAAATTGTCAAAACAATCGATGCATGCGGTCTTCAGTGTCCCGGGCCGATTCTAAAGCTCAAAGAAGCCTCCGAATCGTTATTGCCCGGACAGGCCGTGCGTATCACCAGTACAGATCCCGGCTTTCTGCCGGATGTCAAAGGCTGGTGCGAAAGCACAGGCAATCGGTGTCTGGAAGTGACAACCGCCGCCGGGCAATATCAGGCAACCGTAGCCAAAGCAGCTGTCTGTGCATCGACCCTGCACCACACAGACAGCAAAAAAAAGACGATGGTGGTCTTTAGCGGTGATTTCGATAAGGCCATGGCGGCATTCATCATTGCCAACGGTGCCGCCGCGATGGGCAGCCAGGTCACGATGTTCTTTACATTCTGGGGGCTGAATCTGCTGCGAAGACCCGAGTCAATTCAAGTGAAAAAGAATTTCATTGAAACAATGTTCGGCTGGATGATGCCGCGCGGCGCCGAAAAAACAACCCTGTCCAAAATGAACATGGCCGGGGTGGGAACCATGATGATTAAAGGGATTATGAAAAAGAAAAATGTCGCCTCACTAACCGAGCTGATTAACAACGCCAGAGAAAACGGCGTCCGCCTCGTCGCCTGTGCAATGTCAATGGACCTGATGGGAATTCATAAAGAAGAACTCATCGACGGCGTCGAAGAAGGCGGCGTGGCCATGTATCTCAACCAGGCCGAATCTGCCGGCGTGAACCTGTTCATTTAAAAAAAAAATAGTTTTCTCCATTCGGAGCCCGCCAGATGGCGGGCTTTTTTTGTGACGGCTCCTAATAAGATTAGTTTTTGAAAGAAGTTGCGAATATGCTATGATACTTGCCGTGTTATAGTAAATAAGGAAAAACGAGGTATTTGAGGTGTAAGATGCCGATTTTTGAGTATAAGTGCCCCGAATGCGGGTTTATCAATGAAGTGCTTGTCAAATCGTCCGACAGCAAGGCCCCGGCCTGCCCCGAATGCGGCCACAAGAAGACCGAAAAGCAGTTTTCCACCTTTGCCGCCGTAGTCAAAGAGCCCGCTTCCCCGGCCTCAAAATGCCAAACCTGTCACAGTGCGGGCGGCTGCCCGAACTTTAACGGATAAGATTCCAAAGGAAACCGCATGGAAGCATTAATCGAATGGTTTAAGGGATTATCGCTGCCGCCGGTTTTGAATGAAGCGATTCTGCTGGTGCTGGTTCTTTTACTGGCTTTTTTCGCCAATTATATTACCAAGAAGATTATCCTGCGGCTGGTGAATCGTCTTGTCAAGACCACATCCACCCAATGGGATGATTTCCTCATGAAGCGGGGCGTTTTTACGCTGATGTCGCATCTGGTGCCCGCCGTTATCATTTATTATCTGGCTCCAACGGATTTGATTAACATGCAGCTTGCGGCTGTCATTTATATGATTGTCGTTGGACTGCTGGTCATCAATGCGTTTCTCAACAGCGTGGTCGATATCTACCGCACCTTCGAATTTGCCCGCCGGATGCCGATTCGCGGCTTTATGCAACTTGTCAAGATTATCTTCATTATCGCCGCCGGCATCATGATACTCGGGATGCTTGTCGGTAGGGACCCCACCAAGATTCTCGCCGGCTTCGGTGCCATGACCGCGGTACTGATGCTGATTTTCAAAGATGCGATTCTCGGGTTTGTAGCGGGTATTCAGCTTTCGGCCAATAATATGGTGCATATGGGCGACTGGATTGAAATGCCCAAGTACGGCGCTGACGGTGATGTGATCGACATTTCGCTGACGACCGTGAAAGTGCAGAACTGGGACAAGACTATCTCCACAATTCCGGCTTATGCTCTCATCAGCGATTCATTCAAAAACTGGCGGGGCATGAGCGAGTCCGGCGGACGGCGGATTAAACGACCCATCAATATTGACATGAACACCATTCAGTTTTGTGATGAGGCAATGTTGAACAAGTTTCGCAGAATTCAGTATCTGACGGAGTACATTGATTCGAAAAAACGCGAGATTGACGAACACAATAACGCCGGCAATGTCGATGACAGCGAACTGGTCAACGGCCGGCGGATGACCAATGTCGGTACGTTTCGCGCGTATGTAGTTGCGTATCTGAAGAACCATCCAAAGATCAATAAAAACATGACGTTTCTGGTGCGGCAATTAAAGCCTACCGAGTACGGCCTGCCCATTGAGATCTATGTTTTCTGTAGCGACAAGGTCTGGGCCAATTACGAGGCGATTCAGGCGGACATTTTCGACCATATTCTTGCCGCTGTGCCCCAGTTTGGTCTGCGCGTTTTCCAGAATCCCGCCGGCTCGGATTTTGGAAAGTTGGTATCGAAGCCATAAAAGGACAATAAACAGTCCTATTCTGTGTCGTTTATGTAAAATATTTCGTCAGGAGGGGAGCGTTTGTATTTAATGTAAGCTCTTTATTTAAAATAAGTTAACGTTTAATCGAGGCAGCTCTCTTAAAATACATCAAAAAATGAAGTGTTTTTTTAATAAAATGTTTGAAACCAAAACAGTTTTAGCGCATACTAAATAAGTAGAAACGAAAAGACGTTTTTTGAACATGCTCTTTGGAGAAGAATATGGGACCCGATCTTGAAAAGGCAATACAGGATTTAAGTCTTCGAATGCGGATGATTCGTGCGATTCAGGAAGACCAGGCCGCAGAAGGCGCACTGAGCGAGCGTGAGGCATTGATTTTACAGCAATTGGCCGACCAAGGCTCGATGAGTGTGTCACAGATTGCGGATTGTTGGCCCAATGTTAGCGACAGCACGATTTCAATGACCATCACGAAGCTGTGGCGCAAACGTGGACTGGTCACCAAGACCATCAATCCTGAGAATCAGCGCGTGACCATGGTCGAGCTTTCCGAAAAGGGAAAAGCCGAACTTGGCGGAATCATGAAACAGCGAACCGAACGATTTCAGGCTCTTTTCAAAGCGATGAATGTTTCCGATGAAGAAAAACAGATGCTGATCAATGTGTGTCAACGCGGCGTAGTCTTCCTTGATAAAATGTTGGGTTTTGAAAAAGTGTCTCATACGAAATAAGCAAAAAGCTTTGAGCGAGTTACTATAGCAGGATCCTGCTCTTTAATGAAGTACCTGAACGTCCAACAGGTAAACATGGGCCGTTGCAAGGTGTGAAAACACCGGGGCGGAAAATACAGCGGCCTCGGACAAGAGAAAGGAGAGTGCCATGAACACGTACAATAACAAATTTTGGTTTCATTACCTCATTGGAGTCCTCCTTGTGGTAACCGTGTCCGGGATAGGATTTTCGGCCCGAGAGAGGTCAGAAGGACGAGGACGTGGCCAGGAAAAATCCGAGCAAAGAACCGCTGCTGTTTCTCAGCGTTCCGCATCCCCGGCAAGGGCACAGACCCGTTCAGCAAAGGCTCCAACTCGGTCCGAACCACGACAGACAGAATCCCAGACCCGCAGCCGACCCCAGCGACAGCAAACTCCCGCCGCCGCACCTCAACGGGCCGCACCGACTCGAAACAACACCCGTTCTGCGCAGCCGGCTCAGTCGACGCGGTCCGCTCCTTCGACCCAACAGGTCCGATCGACGCGTTCCAGTAATCAACAGTCCTCCGAGCAAGCGGCTCCGAAAACAGCTTCGCGGCCTGCACCGCAAAAAAGAGCGGCCGCACCCGCGCGTCGGGTTAATCGCACGGTGGAAGTTGTCAGCACTGCAAAAACGAACAAAGCACCCGCCAGTAACAGCCGGTCAAGCCGGGTTTCGGTTTCCTCTCGAAAAACATCTTCGGCTCCGTCAACGTCGGCCAATCAAACAACATCTCAATCCACAAGAGCTTCTCGAACAGTGGTAACATCGAAGGCTCCTGAAAAACCCAAAGCAACTCCGGCGACAACGGCGAAATCGAAAGATACTCGCCGGCGTGTTGTTGAAACGGTTCGTCCCGAACGAACTCGGACGACTGTACGTCAGACTCAAACAGCAAAGGTGGTTCGAGAAGTTAAACCTGCCTCTGTAAAACCTGCGCAGGTCAGCAAGGCCGATACGTCGCGCAGCCGAACAAAAACAACGCAAATAGCGTCCACAACGGTCCAGAAACGCACGGGTTCACGAGAGGATCGTCAGAAAAACGCCGAACCGGTCCGTGTTACGGTTAACGATATTAAGGCTGAACCCAAGCGGATTGTCGTTGGGGATATCAATAACAAATCATCTCGCCGACCTGCCCAACGGCCCGCATCCGGCCGAACCGGCAAGCAGTTGTCTTCTGTCACGACAACACGCGCCGCTTCCACCGTTGACGTACGGCAAAATCTTTCTCGCTCCGGCAGACGAACAAGCGGACACAATAGCAGACCGCGCAAAAGCTCATCGTCCAGTCAAATCATTATCAACAATGACAATCGTGTGATTGTGCAGGGTGCTGCCACACGGTATCGTCCGCGCCCGTATATTTCGCGGCACTTGTTCAGGGATGTCAGCCATATACGCCGTGACCGCCACTGGGTCAATCACGGCAGCAGCTTCTACTTCGGCTGGTCGTCGTCCAGTTACGGTGTTGCGGTTTGCCTGCCGTATTATTACTCCAGCGTTTATTACGGCAGCCCATCCTATGGGATTTCCTATTACTATCCCAACTACCACCGTAAATATGTCTTCGTCAGCATCGGCGGATACTGGCCCCATAGTTACCGCTATCGGCGCTACTACTGGTACGGCTGTCATCCCCATTACTGGTATGGTTCCCGTGTCATTTATGAACCCTCCCGTAATGTGACCTATAACACGTACAACTATTACAACACAGACACCACCGGTTACGGTTTCTCCAGTTCCAGTCAGCCGTATTACACCCTCGGCAATCCGAAGGAAGATCCCGTCGATGAGCCGCAGTTCCAGACGGCCGCCGATTTGTGCTTCGATCATGCCGTGACGCTCTTTGCGGCGGGCAGCTATGATGTTGCCGTCGAACAGTTCCGCGAGGCGGTTACCTTGTCGCCCGATGATGTCATCCTGCCGTTTACCTACAGCCAGGCCCTGTTTGCCGAAGGCGACTATGCCCATGCCGCATCGGTTCTGCGAACGGCCATGCTGAACATCCCCGAAGACGAACTGACGATCTACTATCCGCGCGGGCTGTATGAAGACGAAAAGGTGTTGACCGGTCAAATCGATCAACTCCGTATTGCCGTTGATAAAGAGCCGTTTGCTTCTGACTATCAACTGCTGCTTGGCTATCAATATCTCGGACTTGGCGATCTCGAAAAGGCCCACATGCCGCTGATGCAAGCTGCCAAAGATCCGGCCAACGAAATAGCCGCGGGCAAACTGCTTGAGTTGGCAGCACAACTGGAAGCCGAAGCAAATTAATCATGTCATCACAACGCAGCGTGTCCGTGATCGTGCGGGCACGCTGTTTTAAGCTAAGGAGCCAACCATGAAGTGTTTCTATCTTTGTCTGATCGTTTGTAGTCTGTCCGCTGTTGCGGCTCAGGAATTTCCGGTGTACCTGTCCGATCAGGTCCAGCAAGCCCCGGACATCGATGGCTTGATTATCGTCTGGCAGCAGAACGCCGGCGCCAATAGCTGGGATATCTACGGGCGTGACCTGGATGACAACAATGCGCCGGTTCCGATAGCCGTCGCCCAATTCCCCGCCGACCAGATCAACCCTGCCGTCTGGGGCGACCGCGTTGTCTGGCAGGACAATGATACAACCAATGGCGACTGGAACATCAACATGGCCGATATTGCCGACGCGAATGTGCCGCAGGATTATGTACTGGATGATTTTGACGGTGACCAGACCGTCCCGGCGATTCACGGCGATCTGGCTGTCTGGCAGGATGACTACAATCCCGGCAACAGCGACCTGTATGCCGCCGATATTGCCGACCCGGCCAACCCTTATGTCTTTGCACTGGATACCTATGATAATAACCAAGCGGCTCCGGCCGTTTTCCGAAACACCATTGTCTATCAGGACGATTATTATGGAGACTGGGATATTATCGCCGCCGATGCATGGCTCAAAAATGCCCCCACCTACCAGTCTCCGGTTTACGAGGCCGAAGACGAGACCGCGCCCGCTGTCGACCGAAATTATATCGTCTATCAACGCGATTTTTCAGGCGACGGAACCGATTATGATATCCTGGCGATCGACTATTCGGACCCGCGCGTTTATGTCACGATCCCCATCAGTCAGTTAGCCTCCTCCGAAGAAAACCCCGACATTTCCGGCCATATCGTCGTTTGGCAGGACAACCGCAACGGCCATTGGGACATCTACGGCTACAATCTCATCACCCAAAAAGAATTCCGCATCACTGCCGACCCCGCCGACCAGATCAACCCCGCCATCAGCGGTGATACCGTGGTCTGGGAAGATATGCGATCAGGGACTTCCAATATCTACGCCGTCTACCTCGACCCCGTCGACATTGCCGATTGTCCAACTCCGCTGCCCGGCGACACCAACGGCGATTGCCGGGTCAACCTGACCGATTTTCTAAACATCGCCGAAAACTGGCTGGCCTGCAATCTCGACCCCATCGACGCCTGTAATGGTGGGTGAAATCGGGGACAGTCCGCGTTTTTAGTTCAAAAATGCGGTTTTTGTGGGTTTTCATGACACCAAACGTGTCCAAAGATGCGCCAAAGTGCGCCCAAACGGCGCCAAAGTTTGCCACAAATGCGCCAAAGTTTGCCAGTATGAAACCACCGATTGCACAGATTTCACCGATTTTTAAAAGAAGGAATACAAGAATGGGAGATTCTTCGCCTTCGGCTCAGAATGACGGCTGTACATTGGGTTCGTTTTGCGTTTTTTACTTGTCCACAGAGGGCACAGATTTCATTAATTTAAGGTGAATAATAACCACTGAAGACACGGAATGACATTGGGTTGGCTGCTGGGCCCCTTCGACTTTGCTCAGGGCGGAGCGGGCGACGCGGGGCGTTCGCACTCTAATTCAATTGTTAAAAGATCAACCTATTCAATTTTGTGGTATTATACCACAAGTTAGATAAATGTCAAACAAATAATTTTCAATTTTCCACGTTCAATCCATTCGGCGCGGCTCAGGACAGGTTTTCGATTGAAAAACAGGGAAATTGGTATTTTTGGTTAGTTATTGCCTATTTCGGTGTGGGGGGTATAATTTAAAGACATATTAAAGATTAAAAAGCAAATATCAAAATTGCGGAGGGGAGCCGGAGGCGGTGGGCGATGCGATGTGTTGGCAAGAGAAATTGACAGGGGCGAAAATGAGGAGAAATAACATGAATACAATAGAGAGATGCCGAAAAAGTGTCTGACTCTTTTAGTTCTGTCTGGACGAAGTGGGCAGGATGGACGGGGATAGATCAAGTATTAAAACAGAGGCATACGAATGAGACAAAAAGGGCTGGTAGCGGGGATTGTAGTTGGAATCATCGGGGCAATTTTGGGAGGCGTGCTTGTCTTCTATACGTGTTATGAGATTAGTTGGATGGCCTGTGCTATTGGAGCGGGTGTTGGGGCGGCTGTTGCATGGGGGAGTAAAGGAGGTCGGAGAATGGGCTTAATTGCTGTAGTGATATCGATTCTGTCGATTTCAGCAGGTAAATATATCCCGGTTGAATTATCTCTTTTCCGAGCAAGTAAAACCGCAAAGCAGGATTTAGCTCATCAGATCATGAAGGACGAGTATATGATTTTGCGGCTGGCTGATGAGATTTTTGAGGAATCTCAAGAACAGGGGCACTCGGTTTTCTATACCTTTAGCCTCCTTGATAAAACTATTGATGTAGAAACCGAGCATTCGGAAGAACTGGTGCAACAGGCTAGAGCTAAGTGGGATTTAATGGCACCAGCAGAAAAAGAGGCATGTCGGGTACGTGTTCATCAACAAATGGAGACAACAATAGATGCTTTTATAGGCTCTATACAAAAAGAGAATTTTATCAGGAGCTTTAACGGGATTGAAGTTTTCTTCTTTATTCTTGGAATTGTGACAGCATATTATCTTGCTGCAAAAACCATAAAATTTTAAAAAGAGATCAGGTAAAACATCGAATAGACACGGGCAAAATAGACGAGTTGGACCGGTGGGACGAATAGGACATAGAGGACAAATGGTGATGGACTGAATGGACGTTGTGGATAGGGTGGACAGTTACAATTTTTGATTTCAGATTTCAGGAATTGAGATTTAAGAAGAGATGAGGCAATTGGTTATTGATGGATGATTAATGTATAATGGGATGGAATTTTTCTGTTTTAACTGCGGGCGAGACGCCCGCGTTCCCAGGAGATTTAACGAATGAGTAAAAATGAGCTTGTGCCGCGGGGCGGCGGGATTTTGATTTATCAGACTGAGGGCGGACAGACGAAGCTTGAGGTTCGGCTTGAAGGGGAGACGCTGTGGCTGTCGCAGGCGGATTTGGCGCGGCTTTATCAGACGACAAAGCAAAACATAAGTCTCCATATACAAAACATTTATGAAGAGGGCGAACTTGGCGAAAATTCAGTTGTCAAGGAATACTTGACAACTGCTGCGGATGGTAAAAACTACAAAACAAAACATTATAATCTGGATATGATCATTTCGGTTGGTTACCGGATTAAATCCCAGATTGCCACGCATTTCCGGCAGTGGGCGACGCAGCGATTGCGGGAGTATATCGTCAAGGGGTTTGTTCTGGACGACGAACGGCTGAAAAACCCCGACCATCCGTTTGACTATTTTGATGAATTGCTCCGCCGGATTCAGGATATCCGAACGTCCGAGCGGCGGTTCTATCAGAAAATCACGGACATCTATGCTACCAGTGTCGATTATGACCCGACCGATGAACTCAGTCTGACTTTTTTCAAGACGGTTCAGAACAAGCTGCATTGGGCGATTACCGGTATGACGGCCGCGGAAATTGTCCACAAGCGGGCCGATGCCGACAAGGCCAATATGGGGCTGACGAATTGGCGGGGCGAGAAAGTACGCAAAGCTGATGTCGTCATCGCTAAAAATTATCTGAATAAGGATGAGCTTTCCGCACTGAATAACCTGGTCGAGCAATATCTGATTTTTGCGGAAGGTCAGGCGATGCGCCGGATTGCGATGTACATGAAAGATTGGATTGACAAGCTTCACGGATTTTTGTCGTTAAACGACCGGGATATATTGAATGACGCCGGGGCAATTTCGCATGAGATGGCGAAGGTATTTGCCGAAAGCGAATATGATAAATTCAACCAAAGTCGCATCGAATGGTCGGACAGCCAAGTAAGTGATTTTGATAAAACGATCAAGCAACTTCCGTCCCGTCCGAAAAAAGACAAAAAAAATTAGAAGGCGAGAGGGGCGCGTTCCGATCTCAGGCGGAAAGTCATCCTCCTTCGCTAAAGCTTCTGTCGTCGCTGGATCCCCGCCTGCGCGGGGATGACATTGCTATGACAAGACAAGCCGGAGGACAAGGAGGGCGGGAAAGAATTTCCTATACAACGGGTTGTTTACCGGATATAATCACCCCTTTATGAAAGCCAAAGATGGAATTAATGACCCAAAGAGCGTCTAACAGGACCGGTACAGAAACGGATTTTGCGTGAAATTTACGGAATTAGACTTAAAACCGGGGATTATGAGGGCCCTGGTCAAAAAGGGCTATGACGACCTGACGCCGATTCAGGAGCAGACTTTCCCGCACGTTCTGTCGGGCAGGGATTTAATCGCGCTGGCCGAAACCGGCTCCGGCAAGACGGCCGCCTGCGGAATCCCCGTCGTCCAGTCTGTGGACCCGGACATCAAAGAGGTTCAGGCCCTGATTCTCGTACCCACCCGCGAACTGGCCCTGCAGTATGTCGATGAAATTGCCTGGATCGCCAAAGAAACCGGCGTCGATGCCTTCGCCGTCTATGGCGGTTTTTCGATGGATATCCAAAAAAGCAAACTCAATCACGGCGTGCAGATTCTGGTTGCCACGCCGGGACGGCTGATCGACCTGCTGTACAATTCACCGCTGCGGCTGGCGGAAGTTCGCTATTTCGTGCTGGACGAAGCCGACGAAATGCTCAACCAGGGATTTCTGCCGGATATCGAATTCGTGTTTTCCTGCATGGTTCATGAACATCACACCATGCTGTTCAGCGCGACGATGCCCAACGAAATCAAGCAGCTTTCCAAAAAATACCTCGACGATGCGGTAATGATCGAACTGATTTCCGACCAGAAAGCGCCGCAGTCGCTAAGTCATTATTTCGAAGAAATCAAGCCGCACCAGCGATTTGAAAAAATGCTCGAATTGATCAAAACCGAAAAGCCCAAACAGGCGATTCTGTTTTGCTCCAGCCGGACAAACTGCGAAAAGCTCTATGACCATTTGAAGAAGGAACTCAAATCCGTCGAGCAGATTCACGGCGGTATGGAACAGAGCAAACGCACCAGTTTGTTCCGGCGGTTTAAAAAGCTGGACATTCAATATCTCGTGGCAACGGATATCGCCTCGCGCGGGCTGGATTTTTCGCATGCCTCGCATGTGATCAATTATGACCTGCCGCAAAATCCGGAGGCTTACACGCACCGAACGGGGCGCACCGCCCGCATGGGCCGCGAGGGAAAAGCGATAACCTTTTTCAGCGGTCGTGATATCGGCAAACTCAAACACATCCTGCGGGCCAACCGGATTATTCCTCAGTGGATCGGCCCTGAACCGGATTTGATCAAAGCCGTCCGGCAAGAAAAGCTATTCCGGGTCTTCGGCTCGCGGCAAACGCCCGGGCGGCGGCCCGACGCAAAAACTTCCGGCGTGGAAAACCAAAACCCAAAAAGTCAGGCGAATGAGGATAAACGTATGGAATCGAAGAAAAAGCGAATTCTCGATACGATCCAATTGCATAAAAAAGTGCTGGCCGATCTGGAAACCAATTGCCTTGACGAAATTGCGCTGTCGGCCAAAATGCTGATTGACTGCATTACCGCCGGCGGCTGCATCTATATCTGCGGTAACGGCGGTTCCGCTGCCGACGCCCAGCATATCGCCGCCGAACTGGTGGGACGGTTCGTTCGCGAACGCAAGGGTCTGCCCGCCGTCGCGCTGACGACCGATACATCCACGCTGACCAGCGTGAGCAATGATTACGGTTTCGAAAAAGTGTTTGCCCGCCAGGTTGAAGCGCTGGTTCGAAAAAATGATATCCTCTGGGCCTTTTCCACCAGCGGCACCAGTAAAAATATTTTGGCCGCGGCCGAATTAGCCGAAGAAAAAGGCGCAAAGGTTCTGGCGTTTATCGGCAAAAAAAATTCACCGCTTGAAAAATTATCCGATCATTGCATTTGCGTCGAAGGCCCGACCGCGACCGTTCAGGAAATCCACCAACTCGCCTACCACATCCTCTGCGACCTCGTCGAAGAAGCGTTTACAAATTAACCGTTGTTTTACCAATCATTTTGGTAATAGGGCAGATCGAAGGACAGCCAGGCATTTTTGACTTCAGCGATCTTCTCTTCCGGAATTTGTTTTTTCCACTTTTTCGCTTCACGGGCCGTATCCCGGTAGATGCTGAAAGGATCCGTATTGATTTCTTCCGGATGAATGCGTTTTCGGATCTTTCGTTCAACCGAGTCGTTCCATTCTAATTCAGCGAAATCATACAGTTCTTTGAACACAGATAGAGGGTTTTCGCAGAGATGTTTATATTTCACTAATCGAAAATCATCATAATCTTTGGCGTATCTTAGTACTTCTTTTAAAATGAATGCCTGTAAGGCGCCGTGTTCAGCCCAGAACGAATGACTAAATTGTTTATAATGGGGGATTTTTTCCTCCAGCGTTTCTAAGGAAAGACGGAAATCGAACTGTTCCCCGGTCCATCCTATTCGTTTAAAACTGGATGCCGTTGCGACAGGGTGGCGAACCAGATAGATGATTCGCGGTCGGAAGTTTTGAGTCAGCCACGGCAGCATAAACGGATTGACTTCTTTTACGACGATTCGTTTGCGGCTCCTTTTGGATAAGGCCCATTGTTTGGGGAAAATTGTGATCCGGCGGTCAAACAGAGGCAGGCCGGAAAAAACATTTTTTGCAGAAGATTCATAACCTTCAGGCAGGCCGGCCATGTCAAATTCAAAAAAACTCGGAGCTCCGTCGTGTGTGGTTTTAAGATATGTCTGGGTGATCGGCTCACGAAGATAGAGCGAATCTGGCGAAAGCCCCATGATTTCCCCGACCCAGCTCGATCCGCTTCGCGGCATTGACAAAATAAGCACAGGAGGTTTCTTCGGCTTAATTCTTTTTGCCAGAAAAGCACTCAATATGCCCCAGTTAGCCCAGAGCACAGGACTTTTAGGATAAAGCAGTCGGTACAGTTTTTTTCGTATTGGTTTTGGAATCAGTTTTCGCACAATGGCATCGTTTCTATTCGTTCGTGTACCTTAAATTCCACTGCCGGCGGATCTTATCCAGTGTTTGCATGATTTCCAGCGTTTCCTGCAACGGCATTATTTCGCTTTGCCGTTTTCCGTTGCGCAAGGCTTCGTGCACATGTTCGGCTTCAAACTGCATTCCGCTGCCGGGATGGGGCAGATGGACGGTTTTTGGTTTTTTGCCTTCAACTTCCAGTGTCAATCGGTTCGGATGAAAGAAACCCTCGTGCACCGTAATCATTCCTTTCGGTGCCGAAAATACGAGCTTCGTGCCGGATGCGGACGCGGCTGCTGGTGGTCAATGCGGCCGTGGCGCTGTCGGCATATTCGAAAGTGATGACGGCATGATTATCGACGCCGGTTTTTGCTTTGTGGACGGTGGAGACGATTTTTTTCGGTTGGGCGCCGTACACCATTGACGCGAATGAGATGGGATAGATGCCCAAATCCAGCAGGGCTCCGCCGCCGAGGTCGGGATTGAAAATACGATGTTCGGGCCCGACCTTGAAATGAATGCCGAAATCGGCTTCGAGGGCCAGTACCTTGCCGATGCGTATTTCTGCGGTGAGCCATTTGACGAAGTTGAATGATAGCCGGAAAAAATCGTGTCCACATGGCCTCCATGAGAAAGACGCCTTTTTTTTGTGCGGCGGCGATCATCCGCCGGGTTTGTTTTGCGTTCATCGCCATGGGTTTTTCGCACAGTACATGTTTGCCGTTTTTTATCGCCAGCAGGGTATTTTCCATGTGGTATGGGTGCGGCGTGGCGACATAGACGATATCCACATCCGGGTCGGCGGCCAACTCCTCATAGCTGCCGTAAGCACGAGCGCCGACGTGTTGTGCGGCAAACTTTTTCGCCTTTGCCTTTGACCGTGAACCGACGGCCACCAGCTCGCCGTATTTAGTCAAGGTCAAATCGTTCGCATAATCATTTGCGATGCGTCCGCATCCCATGATTCCCCAGCGTATTTTTTTGGCCATAATCACCTTTCTTGAAAAGTAGGTCAAGTCTATTGTTTTTGCTGCATGTTTAAAACCGCTTTTCTTTCAGCTACTACGCCGATCCAAAGCCTTTCGAATTCATCAAGCATTTTATCGAAAGCGATTTGCTCTACTCTCAGACGCGATTGATCAATCGTATCTTCATTAGCCCACCAAGAGGACAGTTGTGTTTGTTTTTCCGTTGCTTCAATAGCACCATACACATATCCCGTCCGTACATCCATAAGTACTCCGGAGATTGTGGAAATCATATGGACGTTGACCGTTGGAGAAAATCCTAATGTGACAACGCTGAGCGGTTTAGCACTGTCTTCGGACCAGAACTTTGTATCAACGGTATACAACAAAAGCATGTCTGCATGAAGTTTGGCAGCCGAAACTCTCAGATCTTTATCGGTTCGGATTTCTGCCGGCAGGAGTATTCGATTGAGTGTTCCGACCTGTTCCAATTGTGGAAACTTATTAATTCGTTCAAAATCGGCCTCGTCTTCGATGTCTCTGGTCATTACGATGCTGTATCGACCGAGGCTGACGGCATCTTTCATTGAATAGGAATGGTATCCCCTGTCTTGGAGACGAACGACGATTAGATTGACGGGCAGCGGGGAGGCGGCTTCACGGGCGACAATCTCCTTAATTTCTTCGTCCGCTGCTTCAAACAGGCCGGCCACGTCAGCTCCGGCACCGGGTGTGCGATAACTTACACCGCAACCTGCAAGTGTCAAAACCATAAAAAATATTACAACACACAGAATCCATCGAAATTTAGCCGCCATCTTTTTTCTCCTTAAGCAAATTTGATATTATAATGTTTAATTCCTTAATGCTTTGATGGGTGCGGGCATACGGCCTTTACGGTTGATGAAGTTGAAGCTTGCTTTTTTAGCGACGGGCATAATCGGGGCCGTTCCGAGCAGGCCGCCGAAGTGGACACTTTGGCCGGCACGCTTGCCGGGAACGGGAATCACCCGCACGCTGGTGGTTTTGTTATTGGCGATACCGATGGCCAGTTCGTCAGCAATGATGGCACTGATGACATCCGGCGGGGTTGAGCCGGGAATGGCGAACATGTCCATCCCTACCGAGCAAACGCTGGTCAGGGCTTCGAGTTTTTGCAGGTTCAGGGCGCCTTCCTTAACGGCGCGAATCATGCCCGCGTCTTCACTGACGGGAATGAAGGTTCCGGAGAGTCCGCCGACGTGCCCGGAAGCCATCGCACCGCCTTTTTTAACTGCGTCGATGAGTAAAGCCAGTGCGGCGGTCGTGCCGGGCAGGCCCATACGGTGAATGCCCATTGCCTCGATGATCTCTGCGACCGAGTCGCCCGCTGCGGGGGTGGCCGCCAGCGAAATATCGACGATGCCGAATTCCACACCCAGTATTTGGGCTACTTCCTGTCCGATCAGTTCGCCGGCGCGTGTGATTTTGAAAACGGTTCGTTTGATGACCTCGGACAGTTCCGTCAGATCGCAGTCGGGATTTTGTTCGACGACGGTTTTGACAACGCCGGGGCCGGAGATACCGATGTTCAGCGAATAGTCCGGCTCGCCGATGCCGTGATGGGCTCCGGCCATGAACGGATTGTCGCCGGGGACATTGGCGAAAACGGCTACCTTAGCGCAGCCGATACCCGTTTTGCTGCGAACGGCCAAATCTTTAAGAATATGCCCGAACCGCTCGACCGCGGTCATGTTCAATCCGGCCAGTGTCGAGCCGAGGTTGAAGAATGAGCAGACCCGTTTTGTTTGGGACAATGCCTGCGGCAGGGCGTTCATCAGGTTTTCATCCGAAGCGGTTAGCCCTTTTTGGACGTATCCGCCGAAACCGCCGATGAAGTCGATCTTTGCTTTTCCGGCCGCGCGGTCCAGTGTTTTGGCGACTTTGACCGCGGTGGCAATTGTTCGGGGCAGTGGTTCCAGCAACAGCGAAACCGGGGTGACCGAGACGCGGCGGTTGATAACGGGGACGCCGTATTTCTGTTCCATGACATCGGCGGCGGCGTTGAGCTTTTGGCCCATTTTGACAATCCGCTGTTCGATGCGCCCGCAGAAATGATCGGTGTTACGGTCCATACAGTCTTTCAGATTGATGCCCAGCGTGACAGTGCGAATATCAAAATTCTGATGCAGCGTCATATTAACGGTTTCAAATATTTCCTCGACGGTTATGGCCATTGTCTATCTCCACAGAATACGGTTTGTATTTGATGCTATTGTACAGAGAAGATGGGCGGATGAAAAGACCGAATCCGGAGATATTGTGAATGTCACGACCACTTTTTTTGGATGATTTGCCGATACAGATCGATGTATTTTTGAGCAACAGGCGTCCAGCTGAACTGCAGGGCTTTTTGTCTGGCGGCAGCCGCCATTCGGTCATAGTTTGCCGGGTTTTGAACAAGACCGCAGACAGCTTCGGCAATGTCGTGCGATTGGGATTCCTTGACAACGATGCCGTTATCAGAGATCAGCTCGTTGACGCCTTCGCAGGGGGTTGTGATAACAGGCAGTCCGCACGCCAGGGCTTCCAGCATGGCATTGCTCATACCTTCATGGGCGCTGCTCATCAGGAACAGATGATTCTGCTGGTAAACCTCAGGCATCTTATTGTATTCGACTAATCCATGGAAATGGACCCGATCTGATATTTCCAATCGGTCAGCAACTGATTCCAGTTCCTTTCGCAGGTTTCCATCTCCAACGATATTCAATTCGACGTCAATACCTTTCCGGATAATATTTGAAACCGCATCGATCAACAGGTCGATGCGTTTTCGAGCGATCAGCCGACAGGCAGTGACCAGCCTGATCCTGCCGGAAAACGACCGTTGGGCCGGTGGCGAAAAGGTGTCGGTGTCGACCCCATTGCATATGACACCGATGTCCACCGCCGGCTCAAATGAACGGGCCAGATCGGCCAGACCCTGACTGTTGGCGATGACCGCGTCGGCGTTACGCCAGATGCGGTGGAACAGGTTTTTCAGCAGAACATAATCCAGTTTCAGGCGGACATTGAAACCGGGGACATCGCTGCCGCGAAGTGAAACCAAATACGGAATCCGGCCGGCTGTTTGCAGACAAAGATAGCCCGACGGAAAAGCGAAAAAAGAGTGGACCAGGTCATACTGTTTTTGGGCAACCAATGTTTTGTACAATCGATTCGCTTTGAAAAGCCATTCGAGGACTTCCCGCTTCCTCCAGTAGTGGCGATTTTTTTTATGAAGACCCAACCGGTAAATTGTGATATTGTCCTCAATGGTTTCCCGCCGAAACAGCGGTGTTTCGGCGGCCGTGAGAATGTCAACCTCAAGTTCCGGAACGCGGCTGTATTCACGAACAAGGTTTTGATGCGCTTTCCCCGCGCCGCCGCCGATGGGCGGGTATTCGTAATTGAGCATCAGGATTTTCATTTTATTGTTCACAGAACGATCAGGACTTATCCGTTTTCCGGGCAATTACATAAAAATTCGTTTGAAGCCGAAAAGGAACATATCGAAAATTGATCCATCGAAACAGCCATCCCGGAAGCCCAATCCGTTCAAACTTTTTCACGGCGTATTCGTTCATCGTGTTCATTTTAACAAATTGCGGGTCAAATCCATTTTTTTCGAGACGACGTTTAAGCTGGCCATAATAATGCAGCGAAGGGTGATACTTTTTCCATTGCATCGAATGTGTTTTCAGTGTTTCAAAGATGACATTACTGAATTTATTGGGCGTCTGACACAGGTAATGACCGTTGTCTTTGAGGACTCGCCGGACCTGACCCAGATGCCGATCCACATCCGACAGATGCTCCAGCACATCAAAGCTCATGACCAGATCAAACGTATTGTCATCATAAGGCAAATTCTCTGCGGAATGAGCTCTGAAATCGACGGCCGGATATAGTTTACGGGCATGCTCAACAGCCGTTTCTGAAATATCACTGCCGATGATCGAAATGCCTCTCTCTTGTAATAATGATGCCAGTTTTCCCGCACCGGATCCTAATTCCAATCCACTCTTGCCGGAGGTGATCAGGGTTGTGGCTTCGAGAAACTCAAGGTTGACCTGCAGGTTTCCCAGTTGGATGTTGTCTGTATCGATGGCGTATTTCCAACGACGTTCGTACACTGAGTTTTCCGCTTCTTTCGAATCCATAGTGTATCTCTGAAGGGAATCGCCTTTATTTTCTCTCAAATACAATGTGTATTCCGTATTGACCTGCGATGCGATAATTGTTCATAACTAAGTCGCGTAGCGGTTTCATGACTTCGTACCGCCTGGCCTCGTCCGGCATGGCCTTGCTCCATGGTGCATATTGAAGCCAGCAGGTTAACCCCGGCAGGCTTGCGTATTCTTTCTGTCTTGGATCGAACTGCTCGGCCAGCATTTTTTTGTATTGTTCGTCGTATTGCAAGATAACTTGCGGATTGTTTGGAATCGGCTCGCCAAAAGGTTTTTGTTTGGAATAGACATGCGGCCACAATTCCAGAGGAGGACGGTCGTTAGGAAAGTGTATTTTGCGGCTGTCTACAATAAATTTCGGCGGCTCTTTCTTTATGCTTTTGATTATGTTATGAATTTCTATTTGCAATTGCCGCGGCGATTTTATATGCATATCGCCTTCAAAAGCGTTGGGTACCGGTGACAAACGTTGTGCCTGTACATAGATGCCCGGGTACCATCCCCAGACATAGATTGTATCTTTTTCCGTGCTGTTTGTACGGATATAATCGCCTACCGCGACCCATGCCCCTTTTTGGCGTGACGGCAGTTCTTTTAATGCCGGCCTGAAACCTCGCCGCCGATGACCGTTGTTTTTAAAATAATCGCTACCGGTATCAGGGCTGTACCGCTGACCAATGAAGATCGGGATTGCCAGATACCCCAGCATGATCACGGCAATCAGGCCGCCGAGCAGCCAGGGAATCTTATTGGTAGTGGAAAACAGGTTTTCCTGCCATTTCCAGACGAGAAATCCAGACAGCATCGCCCCCGAAGCACAAAGGGGCAGGTAGTATTGCTCATAGGATCGTGGACTGCCCCACACAAATAACATATCCAGTACCCACCAGAGCACCAGCAAGTAAACAAGCTTTGATTGAACATCAGCAGGCATGTTTTTTTTCAGTAATTTTGGCAACCATATACAACCGGCAACGATGATGGATCCAATCGCCAGCAGGATCGGCACGGACAAGGCTTTATAATAACGGAATATCCTGGGCGCCAGAGTGGAGAAATTGACGGCTTTCCAACTGTTGCTGACATAACCTCCCCTCAGTCCGGAAGAAGCCATCAGTTTATTGATTGGAGTTTCAAGTATCCGTCTGGGGATTCGAATTAAAGAAATATCTTGAGTGTAGGAAATTATGTCACTGTTTTCTGAGCCCGGTTCTATTTTGATAATCCAAGCCGAAAGGATAAAAGTAATAAAGATCAAACATAAGCCGGTTATCCATATCCATTTTGAGACTTGACGAAGTTTTCTCAACAGGTGAACTTTTTTGAAAAAACCAATAATGATTATAATTCCTATAACAATTGCCGCAAAAATGAATCCAACTTCAAGAAGTACCACCGGCAATGTATCCAGTATTGCTGCTGGCATATCCTGCCAGAGGTACAATGATTCCGGGATTAACAAGCCAATGATGTAGCCGCTGAGAAACAAGCTGAGTTCCAGGATCAGAGCTTTCCATTTCCTGAAAAGAACATTTCCCAGAGTCAAATACAGCACCAATGCAATAACAATTGAGAGCCCTGTTGGTTTAAAATAATAAGGCTGAATCGCAAAGAAACCGGCGGCAATAAGCCAGTATCGCTTTTGAGAAATCCCATACAGCAAAAAACAGCACGCCGCTGCGATCATAAACGGGATCATGAACTGCTCTTTGACATTGCCGAACTTGGCGATCAGCGGCGCCGACAGATAGATCGCCGCAACGGTCGTTCCAACAGCTGCGGCGGCCGAGCCAAACACTTTCCGCAGTGCGTAGAACATAAAAACAAAAGCGGACAATTGCAGTGTCATCTGAACGGCCTTTGGTCCGAGATCGTTAAACCCGAACAGCTTAACACCAATAATATTGGCCAGCAGCGTTCCGGGACGGGACGAACTTACTTCGTCAACGCCGAGGCTGGCGCCTTGCAGGAGGTGTTCTGCCGAATACACATAGGCGCCGCTGTCGAACGGGCCGGGTGAATGGAATTCAATATATTTTCCAAAGCCGAAAGGAATCCCGCCGAGGATTAAAGTGAAAATAACCGCACTAATCAAACCGACGGGTACGCGATTGAATGGCTTTGACTTGCCGGTCGGTATCGGTTTAGATGTTTTTCTTTTTCGGCGAATCATATCAGCTCATCAGGCGTTCGAATGTTCAGGTTCCACGATCTTATCGATCACATAAGTGGGCCGATCCTGCGACTCATGATAGGTTCGTACCATCATTTCAGCCAGCAGACCCATCAGCACAAGTTGGATCGAAGCCATCATCAGCATCAGGGAAATAATGAGCAGGGGATTTCGGTTCATTGAATAATCCGCAAATACTTTCATCCCAAGTACGGTCAATCCGCTCACAAATGACCCAAGAAAACAAAACACCCCCAATCCGCCAAAAACATGAATCGGTTTTGTAGAAAACGAAGCGAGGAATTTAATCGTAATCAGATCGAGGATAACCTTGAACGTCCGGCTCAATCCATACTTTGTCTGGCCGGTTGTACGGGGTCGGTGGTTGACGACCATTTCCACGACTTTTTCTCCGCCCCAGCGTGCCAGGGCGGGAATGAACCGATGCATTTCGCCGTACAAACGAATCGGCTTGAGCGATTCGGCCGAATAGGCCTTCAGGGTGCAGCCGTAGTCGTGCAGTCGGATCCCGGTAATTCTTCCGATCATCCAGTTGGCGATTCGTGACGGCAGGGTACGGGTTACTTTGTTGTCTTTTCGTTCTTTTCGCCATCCACTGACAATATCATAGCCTTCTTTCAGTTTTGAAATAAGACCGGGGATGTCAGCCGGATCATTTTGCCCGTCCGCATCCATGGGAATAATTATTTTTCCGCGTGCGTATTTAAATCCTGCGCTCATTGCGGCGGTTTGTCCAAAGTTCCGGCGAAAACGAATTAGCCGTACATATGGAGACTTTTTTTGGATATCAGTCAAAACCGAAAAACTATTATCGGTACTGCCGTCGTCAATATAGAGAACTTCATAGTCATAATCAACCAGTGCCGCAATGATTTCATCGTGCAGCGGCGGCAGACTGCCTTCCTCGTTGAACACCGGTATCACTACTGATAGTTCGGGTTGCTTCAAATTGTTCATAACAAACTCCAAAATAAGCACATACGAATCAGCCGCAAATTTTACAGACTCACATGGTTTCTGTAAAGACTTATCTCTAATAGGCCGAAAAGACAGTTGCTAACCTGCCGTTTTTTGGTAAACTTAAACTGTATATCGGCGTATCTATCTGAGAATGTAGTTAAAAAAATCAAATTTGGGGAATTCTGGAATGAAAATGTATAGGACTGTAAGCTTTTTTATGTCGGTTTTGTTTGTAACATTTCTATTTATTGGTTGTCAGCCCTCGCAGGTATCCGCTCCGCCTGTTCCTGTCGAAAAGGCCCCTGAGATTGATTTGAAGGTTCCTGAAATTGATTCGGCAACTCCTGTTATTGCGGTTGAAGCTTCGGGTCATGATTTTGGCCAGATGGGTCCCGGTGCTTACGGCAACTGCGAATTCAAGTTTTCCAATACCGGCTCAAAAACGTTAACCATCGAACGCGTTCAGAGCACGTGCGGCTGTACAGTACCGGAACTGAAGAAAAAAGAATATGCACCAGGCGAAAGCGGCACCATCAAAGTTACGTTTCATGCCCCGAGCGTTAAAGGGAAGGTTAAAAAACATCTTTATATTATCTCAAATGACCCCAAAAACCCACGTGTCGAGCTGAGCATCGAGGCAGAAGTAGTTGTTAAGGTTTCCATTTCCCCGGAAACTGTCGAATTGCGTTTGGATCAGGCTAACGCCGGAATGCCCAGTCTTGTTGTCAAAAGCCTCGATGATCAGGAATTTTCGATCCAAAGCATTACCATTCCACGGGATGTGATGAAAATTGCCTTTGATCCGGCCAAGAAAGCAACGGAATTTACGCTGGAACTCAAAGTTAATCTCGAGTTGCTCAATCAGTCTACCACTGGGGTTATTCAGGTCAAAACCGACCATCCGCAGGCCGGAACACTGGTAGTACGTTACAATGCAATACCGCGGTATGAAGTTTCACGCCCGCGGATTATCCTGCAGAATGTCGAGCCGGGAACTCCGGTTATCAAAGATGTTCTGATTCGCAGTAATTATGGTACCATTGCGGAAATTGCCTCTGTAGAATCCCGAAACGGCTATATGGAGATAGAGTCACAGGAAAAAGACGGAGAGCATCTCCAATTGCAGGTTAAGATTACACCGCCTGATCAAACCTCATCCAGACGCTATATTACGGATGAATTGAATATTGTTCTCAAGGACGGGACAAATTTAACAATTCGCTGTAGCGGCTGGTTCAAGCTTAAATAGCTCTTGTTTCAATCAAATTTTGTTGTTTTAGATGCTTTATTTCACGGTCTTTTCTGGAACTTAGGGGGTTTTAAGGTGTCTAAAGGAATAGTGTTAAGCCGAAATGTTGGAAAAAACGTTTCGGCTTGAAAATTGAAGGAACAATCGATTCCGGAGAATAAATGCTAAAAACGCTTCGAATAACCAGTCTAATTGCCTTTGTGCTGGCTGTTTGCGGTGTTGTATTGATCACATTTTGGGGGCTTAAGGGTGATCCGGATATCAAAGATTTTCTTCAAACCCCCGGTATCACAGAAACATTAAAAAAGGCGGGCGAAACAGACAAAGACGACAAAGAGCCGGTTTCACCGCTGGTTACGCAGGCTCATGAGTTTGCGTTGCGGATCGATCCGCCCCCGCCCCCGAAACCACCGAAACCTCCAGAGCCGGTTACCACATCTTCTGGGCCGAAACCGCCGGTTACTCCGAAACCGCCGGTTACTCCTCCACCTCCTGGGCCCAAGGGGCCGGTTAATGCGAAATTTACGCTGATGGGAACGGTTCAGTGCCAGTCTAATCCGGGTCGTTCGATGGTCCTGCTTCGACAGGCCGGAAACAAAGATGAATGGTTCTGGCAGGGCGAAAAGATCGGGCATCTGACGATTGACGAGATTCGTGACGGCAGTGCCGTCTTTTCACAGGACGGCCGAAATCCGCAGGAATACTTTGTTCCAGCCAAACCCCAGACAAAATCATTGTTAAAAGCTGACAGCGGACAATCCTCTGCGCCGGCTGGACCGGGTACGATCAATGTCAATTTACAGTCGGAGCCGACCGCAGTTGTTACGGATGTTTCGGCGGGCCCTGAAACAGTCGTCAGGTCGGTACCGAGTAGAACGTCTGCCAACCAGCGGACATCTTCGGGGCAGGTTCGCCGGGATGTTTCGACCCGAATTCAGCGGATTCGGGCGGTTCCTAAACCGCCGACACCTGAGGAACAGAAAGTTTCGATCGATGAATCGATTTCAAGTATTCAGGAGATCATGAATCGTGAAGATGCCGGCCTGGATGAGGAGCAGCGGCAAAAAGAGAATGAGGCGTGGATAAAGTTGATGAAGGCATTACAGAGCGAGAAGGAAAATGTTTCGGTTGCTGAAGCTGAAGAGGACTCTGTTGAGCAGGACGAATCGTTACAAGCTGATGATAAGGGGGAATCGGATACGGAACTCCAGACCGGCGATCCCAATGAAAAATCATAAACCGATGTCGTTGGATTTATGTCTTGAGTTTTAAAATAAAGTGAATTGCGTTGGTACACAAAAAAATGGAGCGGTATATGCTATTTTTGAAAGAACGTAGATTTGGGCGGACCAAACGATGTTTGGCTGCTGTTGTCCTGTTTGCTTTTATATTAACGGCGAATGTTGTGTCGATGGCTGAGTCCGAAGAAGCCAATGGGGTTCTTCGCAGCCGGGCATATAAATTTCGCTATATCACCAGTCAGCAGGCTCAGGAGTTGTTTTCCCAGCTTAAGATCGGCAGCAGTTTCGATGTCTTAAGTGACGAGGTCCTGATCGTGACCAGTAACAAGGGTGCCGATCTGATCAAGGCAACGGAAGTCATCGGTGTTCTGGATCAGAAAGACCCCGGGCAAATTCGCGTTCTTATGGTTGGGACCAAGCAGAATCCGCTTCCCGAAATTGAACCGTTTATTGCCGGGTTAAAAACCATTACTGTCGGAACGATGACGGATGCGCCGCCGAAGGGAACAGCGGTTCCCGCGATCATTGGCGTTCTGGATGATAAATTGATCGCGATCGCTTCTGAGACGGTTCTGGTTGAAATTGAAAAAGCCTTTGACGTATGGAGACAGACTCTTGCCAAACCATCCTCCAGACCGGCCGTTGCCGATGAAACGGTTGATCAGGAATCGCAAACTGTAATACAGCAAGAAGTAGCGGTTCAGGAGATCGAGCAGGAAAAATCACTGGAAAAGGTCATGGCCGAGCTACTTGATAAAGAGGAACAGGTCCAGGCTGAAGCGGCTATGCAGGAGCAGGAGGTTGTCAGCGAGCCGAGTGCCGAAGAAGATCTATTGACGATGCTTCAGGGCGAACCGAATACAACAGAGGACTATATCGGGGATGAACTGTTGAAATCCCTTTTAGATGAGGAGAGAAGAGCACAGCCCTCCGTTGCTGTTCCGCAAGGGGACCCGTCAACGGCGATTGAAAAAGCAGTCGAACAGGCAGAGGCCGCTACGATTCCTCGTCCGAAAACAACAGTCGAAACGCACGCCCCGCAACAACCCGTAGCCGAAGAAGACCCGCTTAAGAAAGTGATGGAGATGCTTTCGAAGTCTTCATCGCAGCCGGAGCAGGAACAAACCCTGTCCGCGGAAGAGACACGACCCTCCGAATCTGTTTCTGAGAACTTAAAACTTCAGCGTGAAATGGCAATTCTCCGTCAGCAGGTGGCCGAACTGCAGGCACAGAAAACCGCATCCGAAGAGACACCGACCGAACCGCAAAAGGTTGAGCCGGAAGAAGAGCCCCAAACCGAGGCGAAGATTGTCACCGATGGCAGGACGGAGTTTGAAAAGGCCATTGGCCATATTGGTGATGAAATGCTTGAAACCATTATCGATGTGCCGCAGGAGGTTGAACTGGACTGGCTGGTGGACCTGGTGGGCAAACAACTGGGTTTGAATTATATGTACGACCCGGCGATCCTGAAGAATCAGAAGGTAACCTTAAAGATCCATAAGGGCCAAATCAAAGTTAAAGATCTGTATGCCCTGCTGGAATCGGTTCTTCGGTTTCGCGGTTTCATCATGACTCGCCGCGGCGATCTGGTGACGATCATGCGAGCCGCAGATATCGCCAAGATCGATACGACACTGGTGAATCCGGACGATCCGGTACAGCCGGGTGACATTATTGTCAGCAGCGTCTTTCAGCTAAACAGTATTGATCCGACAACGGCCCAGAATTTATTAAAGGGGCTGAATCTGGGCACCGACTTTGATGTGGTGGAATCGACGAACACCTTGATCGTTACGGATTATGCCTATCGTATGGATCAGATTCGACAGGTGTTGGAGATGGTGGATGTTCCCGGTGATGCGAAAGAATTCAAATTTCGTCAACTCCAATATATGCAGGCGGCGGATTTGGTTGCAAAGCTCAAAGAACTGGTGGCCCAGATGGAAGGGGTCTCTATGCAGGTTGGGACTCCGACTCCGGCGACTGCTGCACCGAAGACCCGGCCGGTAACGACGCGCGATCCCCGAACAGGGCGAACGGTCACCAAGCAGGTGCCGGTTAACACCGCACAACCGGCGGCGGCAGCAGCAAAAAAAGATGCCGTTTTTGTCGATACGGATGAACGGACCAATCGTATTCTGATGATCGGCACAGCCGAACAGATCGATATCATTAATCAACTGATCGACACGCTGGACGTGCGGCAGTTTGATCTGAAATATGTCAAGGAATATATCATTCAATATGTCGAAGCTATCGAAGTAGTGAATGTTTTGAATGAACTGGGTCTTACCGATCTCAATGTGTCAACTGGCGGGAGTAAGGGTACTTCAGCGGCCCAGACCGCCGTGGCTCGGCGAACGGCCGCAGCACGAGGAGCCCAGCCTCCGCAGCCGGCTGCGCCGGCGGCACCAAATGCCTCGACCGTAAGCGGCGGTGCGGATCAGCCGAATATTTCGATCCGTCCGGCTACCAATTCATTGCTGGTCAACGGGACAGAGGAACAGCATGGTGCCATCGAACTGGTCATTGCCCATGTGGACGTGATCCAGAAGGACCAGCGAACGATTCGCGAATACGAGATCCAGTATGTGGACACACAGGAGATCATCGACACCATGACCGACCTGGGACTGATCTCACCGCAGAACGTTTCGGGCAGTTCATCGTCGCGCGACACCTCGTCACAGGCGACCCGCCGCTCGGGGCGGTCAACGCAGCAGCAGGCGACCCCGGAAGCGGTTGCCGCGACGCCGGGATTGCTGGGAGGATTTGGCGGCGAAGAAAGCGGCGAGGGCGGCGATGTTACCGAACAGCAGCCGCAGATCGCCGTGCTGGAAGCGACCAATTCGCTGCTGGTCTATGCCACGCCGCGTCAGCACAATGCCATTGCCTTGCTGATCGCACACGCCGACCGCGTGCCGGAAACCACGACCACGCCGTATGTGGTCTATGCCCTGGAAAATCAGGACCCATTGGAACTGGCCGAAGTGCTGAGCAAACTGATCCAGGAGACCGTCGAGGAAGTTGGCAAAAAATCGGCGCCGGACGCAAAAATTCAAACTGCCGGAGCCGCGACCGGGGGCGGGGGAGTCGCCTCGATCATGGAAGAACAGAAGATCCGTGTCATTCCGGATGTGATGTCCTATTCCCTGATTGTCTATGCCAACAAGCGAAACCAGCAGTGGATCAGTGAATTGATCAAAGAATTGGACAAATACCATCCTCAAGTCTTGCTCGACTGTACCTTGGTTGAAATTACAAAAGATAATGAATTTACGATGGATTTGGATATTGTTGGAAAAATTCCGGAGATGACTCCCGGTGGTGCGATGTCTGTATTAACAAAATCCGACACAGCTGGTGTTAGCGGTCTCTTAGAGCCATTCCCTTCAACGAGAATTACTGAATATGGTATCACTAATGGTTCAGGGGTGGCTTTTTATGCGGACAAAGATGTCCAAGCTCTCTTGAAGCTCATGGATAGGAAAGGTTACGGGCGTGTTTTGGCTCGTCCCTCCCTACTGGTGAAAGATAATCAGGAGGGGGAGATTAAATCTGAAAAAACAATATTTGTTGGGCAAGAAAAAACAGTTATTACACCGACGACAGATACTTCAACCTCAACTTCAACTGATATTACTTTTGCAGATTATACATCTGGTATAACACTGACAATTACCCCACATATTGCATCAGAGGATTTATTAAAATTGGACATTTTACTGGATAGGACAGATTTTGATCCTACAGATACAGGAAAAGCGACAATTGGCACCAAAACAGTTCCCAAACCGCTCAATACGATAAGTAGCAATGTAGCAACCAGTGCCATAATTCCGAATGGAGCAACAATTATTCTTGGTGGAATTGAGACGATTAACCAGACAAAAAGCGTAACAAAAATTCCTTTGTTGGGGGATATTCCACTCCTTGGTGCTTTATTCAGGGGTATTGACGAATCTGATGTACAAAGCAAACTATATGTGTTCGTGAAGGCTAATATTCTTCGTCCGGAAGATGAACTAACCGGAGAATCGGATATTGAAAAAATATCATTAAGACGAAGAGGGGTTTTTGAATCTGCGGAAAAGAAATTTCAAGAAGTAGACGGAGTGCCGGGCATTAAACCTAATCCGATATCTCCAGAAAAAATGCTTGAAGATGATGAATATCTCGAGAAGATTAAAAAGAAACTTGAAGAGATAGATAAAGAAAAAACAACGGTTGAAATCGAGATACAATAACCATGATAGACTTACTGATACAAGCGGCCGAGCGTAGCGGGGTGGTTGACCCGGATTCGCTGCGGGACTTTTTGAATGAAAACGCCCAAGACAACCGGCGTGTGGACCAGATCATGCTGACGGCGCCCAACTTTACCGAGGAGACGGTACTGCGTCTTTTTGCCGAAGCGTTCGGCATGCCGTATTTCGAGGAGATTGATGTCAAACATGTTCCCAAGCATTTTATCGAGTGCATCCCGGCTCCCTATGCCCAGCACCATTCGGTTATCGGCGTCAGCGGTGACGACGACAGCATTATCGTCGTGACCTCTAACCCGCTGAACGCGGCGCTGGTGGACAATGTTTCCAAGATGCTGCATAAACCGGTCGAAACGGGCCTGAGTACCCGGGCGGCGGTGACGGCGGCCATTGACGTGGCCTACGGACAGAAGGATACGGTTATTGAAGAAGTGGCCGAAGAACTGGATTCGCAGAACATCGATCAACTGGCCGACGAGATGGCCGGTTCCGAGGACCTGCTCGATGTGGTCAACCGTCCGCCGGTTATTCGCCTGGTGAACGACATCCTGTTCCGGGCGCTGCAGATGCGAACCAGTGATATTCATATTCATCCGTTCGAGACCAAGATCGTCGTGCGCTATCGCATCGACGGCATTTTATACGATACTCTGACGCTGAACCGCAATGTGCTGAGCCTGGTCATTTCCCGTATCAAGGTCATGGCGGGGATGGACATCGCCGAACGCCGCATGCCGCAGGACGGCCGCTGCAGCGTGCGCATCGGCCAGCGGGAGATCGACCTGCGTGTCAGCACGGTACCCACCAGCTACGGCGAGCGGGCGGTGCTGCGTATCCTGGATAAAAGCTCGGGCATCCTGACGCTGGAACAGTTGGGTTTCATGGAAGAGGACCGGCAGCAATTCGACAAAATGATCAATCGTTCGCACGGCGTGATCTTTGTGACCGGGCCGACCGGTTCCGGTAAAAGTACCACGCTGTATGCGTGCCTGAACCGGATCGACTCGACGGTGAAAAATATCATGACGGTCGAAGACCCCATCGAATATCAGCTGGAAGGCATCAGCCAGATGCAGGTGGCTCCGAAAAAGGGCATGAACTTTGTCAATGCCCTGCGTCATATTCTGCGTCAGGACCCGGATGTCATCATGGTCGGTGAGGTGCGTGATAATGAGACCGCGGCGATGGCGATCCAGTCGTCGCTGACGGGGCATTTGGTATTCAGCACGCTGCATACCAATGACGCGGCCGGAGCGGTCAGCCGGTTATTGGATTTCGGTGTCGAACCGTATCTGGTCAGCTCGTCGTTGATCTGTGTGCTGGCTCAGCGTCTGGTCCGTCGAATTTGTCCCGATTGCAAGCAGGCGTACGAACCGCCGGCCCATGAACTGCGCGACCTGGGAGTGATGGATGACAAGAAGACAACATTTTATGTTGGTTCCGGCTGTTCCAAATGTTTTGATACGGGCTATCGCGGACGAACCGGCATCTACGAAATGATGGTCATCAATGATGACATCCGCGATATGGTGTACAACCGCCAGAGCGCCGGGGTGATCAAGAAGAAGGCCCTGGAATACGGCATGCAGACACTGCGTATGGACGGTGCTCGAAAGGCTCAGGAGGGGACCACGACGATCGCGGAAGTGCTGCGCGTTACACAGTCGGATAATGTGTAGAGAGTTGTTAATTGTCGATGGACGATTGACGAATGACGAAGGAGACTAAAAAGTGAATAACAAAGAGCTGAAGAAGCGGACTAAACAGTTTGCTTTACGATGTATAAAAATGAGTTATGCTCTGCCGGATACGTTGCTGGGAAGGCATATCGGAAGGCAGATCATCCGGTCTTCGACTTCGGTTGCGGCAAATTATCGTGCCGCCTGCCTGGCTCAGTCTAAAGCGGGGTTTATATCAAAATTAAGTATCGTCGTCGAAGAAGTGGATGAAACACTGTTCTGGCTCGAAATCATTATCGAAGAAAAGCTGTTGGCTAAAAGTAAAATTGAATCTTTAATTCAGGAAGCCGATGAGTTGACGGCGATTTTTATCAGCGCACGCAAGACCGCCCGAAAAAATCGTCCATCGTCAACCGTCAATCGTCAATGACATTATGCCTCGATTTGAGTATATTGCGATCAATTCGGCACACAAGACGGAAAAGGGAACCGTCGCCGCGGAAAATGCGTTTTCCGCACGGAAGCATCTTCGCGGGCGGGGTTTGCACGCGACGGAGATCCGGCAGGTCCGCATGGAAACGGCCCGCAAGTCGATGGGGCAGTTTCTTCGCCGAGGCAATCGGAAAGCCGTGGCCAATTTCACCAAAGAACTTTCGACCATGCTCAATGCCGGCATTAAACTGACCGATGCACTGAGCGTCCTGACCCGGCAGATCGGCGATCCGCAGCTGCGGGCGGCGATCACCGAAGTCCGCGATAAGGTCGTGACCGGCGAATCGATCGCCGACTCGCTGGCCGAGTACGATCAGTTCTTTGACCTGATCTATATCAGTATGATGCGCGTCGGCGAGGTGACCGGCACCCTGGGTCAGACACTGGCCACCATGGCCTCGTTCATGGAAAAACGCCAGCGGCTGGAAGCGAAAATGACCACGGTGATGATCTATCCGGCATTACTGGTGTTTGTGTGTCTGGCTGTCGTGATCGTGTTGATGGTCTGGGTGATTCCGAAGATCACCGAACAGCTTGTTAAGACCGGCCAGAAACTGCCCTGGCTGACGACGACACTGATGAAATTATCCGGATTGCTGACAAGCTGGTGGGTCCTGGTGATCATTGCGGCAATTGTTGCGTTGATCGTTCTGTACAGGCTGCTTGTGCGAACGCAAAAGGGAGCAATGGTCCGGGACAGGATGATTTTAAATCTGCCCGGTTTTGGGCCGCTGATCAAGCAGCGCATCCTGCAGCGGTTTACCTCAACCCTGGCAACGTTGATGGGGTCGGGTCTTTCGATGGCCGAATCGCTGCGTGTGGTGTCACAGGTAACCGGCAATGTCGTTATGGCCGAGGCCGTCAAGAAAGCCCGGGAACGCATATTGTCCGGTTCGGATATCGCCACGCCATTGCGGGAAAGCAATGTGATCGACCCATCGATCGCCCACATGATCACGGTGGGTGAAAAGAGCGGCGAATTGGAGCAGATGCTGAAAATGATCAGCGATAATCTCGAAGCGTCATCTGACCTGGTGATCGAACGGCTCAGCGCAATCGTCGAGCCGGTGATCATTATTTTTATGGCGTTAATTGTCGGCATTATTGTTTTCGCAACATTTATGCCGTTGTTTCAATATTCAACAACCCAATTTTAAACGATTCTGGTCGATGATCATGGAAAGGAAAATAGGATGAATAAACAACGAAGACAAGCGTTTGGTTTTACGCTGGTTGAATTAATGGCGGTCTTGCTGATCGTTGCACTGCTGGCAGGGTTGGCGGCCAAGAGCTTTATGGGGCAAACTGAAAAAGCCAAGGTAATCACAACCAAAGCTACTTTAAAGACGCTTCACGGAGCGGTAAATATGTTCAAGCTGGATACGGGCCGCTATCCCAGCGAAGAGATGGGTCTGATCGAACTGGTCGAAGAGCCGACGGATGTGGAAGGGTGGAACTCGGAAGGCTATCTGGAAAGTACGGATATCCCGCGCGACGCGTGGAAAAATGAATTCGTTTATATGCTCAGCCCGGAAAGCGGCAAACCTTTTGTGATCATCAGCTATGGGGCTGACGGCAAAGAGGGCGGTGAAGGCAACGACTTTGATCTTTGGAGTACGGACACGGATTAGTCCGGTATTTCATGAAAGACAAAACGATGTATCGGATTCGTCTGCCAAAAGGTTTTGTTCTGGTCGAAATGCTGATGGTCGTCGGGTTGATCGGCCTGATGACGGCTGTGGCCGTGATCAGCTTCAGTGCCATGTGGGGCAATCTGAAATTCAAGAGTCAGGCCGAAGAACTGGTGAATGTATTTCAGTTGGCCCAGGATGCCGCGGGGACGACGGACCGCCGCTATGCGGTAATTTTGGATTTTTCGGAACAGGCATTCGTTCTTCGTGAGTTCAAGTCATTGGACCTGCAGACAATGGCCGACGAAGACGCGATCATTCAAACAAAATATTTCAGCGACGCCTTGACCCTTGACTATGTGCAGTATGACGACCTGGAGGATACACGGGCGGCGGAAAATGTCACCGAGGCCCGTTTCCTGGCGGGCAGGTCCGGCTGGCAATACGGCGGCAAAGTCGGCTTGCTCGATGCGGACGGGCGGCCGTGGACCATCGTGATCCATCGTTTTGCCCGCCCGCCCGAATTGTTCGAGGGCGAGGCGGAGATTTATCTGCCGCAATATAAAGAAAATGTACCATTTTAAACACAACCTGTTGACAGATAAAACGTCCACACGTGCCTTTACGCTCGTGGAAGTGGTTGCGGCCGTGGCATTGCTGGCGATCATGATTTCATCGGTGCTGGTGCTGATGAACAATTTTGTGGACGCGGTGATCGATATGCGCCTTCGTCAAGAGGCTTTCGATCTGGCGCGGACGAATATGGAAACGCTGCTGTCGGAGTCGAAGTTATTGGATATGGAAGAGACCGATATCAGTGAAATAAATCCGGATATTCGCTGGAAGACGGTGGTCGAGCCGTTCTATGAGCCGATTAAAAACAGCATGTGGATACGGGCGGTTTGCTCGGCATCGTTTATCGACAGCAAGGGTCAGGATCAGACTATCGAGCTGGAACACTGGATCACCAACCTGACTGCCGCCCAAGTCAGGCAAATTCTGGCCCAGCAGCAGGTCGAATCCGAATATCTGGAGTTGATCCAGGACGGTGGCCTGACGGATATCCAGGAGACGACGATCGCTTATCTTGAGCAGGCAGGTCTCGATGTCGAGGTATATAAAGATTTTATCGAACAACAGCGCCGGCAGAAGCTGGAATATCTCGATAGAAAAGGATTTGACGGCTACGAAAAATTTGCTGAACAGCTTCAGGATGAAGAAAACGAATTTCTCGAAGAGCTTGGGATCGATTTTGATGAATATAATAATTTTGCCTCAACCTATACCCCTTCGACTGCTGAAAACCCCGACATCGAGAATCCAGAGACCGAAAACCCGGAGACAAAACCAGTGGAAGAGTCGCCTGATACTCAGTGGGATTGGGGTAATATTCCGAAAGAACTATGGCCGCTGATCAAAAAACTGACTGGTACCGAACCGCCGTCGCAATGATGATGAAGAAGAAAACGATGAAATCTCGTTTTGCTTTTACGTTGGTCGAAATGCTGGTCGTCGTCACGATGGCGGCCATGGTCGTGACGGCGGTGATGATGATCTATCAGCGTGTTCGGGCCAGCGCTGTGACGATTGTGGGTCACATGACACGGTACCAGATGCAGAATGAGATATTGCAGAAAATCGCCGAAGATATCGACCGCCTGGCGGCCCCCGGGTTCGAAGCGACGGTCAAATTCCGCAATAAACTGGACACGGGCTATTACTCCGGCCAACTGGTGCTGGAGAACAGCTATTACGGCAACGGGGATAAAAAGCAGACCTATGAAACAATTATCTGGCAGACGTCGTATGATGCGCAGGACGATGCCCTGATTCTCTATCGAATGCACGATGGGTTGAACGTCGAGGACAAAGTGCTTGAGGATAATCCGGACGATTCACCCAGTGCCGGCCTTTACATTCCGGTTGCTTCAGGTGTGACGTTTTTTGAGTTTCGGGTCCAAAAGGGCGAGACGATTCTGTCCTCCTGGACATCCGATAAATTACCCGAGGCGGTTCGCGTTGGGATCTCATTTGACCCGCTGGAAGAATTGCCGGACGGCAAGGTCGGTGTTCCCGACGAAGCCATCAGCTATCGGACAATTGCGATCGACCGGACCCGGCTGATTCCATACCAGTTTGTTAAAATGGATATCGATATGAGCGTGCTGGATGAAGACCCCGACGATCCGAACAGTCTGGTTGACGAAGAACCGGACGAAGAACCGGAGGTCGAAGAATAGGCCGATGAATTTAATCGCTTCAATGTAAGTAATCATAGAATGAGAAGACAAACAAAACAAGTTGTGGAATTCGGACACGTAGCGGGCTTTGCCTTGCTGGTGACACTGATCGTTTTGGTGGTGCTGGCCACCCTGACAGCCGGGCTGGCCACACGCCTGACGATGGCCAAACGCCGCCAGCAATATATGATCGAATATCAGCGGGCGCGATATGGGGTGGATTCGGGCATCAAGTATATGCTTACGGATTTTTATAAACGGAGTTTTCTATTCGAAGATCGTACCGATAAGCCGGATTTTTCAGACCTTTTCTGGATGAATGAACAGGAATATGCCCAGTTAATCAATACATGGGCTGCCGAGGCGACAGATGAGCAAATTGAAAGTGTCCTGAAAGCCGGTGCCAGCCTTTACGGGTCTGAGCCGGTCGATACCGCCGGCCTGATGAGTAAATTGGCGTCATTATTCGGAGGCGAAGAGACACCGCCTGAGGCAACGACGATTAATGATGAGATAGATTATGATGAAGATATGGATTATTATGTCGTGAACCTGGACCCCAATGACGTCGAAATTCCCGGCCCGTACGGACCGCCGTGGCCCTTTGTGATCGATCCGATCAACATTCAGATCGGACCCTGCGATGTAACCATTACGATTGAAGATGAAAACGCCAAGTTGCCTTTGAGCTGGCTGGTTGCGACATATAAAAAGGATGACAAGTCGGTGCAGTATGCATTGGAGACTTTTGGTGAATGGATGCAAATGACTGAGAATGAAATGAAGGAACTTCAGGCTCAGTGCGAAGATATCTCTAAAAGGAAACTGTTTACACTAAATCCTGGGCCGATTTTAATTAGCAAGGCTGCGCCTCCCAGGCGGGGATCTGCGGCCAGCCGTTTTCGTGCCTCCAACAGAAATATTAAAAATCAGGCCGCTAATAAAACCCAAGCTGCGGCTCAAAAGCGACCAGCCGTGGCCCACACGACCGACTTCGCCAAGCTGTTCCATAGCTCTCTGTTGGACTCGGAGCAACTGGCCCGGCCGGTTTCCGGCACCGGTCGGCGTGCTGAAAACGCATTGAAATATCTGGGCTTATGGGGCTCTCAGCGGATTAATATCAACACCGCCCCCCGGCATGTTTTGGAGGCGGCATTTGTGTTTGCAACCGAACCGGTGGAACTGGCCCATCAGGTGATTTTGCGGCGTCAGGAAAAGCCCTTTGTTAAAGTGGATGAAATTAAGGAGTTGGGCCGGCTGGATACAGAGACGTTTAATCAATTGAAAAATTATATTACAACAACCAGTACCTTCTTCAAGATAACGATTAAAAGCCGTAGCGGTAATGCCAGTGCTTCGGCTGTTGTGACGGTTGTCAAGGAAGCTCGGAATACGCAGACGCTGATGGTATTGTATGAATAAAAATCGAATGATCAATCAGGAGTAATAACGTGGACGAAAAAGGCAGCATAGGCATATTTCTCTCCAGGGATAAAGCGGTGGCCGTCTGGACCTCAACCGGTTCGGAGTTTTCGGTGCTGCATAAACTTTGTATCATACCGGATGAGAACGAACCGGCTGCGTTTCCGGTTCAGGTCGCCCGCTCCATTATCCGGCAGAGCTTTGCGTTTGATGAAGTCTTTGTCGCCATTGGCTGCGGGGGATACACACAGTACAGCCTGCATTCAGAATTTACCGACTATCGCCAGATCGAAAGCACCATTAAGTTTGATGTCGAAGAAGCCGCTGCGGCCGACGCGGTGAATCTGGCGGTGGCGTTTGAATTGACCGGTACCGATCAGACCGGCTCGCAGGTGACCGCTTATACAGCAGAGCGGCAGTTGCTGACGGATATTCTGCTGGATGTTCAGGAGGGCGGACTGGACCCGACGCTTATGGAACCGGATGCTGTCTGCTTGGTCAGGGCCATGGAGCCGATTTCCAAATTGTCCGATCGTGCGGCATCGATATTTATCGCATTGTCCGGGAATAACTGTTATATGATCCATCCCAATCCCGGATATGCACCGATTATTCGCACATTTCTGGTAAAGCCCGGCAGAGAGGTGACAGATATTTTAATACGTGAAGTTCTGCTGGCGGTTGCCTCCAGCCAGACACCTCTGGATTCAATCGTACTGATTGGCGGAACGGATGCGATTGATGCACCGAGCCTCAGTGAACGGGTAGGGTTGGATGTACTGGTTGAAAATCCGGGAAAGGCACTGTCGCAAAATCTGGCATCTGACAGCGAAATGACCGTTGTTGAACTGCTCATTGCCTATGGGGCGGCAATGGCGGGTCGAATTCGCGGTCCCAAGGCCGATTTTCGCAAGGACTTTATGCCGTATCAGGGCAAACGAAAAGTCATGGAATCCAGTCTGCGTTTGATCAGTATTGCCGCGACGGTTTTGTTGCTGGCTGCGGCGATTTTTTTCCAGTTGAAAACAATCCAAATGAAAAAAGACAGCCGTCAACTCCAAATCAAAACGCTCGATCAGCATAAGGCGGTGATGTACGGCCGGAGTCCTATACGCGGGATGCAGGTCAGTTCGAGTCTTGAGAGAGCGTATAAAAATGCAAAGAATGCGAAAGAAGGCCTCGGCCCCGGCGATGATAAATCCGTCCCGGCCAAAATGACTTTCTTTCTGGAAGCGGTTAACAAATGTCCTAAAAATGTGGACATCATCATCCAGCAGGTAACAATTGCCGAGCGGTCCATGAAAGTCAAGGGCGATACCAACAGCCGGAATGGTACAATGGCGCTGCTTAATGAGATCAAAAAGCATCCCCGGATCACGCTGGCTTCTCAACGAATCAGCACCTCGTCCGGGCGCGATACATTTGAGATTACGATTGAACCCAAAAAATAAAAGGAACGATGATGAAAGAAACGCTAAAAAACCCGAATATATATTATATCCTGATTCCGGTACTGGTCGGGATCTGGGCATTAATGGCGGGCTTGGTGTTTTACCCCCGTTCTGTTTCAGCCTGGCAGAATGACATCAAGCCGGAATATGAAGAAACACAGGAATGGATTGAAAAATTGGTTGCGATCGAACCGCAGCGACTGCAGTATGAAATCAAACCGGGTTCGGACGGGCAATTTGATTTCGGCGAAACGATCAATACCCTGACACAGTTGTTTCAAATACCCTCGTCCAATTTTACGCTGAATGTTCGCCCTGAAGTACCCAGAGCCGGAAAAAGGGCACGCACCGCCACGATGTCGATCAAGGAGATCGATGTTGAAAAGGCGGCCCGACTATTATCGGCCATGTTGGGACAATGGCCCGATCTCAAGTGCGAAATGCTCGGCCTCGATAAGGCCAAAACCGGCAAAAACAACTGGAAACTGGAAATGACGCTGACTTATTACTATTAAAGAGAATAAATCGTTAATGAGCGGGGCAGTCGGAAACTGTCTGCAAACAGGGATTGTGTAAATAATAGCTCTGCGGACGGCCGGTTTGCCGGAGCTTTTCTTGACGAAGGGGCTGTTTTCTGGGATACTACGCAGTCGATGACTAAGAAAGTTGCCATTTTAGGGTCAACCGGCTCGATCGGATGCAATGCGCTTGAGGTAATTGAGGCGCTGGGCCCGGGGTACGAAGTCGTTGCACTCAGCGGCCACAGTCGTACTCAACTTCTGGCCCGGCAGGCTGGTCGGTTCAATCCCCAGTATGTGGCGATTACCGATGACAACAACTATGCCGAATTAAACAAAAGTTTGCCGGGTTTTGGAGGACAGATTTTGTCCGGCCCGAAAAGTTTACCGGAATTGGCGTCTTTGGAGCAGGTCGATATTGTGGTCTGTGCGGTCGTGGGGGCGGCGGGTCTGCCGGCAGCGCTGGCCGCAGCAAAGGCCGGAAAAATCGTAGCCATTGCCAACAAAGAGCCCTTGGTCATTGCCGGGGAACTGTTGACCGCGGCAGCGCGTGAAAACGGGGCGGTTTTACTACCGATTGACAGTGAACATTCGGCAGTTTTTCAGGCGATGCAGGCCGGAAGCCCCGACGAAGTCCGTAAAATTATCCTGACCGCTTCCGGCGGACCGTTCCGAAAAGCGACCCTTGAACAAATGAACCAGGCCACCATTGAACAGGCCCTGGCTCATCCGACGTGGGACATGGGCCCCAAGATCACCATTGACTCAGCAACCATGATGAACAAAGCCCTTGAGGTAATAGAGGCAGTTTGGCTGTTTGATATAGCGGTCGAGAAAATCGATGTCCTCATCCATCCCGAATCTGTAGTCCATTCGATGGTTGAATTTGTGGATGGTTCCGTCATCGCCCAGCTTGGCACACCGGATATGAAAGTGCCGATTCAATATGCTCTGACCTATCCCAAACGCATCAAAGGTATCGCCGACGGACTTGAGCTGCACAAACTGGGCCAGCTTAATTTTGAACCGCCGGACCTGAATCGCTTCAGGGCGCTGGCACTGGGATTTGAAGTGGCAAAAACCTCCGGCTCGGCGCCGGTGGTATTTAACGCCGCCAACGAAGCGGCCGTGAAAGCCTTTCTGGATGGTCAAATCCGTTTTGGTCAGATTGTCGAACTGATCGATGATTGTTTGCAAGCCCATTCCGCCCAGTCGCATTTGACGCTGGAGGCTCTTTTGGAAGTGGATGCATGGGCCAGGCAAGAGGTTGCCGACCGGCTTTCACAAAATACAACCGTCAATTAAATCAATGCAATGATAATAAAGAGGTTTTCATGAAAGAGAATGAAACAAAGTCTCAACAGGATTTGACAGAACAAACAGAACAGCAAGTCCCCCAGGAGAATCAATCAAGACATTTGTTTGTTGCGCTGCTGATTTTGGCGTTTATGATTTTCTGGGGGTTCCAGAACCCTAAAACAGCACAGCGTATTGGCTTAGTGCTGCTGGGCTTTGGCGGGATCGTGATGATCCACGAGCTGGGACATTTTATCGTTGCCAAACTTGGCGGCATTAAAGTTGAAGCCTTTTCAATCGGTATGCCCCCGGTACTGGTGGGTATTCGCAAACTTAAAAAAGGCTGGCGCATCCGCTTACTGCCTAAACCGGATGCGGCGGATCCGGTCGAAGAAGGAGACAACGAGACAGAGTACCAGATTGGCATGTTCCCCATTGGCGGATTTGTCAAAATGCTGGGCCAGTCCGATACCGGTGCGGCCGATGCGGATAATGATCCGCGTTCCTATGCCAATCGCCCGATCTGGATTCGCATCTGTGTGGTCTCTGCCGGCGTGATCTTCAATGCCATTGGCGCAGTGGTTCTGTTTATGATATTGTTCATGAACGGGATTAATCTGCCGCCGGCGGTGGTAGGACATGTCGTCAATAATTCACCGGCGTATGATGCGGGCCTTCGTGCCGGTGATGAAGTTGTCGAAGTCAGCGGCGATCGTTTTGTGGATTTTGCTGCCGTTCAATTGTCACCGGCATTGTCGTCTCCCGGCGAGCCGATTTCCTACGTTGTTCGTCACCCGAACGGGACCGAGGATAATATCGAAGTGATTGCAGAGGTGATTGCCGGAGACACAACAAAACTTCGTTATTCGGGTATTGCTCAGGCCGGAACGGTTACATTGAATCCCAGGATTGCAGATGACCCCAATGACGTGGTGGATTTATTTAAGAAAACGGGTTTAAGGCCCGGTGATGAAATCAGAGCGGTTAATGGTCAACCTGTTCAGTCACCGTGGCACTACGAGCAGATGCTTTCGGAAATTTTTCGGCCCGAGGTTACCTTGCAGGTTTCACGGCAATGGCCACTGGATCCTGAAAGTGACCAGCGGACAATGGAAACGGTGAAATTGCCGATGCAGATCGATTATGTAGTTGAGAATTTTCGTAATGAATACGACTTAACTCATTTTGGGTCGATCGTGCCGCGGCTGAAGGTAGCAGCTGTTGCCGAACCGACAAAGATTGAAAACATGATAAATTGGTTCAGGAAAACCATCCTGCGAAAAGAATCTTTGTCGTCCATCAAGGATCTGTTTTCGCCGGAGGATATATTGCTGAAAGTTGGTGACATTGATTCTCCCAATTACCGGCAGCTCCGTGAAATAACCACCGCCCATGAAAATAAAGATCTTTCGATAACGGTGCTTCGAAAAGACAAACAAGGGCAAGAACAAAAAGTTGAAGTTGTTGTGCGTCCGAAAGCAAAGCCCGGAAGTGATCGTGTTACGATCGGTCTCGGCCTATCTTTGGATATCGAACACCCGGTGGTTGGGCAGGTTTTGCCGGTTCCCGGAATCACAGGTGATATTCAGGGAATCCCTTCCGGCGCAAGGATTGTTGCTGTGGCCGGTCAGCCCGTTGCGAACTTTTTTGATATCGCAACAGGTCTGCAGGAAAATGCCGGAAAGCAGGTAAGAATTGATTATCAGTTCGACGGTAAAAGCGCCGCGGTATCATTCACCGTTCCCGAACATGAACCGGTTCATGCTCAGGCGGTATTAGCTGTCGGTTTGCCCTTTGCTGAATACACCCGGGAATATAAAGCCTCCAGTCCTGTTCAAGCGGTCCGAATGGGCTTTAAAAAGGTTTCTCAATTTGTAATTCAAAATTATTTGACACTGGCGAGTTTGATCAAGGGCGATCTGCCTTCCTCTGCATTGATGGGGCCGGTGGGGATTCTTTCTGTTAGCTATCAGGCGACAGGGCTTTCTCTGGATCGTTACCTGTATTTTCTCGGTCTGATCAGTTCCTGTCTGGCCGTAATGAATCTGCTGCCGCTGCCGGTTTTGGACGGCGGACATATTATCTTTTTGATAATTGAGAAAATTACCGGAAAGCCCATTCATGAGAAAATTCTGGCGCCGATCATGTATATCGGCCTGGCGCTTTTGCTGGGACTGATACTGTGGGTTTCATTTAATGATGTGTTGCGTCTTATAGGATTGTAAAGAATCAGCGAATGAAGATCAGTGCGGTGATACCGGCCTATAATTCCGAAGAAACGATTGCCCGGGCGATTGAAAGCGTTCTGGCGCAAACGCGTCCGGCCGATGAGATCATTGTGGTCGATGATGGTTCAACGGACAAGAGCGCCGAAATCGTAAGCTCGTATGCCGATAAGGTGACCTTGATCCGGCAGGAAAACGCCGGCGTCAGCGTCGCCCGAAACAGGGGCATCGAAGCGGCCATGGGTGAATGGATCGCTTTTTTGGATGCCGATGACGAATGGCTGCCCGAAAAACTCAAACTCCAGTCCGAGCATTTAATGCGGCACCCGGATCTGAAATGGGCCTACTCCGATTTTTACCGTAAAGAATACGGGGATGAAAAATTACGACAGGCACATGATTCCCCGAATTTGACAGCCGTGTTAAGGGATGAGTTGTTCGAGGATTATTTCCTTGCTTACAGGAATCATGGATACGCATGGACATCCGTCTTGGTTATCAAGCAAGAGGTCTTTGAAACGGTCGGGATGTTTGAACCCGGCATGAAACGGGCTCAGGACAACGACCTGTGGTATCGTATTGCTTATCAATATCCCCGGATCGGTTATATACCAAAGCCGTTGGCAATTTATCATCTGGATACGACGGGCAGTTCGACTAAAACCAATGATAGTATTGAGTTTATGATGGACCTGGTCCATCGCCATGAAAACCTGTCAAAGCAATACGGTCGCTATGAAGTGTTTTGCCCATGCTTAACATTGATGTTGCAGGTCTGGATTCGGCAGCTCGAAAAACAGCGCCGTTACAAAGATGCCGCCCAGGTGCTGATAAACTTCAAAACATATTTATCAAAAAGATTTCGGAATGAAATGCGATTTCGATTATTTTCCCCCCCGATTACGCCTTGGTTAGCCGATGCCATATTATATGTTAAAGGAAAGGCGACATCAGGTTCCGTAAAATGACAAAAAAGCCCAAGATATTATATGTCACGACAGCGTTACATGCTCCTCCACATGGCGGGTGTATGATTCGGACAACTAATATTTTCCGTCAGCTCAGGAAACATGCTGATCTGACAATGCTTGCTGTTTCATCTAATTTTGTGCCGGAAGCGGTTCAGTTGTGCCAACGTGAGTTTCAGCCCTTTTATAAAGTGGATATTCGAAACTATTCTTCTTGCACGACACAATGGGGACGTTTTCTCAAGAAATGGTACATGCATAATCCTTTGACAAGAGGTACTCAGGCGGACAGAGAGGAACAAAAACTATTTCAGAAATTGGCCGATCAACATGATATTGTCTGGTTTCATACATTGGGGGCTGCTCATCCGTTTAAGATCGAAAAGATCCCTAAAGCGGTTATGGATTTAGATGACTTAAGGGATTGCTATTATGAGCAATATGCAGATCTGGCCTCGAGCATTCGTTTTAGATGGTCCGCCAAAGTGCAGGCATATAAATGGAAAAAACATCAAAAAGAAGCCTTAAAGAAATATGATCGAATTATCGTTTGCAGTGAAGATGACAAAAAGTATCTCGGCCGGCCTGAAAAAATAAGAATTATTCCAAACGGTTATGCTTATCCTGCAAAAGAACCGCAATGGGTCTCACCGTGTCCCAATCGGATCGGTTTTATTGGTCTTCTTACGTATCCTCCCAACCGGGATGGCTTGATCTGGTTTCGGGACAATGTGTGGCCGTTGATACGGCAGCAAAATACGAACGTTGCGCTGCGAATTATTGGCAAACTTCCCGAACCCGAAAATTATGTTCAAGCCGAAGGATTTGAGTACCTGGGATTTCTGGAAGATACAACGGAGGAAATGGGAACATGGTCCGCTTTAGTTGTTCCCATTACCTATGGCGGCGGGACACGAATAAAAATTCTGGATGCTTTCAGTAAAATGACCCCGGTCGTTTCCACCTCCCTTGGCGCTCATGGGATCAAAGCTGAGAGCGGAAAACAGATCCTGTCGACAGATAATCCGGAAGAATTTGCAGAACATTGTATTCAATTATTAAACGATCACGAAAAAGGACGGGCATTGGCACAAGAGGCTTGGACGCTTTTTAGTGAACACTATTCGTGGGACGTCCTTGGAGTTTCTTTGAAGAATATAATTGATGAGCTTGTTGATGGAGGTTCTGTGAACCCGCCCTAAAAAGAATATATGACATCTCGAAAAACGGCGTCTCGAATTGTTGTGTTTGCCGAAAACAGGACGCGCGAAGTCCGGCAATATGACGGATAACATGCCCGTATTTATATCAAAAACTGTGGTATTGATGACAAAAAATCATCACTGAAATTTTCCCCGAAAATACTTGACATTTCTCCTCCGGTAGCGTATCATAACCAGCATGTGGAGGTTTCTCATCGAAATATGTTTTAGAAAGGAGTGTTTCCAATGAGATCGTTAAAGTTGTCAAAAGTGTTTTTGTGTTGTCTGCTTTCATTGCTGTCTGCCGCTTCCGCCCTTGCCGCCTGGAGCGAGCCGGTCCATCTCAGTGAATTAAATAACCCCCAGGAGCAAACCATTGCTTCTTACCCGTGCATTTCAAGCGACGGCCTTTCGATCTTTTTTGTCAGAAACGAACCGTCACTTGCTCCGGGAGGGCCTGCTCCATATTATATCATTGAAGCGACACGCAGCAGTGTGGATGAACTGTTTTCAAGTCAGCGTGTTCTGACCGAGTTGGGAAATGGAAGTTATGTTGCCAGCCCATGGATATCTCAGGACGGCTTGAGACTGTACTATGCTGTGGCAGAATTTTATCAGGGCAGGTGGCAGCGTTTAATTAAAATGGCTGTCAGAGATTCAGTTGGTCAACACTGGGTGGTGAGTCAAACTTTTTATGAAATTCATGGAACATACATTGATACCGATGTCTCACTAAATGCAGATGAAAATTTAATCATGTGGACCGATTTCAATTTGTCAGGTGAGTGGAGAATTGTTACGGCGACGCGTTCCGAAATGGGTCAGAGTTTTTCAGACATTAATGAAATGGTAGCGTTAAATGAATTAAATGCTCGTGGTCCTTATATGTCTTCGGATGGCTTGACCGTTTATTTTCATATTACAAATGCGGACGGTTTTGCAGAACTATGGAGCGGTGCCCGGGCTTCACTTGATGAGCCGTTCGGCGATTTCCTGCCGATAGATGCCATTAATCAGCCTGAGACCAATCTTCATAGCGCCTGTATCAGCCCCGACGGCAGCGCGTTGTATTTTTTCAAAGGAAGCCCCACGATGGAGCAAATGGATAAGGGAATCTATGTCTCCTATTGGGTTGAAACCCCTTATGAGTTTGCGATGCGTAACCTCGATGAGGCCGTCGAAGCCAAACAGCAGGCCCTGTTGCTCCTGGATGAAGCGGCTGAAAAGGAAATCGCCGCTGTCAAGGCGCTCTGTGAAGCCGCCCCCGAAGATCTGCCACAGGGTGTGACCGGCAAGCAGCTTCGCGGCGCGAGGATTGCAATTTATCATGCCCTCCAGCGTCAGTTTATCGCAAAGAAAAATCTTTATCAGGCCCTGAATGATCTGGGCGAGGCGTTAGGAATTCTTGACCCTTCAACGGTTGACGAGGTTCCAGAGAGCGGCATCACTCAGGAAACCGGCAGAAAAAGCGTGACCGCTGCACCCAAATCCAATCCGAAGCAAAACAGTAAACGAATAAACCATGACTGATCATTATTGATCATTTCATTTACCGAAAGAACCGCCCCGGGTAACATCAAGTTATCCGGGGCTTTTTTTGTTTGTTTTTCTCAAACGATGCGTATAATAATGGGATGGACAAAACACCGGTACAAGCTGATTTTCGCGTCAGTGCAGTCATTCCTGCTTATAACAATGCTCTGTACATTGCCCGTGCCATTCAAAGTGTACTTGATCAAACCCGTCTGCCCGATGAGATCATTGTGGTCGATGACGGTTCCACCGACAATACGGCCGAGGTGGTCCGGTCATTTGGCGCGAAGGTGATTTTGATTCAACAGGAAAACGCCGGTGCCAGCGTTGCCCGCAATACCGGGATTCAAGCCGCTCGATCCGATTGGATCGTTTTTCTCGATGCCGATGATGAGTGGGTTCCGGATAAGCTTCAATTGCAAAGCGAACACCTGAAAAAGCATCCGGACCTGGTATGGACCATGTCAAATTATTTTTATTGTTTCTGTGATCCAGGACATTCCAGAACTGTTTTTGATCAAGGCCGCAGTGCCTCTCTTTTGGCCGGACAGGAATACTATGAGGATTATTTCGATGCTTACAAAAACGGGACCTGCGGCTATACAGGCACCATGCTGATTCAAAAATCAGTGCTTTTAGAGGCCGGGCTCTTTCGCCCCGGTCAGTTACGAATGAATGATGAGGACATGTGGTTCCGGATTGCCTACCGGTATCCTCGAATTGGTTATTTAACCGAACCGCTGGCGATTTATCACCGGGGGATTCCCGGCAGCATTGTGAAAACACATAACCATCCGGAAATTGTCATCGAACTGATCAAACGTCATTTAGTGCTGGCCGAGGAACAGGGCAGACAAGAGGTGTTCAGGCCGGTTGCCCGTTCCATCACAAAAATGTGGATCCATTGGTCGTGGGAAGACGCCAGGGCGTTTCAGATTCGTCTGCTCACAAAAGAGCTTGGTTTTTTATTGCCAAAATGGTATAAGCTGGCGATATATGTTTTAACGATATGTCCGGGCCTCACCCTTCGGTGTATGCCTGTTCTGCGAAAGATTAATAAGATATTAAAGCTTCCACTTTAGGGCTTCGGTATGCAGTCAGTGACAATCAGTGTGGTGATCCCTGCTTATAACTGTCAAGAGTATGTCGCACGTGCGATTGACAGTGTGCTGAATCAAACCTGCCCGGTTGGTGAGATTGTCATTGTCGATGACGGTTCGACGGATAATACGGCTCAGGTTGTCAAGGGGTACGGCGATCGCGTTTGCTATATGTATCAGGAAAATGCCGGCGTTAGCGCCGCACGAAATGCGGGGATCAAGGCCGCAAAAGGGGACTGGATCGCCTTCCTCGATGCCGATGACGAATGGCTGCCAGATAAAATTGAGATCCAGACGCAGAATTTGATAACCCATCCGGAATTAGCCTGGACAACCGGTAACTATCTCGAATGCCTGTGTGATGAAGAACGACGAGCCGAACATACCGCTTTACCGGAATGTGCCGGGTTTCTTAAGGGAGCAGGCTTTTTTGAAAGTTATTTCCGGGCGATACAAGTGTATCAATGGGGACATACTGATTGTATGTTAATACAAAAAAAAGTCTTTGATGCAGTCGGGACATTTGATACAAACCTTCCGATTGCTGAAGATATTGATCTATGGCTGCGGATTGCCTATCATTATCCAACAGTGGGTTTCTCGGCGATTCCGTTAGCGATCCACCATCTTTCATCTGAAAACAGCCTGATGAAACAGGCCAGAATAACGGGGCTTTACGCAGACTTTATTCAGCGGCATATTGAATTGTCTCGAAAAGAAGGGATGCTTGAGCAATTCCAACCGGCCGCGGCATTCATGATGCGGCGGTGGATTCGCAGCATGCTGTTTAAGGGCAAAAGATCAGAAATTCGCGAATTACTCAGGCGGTTCCCACGGTCCTTTTCTGTTTGTTATCGCGTTTTGATATATGGTCTGACAGTATTTCCCCGTCTGACGGCCGGGGGATTGAGATGCGTTTCACGAATCGTCCGTGCATTGAGATTACGCCGCCGTGTCACACGCCGTCCTTCTTAAATGCAGCATGATCGGCGTTAGAATGGCATCGTGAATAGATGACTTAAAGTACGATGGATGATATGATTAAACGACTTTTGGGTTACATCTTATGATCGTCTTAAAACCAAATGGCGGCCTGTGCAATCGTTTGCGATCGGTCGATTCCGGTATGGTCTTGTCACGTTTAACGAATAAACCTCTGAAAGTCCTCTGGACGCTTTCACCGGATCTTAACTGTAGTTTTCATTCATTATTTGAACTGCCGGATAATACCACTGTTGTTGACATTAAACCCGTGCGGCGTCCATCCTTCCAATTGCTGAAAAACATATTTTTCTTATATGACTATGGGATGGCTCGGATGAAATATCAGCATGTCATCTTTCAGAGTCAAATGGATCGCTTGCGAGAACAAAAATACGATTTTACGCAGTTGGGCAGGTATCGATCAGTCTATATTACTTGTTGCAGTCGATTTGGCCGGATCGAACGAAAATTTCAGATGCATAAGCCCACGGAGTTCATTCGATCCATTGTGGAGACTTACACAGCACGCTATGCATCCCATACGGTGGGGGTACACGTCCGGAGAGCGGACCATCATATCGCCAAAGCGTCCAGTCCCGAGGAAGGTTTCATACATGCGATGGATCAGGAAATTCAACAGCATCCGAATGTGAAGTTCTTTTTGGCCAGTGACAGCCCTGAGGTTATGTCACGGTTTATAAAGCGGTATGAAGATCGAGTGATTTGGTATCCCAAAGAATACACACGCGATACGCAAAAAGGGGTTCAGGACGCGCTGGTTGATTTGCTGTGCCTTTCAAAAACAACCAAAATAATCGGCAGCTATGGCAGTTCGTTTTCAGAAACTGCGGCTCAAATGAACGATATTCCGGCCACGTATATCACAGGAGCAACCGCATGAAAATAGTGTATTCAGTGTTAAGGCCTGTCGCGAAACGTTATCCATGGCTTGCCAAACTTTACCGGGATTTTCGAAGCGGTAAAGCATTGATTAAAGAGGCCAAGCAAACCCCGTTAGGGTTTAAGCTGATTGGCAATTCCGCAATGGAGTCCGGCCATTTTGAAAAAACTGAAACCGAAATAATTCAGCGATACCTGAAGACAACGGATGTCTTTGTCAACATTGGAGCCAATATAGGTTATTATTGCTGCATCGCGTTACAGCAGAAAATTCGAACACTGGCATTTGAGCCGATCGATCTTAACTTAAAATATCTTTACAAGAATATATCTTCCAATGGTTGGGAAAATGACATTGAAGTCTACCCGATAGCGCTTAGCAATAAGACCGGCCTGATCGAGATCTATGGCGGCGGCACCGCGGCGTCTCTGATCAAGGGATGGTCAAATACACCCGAGTATTCCCGGCAGTGGGTTCCAGTGTCAACATTGGACAATGTCATCGGCAGCAGACTGAATGGGAAACGGTGTTTAATGCTGATTGATGTTGAAGGCGCTGAGTACGAACTCATGCAGGGAGCTTCGACGTTTCTTGACATGAAGCCCAAACCGGTATGGATTATTGAGGTAACTGTTACAGAGCATTTACCGGAAGGGGTTGGGGTTAATCCGAACTTACTGAAGACATTCGAGATTTTCTGGAAACATGGCTATCAGGCATGGACCTGCAGACAAGACAGTCGATGTGTCGAAAAGGAAGAGATAGAAAAAATAATGGAAACCGCACTCGATACCTTGAAAACACACAATTTTATTTTTAAAGCAATTGATGAAAAGGTTGATTAGAATTACTGAATGTCTGTGCTTTTAACGAAAAGTTCTTTGTATTGTTTAATGATCCGTGTAATGTCATGGTGTGATTGAATGTATTCTTTTCCATGAAGCCCCGACTCTTTGGCCTGATCTGTCTGGGTCCATTCTTTTAATCTTTCCACAAAAAGCTCCCAGTTTCCTTCCGCACAAAAGCCGCAATGGTGCTCATTCAGAAAGCCGTCCGGATTGACATTGAGCGACAGAATGGCGGTTCCCGCCTTACACGACTGAATGAATGTATTGGGAAATCCCTCAGAATCGCTGGTGTTGACCGATACCATCGCCTTTTCGAAGTATCTGTCAATCTCCTGGAAAGGGACTCGTTTGATGAATTCCAGATTACTGACCGCCCCGGCCGTTTCAACCAGCTCCTGATATCGGCTGTCACCAAGTGTTTGTTGACAGATCATGACAAAAGGAATATCAGGTAAGGCTTTAGCCAGTTGAATAAACAGGTCCGGCCGTTTGATGTGCTTGCTTCGCCCAACCCATAAAACGCCGGATTTTTTAATGTTTTCGGTCGAATGAATCCGGCAGGCATTACGAATCACCAATGCGGTTCTGTTTATGGTTTTTTTTGCATTGACCGCATCCTGTTCGTTTTGAACGATGAAAACAGTTGCCCGCCGGAAGGCCCATTTGACAAAAAATCTCCGCAGCGATACGCCGGAAAAACAGGAACCGTCTGCTTCACGTGAAGAGGCGGTGCGATAAACGAAACTCCGATTGTACCATTTACAGAAAAACGCGATCATACTGGTACCCAGCGAACAGGCTTCATGCATGTAAACATCACAGTCCGCCTGTCGAAGCGCCCTCCAGACTTTTACCCCCTGCAAAATCATATTTTTGTTTGGATTCACTGATTTGATCAGCGTGACCCCTTCCCGCTGTTCGGTGTTTGGCTGGCCGTAATCGCCGACGACAAATTTGACGTTAAACTGCTGGTCCTTGGCCAGCTCCGTCGCCAGAAGGTACAGATCCACCTCTGCGCCGCCGAAGACGCTGTGAATATCCGGATTGAAGATTGGGTACGCCTTGGGGGCGACAAAACAAACTCGAATTTTTTGAAGCTTAGATTCCGCCATATCATCACTCAAAAATGTTTGTTGCCTGGTGATAGTGTTTCAATAAGTAATCCTCTTGCGGCCCGCCGAGATGCGACCACGGCAGCCGCTGTGTTGAATCGTATTCTTGTTGGGCTTCCTGTTCCAGTTCCATTCCGGCGGCTTTAAACGCTTCCTGCCAAATGGTAAGGTTAAAACCCTCATCCCACAAGTCAAATTTTGCCCCTTTTCGCCACGCCGCCTCGATCACATCGCCATACCGTCTGTCCCCGCGTCCCATGGCTGACTCCAGAATACTCCGGTCGATCTCGTGGAACTTAAAACGGATAAATTTGGCACGAAGTTCATCTTTACGCTGCCAAATCAGCTTTTTGGCGTGCTCAAAATAAGCCCGGTCTTTTTGCCCCAGCCAGCCGAAGGGCGTGTGCGGTTTGGGAACCAGCCAACTGACGGCGGCATTGACATTGGCTAATTTTCCGTCCACCTCTTTTCGCAGCGACGAAATTCGATAGGCCAGGTCAACGATTTGAACGATATCCCCGTCAGTTTCATCCGGAAAGCCCACCATGAAATACAGCTTCACCTTCAAAAACCCGGCTTCGTATGCTGCTCGGACTGCCGCGAATAAATCCTCGTTCGTAATCGGCTTGTTGATGAGTGTTCGCAATTTTTCACTGGCCGCTTCGACCGCGATGGTCAGCCCGCCTTTCCGCACTGAGATCATCATCTCCGGCAACAACTGTAATTGTTTCTGTACTTTCAAACTTGGCACCGACACCCCCACATGCCGGGGCTCAAAAAACGTATGCAGTTCTTTCAGCAATTCATCCAGATGCGGATAGTCAGCCGTGGACAAGCTCAACAAGCTGACAGTGTCATAGCCGGTAGCCGCGTACTGTTTTTTGGCCGCTTCAACAATGGTATCGACCTTGCGAATCCGCACCGGCCGTCGGCAGAAACTGGCCTGGCAGAATCGGCACCGGCCCGGACAACCCCGCATGATTTCAATACTCACACGTTCATGCACCGCCTGCACAAAGGGAATGATCGGTTTTTCCGGGATCGGTGCCGCGTCAAAATCTTTCACGATAGCATTTTCAAACCGCACCGGTAAGCCGTCAACTTTGGGTGTTATGTAAGAAGGATTATTTTCATCGGAGCAAACATCGTAAAACTGCGGCACATACACATACGAAAACCGTCGGGCCGCTTCCAGCAGAAAATCCTGTTTGCTGCCCGCTTGCGATTTGATTGTTCGGTACAGTTTGATAAGCTCAAGTACGGCTTCTTCACCTTCGCCCAGTACGAACAGGTCAACAAAGGCCGCCAGCGGCTCGGCACAGTTGGCCGCTTGTCCGCCGACAATCACCAGTGGATCATCTTCTGTACGATTTTCGGTGCGAATCTCCATCCCTGCCAGATCCAGCATGTTCAGCAGGTTGGTGTAGCACAGCTCGTTGGTCAGGCTGAATCCCATGATGTCAAAATCCCGCACGGCGGCGCAGGATTCCAGCGTAAACAGTGGCAGATTCTTTTCGCGAAGAATATCTTCGGCGTCCAGCCACGGCGCAAAAACCCGTTCTGCACAGACGCCCGGAAGGGAATTGATGATTTCGTACAGGATGCCCAGCCCGTTATAGCTCATCGCGATTTCGTAAATGTCCGGAAAGCATAGCGCAATGCGGACATCACAGCCGGACAGGTCTTTTTTGACCTGGTTGACCTCGCCGCCGATATACCGCGCGGGCTTGCGGACGAACGGCAAAAACTGCCGGTCAATATCATCCTTTACGATTCCTACTTGTTTGGGTATCATAGGGGCCTATAATTTCAAATAGAACGTTGTTCTGTCATTCCCGCGAAGGCGGGAATCCAGAAGTGTTTATTATACCTTAATTTGTTGAAATTGAACAGAACCCGACAATAAAATTCAGGAATTTTATATGCGTCAAACCAACGAAAGGACAGATTTTCTTCATCAGTGCGATGCAAACGGGGCGGCATCGTTTCTCCCGATGTATCGGGAAAGCGATGGGAAACCGTTGCGAACCATGCCTTTCCCGGCGTGCCGGGAGAAGGCATGCCACCCGACCGTCACCAAACCCCGAAGGGGTGACAGTATAATAGCCGGGGGTGTAAACCCCCGGAAGGAAGGGCTCCCTCTCTTCTTTAAGCCCCGAAGGGGCGATAGAATGCGATTTTTTTTACAGGCCGCATGTTACCTCTTTTTGGCGTTTTGTTTTGTCGTTCCAACCGGCTGTCGGCCCAAATCCCAGACACCGGTCACGGTTGACAGCGGCCATCGGCAGGTCATGGGAACCTTTGCCCGGATAGTGGCTGTCGCCGAAACCGAGCGGCAGGGGCGCGATGCGATTGACGCCGCTTTTGAAAAAATAGACGCCATCGAACAATGCATGAGCGATTACGACCCCGATTCGCTGCTGTCAAAGGTCAATCAGCAGGCCTTTGAAGCCCCCGTCCCTGTTACGGATGAACTGCTGGCGGTACTGTGTGCGTCGATGGAGTGCAGTTGCATCTCCGGCGGGGCGTTTGACATTACGGTCGGGCCCGTGGTGCGGCTCTGGCGGCAGGCGAAGAAAACAGGTGTGCCCCCGACGCCGGAGCAGTTAGAGCAGGCTCGGCAGGCGGTCGGGTGCGGCAACCTGTTCATTGATGCCGAGGACAAAACCGTCCGTTTCGCCAGAGAGGGCATGTTTCTGGATTTGGGCGGCATTGGCAAAGGTTATGCGGTCGACAGGGCGATTGAGATTCTCCAAACAGCCGGCCTCAAAGGCGGCATGGTCGATATCGGCGGAAACCTGCGTTGTTTCGGCACGCCAGCCAACAGCGTTGCCCATTGGCTGATTGGCCTGCAGGACCCGGCCAAGGATGAAAACATTTTGTTGAAGTTGAAAATGGATGGCAGGGCGGTTGCCACCAGCGGCGACTACAGGCGATTCGTGATTATCGATAGCCAAAAACACAGCCATATTATTAACCCCGCCACCGCCGACAGTGCCCAGAGTCTTTCGAGTGTGACGATTATCGCCCCGACCGCCATGGCCGCCGACGCGCTGTCAACAACCGTCAGTGTCATGGGCGACCAGAAAGGCATGGCCCTCATCGAATCCATCACCGACGTCGAAGCCATCCTCATCCCACACAGCGAAAAACCATCGTTCGAAAAAACAACCGGAGCCGAACAATATATCCAAACAAACTAGCTTGGAGTAAGACGTAAACTAAACTTCGTTTTTGATTTTTACAGAAAATTAATTTAGTAAAACATGGAACTAATCGATGTCTCTTTTTGTCCAAATATATATTAAATCGGACAATGTTTGAGACCTTTATGCGGATAAATTTTAAAAAAGCTCTATTATACACTTCCATGATACTATTGCTTATTGTTGTATCAGTTATCATTGTCTTGGATTTATGTATGGGGGAATGCGTAACAAAAAAAAGTGATAAAACAAGGGCAGAGTTGTATTCATTATATACAGCAGTGAACATGTTTAAATTAGATACGGGGCGTTATCCCACTCAGAAAGAGGGATTAGAAGTCTTAGTTCACCAACCTGAAAATGCTCAGGGTTGGGCTATGGACGGCTATTTTGAAAACAATGAAGTTCCAAAAGATGATTGGGGCAATGAATATATCTACGTGAGTCGCCCCCGTTCAAAGCCTCCCTTTGAAATAATTAGTTTGGGGGCAGACGGTTTCTTGGGGGGCGATGGAGAAGATGCGGACTTGTCAACCCGTCAAATAATTGAAAGTAATTTGTAAAAAACGACTCAATATTAATCAGCTTTGAAATTTGTCATTCCCGCGGAGGCGGGAATCTATAGATTCAACTTTACGCTGGATACCCGCCTGCGCGGGTATGACAGGCAGGACGTCAATCCGCGTTATCCGTGGTTTATGCTTTCGCCGCGACGGGTTTTGCTTTTTGTCCGGCGGGTCTGTCAGCGGGGGCGTTTTTGCCGCGGAAGACGATACTGCCGGTGGGGCACTTATCCATCGCCGTTTGTGCGGCTTCCGACAATTCATATTTCGAAAAATCTATCCGCGCCACGTTGTCGGTTACGCCGAACAGGTCGCTTTGTTTGGCGCACATCCCGCAGCCGATACAGCCGACCTTGCAGAAGGTGCGGGTGTTCTTGCCGTTTTCCTTACTGCTGCAGGCGACGGTCATCACGATATCCTGTGTAAACGGTACCATCTCAATTAAAAATCGCGGACAGCCGGCGACGCACGCTCCGCAGCCGGTGCATTTTTCATAATCCACCACCGCCAGACCATCGATAATCTGAATGGCGTCGAACTTACACCGGCGGACACAACCCCCGAACCCCAGGCACCCGAAGGCACACGCCTGCACGTTCGGCTGGGCATTGGCACTTGTGCAGCCGCTGATGCCGTCGTATTCGGCAAAATAGGTTTTGTCTTGCTCGCAGGCGCGGCAATGGATAACCGGCCGCATCGGGGCGCCGCTGCCGGACATCTGCAGATTCAGTATTTTCGCGATAGCATTAGAGGTATCGCGGCCGCCGGGAGCGCATTTACCCAGCAAATCCGGGTCGGCGACGATCGCCTTGGCATACGAGCCGCAACCGGCGAATCCGCAGGCGCCGCAATCGATATTCGGCAGGGCTTTATGGACTTCTTCAACTTTGGGGTCGATTTCCACTTTCAGCTTAATACTGGCAACCAGCAGAATCAATGCAAACACCGAAGCCAACCCCAGCGCCAGCACCGCCGCCGGCCAGGCCTCATTTATTATTCCTGAAAGTATTATACTAATCATGCTCTTATTTCCTATATGTAAAGTTTATTGACGAAGGACGATTGACGATTGAATACTTCGTCCATCGTCAATCGAAAATCGTCGATTATCGAATCATTCCCGCAAAGCCCATAAATGCCAGCGTCAAAATTCCCGCCGTAATCAGCGTGATCGGTGCACCTTTCAGGCATTCCGGTACATCCGCTAGTTGCAGATTCTCTCGAATGCCCGCCATAATACAGATGGCGATGGTAAAGCCGATCCCTGCCCCAAAGCTTAAAACCACCGCTTCCAGCAGGTTATCGATGCCCCACAGGTTAATGAACAGGCACAGCCCTAGAATCGCACAGTTCGTAGTGATCAACGGCAGAAAAATACCGAAGCTTTCGTACAGCGCCGGGAAGAATTTCCGCAGATACATCTCCACTAACTGCACCGCACCGGCGATGACGAGAATGAAGCACAGATACCGCATGACTTCCAGCCCGAATTGCATTAAGAACACATGGTCGATAAACCATGTCAGGGTTCCGGCCAGCGTAACAACAAATGTAACCGCCAATCCCATACCAAACGCCATGTCAATCCGGCCTGACACACCCAGGTACGGACAGATGCCCAGGAACTTTGTGAATACCAGGTTATTAACGATAACAATCCCGATAAATCCCAACAGCAGTGTTTGTAACGTATCCATTCTTATTCTTTCAATTTACAATCTGCAATTTACAATTTTAAGCTTTTTTCCGGCTGACAATATTCACCAGTCCCAGCAGCAGGCCCAGTGTGATAAACGCACCGACCGGCATTCCCATCCCGGCCCACGGCACAAATGCATCCGGCATGACCTGGGCCTCGAAAATCTTACCCGTTGCCAGCAGTTCACGGATCCCCGCCAGCACGCACAGGGTGATGGTGAAGCCAAGTCCCATGCCAATGGCGTCAACAATACTGACAACAAGACCGTTCTTGCTGGCACAGGCTTCGGCCCGGCCGATGATGATACAGTTGACGATGATCAGTGGGATATACGGCCCCAGTTTGTCGCTCATCTCCGGGAGGTACGCCTTCAGCGCCAAATCCGCAATGGTGACCGCTGTGGCGATGGTCAGGGTAAACATCAGGATGCGCACGTGCGGTTTCAACTGATGCCGCAGCAAGCTGACGACGATGTTCGAAAAGAGCAGTACAAAAATAACGCTCAGCCCCATGGTTAATGCCGGCTTAACCGCCGCGGTGACCGCCAGCGTCGGGCACATTCCCAACAGCAGCCGAAGCACCGGGTTGTTATCCCAGATCCCGGCGAAAAATGTTTTATTCAATGATGTTTCACTGGACATCTCTTTTGTCCTTAAATTCAGCGTATTTTCAAAATGTCATTCCCGCGAAAGCGGGAATCCAGCGTCTCGCGGACGGCCTTATTTTAAAAGCCCCGCTTCTTTCATATTCTCTTTAATCGGCAGCAGGAACGTATTGAATATTTTTACAACTGCCTCACTGGTCACCGTTGCACCGCTGATAGCGATGATCTCACTGTCAATCTTATCAGCATCACCGATTTTTGATAGTGTCAGTTCCGCCACCGGTGCGCCTTTATACTGGCTTTGGAAAAAACCGTCTTTGATCGTAATTTTATCCCCAAAGCCCGGCGTTTCATTACTGCTCAACACGCCAAAGCCCGCCATTTTTTCAAATGCCGCATCGACGCCGACCACCAGCTTGATTTTATCGGCAAACCCCGACCCTTCGCAGATAAATGCCCAGCCGACCAGGTTGCCGTCGGCATCCAGCCCTTTTTTGACTTCGACGTTATAGGTTTTTCCTTTTCCGATATCGACCGGGATGTTTTCCAGTGCGGTCTCAAAGGTTTCCGCTTTGGTTAAAAGCCCGCCCGCCAGACGGTTAAATTTATCAATTTCATTTTGTTTGATTTTTGGCTGCCAGGCATAGTTCAGCGAAGCCAGCAGGGCACCGAACAGAATTGCCGAAACCATCAGCAGCCAGCTTTGCTCAAGAAAAAAGAGAATCGGATTTTTTGTTTTATTATTGGACATGGGGTTTGCCTCCCGCGGGCACCAGTTTACAGGCCCGATCGATCAACGGCGATACCGCGTTCATAATCAATATCGCATACATCACACCTTCGGGGTATTCACCGACAAAACGAATCAGCATGATCAAAGCCCCGACGCCGAAACCGAATATCCACATGCCTTTAGCACTGAGCGGGGCGGTCACCGGGTCCGTGGCGATAAAGAACGCACAAATCAGCATGCCCCCGCCGCATAACTGCACAAGCGGAATACTGTATTTGACCGGGTCGATGAGATAAAAGATTTCGGCAAGGACAAATGCGGCGATTAAGACCGCCGCCGGAATATGAAACGTGATGGTTCGTCGTATCAACAGGTACACGCCGCCGATCAGCAGAGCCAGTGAACTGGTTTCGCCCAGACACCCGCCGACATTGCCCAGAAAAGTGCTCTTGAGCATGGCGTTGACCTTGATAATATCGGCCTTGCCTTTGATAGCGCTTTTGGCCCATGCCAGCGGTGTTGCCTGCGTGACCGCGACAGTATTGGTCGCACTGATTTGCGGCATCTGTGCGTCAACCGTTGCCGGCACGGTCCATGTTGTCATCAGCATTCCAAACGAAGCGGTCAAAAACGCACGGGCAGCCATGGCGGGATTAAAAACATTGTAACCCAGACCGCCGAACAGCATTTTGCATATGACAATGGCGAATCCACTGCCGATGATACACATCCACCACGGGGCCGTCGGCGGCAGCGAAAATGCTAAGATCAGCCCTGTCACAACGGCGCTGAGATCGCCGAGTGAATTTGGTTTTTTGCGGATGACATTGCACAGCCATTCAAAAACCATACAGGATATGACACAGGCGGCAATGACGCCAACCGCCTTAATCCGGAAAAACCAGACCGCCGCAGCCATGGCCGGCGCCAGTCCGATGATGACATCTCCCATCACACCGCGCGTCGACAATTTCTGGCTGATGTGCGGTGCCGGCGAAACTGTTATTTTGCTTAACATTAAATTAAATTCCTTAGTTTATTCCATTCCGTCTGTTATTTTCGACTGCGCCCCGTGTCATTCTGAGCGAAGCGAAGAATCTATTTAAACAGCCATCGCCAGCGGCGATACCTTTTTACCCCAATCTCTTTTTCGCACGGGCTTTTAGTATCTTACCCGTTTTGATATACCCGGTAATTTCAATATTAGCCGGACAGACATAACTGCAGCACCCGCATTCAATGCAGCTTGACAAATAATATTGTTCGGCGATGTCCATTTGAAAATGTTTGACGGCATGAGCGATCTTTGTTGGGTTCAGATGTTCAGGACAAACGGCCAGACATCGCCCGCAACGAATACAAGGTGTCTGCTGTTTTTCATGTTTGGCACGTGTCACCGCGGCTTTGGTCAGGAAGGTCAAGGCGCCGCTTGTTTTCGTTAACGGTGTCGATAGATCCGCGATAGCAAATCCCATCATCGGGCCGCCCATGACGACCTTGGCGGCCGTTTCGGTCAGTCCGCCGCAATGAGCGATAAGGTCTTCCACGCGCATCCCGATCGGAACGTAGTAGTTGCCGGGTTTTGAAATCGCACATCCGGCGACCGTAACCACCCGATGTGTCAGGGGATTGCCGATAGAAACCGCCTCGGCGATGGCCGCACACGTTGCCACATTCAGTACACAGATCCCAATGGTTGGCGGAATACTGCCGGAGGGAACGGTTTTACCCAGAACGGATTTAATGAGCTGTCGTTCGCCGCCCTGGGGATATTTGGTCTTGACCGGAACGACCTGCAGATCGCCGGCTCGGTCAAGTTCCTTAATAGCGTTGGTTATGACTTGTATTGCCTGCGGCTTATTGTCCTCGATACCGATGCGAATTTTGTCGCATTCAGCCGCTTTCGCCGCCAGCCGAATCCCCGCCAGCATCTGCCATGTCCACTCCAGCATGACCCGGTAATCACAGGTGATAAACGGTTCACACTCACAGGCATTGATGATCAACACTTTTTTCGGCAGCCGCGGGTTCGGTTCGATTTTAACCTGTGTGGGAAATCCCGCACCACCCATGCCGACAATACCCGCTTCCTTCACGGCCTTGCAGATTTGCTCAACCGTATAGTTGTTCGGGGCAAAATTTTTATCGAATTGAGTGTTCACCGGCTGTTTTGGTTCATTCCCTTCTTCGGCAACATCAATGATAACACCCATGGTGCGTCCGATGACCGGGTGCGGCAGCAGCGTAATGTCCTTGACCGTTCCATTGACCGGCGAGTGAATCGGAGCCGAGACAAATGCGTCCGATTTTCCGATGACCTGACCGGCCGTAACTGTGTCCTTTTTAGCCACCGTCGGCACACAAACGGCTCCAAGGTGCTGGCTTAACAGAACCGCGACCTGTTTGGGGACGGGGACGACCTCAATCAGGCGATTTTCACTGAACTGCTTATTTTCCGGCGGGTGGGTCCCGCCCGGAAATGTCAATTTGCCGCGAATCTCCAACATGAAACGTACCTTTATTACAGGTTCTTTTATTATTTAATTGGACGTCGAACCGCCCGGATTAAAACGATAACGAGCAGCGTTATAACCATTGCCGCCGAAAAAGTGACAATGGTCAGCATATTTCCTTGGAATTGGTCTTCTAAGAACTTATTTGACCCGGCAAGGGAAAGGATAAATACCAAAATAGGCGTTAAAAACGCCACAATCACGTTCCAAACCACATTGGGACCCTTGGATTTGCCTAATTTCTCAAAAGCCAGCCCGCAACGGTCTTTTTGGTCACATCCGGAACAATTGTTTGTATCTTTATTCATACCTGCCGAGACATTAAACCCGCATTTATAGTACAAAAAACAGCGGCTTTCAAGGAAAAATTATGAAATATACTTATCGTTTGTATTATGAGAAGACTACAGGGGTGACATCTGTAAATGATACAGTATAATGGAAAGGCCGAATAGAAAGCAAAAAGGAAATATATGCGAATATCAAACATCTTTATCATAAAGGTCTTATCGTACAGTGTTATCAGTATTATGGTTTCCGTTGCCGCAGCAGAAAGCCGAAAATTAGAAGATTTTCGGGCCCATGACCCGTTTATTCTGGCCGATGCGAAAAACCAGACTTATTATCTGTATACCAGTGTGACCTCCGGTGCATTGCCGCGGCGGCAGGCCGGGGTGGTGGCCTATACCAGTAAAGATTTACAGACCTGGGAAGGGCCGCAGGTGGTGTTTAAAGTACCCGAGGACGGCTGGGCCAATCCCGCACACGGAGCGTGGGCACCGGAAGTGCATCTGTATAAGGACAAATACTACCTGTTCGTGACCCTGCATAATCGCGATAAGACCATTGCCGAACCTCCCGAAAGCTGGCGGTTGACGCACATGCGGGGAACGCAGATTTTCGTCAGTGACTCTCCGACCGGCCCGTTTGAGGCCATGGCTGACCGGCCGACCACGCCCAAAGACATGATGACGCTGGACGGGACGCTGTTTGTTGAGAATGATGTGCCCTGGATGGTCTATTGCCATGAGTGGATTCAGGTGATTAATGGAACGTTCGAAGCGATTCAGTTAAAGCCGGATTTATCCGGTACGGTGGGCAAGCCGATATTGTTGTTCCGTGCATCTGATGCGCCGTGGATTACTCCCTGGCAGGCCAAGCCAGATGATACGCCGCGGGAATTTGTCAGCGATGGATGTTTTTTCTATCGCACGAAGGCAGGCAAACTGCTGATGCTCTGGTCCAGTTGGCAGGAGAACAAGAAATATGCTCAGACGATGGCTTATTCTTTGTCCGGCCGATTAGCGGGACCCTGGCGTCAGGCTGAACCTTTATTGACTGACGACAGCGGGCACGGCATGATCTTCACCACGTTCGACGGGCGGTTGATGCTGGTGGTGCATCGACCCACTATGAGCCCTGACTCCCGCGCCCGCCTGCATGAGTTGGAAGATGCCGACGACGGACTTCGCATAAAGCTGCCTGAAACCCCAGGCGAAGAAAAACAAAATCAGGACTGATTTCTTCGTTTACTTGATCGAGCCCGGTTTTGTCGTGTCACCCGTGGCGCCTTTGATGTCAAAAACCCTGGCCGGTTTGCCGCTATTCAGGAGTTCGTCGGCCTCTGCCTCGATCTCCATACAGCGTTTTTTGAGTTCATAAAATCCATGCCACCACGCGTAATCCGGTGCCATCATGGCTGCCCCAAATCGTGCCCGCCGTCCTTCATGGTGCCACAGTTCGTAATATTCATATTCAAGCTTTTCGTCAAGATTTTTGTCTTTGCTAAGCAGCTTCTTTTCATAAAGCTCATCCATGATTTTCTTCATCGGCTTAAAATATGTCTCATTGTAATTCTCGACCGCCGCGTCAAAATGTTCAAAATGTCCCTTGACCCATGCGGGGGAATGACAAGCCAGGCACACTGTTTCCATCTTTTTACGTTCGGTTTTCCAGTCCGTTTTAGCCGGCAGCGGTTTAAAATCACCGGGCCGAATCGTCAGCGGCGCCTGGGTTTCCCATGCTAATCGTTCAGTGACATCGTGGGTACCGGCCACCCCGTTGACTTGGGACATGTGACAGACCGCACAGGTCGGCGTTCGATAATCGACACCTGCTGTCCATGTTCCGGGTGCGGCATCCCATTTCCACGCATCACCTTCTGCGGCGTAGATAGCTCCATGTTTGGATTCATTGTAGATCTCCGCCTGCGGATGGTCCGGTCCAAGGTGGCACTGTCCGCAGGTTTCGGGCTTACGGGCCTCAGCCATGGAAAACTTATGACGGGTGTGGCAACTACTGCAACTGCCTTTGCTGCCGTCCGGATTGATGCGTCCGACGCCGACATTCGGCCAGGTATCCGCATCGAAGACCCCATCCGTTACTTTGACAACACTGCCGTGACAATGCTGGCAGCCGGTGACCCGTTCATTCGTGCTGTTCATCCCGTCGTTCATCCAGGGGTCGAGTTTCCAGACAATGTCCAGTGTTTGAGCGTGTTTGCTGCGGTCATATTCCGCCGCTTCAGATGGATGACAGCGGGAACAATCCCGCGGGGAGACGATCGCGCTGACCGGTGTTTTATCATATTCAAGGTGGACCTTGCTGATGTCGGCATCAGCGGCACCGGCCCCGTGACAGTCAAGGCAGGTGACGTTAATATGCGCGTGGCGACTATCGGCCCAGTCAGCAACGATTCCCCTGCTCTCTTTGGCGTGGCAGTCAATACACTCACGAGCATCATCAGTGAGATTGCGTTCGATTCGGTATTCTTTGAGTACCGGGGGCTTACTTTCCGGTGCTGAACAACTGGTGCGAACAGGAAGCAGAGCCGTCACAAATAAAAGCAGGCATGCGATCGACAATTTAATTCTCGTTTTCATGGTCAACCTCCTTTTGTTTTAGGGAGAAAAAAGATAGGTATCTCGAATGTGTCCTGACAGATGACATTCAATGCATTTGTTTTCGGGCTTTTCAGGTTCCTGTAAAGCCGCCTGATGTGCCAATCTCGATTTGGCACTGCTGGGTTTGAATAGTAGATTATTGTGGCAGTGAGTACAGGTTTCATTACCCATATGATCGAAGACCTTTTGCCGGATGGCAGAGACATCGTATGGCGGCCCGAAGTGATGCTTATAGAGATCTTTGGCGCCGGCGTATGCTTTAGCCGTCAAATGGGTGAAATACTTTTCTTTGGGCGGCAAATGGCAATCGACGCAACCGACAGTGATGCCATCCTGATTACTGCCGTGAACGGATAATTCCCATGTTTGATAGGCGGTGTTCATTTCATGGCAGGCGGTGCCGCAGTAGGCATTGGTCGAGACCGGCTCCATTGCTGCATTGATTGCTAAAAAACAGAGGACTGCAAAACCAAGTCCACCCAAAAAAGCGACTCCCCATTTTCGGAATATCCCGATCCCCCAACAGATGATGATTCTTATTCTATTCTGCATTTGTTATGCGTTCATATAAGATTTCGTGTCGACTTTAAACATAAAATCAGACGGTTCTTAATTGCTTCACAGCGGTCCTGCCGGGTCAAACCCCGCCAGATTGAGGATTCGCGAGGGTTCTTCCGGCATTCCGGTTCGATTCGACAGATACGCGGCTTCGATCACCGCAAAGGTTTTCAGGTCGCTGCCGTAGGGCGGATAAAGCGCATGCGTTTTGGTCTCAAGCAGGCTCAACGCCAGATTTTCGAGCATTCGTTCCTGTGACGGAATTTCGTCCTGCGGATACTCCTGCTTTTGCAGCAGACTGCCTTCGTTATCATAGATGACAACCTCATCTTCGGTCGCGGTCAGATGCTGGAGTTTGCCGTGGACCCTTAAATGCCTTCTTGCCGGACCCAGTGTCCGGCTGGAACATAACTGCGCGATCAGGTTATCCGAAAACTGCATAGTGATGATGGCCGTATCTTCGGTCAGGCTCAACCGCTGCTGTTTGTCGGGGGCCTGGTTGATGGTCAGGGCAAAGACCCGCTGCGGCAGGCCGAAGCAAAGCACCAGTTCATCAATCAGGTCGTAGCAGTTCTGCAGCAAAACGCCACCGCCGGCCGTTTTGGGGTCGTTGAGCCATCGCATATTCGGATCGATCTGTCCCATGGGTTTATGGCAGACCGCCGAAATCATATGCCATGTTTGCTCAGGTTGGGGATTTATTAAATATTGGCGGATATGCTGAAACGGCAGACCGAACCGGCTCTGTTGCATGGTGATGAAAAGGACGTCTTCTTTTTGCGATGACCGGTAAAACTCCGCAAGCTGTTCAAAATCCAATGCGGGCGGAAGGATTTTCAGGATATGGCGTTTTTGCTGAATACCCAGCCGGATAAATTCAGCACATAAATGAACCGGTGCCCCGAACAGAAGAAAATCCGTTTCGGTCTGAACGATCAGTTGGCGGTGGTCCGTAAAGGGAGGGCATTCATATTTCCGAGCGAATTTCTCGGCCCGCTCGGCCCGTTCATCGCCCACGGCGACGATCTCGTAGAAATCGCTCTCCCAGGCAATGTCCAGTAGCCTTTCGGCCTGTTCGGTTAATCCAATCGCCGCGAGTTTAAGTTTTCGATCCGTCATACGGTTAGCATTATACCAATCCGCTGCCGTTTGTCCAGCCCCACAAAATCGGCAGCCGGAGTATTTATGGATGCGGTTAAACGATCTTTCGATTTGTGTCAATCGGAAGGATTCTACCGGGAGAGGAAAAATATATTTAACTTTTTTTCGGCCCTTCAAAACGGACTCCAAAACGCCCCTATACTGTCTTTAAGGCCTCAAAAAGTTGTTTTTTCTCTTTCTGTGGGGCGCCGCAAATGGCAAGAAAGCGGAAATCATTCCACCTCCTGCGGAATACTTGAGAGGTTTGGAGAAATCTGTGGTATACTGAAGGTTTAAAGATCCGGTCCAGATGGTTCGGAAGTACCCGTCCGTCAAGCACCGGCCGGGTAGCCTCCGTGAAAGGAATGCCCATGACAAAAATACTGAAGACATCCGCCGAAGGTAGACGATGCAAGTTTCCGGACTGTCATCGTTTATTGAGTATATACAATCACCAAACATACTGCCGTGTCCATCAGGAGCAGGTTTCCCCCGAAGAAAAGCACAAACCATACAGACATGTCGGCAAATAGCGGTTTATGTACTGAAACTAGAGATATAAGTTGTTTCTGTATGTCTAATTTTATTTCTCCCCATAACTAATTCAAATAAACGAATGGTTGCCAAGCTCGTTTCTGTATTATTTATATTTTATCTCCCTGAACGTTGTGTTTTAATCACAAGACCTTTAAACCCTGTCAGCCAAAAGGCCATCGATCTCTTATGTTGATAGATTCTTAAGCAATTTGCCGCTTATGTATAGTTGCCCTTTGAGTCCCCGACGAATAGCCTTTACAATTTCTTCAGATATCCATCCTCATCAGAAAAGGTGCTCATGCTTATGGTGGATTGACGTTGCATCTTTTGCAGGGCGTCGTTGGCTTTGTTGGCGGCGATGGAGAATAGCCAGGGCCTTAGCGGTCGATTTGTATCAAAGCGGTCCTGGCTGGAATAGAGTTGCAGAAACGCTTCCTGAAAGACGTCTTCGGCCACTCTTAGATCATTGGTAAACCGTCGAAGAAATGTGTAAAGCGGCTTCTTATAACGGGTTACTACTTCGCGAAAGGCGTCTTCGTCACCGTTTCGATAGCGAATCAACAGTTCATTCTCCGAAAGCTCATTGATGACGAGGTTTTTATTTTCATTCATCATTTTCGGTTGCTTAACCCGGTTTGACTTGAATAACTTCATGGCGTTCCTCCTTATGCACAGTTTTCTCAAATCGCCTTGGCTGTACGTTTACATACAATTGCATCCACTGACCATCGCAATCTGCTTTAACGCACCCAAGCCGCACATACGTAACAGAGCCTTCTTTCCGTCTGTTTGTTTCTTTCATCCGGTTGCGGCATTGCGGACACTGTTGATTGTTTACGACATTGAATAAACGAACCTTTACCAAACTCGTTTCTGTATGATTTATATTTTATCTCCCTGAACGTTGTGTTTTAATCACAACCTTCTTCAATCGTGCCAACCCAAAGGCCATCGAGTTCTCTTTTTGGGATATTCTTGAGCAATCTGCTACTGAGGTATATCTGTCCTTTGAGTACCTGACGAATAGCCATTACAATATCTTCAGAAATCTCATCTTTCGTCATATATCCCCTTGACCCTGCCTCAATGGCTTGTTTCACGTATTGAGGGTTGTCGCTCATAGAAAAGACAAGAGTAATGAGATCCGGACATAAGTTTTTTATCTTTTTTATGACCTGTATCCCGGTTGTACTATCAAGCAGCATATCCACAAGAGCCAGATCGATTTTCTGTTTCTTAACAGCTTTAACGGCCTCTTCCATCGTTCCGGCTTCGGCACATACCCGAAGATCCATTTCTCGATTAATAATCTGTGTTAATCCCTCACGTACGACAGGGTGGTTATCGACGATCAGAATTCTCGTTTTATCCGTTGTTTTACTGTTCTGCTTTTCTTTTTTTCTCACAGAATCCTTCTTCTTGTGCTTATATGCGAGATCGTGTTGGGTTTTAATTACTAATAAGAATCACAATATTCTAAAAACGGGCTCCGATTAAACTTTTCCACGGTTTCTCGAGCCGAACCTGTCATCCCAAAAAGTACTCTCATTCCATTTTCACTCAGTTCTTTCAATTGTTTACATCTGCAACCGCCTGCCAGAATGAATTTGACCCTATATTCCTCCAGTATTTGGGCAAGGAACTTTCCCGCTGCCGGACCCCTAACGCTGGTTAACGGATTTGGAATGGCCTCACATTCCATGGTTACAGGATTCACGACCAGCCAGTGAGAACACTTATCCGGCCGTGTTCCTATAGGGTCATCCAGTTTGGGTCCGGTCGAAGTTACTGCTACTTTCATAGACTCGATTCCTTGCATTTATCCTGTTATCAGTCTGCTATGGCCTGACTATAACATAACTTCAGCCCGTGTGAATCGGAGTGAAGTCTGTATTTGTTGTCAGTGAAAATGCTTACGTTTGTGTAAGTGAAATCCGATGGTGGGGGTCTGAACAAAGAAAACGATCGTTTCCGAAGTGTCATGTCCGGTGCCGTTAAACCGATTGTCAACGGGCCACAGCAGTTGGACACAAATAGTCTGTTGTGCTGTCCTGGCCGTTCAAATCCTCAAGAAGGCGGTCAACCTGATATTTAGCGACAACCTGGATCCGCGAATCGATATTTGTGCGGAAATTTGACCGATAGCGGGATAGTCCATTTGTCTGACATGAAAACCGGACGCTGCTCTGATTTACACAAGTATCATTTTGGTTATGATAAGAACAAGTCAGGAGGAAGCATATATGTGCTCTCTGGTCCTGAAAGGAATGGACGATGAATGAAGTTGTTAACAAATTGCAGTCCCCGGAAGTGCCGGCCTTCCAGCCGGCCTCTATCGTTGCGATGACACATGATGATAATATCAGTCAAGCGCATGAGATTGATATCGAAGAGATACATTCGCAACACGAAAGCGAACAAATCCGACGACGAACCGAACTGGAACGACGGCACAAAGGAGTGGTGGTGCTTCGCGCCAAGATACGCGCCAAAATAAAAAAAATATAAATTGTCTGTTCCGGGGTTGGCATTTTTCATGGGGCCTTCAAATCGGCACTGTAAAACAAGGGTTTTGCCTATATCGAATAGGGTGTAAACCAGTGTTCGCAAAATAAGTCGTATGAGAAAACCAGAACGAACGGTGATAATTTTAATATGGAGGTATAAAACATGTTAGCCGTAATTGAATGGGAAAATCTTGTTGTGGAACCGGTCCGTGAAATGTTGACCCGAATCATGGCCTATCTGCCTGTCCTGCTGGGTGCGCTATTAATTCTGGTTGTTGGCTGGATTGTAGCAAAAATAATCGGATCGGTCGTGAACGGCGTGCTTAAGTTGGTACGCTTCGACACGCTGGCGGATAAGGCGGGTCTATCAGAGATTCTAAGGAAGGGAAACTTGAAGATTACCGCCCGACAAGTCGTCAGCGGTCTTGTTTATTGGCTGGTTATGATTATGGTGCTGGTGATGGTCGTAAACGCATTAGGACTGCCGAAGGCTTCAGACATTCTGGCAAGCTTATTTGCCTATGTCCCCAAGGTCATCGCAGCATTGCTTGTGCTCGTGGTCGCCATGTTTCTGGCAAGTTTTGTGTCCGGAATCGTTCGCGTAGCGGCTGGTAACGCGAATTTACCCAAACCCGACCTTCTGGTCGGTATAAGCCGATGGGCGATTATCATTTTCGCGGTGACAATCGCACTGGCACAGCTTGGCATTGCACCCCTGTTGGTAACCACGACTTTCAATATCATCCTTGGCGGGATTGTTCTTGCTTTGGCGCTGGCCTTTGGATTAGGCGGCAGAGATGCCGCGGCAAGGTATCTTGAGGAATCAAAGGAAAAACGCTATCAGGAACAACATTAGAAAAACGTTAAGCCGCTGAGGCATTGAAAAGCGGTTTTAAGAAAATGAAAAATTTTACGGATTCCGTGGATTTGTGTAAACCCATTGAACTCACAGGAAAAAAATTATGTTTTCAAACCATTTCAATAATAAATCTCTGGTTACGTTCTCTTTGGTATGGCTCAAGAATCATTTGCTGAAATCCCTTTCTCTGTTGATTGGACTCCTCGCTTTGATGTGGTTTCTGGTGCGTGTCATCCCCAAGCCCAGTCGGGCGGCTTATCCATGTCAGCGTGCAGCCTTTCCGATAGCATCCAGCTTTGTGATTTACCTGATGGGATTGCTGGGTGTGGCCGCGATTTTTCGCCGGGCACGGCATCGTATCAAGCAACCACGATATTTCTTGGTCGCCGCGTGTATGGCGGCTGGTTTAGCGGTTATGTTTTTTACGATAAGCTATAACCCTGAGATTGTTAGAGGAGATTTTGTCCCGGCAGACCCGCCCAACACTCCCATTGGCCAGGCAAAGGGCTTATTTCCCGGCCGGGTGGTCTGGATTCATGATCCTGATGCCACCTGGGATGGTACCAGCAGCTACTGGTGGGACAACAATCATACAGATCCGATCGTTATCGAATCGATGATGGCGAATGCGATTTGCTGGTTAACCCAAAAACCAGATGAGGCCAGTGCATGGGACTGTCTCTTCAGGCAGTATAACATAACACATGGAAAAGGGGATGTCGGCTATACTGCAGGGGAATTGGTTGTGATTAAGCCCAATCATAACAACCAACTATCACACAGTAATCGAAGCGGTGTTCCTGACACCCCTCCGGCGGTATATGTAGCCTTACTGAAAGAACTGGTTTACAAAGCTGGGATTGAACAGAATTGCATTACCCTGTGTGAGTCTTCCCGTTATATTGATGACAAAACCTATAATCCCTGTGCGGCTCTTTTTCCGGATGTTCGGTATGTAGAAACGAATTATTACCTGCCTGAGAATAATCCGGGCACGAATGGCCGCCTGATGGCGGTATCTGTGTCGAACAAGATCATATGGTCCAGTCCGAATCCGAATACTGGTCAGCCCATTGCGAATTACCCGATTGCCCAGTCCTTTGTTGAAGCGGATTATGTAATCAATCTAGCCAGGATGCAGGGACATGGTTTTGGCGGGGCCACGCTTACCGCTAAGAATTGGTATGGATGTTTCTGTCGCAGCCCTGATTATGACCGCACCTTGCATGATCTTGTATCCGCTCCTCAATACAACCGATACAGTACGCTCGTAGACCTGATGGGACATCAGGATCTGGGCGACAAAACACTGCTGTACATTATAGATGGTTTATGGAGTTTTTTAATTAATTACACGGGGATGCCTCAAATATTTACCTATTCCCCCTTTAACGGAGATTACCCCTCGAGCCTATTTGTTTCTCAGGACCCCGTTGCGATTGATTCGGTTGCATTAGACTTTCTTAGAGCTCAATTCGCCCTCAGAGATATGCCGATTGACAGTTATCTCCACGAAGCGGCGTTAGCGGATGATCCGCCCTCGGGGGTATTTTATGACCCCGAAGGGGACGGCAGCCGGTTAGGAAGTTTAGGGGTTCATGAGCATTGGAACAATAAGACAGATAAGCAGTATTCCCGAAATCTTGGAACCGGGCAAGGAATTGAACTTATATCGTCTGATCCGCGTGAAGAACTTGTAGGGGATTTTAACGGGGACGGCTTGATAGATCTACTCGATCTTAGAATTCTTAGTGGGGCTCTGTTTTCCACCAGCGGTTCGCCTGATTGGAATCAACAGTGTGATATCTGGCCCCCAGGCGGCGATGGAAACATTGATATGAGCGATTATTCAGTTATGGCCCAGAGATGGATGGAATAAAGATTTCAGATATCCTGACGGGGTATATAGGATACCGGCCATACGGCCGGTAATCTCACACCGCCGCAATCTGGGGCAAATTGTATCTGTATTTCATGGCACAAAAAAAGGCGGGCATTGCGGCCCGCCTTTGGATTCGTGAATCTCTTATCCGATCGTTCTTACCGCGGCTAAACAAAGCTGTCCGGCACGGGGAATTGAGCACACAATTCCTGTACTTCCTTGCCGCACTTGTTAATGACGTCTTCGTTTTCAAGATTGTCGCAGATCGTGTTGATCCATGCGGCGATCATGTCCATTTGTTCTTCTTTCATCCCGCGTGTGGTGATGGCCGGGGTTCCCATGCGGAGTCCGCTGGGGTTAAACGGCCCGGCCGTGTCGCCCGGAACGGAGTTGTAATTCATCACGATATGTGCCCGGTCCAGTGCTTTTGCCAAAGGCTTACCCGTAAGCCCCTTATTTCGCAGGTCCATCAGGATCAGGTGGTTGTCCGTTCCGCCGGAAACCAGGTCAAATCCGTATTCCATCAGTTTTTCGGCCAGCCGTTTGGCATTGGCCACGATCTGTGCGGCATAGTCGGCGAATTTCGGCTGCAGCGCTTCGCCGAGTGCGATGGCCAGGGCCGAGATCGTGTGCATGTGCGGGCCGCCCTGCATGCCGGGGAAGACCGACTTATTGATTGCTTTTTCATGTTCTTCTTTGCACAGGATCATGCCGCCGCGAGGGCCGCGAAGCGTTTTATGTGTTGTTGTCGTCACCACATCTGAATAGGGGATCGGGCTCATGTGAACCTTGCCCGCGACGAGTCCGGCGATGTGGGCCATATCGCTGACGTGGTATGCGCCGACGCTTTTGGCGATTTCGTCGAATTTCGTAAAATCGATCGCCCGCGGATAGGCACTGGAGCCGGAGATCAGGATTTTCGGCTTATGTTCTTTGGCCAGGTCGGCGATCTTGTCATAATCCAGCCGGCCGGTTGCCGGGTCGAGTTCGTATTGGACGGAGTGAAAGAATTTACCCGTATAACTGACCTTCCAGCCGTGAGTTAGGTGTCCGCCGTGCGGCAGGGACAGCCCCATAATGATTGATCCCGGTTCGGCAAGGGCGCAGTAAGTCGCCAGATTGGCCGGGGAACCCGAATGCGTCTGCACATTGGCGGCTTCGGCGCCGAAAAGCTGTTTGGCGCGGTCACGGGCGAGGTTTTCGATCTGGTCGGTGATCTGCTGGCCTTCATAATAGCGTTTGCCGGGGTAACCTTCGGCATACTTATTGGTCAGACAGCTTCCGGTGGCTTCCATAACTGCTTTGGAGACATAGTTTTCCGACGGGATCATGCGGATGGAGCTGCTCTGGCGGGCCTGTTCCTGACGGATCAGGTCGAAAACAACGGAATCAACTTTTTCAATGGCCGATGACATAAGTGCGTTCTCCTAACTATCAAAGAATTCTAAAACGGCCTTATAGCATAGAATAGCCCCAGCAACAAGTATTTATTCTTTTGAATCGTCAGGCGGGAAACGGGTGGTTTTGGTTCGGTTTTAATATTCATATTGGGTTTGCCCCGGATCGAGGTCCGGGATGACATTTTTTGGGTTCGATTGGGTTCGCGTGGCGCTATTTTAAATGAGGGTGTTGCGTCCGTTGGGGGTTTGGATGCAGTATATTGCATTCCTGTCGAGGGGCTACTTGGGGCTTAAATTGGGTTTGTTTTTTTGGGGGTTGGCGGGGTTAAAAAGGGGGTTTTTGAGATTTTTCAAAGCAAAACGTGCGATTTTTGGCTGAAAACGGCTTGCGCGAGTAGGGGGTACTTGGGGCCGAAATTGGGTTCGTATTGGGTTCGATTTGGGTTCGATTTACAGGCAGAAGTCAGGAGATAGAAGATAGAAGTCAGAATAAGATAATGACTTACAGTCATTTTGCTGCGGAGGAAATTGGGTTCGTTTTGTAAAAAAGGGTTGTTTTAAAATGCTAACTTCCCTTTGAATTGACACTTTGGGCGGGATTATCGTGTCGTTGCCGCTCCACGCTTTTGTTCGATTCTTCAGTCAATTTTCAAATAACACTTCAATTTTCCTGCCGCCGCCAAGGCTATGGCACGGCAAGGCGTATTATACCATAAGTTAGATGAATGTCAAACAAAATGTAATTTTAAGTTCTTAATTTTTGGTTTTGAATTGAGGAAGCCCTTCGGGCGGGTATTTAAACAGATCCCTCGGCTGCGCTCGGGATGACCTGTGGTCAATTTCCGGGTTTTGGGTTGTTTTTTGGTGGTGGGATTTTGGTTGACAAAGGGGATGTTTTTGGTAGAATAGTAGGTATTATGCATCTGGCGTGTGTGCAGCGATCGGAGGAAACAGGCTTTTGTGACAGGAGGATAACAATGCAATTATCACATTTCTTACTCAAGCGTTTTGGTGTCTGCCTGGTTTTGTTTTTACTTTGTTCCGTTGCCGCATTTGCATCGGACCCGAATCTTGTCGCATATTGGCAACTGGACGGCGATTTTCTGGACAGTTCACCCGGTTTACATCACGGGACATTTCATGATGATAATGCTTCCGGTGCGCAATGGGCCGGCGGTGTTGACGGGCAGGCAATCGACCTGGACGGCGTGGATGATTATGTGGAAACTCCCTATATTCTGAATCCGGCCACGGCGGGGCCTTTCAGTGCGGTTGCGTGGGTCAAGGGTGGTGCTGCGACTCAAAAAATTATCTGCCAGACGGACGTAAACGGAATCGGGAGAATCTGGCTGCATGTCGCAGCGGATGGCGTTTTATATACGAATCTTACAGAAGCAAATAATTTCAGTCTTTTAAACGCCGGTTTTCCTTGGGATTCTGACAATTGGCATCATGTGGGTGTTACCTGGGATGGATTTCGAAGGCGGCTTTACATGGATGGACAAGTTGTCGCGGCTGATACCGAAGATATTTCAGGATTAGAGTACACTGAGGGAGTCTTATACATTGGCGCTCATAAGACTCTTGCTACCGGACAATTCTGGAATGGTTTGATTGATGATGTGCGGATTTATAACCGGGCGCTGAGCGAAGCGGAGATCGCTGATATGGTCGGGCCGATCCTGTCCGTTTCGGACACTGATTTTATGTTTGTTGCGTTGGAAGCGGGTGCTAATCCGAATGATCAACTATTGACGGTTTCTAACCCCGGCGGCGGAACGGTGAACTGGTCGATCGTCGATGTGAACGAGGTAACATTAACGCTGCCGGGGTGGCTGACGATTGCGCCGGCCAATGGGGTGCTTGGTTATGACGAAAGTGAACCGGTGACGCTGTCGGCGGATATTACCGGCTTATCCGGGGGGCAGTATTCGTATGCGTTTGACGTTGTCGCCCCGGGGGCGGTGAACAGCCCGCAGACGGTGACGGTGGAGTTGGACGTTATTGGGCCGATTTTAAGTGTCTCATCGAATACGTTTTCATTTATTGCACCGGAATCCGGGGCGAATCCGGATGACCAAACACTGACGATTTCTAATCCCGGCGGCGGGACCGTGAACTGGTCGATCGTCGATGTGAACGAGGTAACATTAACGTTGCCGGACTGGCTGACGATTGCGCCGGCCAATGGCTCGCTTGGGTATGACGAAAGTGAGCCTGTAACGCTTTCCGTGGATATTACCGGTTTGCCGGTCGGGCAATATTCCTTTGCATTCCAGGTTGTTGATCCGGCGGCGGCGAACAGCCCGCAGATGCTGACGGTTGATCTGAAAGTGATTGGTCCGATCTTGTCTGTCTCCGAGACTGATTTTAATTTTGTTGGGTTGGAGGCTGGCGCGAATCCGGACAGTCAAGTTCTGACGGTTGAAAATCTCGGCGGCGGGACGGTGAACTGGTCGATCGATACGACGGACAAGCCGGGGTGGCTGATATTAATGCCGACGAGTGGTTCTCTGGGTCCAAACGAAAGCGAACCGGTGACATTGTCTATAGACACAACCGGGCTGGTGGATGGTTTGTATTCGTATGCATTTCAAATGACCGCCCCGGGTGCGGCAAATAGTCTGCAGACGATTGCCGTTTATTTAGGAATTGGCCGTATTATTGATGTGCCGGGGACGTATCCAACGATCCAGGCGGCGATTAATGCGTCTGCCAGTGGCGATACAATTATCGTTTCGCCGGGCACCTATTATGAAAATGTTGTCTTCGATTCTAACTATGTAAACGATATCATTCTGACGTCTGTCGATCCATCTGATCCTGTCGTCGTAGCGTCGACAATTATTGACGGCGGTAATGATGGATCTGTAGTGACCTTTTCAGGCGGTGAAACGTCTGATCTTCAGTTGAGAGGCTTTACGATTACAAATGGTTACGCCACAGGTCCATATCCAAGTGATTCTGGCGGGGGAATTATGGGTAATGGGACACTTGCGACGATTTCAAGCTGTAATATTACCGGTAATAGAGCATTATATGTAGGTGGAGGATTGTGTGACTGTGATGGGGCTGTTATGAACTGCGCGATTTCGAACAATACGATAATCTATTCAAAAGGTGCTGGCGGCGGACTATATGGATGCGATGGTTCAATTACCAACTGCACCATCGTCGGCAATACAGCAGGCTGGTACGGCGGCGGACTATATGGATGCGATGGTTCAATTACCAACTGTACAATTTTGTTCAATATCAGCCCCGGTCTTGGTGGTGGATTAGCTTATTGTGATGGAATTATTACCAACTGTACAATTTTGGGTAATGAGACTGATCTTGATGGTGGTGGATTGTATGATTGTGATGGTTCGATAGTGAACTGCATTATATGGAACAATAATGCCGGACGTTCAGGGGATCAGCTTATTCGTTGTTCACATCCATCTTACAGCTGTGTCCAGGGAGGGACAGGCGGCGGTACGGGGAATATTACCGCTAATCCGTTGTTTGCAGATGCGGATAGTGGCGATTATCATCTGAAAAGCGAGTATGGGCGATGGGATCCGAATGAATGGGTGACTGACACTGTGACGAGTCCGTGTATTGATGCGGGCGCACCGAGTGATGTGATTCCTGGCGACCCGAATGACTGGCAGAATGAATTATGGCCGAATGGGGGCCGGATCAATATGGGTGCCTACGGCGGGACGGCGGAGGCGAGTATGTCGGGTAATCCGATCGGCAACGTGGCGGACTTGGACCATGATGACCACGTCACATTACATGATTTCGCCTTGTTTTCCCGAGACTGGCAGACAGTTGAATATCTCCTGGATACGGATTTTGATTTGAATGGCGTTGTGGATATCGATGACCTGGCTGAATTTGCCTACCAGTGGTTATGGGAACCGGGACCGATTCTGGAGGTTTCTGAGACAGTCTTTTGGCCGGTTGGTTATGAAGGAGGATTTAATCCTGATCCGAATATTTTGACTGTTTTTAACACAGGCGTCAGGATGCTGAACTGGTCGATCGATACGACGGGCAAGCCGGAGTGGCTGACGATAGCGCCGACCAGCGGTTCTCTTGGGCATGATGAAAGTGAACCGGTGACGCTGTCGGTGGATGTTACCGGTCTTGCTGTTGGGCAGTATTCGTATGCATTTGACGTTGTCGATCCGGCGGCGATGAACAGCCCGCAGACGGTGACAGTGGAGTTGGAGGTAATCGGGCCAATTATAGGGGTGTCGGAAACATCCTTTTCCTATGTTGTTTATGAAAGCGGGACGAATCCTGACCCGAATGTACTAACGATTTCCAATCCGGGCGGGGGGACGGTGAACTGGTCGATCGATACGACGGGCAAGCCGGACTGGCTCAACGTAACGCCGACAAGCGGAACACTAGGACAGGGTCAAAGCGAACCGGTGACGCTGTCGGTGGATATTACCGGATTGTCTGTTGGGCAGTATTCGTATGCGTTTGACGTTATGGCGCCGGGTGCGGTGAACAACCCGCAGACGGTGACGGTGGGGTTGGAAGTGGTCGGGCTCGGGCCCATCCTGTCCGTTTTGGAGGTTGATTTTAATTTTGTTGGGTTGGAGGCTGGCGCGAATCCGGACAGTCAAGTTCTGGCGGTTGAAAATCTCGGCGGGGGGACGGTGAACTGGTCGATCGATACGACGGGCAAGCCGGACTGGCTCAACGTAATGCCGACAAGCGGAACACTGGGACAGGGTCAAAGCGAACCGGTAACGCTTTCGGTGGATATTACGGGTTTATCCGGCGGTCAATACAGTTATTCTTTCGATGTTGTCGATCCGGGGGCGGTGAACAGTCCGCAGACGGTGACTGTACAGTTGGCGATCGGCACCCAGGGAGACTTTGAATCCGGCTGGGGGATATGGACCAATGTTACCGGGGTTGATACGGACGAGTGGTTCCGCGATTCCGGCGGCACGCCGTCCGGCAGTACGGGTCCTGCAAGCGGCGCAGGCGGCAGTACATGGTATGCGTATATGGAGACTTCCGACGGGTATGCTTATACGGCAGGCGATACGGCGATCTTGGAAGGGCCGAACATTGGCGGCAGTAACCGGGTGCTTAGTTTCTACTACCATATGTACGGATCGACTATGGGGATGCTGAATGTGGATGTGTACAGCGGCGGGGCGTGGACCAACGGCGTCTGGAGCATCTCCGGCCAGCAGCATACCTCAAGTACGGCCCCCTACACCGAAGCGGTTGTAGATTTGAGCAGCTTTACCGGGACGATCAAAGTCCGCTTCCGCGGCGTCGCCGCAGGCGACTTTCTCGGCGACATGGCCATCGACAACATCTCAATCTACGAAGAATGATGCGGCGGGTGTGATCTGACTTTACCGATTTCGCTGGGGAATGGCTGTGGGGACAACAAAATTGACGAATGAAGATTGACGATGGAGGATTGTTTTATTCGACCCCTGCGGGGTCGGGGGTTGTGTGATTGTTTTCCCTTTGGGCTTGTGGAATTTTTTGATATTTATGTCGCCCGCTGCGCGGGCTCACAGAGGGAGGGGTTGTGATTTTGGTCCACGGGCTGGCACCCGTGGCTACAACATGGCGTCTGCTGCGCAGACTTTTGATGGTCGATGGACGAACACGGACGGTCATGGACCCATTCGGCTACGCTCAGGACAGGCTCCATGGACGGGGTGGACGTTTCGATTTTCTATGGACGAATGAGGATTGTTTTGTTCGACCCCGTTGGGGTCGTGGGGGTTGGGGTGTGATTGTTTTCCCCGGGTTTCGCCCGGGGCTGTTATGAGGCCATCTTACAAGTCTTATATTTTAAAACCAACAATTTTTTTGTTTTTTACTTCATATCGATATTCCTTGTCTTTCAAGATTGATCGCTCAGTCTGTTATTCGTGCTCGAAGCACACGTTAATCGATTCGTTCTTCCTGAGGTGCCGCCAACAATCTACAATCGTGTTCAAGACACAAGCCTCGGGCCGTGGTCGGCACGTCGTGGTGAGCTTCAATCCATTCGTATACTGTTTAAGCTTTTTCCGCCCGATAGGGTTCATTTTTTATCAACATGCGCCACAGATGCACGGTCAGTTTTCGAGCCACCGCAGTGATCGCTTTCTGTTTGATACCCCCATTGCTGTGACAAATCCGCCAAAAGTATTGTTTGGCCTTAACATCAACGGCAACCCACTGCCATGCGGCTTGAATGAGTGTGCAACGAAGGGACGGCTTCCCGTCCCGATTGATGGGGCCGGATGTACTTTTTGAACCGCTTTGATGGATCGTCGGGGCCAATCCGACATATTTGACCACTTGGCAGGATGTCTCAAAATGGTCATAGTGGAACACTTCCGTAACAAACTGTCGTGCTGTCACCGGTCCGATGCCGGGATGTGTTTGAAGTAATGCAATCCGCTGGCCGGTTGGTGTTGACCCCATCCTTTCGTCCAGGAGACGCTCAAGCACCGTCAGTCTGTCAGAATGGTAGTCCAGGTCGCTGAGTAACGCGTCCAGTGACAAACGTAATGGCTTTGGCAGCCGCAAGGCTCGGAGGGCGTCGATGCTTTTACCAGACCAATATTTGAGCCCTTCCGGTTCCGTCAGCCCGTGTTGTAATAAAAATGACTTGATTTGAGTTTTGACACAGGCTCCGTTTTTTCGTTGACGATGCCGCATCCGGCACAACTGTCGGTCCCCCTCCTGCTGGACCGAAGGAATGGTCACCGGTTTGAGGAGCCCCTTGGCCAGATAACACGCCAGTTTTTTACTGTCCAGGCGATCTGTCTTGTCCTCTTTGGCGGCCGGCCGGGGCGTTTTAGAGGTGGCCGCAATAGTCACGGGCAGATGGTGTTTTTGTAAGGTGCGAGCCAATGAATAGCCCGTGGGCCCGGCTTCGTAAACAATCTCTTTGATGGCGTGCTGGACCGGTTTGAGCTGTTCAATAAGTTGATTGGGATTCGACGGCATGACAAAATCAAGAGCGGGGGTGTCGTTTAAGTGCAGCGCGACATGATACGTTTCCTTATGGGTGTCAATACCAATAAACAATGCATCGTTACGGGTTAAACGGATAGTGTTGAAAAATGTCTGTACCTTTGATAGACTACGCATGGGCCATCCTTTCGATAATGGTTCCGGTTTAGGGTTCAAAAACCATTATAAGAACTTTTGGATGGCCTACATATTATCTACAACATGGCGTCTGCTGTACAGACTTTGTGGTGGACGAATAAGCATTGCAGTCATCCGATATCAGACAAGAGATATCAGGAGGTTGTTGAGCGTTGAAAACGGGTGAAAATGCCGGGTGGAGCCGAAAAAATCCTCGATAATGTGGATTGGTCTTTAATCAGGCTTAATTCCGCTCATTTTTATTGACAATTATGCCGAAAAAACTGTATGATACGCACTTTAATAGCTAATTTTTGGGAGAGTTAGTGCATCGTGATCGATAAGGACCCCTACGAGATCGGGTTGGAAAAGGCCCGTGCTTTTTTTGCCCGCGCCGAGGAAGTCGCCTCGACGTCGAATTTTAATTATGCGATCGACCTGTATCTTGACGGGCTTCGTCTGTCGCCGGACGCCCTCGAAGACGGGCATGCGCCGCTGCGCAGACTGGCCCTGATGCGCCAGGGAGCGGGCGGCAAAAAACCGACCATGATGGAGAAGGTCAAGCATTTAAAGGGCAAAATGCCGCTGGATGAAATGCTCAATGCCGAATATCTGATGGCCAAGGACCCGGACCATCTTCCCTATGCCGAAGAGATGCTCAAGGCGGCGGTCAAGGGGGGGTATCTGCGGACGGCTGAATGGCTGGCGTCGTTGGTTTTTGAGGCCAACAAGGCCAGCGGTAAGCCCAGTTTTGCCGCGTATATCCTCCTGAAGGATTCGTATGTCAAAATGCAGATGTTCACAAATGCCGTCGGAGCCTGCGAACACGCCATTAAACTGAAACCCAACGATGCGGCACTGCGCGATGAACTGCGGGATTTGTGTGCCAGCATGACGATGGAAAAGGGTAATTACGGCAAAACGGATGATTTCCGCGGTTCCATTCAGGATAAGGAGTCACAGGAAAGGCTTCATAGCCAGGAAAATATTATCAAAAACGAGGATTTCAAGAAGCAGGCTGTATTTCAGGCTCGCAAAAAAGTTCAGGGCGGGCAGGCCACTGTTACCAATATTCTCGAACTGGCCGATGCGATGTTTGCCCTGGCAACCAATGAATCTGAGGCCGAAGCGATCAACCTGCTGCAAAATTCCTACGCCCAGTCCAAGGACTATACTTTTTTAAAGCGGCTGGGTGAGTATCGCATCAAAAATCTCAAAGATCAGATTCGCGGGGTTAGCGGTCAGCTTAAAACCCAGCCGGAGGATGCGGGTCTTCAGAAAACACTTCAGCAGCTCCAGCACCAGTTCGAAGAGGTCGAGACCGAGCATTTCAAAAAATGCCAGGAACATTATCCGACCGACCTGAGATTCAAATATGAATACGGGCGCTGTCTGGTCAAGACCCAGCAGTACGATCAGGCGATCCCCATGTTCCAGGAGTCCCGCAAGGACCCCCGATTGAAGGTTCTTTCCATGGACAAAATGGGATTATGCTTCCTTTTGAAGGGCTGGGCCGAGGATGCCATCGATATTTTTCAAGATGCGTTAAAAAATTGTGCCAACAAGGAAAGTGCTATCGCAAAAGACATAAGATACAATCTGGCAAGGGCTTACGAAGCAAAAGGCAAGGGGCAGGAGGCTCTGGATATCTACCGAAAGCTGGCTCAGGCCGATTTTAGTTATAAAGATGTCGGACAGCGTATTGACATTTTGCGAAAAGATGTTACAAAATAGAGCTTTTCTATGCCAGATTGCAGAACTAACCTCTCAGTCGTAGAGTCCTTTAAATAAGAAACAGGAGTAAAAAGTGGCACATTCTTTATCAGCCAAAAAACGAATTCGGCAGAATGCCAAGAGACGCGTGATCAATCGTTCACGTAAGAGCATGGTCAGAACCCAGGTTAAGCATTTTGAAGCGGCCTTAGGCGCCGGCGAAGTGGATCAGGCAAATGAGCAGTTTGTTCTGTTGACCAAAAAGCTCGACAAGGTGGCATCCACCAGCACGATGCACAAAAATACCGCCTCACGGATGAAGTCCCGGATGGCCCGCCGTCTGAATGCAATGAAAGCTAAGGTGGCCGGATAAGTTATTCGGTCGGTTTTTTATTTTCAGAATCAAAGGCGTCTCGTCGATAAGGTTAGACATCGGCGGACGCTTTTTTTTTACCCCTTTCAGCAGATCCGTATGCCCCAATCCTCTAGTTATGTTCTGTGCCTGAAAATCCTTGTCTTATCCGGTCGGCAATGGTAGCATACTAATCATAACAGCCATTTATAAATAACATAAGAAAAATGTAGATTGATTAAAAAACCTAATGGAACTCCTTAAAAAACAAATACTCGCAACGCTGACGCGGCGTGATTATACGCCCATGACGGCCAGGAAACTGGCGCAGTCGCTTGGTGTGTCTTCGGATAGCTATGATACCTTTGGGGCGGCGATCGAGCAGATGCGTCAAAACAGTCAGGTTGTGATTGATTCACGTAAGAATGTCAGTCTTCCGGCCATGGGTCACCGTGTCATCGGGACATTCCGCGCCAATTTACGAGGTTTCGGGTTTGTGATTCCGCTGGCACCGAATGCGTACGGGGATCTGTATGTTTCGCCGGAAGATACCGCCGGGGCCATGAATAACGACACTGTGGTGGCTCGCGCGGTAAAAAAAGGTCATCGTGACGGTCAGGTGCGCTACTCGGGAATCATCATTGATATTGTCGAACGCGGCAGTGACCGGTTTGTCGGCACATTGCTGCGTCATAAGGGGTTGTGGGTCGTTCAGCCGGAAGGCAAAGGTTTCTTTCCGTCGATCCTGGTGGATGACGCTCCCTCCAGCGGTGCCAAAGAAAATGACAAGGTTGTTCTGGAGATCGTCAGCTATCCGACTGACGATATGCCTGCGCGCGGAGCGATTGTCGAGATTCTCGGGCAGGCGGGAGAATATGATGCCGAAATTCGTTCGATCATTGCCCGCTATGGTCTGCCTGTGGAGTTTGATTCGACCTGTCGCGATCAGGCCCATCAGTCGGTCGAACATTTCAAACCGATCGCGACGGAGCATCGAATCGATATCACCGATGAAGTGATCGTGACGATCGATCCGCCGGATGCACGTGATTTTGACGATGCGATCAGTCTGAAAAAAGACAAGTCCGGCCATTGGCAGCTGGGCGTGCACATCGCCGATGTCAGCCATTTTATCCCGCAGGATTCGCCGCTGGATAAGGAAGCCCGTCTCCGCGGCAACAGTGTTTATCTGCCGCAAAAGGTCATCCCGATGCTGCCGGAAGTTTTGAGTAATGGGATCTGCTCGCTTCAGCCGGATCAAAAGCGTTTTGCTAAAAGCGCTTATATCACCTATGACCTTAAAGGCAACGTGCTCGGAACGGAATTCGACAACAGCATTATTTGTTCGAAGAAACGGCTGGCCTATCTGGAAGTGGATGCGATTTTAAAGGGACATGCCGAAGGCTATCCGGGTGAAGTCGTCGCATTGCTTAAGGATATGGAGCTGTTGGCAAGGGCCATTGAAAAACGCCGCGAAAAAAACGGGATGCTCCATCTGGACCTGCCGGAAACGGAACTGGTTTATGATGAGCAGGGACGTGTTGTCGATGCTCATCCGGCTGACGACAGTTATCCGCATACCATGATCGAAATGTTCATGGTTGAAGCCAATGAAGCGGTGGCGAGCCTGCTGGACCGGTTTGATGTGCCGTTCATGCGACGCATCCATCCGGATCCGGATGCGATCACCCAGAAAAATCTCGGTCGATTCATTAAGGTATGCGGCCTGAAAGTCCCGCGCCATCTGGACCGCTATGCCATCCAGGACCTGCTGAGTTCCGCGAAAAATACACCTTTGTCTTATGCGATCAATATGCATGTCCTGCGCAGTATGCAGAAGGCTGAATATTCGCCGCTGCACATTGGGCACTTTGCGCTGGCGTCAACGCATTACTGCCATTTTACCAGTCCCATCCGCCGCTATGCGGATTTGCTGGTACACCGGCTGATCGATTGCTATGTCCGCGGAAAACTCAACAAGATCGGGCTGGATGAAGTTCTCGCCGAAGGTGAGCTGATCGAGGTCGGCAAGCACATCACTTTTACTGAACAGCAGGCCGCTGATGCCGAAAAGGAACTCAAGACGGTATTGCTCCTGCAGATGCTCAGCGAGCGCATCGGTCAGGATATGGATGTGGTTGTTTCGGGCCTGACCAATTTTGGCGTGTTTGTCCAGTGCACCAAATTCGGCATTGAGGGAATGATCGAACCGGGCGATCTGGGACTGGATGAATGGAAGTTTGACGAACGTGCTCAGGCTGTGGTCGGCAAATGGTCCGGCGAAAGTGTTCATCTTGGCCAGCTCATGAAAGTTCGGATTGCGGCGGTCAACGTTGCCGGCCGCCAGTTGTTCCTGGCGCCCGCCGAACCTCTCGTCAAAGAACGCCCAACCCTCAACCGCCGCAAATACAAACGAAACCACCACTCTCATAAAAAGCGAAGACGGTAAGTTCTCTCTGAATTTACTTGTTTCGTAGAGGAATTGGACCATAAAAAATATCCGTGATTTTACTGAGACTTCCGATAAAATCAGTTTTCTGGAGTGCAATAGGCGTTGTTTCGATAATGCGGCTCTTTTTAGGTTTTATCCGGTTTGCGATGCGGGGTTGTTTTGGTATGATGAGGGGAGAGGACGTTGATGAAAAGCCGGACGGTCCGGTGAAATTGTATGCGGGAAGGGAGAACATGAGTCTCTGGCTGGAGACAATCGGTATCTTGGCTGTCGCTGCTTGCGGTCTGTTTGCGGGGCGGTGGTCGTCAAAACACTCCCCGACGGCACGTATCATGGCGATGGCTGCCGCATTCGGTATCATTTTGCTTATCCTGTTGGCCCGGCTGAGTGTTTTGTGGCCGTACCTTCCCCCCCTGCGGCCGATTGCGGCCGGGCGTCTTCGGTTTATCCTGCTGACCTTTGCGGTCACCATCGGGCTGACCGCACCCCTGAGTCAATTGCGAAGCATTATTTCCCGATTTACCACCTGTGTACTCATGAGCATTTTCATTGCCATTTTAATTACGCTTCCCTTTATGGGTCCGGCGTTGGTTCAGGGGGATTTATCTTGTATTCCAACTCAGATCGATGTCGATGGGGTCTGCCGCCAGAGCCAACCGTTTACCTGCGGTCCGGCCGCGGCGGTCACGGCACTGAAATACTTCGGTATGGACACGACGGAAGGACAGCTTGCGGTTGCGGCCCGAACCTCGCCTGTCATTGGTACGTCGCCCTGGAACCTCTACCGGGTCCTCAAAGACAATTACTCATCGCAGGGCCTTCGCTGCCGTTTCAGCTATCTGGACTCACTGGATGCAATCCCTGCTGACAGTGTCACGCTGGTGGTCGTCAGGGATGCGACGATGCTCGATCACTGTGTGGCGGTGATGAGCTACACGGACGAAACGGTCACCGTTGCCGATCCCATGGAAGGGTTGGTGTATATCCCCCGCATACAATTTGCACAGCAATGGCGGAACTGTGGCATTATTCTACAGCGTTCGCTGTAGAAAATTCCAAAATCCAAATTGCACACTCCAGTCATTCGAAGTTAGCATTTGGGCTTTTGGAATTTACGAACTTGCTATAGCCAATTCGTAGGTATCTCCTGCGATGGCGGCTTCTTCGTCCGTTGGAATCACATAGACTTTGACCCGGCTGTTGTCGGCACTGATGAGCCGGTCTTCGGATGATTTGGTTTTGTTGCGTTCGGCGTCAATTTCTATGCCGATCTGTGATTGTTCCGCACAGACATTTTCCCGCAGGTCAGGATTGTTTTCGCCGATGCCGCCGGTAAAGACGATCCCATCTACCCGGCCCAGCACTGCGGTATAAGTTCCGATGTATTTTTTGATGCGATAGACGAAAATATCGACCGCCAGTTTGGCCGGTTCGTTGCCCTGTCCGATCAGTTCGGTCAGATTCCGCATGTCATTTGAAATGCCGGAAATCCCTAACAGCCCGCTTTGTTTATTGCACATGTTATTAAGCTGCTCAATGCTGTAGCCCTTGTTGCCCAGATAAAAAAGGATCGCCGGGTCGATATCTCCGCAGCGGGTACCCATGACCAGACCTTCCAGCGGGGTCAGGCCCATTGATGTGTCGACACTCCTGCCTTCTTTAACCGCGGTCATCGAGCAGCCGTTACCCAGATGACAGGTGATGATATTGGCCTGTGTTTTGTCAACGCCCATCAACTTGGCGCATCGCCGCGCCACATAGCGGTGGCTGGTGCCGTGAAAGCCATATCGCCGCACACGGTACTTTTCATAAATCTCATACGGCAGGGCATACAAATATGCCGTCTGCGAGATGGTCGTATGAAACGCTGTGTCGAAGCAGGCGACCTGCACGGCATTCGGCAAAGCGTGTATTGCTGCGCGGATACCGGTTAAATTCGGCGGATTGTGCAGGGGGGCAAGGTCGGCAAAGCGTTCGATGGAGTCCAGCACGTGGTCATTGATGACGACTGATCCGGTAAATTCTTCCCCGCCGTGGACGACCCGATGACCGACGGCTTGGATCTCGCTGATTTTACTGACTGCGCCGATTATCGCATCTTTTAGAGTTGAAAGAATCACATCCATGCCAGCGTCATGATCCGGCGCGGTAACCTGAGCAATGTGCTTTTGGCCGTTGTAACGATGCAAAAGCTGTGCATCCGGAGAGCCGATACGCTCCACTATGCCTTTGGCCAGGATATTTCGGTCGGGCATGTCAAACAACTGATATTTGATCGACGAGCTGCCTGCGTTAATGACCAGGGTTTTCATGATAATTCTCTTTTGCCTTCATAGAAATAGTATCGATTATTCTTGTCTAGACACATTAGGTTTTCAATTATGTCGTAAAGGACAACAGCCGTCAATATCAAAGAAAAAAGAATAAAAAGTCAACTTTTTATTGTTCCATTATGCGCGCAAACGATAGCGACAGGTTATTCGCTGATTTGGCGGAGGAGTGTTTCGCAAACGTTGACGATGTCTTCTTTGGCCGGTGCGCAACGATCCAGCCAGAGGGCGCCGAAGTGGGCGGCGATAAACAGTCTTGCTGTTGCGGCCGGATCAATAGGTTTATCCCGTGGCTTATCCTGTATCGCTCGGCGGATCAGAGTTTCGTACAAGCTTTGGCACCACAGCCAGAACATTCGCAGTTTATTCTGCATCGACGCATTGAGTTCGGCCGATTCAATGGACAGTCGTGTAACGAGCCGGCAATGCAGCCACTGGCCTGACGTTTGTTTTTCGATCAGAGTGGTCAGCCATTGGCACAGAGCCTCGGGTTTGGCGGTATCCGTCTGGAAGGGTTCGGCAAGCTGATGGTATTGGCTGATCGCGGCATCCAGCACTGCCTCACAGAGGTTATCTTTACTTTTGAAATAATGATAAAACGCGCCTTTGGTGATCCCGACAGCGGTCAGGATATCATCGATAGCTGTCCCCGCAAAACCGTGAGTACTGAAAAGATGGATTGCGGTGTCAAGAATTCGCTCTTTTGTGTCTGTTGGCTTTCGTGACATGGATTGTCCCTATGTCGGCCGGAAATAAGTGATTTTAGTGACCAATGGTCACCACATTACCTGCATAATCAGCAACAGCCCGAGAATGAAAGAAACTCCAATCAGAATACCGATCGCTACTTTGTATTTTGTGACCAATTCTTGCGCTTGCGCATTCATTTTCACGGCTTGTGTATCAACGGCCATTCCTTCTTCGAGCTCTTCGAGAGATTCCATATCGAATTTCTGCCTGGCCAGCAGCGGCGGATGGCCGTTGTAAACCGCCTCAAGATCGGTGAGCGCCTCGTCCATGGTTTTGTAACGTTCATCGCGATCCTTTGCCATCATGACTTCAACGACTTCCGAAATGCCTGCCGACAGAGCTGTATTTATGTGGTCCGGCGGGATCAATGGCTCTTTCAGATGTTTTTTCATGACCTCTGAAGGTGTATTGGCCTCGAACGGCACCCGGCCGGTCACCATGTGGAATAAGGTGGCCCCCAGGGCGTAAATATCTGCCCGTCCGTCGATATCGACTAAGCCGCGGATTTGTTCAGGAGCGATATAATACGGCGTTCCGAAAGCCTTTCCCTGTTCGTGCTTGGCGGCTTTGATGTCGGATGTTTCGCGAGCCAACCCCATGTCGGCCAGCTTTACGACGCCGTCTTTGTTGATCATGATGTTTTTGGGTTTGACGTCGCGGTGGATCAGGCCCAGCGAATGAGCGTGCGACAGCGCATTTGAAAGCTGCAGGATGATCTCGAGGGCTTCGGATTCATCAAATATCTTGCCTTTTGACAAATCGTCGTACAATGTTTTGCCTTCGACGTATTCCATCACGAAATAGTACAACCCGCCGACTTCGCCCACGTCAATGGCCTGAACGATATTATTGTGATTCAGCTTGGCGGCGATGCGTCCTTCTTTATAGAATCGTTCGACGTAATCGGATTTTTGAACGAATTTCTTCGGCAGGACTTTAATGGCTACCACGCGGTCGAGCGATAACTGCTTGGCTTTGTAAACCACCGCCATCGCCCCAGAGCCCAACTTGCCGAGGACCTTGTAGCCGGGGATCTGCCCGGAGGAGTCTTTGCTCTCACGGATCGCATCGCGGACTCTTAGGGCCTGTGTTTTTGTGAGGAACCGGTTCTCCAGAAGTAACTGTTCCAGGGTTGCGGGATTTTCAGAGGCGCGTTTTTTTTGCTCTTCTTTGCAGAAGTGAATTTCTTCTTCGGTGCATAACCGTTGTTCGACGGCCATACGTCCAAGGATAGTATCAAAATTTGTTGTTTCATTGCCGGACAAGGAATTTTTCCAAACTAAGATTGATGCTTGCCATAACAGTCTGCCGGATTAATTATCGATGGAAAACACCTTTTGTCAAAGAAAAAACGCCGAATGTTGGCGCAAAGATGACATTTTGAGGCGTATTGCAGCAAGGGGGAATAGCCCCAATTACCGGCCTGCTCTAAAAAGCCGCAGGGGCCGTCATGATACAGTACTTTCCAGAAATTGCTTATATCCGGCTCGAACTGCTGCCACAAGACATCCAAAGGGGTACGAGCGATATTACCTACGAGCATTCCGCTGCATTGACCGTTGAAGACGTTTCCGTAAGGGTCAATATGTACGCCTTTGGCAGATAAGAGGGCATTTTGGCAATTTTTTTTCATAAAATGCTCGACGGGGTAGGCCGGGGCCAGTGTCGCTACACTATCTGCGGCCCGACCGGTCAATCGGCAAGGGTCGGTAACCAGGGCCTCTTGCAGGATACGCTGCTTTTCCGGCTCGGTTTTGCCTCGAATGCCGGAGGGGGCTTCCAAATGTTTTTCCCAGCGGACCAGAACGCGATCGGGTCCGAGAACCGATCGAGCGGCTGATACCAGGTCACGGACTGATTGAATATCGATAAATTCCTCATGGAAAGGGTCCCAGCTAATTTTTAATCGATTCATCCCCAGCGCGTCGAGTTGTCTGAGTTTATCTGTGATTTGCCCCGAATGTGTTCCCCATGAGGCATTGGTTTCGACTGAATCGACTGGTGTCAGTTTCAGACGGTGCGCCTGCTGTAATATTTCTACGAGTCGGTCAAAATACAGGAACGGTTCGCCGCCGGTGATATGCACCCTCGCTTCTCGTCCGGCCAAACGAATCAGACCTTCCCAGGCGTTAATTGCGGTTTCTGCGGTCATCAGTCCGCCAGCCTGCGGAGTACAGTAATAATAGCAGAATCGACAGGTCGCTGAACAGCGATAGGTCAGCATTAATCCGGCATAGCGCCAGCGTTTCAGTTTAGACTGATGCCGGTTTCGGCGACGATTGAACAGGCTGTCATCAAATATATCCATAATGGGATTCGTTCAGTACAAAGAAGTCGATCTAAAAAAAGAATATACCATATTTTTTGATTTTTCAAAAAAAATAAAGCGACTTTTGGGAACAGCAAGGGCTTATTATTGGACGTTTTTACGTCCGAGAAAATGAATTCATAGATACGGTGTATTTTTTGGGTTCCGATTACACATATAGTGCCAAATCTATTTCATAACGCGCAGATGCCCTGATACGTTGATTCAAGAAAAAATTGATGAATGTCCGATATCCTCTCTAACATCGAATGAACAGGGAACGCATTTTTGGGAGTACAGGGATGAGCAAGTATGAAATAATCGATTGTATTATGGATCTGAACAAGAGTGCCAAGTCGGAATTTCTCGAACAGTTTTCTTGTGAAGAACTTGACCTATACCTGGAACACCTTATGGAAGTTGATCTGGAAGAAGTGGCACTTTGCGCATGATCAGGTCCCCGATATTTCAAAAAAAGTGGAAGGAGGCGTTCCTCAAAACAAACAGGTGAAAACCAGACAGCCGATTTTCACCTGATTTAAGAGCAGGATCAGTATTTCACCTCTAAGAGTTTTTTTCCTCTTCGCCGTTCAGAATTTTTTCATTTTCTTCGGAATAAGGTACCGCCGCGGGAAGCTCAATTAACGCATTTTGCTTAAATTGCAGGAGAACACCATTGTAACTACTGGGCACATTAAACACAAGGTCCAGCCAGACAACGCCGTCTTTGGCTTCCCTGCCGCCAAACGAAAGGATTTCATCGCGTTTCACATCAACCAACTTGCCTTGCCGAAATAACCCGATCGGCAAAAAAAACCTTCCCGGTGCCCGATAATGGTTTTTTGCGGCTGTCCGGGGATGATTTTTCTGATTTACATATCATCCGAACCTGTGCCGGGAAAAATTCGATATTGTTGCTGTTGGCCGGGTTGCCCGCACCGCCGGATTGGATGCTTTTGGAAACGATTCCGATGCGGACAATTGTTAGTTTGTCTTTATCGGGACTTTCCCAGAGACGGATAGGATGTTTATTTTTGCCCGAAGGCAAACTTAAGGATGTTGTTGATGTGACCGCCAGGATTTTTTCATTGACTTTGGCTCGATTGTTATGAATCTGTGACAGATAGTCAGCGTGAAGGACGTCAAAACTCTTGCTTGATTTCATAGAGCCGCGACTGACCAAGCTATACAATCTTACGACAAGTCCGTCCGTGTTCAGAAATGATTTTTCAACTCCCTCGACCGGGATCCTGTTATAGGGAGCATATCGGCCGTCAAGGTATTTGCTTTGCATCGGGATCAACCCGATCGCCACCAGGAGATTGCCGGAAATGAGCATTCCGGTCAGCAGCCCACAAACAATGGCGGTAATGATTTTGGTCGGGTTCCCTAAATCGATGGTTGTGCCGCCGACCAACAGATCTCTTAAGGCTCGCAACAGTGCAAAACTCAAGATGAAAACAAGGATAAAACAAACCGCATGCGCCCACTCCACACCATAGCCCCGGGAGATAAATAGTTCAGCCAGCATCTCATAGTGACTTAAGGAAACGATCGAGGCAAAGATAACTACCATCATGGTTGAAAATGAAGTCATAATGGGGCACTTTAAATAAAAGTAAATCAGTGTCAGCAGCACCACCAGAATTACAATTGCGGTCGTCATATTACACTCCTGTTTAGGCTTTTTCTGAAAAGTTTCGGATTACTTCGTTGATCGAGGTAATGCTGTAAGCAACTTTTTTAATTGATTGTTCCTGCATATAAAGCATTCCGGCCTTTCGAAAGGCCGTTGCAATTTCCTGGTTTGTTTTTGCGTTTCGGATTGTTTCGCGGAGATCATCGCTAATCCGGATCGTCTCAAACAGTCCCGTTCTTCCGTAAAAACCGGAGCCCTGGCATTTTTCGCAAACGATCGGTTTGCCGTGTTTATTGTATTCGATTTCGCCGGGACGATAAAAGGTCCTGACCTCGTCTGCGGGGATATTAAACTTTTTAAACAATCCGGGATTTGGTTGATATGCCTGACGGCATTCGTCACAGAGTGTGCGTACCAGCCGTTGATTCAAAACGGCGCAGAGCGTATCGGCCAGCAGGTTATTGTCGCCAATGAATTTGAGAAATTTTTCGGTTGCCTGATTGACGCTGGTGGCCTCCATAGCCACATAGACGATCTTTCCGTCATTGGCAGCGGCTGCAGCCAACTTGGCGGTCTGCGAGTCTTCGCAATCGGCCACCCCCACGATATCCGGCCCTTTCCGCAGAATCGACTGGAAACGTCTGGCATAGGTGGTGGTACCGGTATCGCTAAGTGTATAAGTAAATTGTGTAATGTTGGTAAGTTCAGTTGCCGGATTCTTTTCCAGCGTGTTAATATTATTGAGAAATGGGTCATGGTGTCCCAAAAGTGTGTAAAGGGTTGTGGTGACCCCGCTCTTTTTGGGCCCGGAGATGATAATCAGTCCGCTTTTAATGTCACGCAGGGTTCGAATGGACTCGATTTGATTGTCGTTCAGGCCGAGGTCATCGATCTTTCGGGATGACAGGGCAGAGACTTTTTCAAGCTTGATCTTTTCTCCGACAGTTGAACCGGATGTGATTACTTCCCACTGTGTTTTGTCGTCATTTTCAAGGATGGCTTTGAAGCGTCCATGCTGAGGTTTCCGTTTTTCCTCGACTTCCAGACCAGCCAGTTGTTTGGCATAATAAACAAAACTGTCGACTTCCTCCCGAGACCGGGGGTCCTGTTTGCAGGCGACGCCGTCGATGGTGTAAATGATCATATAGTCTTCTTTTTGGGGAATAAACTGAACTTCATCTGCACGGTGCCAAACGGCGTCATCAATCAATTCGCAACTGATGGAAAAACCTTCCAGTTCCTTGCTTTTCGGCTCGGGCAGCGGAACTTCATTTTCATTGCTGGTGATAAACCGAATACCGTGGCTGGCTTTTTCGATTTTTTTGATCGGATCGGCGAATAATCCCCGGAGATGGTCGGCAGTAAGAACCTTTTCAAAATCGGCCACGCGAGCATTCCGATGCATCACATAAGCGATTGAAACACTACCGGTTGCGATCAGGAAAATAAGCAGACCAATAAAAAATACAGGGACTAAAAGCCAAACGAGCAAAGAAATGAAACCGGTACACAGAATGGCAAGTGTCCACGTAAACCCATTAGTGCGAACAGCCTGAGTGTCAAGATATACCCAGTTCACCAGTGGCATCCAGCTGAAAAAAGAAATGAAAAACAATAAGAATTTCCATATGGAAATATATCCACCGTATTCAATGGCAGCAAGTAAATCGTTTGGCATTAAATGGTTCTCCCTACTTGGACGTTCAGGGGTCGGTTTAAAGAATGCCGCTGGAGGAAGATCGAATCCCCTTCAGCGCCATTTTCAGTTCTTCAACATTTGGAGCATATTCCAATGCAACTTTCAAATCAATGAATTCCTCTTCGACAAGTTTGCGGAGGCTTTCAGTAAAGTCCTGCATGCCTTCGCTCTGACTGGCACGAATGGCCGATGGGATATCGGTTTCGCGTTCATCGCTGATCAATTTTTGAATAATGGGCGTATTCAGCATAATCTCAATTGCAGGCAGTCGTTTTACATCCGGGCGAATACCCGGCAGCAAATTCTGACTGATGACCGCACGAATGGTCATCGCAAAGGTCTGACGTGTCAGTTCACGCTCTTCCTGCGGGAACATATCCAGGATACGCTGAATGGTTTGGGCACAGTTATTGGAGTGCAGTGTTCCAAATACGAGGTGACCGGTTTCAGCCGCCTTCATGGCTGCAGTCAGAGTTTCATGATCTCGGATTTCTCCGACGAGTACCACGTCGGGGTCCTGACGCATCAAACTCCTAAGAGCATCATCAAAATTGGGCACGTCGATACCCACCTCACGCTGTGAGACGATTGCCTTTTTATCAACGTGGAGAAATTCGATGGGATCCTCGACAGTGATGATATGGCAGGCGCGGTTACGATTAATGTGATCAATCATGGAGGCAATGGTGGTACTTTTTCCGGAACCGGTCGGACCGGTGACCAGGATTAATCCATCGTGACTTTCGGCGATTTTCTCAACGACGGGAGGAACATGCAGTGCCTCAAACGGCGGGATACGTCCGCTGATTCGACGTGCAGCCATGCTGACATGGCTTCGCTGGCGAAACACATTAATTCGAAAGCGATCCATCTCACCGACGGAGTAGGCAAAGTCCAGCGCTCCATTCTGCATAAAGAACTTCTTCTGGTCTTCGCTCATGATTTCGAAAACCATCTCTTCAATTTTTTCTTCAGAGAGAGGTTCCCCCGTTGTATTTTTGAGCTTACTGTGAATTCGTATTTTTGGCGGAATACCAACTTTTAAGTGCAAATCACTGGCATCGGCTTTGATAACAGCGCGAAAAAGTTTTTCGATTCCAGGCGGATTTTTGACGTCAACCGCAATATGCGTATCCAAAGGTTGATTTTTCATAACAAACTCCGGTTTTTATAAATTAATCGATAAGGCCGTAACTTATTTTAAATAAAAGACTTCCTTGCCCCAGACAGAATCCGAGTCAAAACATCTAAATATAATATTATACGCTTTTTTTTAACAAAATGTCAACGACCAGATTGACCTTTTCGGAAAACAGTCTCTTGGATTAAAGTAATAAAAGCCCTTAAATCAACTCAATCCAAGAGTGAAATTCAAATCGTCAAAAGCATGGTTAAAAAAAGGTAGATTGTGACGCTAATCGAATCATTGGCTGTGGTGACTAACGGTCCCGAACTGATTGCAGGGTCCAGTCCGATCCGCCGGAACACAAAGGGTAAGAATAAACCAAGTGTTGTCGATACCATAATCGCCGAAAACATGGCAAAACCGAAAGCAATAGCAATGCGCACATACTGATTGGTCTCCAAGGTTGGAATATCAGAGGCCCCCTGAACTTCGGTTTGCTGAATGTGTTGTTCGGACACGATGTTGGTGTCTGTATGACGATCAAAAAAATTGGGCAGGACAGAACATATCAATCCGCCAATCAACCCGCAGCACAAAGCAACCAGAAGGGCGATTCGAGCCTCTCGCATAAATACCTGTGTCAATTTCAAAGCCGCCAGGTCGCCCGTCGCCAAACCACAGATAACAATGGCCGATGTTTGAAGACCGGCGTTTCCGCTGATGGCGGCGATCATGGGCGCAAACAAAAACGCGACAAAGAAAAGGTGCAATTGTCCCTCTGCGTTAAACCAGGATTTGAAAAAGAAACCGACCATTGCGGTAATTGCCGTGCCAGCCAAACAGGGCAGAAGCCAGGTCATGCGAATGCGGGCGGCATTGAAAACAGAAACCGTTTCAAGTTCTGCCGCATCCGTACCCGCCATCGCATACAAGTCCTCAGCCGCTTCTTCTTCGGCGACTTCGATAACCCGGTTGGCGGTAATACGCCCAACGAGCCGGTGGTTTTTATCCAATACGGGGGCAACGATTAACTCATTCTTTTTAAATAAGTTATAGATATCTTCCTGGTCATCGTCCACATTGACAAACAGGGTGTCGGTGTCGATCAGCTCTTTAATTTTATGTTCGCCTTTATGTGTGATGAGAAGGCGAATACGGACATCTCCGAGAAAACGTCCGTTTCGATCAATCACAAAGACACTGTAAAAATCCTCATCCACTTCGGCTTCCTGGATTCGCTGAATGGCTTGATTGACGGTTGCGTCCTCGGTTACAGACAGAACCACCGGGTCCATGATACCGCCGGCAGAATCCTCTGAATAAACCATCAGTTCTTTGATCTGCTCGGCCTCTTCAGAGTCAAGTTGTTCAAGAACCTCGAGACTTTCTTTCTTATCCAGTTCAGCTAAAACGTCGGCAGCTTCATCCGGGTCCAGTTCCGAGATCAAATCGATCAACTCATCATCTTCGAGATGTTCAAACAGTTCTGACCGGGTAGCCTCATCGACTTTTTCGAAAACGTCTGCGGCGTCGGATTTATCAAGGCAATTGAAGACAATAATGCAATCTTCCGGGTCCAGAATTTCTACAATCTCGGCAATATGACTTGTTCGCTGTCCACTTAGCAGGGCATGAAGACGCTCTCTGTCTTGTATCGAAAGGAGCTGTTTGACCTGCTCAAGTAGGATTTTTTGTTCTTCAGCCATATTTGACATCTTTTCCGATTTTGGGGTCGTGTTTCCTGCAGAACGCCACAACAGGAGGTCCTGAATGAGCAGAAGTTTCCGGTGTCCAAGAAATTTCTTTACCTGTTGTAGATTCTTGAGTAAAATGTACCACACTTAAGTTATCTGGCAATCATAAATAAAGGATATTTTCGATGAAAACAGGAATTCTTTGCAGTGTTATAGTTGTTTTAGGTACTGTTTCGGCGTTTGCGGCCTATCCTACGCCGGCCGTGGTTCAGTCCATGGACCAATGGACGTTAACGGTTACTTATTCACAACCCCAACAAATCACCCTTCGCATGGACCAGACAGGAGAACCGCAGCGGTTTTGGTACACCATTTTGACGGTGACGAATCAGAGTGCTTTTGATGAAGTTTCATTTTACCCTGTTTGCGAGTTGATAACGGACACGTTTGAAGTTATTGCCGCCGACAAAACGGTTCAAAAATCGGTCTTTGAAGTGATTAAACTCAAACACCAGGGGAGTTTTCCATTTTTAGAGTCTCTGGATTTTGCGGATCGCCGCATCTTTCGGGGTCAGGACAACACGCGGGACTACGCGATCATTTGGCCCGACTTTGACCTTAAGGCAAAGGCGGTCAGCCTTTTTATTGCAGGCCTGAGCAATGAGACGGCTGTTGTTGAACATCCGCAATTGAAGGATGAGCAGGGCGATCCCCAAAAAATCTTTCTGCGGAAAAGCCTTCAACTCAAGTTTGCGGTTGCCGGCGATGAAGCGTTCCGAGCCCAGGCCGTGATGAAAGAGATCGAGCGCAACTGGGTCATGCGGTAAAAAAATTGCGTTATCTAATGTTATTCGTATTTCAAAAGCCCAACCTTGAGTTGGGCTTTTTTATTGTTTTGAGATGGAGGAGAATTTTTTACAGCGAGGGCACTGGACTTTGTCGCCGTTGTAGTTCGGAGGGATTTTCATGGTCAGTCCGCAGGCACAGGTTACAAACGCAAACTGGCTGACCTGCCGCATGAGATCACCGACCTGCCGTGCCTGCTGTTTGGCCGTTTGTGTCGATTTGGATTCCGTCGTTGCCTGCCGAATGGTCACCTCTTCCGGTATCAGCGCCGAAGTCGGAACCACCGGCGAGCGTTTTGTGACTTCCTCGTATGATTTTTCATAGTTCGCATACGCCGCTCCGTGTGTCATATTTCGCAGGATACGGATGCGTTCTTCAATCGGCGGGTGAGTACTGTAGAGATTGACCTTTTTTTTACCGCGAAACGGGTTGGCGATATACATCGGGGCCGTTACTTTATTGGCTGTTTCCATATTGATATTGCTGCCGCCGATTTTTTCCAGCGCTCCGGCCAGTCCCGCCGGATAGCGTGTCAGCCGAACCGCTCCCGCATCGGCGAGATACTCTCGCTTGCGTGACAACGCAAAATACAGGATCTGTGCGAAGATCGGCGCCAGAATCGCGAACAGAATGGCGACAACGATCATGACCAGTTGGGCGGCGCCCTGGTTCGAAGAGCTGGAGGAATAACGCCGCCGGGAACCGAGCGAACTGTAAAACATACTGCGGAGAAAAATGTGACTGATGAGCACGATACTGCCCAGCATAACCCCCGCCAGTGTCACAAACAGAATATCCCGATGAATAATATGACTCATTTCGTGTGCGACAACGCCTTGCAGTTCGTCCCGATCCAGCTTGGCCAAAAGCCCGGCGGTAACGGCGATCGAGGCGGTTTCCGGGCTGCGCCCTGTGGCGAAGGCATTCGGAGCCGGGTCATTGATGATGTAAATTTTGGGCATTTTCGGCAGATTCGCAGCGATCTTCATTTCCTCGACCACGTTGAACAGCACCGGATGCACATCGTGTGTGACCGGTACGGCTTTGCTGGCGGCCAGCATGATCTGGTCGCCGCTGGACAGGCTGATCAGCATCATGAACAGCCACACGCCCGTGGCAATCAGCATTCCGATCAAGCCCGCCTCCGGTCCGCCGAACAACAAGCCCAACACAAACCCCAAAATAAGCAGAACGCTTCCCATTGCGCCGAGCAGCAGCACAGAATTGCGCTTATTAATCTTTATCAATTCCCACATAGTTAATCAATTATGAATGGTGAATGATTAAAGAAACCGCAGATCGCGCAGATTTCGCTGATAAAAAATCAGTGTAATCCGTGAAATCTGTGGTTGCTCTTTAGTTAAAACTAACTTTCGGAACGTTTCGCTCTTCTTCATTTTCAATTTCAAAGAAATCGCGTTTGGTGAACTGGAACATGCCCGCGATGATGTTCGACGGGAACATCTGGATCTTGTTGTTATAGAACAGTACCTGGTCGTTATACCCTTGCCGGGCGAACGAGATCTTGTTTTCCGTACTGGTCAGCGTTTCCTGCAGCGACAGGAAGTTCTGATTGGCTTTCAGGTCGGGGTAGTTTTCCACCACCAGCATGAATTTGCTCAGCGCCTCGGTCAGTGCGCCTTCGGCTTTGCCCGCTTCGGCCGCGCCGTTGGCTCCCATGGCCCGGCTGCGGGCCTCCGTGATCGCTTCAAAGGTGCCGCGTTCATGCTCCATGTAGCCCTTGGCCGTCTCGACCAGGTTCGGGATCAGGTCGTGCCGGCGCTTCAACTGCACATCGATCTGCGACCACGCATTGTCCACCTGGTTGCGAAGCCCGACCAGTGCGTTGTAAATACCGATGACCATGATCGCCACGAGGACAATAAGTCCAACGATCACCAACAGTCCAATTAATAATCCGCCCATTGTCTTTACTCCTTATAAAACGGTTAATGTTTAAGTATTCAGTATTATAGCCTCATGAAGGTTGCTTGCAAGCAATGTTTTATTCTTCGAATTATTCGGTTTTTCCGGATTCGTCCAACTCCTCCGGCCAAATCAAAATGTCATTCGGGCCAACTTCGGATGCGATCCACGGCCGATTGCGTGTTTTGTGATACTGTGTATCATCTCCGCCATAACTGTACAGGACGAACGAATCCGAATCTTCGGGGCGATAATACATAAACTCCCACCCCAGTTCCAGATTCGACAAGACGCCTTCCGGCAAATCCGCCTCGATTGCCGCCAGTCGTTGCGGCCACTGCCCATGCTCATTAAAATACCGCTTCAAAGCAATCACAATCAACATCCCGTTTTGAAGAGTTTTGAGTTGTGCCAGTTTTCTTTGGCGTTTCTCAAGAGCGGGAATCTGTATTTCTAATGCAAGCATTGATATCCGTAACGGATCACGATTGTATTTGAGTTTCTCCAGCCAATTCTCAGGCAAGCAATGATTAAAATCACCGCTTTTAATCCGTTCATGCGACTGTTGATAAGCCGTATCTGCATAGTTAAATAAATCCTGCGGTGTTACGGGTTTCGATACCAGTTCGCAAAGCCGTAGAAATTTCTGCTTTCGGTTTTTCCAGAAAATCGAAGGTTGTTTAGTCTCTTCATGATTCAGTGCAGGAAACAGCAAATCGTCTTTACTGAATATCTCTGCCATATTCAGATTAAGTCGTGTGTCTCCTTGGCCATTGATCTCAAATGCTAATCCAGCCATGTACTTATAAACGGCTTTGTCAAATTCCAAATAACGCTTGAGGAATTGTTCCCAGTCAATCTCGTATTGCCCGATCTCTGAATGCAGAGAATTGAGTGATGATTCATGGATAGGATAATCAATAACTATCTCGCGGACAATCTCAGTGGTTCGTCCAAAGATGGCCTTACTTAAAAGCTGGTCCAACAAAGGAATTTGCTGCTGCATGTGCTTTGCACACTGCAGCAATGCCAGACATTTTTCAATTGCCGCCGGAATATCGTTGTTACCTATATCCAGATAGGTCATCCGTTGTAGCGTATCCGTAGCGTGCCGGATTGGGCGAAAGTGTTCCAGTCTTTCAGGCAAATGATCAGATCCAAATCGGATACTAAACCAGCAACGATCGTACTTAACCGCTTTCCAAAACGGGGCGATTGTTTCTTTTTGTTCTTCAAACCAGGCGGCGACTTCCGGAAATTCATCGGCTGTCCAAGGTCGGTTCAATGTTGCGTCCTCGGGATCCCATGCGGCAAGTTTCGTTTCGTATTCTTCCAAAAATTCCTTTGGCTTTAACTGCGTGTAGTAAACAGCCGCATTTTCATCCTCCGCCACACCGTATTTTTCGTTGATTGCCTTGATTTCCGCATCATAAATGAAGGTATGCCAATTGCCTGTATCTCTCGCTGGCAGGAAAATCCAGATCGCTACACCAATGATGGCTAATCCAACCAATCCCCAGCCATACTTACGCCATGACTTTGATACAACTGTCAGCAGTCCCAGCAGGAGAACATAAATCGTTATCTCCTTCCATGAAGTCTGGCAATAAAATCCCCACGCCAGCCGCAACAGCAGCAAAACAACAAACACCCACCGCACAAACGCTGCGCAGACGCTCCAAAAACTCCGGCGTTTGCCGGAATGTTGCATATCGGGATTTTTTGCCGGAGAATCCTCCATCGTTTTTTCCTATCGTAAAAACAGCATTACACCCCATATAGACGCTTAATGTTCCTCGGTGTTGCCGTTTTTTTCAGAATTGCTGTCCGAACCGAAAAGATCGCTCAATAGCTGCGGCACTTTCCCTTCGTCGTCGAAGTGGCCCATTTTCAGGATTTGCTCCAACTCGCCCGCATCGAACCACAATCCATGATTCTTCGGGCAGCGGTCGATCAATTCCGGCTTGTCTGCGCCGCCGACCAGTACCTTTTCCATTTTTTTGAGGCAGATCGGGCACTTGCGGGGTTTCTCATCGCTTTTGGCTTGCTGAAAAGATTGTAAGACTTCATTGGACTTGGCTGCACTTTCCAGCAAAAGCTCCAGCTCACCCGAATCCAGCCAGATACCCCGACAGTCCGTACAATAATCGATCTCGACCTCGTCGAGTTCCAGCACGATCATCGCAACTTTACATACCGGGCAATCCATGTCACTTCTCCATAAACACACTATCGACCTTTTGTCCCATGGTAGTTTGCGGCTGTATCTTTGTCAAGCACTGGTTTTTGGGCCGATTGCGGCTTTGGACTTGATCTGGATTAACACTTGACAAGGCGTTTTCTATTGGATTATGATGCTCCCAATAGGTACAATAGGCCGGAATTTAAAGATAATTCGTAACAAAACAAGACGAAGGATCGAATATGATAGTCGATTGTCATACGCATTTATACTGTCCGCAGCGGGGAACTCTGATTAAAGAGCATGCGTCGGCTTGCGGAAAAGTCGATGCCTGTTTCGTGATGTCCGGCATCGGCGGCGAGCGTGCTGCGGTCAATCAGGAACTTACCCGTTATGTCGGCGGCAATCCCAAGGCTTACGGTTTTGCGGTTATCAACCCGGCCGAAGATGCGGTCACGGTCAAAGCCGTCAAGAATATGACGCTGGAGCAGGGGCTCAGCGGAGTGGTGCTGTATTGTGCCGAGGACGGTTTTCACCCGGCCCACAGCCGGGCATTACAATTGTATGAGGCCGCTCAGGAGCTGGGTTTGATCGTCTATTTCCACAATTGCCCGCCGTATTCGCCGGAAGCGGTGCTCGATTATGCCCGTCCCTGGCTGATCGATGAGGTCGCCCGAACTTTCGGCAGCCTCAAGATCATCATCGGGCGTATGGGGATGCCCTTCACTGAGCAAACCAACAGCCTGCTGGTCAAGCACGCCAATGTTTATGCCGACCTGACCATCAATCCGCAACGGGTCTGGCAGGTATACAATCTGGTGATGACCGCTTACGAAGCAGGCGTTATGGACAAGCTGCTCTTTGGCAGCGGGTTTCCGTTTGCAGAGCCCGGTGCCTGCATCGAGACATTGCTGGGCTTCAATAAATTGTTGGCCGATACACATCTGCCGCAGGTGCCGCGGGAAAAACTCCGCAGTGTGGTCGAACGCGACAGTCTGTCCCTGCTGGGGCTTAAATAATATTCATTGTTTAAGTTTGAATTTCAAAAGATGGAACCACTCGAAGAACAGCGAGAGACATGGGGTACCCGCAGCGGGTTTGTTTTGGCGGCCGTCGGTTCGGCCGTCGGTTTGGGTAACTTATGGGGTTTCCCCTATAAACTCTACAGTTACGGCGGCGGGGCGTTTTTAATTCCGTATATTATTGCGATGTTCTGCATCGGCATCCCGCTGTTGATTCTGGAATTCAGCCTCGGACATTTTACCCAGCGTGCCGCTCCGGATGCATTCAGGCGGGCCAACAAGCGTCTCGAATTCATCGGCTGGTGGGGGATTATTCTTGGCTTTGTCATCATTACCTATTACCCGACCATTCTGGCCTACTGTTTCAGCTATATGGGCGACAGTATTGCGGCGATCTTTACCGGTACCGAACTGCCGTGGGCGGGTGAAGGTGTCGAGGGTGTTCAGAATGCGTCGAAATATTTCTTCGAAGATTACCTCACCGGCGGGTCAATGATCGGGCCGTTCCGTAAAGAAATTCTTTTCATGCTCTTCCTCGCTTGGGTACTCATGTATTTCTGTATTTTTCGCGGTGTCAAACTCGTCGGCAAGATCGTCTGGCTGACCGTGCCGCTGCCGTGGATCATGCTGTTGATCCTTGCTGTCCGCGGCCTGACGCTGGAAGGCAGCATGAAAGGTCTGACGTTCTATCTCGACCCCGACTGGACGCAACTGGCCAAACCCACAACATGGCGGTTTGCGTTTGGGCAGGTCTTTTTCTCGCTGTCGCTGGCCTTCGGCGTTATGTTGACGTATGCCAGTTTTCTCCATCGCAAAAGTGATATCAACAACAATGCCGCGATCATCGGCATCGCCGATTTCGCCACCAGCTTCATCGGCGGCATCGCGATTTTCGCCACCATCGGCGGCATGGCCCACGTCGCCAGCCAGGCCGGTCAACCCATACCCGTTGATAAGGTTATCGATGGAGGACCGGGGCTGGCGTTTGTAGCGTTTCCTTATGCACTGGCCCAATTGCCTGGGGCGGCATGGTGGAGCTTGATCTTCTTCTTCATGCTGGTGACGCTGGGGATTGATTCGGCGTTTTCGATTACCGAATCTGTGTTGGCGGGCATTGTTGATAAAACCGGCTGGCGGCGCGATATCGTCCTGCCCGTCATGAGCCTTGTCGGCATCGGCACCGGCCTGATGTATGTCACGATTGATGGCCTCAGTTTTCTGGGCACGGTCGACGGCTTCGTCAACGGCACATGGGGGATCGCTTTCATCGGCCTGATCGAATGCGTCGCACTTGGCTGGTTCAGTCGATTGGACGTGCTTCGCAATCACGCCAATGAACGGAGCGACTGGCGGCTTGGACGCTGGTGGAATCTATTGATTCGGGTGATGATCCCCGTCGTCCTCGGCACACTGTTTTTCTGGAGCCTGTACGACAACATCCAACAGTACAAAGCCGGCGAGTTTATGCGAGATGCCGAGGGCAAATGGCTTATCAATGACTGCGTCGGTATGGGCATCATGGTCGTCGCCTGTGTTCTGGCTGTAACGATGAGCCTGATTCGAAGCCCGCATGACAAAACCGAGAAACAGGCACTCCGGCAGGAGAATCCCGAACTGACCAGTTCGGGCCGTATAATGGGTATTAGGGCTTTTGTGTTGGCATGTATAGCAGTTGTTAGTTTTGGGGTGCTTTGCATATTACCCGATTCGATTACAAATCAAGCAGCACCCGTGCTGGTCATCAGTTCGATCGCGATGGCGGCTATTGCACTGCTGATGTCTCACTGGTTAATAGAACGGCATGACAAATCACACTCTCGTCCCAGCGGCTTTATTCGATGGACAGGCATCATTTCCATCCTTGACATCAGTTTATGTCTGGTCATCATCCTGATGAACCTATCCACGCAAATCGATTCCGATAAAGCGCCGGCCGAACACGGCGACCATCTGAGCCAGACCGCATATATTATTCTGGGTGTTGTGTTTGTGTTAATCGTTTTCGGGCTGGGCTGGTGCTTCTGGAAAGCCATCGGCGCCGCGGCTCAAAATGAACAGGAACAGCAGACGGATGAAGAATTGTCATAAAAAAAGCGGGCACAAAGTCCCGCTGTTAAAACTCAAAACTAAGAACGCAAGTTTCAAAACTATTTAAACCCCTCGACGCGCCCTTCTTCGATGTATTTTTCGCACGCCTTTTGCAGATCAACTCCGTTGATATTGGCCAGTGTACACATCCATGCGAACACATCGGCAAATTCTTCTTCCTTATTGGCGTGGTCATCTCCGGACAGCGCGGTAGCCAATTCGCCGACTTCTTCAATAAACCACATGAATGTCGCAGATGTTCCGCGTTCTCTGTCGCGCAGCCCATAACGCTGCTCAATCAATTGCTGAAATGCGCTGATATCCATAAATCAAATGCCTGAAAACAAAAACCTACTCAGCCAATACATCAGACAGTTTCGAGGCTGCGAACATATCCCGCACCTTGGATGTTGCGTTCCGGCAAACACTTTCCATTTTCAAGCTGAATGGCGCATTACTGGTTTGTTCGGCCAGATGCAGGTGGCTCATCAGAGGGCCGTCTACGGCCTCGATGATTTCCAGCAACGTGATGTTTTCTGACGGACGAGCCAGGAAAAACCCGCCGCGAGGACCGCGTTTACTGCGAAGGACATTGGCCCTTACCAATTGCTGAAGTATCTTCAGGAGATATTCCAGCGGGATGCTGTACTCTTTTGAAACACGGGCCGCAAGAACCGCACCGTCTTTGTAGTTCTGAGCGATGTATCCAACAGCTACAAGTGCATAACCGGTTGATCTGCTAATCTTCATATTAACCTCCATAAAAAAGGTTTTAAAAATGTTATTAAGTATTTTATTCGGTCAACAGTTTTCTAAAAGGCGATCATCAAGTTGCTCATACCCCGAATGTTCTAATTAGTGCCACAATAACTCTCTATACTATAATTATCAGGAAATTGTTCAAGAGTTGCAAGGGAATATTTATCGGAAAAGCAATTTTACATAAAATACACCTTTTTTTGAGATTAAGGGCAATTTGTTGCCCTTAATTCAAGATCAAACGTTACTTAAATACAACAGAAAAGGCCTTATTATAGTAGTTTTTTGATTTCGGGCTTGTTTTAGGCTATTTAAGTCCCTAAAAGCTCAATGCAATTTTCTTGACAGCACCAAAGCTTTCTCATAGGATTCTCTCCTACTATTGTATCAGGAGACAAGATATGAAATCTAAAAGCCCGAATATGAGCGTCGAGTTTCACGGTCCGGTTGTTATTGCAACATTGACAGATGAAAAAATACTGGACGAAGCACAACTGCAGGGACTCGAAGGCTCTTTTATGCCGCTAATCGAGCAAAATGAGAATATTCAGTTAATCATAGAGTTTTCCAATGTCAAGTTTCTCACCAGTTCAGTGTTGGGACTGCTGATTCGTGTCAGCAAGAAAGTCTACGAATCAAACGGGAAATTGCGGCTTTGTTCCATTGCGCCGAAAATACTTGAAATTTTCAAAATCACCCGTCTGGATAAGATTTTTGAAATATATCCCGATGTGGATGAGGCCATGGTGGGGCTGAAAAAGTCGTAAAGTTCCCCCTGTCATCGAACGATACAGAGGAATCCCTGTTTTAAAAATCGATTTTACTAAAACCTGTTGATTCCAGGAGGCTGATCGCTTTTGACAAAGCAAGATAACATTCTGCATCGATCATGGGAATTGCCGAACACGGTCGCGGCCGTGCAGGAAGCGTGTCAGGAAATCCTGAAGCAGGCATTTTTGCATGGCTTCAGCGAAGATTCCGTTTTCGGAATTCACCTGGCGATCGAAGAAGCGCTTGTCAATGCCGTCAAGCACGGCAACCAGTCCAACCCTGAAAAAAAGGTTTATGTCGAATGTTTGATTACCCCCGAAAAGATTGATATTGCTATCACGGATGAGGGGCAGGGCTTCATTCCGGACGATGTGCCGGATCCGCGATGCAACGGCAATTTGTATAAGATCTCCGGTCGAGGTGTTCTGTTGATCAAAGCGTATATGGATGTTGTCGAATACAATGATCGCGGCAATTGTGTTCACATGATTAAGTACCGCCAGTCGTCCCAGGGTCCCGGTATCACAAACCAAAAAACCGTCCGATAATTTATCCCGAAATCTCTATTTAGGCCGCCTCAAGAGGTTTTTTTACAATTTTTCTCTTTCATACCAAAAGTCACCTTTCTTTTTAGCCGAAACGGGTGTGGCGTTTGATTAAGAAAGGTTAAAATCATGGAAGAAATCTATAAATCATTATTTTCCGGCAGCGACCTGTTGAGTGAGCAGTTTGTCCGGCAGATGTTCGAACTCAGCGGCCCCGAAGGGACCGTTATGATATTTGTTGATGAAAACCAGCATTATCAAGCAAATTATCCAAGTCATGCGCCGTTTTTGCACGAAGAATCCGACCGCCTGTTGGCGATCTGCAACCAGATTGATGACGGAGACGACCCCTGTGTATGCGTGGTTGAGGGTGGATGTGTTGTTGGAACACAACTGACGACGGAAAAAACGCATTGCGGCTATTTCCTTGTTTTTCTACCCGGTTATACGAGCCAGACTGTTCAGGTGAATATGGATATCATCGAATTGCTGCTGGCTCAGGCCCAATTAATCTGCCAATTAATCGAAAAAAACAATCAACTCCATCACATGCGGCTTGATCACATGCGTAAAACTTCACACGTGCTTTCCTGAATGAAGAGCTAAGTCCATAGTACAAAGGCCATTATCGCTTATTGAATCAGTTTCGTTAACCCGGTACAATCCCAAAGATTTTTTTGCATTTTCCGCGTCACCTGCTATAATCCGACATTCGTTAAGCATGGATAATTGTTCGCTGTAGATAATTAGGACAACATTAGTTTTGAGGGGAAACATTGAAGTTTCAGGTATTTCAAGACGGACAGGCGATGGAGGATTTTTCGCTTTCGGGAGCGTATCTTTTCGGGGCGGATATGATTCCGTTACGTCATGTCGATTCGATAGAATTTCAGGACGGCATGATCGACTGTCAGAAAAAATCGCATGATTCAGCAGGCCTGTCATTGCTTTGGCCGATCAAAGGAAACGGCCAATTGCTGTTGCATACGACTCGTCTTCCGGAACGGCCGGAACCCTATATCCTGAATGTGGAGTTGGCGCGGGCCCGCCTGATGCAGATCACTCTGAAACGCGAGGATTGGGCGTTCTTCGATCAGAGCAATTTGTTTGATCAGGAGGTTCAGGAAATTCAGGACTTGTTTATTCAGTCGCTGCAGCATATTGCAGAGCCGCAGAAGGCGTCAGTGTTTGCTGATGAGTCACTGAGCAAAGGCGTGGAGTTTTCTGAGAAAATGGCCGCCAAATATGCCGAGCAGTTCTTGGCGGTTCGGTTTCGCAATAAAGCGCTGGGCCGGCACAGCCTGGGGTGCGAGATCGATCTGGACCGGATCGCCGAAGAAAAATATCGCAAATGGCTTCTGGACATGTTCGGCTTTATTACAATTCCGGTCAACTGGGCCCAGATCGAATCCCAAAAAGACGAATATGATTTCGAGAAGATCGATCAGTGCATGAAATATCTGGCCGGCCGCCGCTTGGCGCTATGCGCCGGTCCCCTCCTGAAGTTTACCCCTGAGACGGTTCCCCAGTGGCTTCTGGCCGAAAAGCCTTCATTTGAGAAGATTCGTGAACAGGCTTATGCTTTTGTCACCGAGGTCGTGAATCGCTACAGCAAAAACATCCACGCATGGCGCGTCATCAGCGGCATGAATGCGATGAACTGTTTTGGATTCAATTTCGAACAGGTTATTGAAATGACGCGAACCGCCTGCCTGGCGGCCAAAGCCGTGGATGCCAAGTCACGCAAGATGGTGGAATTGGTTTACCCCTGGGGCGAATATTATGCCCACGATAAAACGACGGTCCCGCCGCTGGTGTATGCGGACATGGTGATCCAAAGCGGTATCAGCTTTGACGCCTTTGGTCTGCAGTTTCATTTCGGCAAAGATGTTCCCGGGATGCACATGCGGGATATGATGCAGATCGCCTCGCGGCTGGATTGTTTTGCCGCAGTTCCCAAGACCGTCCATATAACCGGGGTATCTATTCCGGACAGTGACGACGGGGACGCGTCAGCCGGCAGCGCCGGTTGCTGGCGAAAGAAATGGGATCCCATTCTGCAGGCCACATGGGTTGAGGAATTTTACAAGCTGGCCCTGGGAAGACCTTATATCAATACCGTTACGTATTCGTCTCTGGCGGATGGTCCCTTGTCGCCGGTCAAGGGAGGCGGCCTGTTAACGTCAAAACTATCGCCCAAGAAGGCGTTTTTGGTGATGGCAAAGTTCCAAAAGACGATCATGAAAAAATAGATGGATGTTGTGAATCATGAATCAGCGGCAGACCGCTTTTCCGAATGACCCCAAGCAAAGCCAATGGCTGCTGTGGACGGGGACGTATCGTTTTGCCGCATGTGTGGCGTTGATCGTGCTGGCAGGGATTGCCGCCAATGCGAGGGTTGTTTTTCATCTACCTTTGTGTGCCGCTGCCCCCGAACGGATCAATCCCAATACGGCTCCGGCGGCCAGTCTGGTTCGCTTGCCGGGCATCGGCAAGGCACGGGCGCTGGATATTATCCACTACCGACAGGTAAATGCCAAATTCGAGATCGTATTCGAGTCGGCCGACGACCTGCAGGTCATCCGCGGCATTGGGCCCAAAACCGCCGAGAAACTGGAGCCGTGGTTGATATTTGAAGAGGAATATTAAAAGAGAAGCTATGTTTTTTTATCATACAGGCGAAGAAGTTAGAAAAGGGGATCTCGTATTGTGGGGTTTAAGACGAGGAATAGTGGAATTTATTTTAGTACCCAATACTGAAAATGCTGAGGATTATGATGTCCCAGAGGGTGGGGTAATGCTTTTGGTTGATTGGGAAGGCAATGCTAAGAGTAGTATAGTGGAAAGCCCTGATAAAGAAAGAATATTTGATGAAGATCTTGAATTTGTAGAGAGAGCAAAATAGGCCTCTGGGGTTTTTGCTCTCGGAACAGAAAAAAAAGCTTCTTATCATTCTTTTATATAAGACAAGAGCCCAAATAGGATAGAGGAAAAACAAAAATATTATGGCAGACTGGGAAATTAAAAAGACGCTTGGGCAATGCTCCGGGACGGATCGAGCATTTGAGATTGACGAGGAGTATTTTGCGGCGTTGGTCGATACCGACGAAGGGTTAGTGCGAACCGACTTCAGCATAGATTACTGGAATGAGCACAAGCCGGCAGTGTATTGCTTCTGGAAGACCAAAATGCCGAACCCGGAACAGAAAAAGAAAATCTTTATCAATGATGAGATGCTGATGGCGTTTTTCGACCGGCTGGCTGAGGAGACCGATGCGGACAAGGTGAACTTCCGTTTCGTTTTGACACTGATCCTGATGCGAAAACGCAAACTCAAATATGATGCCTGCCGGATTGAGGATAACAGGGAAATCTGGACGCTGAAAGTGACGGCGCAGGACCGCACCGCCGAGGTTATCAATCCGCACCTGACCGAAGACCAGATCGAGAGTCTCTCGTCCCAGATGGGGCAGATACTGCAGGCCGATTTTGAAGATTAAAAATCCGTCCTTACGGAGTTGTTTTGAGATGATAGGGCGTCATTTTAAGTTGGAGGTTAGTAAGCTCAAAAAACAAAGCTTCGAGTTGTTTTAGTGTTAAGGAGGTTTCCATGGGCCGGTCTTTTAAAAACGGCACGGTTTTGTTCGTCTTGCTTGTCAGTCTGATAAGTGATGGCGCAACGTATTCTTTTCAACCCCCGGTCTGCAAACGCCGTGTAAAAGCGGAACGTACTTATGATATTGCGTTATCGATAGATAAATGGAACGCGGCGTATATTCCGGCGATGATGAGTTTTTACGGTGCCACCAACGAACAGATCATCATCAATTCAGAATTGGAGTATTCCGTTGCTCCCGATAGCGTTACAATCGAGTCCAAGGATTACAGCACTCGGCCTCGAAAATTTTATAGGCTGATATGGAATAAGGCGTCCGTGGGGGTCGTTCGTGTTCAGGAACATCTGACGATCGACCTGATCTGTCGAAACAAACTGTGTACGAAGGCCGTATGTCCTTATCCGCCTGAGGTGCTGGAGCGGTTTAAAGAGTACCTTGGAAACGATGAGGATGAGAAGATTAACCTTAACAATGACCGTCTTGATACGATTTGTACGGAGATCAGAAAAAAAAGCAAATCCGCAGAAGATACCGTCGAACGGGTCTGCGATTGGATTAATGATTTGATCACGTATGAACGCGGCAAAAGTGTCGGTTCTGATGAGATATTAACGAACCGCAAAGGAAATAGCGTCAGTCAATCACGCCTGGCCTGTGCGATGCTGAGGAAACTGCAAATTCCCTGCGATGTGGTTGATTGTAAATACATTGAAGGGAACGGCGGATTTACGGTTATCGAAGTGTATTTCCCGGACGCGGGATGGGTCTTTTATGATGTGGCTTATCGGGAGCGGGGATTTAAAAGTCTTGACTGTTTAATGACAGCCGGGTATTCGTTTGCGGTGATGAGAGGTCGGGGAGACAGTCAGCAAACCGAGTGGGCGAACGGTCATTTTCTGGAATATTCAACCCTTGGACGTTATAAAAAACAAGAGGCGGTCCGAACCAAACCCCTTCGAACTCAGCCCGAGAAAAAGGATGTTTTGGGGGTAAAGGTTGCTCCGATAACCCCGCCGGCTTCAATTAAGATCCGCAGGCAACCCTTAAAAGAATTAATTCTGGACAATTCAATTCCTCCCGGGATCAGGGAATATTCAGCTCCCTGACCTTAAACCCTATATCAACACTGAAAAGGGGGGTGTTTAAGGGTGTACCAAGGCCCGATAAGTATGAGTCTGGTCGTTGCGAATTCTCATTAAAGGGCAGTTAAGGCGTAATCTGAAAACGCCGACATAACAGCCGGAATCAATGAGAATTTATACATGGTTAGATGAGGGTACAAACTTGGCGATAAGAAATCATAAACGGGCATTAGAGGTGATTCGTGCTTTGCGTTCACGCCATGACAAACAGGCCCGGCAAATCGACATATTGTGCAATGACATGGTTTCGGCCCATCGTGAATTTTCCATGAAACTGGCCAGCCTGAATTTTGTGGTTTCGCTTTATGAGGCGTTGCTATCTGGCTATGACTGCGAACAGATTTTAGACATTGCGGTCCAGAGCATTCGGGGGAATATCGAAGGGGCTTCAGTGGCGATCTTTTTATTGGAGGACAATGGGTTTAATGTCCAACTGGCCGATGCGGGCCTTTCCGATCATATCGAAGTAACACACTTTCAGGAGTGGTTTACGCGTCGGTTAGTGGATCATATCAGCCAGAGCAACCGCGTCTGCTCGCTGGAACAGATGCTTCGAATGGGATTGCAGGGGCCGCCGGCGATCATGAAGACGCTTTCCGCCGCGGCTGTGCCGTTAGGGCGATTCGGACAGGGGCTCGGATTCATTTTTGTCTATCGGCATGCCGGCCATCCGCTGACAGCCGAAGAGTTGTCACGCGTTGCCGCGATCAGCAGTGGACTGCGTGAGGCTATCCAACGCTTTTTGGTGTCTGCGGAAAGTCATGCAAAAGCTCCGTAAGCCATAGAAAACAGCATTTACCGGAGTTGCTCCCCCCAAAGTGCGTTTTGTTATCCCTTTCGTCAACGTCATCTCAAAAGTCTAAAAATCTTGGTTGCAGAAGCCATTTTTTCCTGTATCATATCCGGTATTCTTATTATGGATAGAAGGAAATGGATATGTTTACGAGCTTTGGTTTTTCAGGCATTATGTTCGGTAAAGGAATCCTTGGAGGAGCAATGCTGGAGGTGGCTGGAGACCCTGCGCTTCCTTATCACCCCCTGAAGACGGCTTTTTTCATCGTATGGTTTTATCTGTGTCTGTATTCGGTGAAACGGTCGGACAACAGTCCCTTGGTGAAGGACAAATACCGCTATCTCTTTAACATCACGGCATTGGTTGCAGGGCCGCTTCATTTGTTTGTTCTTTTTGTTGCCGCAACCGTTCAAAAATTACAGGACGGCGAATTGACATTGTCTGAGATCCCCGCCTATACGCTCAATTGCATCCTTGAAAAGCCGGTTCGTAAGAAATCGATAGGACATCGCGAACGAACCATTGAATTGCTGGACACATCAGGGCGTTCTTTTGATGCGGTTTATGTTAAAGAACTTCGAGGAGATGGGGCAGATCGGAACATTCAGGAGCGAACCGAAGCAATGATTCTGAAAGGAATCAACGGTCGAGCCAGTGACATCCTGATCGACCCCAAGAGTGACTCGGAATACACCATTCGTTTTCGTGTAGACGGTTTTTTACGGCTGTTTAATGTGCTGGAAAGGCACGAATGTAATGCCATGATTAACAGCCTGAAAGCGATTGCCGGTATGGACATTGCCGAAAAGCGCCGTCCTCAGGACGGTGCATTTATGGCAAAACTCCAAGATGGCGACGTGTATTTTCGTATGGCGACTTCCGGTGTGCTGGGCGGAGAAAAACTGGCGATTCGTGTTATGGATCAGACACGGGGCCTCTTGACCCTATCGCAGATCGGTTTTTCCCCCGAGCAGGCCAAAATGCTGAAAAAAATCGTTCAGCAGCCACAGGGAATGATCCTGGTGTGCGGACCGACCGGAAGCGGAAAATCGACGACACTCTACGGTATGCTGCAAACCATTGATTTCCAGCAGCGAAATGTGATCACAATTGAAGATCCCATTGAACATATTATGCCGCATATCAGCCAGATCGAAGTCAATACGCGAGCCGAGGTGACCTTTGCGACAGCGCTTCGCAGTATTCTGCGTCAGGATCCGGATGTCATTTGCATCGGCGAGATTCGGGATACTGAAACAGCTCAGATGGCGATACAGGCATCTCAGACGGGACATTTGGTCTTGGCGACGCTTCATGCCAACAGCAATATGTCGGCTCTGGTGCGCTTGATCGATCTCGGTGTCAAGCCGTTGTTGATCTCGTCTGCGGTTTCGGTCGTCATCTCTCAGCGTCTGATACGCTGTTTGTGCCAATATTGTAAGGGCCCGGCGGAATTGACTCAAAGCCAGATTGACTACTGCCTGAAAAACAGTGTCGACAAAAAACAGATCCTTCAGGCGCACGGCTGCGGCCACTGCGGCGGGACAGGGTATTACGGACGGATGGCGATTCTTGATGTGATGTATATGAATGACCATCTTCGTACCTTACTGTGCAATAACCAGTTTATGCCGGGCGATATGAAGAAACAGGGCGAAAAACACTTTAACTCATCACTTCGCAAGGAGGGAATGAATAAGGTGCTGGAAGGGGTGACAACGCTCAGTGAAGTGAAACGACTAACGGTGAATGAGGGATAATGGCATGTTGCTGTGGGTTATGATTATTATCAGTTTATTATTTACCTGGTTGGGGATTAAAAAGGGTTTTTTCGTGATGTTCGCAACCCTTTTCAATCTTATGTTCGCGATTTTCATTTCCGTTCTTTCGACGCAGAAGCTGATGCATTTCAGTTCGGGTTATGAAACTTCGGGCTATTACGCTGCGGCGATGGTATTTTTATTATTCATTCTTGTCTTCGGGGCGCTTCAGGTGTTTGCCTGTTTTTGTATCCTGCAGGATCGTGATGAGTATTTCCCCAGAATCCTGAATAAAGTCGGTTCGGCGATAATCGGCTTTCTCTGCGGTTATATCATTTGTTGCCTGCTTGTTTTAATTTTTTGCGTGACCCCCTATTCGACACGCGGACAGGTGGACTGGCTGTCTACCCGGGACAATATGGAAAAATTGTCGGTGCCCGGTGTTCAGAAGGTCTGTAATTTCCTGGGGTGGTACTCCCTGCATTGCTTCGACGGCAATTCCGAAAAGGCGATCGATCATTTGCTGACGCTGGGTGAGGAAACGTCACCGGAAGATAACGAAGTGATCGGTAGTGATTCGCCCTTGCGGAATATTATAAAGCAGGAACCTTAAAAAAGCCCGCGTGTTTTTTTGCCCGGACTTTTTTAGTAGTCATCTTATCCTTTCAGTGTTTTTTCCGCCGATTGAACCGTGTTGTACAGCAGCATTGTGATCGTCATCGGCCCGACGCCGCCGGGAACGGGCGTGATCAGACTGGCCTTTTCCTTAATTGCCTCAAAATCCACATCACCGATCAGGCGGTATCCACGTTTCTTGGTTGCGTCTTCGACACGGTTGACACCCACGTCGATGATGACCGCGCCGTCTTTGACCATATCCGCAGTCACGGTGTTTGGCCGACCCGCCGCGGCGATGATGATGTCGGCGCGTTTGCAGTGTTCGGCAGTATGCTTTGATCGTGTATGGCACACGGTAACGGTGGCGTTGCCGGTAGGGGCCTTCTGGATGAGCATGTTGGCGACGGGTTTGCCGACGATGTTACTCCGGCCGACCACGACCACCTCGGCCCCTTCCAGTTTGACACCACTGCGAATCAGCAACTGGATGACACCGTGCGGCGTACAGGGCAAAAACGCATCCTGTCCGACGACCATCTTGCCGACGTTGACCGGGTGGAAGCCGTCGACGTCCTTGGCCGGGTCGATCGCCAGCAGCACCTTATCTTCATCAATATGTTTGGGCAGCGGTAACTGCACGAGGATACCGTTGATCTTTGGGTCTTTATTGAGCTTGGCGACCAGTGCCAGCAGGTCTTTTTCGCTGGTATCGGCGGGCAGGCGGTTGTCATCGCTGTAGATGCCGATTTCCTCACAGGCCTTTTCCTTGGCGGTCACATACGATTTGGAAGCCGGGTCTTCTCCGACCAGCACCACCGCCAGGCCGGGCGTGACGCCTTTGGCCTTTAACGCGGCGACGTTTGCCTTCAATTCGGCCCGCATTTCCGCGGCAACCTGTTTACCATCAATAATTTGCGCAGTCATTCGCTTGGTTCTCCCGTTTTAAGGTTTACTTGAGCCACCCATTTTAGAGATTTGCTCTGACTTAACAAGAGAAATCAGAACATTCCGGTGACCTTGCCGGTTTTAATATCAACATCGATTCGGCGATAGGCCGGGTCGGAACCGGTGCCGGGCATGAGTTTGATATCGCCAGCGATGGGGACGACGTAACCGGCGCCTTCATAGACCATCACGTCGCGGATCGGCAGTTCCCATCCGGTGGGGCGGCCTTTGAGGTTCGGGTCATGCGAGAGGCTCAGATGCGTTTTGACCATACAGGTACCCAGTTGACGCATGTGCGGGTCGCTGTCGATCTGGTTGATCTTTTTCAGTGCTTTTTCCGTATAGGTAACGCCTTTGGCGCCGTAGATTTCCGTGGCGATCTTTTCGATACGTTCTTTCAGCGGCATTTCCAGGTCATAGAGATATTTGAACTCTTTTTCTTCCTGCGCAACGGCGGCGACTTTTTCGGCCAGTTCGATGGCGCCGTCTCCGCCTTTGAGCCAGTGGTCGGAAGCGGCCGCTTCGGCACCGTATTCCTCTGCAATACGCCGGACGAGATTTACTTCCGCATCGGTATCGGTGTAGAATTTGTTGATGCAAACAATGGGGCGAATTCCGCATTTGCGAACAATATCAATGTGTGCGATCAAATTCTCACATCCTTTTTCCAGCAGTTCCAGGTTTTCCTGTGCGTATTCCGGTGCCAGCGGCTTGCCAGGCTTCACTTCCGGACCGCCGCCGTGCATCTTCAATGCCCGGATTGTTGCGACGATCACGACGGCGTGGGGTTTCAGACCGGACATGCGGCATTTGAGGTTCCAGAATTTTTCGAATCCAATATCGGAGGCAAAACCGCTTTCGGTGACCACAAAATCACTGAGTTTGGTAGCGACCAGATCGGCGATAATACTGCTTTGGCCAATGGCGATATTGGCGAACGGTCCGGCGTGAACCAATATCGGCTGGCCCTCGATGGTCTGCACAAGGTTGGGGTTTAACGCATCCACCATCCATGCGGTCATCGCGCCGTCCACTTCAAGGTCGGCCGTGGTGACTTCATTGCCCGCTTTGTCATAGGCGACAACGATCTTGGCCATGCGTTCACGGAGATCACGAAGATTTCTCGCTACGGCCAGAATCGCCATGACCTCACTGGAGACCGATATCTGGGCGCCGGATTCCATTTCCAGCCCGTCCATCTTGCCGCCTTTGCCGATGGTCATGTTTCGCAGCGCCTGTGCGCAATAGTCAATGGCCCATTTGATCTGTACATTTTCCGGATCGATATTCAGCCGTCGAAGGCCGATTTTGGCAAGCCGTTCGTCATCGTAATTGTGCTCGTGCTGCATCCGTGCCGTCAGGGCAACCATCGCCAGATTATGGGCGTTGGTGACGCATTCGACGTCACCGGTCAGACGGATCGAGAAGGGCACCATGGGGATACACTGTGACAGGCCGCCCCCGGCCGCGGAACCTTTGATGTTAAAGGTTGGCCCGCCGCTGGGTTGGCGAATGCACCCGACGACCCGTTTGCCGAGCTTGCCCAGTCCTTGAACCAGCCCGATGGTGGTTGTGGTTTTTCCTTCGCCGAATGGGGTCGGAGTGATGGCGGTCACATCAATATACCGGCCGGTCGGAGCATGGCGGAGCCGCTCGATGATCTTTTGATAATCCAGCTTGGCCAGCTTTTCACCCACTGGCAGCAGTTCGCCATAGGCCAGGCCCAGGTCGCGGGCAAGCTGATAGAGCGGTTTCATGTTTTCTTCGGCAGCTTCGGCGATCTGCCAGTCCTTCATTGTGGTTGGGTCCAGTTTCGGCATTCAGGTCGATCCTTTTTGTAGGGTTTATAGGCCAACGGTTAAAGCGGAACCTATTATGACTGATTTTGCCTATATTGGCTATATTGGAATCGGACTTTTTTGGAACTATCCTGCTTTTTTTGATATAAATGGTGAAAACGGATTTATGTCCATGTGAAAAACCATAGAAAATGCCAAAAAGAAAATTTTTTTATCACATAACCATTTTGTATTTAATAAGTTATAAATTTTTTAATGATTTCCATAAAAAAGCACCTTGACAATTCTCACCTTTAGGGTATGATTAGCAGTGTGAAAGAGTCTGGAGGAGAGGTGAGACATGTCTAGTTCTTCCTCTCAAACTTGGAAAGATGGGTGATTTTTTACTTTTTACGGAGGTGTAGGATGAGGAAGGTTAGTTTATTAATCGCAATTCTAAGTGTCTGTGCATTCGCACAAGCAGGATTTGTCAGCGTTGTTTGTTCAAATCCTGATGACGCAAACTTCGATGCGACTCACGAGTGGGGATTTGTACCGGAAACACAATCAGTCTGGTTAGAAGAAACATATGTTGTTGTAGGACCGGACAGTGTGTATGTTGATGGTTTGACAACTGAAGACCCCGATTTGTCAATGACAAAAAACGTTCTGAATGGTAATGGTCATGTCTGGACGGCTTATTCACTGACGCTGGCTGGCGACGCCACTTTTGTCAGCGGTTTCAGCTTAGCGTTACCGAATGTTTCTGTAACTCCGACTCAAATGATCTTTAGCGGCGGGACGGTTCCGGTCGGAGGAGTAGCGGACCTGGCTTTTATTGTCAATGTTCCGGTGGCCGGAGACTTTAGTTTTTGCCTGACGCAGCTTGCTATTCCGGAACCGGCGACAATGTCACTGCTGGGACTGGGCAGCTTGGCACTGCTTCGCAGGAAAAAATAAACAGTCCTGACAATACACCTTCTAAACATAAATACAAAAGGATTCAGCTTCCAGACTGAATCCTTTTTTTGTATAATTTACAATTAGATCCCCGTCTTCACGGGAATGACAAACAGGGATATTTTATATTTTCCCTCTGTCCTTGAGCAGCTTGTATTCGACGCTGTCAACCAGAGCGTGCCAGCTTGCTTCGATGATATTTTCCGAGACCCCGACCGTACCCCACATATCCTCCTGATCGCGGCTTTCGATGATAACGCGTACCCTCGCGGCGGTGCCGGCACGGGCGTTGACCACTCGCACCTTATAGTCGATCAGGCTCATATCACTGATATTCGGATAAAATGGCTCTAATGCCTTACGCAGGGCACCGTCAAGGGCGTTGACCGGGCCGTCGCCTTCGCTGACGACGTGTTCGGTCTTGCCGTCCACCTGCAGTTTGACCGTTGCTTCGGTGACCATTTGGCCGGAAGGGCTGCGTTCCACATCGATATGGTACTTCAACAGATCGAACGTCTTCTCATAAGTTCCCATTTCTTTTTTAATGAGCAGGTCAAAGCTGGCTTCGGCAGTTTCGAACTGATAGCCTTCGTTTTCCATCAGTTGAACGCGCGACAGAATTTTGCGAGCCAGGGCCTTATCCGTGATCATTTTTTTCTTTTCGAGCTTGTCCAGTACGTTCGAGGCCCCGGACAATTCCGAAATCAGGAACCGCCGTTCATTGCCCACCAACTCCGGCGAGATATGCTCGTAGGTTTTTTCATTTTTGCGAATCGCGTCAATGTGCAGTCCGCCCTTATGAGCAAAAGCACTTTCGCCTACATAGGGCATGTTCAGACTCGGGGCGAGATTGGCCACTTCAAAAACATATCGTGACAATTCTGTCAGAGCTTGTATCTTATCGGCGCCGACCGTCTCGTATCCCATTTTTAACGAGAGATTCGGGATGATGGTACACAGATTGGCGTTACCCGTTCGTTCGCCCAGTCCGTTGATCGTTCCCTGGACGTGACGTGCTCCGGCTCGCACTGCCGCCAGCGTATTGGCAACTGCGCAGTCCGAATCGTTGTGGCAATGGACGCCCACAATGACCTGTCCAAACGCCTTGCAGACCTGCCCGGTGATAGCAAACACCTCGTCCGGCAGGGCACCGCCGTTGGTTTCACACAGGACCAGTGTGCCCGCCCCGGCGTCGGCGGCGGCTTGCAGGACTTTCATTGCGTATTCGGGATTGGCCTTAAAACCGTCGAAAAAGTGTTCGGCGTCAAAGACGATTTCCCGCCCATTTTTGACAAGATAGGCGACCGAGTCTGCGCAAAGTTCGAGATTTTCGTCGAGGCTGCAACGCAGCACATCCGTGACGTGCATGTCCCATGTTTTTCCGACCAGCGTGACAACCTCTGCGCCGCAGGCCATCAATGCACCGAGACAGGGGTCATTTTCGACGGTGTTGCCGGCCCGGCGGGTACTGCCGAAAGCGGCAACTTTGGCATGTTTAAAATCGACCTCTTTGATCCGGGCGAAGAACTCTTCTTCTTTGGGATTACTGAGTGGAAATCCACCTTCGACGTAATCTATACCGAATTCGTCCAGATGCTGGGCGATCTGCAGCTTGTCCTCAGCGGAAAAACTGACGCCTTCGGCCTGCATCCCGTCCCGCAGTGTCGTATCGTATATTTTGACTTTTTCCATATTTAAATCTCTCTGTTACCGCCTGCAAAAGGACTGATTCTACAGAAATCAGCCTAAAATGTAAAGCCGGATTTGTGGGCTTATTGTAACCGACTGTCAAAAACCCTTTTTTTGCACTTGTACAACGCCAAACCCTCGATATAATCGTGAAAACGCCAGTGGGGGTCGATTCGGCCGGATTCCCGCAAAAAGCCGGGACAAGCGACCGGCAGATTTGGATGAACCATAAAATGGAGAGGTGTCGGAGTGGCTGATCGAGCTGGTTTCGAAAACCAGTGTGCTCGTAAGAGTACCGGGGGTTCGAATCCCCCCCTCTCCGTTTTTTATGCGCATAACGAAATGCTTCATTTCAGGATGGCGGGCAAAATGACACAGAGGGGGAGACTCGAAATTCTAAGCAATATCAATATTGCGAACTTTCTGTATCTTATAATCTCGCTATCCATAAAATTAAGTTATGTTCATTTATTCCTCATTATCCAGCTTCATTGCAAACCATGGATAGAACGCGGGTATGACAAACAAAGTCAATATCGTCGCAGATGTCAAACCGAACACCACTACAGAAGCTAAAGGCCTTTGAACCTCTGAGCCGATTCCTTTCGAAAGGAGCAAGGGCATGAGACCAAGCACGGTCGTTGTCGCGGTCATCAGGACGGGACGTAATCGCTGTAAGGCTCCTGTAATGACCGCTTCTTTTGTTTGGATCCCTTGTTGTCTTAACTGGTTAATATAGCTGACCAGAACGACTCCATTCTGAACAGCAATGCCAAACAGAGCGATAAAGCCCACTGCGGCCGGTACGGAAAGGTATTCTCTCATTATAAATAAGCCAAAAACACCCCCGATCAGAGCAAGCGGGATATTCATAATAATCAGGAATGCTTCTTTCAGTGATCCAAACGTTAAATATAACAGTAGAAATATCAAAACCAACACAACCGGGACAATCACTGAAAGACGAGCCATGGCTCTTTGCTGATTTTCAAATTGTCCGCCATATTCGATAAAGTAACCGGCCGGCAATTCAACGTTTTCGCTGATACGCTGCTTGATATCGGCAATTACACTGCCGAGATCCCTGCCTCTGACATTGCCCTGAACAATCCATCGTCGCTGGTTCTGTTCACGGTTTACCTGAATAGGGCCAAGGACTTCTCTTACCTGGGCAATTTCCTTTAGAGGGACCAGGTTTCCATTGTCAGCGTGAATCAGAAGATCTTCAATGACTTTTGGGTCAGAGCGATAAGCCTCCTGATAACGAACATGAATGCCAAAACGGCGGGTATTCAAATAGATGTTATCAATGACTTCGCCGCCAATAGCAAGCTCTACAAGTTCTAATATTTCGTTGACATTGACACCGTATCGCCCGCAGGCTTTCCGATCCGCCATGATTTGAATCTGCGGCTGGCCAAAACTCTGCTCAACCGCCAGATCAACCAGTCCGGGGATGTTGTCGATCGTATTTCGGATCTCATTGGAGGTCTCTCTTAAAACATTTAAATCTTCACCGAAGAGTTTGACGGCCACCTGTGCTTTTATGCCGGACAGAAGTTCGTCAAATGCATTTTGGATCGGTTGAGTAAAATTCAACTGGATGCCGGGGTATGAGGACAACGATTCATTGAGGGCTTTGACAAGTTGTGTTTTGTTTTTATAATTCTCCCAATCTTTCCGTTGCTTCAGCTCAATATGAACCTCAGCATAGTTTACCGGATGAGGATGGCTGCCGGCCTCAGGACGACCGATACGCGAGATGACCTCCTCGACCTCTTGGAATTTAATAATCTTTTTTTCCAGCGATTGAATGATCTCTGTTCCTTTTTCGAGAGAGGTGGAAGGTGCCATGGTGACACCGATCAGAATCGAACCTTCTTCCAGCGTGGGTATAAATTCCGTACCCAGAAAAGGCACGGCGATAAGACTCAATGCAAATGTGATAAGCACAATAAGCAGAACTCGTTTTGGATGATCGATTGCCCGGATCAATAAAGGCCGGTAGCTGTTTTTCAAATAGGTGACCAAGGCAAATTCTTTGTGGACTTTCGATTTCAACAGGTAGGTGCATAAAGCAGGAGCCGCTATAATCGCTATCATTAAAGAGCCGAACATTGCAAAGCACAGTGTAACCGCCATTGGAGAGAACATCTTACCTTCAACATTCTCAAGACTGAAGATGGGAAGAAACACAGTAATGATAATCAGTATGGAAAAGATGATTGGCTTGGCGACCTCCTTTGCGGCTTCATAAATGATGTCCGTTTTTTGGGCGAGAGTGTCGCCTGCGTTTGTATTGAGATGACGGAATATATTTTCGACCATCACGATCGCCCCGTCACCCAGCATCCCAATCCCAATCGCAATACCGCCCAGTGACATCAGGTTTGCAGAGATTCCGGTCAGCCGCATCAGGATAATTGAAATAAAGGCACACAAAGGCAAAGCAAGTGATACGATAAATGCAGATCTGAGATTTCCAAGGAATATAAATAAAACAACAACGACTAAAAATGCTCCTTGCAGCAGTGCTTTTTTCACCGTCCAGGTTGCTTGTTCGACGAGTTCCGCCTGTTCATAGTATGGTACAAGATGGATTCCTTTTGGAATGGCTCTCTGCAACTCAGGGATTTTTTCATATAATCGTTCGATTGCTTTTGATGTATTTGTTCCGAATAGTTTCATGACTATGCCAGAAACAACCTCCTGGTTCCCATTTCGAGAAACGACGCCACGGCGGATCTCTTTGCCGTATTCGACGTCAGCAATGTCTCTGATTTTAATGGGGGCGCCTCCTGCTACTTTTACATGAATATCCCGTATTCCTTCAAGGTCTTCCAGCAGACCGATCCCTCGTACAAGATATTCCTCACTGCCGAGCACCATAAACTGACCGCCGGCATTGGCATTGTTTTCTGTCACGGCGGTAACGATATCCTGAAGGCCGATCTCGTATTTATTCAGCAAATGAGGATTTACACGTATCTGATACTGCAGTACATGTCCACCAATTGAAAGAATATCCGTCACGCCGGGTACGGCTTGCAGTTGGTATTTGACAACCCAGTCATTGATTTCACGAAGGTACGTTGCCGGGTCTTTCCCTTGTGTATCGGCATCGTCGTCCATGGCCAGGTAATAGATGAAAATTTGTCCTAAGCCCGTGGATATAGGCCCTAATGTCGGTGGTTCGTGCATTTCAGGCAGTTGCGAAAGCGCCTCGTTAAGTCTTTCCGATACAATTTGTCGTGCAAAATAGATATCAATATCATCCTCGAAATACACATAGATGACCGCCATTCCAAATGCCGACGTGGACTTTATCTGCCGAACTCCGGGAAGACCGTTCATGGCCGATTCGATGGGAAAGGTTATTAATCGCTCCACTTCTTCTGGGGCCATCCCATGTGCCTCAGCAAAGACCGGCACCATGGTGGGCGAAATATCCGGAAACGCATCGACCGGCAATTGGTTATATTGATAGATACCTAAGGCGGTAATCCCCAGAATTCCCAATATGACAAAAAAACGATAATGTAATGATATATGAACTATTTTATGATGCATAAGTCTGACTCCTTTTAATGGCCATGGCCGGCGTGACTGTCGAGTGTTGAGGTGACTATTTTAGACTTCAACGTAAATGCCCCTGTTGTCACATATTCCTGTCCGGCCGCCAAACCTGAAAGAATCTCCACGTGGCTTTCATTCTCAAGTCCAATTTCAACTAACGCCGGTTCAAAACCATGCTCATCTTTAATAAACACGCATTTCCGTCCTTCAAGTGACTGGATTGCATCTTTCAGAACAACAACCTTTGCTTGTGTTTTTGAAGCAAATACTTTGGCTGTCACAAAAAGCCCCGGCCTGAAAACGCCTGATCCATTCGCAAGCACGACCCGGGCTAAAGCGGTTCTGGATGCTGACCCCAAAACAGGACCGACATAACTAATGATACCGCCGATGTCCGGCATTTCAGAATCAGCGGAGATCATTACTTGTTGGCCTTTTTTAATATACTTGAGGTCTTTAGGATAAACGTGCAGGTCCACCCATACCGAACTTAAATCCGCGACAACATAAACGGCTGATTCCGTATCAACCAACTCACCAAGCACGAGATGTTTTTCAATAATTATACCGTCAAAAGATACCGTTAAAGGATACCAGGCAAGTTTTTCCTCGGCGTCTTTCATAACAGCAATCGTTTTATTTACAGCCTCTTTTTCACGTGCGCATTCAGTACAGTCAGGATCATCACAGTCAGACTCCTGAGTTGCAGCAGCAATCTGTTTTGTCGCCAACAATTCAAGCTCTTTTATGTTGTCATCCGAAAGCCCCATTATTTTCAGTTGGCGTTCAGCGTTCTTTAACTCCATCGACTGAAGCTGACGAGATCTATTGGCTTCAAGAAGATCACGCTTAACTTCAAACGAAACACTGTCACGTGTCGCTTTGTACTGGGCCTGCGCTTTCTTGTAAGAGTTCTGAGTCTTTAGAAAGTCAGCTTTACTCGAGACCTTTTCTTCGAACAGGGACTTTTCCCTCTGGTAAGCGGCTTTGGTAAATGAATACTCTGCGTACGTCGAAATGAGCTTGCTGAGATTATCTCCGATCTCGAGACCGCTGACATCCTGCAGCATCTCCATGGATGGCAAATCAGCCAGAATATCCAGAAGCTTGATCGTGTTGTCATGAATTTGCTGTGCGCGTGTTAAATCGAGAGCGCAGCATGTCATTTCTGCCCATGTTCCAAGGTAATCCATTTTCGCTTTTCCCAGGTCTGAACTTTCCAGCCATGCGATTACCTCGCCTGCCTTAACGTGATCACCCAGATTCTTAAAGACCTGCCGGACGATTCCGTCGGCAGGGGGAACAACGTGTGCCATGCGATCCTGGTTAACGCTGATTTCACCCGCCAGGCTCATGTGAACATCGATAGCCCCGCTGCCTGCTACGGCCGTTTTCAATCCGATTTCCTGAATTTCTTCAGCCGTTAATTCAATGGCCTGTTCTTCATCTTCGTGTACATCAGGACCATAAGACATTTCAGTGTGCTCGACATGGTCACCATCATGGTCGTCAGGGTGTGTCTCTCGCACCGCCATATAGCCCAAAAGGCAAACAGCAAGAACCACTATTATTACAATACGTATTTTGGATTTCATATCATTGCTCACTTTCTGAAAGGTTGACAGTTTCGATTTCCCCGGCTATAAAACGCTCAATACCAGTCTTGGCGGCATGATAATTAGCCAGACTTTCAATATATTCATTCTTGATATCAAAGAGTGTGCGTTGAGCGTCCAGCACATTTAAATAATCCACTTTTCCTTCCTGGTATGCTCTTGTGGCGGCGTTGAACATTTCAATGGCAGCAGGAAGCACCTCATTTTTTAGCGAGGTTGCCTGGTCGAATGAGTTTCTAAATTCCTGATACGTTTGATTAAATTCATTCTGCAGTTTTAGCCATGCCGTTTTTTGCTCCTGGTGCGATTTGGCTAAATTATAAACAGCCTCCTGTTTGGCTCCCTGATTTCTGTCAGAAACGGGCAACGGAATAGAAACGCCGAATACAAAAGCATTGTCATCGGTTTCGTTAAATCGTTTAAGACCCGCACCAATGGTAATATCCCCGATAGCCCTGGATTCTTCCAGATCCAGCACGGCTCGACTTTTCTTGATCTCAGTTTTCCACCGGGCATATTCAGGATTCTGTTTTAATTGGGTTGTCAAATCTTCTAATGCCGGCAATGGCTCAATGCTGTATAAATTTCCGGTTGCCTCCTTAAATTGCGGCTTATCTTGGTCCCAGAAAGAGGCCAACTGTTTACTGGCATATTCTAAATCTCGCTTCGCTTGGCGGTTTGATATTTTTATATTTGACAGAACAACAGATGCCCTTGTTTTTTCGACCGGAGAATCCTTTCCTGCATTAACTCTTTTCGTCACCGTTTCGAACGATTCTTCGGAGAGCGTTAATAACTCGTTGGACAACTGAAGTTTTTCCTGTGCTTTCAAAACCGAAATAAACGATTTTGCTGCCTCACTAAAGACTTCCAGCCGTTTATTTTGATAGTCAAACCCCGCCAATTCTTTTTCAAACGAAGCCACTTTTCTTCTTTTCTGGGACTTGTTCCCCAACTCGATCAACTGGCTTAATTGAATCGTGGTTTCAGTTCCATCAAAGCCGCTGAGTTCTCCCGTACCCCCGACATTTTCCGCCTCAACGTCTATTTCCGGATTCGGCCATAAACCAGCTTGTAATTCCCGTGCCTGGGCGGCTCTGGTTTCCAGCGAAAAAACCTTTAATTCCGGATTATGCATCACTGTTAACGCCAGCACCTGCCTGAGTGACAAGACATCATTAGGCTCGGCCACGCTCACTATTTCTTCCACAGGATGTTTACTCATCTGAGAAACAGATGCCGTATGGCTTTGGCCGGTGTCATGGTTCGTTTTTTTGCTTATTCCCGAAGTGTGTTGTTGAGCACACCCGATGAATAGTAAGGCAAGCAAGGAAAAAATAAACGTTCGGATCTTCATAAATGACATTCCTCTGAATAGACAATTGACACATCATATTCCGCAAAATGGTTAGACCATCCCAGCGATAATATTTGGGTGATCAGGCAAGAACAGCGTAAAGGAATATCACGCCAGAAGAATGACTGTTCGTAAATGTACAAAGAATGGAGCGAATTCGTAGCTCCGTGCAGCCAAGTATCCTAAAGAGGATGTGGTTTGAGTCGAAATTAATTTCAGGAAATTTCTTGTCGCAAAAGTTTTATATATCGAAGATTTCACATTTTTTTGTATCGAAAAGATTAAATTTGAAGTAGCTGGAGTATCCTTGCAATGGCTCTCATCCGTCGCCAAACCAATTACATGCCCCATAAAACCATTATAGATCTCGATTTCACTTGTTTCTGGACACTCACAATGATTATGAACGACAGCCTCCACCGCAATATGACCATCGGAACCATGGCATATTACTGTAAAAAAGCTGCTTACATAGCCAATACAAATTAGCACTATAAGCAATATTGTCGCTTGTTGTTTTAGCATAATTATCGATTTTACCTGTTTTACGAATAAAAGTCAACGATGTTCATGCAACCCCCAAAACTGTCCTTGAAATGGGTATCAAAACAATACAAAATCGTGTTTTAATCGTAGGGAAATGAGAGATACTAAATCTTTGTTATCACTGGCTTAGGTTGTAAAGACAGGTATTTATAACTTCACAAAAAGAGGGTGCTGCTATGAGGTTTTGTGTTGACAGCGTCATCGTAGACGCTATTATTTATTATTCAAGTGGTCCCCTTTTCGATGTTTTCACCAATTAGGGTGCTGCAACAGATTTGTATCAAAATTCGTTTAGAGATTGGGGCCAGTTGGAGCGTATCAAGGACATACAATGACTAATCATATAAAAAGTGTAACATTGTTACACGAAAAATATCCTACAGACGATCACTACCCCTTCAACCTGCCGATTTTCAATCAAACAAGGCATTTAGAATTTGATGCGCCTGTGACCCTGTTCGTCGGGGAAAACGGTGCGGGAAAATCGACGTTACTGGAAGCCATTGCACTGGCCGGCGGTGTTCACATCTGGACAAAACCTGAGGGCACGCGCTATCAAGTCAACCGATATGAAAAACTGTTACAATATTATTTATCTCTGGAATGGTCAAACGGGAAAGTGCCGGGAGCCTATTTTGGGTCAGAAATATTCAAGGACTTCGCAAACATACTGGATGGATGGGCCGCGTCAGACCCGGGGCAACTGAAGTACTTTGGCGGTAAATCCCTGGTGACCCAATCCCATGGTCAATCCATGATGTCTTATTTTCGCAGCCGCTACAAGATAAAGGGACTCTATTTTCTTGATGAACCAGAGACAGCACTGTCCCCGCGAAGCCAATTGGAACTGCTTGATATTATTGGAAAGAATACTCAGGCAGGACATGCGCAATTTATCATAGCAACGCATTCTCCCATTCTATTGGCCTGTGAAAGGGCTAAGATCTATAGTTTTGATCATGCATCAGTCCGCACTATCGAATATGAAGAAACAGAACACTACCAGGTATACCGGAATTTCCTTTTAGATCGAACAAACAATCGATAAGGTCATGATGACCGTCTTAATAGTTTAGGAGTGAAACAATGCAAACCCGAAAACCAATCAAACGAACCGTGTCTCTGTTGCCTTTACTCTGTCTGCTGAGTCTGTTTATCGCAATTCTCCCGTCCGGCCCGAACGCTGCGATGGCCGAAGAACAAACCCCCGATGTCGAGGCGGTGCGTAAAGGAAAAAACTACATCGTGACAAAAGTCTATAGTGTCGAAGATGACGCAAAGACCCTTAAGCTTTTTGAGGGCTTGCGCGTTGCCGATGTGGCCGACGGCATGGACAAGGCAGGACTGAAAAACATCGGACTAATGTCGCCGGAGATTCACGCTCTCTGGAAAGATACAGAAAAATACACCCACCGCTTCATCGGGATTGCCCTGACGGTGCGTTACGTCCCGACCAACAAGCCGCCCGCCCCGGCCATGGATGCCGAGGCCTTCGATCAATGGGTCAGCAAGTGGTACACCGAAATCTCCAGCGAGCCGTTTATGCCTCTGATTCGCAAAGGTACCGCGTTGATGATTGACGACGCCCCGGATTCGGATGTCGGCAGCATTGGTTCAAATAATATTATGGCCTGGAAACTGGCCGGATGTGTCGGCGTCGTCACCAATTCCACCGCCCGCGATACCGATGAGATTATCACGGAAAAAATTCCGCTGTATTTCAGAAAACCCGGTCGCGGCATTCGGCCTGGCCGGAATGAAATCGAGTCCGTCAATCGCCCGATCGTCTGCGGCGGCGCTCTTGTCGAACCGGGTGATGTCATTGTCGCCGACGGAGACGGCGTAATCGTGGTGCCGCGAGCAAAAGCAAAAGAAGTGGCCGCCTACGCCAAAGCGACTATCGAAGGCGACAAGGCCGGTCGACGCGAATTATACAAAAAGCTGGGACTGGAGCCTGATGATTCGGTCAAGTAATCGCGAAACGGTTTTCCGGAAAGGGCAAATAAAGGTTCTAGGAGTTTTCATTTGCTCTTAATTGCGATCGCCTGTGGTGAGCAAGGGTTGGCATTATTCAATTCAACGATCAGGGTTTAGGTTGACTCGTTTCCTGCGGCCATTAGGTTTACGCGGCTGAGTTTTACGCCTTTCAATGCGGCGATGTGATTGGCTAATTTTTCAATATCTCCGACCTTGCCTTTCAGGATAATCACCTCCAGGCAATTATGGTGGTCCAGATGCACATGGGTTGAAGCAATGACGTGCAGCAGGTGGTTGTGTTGAAGCTTGACGAGTTTGTCGGATAACTTTGTGGAATGATGGTCATACACTAAAAATACGCCTGCGACAGACGAAGCCGATGGATTGGCTAACTGCTTTTTCGACAGGCTTTCCCGAATCAGGTCACGAATCGCTTCGGAACGATTTGTATAGCCCTGCCCGCTGATCAGCTCATCAAAGTCGGCCAGCAGTTCCTTGTCCAGCGATACACCCACACGTTCAATTTTATCCATAATTGCACTTCTCTTAAATCGTTCCAATTGTAATTTCGTAGCACGAATCGCTACAATAGTATGCATCTTGTCCGGCTGGTTGTAAAGCAAATTAACAAACATAAAAAGTGAAGGTGCCGGATTCATTCGTGCGTTATTTACCCCTTAGCCGAGTAAATCGGTAGAAATTAAAAGATATTGTTTTGGTTTTTTTATAAAAATAACAGAAAAGCATTTGCGAATCAGGTGCAATTTTGTTAATGTTCCTTCTTGCAACTGAGTTGCAAATACGGATGTTTTGCACGACTATAAATTAACAAAAAGATGAAGAAGGAAAAGGTATGAAAGACGTAAAATCATTTTTGGTGTTTGGGGTCATGGTTTTGGGGTTTGTCGGTGTTTCAGCGGCAGAGCAAGCCGAACACATGCAGCAGCGTGATACCTTAACGGCCGGTTTTGGCGGTTTGAATGAAGCCTTAGAGCCATTGGGCATCGATTTTTCTTTTGGTTTGACGAATATTTACCAAATCAACGCAAGAGGCGGAACGAGTACCCACCGCCGGCAGGGGCGTTGGTCCGGCCGGTACGATTTGGAAATGAATATGGATCTGCAAAAACTGGCCGACATTGAGGGTGGTTCGATTTATATGCATGCAAGGGGAAGTTGGTCCCGGCAGGATATTGACGGCACGTCCATTGGCTCGGCGTTTGGTGTCAACGGCGTTGCCGATGGACGCCAGTCGTTTAATATCATCGAACTGTGGTACCAGCAGGCTTTTTTGGATGATACGCTGCAATTGCGAATCGGTAAACTCGACATGACCGGCGGATTCGAATGCCGCGGCTGTCCCGTGTCCTTCGACGGAAACATGTATGCCAATGATGAATGCTGTCAGTTCCTCAATGCCGCATTGGTCAATAACCCAACAATCCCCTTTCCCGATTATGGATTGGGCGCCATTATCCACTGGAGCCCGATCGAGCACTGGTATCTGTCCGTCGGTGCCGCCGATGCCCAGGCCGACAAACGCGAAACCGGTTTTAATACAACGTTCCGCGACGAAGACTATTTCGTCTACATGGCCGAAACGGGCATTACGCCCCAATGGAATTCAGCCAACGGGCCGTTGCAGGGTGCCTATCGGCTGGGCGTTTGGTATGACCCGCAACCCAAGGCCAATGCCGATGAATCGAAAACCTATCGGGACGACTCCGGCCTGTACGTCAGTTGCGACCAGATGCTGGCCAAAGAAAACAGTGACCCTGACGACACACAGGGACTCGGCGCCTTTTTCCGTTACGGCTATGCGTCCAGTTTGACCAATGACATAACGAATTTTGTCAGTTTTGGATGTCAGTATCAGGGGCTGTTCTGCGGGCGGGATGACGATGTGCTGGGCTTGGGCTTTGCCCACGGTTCATTCAGCGATTCAGCCGACAGCACCTATACCAATGATTACGAAAGTCTGACGGAATTGTATTACAGCGCACAGGTAACCCGGTGGATGGACGTCAGTCCGTCCATTCAGTATGTCACCAATCCCGGCGGTGTTGACGGGGCCAGTGACGCCGTCGTCTTGGGCCTGCGAACTCGGATTGCTTTTTAGCCGCATTGTTATGGCATCTCACCGTTCTCTGCAGCAAAAAATTAATGTGAATCTGTCTCAAAAAAGCTTGACTGCGTAGCACGAGTTTTGTATTCTTATGCAGTAGCAAGAATTTTCAATAGTTATGTAGAAAAGGATTAAGTCATGAGCACAGAAATTATGCTTTTATGTGGAACAGCCGCCTCGTTGGGCTTTTTTCATACCGCACTGGGGCCCGATCACTATCTGCCCTTTATCATGATGGGCCGTGCACGGCACTGGTCATTATCGAAAACGGCATGGATTACGTTTTTGTGCGGTATTGGACATGTCGGAAGTTCCGTTATTCTGGGGCTGATTGGCGTATTTGTGGGTATCCAGGTGATGAAACTGGAAGCTTTCGAAGGATTTCGCGGTTCCATTGCCGCATGGTTATTGATCGGCTTCGGCTTCGCCTATTTTGTGTGGGGCCTTCACCGGGCCATTCGCAATAAGCCGCATCGGCATGTTCACGCACATGGCGACGAGGGAGAACATGCTCACGAGCATACTCATACATCGGAACATGCGCATGTGCATGATCAGAAAAAAGCAAACATTACCCCGTGGATTCTGTTTACCATTTTCGTATTTGGTCCGTGCGAGCCGTTGATTCCGCTATTGATGTACCCGGCCGCCGAAAGCAGTGTGTGGGGGACGTTTCTCGTCGCGGCTGTTTTTTCAGCGATGACCATCGGCACCATGCTGACAATTGTGCTGCTGACAACGTGGGGAGTGTCGTTCGCGAAATTCGGCCGGCTCGAACGCTATACCCACGCCGTAGCCGGAGCGACCATTTGCGCCGCCGGCCTGGCGATCCAATTTCTGGGACTCTAAAGACAAACCGGGTTTTTACTTTTTCCGCCATCTCAGACATGAGCCGTCTTTTCGGTCAGGTTTTGGGCCGGGATGATTAGCGCTGATCGCGCCGCTTTCCGGGTCGATCCGAATATGCCGATGTGTGACGAGCGAAAGCAGCATTACATCTCCATAAACATTCTCTGTCCATTGAAAGGTTTCTGCATCGGTTGGTGGGCTTTTTTTCAATGTTACTTTGTCTGGTGCTATTACGGAAATAAATTTATCGCCGGACTGAAGAGCGACCCGTCCAAGACCGCGATCAATAACTTTAAACTGAGTTGCGGCACTTTTGGCTGATTCATCCGTTGCTGCGGCAGCGGATAACGTGCCGTTTTTGACGATCAGTGCTGAATCTGTTCCATACGTCGTCAGTGTAATCGTCTGACCGAACGGGATCGGCTTCATCAACCCTTGAGGATACGGCTCATCGATGGTGATTTCGTCAAAGTCTGCATAGCCGCCGCCAGTGCCTTCAGTATTATAGTGAAACAGCGAATACCGAATGCCCTGGAAGGTTTTGAGTTGAAAAACCATCGTAAATTCGCCGCCGAACGCTTCGAACTTTTTTCCGTCAGTACTGTAACTGAAACGGGCTTTTTCAGTCAGGAAGTCGCAATCGGCCCGCAGCCATACACGTGTGCCTTCAAACGGAATGCCCGCAGTCTTGTCAGCGAATTGGTCGAACTGAACGATGTTGAAACTATTGACATCTCGGCGAATGCCAATCCACGCATACGGTATATTCATCAGCGCCAGCCCCGCGGTGTCGCCGGGTTGCATCCCGCTGACATCCAATACTGTCGTCGGTGTTGACATCGGTCCGATGGAACGCTGCGTCAGCGTATTGCGCGCCCACCACAAATCCTTCGATGGCAGCGAATGCAGACGCAGGAAACCGGGACGCTCACACAGCGACCATTTACTGTCGTCCGGCACATGATTCCACTGCCAGATGGGTTTAAGTTTTGATCCGGAGAAGTCATCGCTGCGTTCATAGGGCACGCGGGGTTCAGATACATGGCCGGTATCCGGCTTGACCCAGGTGCGCGGCGTGCGTTTGAGATTGCCCTCAAGCCCAAAATACGGCCAGCCGTCCTTCCAGGTGATCGGCGAAAGGCACGTCAGCCGGCCGACCGAATTAAAGTCCATCATCGAAAAGCCCCACCATTGACCGGTTTTCGTATCAACCAAGCCGCCTTGGTGCATCGACATTCGTCCACCGTCGAGCGTGTTCGCAGGAACGACATTAAACGGCGGTTCCGCACGGCCTCGCAATCGATAGCCTTCGGCCAGTCCAAAATCTTCGTCCATGCTGATTGCGAGATTGACTTCATAGGGGCCTTCCGGTTTATCACTCCGTGCACACGGCATCCGCATACGCCCGGCAAACCACGCACTGGTGATAATATAGTGGCCGTTGATTTTGTAAAAATGAACGCCTTCACCCATGCCGGCGCCTCGTTCAATGATGACCCGTTCGCTGCCCGGCACGACATCCATTAGCTCGTCATCGAGCTGAGCATAATTGATTCCCTGATACCCCCAGAGAATGTAAACCTTACCATCATCGTCAAACAAAACCGACAGGTCATGAAACGAACGCTTCATCGCGGTGCGTGTCCATGGCCCCGCCGGGTTTTGAGCACGGAATAGCTGCGTTGTTTGTCCGTTGACGTTGGTAAAAATGTAGTAGGTCCCGTCATGATAGCGAAAGCACGGCGCCCAGATGCCTTGCCCATACACCTCACGTCCGCCTTCCAGCCGATATGCCGGCCCCAGGTCCAGCCGGTCAAACGCATAACACAGAAACTCCCAATTCACCAGATCTTTGGAATGCAGGATAGGCAGCCCCGGCATCGTGTGCATCGTCGTGCCCGTCAGATAGTAGTCCTCGCCGACCCGGATCATATCCGGGTCTGAAAACTCGTCATAGAACAGCGGATTCGTAAACGTGCCGTTACCGTTATCGCATTGCCGACCATGCGCAGTGGCCGAAAAAAGAATCAGGCCCGTAACCATTAAGACAATCGATGTCCGTCTAATATTAAACACCATATTCAATGTTCTCCTGTTCACTGCGTTTTTAATTTTAATTTCATTGTAATGAACCCCTGTCGCCCGGACAACTGCTTTTCTTGATATTTAGGTAGAATCGCTTCAGTTTCATCTGGCAAATAATAGTATTTTGTTTAATGAGCGTCTGTAGCCGGAGTGTCTACATTTCTGTAATCTTTGCCCATTTTGATGAATCGGCCTTGAGAATGAGTCCCCAATTCGCTATAATTCCTGCGTGATTGAATCGCGGTTTTTGATTGTCATGCCGGGCTTGACCCGGCATCCAGCGAGTATCGCACTGGACCCCGGATCAAGTCCGGGGTGACACGTTGAGTGACGTTAAATATTATTTGAAAAATTATGCTTGTAATTATTGATTATGGTGTTGGGAACGTACGAAGCGTCACGAACGCGTTTCGCTATATCGGCTCGGATATTACGGTTAGCTGCGAACCGTCGGTCATTGAAAAGGCAGATGGGCTGATCCTGCCCGGCGTCGGTGCCAGCGGCTATGCCATGCAGAAGGTCGCTCCCATTGCCGATTGTATCAAGAGCCAGGCCGCCGCGGGCACGCCGCTGTTGGGGATTTGTGTCGGCTTTCAACTGCTGTTCGATGAAAGCTACGAAATGGGCACGCACAAATGTCTGGGGTTGATCAAAGGGAAAGTCGTTCCCATTCCAACGGACTTAGGGCTTACCATTCCCCACATGGGCTGGAATTATGTCAAATTCGCCGACAACATGCGGCTGTTTGGTTCACTTGGCGAAGGAAAACACTTTGCGTTCGCCAATTCCTTTTATGCGCAAGTGGATGATGCACAAACGAAGGTCGCGGTAACCGAATATGGTGTGCAGGTTACCGCCGCCGTTGAAAAGGGCAACATCTACGGCTGCCAGTTCCACCCCGAAAAAAGCGCTGCCGATGGCTTGCAGGTATTGAAAAATTTTGTCAAAATTTGTGACGAGGAAAGTAGCGGATGCTGACCAAACGAATCATTCCCTGTCTGGATGTCAAAGATAACCGCGTCGTCAAGGGGATCAACTTCCTGAATCTGCGCGATGCGGGCGATCCCGTCGAACTGGGAAAAAAATACAGCGACCAAGGCGCCGATGAACTGGTCTTTCTGGATATTACCGCAACCATCCGTTCGAAAAAGACGATTGTTGAGCTTGTGGAGAAAGTGGCGGCCAATGTGTTTATTCCATTTACCGTCGGCGGGGGGATATCAAAAGCAGATGAAATCGGCCTTCTTTTGCGCAGCGGGGCGGATAAATGCTCGATTAATACCGCCGCCGTGAATAATCCGGATTTATTGGCCGAATCAGCCGAACGCTTTGGTGCCCAATGTGTGGTGTTGGCCATTGACGCCCGCCGAACACCCGGCAAAACCGGGAAATGGCATGTTACGGTCAAGGCCGGTTCGGAACCGACGGATATTGATGCGATCGAATGGGCCATAAAGGCCGAAAAACTCGGTGCCGGCGAGATCCTGCTGACCAGCATGGATGCCGACGGCACACAGGCCGGCTACGATATCGAACTGACCCGGGCGGTGGCCGAGGCGGTCAATATCCCTGTCATCGCCTCCGGCGGGGCCGGAACCCTCGATTCCCTCACCGAAGTCCTCGATAAAGGCAAAGCTGATGCGGTCCTGGCCGCGTCAATTTTCCACTACGGCACCTATTCCATCAAAGAAACAAAAGATTTTCTGCAACACCATGGTGTCCCCGTGCGTCCTGTATAACATTGGAAAAATTTTTGTTCTGTAGGAACCGGGTGGCATCGCTTCTCGCGGAGCGAAAGCGATGGTTGACCCACAAAAAGGGAGATAAAAAATGGAACAATATCAACCACGTCAAATTAGTGTAGTCGAGCCGGTCGGAGCCGCTATTGAAAAAACAAAGGAGATTCTCTTTAGGCCGTTTGATATCGGAAAATGGTTTACCATCGGTTTTTGTGCTTTCTTAGCGACCTTGGGCGATGGTGGGGGTACTGGACCAAACGGCAACTTTGGAGGCGGCCAGGGTGGGCAGTCGCAGGATTTTGGACAGGAGATGTCTCATCTCAAAGAGACGGTAATACAACATCTCCCGGTGATTATCGCTGTAGCGGCGGCGGTCATTATATTCATTCTGATGCTTTCCATTCTCTTTGCATGGCTGAAAAGCCGTGGTCAGTTTATGTTTCTGCATTGCGTTGCGCGAAATGTCGCTGAAGTTGTCAATCCGTGGAAAGAGTGTGCCCAGTCTGCCAACAGCCTCTTTATATTTAAGATTATTCTTGGGCTTGTCAGTCTGATCTGCATTATGATTCCTGTTGTGGCAATCATCTTTTTGTTGGCAGGCCTTCATGGTCATTCCCAGGTAGCGATTCCATCAATTATGGGCGTGATCTTTTTGGGGATAATTCTTTTTGTTTTAGCGATTCTCTTTGGTGCTATTGGGGTATTGATCAATGATTTTGTTGTGCCCATCATGTATATACACAATTGCGGGATCAAAGAGGGTTGGCAGCGTTTTTGGGCACTATGCAAATTAAACATAGGAAAGTTTTTTTTGTTTCTGTTGTTTTTGGTTGTTGTCAATATTGCAATTGCAGTGATCGCTCTTACCGTTGTGCTGGGGGCGTGTTGTCTGTGTTGTGTAGGGATCATATTTTTTATTCCGTATATCGGAACGGTTGCGATGCTTCCGCTTCTCGTGTGGCGGCGGGCGTATTCGGCGTTGTTTTTGGCGCAGTTTGGGTCGGAGTTTGATGTGTTTGCTCAGGCAAGTCCTGTCGTGGTGCCGGGCATGTCAGATCCGCCTGCCGGTTTGATAACGGAAGACGTCGACCTGCCGCCGCAGCCGCCGGAACAGAATTTTTAGAATTTGCATCTTGCCTGCCGTGTTTTGTGTCGATAAAGTAGGCACCTTATGCAGTTTCTAAGACGACACAAATCAGTTTTGATCGCATTGGGAATATACTGGCCGGTGATTTTCTGGCTGACGCACATTCCGGTGCCGGATATTGCGTGGCAAAGCGGCATGAGCGACAAGACCATGCACGTAATGGCCTATTTTGTCCTTACATTTCTGATCTGGTTTGCCGTCAGTCCCTACCATAAGGTCAAATGGAATCAAAAAAAGGTCTGGGGCCTGCTGGCGGTGGTCATTTGGTACGGGGCAATGGATGAATACCTGCAGGGACGTGTGGGGCGTTCGGCCGATGTGATGGATTTTGTGGCGGACTTTTTCGGCATGGTGCTGGCGTTGGGGGTGCTGTCGCTGATGAGTTTCTGGACGGCCTTGCTGACGGCCTCGGCGGTGTTTGTGTTTGTGGTTTCAAATATGTCCAATCTGCTGATGCTGCGGCCGGAATATTACCTGAATACGGTCTTTCACTTTACGGCGTACACTGCCTTTGCCCTGATCTGGATCCAGCACATGGACCAGCATACGAATCTCAAAACCGGCAAGGCGAAGTGGTTATGGTCTTCGTTGGCTGTGCCGGCAGCACTGCTGTTGCTGATCAAAGGGACATCCCCGATATTTGACCGGGATGTCTGGTGGGTCGATCTTGCTACGGCGATGTTCGGCGTTTCTTCAGCGATCCTGATTTCCTGGCTGGTTTTCAGGGTTTCCCGGAAAACACAAAAAACCGGCCCGAAGTGATTTTGACATTCCCGAAATTTCCATGTACAATATTCCCCGATTTTTGAAAGAGAAATGAAACACACAATTAATGTATGGGAGTTGATATGAAAAGGTTAGTTTTACTGTGGATGGTGTTAGGTCTATTCTCAGTGGCCTGTTATGCAAGTACTGACGAACAGCCAAAAAAGAATGAAACCGAAAAGCCGGCACAAGCGAAAAAAGAGCCCAAAGCCAAAGAAGAGACGGTAAAAAATCCGGTTGTCAAGATCGTTACGAACAAGGGCCAGATTGACATTGAACTATTCGCCGACATGGCACCGATTACCGTGGCGAATTTTTTGGATTATGTGAATTCCGGCTTTTATAACGGGAAGATTTTTCACCGGGTGATCCCGGGCTTTATGATTCAGGGGGGAGGTATCACGCCGGATATGAAGCTTAAGAAATCCAAAGCTCCCATCAAAAACGAATCATACAATAAACTGCGTAACCAACGCGGCACCATTGCAATGGCCCGAAAGAATCCGCCCGATAGTGCAACCAATCAATTTTTCATCAATCATAAAGATAACCGTGGATTAGATTTTGACGGTCCCTATAAGCCGGGTTATGCGGTCTTTGGTAAAGTGATCAAAGGGATGGAGGTGGTCGACAAGATCGCTCAGGTTAAAACAAAAAATGCTCAGTATTACGATGAAGAACTGGGAATGAATATTCCAACACAAAACGTGCCGGCTGAAACGGTCGTGATAGAATCGGTAACGCTCGTTAAGGACAAAAAGCCCGAGCCTGAATCCGAGCCGAAACCGGAGTCCAAGCCTGAGTCCGGGAAAGATCAATAGCAGATTATGCGTTTTAATATCTTTGTATGTCTGTGTTAATAATTACCTAAGCAATGGAGATATGATGGCCAATCTAAAAGTCGAAATGAAAACGTCGATGGGGGATATGGAGATTGAACTGGATGCCGATGCGGCGCCGGTTACGGTCAAAAATTTTCTCGAATATGTCGATAACAGTTTTTATGCAGGAACCGTCTTTCACCGTGTGATTCCCGGGTTTATGGTTCAGGGCGGCGGCATGGACAAGGACTTAAACCCCAAACCCAACAACGACCCGATCATCAATGAAGCCTCCAACGGGCTCAAGAACGACCGCGGTACGCTGGCCATGGCCCGCACCGGCGACCCGGACAGTGCCACCAGCCAGTTCTTCATCAATCACAAAGACAACGATTTTCTCAATTACACCGGTCCGTCGCCGGACAAGATCGGCTATGCCGTTTTCGGAAAAGTCACAGAAGGTATGGATGTGGTCGATGCCATCGCCGCCGTCAAAACCACCCGCAAGGGACACTACGACGACGTCCCCGCCGAACCCGTCGAAATCCTCTCGGTCTCAGTGATGGAATAATCGCAACGCCGGTAATAAAAGCGTGGCGACGTGAGTCGCCCGATTATGGTAGCCACAGGATGCCCCATCCGACGACCTCTTGTGTTTTGGTGTACAACCAAAATTACTGGGGCGCAACCGTCAGCAGTTTGATCGCCGCCAGGATGCAGACAAGAATAAAAACCGCTCGTACGAGATTTTTTGGCAGGGCATGCATGAGATGTCCACCGATGTAGCCGCCGAGAACAGCTCCGGGGACGATGAATATGGCGATCCTGAACGAATCAGAAAAGTGCAGACCGTGCTGAGGGAGCGTCCAGTTTTTGTAGATCGCTCCCAGCCAGGCGATGCAGACGATCGTCATGGCAGAGTTTCCCATGGCTTTTTTCAGAGGTATTTTGAGTACGAACTGCTGCAGGGGCGTGGCGACGCTGCCGGCACCAATTCCCAAGAGTCCCGCGCCCAATCCCGTAACGAACCCGCACAAGCCGGCCCAGAAAGGCGAGGTGTCCCGGAATGTTGTCGCATCTTTGGGTGCTTTTGTCGGATGCAGGTTCAGGTATAAACGATAGCAGTTATAGACCACCACATAGACCAGAAACAAACCAAAGGCTCTTGCCAAAAGATAACTGTTGGCTCCGGCAAAGAAGGCGCAGTTGCTCAGATAAACACCGCCGAGGATACCGATAATCGCCGATGGAATCAGCCATTTGAGGACGTCTTTAATGAGCACTTTGGCTTTTCGGTGAGCGATTAAAGCGGAAGCAGAAACGAAGAAATTGCAAATCATCGCTGCGGCTTGGTAGAGATGTTGATTTTCACCGCCGACAAAAGTCAATGCCGGGATCATAAACACCGAACCGCCGATCCCCAGCATCCCACCCAAAAGTCCCATGCACAAACCGATAATGAACAGAATAACATAATCCACGATGGACTCCGCATGATGAGCATGTCATCCCCGCGAAGGCGGGGATCCAGCGTCTGGGTTAAACAGTTCGTTAAACTTATCCTCGATGCGCGGACTTTCACACAATGTCTGACCGATCAGCACACCGCCGACGCCGAGGCGGATCAGTTTCTCGACGTCCGCGCGCGTCTTGATGCCGCTTTCAGCGATCAGTTCATGTTTATCATCGACCAATTCCGACAGGCGTGTCGTATTGTTAATATCCACCTGCATTGTGGTCAGGTCGCGATTGTTGATTCCCAACACACTGTAATGTTTCTGCGGGAAACCGATCAGGCTGCGAACCTGCAAAAGCGAATCAGCGCTGTATACCTCGATCAATACCGTCAGTGTCAGCTCATTGGCCAGGATCAGCAGGTCCATCAGATCTGCCGGGACAAGAGCTTCTGCGATCAGCAAAATCGCATCGGCGCCGGCGACGCGCGCTTCGTAAACCTGATGAGGATCGATGATAAAATCTTTTCGCAAAACGGGTATCTTCACCGCCTCTTTAACCGCGGTTAGGTAATCCAGCTTGCCCTGAAAATATTTTTCATCCGTCAATACGCTGATCGCGTCCGCGCCGCATCGTTCATACGTCTGTGCGATCTGAACCGGGTCGAAATCCGGCCGGATCAATCCCGCGGATGGCGAGGCCTTCTTGACCTCGGCGATGACATTCAGCCCGCGCAGATTTTTCTTGGTGACCGCCCTATAAAAATTGCGGCATTTCTTCAGCCGGGCGGCCTTGTCTTTGAGCAATTCGAGCGGCTGCTGTTCTTTTCGCCGTTCGACCTCAACACGCTTGTCGGCAATGATCTTATCCAGTATGTTTGCCACGATCGTCCTATTTCTTTGAAAGCTGAACGAAGGCCATGCGGAGCTGATCCAGGGTGCTTTTGAGCATCTTCGCCTCGTCTTCGGCGAGGTTACCTTTGCTTTTTTCTTCGAGCACCCCGAGCAGATCGATGTTGAATTTTGCCATCTGGAAATCCGGCTCCCGCTGGTCCTTCTCATCCATTCGGAAAACGCCCAGTGCATAAAACGCCTGAGTGGCCAGAATGCTCACCAGCCCCGAAAAGTCCGCCGCCGGTAAACCGGCTTTCTGTTCTTCTTGTGAAGGCGGTTTTTCGGCGGACTCCTGCTCTTTCAGTTTTTCCTTTTCCTTTTGGGCCTGGATTTTCCAGTCTTCGTCGATAATGATTTTTTTTTCTTCCTCTGCCATCATTCTCTCCATAAATGAGAATCCGCTCGTTCTCATGCCGGACTTGATCCGGCATCCAGAGCGTGATTACGTGATTAATATTTTTTCATGCTCCGGTTAATATCCTTTTTCTGTTGTTGTTCCTGCAGTTTTTGCCGTTTGTCGTATTGCCTTTTTCCGGTGGCCAGTGCCAGTTCCACTTTAACGACACCGCGCGAGTTGAAATAAACCTTTGTCGGCACCAGCGTAAACCCGCGCTGCTCCAGCTTGGTTTTGATCTTTTTTATTTGCGTTTTGTGCAGCAAAAGCTTTCGGTTGCGAAGCGGCTCATGATTGGTATAGCCGCCGCGGTCATATGCGGCGATCTTGCAGCCGACCAGCCAGACCTCGTTACCGATGATACGGGCGTAACAGGCATCCAGGTCGCAGTGTTTGTCGCGCAGGCTTTTGACCTCGGTGCCCAACAGAGCAATTCCCGCCTCGACCTTCTCCAGCAGCTCGAAGTTGTGGTACGCCTTTTTATTCTGCATACTCGGGTTTTTGTCTATTTTGGAATCTTTGCCTTTTGACATGGGCGATATGATAGCACTCAACCGGCGAATTTGCAAGAGCTTACGAAGATTTGACGGAAAGCACAAAAAAACCCTGTCCGCCGGGGTTTCCGGCAGGCAGGGTTGGATTGATATAAAACGGCAATTACATTCCCGGTTGGAGGGGTTCGGCCGGCGATGCATATTCGGATTCTGAAACAGGGGCTTGCGGTGCATAAGCCAGGGCATTGATCCCGTTACAAACCGAATTCACCACCATGATGTTCAGGACAAGGGCGGCAATGTTGGCCAGCCATCCCACAAAAGGAATAAATCCCAGGAACGGCACAATGCAGACCCACAGAAAAAGAACCTCGGACAAAGGTTCGGCTTGAATTTCATGTCGGCGAAGATAGATATTATAATCTTTGGAATATCCCCAGACAGCCTGAAAGATCCAGTAGATATTAAAAAGCGGGATGAACATAAAACCAATTGCTTTCCCGGGAGTGGTGCGTGCGTAACCATCCTGAATAGCGGCCCACATTTTGTAATATAAGACATACAGAAAAACGAAGCCGGTTATCAAAAGTGCCATAGCCAGGATCATAATAAAGACCCCGACTCCGGCAATCGCGGCTCCTGCGCCTGAGTCGATCTCTCCGCTGTCGGCAGCGGCGGCACCGCCGGCCATAGCGACGATTGCAATAACCATCAAAATACCGCCCAGAAAACTGCCGCCTAAGTAAAAACCAAGGTACAAAGCTTTCGATACGGGTTCTACGGGTGCTCTTAAATTCATCATAGTCTCCTTAATAGTTATCTGTCCCTTCAGTTTCTAATGAGATGAGGACAGACAACTTCTGCCCTTCAATCGTTAACAGCCGCTGGCGTCCTGAATCATTTCACCAGGCGAATGCAGCAGGGGTAGCGATAGGCTTGCCCCTTGTTGGCGGTAATACTGGCGATAATGATAAAGACGATATTTGCTATGCTCAATGCCAATGCCAAAAGAATCAATAACGGCGGAAAGCAAATAGTTGGAATGAGAACCAACCCATAGATAACGATTGAAATTTGAAAATTCAGTGATTCTTTGCCCTGATCATTGACGAAAGCGATCTCGTCTTTCTTAATAAGCCAGATGATCAGCGGCCCGAGGATATTCCCGAATGGAACGCCGATAAATCCCGCCAGCGCCGCCAAATGGCAGAACAGTCCCCACATTTTATCATCTTTTGATACATCTCCGACGGGTGCGGGCTCTGCCGGTTGCGGCGGTTGGGGTGCTTGTTGAGGCTGACTATCCGGTGTGGGCGTTGGGTTTTCCATGTTCTCGTCCATAACTATATCCTCCCTAAAAAAGAGTCAATAAAAGCGTCCACTGCTCCACAATAACGTTCTTTTTACCGTCCGGTTTCCCGTTTGTCAAGCAGCAAAAAACACGCACCCCCCCAAACCCTTGACAATCCCGATAAAATAAATCGATTATAAGTCGGACTAACTTAAAGGTTCCCGGAACCTTTTTCTATAATTTTCATTGCAGTCGCCTCAATTTCCGTTAAAATTCTGCCATGGGAAAGCCAAAGCGAATAACGAAGGGCGGTTATCTTTACCATGTCATCAATCGTGCCAACGGCAAGCTTCGTATCTTTCGTAAGCCCGGCGATTTCGTGGCCTTTGAATCCATCTTAGCCGAGGGTTTGAAACGTTTTGACATGCGTCTTTGCGGCTACTGTATCATGGGCAATCACTGGCATCTTCTGCTTTGGCCCAGGCGGGACGGCGATTTGTCGCAATTCATGCGATGGGTCACTGTCACCCACACAAACCGCTGGCATGCGGCCCACAATACGGTCGGCATGGGACACGTCTATCAGGGCCGTTTCAAAAGCTTTCCGCTGAAAGACGATTATCACTATCTCTCCGTTTTAAGGTATATCGAAGCGAATCCATTCAGAGCCAAACTCGCCGTACAACCTCAAGACTGGCCATACAGCAGCCTTGCAAAACGGATGGGTTTTTCCGAGAATGACATAAAATTGTCAACCGGACCGGTAAGGCTTTCTCGAAACTGGCTGGATAACGTCCTGGACTTTGCCGCATACCAGCAGCAAGCCGATGAGATCAGAAAGTGCATAAGCCGCGGTCGCCCGTTCGGAGACACCCAATGGATTGCTGAAACGGCGGGCCAATTGCAATTGGAATCGACATTGCGGCCAAGAGGAAGACCCAAAAAAGGTTCCGGGAACCTTTAGTTTTTCTCCCAGCCGGCCTGATTGCCAACTTCAAACAGGACCATGGAGCGATGGGTGTCCAGATCGGCGAACAGGTCGTGAAAGACCTCCGGCCGTGTACGAATGGTGCTGTATTGAGTTTTTAAAGAGCCGCGATCCATTTCACAAACAACGCTCTTGTTTTTGCCCAGATCAATTGCTAAAATCGTTTCCATGCCAGATACTCCTAAAATTTACGTGAATAAATTTTTGTGCCGTCCCTGTGACGAGCACGTCTTGGGGACGATTATAACATATCCGTCCCCGAGTATCTGGCTTTCATAGTTTCTTTAGTTTCCCAAAGGGTCAAAATTTTGTTAAGAAGAAATAATTGAAATCGAACAGAATAGTTCTGGAGGTACGAATAAATAATCTATGTGGGTTTTGCTGAATAACATGGAAGGTTTTTTACAATGGGATAGGTTTAGTTTATACTACGGTATGTGAACGGATTTCATATTGAATGGCTCTAACCTCTTAGGCACGAAAGTGTCGTAAAAACGATTCAGATCAGTTGTAAGGTTCTGGCTAAGTTAAGTATATCTTGCGGTGTTCTTTGGAAAGTTGATAATTGTGGCTCGTGATTTTTTTGGGGGAGGCGATCATGAGCAACGCATGAAAACCTGATACGGACCAGCAGCAGTTCTGGCAGATGAAGTAGTGGCGATCACAGCTTATCTTATCGGTTCGGCAATTCTGCAAACAGGAAAAATTATCCGAAGCTTCATTTTATGCTTGACGTTGGACAACGGTGCAAGAAATGACTTCAAAAAACATACTAAATCATTTGTTCTTGAGAAGTCTTTCAAGTTTTTGGATTTTATTCTTTTCTATATAATTTTTGAGAAATTCTGCCGATATATCGATACCTTTCTGTTGATAGAATTCCTTTCCTGTCTCTAGCTGATACCAAATATTGGCTGTAAGAGATTCTCGAAACCAGAAATCATCTGGATCGAATTCTCTCAATAATTTTAGATCTTCTTTGTTCAACCAAAGGTTTTGAGTTGCAATTGACTTTGGATAATCCTTATAAGATATTTCAGACAGCACATTATGGTTCTGTTTATAATATCGAAACCGAATCTTGCGAAAATCCGATTCCCTGTCAAAAGTAATCATATACAGATTGTCTTTGTAGCTTCGCAGCGAGACAGGAATACCAACCCCTATCCAGAATAATTCCTCTCCATTCCAAGGTATAGAAAGATATTTTGTGTCTCTTTGATAGAATTTCGCCTTTTGCATCGGCAGAGCATGAACGGCAAACATTGATTCATGTTTCAAGCCCCAGTGGAGAAAATGCTCCTGATATTCGATATATTTTCCTGGAGCTATTTCAACGGTTTTAGTTGAAGTTGTTTCTGTCTTTACTAATTTGTTCGTAATTCCAAAGAAAACCAGACCTGCCAAAAGCATAATTACTATTAAGAGACATGCCAGCACTATTTTCTTCTTGACCAAATACTTTATTTTCATTTTGTTTTCCTCTTATGCGCTCTGCCTTATTGCCCGCTTTTGAGATAGTTATAATTTTACACTTCTATCCAAAATAAATCAGGTTAATTAAAGGTTCCCGGAACCTTTTTCTATAATTTTCATTGCATTCACCTCAATTTCCGTTGAAATTCTGCCATGGGAAAGCCAAGGGGAGTAGACAAAGTTGTCAGGAATCATTTTCTGTCGCTCTTTGACACCGTCATAAAAAATAAAGTTTTCCGGCAAGGTGTGGTATTCGGAAAAGATGTGAATTTTTAAAAACCAATGAAATAAAGTTTGCTATTTATCTAATTTATGGTATAATACACAAAATTGGATATTCACAATTAAATAGAGTGCGAGGCCTGCTAATAAAAGCGAAACAGAGTCTGTCCCGGACCTTGATCCGGGATAAATCCTCCGATTACCCGCTCTGTCATCCTGAGGATAAATTAAGGGGTCAGACACCTTTTTCTTCCCTATTTTCTATTATCAAACCCAACGCCCGCCAACATTGATAAACCTTCAATATTTTTACCCGCGGCAAACGCCGCTTCCTCAATTCAAAATACCAATCGACAATCGTCCATCGTCATTCGACAATTGCCAATTCCCTCTACCCTGTTTCGCGTGAAAATCCCCGAAATCTGGGATAATTAAAGGTTCCCGGAACCTTTTTCTCCATTTCGGTGTCTTTTTTGGTTCTTTGACAATCGCATAAAAATAAAACTTTCCAGGATAAATTAAGGGGTCAGACACCTTTTTCTTCCCTATTTTCTATTATCAAACCCAACGCCCGCCAACATTGATAAACCTTCAATATTTTTACCCGCGGCAAACGCCGCTTCCTCAATTCAAAATACCAATCGACAATCGTCCATCGTCATTCGACAATTGCCAATTCCCTCTACCCTGTTTCGCGTGAAAATCCCCGAAATCTGTGGATAAAAAGTTTTACATTTATCTAACTTTTGGTATAATACACAAAATTGAATATTCACAATTAAATAGAGTGCGAGCCCCGCTATCTCGCCCGGCCCCCAACAATGGTCATCCTGAACGAAGTGAAGGATCTATTTAAAAAGCCATCTGGAAGAAGTCCACATTCTTGGGTTCTTATGTTCTGGAGTTCATGAGTTCTTGGAGCAACCTTTTTTACAAAACGAACCCAATTTCCTCCGCAGTAAAATGACTGTAAGTCATTATCTTATTCTGACTTCTATCTTCTATCTCCTGACTTCTGCCTGTAAATCGAACCCAATCGAACCCAAACCAAAGCCAATTTAGGCCCCAAGTACCCCCTACTCGCGCAAGCCGTTTTCAGCCAAAAATCGCACGTTTTGCTTTGAAAAATCTCAAAAACCCCCTTTTTAACCCCGCCAACCCCCAAAAAAACAAACCCAATTTAAGCCCCAAGTACCACCACGACAGGATTGCAATATATTGAATCCAAACCCCCCAACGGACGCAACACCCCTCTTTTTAATAGCGCCACGCGAACCCAATCAAACCCAAACCAAACCCAATTAACACACCCCGTCATTCCGAATCCCGATTTTTCGGGATTCCACATTCTTGAGTTCTTTCTCTTTTAAAAATCAGTGAAATCCGCGAAATCTGCGGTTTCTAAGTTACCCCGGCTTTCTGCACGAAGCGCAGAACTGACCCATCAGCGTCATCGCGTCATTGAGCTTTTCCATGCTGCCGTCCAGTTTGGCATAGGCGTCGATCAGTGCGAGCAGTTCCGGGTCAACCGGTTTTTCACCATACCGATGTGCGACATTGACGATACCCGCATCCAGCCCGTACTCCATCGCCTTGGCCACATACGCCCGGCAGATGCCGATACGACGCCCCGGCAGGTCGCGGCAGCTATTGCTGACGCCCAGCGAGAAATGGCAGTTCTTCATCTGGGGATCGGTTTTGATCTTCTTAATTGTCTCAAAAGCCCGATACGTATACCCCGGCACACCCGGCTCCATCGGCATATCGATCGCGATCGGGAACACGGTTGAGTCAAAGAAAATTTCTTCGGCTCGAAAGCCGTGCTGTATGGCCTTGGTGTATAATTCCCTGGCATAGCCGAACAGTTCTTCGACCGAATGCGAACCGCCGGGACCGGTCGGTTTATCTTCGCTGACCAACAGCCCAATAAAGGCAAAGTTGTAATCTTTCTTCAGCGGCATCATTTTGTCGGCGGTGTAAATCTTGATGGAATTTACCAGCGGCGGCTTGACGGCCTGATCGGTGTTGTACCATTCCTTCAGGCCCGCGATCAGTGCATCGTCGTTGCTGCTGTCTAAACAAATGGGAACCCCCTTGCCCCATTGACGAACCAGCCGGGTGTATTCAACCATCATGGCGACGGTTTGCTGCGGATTCGTTTCGCCGAAAGCGTCCAGATTTACTGCCAGATAAGCAGCGCCGTCATCGACCTGTTCCTCGATCAATGCGCGAATGTAGTCCAGCGGGCCGCTGGGCGTGGTATAGGCATCGGCACCGAGTGCGTTCAGTTCGGCCATTACTTTGCCGGTCTTGGGGATTGAAGCATGAATCGATTCGCCGATGCCGATCAGGGGGGTCTTCATCGTATGGTCCCTTCCGAATAAATAGTTAACGATTGAGCTTGTATGCTCCAACGCCGGGACGCGCGACTTGTTGGTGGTCTTGCGCAGTTTTTCCCGTTCATTTGCGGCCGCTGCCGAAGCATAAATGAGTTCCCCGACACATTGCTGTTCAAGATTGTTGCCGCAATGGCCGTCCACGGTTGCATCGCCGCACGGAGCATTGGCGACTCCTTTTTCACAGCCGCCGATCGTACAGTATCCGAAGTTTTCCGGCAAGTAGCAATCGCCGCATTCAGCGCAGTCAAACAAACAATATTTAAACCCTTTCTCAAGGGCATTAAAAGTTTTATACATCAATCGTTCTTCTTTATTGGCTCCGACCAGATTAAGGAGCCATTTGAAACCGTGAAAACCGCGATGTTCCGGGTCTAAAATCGCCCGGTGCATGAAATTGAAGAACCGTTCGTTGAATTTCTTTTTCGGTGTCGAAAGCGGGACCTGATTGCCCGCTTCATCATACAAATAAAACACCTTTTCAGGCGGCCAGTAGAGATTATCCTTAAAAGCTTCCCAGTCGTCACCGATTTCAGCCGCCCGGTTCAGGATTTTCAGGAAAATATCATAATCATGCACACCGCCGATATCGGCGCCCGCATACCCAAGCGATTTATACATGGCAACCTGCTGGGCGGCACGCTCGATATGTTCATCGAGGCTTTCAGTTTTGAGTTTTTCCAGAAGTTCATCACTGACGAAGCATCCGGGCAGTTTAATATCATGCATCAATCGCGGTGCCGGAGTTGAGGTGGTCAACCAGTACACATTACCGATAACCGGGGTGTTCATTTTGTTGTCTTTCATGTATCGCATCAGTTCCTGCGATTTTTTCCAGTCCCAGCCGACCTGGGTTATCAGGAATTCGGCTCCCGCGCGGACTTTTTTCTCCATTTTATAATACTGCTGCATCAACGAGGCTTCGGTGTATTTAAAAGGGGATACCGCCGCACCGGAATAAAATCGCCGCAGATTATCCCATTGGCCCGGTTTTGCGTTCAGAATTGTCTGATTGTTAAGTCGTTTTGTCAATGAAAGTAAACCAATGCTTTCAACTTCAAAAACACCTTGTGCCGTCGTTGGTTTATCACCGGTCAAAATCAGTACCGATTCGACCCCGCGCTGACGGTAACCAACGAGACTGCTGATCAGGCTGTCTGTATTATTATCCTTACAGGTTAAGTGGGGGATATAATCCAGGCCGTCTAACAAGTGTTTCTGTTCGATGACGGCCAGTGCATCCGTTGGATCAATATTGGCCACACCGCCGGGATTTTGCGGAACAGTAATACCGACGAAGTCAAACCCTGCCGGAATGGCGTCTTTTTTCTCCTGATGAGCAGATAGAAATATTTCAAAAGGCACATAATTATAACCTGGTCCGCCGGTTAATTCCGCTAGAACGGCGAATTGTTCACTGCATAGGAAACTCCTTAAACTCTTTGACTTCATAGTATTCCTCAAGGAAAATATTTTCTAAAATTGAGAATTTCATCCCGGCTTGTGATTTCGACATTATAGGGAAAGTTGCCGTGTTAAATATAGAAAAATCGGTGTTTTTTTTCATAATATTGCCATTTTAAACAGGATAGCCCGCCTGTTGTGGATAACTTGTTCAAAACATTGCTACAATTGACGGCGTGAAAAGTATCTTTCGAGTCAATCGGGTCATCTTACGTATCCCTAATTTAATGATTATGTTCAAGAAATAGCAGTCTTGAATTTGTTCGGATGTAAGTGTATTTATTCAAGTCGGTTACGAGGTCGCTAGCAAGATGGCCGATTAAGGGTACAGACTGGTTCGTATGTAACAGTGGCGGCATAGAAAAAAGTTATTTAGGAACTTCAATAGAGTGTAATCTGTGAATTAGTTGGTGAAAACTCTGTCGAAAAGGCCCAAAACAATTACTTCAACAGTCTTTCTTTTAAGATCTTACAGGCTTTTTCCGGATCCTCAGAACCGCATACCGTGGAACTGACGGCGACAGTTCTGATTCCGATGTCAATCAATGAGTCGATAGTGTGTTGACCAATGCCGCCGATGGCAACATGAGGGATGCCCGCCTGTTCCAGGATTGGCAGGGCAGTTTTGAGGTAGTCCAGTCCGGCAATCGACAAATGCGGTTTTGTTGTACTGGGAAAAGCCGGACCGATAGCGATATAATCACTGCCCGACGCGATCGCCTGTTTAAGCTCTTCCTGAGAGTGTGTACTGGCGCCAATGATCAGCGGCATGGGTGCTAGTTTCCGCGCTTGACCGGCAGGAATATCGTCCTGTCCCAAATGCACACCGTCGGCGCCGGACAAAATAGCAATATCGACGCGATCATTGATGATACTGATGACAGAGGCTTCTTTGCAAAGGGTCGTGAACGATTTGGCCAGTGACAGCAGTTGTGTGTCGGTTAAATTTTTGGCTCTGAGTTGTAAGCAGTCCGCTCCGCCTGCGATACAGGTTTCCGTTAGACGCAACACGTCTTCGGGGGGTGTTTGGGGGGAGGCATTAATCAGGACATACAAGCGAACCTTCGCCCATTTTGTTGCCGCAGTGGCTTTCAGAATAGTATCCTGTTCGAGAGCATAGGCTTCAAAACGCAGTTGTTCCATAACCGCCGCAACATGTGCGTCGATGGATTGGGTTGATTCGGCCAGTGCGCGCAGCGCTTCGGTGGCGCGTTTGGCCGCGGCGGCAAAACAGTCCTCCAGCGATTGCCGACAAAGCTGACCATCGACTTTCAATTCCCGCCCGACATCGCCCGCCACATCCCGGCTGCAAATCAGTTTACCAGAATCCAGTGTGCTGATCGCCTCGCACAAACGATGGCGGCACTGTTTGGCCCTGCCGGCCAATCCCGGGTGGTTCAGCCCGAACCGGCAGTACTCCTCCATTACGCGGAAGGCTTCTCGTGCCCGGTTGAAATTCGCATCAATAATTCGATATAAAACATTACTCATAAGGGAAATTATACGCGGAGAATAGAAAAAGGCACGATTTTTTTATTGGTGCGTTTGAGTGTCGGCATAATGAAACCTGCAATTCGAGGGAGAAAAAATATCAGATGCGATTAACGATGAATAATGTAAAAAAAAGGTAGTGAGAAAAAAAAGTAAAGCGCAAAAAAATTGGGCTGAACCCTCTCCGATTCAGCCCCAACATCACCCTCTTCCGCTCTAATGCAGAATATTTATACTTTTGATGGCAATGTTGTATTTTAGCAAGAGGTGTGCCACCAATAAAAGCAATTCGGAGCCACACTGTCTCAATGTCTTATAACACATTGAGATGAATAAAGTTATGATGTCCAACTTAACGGCTTTGAAATAATTGCTAATAATAAGATTTCATGGTTTGTTTAAAAAAAGGAACATTGTGTTTCCTTCTATGTATAGAGAAGTGTTTTTATGGGGCCGAAAATCTTTAGTATTCATATAATTAGGGAGATGTTTCAAAAAAACAACACTGATGCTGCGATGTCAACAGCGATTAACATTTTCTTAAAGATTAGACAGTTGCATCTTAGTTTTAAACAGAGCTCACATTATTGAGCCCTGTTTTTATTGCTATCGATGTTTAGTTTGATGCTTTTTTTCCCTGCATTTGGATTTTTGCCCAGGTATCTTTGAGGCCGACGGTTTTGTTAAAGACCGGTTTTTCATCTGACGAATCTTTATCGGTACAGAAATAGCCGATTCGCTCAAACTGCCAGCGATCAAGTGGTTTCGCCCCTTTTACTGACGGTTCAATTTTACAGTTATTCAGAATATTCAGCGAATCGGGATTTATGTTGTTTAGGAATGTATGTCCTTCTTCGACTTTATCCGGATTTTCTTTGTTAAACAGGTGGTCATAGAGGCGTACTTCGGCATCCAGTGCATGTTCGGCGCTGACCCAGTGGAGTGTAGCCTTGACCTTGCGTCCGTCGGGTGCGTCTCCGCCGCGGGTTTCGGGGTCATAGGTGCAGCGCAGTTCAACGATATTGCCGCTGTCGTCCTTAATGACTTCATTGCACGTGATGAAATATGCATAGCGCAGACGTACCTCGCGTCCTGGCGCCAGCCGGAAGAACTTTTTCGGTGGTTCTTCCATGAAATCATCCTGCTCTATGTACAAAACCTTTGAGAAGGGTACTTTACGCGTGCCGGCAGTTGCGTCTTCCGGATTATTAATGGCATCCAGTTCGTCAGGCTGACCATCGGGATAATTGGTGATAACGACCTTCAGCGGATTCAATACGGCCATCACACGCAGCGACGTTTTGTTCAGGTGGTCGCGCAGACAGTGCTCCAGCAGGGGGAAATCGATTGTGCTGTTGAATTTATTAACGCCGATGAGCTTGCAGAAATTGCGAATGGCTTCTGACGAAAAGCCACGGCGGCGCAGCCCGCAAATCGTCGGCATCCGCGGGTCATCCCAGCCGCTGACATAGCCTTCCTTGACCAGTTGCAGCAGTTTCCGCTTGCTCATCACCGTATAGGTCAGGTTCAGCCGGGCAAATTCGATCTGCTGCGGGTGGTAGATCTCCAGCGTGTCGAGGAACCAATCGTAGAGCGGACGATGATTCTCAAACTCCAGCGTGCAGATCGAATGGGTAATACCTTCGACCGAATCCTCCAGTCCGTGTGCCCAGTCGTACATCGGATAAACGCACCAGTTGTCACCGGTTCGATGATGTTCCGCGTGCAGAATGCGGTACATGACCGGATCGCGCAGATTAACATTCGGGCTGGCCATGTCGATCTTGGCTTTAAGCGTCTTGGAGCCATCCGGAAACTCGCCGGCTTTCATCCGCGTCAAACAGGTCGAGATTTTCCTCAGGCGTGCGGTCGCGATAGGGGCTGTTCTTGCCCGGTTCGGTGAGTGTGCCGCGGTATTGGCGCGTTTCTTCGGCCGTCAGGTCGCAGACATACGCCTTTACCTTTTTTGATCAGGTCAATGGCCCAGTCGTACATCTGCTGGAAATAATCGGAGCCGAACAGCGGTTTGTCGCCGAAGTCCCCGCCCAGCCAGCTTGACGTCCTCGATGATGGAATCCACGTATTCCTGTTCTTCTTTACAGGGATTGGTATCGTCAAACCGCAGATTGCATTTGCCGCCGAATTCTTCAGCGATGCCGAAGTTCAGACGGATGCTTTTTGCGTGGCCGATATGCAGGTAGCCGTTCGGTTCCGGCGGAAAACGCGTTACAACGCGTCCATCCCACTTGCCGGATGCGGTATCGTCGGCAACGATTTGCCGAATAAAATCCAATCGTTCATTATTTTGTTCGTTTGTCTCTGTCATCATAATTTCCTGTAAAGTAATAAAAAGGAGAAAACACTGTCCGGAATATAAAAAAAAGTCTCGACAATAGCAAGGGGACATTTTAGCATATTCGGTATAAAAATAAATAGATTTTAGCTGTATCCGGAAAGGATAACAATGTTCAGCCACGGCGATACAATTTTGTCGGCTATCGGCAACACCCCTTTGGTCGAATTGAAGCGGATTAACCCCAATCCGAAGGTGCGGATTCTGGCCAAGCTGGAGGGCAATAATCCCGGCGGCTCCATCAAGGACCGTACGGCGCTGTACATGATTGACAGGGCTGAAAAAGACGGCCTGCTCACGAAGAAAAAGACCATTCTGGAGCCTACCAGCGGCAATACCGGTATTGCATTGGCAATGATCGGCGCCGCGAAGGGCTATCATGTGATACTGACGCTGCCGGGATGTGTCAGCAGTGAACGCCAGCATATTCTGGAGGCGTTCGGGGCCGAGGCGGTTGTGACCTGTCCCAAGCAGGGTACCGACGGGGCGATTCGTAAGGCCCACGAAATGCACGCCGAGCATCCGGAAAAATATTTCATGCCGAATCAGTTTTCCAATCCAAACAATCCGCTGGCACATTACGAAACAACTGCTCCGGAGATATGGAAGCAGACAAACGGCGAGATTGACATTTTCGTAACCGGCATGGGCACGACGGGAACGCTGATGGGGATGTCCCGGTTTTTGAAGGAGCAATCGAAGCCGGTCAAGGTTGTCGGTGTTGAGCCGGTGCCGGGGCATACGATCCAGGGGCTGAAAAATATGACCGAGGCGATCGTGCCGGAGATTTGGGATAAGAGCCGGCTGGATGAAATCGTGTCGATGGGTGATGAGGAGGCGTTCGATATGACGCGCCGATTAGCGACCGAAGAAGGGCTGTTCGCGGGGATTTCCAGCGGGGCCAATGTCGCCGGTGCGGTCCGTTTAGCCAGGGACATGGATTCGGGAACGATTGTAACAATCATCTGCGACCGCGGCGACCGGTACCTCAGTACGATGCTGTTTCGTTCTGTTTGTGCTAAATGCCCACCGTAATACCTTAAAGGTATGTAAATGAAACCACCAAAAGCGCCTCCGGCTGTTGGTGGTTTGCAAGTAACGGAGGACTTATGTATTTTGAAACAATTATAGCTTAATAATCGGTTGGATAGTGAATTTGATGGAGTTTAGAAATGGAAATAACCAAAACTAAGTTCAGACTTTTGCTCTTGGTTTATATCATAATTGTTGTTCTAAATGGATTGTCGGATATTTGGACGGAATCAGTTGTTCCTGAGATTGTCAAACAGCTTGAGCCCTCTTTACCACCAACAGAATCCACATTAGCATGGCTTTTACAGGGAGTGTTTCTTTTTTCTAGTTTGTTTGCAGGGCTTCTTGGTTTCATCGGTATGTTTTTCTTCTGGTCGGTCGGTCGTTACATCTATCTAATTGGTGTTGTTTTGAAAATAGTTATAGGCCTACTAATGACATCATGGATTGTCAACACTGGCTGGGAACATTTTTTTGGAGAAGTTGAATTATTTCTTGACGGGGTGATTTTAACATTGTGTCTTTATGGACCAGCGAAATATCTATTTATTAAAAAAGTTGAAGAATCACAAATCAGACTGAAGTTTTTCAGGAAATGTCTAATAATTTAGAGCACTCAAAGGTTTCTGGAATCCACGATTTGTGTTGAAAACTTGGCGGGGCCATTGAAGTGGGAGATGACGATGCCTGCTTTATTGAGGGTGGTTTTTAGTTTTTTGCAATTCATGGAGACATCGCCGATGCGCGGGGGGCCGTTGACTTCTTCGTGGCGGTAGATGCCTTTGAGCAGGTGTTTGGGGATTTGGTATTTATCGCGGACGTACTGGCCGATTTCGTGAAGGGTCCAGGAGCGGTTGCCGCCGAAGTGGTAGACGCCCCGCAAATCCAGCGACAGCAGGGGGGCAATCATCTCGGCAATTTGATCGCACCATACGCAGCTTCGCAGTTCATCATAAAACAGCGTGACCGGGCGATGCTTTGTCAGGCGGCTTTTGATCCAGTCGATCGCGCCTTTGTCGCCGGTGATCGAGTCGCCCAGGGGCAACCCCAGCCGGAGGATACAGGTATTGGCGAACTGCTGTAAAATCTGTTCGGCCTGAAAGAAGGTCTTCCCCGCGATACTGACCGGATCGGGTGTGTGGTCTTCGTCGTAGCCGTTTTCGGGCGGCTGCTCGCCGGAAAAAACGAGGTCGGTACTCATATAAACGATCCGGCATGTGTGCTCCGAAGACCTCCGTAACTGCCTTGGTACCGTTGACATTGAGATCGTAGGCCCACTCGGGGCGTTCTTCGCAGAGGTCCAGGTCGCAGACGCCGGCACAGTGGATAACATGGGTCGGCTGGAATTGATCGCGGATGCGTTTGAGTTGTTCGGTGTCCGTGATGCACAAACCGATGACGTTTTTACTTTTCGGGGCCTTTGTTTGCGGCGGCCGGATACCCAGCAGTTGGTCGGCAGGGCAAGCCTGCTTGAGCGCATTCCAGATAGGCCAGCCGTGGATGGAAGTGATGCCGGTGACTAAGAGACGTTGTTGAGGATAACTCACGAGTAAGAAATAACTCCGTATTCAGGTGATATTTTCGTTTTTTTTATGACTCTGTTTTTCATGATTCTACGCTTTATTTCTTTTCTTTCAAGGCTTGTTTTAAGTGGTTTTAGATAAAGGGATTATGTTATGGTTCGGGGTAATTTCGCATTCCGTTGGCTCTTTGCTTGACAATCGGTGGGCTGTGACGTAATGTAAAGCGTTTATTCTGTGATTATTAGGCTAAAAAGAGGCATTTTATGATCGTGACGCGGTTTGCACCGTCGCCGACAGGGTATCTCCATGTAGGGGGCGCCCGGACGGCTTTGTTTAACTGGCTTTTGGCCCGCAAGTCCGGCGGTAAGTTCCTGCTGCGCATTGAAGATACGGATATGAAGCGCAATGCCGCCACCGCGGCCGACCAGGTGCTTAAAGACCTGAAATGGCTGGGGATTGACTGGGACGAAGGGCCGGATATCGGCGGGCCGAACGGCCCGTATCACCAGTCTGAACGGCGGGACATCTACGATAAATATATCCAGCAGCTCATCGACGAGCAGAAGGCGTACTACTGTTTTGACACATCGGAGGAGTTGACGACCCTGCGCGAGAAGGCGGAGGCCGAAAAACGTCATAATCTCTATCCCCGGCCGGCGGTTTTCCCGACGGAAGCCGACGCGGAAAAAGCCAGAGCCGAAGGACGGCCCGTAACGGTGCGGTTTGCGGTGCCGCGGGCCGAGACGATTGTGATCGAGGATGAGGTTCGCGGACAGGTACGTATTGAGCCGTCTGAACTGAGCGATTTTATCATCCAGAAAAGCGATGGTTTCCCGACGTATCATATGGCGGTGGTCATTGATGACGAGTTGATGGGGGTTACGCACGTCATTCGCGGGCAGGAACATTTGATGAATACGCCGAACCACCAGTTGCTGCAAAAGGCGCTGGGGTTCCGGACTCCTAAATATGCTCACATGTCGGTGACGGTCAGCGACTCCGGCGGCAAGCTTAGTAAGCGTGAGCGGCCCAAAGCGCTCGTTGCTGCTATCAAGGCGATGCCGGATGTTGACGTGCAGGCACTGGCGACAGCGGGGGGGATTTCGGCTGAGGAACTGGAATTGTTTCTGAGCGGCAAGTCTGTGCCGGATATGCCCGTGATCGATGCGATTGCCAAAGCGGTTGGCGTACACTTGCCGGAAGTGAATGTGGTCGATTTCTTCAAGAGCGGCTATCTGCCGGAGACGATGGTGAACTTTCTTGCCATCCTCGGCTGGAATCCCGGAGATGGACGGGAGATCATGACGATCGAGGAATTGATCGCCGCGTTTGACCTGTCGCGTGTCAGCAAAAGCAACAGCCTGTTCGACCGCAGCAAGCTGATGTCGTTTAATACCGAGCATATCAAGATGGTGCCACCGGAAACGCTGGTCAGCCATTTACGAGATTACCTGGAAGAAATTTGTTCACCTGTCGCCGGCGCAGATGATGCGATGCTTAAGCGGATTATTAAGATGAATGACGGCGCCCGGACGCTGGAACAGATCGAACAGAAGACGCGATTTGCGTTCATTGCCAATGACGCAATGACCTATGATGACAAGGCCGTGAAAAAAGTATTGCTCAAGGGCAACGGATTGGAAATGCTGGAACTGGTTGGCAAAGAACTTGCGGCATTACCGGAGTTGACGCCGGAAAGCATTGAAACACTGCTTCGCGGTCTGGCTGAGGAAAAACAGGTGGGACTGGGAAAGGTTGCTCAACCGCTGCGTGTGGCGATTTGCGGCAACACGGTCAGTCCGCCGATCTTTGATGCGGTGGATATGCTGGGGCTGGATAACACCTTGAAACGGATTGAACGGACGTTGAATGAATTTCAACAAATAACGGATTGATAAGAAAAGGTAGAGGAGAAAGCAGGATGTCACTAATTGTTACGGGTTCGATTGGAATCGATACGGTTCAGACTCCCTATGGTCAGAATCGGGAATGTATCGGCGGGTCCGCGGTGTATTTTTCACTGGCGGCCGGGTTTTTTACGAATGTAAAATTGCTTGGCGTTGCCGGAGAGGATTGTCCCTTTGACTTCAAAGAAACATTTCAGGGACGTGATGTTGATCTGGAGGGCCTTGAGATACGCAAGGGCAGCAAGACATTTCGCTGGTCGGGTTCTTATGAAGGCGATATGAGCGAGGCTCGCACGGATGAGGTGTCGCTGAATGTACTGGCCGAAGCGCCGCCCCGTGTGCCGGACAGCTATCGTGACAGCGATTATGTTTTTCTGGCCAATACTGCGCCGTCGCTACAGATGGAGCTGCTGGATCAGTTGGGCGGAACCTCGTTTGTCGCCGCCGACACGATGAATCTGTGGATACAGACGGCCAACCAGGATTTGCGAAAACTGCTCAAGCGAATTAACATGCTGGTTTTGAACGAAGGCGAGGCCAAACTATTGACGGCCGGTCATAATCTTGTCGAAGCTGCTCAGCAGATTTTGAAGATGGGGCCGGAGTATGTCATTATTAAAAAGGGCGAACACGGTTCGATGCTGCTTGATTCGGCCGGTCAGATTTTTTTGCTGCCGGCGTATCCGGCGACCATCGTGATCGATCCGACCGGCGCGGGCGATTCGTTTGCCGGCGGCATGATGGGATATCTGGCACATTCCAAGACGGTGGACTACGTGACGCTTCGCAAGGCCATGGTCTATGGGACGGTGGTGTCTTCTTTTACGATTGGCGACTTTTCGATCCATGGCATTCAGACGGCCAGCCGTGAAATGATCGATGAACGGTTTGAGATGTTACGCAAAGTAACGCAGTTTTGATAATTTTTTGAGAATACTGATGCGATTATTTGTGGCGATCGATATTGAGCCGCATGTACGGATTCGACTTAAGCAGATCCAAAATCGGCTCGATCATGAATTGGACCTTTCCGGAAAGAACGTGAAATGGATTCATCCGGATCAGGTCCATCTGACACTGAAGTTTTTGGGTGAAGTGGACGATTCGTCGCTGACGCAGATTTGCGATATCGTGAAGCGAACAGCATCGGAGTTCGAAGGTTTCGATTTCGAGGTGAAGGGATTGGGAGTTTTCGGGCGTCCGGCTCGTATTGTGTGGGCCGGGATTTCGGAGTGTTCGGTAATGAAGGCCCTGCAGACGAGACTGGAAGAAGAATTTTCCCGGCATGGCTGGTCCGGCGAGAATCGTCCCTTTGCCGGACATCTAACGGTCTGTCGGGTCAAGCACGTTTCAGCCGGTCGAAAACTGGCCGAAGCGGTCGGATCGTATAAAGATGAATCGTTTGGCCGGGTGTGTGCGGAAGAGGTGGTGTTGTACCAAAGTCAGTTGACATCCGCAGGGCCTGTTTACAGTGCTGTTTGCCGGGCGACCTTGAAATAAACATTAAAGTGTTATGAAACAATAATCTTGTAAGGATGATTTTTTAGAGAGCGAAGAGGAGATTGAATATGGCCAAGACAAAAAAGAAAGCAGAGACAAAACGGCAAGTGGTACCCCTTAGAGCCGGCGGCTCAAAAAACGATGCACTGGATCGTGCGATTGCCCAGATCGAGAAGCAGTACGGCGACGGTTCGATCATGAAAATGGATGAATCACAGCATCGCAAGATCGAGGGGATTCCAACGGGCGCGCTGTCGCTGGATATCGCGCTGGGCGGCAAGGGTATTCCGCGCGGACGTGTGGTTGAATTTTACGGACCGGAATCATCCGGCAAGACGACGCTGGCGCTGCATGCGATCGCCAATGCTCAGAAGCTTGGCGGTGTGGCGGCTTTTATTGATGCTGAACACGCACTGGATACGACATGGGCTAAGAAGCTGGGTGTGGATATCAGCGGTTTGCTGATCAGCCAGCCGGATACCGGCGAACAAGCGCTGGATATTGCTGAAATGCTGATCAAGTCCAATGCTGTCGACATTATTGTTATCGATTCGGTAGCGGCCCTGGTGCCTGCCGCCGAGCTGCAGGGTGAAATGGGCCAGTCCCACGTCGGTCTGCAGGCACGGCTGATGAGCCAGGCCCTGCGGAAGCTGACCGGTGTGATCTCCAAGAGCAAAACCTGTCTGGTCTTTATTAATCAGATTCGTATGAAAATCGGCGTGATGTTCGGTAACCCCGAAACCACCAGCGGCGGAAACGCGCTGAAGTTTTACAGTTCGGTCCGTCTGGATGTGCGCCGTATTTCAACGATCAAGAGCAGTGGCGATGAGGCGGTTGGTAATCGCGTTCGGGCCCGTGTGGTAAAAAACAAAGTGGCGGCACCGTTCAGGACCGCTGAGTTTGACATTATGTTCGATCATGGCATCAGTTATGAAGGCGATTTGCTGGATTTGGCCGTTGAGAATGATATTGTCAACAAGAGCGGGGCGTGGTTTAACTACGGCAACGTCAAACTTGGTCAGGGTCGTGAAAACAGCAAACAATTCTTTATGGATAACCCGGAATTGCTGGACGAGATCAAGCAGAAGGTCCTTGTTGCCAAGGGGTTGATCGAGGCAGAAGAAACTAAATAGTAATTTGTATTGAAAGAGCAACACTGTGCTGACAAGTCAGGAAATTCGAAGCGCGTTCATTGAATTTTTTAAGGACAAGGAACATCTGTTCATCCCGAGCTGGCCGGTCGTGCCCATCGGTGATGATTCGTTGTTGTTCACCAATGCGGGCATGAACCAGTTCAAGGAGTTTTTCCTGGGCCATCGTGCTCCGGCATTTCGCCGTGCCGTGAACAGCCAGAAATGCATTCGCGTGTCCGGCAAGCACAATGACCTAGAAGAAGTCGGCATCGACACCTATCATCACACGTTCTTCGAGATGCTGGGCAACTGGTCGTTCGATGATTATTTCAAGGCCGAAGCGATCCAGTGGGCCTGGGAGTTGTTGACCGGGGTCTATAAGATCGATCCGGACCTGCTGTGGGCGACGGTTTTTAAAGGCGACGATAAAGATCATTGTCCTGCCGATACGGAGGCGGCCGAGCTTTGGACAACACTGACGCCGCTGCCGAAAGAGCGTGTTTTATTCTGCGGCAAGAAAGACAACTTCTGGGAGATGGGAGCCAACGGCCCCTGCGGTCCGTGCAGTGAGATCCATATCGACCTTGGCCCCGATCGCTGTGATATGCAGCATGTTCCGGGGCACCAATGTGCCGTTAACGCCGGATGCAGCCGCTTTATTGAATTGTGGAACCTGGTGTTCATCCAATACAACCGCAAGCCTGATGGCGTCCTGGAGAAACTCAATGCCAGTTATGTCGATACCGGTGCGGGGTTGGAGCGGATCACCGCCGTTCTGCAGAAAAAGCAGAGCAATTATGATACCGACTTGTTTATGCCGATCATCTCGAGCGGTGGAAAAACTGTCCGGCAAACAATATACGTCAAAGCTCGGCAGCAAAACCGATAATGCCTTCCGGGTGATCGCTGACCATATCCGTACATTAACCTTTGCGATCGCCGATGGCGTCACACCCAGCAACGATGGTCGAGGGTACGTGATGCGGCGCATCCTGCGGCGGGCCTGCCGGTTTGGACGTTCGCTGGACCTGCATGAGCCGTTCATGCACAAACTGGTCGATGTGGTCGTCGGGTATATGGGCGAGGCATTCGGCGAGATCAAAGAACGGCGCGAATTTGTTGCGTCGGTGATTCAGGCTGAGGAGGCATCGTTCGGGCGAACGCTGGACCGCGGGTTGGAGATTTTTGCGAATGCCGCCAAAGATGCAAAAAATAAAACGATCTCCGGGGAAGATGCATTTCAGTTGTATGACACCTATGGTTTTCCGCTGGACTTGACGCAGCTTTTGGCACGCGAACAGGGACTGAATGTGGATGTGGACGAATTTGAGAACCTGATGACCCAGCAGCGGCAGCGTGCCCGGGCCGCGCAGAAGTCCAGTTCGCTGGCATCGAACCTGACCGGCGTTGAACTTCCCGCAACGGACGATTCTCATAAGTACACAACCGAAACCTGCATGGCCAAACTGGTCGGCTGGATCGACGAAAACGGCCTTCAGACCAAAGGCGAGTTGACGGATACTGAAAGAACGGTAGGGCTGGTTCTGAACAAGACCTGTTTCTATGCCGAGTCCGGCGGGCAGGCGGGCGACTGCGGTATGATCAAAACCAATGATGCGGTGTTTGCGGTGGAAGCAACCGAAAAGATCGCCGATTGTGTCCTGCATCGTGGAAAATTGTTATCCGGTTCGCTGTGGGTGGGCGATCAGGTGCAGGCTGTGGTTGATAAGGATCGACTGGCCAGCAAAAAAAATCATACAGCCACCCATATTCTGCAGTGGGCCCTGCAATCCGTGCTGGGCGATTCGGTCAAACAGCAGGGGTCACTGGTGTGTCCGGACTATCTGCGGTTTGATTTCACGAACCCCAAGGCGCTGACCGGCGAACAGATTCAGCAGGTCGAATCCCTTGTTCAGGAGAAAATCGAAGAAGGGCTCCCCGTGACCACGGCCGTTATGGGAATTGACGAGGCAAAAGAACTGGGCGCGATGGCCCTGTTCGGTGAAAAGTACGGCAGCGAGGTCCGTGTTTTGGCGATTGGCGCAGCGAATAAAAACCAGATCAAGGATGCCTTCAGCAAGGAGTTCTGCGGCGGCACGCATGTATCCAATACCGGTGAAATAGGCGGCTTTGCGATTCAAAAGGAAGAAAGTGTTTCGGCCGGGGTTCGTCGTATCACTGCACTGACCGGCCCGGGCTTGATGCAGCATCTGCTGGGCCGCAGCCGGGTTGTGGATGAACTGGTCGAAACCCTCAAAGCTCCCGCGGATCAAATTACCGCAAGGGTCAATAAACTGCTGGACGACAACAAGGCACTCAAGAAGGAACTGAAGTCCGGCGGCGGAAAGTCCGCTTCCGATGCACTGGCCGAGTCTAATAAGCTGCTTGAATCGGCTGAGACGATCGGCGATGCCTCGGTGATCATCGGTCAGATGCCAAATGCTCCGGTTGACCAGGCGCGGACGGCCATCGACAGCCTGAAGAAAAAGGCCAAATCCGCCGTGATCGTATTGGGCATTGCCTCTGAAGACGGCAAGGTGATGCTGCTGGCCGGTGTTACTGATGACCTGATCAAGAAGGGTGTTAAAGCCGGTGATATTGTCAAAGAGATCGCCCCGATCGTTGGCGGCGGCGGCGGGGGACGGCCCGACATGGCACAGGCCGGCGGCAAAGACGCTTCTAAACTGAACGATGCTCTCAGCAGGGCCAGCGCATTCATCAGAGAAAAACTGGCATAAGAATCGCAACATTTTTGTTGTCTGCGCGTCTAAGCATACGAAAAAGCATTCTCAGAAGGGAATTCGTATGATTGATAACACAATGTTACAGCGTATGGCAGCCGCCCCGGACGTTGAAGAGTCGGATATTGTAACTGAAGAACAACCCGAACAGCCAACCTTTTCTCGGGTATTTACCTATCCAATCAGCGGACCCGGTTTGAGTGTGATCGCCATCTATGCCGGCATACCATTTTTGTGGGTTCTTCTGCTGTATATGATGCCGTCTATCCTTCGAAATGCAATGTTCCTGACTGGATTGCTGGTAAAAGGGACCGTTTCATTATCGACATTCTGGTATCTGGCTGTCTGTATCCGCGCCAGTGCCGAAGGACAGATAAAAGCACCGAATGTTTTCGAATTCAGCCAGGATGATTCGTTTTGGGATTGGCTTCGTCAGTTTTTCCTGATGGCGATGACAATCTGCATCTGTATCGCACCGGCCTTTATTCTAAGACATTATACGGAGACGGGGGACGGAATTTTTTGGGTTATTCTTGGCGTAGGAATTTTCTTTCTGCCGATGTTTCTACTGGCCGTTGTAATATTCGACACGATCAATGCACTAAATCCCATTTTGATTGTCGCGTCGATTTTCAGCACCTTTTTCTCTTATCTTCTTGTTGTTTTGTTATTCTGTGTGCCCGTACTGTTATTTCTGGGATTGTCTGCGGTCAAAAGCGGTTCGATGAATCTCCTGATCCTGTTGGTGATCAGAGCATCTGGTCTTTACCTGTTGATGATGGATACCTATTTTTTGGGACGCTTCTTCTACCACAACGAAGAAAAACTACGCTGGGATGTGTGATTGATTTTACTGAGATGTTTCAGGCGTGTGGAGGCATTTGAGCAAGGTGAAATTGACGTTTTTTCATCTTTCTGTTATAAATAACCGCTATAACGATAAAGATTAAACACCACGATAGGAACGCACAGAGAACGATCTTGAAATTATTAACCAAATTCCAATACCTACTCGGTTTTTTCAGGATAGGTTCTTTTGAGATGTTATATTTCTTTAGTTCCCCCAACCAATCTGTTTTTGTAAGCCCGACTTTTGCAATCGATTTCTGCGTATCTAACAAAAAATAACCGGAAATTCCTTCTATATCAGATTCTTTAATTTTTTCGCATACGCCATATATTAAACTTCTCTTAATGCCTAAACCGATTATTTTAGGAGGAACAACAAAACCTTCACTCTCCTTATAGATCATTATAGTATAAGCATTAGTTCTAAGTAAATGATATTCTCTTTGCAACGGAATATCATAATCATTCCAGCCACTGGCAAGAATGTTCGTCAATAGTATACATCCGAAGAAAACCATTTTGCTTTCTCACTGCCTTTGTTTTTTATTTCAAACGTTTTTGTACGCTTTTGGCGTGGGCGTCGAGGCCTTCGGTCATCGCCAGCCGGATGATATCATCAGCCGCGTCGGCTAACTGTTGCTGTGTGTATTCAATGATGCTGCTGGACTTCACAAAGTCGTTACTGGTCACCGCGCTGAAGAATTTGCTGGTCTGCCGTGTCGGCAGAGTGTGGCTCGGCCCGGCCCAGTAGTCGCCGACCGCCACCGGTGTATAGGGTCCGATGAAGATCGCGCCCGCATTCACCAGTTTTTTGCTGATATCCTTACTCTGCTTGCCGTTGCCGCACTGGACCTGCAAATGCTCAGCCGCAAAGTCATTGGCCCAATCAATGACTGCGTCCATTGTTTCACAGACGATGATTCCACTATAGGCTTTCAGGCATTCAGCGGTCCCTTTGGCCCGGTTCAATTGGGCGCATTGGATTTCAAGTTCGGCCAGTACCTTTTCGGCAAAGTCTTTCGAGTCCGTCACGACAATACCCGCACCGGGATTATGTTCGGCCTGACTAAGCATGTCGGCGGCCACCCATGCCGGATTGGCCTTGTCATTGGCCACGATCAGCACATCGCTCGGCCCGGCAAATGAATCCATATCCACCAGCCCGAAAACTTCCTTTTTGGCAAGCTGAACCACATCATGCCCGGGACCGACGATCTTATCAACCTTGGCGATGGTTTCGGTGCCCCAACCGGCAGCGGCGACTGCCTGCGCACCGCCGAGCCGATAGACTTCCGTTATTCCCAGTTCGTGACACAGCCCCAGAATCACCGGATGGATACTGCCTTTATATCGCGGCGGGCTGAGTACAACTAATTCTTTAACCCCTGCGACCTGTGCAGGCACGGCCGTCATGATCACCGTGCTCGGCAGCGGGGCACTGGCACCGGGGATGCATAAAGCAACCCGCCTGAGCGGGCTATAGCGAATGCCCGGATGTGTATTTTTATTGCCGATAAAAATTTCGGATTGATAGTGTTGCACATTAGCGATCGATTTTCGCAGCGATTCCAGTAGCATCGGTTCTAATTGCTTGTGAGCGAATTTTAGCTCTTCAGCCGGAACACGAAATTCAGAGGAGGTTAGCTTGACCTTGTCGAACTTTTCCGTATATTCGGCCACGGCCGCATCGCCTCGCTCGGCAACATCAGCAACGATGTGACGAACCGTTTCAGTAAGCTCACCGCGATTTTTGAGAAACTCGCTCATGGAGTGTTCGGTTTGTAAACGCTGAATTCGTTTTGGATAATCCGTATCCGAAGTCAGAAACAAAATTTCATCAAATTGATTCGCCACTTAAAACCCTCAAGAGTAGAGTGGGCCTTGCCCACCAAAAACTATTGTGTAAAATTCCCGTTTGTATAGGTCCGCACGGTTCGGCGAAGCAGGAGATACTGACGTCCCTTATAAACGGTGACCAATCCGGAGACGTCATAACGCTGCCGGCCCGGCGATTTACCCATTTGCTTTTCCGCAGATTTAAGCGTTTTACACGGAAGCAGAATATATTTGCTGGGATTGACGTTATAACCGAAAGCATTCGGCTGAAAATATTTCAACTTGCCTTCTTTCTTCAGGTGTCCGGCCCGGCCAATCAAGTTGGTATCGCCGGCAACCTTGGCGATCTGCTGAAATTTTTCCAGGTCCGGGGTCTTGGTTGATTTGATTTGCTTGAGAATGTCGGTTGGAATGATCGAGTCTTCTTCGTCTTTGTCCTTATCGGCCGCAGCCTTTTCATCTTTGTTGCCGGTGGACTCATCGCCCTTTGCCGGCTTGACTTCGGCATCCTCGCTGATCGGTAGAAAGTACACACTCAGCAAATAATTGTTCCCGTCGTACTCGGTGAACATCCCCCACAGACGCACATGGATTTTGTTGTCACCTCCGGCCAGCAAGGAGATCTGTTCCAGGGTCGAACAGGGCAGCAGGCTGATGGGGTTGTTGGCGGGCAATGTCCCCTTAGGTGTCGTTATTTTAGTCTCGGGGATGAAATTCCATACATCGACCTTTTCGACCTTGCGGACGATACCCTCGACGCCGTCAATAATAAACCCCTCTTCGATGATGGTTTTGGCTGCTGCTGGTAGTGCAAGACCGATATATGTCAACAACAGGATAATTTTTTTTAACGTCATCATAATCGCGTTATATCCAGGTTCATTTTTAAAAGTTCAACTGCGTCTTCTGCCGGTTTCGGCACACTCAATGTGCTCGACGCTGTCAGTATCTGCGGCGACCATCATGCCCACTAGCGGCTGCCAGAACACGCCTACCAGTATAATCGGTTTGTCGGCATTTGAAAATCCTTTATTTTTATGCTCCCAGACATCGGCCAGTTCCAGCAGGGTACCGGTGCCCCCGGGCAGGACGAGGTAGGCATCGCCCAGTTCGACCAATTTACCCAGCCGCTCGGCCAAACAGTCGGTTTGGACCTCTTCGGTAACGTATTCATTGGCTTTTCCGCGTTTAAAAGCCCGGCACGTCACGCCGATCACCTTTCCGCCGGCCTCGGCAGCACCTTTAGCCGCCGCCAGCATCGTTCCGCCGTAGCCGCCATTGGCGATAGTAAGCCCATTTTCCGCTAGTAATCGGCCCACGCTTTCGGCTAGCTCAAAAACCGAATCACCCGGAGCAGCCTTGCTGGTGCCAAAGACCGTCACAATGTTTTGATTGTGGGTCATCGCTTAGCAGCCTTTTTCGTATAGGCCAGTAAACCGCCCGCCAGCAGGATATCACGGTCGCGTGCCGACAGTGTCAGTTTACCCGTAAACTCAAACCCGGCGGTTTTGTCGATCAGCGTAACCGAATCATTGTATTTGACCGCATCCTGCAGGTCCGCTATTTCAATCTGATCGTCGGGATTGATCCTGTCATAATCATCCGGGTTGTCGAACTCGATCGGTACAATGCAGAAGTTGATCAGGTTGGCCTTATGAATGCGCTCGATGCTTTTGGCGATCACCGCGCGAACACCCAGATACATCGGGCACAAGGCTGCGTGTTCCCGGCTGGAGCCCTGGCCGTAACTGTCACCGGCAACCACGATCCCGCCGAGGCCTTCTTTTTTCAGTGCCAGTCCGCTTTCGGCAAAGGTCGGCCTGCCTTCTTCATTAAAGCAGTTAAACACGTACTTTGAATACTCCGGCACATTAGAACGGTATTTCAAGAACACTCCGGCAGGCATAATATGGTCCGTTGTGATCTTATCTTTGCATTTCAGCAGAACACGGCCGCTGAGATTTTCCGACAACGGTTTCGGTGATTCGGGCACGACGATGGTTGGCCCTCGGAGTACTTCGACCTTGCTGGCTTGGTCGGCGGGCACCGGTTTTTCGATCATGCTGTCGTCAATCAGAAATTCTTTGGGAGACTTGATCTTCGGATAGCTCAGACCCATCATATTTTTCAAATCGCGCGGGTCAGCGATTTCACCCATGATCGCAGAGGCCACCGCTGTTTCCGGACTGACAAGGTAGCACTGGTCGCCTTTGCTGCCGGTTCGTCCTGCGAAGTTTCGGTTGAATGTTCGCAGCGTAACGGTACCACTGGCCGGAGAAAACCCCTGCCCGATACACGGTCCGCAGCCGGACTCAACGAGGCGAGCGCCCGCTGCGATCAGGTTGGCCAGTGCCCCGTTTTCCGCCAGCATCTGCAGGACCTGCTTGCTGCCGGGAGCGATGCCCAACTCGACCATCGCGTCGATCTTACGGCCTTTGAGCGCCTCGGCGACCATCATCATATCCATATAGCTGGAGTTCGTGCAGCTTCCGATGACCACCTGATGAATTTTGCGTCCGGCGATCTCCGAAATCGGGGCGATATTGTCCGGCGAAGACGGACACGCCGCCATCGGTTCCAGATCGGAAAGATTGATTTGAATAACACGGTCATAAGGTGCTTCCGGGTCCGGATGCAGCGGTGTATAGACTTTTTCACGCCCCTGCAGTTCAAGGAATTCAAGCGTTTTCTCATCGCTGGGGAAAAGACTGCTCGTCACGCCCAGTTCGGCACCCATATTCGTGATCGTGGCGCGCTGCGGCACGGAAAGGGTCTCAACGCCTTTGCCGAAATATTCCACCACACAGCCGACGTTTCCTTTGGTTGTCAGAATGCTCAGCAGCTTCAGAATAATATCTTTTGCGGCCACCCATTCAGGTAGTATCCCCGTCAGTTCCACCCCGATGACTTTCGGACAGGCCAGATAGAACGGGCCGCCGCCCATCGCAACCGCCACATCCATCCCGCCGGCTCCAATGGCCAGCATCCCGACCCCGCCGCCGGTTGGTGTGTGCGAGTCGCTTCCCAGCAGCGTCGCGCCGGGTTTGCCGAATCGCTCCAGATGAACCTGGTGACAGATTCCATTGCCTGGCCGCGAATGATACACGCCGCTTTTGGCGGCAATCGTTTGCAGATAGAGGTGGTCATTGTGATTTTCCGGGCCAAACTGGCTCATGTTATGGTCAACATAGCTTACCGACAACTCGGTCTGGACCCGGGCGGTGCCCATCGATTCAAACAGAAGAAAAGCGGTGGTGCCCGTGGCGTCCTGTGTTAGGGTCTGGTCAATGCGGATGCCGATTGGCTGACCCTGTTTTAATTCGCCCTCGACCAGGTGTTTTTGAAGAATTTTGTATGTCAGTGTCTGTGCCATGGGTAAACCTCTGTCTAGATTATGTGTTTTGGGTTCAGAAATCTATTTCTAAACCCAATGATTACCACAAAAACAGTCAAAAAACAACGATTTTCAGCAAAAACAGCGGTCAATGAGCAAGGACGGGGATCAGATGATTTCAAACGGTCAAAAATCGCAGGAATCTTACATAAAAAACAAAAAAATCAGTCAATATTAGCGAAAAATCGACTAAATATTTATTCTTCTGACATTCTATAATTGATGGAACAAGTTTTAGTAAAAATCAAAACTTTTCGCGTGATAAGTGATTATAGTTATATAAAAAAACGCTTTTGCGCAAACCGGTTATATTTTAACGCAATATGGACTTGTTTTTAACGACGTTCTCCCGCATAATAGTATCTTCAGGAGGACTTATATAACGAGGTGGTACAGCATGGCGTTTATGATTGACTCGGATGATGGGACTGATTTTTGTCCGATGTCTGTTTTGTTGATTAAACCGGAGCGAAACATTTTTTTTACCAAGCAGGCGGCCAAGAGAGACTAATAAGGAATTCAATGCAGGTTTTAAAACCTCGCAAAGATTGTGGTTTACGGGAATAAGGGAAGAACAAATCATTTATGCGGAGTTAAGCGTTATGAAATTAAAAAAGGATACTGGATTTACATTAATTGAATTGCTGGTGGTCATTGCTATTATCGCCTTGCTCCTTGCCGTAATTCTTCCGGCGTTGGGGAAAGCGAAAGTCTATGCCCAACGAGTTATCTGCGCGAATCATGTCCGACAACAAGGACTTGGGATTACACTTTATGCTAATGAAAATGATAGTTATGCGCCGAACCCTGTTCCTTATAGCATAAGCGGGACGCCACCAAATACAAATGTTACTATTGGGGGTGGCTGGTTTTGGGATGTTAGTTTTTGGTTTACGAATCAGTTATGTGAATATGCCGGCTTTGAGAAAGAAGATACCCGGATTTTTACCTGCCCGTCGAATAAAATGCGAAAGCCGGACGATAGTCTGTGGTGGCAGTTTGTCTGGTCTGGTCCAAATCCTCCGTCTCGCGGTCCCAGTACTCAACCCCTTGCAGATGAAACCGTGTTGAACATAAGTCAACAGCGGGCAAGCTTTCGTGTCGCACCGTACCTTTATCTTCTTGATCGATATGTTAAGGAACATAATAGCGGAATATCTTTGTATGATCCCCGGTCGAATTCAGGGCTCGCCTATACCAAAGTCAATGGGCAGCCTATGGAAAAGGCTGTTGTTAGAAGGTTTTCTAACGCAAAATCCGCCGGCTCAAAGCCGATTATTTTGGATGCGATTATCAGCGCCGGGAACAATTGGCAGTTCTCGGACATACAAGGCGGATTATGGAATTTGAGTAGTAATACTGTGACGGATGATACTAATCATTTGTCACGTCAATCGGTAGGTACTGGTACGAATTCCGGGCCCAAACCGGATGGCATGAATATTGCTTTTGCAGATGGTCATGCCGGATGGAAATCGGCCGGCAATTATGTTCCGACGGAGGCATCATTTGAGAATGTCGAGCATCAGTATTCACAGGGGATGTGGTTCTGGTGGTAAGCGGTTTTTATTTATGTCGGCAATTGTTGAACCGGCAGTGTGTACCAATGAGTCAAATCATGCGATATGGGCTGTTTTTCGAAGACGGCAACACAAAGATCACAAAACAGACCGGTTTAGGATATTTCTAAATCGGTCTGTTTTTTTGGTTAAAATATCGGCACGGTTGGTTCTGGTGGTAATTGACCGATTTAGGCAGGGAGGTTTGAAATCATGCGTATGCGGAATTATCTAAGCGCGATATTGATTGTGTTGATGTGTGGGTCAGGGGTGGTTTTTGCCTCGGCAAAAGTTGAATTGACCGTCTATACCGATGAACCCGTTCATGCGATCAGCCCGATGCTTTATGGGTTGTTTTTTGAAGACATCAACTTTGCTGCGGATGGCGGATTGTATGCCGAGCAGATTCGCAACCGCTCATTTGAGTTCGAAGAGCCTCTCTTCGGATGGAGCAAGGTCGAGCAAAAGGGCGGCCAAGCTCAAATAGCAGTACTCAACACAGATCCCTTAAATGCCAACAATCCCCATTTTCTTCGTTTGACGGCCCATGAAAATCAAGGGGTGGTTGGCGTTAAAAACACAGGCTACGCAGGAATTACTGTCAAAAAAGAAGACCATTACCTGTTTTCCGTTTATGCCCGCTCTGACAAGGAATTTGAAGCGGGACTTTTGATCCGTCTGGAAAGCAGCGACGGGGCGGTTCTTGGGCAATCACGCATCAGCGGCATCGGCTCAATCTGGAAGCAGTATTCAGCGGTTATTGAAGCAAAGGCCGACGATAAGGATGCCGTACTGGCTTTGCTGGTCAATGGGCAGGGCTGCGTTGATCTTGACATGGTGTCGTTGTTTCCGGAAGATACCTGGAAAAACCAGCCCAATGGTCTGCGGGCTGACCTTGTGCAGATGCTGGCGGATATGAAACCGTCCTTTATCCGTTTCCCCGGGGGTTGTATTGTTGAGGGCAAGGATCTGGCCAATGCGTATCGCTGGAAAGACACGATCGGTGACCCGGCCGAGCGCAAGCTGAACTGGAATCGATGGGCTGGTTGGAACAAGCCGCCTGAATATTATCAGTCATACGGGTTAGGCTTTTTTGAGTTTTTCCGTCTATGTGAAGACGTCGGTGCCGAGCCGGTACCTATTTTGAACTGCGGGATGTCCTGTCAGTATCAGGATGCCCAGTTGGTGCCGCTGGATAAGCTGAAGCCTTATGTGCAGGATGCGCTGGATTTGATCGAGTATGCCAACGGTTCGGCCGACAGCACTTGGGGGGCCAAACGCGCTGCCGCAGGGCATCCGGAGCCATTTTGCCTGAAATACCTCGGTGTCGGCAATGAGCAATGGGATAATCAATATTTCGAACGCTATGATATTTTCTACAAAGCGATCAAAGCCAAATATCCTGATATTCAAATCATCACCACTTCCGGTCCCGGTTCCGATGGCAAGTGGTTCGATCTGGCATGGGGCAAGTTCCGGACGGGAACGCCTGCGGAGATCGTGGATGAACACTATTACAGGCCGCCCCAGTGGTTTCTGCAAAATACCGACCGCTACGATAACTATGACCGTAACGGCCCAAAGGTTTTTGCCGGAGAGTTCGCGGCCCATCATCCGAATCGTAAAAACGACCTGTCTGCCGCACTGGCGGAAGCGGCCTTTATGACCGGGCTGGATCGCAACTCCGATGTGGTTGTGATGGCTTCCTATGCTCCGCTGTTTGCCCGCATCGACTTTACGCAATGGGCTCCCGACCTGATCTGGTTTGACGAGACACAGGTTTACGGAACACCTTCTTACTATGTACAGAAGCTGTTCAGCAATTATCGCGGGACAACATGTCTGAAAAATGAGCTGAACGATACCCAGAACGAAACACACAAAGCATCGGGGCGCATCGGTCTGTGTACATGGCAAACAGCAGCGGAATTCAAAGATGTTAAGGTAGCCCATGCGGACAATGTGCTGTTTTCTTCTCTCAAGCCCGAAGACTGGCAGGCCGGAAACGGCAAATGGCAATTCGATAATGGTTCCTGTGTTCAGCAGGATGAACAGATGCAAGGTGCCGTTTGCCTGGCGGGCGACCCTGGCTGGTCAGATTACACGCTTTCACTGAAGGCTCGAAAGATCAGCGGAGAGGAAGGATTCATTATCATTTTCCGGCGTGATACCTCTGATAATGGCGTGCAGTTTAATTTAGGCGGATGGGGCAACACAAAACATGCCATTCAGAAGACCGAAGGCCCCGGCACCGTGATTGTGACCGAGTCGCCGGGTTCGATAGAAAAAGATCGCTGGTATGACATTCAGATTGCTTTAGAGGGGGAATATATTCGCTGTCTGCTGGATGGGCAGCAGGTCTTTTCGTTGAACGTTCCGATTCTCTCGACAGATCGCGTTTATGCATCCAGCAGCCGGGACGAGCAAACGAAAACAATCTATATCAAGGCGGTCAACCCAACCGCCGAGTCCGTTGCTTTGCAGGTGCACCTGAAAGGGAAAATACAGGTTGAGTCGAATGCGTCTGTAATCGTGTTGACCGGCCTGGCTGGCGATGCGGAAAATACGCCGGAACAACCAAGGAATGTGTATCCGGCGACATCAATCATCGACGGCATTGCAAACGACTTTGATTATGTGTTGAAACCGTATTCCCTTAATCTATTTCAGATTAAAGAAAAATAAAACAGACTGATGTAATACATATCAGTGAGAAAGTCTCTGCAATATCTGATGTGAAAACTTTATAGTCATTCGTGATGGATCATAGAGCAACCGTATATCCGTAACAGAGGAAAGGAAGTTTGAAAAGATGCAGATGAATAAAATATCTTTAGGGGTTGCGGGCGTCTTATCTTGCCTGATTATTTTGTCTTCTTGCGCAGCAGCATTAAGTGATGCTGCTAAAGGAGGCGATAAGCTGAAAAGTGCTGCGGTTACTCCGGCCCCCAAACACTTAAAAAAGGATTATCCATACGAGCCGGTACCGTTTACGGCGGTTCATTTTGACGATATATTCTGGGCGCCGCGTCTGGAAACCAACCGTATCGTGACGATTCCTTACGCGTTTGGAAAATGTGAAGAATCCAAGCGGTATTATAATTTTGAGCGTGCAGCCAAAATATTGCGCGGCGAGAAAGTTGAAGATCTGTCCCCGCCCGGATTTCCGTTCGACGATACCGATCCGTACAAGGTACTGGAAGGTGCTTCATTCGGTCTGGCGGTTAAGTATGACCCCCAGATGGATGCTTACCTCGATAAAATTATTGCCTTGATCGCTTCCGCTCAGGAGCCGGACGGCTATCTCTACACCACCCGAACCACGAACCCCGAAAAGCCGCACGACTGGGCGGGTAAGCATCGCTGGGAACGAGTCAAGCAACTGAGCCACGAATTATATAACATGGGGCATCTTTATGAGGCGACGGCGGCGCATTATCAGGCCACCGGCAAACGGTCGCTGTTGGATGTGGCACTGAAGAATGCCGACTTGCTCTGCGAGGTATTCGGGCCCGGCAAAAACACGGATACACCGGGGCACCAGATCGTTGAGATGGGCCTGGTTAAACTGTATCGAATCACCGGCGATGAAAAGTATCTGGAACTCGCCAAATTTTTCCTGGACCAGCGCGGCGGCGGCGACGGCGAATACAGTCAGGCCCATAAAAAAGTTGTGGACCAGGACGAGGCGGTTGGTCATGCGGTGCGGGCGATGTATATGTATTCCGGCATGACGGATGTGGCGGCCCTGACGGACGACCAGGCGTACAAGGATGCGTTGCAGAAGATATGGGACAACATGGTCACCAGGAAGCTGTATATCACAGGCGGCATCGGAGCGACGCACAGCGGGGAAGCGTTCGGCCCCAATTATATGCTGCCGAACATGAGTGCCTACTGCGAAACGTGTGCGGCCATCGGCAGTGTGTACTGGAACCATCGCATGTTCCTGCTGAACGGTGAAGTGCAATATATCGATGTTTTGGAACGAACGCTCTACAATGGCGTCATTTCGGGGATTTCGCTGGAAGGAAAGGATTTCTTTTATCCGAATCCGCTCGAATCGAAGGGTCAGCACAACCGCAGTCCGTGGTTTGGCTGTGCGTGCTGTCCGTCCAACATTACACGTTTTCTCGCTTCCGTGCCGGGTTACGCTTATGCGAAGAAAGACAACACCATTTATGTCAACTTGTTCGTGGCTGGTACGGCCCAGATACCCTTAACCGACAACACCGTGAAAATTCAGCAGAAGACACAATACCCGTGGGACGGGCACGTCAAGATGACGCTAACGCCTGAAAAAGAAGGCGCATTTTCCGTTTATGTGCGAATCCCGGGTTGGGCAGTGAATCAACCGGTTCCCGGCGATCTGTATTCCTATTCCGAAGAATCTGAATTGAAACCGACTCTTCAGGTTAATGGGAAAGTGATACCGCTGAATCTTGTGAAGGGGTATATGCATATCGAGCGGCAATGGAAAACCGGTGATACGATTGATCTTGAACTGCCGATGCCGATTCGCAAAGTGGTTGCCAATGAAAAGATCAAAGAAGACCGAAACCGGATTGCGATTGAGCGGGGGCCCATCGTGTACTGCCTGGAAGGGGCCGATGCTCCGGATAAACAGGTGCGGAACCTGATTCTTGACCCGCAGGTATCCTTCCAAACGCAGTTCAAGCCGGATTTGCTGGGCGGTGTTCAGGTTCTTACGGGGCAGGCATCTGTCGTTGGTCGTAATGAAGACGGCGAGCGGGCGGTCACCTCGACCGTTGATATTACCGCTATTCCGTATTTTGCGTGGTGCAACCGGGGGGCCAATGAAATGCTCGTTTGGCTACCGACCCAAAAAGAAGATGCGGTTGTCAAACCAAGACCGACGCTCGCATCGCAAACTAAAGTTACGGCTTCAAAAGCAACCGGGCAGCCGAAATCGGTGGTCGATCAGATCGAACCCAAAAGTTCTCATGACAAAGACAATGAATTTCTTCATTGGTGGCCGAAAAAAGGGACATCCGAATGGCTCCGGTTTGACTTTGACGAACCGACAACGCTGTCGGCGATAGAAGCTTACTGGCTGGATGATACCGGTTCCGGTGAATGCAAGGTCCCCCAGTCATGGAAGCTGATGTATCTGGACGATGAGGAATGGAAACCGGTTGTTGCCGATAGCGAATACGGAACCCAAACAAATAGATATAACAAAACGACATTCAAGGCTGTCAAAACAAACGCGGTCAAAATCGAAATCCAACTTCAGGACGGATGGTCTGCCGGAGTGCTTGAAGTTCAGTTTAAATAATCTCACCTGAAAATTTAAACGAGACGAAACTTTCCGCTGTGAATCAAACAATACAGGGGTATGCGGTCACTGGCCATACGCCTGTAAGCGGGTGTTGCTGTCAAAAGTTCGAACCGAGGAGTCACTTGTCTGCGAGTTTATGGAGGGAATCTCGAGTATACCTAAACAGCATATCCTCAGTATTTGCATTTTTTTAGATACGGAAGGTTACTTTTTCAAGGCAAAAAAAAGCCCCTTAGATAAGGGGCCTTGAAAGTTCAATTACTGCTATTGTATTTAGCAAGGTTTAACAACTGTCGCACAAGGGTCTTTTCTAACCTCGCCGGCTTCGAATTCAACTGCCTGGCCATAAAAAGACCTTGCTGAATCATCCCCTTATCACGATTTGGAGGCACAACTCCAAGAGGATCCGGAAAACCTGAGCCTACTGATACTGCCATACCATTATCAACGTGATATCAACCACAGTATTGTATGCTTTTGATTTTTGTATTAGTAACGGCTTCGTCCGCCGCCGCCATCCCGGTTGCCGCCGCCTCTGTGACCGCCGCCACCGCCGCCGCTACCGCCAAATCGCCGTCCGCCGCCACCGCTGCCGCCACGGGGACCTCCAAAACCGCCTCTGCCGCCGGGACGAGCAGGTTTATCTTTGGCCTGATCGACTTTTAATGCGCGGCCCATGAACTCTTTGCCGTTCATTTCCTTAATAGCAGTCTGACCCTCACTGACTTCCGCCATTTCGACAAAACCGAATCCTTTGGACTGGCCCGTCTGTCTGTCAGTGAGAAGATTGACCGATGTAACCTGGCCGAACTCGCCAAACGCCTGCTCTAAATCGCTTGCTGCGACGTCATACGACAAATTTCCAACATAAATCTTCATGGTTTTCCTTTCAGGACACTAAAAAGTCTGATTCACCTGCTTCATCGGACCGATCCGGCCGGTTCGAAATGGTCTGCATTTTCATATTCCTGGATGATCTTTTGGATCAACTGTTTCACCGATATAATCTCATTACATCGCCATGCATTACTGCCTGCAAAAGCAAACGCTTCGTCCATTTTTCCCTCAGACGCATTGGCTAACACTTCTGCAATGCAGTAAGGAGCCGTTGAGGGATTACAGGTCCTCAGACATTGATATTTGCATCGGAATGGCATCGTCTGGCCTTTTTTGATCTTTTCAACAAATTCATTGCGGATCACCTTGCCGGGCAAACCCACCGGGCTTTTGATCAGGGTAATATCATCCGGTCCGGCATCCAGGTAAGCCTGCTTGAATTTGATATCGACATCGCATTCTTCCGTACAGACGAAGCGCGTGGCCATCTGCACACCCGACGCGCCCAAACTCAGATAGCGTGCCATGTCCTGCCCGCTGAAGATACCGCCGGCGACAATGACAGGGATCGGCGTCGGCAATTTCCGTGTGAATTCCAGAACATCGGCCAGCGTTTCCTCCAGCGTGGGGCTGCCCTGCTCCATTTGCTCATAACTGTACCCGAGATGGCCGCCGGCTTTCATGCCCTCAATTATAACGGCATCGGGACAGCGGTTAAAATCTTTCATCCATTTCTTGTGAATCAGTCGCAGCGATCGCATCGACGAAACAATGGGAACCAGTTGAATATTCGTCCCGGCGGTATAGGCCGGCAAGTGCATCGGCAAACCCGCACCCGAGATGATCATGTCCACATTCTCTTTGGCACAAACACTGATCAACGATTCGTAATCCGACAAGGCCACCATCGCATTGACACCGATAACCCCATCCGTCATCTCGCGTGCCTTTCGAATTTCATCCCGCAGCGCAATAAGCTCTAATGCTTTAAAATCCGCGCCGTGGGAGTGCTTTTCATAGCCGCCCAGGCCAACACTGGCGATGACGCCGGCACAGCCTTCGTTGGCCACAGCAGCTGCGAGATTGGCTTTGGAAACACGAACACCCATGCCGCCCTGAATGATTGGCGGATCGATAGTAAGATGACCGATTTTAAGAGGATCTAATTTTTTAATAAGACACCATCAATTCAAAGAACACCATATAATTTTTTATATAGACTAACGGGTAAAGAAATGATGGCGGTCGATGGAAAGATGTCTTCTGTTTACCAGAATAGGCTAATTCGGCTCAACTCGCGAATGTAGCAATCATTTCAATAGTCATAGTTTCCTTTAAATGGTGGATAATTGCAAGCTTATTATTTAGGATATCCGGGAAACCGCAGGGTACGGCTTAAAAATTTCCGGAAAAAGCGTGTTTTTTTGTCGGATAAGGTTGAATAAATTTAATTCATAAGTGTTTGTATAGAAAAGAGAAAGCCGTTTGACAGTTGCGCCAAACGACCATTTTTAACCCAATTGGGCGTTACTGGACCCATAACAATTCATCTAAGCAACTACATAATAACGACTTAGACGATTTTGATTTTAAGGGTGGCACAGAATCCGGCACAGTTTATGCTGATTTAGCTGAGATGATGGCTCTGTGGCCGTTCCTTCCCCACGCAACCTACAAAGAAATCCTATGTCTTTCACCTTCAACTAAAACATCACCTTCTTTGCGTTTGGAAGGGGGTGATCTGAGATTGAGTAGGTACTCCCCGTGTATTGATGCCAGCGATAACACACCGGTAACCGAACCGAACGCCATCGACGGATTGGATCGACAACGGCGATTGTGTAGACACAGCGACCGTGGACATGGGTGCGTATGAGTTCCACTGGTTTTATATCGGCGATTTTGAAGGGGATGACTGTGATGTGGACCTCGGCGACTTTGCGGTGATGGCACAAAGCTGGCTGCAGGATAATCCAGCGATAGACATTGTGGCCTATCTTGACCCAGACGGCGTCATCGATACTCAGGAACTGCTGGTAGTCGTAGAACACCGGCTGACCGGTAAATAACTTAACCACAAATCATAAGTGAAAAAAACGATCCGTAAGTTTCTCATTTGCGGCTCGTTTTAAATGGTGATTTCTTGCCGGAATAGAGTGTGATTCTTCTGTGTGTTTTTATGACACCATTTCGTCACCACATCCGTGAACTTATAGGATAAATGCTAAAAAACATCTGCCTTTTTAAGCAATGAATCAACATGCTCAAAAAACTTTGCACGAAATAGTATATTAAAAACTGTTGCATTATAAGATGCTAAACAGATGACGGACACTTGACTTGCCAATTATATCGCCGGTTGCTGTTTCATTTTATACATTTCCTTATACACTACCGGATCGTCCATCATTAATTTCCCAGCCAGTTTGTTGGATCATTACCGGAAGTTGCTGGTGCCGATGAGATTCTCTTTAATGCACCGCCTAAGCCATCCGGTTCGGTCGGCCACGGCCAGGAATCGTTGTAGATGCACTCGTCGACAATAATCCAGGATATCGCCGCCGGATCCAGTGGATCATCGGAATCCTGGGGTTTTTCCAGCGTGACCCGTTCGCCGTTATTGGAGAGATCACCACTCCATGGACCAAAGATATCAACACCAGCCGTCAGGTCACCTGTACCGTAGGCCGTTTCAAAAGCTTCCAACCGGGCCGTTTCCGTTGCCGGGTCAAAATCGACGATCAATATTCTCGCTCCGCTTGCCAGCGTCGTAGAGGCCGGGAATTCATAATCAACACCGCCATCCAAAGCCCACGGGCCGGTGACAGTCCAGAGTTCGACATTTGAACCGGTCGGATTGTACAATTCAATATATTCCTCATCGGTCGAACCGATCGTCGGATGGTACATGATCTCGCTGATCACGACATGTGCAACCGGATTCGCGTTGGCACTGTCCCGTGTACCCGGGTTTGTGTGGAACCAGAAGCCGTCACCGTCAGGATAGCGACTCAGGGAGACGCCGTTTTCCTGGCCCTTGAACTGAATACAGTCAACCACACGATCAACACCCACGGTGCCGGGCAGATACGACAGGAAAATCTCATCACCCGCCTTATCCAGTCCCCAGCCTAACGGTCCTGTGCCGTCGGGATTGAAGTGGTTCACCTGGTCGTAGCTAACATGCCCACCACTTGAAAGACTTGATGTCGGCAAGGCATACTTCTTCAAATCGTCGACGTCATCGCTCAGATACCAATCGGCGCTCAGGCTGACGGTGCTGCCGCTGACATTGTAGAGTTCGGTCCAGTCGTTGGATTCATGCGGCGGCACAAGATAATCGGTATGCGCCATAAATTCATTGATAACAACGCTCGTCGTCGGTATCGGATCGTCGGATCCGGGAGAACCACCGATATAGGTGCTTTGCCGCCAGTTACCGCCAAAATCAAGCGTCCCCAGAGGCTGATCTTCGATCGTTAATGACAAGGGAACCAGAGAATGCCCTGCTCCATCGGCCGCCAGCGGCCAACCGCGGGCATCATTGTATTCAAATTCAATGATCGTACCGTTCCAGAAATCCTCCACCTTAATCGTTTCACCGCCATTGGACAGGCTGCTGTCAACAAATGTTCCGGCGATTTGACTATCCAGTCCGGTGCCATATTGGGCTCTGAATGCCGTCAAATCCTTAACTACCAGTACAAACTCACCAGCCGGTAACATTCGGCCATCAGGGAAACTGAAATCAACGCCATCCGTAATTGAAACATCGCTCAAATCGAGAGTGGTTGCGCCAATGTTTTTCAATTCGATAAAGTCCGCATCGCCGTTATTATACATAACCTCAGTGATCCGCAGATAATCCAGGATATCTGCATTGACACCCTCACCGGCGACAAACTGGATCGGGGCGGACCAGTGACTATACCTGCCGGTATTATCTTTCATCCGGCAGCGAACCCGATAAGTCTTGCCCGGCTTAACTCCGTCGGCAGGGATTCTAATATTGCTGGCATACGTCATCAACTCTTCGCTTTCCCAAACCGCATTAATCTCATAGCAGTGACGCTGACGCACATCATACCCCGCCGCGCTCGGATCATCCACCTGGGCAATGCGCCATTGCATCGCGCCAAAAGTACCGCTTCCCTGCGGGTCGTTAAAGGAACTGGTATTGAAGAGCAGTAAATTTTCCGGATAGCCTTCAGCAATCGTTGTCGAATCGGCTGTAATCGTCGGCGTATCCGGTATCGCAGCATCTTCGATAAATTCTTCAAAAACATCGCCGCACCATTCTGATGAATTTGCCTTGCCGGTTGTCAAGCAATTCTTTATGAAATCAAGACATCCGGTAAAGTCCGGCGTTGGAAAAACCCAAGAGGTAAAGAATTCGCCTTTCTCTACAAGACGCGGGTGATAGTCCCAGAGCGCTCGATTGGCCTCAACAAGCGACAGGCCCTGAGGGTCAGGCTTTAATACAGAAGCCAACTCATCAATGACCTGATTGCACTGTTCTCCGTTGAAAAGCAGATCCCTGATCTCACGTCCACGGTTTTTAGCCGCGATCTCAATCGATTCATGACCCAATGCATAGTAGAAGTGCTCCCAATTGTCGGGGTATTCGGGATCGTGCGCCCAATAGAAGATATTATCCACATCCCAGGGCATCATCCACCACTGGCCGGTTTCAGCATTGTGATACTTAAGGTGATTATGGTTGTCGGAATGGTCGTGATGATTGACAGTTATCATGACCGAACGATAACCGTAATAGGCATCAAGTTTAACATTTTGATCCCACCATGTCTCGGCCTGAATGGGGTTGGTCTTGTTGTATCCGCTGGTGCTCCAGAACGAGTTGAGATCTGAAAAATCAATAGATTGCGTTGCCCCTTGGTTTGTTTTACTAGGCCCGGTCCCGCCGCCCATTTTATAAACGTTTCCGTCGTCCAGCTCGTTCCTTTTTAGAAAATCGCCGCCGGGTTGTTCGATGGTCATGTATAATCCCCAGAAATCACCGGTGTATTGATCGGTCGGATGGGTCTCGACGGCACTGTCAATGATACGATATTGAAACCAATTGGTCGTGCAGGCCGGCGTACCCACCATGTTGAAAAAGCGAAAACAGGAAGCCTCGTCGATACCTGAAGCACCGCGAATACGTTCCCAATTCCATACGTTAATGCAGGACGACAGATTCATCAATTCCCACTTATAGGGATTTTTCTTACCATAGTCATCACGTCCCTGAAAGTAGTGGCCGCGGTTAAATCTGAATTTCCATCTATTTTTGCCAGATCGATAAGGGTTGTACTGGCCCTTGACTCTAAAATGAACATGATCGTAAACCTCGCCGTCATACACTAAGGTGCCGGCAAAACGGTAAACATCATTGTTATAAGCCGAATTATACTGGCAAGCCAGAACATCGGACTCTACGGCGATCAGGTGATAGACAGGCAGGGAATTCATGACATTGACATCGTATGTCACAACAGGCGTCACTCCGGGCCTATCGGCTCCACTCCATGCCGGCACGCCGTCGTAGACGAAATACGCGAAGTTTGGCTGGGGATCGTCGTCGTAAGGAACCGTCACATTACGTCCCCCCGTGTCTTCTACTTTTATTCGATAGCGGATGAGTCTGCGATGTGTCTGTAAACCAGCCGGCATCTGGACGCTGTAAGTCTCATCACCGGCAAATTCATCGCCGCCGGTACCGTCATCATTCATCGCCAGAGACGTCCAGTTTGAAGGATCCTCATAAGCCGGATTTTCCGACAAGTCGAGAAAATTAATTGGAATATAGCTTCCGGATCAACCACCTGATACTGCAATATCACAGCAGCAACACCATCAGAATCGGTAACCTTGGCAGTTATTGTTACGACATCATTGGAAGCAGGCTCCTGCGGATTATGTTCCACCTGGCGAATATGCGGTGGGATATTATTTGTATAGACCACTGTATTTTCAGCTCCCGGCGTCGGATAGGCACTTCGCCAGCTGCCGCCCATATCATTGTCCACTTGAGAATTTACCAACTGGATCGAATCGCCCATCGCCCACCGTCGGCCAGGGAAAACCCAACTGATAATCGACCTGATCGATTTCTTCTCCAAAGCTGTTGCACAATTCTATCTTCTCACCCTCCATTGGAAAAACTGCCGGCAAACGGGCCATAGACAAGGTTTGAGGGTACACCATATTTACCCATAACCGTAATCGGCGCATAGGCCAGGCTCGCGTCCTCAGCAACCACAATATAGCCTCCGGCAGGCAGGATCGTCCCCGGCGGAAATTCATACGTAATACCATCACAGAAATGCCAGCCCGATATATCCACCCCATAGGGTGAAGGATTGTACAGCTCTACAAATTCCACCAATTCAACCTGACCGTCCGGATTGTGATGTATCTCATTGATCACCACGGAAAAGTCACCTTCACGCTGCCAGTTTTCTGCAAAAACAGCAAAGTCAGCAATATCAACACCGTCGTCACCGACAAAGTCAGCGGAAACTCCGGCAGAGCCAAGCCATTGGCTGGCAAACTCCACCAGATCAAGCAGGTCAACAACGCAGTCAAAGTGCAGATCACCAACAAGACAAAATGGAACCTCATAGATCGTTGAAGATTCATTGCTATAACCGCTTTCGTCGTCGTTGGTGTCCACCGCGGTAACGACATAGTAATACGTTGTGCCGTCGACCACTGTGTTATCGACATAGTCACTGGTTAGGACGCCGGATGCAATCTGTGTGTAAGGTCCGCCGGAGACCGTATCACGATAGACATTGTAACTGGCCAGATCCGGCTCGGTGTTGATCCAGTCAAGGCTGATACTGTTGTCACCGGCAGTGGCGACAAGCCCGATCGGTGCCGAAGGACCCGAACTGGAAAATACATATTTCTGCTCAAGATAACCACTCATGCCGGCAATTTCCTGTGTCGTCAGTACACGGTTAAAAAGAATGAGTTCCGCTAAATCACCTGAGAAGAAATCCTTCTGGCCCCGGTTATACGAACCAATGTTAAACGCTGTCGGATTTTCAGTCGAGCTATTTGAAGCCGTCCCGACACTCGTCCCATCCAGAAAACCCTCGACATCAGAAGTCATGGCAAACAGATGGACATCCAAATCCGCCGGAGCAGTGACCGATTTCCACCCGGTGCTTCCTGCACGATATTCGAATACCGTGCCTCCATCTACAGCAAGCCGGAGACGATCATCTCCGGTACCGTCATGAGCGGCAACCATGTACTGGCTACTGTTTAGGTGGTTATATTGGGCAACCGCGAATATCGTAAAAGATCCGACATTGACCGCTGTCGAAGGCAGGTTCATATAGTCATCTGAGCCGTCAAAGCGAACCACGGGCAAGCCGAAAAAGCGGGCTCGCTGGCGATATACAACGGCTGAATTCCGGACGTGGATTGAGTGGCATCGTTACCTTCACTTGAAAGATCCGTCCAGATGCTGATTGGACTGCCATTCGAGACTCCGCTAATCGAATTCGCGTCAAGATGCATGACCAAACCGTCCGTAACCGGCAATTCAGCCATAAGAAGCGGACAACAACAAATCAGTATCAACGCGATTAAGTTAACGCTTGGCTTCATCGTAACCTTTGAATTTTATATCTAATACCAGAATATTTTTCGACTGCTCAAGCATGGCAATATTGCATTCGGCATTAAAGTCCTGCCAGCCAGTTCTCTGCGATATCGGTTAATGTATCGATATCGTAAATCGTCTGCCAGCCCTGTCCAAGGACCGCTATATCCATGTAATTGACCTTCCCATCTCGGTAGAGATCGCCGGCATAATCCGGTATCACACTGGCTGCGCCCACACCGTCATACACGGCACGATCCGCCCCATTAATAAGAGAACTGTCATAGTCATCAATATACACATCAATCGGAGCGCCTCCAACCACTTCCCTGCGGCCGATATAAACGCGGTAAAGAATCGCTCCGAAATCAACAACACGAACAGAACCGAAGAATTCAGATGCCTCGGCATGTTGAGAGGACTGTCGGTTGAAGTAGAGTATATTAGAGGGTGTAAATCCACCGGCTACGCCCCAGTCCCTGGACGGATCACACCAGAAGTAAGCAAACACATCGTAGGTCCCATCTGACAAGCCGCTTATGGTCGTCTTCAACATAGGAGCGTCTTCAGACAATTCATCGGCGGTATAACAACTGCCTGCGTTTCCGTATTCTGTGTATTCGTGCCACTGATCGTCTGCGGCACCAGAACTGCCGCTCGGGCCGGTGGGTGTAAATGGCGAACTGTCTGCTTCTGTGGTATTACTTGGGTCCGCATCAATATAAGTGGCCAAACTAATTGTTTCATTGTGACGGTCGATCATTCCCACCAATACCTGGTCGAAGTTCTGCGCTGGGTTGCCACCACCAACTGCAGAATACCCCCTCAGCCAGAAGAGCGCCGTATTATTGGCATCCCAACTGGGAACAGCAGGACGCAGGTTATCAACCGTAGAATCGAATGTGATCTGTGTCCACTGCCATGTTGCACCATTGTCGGCGGTTACACCTTTGAATATCTCATGATTGTCAAGCGGTGTATCATCAGAGGGATCGAAAGGCGTAGAGATATAAACCAGATTGGAATTATCAGGATGTATACAGCCGAGACCGGTGTAATCCTGTTCAGAGGTTTGAATACCCGGTCCCATCTTGCATAACTCTGTGATCGTCCACGATGAGCCGTTGAAACGCCCATAGAATAAGCGATGGTCTGCAGCGCCTGCCTCACCACCGTATGAATCCGTACCGAAACGTGTGATAAACGAGGCAAACAGGGTAATCGTTTTCGTCAAGTTCCAGTTCAATGGTCCAATGCCGTGTGATATTGCCCTGCTGCCACCGAACCGGCGGTAAATACCGGTGTAAAATCCTCTGGTCCCGGAGCGGTCTCATTGAAAATATTATCGTCGATCTCAGTTCCAGAAGAATTGTAGCTCTTGCCGCCCTGAATATAGCCATGATAGATACTGTTATTGTAATCGCGAGGATGGTGCTCAGTAGCAATAAAATCAATGCGATCAACACCGTTGGAAGTATATTTGTAGTAACCGTTGGAATAACTGCTGCCTGTATCGGGGGAAGAAAGTTTTCCGGCATAGGTCCAGTTCTCTCCCCAGTCGTCCGAGTAAACGAGATAGGGGCTTCGATCAAATTGCCGTGAGATATTGTACAAACGGCCGTTGCCGGTTCCCTCAGCCGACAAATAATGAAGGTTGTGGTAGGTAAGATTACCGCTGTCTGAAAGACCGCTAAGCGTCTCCCAGTTAAAAGAGCTTTGCGCCGACCAGGAAGTACCGTCATTCGGGTTAACAGTGGTCCGGTAGTAGCTGTAATCGTTGGCGTTGTGCCCCCCGTACATATGTAAATATCTGCCGTCAGGGCGTCTCCACAAAGCGCCCATATTGTGGTCATCTCCACTCCCGTAGGAGTAAATGTTAGCCATGGTTACACGCGTACGTGAACCTGTATCAATATTAAAGGTCGTTGCATCAATATCTGCCTCCCTCACAGGACCTTCGAAACCTGAATTATCATTCGTCGTGCTGGTGATAACAGCATTATCGACAGGGTCATAAATAATCTTTTCATCCTGATACCAGCACCAGCCGGCATTCTCATTCATCAGCATCATATTGCCGGTAACAAGGTCGACTGGCGAAACGGGAACAGACTCTGCAATAGACCCGCTCAGGTCATCGAAGTGTACATTTCCTGCCGACCCACTGGTGCGATTATTGTAGATTTCAATCTCGAGCGAACGGGCCTCCTGCGGGTACCGCGCCTGACAGGCTGCGCGCGGCCCAGGGTGCAGGCAGGTTGTATCCGCCTCCTGTCTCTGTGATAATCCCGGTCGTGAGACTGCCCCCGATCGGCGTCGTACCGGCAACATCTGAGAAGAAGCTAATGTTTACTGTGGCGTCGTCGTTTTGGTCGTTGTCCGCAAACATAAAGTCAAGGGTCACTGACGCGGTTCCAGTATCAATCTGCGTCGCGTCCGCAGAGATATCGATCAACTGTATAATTTTTCTGCGGGTTGTTGCTCGATCCGGCGCCAGTAGCCAACCGATTCCCGGAAAGCCAGTTGTCGCCTTCGGCAGCAACGTCGGGGTCAACAGCGGAATCCGGAGCAACCCGCAGTCGTGGTGAACCAATCGGTACCGCCCGACGTGATGGTCCAACCCGTCGCACCGACCACAGGGGCCGTGTCCTGTTTCGAACCCCGGGGTTGGTAATGGAAAGCGTCCCCGCAAAAGACGTCGCGGCCATGAGTAATATACTTAATACAACTAAAACTTTATTTTTCATCTTTCGATCCTCCACAAGAGATCCATCCAGTCATCTGCGCCGTCAAACTGAACGGATGCATGAACAATATAGGCCGCATCACTGCCCACATAAACCGGCTGATTGGCCGTCGTAGCCTGAGTTCCATCATTACCGGCAATTAATTCCGCCATAAGAAGCGGACAATAACAAATCAGTATCAACGCGATCAAGTTAACGCTTGGCTTCATAGTATCCCCCTGATAATAATTACCGAATTGCGGTTTCCGGCGGACCGACATGACTGGCCGGCGCATTACCAATGACAATCTTATCTACGACAACGCCGGGGTCAACCATCCAGATTTTCAGTGTATGTGACCCGGGGGCATAAAGCGTGTGACTGCTTTCGGAAACGGCTGCCCCCTGCAGTACATTAATACTCCATTGTGAGCTCCATTCGACCGTATCATAATCAACAATCTGCGGGGTTTGATCGTCAAACGCAACTGCATAGCGCAATCCATGTTCGGAAGTAATTGCATGCGTTGGAATGCAATGGACCGCTACTGTTTGCTGTCCGGTATCCCACAGATAGATCTCATATTCGAGCAAGGGACTATTCGCCAGGATATCCGCGATCTGTTCCCTGGTTGGGGTTGTTGTCGGTAGAACGGTCATTGTATCCCCGCTTCTTCCCAGTGTCGCAATCGGTTCCCATCCCGCGCCCGCTTCGATCCGTCTTATTGGTATAGTGTTCAGCTTCGATGCTGACATATCCATTGGATTGAACAAAGCCATTGATGTCGTTCGGCCGGGGTGACGCAGGATTAAATGCGCTCAGGTTTACGCTCACAGTCCTGCCGGTTCCGGCAATTTCAATGGTTTCATTGCTTTGACCAAAGGGAGCCCGATCCCAATCGATACTGACCCAGATGCGTTGTTGTGTATCAATGGTACCATTTGATTGATCCAATTGTATCCAACTTGCCGAAGGGGTTGCCGTCCATGTAAAGGCCGTGTCGCCATTGTTGAAAATATCAATAAAATGCTGATTTTGAGTAAACACATCAAATTCCGGAAGCATCTCGACTGAGGAACCTCCCCCCAGAGGGGTAATATTAATCTCCGTAAAAGCAGCTGAATCATTATAAGAACCCACGCCGATCAGTCCGCCCGCAAACGACGCCGTCGTCGTCATGATAGTCTGATTATTATATCGGACAGTCAAGCCAGATATGTTTTTTTCGACTTCAAGCAAATAAAATGCATTATCCGGAATACCGGTGCCGGCCATTTGCACTTGTGAGCGAGTGCCGCCGACAATACGATACAAACCGGAATTCGTCGCACTGCTGCTCATAATTAAATAGTTATAATTCAGCTCATCAACATATCCAAAGACAAATGCAAGGTCTGCTGATGAATTGGAACCGAAGTCATCACAACTTCGTGCCAGGCAACTGAAATCGAAGTTTTCATAGGTATGATCCTCAATGACAGACATCTCTCCCAGCCGGTCACCGGAAAGATTCGTATAATCCGTTGTATTAATGGCGTATTCCATTTTTGCTCCATTGGCACGCACGTCCCAGCGAGTGGCCGTAATCGGCTGCCAGCCATCTGCCTGTCCATCGGAAAAAGTATCACTGTAAGGTAAAGTCGGTTCATTGGAATCTGAAATCTCACTGGTTTGTCCTTCAAGGATCACGCCCATTGACGAACCGCTCACCGGAGTAACGGTGGAAGTTGCAGGCATATTAAAAACCGCCAGTCCTCGTGGATTATAACTCATCATATACTTCCATTTACCATTGGCCATGGTATCATTGTAAAAATCCGTTTCTGTAATGATTTGGTCATAGGCATTCTGCGACATCGCTGCAAAGTCATTCGCACTCATACGCCCCTGTGCCGCATACTGGATGCTTTTGTTGGCATAGAGAATTTTTTGATTCATCAGACTCGCACCGCGAATCGGGTATAACACAAGCTGGTAAAATGCATCTTTATATATGTCAGAGAGGGATTGATAGATCGCATCGGCCTGACCTTCAATCGCTTGATAGGCATCGATACGCTGCTGTACTTCGTCGCCATAATACACGGGGGTAAACGTCGCTCCGCCGGAAGACAGATGCTCAGGTTTTCGCGTCATTCCAAGGCGATAATATGCAACCATTATTTCGGCAATCTGTTGCTTATATTCCGGACCGAATTGGCGCCAGGCCCATTGTTCAAGATAGTCCTGGATATTTGTCTGGTCATATTGATTAATATCCCAAGCCATACGAAGGCCAAACTCCATACAGATTTCCGCCGGTTTGATGTCTCCGACATTGAAAATCCAAACTCGGTCTGCACCGTAATCATACGCTTTTTTCATTTCTTCCCAGATCAGCGCCGGCGGTGTGGAACACAGCCAGAGGTAATCATGGGGACTTCCCCAGTAGGACATATGATAATACACGCCGGATCTGCCGCTGCGGGCCTGTTCCGTCGAATTTGAAAGCCGGCGGATATACCCGTGGTTATCATCCGGCCAGGCAAGCGTAATATCATCCGGCACCTGCATATCCATGTTATACAAGTCAAGGACTTCCTTATAAGGGCAGAAAATCTGAGGTACTGTCGTTGGGTCCGGATTGACCCAGTCCGCAAGCATCTGTTGCTGAGCAGGGAAAATTTCATCCTCCATTTTTTGCACCTTCTGGGCATTGGTCGCCCCGGAACAGGGCATGCTGCCGTCATGAATCCCCCGCATCCCGGTGGTATAGACATTCTCGTAAGGCGCGTTAACCTCGACACGATCGGCCCAGTATTCAGTTATTTGTGCGCTGTTGGTACACCAGTCCCAACTGCCCCGTGTGGAACCATCCGCAGGAGTCCATTCATACCATTCCCAGACATTATCCCGAAGCATCTGCTCACAGTGTGACGATCCCATTACAATGGCATATTGATCTGCAATCACCTTGTTATCTGCAAACGCATTAAATGCTTTCGTACAGTCATGCATGGCTGGCCAAATATGATTGGCTTTCAGACGTAAAAGTAGTTCAAAGACTTTTTGATATGTCTTCGGGCCGATATATTCATCCTCCGGCGCATAGGTGTTCCTCGCCCAGGGATGCAATCCCCAGTCTTCATCGTTAATAAAGATCCCGCGATATTTAACGGAAGGCGGTCCTACTTTATATCGCCCGTCCCGGATAACAACCTGCTCACGAAAACGAACCGGCACATCAGCCCACCAGAACCACGGCGAAACTCCCATTTTTTCCGATAAATCAAACACCCCAAAGGCGGTGCCGCGTCGGTCACTGCCGGCAATCACTAAACCTCGTTCAACAGAAGCAACAGGATTGTCAACAACCTCCAAAGCAAAGGTTTCCCACTGACCGCTAACATCCGAAACATCGATCATTTCGCCGGAAACCAATGCGTCAATGCCCGTGCTATGCCCCAGCGTTCCAATGAAAATGACATGACCGCTCAGTCCCGTCGTGTCATGCACAATGGTGGGTTTTGTCCCACAGACACGTTCAATATCGTCCGCCAGGCATTCAGCGGCAATTTGGCAAACCGTATAATCAGCAGAATCAACATAGATTGAACATATTTCTCCCTCATAAGCGACCTTGAAGTCGCCCTGACTATAACGAGAAATCACATAGCTCCCCGGCAGCGGGCCCTCTTTCTTCCAAGAAGAGGAAAAACACGAGAAGTCACTATTATCCACTTTGCCGCTCTGGTCAATATCGACCGGTTCAATCGTAAGATCAAGCCATCGTTGAGCCAGCATGGATAGATCCTGGATATCCACGATACTGTCTTCATTTAGATCCGCCTTCAGCGAAGTCTGGGATTCCGGCCGCGTAGCAAAACTCCAGTCCGGCCCCTGCTCTGCGACCCCTTGAATATCCACACGCCAGTTATACACTTGTCCGGGCTGCATCAAAGAAGCTCCATACGGATCAAAGAAAGTATCCGTTTGCCCCTCCGAAACCAGTGTGGGAAATGTATCCGTGGTTCCGAAATATACATTATAAACCGGGCTTGCGACTTCGGTCGGCGCCTGCCAGTTCAAAACGGCGTCTAATGATACATTCTGACTGCCGTTGGAAGGATCCGGCGAGTGTACCTGGGGAAAAACAGCGGCATAGGATGTATCCAGTCCATACTTTGTTTCAAGATACACGCCGACTTCATTTTGTTCTGCACTTGTCAGAACACGATTGTAAATTATCAGTTCTGCGAGGTCGCCTGCGAAGAAGTCCTTTTGGCCACGATTATAGGAACCCAGGTTAAACGCTGTCGGATTCTCTGTTGAGGTGTTCCCGGATGTCCCAACACTCGTTCCATCCCAAAATCCCTCAACATCCGAGGTCATACCAAATATATGAGGCTGCAGATCTGCTGATGCGGTTATGCTGCGCCACGCGGAAGTACCCGCTCGATACTCAAAAACAACCGGTGACGAAGTATCCACGGCAAAACGTATCCGGTCATCTCCACCGCCGTCCTGCCCGGCCATGATATATTGATTGCTGCTCGTGTGATCGTATTTAGCGACTGCAAATGCCGTAAACGAGCCTACTGATACGGTGGTTGAAGGCAATGTCATCCAATCGTCACTGCCGTCGAAATGAATCACCGGCATTCCATTGAAGTCCGCAGCGATTGCATCATACACAGGCTGGATTCCCGCGGTCGTTTGTGTTGCATGATTACCCACACCGGACAAATCCGTCCAGAGACTGATCGGATTACCATCCGATACCCCAGCTATCGAATTTGCATCCAGATGCAGAACAAGTCCATCGGAAATCGGTACTGATGCAAAAAGCAATTGGCAAGAATAGAATAAAAATAAAATAACGGTCGCTGAATATTTTTGCATTGAAGACCCCATCAGAGTGAAAATATATTACTATACTAATTTGATTACCTATACACTGCATTGATAATCAGTATGATATTAATCACCAACCCATCGATCAGAATTCAGCCAATAGACAACTTATTCGTCTTTATCGCCGAGACTGTTGACACTGAAATCCTGCATTAAAATATCTCTATCATCAAATGCCGCAGAACAAAAAAATATTACAAAAAGAAAGTCGATAAACCGATGTAATTCTCAATCTGCTTTTAGACATTGATTCCTCATAATATACTTTTAGATTTACTTAAACTTTTATACCCAATTATCCTGTTGGTCTTAATACCCAACTCCGGCCCAGAGGTCCGAATTCCACAACCACTGAACAACCTCTTCATCCTTATCGCTGGGATTGTTTACGCTCAAGTCCGCCATTAACACGTTGTTATGCTGAAAGGATCTGGAAATTCCAACCGCATCAAAAAAGTTATCAAGGGTTGTATTCGTGCTTTGTGCAAATCCCCAGGCATCATTCGTCATATCACACATCAGCGCATTGCTGGACATATCATTGACCGATGCAACTTGCGCCCTGAGCTCTTTTTTCCACAACCAGACATGAGAACTCCAGAACAAGGGGCGGTCATTGGCAGGCAGCGTCCCATTGGCAATCTCCGTGTAGATCGTCCCTGTTTCCCTCTGAATATAATTGCCGGCTAATACATCGCTAACCGCATAATTCTTATCATAAGACAGGTTTCTGATGCCCGGGCAAAAGAACACCTCATACGTTGGTAACATATTATTATCCATGAGAAACTTTACCGCATTCGGTTGCGGTTCATGGGCATAATCTGAGGTCCCATTCGCCCAAAACCAATGCTTGGATAATTGATTCGCGGTCATATTAACTGCCGTTTTGAAGTTACGGAAATCATAGTTAGAATCTACCTGGTAAGTTCCAATGGCAAGCGCGATCTGATGCTCATTGGATTGACAAACCACTTTGCGGGCGTACTCTTTCGCTTTTTTGAGCGAGGGCAATATAACCGCCAACAACAAGGCAATAATCGCTATAACAACCAATAATTCAATTAACGTAAAAGCTTGTCGATGTTTCATAATCACATTTTTTCCTTGCATGCTAACCGGCTATAATCAAATCAAGATTTATAATCTTATTAATTGTTCAACATCAAAATATAACCTGGGGAAATTCTCTCTTCCCCAGGCTATAGATTCACACTGTAATGCGTTAGTGGCAACATTTACATAACAATTGGATGTACATTGCTATCCAACAATGCTGCCTTAGTTATCTTAATAGGTTACGGTTGCCGTTAGACTGACATTATCCAGCCATTCCAGAGCAAGGGCCGCCAAGTCAGGCAGATCAACCACACAGTTCTGGTTGCCAAGGTCATCGTAGCTGTTCAAGGTCGCACCGTTCCAGAGGGCCGCCTGGCAAGCATCCTCAGCAACGCGAACCACCAGGGTATCCGAATCAGTCTGGGCGGCAGCATCGGTCGCGGTCAGCTGAATCGTGTAATCACCCCTAACATCGGTCGTGAAGGTAGCCGTTGGAGCCAGTGGATTCGTCGAGGTCTTGGTGAGGCTGTAATTGATTAAGCCGGCCGCTTCTAAACCCCATTCCGGGAGAACCGTCACTGTGGCAGTACCCATCGCAAAGTCCTGTGCGGTAAAGGTATCCGCGACTTCATGAGAAGCGAGATAGGCTTCATAGCCATAACCAACCCTGTTAGGATCTGGTGCTGTGGCCGTTTGGCTGAAATCAACCTTTAGCGTACCGACCGTACCGGTCAGTTCAAAACCATTCATCACAAAAAACGACGTACTGTCAGTGTTGCCAACATCCGGCTGCTGATCCTGCGGCAGCAAACTAAAGACCAGTTCGACGGGATTCACACCATCGGACGTAATCGTCGTGGAGAATGTTTCGATTGGATAATCGTTGCTGTCCGAGATATCAATGGTTCCGGCAGAGACGCCGTCAACGGTCACACCAACAAGCCCCGTCTGGTCACCAACATCATGATGTGTCGATGTCCAGGCATAGCTGCCGAGCGGAAGACCACTGAGAGTCAGGATCATCGGATCACCCACTACTCGGGCATCCGTCCCGATCCAATCTCTCAGGACATTGGGATCTGCGCCCAAGGCCTCCAACTCTAATATATTGGCCGTAACACCACGATCATACATCTGCATAGCTGCCGGTACCGGAATACCGGGATGGTTTATAACTGACCACTGAACATCTGCATCTACTATATCGAGTTCGCCTTTATCATCCACGATGCCGTCGATGCCCTGGGGCAGATTAGCCAGCCAGGTGATATAGCTGCTGCCGGCGGTCACAACCGGAGCAAAATCATCCGGGGCCGTCGTAAACCACCACTTGGCGCCCTGATGAAGCGTCAGGTCAAGCGGATTAAGAGCATTCGGCTCATAGGTGTCCACCACCCAATAATAGGGGGTCTCAAAACCCAGCGGCAAGAAGGCGGTCGGAGCCACACTTGTAGCTGATTGACCAGCTGTGCCGATTAGGGTCAGACCGTAAGGGGCCGGATTGTTGAAGTTCGGCTCGGTTGTGCCAAAATAGACGTCATAGGTAGCACCGGTGTAGCCGTCCGGTGCGGTCCACGAAAGCGCTCCCGGCACATCACGCAACGAAAGATCCACTTCCACGAGTGGCTCATTAATAGACGGATCCGGATTAGATGCTCCATCGGGTGTCTTGGCCAACAGATAAGCACTCACGCTTTCAATTTCCTGTGCTGTCAGTACATGGTCATAGATGACCAGTTCCACGAGTTGACCGCCAAAGAAATCCTTCTGGCCGCGATTGTACGAACCAATATTAAACGCAGTCGGATTCTCAACCGAAGTGTTCGGAGATGTCGCAACACTGACGCCATCCAGAAAACCTTCGGCAGTTGAAGTCTCACCAAATACATGAACGTCCAGATCAGCATCGGTCATAATACCTTGCCACGCAGAATCACCCACACGCCATAAGAACTGAACCGGTATCCCGGTAATTGTCGTATCCAATTGGAAACGGATACGGTCGTTGCCGCCGCCATCCTGACCATTAACGATATACTGATTGCCGTTGGCAACGCTGATATCGGAATATTGGGCCAATGCAAACATCGTAAAAGATCCTACATTGATCGTCGTCGAAGGCAGTTCCATCCAGTCGTCCGTCCCATCAAAGCTAACGGCCGCCCGCCCGTTAAACGAAGGATTGGAAGCCACATAAACCGGCTGGTTGGCTGCTGTTGGCTGTGTCGCATCGTTGCCTGCACTGGACAGGTCCGACCATGTCGCAATCGGGTCACCGTTTGCGGCACCGATCGTATCTGCATCCAGGTGCATCACCAAACCGCTGGTCACCGGCAACCCCGCCCGGGTATTGCCTGAAATACCCAGCAGTGCAACCGTTAAAATTAAAAATACACATTTTTTCATAATGACACCTCCGCATAAAAGTGATATTTGATTCGTTTCTTTTTCCTTACTGCCGCAATACAATAAAATAAATCCTTTGAATAATCTACCCACGGTAAACAACCGTAACATAAAAGCGGGTTTCCACATTATGGGTTCAGATCCATAAGAATCTGAACCCATAACAATCAGTTTACTTAATCATCCGTTATTATTTTCGACGTCTTAAAACAAGAGCACCCAGTCCCAGAAGCATCATCGTTGCCGGTTCCGGAACCATGTTACCGGTGATATTGTCGATCCAGATGTTGGTTTCCGAGCCACCCGTACGCGTGGTGTCGATCTGCAGCATGACGCTGCGGGTGTTAACAGGCACCAGGCCGCCAACCGTTGTGTCCAGCCAGCCCGTAAATGACCAATCGCCATTACTGGCATCATCCAGAGCTACGCTGTAGCCGGAGCCGAGTTCGGCGTCCAATGCGTCGAAAAAACGCAGGCTGAAGGCCCCGGTATCGCGGTAATCGTCGCTGGCGTAGAGAAAATTGACGTTCAGAGTCTGGTCGCCATTATCGATGTCGATTGCGAACGCCGACAAGTCCACCACCTGAATCAGCTGGCCGTTTACCGGTTGGTCTGCGGCTCCGGCAGACTGACGTGCGGTTGTGAGGATATTAACTCCCAGCTCAGGAATCCATTCTTCCGCGGTCGGATTACCTGTCTCGTCCACTATCCCCACCCAGAAACTGGTGGGAGTGTTGTCGGTCCAGCCGGTCGGCGGAGCGTCATTGTCAGTGCCGCTCTCGAAGTCATCGGTGAAGACAACTACTGCCATAGCGCTTTGTACCATTACAAACACACACATGATACACAAAATTCCTACTAATCTTTTCATCTTTCCTTACCTCCAAAAAAATTACACTTAGTTAAAACGTTTTAACACACATTAAATTCACGCTCACTTCACACACTTCACACACTTCATAACTTATAGACTATCACTCTGTACTTGCCGTCAGAGACAATTCAGGATCTATTAAAAAGAAGAAATCATTGCCGTAAGCAAAATCCCTTTTACCATCTTCTTTTCGAAGCCCATCGGTAACAACCAGGGTCAAAAAACGATCTTCCGGACTGACAACGACATCGAAAGAAATGGTTCCATCCTCAATCTTCAGCCTTTTCTTCTCATATCGAATTTGACCGTCAACCAGAATCCAAAAATCAACATCCGGCAGATCCTCTTTGGAATCTCCAAGCTGTTCTGTTAAGCCGCCCCAGGCTTTAAAGTTTTTCATATCCAATCCGGTAGACTCGCGAATTGCCTGAAGATCAAAGGTTATCCCCATGTTGCTGTGAAGTACGAGGACTGACTGAGACTCCTTTTCAATTCGCTCGCCATTGAAAATGATCGGTGGAATGGTCGTATGTTGACCTTCAATCGAACCTTTATAGGCAGCGATTTCATGGGTGAACAATCCTGAAGTGTTCGAACATTCAAATGTATGCCCCATTGAGGTCACAGGAATGCGGGCCTCTTCCATCCCGCCATCCGGAACAAACACACCGTCAATAAATTTAGAATCCGGAACCAGATTATAGATATTTTTAGAGGTTCGATCATTCCTGACAATCGATGTTGTAAATTCGCCGGTAGCTGGATTCAGACCGATTAACGAGCCCACTTCCTGAAAACCATCACGCCCGGCAACAATACTTGCCAACTTTAGATTTTCGCCTCTCCAGATAAACTTATCCCGAGATCTGATTTCCCTGACAAACTTCTTTTGATTGCATAGAATATCGGAAACTCTGGCATCGGCTCCGGAAATCTTTTTGGCAACGCCTTCCGTAACCATAACACTTGTTTTTTTGTTTTCCTTTTCACCGGAGATCAGCGTTGTCCTGCCCTGCAGAACGTGGAGCTCTGTCGTACTGTCTAAACCCGCTTCAACACCAAATTCGGTCCCTAAATCAATAATCTTGGAATTCCGAGTGGTTATCGTAAAGCCCAATGCTTCGGGAGGTACGATTGCATAAAGACGTCCATAATGCAAAACCATCTGATCGGTTCTCAACAACTCGAACTCCGCCGGGCCCTCAAGAACAATTCTTGCCTGGTTATCAAAAAGAAATTTTACAATACCTTTGCTTAAAATAAAGGAGTCCTGAGACGTTGAAAGGTGTGTGCCCTCTTCCAAAAAACCGGAAGCATTAGCCCATTGCGCACCAATCGTATCGGTTATTATCGCTACTGGTTCAGAAGCGTATTTGGGCGGAACAAAATGAATATAAGCCATTAGAAAAAGCAGAGCTGCAAGGGAAAGAACTGCGGTACACAAAGAAAACCGGTTTACTTTTCTTGGCGAATGCGACACTGCAGCCTTATTAATCTTAATTATTTCAGGAACGTGCTCGATTTCAACTACTTTTGCGGGTGCCGTTTTCTCATCCTGCGCCATCGCTTCCATGACGGCCGTCATGGTGTCACTGTCGAACGGTTCATCATGCGCACTTTCCTTTAGAAGAAAAGTGCCGATCTGACCCGGCTTACATAAGTCTGAGTTGATGGATATTAAATTGACATAGAGTTTCGCCAATTCCGGATCCGATGCGATCATCTTATCCAGTTCGGCAAACTCTTCAGGCGTAAGAACACCTTCGAGGCATCGTAAAACTAAATAGTAAAAGTCCTGTTGTTTTTTGGGATCATTCATTTAGACAGCACCTCCCAAAGCCAGTGTCTTGTGAACACAGCGAAGAAGTAGCTTGTGGATGCGTGCCATCGTATGATATAAACCGTTAATCGATCGACCCGTTAATTCGGAAATATTCTTAAACGGCATATCACGCTCATAACGAAGGGTAATCAGTTTACGATCATGCTCAGGTAAATTAAGAAGACACTGCTGCAAAGCCGTCACGCGGTCCTGCCTTCTCTCAAAAACAGCGGAGGACGCCTGCATAATCATATCCATGCTTTCTTCACTGAACTGGAGTGCGTGACGGTGTGATTTTCTCCGATAATTATAAATCTTGTATCGAGCTATTTTGATGGCCCAGGCCGTAAAATGAGTACCGGGTTCATAACTGTCAAATTTGGACCACATGACAGAAACGGTTTCCTGCATGAGATCATCGGCATCAGAGTAATTCGGGACAAGAAGCAGAATGAAGTTATAGATTCGCTTCTGATTCCTCATTAGCAGATCAAGAAATTGTGTATCTTTATTTCTCTTTTCTTTTGTCTTTTCTTGCATTGAAAAAATCCCGAATACTAAATAAAAATAGATACAATACGGCTTCTTCCTACAAAATACCCTTCGGCATATATGGGGTATCTCTTAGAGTTAAAAAACCTGAGCGCAAAAATTACTATTTTATCAATATTATAAGTCATCCCAAAGCCCTCTCCGTAGGGAGATGAATGACTCCTAAAATTGATAAAAACTTGAACCTATCCCAAAACCGATGCAAAACTGCATTTACAGTACTGATAACACGAAATTTAAGGGTTTTGGGATGACTTGTTGTTTGCTGCGGGTACTTTGTATGATTACGGTCTGTATGATAGAAGAAGAAACAGAAGGGGACGAGCCTTCATCGGACAAAATAGATCTAGAATTGATTAAATAAATTTAAAATTAGTGCAGTTTTTTGCCTAAACATTCGAATAAAAGAGCCATATAGAAGTACATATTGAGCGTAAGATACAAGTTTAAGTATCGGTGGAAATAATGGAGAATAAACCCAACAGCAAACTTTTTTTCAGTTTATATGACAGTGTCCATCTCCGTCTGTATTCATTCTTGCTTATGGTTATCCACAATCAAGCCGATGCTGAAGATATTTTACAGGAAGCAGCATCCACCATGTGGGAAAAGTTTGACGAGTTTGAGGAGGGCACAAACTTTGGTGCATGGGCTGTTACCATTGCACGTTACAAAGCCCTTGAGTTTTTGAAAAGAAATAAGAAGAGCAGAATGATTTTGAAAGAGGATTATTACGATTTGATCTCAAATGAGGCCGAACATTCCACGGAAAATATTTCCGAACGTCTTCAGGCCGTCAAGGTGTGCTTGGAAAAACTTCCAGAGAAAGACAAAAAACTGCTGTCGATGAGATATAAAAAGAACATTCCTTTGAATCGCATTTCAAAAATTACCGGGCGGTCTGCCAGCGGAATCTGCCAGAGTTTTTCTCGTATTATTAACCTTCTTCGGACTTGTGTCACTCGACGTTTGTCCTACCAGGGGAATTTGACATGAGTGCAGGCAAGAATAGTCATAATACGATTGAAGTTTTACTGGTCCGTCTCATGGAGAACGACCTGTCCGATCAAGAGATTGAATGCCTCAATCGCTGGCTGAAAGAAGACCCGAAGGCGGTCGAAAAGTATTGTTCATTTCTCAGAGATTACGCGATTATCCAGTCACTCGTTAAAGGTCAGATTGACCGCGAAGATACCGGTCTTGAGGATTCCGAATTTGACAAGGCCCTGTGGAAAGCACTTTCGGAATTCGAAAAGAACGCACCGAAAATCGAAGTGGCTGCTCCTGTCGATATTCCCCATGCTCCCGTTGGAAAAAGAATGACTGAGGTTCCCATCGCTCATTCGAGACTGAACCGGTCACATCTCTTCACCGTGCTGGTTTCGGCGGCGGCGATTCTGTTTTTTGTCATTTTTATCCAGGTGACAACACCTGATCCCAGCGTCGAAGTGGCTACGCTTTTGGATATGGTTGATGTCAGGTGGGCCGATTCCACGATGTCTTTACAGAAGGGCGAACGCCTACTTACGGGTCATGAACCGTTGAGTTTGTCAAAAGGCATCATTCAGATAGAAACGGACCGTGGCGTGACATTGACCATTGAGGGACCTGCCGAATTTGAATTTACGAAAGAAGCCGATCTATCCCTGCCTTACGGCCGCATGTATGCCAGCGTCTCGCAACAGGGGATTGGTTTTTCGGTCAGTACGTCGCACTCGAAAGTCGTTGATTTGGGGACCGAATTCGGAATCGAAGCGGACTTGGACGAGACGGAACTGCATGTGGTTAAGGGCCGGACGGTGTTGATCGCAGGTGCGGCCGACCGTTCCAAAAAACAAAGCGAAATTCATCAGGGCCAGGCCAGAAGAGTCACCCGGGAAGGAACGGTCCAGGATATCGATTTAAAGGAAGATGTTTTTGCCCGGCAAATAGATTCGCAAGACCATTTCATTTGGCGGGGACAAGACATTAACCTGGCCGATATCGTCGGCGGAGGGAACGGTTTTGGGGCAGATCCTGCAGGAACTTGCATTGATCCGGCCACCGGCCATGTTGGCCCCTATGGATCGATGCCCAACCGCAACGGTCAGGATAACTATAACCAAATACAATCTTTTCTGCGCAAGGTGGAAGATTTACCCGGTGTTGATTGCGTCATTGTTCCCAGTCAGGAAGGTGGTGTTTTGCCAATCACTACGACCGGCTTAACGATTTCGGATTTTCCTGAACTTTTGGGAGGGACCAGATGGCTTATCCAGACCCGGACGCATAATGAGAATTATCCATTTGTCTTGAACGGCACGACATATGGCGTCAATGGTCGTTCCGCAATTTCAATGCATGCCACTTGTGGAATTACCTTTGATCTTAACAAGATTCGGGAGAGTGTCCCCGGAATAGACTTCGTGTCATTCAAAACATTGTGCGGTCTCAATGAATCGAGGCTGGCAGGTAATGTTAATCCTGAAATGACGGCGGAGGTTTATGTCTTTCTGGATGGGACCCAGGTTTATCGCCATGTGTTCGCCCATGTTCAAAATAATGCCGTACCCATTGAAATTGATCTGCAAAAAAATAATCCGCGATTTATGACGCTGGTTGTCAGTTGCGGTCGTGACGACAATAAACTCGACTGGTTCGTATTTGGCGAACCGATTTTGGTTGTTCAATAATAGCAACGGGGCAATCAGTTAATGTTCTTTGAAATGAAATAGATAATTGAATCTGCAGTCAAAGATGAGCCGGCCTGTAGTTTTAGCCGAACTTAACCGGCTCACCTGCATAAACATGGGGCCTGTTTTGCGCCCACCGTCTATGTACGAATCAATTCTACATAGAAACGGGGGAGAATACAATTCCGAAAACATGTTAAATCTTCCGGGTTTTGAATAGACCTGTAGGCAAAATGTTTTTGAGGCGCATTTTCAGCATTTAACCGGGATGTGGAGTCTATATGGATATAGGTCTGCGTCCAACTTTAAGCGGCCCACATGTGTCTGACGAGGTGAATGTCAGTCAAGTGCGGGTTAAGGAAGTAATATCTATTTTATGTTTATGGCTGAATTCCTCAAAAGCAAGTTGATACAGGTATTCACAAATTTATAAATTAATTTTTTTAGGAGGTTCTGCTATGAAAAAGTGTTTGACGGTTTTATTAATTTGTATGATTAGTGTGAGTGCTCAGGCCGTGATTATCGATGACTTTTCAGGCGGTTTAAGCACATGGACGAGCACAGTTATCTTGGATGCAAATGGAGGCGGTTCTAACTCTGCTGCCTGGCAGGTCTCAGGCGGAGTCCTGCAACTCAATACTACTACGTATGACGGTATTGAGCAGTATGCGATGATAAAAAGTGGCTTGACCCTTGGTGTAGGTGAAGAAGTTCAAATAAAACTCGTCCATAATCTGGTTTCTCAGGACCTTGGGGTCTATGTGGGCGGAACCGCACCGCAGACGGGTGTTCGCCAGGATTATATTGCTATGTATGGACGTTCAAGCGGGGAGGTTTTCTCGCGAGGCTTTGATGGAACGAGTGAATATGGACAGGTCGGTTGGGTTAGTCCTGCTTATGAAAAGCTGTTTATCACGCGTACTGATACCAATACATTTGAGGCCGGCTATTACGAGGGTGGAGTTCGCACTGTTCTCGTCACCCGAACGCCCACAACTCCGAATGCAGCCACCGTGGTCGGTTTCTATGCGGATGTTCGCGCTGCCGGTGTCCTCGGCGATCTGGACAATCTGGCGATGGTGGGCGGTAAGTGGGATTCCTACTTACCATATGCTCCTTCTGTGCAGCAGGTACAGGATATCACCGGTGTTGATGTAACTCTCAATTGGAAAGCCGCCGCTGATCCAAATGAAGACATTACCGGCTATGCCGTCAATCCTGATATTGTGGATGAGTATGTCTTTATGTCCGATGGTTCTGGGACTGATCCAAACCTGTACTATGCCGGAGCAACAGGTGACCCCGGCACTGCAGATCCGAATTCTTCGTTCATTGTTCAAGACTTGCCTTATGATAGTACTTATTACTGGGCTGTAGTAGAAGCAATGAACGGATACACACAGTCGTTCACTGTAGGATTAAGTACGTTGAGCGATGTTGACCCGAATAACGTCATTGGTCCGACCTGGGTGTTTGGTTCACTGACCTCGGTTCCGGTTATTATGCAACAGCCCGCAGATTCCCGTGTTTTCGATACAGAACCGAATGTGGTGTTTGCCTGCGAATTTACCAGCATTAGCACAGCCACAGTTGATTGGTACAAGAGCGGGGTCGCTACTCCGCTGGCCGATGATACTGATTATAACATTTATTTAACGGATGACGGTAACGGCAACTATGTTGCAGCATTGGAAATTCTTAGTCCATCACTGTCTGATGAGGGCAGTTATTACTGTACGATCGATAACGGAACACCTCTGGTAACATCTAACACGGCATCTCTGATTATTAATCAGCTGTTGGCTCAGTATGACTTAGACGGAACCCTTTCCTCTGCAGTCGGTAGTGCGGCAGATGCTCCGACGGGGCAGGGCAAATCATTGGACGGATTGGCGGAACCTAATTCGTTATTGGCATCCAATGTAACACTCACATTTGTCGAAGGTATCGACGCTGTGGCTGGACATGCTGTGCAGATCGATCCCAACCAGTATGTTGATTTCGGTACGGCAGGATATCCCAAGGCCAGTGATTTGACAAACGGCCTCGGACGCGGTTTGGACGAAGGTACGGTCATCTGCTGGGTCAAACCAACGACAACCGGTGGCATTCTGGCCAACTTTAACGATGGGGCAACAACCGGATGCCTGCTCAGTTTGGCGGCAAATTCCGAAACAGCCGATACGCGAATGATCGTCCGCGGTGACAGTGCTGTCTATACGGAAATCGGAACGGCTCAAGGTCGGCCTGGCCGTCCGGCATGGGATATGTTCGATGGCGCCTGGCATCTGGTTGCTTCGACCTGGAGTGCCGGCGGAACCTTGAGTGTGTATGTTGACGGTCAACAGGTTGCTTCTGTCGCGGGCGGGGTACCGGATGGTTATCTCCCGTGGCAGCGAGGTGTCCTGTTAGGCGCAGGACGCAGTGGTGATCGTGTGGTCTTATCTGAATTGTTGGGAAGTGTAGTAGACAACCTGAGAGTTTACAACTACGAGATCGACGCCGATGTGATTGCCCAGGAATACCTGAATGTAACGGGTATTCATCCGTGTGTCAATGGTGGTTTTGTCGGCAGTTACTACAATACCGACGATACAGGTTCATCATACTGTCAGGTTGACTTGGCTGACTTTGCTGATTTTGCTGCCATCTGGTTGGCAAATGGTTTGTTTTAAGCATATAAATCTTAGATAATCGGGTACGGCTCCCCTTGTTGGGGAGCCTGCCCGTAAACGTTAAATGTGTGTGTGATTCGGGAAGTGTGTGTGAAGTAGTGTGTGTTGTAGTTAATGGCAGTTAAAGAACTTTAACAATTTATTAATGTTTGTGGAGGAAGTAAAGATGAAAAAGTTAAGTGTATTAATGTTAGTATGTGTGATGGCCGTAGCCGCTCAGGCTGTGATCATCGATGATTTCGAAGATGGCACCCTGACCGAGTACACCAGCACCGTAATCCTGGATGCCGGCGGAACCGGGTCTAATACCGCCGCTTGGCAAATCACCGCCGGAGCCCTTGAACTCAACACCAGCGTTTACGACGGCATTGAACAAGGTGCGATGATCTACAACGGTCTGGTTCTCGGCGTAGGCGAAGAGGTCCAGGTTGATATTGCCCACAACGGAGCTTCTCAGGACCTTGGGCTGTATGTTGGCGGAACCGCGCCGGTTACCGGTGTTCGTCAGGATTACATTGCTATGTACGGACGCGGCGGCCAGCTTTTCACGCGCGGCTTCGACGGAACCGGCGAATATGGCCTGATAGGCGACTGGGGCAGTAATGCCTATGACAAGCTGTTTATTAAAAACATCGATGGTGCGACCTTTGAGGCGGGCTGGTACAATGGGGCGATTCGTAATATCCTTGGTACCCGTACGCCCACGACTGTGAATGCTGCCACCTACGTCGGTTTCTATACCGATGTTCGTGCTGCTGGAACCCTCGGCGTCCTTGACAACCTGCAGGTTATTCCGGAACCGGCTACGCTGGCGCTTCTGGGTCTGGGCATGCTGTTTGCCCGCAAGAGAAAATAATCCGTTAAGGATTATTTTGGGATTTTTAATCCCGATGTAAATGTGTTCAACCTGTTACGGGCCGGAGAACACCTCGGCCCGTAACATCGTATTAAATGTAGATCGCCAAAAGACAGTAACAGCGCAATAACTCCAAAAAAGAGAGAATGAAGATGAAAAACAAAACAAGAGTGAAAAAGGGATTTACGCTCATTGAGTTATTGGTGGTGATCGCAATCATTGCGGTATTGCTGGCGGTGATTCTGCCTGCTTTAAGATTGGCCAAGTCGCAAGCCATAAGGACGGTTTGCCTGGCCAATCTCGGACAGGTTGGCAAGGCGCTTGAATTGTATACATTTGAACATGATTATAAACGGCTGGCACTTCGCAATAATGATAGTGTCAATCCGGGAGAGTGGGATTATTACTGGATGAAAAAACTTGCTCCTTATTCTGAAAATGATTCTTTCGCACAAGAGTCAGGCGAATTTCAAACCATGAAGATGATTCACTGCCCTGCGGCACCGATGTCAAAATTTATCCCTGCTGATCCCGATCTGGTCAATCCTGCTGGTCAGTATGGATCTGCCGCCGCGCCTTGGCATTGGAACAGGTCTGCTTATATGTCAACGACCGGGGCTTTGATGTTTAATGCCTGGGTGGGATATGATGCATATTATGAAAATAACCCCAATTATAGCCCTTATCTTTATAAAACATGGCTCGATATTACAGCGAATACACCGATTTTCGGCGATGGTGCATGGACAGTTGCCTGGCCCAGAGGCACCGATGCATCGCCGGTTGCTAATCCTGCAGGATACAACAATCTGCAGGGCAGGTATAGCCCGGGATTTGATACTCAACATATGCAGCGGTTTTGTCTTGACCGGCATAATAAGAGAATTAACCTGATATACAAGGATCTGCATGCCGACACGATTGGTAATCTGCAGAATTTATGGACCTTAAGATGGCATAAAGATTATGTGCCTCCGACCGATCTGCCTGATATGCCGGAACAATAGATTTATCGAGATCAAATTGCATCTTGTTCCAGAGTGCCATTGCAGGGGGTAAGTTTTTTGTAAATAACGCTGGCAGATCAGAAATCATTGTTGGCTAAAAGGGCAGGCACTGAATTGTGCCTTGAATATAATCGGGGAAGGTGGTATCATAGTATGAATTCTCTTAGGGGGACGATGAAAGTACAAATAAACATTTTTTTTCTTATCATATCCTGTACTGCGGTAGCGGCCGTACCGTTGGCTGTTAAGGTACAGGACACGATTGTGGATACGCAGGCCCTGGTTCTGTCGGGGGGCGCCTATGGCGATACCATCAATGGCGTCTCATTCCAGCAGGATGCCATCGTCACCGACAACGGCTTTCAATATGTCGCCTACTACAACACCAGCGGGCACATTTGCATCGCCCGCCGCCAGTTGCCCGACGGCGTATGGCTGAAATTGGAGTTAACGGATTATACATTCCTGGACGGCTCTCAAGACAATGATGCACATAATATCATTTCCATGGGCATTTGTCCTAATGACGGAACGATCCATCTGTCATTTGATCATCATGGCAGCACCCTGCATTACCGCATTTCGCAACCCGGTGTCACAACGAATCCCGAAACCGTTACATGGGATGAAAATTTGTTTTATGAAACGCAAAATTATTTGGAAGCGGGAAAGAGTGTTTCTTCGGTAACCTATCCACGATTCTGGCAAACACCGGAAGGAAATCTGCAAATGAGTTATCGCATCGGAGGGTCGGGCAGCGGAGACATTATTCTGGTCGACTATAATGCCGCTTTGAGTATCTGGGAAAACACACGGATGGTTATTTCCCGGTATGGAACTTATAATGATTCCTGCGGCAGCAGTACAACCCGCAATGCCTATCTGAACTATCCCTGTTACGGACTGGACGGGGTGCTTCACTTAACATGGTGCTGGCGAGAGGGTTCCGGCGGCACCAATCATGACATTTGTCACGCATGGAGCAGTGACGGCGGTACCACCTGGTATAATGATGCGCGGCCGGAGCAATCAATCAATATCAGTACCGGGACGGGTGAGGAGAGGCAATCTCTTTTAGGGCTTCGATGGACGTTAACAGGACCGCAGGTTATCGGACAGGCAACGGGCAATACTTCAACACAACAACTGATCGATGTGAATTCTTCGGATATCATCGCGATTCCGATAAACCGTGAATATTCATTGATGAATCAACAGTCCCAAGCGATCGATCCTCAGGGACGTGTTCATACCGTCATGTGGTATGCAACCGAAGGCGCTGGATGCAACGTATGGGCATCGACCGGCAAGGATTATCATCATTACTGGCGTGATTTCGACGGTACATGGCATCATTTTCAGTTGCCGGTCACAGTCGGCAGCCGCCCGAAGCTGTTTATCCGCGACAACGGTGATGCGTTTTTGATCTATTTGCGCTCGGCGGGCCTGTACATCGCTGCCGCATCGGCAGATTCTCAATGGACCGACTGGCAGGAGATCGCATCCGATACTACCGGAAGCTTTGCAGGTGAAGGAATGGGGGATTTTTACCGATTCAAGGAAGACGGTATTCTCTCTGTGATGGCGCAGGAATCAACCACCCCTCGTATTTTGGATTGGCAGTTAAATTAAGAGAAATGAATCAATAATAAGGAACTGTATCGTGAAAGCACTTATGATAACCAAACTTCTTTGTTTGTTGGCTTGCTTGTTTGCAATGTCACCGTCAGCAGGCGCATTTCCGTCGGTTACGAAAACAGGCGATGTCGTCGTTGACAGCCAGGCTATGACACTGGGCAGCGGTTCTCCGTACGGATATGCGATTAACGGCTTGTCCTTTCAGCAAAATGTACTTGTGACCTATAACGGCTGGCAGTACGTAACTTATTATAATGGGTCACGTCATGTCTGTGTGGGGCGGCGGCAACTGCCGAGCGGTTCGTGGTCGGTGGTCGAACTGACCGATTACACGCTCAGCACAACGACAGACGCTCATAATGTCGTTACGATGGGCATTTGCCCTAATGACGGAACGATTCATCTGTCATTTGATCATCATGGCGGAATGCTTCATTACCGTGTTTCAGACACCGGAGTAGCAACAAATCCGGCTTCTGTCACATGGAGTGCATCGTTATTTAATTCCGTACACAATTATCTGGAAGTCGGCGACACTATTTCCAGTGTGACCTATCCGCGATTCTGGCAGACACCGGACGGCGACATGCAGTTTGGCTATCGTATTGACGGTTCCGGAAACGGTGATTGGGCGATGGTTGATTACAACGGTGCTAGCGGCCTGTGGAGTAACGGCCGGAAAGTGATTTCACGAACAGGGAGTTACTCCGACTCGCTCGGCAGCAGTTCTGTGCGAAATCCTTATCTGAACGGGCCTGTTGAGTATGGTCCGGACGGCAATCTTCATGTCACCTGGACCTGGCGGGAAACGGCCGGAGGCGCCAACCATGACATCATGTATGCTTACAGCAGTGATGGCGGAACAACATGGTATAATAATAACCCGTCCGCCGGATTCCAAATCAAAACCGGAAACACCGCTTTTCAAAGTCTGTTTTCACTTTCATGGGGTCAGGGCGGATTACAGGTGATTGGTCAGGCAACGGGAAATTCTTCGACTGAACAACTGATTACGGTGAGTTCGCCGGATGTGACGGTGGTGCCGCTGGATCGTTATTACGGCATGATGAACCAGCAGGCTCAGGCCATTGATTCACAGGGCCGCGTTCATGCGGTTATGTTCCACTGTACGCCGGAGACTTATGCCGGGTATTCCTACAGCACTTGGGGGCCGCAAGGCGCCCGGCGGTATTATCACTACTGGCGGGATTCGCAAGGCGTCTGGACGCGTAATGAATTGCCGGATTACGTTGGCAGTCGACCCAAATTATTCATCCGCGACAACGGCGATGCGTTCGTCATCTACCAGTCGCGGCAAAGTGTTAACCTGACGGATACGGGAATTTATTTCCTCGACGGCGACCTGACCATTCAGGCGGCCACCGCCGCCAATCAATGGACCGACTGGCAAATCATTCATGTCGAACCAGGAGATTTCCTGAGTGAAGCGCTGGCAGACCCTTATCGTTTTAAAGACGGGGTTTTGTCTGTCATGATGCAAAACTCGCCCACATCAACAGGGCAATCGACATCACTACGGGTGCTGGACTATCAATTAAACTATTAAATCACAATAACGATCGGAAGTAAAATCGTGAAAAAGATTATACAGACAGTTCTGATGATAACAGTAATCTTAACGGCACATGGTTATGGGGCCGTGTCCGGTCCCTATACCGCCGATGCCGATACCCTGCATTTATATCATTTCGAGAGCAGTTCGAATGACGACATAACCACTAACTCCGTCGATTTAACACTGCGTTATGGAGCAACGGTAACAGAAACATCGTATCCAGGCTTCGGAACGGCCCTGAATACATATGAGGGCTCTTCCGATACCGCTTCCAATATGCCGGTTGCTTATAACAGCGAAGAAGCCATCAGCAAATTTGTCGGCGCAGACGGCGCATTTACGTTTGAAGCCATCGTACGCCCTGCCGTGGCGATCACGGCGATTCCCAATAATATGCAGATTATCTCCGGCGATGATGACAGCGGGCAAAATCGCGGCTGGCAGTTCCGAGTGACAACCGGCGGCGCCATTGAATTTATAAAGCTCACGGGGACACAGGAGAATTTCCTGGCCGCCATACCAACAGCGGGTGACCATGCATGGGCCGTGAATGAGTGGTTTCATGTGGCGGTAACATATAGCGGTTCGGAAGGCATCGCCGACAATCTAACATTTTACTGGACGGCTCTGGATTCGGGTGAATCCCAGGCGGTTTTGCTGAACTCGTTTCAGATGGAGGCGGACCTGGATGCGAATGAGGCTATTGATTTTGCCATTGGCAATGAAAGCCGTGATGCAACCGGGGAAAATTTTGAAGGCCTTCTGGACGAAGCGCGCATCAGTTCCATTGCACGCCAGCCGGATGACATGATCTTTGTCTCCGGCCTGCCGCGTCCGGAAATCTTGACACATCCTTCGGATGTCACCGTTCAGGAACCGCAAACCGCAATGTTTCAAACGGTTTTTCAGAGCGAATCGGCACCGGTTGTTTCATGGTTCAAAGCGGACACCGCCGGCGATATTGAATTAAATCCTGCGGATTCGAATATCACAACTCAGGTGACGTATGATTCCGGGAATGCAGAATATACCGCGACATTATGGATTTCCAATACATCGACGCCGGATACAGGGGATTATTACTGTCAGGTTGACAATGACAGCGGTTACCCGCGAAACAGCAATACCGCAAATTTGCTCGTCTATGGACTCGTCGCCCATTGGACACTGGGCCAGGATAGCTACGGCAGCGGTAATTATCTGGAAGAGGTGACCGGAAATGATGCGGCCGTCAACGGCACACCGACCTTTGTCACCGGGGCGGACGGAACGGCAAACGGTGCCGTTCAAATAACCGCCACAGACGGATGGGCATTGGCCCCCGTGTTTGACCCGATTCAACAATCCGGGCAGATGACCATCAGTTTCTGGGCGAACTGGGGCGAAACATCGGTAACAGAGGACGATTTAATAGCCAAATCGACTGACGATGAAGTGTTAACCATGTCAAACGGCCTGAAAGCCGACAGCCGGTGGCAGCATATCTGTACGGTGTTTGACGGAGCGACGGGGAAACTCTATGTTGACGGCCTGCTGCGCGACGAAGGTTCCTGGGCGCTGCCGACGGAAACCGAAGCGGCGATCAATATCGGGGTCAGCAGCGACGGACTTCATGCCTTTAACGGCAGCCTCGACGATATGCGACTATACAACTACGCGTTAACAGGTACTGAAGTCGCAGCGATTCACGACGCGTGGGACACCTGCCCGCTTGTATATGATCTTACCGGTTCGGCAGGCTTGCCGGATTGCACCGTCGATCTCTATGATTTGGCTGCTTTTGCGAATGGATGGCTTACGACTTATGATATGGCAGAATTTTCTGATTTTGCGGCAGAGTGGCTCTCCAGCGGTCTTTGATCCGGAGGGGAATAAAATTGGACTTTCCATTTAGAAAATAAAAAGATAAGGGTAATGATGAGAAAAAAGGGATTTATCACGTGCTTTTTGCTATTAGCATTGACGACGCAGGCTGCCGTACTGGTAGATGACTTTGAAAGTTATACCGCTCCCGGGTCTATCACATCGCCGTGGGTTCAGACAGACGGGTCGCCGACTTTTGAACAGGAAGCAAGCGGTAATCAATGCATGGAAAGCTACGGTTCCTATCTGTCGCTGGATACCGACTCTATTCCCGATACCGATACCGCAACGACGGCGTTTTACCGGATCTATAAATCTGGGGGAACCAGCCCTGACTGCTCGGTTGGGCTGAGCGATCTTACAACTCCAACAGGGGATTGGGGCGACTTTGAGGCCTATGTCTCTGTTGTGGGTAATGACCTCAGAGCCCGAAACGGCAGCAGCAACACGAGCATAATGACAATAAGTGACGCTGCGTGGTATAATATCTGGCTGGTCATTAATAACAGCACACAAACATACGATGTCTATGTGACAACTGACTCAGCAGACGCAACAGCGGGCGACCTGCAAGCAAATGATTATGCCTTCCGTACCGGCAACGGCGACACTCCCGTCGATCTGGTAACCTTTAAAGTGTATGGCAGGGATTACGCTCCGATCCGAGTGGACGACATTTACATTTCGAACGGCGTCGATCTGTCGATTCCGTCAGGCCTGCCGATTCCGATCATTACTTCGCAGCCTGAAGATATAACAGCCAACGAAACACAGTCAGCCGTTTTTGAAACCGTCTTTACCAGCGTGTCCACACCGTCAGCCGCATGGTACAAAGTGGCCACACCAACCGACCTGCTTATGGATCCGGCCGAAACGAATATTGATGTGCAATTATCTTATGATACACCTACCGAACAATATACCGCCACGCTGTCGATGACCGGCCTGATGACGTCGGATGCAGGACAGTATTATTGTAAAATCACCAATGATGGCGGCTCGCGAAACAGCAATACGGCAAATTTAATGGTTTACGGCCTTGTCGCGCATTGGACATTGGATCAGGATAGCTACAGCGGTGGTAATTATCTGGAGGAGGTGGCCGGAAACGACGCGGCCGTCAACGGCACGCCAACCTTTGTCACCGGGGCAGACGGAACAGCAAACGGTGCAACCCAAATAACCGCCTCCGACGGCTGGGCATTAGCGCCGGTATTTGACCCGATTCAACAATCCGGGCAGATGACCATCAGTTTCTGGGCAAACCGGGGCGAAACATCGGCAACAGAGGACGATTTAATAGCCGAATCGACTGACGGTGAAATGTTAACCATGTCAAACGGGTTGAAAGCCGACAGCCAGTGGCAGCACATCTGCACCGTGTTTGATGGAACGACGGGAAAGCTCTATGTGGACGGCCTGCTGCAGGATGAAGGCTCCTGGGCACTGCCGACAGAAACCGAAGCAGCCGTCAATATTGGAGTCAGCAGCGACGGACTCCACGCCTTTAACGGCAGCCTCGACGATATGCGACTATACAACTACGCGTTGACAGATACGGAGGTGGCGGATTTACGCTATGCCCTCAGTGGAGAAAGCTCCTGTATCCTGGCGTTAGACGCTACGTACGATCTTTCAGGGCCGGATAGTCAGCCTGATTGTGTCATAAACATATTTGATCTGGTTACTTTTGCGAATCGATGGTTGACGCCTCCGGATAACTATGGCCTTTCGGAATTTGCTGACTTGGCGTCTACATGGCAATCCAGTGGTCTTTATCCAAACGGTAATTAGAGCCGCAAAATTATTTATGATCGTTTTTGCTGTATCTTGTGATATCGCAGTTGCGGTCACAGTCGTCACGGCCGTCTGAATCTTCTTGCAGTAGATAAGCTTGCGAGCATGTTACCCAACAAACAGCAAGCAGTTAATACAGGTACCTGTGATGCCCTTGAAAAATCGACCGCCAATTCGACTGAAGTCCTCGTTAGGATCGAGCGAAATACGATAAAATCCAGAATATGCGAGGTTGGGAGATTGAGAGAGGTGGTTGACGTAAGCCCTTGCAAAAACAAAGGCTTACGAGAAACTCAACCAGTGGGCGTTACTGGACTTGAACCAGTGACCCCTAGCTTGTCGAGCTAGTGCTCTAGCCAACTGAGCTAAACGCCCGTTAATGAGATAACTCATTAAAAAGCAAGTATATACAAGAAATAACCATCTTTGTCAAGTGGAAAATCACACTGAAAAAATGCTCCCAGCGGCACCCCAGCGTCAAAGACAAGTGGTCTTTGTGTGTACTTGGGGTGGAATTTTTTGTTAAAAAGTGTAAATATTATATCAGAGAAGTTTCGTCTTTTTTGTGCTTGAAGAAGAGTTTTAGAATGATATAAACAGCTCTTATCTGGGACATATTGGAATTGACTAGGAGTGCTTCCATAATGATTCTAAAATGTCACTGATTTTACTAAACTCAGTCTTGCTACAGACCGCATCTGCGCCAGATTTCAACAGAGCTTTATTTCCTCGCTCATGGGATGAGACAGCCACAATTTTTACCCGAAGATCATCTTTGCGGATTATCTGAACTAACTGGTCACCTTTGCCATCATCAAGATCATAATCGACCAGAAGAACATCATATTCACTTTTGGCAAAGTGATCCAATGCGGAGACGATATTCGGTACGACAGTCACTTCATGATTGCTGAGAAATGCACGGATAACGACAGAAGCAAATTGATCGTGATTCTCAACAAATAGTATTCGCATAGATTAATCTCAACAGTAGTTTCATGAAAGTATTATACTCAAAGTATTTTACCCATCTACCCCAGTCAATCAAGAAGATATCTCATCACCCCATCAACTCATCGCCACCTACTGTTCAGGGGATGCAATAAAGGCTTTAGCAAGTTTTTGAGCTTTGGTTATTTGTTCTGAGGTCATGCGTTCACTAAGATTGAGCCATTCACTTGTGTTTACATTTTCATCTTGCATACCTGCTAGCAAGCCCCATTTATATGCTTCCACGAAATCTTTGTTGACATGCATACCGACAGTGTACATCCAACTTAACCATCTTTGTGATTCAGGATTTCCTTGTTTAGCCGCCCTGAGATTCCAGTAATAAGCCTTTTCATAATCTTCCCTAACACAACCATATCCATTTACATATATGAATCCCAGAGTCATTTGAGCGTTACTTATTCCTTGTTCAGATGCCTTTTGTAACCAAATAACAGCCTCTTTAGGATTTAATGTAACTCCTTTTCCATACATCAATGCTAAACCCAATGCAAATTGAGCTTCTACATGACCTTGTTCTGCAACTTTACGATACCACTTGACTAGTTCTTCGTTATCCTGCGTGCTGCCGTCTTCACTGGGAACATATCTTTTTACTAATTCATATGGAGCCTGCACATCTCCTTCTTCTGCTTTCTTGAGTATTTCTTTGAATTCAGCATTTGTATCAGAGATAGCATTTTCATTACTACAGCTAAATAGTGATGCCAGCATTAGAAACATAAGAATATTCAAAGAGCATTTCATGAGATATCAGTCCTTATCAAACCTTGTCAATCTACGAATACGATCAGTTCTCCACACAGCATTCTTTTCAAGATCAAACCATTCATGCTTTGCTTCATTTTTACTTATCAGAGTTAAAGTGTGCCTGTAATTATCCGCCTCCTGATAAGTGAGAACTCTGTAGTCATCCGATACAGCAACTGATGTCATACTGGCTCTTGGATCGCCAGACCAAATGATATCGTAGGGTAATTCAGAATTGTCAATAACTAACCAAAAACCAGAGTCTTCCTTCCAATATCCAAGCCAAGATGATCCATCTATATTAGCTGTATCCCATTCTGAGCCTTCTACAATCTCAGTATCGCCTCGCATCCTTGCAGTAGCTTCATCAACAAAGGAAAGGTAGTAATCAGGACTCCTCTCGTATGATGGTGAATACTGATTATTGAGACCACGAAGAGCCTTCATGACTCGCTCTTCATTGCCGTCTTCGATTTCCCCAACCATTGTATTGATTAGTTTATATGTAGCACTCCCATACCATGCATTATAGTTAAGCTCCGAAAGCATCCCAATGACTGTTGCAACGCCAAAACTACATGAAATCGAAAGAATGCCTAAAGTAATACGAAGAGGGCGACCTGAACGAAACTCAGAAATGAGCCATCCAATTGGAAAACCGATAATCAAAACGAGGATTAACAAGATTGGCAAATTCATTATCACTCCTTTTATGCACATTATACTTTTTATAAGATGATATTCTACACCTTACGATTCTACCGCTCAGTCGCCAGTCAAGCAAGTAATATTCTCCTCACTCCCCCATCAACTCATCCAACACCTGCCTTGCCTTCTCTCTGTTGGCATCACTGACCCTAGTATAATACTCATGCAAAGTCGATGGGTTCGACCATCCTCCGAGTTCACAGAGGGTTTTAGGAGCAATGCCATTCTCAGCCAGATTACAAGCCCAACTCTTCCTGAGGCAGTGCAGACATAATTTGTCTGAGGTTTTAATTCCTGCTTCACTACATACTATACTCAAATATAAGATATTCACTTTAGCTTATCAACGTGATCTGAAGAATATTCTGGGAAAAATGAAAAAATATGATACAATTCTAAAACGTGAAAAAAGACTGTTTAGAAAGCGAAACATGTCCATCTATTTTCAATCTATTTGCAGCAGCAGTTCCGGCAATTGCCTTGCCCTATGGTCGGATACGACCAAACTGGTCATTGACTGCGGACTGTCCTCTATGAAGAGAACACGGCATGCCTTAACAACCCTCTTTAATGATCCTGCTCAAATAGACTCCGTTCTTTTAACTCATATGCATGGAGATCATATTTCCTACTATCCACTCAGAGTCCTTGAGGACTATGGGCTTACGATCCGTCTTCATGATGATTCTATGGGCCAGCTAAAGGAAAAGCATTTCAATAGTTATGGATTTAAGAATCTGAATATATTGACTTACAAAAACAAGAAATTCACGGTAGGGGATTTTTGTATTAAGCCTTTTGAAGTGATGCATAATCCCTCTTATCCTACCTATGGATACCAGATTCATTGTCAGGACAAGAAAATTATTATTGTGACGGATTTCCTGGATTGGGAATCTGTTTTTGATCACTTTATCGATGCAGATTTTATTTTTGTCGAATCGAATCATGATCTGGAGTTATTGAGGAAATATTTCAATCCCAATAGTCGATTTCATATGCCCAATCCCGATACGGCAGAGCTGATATTGAATATCAGGAAGGAGAGCAAGAAAGCTCCCCAGATGATCATGCTGGGGCATCTGAGTAGTCAGAGAAATGAACCAAAGATTGCAATCAAGGAAACTCAGGATTCTTTCAGGGATGCGGGGGTCAAGATGGATTTTGAACTGAAGGCAGCTCCGTTGAGAGATGCAGGGGAAGTCGTGTTTTTATAGAGGGATGACAAGTTTTGCTTTGACAATGCCCATTCCTGCTGGTACGCTTCCTTCGGAATGATAGTTAACATACTTTTAAAGGATAAAAATGAAAGAATACGAAGACCTCAAAACACTGGTTTCTGAGATTGAAGATGACCTCAATAAAGCCGGAACTGGAAACAAGGCGGCAGGGACGAGAGTTAGAAAACAAATGCAGCAGATTAAAACAGTTGCCAGTACTATCAGAAGTAAAGTCCTTGAGATTCGCTCAACCGAGTAGGTTTTTTTGAACTGCCTCAGGCAATTCAGAAGCTCGTATCCTTTGATATATTATTTTATTTAGAACAATTTGCAGGTGGCAATGTCGCCATTTGTCAATTTGCACGTGGAAAATATGTTTGGTATATGATACGTTCTGATACACAATCCCAAGTGAAATACATTTCAAGAAATATGTTAGCGACTCACTTTGCCCTATAATATTGGTTCACAATGAGCCAAGGAATGGGACAGCTAAAAATACTTCATTATCAGCATTAATATCACAGAAAAAGTTAAAGCGATAAGTGCCTGCTTGACGTAGTTAACGAATGGATTATAATTGCCACCGGGACCTATGCTCCGGCAAACTCAATACAGAGAGAATAGGTCGGCTATGGTCTCATGACGTTTGACACAAAAAGATGTGGCGGGATATAAAAGTATATCTCGTGAAAAATTGGTGAAAATAAAATACAGGTGATGAAATGAAGGTAAAATTAGAGGGATCTTCTGAAGATTTAATTACACGGTGCATTGTCTGCGAGCATTGCATTTTCGAGGACATTCTGAAGCCGGAACAAAGAAAGACGAAGGTTTTGGACCTTGAAATCCCCGAAAGCCATGTCCATCGGATAACCATAGAACAGATCTGCGGCAGAAACTATGATGAGGTCTGTCATATGAAATATGCGGCAATGAGGGCTTTTTGTGATGACCGTACAGCGATGCAAATGGGGGTCGTGAAAAATTACATTTGGGACCTTGGAAAAAAACATAAACGAAGATTTGATTATGAACAGGCGATCTTAGACTGGACAACGGTTCAGGATCTGGGCAGAGGCATAAAGGAAAGTTATGCAAAACGATTCGAAGAAATATGGAATCGGGGAATTCGAGAAATACATAATAATGGAACAGCCGGAAAAAAACAGATACTGACGGCCGATTATATCTATGAAATGGTTATGGCCAAGCCGCAAACCTATGAAGAGGTATTGATTCTCTTAGATTCTTTGATAAAAGAGCATAAAGAAAGAGATGCTATTTAAGGATGTCATAACGACTCCTGCATCAACGTATCCAACACCTGTCGAGTCTTGCCTCAAAAGTGGATAGATAGTGATTAGCCAATAATGAGTTTTTCCAGATTAACACTTGACATTATAGGACTAATTAAGTATCCTAATACTTGGTATTTAGGAGTACGAGGAAGGTAATGGAAAGAGGAAAACAGGAGAAATAAATTGTACAATGGCTGTAGATGGTGCCATATCATCTACAGCCATCTCTTTAAAAATTTATCTCACAATCACCGCCGGTGACCTGACAACTGTTATCTGTATATTGATGGAGTTCTATTTTAATCCCATTAGGGTCGGTCAACCAGGCCTGCCATGAGTTGTCACAGCCCATTTTCTTGTTGGCAATCTCAACACCGCATTTCCTGACAGCTTCTATGGTCTTGTCGATATCATCGACTTCCAGGCAAAAGTGCTTGATCGGCGACTCCTGGTCGGATGAAGGACCCTCCGTCTGAAAAACCTCAATAAAGTTAACGTCATTGATCCGAAGATAGAAACCGGCGACGTTGCCGTCTTTGATGAAATCAAATTTCTTTACCAGTCCCAAACAGGAGCAATAAAACGTCTCAGTTTTATCCAAATCCCGCGTTGAAATACAAATATGAGCGATCGCTTTAATCATGACTATCCTTTCCAGATATTAAGATGGCTGAGTAACAAAGAGAGTATAACGACTCTATTGCCGGAGTTCAATCTTTTCCAAAAAAGTCCGATAACTCTTTTCTTTTTATCAAATTGTGAATTATCCGAGTTTTTTTCATTAATTACTCCCTTGAATCAACCGAAGCAGAAAGGTGCCTTTTTGTCTGAATACCGGACAAAAGCTAAAAATAAACAAAGAAAGGTAAGCTGAAAAGGAACAGAATAATGAACAAAGATGAAACTGATTTTCGTTCAACCGAAGAACTCCAAAAGCTGATCCAAAAAAACGAAGCATCCCTTCAAGCCAAGGGACGTTTGATTGATAATATGGCCTATCAGATTCGCACGTTGTCCAATGCGGTGATCGGCTTTAGCGATCTTCTTCTTTCCGAACAGCTTACCGATGAACTGCGGGAATATGTCGGCGAAATCAACCAGGCCGGAAACGGACTGTCTGCACTGGTCAATGAAGTTCTGGACTGGGCCAGACTGGAGTCGGCCCGACTGCAGATCAGCAAAAAAAAGTGTGATCTTGCGGCAATCATCAAAGAGCTCGAAGGCATTCTTTCTTCTGCGGCTTCCGACAAAGGGTTGGGGTATGATGTTGAGATCGATCCGGATTTACCCGCTCAGATCTTGACGGATGAAGACCGGTTGTCGAAATGTCTGGTTAATCTGGTGGCCAATGCTTTCAAGTACACCAAAGAAGGTAATGTTCGAATCCGTATTCTGTCTTACTATCTGGACGGTAAACCGTGTGTCAGATTTGACGTTATTGACAGCGGTATCGGGATTAGTCCCGAGAAGATCGACGGCGTTTTTGAACCTGTGGTGCGGCAGGAAGACGCGCAGGATGAAGTGTTGACCATGCTCGATATGGGATTTTCTGTTGCGGCGGGATTGCCCTTGACCAAACAGTTGGTTGTACTGCTGGGCGGTCACATTGAGGTCACCAGTGAACTTAATGTCGGGTCCGTATTTTCGATTATTTTGCCGACGGGGATCGAAGACCAGTGTGCTCCCAGACTCGGACTGTGTTCACAGGAAACGCAGTCCGAACCGATTGTCCCCAATGAAGCCGCCAAGACGCCTCTTATTTTGCTGGTGGAGGACCAGCAGTCCAACCGAACAGTCATTAGCCTGATGCTTGAAGTACTGGGTGTATCGGTTGATACAGCCGAAGACGGACAGGAGGGAGTTGAAAAAGCCCTCGAAAAAGACTACGATCTGATTTTGATGGATCTGAAAATGCCGCGTATGGACGGATATGAAGCAACCCGGAAAATTCAGGAAGCAAAGCCCGATACACCGGTTGTCGCGCTGTCTGCAAAAGTACTCAATGAGAAGGAAAACATTCAAATCGCATCTCTTTTTGACGATTTTCTGACTAAGCCGGTAGACAGCCATAAACTCTCTGAAACAATCCAGAAGTTTGTTTTTAATAACCGGACGATATCACCTGAAAATCAGACACAAAAGGAAACAGAAGAAGTGGTTACTTTCGAGTATGGTAATTAAGGCGCCGAATGTACTCTTATTATGATAAACCAAAACGCACAATATAGTTCACAGGTTGCCATTAAAGACAATTGTCTTTTTGGCGATTGGCTGATCCAGAAAGGCCGTATCAACGCCGATCAACTCCAGAAGGCGCTGGATAAACAACAGGCCGATGGCGGCCGGTTGGGACATGTTCTGGTCCAGAATAAGTCGCTGGATGATACGATGTTGATCCAACTGCTGGCTGAATATCTGGGAATGGAATCTTTTTCGCTGGAAGAATTATCCGTCATTGACAAGAATATCGCACGGACCGTGCCGGAAAATATTGCCAAACGGTTTAATGTGCTGGCGGTCGGGCAGGAAGATGACCGTGTGACGGTTGCCATGTCCGATCCCCTGAATGTGATTGCGATCGATACGGTTTCAGTCAAACTGAAAAAATCGATCAAAACAGTTCTGGCGTCCGAAACTGAAATACAGCGTGCGATTGAATATGTTTATCACGGAACGGATGTTGAAGAGCAGAAAATACGCGATCTGGTTGAGTTTGAGATCAGCAATGACGCCGACGATTTGCTGGAGCAGTCGCTTGAAGCGGGGCTTTCAGACTCGGTTGATGCCGATGATGCGCCGGTCATCCGGTTTGTGGATTTGATGCTTAGCCAGGCGATCAAGAGCCGTGCCAGTGATATTCATATTGAGCCGCAGGAAAGATCCATGAATATCCGGATGCGCGTGGATGGTTTGTTGATGGAGATGGTGCCGCCTCCGCGTAAAATGCATGCCGCCGTTCTTGCCCGCATCAAAATTCTTTCTGAGATGGATATTGCCGAACGGCGGCTGCCGCAGGATGGTCGTTTTAAAATCAAACGGGGTCAGGGCAAAGAAGATATTGATGTTCGCGTTTCTTCGCTTCCCACGATTTACGGCGAAAAGATCGTGATGCGTATTTTGGATAAGACAGCGGTCAATCACGATCTGAACAGCCTGGGTCTGGAACCCGGTCTTTTGAACCAGTTTAAGTCAACATTGAATCAACCGCATGGGATTATTATTGTGACCGGTCCGACCGGTAGCGGGAAGAGCACAACGCTCTATTCCGCGCTGAACGAACTGCGCGATCCGAATAAAAATATTACGACGGTTGAGGATCCGGTTGAATATCGGCTGGCCGGTATTAACCAAACACACGTCAAGCCGGACATTGGTTTAACTTTTGCTGCCTGCCTGCGTTCAATCCTGCGTCAGGACCCGGATATTATTCTGATTGGCGAAATTCGTGACAAGGAAACCATGGAAATTGCCATTAAGGCCTCATTAACAGGTCACCTGGTTCTCAGCACCTTCCATACCAATGATGCACCGAGTGCCCTAAGCCGTCTGATCTATATGGGCCTGGAACCTTACCTGCTGGCGTCATCACTGAACATGATCCTCGCACAGCGTTTAGTGCGTCGGATTTGTGATAAATGCAGGGAGCCTGTCGATGTGCCGGCTGAATTGCTCCGGCGACTGAATTTGACGGACGAGCAAATAGCCGGGACCCAATTTTACCATGGCAAGGGATGTTCCGATTGCGGCAATACCGGCTATCGGGGACGACTGCCTATTTTTGAGTTTCTGCCGATGGATCAGCAAATACGAGAGGCTCTGGCGACCGGCGCCAAGGAAGTCGAAATCCGCAGCATTGCCCGGAGTATGGGATACGGGGATTTGCTGAAAAGCGGTGCCTCGCGCGTCCTGAACGGTCTTACGACGGCGGAAGAGATTCTCCGTGTAACGTATGCCGAGAATCTGGCTTCATAGAAACCGCAATCGTTAAATGCTATTGGCTTCGCCAACTCTCATGCAGATGCTCCGGGACGGCCTGAACAACATCCGTTTTTTTCGTTTCTTTAACAACGGTGATTGACAGAACGAACAATGTTGCGGATCCCGCCACGATCAGACAACACATTCCAACCGACGGCATGCGAAAGAAAGACAGCATGGACGCTGCCGCTTGGAATTTTACCGGCAGAATACCCAATAGGCCGATGCTTCCCAGCAAAACCGAAGGGATACGCAGCCAGGGATAGGTTGCGTCCTTAACGATGATAGGGCGGATTACTATTTGGCTGTCCATCAGAATCTTGTTGCATGTCGGACAGACGAGATGGCGACCGTCCAGACGAGGCTTTTGATGCTTACCTATTTCACGATCACAATATTCACAAATTGTTTTTTTTCTTTCCATCACGCTTTTCTTTCATTCCTCACCCATTTAACTGCAATCGTATTATACCGTATTTGGCAGTGAATTGCAAGTAAGCCGCCATTTCGGCCCATTTGACTGTGGGGAATTATCGGACGATGAGCGAGCAAAGCCGAAAAGACAGAAAGGTATTTGACGCGGTTTCTGTTCAGAATAAGGAATGGGACGTTTGTTTTTTGATTTGGTTGCTTTGTGGTTTGTTATTATGAGACCATGCTGTACCTCAAGATTTTCTTAAAAACAGCGGGCAAATTTGTCAATCCTCTCATCAAAAAAACCGAAACTCAAAGTGGAAGAATTTAGATGAAAAATTTTAAGGGTCAAGATGAGTACGTTTGAATATACAGCATGGGATCAGTCAGGCAACTGTGTAGAAAGCATCAAGCAGGCATCTTCTCAGGAAGAGGTTCTGATGTTTCTCAGAGAAGAAAGGTTGACGCCGGTTTCGATTCAGGAAATCCAGACGGCTCAACAGGAAAAAAGCACGACGATCAGTTACAAGCGTGTCAAATCTGCCGATCTGGCGACATTTTGCTGGCAGTTGAGCACAATGTTGTCCGGCGGTCTTCCGATTACCACGGCGATTGATACGATTGCTGATGAAATCCCCAATCCCTATTTTGAATTTGTGCTGAAAGAAGTTGCCGCAAAGCTCGGCAAAGGATTGACCCTGGCCGATTGTTTTGAAGAATACCCCAAAGTATTCAGCAAACTCAGCAGTGCGATGATCATGGCCGGCGAAACAGGCGGTTCTCTGACAAAAACCCTCGAGCGTCTGGCGGAACACTATGAGAACCGGGATAAACTGATTCGAAAAGTGCGCGGCGCAATGGCTTATCCGGCCTTCGTGATTGTCTTTATTGTTTTAATTGTTATTGTTCTGATGACGTTTATTATCCCTCGTTTTACGACGATGTTTGAAGAATTCAACGGAGAACTTCCCGCGTTTACCCAGGGCTTTATGGCGATCTATAATGTGATCATGAAGAATGCTCCCTTTATTTTGATTGGCGGATTGACCGCGGTGGTGAGCTTGGTGTTTTATTCCAAAACAACGACAGGCCATCAGAAGGTTTCCAAATTTATTCTGTCGGTTCCGATTCTCGGAAAAATCATTTTGATGGCGTTTGTAGCAATGTTTTGCCGGACGCTGGCAACGCTGATCTCGTCGGGTGTTCCGGTGCTGGATGCGTTTGGTATTCTATCGGGAATGACCGATAACGATGTCTTGCGGGAGGGCGTTCTCAAGACGCGTGAAAAAATGGTGGAAGGCATGAGTGTTTCACAGAGCATGGAAACCATCGGGTTTTTCCCGGGTGTTTCGATCAAGATGGCCCAAATCGGCGAAAACAGCGGCTCACTGTCTTCTGTAATGGATAAAACCAGCGAATATTACGAAAAAAAGGTCGATGGACTGGTTTCCATGATGCTGGGAATGCTGGAACCGTTTTTGATTGTTGTGGTCGGAGCCATCGTGCTGGTCGTTATTTTGGCGATGTATCTGCCGATTTTCTCCATGACGCCGGGGTAATCGCAATCAAAAAACAGATGAAAAGACATATTTTTTGTTAAGTCGCAATAGTGGTTATACGAAATAAACAATGGAATTAGGTACTGTATTTGAAAAACCATTTAATTTTTTGGGAGATTGTAAAATGAAGAAAAAAGGTTTTACTTTGATTGAGCTGATGGTCGTCATCCTCATCGTGGGTATCTTGGCAGCTGCCTCGATTCCGCTGATGCGGGGTCGCATTGATTCAGCGAAATGGGCCGAAGCGAATGCTATGGCCGGAACCATCCAGTCGGCCGGTCGCGTGTACTTTGCCGAGCATGGTACCATTTCTACAGGCGTTTCCATGACGGACCTGGGATTCAATTCCGGCGACCTGACGGGCACGTACTTTGTGGCGGGTGACTTTACGCTCAGCAGCGCAAGCACAACGACAGGCAAAGTGGCTGTCAGTGTTACCGGTAGCCAGACCAATGCGCCGACCGGGACGTATGTGCTGGGCCAGGACGGTACCTGGACAAAGCAGTAAGCATTGACAATTAAAGACATTAGATGCTCGAGCGGATCAGGAAGCGGGGAAGGTTGGATGACAGCCATCCCCGCTTTCTATGATTTTCGCCGGGCATCATTCCGATTTGATGGATGTATGATTAAATGGGAAAGCAGAAAAATGGTTAAACATAAATCAGCTTATACACTGATTGAAGTAGTCATTACAATTGCTGTTTTGGCAATCGTTTCGCTTGGCGCCATCAGCTACCAGTTTCATGCCGTCCAGCAGGCAAAAGTCGGCAACACAAAAATGGCCGCAGCACGGATTGGATTGCTGCTTCTTGAGAACTGGAAAAGTCTTGGCGGTAGCGATGCGTATGATCCGGCAAAACTGAACCTTGGCATTATTAAGCTGACAACGGAAAATAACAAATACTTGGCCACGGTTGACGATATACCGTTCTATCTGAGTTTGTTATCCCGCGATATCGATACCAGTGTCACCACCGGGGTCACACTTCGGGAATTAAGTGTTTTTGTGCAATGGCGATCAGATTATCAACAGGAAACCCCGGAAAGCTCCGATCCCGGCAGCACATTTTATACCTATGTCAGACGGGATCAATCGGGAGGCTAATCAGATGAAAAACAAAAATCAAAAAGGATTGTCGTTGATCGAATTGGTGATGGCGATGGCCACGGCCGCGATACTTGTACTGGCCGCGGGCGTTCTTTTATTTGGTGGTACAAATGCTTACCGCCAGGTTTACGCCTCGGTTCATGACCCCATGCGGCAGGATTCAAAGGCATTGACTGCGGCATTCGGGGCGGTTGGCCGCAAATCCAATCGGACCAATTATAAGCTTTACGAAGTAGCCGGAGGGTATTTTGTTGAAGCCGTGCCGAAATCGGGAGAAACCATTGCAACCGGACAAGCCGTCGAATTTCGTTATTGGGATAAGCCTTTTTACGAATTAAGTCAGAATATGGATGAAATGGACATCGCCGATACGGGAACAAACTACGCGTTATTCTATCTCGATGATAATAAAAAACTTTATGTGGATTACGGGGACGTTGTCGATGGAGTTGCGGGCGTCAAAAGTGGTATTCGCCAAACAAGCAATGTCGTGACACAGTGTCTGGTTCAGCAGGTTGATACGAGTGAGAGCATCGATATTTTCAGCCATGAAATGATCGGCGGAGTCGGTAACGGATGTGTCAGCCTGAATCTGAAGTTAGTCAACGACAAGAAAGAAACGATGGATGTTAAAATGGCGACCTTGGTCCGAGTTAACTGGCCTCAATAAATGGCGAAACAAAATGAAAATTACCGGAAAGCACAATCGTATACGAATTCAGCCCAAAGGATTTGCTTTGGCGCTTGTTTTGATTATCATACTGATCCTGATGTTGATTGGGCTGGCGGTTATTAAAATCACCGAAGGGATGGCGCTGCAGGCGGTTCTTTTCCAGAATGAAAGTATCGCGATGTCCAGCGCAGAGGCCGCATACGAAAAAGCCATTTTCTGGATGAGCGGAAACCCCGACCTTCTGCTGGATATGGATGTGTCCGGTACGAACGGCACCCTTACGTTTCCGGGTTCAAGAGCTGACTATGAGGTGAAGTTCTCCGGTTTTATAGGATATCGTCCGGTATTTGAAGTCACCGCTGACGGATATTGCGGGTCCTATCACCGCAGCATTCGTGTGTATGTCACGCAGGCGGTTTCAGGGTGGGAAATGGGAATGTGCCGGGTGCCGAGCAACAGCGCCGCAACAACGCCGGTATATTTTGTGGATGGGGAAATCGTGGATATGCCGATTCACATCAATTCCTATGCTGACCCGAAAGATTCAGATCGGGATATCTTTATCTCAGGAAGCCCCGTATTTCTAAAATCAGTTTCGATGGAAGAATCACAGCATTCATCGGGCGGGATGGATAAATATCAAACGGTGATGGATGTTTTTACGGACGGCATTTCGTTTGATCAGCCTAAAAGCCTGATTTCAGATGAGGCTTCGATCAGTAAAAAGATACAATGGTATAAAGAAACGATCAATGCTCAACGGCCCGACTTAATCTTCTCGCCGCAAAAGAACAATAGTGTTACCGAGGGATTGCCTGCGGTGCAATTAGAGTTTTTTGTGGGTACGGACGGCAAAGGGTATGTCCGGATGACCGATGACTGTACGGTCAGAGGGTATACGGCAGGGTCGGATACATGGGATTATAAAGTCAAGCCCGGAACCGATGCGACGCAATTCGAAAAATATCCGATCTATGGTTATCATTATATCCCCCAGAATGCGGTAAGTACAGGTAAGCAGGTAACACGAACACTGGAAAGCATCCAGATCGTATCGCAATACGGCAGTATTGAATCGCCGCCGTGCGGCATGATCTATGTGGATGGCAATGTCGTTGTCGGCAGCGCCAGCGAACACCTGTCCGAACCGCAAATAGCCGACCTCAATATCGTTCAGGGTAAACTGGCGGTGGTGGCAACGGGTAATATCTGGATTGCCGATTCAGTGACGGTTTCAGACAAGGATGATGCGGGAAATAGTTTTCTTCGCCAGTCCGACAAAATGCCCGTTCAGGACAACCCCAATGCACTGGGTCTTTTTGCTGGAGGGGTTGTCAAGGTCGTTGATCCGGGAATGGTCGAGTCTCTGGGGGATCCTCCAGGTGTTAGCGGAATGGTTTATGAGCCTGTCGCGATCAAAGATACCGGATATGCCGATGGAACCTATCATCGCCATTTACCGGAAACGATGGTTTTGGAGGCGGCGATAACAGTTGGCGGCGGCGGATGGGGGGCCGAACACGTCCGACGAAACTCCTCCGGCGGCAGAAAGGAAACCAGCGGTACCCAGGACGACTTAGTGGTGCGAGGAACCTTGACCGAAGTGGTTCGCGGCGTTGTCGGCTTAACCGGCAGTGACGGTTTCCTGAAAAATTATTACTTTGACCAGCGGATGTTATCGGGACTAATTCCCGGCAATGTTCGCATGAAGGGAAAGTTCGCAACGGTGCCCGGGGGCTGGAGTGATTTCAGGGTAGATGAGAAACCGCAAAATTAGATCAATGACGATTGACCGCATTGTATGGGTTTGAAATAATCGCAGGAGAAAAAGTGAAAATGCTCAAACAACGAAAAAAACAACACCGTCATGCCAAAGGCTCTGTCCTGGCGCTGGTTTTAATATTGGTGGTGATACTGTCATTGCTCGGTTTTGCGCTGATTAAAATATCGGAAGGAGCATCGCTTCAGTCGTTACTTTTCCAGAATGAACAGATTGCGATGTTAACGGCTGAGGCGGCCTATGAAAATGCGATCTATTGGATGAGCCAGAACCCCGACCTGCTGCTGGATATGGATATGTCCGGGACGGACGGCAGTTTTAATTTTCCGGATTCGAGGGCCGATTATCATGTTGAATTTTACGGGTTTGTGGGATACCGTCCGATCTTTGAAGTGACGGCCAACGGCTATTGCGGGACCTTTCATCGCGGTATCCGGGTGTATGTGGCCCAAAGCGTATCCGGCTGGGAAATGGGAATGTGCCGCATCCCAACAGGAACCATCTCCACAGATGAGGTCTATTTCGTGAGCGGTGAAATTATTGACATGCCCATTCATATTAATTCCTATGGGGCCGTCGACGATTCACAGCGGGATATTGCGATTTCCGGCAATCCAACCTTTTTGCAGGAGGTGACCATGGAGGAGTCGCGATACTCATCGGGCAAATCGGATAAATACCGCGACATCATAAATGTTTTCGATGAAGGCATATTGTTCGATCAACCCAAAAGCCTCATTACAGACGAAGCGTCCATCGACAAAAAGATAAAATGGTATCAAGAAACGGTCAGAGACAACCGTCCGGATCTGGTCCTGAAACCGCAAAAAAATAATAGTGTCTCCGAGGCCCAGGCGGCCGTGCAATTGGAGTTTTTTGTGGGCACCGACGGTGTCGGATATGTTCGGATAACCAATGACTGTACCGTGAGGGGCCGTACAGGAGGGTCAGGGACGTACGATTATAAAGTTCAGCCGGGAACCAGTGCGACACGATTCGAAAAATATCCGATTTACGCCTATCATTATATTCCCCAAAATGCCGAAACCTGCGGAAAACAGGTCACAGAAACAATTGAGAGCATTCAGATTTTCGCCGATTACGGTGCGATCGAATCGCCGCCGTGCGGGATGATCTATGTGGACGGCAGTGTTGTCATTGCCTGTGCCAGTGAGAATCTCTCGGATCCGGATATTGCAATGCTGAATGTCGTTCAGGGCAAGGTCTGCGTGATTGCTACGGGGAATATCTGGATCGCCGACTCAATAACAGTTTCGGATAAAGATGATAACGGCGACAATTACCCGCGCCAAGCGGATGGAATGCCTGCGATGGACAATCCTAATGCATTGGGATTATTTACCCAGGGAGTTATCAAGGTCGTTGATCCGGGACTGGTCGAAGATTATGTCGTAAACCTGCCCGGTCACTGGGAGACCGAACCTGGACATTGGGAAACCATACCGGGCCATTGGACCGGAAGAGGAAGAAGGAAGAAATGGGTTCCGGAGGAAACGGTTTGGGCTCCGGGCAAAAATGTTTGGGTCGAAGGGGGAAAAGGGCTGCCTGCCGTGACAGGTTTGGAATATGGGCCTGTCGCGATTAAGGATTCCGGGTATTCCGACGGCGATTATCATCGTCACTTGCCCGACCCGATGGTTCTTGAAGCGGCAATGACCATTGGCGGGGGTGGATGGGGAGCCGAAAATGTCGGATACCCCGGCGGCAGAGAGACGTCCGGTTCTACAGATGATCTGATTGTACGCGGAACCTTAACGGAGGTCATTCGAGGCGTTGTCGGAATTATCGGAAGAAACGGCTATGAAAAAAATTATTATTTTGACAAGCGCATGTTGTCGGGACTGATTCCCGGAACCGTTCGCCTGAAAGGCAAATTCGTCACAACCCCCGGCGGATGGAGCGATTTCAGGGTAGATAAAAAGCCGAATGATTAGTTCAAGATAGAGTTTACTTGAAACAGGCCTTGGTAATGACTGTTTTACAGAATGGATGGTTAAGTCCGATTGCGAGAAGGTCGATGATTTTTTTGGAAACAGGATGCAACAGGAGAAGGTCCGATAAAGACGATTTGATGGAATGGATAATAATTGGGATAAAATGATGCTGACAAAATTATTGAACAAACTGAAAACACACATTGATCTCGTTGGGCTGGATATCGGATCGACGTCTGTCAAACTGGTTCAATTGCTGAAAGCCCCGGATGGCTATACCGTTTCTGCTGCGGTTCAGGAACAGATCGAATCGAAACCAGAAGAGCAAAAGAACGATCAGCCCCAGGTCATTGCCGCCGTGAAAAAGTGTTTGAAAAAAGCCAATCTCAAGAGTCACAATGTGGTTTGCGGGATTGCCGGGCCCGAAGTGGTTGTAAGAGGATTTAATTTTCCGCCGCTGCCCGAGGTGGCCGTGGAACAGGCCGTCCGAATGGAAGCTCAGCAGGTTTGCCCCTTTGAGAGCAAAAATATGGCACTGGATTATCAGCTTGTCGAGAATCGAGAAGTCACCGAAGAGCAGAAGGCCGCCAAAGTTTTGCCTCGTAGCGGCCTGATGGTGGCCTGTACCCAGGATCTGGTCAAAGAAAAAACACACATTCTAACAGAGGCCGGCGCAAAACCCCTGTTGGTGGATTCGGATGCGTTGGCACTGTTGAATTGCTTCAATGAATTGAACCTGGCGGATACGGACGGTACCGTGGCCGTGATCGACATCGGATGGACGCTGACCAATGTCATCATTTACGGCAAAGACGGTTTGCCGTTTGTACGTGATTTGAATAATGCTGGCAAACAGGTGATTCAGCGGATCAGCCGGGAACTCCAGATATCCGAAGAGGAAGTTTGCCGGGCACTTCGCGGACAGGAAAATTCCGGCCCGATGCAAAACAAAATTCTGCTGGCAATGAATAATGCCATCCGTCCGTTAGCCATGGCGATCAATGAAACACTCCGATTTTATTCGTTCCAGGAAAAAACCTCCGAGGTTGAAAAGATCTATCTTTGCGGCGGATTTTCACTGGTGGATACCTTTGTCGAATTTCTGTCGGATGCGATGCCGGTTCAAACGCAGATATTGAACCCGTTTGAAAAGATCCGATGGGACGCGGGGAAGGAAGGGAATGAATTGATAGAAACCTGTGGAGCCGGCTTGGCACTTGCTGCGGGCCTGGCAATGAGGACGATTTAAGATGTTTGCTATTGATTTACTTAAAGGAAAAGGAAGAACCGGTCGATGCGGTCTGGATAGTATGGCGATGAAAGTCGTACCGTTCCTGATTCCTGCGATTGCGATGGTCGCATGGGCGGCTTCATATCAACAGGATTGTGCTCAGATCAACCGCCAAAAGACCGAGATTCGAAAAAATCAGGAAACGATAGATCTTTCCGTCAAACCCGTCAAGGCCTATTACCAGATGAATTCACAATTTGCGGAGATGCGTAAATGCCTTGACGCCATCACGAAAGGATTGGCTTATCGTATCCAGACCAGTGATTTGCTCGTGGAACTTACACAGGCCTTACCTGAAGATATTTTTCTCTACGAAATGGATTTAGATCGAACAGTGGGTATGGAAAGAGAAAAAAACCCCGAGACCGATGAGATAACACAACGGCTTGTTGTTCAGCGAAATCTGAAATTAGTGCTCTGCGGTTTTGATCCGGTTCAGAGTGATAACGCGATTCGGGAATACGTCGACCGGATGAAAAAGTCCGGGATTCTGTCGGGGATATTCGCCGATATTAAGCCGGCTGCAAGGCAGCAGGGGCAAGTGGATGGACGCTCGGCGACCTATTATGAAATTGAATGTGTTCTTCGTAAACAGGGATAAACATGAAGAAAAAATTTGACATAAGAAAAAATAAATACCTCATGTCTCTGGCAGGAACCTGGGCCGGATGCATCTTGGTGATAGCGGCCGGTTATTACATGCTGCATGTGCCGAAGAAAGAAGTGCTTGCCCAGGTCCGGCGGCAGTACACCGAGAGCAAAGAACAATTGGAAATAGCACAAATGGCGACTGAGCCGGCAATTTGCGAAAAGGTAAAAAAACAGTGCGAAGAAGCCACGCAGTCTATTAGCCGATTTTCCGTGCATCAGGATAACGTGACGTCAGTGGTCTTTGAGATCGGCAAAATTGCCAACGAATTGGGGTTGTCCCAGTTCTCGAGCAAAAACCAAAGAGCTCAGAGTTATCCGACCGTTGGGAAGGACTCGACAATTACGGAAGCCTGGCTTGAGGTGGAATTTGACAGCTCTTTTCTGCGATTTGTTCAGTTTATCAATCGGCTTGAACAGGGAACACCGGTTGTATTTATTGAGGATATTGTGATTCGCCGGGATGAGAACAGCCAGAATAGCAATCAGGTAAAAATGCAGCTTTCATTTTTGACGACAGAAGATAAAGCCCGTTCAGTTGCCAGTGCAAACCCCCGATAAACTGAAGTGGGATTTCGACAGGAACAGTAAGTACGGAAAAAGACAGGAAAACAGTTGTGAAAACCATTGCGATTACAAATCAAAAAGGTGGATGCGGTAAAACCACGACAGCGGTGAACATGGCTGCGGCGTTGACGCTCAGAGGGTATCGGACCCTGATTGTGGATCTGGACCCGCAGGGCCATGCCACGCTGGGATTCGGATTGGTCCCCGAAAACATCGAAAAAACCATGTATGATGTTCTGGTTAACCCGGACGTCATGCTGTCGCATATTTTGCAGCCGAGCAATATCACCAACCTGACCGTAGCGCCCTGTAACGTGTTGTTGTCGGGTGCCGAATCACAGCTTGCCCAGATGAGTGATCGGGAATATGTGCTCCGAAATCGCTTTGCGACAGTTGAGCCGTTTTTTGATTACTGCATCATCGACTGCTCGCCCTCACTGAGTCTGATGACCCTCAACGCGTTAGTCGCCGCCGACGAAGTGATCGTTCCGGTGCAGACGCATTATTATGCCATCGAGGGCCTTAAGCAGGTTCTCGAAACACTGGATATCGTTCGAGGTCGCTTTAATCCGGGCCTTCAGGTCCGCGGCATTCTGCTGACGCTGGCAGAGCGAAGAACCTTACTGAGTCAGGATGTGGAACGCCAAATGCGCCAGTATTTTGGATCGCTTGTTTTCGAGACGGTGATTCATCGAAGTGTTCGATTGGCCGAAGCCCCCAGCGCCGGTCAGTCTGTGATAACGTATGATCCGAAATGTCTCGGAGCCATAGAATATTACCAATTAGCGGAAGAGATTTGTCATGAGAAAGTCGGGATTACAGAAACAGATTGCGTCCATATTTGATGACGTGCCGGTACCTCAGGGCGCTGCGGCGTCAATGCCGGCGCCGGTTTCGCAGCAGGCTTCTGAACAAGAGCCACTGAAATCATTATCAATGCAGCAGAAAACCCAGGCACAGAGCCGGGCCGTGAATACAGCCGCGGTATCCACCCTCCGCCCTAAACCGCTGCCCAAGATCCAGGTGAAAACGCCAAAACAAAAATCAACCAAGAAGATCACCGATCAGATCAAACAACTGGTGTACGGTTCTAAAAAGGGCAAGATTAATGCACAGCAGAAAAAAATGACAATTGTTGTAGGCGTTCTGTCGTTGGTGTTTGCTGTTGTACTCTTTACCACATTGGGCGGAACCGGACAAAGCAAGGCCAAGGCCGCTGACGACACCGCAACCGATCAGGCAACACAGAATCAGGCCAATCAGCAGGATCAGGTCCGATGGCAGCCCCCCCAGCCGTTACCGGCCGAAATGCGAAATCCGATGATTCCCGGCCCAAGCCGCCCCGTTCAGGGACAAAATACCGTTGAGCCGAGCCAATTGACCGTACGCGGCATTGTTTTCAGCAAAAACAATCCCTCCGCGATTATTGACGGACAGATTCTCAAGCAGGGCCAGGAACTCTATGGCATCACAATCGTCAATATCACCAAAGATGCGGTAGAGTTTGAAAAAGATGGAAAACGCTGGACACAGCAGGTGCAGCGTTAAAGATTGAATACATTAAAGAACAATAAACGGAAAGGAAAAGACATGAAAAAGACAGGGACGATAGGGACTATGATAACTGTCTTGGTGGTGATGGCGGCGGTTTCGGTAGTATGTGCCGAAGAGCAGTCGTCTGCCGAATGGGATCGCCCTGAGTTGCTGACGCCGGTTCAACAGCGAATGCAGCAGGAAGTCAGTATTGATTTCAAAGACACCCCGATCGATGACGTTCTGATGATCTTGTCCAAGCAGGCCGATGTCGATATCATTAAAAGCCCGAAAGTTCAGGGTACGGTCACGGCGACGCTGACGGATGTTCCGTTGGAAGAGGCCCTCACCAATATCCTTGAGTCACAGGGCTATACCTATCTGGCAACGGATAACATGATCCGCGTGATGGCCAAAGAGGATACCGTGCAAATTCACGAAAAGATCGAGAGCCGGGTCTACCGCATTACCTATGCCGATGTTGATCAGGTTGAAAAAGCGCTGAAACAGTTTATTTCCGACCAGGGTTCCATCTCTGCCAGTCCGTCCACCAGCAACATCATCGTGACCGACACAGAGAGCAAGATGAAGGCCATTGATGCCTTTGTTCAGGAAATCGACCGTGAGACGCCGCAGATCATGGTGGAAGCAAAGATCTATGATATCTCCTCCACCGACAACATGGATCTGGGTGTCGAATGGCAGGCGGGCACCAATACCGGTTTCCTGAGCGGCTCGGATGTGTTTCAGAACGGATCACCGTTGACCTCAACGATCGGAAATGCCTACCAGCCATCCGTCACCGATCCGTTTACCTCCGGTGCCTTCTCCGGCTCAACGAGCAAGACCAATACAACCTCGCTGATCCGATATGGTATCATGAACAGCCACATCAATGTCGATGTCGCGCTGCATGCCTCACAGGAAGATATCCGTGCCAAACTGCTGGCCAATCCGCGTATCATGGTGCTGGACAACCAGCAGGCCGAGATCAAGATCATCGAGGAAATTCCGTATCAGGAACTGACCGAAACCAGCGCCGGTGGCAGTATCGGCACCACCTCCTTCCGTGAAGTGGGCGTCGAATTGCGAGTAACACCCCACCTGACGCGGGACGGACTGATCCGTATGAACCTGAATCCGAAATTCAGCGTGCAGACCGGCGATGTCCAGATCCAGGGCACCAATGGTGTCAGCCCGCAGCCCATCGTTGCCACACGTGAACAAACCACCACGGCCCTGATCAGAGACGGACAGACCGTCGTCATTGGCGGCCTCAAGAAACAGGATGTGTCTACGCAGATCAACAAGGTGCCGTTGCTCGGCGACCTGCCGCTGCTGGGTGGCCTGTTCCGGTTCGAAGGCGAAAGCACCGTCAACAGCGAATTGGTCATCTTTATTACCCCGCATCTGATTACCGAACTGGGGCTCAGTGAAGAAGAAGAGATGCATCTGGCCAATACCGTCTTTGTTTCTCCCCGGGCTCCGGAGCCGAAACTGCAAAAAGAAAAAGACTAAAAATACGTTAGCTCAAGCGTGTAGTAGATACCTTTGAAAAGGACACCCTATTTGGGTGTCCTTTTTTTGGTTTGCTTGTTGGCTTCGCAGTTCATGATTTCTTAAGGTGATAAAATAGCGTGACGCCTGTTCAGGGCAGTGATCGTTTTCTCCCCTGCAGACTGCCGTTGCAAGCGGCGGTAGAAGCATCGCCAATATACAAGAGGAACTTAAGATAGAAAGAAAGGGGACCGTCAGTGTTGTAACCCCCCATGGTTGTGGTCCCTTTTCCGGAGGGGAGAAAACTCTATATATTAATACGACGAGGCCGCTCTTTTGTGTGTATTTATTCGCTTTTAATTTATATTTCTATTTTTTATCGGACAATCACATAATTGAGTCTTTTAAAACGCCCTTTTTTTGTGTGATTGCCAATTGGGGGTATAGCGGGTAAAATTTGTAAAAATAAGATTTTAGGCAGAAGCCAGAAGATTTTGGAGCCGCCGGAGGCGGTGGTTTTTGATGCATTCTTGAAGAACTGTTATCGATGTTGGCGGACGTTGGGCTTGATAATAGAAAATGATGGAAAGGATTTTGATGCTGCCGGGGCGGATGCTGGGTTATTGGCCGGGTTAGCAGAGAATAGTTTTGAGTTTTTAGTTGAAAAGGAGAAATAAAAAAGTTTGTCTAACCCCTTTAATTTATCCCAAGTAAACCGTGTTTTATTGCTCGTAGCTATTTTTGTCATATCGACCATTGGCCTTTTTTTGGTCAGGGTTGGTTTTGGTTTCCATCCTGTTATTTCCTGGGGCCTCTTTTTTTTGTTTATATTGCCTTGGTTAACTTGGCTTGCTTGGAGAAGCCCACGGTTTGGATTTAAGAAACGTCTACTCATTAGTATTATGATCTTATCATATTGTATCTTTGCAGTTACTACAGGAGGGATTATGGTTCACTACGAAGGTGGATTTGGTGGAGATTGGGAGGAAGTTACTGTTGAAGGCCCTGTCTCTTGGGATTTGTGGATTGATGATGTGGGTATAACTGCATTCCCTTTAATCTGCTGGATATATCATAATAAGAAACCACCTTATACAATTGAAATGCTTCTCCGTGATGAAACTAAGAATACTAGTGGAATCAATATTGAGACAGTGACTGTCGAATATAGTGGAGGCAGAAAAAATAAGCATAGTATAAACTGGAGTAGAGAATTCATAGATTGGCATACGAGCATGCTATTGAATGCTAAACTTTCAAATATAATTGGAGAAGCTAAGACTTGCAGTATTGAATTTGAAGGATTCTTTATTAATTCTTCCGGAAGAAAAACCCCATTTAAGGTGAGAACAAAAAACAGGATAGAATACTCTAAGCCTGAATCACAGATTTACACTCTATGGTCTGGATTTCATGACTGAGACTGAAGAAAATAATTGGTTCGTAGTTCAGTGTTAAGATTACAACCAATCACTAAGTCTGGATTCGGTGCATTCGCGAAGATGACAATATTTCGGGCTTTTGTTTTTGGGTTTTGTGGGATTTTTCTGTTCAAAGGGTCTCACAGACCCATGGGGTGAAATCCTCAAAAGTGCTTCGCTGTTTCGGATTTGATAGACCCTGTCCCCCCGGCGTGGGGCGAGGGGGGACAGGTTTGTATTTTCTGATCGAACTTATTCTTTGACGGTAATGGTTTCGTCTCCTGCGAAGTCCGTGCCGTCGATGAGTAAGCCGCTGAGGGTCAGTGTCACCTGGCCGGCTTCAAGATCGAGGTCATCGATGAGGACCTTGACGACCAGGTCGCCGCAGTCGTCAGCCCCGATGGAAATCGGATCGACACCATTGAGGGTGATGGCCGATGATGTGTCAACCATGCCGTAGGGAATGTTGCTGTGCACGCTAATCACATCACAAGGGCCGCTGAGCACGATGGTGTTGGGAGATATCATGATGCAAAAATCGGTGGTACCGCCGTAGTCTTTGTGGGCTTTGTTTGCCCAGGCCAGTCCCACGAAAGAGCCGATGAGCAAGAACACGATGGAAAGTTTCATCAGGTTTTCATTGCTAATCTCCTTACCAATAATCTGACATTTTTCAGTAACCTTCCCCGACTACACTGTCGGAAAACCTATCATTATTATAGGATATTTTCTCTTTATGTCTAATAAAAAACAGAGAATATCTATAATGGACATTTTTTACCGTTTCAGTGGGAATAATATGAGATAAGGGAGATGAAAGCCGATTCATGCATAACCGTGTGGGTGCGGTTGGATCTTTGGGGAAATGTCGACTAGCGGGATCCGATACGACGGCTTTTCTTTCATAATTTCTTGCAAATTCCGGCAGTTTTGATATAAAAGGCTCTTTCAATTAGTAACACTGGATTCGGCGCCATTCGCGGGAATGGCAACGCCGAATAAGTAAGGATTGGATAGAAAGACATCATGGAAATCGCGGAAATACGCACATCGGTACAGTCGCTTGAGGCCCGGATATTGCAGGTCCGGGACTGGCTTTGACCTGCCATCAAAGATCACCCTACGCAGTCAACTCGAAGAACAAATGTCCCGGCCGGGGTTTTGGGATATTCCGGAGGCGGCCCAGAAGGTCGTGACCCAGCTCAGCGCGGTTAAGTCGGTCATTGGCCCCGTTTTAGAGGTCGGGCAGGCGGTCAAAGACATGGCCGATCTTTTCGAATTAGCCGCTGAGGAAAACGACGCCGATACCCTGGCGTCTATCGAGGCGGATCTCGAGGATTTGGAAAAACAGTGCGATAAGATCGAGGTGGCGGGGATGCTGAACGGGCCGGATGATATGCGGCCGTGTTTTTTCAGTATTCATGCCGGAGCGGGCGGCACCGAAAGCTGTGACTGGGCACACATGCTGTTTCGCATGTACACGCGGTATTTTGAGGACAATAAGTACAAGTTTGAGGAGCTGGATATTACGCCCGGCGAAGAGGCGGGCATTCGTTCGATCACGCTGCGGGTGGAAGGGGCGTTTGCGTTTGGCAAACTGTCGTGCGAAACGGGCGTGCACCGGCTGGTGCGCATCAGTCCGTTCGATTCGCAGAGCCGACGGCATACGAGTTTTGCCGCGGTGGATGTGATGCCGGACTTTGAGGATGACATTGAGATTGAGATCGACGAGGACGATTTGCGGATCGATTATTACCGTGCCGGTGGTGCGGGCGGTCAGCACGTCAACAAGACCAGCTCGGCCGTTCGGATCACGCATATCCCAACCAATATCGTCGTGCAGTGTCAGAATGACCGCAGCCAGCACAAGAACAAGGCCGAGGCGATGAAGATGCTGCGGGGCAAATTGTATATGCTCGAACAGCAAAAGCGCGACGCGGAACTGGCCAAGCTGTACAGCGCCAAAGGTGAGATCGCGTGGGGCAACCAGATACGCAGTTATGTTTTGCAGCCGTACCAGATGATCAAGGACCATCGCACCGACCACCAGAGCGGCAACGTGCAGGCGGTGCTGGATGGGGATATTGAAGACTTTATCGAGAGCTACCTTCGTTATCGCGCGGAAAAAAATAATAAAGCGAAATCCGGGTAGGAAGGGACGAACGATGGGATTGTCGAGACGACATTTTCTTAAAGGCGCGGGTGCTGTGGCGTCGGGGTCGCTGCTGGGCGGGTGTGTGTTTGAGCGGTTTGGTTTCGGCGGGCGGCAAAAGCCGAATATCATTTACATTCTTGCCGATGACCTGGGGTATGGCGACCTGGGGTGTTACGGGCAGAGGCGCATTCAGACGCCGAACATTGACGCGATGGCCGCGGAAGGCGTGCGGTTTACGCAGCATTATGCGGGCAGTACGGTGTGTGCTCCGTCGCGGTGTGCGCTGATGACGGGTTTGCATACGGGGCATTGCCGGATACGCGGGAACAAACGGACTCCGCTTTTGCCGGAGGATGTGACGGTGGCGGAGCGGATGAAAGAGGCGGGGTACGCGACGGGGTTGATCGGCAAGTGGGGACTGGGTGAGCCGGGGACGACGGGTGTTCCGAACAAGCAGGGGTTCGACTACTTCTTCGGGTATCTGAATCAGCGGGCGGCACATAATTATTACCCGGATTATCTTTGGGAAAATGACAAGAAGATCCGCCTGCCGAACGAGGTTGAGTATATCCAACTGGGGCGAGGGGGATTGCCGGGGGGTGTTTCGACGAACAAGGCGGTGTATTCACATGATCTGTTTGTGGAGAAGGCGCTTGATTTTATCCAAGCGAAAAAGGATGAACCGTTTTTTCTGTACCTGGCATTAACGATCCCCCATGCGAATAATGAGGCGGGCGATGCGGGGATGGAAGTGCCGGAACTGGGGGCGTACAAGGATACGGATTGGCCGGAGGCGCAGAAGGCGCACGCGGCGATGATCTCGCGGATGGATGCGGATGTCGGGAAAATTTTGCGGCAGCTTGCGGTGCTGGGGATCGATGAGAATACGGTTGTGATGTTTACCAGCGATAACGGGCCTCATGCCGAGGGGGGCAATGACCCGGCGTTTAATCACAGCAGCGGGCCTTTGCGCGGGATCAAACGCGATCTGTATGAAGGCGGGATTCGTGTGCCGTTTATTGTGCGCTGGCCGGGGACGATCAAAGCTGGCAGCGAGAGCGACCATATCAGCGGGTTTCAGGATATTCTGCCGACGTGCGCCGAACTGGGGGGATTGTGTGCGGGAAATGATATTGATGGGATCTCGATGCGGCCGACGCTGCGGGGAAAGACTGCTCAGCAAAAACAGCATGCGTATCTGTATTGGGAATTTCATGAGCGGGGCGGCAAGCAGGCGGTTCGCATGGGGCAATGGAAAGCGGTGCGGCTGAATGTCGGACAGCATCCGGCCGGGCCTGTTGAGTTGTATGATTTGAGTACGGATATCGGCGAGACAAAAAATGTTGCGGCGCAGTATCCGGAGATTGTTGGGAAAATGGCAAAAATTATGAAAGAGGCGCGAACGCCGAGTGCGGATTTTCAGTTCTCGTCTTAGGCATTTTTTTAAAGGATTGCAGAGATGACAAAATCATTGATTCAAATTTCGGTCAAGGCTCAAAAGGGCGATGTATTCATTACCAAGAGCGATGTTTTGGCGGTCGGTGTGTTTTCGGATGTAACGGCGGGCTCACTGGTCAAGGCACTGGATAAAAAGCTGGGCGGGGCGATTACAAAGGTTCGCAGACTGGGCGATTTTGAAGCGAAGGCCGGCAGCAGTTGTCTTTTGTACAGCGAAGGGAAAGCGGCCGCAGCACGTGTTCTGCTGGTCGGGCTTGGCAAGCGGAAAGACGCCAAGCTGGAGGTTTTGCGGAAGGCGGCGGCGCTGGCGACGACAAAGGCGGTCGAGCTGAAGGCGAAATCCGTTGCGCTGAGTTTGCATACAGAGATCGGTGCATCGGCAAAGCTGGATTCGACTGCGGTTGGGCAGGCGCTTGCGGAAGGCGCGTGTTTCGGGGCGTTTCGCTATGATGAGTATATGACGGATGCGAAGAAGCGGCCGGCGAAACTGACGGCGGTGATTTTTGATGCGAGTGTGTCGGCGATCGCGAAGTTGCGCAAGGGGATCGCGGTCGGGCTGATCACGGGGCAGGCGCAGAATTACGCACGGATGCTTGCGAATCGTCCGGCGAATGTCATCAACCCGGTAACCCTCGCGGCGGAAGCACGAAAGATGGCGCAGGGCATTGCGGGGTTGCGGTGTACGGTGCTGGATGAAAAACAGCTTAAGACGAAGAAGATGGGGGGCATTCTGGCGGTGGGTCAGGGGTCGGTCACGCCGCCTCGGCTGATCATTCTGCAATACACGCCGGCGGGGGCGGGGAAAAACGCGAAGGCGATCGGTTTGGTGGGCAAGGCGGTGACGTTTGATTCCGGCGGCATCAGTCTCAAGCCCGGTGCCGGGATGCAGGATATGAAATTTGACAAGTCCGGCGGGATTGCCGTGCTGGGGGCGATGCAGGCGATTGCGAAGTTGAAGCCGAAGGTGAAAGTTTATGGGATTATTCCATCGGCGGAGAATATGCCGGGGACGGGGAGCTATCGGCCCGGCGACATTGTGACGACGTTCAGCGGCAAGACGGTGGAGATACAGAATACGGATGCGGAGGGGCGGATGATTTTGTGCGATGCGATTGCGTATGCGGAAAAACTGGGCTGCTCGCCGATCGTTGATATGGCAACGCTGACGGGGGCGTGTGTGGTGGCGCTGGGGCAGAAACGCGCAGGCGTGATGGGCAATGATGATGTGCTGGTTGAGCGGCTCAAAGATGCATCAGTTGCGACGGGCGAGCGGGTTTGGCATTTGCCCTGCGATGATGAATTTGTTGACGAGATGAAAAGCAAGATTGCCGACTTGAAAAATGTCGGCGGTAAGTACGGCGGGGCGTGTACGGCGGCGGCGTTCCTGAGCCAGTTTGTCGATAAGGCCAGGTGGGCGCATCTGGATATCGCCGGGGTTGGTGTCTGGGGGGCAGGCGAAGGCGATGCGCCGGGGTCGATTGGATTCGGTGTGCGGTTGCTGACGGCGTTTGTGTTGAGTGCGTAGTTTTTTTTGTTCACAGATTGCACAGATTTTTATTTTGAAGGTGTGAATGCTTTTAAAGATACAGAGGTGAGATTCTTCGCTGCGCTCAGAATGACAATTTGAATGGGAGTATGAAAATGATTAAGCATACGGTAGGATTGGTTTGTCTGATTGTTGTCAGCGGTTTGGCGGTGGCGAGTGAGGATGTTAAGACGGTTTGGCTGGATGAGCTGGATGTAACGCAGGCGACGGAGGGGTGGGGAGAAACACAGGCCAATCGTTCCATCGATGGAAATCCGCTGACGATTGACGGCAAGACATTTGAACGTGGGATTGGGACACATGCAAATGGGGAGATGTATATTGAGCTGGATGGCAATGCGATGCGGTTTACGGCCAAGGTCGGTGTGGACAGCGAAACGGGCAGTCGCGGCAGTGTGGAATTTGAAGTCAGTAGTGGCGGGAAGGAACTGGCCGATTCAGGGCCGATGAGGGCCGGAGACACAGCTAAAGACATTACAGTCGATTTGAAGGGAATTAAACTCCTTCGATTATTCGTTTATGATACAGGAGACGGGATTGACTATGACCATGCGGACTGGGCGATGGCGAAGATCGAATATGCTGGTGACAAGCCAAGAATAATGGAACGATACGGATCTGAGCCGTATATTTTGACGCCGAAGCCGGGACCGGCGCCGCGGATTACGGGACCGACCGTTTTTGGTGCGCGTCCGGGAAATCCGTTTTTATTTACAGTCACAGCCACAGGCACGCGGCCGATGATGTTTGAGGTGAAGAATCTGCCGGAAGGCTTGACGCTGGATTCGAAAACGGGGCGCATTACCGGTGCTGTTGAAACCAAAGGCGAATACAAAACAACGGTGATTGCGAAAAATGACGAGGGGAAAGCCGAACGGTCGCTGAAAATTGTTGTGGGCGATACGATTGCCTTAACGCCGCCGATGGGGTGGAACAGTTGGAACTGCTGGGCGTGTGCTGTGGATGACGCGAAGGTGCGCTTGTCAGCCAAGGCGATGGTGGATTCGGGGCTGGTCAATCACGGCTGGAGTTATATTAATATTGATGACTGTTGGATGCGGAAGCCGGGTTCGATTGAGCCGGTACGGGATGAGGACGGACGTATCTTATGCAATGACAAATTTCCCGACATGAAGTCGCTGACCGATTACATTCATGGACTGGGGCTTAAGGCGGGTATTTATATAGGACCCGGGCCGACGACGTGTGCGGGGTATGAAGCCAGCTGGCAGCATGAGCTATTGGATGCGCAGCAGTTTGCGGAGTGGGGATTTGACTATCTCAAGTATGATTGGTGCGGGTATTCGAAGGTGTCGGGGAATCAGACGCTGGAGGATTTGCAGCGGCCGTATATTCTGATGCGCCAGATGCTGGACCGGGTTGGGCGGGATATTGTTTACAGCCTGTGTCAATACGGCTGGGGTGATGTCTGGAAGTGGGGCGGCGAGGTTGGCGGCAACTGCTGGCGGACAACGGGCGATATTAGAGACACATGGTCGAGCATGGCGGGTATCGGTTTTGGGCAGGCGGAGTTGTACCGTTACGCCAAGCCGGGACAGTGGAACGATCCGGATATGCTGGTTGTGGGCAAGGTCGGCTGGGGGCCGAATCTGCACGATTCGCGACTGACCCCGGATGAGCAGTATACGCATATCAGCCTGTGGTGCATGCTCAGTTCGCCGCTGCTGATCGGTTGTCCGATCGAGCAGTTGGATGAGTTTACACTGAACCTGCTGACCAATGACGAGGTGCTGGAAGTCAACCAGGATCCGCTGGGCAAACAGGCAAAATGCCTGTATGATGGTGTGAATATGAAGGTATGGGTCAAAGACATGGAAGACGGTTCGAAGGTTGTGGGAATATTTAATATGAATGCATATAAGCCCCAATCACTAAGCTTGGACTGGATACCGCTGGGCTTGAAGGCAAGTGATAAACACCGTGTCCGTGACCTGTGGCGGCAAAAGGATCTCGGCGAGTTCAAAATATCATTTACGGCCGAAGACATCCCGCCGCATGGTGTGCTGCTGGTGCGGGTGTTTGGTTCCGAGTCTTGAGGCTTGAGACATGAGGATGACCGCAGATTACGCGAGTTATCGCGGATTTTATTTTAGACAGGATTAGCTGGATTTTTAAGAGGTTTTCTAATCACATGAGAAGGCCCGATCCTTTTGATTCTCCTGGTGACATACCATGCTTGCGTTAATCATACATATACAAAGTAAATTTCTGAATTGAAATATCATTCACAAATGAACGTATATGCCTTCCTTGATGCGTCTGATCTCCATTTAGATGTTGGTATACATGCCACTTGCCATCTTTAAAATAGACACGATCTGTTTTCAATATCCCGACCACTCTATCTTTCTCTTTCAGGTTTTTTGCTTTAATTGAAACTCCAAACCCTGCATAATAAAATTCGTTATCCCCATTTTGGATAATCATTGCAGCAGACTGTTCCCATTCATCTGATTTCGCCTCGGCCTCCCAGCCCAAATTGTGCGTGTGCACGGCCGTAAATTCATAATCTCCCAATGTAAAAGCAGCCTTATTATCGTCTTTGTCCAGCAATACAGCCTCAATTTTTCCTTGTCCCCAGTTCTTATCTAATATGGGTTTAATCTGACTCATGATATCGTAGACATTTGCCAGCTTCTCTTCCTTGGGGCTAAACGGTACACCTGGGATTTGTTGTATGGAAAATGGTGAAAATCCAAGACCCTCATAATGCCCTATCGTATATAACGCTTTTGCAGCGACTGTATTATCGAACTTATGTTCCGGCACAAACAGTGGGTTGCCCTGTCTTACATATAAATCATTCCAATGTTTAAAACGCGGGGTATAATAATCCGGCGAATAAAAATCGATAGATGGTGAGGCGGCCATCCATACATCCAAAACATGGGGAAGCGGGCCGGCACTCGGGTATTCGCCCGGTTTCTTTCCAGGTCGATTCAATGCTGCATTAACATAGGTGGGTAAAGCGTATTCCTCTTTTCCAGCGGCAGAAATTTTATCTGCATAGAGAGCAAAATACCAGGCCATAAAAATCTCATCGGTATGTAATCCTTTGCCAAAAACCGTCTCCCAATTGCCCGAAGTTTTAAAACCATTCTTTTCCCAGATTTCCAAGAATTCCGGGTTCAGGTTTGATTTATTTTCTTTCATGTAGTTTATCAGTTCAGCGGGCACCTCTTTTTGGAATTGATCATTGGCCAAGGCGGAATGATCTCGTGCAGAAGGTAACATGCCAATTTCATTTTCGGGTTGCATTAAAATTACTGTTTGATGCTCAGCATCTACTTCCTTAATGTGGCGCATAAGGTGCTTATAAGCATTTAGATCAGCTTTTAAGTTATTCTCAGATAGTGGTGTCAATATTTCCTGACTTATACCAGCGTCACTTTTGGCACGCGGAAAGCGTTTCTGATCAAGCTTTACCCAGGCTGGTGCATGGCTGGACATACTATTTTTCCATGAACCAAACCATAGAGGAACAATTTTCAGATCATATTTTCTTGCTTCCAAAATGAGATCATCAACCAACTGATAATCAAATTTGCCTTCTTCCGGTTCCAGTAATTCCCAATAAACGGGAACGAGAAGGGTATTTACATTCAGCTCTTTCATGCGGGGCCAAACGGGCTCCATGGATTCCATTGTGCTGGCGATGGAGTTACTTAACTCGCCCGCCAACATTAAAAATGGTTTTCCATTTACTATCAATTGGTGCCTGTTACCAACCTTTTTTAAATGTGGAATACTATTCTGTGCATATATATTTTGAAACTGAATTATGAATAGGAAAATAGTGGCGTAGAGAACTCTTCTCATCATATCTTTTCCTTTTATTAGTTAGATTTTATCAGTCGGGGTCTTTGTTCATAAATTCATCTGATACCCAAGTCTTTCGTATTGCAATTTCCTGTTTATCAGGGCGTCATCAACTGCTTAACAAGATTTTGATCGGGAGCCCATTTTTTTTGCCATTTGGGGTATTGCATCATGACTGTTTTCGGCAGGTCGGTATACCAACCGTAGGCGCGGCGTTCCCTGTCGACTTCTGCGAGGGAATAGAAGACGTCGCTTTGCCGGTTGCTAAAGAGCGGGCGGTGTGTTTTGAGTTCGTAAAAACGCGCCCATATCGGCGAGGCCGTCGGATCTTCGACAACGCGTACGTCGGTTGTTAATATTCTCAGGGGGGTTTTGAACGGAGGGGTTTCGAAATACTCAATCCGGATGCCGGTAATCTTCGAGTCCTCGAACCATTGGACGGCGCTTTCTATGGAATTAATCACCTCTTTGCTGGGGTTGTCGAGGCTCATTAAGAACAGAACGATACTTGCACTTTCTCGGTTACAGATACTGGGCAGTTCATAGGCCCTTGCCTTGGCGGGACTGAGATCCGTTGCGTCATGCTGCTGACACCAGGCGGTTAATTTTCCATTGTCCTTAATCTGGCATTTGAGGATGCAGTCGAGTCCCTTTTGGTAGGCGTCGGTGACTTTTTGGCGGACCTGGGCATCGAGGAAGGTGTAATGCGACTTATTATCTGTCATGTCCTTGAGCATCTGCATGATGCCCACCATCGCATCGTCGTTGAATGTGATGTGCCGGCTGTAATTTTCCTGCAGGGGGAAATACTGAGGCCATCCGCCGCTGGGGTATTGGGCGGCGAGTGTAAAATCGATTCCTTTTAGGCAGGCGGTTTTATATTTTTCGATGCCGGTTGCTTCATAGACTTTTGCCAGGCATTCGATGTGCGAATAGGTGGTGCTGTTGTCGAAGGTTGTATCCAGCTTGCTTTTGGCCTTGATGAGCAGGTCTTTTTGTTCGTCGGTCAGGATGGCCTGCATATCGTAATTTTTGGGCCAGCCGCCGTTGTCTTTCTGGTAGATGAGAATATTGTCGGCGATCTCGGTTATTTGTGAGGTGCTGTAGCGGGGCTGGTCGGGTTTTGGGTCAATGATGTTTGATTTGTCGTAGATGTCATACCAATGGTGCATGCTGCTGTAAAAGGGGGCGGGGTCAATTTCGTAGTTTGTGCTGTTGGCCCGGCAAGAACATGGACAGAGGGATAAGAGCGGCAGGAGAAGTAACATTGTGATCCAAAGGTTGTTTTTTTTCGTTATTTTGAGCATTTTTTCTCCAAGAATTGAATTCGATGTCTCAGTATAACCGGAAAAGACAGGAAATAAAATAAAGATCTCAGGCTGTGAGCCGTTTTATTCGGTCGGGATAAAGGAGGAGATTGTTTCAGGATAAAACGAGACCACTTTGAATGTCTGCGGCGGGGTGTTATTCTTGCTTTTGTGGGGGTTTGTGGGTATACTGCTTCGTTTCAAAGTACGATGAATTCAATGGCAGGATAGCTCATGAAAGAAGTAAATCTGGAAAGAATCGAAAAAGCCGTTTTGGAAATCCTTGAGGCGGTGGGCGAAAATCCAAATCGTGAGGGATTGAAAGATACGCCGGCACGGGTATCGCGGATGTATGCCGAACTGCTGGAGGGGATGCGACACGAGCCGTCGGAACATCTTAATAGTATTTTTCATGAAAAATACGATGAAATCGTACTGCTGCGGGAAATTCCGTTTTATAGTGTGTGTGAGCATCATTTGATGCCGTTCATCGGTAAGGCGCATATTGCTTATTTGCCGGATGGGAAGGTGCTGGGGGTCAGCAAGCTGGCGCGGATCGTGGATGCATTTTCCCGCAGGCTTCAGGTTCAGGAACGCCTGACCGATCAGATCGCCGATTTCCTGATGTCCAATCTCATGCCCAAGGGGGTTTCGGTGGTTCTGGAAGCCTCACACAGTTGTATGACGATTCGCGGGATCAAAAAGCCCGGGGCGATGATGGTGACCAGTGCGTTGCGAGGGATCTTCAAGAAAGACTCGCGAAGCCGGGCTGAAGTGTTGACGCTGATGCATGTGGACAGAAAGTAACCCTATATCATGCATACGTTGAGCCGGCAGATACGCTTTTCAGTTGAGCCTTTTTCAAGCGAACAGGCGTTAGGGTTTAATTCGTATGCCTCCAAGCCGTGCGGTGAAGGTTTGTGCTTTTATTTTTCTTTATGGGTTGACCTGGAAAGCGCGCTGGACCCGGAGACGGGTTTTGTGGTTAACGTTTCTGAGATCGACAAGGTTGTTCGTCAGAAAGCCTTTCCGATTTTTAACGATTCGATCTCGAGTTCTATCAAGCAGGGGCGGCCGATGTCCGTGACGAATTTGGTTGCGGTTTTGAAGTCCTGTTTTAAAGACATTAATCAGTCATTTGAAACGCAGCAATTGGTACGGCTGCAATTGGAATTGAATCCATTTCGACGTATTTCTATTCAATCGGAGGAAGCTGAGATGTTTACATTCAGCGAAAAATTTGAATTTGCAGCGATGCATCAGCTCTGGAATGAGTGTTTTGACAAAAAAAAGAATTTTGAGCTTTTCGGCAAGTGTGCCAATCCGGCCGGTCATGGCCATAATTATATCCTGGAAGTCAGTGTCAGCCGGAGCGTTGCTTCGAACGATGACGGCGGGATTTGTGAGTTTGAAAATGTGGTTGAAGAGAATTTTCTTAAGTTGGTCGATCATAAGAACTTAAATGTTGATGTCGAAGGTTTTGAAAGCCTGAATCCGACGGTTGAAAATCTTGCCTATTTTGCATGGAAAAAGCTGGCGGGGAAGTTCAAAGAAAGTAAACTTGTGGAAATTACGGTTTGGGAAAATGACCGTACTTATTGTAGCTATAGCGGATAAGAATATGGATTTAACCGCTAAGAACATTATTTTCGTTTCCCTCGTATAATATGGGACCTTCTTCTGCGATGTTTTATTTATAAACTCTTATTAATACATACTTAATGAATAGCCGATATGGATATTGTCTTGCCTTTTTTACGACTCAGGCAGGTTTTTAAAATTTAAGCGACGGAGGGCCGTGTCTCTTCCGTTTTTGTTGACATAACTCTTTTTCATTAATAGAGTTATAGGTATCCGGACGCACATTTTTGTGTAACCGACGGGCACGGAGTGTGAACTTTTTGAAAAACCCGATGCTGTAATTTTTCTTAAGCACTTGTATTAAAAGGAGTTAGTAAATGAGGGTATCAGTCGTTGGGATTGGTTATGTTGGTCTTGTTGCGGCGTCGTGCTTTGCTGAGGGCGGCAACCACGTTATTTGTGTGGATAACGACGAAAAAAAGATAGGGGATCTCAAAAATGGAGTCATTCCTATCTATGAACCGGGGTTGACTGAAATTGTTCAGCGAAATATAGAAGCCGGCCGACTGATATTTACTACAGATTTAAAGCAGGGCGTTGATGAGTCCCTGCTTATTTTTATTGGCGTGGGGACCCCCAGTGCTCCCGATGGATCGGCGGACATTTCGGCGGTTCTTTCGGTGGCCGAGGCGGTTGCCGGGGTGATGACTGAGTATCGGATTCTTGTGACCAAGAGCACGGTTCCGGTGGGGACGCACAAACTCGTCAATGAGATGGTAACTTCCAAGACGGAGATTGCGTTTGATTATGTCAGCAATCCGGAATTTTTGAAAGAAGGATCGGCGGTTGAGGATTTCATGAAGCCGGACCGTGTTATCATCGGTACCACCAACCCGGCCGTGATGGAGTTGATGAAAGTTTTGTATGCTCCGTTTATGCGAAAAAGCAGCCGGATTTTATTTATGGACCCGGCCAGCGCCGAAATGGCCAAATACGCGGCCAATACGATGCTGGCAACCCGCATTTCTTTTATGAACGAACTTAGTACCCTGTGTGATGAATACGGGGCGGATATTGAAAGCGTGCGTTCCGGCATGGGAAGTGATTCCCGGATTGGGAACGCATTTTTATTTGCCGGAGTAGGTTATGGCGGCAGTTGTTTTCCCAAAGATGTACGTGCCCTGATCTATATGGGGCGTGAAAAGGGTATTCAAATGAGCATTGCCGAATCCGTCCAGCAGGCCAATTTTGTTCAGCAGGATCGATTTGCACAAAAGATACTCAATTATTTCGAAGGCCGTCAGAACATTAAGGTGGGTGTTTGGGGGATGACGTTTAAAGCGCGGACAGATGATACACGGGAATCTCCGGCGATTTACTGCATGAATAAATTGCTAAAAGCGGGTGTCGAGATCACGGCGTATGATCCGGAAGCGGAGTGCCCCGAGTTTGAGAAAAAAATCACCCGGGTTGGGAATGCCTATGATGTACTGGCCGGCGCTGATGCACTGGTGATCTTTACCGATTGGCAGGAATTCCGTACGCCGGACTTCGATTTGATCGCCAAGCGTTTGAAATCTCCGGTACTCTTTGACGGCAGGAATCTTTACAGCCCTGCCTTTGTTAAAAAACAGGGCCTTGAATATCACAGTATCGGGAGAGCGTAATTTACGCGACAATGGCATGATCATTCGAACTAAAGCTTATCCACGTGTCGGTTTGATTGGGAATCCTTCAGACGGATATTTCGGCAAAACGATTTCCTTTGCGTTCAGCAATTTTTCGGCGGAAGTGGTTCTGTATGAAAGCCCTGAGTTGGAAATTCTTGCCAGCGAAAAGGATCAATCCTGTTTTGAGACGATCTACAGTCTTGTTCGTGATGTCAAACTTCACGGTTATTACGGTGGTATCCGTTTGCTGAAAGCGACCGTTAAGCGATTTTTTGACTATTGTACAGAGAATCAAATCCAGCTCCATGATAAAAACTTTACGATACGTTACCATTCAAATATTCCTCACAGCGTGGGGCTTGGAGGCTCCAGTGCGATTATTACCGCGTGCATACGAGCGTTGATGACTTTTTATGGAGTGGCGATTCCGAAGCCCGTTCAGGCGGGACTGATTTTGTCGGCGGAAAAGGACGAGTTAGGGATTTCAGCGGGATTGCAGGATCGCGTCATCCAGGTCTATGAAGGACTGGTTTACATGGATTTTAATGAAGCGGTTTTGAAAAAGCAGGGCCATGGGATTTATGAACCGATGGATGTTAAGCTGTTGCCAAAACTGTATATTGCCTATCGCGATGACTTTAGTGAGCCGACCGAGGTTTTTCATAACGATATTCGTGTTCGGTTTGAACAGGGCGAGAATAAGGTGCACAGTGCGATGCGTTTTTGGGCACGGCTGACGGACCGATTTAAAAAGGCGCTTTGTGAACAGGATTTGAAGTCCATGCATGAATTCATCAATGCGAATTTCGACCGGCGGCGGAGCATCTACAAAATCGGCGACGATAATCTCCGAATGATAGAGACGGCCCGGTCGGTCGGATCCTGTTCGAAATTTACCGGTTCCGGCGGTGCGATTGTGGGGATATATCGAGATGAAACGATGTATGCTAAGCTGAAGAAAGCTTTTTCACGGACAGGGATACGTGTTATCAAACCGAAAATTGTGCCAACGAATCAAAAGGAAAACGTATAACGATGATTCGAAAAGCGGTTATTCCTGCGGCGGGATTTGGAACCCGATTTCTGCCGGCCACAAAATCACAGCCCAAAGAGATGCTGCCGATCGTTGATACGCCGGTGATCCAATATGTGGTCGAAGAAGCGGTGGCGGCCGGAATTACGGATATCTTGATGGTGATCGGCAAGGGCAAACGAGCCATCGAAGAACATTTCGACCGCAGTTTTCAACTGGAAGCTCAGTTGGAGTCGAAAGGGCGTTTGGCTGAATTAGACGGTGTTCGGCATATTTCGGAAATGGCGGATATTCATTTTGTCTGGCAAAAAGAGATGAAGGGACTGGGGGATGCGATTTATTGCGCCCGGCATCATATCAACGATGAGCCGTTTGCGGTGTTGCTGGGAGATACGGTCATTGATGCATTGGTTCCGGCGGTCGGGCAATTACTTGAGGTGTTTGAAAAAGTGAATAATCCGGTGGTTTTGCTGGAGGAAGTGGACCGTTCAAAAGTGAGCCGCTATGGTGTGGTCGATGGGTATGAAGAAGAGGTGGGACTGTTTCGCGTTCGTGATTTTGTTGAGAAACCTTCGGTTGAAGAAGCACCGTCGAACCTGGTCATCGCCAGCCGGTATATTTTTACGCCGGACATTTTTGAGCATCTTGAGCAGACGACTCCGGGCAAAGGCGGAGAGATTCAAATTACCGATGCGATGCGCATTATGGTTCAAAAACGCCGCATGTATGGGCGAAAACTTAACGGACGGCGGTGTGATATCGGGAACAAGGAGGGGTTTATCCGAACGAATCTTGAGTTTTCACTCAAAGATAAGGACATGGCAGAGAACATGAAGCGGTATATTCGAGATTTAGCAAAGACTTTAGAGGATTAGGAGATCTTCTTTGAGAATATTAGTGACCGGAACGGCGGGATTTATCGGATTTCACTTGGCGCAGCGGTTGATCGCTCGCGGCGATGAGATTGTGGGGTTGGACAATATTAATGATTATTACGACACGGGTGTCAAGTATGCCCGCCTGAGTGAAACAGGAATCACTAAGGAAGCGGTTGAATACAATAAACTTGTCGCCAGCAGCAAACACGAAAATTATCAATTTATTCAGCTTAATCTGGAAGACAAGCCGAACATGGATGCGTTGTTTGCGGCGCAGCGATTTGATAAAGTCTGTAACCTGGCGGCGCAGGCCGGCGTTCGTTACAGTTTAATTAATCCTGATGCCTACATTCACTCGAATATTGTGGGATTTATCAATATTCTGGAAGCCTGCCGACATCACTCTATTCAGCATCTGGCGTATGCGAGCAGTTCCAGTGTTTATGGCTTGAATGAGTCGATGCCGTTTTCGACGCGTGACAACGTGGACCATCCGGTTAGTCTGTATGCGGTCAGTAAAAAATCAAATGAGTTGATGGCTCATACATACAGCCATTTGTTTGGTTTACCGACGACGGGATTGCGGTTCTTTACCGTTTACGGTCCGTGGGGCCGGCCGGATATGGCATTATTTTTATTTACCAAAGCGATTCTGGAAGACAAGCCGATCGATGTTTTTAACTATGGCCAAATGCAACGAGATTTTACGTATATTGATGACATCGTAGAAGGCGTTGTTCGCGTGATCGATCATATCCCGCAGGGGAATCCGGATTGGGCGGGTCAGAATCCTGACCCATCCTGTTCGAAATCGCCCTATCAAGTTTATAACATCGGGAACAGTTCCCCTGTTAAACTCATGGATTTTATCGAGGCGATCGAGAAAGCGTTAGGGAAAAAGGCTCAAAAGAATCTGCTGCCGATCCAGCCAGGTGATGTGCCTGCAACCTGGGCAGATGTCAGCGATCTGGTGGAAGATATGAGTTATCAGCCGAATACACCGATCAAAGAGGGTGTCAATCGTTTCATTGCCTGGTATAAAGAATTCTATTGTGTCAGTTGATTACTGACAGATGATTAACGTCTATGTGTGAGGAATTTTAATGAAAAAAGCATTAATTACAGGAATTACCGGTCAGGATGGTTCTTATTTGACTGAGTTGCTGTTGAACAAAGGTTATGAGGTTTATGGGATTATCCGTCGTAGTTCGACATTTGGCACTGAACGGATCAATCATTTGTACCAGGATCCGCATAAGCAGCCGCCATTGAAACTTATCTATGGTGACTTGACCGACGGCGGTAATCTCTCGACAATCCTTAGTGATGTTCAGCCGGATGAGGTGTATAATCTTGGCGCACAAAGCCATGTTCGTGTCAGTTTCGACCAGCCGGTTTATACGGTTAATACTGATGCTTTAGGGACGTTGAGACTCCTGGAAGCGATACGGATGATGAAAAAGCCAGCAAAGTTTTATCAGGCCTCGAGCAGTGAAATGTATGGCAAAGTTGCCGAGGCCCCTCAAACAGAAGAAACACCATTTTATCCGCGGAGCCCATACGGGTGTGCCAAGGTTTATAGCTTCTGGCAGACGGTCAATTATCGTGAAGCCTATAATATTTTTGCCTGCAATGGGATTTTGTTTAATCACGAATCGCCACGGCGAGGTGAGACGTTCGTAACCCGCAAGATCACACGGGCCGCGACGCGGATCAAGTTGGGCTTGCAGGACAAATTGTTTTTGGGGAATCTGGATGCCAAGCGTGACTGGGGTTTTGCAGGTGATTATGTGGAGGCGATGTGGCTGATGCTTCAGGCTGATCAACCGGATGACTATGTGGTGGCGACCGGCGAAACGTATTCGGTACGGGAATTTCTGGATGAAGTGTTTGGCCATCTGGATCTGGACTGGCAAAAACACGTGGAAATCGATCCACGATATTATCGCCCGACCGAAGTGGAATTGCTGTTGGGGGATGCGGGTAAAGCGAAAAAGCAATTAAACTGGCAGCCGAAGGTTGGTTTTAAGGAACTGGCACGGATGATGACCGATGCTGACATGAAGCTTGCTGAGAAAGAAAAATTGATCACCGATAACATCGGATAAAAGAGTATTCATTGATCCTCATTGTGATTATATAAGGAATCGGTAACTTTGGACTTTGATGGTTGTGACTATCTCATATTAACAGCGTCAAATGAATTTCAAGCGACTATTTACCGTCGACAGCTTGAAATTCGACGTCAACTCGGTCTCCTCGCCGGGATCAAGAAAGTTTTAGTTGTTCCTGACACCGATGGTAAACGAATCGGCAGTGGGGGCAGTACATTATGTTGTCTATTGGCCGTGCTCAGAGAAGAACTTGGCCCCATACCCTTTTCAGACGACATCAATCTTTGGAAAAAGGTTTTTCAAGACAAACGAGTTCTTATTATTCATGCAGGCGGCGATAGTAAACGACTTCCCGCCTATGGTTCCTGCGGAAAACTGTTTGTTCCGATTCCAGGGGAATGGGATGGCCCCATTCCTTTAACGCTGTTTGACAAGCAGTTGGCTCTTTATTTAAAGCTTTTCGGGGAAGAGAATCGTTCGGGTCAATTCGTTATGACGTCGGGAGATGTTTTGCTTAGATTCAAGACAGATCCGCTGGAATGCACACGTGGAGCGGTGACGGGTTTTTGCTGTCCGGCAAGCCCTGACCAGGCGTCTCGGCATGGTGTTTTTTGTTTAGATCCCGAGCATAAAGTGAGACTTTACTTACAGAAACCTTCCTATCAACAGCAAAAGGAATATCGTGCCTTGAATAATTATCATCAGGCGATACTTGATATTGGAATCATGGCTTTTGATGGGAGTGTTGCTGTTGAAATGCTGAGGGTATTTGGTTTACGGTATGACGACGAAGGCAAGGTCGTGTTTGAAGGCGATTTGGCAGAAGCAGTTATCGACCATGGTCTGGATTTTTACCGGGAATTATGTTGTGTTTTTGGTTCGGAAGCAACGAAGCAATTGCATCGAGATTCCGCATGGGGCAGCGGTTCAACATGGCCGGAGGCATTACTTTCAGAACTATTTGATAAAGCGAGGCGTATTGACTTTCATGCCAAGCTGTTATCGCACTGCGATTTTCTTGATTTTGGGACTGTTCAGCAAATCATTAACAGCGGGTATCGCCTTGTTCAGGAAAATGGTCCGAAAATCAGAATTTCAGACAGCTTAAGTATTAATAATTTTATTTCTGATGCCGGTTCAATAACGGGTTCACCTGCCTGGGTCGAGGGATGCACAATTGACGCAGTATTGAAACTCGAAGGAAATAATATTGTAACTGGCATCGATCTTAACGAAGAGCTTTCGCTTGGACAGGGGCAATGTCTGGATCTTGTCCCCGGCAGAGATTATGAAGGCCAATCGGGGTGGTTTATTCGGTGCTATGGTTTCAACGATGATTTCAAATCGGCCTCCAATGATCCTCCCGAATACTGCGGCATTTCGATTCATGACTGGCTGGAAACAATCAGTGCTGATGAATCCGATATTTGGAAAGAAGTTACTGAAGGAAATCATAGGGATCTATTCAATGCCAAACTGTTTCCTTTTATTAGAGAACAGGAACAATTTCGAGATTTCCTTTGGATGTTTACACCGAATCAAGCGAGCCAGGCACAGATTCATCAATGGAAAACCGGTGCGCGATTCAGCAATCGAGACATCGCCTTGTTAACGGATGCAGAGGTGTTTCTGACAAAACGTCAATCGAACAGGATCTGCGATTTGACAGACAGGGTCTCCTATCTGTTCAGGCCGGAGAGCTCGTTGAGTGATCTGGAATTAACTTATATAATTAAAAATGACAAAAACAATCTGGCATTTATTCAAGAAGCCATTCTTGCGGCTTATTCCTGCTCCAAGTCAGACTCGCTGAATCGAGAGGATATCTTTATTAGTTCGAGAATTTTGCATTCACTCGGTTCGGCGTTCGAACACATAGACTGGTCCGAAGACCGAACGACATTGATTCGGTCGGAGCTTGAAACGCTGCTTTTGCCGGAGTGCCTCGATTGGCTTGACCGTTTAGGAATTTCGTTATCAGCTAACTTAAGCATTCAAGAATGGGCGGTCACATTAAAAAATTCCGCCTTCAAACTCCACAGCAGCGCAATCCTTGGAACAGGTGAACAGGGCGGATTACAACCCCGCAGTTGTTTAAGGACGGATGAAATTGTCTGGGCAAGAGCCCCTGCCAGACTGGATATGGCCGGAGGCTGGACAGACACGCCGCCTTATGCGTTGGAATGGGGAGGAGCTGTCTTGAATGCGGCGGTGAATTTGAATGGTCAACCACCGATCCAAGCGTATCTTCGTGTCATTCAGGATCCGGTCATTAAGATCGGCTCGATCGACCTGGGTCTACAGGTTGTTATTCGTACTCAGGAGGAACTGAGTAATTATCGAGACGTGACAAGCGGATTTTCTTTAGCCAAAGCCGCATTTCTGCAGGAAATATTTTCCAGGGAGCGTTTTGGTGATTTGGAAAAAAAATCACTTCAGAGTATGCTTGAAGTGTTTGGAGGCGGGATTGAACTGACAACGTTAGCGGCCATTCCTAAAGGCAGCGGACTGGGGACATCCAGCATCATGGGGGCTGTCATCGTGGCGGCGATCAATTGTGCGATGGGCAGGCAGTTGGGCAATAAAGAATTATCGAATTCCGTTTTAAGGCTGGAGCAGACTCTTACAACCGGCGGCGGATGGCAGGATCAGATCGGCGGTGTACTTGAAGGAGTCAAATTAATTTTGACAGAGCCGGGCCTTGTTCCCAACCCTTCGATGCAGTATCTTCGCAAGGACGTGATCGATCCGGCATTAAACGGGGGTCGCACCTTGTTATACTACACAGGCATTACTCGTCTTGCAAAAAACATTCTCCAGCAGGTTGTCGGAAGATACTTGAATCGGGATCGTCATGCCATGAGAACATTGAAGCAGATACGTCAGGCGGCATTAGACGGTGGCGAGATCGTCGGGTCAAAAGACTATGTTCAGTTCGGCGGCCTTTTAGGCAGAAGTTGGCAGCTTAACAAGCAACTTGACCCAGACTCTACGAACGAACAGGTCGAGTCACTGTTTCAGCGAATTTCACCTTATGTTTACGGAGCGAAATTATTAGGTGCCGGCGGTGGCGGCTTTGTATTAATGGCATGTAAGTCTGAAGAAGATGTCAAAATGCTCCGCAAAGATTTAACGGATAATCCGTGCGATGTGAATGCTCGGTTTTTTAATTATGATGTGAGTTCGGAAGGACTTGTTGTTACTGTTTGCTGATAAAGGTATTTCATGTCTGATTTATGGAAAAATAAACACATTGTTGTTACCGGCGGCGCCGGGTTTTTAGGGCATCATTTAATGGATTGGTTTAAAGAGCGGGGAGTGCGGACGGAACAAATTTTAATTCCGCTGATCGAAGATTATGACCTGACCAAGGAAGCTGATGTGGTGCGGATGTATGAGGCGATGCGGCCGGATATAGTGATCCATCTGGCGGCAGAGGTTGGCGGCATTGGCGCCAATCGAGAGAATCCGGGGCGATTCTTTTATGCTAATATGGCGATGGGGTTGCATTTGATCGAACAGGCCCGGATTCGAAAATTGCATAAATTCGTGCAGGTTGGGACGATCTGTGCGTATCCGAAATTCACGCCGGTGCCCTTTAAGGAAGAGGATTTGTGGAACGGGTATCCTGAAGAAACCAATGCCCCATATGGCGTCGCCAAAAAGGCACTGCTGGTTATGCTTCAGGGGTATCGACAGCAGTATGGATTGAACGGGATATTTTTATTACCGGTGAATCTTTACGGACCGGGAGATAACTTTAGCCCTACCAGCAGTCATGTGATCCCGGCTTTGATCAAGAAATGCGTGGATGCGATCGAGGCCGGAGAGGATGTGATCGAATGCTGGGGCACCGGGAGTGCATCGCGTGAGTTTATTTATGCGGCAGATGCGGCGGAAGGGATCCTGCTGGCGACGGAGAAATATGATGGTGATGAACCGGTCAATATCGGTGCCGGTTTTGAAATTACGATTAAGGACCTTGTGGAAAAGATTGCTCGACTGACAGGGTTTGAAGGCGAAATTCGGTGGGACCCCTCCAAGCCGGATGGACAACCGCGGCGCTGTCTGGATACTTCACGAGCGAAAGACTATTTTGGATTTGAGGCAAAAACGGATTTTGATGCCGGCTTAAAAGCGACGATTGACTGGTATCGAATAAATAAAGACAGAATGAAGTTTTAAACAATTAGAAAACGGAGTTTTTATGCAGATACCATTACTGGATTTAAAAGCGCAATATGCGGGTATTAAGGAAGATGTTTTAGCGAAGATTAACGAGGTGCTCGATTCTCAGCGGTGTATCGGCGGACCGCTGGTCGAAGAACTGGAAAAAGCTGTCGCCAAAGCGAGCGGATGCAACTGTGCAGTGGGTGTATCCAGCGGAACCGACGCCTTGATTAACAGCCTGATGAGTTTAGGAATCGGACCGGGCGATGAGGTCATTACGACACCGTTTACATTTTTTGCGACGACCGGCAGTATTGTTCGGGTTGGCGCTAAGCCGGTGTTTGTGGATATTGATCCGGAAACTTACAATATCGACCCTAACCTGATCGAAGCGGTAATTACGGAACGCACGAAGGCGATCATGCCGGTGCATCTGTATGGTCAGATGGCGGATATGGACCCAATCATGCAAATCGCCGGACAGGCATCTCTGGCGGTGATTGAAGACGCGGCGCAGGCGATCTCGGCTACGTACAAGGGCAAGAAAGCAGGCGAGATGGGCACGTGCGGATGTTTCAGCTTTTTCCCGAGCAAGAATCTCGGCGGCATCGGTGACGGCGGCATGGTTGTGACCAATGATGAGGAATTGTATCATCAATTGTTTATCATGCGAAATCACGGTATGGAACCGAAATATCATCATCGGTATATCGGCGGTAATTTTCGACTGGATCCGATCCAGGCGGCTGCGTTGCTGGTGAAACTGCCTCTTCTGGATAAGTGGTCTGCGGCCCGCCGGAAAAATGCCGAATACTACGATAAGAAATTCAAAGGGTCGATTGTTAAGACACCGATTATTTCGGAAGATTGTGTTTCGATCTTCAATCAATATGTCATTCGTGTTCCGAAACGTGATGAGCTGTTCCAGCATTTACAGTTCAGCAATATCGGCTGTGAGATATATTATCCGGTCCCGATGCACCTGCAGGAGTGCTTTACTTATCTGGGCAAGGGGCAGGGCAGTTTTCCGGAAGCCGAAAAAGCAGCGAAAGAAGTTCTGGCTTTGCCGATCTATCCGGAACTGACCGATGAGATGAAAGATTATGTAGCGGATACAGTACTCAAGTTTTTGTCTTAAGAAAATAAATGTATGGAAATGATATATAAGGGTAAAGGTAATGGCGAAAAAGAAATCTTTGCTTGAACAGAAGATCGGAAATAAAAAAGTTGTGGTGGGGATCTTGGGATTGGGCTATGTGGGCTTGCCGCTGGCACGCGAGTTTGCTGCAGCCGGCGTTAAAGTCATGGGGTTTGATATTGATGAGCCGAAGGTTAAAAAGCTAAACTCCGGCAAAAGCATTCTCAAGACCGTCTCACATGACTCTGTTAAAAAGATGGTCACATCCAAGCTGTTTACGGCCACCGCGAATATGCCAGAGATGAAAAAAGCGGATGCGATTTTGATCTGTGTGCCGACGCCGTTGACAGAAAACCGCGAGCCGGACATGACCTATGTCGAAGGCAGTTGCCGTACCATTGCCAAATATATCCGCAAGGATCAACTTATTTCACTGGAAAGTACAACCTATCCTGGCACGACACGCGAACTGATGAAGCCGATCCTTGAAGCAGGCGGATTAAAAGCAGGCAAGGACTTTTACCTGGCTTATTCGCCGGAACGTGAAGATCCGGGCAATAAGGATTTTACTACCAAGACGATCCCCAAGGTGGTCGGCGGATTGACCCCGACCTGTAAAGAATTGGCGAGAAAACTTTACAGTCTGGCGATCGATACAATGGTTCCGGTTTCTTCGTTAGAAGCCGCCGAATCGGCCAAAATCCTCGAAAATGTTTACCGTTGTATCAATATTGCAATGGTTAACGAACTAAAGATGGTCTTTGACCGCATGGGGATCGATGTCTGGGAGGTAATTCGGGCGGCCAGTACCAAGCCGTTTGGTTTTAAGCCGTTCTATCCCGGCCCCGGGTTGGGCGGACACTGTATCCCGATTGATCCATTTTACCTGACATGGAAGGCGCGTCAATACGGGATGCCGACCCGGTTTATCGAACTGGCCGGCGAGATTAATACCGACATGCCGAATTATGTTATGCACAAAGTAATGGAAGCCTTAAACGGCAAAAAGAAAAGTCTTAATGGCTCTAAGGTGTTGGTGCTGGGGCTGGCCTACAAGCCGGACATTGACGATGTGCGTGAATCACCGTCGCTGGAGTTGATCGAATTGCTCAAGGCAGGCGGTGCAAAGGTAGATTACAACGACCCGTACCTGCCTCAAACGCATAAGATGCGGGAGTATGATTTAAAGATGAAAAGTGTTCCGCTGACCGCGGCGAAACTGAAAAGCTATGATTGTGTACTGATCTCGACCAATCACAGTGATTATGATTATCAATGGATTGTTAAAAATTCAAGAATAGTTGTTGACACACGTAATGCCACGGCAAATGTTAAATCCGGCCGCGGTAAGATTGTAAAGGCATAACATTTTCGGTGAAGGCTCTTTGATTTGTTTTCAAAGAAAGCTGTCTTGTCATAAAAGGGCTACAGATAGAAAGCGGTGATTCCAAGCGGTTGGAATCCGAAGACTAATTGTTTCTATTGAAAGGGAGGTATTATGAAAGGGAAATTGTATTTAGTGGTGATGTGTGTGTTTATGGTAAATGGTATGTTGAAAGCCGATTATCCTGAAATCGCGATTGCGTCCGGTTCCGGTCTGGCCAATCCGGATATCGACGACGGTCTGGTTGCCTGGCAGGGTGGTTCGATTTCTACGGGAACGGATATTTACTGGAAGACCTTCGCCGATCCGAACGATCCGAATACAGTCTTGCTCGCGGGCGAGCAGATCCTGCCTGCGGTCAGCGGCGCCACTGTTGTCTGGGAGGACCAGCGGTTTGGTACGAGTAATACCGAAATCTACTGGCAGGATGTGACAATGGTTGGTGATCCGTCCTATCCGATGGGCCTGACGATTGCCAATCGGCAAAAAGCGCCCGCTGTTTCGGGGGATGTGATGGTGTGGCACGACCGTCGCAGTGCAGACGATCCAGAAGTTACGACCAGCTATGATATTTACGGTTATAATAACACCACTGATACCCATCTTCAGATTTGCACGGAGACGACGAACGAGTATGAATCTGCCATTTCCGGCAATATCGTCGTCTGGCGGGACGGACGGGACGATGGCTATGCCGGCAATGATATCTACATGTGTGATCTAAGTGTTATGCCCTTTTCTCCGGAAGCGGTTAATCCCTGCAATGTAGACCAGTACCGCCCGGCGATTGACGGCAGCGTGATCGTCTGGGAGGAAATCGGAACTACTACAGTGGATTTAGTGGCTTATGATATCAGCATCTCTGAAGAAATCTGGAGGCGTACAATACCGCTGGTGCAGGCTAATTTGGACATCTCCGGCAGCATCGTTGTCTGGCAGGAGGATTCTGTCGGCGATTGTGATATTGCAGGTTACGATCTGGTTTCCGGTGTTGATTATATGATATCAACCGGCAATGAAGATGATCAGAATCCGGCTATTTCCGGACGCCGAGTTGTTTGGCAGCGAAACGGTACGAACATCGTCGGTGCCGAGATCCCCACTCCGACCCAGATCGCGGTTCTTACGCCCAATGGCGGCGAGATGTTCCTGGCCGGCACCCAAATCCTGATTACGTGGGAACTTGTTGAAGGGACGCCTCCGGATTATGTTAATATTGAATTCCTGAATGAAAGCAGTGATCCGAATCTCATTGCGGAAGATATTCCCTTTGTTGATTTTGAGTACTTATGGATGCCAATTGCAGATGTTAATTCGATCGATGCCTGTCGGATTCGCGTCAGTGACATATCCGATGCAGCGGTCAGCGACCTTAGCAATGCAGTTTTTTCGATCTTTCGGTGTGATTCACAACTGACGGCTGACCTGACGGGCGACTGCTTTGTCGGCATGGAGGATGTTGCAGAAATGGCCGGCCAGTGGCTGGTCTGCGGAAATCCGTATGACAGAAATTGGTGTTTCGAATGACAGTGAATTCTAAAGGTATTTGATGAAAGTATTAATTACCGGCGGTGCCGGATTTATCGGCAGCCATCTTGTTGAACATTTTCAGGGCACCGCCGATGTCCGTGTAATGGATAACCTGCGTTCGGGTTTCAAGAGAAATCTGGATGGGCTTCAGTGTACATTTATTGAAGGTTCCGTGACTGACCGGGCCGTCGTCAAAGATGCCGTCAAAGGGGTTGATTATATATTTCACCTGGCGGCGATGATCAGTGTGCCGGAATCGATGATGAATCCTACAGAATGCGTGGAGATCAACACGCAGGGAACCTTGATTATTCTGGAAGAGGCGGCCAAGGTGGGTGTTAAAAAACTGTGCTTCAGTTCTTCGGCGGCTATCTATGGCGATAACCCGACCGTGCCCAAGGTTGAGGATATGCTGCCGGAACCGAAAAGCCCGTATGCGGTGACGAAGCTCGATGGCGAGTACTATTGTAAGATGTTTAACGATGAAGGCTGGCTGAAGACGGCGTGTATGCGGTATTTTAATGTGTTCGGACCGCGACAGGACCCCACGAGTCAATATGCCGCGGCTGTGCCGATTTTTATCGATAAGGCGTTAAAGAATGAGCCGCTAACGATCTTTGGCGACGGTGAGCAGACGCGGGATTTTGTATATGTCAAGGATGTGGTCGCGGCCAATGTCTATTTGGCGCAAACAGAGAGGCTGTCCGGCGAGTATAATGTGGCATACGGCAAAAGTATGACGGTAAACGACCTGGCGAAAAAGATCATTGAATTAACCGGCTCAAAGTCCAAGATCGAATATGCTTCAGTCCGTTCCGGCGACGTCAAACACTCCAAGGCTGCTGTTGACAAGCTGAATGATGCAGGGCTGACATTGGATGATCATTTCGACGCCGGGCTACTGGATACGATTCGTTATTTTCAACCCGTGATTGAATGATAGAGAGTTTCCGGATGCCCAATTGCTGTTCATTTGTGGCTATAAAAGGCTTGTTAAGTCCTTATTCCTGTAGTGTTTAAAGTGTTTTCTCGAGACCCAAACCGTCATTTCATTTGTATATTTTACTCGGTGAACTGACAAATATTCTGTTTGTGGTTAAACGAGGTTAAACTATGAAAAATTGTCGGACATTTAAGATCGTAGTGGTGTTTTGGGCTCTTGCCTTTCCGGCGTTTATCTGGTTTGTTTTGTTGAAAAGCGGCCCGGAGATCAAACCCGTCGTCAACGCTGCGCCGATGCCCGCCAGTACACGGCCCGCCGAATCGTTTAGCCTGCCGATGGAAACGCTTGACCAATCCGTGAATATTGAAGAGGTATCTGCTTACACATCCTCTGGGGATGCGCTGTTGGCAGAAGTGTTGAAGATCAACGCTGCCCAAAAGGATCCTCTGACGTCGGAATCCGATTCGTTTAACGAAACAACCCAACTGCTGTCGGCAGAGGATTATACCGGAACCAGTGACGCGCAGTCCGCTCCCGCTTCGTCAACGGCTTCGGCGACACCCTCGCCCCGCCAATTGGCTGCCCCCTTAAGCAGTTCCGGTTCCACCAGTTCGACCACGACCAGCACGGTCGCAACTGGATCATCGTCCGGTTCCAGTTCTGGTCGCAGCAATAGCGGTGATTCTTCCGCCCCGGCGTCCAGTAGTGAAACAACCGCTCCCACTAGAGTGGTTGCCGGGATACCGAGGCAGAGTAACATACTGGAGGAATTAAGAACATTGTCACCTTTGCCTAAAGTGCACTATTCATGGTTTCTCCGGCCAAATTTCCTGAAAAATCGTGAAAATAAATACATGTATGAACTGGCAAGAATTACCCATTCGCTTTGTTCTGACGCCTGGTACACCACGGCTGATCATGCGATTCAAACCGGAAGTGGGAAGACAATATATGATAACATGGTTTATACGTGTGCAAGGATCAATAAAACGGATCCTGAAATCCCATCCCGTATAGGAATTAATTATAGTCCCTGGCATCGGAAGTTCAGACTTGATCTTGATGCCCCAATCCCGCATAAATACAAACACACTATTTTTAATGATCCTGCATACCAGGCAGAAATTGATACCTTCGTTATTAAAATGACAACCGTTAAAGGGTGGATAGAGCAAAGCAATACAAAATATGGAACCGATGTTAAGGTGGGAGCAATCCTATTAGATGCTGAACGTTTTTTGCGGCGTGATAACGATCCTTTTTGGAATGAAGAGATGCGCAGGGCCCTCGATGCGATTCATATAGAAGCGGTCAAACTGTTTCCTGAAGCCCGGATCGAGTGGTACGGTCGAGGTTACAAGCGTTGGGGCAGCAGGGCAGGGTCTAAATGGGACCAGACGCCTTACTTTACGGGCAAGGAAATCATGACGACGGTCTCTTTTTCTTGTTATCGATTACCGGATGCTGAACATACAACAAGAATATTTCACGAAAACGCGAAGTATGCGGACTCATTCACGCCAAAAATTCAAGAGATGACACCCTGGGTTGCGCTTGCGTGCGGCTATAAGCAGAATAAGTGGATGGACAACTGGGATTTTGACACAGCTATTTCATATCAAATGGGAGCGAAACTGAATGGGTCAGTGCCCCCTTACGACCGTATTCCCATAGTGATTTTCTTTCTTGATCCGTTTAATCCCGATGTGCCGGCATGGGGCAAGCACTTTGTTGAGTATTGTAGGGGCGCTGCTACCGTAAGCAGTCAATAAAGACACCAACGGCAGGATTTTAACGAGGCAAAGGAGCAAATAGGACTGAAGAGGAAAAATATGTTGCCAGAACAGACTCGATTGGATGATGTGAGAATTAATAATTTTGACTTAATAAGGCTCTTTGCGGCGATCAAAGTTGTTTTATTTCACACAATTATGCACTTGCATTTGACTGTTGGTGATACCAATTACCTGATTAAAACGATTAAAATGTTCCCATCAGTTCCCATTTTTTTTGTGTTAGGCGGCTTTCTTATAAGCCAATCGTTCGACCGAAAACCCCAGATGAAGACTTATCTACTTAATCGAGTTCTAAGAATATATCCGGCTCTTGTTACAGGTTTTGGCGTTTCGCTTGTGATCCTTTTTTGTTTTGGATACTTAACACCGGCTGTTTTAAGTAGTTCCCGATTTTATGTGTGGGTAACAGCACAGTTGACGGCAGGACAGTTTTACGATCCTGGAATATTCAGGGATTTTGGAACGGGCGTGGTGAATGGAAGTTTAGGTATTATATCGATACAACTTCAGTTTTATTTAATATATCCGATCGTTTTTTTGATTTTATCCGGGACCGGAGGAAAGTTTAGACAGAATTTATTGCTGGTCACGAGTGTTTTGTTCTCAGCGATACTCTATGTCTATGTCAAAATGGGCGATCGGACGGTTCTGCCTTCAGGAGGGAAGATCCTGTATGTGACCGTTTTGCCGTATCTCTTTGATTTTGTTTTGGGCATACTTGTTTCACGAAATTTCAACTGGGTGTTAAATCTGTGTAAAGGTAAATTTTTGCTTTGGACGGCGATACACATTGCTCTAAAAGTCATATCTGACACACTTAATCCCGACACCTTTATTTTGAAATATGTTACTCTTATGGTGACTCATGTGAGTTTGGTAGCTTGGATCTTTTCATTCGCATATTCATTCAGGCAATTAAGCCAAACTCTCTTGCGAGGGGTAGATATTTCTTACGGTATCTATATTTATCATATGTTGATAGTCAACGTTATTTTAGAGTTGGGGTATGAAGGACACTGGGGATTATTTTTCATCGTGCTGTGTTTTTCGGTAATCGCCGCTGGCATGTCAAGAAAGTTTGTGGAATTGCCTGCGTTGAAGCTGAAGAAATATTCATTGAAGCTGCCTTCCGGTTTTGTCCCCGGGAAACCCCCTGCCTAAGACAGCAAGTAGTTATAAAAGCAAACAAAGGGTTGCTCAAATCAAAGTGTGGTAAAATAATGACGGATAAGCTAAGAAAACTACAACTCGTGCAACTGGAAATACTTAAAGATGTAGCAATATTCTGCGACGAAAGAAATTTGACATACTATCTTTTCGGGGGCACCCTGCTTGGCGCAATCAGACATCAGGGTTTTATCCCATGGGACGATGATGTGGATATCGCCATGTACAGGGATGATTACGAAGCCTTTATTAAGGCCTTTTCCGGAAAATACAGTGATAAATACTATGTGCAAAACAATCATACCGATAAAGAGTATTCAAGATTTATTACAAAGGTCAGGTTAAACGGCACAAAGCAAGTTGAACGAAATCTTTCTGAGATTCAAATGCATCATGGCATTTATATTGACATTTTCCCATTGGACCATGTGCCCAAGAAAGACGGGTTTTATTTAAAGTATCGAGGTGTTCTCATTAGGATTGTCGCTGGATTAAGTAACTTACGAGCCGGCAAAAGGGACCATGCGTCTAAACAAAAGGATTTGCTGAAAAGAACGCTGCGGTTTTTTGCGCTACTGTTTCCAAGGAGAGTAATAAATGTTTCGTATGATTATCTTTGCGGGATGTCAAATAAAAAAGAGTGCAATTACACCACCTGTTTTGCGAGCGGTTACGGATGGAAAAAACAGGTTGTAAAGAATGACATATATTCAAAAGGACAAAAAGTTGAGTTTGAAGGGTGTAAATTCAATGTTCCTTCAAGCTATGAAGCCATTCTCCGGCAAGTCTATGGCAACTATATGGAATTACCGCCATTGGAAAAACGAGCCATTGGTCACGATCTAGGGGTAATTGATTTTGGACCGTATAACTGTCTTTTTGAACAAGAAGAAAACAATAAACACAGCTAAGTTGAACGGCATCATGCTATAAAACGGTTGTTGCAGATGTACGCAGGTTATCCGTTTTAAGTCATGTTTCGTCAAACCAATTGGTGCAATCGCCAGATTAATAATTTATGAAGAGGTGGTATTATGTCAAGAGACGGAAAAGTGATCGTATTTACTCCCGGCACATGGGACATGTTTCATGTAGGGCACTTGAACTTGATAAAGAGCGCAAAGGCTCTTGGAGATATTCTGATCGTAGGAATCAAGACCGACGAGTTGGTCTACAAGGACAAGGGCCACCATCCGCTGATGAGTTATGCGGATCGGGTTGCGGTGCTGGAGTCCTGCAGGTATGTTGACTTGATCGTTCCCGAAGACAAGATCGATCGTGACCATCTGTTGGAAAAAATCGATGCCGACATTCTTGCTGTGGGGGATGACTGGTGGGAAACAAAGGTTCGCGGGCACGAATATATGGAAAAGAACAATCGCAGGGTCGTGTATCTGCCTTATACAACGGGACGCAGTTCCTCTATTCTCAGAAAAGCCCTCAACCGCTTTTATGAGGAACAAAAGGGCGACAAGAAACTTTAATTTTAGATATACCGCTAAACCGTTATCTTGGGCATTGAGGCCATAGAACATCAATTTCGATTCGTTCAGGAGTCATGATTCTAGTCCTAATATTAATTCATAGTAAGGTGAACTGTTGTTCTTAAAACGAGTTCCAATGAACCCTCCGAATAAAAATCTGCTGGACTTGGGTAAGCGGATGTCCGGCCATTTCTTCTGGTATCTGATCGGTTTTTTTATTCGGATGGGATTGCCCCAACTGCTGTTTTTTCCCTTATGTATGCACCTGTTGGGAGAAGACAAGTTTGGCAAGTTTATCTACGCCTACGGGCTTGTCGGTATGGTAGGATTGGCGCCTACGAAGGGGCTTGTTGACACGTTTCTTCGTAATGTGGCCAGTATATCAGAACGCAGGCGTGATCTGTTTCTGTCAACGATTCTGATCCTGGCCGCTTTTATCGTTAGCGGATTGCTGCTGTTGACGGGCGCTGCTCTGATTCTGGCGGTGGGGTTTAATGCAGACCGGCAATTACTGATTTGGATAGCGCTGGTGGTGGTTGCGTTTGCGGCTCAAAATATGGCGGGTATTCAGATTGCGAAGTTCAGCTTTGAACGAAAATATGCTGTTCGAGCGATCTGGCAAAGCATCCAGGGTGTCGCGGCGTTTGTTGCGATTCCGATTATTTTGTTAATCGGCGCATGGGGATTGCCGATTGGTTTCGCCATAGGTCATACAGCGGCGTATGTGTTGTTGTTGATCGTGTACTATCATCCGTTTCATAAAACGAAAGAATTATTTGACCGTAAGATGGCCAAACGGGTCATGACCACATGGCTTATCCTTACAAGCAGCGGCATATTCTTTTTGTCAAGCCGATATATCCACCGGTCGATACTGGGGATTTGGTCAGATTATCAGAGCGTAAGCATCTTTTTTGCCGCCGCGGCGGCTCTTGAGATTTTTGTTGTACCCATAGATATTATCGGCATGTTCGGCTTTTCCATCCTGTCGGCTCATTCCTCTTCCAATATCTTTTCAAAGAGGTTTTGCGGGCTGTATGCTTCTGCGGTAGGGGTTGCTGCTTTACTGTTATATGCCCTGATGACCGTTCTTGCGAAATATCTGGTGAAGCTTATGTATCCATCCGTGTCGTTGGCAGCGCAGGAACTGATCCCGATAATGGGCGTAGGGGTTTCGATGATGGTTTTGGCCCATCTGACGAGACCCTTTGTGATGAAATTCGCATCCTCAAAAACCATGCTGACGATTTCGATTATTTCGTTTGCGGCGCATGCCGGCGCTGCTTTTTCGCTTATCCCCCGGTGGCATATCCGGGGGGCTGCTTACGCATATTGCATCGGCTGCGGTGTGGTCGGGTTGACATGGCTGTGTTTTTTCCTGGACAGATTTCTATTCCGTCGTAAGCTGTATCTGATCTCCAGTTCGGTTGACAAGATTGATGCTGGAGCAATCGAAGATTCTTTGGAAGATTAATGTGCAATTTTCAGTGCGGGGTGTATTGTTCAAAGTGGATTCTGTGTTTGTTTTCAGAGATCGGTTATGCGGCAGGACAGGTGTTTTTCAGCAGTGTACTCGTTGTGAGTGAATAAAAAAAGGATTCGGTTTATTCAGGTGGCCTTGATATGGAGTTTAAGTCTGATTTTTTCGGCCGTATACAAAGTCTTATAGAGACTTTCGGTTATGTGGGCCTTCTGGCCCTTATTGCATTGGCATTAATTGTTGCCATCGTCAGTTTGGTGCGGGGAACGGGTTTTACCCTTTTTTTACTTTTTTTTTCATATGCCCTTGGGGGGGTAACCTATGGCGGTATTTTATATATGGCTACTGTGGCCCGCTGGGGCCTGTTAGTGCTCTTGGGAATTAGCGTATTCAAAGGGTACATCGCCCCTCGGCCGGCGATGTTATTGATTTATGTCTACGCAATACTCGGTTTTTTGTATACCCCTTTTTCAGGACGTTTGCAGATGTATTGTGTCCAGCAGAGCCTTCTGCTGCTTGTGGTGGTCTTTGCCGTTTCCTCCGCGACCAGTGGATATATTAATTCCCGCCAAAAACTGGAAACTCTTTTTAAGATGGGTATTTTTGCTGCGTTTGTCTGGACGGCTACAAGTATCGTATTTGTCCGGGGATACATGCACGCCACAACAGAATGGACGCGATTTGGAACCGAAGACGAGATGGGACCTGTGGCATTAGCTTTCAGTGGCGCATTTTTTGCCCCGATGCTGGTGTGGGGTGTGATTCAAAACAGGGAAAAGTTCTGGAGGATCGCTTCGGTTGCCATCCTGGTACCGTTTGTGTTTATGTTGTTTCTCACTGCCGTTAGATCAGCGCTATTCGGTATGCTTGTCATTGCCTCGCTGCCGCTATTGTTGATGCATGGCAAGCCGGGAAGAACGATCGTTATCATAGTGCTTATTGGCGTCCTTCTGTCGATTAGCACACTTCTGGTCTTTGTGATCCTGCCTGAGCGAGCGGATCTTTTATTGGGGCGTCTGTTTGAAGCCAGCACCACCGGAAGGATGGAGATATGGAGAGGGGGACTGGATATGGTTTCCCGAAATGCATTGCTCATTGGTCGGGGAATTGGTTCTGATGCTTTGTCGAAGGATCAAATCGGACATGGTTTCCATAATTCTTATCTTAGTATCTGGCACAATACAGGATTACCCGGACTTATGTTGGTGCTTCTTTTTATTGCCATTTACACCAAGAAGGCGATGCGGACCATTAGAAACAGTCCGAGTCGAGAATATTCCGATATCTCAAAGGTCTTGCTGGGCTATATACTCGGAATCGCTGCTGTTGGCCTCATTGAGAGTGTTGTCGCCTATCCTGCACGGAGTGGTATTGTGATGTTGATCTTTGCTGCTGCTGCGATCGACCGGGTTGAGGCGTTAATCGCCGAAGAGCAGGCATTGGATGCTTTTGATTACACTTATTTGGATGAGCAAAGGGCAGTCTGCGAGGAACTGGGAGAGCCGGATTATGAATGGGGATAATCAACGATGAAAACAAGCGAAAAACCGAATGTCGCAATAATTTTAGCCAGTAATCTTTATAACGCCCCCTATGTCCGTTATTACACGGAAATACTGGACCGGCTTGATATTCCTTATGATGTTATCTCCTGGAACCGATTAGGAGTGGAAGAAACAGCCGTACAGGCGCTGACCTTAAAAGAAAGCAAGAGCCGTCCTGGACGCATCATAGACTATCTTCGTTATCGGCGCTTTGTAAAAGAAAAACTGGCAAATGGCAATTATGATAAAGTGGTCGTTTTTACCATTTTCAATACCTTACTGTTGCTTCCTTTTCTGAAAGCCAGGTACAGATATAACTTTGTTTTTGATATCAGAGATTATTCTGTTGCATTAAAGTGTTTTCGAACAAGATTCACGGCGGCGATTCAAAACGCTGCCTTGGTTGTGATTTCGTCACATGGTTTCAAGCGGTGGCTTCCCAAAGATCATGAATATGTGATTCGGCATAATACCAATGAATTTGAACCGTTCGAGATGCAGGCCTCCATTAAAGGCCAAACCCAATCGAGAATACTGACGATCGGTTCATTGAGAGATCCTGAAGCGAATAAAAAGTTGATTCAAGAATTGGCGGATTTGCCGGACTATGAGATGAGCTTTGTTGGCTCCGGTCCTACCGAACTCATTTTAAAACAATATGTTGCCCGCCAGGGAATACAAAATGTGAGTTTTCAAGGGCGGTATAAAAAACAAGATGAACCGAAGCATTTACAGGGTACATCATTTATTAATATCCTGACACATGAAGACATCAACAGTATGACATTAATGTCAAATCGATTCTATTTGTCGGCTGTATATGGGATACCCATGATAGTGAACAGCGGAACAGAACAAGCCAAATGGGCCGAACGGTACAATCTGGGCGTTGTTATCGATAAGAAGTCTGGCATCAAAGAGCAGATAATTCAATATTTACGGACATTTGATCGTGAAACATTTGATGCTGGCCGCAGAGCATACTTGCACACCGTTCAGCAGGACACAGAGGTTTTTGAGGCACGATTTAAGACATTTTTAGAACAATAGTCGAAAAGAGACTGAATTAGGTGCGATTCATTTAAAAATGACGAAAGATAAAGCTTTTGGATGCTAAAATTAAAAATAAAAAAAAAGTTGATTTGAGTGCAACCTCCACCCCCTATACTTTCCAGCAAAACGCGATGAGGTGTCTCTGGCAGGTTGTCTATTGGTTACTGTTTCGGTTCAGTCCGCGTTTTCCGCGATTGTTTCATGGCTGGAGGAGATTTTTATTAAGGGTGTTTGGTGCTAAAATTGGCAGGAATGTGTATATTTATTCATCTGTATCTATTGTAATGCCCTGGAAATTAAGTGTGGCAGACAATTCAGTAATGGGTCCGAATGTCATATGTTATAATATGGGGGGCATTTCGATTGGCAAAAATGTCGTTATTTCTCAGAACACACATTTATGTTCTGCAAGCCATGATTATACTTCAAGAACATTTATGACTACTTTTGATCCGATTCACATTGCCGACAATTCATGGATTTGTGCCGATGCTTTTGTAGCACCCGGAGTGACGATTGGTGAAGGGGCGGTTGTTGGTGCCAGATCAGTTGTTGTCCATGACGTTGAAGCATGGTCAATAGTAGCTGGTAATCCTGCTAAATATATTAAAAAGCGTGAGATTCTTTCTTAATTTGAACGTAGAAGCAATGCTTGACTGAATTTGTGATTTATGGTTATGGAATAATAATGCACTAGCCTGACGACAACGCATTATACTTGCTGTTCTTAATGTACAAGCTATTCTAAAATATAATAAATGAAGGTACAATTTAAGATATTATTTTTAAATCAGAGGGCCGCTAAGGTTTTTCAGGATTTGGCCAGAGACCTTGCGGAGGTCTGGTCACCGTCATTGATTGGAACGGAGGTGTCGGATGTGGTTCAGTTTGAATCCGATGAAAATCTGCATGTGATCAATGCTCCTCGCTGGGCGCATTATAACCGGAAAAATTATGTTACAAGGGCTCTGTCTTATCTGACCTGTTATGTGTATGTATTCTTGAAGATTATGTTGCATTCTTCAAGACGATCATTACTTTTTTTTGTAACAACGCCGCCGTTTATGGGTTTGATCGGCTGTTTATTTAAGAAGATCAGGGGGCAGAAATATGTCATGCTTGTGTATGACAAGTATCCGGATGTTCTGCTGGAAACGCATGTCTTAAAGGAGGGGTTTATTGCCAAAACATGGAGAAAGCTCAACAGGGTGGCCTTAAATCATGCAGATGCAGTGATTACCCTCGGAGATTACATGGCGAATAGACTTGCGAAAGATTTTGATGTTTCTAAAACGGCATTGGGTCATATTGCCGTGATTCATAACTGGGCGGACGTTGACGAGATTAAGCCGCTTTCTAAAAATGAAGATAATCCCTTTATCCGTGAACATGGCCTGGAAGGTAAGTTTATTGTCATGTATTCGGGGAATATGGGGGCGACACATGATATGGAGACGCTGGTTGGGGCAGCAAAACAATTAAAGGATCATCCGGATATCCGATTTGTCATTATCGGGGATGGGGCCAAGAAGCAGTTTGTTGTGGATGCCAAAGAAAAGCATGATCTGGAGAACATGTTAATCCTGCCGTACCTTTCTCAGGACCGGTTGCGATTCTCCTTACCGTCTGCGGATATTGCTATTGTTACCATTGCAAATGGGATCGAAGGTTCCCTGGTTCCCTGTAAGTTTTATGGTTGCCTTGCCGCAGGAAATGCGCTAATAGCAATATGCAATCCGGAGTGCGAAATAGCAGATATCGTAAAAAACGAGCAGTGCGGAAGAGTTATTGCGTTAGGCGATACTGCGGGACTTGAAAATGCTATATTAAATTATTACGAAAATGATGATGTCTTGGCTCAAGCCAAATTCAATAGTCGTAATGCTGCTGTACAGAAATATTCCAGGAAAAATACACAATTGTATATTGATGTGATCCAAAAGATATATACATCGAAATAACAGGCAAAGCTTTAGTTCAGTTAATATGCACGATAAAAAACGAAACTTTTAATTTTAAATATAAGAATTAATATGCAAAAAACAAAAAGTAAGCCACCCTATAAACTGTTTGGCGGTCTGTTCTTATTGATTATGCTTATTGTCGTCATCAACAACATCAAGAAAGGCGACATGGTTGCTCTGGTTGTGCCGGACAATGCAGGGGTTTCGTTCTTAGAGACGGTAGATAGTAGATTGGTTTGTGTGTTTAAAGGTGGTCAGGTAGCCAGTTGGAACTGGAACACTCTGCCGCAGTTGGAGGCGGATTTTAATGTTCACACGGATCGGGTTGTTTTGCTGGATGCCAATCGGTTAGCGGCCATATCTGATTCCAGGAAAAAGATTTTGTCTCTGTACAGTCTACCCTCCGGGGAGAAAACGAAAGATATCCCGGTTGGTTGGGATGACCAGGAGGTTTGGCCGAGGATTTCTTGCGATAAAAAAAGCATAGCTCTGATTCGCAAAAATCCGGTCGATTCTACGGGGAAAATACTTTACGAATTTTTGACAGTCGATATTGAAAAAGAAATATTAGGAATCCCCGTATCCTTGAGTGTTCAGGAAAAGAGTGAACATTTTATTGATTACGCAGTCGATGGAAAAGCGATTCTTTACGCTGTCGGCAGTAAAGAAAAGACAGGCCGGGTCGCCGCCGTGGATATGGAAAAAGGAGCAATCCTCTGGGACACAACCTATGACCCGGCGCTGGAGTTTTGCAGTGTCGTTGTTTCTCCCGACCATCAGTGTTTATTCGCGGGCAATCGTGACGGTATTTTATATAAGCTGAATGCCGAAACCGGCGAGATAATCAAAAAAATCATATTGCTTGAAGAAGGGGAAATCCGTCCGATCACCAATGACTACTCTGTTTTGAATTTGGCATTTAGTCCCGACGGTCAGTATTTTGTTGCTACGATCAATCCAAAAGTTTATCTTTTAAAGAGCGATTCGGATGAGATTTTTCATATATGCACTCCGGCAGAACGTCTGGTTTCAAAAATAGCTTTTTCGCCGGATAATCAGTTCTTCGCTACTTCGGATATCCGGCAGAGCTATCCTGTCAAAATATGGGAACTGCCGAAGGCAGACTAAGTTTATGATTTGGTCCAATGTATAAAAGCTTAAAAAGACTTATTGATCTCTTTGCGGTTTTTGTCGCATTATTATTGCTCAGTCCCGTTTTGCTGCTTACTGCTTTACTTGTATATGTTAAGTTAGGCTCTCCAGTACTGTTTAAACAGCAGCGTCCCGGCTTGAATTGCAAGTTGTTTACCATGTATAAGTTTCGCACGATGGTCAGCCGAACGCACGATGAGCAGGGCAATCAATTGCCGGACGAAAAACGCCTGACGCCTTTTGGACTGTGTTTGCGGGCAACGAGTCTGGATGAACTGCCGGAACTGTTTAATGTGCTAAAAGGCGACATGTCGCTGGTCGGCCCGCGGCCCCTGATGGTCAAATATCTGGATCGTTATACCCTTGAGCAGAACCGCCGGCACGAGGTCAAACCCGGCATCACCGGTTGGGCACAAGTCAACGGCCGCAACAACATGACATGGGAGCAGAAGTTTGAGTATGACGTGTGGTATGTGGATCACCAATGTTTGTGGCTGGATTTTAAGATTCTTGTTTTAACGCTTTGGCATGTTGTCTGCCGTAAGGACATTGCTAAAGAAGGCCACGTTACGGTCGACGAATTCATGGGAACACCGAAATAACATGATAAATCATTGCGACATTAAAAAACTTGAATCCCTTGCGGACAGTTCGCCGTTCTACATTGTTGATCGGAAACGGTTCGAGGCGAATTTCGATGGCCTGACAAATGTTTTTTCGTTGCGGTATCAGCCGTTTATTCTGGCTTATTCGTACAAGACGAACTATATTCCTTATCTGTGTGACATTGTTAAACAGAAGGGCGGTTGGGCTGAAGTTGTATCCCGTATGGAATATGACCTGGCTGTTAAAATCGGTCAGGAGCCAGAGAAGATAATTTTTAACGGGCCTGTTAAGACCGCCGATGATATAGAATTGGCTTTGAATAATAACAGCATTGTCAATCTGGATTCTGAATACGAAATTCAATCTGTTTTGAGTTATGCTCAACAGCATTCGAATAAAGAAATAAAGATCGGTCTGCGTATTAACATCGGGCTTTCTGACGAGGCGGGACAGTCGCATATTCAGAACAGCCTCAAGGTTGGCCGATTCGGTTTTGATCCGGTGGACATGGAGAATGTTAAAAACCTTCTTTTGGCGGCCGGGAACGTGAAAGTTATCGGTCTTCACGGTCATACATCAACAACCGACCGCAGCAATTGGTGTTTTGAGGTGATCACTCGAACGCTCTGTGATATGGCCCAAAAGCATTTTTCGGAATCGGTTCAGTATGTCAATATCGGCGGGGGATTCTTCGGCCGGATGCATCCGGACATGCCGTTTAAGGATACGCCGACCTTTGATAATTACGCGGAGGTTGTTTGCAACGTGCTCAATGAGAACGCGTGGGCACAGCAGCATCAGCCGACATTGGTGATCGAACCCGGTGTTGCGATGGCTGCGGATTGCTTGAGTTTTGTGACAAAAGTGATCAGCGTTAAAACGATTCGCGAACAGGTATTCGTGACCGTTGACGGCAGCGCATTTCACACTAAGCCGACTTTCCACAGTCTGAATCTGCCGCATAAGGTGATAACCCGAAACGAAGGGCGGCCGGTGGGCGGCTTTGACGTTGTCGGTTCGACCTGCATGGAAAAAGACATTCTGCTGAAAGACATCACCACATCGGTGCCTGAACCGGGCGATTATATCCGGATTGACAATATTGGAGCCTACACGATTGTAATGAGTCCAGCGTTCATTAATCCCGCTCCGGCGATTGTCGCCGATGAAGGCGGAACCTATATATTGATTCGAAGAAAACAAACCCTCAGTGAAATCTTCAGTAATTATATATTTGAATGATAGAGCAGTTTATCAGCCATGGATAAAGACATTACAATTTCTGGCAACCACATTCGGCTTCGACCGTTGACCCATGAAGACCTGCCGCTGAAGGTACAATGGTACAACGATCCGGATATTCGCAAAACATTGATTCTTGATGAGGTTTTCGAACTCGAAAAAACAGTTCGATGGTTTGAAACGATCAAGGATTGCCCATCTCGTCAGGACTTGATGATCGAAACAGATTCAGCCAGACCGATCGGTACGATCAGCCTGGTGAATATCGACCCCAAACAAAAAACCGCTGAAATCGTTCTGGTTATCGGTAACAAGGAATACTGGGGCAAGGGTGTGATGCTTGAAGCCGAAAGCCTGCTGATACAATACGCATTTGAAAAGATGGGGATCGAAAAGATCTGGGCACAGACCCGCCCTGAAAACATCGCCAGCCTGATCACAATGAAAAAACTTGGATTCCGGATCGAGGGCACACTGAGGAAGGAAACAATCGTCGTTGGCCGGCGTATCGACATCATCCACCTCGGCATATTGCCTGAAGACTTCAAGCCGGCCAAACATTCATAATAATGCTTACACCATGACAGCAAATGACAAAATCTTAGACCATTGCCGAAATCTGGTTTCGCAGCCGGACTATCGAAAAGAGTACCTTTTACGGATCAAGGATCAATATCACGGTCTTATCGGCTATTTTTCCAATTATATTCCGGAAGAAATTATTGCCGCCACAGGTTTCCATCCGGTTCGGATCATCGGCTCATTTGATACGTCACAGTCGCATCACCGTACATTATTTAATCCGGCCTGCTCGTTTGTTCAGGATGTCTATGCCGTGGCTTGTTGCGGCGAATTCTCTTTATTCACTCATGTGATATTTCCCAATTCATGTGACTCATTGAAGTTTCTTCGGCAGATGTGGGAGTCAGAAGTGAAAGATCCGTCGGCCTATACGGTGTTTCATCCGATTAATGCCGATGCTCATTCAATCCGGTATTTTGCCGAAGAGAGCAAGCGATTCGCAGGCGAACTAAAAAATATCTCCGGTGTCAATTTCACGGAATCGGATTTAACTGAAAAAATAAATCAATATAACCAAACACGCAGTCTCCTGCGCAAATTATACGAGCTCAAAAAAGAAATCAGGACATTTCTCTCCGGTTCACAACTCATTGCATTAATGACGGCGGGTCTGATCATGGACCGAAATGAATATAATCAGATACTGGAGCAGTTGGTACAGGAAGGGACCGGCCAACAGTTTCAGGGCGATAAATCGAAAAAGAAAATCATGATCATCGGGCCGTTGATGGACAATGTCCGGCTCTTGGATCAGATCGAACAATGTGGAGCGATCATTGTTGATGATGATATCACAAACGGCATGCGGTATTTTGACCTGGACGTCCAGACACAAGGCGATCTCTACGAAAATCTTGCCGAAAGGTATCTGCGATCCGGCCCCAGCCCGACACTGCACAGGGATCCTCAGGTGGATATTCAATCCTTTCGGGACAGAGTTTCGCAACTGGATTTAGGCGGTGTTGTTTTCGTCAACCAGAAATTCTGTGAGCCGCATGTGCATAATTACCTCAGTAAAATCGACATTTTAAAGAAACTCAGGATCAATTATTTGATGCTTGAGATTGAGCATGACAGGGCAGCGTTGAGCGGGCGTGATCTGCTGCGCATCGAGTCGTTCATTGAAATCGCTGGAAGGAATTCGATTGGAGTCGAGTAAAACCATACTCACGAAAATTTTCACGGACTATTATCTGACGGCAGCCCAGGCCAAAAAAGAGGGCAAACCCATTGCTTACATTACGGCCTTTACGCCTGTCGAAATCCTCCGTGCGATGGGGGTGGTCAGTCTGTATCCGGAGAGCTATGCGGTGGTTTGTGCGGCGTCGAAAAAAGCGCCGGACATGATTCATGCTTCTCAAATGGCGGCCTTTGCGCAGGATTTATGCTCCTATTCCATGATCGATTTTGGTGCCGAGCATTATGACAGATTGCCGTATGGCGGCCTGCCGGAGCCGGATATACTGATCGCGACCAATAACCAATGCGGCACAACGCTGCTGTGGTTTAAACTGCTGGCTCAGAAGAAAAATATCCCTTTGTTTATTATTGATTATCCGAATGCGATCGGCCAACAGTCGACGATGAAGGACTATATTCGCCGGCAGCATAAGTCCTTGGTCGCATTTGTTCAGGAACACACATCGAACACGATTGATTCTCATATTTTAACCGAACAGGTTAAAAACAGCAAAAAGGCCTGCAGGGGTTGGAAAAAAGTACATGAACTGAACAAACAATCGCCGATTCGATTGCGTGCCGAAAAGCTCATCAATGCCCTTTTTCCGATTGTAGCAGCAAAAGGGACCCAAAGTGCGTGCGATTACTACGATGCACTACTTCGTGAAAATCAGGAGTCGCCGCAAACTGAATCAACGGATACGACACGACTCCTTTGGCACGGCTATCCAATGTGGTTTCTTGGCAACAAATTCCCATCTGGTTTCGATACTGACTTTCAGATCGTGTTAAATGATTATACCCTCTGGTGGGACCTGGATTACAAAGATGGGGTCGATGAAATGGAATCCTTGATAACCGCTTACAGTAACACCTATCTTAATTGGTCGCTCGAACAAAAGATCAATTGGATCATGGGTTTAGTTAAGGATTATTCGGTTGATGGTGTGATCTGCCATGCCAACCGAAGCTGCCGCCGGGCATTGGCCGATATTGTTCCGTTGCGAAAAGCATTATCAAAGAACAAAATCCCATCCGTGGTCATCGAATCTGACATGGCCAATCCGGATTTTTATTCAAAAGAGCAGGTCGGCCTGCGAATCGAATCGTTCAGAGAGACGTTGAGGGCTTCATGAGATACATGCTCGGCATTGACGCAGGGTCGTCCTATACAAAAATGGTATTGATCGATGAAACCGGTGCCATTGCGGGCAAAAATATCGCTCCGCGGGGATCTGAGATCGTGGTATCCTGCCGGCGAAGCTATGACGACCTGTTGACAGCTCTTAAAATCGAAAAAGAACAAATCGACGGTGTCATCGCGACCGGTTACGGTCGAAAACAAGTCCGTTTTGCCGACGATGTCATTACAGAAATAACCGCGATGGCAGTCGCCGGATTCAGCATGGACTCCGATGTCCGGACTATTATCGATGTAGGCGGCCAGGACAGCAAAGTTGTTGCTCTCGATGAATCCGGAAAAGTGGTTGATTTTGTGATGAATCAGAAATGTTCAGCCGGCACGGGTAAATTCCTTGAAGTGACCTCCGGTTCGCTGGGGGTTAACGTTGAGGAACTGGGAGAATTGTCACTGAAAGCGGACAAAGTCCTGAAGCTGTCATCCACCTGTACGGTATTTGCCGAATCGGAAATTATCTCCTGTATTGCTGCCGGAGAAAAAAAAGAAAATATTATTAAAGCCCTGCACAATACCATTTCAGGCCAGATAGTAGGGTTATATTATCAAACAAACTCGGATCATCAGGGCAAGGTGTTTTTTGCAGGAGGGGTGGCCTTAAATAAAGGCATGGTGGCTGAACTTACCAGCAGATTAAACCGAGAGGTCATTGTGCCCCCTGACCCTCAATTCATCGGCGCCTGGGGGGCAGCATTGTTTAAAAGAAAAAACCAAAAGTAACGGAATGAGTCAAATCGAAAAGCTGAATGATATCATTTATACGGCTCAGAAAAATGCAACGTGGCTTGCATACCGCAAAGCGGCCCGAATAATCCGCGAGAATTTCAGTTCCGACACGGCGAATTTGAAGGCGAGTCTGACTACCGCCTTTCTCGGCTCTTTTACCATTGATCCGCTTGTGGATTTTGTGACCGTTGAAGCCGCGGCCTGTTCAATTGGCCTTCAGGCCTATACGGCGCCTTACGGCCAGGTCAGCCAGGAAATCCTGAATCCTCAGAGCGGCCTCTACGCTTTTTCCCCGGATGTGACGGTATTGATCGCCGAAGCCGATAAACTGGCGAAAGAACCGGTTGCCGCAGCCGATGAGATCATCGCCCTGGCACAAGCCTTCCGACAGAACACATCCGGTCTTCTTGTGGTGGCTACTTTTATGATGTCGCCGGACTGGCACCTGCATCTTCTGCCGTCTGAACGTCAGCTCAAACTAGATAAAGCCAATCAGCGGTTGTGGGAGACTTTTAGGGACGATCCCCGTGTGCAGATTTGTGATCTGGATGAATTGGCTGCTTATTACGGCTATGCCAATGCAATCTCGCCGGAAATGATGGCGATGGCCCGCATTCCGTTTCCCGAAGGTTTTCTGGCCCTGTTAGCCAAAAAGCTCATTTCGCATCTGAAGGTACGTACCGGACTTATCCGTAAGTGCCTGGTGCTGGACTGCGATAATACGCTCTGGGGCGGAATCATCGGCGAAGACGGCATGAACGGCATCGTACTGGGGCCGGACTGGCCCGGACGAGAATTTGTGGACTTCCAAAAAGCGATCTTTGAATTATATGAGCAGGGCGTCATCTTGGCGATTAATAGTAAAAATAACGAAGCCGATGTGATACAAGTCCTGCGCGAGCATCCGCATATGATACTCAAAGAGGAACATTTTGCGTCTGTTTGTGTCAACTGGAATCCGAAACCGGATAATATGAAGAAACTCGCCGATGAAATCAACATTGGACTGGATACGATGGTTTTTGTTGATGACAATCCTGCCGAACGAGAACTCATGTGTCAGATGCTGCCCGAAGTTGAAGTATTGGAATTGCCTGCCAATCCGGCGTTGTATGCAAAAACACTCCGTGAAACCAATTTCTTCGCCAAAGCGTCTTTGACGGAGGAAGACAAAAAACGGGGACAAATGTACGCCGCCCAGCGGCAGCGGAACCAGCTTCAAGAATCAGCGGCGACACTCGAAGACTATCTTAAATCACTTGAGATGATTTGTTCCATTCGCCCGGCCCAGGAAAAAGACGTCAAGCGTGCAGCCCAGCTAACCCAGCGAACCAACCAGTTCAATCTGACAACACGACGCTACACCGAGGAAAACATTCGTCACATGTTCGAAAGCCCTGAATGGAATGTCTATGTGCTGGGATTGAAAGATAAATTCGGCGACAACGGCACCGTGGGACTGGCTCTGGTCCAAAAGCAGGGTAAGCAATGGCGGATTGACACCTTCCTGATGAGTTGCCGCATCATCGGGCGTCAGGCCGAAGACGCTCTTGTCGATCGTATCTGCTGCGATGCGATTTCAGCCAGTGCAGGTGGTCTTGAAGCGGAGTACATCAAAACCCCTAAAAATGCTCTGGTGATGGATTTTTGGGATAAAATGGACTTCGTGAAAACGGATTCGGATGAAATAACGGCACACTATCATTATGATCTCGAAAACTATGCTCCAAAGAACTTCGAATATCTAAAAATTGAATAAAAAATCGGTGAAATCTGTGGACGGAAAAAATGACAATGCATGAAAAACTCGAAAAAATCTTCCGGGACGCCTTCGGTATCGAAAAGTTAACGGACGACATGTCCATCGACACCGTCGAAGGCTGGGACTCCATGGCCCACGTTGCTCTCATCATGGCTTTGCAAAAGGAATTCAGTATCAGTATTTCGCCATCTGACGCCATCGAATTAATTGACATTGCTTCGATTAAAGCGTTCCTGTCACAGTCCTGACATCGGCGTCAGCCCCCCATGCCTGTTTTGTGGTGGGCATTTAAAAGATGTGAAGTATGGGTAACAATTAATTCATATACAAGATCACGAAAGAATCAGCATAATCAGGACAAGTTCGATGTGCCAATTTAAAACGGATAGAATATTATTGCGAAAGCTTAAAGTTACAGATCTATTTAACGTATATCGCAATATCAGGGATAAAGAAGTAGGCAAATGGACTGGGCCCCCGGGGAAAGGGTGTATGGGGACTCCTGTTGGGAGTGTCATTGGAAGGCTTGCGGGACATTTCAACAAGGGCTTAAAGATAATTGTCGGGGCATTTGTTAGGTCTAAAAAAGAAAAGAGTCTCAGATTAGGGGTCGTTCTTAAAGACACGGGTAAAGTTATTGGTATCGTTTCTTTTTCAAAAAATAATGATGAAGATGATTTTGCTGATTTGGGTTTTTGGATCGGCCGGAAATATTGGCGTAAAGGGTTAATGTCAGAAGTGCTGCCGTTAGCGATTGAGTTTGGATTTAAACAGTGGGGCCTTGAGCGTATCGATGCCTGGACTTTTGAAGATAACGTCGGCTCAAAAAAAGTTATGGAAAAATGCGGGATGATTCAGGAAAGTGTTATCGAAAATGCATATATTAAATATGGCAAGCCGTGTAATAGAATTAATTATTCAATTGTCAGAAAGTAATGCTATGCGAACCAGCACGGAGTTGTAAGGACTTTTCCATTCGGTATAGCACCTTTGACGAAGGTGGAATTCAATCCGTCATATTCCTAAATCAAACATGATATTACTACATTATTAGGACAGAGGTAATGAGTTGAAATTTACAACGATTATATTTTTGTTGATGTGTATGCAGGCGTTGGGGGTATATGATTCATCTGCCGTTTCAATTAACTGCGGTGGATATGGATTTGCTGCCAGCAGCGGGGCAACATCAAACGGTGAATCGACAATGTCAAACCCAGCTTGTCGGTTCGGGGTTGATGGGACATTAGTCCAAGTCCGGTTACGACTTTACAGTTGGGGGGTTGATTGCACATCTGCCAAATTAAAGATTGTTAGTGGTTCAGCGGGTGAATTTGTGCTTGAGCGTGAAATTGATATAACATCTCAAGTCAATGCAGGCCTGGCTTCTCCAGCTACGGGCATATACACGGTTACAATTTCAAATCCGACGATTAATGGAAATCCTGTGGCGGTGGAATCAGATGAGTTCATTGCCTTTTATACCAGCGGAGGCCGGTCGATTGTGCGGCGAGATTCAGGGAGCGATATTTTTCAGTGGTATGTTGTCGATGCGGACACAGTGAGTATGACAACTGATACTTCGTCTGATTTATTGATGGACTGCACCGTTTCAACATCTGAATTTATCGAATACGATGATACAACCGATTTAGGCGATGGAAGTGTTGTGAGTTTGGCGACACCAAATGCCGGCAAATATTGGATTGTTTTTGAAGATGTAAACGTGCCAGACGATAATTCTCTTACAATTGAACTCCAGTGCACGGATACTGCAACTGCGGCCAACGTCACTCAAGTCACGATGACGATTGATATGTCTGCCGATACGGTGGATGATGGTACTAATTTTGATAGTCTAACAGGACAGGATGGACACAAGATAGACTACTTCATCTGGATTAACGCCGCGTCTGGAGCGTATCAGGTATTCTATTGCAACTACGAAGTCGGACAGGGACAGGTGGGAGGAGCGGCCGACATAAGAATGATAAGTCTTGCCGATGATCGTATGTGGGAAACGATAACCGCCGCAAACAAGATTCGGCGAATTCGTCTGACGAATGAGGATGGAGAGGCGGTTGTCAGTCGAGTGGTTGTGTGCCGAAAACCCGTTGTGTGTTTGGGGGACAGTATAGCGTATAATATCAGAGAAGAATTGGCGACTGCGTTCACCTATGAACGTTATGTTATAGATGCCTCAATCGGTGGCAATTATTTAACGTTGAACAACGGGTTAGTAACGCCAATAATATGGCGTTGGAACTCGCTTGGTTCCGACCTTTGTGCGATGAAGGATGTTATTTTTGTCCCGGTAAATGGGATATGTACAAAAGATATGTCATTATTTGTTAATTCTGCTTCTTTGTCAGACGCCTATTTGGATACGGTGGCGGCGATGGTTGCAGGCCAAGCCGCAAAGTTAATCGCAGACTCACAACTATCGCTTATATACAATTCTGACGGCAGTTCTATATCAAGGGGGGCTGAGGACATTGTTGTGTGTGGGATGATTCCGAGAATAGATACAAATCCCCAGGAATATATCAATGAAAACTACACACAAAGACAAATCAACCGGCTTTTACAGTATACTGCTCACAAACTCAGGTTGCCCTACGCCGACGTATGGAGCTACCCGGAGGGATATGATGAAGTTTCCATCCTTGACCAAGTGCATCCGGATGCCGATGGGGAAGCATGGATAGCCGGACGTATTGCAAGTGCCTACGAAAATAATTTGATTCCCGGCAATCCTATAGGCGGTGGCCCAATTCCAACGGAAGAATGTCCTGGTCCTCCACTTATGGATTCAAATGGAGATTGTAAAATAGATATTATTGATTTTGCAGAGCTCTCTTTGGAATGGATGTCGTGTGGTCTTCTTAATCAATCTAATTGTTGGGAATAAAATGCAACTCCCTCCCCGCAAATCCGAGAGAGAGTGATTTTCATTGTAGTTGGACTTTCTTCAAGAATCATTATGAATGAAATTTTCGCCCGTCTTGCCGTCTGAATAGAAAGCTTATTTTGAAGATACTGATAATCTGTTATGTCTATCCGCCCGAGGTTGCACCTGCAGGTATAATGGTCAGAGAGTTAGCTGACGACCTTTCGGCTAAAGGGCACAAGGTCACGGTGCAAACCGGATGGCCCAATCACCCTAAAGGAAAACTTTATCCGGGCTACAAGATGAAATGGCGGCAAAAAGAACGCGATGGCCGGCACGAAGTCCAGCGAGTGGCGATGTTGATAGCCGACAAAACTTCATCGCTCAAACGGTTAGGTGTGTATACGTCGTTTGCGGCCAGTTCGTTTATTAACGGTTTGTCACTTGGACGTCACGATGTTGTTGTATGTCTCTCTACTCCCTTAACAGGTGTTTGGGCGGCGTGGGCGTTAGCCCGTTTGTGGAGAGGGCGATTTGTAAACGTGATTTTTGACCTTTGGCCGGAGGCTGTTCTAAATGCAGGCCTTGTAAAGGAGAATTTCGTTTACCGTGTTCTTCGTAAAATTGATACTCTCAATTGCAGATGCAGTGATGTTATCAGTGTTCTTGGCCAGGGTATGAAAGACCAGGTGGTCGCCCGCGGTATTGCCGCTGAAAGTGTAGATGTAATTCCGTTTTGGATAGATACACAGAAAATTCAACCCATGTCGCGTGACAACGATTGGCGCAGGCAGCAGGGCATTGCCTCTGACACATTTGTTGCACTCTTTGCCGGCACAATAGGCCATGTTAGCGGTGCGCAGATTCTTATAGAAACTGCCAAACACCTCGAGCATCGAAAGGACATTTTAATCTTAGTCGTAGGCGAAGGTGTTATTAAGAAACAAATGCAGAAGATGGCACAAGAGAGGGGTGCCGAAAACATTCACTTTCTGCCGTTTCAGCCGGACGACCGGCTGAAGGAACTTCAAGCAACGGCTGATGTTGGCGTGTTAACCTTGCTCCCCGATTCGGGCATGACAAGTGTTCCAAGCAAAGTCCTGGGTTACATGGCTGCCGGCAGAGCGGTTATTGCATCTGCCTCGGATAAATCCGATAGCGCCCGGCTTATCCGTAATGTTCCCTGTGGGCTTGTGTGTCCACCGCAGGACCCGCAAGCCTTGGCCGATGCCATTTTGTGGATAGCCGATAATGAATCGATCCGGCATGAGTACGGGCGCAATGCACGCGATTATGCTGAGAAATATTTCTCTCGTTCTACTGTTGTTGATCAGTATAAACGCTTGATCTGTGGCCAGTAAGATAATATGTATCCAACCAAAATCAATTTGAGTTTCGGTCTGGAGAGAATTCTTAGTTTTCGTCCTTCAACTCATTTACCCAGCCGAGAGGGTCGTCCTCCAAGCCGGATATCAGACGACTCATGCCAGCTAGTTTATTCAAAGCCGAAATCTGTGGTAATATTTTTGTCATTAAAGACCAGAAATGTGCGGCCAGTTTGGGCTTGGTTATTATTTCAAGCCAGGCTGCAGGCATGAAAATGCGACGCATTGGAACAGCCTCAAATCCCATGCGAGTATTGTAGATGTAAAGTGACTTAGGGTCAGAATTGGGGTTTATGCTGCTCAAGCCAGTGAGCACTTCAGAGCGTTTTTCTTCGACCAGTAAAGTGCGAAGTACCTCATACCTTAATGCGTTGTTGGCATAATTCTGCAAAGCAACGTCACAGCTAGGTGAAGCTTCGAAAAGTGCCCAGTTATCTACTTTGAACAGTACCAGCCAGGAAAGTAATTTTTCGCTGTCACAGGTGCCCCATACTTCATAAAAAGGTGAGTGTTTTCGTTGATCGACAAATTCCAAGAACTTTTCCATTGCGGGCTCAGGGTAACCATGGCGAATATCTGTTTCTGCGTAGGCAGGGTAACCCTTTTCCTCAAACTCTTCCCATGGGATTCGGCGGATGCTAACATTACGAAAGCCTCGTTTAATTGCTTTACGACCATTCTTACTCAGGCAGTATAAGTCATATTCTTGATTCCGACAGAGATATAGAAAACAGTTTGCCGGATATGACTCTGTGGGTTCTATTAGGTATGTAAGTATATGAATGCCAGGTTTTTTTAGAAGTGCTTTAAGTTCTTTCGGATTAGGTGTCGATGTGTTAGTCATTGGCATTCGTGTCAGTTCAAATCTGGACCATGGAATCCATATCTGATTATCGCAATCGGTCAGATGTGCTGTTTTGCCTTGTTTCTGAAGGTCATACGCAAAGTTTTTTAGCGTTCCACCAAGTGCCGGGGCGGCTGTATTTGAATCAATTGAAGCCATCACATTCTTTCTTACGCTCAGATTTCATGAGTTTGGTGAACTATAAAAAATGGAGCCACCCCCAGGAATCACACCTGAATCTCGTCTTTACAATAGACGCGCTTTAAAAGTTAAGCTAGAGTGGCAAATAATAGAGCATTGATCTTTTCATTATTTTGTACAAGAAACAAAACAATATAGAGGGAATTATAGGTTAACTCGAAGTATATTTTCAAGTAAAAAATAAGATTTGCCCCAAAAGTTGTGGCTTGTTTCCAAAAAACTATGCCATTTTAAATTATCGGATATCCGATGGGTTTAGTGTGGTATTGATGCTGAGTTTAGGAGATTGTACCTATGAAAAAACGTTTTATCGGCTTAACATCCAGCAGACAACAAATATGCCAGAGGCAACTTCTATTGAGTCATAAGAAGAGGAGGGATAATAAAAATGGGTAAAATTCAAAGCTTTGAAAAGTCATACGGAGATGTAGTCTGTGCGAACAAAGCGTTCTCTTTCTGGAAAGCCCGCGTTGCTTTGTATGCGATACTGCGCGGCTTGGAGGTCGGCTCGGGCGACGAAGTGATCTTGCCCGGTTATACCTGCGTGATGGATGTCAATCCTATCAAGTATGTGGGAGCAAAACCAATCTATGTGGATATCGAGCCGAATACCTTTAACATGATTCCCGGGTTGATCGGAGAAAAAATTACCCCCAACACCAAGCTGATTATTGCTCAGCATACCTATGGCTATCCCTGTGATATGGATGCGATCCTCGAAATTGCTCAACAGCACCATATTCCAGTCATTGAAGACTGCTGTCTATCACTCGGTTCAATGTATAAGGACAAACTTGTTGGTACGTTGGGTCAAGCGGCATATTTTTCCTTCCAGTGGAACAAACCTTTTACAACGGGTTTGGGTGGGATGGCCATCACCAATGATAAAGAACTTGCCGACAGGATTGAACAGTTGCGCGAAAGCGAAATGATTCACCCTTCTACAAAGGACAAATTGATGCTTTCCGCACAACTGGCGGTCTATCGCGCATTCATTTATCCCCGCACAACAGCACTGGCCCAGACACTCTTTCGGTTCCTCACCAAAAAAGGCTTGGTTGTGGGGTCTTCTTCGACGGCAGAGTTTGTTCCTGAAATGGCGGGTGACTTTTTTAAAGGAATGGGTGCCGTACAGGCCTGCTCTGGTTTAAAACAGTTAGGGAAACTGCAACAGAATATCGACCACAGACGACAAATGGGTACCCGCTATGACGAATTGCTTGCGGCGAAGGGTTGGCCGACCCGAAATTATGATACGTCCATCATGGACCCGGTCATGGTTCGTTATCCGGTACGGATCAAGCAAAAAAAAGAAGCCCTTGAAAAAGCCGCATCCGCGGGTATTGAACTGGGCAGTTGGTTCGAATCGCCTCTGCATCCGGAGGAAACGCCGCTGGCTCCATACGATTATACTATCGGCATGTGCCCGGAAGCCGAAAAAGCTGCTGCTGAGACGGTCAATCTTCCGCTTCATCCCCGGGCCAGTGAAAGAACCGTCCGCCGCACAGTGGAGTTTATTACTCAATTCAACCCTGCCTGAAATTGATTTTCAGCTTCCGATCGGGTAGAATACGCTAAGTTGGTAGAGGGCGTTTCATATGAAAAAATGGAAAATAACCTTGTTGATATGCATCTTGATGGCAACATCCAGGGCACAGTGTATAGGTTTACTGGGCCTTAAGGTGGAGTCAGGATTAACTATGTCTTCCTTTACGAGTCTCTTTCAAGAAGGGATGGAGCATTCAAAGATACAGAAAACATTTGCAGGTCCGGTCTGTGCCAAAGGGCGGATAACACCGGGATTTGAAGATTTCTTTGATGGGACGGGCCTCATACTTGAGCCCAAATATGCAGGAATCGGATCGGTTGAATATGATTCTCGAAAGATTGAGGGGTTGCAATCCACCAAATTAAATATTGTGGGACATATCGCATCTTATTTTACCTGCGATATATCACCGACACTAAATTGGAAACATAAATCCATTAAATTCAGGTTCTATATTCCGCCCGGAGATCATAATATACAGAGCGTTTATATTAAACTCCGTTCAGAAGGCGCCGAATACTCCTACCTTGTCTGGTTCACCAGCAGAAGCCCTCGTACGGGATGGATTGATTACACACTTACCCCGACACACGGGTACAATCCGGGAGATATTGGAGCCTTGGATGGCATTACGATTCTGGCAGTCCCTCAGGACAATGAGCAACCGGCCTATATTTTAGTCAATGGTCTGACGGTATGGGACGGTCGATTGAAAATGCCGCTGTACTGCTGCACCTTTGATGACAACTATATCAAGCAGTACGATGCAGCCATGTATGCTTTAAGCCGGGGGATTCCCATTTCATTATTCATCAATAAAAACTTCTCGAATGGTGTTGGTGTTGGCCTTTCTGAGGGAATGACGTTAGCCCAAAATCAAGCACTTGAAAAGGCTGGATGCATCCATATCAACCATGGAGTTAGCCATAGTCCCCCGCGAGATAGAGGAGATGGTATTACTGACTTATGGTCAAACCCTCAAACACTGGTTGAAGATTTGATTGCCGATATTGAAGAAAATCGCCAATGGATGGATGAGAATGGCTTAGGTTTTGGAGCTGGCATTTTTGGATCACCGCAGGAGTGGTGGCTGCCGCATCATGAGCAGTACTTAAAGCCATACATGTTTGGGCGCCCCAGGCAGGGCCATGGCATGGGGTATTATGGTTTATTGACAATGTGGGATGAAAATACAGAAATACGTGCAGCCAATGACACGCATTTGGCGAATGCTTATAAAATGCTGGAAGCTAATGTGGGGACGTTACTATGGACACCGGGGACATACTCGTCAGGTACATTAAGGGAAGGGGCCGACGAAGCCATTTATGAGGTGACTAATCCCTCGGGTACAAGCCAGGAACCGCCGCATGTAGATTGGACATATGTAAGAGATCGAGGTCCCGAAGACGAAGGTGACAGGGCGATTCATGTTGAAGTATGGCATCACTATACAGATGGCAGCGCATCCGGCGTTAACGAAGGAAACCTGCAGGATTTCAAGGATTATATCGATGTTGTTGCTGCACATATTGCAGCCGGTCGACTGCGTGCAGTAGACCTGCGGCAGTTGTACCAGGACTACCTCTATTCTGCAAAACCCGAAAATTTGATTCAGGGAGATCTGGATTTCAATGGGGTTGTGAATCTCGACGACTTCGTGATCATGAGCCAGAACTGGCTGTCCAATCCAGATGAACAGTGAAGTTTTTTATATTTACGTTTTTTGTCCTCTGGTTTCTGAGTTCCTTCGTGTTCGTTTTTTTTTCCGCTTGGGCTGTCAAGCCTCTGGACAGATCGATAAGGAATTCGCAAAAGTTTGCTTCGAGATATTCCTTATGAGTTGAATAGCAAAGGACGTTAGTCCTTCAAGCGGCTTAATCTGTGTTGATTCGTGTAATCCGTGGATAAAGCTAATTCAAAATTCAACATTAAGAATTCAAAATTGCCCTTCGTGTCTTTCGTGGTAATAAAATCTGTGTCAACCTGTGTCTAAAAAACCTCAAGTCTCACGCCTCAGGTCTCGCGTCTTCCTTCCTGATTGCTCCCCGATACCCCTCCATTTTCAGAAAACCCTTCTTCCAGATCACAATGGCTGAAACGATGATCACGATTAGATAGACCACAAGCGCATACCGTGTCCGGATCTGGCTCATCGTCAGGCCTATAAATGCATACAATCCCGCCAGACCGTAGCAGATAACCACCGTTTTTTTCAACGGGATTCCACGGTCCATCAACTGATCATAGATATGTCCCCGATCCGAGACGAACAGCGGTTTATGATTGATAAAGCGTCTGACTAAAGCTGTTGCGGTATCTAAAGCGGGCAGTCCGAAGATCACGATCGACGCCATCCACCACCGCGGGATCTGCTTGGCGAACAGCATCATTATTGTAGCGGTTAAAAATCCCAGCAGCATGCTGCCGGCATCGCCCATAAAGATCTTCGCCGGATGTCGGTTAAACGGCAAAAAGCCCAGCACACCGCCCACCATACCCAAGCAGACAATGATCCGCACCGGATCACCAACTTGGCTTGTACCCCAGGTTGCCAAATGGATCGACAGTATGAGCATTCCGAGGGTAATGATGACAGTGACCCCGCCGCAAAGTCCATCCAGTCCATCCAGTAAGTTGAGCGAATTGGTCGCCCCTAATACAAAAAAAGTGACTACAAAAAAACCGAGTAAGCCTCCTATGCATTCCGGCAGTTCGATATTAAACGGTACAAAAAAGTAGTTCAAGTTAGGAAGGATACCAACGAGGATTAAGCCAAACGCTGCCATGAATTGCCCCAGTAATTTTTGCCATGGTTTAATATCCAGGATATCATCTACCAAGCCCACAAAGCATGCAATTCCTGCTCCCGCTAATATTCCTAAAATCCATTTAAGGCTCTTGTCAAACGTTTCAAAATCCTTCAGCAGCACAATGCCTGCCAGGACCCCAACGGTTAGTCCTGCCAATATCCCAACACCGCCCAAATACGCCACGGGTTCTTTGTGTGTTTTGACAAACGCGTCCGGCTTATCCACAATGCCCAGTTTCAGGGCAATTTTCTTGCACAACCACGTGGCCGCAAGAGCGACAATAAACGAACACACCAATACGGGCCAGAATTGAAATGCCCAGCTTAACGGCCGCTCAGGCCCGACAAAATCTCCAAAAATCATGGCGTTACATCCTCCAGACAGGGTTTAAGACAACACTTTATTCTATGGATTTTGGTCCAAAAAGTCTATAAGTATTTATCGGCAAATATCTTTTGAAATTTAGTTGAGAATTGGTACAATCTGGACGAAGAAATACACGGTTTAATCTTATGAACATATTACTCTCTTCAGTCGGCAGACGAGGCTACCTCGTCAAGTACTTTAAAGAGGCCCTTGGCTCTGATGGTCAGGTCTGGGGTGCCGATAACAGTCCCTGTTCGCCCGCGTTTACCTATTGTGATGGAACCGCGATTGTTCCCGAGGTCAAAAAGGGCTATTATCCACAGGCGTTGCTGGAAATCTGCCAAAAAAACGGCATTGACGTTGCCATTCCGCTGATCGACCCGGAACTGGAAGTGTTGTCCTCACAGGTGAAAACCTTTGCCGATGCGGGCATCATGCTGCTGGTTTCGCCGGAAAAGACGATTCAAATGGCGTCCGATAAATACCAGACTTACCAGTTTGCCCTCGCCAATGGCCTTGCCGCACCGCAGACGTTTATCCATCTCTCAGAAGCATTGGACCAGTTGACGGTTGGTGCCTTGAATTGGCCGGTGATGGTCAAACCCCGCAAAGGCAGCGCCTCCGTTAATATTTCCGTCTGTGATGATAAACTCCAGCTTGAAGCTGCTTATGAGGCGACGCCGGAGCCGATGATTCAGGAAATTATAAAAGGTGATGAATACGGTTACGATCTCTTTGGCGATCAGAATTGTCGTCCGATAAGTGTTTATTGCAAAAAGAAGCTGGCGATGCGTGCCGGCGAAACAGATAAGGCAGTCAGTGCGGATAATCCGGCCCTGATTGAATTCGGCAGCAAACTGCTTTCCTGTATGGAGCTTTTCGGGCCAGCCGATGTCGATGTCATTGTTGACAAAGACGGCCCCAAACTGCTGGAGATCAATCCGCGTTTTGGAGGTGGGTATCCCTGTTCGCATTTGGCGGGGGCGGATTTCTGTAAGAACATCATTGCCATGCGAAACGGTCAGACACTGATGCCGGATATTGGCTCCTGTCCGAATGGTGTTTGTATGCTTAAACAGGATGAGATCATATGCCCCGACTGGGATATCCTATCACGATAAGCAATCAGACAACCTTTTACATTCCCGCGATATGCCAGACAACAATGCCCAGAACACTCAGCACAAGAATCAGCAGGAAGATGAGTTTAATAACCACCGGCAAAATGCGATTCTCATTCCGCTGAAAAACAGACGACCCGACCGTCGTGACTTTTTTAGGTGTCGGCTCCTGGGCGATCTTGCTGTTTGGAGCGACCTTACGTATGGCCTTGTAGATCAGCCGAATGAAATAGTAAGTGAATACCGATCCGCTCCAGCACGTTACCCATACCGTCGAAAAGCCGGCGATTACGCCTGCAATGCCGCTTGCCCCGCAGAGGCTCAAAAAACCCCATCGCGGGATCCGAAGCCAGAAGCTCTGGTCGGCGTTTTTGGGCACGTCGGGCTGTTCCTGTTGCATTTGTTCCTGCACCTGTTTTAAGAGAGACTGATCCAAAGCCGGCATCTCCGGGTTGATTGTCGCAGAACTCAGCTTGACAATCGCCTCGTTGGTCTGCTGGATTTCGCTCTGTTTTTGATGCTGCTCATGTGCCCGGTTGGACAGATGAACGGTCAAAAACACACCCAGACAGGCCCCCACCAAGCTGCCAAGAATGCCCAGATTATAGATCAATTCTTTATCTTCACGCCGAATAGACATGAGTATCACCTCACTAAATGTCTTTAACGAGACTACATATAAAAGATACTAAATAATCGCTCGCCGGGGCCAAAATCCGGGCAATTAAATCATCGCCCAATCCCGACAATAAAGATTGATTAGGCGGCATTTAGGCGGTATGATATCGGCATTCGGTTATATTATCGGTCTTATCTTTTGGAGGCTCAAACATGGCGCGACACAGCCGCATGGAAACATTGAAACGCATAAAAACACTGGGACTGGTGCCTATATTTAACACGCCGGACATCCCGACCGCCACATCGATTTTGGAGGCATCCTATGCCGGCGGGGCGACGGTCATCGAGTTTACCAACCGCGGCGACCGGGCCATCGAGGTCTTCGGCCAACTGGCCGCCCAGCGCGACAGCCGATGGCCCGATATGATCCTCGGTGCCGGTTCCATTCTCGATGCTTCCACCGCGGCCCAGTACATCGCCGGCGGGGCGGATTTTATCGTCAGCCCTGTTCTTGTTGAAGAGGTTGCGCTGATTTGTAACGGCCGCAAGATTCCCTTTATGCCTGGTTGCGGCACCGTCACCGAGATTCACAAAGCCCACACGCTCGGTGTTGAGTTGTGCAAGCTGTTCCCCGGCGACTGTCTCGGCGGCCCGGCGTTTATCAAAGCCGTCAAAGGCCCGATGCCGTGGACCGAGATGATTGCCATGGGCGGCATTGCACCGACCGCGGAATCGTTGGGAGAATGGTTCTCCGCAGGAGCCGCCTGCGTTGGCATGAGTTCCAAACTGTTCACCAAAGAATGCCTCCGCTCCGGTGACTTCGAAGGCATCACCGAAAATATTAAGAAGACGCTGCAAATCATCCGGGATGTTCGGGGGTCATAAAGCCGGGCATTTTTTGCGGGGGAAGTTTATTTTTGGCGATTTAAATGCTGTTTTTAGGTTTTTTTCAATCTCCGTTTTCCGGCTCTTCAAGCACATAATCTTCCGGAATGAATGGGCCAAAGTCATCCTCTTGCAAGCCTGCTTCCCAGCGAAATTCATCCGTAACGATCTTGATTCTATTTGAACTTACGAGATCTTTCCCCTCCAGTTCCATTCTTACAGGTAATTGCGTTTTGACGTTAATCCACAACCTGCCAACCACATCCGTCATTGAATGTTTCAAAAAACCGGGATTTCTCACCTCAATACCACGTGCCTGAATACCGCATACAACCGTGCAACCCAAATCCGTGTAATCAGATGACAAAAACTGTCGAATCAAATCGCGGGGATCATTTTCACGCTGAACCTGCTCAAACGTCTGCTCCGTTAGCTCGTCACGTTTATATTGCTTCTCTTCCGGCATGACAGTTATCTTAACTTTTTCTGCGGGTAATAAAAATGTTCGCATTTCCGTCTTGCCGTCCACATAAGTCCCCAGTCGGATACCATGATCCGGCGAAATGTACAGCACCGTTTCTGTTTTATCAGTCCCCTTAAGTATGCCATCCAAAATTTGCTGTTGATGACGGTATGTGAAAGTATGGACATTGTTAATATTTTCAGTTACCTGGGCCATTGCTATCGAACAAACTTTTACGGGCTTTCCGATAAAGTGAGAGATGGCAAATATCGCAATGATTACACTTGCAACTGCCGCAAGCTGAGCGACTCTGTTATTCAAAACAATCTGATAAAAATTCAATGGTTTCGAATACCGGTTATCGTCTTTTAAATCATCGAGCAGTTCAAAGGCTCCCGCCAAAATTTTATCCCGTGTCTTCCGGTCAGTTTCGACTTTTTGTCTAAGTATTAGTTTTTTGATGTCTTTTTTAGATTTCATTTTTCTACCCAAGCAATAATGATTTTAGTTTCTTCATGCCATAACGATATCTGCCCTGAATCGTATTTATTGACACGCCCTGACAAAGAGCAATCTGACGATATCCCATCTGGCCATGTATGTGCATCATAATAACCTGCCGCTGTTCAATTGGCAGTCGGCTCAAAGCGTCGTCCAATTGCCGCAATTCTTCCTGTTTTGCAGCAACCTGATACGGTAAAGGAGTATCGGCCATAACAGGATTGATCCCATCAAGATCAACCGTATGGTTCTTCTTAGCCCGCAATAAATCGATTGCTCGGTTAGCCACACATTTGGCCAGATATCTTTTAAGTTTTCCCGTCAACATGAAACTGTTAATATCCCGTACAAACGCCAGGAACACATCATGTAAAACGTCTTCAGCAAGTCCATGATCATGCAGGATTCCAACTGCCATTGCCAGCAGCGAATCTCCGTACTTCTGGTAGATTCGACACAGCGCTTTCTTGTCGCCATTCTTAAGTTTATTAATAAGTTGTTTGTCTTCGAACATCCAGTATCACTCTATAAAAACTGTCAGCCATTCGATTTTGCCGGATCAGGAGCCGTAATGTTGATTTTGTGACTGTAGTACAGGCCAGTATCCATCGGGCGACTGCGGCACTGTAATATTGTCGTATTCCCAATAGACATCCGTGTTTGTATTATCGTCGGTACAATTTAATTGTCCTTCATAAACTTCAGCGTGTCCATCTAACAAAAGAAACGGCAGTTTTAAATTTGCAGCAACCAGTACATTGCCATCTTCAAAAATATTGGGTTTGGAATGTCTACCTACATAATACCCAAGTTTATCACTATTATCTTCGGCCCCAAGGAAATGTGATACACTAATCCCTGACATCGACCATTGGCCATCAACTTTTCCGATATCGCCTTCTTCAACACAACCCCGTTCACCCAGCATGATCACATTACCAAGCTGACCTTTGATACTTGTAATTTTGCGTACGGGAAATACAATCTCGGTTGCATCTCTGGGGGATGTAAACCCCATGACGTAACGATTGGCGCTATACGAACAATACCCTTTGTCCCGGCGGTCTGATGGGCAGTGAAGAATGGAAGCATCGTCTTTGTCGCAGTCCAGCCCCTGCATCTCTCTCAATAATTCGTACCAGGGTGGTCCTCCGAGTGAAACATCCTGATTGTCGGGATAACGAAGTTGAGGTTCACTATTGCGAGCTGAGGGGAGAATCATTTGATTGTTTTCATTTGAATAGATTGAAGACATAATGCCGAGCTGACGCAAATTAGACAGACATACTGTCTGTCGAGCGATTGAAACCGCTAACCTGACCGACGGTACAAGGATAGCTAAAAGCAGTGCAATGATTGCAATGACGACCAGCAGTTCAATCAGTGTAAAGCCGGATTGCTTTTGGCCGCTGTTAGCTACAGATTGCTCTGATTCCATACCTGTCTCCGTAATCGCCATGTTATTGAGGCATTATATATTATCTATAATTTCGGTCGCAAATCAACTAAAACACACCATTCTTTTTCAGAACGATTAAGCGGATACTTTTCGTATATATAAAATTATATTTTTTTAAAAAAGCTGAAATATCAAAGAAACGGTCTTGAGGCACCCGAAAATTTCCGCAAATGTATTTTCACACATGAATTAACCAAGCTGAAACAAGCAATTTTTGCATAATCTCTTTTTGCCTATACTAAAACCGTTCGTCTGTCCGTTATGTTCTTGTAAGCCTAAAAAATCTTACAAGAGTAAATTATTTGGAAAAGAAACGGAGCAATGCAAAAGCAAAAAATCACGTCGGCCGGATTTCGCCTTATAGAATTACTCGTTGTCATTACGATTATCACATTACTTGTCTCAGTGACACTGTCGGGATTTATGGCTGCCAAGGAGCGATGCAGGCGAGTCGTATGCCTGTCGAACATAATCACTGACCGATGGGCGGCTTTCAGACATGCCTGGAAAATCTTGACTTTACGGGCCCAAAACCGTATAATTAGGACGAATTGCAGAAAGGAGAAGTAAAATGAAAAGACCCGTCTCATATTTGATTTTCATAGGACTTTGTTTATTCGTATCTTTTTCAGCGGCGAAGGCAGAACCGGAACCGGTTGCCTGGTGGAAATTGGATGAAACCAGCGGAATCATTGCTGCCGATTTTATCGGAGATGCAAACGGCATTTTAATGAATGGGCCGATTTGGACCGATGGCATTATCGACGGGGGGCTTTCTTTCGATGGCATTGATGATTATTTGGAAATCCCCGGCTATAAGGGCATCCCCGGCGGCGCCAGCCGAACCTGTATGGCATGGATCAAAACAATCCAACCAACCGACGAGATTATTAGCTGGGGGGAAGATTACACCGGTGGTCGCTGGGTGATCCGCGTCAATGAGGGCGGTCAGCTTCGCGCGGAAGTACAAGGCGGCAATATCATCGGCACCACAGTCATCAACGACGGCAGTTGGCACCATATTGCGGTCGTCCTGGAGGATGACGGCAGTCCGGATGTCAACGAAGCGAAGCTCTATGTCGACGGGAATCTTGAAACGATCAGCTCATCCGCTGATGAACCCATTCATACGGGCAGCTACCAAAACGTACAGATTGGGATGTATTACACTGGAGAAAGATATTTCGAGGGACTCATTGACGATGTGCGAATTTATGACCAAGTGTTGAGCGAAAGCGAAATTAATGATGCTATTTTCTGGCGACTTCTAAACCCGATTTTCCATCTCCCTTTAAACGAGACTTCCGGGGTTATTGCGCCAGATATTGCGGGCGGACACGACGGTACACTTGTGAATATGGACGACAGCGACTGGACAGCGGGCATTGAAGGGTACGCATTGGATTTTGATGGTGCCGATGATTATATCGAGGCGGATGACTACAAGGGCATCAGCGGCAGTTCGAGCCGGAGTTGTATGGCGTGGATAAAGACAGACTCTGTTAACAAGGAAATCCTCAGTTGGGGATCTATCGACATCGGAGAGAAGTGGCTTGTATTGATAGACACCAATGGACATTTGAGAGTTTCCATTAGTGGGGGCGGCATTGCAGGAAGCTCGCCATTGTCTGACGGACAATGGCATCACATCGCGGTTGTTCTGGCAGATGACGGCTCAGCAGACATTTCAGAAGCGATTCTCTATGTGGACGGTCAACGTGAAGGCCTCAGCTCGTTTGAAGCCGGAACAATCAATACGGGTGAGATACAAAATGTTCAAATCGGTTTATGTGAAATACAAGGCTACAATCGATTTTTCAAGGGTCTCATTGACGATGTGAGAATCTATAGCGAGGCATTGATCCCCAAAGAAATAAAAGATTTGGTTAGCGAATTTATTCCTATCAAAGTCTGGGTGGATGATGACTACACGGATAGTGGATTCAATGACGGGCATATCTGGGGCGTGAATGCTTTTGATAAAATTCAGGATGGAATCAATGTGGGCGAGTATGGCTACGTTGTCTCCGTGGCAAACGGAACTTACAATGAAACTATCACGTTAAAATGCGGCGTTAGTGTAATCGGTGCCGACACTGATCGCTGTATTATCCGTGCAAACAATAACGATCTGTCCGTTGTGACCGCGGAGGATTGTGATCAATATACGGTGCTGCAGGGTTTTACAATCACCAATATCGATAATGGCAGAGGCGGAATGTATAACAAGAACAGTAACCTGATAATAACCAATTGCATTTTTACGGGCAATTCATCCTACCGAAACGGCGGCGGTGCCGGAATGTATAACGAACACAGCAGTCCGACAGTCACTGATTGTCAATTTATCGAAAATTCGGCCCTTGAAGGCAGCGGTGGCGGAATGTCCAATGCTGAAAACAGCAATCCAATTGTAACAAACTGCACATTCATCGCCAATTCAGCCTATGACGGCGGCGGAATGCACAACGGGATTGGCAGCAGTCCAACCATAACGAACTGTATATTCAGCGAAAATATGGCTTATTCACATAATTATTATCGTGGCGGCGGAATGTACAACGATACTGACAGCAGTCCAACTGTAACAAACTGTATATTCAGTGGCAATATAGCTGGAAATGGCGGCGGAATGTACAACGGAATTGGTTGCAGTCCAACCGTAGCAAACTGTATATTCAACAAAAATAAGGCTTATGAGTATGGTGGTGGAATGCACAACAATCAAAGCAGTCTGGCCATTGCCAATTGTATCCTGTGGGCCGATACCGCGTCAATTTCGGGAAACGAGGTTTATAATCAAACCAATCTTCCGATAATACGCTACAGTGATATTGCCGGGTGCGGCGGCAGCGGAGCCGGATGGGACAGTTCTTTGGGAGCAGACGGCGGCGGGAACATCGATACGGACCCATTGTTTGCGGGCGGAGGCGACTTTCACTTACAGTCCCGGGCCGGGCGAATCAATCTAACACTGGATGGGCCTCTTTGGATTACGGATACGTACACAAGCCCCTGTATTGATGCCGGCGACCCGGCCGACAACGCAGGCTATGAACCTGCAGGCAACGGCGGGCGGATTAATATGGGCGCTTACGGCGGGACTAATCAGGCCAGCAAATCCAGCAATATCGCAGGCGATATTGACGGCAACGGTTTTGTTAATTTGATAGATTTTATAATGCTGGCTGAGAACTGGCTTGCAGGCACGCCGCCAACAGAATGACAAATCAATTCCTCACGGGCATGTGGGTTGGGAAACAGGATAGATTCGACATTGCGCGAATGACTAACAAGCGGTTGGTTCAGTCGTGCAGATTGGGACAGAGAACATATAGTGCGGCGAGGAAATTATTCAGGCCGCTGTCGTTTACGATGGCGTTTATGTCTTTTTGACCATCCGCAGACATTATGATTTGATGTAGAATTTCTGTTTTTTGTCTGCCGGTTCTTATGCTGATTTGATTGATTTCGGAAAACGGTAAAAAGATACTTATGGTCATCTCCTGTTCCGGTTGAACTTGCTGAGCAAAATAGTCAGGACCCTTCCAGTCGGAGTGGGCCATGCCAGAGGACACACGGTTGTTATGTATCTCCGGAGCATACAGGGCGGGCCGGGTCACTTGCTGTTGTGTTTGAATGCCCTCAGATGTTACTTCGCACCCGGCCGCTGTTGGATCGGCTGCCAGCGTGGTCTTTATCACGGTGACGGCACCGTCTTTTGACATGTCTTTTGCGAGACTGATGACCGCCGGATGTTCGTAAAAGTTCAGGGCCTGGGCTTTATGGATGCCGGAGCAGCCACCGCACAGACCCAATAGCAACGGCAGAAAAACGGATATAATGTATAAAGATGTTTTCATGAAAACCTCTTTCTGATTGTGTAATTGGTTTTCACCGTATAGAAGAGTATTATAAACAGTTCAATCGGGCCTGTAAAATCAAATCTGTTTTCTGCGAGACAAATCGATCTGGATTGAATATAGTACAGGGGTACGAAATGGATGATTAACCGGTGATTTTCAGGAATCGATTGATATGCAACTATCAAATTTTGCTAAAACGGGAATTGTTGCGACGCTTGGGCCGGCTTCGGGCTCGACTGAGATGCTTCGCCAATTTATTGACCACCGTGTTTGCACGTTCCGGCTGAATTTCTCGCACGGCACGTTCGACAGCCATGCGGCCATGCTTGACCGTATCAACGCGGTCCGCGACGAGTTTGTGCACTCTGTGGCCGTCATGGGCGACCTGTGCGGCCCGAAGATACGCACAGGGCAAATTGAGCCGGATACCGTGCTGGCTGACGAGCAGGAACTGGATATTTCCGTCGGCGATGGCGTCGGCAACGCTTCGCATATCACGACCGGTTACGCGGATTTTGTGACCGATGTCCAACCGGGCCAGCGCATCCTGATTGACGACGGCCAGATTGTATTGGCCGTCCTGTCAAAAACCGATACTGTGGTCCGCTGCAAAGTGCTTGTCGGCGGTCCGCTTTGCAGCCATAAGGGCATCAACCTGCCGGATACGCGTCTCTCGACGCAGGCCATCACCGAAAAAGACTGGCAATGCGTGGATTGGGCCATCGAGCATGGGCTGGACTATTTGGCTCTGAGCTTTGTCCAGCACGCCGACGAGATACGGACGCTCAAAGATTACCTAGCCGAAAAGGGCGCAGCGATCCCCGTCGTCGCCAAGATCGAAAAACCGCTGGCCGTGGAAAACATCGAGGCGATCATTCACGCCGCCGACGGGATATTGGTCGCGCGGGGCGATATGGGCGTGGAGATGGACCTGGCACAGGTGCCGCTGGTGCAGAAGAAGATCACATCGTTGTGCCGGCATTTCGGCAAGCCCGTCATCGTGGCCACGCAGGTGCTGCAGTCGATGATTGAAAGCCCCTCGCCGACCCGAGCCGAAGCCTCCGATGTGTCCAATGCGGTTATGGATCAGGCCGATGCGATCATGCTTTCCGGCGAGACGGCCGTCGGCAAATACCCGATAAATGCGGTCAAAACGCTGGCTCATATCAGCCGGACGACCGAGACATTTCTGGATGCTTCCGGCACTCCTCGCCCGCGTATCGAGACCGTACCCGAACTGGCCGATAAGGCCTGCATGGCACGCTCGATCGCGCATATTCTGGATGAGGTGAAGGCCGCGATGGTGGTCGCTTCCGCCGAAACCGGAAATATGACGCGGCTGTTGAGCAAGTCCCGCATTGATGTACCGATTCTGTCGCTGTGTGCGGACGCCTCATTAGCACGCCGGCTCAGTCTGTGCTATGGCACGCTAAGCGTTCATCACCCCAAAGCCGGCTCCTATGCCGAATGGGTCGAATCAGTCGAACGCCTTATTGTGGAAAATCGCTGGGCGTCGAGCGGACAAAAATTATTGCTGCTGCCGCCGCTTGAATTGTTATCGGAAAATACCGACAGCGCCTTGATCCTGCACACGATCTCCAATACGGACCGAATCAGGGATTGATGTCTTCCAGCCAATAGTCCGCCAGTACCAGCAGGTCATTAAGATCAACCGTCCGGTCCGGATTGCCCAGCGGGGCGATGTCAGCGTTGGCATTGGTCGTCATCCACGCCGCACTCATGGCCGACAGATCAATCATGTTCATCTTGCTGTCGCGAACCTCCGGGAGCAATATAGGCAACAAGACAGGAGACCGGTTGATCACTCCAGCCAGTGTGCCATAAAGGCCTCAAGGTCCTGCATGTCGATCATCCCGTCAAGGTACAGATCACAAACTGGCAGGTATTCCGGCTCCGTTTGCTGGCCGGCCCAGGCCGACGCCAGCATGGAAAAATCGATGAGGTTGACAGTCCCGTTAAAATCAAAATCCGCATTCCCGTAAGGCACCGGGTCGGAAACTTCCAGAAAACCGCTGCCAAACAGATTCGGAGCAAAAACTATATTACGATTCCAGAAAAAGTTCATACCCAGAACGCCGTCTAAATAATTTCCCGATGCGTCCTGCAGCGGCAGATCGACGACGACAAACGGAGCATTTGAGAATTCCAATGCACCGCCCAGAGCGTTGATCTTGACATAATCCACGAAATACCCCGGGATATTGGGTTCGGTTCCGCCCACACCGCATATATCAACGGTAAAGTCACCTTGCAGGGGCAAACTTAAATTGGCAGCCATGCCGTAAGTCATGATCGAGCTTTGGGCGCCGGTATCCACCATCACTTTCATGGGCTGAATGATATTCGTGGGTCCGGGGGTTCCTTCCAACACATAAATTGTTGCGACAAATTTTCCGCCCGTAGGAAGTGATCCTCCTGCGATGGAAAGTAATGTTGGAAAAGCTAATCCGGTCGGAAAGCCAAATATCTCGTCAGGATAGTAGTTGGCAGTTGTTGCCAACCCGCTGAGACTCATGGCTATCTTGTGAGAATAGTCAGGAATGGACGGATCCTCAGGGTCGAGGATTTCAACATCGGGGCCGGCCAGATTCTGACCATCGAAGAATACTTTATGAATATAGTCATTGCGGATAACCGCTGTATAAAAGCTGATGAAAGGAGTTCCGACAACACCGCTGATAGATTCACCGGAATCACAGGAAATCGCAGGTGAAACGATAGCTTCCACGTTTGAGTGTCCGACAAGTCCGCTGCTGTTAAGCAATCCGTTTGACTGGATCAGCCCCAGGCTTCCGGCGAATATTCCTACGGGTTCGGAGATTGTCGCGTCAATTGTGCCGCCGACACCTCCGATCGGAAAGGAACTGCCGGTTAATTTCGAACCGGTTAATCCAAGTGTGACAGCGTGACTTCCGGCAAAGAGGTCAACCTCTGCTCCGCTGTCATAAATCCCTACGATATAATTTTCTGCGAGCGGTGGATTTAAGGGATTTCCGACGTAACTGCTTTGAAGTACATGCTCATAAGTGTCATCACTCAAAGTATATTTATCTGATGTTGCAATGACGATCAAAGGTGAAAAACCCGCCAGTGGGGGTACCGGGTAAGGGGCAGTGTCGGTTGCTTCGGCCGGCGCACTGAAAAGCGAAAACGACTCAGGCGTCTTTGTCTGCTGCTTGTCGGGATAGTGAACATTTTTAAAGATGATTCCCGCCGGGCCTTGCCAATTGACGGTTTCGGCGCTGGCTAATACGGAAAACCCGATAAGAAAAAGAAGACAACACACATTTATGAAAAAACGTTTTTGGGATCTCACGCCGCAGCCTGCCTTTCTGAAAAATAACAATCGAAAGATCATTTTATTAGTTTCGATGTTTTTAGGCCCCCAATTCAGGATAAAATTCGAAATCCTTATTATTGTTTCATTATAATCGAAATGAGAGGTCCAGGCAAGGCGATCCGGTGGGCAATCCTGAAAAAGTCCGATAAGTCGCTTAATTCAAGATAAAAAAATCTTGTTTCAAAGAGGCGGGTGATGGCGGATTTTCCATAAATAATTCGTATTCAGCTTTAAAAAAGGCATTTTTAAGGTTTTTACATTAATTTCAGCGATTTCAATGCCGATATGTCTCACAGAAAAATAATCTTTGATATATGCAGGAGATTCGTATGGGTATTCAAAACTGGTCCGAAGAGATCATTCTGGTCAATCTTGCCAAAGAGCCGGATATGAGCGAAGAGTTGCAGACGGTTGTCTCGCTGGTAAACGACGATAGAGATGTTGACGTTGTTGTGGACTTTGCCGATGTAGATATCGTCACATCGTCCAGTATCGCAAAGTTACTGAAACTCCGAAAAAGCTTGTGCGACAATGGTCAGAAACTGGTTTTATCTTCTGTTCAGCCCAAAACGAGGTCCATATTTTCGGTGACCGGTCTGGACACTGTATTTGATTTTGTAGAAGATCAGTTTATTGCTCTGGCTTCACTGCAAATGGTCAACTAAATTGATATTGAGCCTTAAACGCAACAGGTCGGTTAATGCTTGACAACCGGTCTGTTTATGATATAATAATTGTTCTGTTTTAATGAATCGCAAGCACATTTCGAACATCGCTCATTGAAGGCGGCGTTCGCAATCTGCTTGTACAACGGCAATCTGGAGAAGTTGATGGACACAGAGACCCTGCGGCAGGTGCAGTCGCTTTTGCAGTATCAATTCAAAAACCCCGTATTACTCGATGAAGCGCTGATGCATTCCTCTCTGGCCGACGATCGCCTCAGCAGCAATGAACGATTTGAGTTCATGGGCGATTCCGTGCTGTCACTGGTGATTTGCAAAACTCTCTTTATACGTTATCCGGATTATCTGGAGGGGGACCTGACAAAGATTAAAAGCCGTCTGGTTTCGCGAAAGACTTGTGCACTCATCGCCAACAACATGGGGCTTCCGGATTATGTTCGTGTGGGCAAGGGAATGGATCGGACCCGGGCGATGTCCGGTTCGATTGCGGCGGCGGTCCTGGAAGCGGTCATTTGTGCCATTTTTTTGGATGGTGGAATAGATGCGGCCGAGACGTTTATTTTAAGTGTTTTTGATCCGCTGATTGATGATGCCGATGCGAAGCAGCATCAGGAAAACTTTAAATCTCTCCTGCAGCAATACTGCCAGAAAGAATTCAATCTAACGCCGATGTATCAGCTGCTGGACGAAAAGGGGCCGGACCACAACAAATGCTTTGAAGTGGCCGTGGTGATCAAACACTACCGATACCCGGGTGCCTGGGGGATAACTAAAAAAGACGCGGAACAAAAGGCCGCCTATAACGCTCTGCTCGAACTGAAACTCATCGAGGACAAGGTGTCCACGGAGAGCTGAGGCGTCTTAGCTTGTAATCAGCCAAGTGATCAGATTCAGGACAATGACGGCGCCAATCATAAATCCGCTGACGGCCAGGAAGAGGACCACCGATTCGACGGCCAACTGCTTCCAGAAAAGCACCCGCATTTTAGTAGCTTTATAAATGATGGTAATCGCAGCCAGAAGCGGAAACATGTAGAGCATTGAGACCCAGTCAGTCTGGACATTAAGCGGGGCCGTAAACGCCGCAAGGATCGGAGAAAAGTCATGCATGCCCCTGCTCCTCCTGTTCTTCTTCGCGGCCGATCAATTGTCCGCGGCCGCAGTAAGCCATATACACCGCACTCAAAATACAGAGCAGGTTCAAAAGGCCCGCCACACCCGTATAGATCTGCCCGATGTCACAGGGACGCCCGTAACAGTTGTATTCCATATGATTGCCGTTGTCGTCGGTAAATCCGGCCTGGACTTTTTGAGACAGCAGCCCGACCGCAGGCGAATACAGTATTTGCGGCAAAAACCAGAGTCTGGAGTTCACATGATTAACGACACTGATCGAGCCGATATAGAGGCCTGAAAGAAACAAAGCGGTGAGTGTTACGAAGATGATGACGGCGCGTTTGCGTTCTTTTATCAGAAAATGACCGGCTCCGGGAATGACCCAGGCGACAAGGGCGACAATGATCAACCTCAATCCCTGATCAGCACTTGAACGGTTCGAATTCATGATATCATTTATTCTTTCTGTTCAGCTGTAACTTCGTCTATAGTTTCATCCAATGATTCTACTTCGTTTTCAATTTTGGGCTGATAGTTCATTCGCTTCAAAATGTTATCCGGGGCAAAAAGCATCATTGCCGACACGGGGGCATCCTGCATATTCAACTGAAGGGCGGTGTTTGCTTTGTTATCCAGATAGTCGGATATGGTGGCCGGCTGACGAACCACTTCTTTGATCACATAATATGCTGCTTCCGGCTCAAAAGCAAGTATCTGATGGATTGCCCCGGTCGAATCGGAACCATCCGGAAGCAGGTTATAAAACTGCTCGATCAGCATGTCGGCGACGATGCGCTGCTGCATGTATATGGCAGTAGCGGGATTCTCCTGGATATATTTTTTGGCGAATGCGACTTCCGCCGCCGAGGCACGAAGCTGCTGTTCGGCCTTTTCCAGTTGTATTTCCTGATCCTTCGGTTCTTCGTCGCCTCCGTCTTTAGCATACGTGGCGTTGTAGCTCTTGACTGCTTCATCCCAGCCTTTGCTCTCTATGAGATTGTTCAGTTCTTCGGTGCGGGCTTTGGCGGTTTCCATGGCCTTTACCAGCAGAAGGTCTTCTTTGACGTACTCTTTTAATGAAAAGCTGTGTTGGGCATCAGGGTCCTCGAAGAGCGCAATACCTTTTGTATCAAAGCTGACATCCACACTTTCCGGAACCGCCGCATCCTCAATCCCGATAACGCGAACCAAGACCAACAAAGGATGAAATTTTTGTTGTTCCTGAGCATACCCTTCGACCGGGCCGATATTCTGCCAGAGTCGAATGGTCGGCAGTCCGATATGCCGAGCGGTTTGTTTGGCTTCCGGACTGGCGATAAATACCAGATCCAGAAGTTTGATCGGATTGCGCTGCTGGGTCTGCAACCGCATCGTTCTTAAGATTTCTTTCTGCTGGAAATCCTCAGCCGACAACCAGCCTGTTTTGCCGACAGTGACCGGCACCTGGAATTTTTTCAGAATTTCCTGCCCGGTAGCTTCATAATCGCCCGCCGCCATCTGAAGCTGATCGGCCGAGGCTTCATCGAAGGAAATTTTTTCAAATCCCAACTCCGTGATGTTTTTCATTTCATTGAAAATAAGCGATGCCAGATTACGGACTTTCTCATTTTCGATGATCTGGCGAATTTCCCGCTGTACCTCAGCGTACGGACGAACAACAGTGGTTTTTTCAGACTCCGGATTGTTGGGGTCAATGGGTATCTGTTGCTGGAATTGCTGAATATTCTGGCTGTAATAGTTTTCCATGGCTTCGCTGGTTGGCGCATCGATCTGCGCCTTCACATCGTCGGTCTTGATCACCATATATTCCACTTGAACGCGTTTAGGCTGCCGGTAGCCGAAGCCGAAAGGATTATCCCCAGTCGGGTTATTCGGCATAAATGTCTTGAAGGCCTCAAACTGTTTTTGAATATCGGCGTCCGATACAGCGGCGTTTTCATCCACGAACAACCCGGCAGGGATCCGAACGAATTCGGCGTCCAGACGTTCTTTGCTGCGCCCGATAGAAGCCTTGATCTGATTCAGTGTGACCGCCTCATTATTAATGACGGTGTTGGCATACTCAAGGATGCTTAACAAATCGGCAAATGTACGGATAACCTGTTCTTCGGTCAGGTTGTTCTGGCGGATAATTTGTGCGACCAATTGGGCCGCATCAATGCCCATCATCTGAGGAACAATATTTCGCAACACATCTTTGGCCTGTTCACTCGAAACGATCGTCCCGGCCCTGTAGGCTTCTGCTTTCAGAAGGATCCAGAGGTTTTCCGGACGTTCCGGCTGTTGGTTAAAGTAAGCGTTCAATTCTTCAAGGCTCAGCGCCAGTTGACCTTGCTGGACGAGCTGCTTTAATTGAGAAGCCATCTCGTTAGCCAGCGGGGATTCCGGAAAGATCAGACGGGACAGAAGCGCCCCGGATAATCCCTGGGAGGCCGTTATTTGGTCCGAGTGGAGCATGCGAAGTATGGACAATTCGTTATTTGCCGCCCTGAGGTCGTTGATTCGCATCTTTTTTTGACCGTTATCATAATGAGCGACAGCCTGTCTGCCGGGGTCGAATACGCTGGAAATGATCTGCAATCCGGTATAGCCGACGACGAAGGCGATCATACAGAAGATAACGACAAAAACCATGATCTTACGATTGTTTTTTCGGATCCATTTGACTAAACTCATTCTCTCACCTGTAGTTTTGAACAAAAAACCTAGTTTTTTAAGTAATTAACGAATTTTGACAATATAGTCAAAATCCGGTTGTTTGCAAGTAAAAAGAAGATTTTGGAATTTAATAGGTACCGCCTTGATTAGACCGGCATTTCGGAAGGCTTACAGTATATTTGCCTCCTTGGGGGGATAAAAAAGGAGATTGCAAATTTGCCCCGGCATTGTACAATATCCCGACGAATCAGCTAAATAGAATTATAGCCCTATTTTACATCAGGAGAGTCAGATGTTTGAGCAGTACACCGACCACGCACGTGAGGTCTTGGCTCATGCACGGCAGGAAGCCCAGAAGTTTCATCATGATCACATCGGTACCGAGCATATCCTGCTGGGGTTGCTTGAGGTTAAAACGGGCGTGGGGGCCGATATTCTTGCACATCGGAATATTGACCTGAAACACGCTAAACAAGAGGTCAAAAGATTGGTTGTCCCAGGTAGTCCGGAAATCGACGAAAAACTTCCCGCCTTACCCCGAACCCGCCATGCCAATGAGTTACTTGACGATGCGGTCGAGGAAGCCCGTAAGCTCAAGCACGGTTATATCGGCACTGAGCATCTGTTGCTAGCGCTGCTGTATGAAAAAGAGGGCCGGGGCGCACAGATTCTTGGTAATCTGGGCTTGAAGCTTGAGGAAGTGCGTCTGGATGTGCTGCGTTTTGTTGAACAAGGAAAAGCAGCGCCGGTAGAAGATTAGCGAGGTTTTTATGGCGGCTGCGTTACTGCTGATTGCGGGGCTGGCAGGTGTTATCGTCGGGGCGGTCTGGCTGGTTGATGGGGCCTGTGCCATTGCCCGGCGGCTGCGGGTGTCAGAGCTGGCGATTGGTTTGACGGTGGTGGCGTTCGGGACGAGCCTGCCGGAGTTAACCGTCAACGTTTTTGCGGCGTTTGAAAATCAGCCGGCGCTGGCAATCGGCAACATAACCGGCAGCAACATTGCCAATATCCTGCTGATTCTCGGCATTTCGGCGTTAATCAATCCTTTGCAGGTGGAACGGGGAACGGTCTGGAAAGAAATCCCGCTGTGTTTTTTGGCTTCTTTGGTATTGGCGGCTTTTTGCATGGACTCTTTTCTTGACGGAGTGAAAATCTCGGTTTTAAGCCGTTCCGAAGGCATCTCGCTGTTGGGATTCTTTGTTATTTTCCTGTATTACACCGTCGGCATTTCGCATGAATTGCCTGGCCTTTCGGAACATTCGCATGGGATGTCGATTTCCCCGGTGAAGACCATTCTGATGATTGCGGCCGGGTTGGCGCTGTTGATTGCCGGGGGCAAAGCCGTGGTTGAAGGTGCGGTTAGGCTGGCCACAGCGGCCGGGCTTAGCGAGGCCTTTATCGCGGCGACAGTGGTGGCCGTGGGAACAAGCCTGCCCGAACTGGCAACCTCTGTTGTCGCGGCGTGGAAGAAAAAAGCGGATATCGCCGTCGGCAATGTCGTGGGTTCCAATATATTCAATGTCTTTTTTATTCTCGGTATCAGTTCAATTATTCGCCCGTTGGCGGTGTCGGCCGAACTGGTTGTTAGTCTCCTGACCGGAATTGTGGCGGCGGGAATCCTGTTTCTCTGTATGTTTACCGGGAAACGGCACAAATTGGATCGCTGGGAAGGAGCGATTCTGTTAGGGCTTTATGGGATTTTTTTGCTGTTGCAGGCCTATTGATTTCGGGAGTTTTGTTGACAGTTTAGGGCTTTGCGCTTAGACTAAAAGCCTTTCTTGTGAAAAAATGAACGAACGAATTTGAATCGGAGTTGAAAGTATGGATCCCAAGATTTTTAAAGCGTATGATATTCGCGGGCTTTACCCGGATCAACTGGACGAGCAGGCGGCCTGGAAGATTGGTCATGCCACCGCCCAGTTCCTGCGGTCGATGCTGCACGGTTATAATCGCGGATTGGCCAATGCCCAGAGCATTTGCGTCGGTCATGACATGCGGACCCACGGTCCGTCGTTGACGAAAGCCTTGATCGAGGGCATGAATGCCACAGGCGCCAACGTCATTGATGTGGGCATGATCGACACGCCTCAGATGTACTTTGCGATTAACCATTTGGGAACCTGCGGCGGCGTGCAGGTGACTGCCAGCCATAATCCGGCTGAATATAACGGGTTCAAGATTTCCGGCCAGTTGGCCAAACCCGTTGGGGCAGACACCGGACTCAATGATGTCAAACATATTGCCACCGCACTGCTGCACACTAAGGGGCGCCCCGACGGTTCGGTCGAGCATTGCGATCTGTCAAAGGAATACAAGGCACATGTTCTGAAGTTCCTCGAAGAAAAGCTCAGACCGATCAAGATGGTGATCGACGCCAGTAACGGCATGGCCGGCAAAATGGTGCCGATTATTTTCGGTGACCTGAAAGGTGTGGAACTGATCGGATTAAATCTTAAACATGACGGGACATTTAAGCATGACCCGAATCCGTTGGTAGAGGCAAATCTCGCAGAGTTGAAAAAAACAGTAGTTAAAAAGAAGGCAGATTTTGGATTCTGTTTTGACGGTGACGCGGATCGGCTGATGATGGTGGATGAAAAGGGCGATACCGTGTCATGTGATATTATGACGGCGCTGATGGTTCCGTATTTTCTAAAGACGAATCCCGGCTCGACAATTGTTTATGACCTTCGCAGCAGCCACGTCTTGCAGGAAGAAATTCTCAAATACGGCGGAACACCTCGGCGTGAACGGGTTGGTCATTCGTTTATGAAGAAGACACTGCGGGACAGCCATGCCTGCTTTGGCGGCGAATTAAGCGGTCATTTTTATTATCGGGACAATTTCTATGCCGACTCCGGCATGATTACGCTGGTGCACATGCTGAATATCCTGGGCGCAACAGACACCCTGGCCAGTCAGTTGATTGCTCCGCTGAAACGCTATTTCAACAGCGGCGAAGTGAATTTTGAAGTGGACGACAAAAACACCATGATGAAGGAGCTGTCCCGCAAGTACAGTCAGGGGCAGGTTGACGATCTGGATGGCGTCACCGTTCAGTTCAAGGACTGGTGGTTTAATGTCCGGCCCAGTAATACCGAACCGCTGTTGCGGATGAATGTTGAGGCCAAAACCGCCGAGATGCTCGAAGAAAAATTTGGTGAATTGAAGGGCCTTCTCGGCGAACCTGTTGATCATTGATCACACTGTTAAAAAGACGTTAAGGCAGGCTCTTAATTGAACCTGCCTTTTTTTTGAGCGTTTATGTTTTACACAAATTGCACAAGCCTCAGAATCCATACAACCCTACGCGGTTTTTTTTAAAAAGGCCTCCAATTCCCCTTTTTGGGTTGATAAACACAGCTTTTTATGTTATAAAGGATGTTTTAGAGTAGTGTTTATATCATCGCTATCACTGAAAGGGTTCCTTTCAGTGATGCAGGGGGCAAGGATTTTCCCACAGTTTTTTATTTTTATTTTAGAAAAAGGTGTGAACCCTGCTTGGCTTTGGATGTAAAGAAATAAAGATTTAAATGTCCGTTTTCTGTTGAAACCGAGAATATGAAAACGGAAAAGAGTAAGATAAAAAATGAAGGGAGAAAACTATGAAAAAGATAATCTTGGTGTGCGCATTTTCGGCTTTTTTTGCTTTTCCGGCCTTTGGAGCTGAAACCATTCAGATGTTATATGATTCTACGCCGGCCTACTCAATGAAGATTCTCGAAGACGGCTTTGCCGGATATGCGGCCGGAACGATTCTTAAGGATTTAACCTTTTGCGTCGAAAGAGATGAATATTTTAAACCGGGCAGCAAGTACTATGCGGTGTTGAATACAGAAGCTCTTGACGGCGGTATTGGCGGTGGAAGCCCGGATACGCTGGATGCTCGTTCGGCCTACCTTTATACCAAGTATGCAACAGGTGACGCTGCTTTTCAGGACCAGCGTAAAATTCAGGATGCGATTTGGTTTATTGAAGGTGAAATTACCACAAGCAACAGCTATGTGACAATCGCAAACAGTGCTGTATCCAGTGGAGTGTGGTCCGGTTTGGGCGATGTTCGGATAGCCAACCTATTCAAATATTTTGACGGTCAGGTCTACGGGGGTTTCGTACAGGATCAATTGATCATGATTAACCCTGTCCCGGTTCCGGGCGCGTTAGTCCTTGCGGGAATAGGTACTTTTTTCGTGGGATGGCTGCGGCGACGCAAAGTGTATGTGTAAACGCTGAAAAGACAAGGCTTAAAAACAGCAACGACGGGTGGACCGTGTGATCCGCCCGTCGCTTTTTTTATGTTAGAAATGGGTTGAACTTCTTTTCCTGACCGATTGTTGTTTGTGGGCCGTGTCCCGGATAGACGGCGGTCTGTACGGGCAGATGCAGCAGTTTGGTTTTGATCGCTTTGATCAGGGCCTGATGGTTACCGGTGGGGAAATCCGTTCGCCCGATCGATCCGGCGAACAGTGTATCACCGACAAAAACAACCTGGTCTTTGGCTGAGTAGAGGCAAATTCCGCCGGGGGTATGGCCGGGAGTGTGAAACAATTGAAAGCGGATGCCGATCATCTGATAATATTGGTCTTCGTCTGTCAGTCGAACTTCGGCCGGACGTGCCTGGACCATTGTCCCCGCCATGATGGACAAATTCATGGCCGGATTCGTGAGCATCTCAGCGTCATTTTCATGGATGACGACCTTGACCTCGGGCCAATACTCGCGAAGGCTTTCAACTCCTGCAATGTGGTCGACATGGCCATGTGTGAGAACGATTTCGACAGGTTGCAGTTCATGGACCTTTAAAAAGCGTATCAGCGATTCAGGGTTCAGTCCCGGGTCGATGATCGAACATTCTTTCTGGTCATTGCGTTCACGAACGCAGTAGCAGTTTGTTTCGTAATCACCCAGTATAATTGTGTCTATTTTCATCTATCGTCTCCCGGTACACGTTTGCTGAGAAAAACCGTAGTGTAGCCGTAGTGTAGCAAAAAACAGACAGTGTGGAAAGCGGAATCTATCGACAAAATAGCATGGTTTTTAACCTCTTAATCGCTCAAAAAGAGTATTTTGGGATTGAAGCAGCCGGCCTGAAAGCTGTCGGTAAAGGGTTTCTTTTGCAGAGCCCGGACAAACACCGATTTCGTGCCTCAGCTTTTGGGTCAAACGGTTTAACTTCGCGAATTCGGCGCGCATTCCCACGGGATCCAGTATCCACTCGTCTAAAGCCGCTTCAAGATCCTCGATATATTGAGCAATTTGCTGCATTTCAAACCATGTCATCGGGACATTCCTTTTATGGAATCGGATGATAATCTATCTTTTGGTTGATACGATAACAAGGTTGATTTGTTCAATCGCGGAGTCAGGCCGTGACCGGTTCGTCGCCGACCAGCGGCCGGATGCGGTCCACGGTAAAAATCACAAGGAATTTTCCGGAATCGTCTTCTTCGGGGTACATGCAGGGTTGTTTTTTTCGCATGGTTTCGATCAGGGATTGATTCGTTTCTTCACGGAGCATGGTCAGATTGAGCCGAAGTCCCTGGTAGCCGGGGCCTTTTTGAAGGAAAAGGTAAGCCGCTTGGAGGTTGCCCTTGAGATTCTGATGACTGAGCCGCTGCTTCATCACCAGGGCAATGGTGGATTCATCGATGACAACAGGCTTCGAATAGAGCGCCAAATCGACTTTGTCATCGGGATTTGAGGTTCCCAGAACGCCCACCCCCTCATTTTTCCTGAAATATGCGGCCAGATCCATAATCAATTCCTTTTTCTAAAGTTATTAACACTTCTTTTAATATAAGAAGGTGCCGTTCATGTCAATCGCATATAACTTGGATTACGGTGAAAAATAATCCGGGTTCATCAAATTTCTTTGACAAAAACGGGATTTTGTAAGAAAATAGAATATGATGGTTGAGGGTTCACAACAATCTGTTGAGAAGGCCGGTGGGACTTATCTGCTGCGTCCGGAAATGCGAAGCGATGCTGTCGAGTTACGCGGACGGTCAATGGAAGCATCGGATCGCAGAAAGATCCGCAACGCGCTGAGAGCCTTCCATACCCTTGAGATCATGGCCGTTAACATTTACCGGTTCCAAATCACCGCCGAAACCAATGAACTGAACCGTGAACTGACCGCGGCGATGTGCAATGAAATGACCCATGTGCAGGATTTTCAGGTCAAACTCTACGAGTACGGAATGACACCCGGCCTGTTCCGGTGGGCGTACTGGATCGTCGGTTTTGTGTTCGGCTTCGGATCGCGTATCCTCGGCCGAAAAGCGGTCTTGAAGACCGGGATCTGGGTTGAGAGCAAGGCGGTGACTCATTATGCCGAATTACTGGGGGCGGCACCGTGGGATGAGACCACGCGGGCGATCATCAAAAAAGATCAGTCCGATGAAAACGGGCACATTCAAACGTGGCGGCGGTTGCTGAAAGAAAGTGATCAATAAGGTCGCCGCCAGTAGTCCGGTCAACATAAAAAAGGAGAGATCATGGAATATGAATCGATCATGGATATCTTGAACTTTGCGATTTCCAAGGAGCGTGCCTCTGAGCTATTTTACCTGAATTTGGCCGATCAGATGAAAGATTCTGTTACACAGTCTGTTTTCCGGGCCATCGCCCAGCAGGAAAAGAAGCATACTGAGGCACTGGAATTGGAAATTGTCAAGCAGGGTTATACGTTGTCATCGGTCAGCGGCAAAGAGTTGGACTATGAATGGCAGGAGCAGATTGAGCTGGACGAACAGGCGAAGAACATGAATTATAGCGATGCGCTGATGGTGGCGATCCAGAAAGAACGAGCGGCTTTTCAGCTATATACCCAATTAATCGGGATGACCACCGATATAAAGTTTCGCGATGTACTTTTGCAGTTAGCCGAAGAAGAAATGCGACACGTAATTAAGTTTGAACGTGAATACGATATGGTATTACATCACAAGGAGTGAGTCGATTGGAATTTCAGACCGTACGGGATGTGTTGAGTTTTGCAGTGTCGCTGGAGCATCTCTCTCAGGAATTTTACCAGGAACTTGCCGAGGAGGTCAGTGATTCCGGTGTTCGATCGTTTCTTTTTGAGATGGCACAACAGGAAGCGCTGCATGAAGAACAGTTGCGCGGCTTGCTTGAAGACAGCGGTGCGCATTTACTGGGTTTGGTAGACTCCGACGAGATTCAGTCGTATATTCAGGCGATGCAGGTGCCGGACGAACTGGATTATAAAAAAGCCGTCAAGGTGGCCTATGACAAGGAAAATGCCTCACAAATGCTGTATACGATTCTCTCTAACATGATCCAGTCCGACCCCGTCCAGCAGTTATTGAAGGCGTTGGCCAAACAGGAAAAAAAACACAAGGAATTTTTCGCCAAAGAGTATAACCGTATCCGCCTGAGCGAGAATTAAATCCCCTTTTTTCTGTTATTTTGGCAGGATCTTCACCACAGGCGTATAAATTCCTCGTTTTCAGCACTGAAAAATCAGAATTTTTAATGCTTGACAATTCTTCTTGTCGATAGTTAATTTAGACAAGAAGCGTAGGCTGGGAAGGAACCGAACTCTCTTTAAATGCAAGAGGCATAAAATGGATAAGATGAAAAATCTTTTTACGACAGGTGAGGCGGCCGAAATCTGCAATATCAGCCAGCAAACCATCATTCGATGCTTTGATTCGGGGAAATTGGATGGATTTCGTATTCCCGGGTCACGTTTTCGGCGTATTCCGCGCGATAATCTGGTCAAATTCATGAAAGAAAACGGGATTCCGCTGGATCATCTGGAAATGGCTCACGGCGGGCGGATCAAAGTTCTGATTGTGGATGATGATGCGGAAATCGTCGAATTGATGGTCGATGTGCTGACGCGTGACGGCCGGTTTGAAATTCGCACGGCCTCCAGCGGTTATGATGCCGGTCTCCTGACCCAGCAGTTTATGCCGGATGTGATGATTTTGGACTATATGCTGCCGGACGTTAATGGCAATATCGTTTGCCAGACCATCAAACGCAATCCGGAATTTTCCAATGTCAAGATCATTATTGTCAGCGGCGTTGTCAACCAGGAGGAAATCCAGAGCCTGCTTAATGCCGGGGCGGCGGAGTTTATGCGTAAACCCTTCAATATTGCCGAATTGGTCGAAAAAATTCTCCAGACGGTCGAAGCGGAGACAGTCCGATCCTGAATGCTATTGAGATGACGAACACGAGATGAACGAATCAAAGGATAATCAGAATGTCCCAGGCTAAGAACCAACAGATCGTCGCACGCCAGGTGGAGCGCATTGTTCGGCAACTGACAAGTCTTTCCACATTACCCGCTGTTGCGGCGAACCTGCTGTCTGAGATGTCAGAGGCAACGTTTGATGCGGTACGATTTTCTGAACATGTTCAATCGGATCCGGCGTTAACCGCGAAAATACTGATGCTGGCCCGCCAGGAACAGATTGTTTTTGCCCATGAAGCCACGGTAGCTGAAGCGGTTGCCAAACTGCCGCTGGCCCTGATGCGTGAGGCGGTTATTTCCCTGAAAGTTTTTGAAGTACTCGATCTGCGTGAAGATCTGGATGCCGGCCGAGTACTTCCGCGACGTCAAATGGCCCTGCATTCATTAGCCGTGGCCTGTTGTGCCGGGCAATTGGCCGAGCTGGTATTACCTCAGGAACAGCGTCAAACCGCGTATCTGGCCGGATTGCTTCATGATATCGGAAAATGCGCCCTGGATGAAGTCATGCCGAAAGGTTTTGAGCGGATGGTCGAGGAGGCGCACGCCTCTGGCTTGAGCCTGGTTGAGGTGGAGCAAAAACACCTGGGACTGGATCATACGGTTTTGGGTAAACGACTGGCGCAGAAATGGCAGTTGCCCGAGGCGATCATTTCGGCCATCTGGCTGCATCACTGTGACAGCCAGACCCTGACGGCCCAGCTTCCGGATGTACAGATCGCCCGTATTGTGGCTGTGGCGGACCGCATGGCACGCCGGGCGGGCATCGGCAAAAGCGGCAGTTGTGATACTCCGGAGCAGATCGACCAGATTGCCCGATTGCTTCCGGTCACACCCGAGCAGCTTGAAGCCGTAGCCGAGGACTTGCCGCAGAGGGTTCGCGAAAAAAGTACTGTGCTGGGGTTGGATGATGCCGCGGTAACGGCGGGCTATTATACGATGATCCGGCAAACGGCAGCCGAACTGGCCCAGGATAATCGCAAGCTGAGTCAATCGTCGGGAGACACCGCTCAGTTGAGTGTGCAAATAGCCTTGATCGAGGGTTTTCTGGCCGGCCTGGATGAAAATGCCTCGGCGCTTGATCTGGCGGAGAGTTTTGTCATCGGCTGGCAAAAGCAGATGCGGACCGGTCTGACAGGACTTTATGTCGTACCGGATTCGACGGAGCCGTATGTGGAGCTGGCTGTTGCCGACCGGCAGGGCAAGCTGGATATCAAATCGATTGGCATGCCCGACAAAATACCCCCGGTGCCGTCGGTGTTTCGAACAAACCGTGGTATTTTAGCGCTGGCCGACGGAGCCAAATGGATCGCCGAACAATTAAGCTGCGATTTCAATCCCGATATGATGGTGATGACCTGTTTGCACATGGGCGATAAAGAAGTCGGAGTTCTGTTTTTTGAGATGTTTTGCAAGTCCGATGAGTTATTAAGTGCCGATCAGAAATTGCCGGCTTGTCAGGTTGCGGCGGCGGCGATCGCGATGGCATTGGCCGGACAAAAGCATCAGGAGTTGGCCGAGCGGTTTGTCGGTCTGACGGGTACGCTTCGTCAGGCGCGCACCGAATTGGCCCGACGGCAATCGCTGGCCGGTCTGGCGGAAATGGCGGCGGGGGCGGCCCATGAATTGAATAATCCGCTGGCGGTGATATCCGGCCGGGCGCAGCTTTTAGTGGATGGAGAACAGGATGAAACCAAAAAGCAGATGCTTCTGCAAATTCAGCAGCGCACCGAAGAAATGTACCAGATCGTCAACGACCTGATGACATTTGCGCGTCCGAATAAACCGGACAAGCAGGCCGTTTCAGTTGGCGAACTGATTCAAAAGGCGATCGATAAGACATGCAAAACGTGTGGTGTCAAGTCGGTGGAAGCTGAGATTGCCGGCGCTGACGATTGCGGTGATGTCTATGTGGATATTCACCACGCCACGCAGGCGCTGTCGGCTATTTTGACAAACGCCTTGCAGTCGTATAAGGGTGAAAACGGTCCGGTCTGGATCACGTGTTCCTGGGCCGAAGATAACGGGTTGGTGCTTGTGATCCGTGACACCGGTTGCGGCATGGACAGCGAAACATTAGAGAAAGCCGCCCAGCCGTTCTTTTCGTTCCGTCCGGCGGGCCGCCGTCGCGGCATGGGATTGGCACAGGCACAGCGGCTGCTGCTGCTCAACGGCGGAACGCTTAAATTAGCCAGCGAGCCGGAAAAGGGAACAACGGTAACGGTGACGCTGCCAAAGGTTTAAAAACAAAATCTCTCCCCCTTTTCGAGGGGGAGTACCCCGAAGGGGGGAGGGGGTATAAAATAGTCGTATGATTTGGTTATTTCGATTTGATATTTTAGATTTGTTTAGAGTTTAGAATTTAGTGCTTAGGATTTTTCCTGAAAGGAATCATTTATGATTATCAAAAAAATAAACGACGTTGCATTACAGGATGTCAATATGGAAGGGGCCAAAGACGTGAAAGTTCGCGTGGTATTGGGTCCGGCGGATAACGCCCCGACGTTTGCGATGCGCGTTTTCGAATTAGCGCCCGGCGGACATACGCCGTTTCATACACACCCGTTTGAACATGAAGCGGTTATACTGGACGGCGACATCGCGGCTGTGACTGAACACGGCGACAAACCACTGGACAAAGGCGATGTGCTGCTGATCGCCCCCAATGAAAAACACCAATTCAAAAACCGCTCCAATACGCAAGGTGCACGGTTCATGTGCCTGGTCCCGATTGAATATCAAAAGTAACCGGGAACGCGGGCGTCTGGCCCGCAACGATAAAAAAGAGCGACCGGGACGGTCGCGTACCCAAATTGTTCGTTTTCTGCCTCGAAACAAGGTTTTTTGTGATATTCCTGATACCAAACGTGTCCAAAGATGCGCCAAAGTGCGCCCAAACGGCGCCAAAGTGTGCCACAAATGCGCCAAAGTTTGCCAAAACGACGCCATTTTGCGCCAGTATGTTCCAAGAATACACGAACTCAAGAACATAAGAACACATGGACTCAAGAATGTGGTTGTCCCCTGCGCTGGCGCTTCGGGCTTTTGTTTGCTCCTTCTGATTGTCAAAGATCATATTTTCAATCTAGCCGGTATTATACCATAAGTTAGATAAATGTCAAATAATTTTATCCACAGATTCCGCAGATTTATGGGATTTGATTTAACCACAAAAATATGGAGGCCATGAGTTTTTTTAGACATTATCCTCTTTATTTTATCTGTTTCGCTGTGTTCGACGCTGTGGATTTATAATGTGATACTGGCCTGTGTAATGCCATTTTTCATATGATGGTGGCAGTTGTATCGCCAGGAACAGAAGCAGACTCAAATTTAATTCGCAGGCGATAAGTTCAGGGATTCCGAGTCTACTGAATAGTCCGGGCACAAAAATACCGACTAAAATCAAGATAATCGGTGCAATAAAAATCTTATCATAGCCGGGGACAATCAGCTGGCCTGTTGCAAACCTTCCGAATAAACTAATTGGCGGGCGATAAACCAAGTAGGCTACAAGACGAATGAATGGAATTCCGATAAACGCTATTATGTAATATGGTGCAATAATTTCCGGAGTAATCTCAGGGTCTGAATGAATGAAAAACCAGCTGATTGTATGTGTCCACCAAAAAACAAAAATTACAGTTACAACATGTTGAGTTAGCGTGTTAGACTCGGCCTTTGTGTTGCACAGTTCTCTGAATGGCCAGCGAATGACACGACGACGTAAAGCTTCTTTTTTGAATTTTTCGATGGGATTTTCCGTCCACCAAGGTGTGTTCCATGGGAATTGTTTGAAATAACGGTACATTGTCCACTGGCTGAAAAATGTTAAACCCACTAAACAGGCCAATGTTATATTGATGTTTGAATAAAGATATATGAAGAAAGGCGCGAACAGGAGATAGAGCAAAATATGGTTGACCTGTTTGGTCATAAAGAGCGAGAAAAACAACCCAAGGTTATAGCCTGCAAAGAACGCGATCAAAGGAAGTGTCCAATGAAGCACAGGGCATAAAATTTCCAGAAGTATAAAAAGTGTAAGAACAATTGCATCAATCCAGCATAGATGTACAGGTCCATAGGGCAATGGTTTTCCCGCTTGCCAAGGTGACAGCGTTAACTGCATTAAGTATCTTTTAAAAAATGGATGAAAACGGAGAACACGCCAAAAGCCATAAAAACCCAATAAAAAGCTGAAGCAGATTGTATTGGGATATTTGATTGCCTCTCGCACTTCGGGAAAGGGGAATATTTTCTGTAGACCATATATAATAGCTAAATAGGGAATGAGAATATAAATATAACCTATTGGGCAAACACGAAAAAAAGTTTTACTGAATATTCTTTTCACGATCGTTTCCTTTCCAGGTAGTCCTCGATATCTTTATTTGATTTTGGATGAATGAGTGCTTCGAGGACTTCGAGCAGGTTTCCGGTGCAGTCGGTTTTTTTTCGCAGGCCGTCGGCGTTGTCACAGGCGAGAATTTGTCCGTCGGCGATGACGGCGATTTTGTGGGCCAGCGGTTCGACCAGTTCGGGTACGGGGACGGCCATGACGACGGTGACGTCTTTTCGTTGGGCCAGTTTTTTCAGGATTTTACTCAGTGCCAGTAGTGCCGAAGAATCCAGTCCGCCGGAGAATGGTTCGTCCAGTATGAGAATTGGGGCTTCCGTCGCCAATGCGGCACAGATGCCGATTTTTTTCTGCTGGCCTGTGGAGTATGACTGGATGGTTGAATCGGCGTTTTTGTCGAGGTCGAAAATGGATAACAGTTTATCTGTCTGCTCCATCAGACGTTGTTCTTCCACGTCATACAGGCGACCAATTGCCAGTACGTATTCCCGGCCGGTTACATCCGGCGGCAGGTAAGGGCGGTCGGGTAGATAGACCATCTTTTTTCGGATGGCTTTTTCGGCGTCGATGCTGCTGCGGCGTTTGAGGCCGTTAATTTCGACATGGCCTTTGAGCGGGGAAAGCAGTCCGCCGATGAGGGCCAGCAGGGTGCTTTTGCCCATACCGTTGGGACCCATTAATGCGACCAGTTGGCCTTCCTCTACCTGCAACGAGACATTTTTCAGAATTGGGCGAATACCGTAATGATGCCAGACATTTTCCACTCGAATCATTTTTGTGGCTCCTATTTTCCGTCCCTTTATAAATAGAAATGCTTATCATGAGCCATTGTTGCAAAAAATCGGGGTAAATCAACGATTTTTGTTGTTTTTATTTTATCCAAGCGGGCATTATTTTGTGGTTATGTCTTTGTCCGGGACATACTCGATCAAGTCTCCCGGCGAACAGTCGAGTGCCTTGCAGATCGCCTCTAAGGTTGAAAAGCGAATCGCACGGGCTTTGTTGGTCTTGAGGACGGAAAGGTTGTTGACCGCGATGCCGGTGATTTCCGCCAACTCTTTCAGTTTCATCCGCTTATCTAAAAGCACATAATCCAGCCGTATGTTAATCATCTGTCAATCTCCTTTAGACCAACGATTTGTGTTCTTCGATAACCGGCATGATGCGTTTTAAGAATTGAGCCAGCCCAATCAAGATCAATGCTTTTGCAGCACATAAAACAAGCGAAGCAATCGAAGTAACAACAAAGAGGCTTGCTGTATTTTCGGTATCTGCATTTTTCAAGTACACGATCGTATAGATATTTCTCATTAGCGTGAAGTAAAAAATGACAAGCGCATAGATATAGAGCAATTTACACCCGTGACGTAAAATAAAACCGGGTTTGCAATCAGTCAGGAGATATCGAATAAGCTGAGCAATTCCCAGCCCCAGGAGACCAAAGAGTATGAATTCTGAAGGCTTCAGTGGCATATTGATGGCCGTAACCGCAAAAGCTTGAGTTCCAAGACTACGAACTAAAATCAGTGTAATGACAAAACTGCAAACACCAAGGGTTAATAAAAGCCATCCGGACAAACGAAGGGCAGCATCGTAAAATTGTAAAAGTTTTTTGTAATCTTCAATAAACGTTTTCATGATAATCTCCTTTAGACCAGCGATTTATGTTCTTCGATGATAGGCAAAAGACGTTTTAAGATATTACCTAAACCGATAAAAATCAGAACATTGGCGAATAAAAAACAAATAGATGTGATAACTTTGACTTCAAAGTTCATATGCATCATATGTTGGTAGGAATAAATAATAAATGGCCGCAAAAATGCCAACACGGCAAATAGATAGAATAGTTTTGCTCCATTCCGCAGCAGCCACGGTATTGTGATCGTATGTCCATCGTCGTAAATATATTTTAAAAGTTGTCCGATTCCTAATAAAATAATACTCACCGGCAGCCAGCCGAATATCTTCTCGATGACCGCGCCAAAGGATAATAACAATATCCGTCGCTCCTCTAATACCCCCCAGCTCATTGTCCAGCTTAGCCATACTAAAGAAAGAAATAAAATACAAACAAATATTATCATTAACCACCCCAAGGTTCCGGAAGCGATACTGTAAAATTTCAACCATTTTTTGTTTTGTTCAATAAAGTTGTTCATATTCATGCTCCTATTAAAATGTTTATGTTATAAATGTATAAATACACGATAATCATGTACAAGTCAATGAAAAAAAGAGAAATATTTTAGATTTTTTTAGTACGTAGGGATTTGTTAGGTAGAGGCGATTCTCGTATCTATTTGGTTTGTAAGTACTTGTGATGTTTGGGAGGCATTTAGGAGCGGTTATAAAAAGCAAAATCATGGAATCGCCTCCCTCCTCCGCTCTTCGAGCTACGGAGGACAGGTCGGCGAGGCTTTTAAAATAGATTCCTTCCGATAAATCGGGATTCGGAATGACATGATGGGTGTTCGGAATGACAAAAACAAGGGGAGCGAAAATAAAAGCGAGAGGATGTGAGTTACCGGATTGGATTTGCGGAATTCTCAGCGTTATATCGGGCGAGTTACCTCGCCGCGCTTTTATTTAGCCGTGCGATTACGTTGAACTGCCGGCTGGAAGCCGGCGTTACATTAAGATGCTGTTGAGGGCTGATTGGAGGTCGGGGTGTTGGAATTTGTAGCCGGACAGCGTGAGTTTCTCCGGCAGGGCTTTGGTGCTGCTTAATAGTGCCTCTTCCGCAAAATCCCCGAACATCAGATGCAGCATTGTTTTCGGTACAGGTACCCGTTCGGGGCGGTGCAGTATTTTTCCGATGGTTTGGGTAAATTCCTTATTGCGCAGCGGGGAGGGTGAAGTCACATTGGTCGGGCCGGAGAGCTTTTTGTTCGCCATGGCAAAGTCTATCACGCCGAGGCAGTCGGCTATTGAGATCCAACTGACCCATTGCTGACCATCCCCCAGCGGACCACCCATTCCCATTTTGAATGCCGGCAGCATCTTCGCCAGTGCGCCGCCTTCTTTGCCGAGCACCATCCCGAATCGCAGGTTGACTACGCGAATGCCTGCTTTGGCGGCAAATTCGGTAGTGGTTTCCATATCCTGGCAGACCTGGCTCAGGAAACTGCTGCCCGGCGAATCGGATTCGGTCATTTCCGCATCGCCGCGATTGCCGTAAAAGCCGATGGCCGAGGCGCACAGAAGCACCTTGGGTTTTGGGTTTAATCCCGCCAGCGTTTTGCATAAAAAATCGGTCCCGATGACCCGGCTGTCGTAGATGGCCTGTTTCTTCTTCTCGTTCCAGCGGCCAAAGATATTTTCGCCCGCCAGGTGGATGACGGCGTCAATGTTCTTTAACTTGTTTTGATTAATAAACTGGCTGACAGGTTCCCAGAAAATCTCATCCGAACGTGCAATCTGGGTAGGGCGGATCAGCCGCAGCAGTTCGTGTCCCCCTTTTTGAAGAGATTCAAAAACCGCCGATCCAATAAAGCCGTGTGAACCGCTGATTAAAATCCTCATTTTTTCCCTTCCTTACTGTCATGCCGGGCTTGACCCGGCATCCAGCCGGTTACGCTCTGGATCCCGGCTCAGAGGCCGGGATGACAGGACCATATGAACTTTACTATAGGCAGAATTCACTTACTTATTCAAATACCAGAAACCAGCGTTGAGATAGACAGCGAAACTCACCCATGCCAGATAAGGCAGCAGCAATAATCCTGCCGGTTTGGACTGGACATGGAAAACAATGACCGTCGCCAGAATGCTGATCCAGAGAAGGCCGATCTCAATGAGTGCCCAATCGATTCGATGCAGCCCGAAAAATAACGGTGTCCACAGTCCGTTCAGCAGCAGTTGAAACAGAAACAGCCAAAGTGCCCCGCGGACGGCCGCTCGTCCGATCGGTTTGTTCCACAGGATCCCCGCGGCCGTTCCCATCAGAACATAAAGAATCGGCCAGACAACCCCGAACGCCCATGCCGGTGGGTTCAGCGGCGGTCGGGTCAGGGTAGCATACCAATCCGAGACAGAGCTTTTCGTAAAAAATACTCCGGTAAAACCCACGCCGCAGCACAGTGCGATCATTGTTACGATTTTAACCCAGTGTCGAAGCTGCATCTCCTATTCTCCGTGGGCAGTTATTTTTCTTCCGCATCCCCGACCAGCGGGCGGATATGAACGACTTTAAAGTAAACCAGTTTCGCCTGTGCCTCATCCCCGTGGTCACCATGGGATGACCGGCGAAGCAGATTGATTTCTTCGGAATTTGTCTCTTCGGCCGTTTTTTCAAGATACAGCCGTTTGCCCTGATAGCCGGGGCCTTTCTCCACGAACATATAGGCGGCTTTGGGATTGCTCTGGATATTGCGGTAGCTTTTGCGCGGCCGCATGATAAATGCGATCGTCGATTCATCCATGACATGCGGCGTGGCATAGATCGCACAATCGACGTTGCCCTGGCTGTCGGCCGTGGAAAGGATCCCCATGCCCTCTGTATTCCCGAAATACTCGTTTAAGTTCATATCGGTCTCCTGTCTGGGTTTACGTTAGATACACATGTGCTTAAAGCATAACGCAAACAACCCAATTTGTGTATATTTTTTCTTTTGAATTGAACAAACTGTCTCTACAGTGGTACTATATAAAAAACAGAAAGTTCATTTATGAAAGGGGAAAAAATGGCATTTACACTGGAAATTGGACAAAAAGCACCGGATTTTAAGCTTCCGGCCACAGACGGAAACGTCTATTCGCTGGCGAATTTTGCAGATTCGCCCGTTTTAGTGATTTTTTTTACCTGCAATCATTGCCCCTATGTGATCGGTTCCGATGAGGCAACCCGAGCCACGGCGGAAAAATTCATTCCGCAGGGCGTCAAATTCGTCGGCATCAATTCCAACAGCCCGAACACCTACCCGGAAGATTCTTTCCCGCACATGGTCGAGCGCATGGATCAGCAGAAGTTTCCGTGGCTGTACCTGCACGATGCGTCGCAGGAGATAGCGAAAGCCTACGGAGCGCTTCGCACGCCGCACTTTTATGTGTTCGACAAGGACCATAAGCTGGTCTATACCGGCCGGGGTGTAGACACCCCGCGCGATGCCACCCAGGCAACGGTCTATGATCTGGATAACGCTCTGACCGAACTGCTGGCGGGCCAACCGATTACCACGCCGGTCACCAACCCCATCGGCTGCAACGTCAAGTGGGACGGCAAAGACCAGCACTGGATGCCCGCCGATGCCTGCGATCTGGTGTAAAATCGTAAAATCCGTTAGATAAGTTGGCTTAGATGTCTCGATGGCTCGGATTTATACTGTTCATCTCCATCTTCTCGGGGATTTGCCTGGGGGGGTATTATTACATCCTGGCCCGGCTGTTTTCCTTCTTTAAGCTCAAACAGAATCTCTGGTTCTGGCTTCTATTGATTGTCCTGGCGTTCGGTTACATTGTCTTCTCAATGCTCGAACGCAAATTCCCGTGCGGCTTATGCCAATGGCTTCTGCGTCTTTCGGCCATCGGTCTGGGTGTCGGCTGGCTGTGTCTGGTAGTGCTGGTCGGCCATGACCTGCTCTATTTGATTTTTCGATTTCCCATCCAAACATCGCGTTGGGTTGCTGTTAGCGTTATCGTACTGCTGACGGTCTATTCATTTCTCAATGCCATGCGGATTGAAATACGGCGTCTGAAACTGCCAATTGACGCAGATCTAACAATTGTCCAGTTGAGTGATATTCATCTTGGTTCGGTCAGTCAACGGCATCTGGCGCGTCTGATCGAAAAAACCAACGCGCTGAATCCGGATGTGGTGCTGTTTACGGGCGACTTGCTGGATCCGGGGGGGGATTTAACGACCGAATCACTTCACTGTCTGAAGCAATTGAAAGCTCCGGCTTATTGGGTTACCGGCAATCACGAACGCTACGTCGGATTGGACAACGTGATGACTATGCTCAAAGAAACGCCGGTCATTCCGCTGCGCAATGAAGTGACCGAATTTAGAGGGATTCAATTAATCGGGATTGATGACAGTGAAAATCCCATGCAGGTCCAGCAGGTTTTGTCGAACTTGCAGTTTGATTCGACACAATATACGATTCTTCTGTATCACCGTCCGGAAGGCTTTGACGCGGCGGCAAAAGCGGGCGTCAATCTGATGCTTTCGGGTCATACACACAACGGGCAGATATGGCCCTTTAACTGGGTGGTGAAAACGCGGTTTCAATACCTTAAAGGTCTTCACCGCATTGATGGCATGTTTCTGTCTGTGTCGACCGGGTCCGGTACATGGGGCCCGCCGATGCGCCTCGGCAGCCGCAATCAGATCACACTGATAGTCCTCAAAAAAGACAATTGATTAATGAATGTTTTCCGCTATTCTGTCGGTCTATGAAAGCATTGACACTCGAAGCATACTATGGCGGGTCGCATAAGGCGTTTCTGGACGGTTGGCAAAAGCACAGTGAACATGAGTTTACGTTGTTGACACTGCCGCCGAACAAGTGGAAATGGCGTATGCGACACGCGGCGATCACCTTTGCGCAACAGGTTAATGCTCTTGTTGGTCAGGGCGGGCAATGGGACGTTCTGTTTTGTTCGGATATGCTGAACCTGGCGGAGTTCTGCGGCTTGGTTGATGAATCTGTTCGCCGGTTGCCGAAAGTCGTTTACTTTCACGAAAACCAACTGACCTATCCGGTACAGGTGGAGTCTGAGCGGGATTATCAATACTGTATGACGAACATTACGACGGCAATGGCGGCGGATGCCGTCTGGTTCAATTCGGATTTTCACCGCGACGAGTTCCTGGAGGCGATCGGACAATTCCTCAAGCGGATGCCGGACTATCAGCCGGTTGAGGTTATCGATGAAATCCGTGATAAGTCATCCATTCATCCGCCGGGGATTGTACCGGTTGAAACAAAAAATGAACCATCGGCAGGCCCGCTGCGGATTCTCTGGGCGGCGCGTTGGGAGCACGACAAAAATCCCGAAGATTTTTTTGAGGCCATGAAAATCCTTAAAGCCAAGGGCGTTGATTTTCGTCTGAATGTGATTGGTGAGCAGTTCCGCGACCAGCCGGAGGTTTTTGACTGGGCCAAAGATTATTTTGCCGAGCATATTGACCGCTGGGGCTATCAACCCAGCCGGGACGAATACGAAAGGGCATTAGCGAATTCGGATATTGTCGTCTCGACCGCCAATCACGAATTTTTCGGCATTGGTGTTCTGGAAGCCGTCGCGGCAGGCTGCTATCCCGTATTGCCGAACCGCCTGTCCTATCCGAACATCATCCAAAGCATTGCGGCAGGGCGGCAGGCCGATTATATGTATGACGGATCGGTCGCTGGATTGGTAGAAAAATTGCACGAACTGCTTCGAGGAGATCATGCATCCCGGCAATTGCCCTCCGAAGATGATCTCCGTCAATATTTCTGGCCCCAGCGGTCACGACAAATGGATCGGGCAATATCAACAGCAGGCCGTGTTTAAAATTGGTTTCAGCATTCCAAAAAACTCATTGCTTCAAAGGGGGGTTTTTGATAGAATGCCCCTTCAACCGGGTGCTTTATGGCCCGGCAGTTCTTTTTAAGTCTTATAAAACAAAGAAGTTATGGAGAGGTGTCGGAGTGGCTTATCGAGCAGCCTTGGAAAGGCTGTGTAGGACTTGTTCCTACCGGGGGTTCGAATCCCCCCTTCTCCGTTTTTGCAAATTGTGAAATATAAGATTCCGGTGAAGTCGTGTGGGGATTCGAACCCCAAAGATGCCAGGCAGCTTTCACGGGGGGTCGACGCCGAAGGCGCCGCGCAGCGAATCCCCTCTTCGTATTTTTCTGTACCCTGAAAATATTTTTACCTTAGAGTTGAAGGGGGAAATAAAATGCCTATCAAAAGAATTTTTCCATTTTTTATTTTAATTGTCGCTGCGCTTGCGTTTCAGGGGTGTACAACCGAGTTGGAAGAGATGCCGACGGTTGTATCCAGAGTCAGTGATAAAGCTGAGCCCATGCAGAAGGGCCCATTTAAACCGACGTGGAAGTCGTTGGAGCAATACGAATGTCCGGAATGGTTTCGAGATGCTAAATTCGGTATCTGGGCACATTGGGGGCCGCAATGCCAGCCCCAGCAAGGTGACTGGTATGCACGCCACATGTATATTGAAGGCTGGGATCAAAATAAATTCCATGTTGCCCATTACGGCCATCCGTCGGAATTCGGTTTTAAAGACGTGATTCATGAATGGAAGGCGGAAAAATGGGACCCGGAAAAACTCGTAGGGCTTTATAAACGTGTCGGTGCGCAATACTTCTTTGCCATGGCCAATCACCATGACAATCTCGACATGTGGGACAGCCAATATCAGCCGTGGAACTCTGTCGCCGTCGGCCCGAAGAAAAACATCATTGCCGGATGGGCCGAAGCGGCCAAAAAACACGGCCTGCGTTTTGGTGTAAGCGTTCACGCCGCACATGCCTGGAGATGGTATGAATCCTCACAGGGCGCTGATGCCAACGGCGAGTTCGCAGGCATATCATACGATGGCAAGCTCACTAAGGCCGACGGCAAAGGACAGTGGTGGGAAGGACTCGACCCGCAGGACCTTTATGCCCAGAATCACGAGCTCAGCCGAGACAGCGCCAATCCGGGTGCGATTCATTCTCAGTGGCACTGGGATAACGGGGCAAGCATTCCCGATGCTGCTTACTGCGAAAAATTTTATAATCGCACGGTTGATCTTATTAACAAATACCAGCCGGACCTACTGTATTTTGACGACACGGGACTTCCGCTGTGGCCGGTCAGTGACGCCGGGCTGAAAATCGCCGCCCACTACTACAACAGCAACATGAAACAGCACAATGGCAGGAACGAAGCGGTCCTCTTTGGCAAAATCCTGACCCCGCAACAGCAGCAATGTCTTGTTTGGGACGTTGAACGCGGCGCACTCAACAAGATTGCGGAACTTCCGTGGCAGACGGATACCTGTATCGGCGGCTGGCATTACAACCGATCCGATTATGAAGGAAACCGCTACAAGAGCGCAAAAACGGTTATCCACATGCTGGCTGATATTGTCAGCAAGAACGGCAATCTGCTGTTGAACATTCCGGTGCGGGGAGACGGCAGTATTGACGAGAAAGAGGAAAAGATACTGGAAGGCATTGCGGCCTGGATGGATATCAACAGGGAATGTATCTTTGGTACCCGGCCATGGAAAGTCTTCGGTGAAGGTCCGGCTACGGAAGGTGCCCCGATCTCGGCACAGGGATTCAATGAAGGCAAAGGCAAGCCTATGACCGCCGAAGATGTGCGTTTTACCACAAAGGGCGACATTCTTTATGCGATTGTGCTTGGTCAGCCGGCCAAGGACTTACAGATCAAATCGCTCGGTACCGCCGCCGGGCTTTTAGATAAACCGATTGCGGGGGTTCGTTTGCTGGGAAGCGATGAAACGATTCGGTGGATTCAGTCAGAAGCGTCGCTGACCATCAAGCCTGTACAAAACAAGCCCTGCGATGAAGCCATTGTGTTCAGGATTACGATGCAGTAAATAAATATCTGCGTACACCTACTTAAACGGATTGAATGTCGTATCAAGCGAAAACCCAGGATTATTTTTCCGAAGACGCCGCGCAGCGAATTCTGCTTTTTTCGTTTATTTTAATATTTTTGTAACTAATCGGCGAATAATTCCCACTTAAACAACGTTCTTGGGATGTCGAGACGATACGGGAACCGGCCGGATGTATAAGGCAGCGAGGGTAATTAAACGGGATAGCACAACAGGATCCAAATACAGAATGGAAAAAATAGTAACAAATACAATTGAGACGGTACGCATCCCCCGAGGCGGTTTGACGGAGTTTTTCCTCCATGCTCAAAAAGACACTCACGCCGATGAGACGGAAATTCTTGACGAGTCTTTTCGACTTTCTCTCAACAAATAGCGCGCTGCCTGTGGCCTTTCGCGTTTTTGCTTCAGATGTAATTCGAAAACAGATTTTACAAAGTCACGCGAAAGCCTTTTCCGGGCTTCTCTGTCCGGTCACATGGATATCTCAAAACCAAAGCCAGGTATTCAGCCTGCAGGTACAGGCGTTTTCAGGCGCCGCTGTTGAAAGCGTTAAACGGCAGGGGGCCATCGTCGGATGCCGGTTTGTCGATGAAGACGCTGAATATTTTCAATTGAGTTTTGCCCCCGACGACCTGTCCGCCGATAATTCTCAGCAGGCCGCGGCGGCATTCAATAAATCCCGCAACATCCTGTCTCGATTCCGGCCTCGATTTCGAAAACGTCGCAAGAACCTGGCTGTTTACGCATGACATCTTATCATGGTACGACAAGCTGAATCTCGCCAGAGACGATTTCTTCACCCGGCACGACATCTTCAACAAGACCGTTCCGGCCAGCACCGGCGTAGGGGTCGCCAATCCCGCCGGGGCCAAACTGACATTCGAAGCATTTGCCGTGAACCCAAAAAGCGGGAATGTTGACATATCCAAAAAGTGGACTCCCCTTTACAGTGTGCCGCGTTAGATTACCGCAGTTCGTTCAACCGGGCGATTCACATCCAAACAGGCACCCATCGCAGGGTGCTGGTTTCCGGAACCGCCAGCATCGACCCGCAGGGCCGCACCGTTTTTCTCGATGACACCGCCGGACAGATCGAAAAAACCATGCAGGTCACGAAGGCGCTGCTGAACAATGCAGACATGGACTGGCAAAACGTTGCTCGCGGGATCATGTACTTCAAAGACGCCGGCGAATTTGGCCTGTTTGACAATTGGTGCCAAAAGAACGATGTTTCGATTCCCCACATCAAAGTGCATGCGGATATCTGCCGGGACGACCTGTTGTTCGAATTGGAAGTCGACGCCATCGCGTTATAACCGCTGCTGTTTTTTCTAAGTCTGGTCAAGCAACAAGCGATCGAGAGGTGTCGGGGCGGCTGATCGAGCAACCTTGGAAAGGTTGTGTAGGAGGGGGTTCGAATCCCCGCTTCTCCGTTTTTTTATGCGCATAAGCCTTATTTATGAATTTTTTCCGGAAGTTTAGCAGTTGGAATTTCATCGGAGCCTTTATACTTCTCTAACAGATTAGCATTATCAACCCACATTGCAAAGAAGGGATACTTTGCACCACGTTTTTTCATGTAAATAAGAAATGGACGGTTAAAAACATAATGTGTGGGTACTGGTTCTACAAATAACTTAGACTCCGATTTGAGTTCTGCACCACTTCTATCCAACCGAAACTCTATTACTTGCATTGCTTTTTCAATTGGCATCCCCTTGTATTTATTGTTTTGTAATATATTTCCTTCTAATTCATCAAATGAGTGAGTTATTTTCCAAAATAAGTTTGGAACTAGTAATACATCATTTGGACCGAATTCATGGAAGTATTTATCCTTCGGTGCTTTCTTATGTTGTTCGTCAATATAAGATAATGTTCCCAATAATGTCTGTTTTGGTTCCACCATTGCAAGTATAATCTGGTTGGGTGAAGAACCTTTACATAATCTATTGCACACTCCGTTAACTCATGCTTTGAATTATATTTACTAAAAAGAATATACATCTGTCGTCTTAACTTAAAAAAAGCATAATCATCCTTTTCACGAAGTCCGAATGAAGTAATTGACGTTTTGTTTCCATTGCTGTCTGTAAAAATCAATTCTTTGTCATTCTCAAAATAAGGCATCTTAAACCTTACATTTGCCGACAAAAAAGAATATGAAATTATTGATGTGTTCGATGTTATATCATTAAAAGAAGGAACAGGTTCTCCGGGAAATTTTATTTTCATTTCTCGTTGAATGTTTTCGATGATATTATTTTGAACAAATCCTGAACGAGCATAATATTCGTTATCTGTAACATCCTGCTTTGACGGTTTAGCATCGTTTAAAAGGTTAGCAACGTCTTGATTGCTTGATAACAAGATTGGTTCTTCAATGACATTATCTTTTAATTCATCCCAAGCAATCTGAAAAGACGAACACCAAATAATATTATTCTTGTTATGAATTGAACTATCAAGAGTTGGTATAATAATCGTGTTTTCTAACTCGGATGAATCTCCATCAAATGTTTTATGCCTATCGACTACAACTGAATTTTCAGCTTGAGGGATTGGTATGGCAAAAATAATTATAGAGGTCATGCTTACAATAAAGCAAAAGAAAGGCAAAAAATTGCTTTTGCGATTTGCTGATTTGTATTTTATCAAAATCAAAGCCAGCAATGATAAAAGCAGTGCAATAAACCAAGGTATAATCGAAACAAGATACGTCTGAAATTTCGTCGGATCATATCCTTCCATTAACAAAACCGACCTTGCTTCGCGACAAACAGAGATGGCTAAATAACCAATAATAATAAAAAACAAAGACGCTATTGCTAATTTACTCATCTTCTTTTTACTTGGTATTTGCTCCATAGCTCATCCTTCCTAACTATCTCTCAATAGTAAGAGTATATTTTGACGGCATAGGCAGAATTGATTTAGAGTCAGGCACGACTCCATCCAAACGTTGCAGACGTTTAGCAAAATCACCCAGGAAATCCTCTCGATATGGGTTCAGCGTTTTTACACCCAAGTGTCCACTTTCAATTAGATTTGTAGAAGGATCGTCTGTCCACCAATTTGGCAGATCAGGTGCAGGGTTGTTTTTGTTTGACGCCGGAGGAAGGTACGAAGTGATCGCTCCTTTCTTTCCATTAAGCGCGGGCACATTACTTGTGATGGTGTAGGAGTTTTTTGTTGCGTTTTTGGGACAGAATAAAAACTGCATGGTATCGGGAGCTAAGAGATAGCCTTTTATTTTTTGGTTGCCAATGGCCATTGTGGCAGTGGGTGAGTTTGCCGTTGATGGATCAAAGGAAAGTCTCAAGTCCAATATCCCGAACTGTTCCATGTTATCACTTTGGGTTGTTAATCGATCAAATACCACATGGGGTCTTGCCCAGGCTTTAACAAATTGTCCTCCCCATCCCGCAGAGGTTGGGTCTTCCGGATCTCCTCTCAATAACCATCCTACCGATGGGCTGTCCCCCATCTTGATGGTTGAGGCAATTTTCGCGAAATAAGCTCCTAATGCCCCATGAGGTGCAATGTGCTTAGTCACAAAGGCGGCGTTCCCCCATTCTCCTGATTGATTTCCCCCCAACAAACCACCATCCTCGGTAAGTAGAATTCGCCTCAATGATCCAAAGGTCTTTATGGTGAGTAACGATGTACTGAAAGGCATCTGGAGACCATTTTTTGTTGGGGCCGCCGATATAATAAACACGAATCCTGGAAACAATGTCAGGGGCGTCGTGTAATGCCTGAGCCAAGTCCTCTATCCCTCCCCAAACAAGGATGTAAAGAGGGCGTGGATCCGGACGTCGCGCACATTTCACGATCCATTCAGACCCTTCTGTTGGAGAGCTGATTCCGACGGGACCAGGGTTGTCAAAGGACCCTTGCTTGGTGATCGCCCTCAAGGAGTCGGGAGGAGGGTATAAACTGGAATGCGACTTAAGTTTTGGAAAGTCTATCTCGTAATAATCGATAACAGAGATAATATCAGACGTCCGACCTGGGCCGTAAGGAGAAGAGATCAAGCCTTCGATAGAAAGTGTATCTGCATACAACAACACGTGCACCATGGATTGAAAATCGTCAAAATCAGTTCCTCCGATATCAGAAGAAACAATGACACGATGTCTCGTATCGTTTTGTGCTTTTACATTACACCCACTTGCCAACATGACAAATAGAAAGACAAATGTTCCTAACATTTTCATAAAATGAACGGATAGGAACCGGGATTTCCCATGTAACGTCATAATCAGTACTCCTGTATGCGACACGGTTAATAACACCCCAATAGAGGCCTTGATTTCAATACGTCCCACCATCAACGCGGTTGCGTTATAAGCCGACCTCGTATTTTCTGCGTGATTCTTTTACCAATCATTTTGCCGGCGGGGCGGCCCCATTCGTATGCCGCAACCCAGTCCTTGCCCCTGGTTGATGGAGACAAAACCCTCCGCCGACCCGTCCGGGCTTTAGCCACCCCTGAACATAAGCGGTTCCTTTTTCCACCGCGGTTCCGGTATCAGCCGTGGTCGTTTCCTTGAAATAGGTCCCCTTGCCGACGAAAAACAGCCGGCTTTTATCCTTGCCGTTTTCATCCGTAAAGTGGACGCCCGCGTCGATGTTGCCGGCTATCTCCGCGCCGATCCGATAGGCCGTTTGCTCATGCGAATAGTCGCAGCTCCACGTTGCCCGGATGCGTCCGTTGCTTTCAAAGAAAATCGTTACGGTGCCGCGCTCGGCGTTATTCCGCGTGACAATTCCACTGATGCTGAAGTCTTCTTCCAACTGCGGCTTGGGAGACTTGGGCATCTTAACACCCTCCTCGGCGCCGAGGATCTGCTTATCCAGCAGCCACGGCCGTTGCTCGGTCCCGATCGGCTGCGACGGCAGATTCGTGCCGAAAATCGCCCGCATCTGAATGGCTATCATGATCGCGATGATCGCCACCGCAACCAGCACGATCAAAGCCGCATAACCGTTTCGTGAAGAGTTCATTGCATTTCCTGTTCTAACCGTACCGAGACAAAAAAACTTACGAGTAATTCACCATCACACGCTTGGCGGTTTCCGGGCCGATGAGTTTCTGATTCAGCAAATCCTCAATAGATTCGCTCATCGTACGCATGCCGTATTTCCTGCCCGTATCGATCACCGTCCGCAGGTGATAGCCGCCTTTCCGCCGGAGAATATTTTTCGCGCCGCTGGTGCTGACCAGAATCTCGCAGGCCACGCGCTGCCCGCCGGCTACCAGCGGCAGCAGTTCCTGGTGGACCACGCCTTGAAGCGTCTCAGCCAGCAGAAACCGGACCGTGTTTTCACCTTCATCGGGAGCATAGCTGAGAATGCGTTCGACCATTTTGTCGATGGAAATAACGTGCAGCGTCGAAAGCACCAGAATGCCCGTCTCCGCCGCGGTCAGGGCGATCTTGATCGTTTCATAATCCCGCATTTCACCGATCGCGATGATGTCCGGGTCCTGCCTCAGTGCCGCCCGCAGGCCCGTCGCGAACGATTTCGTATCCCGGCCGACCTCGCGCTGCCGGACGATACCTTTCTTGTTGGTGTGAATATACTCGATCGGGTCCTCAATGGTGACGATGTGCTTTTTCTGCGTCATATTGATATGGTCGATCATCGCCGACATCGTGGTCGTCTTGCCCTGACTGGTGCTGCCGGTAATCAGTACCAGGCCCTTATCCCTTTGTGCCAGTGTTTTAACTGTTTCCGGCAGGAATAATTCGTCCGGCGTTTTCGGATCGCCGCTCAAGACGCGAACCGTTGCACCGACCGCCCCGTTGAAGTACCCCACATTGATCCGAAACCGCGCCCCGCTATACGCCAGCATCAGGTCAAAATCCAGATCCTCCTCGAACTCTTTGATCTGCTCGGCCGTCAGCATCTCGTAGCAAAGCTGCCGGCTTTTGTCCGGCGTCAGCAGTTCTTCCGTGACGGGTTTGAGTTTCCGGCCGATACGAAGCTGCACCGGAGCGCCTGCACAGATGTGAATGTCCGTCGCGTGCTGGTCAACGGCAAAATCAAATAACTGATTGCGGTTCTGCATAATTCCTCCCGAATTTGACGCCTATCATAACTTACGACGCCCCCAAAAGCAAAATGTTACTAAAAATCAGCGAAAAAACGACTTGCCGTTCACTGATTACTGATTTCATTCCCCCATGATCTGACAGACGACTTTGCGGGTGCGGGGGCGTGTGTCAAAGTCGATCAGGACGATTTGCTGCCAGGTGCCGAGGGTCAGTTTTTCGCTGCAGAAGGGCACGGTCAGCGACGGCCCCAGCAGCGTTGCGCGCACATGGGCGTGGCCGTTGTCATCGTGCCATGTTTCTTCATGTTCGTACCGGCCGTTCTGCGGGGCGATCTTTTCCAGTGCCGCATTAATGTCATACTTGACCAACCCCGGCTCGTATTCGATCGTCGTAATCGATGCCGTCGAGCCCACATTGAACACCGTGACCGTGCCATCCGTTAATGCTGACACCGCAACCGCCTCCTGCACGGCCGCCGTAATATCTACAATATCGCAGTTGCCCTTGGTTTGGATGTCCAACATCTGTGTTTTCACCATGATCGTGTCCTTTATGACGGTTCCTGTTACGCTCCTCCAGTTTAATCGATATTGTTCAGTAAATCCCGTCTAAAAACCCGGCGTAGTCCGCGAAATCGGTGGTTTCGACGCTTTTTTCGAAAATTTTTAAATTGCCTCTTGCAATCGTCGGTGCCTTTGGGTACTATCCGTCCCCTTGATACTGATCGGTTTGCTTGAGGCGGTTAAAAAACTTGAAAAATTGTATTTTTTCAGTTGACGAAACGCACGAAAGGGCTTAGATTGGTATTTTCGGAGTGATGGAAGCGGACAAGTTAAAACGGTTTCGTTCGTGCTTGGACGCTTGTTTTTTCTCTAAAAACAAGGCAATGGAGATATCCGTTGTCGGAAATGTTCTTTGACAAGTTAACAGTTGGTGCCATTTGCTTAAAGCAACGAGGCGTGACAACCTGGCCTTATTCACGTTTGGTCGGGTTTTGTCCCAAAACCATAATATTGGTGTGTTAACCGTTTCCCGATTTATCGGGAGACACCATCAACATAGGTTTCTCGTTGCGTGAGCGAGATTTTAAGTTGATTCCAAATAATGTCAGGATACTGCTCCTTCGGGGGCAGATTCTACAATATAAATTGAAGAGTTTGATCCTGGCTCAGAATGAACGCTGGCGGCATGGCTAAGACATGCAAGTCGAACGGACTATTTTGAAGAGTAATCGGATGAATAGTTAGTGGCGAAAGGGTGAGGAATAAATAGGTAACGTATCTTTGGCTTCAGGATAGCGTCTAGGTGCTTGCACCTTTCCGAAAGGGGCATTAATACTGAATAATATCACGTGCTTAATGCTTGTGATCAAAGATTTATCGGCTTTTGAGCGGCCTATTTCCTATCAGCTAGTTGGTGAGGTAATGGCTCACCAAGGCGACGACGGGTAGCGGGACTGAGAGGTTGGCCCGCCACATCGGGACTGAGACACTGCCCGGACCTCCACGGAGGGCTGCAGTAACGAATATTGGGCAATGGGCGAAAGCCTGACCCAGCAATGCCGCGTGTAGGATGAAGCCTTTCGGGGTGTAAACTGCTTGTCAGGGATTAGAAAGCTACGGTTGATCAATCCCAGAAGGAAGTCACGGCTAACTTCGTGCCAGCAGCCGCGGTAATACGAAGGTGGCAAGCGTTATTCGAAATCACTGGGCTTAAAGGGCGCGTAGGCGGACATGTAAGTGCTTTGTGAAATCCCTCGGCTTAACCGAGGAATTGCTGGGCATACTGCATGTCTTGAGGCAAGCAGGGGTGTGTGGAACTCTTGGTGGAGCGGTGGAATGCGTAGATATCAAGAGGAACGCCGAAGGTGAAGACAGCACACTGGACTTGTACTGACGCTGAGGCGCGAAAGCGTGGGGAGCAAACAGGATTAGATACCCTGGTAGTCCACGCCGTAAACGATGTCTACTAGGTTGTGGGGGTTCTGACACCGTCACAGTCGAAGCAAAAGTGTTAAGTAGACCGCCTGGGGAGTACGGTCGCAAGGCTAAAACTCAAAGGAATTGACGGGGGCTCACACAAGCGGTGGAGCATGTGGATTAATTCGAAGCAACGCGCAGAACCTTACCTGGGTTTGACATGCATGGATGCCTATCTGGAAACAGAGTCGGCTGCCCTCGGGTGAAACTTGCACAGGTGCTGCATGGCTGTCGTCAGCTCGTGTCGTGAGATGTCGGGTTAAGTCCTTTAACGAGCGAAACCCTTACCGTTAGTTGCCAGCGCGTCATGGCGGGGACTCTAGCGGGACTGCCGGTGTTAAACCGGAGGAAGGCGGGGATGACGTCAAGTCCTCATGGCCTTTATGCCCAGGGCTTCACACGTGCTACAATGGCCGTTACAGAGCGACGCAATACCGCGAGGTGGAGCAAATCGCAAAAAAACGGCCCCAGTTCAGATTGCAGGCTGTCAACTCGCCTGCATGAAGGTGGAATCGCTAGTAATCGCATATCAGCGATGATGCGGTGAATGTGTTCCTGAGCCTTGTACACACCGCCCGTCAAGTGATGGGAGTTGGGAGTACCCGAAGTCGGATTGCTAACTTGTAAAAGAGGCGTCTGCCGACGGTAAGCTCGATGACTGGCACTAAGTCGTAACAAGGTAGCCGTAGGGGAACCTGCGGCTGGATCACCTCCTTTCTAAGGGATAATTTAGACTCCGTCGGAGCAATTTTGCTCTTAACGACGGTGATCGTCAGGCGTTTCAATGCTTTAAGTTATGCACCAACTGTAGACCTATTAAGACCCTCACTGTTCGCGGTGAGGGTCTTTTTTTGTGAACTCTTGACGGATACCGGTCTTGCGGCTATGCTAAGGGCATTGTAATGATTTTACCCGGGACGATAAATGGGGCGGAATAGACAATTTATTCTTGTTTGGTCGATTCTTTTAGTTTTGGCGCAGGCGGGTCTTTGCGGTCGACCCCCGAAAACGCTGACTGATGCGCAGGCAACGAAGGAAACCCGGTCGCTGATGTCTTTTCTGCTTGACCAGTACGGGCAGAAGATTCTTGCCGGTCAGCAGAGCTTTTGGGATATTCGACATGTTAAGTCTGTTACCGGCAAGGAGCCGGCGGTGGGGGCGTTTGATTTGATGGAGTATTCGCCGTCGCGTATTGAATGCGGCGCTAATCCAAGACGGATGGTTGAGCGTACTATTCAGTGGGCCAAGGATGGCGGCGGGATCGTCAGTTTGAGCTGGCACTGGAATGCGCCGACGGATTTGCGGAATCAGCCGCCGGACCGAGCGTGGTGGTCGGGTTTTTATACGCGTGCGACGACGTTTGATGTTGAGGCCGCGCTGGCGAATCCTGAGGGGACAAAATACAAGCTGCTGATCCGGGATATGGATGCGATTGCGGTTGAATTGGCGAAATTTCAGGATGCTGGCTTGCCGGTTCTGTGGCGGCCGCTGCATGAAGCGTCGGGACGCTGGTTCTGGTGGGGGGCCAAGGGGCCGGAGCCTTTTATTCAATTATGGCGGTTGATGTATGACCGTTTTGTGAATTATCACGGCTTGCACAATCTGATTTGGGTGTTTACGACGGATGGAAATCCGGCATGGTATCCGGGGGATGGGTATGTGGATATTGTGGGGATGGATATTTATATGAAGCCGGATTCCAGTATGGCCGGACACTGGAACCATATTCAGAGTCGTTTTAAAGACGTCAAGCTGGTGACGCTTTCGGAAACGGGAACATTGCCGGATCTGGAGAAAGTCAGAAAAGAAGGCACATGGTGGAGCTGGTTTTCTGTATGGAATGGATACATTGGCCAAATAGATGAGACAATATTGCGTTCCGTTTACGACGATAAGGATGTGATCACACTTGATGAGTTGGGCGACTGGAAGCATTATCCGGTTGATTGAATGCTGAAAGGAATTTAATGTTCACTTTATTTGAAAGGTTGTGATGATGAAGCGACGTTTATTGACATTTGTTGGAATGTGTTTGCTGGTTTCTGTTTTGGGCGGGTGCCAAGACGGGCAACGGGGCGATCTGTATGGTTTAGCGGATAAGACGCATTCGGCTGTGATGCCGGCAGACCGGGCGAATGTGGAGTGGTGGCTTCCGCGGCATCAAAAAGTGCTGGATGAGATTGCTTCCGGTGATGTCGATCTGATTTATGTGGGTGATTCGATCACGCACGGCTTTGAAAAGGCAGGAAAAGACATGTGGGCGAGGTATTACGCCCCGCGCAAGGCCGTCAATATGGGATTCGGCGGCGACCGTACGCAGCATGTTCTGTGGCGGTTTGATCACGGTGAGATCGATGGTATCCGTCCGAAACTGGCGATCGTGATGATCGGGACGAATAATTCCAATAGAGACGATAATACCGCTGAGGAGATTGCCGACGGTATTAAGGCCGTCTGTGCCGAAATGCGGGTTAAATTGCCGCAGACAAAGATTTTAATGCTGGCGATTTTTCCACGTGGTGATGCTGAGCAGCGCAAAGACAAAGAGCATGGCGCGGCATTTAATGCGCAGTGGGCCAAGAATAACAAAGCCAGCAAGCTGGCTTCGAAGATTGCTGACGGTAAGCATATTTTCTACCTGGATATCAATGACAAGTTCCTTGATGCGAACGGAAACCTGCCGCGGGATATTATGCCGGATCTGCTGCATCCGAATGAAAGAGGATATAAAATCTGGGCCGAGGCGATCGAGCCGACCGTTAAAAAGCTGATGGGCGAGAAGTAACATCCGCTGTTTTTTCAAACACAACATCTCAAGCCCCTGTCTTAATCCGCAGGGGCTTTTTTGTGTCAATTACGCGATAGTGATGTTTTTGTTTAGATAGACGTCCTGGATGGTGTGGAAGAGTTCGACTCCTTCTTTCATGGGTTTCTGGAACGTTTTTCGTCCGCTGATGAGTCCGGTTCCGCCGGCGCGTTTATTGATGACGGCGCTGGCTGTGACCTGTTGGAGGTCGTTTTCGCCGGAGGCCCCGCCGGAGTTGATGAGGCCGGAGCGGCCCATGTAGCAATTGACGACCTGATAGCGTGTCAGGTCGATGGGGTGGTCGCTGGTCAGTTTTTCATAGACCAGTTTGTGTGTCTTGCCGAAATTCAGGGCGGTGTATCCGCCGTTGCAGGTAGGTTGTTTTTGTTTGATGAGGTCTGCCTGAATGGTGACGCCCAAATGATTAGCCTGCCCGGTCAAATCCGCGGCAGTATGATAATCCTGCTCTTTCGTTTTAAACGCCGGATTACGCAGATAGCACCACAAAATCGTTACCATACCCAGATTGTGGGCCTGTTCAAAGGCGGCCGAGATTTCCTCGATTTGTCGGTTGGATTCTTCCGAGCCGAAATAAATAGTTGCTCCCACAGCAACAGCCCCGAGGTCGTAGGCTTGTTCTATGTTTGCGAACAGGCGCTGGTCGTAGCTGTTGGGGTAGCTTAGAAACTCGTTATGGTTAATCTTGACGATGAAGGGGATTTTGTGGGCGTATTTGCGCGAAACGGCTCCCAGCACGCCCAGCGTCGAAGCGACGGCATTACAGCCGCCTTCAATGGCAAGCTTGACAATATTTTCCGGGTCGAAATAAATCGGATTGGGCGCAAATGACGCCCCGGCCGAGTGCTCAATACCCTGATCGACCGGCAGGATAGATACATAGCCGGTGCCGGCCAGTCTGCCGTGGTCATAAATAGTCTGCATGTTGCGTAAAACCTGCGGCGAGCGGTCTGATATCGCCATGACTCTATCCACAAAGTCCGATCCCGGCAGGTGAAGCGAGTCTTTCGGAATGGTTTTGCATTGGTGAGTGAGCAGGTCGTCAGCATCATTTCCGAGAATTTCTGTAATTCTGTCCATAATTACACCTCTCTTAGAATTATTTTTACTTTTTCCAGCATATCTTCAGAGTTATACCCTGTCAAGGAGATTTCGTTCGGTGTTTTTGCTTGAGAATCGATAATGGCATGAAATTAAGGATAAAAAGAAGACTCTATCCCACTCAGGACAGAGTCTTATCAATCAGAAGAAATCTCACCCGGAAGCTGTAAGTTAGTTTTGCCCGGAGGTCGTCTCGGCAAAGACGCGATAGAGGCCGGAACCGTGAGCGGGCAGTTCCGGCGCAAAACAGCCGGTAACTTCATAGCCGATATCCGACTTTTTCCATAAATCGCGGATTCGTACCGAATCTGTAAATCCACACTGTGCCAGGTCTGCAGGTACTTTTGTCATCGCGTCGGTTGTGTTAAACAACGCGAGGTATTTGTCCTTAGAAGCGGGAACGTCTGCGATCCACGCAATCAATCCTTCTTCCGTGCGAAAGAGCTGGCGATTATTTTCGCTGTGCTGGTTGACGGCCAGGACTTCGTCATTCGTCAGCAAGGCAAACGTTAAGGCATCCATTTTCGTCATATCCCCGCCATGCATAAGGGGGGAACGGGCGATGCACCACAGTGACATCAGTGTGTATTGTTCATCGAGGGTGAAACGACACATACGGCCAAACTCTATAACGCCCAGCGGCAGCATGTCGGCATCGGGCCATGCACCCTCGATACGATAAGGTGTCCAGTTATGCAGACGTTTGAACTGATCATACAGAGGCTGCCAGCGATCCCATAAATCATCACTGATGCGCCACAAATTGGCATGCCGGTTTACATGTGATCCTTTGCTGAGGGGTGTTTCGCCCGGAGAAAGGCTCAATACCATGGGACGGCCGGTTTTGTCGATAGCTTTACGGATCGCCTCGATCTCGGCTTGCTGTGTCGTGTCGTACGGACGGCTGATGTCGTCGACTTTGACATAATCCACGCCCCAGGAGGCAAACAAAGCATAGAGGGAATCGTAATATTCCTGCGCTCCGGGCTTGTTCATATCCACGCCGTACATGTCGGGATTCCATGGACAGGTGCTGGAGACCCTGGCGATGTCGGCGGCGCGGTACTCGGTGCCCATGATCTTCGTGTTTTGCTTCACGGCCTGACGGGGAATCCCGCGCATCATGTGAATACCGAATTTCAAACCCCTGGCATGGACGTAGTCGGCCAGCGGCTTAAAACCGTTATCATCGACTGCGGAGGGAAACTTTTCTGGAGCAGGCAGCAGCCGGCTGAATTCATCCATCGTCAGTGGCGCGTTTTTCTTATACGCATGCCCTTTTGAGCCGGGTTCATACCACTGAATATCAACAACGATATATTCCCAGCCATGGTCTTTGAGTTTTTCGGTCATAAAATCGGCCTGCTGTTTGGTTTTCTCTTCGGTCACAGTCGTACCGAAACAATCCCAGCTGTTCCATCCCATTGGAGGCGTGGATGCCCAGGAATGAAATGTCAGTGTGGGTTCAGCGGCAATGGCTGCGGAGGTTAATGTCAGAAGGGCCGCGACGCAAATAAGAAACGAGGATATTGATGCAGCTACTTTCTTTTTTCGGCTTCGAGTTTGCATTGTAGTTCTACTCCAGTTAATCGCGTTTGTTTTTTAATCTCTACGACAGTCTATGTCGCTGAATATATCTTCCTCAAGATATCAAAACGACGCCAAAAACTCAAGCTTTCCAATTTTTCTTTGCTCATTAATAATTGACGAGAGAATAAAAAGCGTCAGGAGCCGATTTCCAAGCCAGTTACCAGCTTTTTGGTGGGCATGTCCCACCCTACTGGCTTGTGCTGAAGTTTGCAGTTCTGAATGGGGGATTGGGAACAATCTTTGCTGGATATCGTAAGGAATTAGGAGTATGCTTGTTTTTGAGGCGGTTGTTATGGTCGAATTTGTCAGGACAATCTGTTTGGATTTCTGGTCGGTGCTGGGGGATATGGCGCCGTATCTGCTGTTCGGGTTCGCCGTGGCGGGGGTGTTGAGCGTTTTTATCAATACTGAACTTGTCGAGCGGCACCTGGGCGGGCGGGGATTCTGGCCGGTATTTAAGGCGTCGCTGTTCGGGGTGCCGCTGCCGCTGTGTTCGTGCGGGGTGATTCCGGTATCTATGTCTCTGCATAAGCATGGTGCGAGCAAGGGCGCGACAATTTCATTTCTGTTATCCACACCGCAGACGGGGGTGGACAGCATTTTTGTTACGTATGCGCTGATGGGGCCGATATTTGCTGTCTTTCGTCCTGTTGCGGCATTCATTACCGGGCTGATCGGGGGCGGTGTTGTTAATATTGTTGAGAAACATGATGTGCATACGCCGCAGGAAAAGAAAGAGGCCTGTACGGATTCCTGCTGCTCGCACGGCAAGAAAGAAAGCCGATTTGTCCGTGCGGCTAAACACGGCTTTATTACTTTGCCCGCCGACATCGGCCGGGCGATGTTTGTGGGGTTGGTGATCGCGGCATTGATCTCGGCACTGGTGCCGGAAGACTTTTTCGCGGAGACCCTGGCCGTCAGCGGGGGGGGGATCATCGCGATGCTGGTGATGATGGTGCTGGGGGTCCCTGTGTATGTGTGTGCGACGGCATCGGTGCCGATCGCGGTTGCTTTAATTGCTAAGGGACTCAATCCCGGTGCGGCGATGGTGTTTTTGATGACCGGTCCGGCGACGAATGCCGCAACGCTCGTCACTTTGGCTTCGCAGGTCGGAAAACGTTCGGCGCTGATCTTTCTGCTGACGGTGGTGGTCAGTTCTCTGGTTTGCGGCATTATCCTTGACGCCATCTTCAGGGGCAATTTGTCGTCGGTTCATCATGCTCACGGTTTTATGCTGCCGGAGTGGTTCAAGAGTACCTGCGCCGTCATCCTGCTGGTCGTGCTGGGCTACGGCATCATTCACAGTAGTCACACGAAAACAAAAGAATCCGCCGCGTCGTAAAGACTGAAGTCTGACTATCCCATGAATTCGTTACCCACCTTGCGGGCACGTTCGGGTTTATCCAGATCGATGCCAAGAGCCATGCCGATTTCAACCAGCAGATTCCATCCCGCACTCAAATAGACATATGGACTCAGCGGGCCCGCATCCGGAACCTGGATCGTGGTAAACGGTGTTGGGCGATTGGCGATAGCAACGACTTTGAGACCGACTCCTTTTTCGAGCACTTCCTGAAACTTCTCGATTTCGGCATCGATTGGATCGACAACAAAAACGATGTCCCTGGGATCCATGACCTCTTCGATGCCGTGGACCGCATAGGTTCCTTCCAGGAAATCGGATTTATTCCGGGTGATTTCGTTGGTTTTAAGGGTTAATTCTTCCGCCACGCCGTCATTATAACCGGCAAAGTAAATCGTGGGAGCCTTGACCGCTGCGTCAACAATGGCTTTATCAATGGGCATCGTCAGTGCCGTTTCAATGTGGCTTGCCAATACCTTGCAGGCCGCGGCGTTATCCTGCCCGAGAATATTCCAGAGAATTGATTCATAAAATAGTGCCTGTTCAATCACACTCTTGGTTGCCGCGACCGCCTGTTCCCAACCGCAGGTCAGAACAAATGCCTCACTGCATGCCTCTTCCAGCAGTGTTTTTTCATTTGCGGTTAAAGCGTAGCGATTGTCATTGCCTTCGGCCGCCAGTTTCTTTGCAAGCAGCACAACCTCTTTGGTACGGCCGGAATTGGACGCGCAGAAAACAGCAAATTTCGAAAGGTCATATTCTGCAGACTGACGGGATCCGTCCGTGCAAATTTGAAGGTCCAGCCCCCATTGCAGGGCCTTACGCATGGCATTTTTGGCCGGAATAATTCGGCTCGACCCTTCCCCCGTCAGCAGGAGCCGACCGACCGACTGAATCTTCGGGGCGATTGTTTTTGTCTGGGTTGGATCAAAGTTCCTTACGACATTGATGGTGTCCATCATTTCCCGAACCAGGGCGTATTTAGAATATTTTCCGTCACTTAAATTCATTTGTTTTCCCCTTTCTAATGTGTTGGTGTTATTGGGTTCAAAATTCAGCCTCTCTTTTTAATTTCCTCAACCGTGCGCTTAAACGTTTCCGTCTCCTCGCGCACAAGCTTTACAAAACTGTTATCCTCAATAGTTCCGATCGCCGCGGTCATTTCTTCCAGGTTTCGATACGTGGCCTGACGGAAGGGATTGTCATAATCCTTTTTCCGGCTGGCATAAACCTGGTCACGAATATATTCCTGGATCACGACCGTTTTGTCCAGCGCTGTATGCCATTGCGATGCCGTCAGTTCATCCGTTCCGAGCAGGAGACAAAGCATTCGGTAAGCGTGTTTTTGTTTTTCGAGCGGATAGATATCCCACAGTTCTGCATACCGGCCATGAATCGCATCCCATGTTTTGAGTTTTCCTTCGCCGATATCCTTTCGCAGTTGTTCAACATCGACGGACGGCATAAGCTGGCCTCCCAGATTAGCCCATTGGCGACTGCAGGAGTCCTTCAGTGCCTCGCACATGCCCGAAAAGGAATCGCTGTTTGATTGCATATAAGTCATGAGATTTTTGACCGCATAATAATACAGCATCTCACCATAGGCCCGATAGCCTTCGTAAGGTTTCAATATCACAACCTTGCGACTTGACTTTTCCATCTTTTCGCCGAGAACCTCAAGCCCATTGAAGTTTTCCTCATTCGAGAAAAGGTCACGACCCACAGCAGCCAATTCATCTTCGGACCGGCCCTGGCAGGATTCACCGTTCTTTCGAAGGCCGGCCTTGCCGGTCCATATCTCCAGCAACCGCCGTGCCTCCAGCAGCTCCTCGGCGGTATCGGGGGCCAGAGAATCAAATTCAATCTTTTGAATCTTTTTCCTGCGTTTGTCGCGGTTTTGAAATTTCCATGTATTCCGCGCCAGCGCATACATATTGTAAAGCCACCAGAATGCCGGCCGCACTTCCAGTTCATCGTTAGAAACATTATTGCTCAAAAGTGAAAACGGCAGGGGGATATTAAGCTCCGCGGGATAATCCGCCTTCGCCAGTAACACAAACGAGGCAAAGCGACAGGAATGCTTGACGCTGGTACACAAGCCCGGCCAAAATCCTCTGCCCGCCTGAATCTCATTATCGTTTGCCCGGCTGTTGTGATTGGAGCCGACTGTTACGCCCGCCGCCATGTTACTTTGCCCCATGACGACCGAGGCGATCAAAAATGAATTATTGTGGTGCTGTTCATGCGCCGGAAAAATCAGATTATTGAGCACTTCACAACAGGATATCGTTGAGTTTTCACCCAGAAACGAGTTGATCAGTCGGGCGCCGTATTTGAGGTTTGAATGATCGGCCAGGATAAACCTCACCGCCTTGCACCCGTAAAAAATGTGACAGCCGTAGCCGATGATTCCGTTGACGAGTTCAACGCCTTCGCCGACCTGAGTCGGCTCTTCTTCGTCCGAGTTGATGGTCAGATTTTTCAGTTTATTGGCGCCTTTAATGTAGCAGTGGGAGCCGATTTTAACATCTTTGATAATCCGGCAGCTTTTAATCACACTTTGGTCACCAACCATCCCGTAGAAACCGCGACGACGGTCAAAGCCGTTTTGTGTGATTTCTTTTAATTTTTTTTGCAGCGCCGTATCATCGCGATATTTCGCCCAGAGATAGGCATCTGCCGGAATCATCCCGTCAAAGGGGATGACTTTCCGGCTGCCGGTTTCATTCATCACATCAAGCCAGACACGGATTTTTTCATCCTCGCCGTCTTTAAGTATGCCGTTGCCGAATTTGGCGTGGTTGGTCGTATGCATCTCGTCGATATCCGCCAGGATACACCGATCGCCGATTATATAGTGAGCCATATACCGAACGTTGTGAATGGCGGCATCATCGCCGATGTCACAGGCAACGATCCGGCTGTTGGTGATGCCCGCCGGCAACTGAAGATCGTGATGCTCCAGCACAACATTTTGAACGCGTCCGATACGCACGAAACCGAAGAATTCGGTATTCAGGATTTGTCCGGGATCAAAAGGATCGGTAATCAGAATATGATCCCAATTGTCCGAGGTATTGCCGTTTTTCACGAGAAGTTCTACCTCGTGAGCACGTAGGTGTCGCCAGGTATCCGCAGGCCGGTCCAACTGGCCATTGCGCAGGCTGTATTCATCCTGTCCTTCGGGAAGGTATTCGTCGCCAATGAAATGATACCCAATGCTTTCTTCCGGTAGAATTGAAACATTATCCATATAGACTCTCCTTGAAAATACTTAAAAGCTTCGAGCAACTATATTTATAGGATGTTTTGCAAGGCCTGTCAACGAATAAATTCGCAGACGCAAAAACGAAAGAACCAAAGCGATTAGTGTCTGACAAGAACGAGAATTTCGGTTGTCAAAGCCGGGCTGAGACGGTACAATGCCGGACAATGGTATCGCAAATTCGTCACGGAAGGGTCATTATGAGCGAAAACAAAGGTCGCCGTCCTTTAACACAGCAGGAAATTGATCGTCTTGTTCAAAACGGCTGCAGTGCGGCGGACTGGGGGCAGATCCTGGTGACTGACCCGTTCAGTCCGGACAGGATCGTGAAAACGCATTTCTCCGGCCAGGTCTCGTTAGGACTGCTTAGTGGGATTGCTCAGCTTGGCGGAGGGATCGGCATGCCCTGCGGACTCTATCACGCGACGGTTCACAACTGTCAGATCGGATATAATTCACTGATCCGCAATGTTTCCGATATGATCGCCAATATGGTGATCGAGGATCATGTGGTCATTAACGATGTCAAGTCGATCACAACGCAGGGCATATCCACATTCGGTAACGGGGTGGGGGCTTCGGCTGTCAATGAGAACGGGGGCCGGGCGTTTACGATCTATGAAGGTTTGAGTGCGCAAGTTGCGTATTTGCTGGCGATGTATCGGGATCAACCGGAGGTTTTGAAGAAACTGCAGGAACTGATCTTTGAACGGGTTCGCCAAAACGAATCGGACAAAGGAACCATTGGTTCCGGTGCGGCCATTGAGCACTGCGGTGTTTTGAAAAATGTCAAGATCGGACCGGGGGCAATTCTTGACGGTGTCTGTCGGCTCGAGAACGGAACCGTTTCCAGTTGTGCCGAAGACCCGGCATATGTTGGGGACAATGTGATCGCTCGGGATTTTATTTTTGCCGAAGGGTCGAAGGTGGCCGACGGCGCGATGCTGACACGCTGCTATGCGGGACAGGGGGTTCGGCTGGAGAAAGGCTTTTCGGCTGTGGATTCGGTGTTCTTTGCCAACAGCCATTGCGAGCAGGGCGAGGCGTGTTCGATCTTTGCCGGCCCGTTTACCGTGAGCCATCATAAAGCGACGCTTCTGATTGCGGGGCTGTACAGTTTCTATAATGCCGGCAGTGGCACCAACCAGTCCAATCACATGTACAAACTCGGGCCGGTGCATCAGGGCATCCTCGAACGCGGCTGCAAGACCGGATCGGAATCGTACCTGTTATGGCCCGCACGGATCGGGGCCTATTCGACGGTCATCGGCAAACACAGTAAAAAGATGGATTTGTCGGATCTGCCGTTTTCTTATCTGCTCGAACGGCACGGCAAGTCGGAACTATTCGTCGGGCTGAACCTGATCAACATTGGTCTGGTGCGTGATGAAAAGAAGTGGCCTGCCCGTGATTTGCGTAAGGCCGCACGGCTTCTCGATTATGTCAACCCGAAGGTGTTGAGTCCTTATACGGTCGGAAAAATGCTTGCCGGGATGGATATCCTGAATCGCCTGCACGAGAAAAGTCCGGATGCCGAGCATGTTCTGCATTGCGGCGTCCATATTGCCGCACCGCTGCGTGCGGTGGAACTGTACCGCTTGGCGATCGAAAAGTATTATGCCGATGTGCTGGCCCGTCGAATTCAGGCGGTCTATCATTGTGAGCAGCAGCATTTTTCTACCGAAACCCTGACGGACCGCTTCTCGTCCTTAAAGCAGTATCTGGAGCGCAAGGTGGATTTGGGGCTTTCCCGCTGGGTGGACATTGCCGGACTTCTGGCGCCGGCGGATGCGCTGCGGGAATTGCTGGAGGATGTGCGAGACGGCCGATTGAGTAGCCTTGATGACGTTGGGGTTCGTCTTGAGGCCCTGCATACGAATTATGCTGAATACGAATGGGCGTGGGTTTTAGAGAAGCTCGAAAAACAACAGGGCAAGGAATTGGTGAAATGGTCCAAAGGAGACTTTAAGGCGATTTTTGACAAAGGACTGGCGGCAGAGCAAAAACTGCTTTTGCAGCAGACCGAAGACGCCGCCACGGAGTTTTCTGCGGGTGTACAGATCGGCTACGGCATCGACGGGGGGCCACAAGCCCAGGCGGGCGATTTTGAAAGTGTTTGCGGGACGCTGGCGACCAACATGACCATGAAGATGCTTCGTGAGTCGCTGGAGAAGAAAAAAACGAATTTCGATGAGATCGTTAGTCAGATACTGGGCTGATTGTTACAGTCCGTAACCGTGTTTGATCGTTTCGATGACTGCTTGTTCGGTTTTGCAGGCCATGAGGGCGAGTAAGGTTTTTTTGCGTTCGGGGTGTCGTTTACAGTAGCCGGCGGCGAATTTTCTAAAGTAAGGGACGGCTTTTTTTTCCGTTCGGAATGCGCGAATCATCTCAAAATGTTCCAGCATGAGCCGGCCCTGCTCCGTTAACGTCGGTGGTTGGGGTGTTTCGCTGCCGCTCCATAGTGCCCGGATTTCCTGAAAGATCCATGGGTTGCCGATAGCACCGCGGGCGACGATGACGCCGTCTATGCCGGTATCACGAAGGCGATGGACAGCGATTTCGGGGCTGAGTACATCGCCGGAGCCGAAGATGGTCAGATTGGGAAATCGTTTTTTGGCTTCTGCGATGCGGGTCCAGTCGGATTTGCCGCGGTATTTCTGGCAGACGGTTCGTCCGTGAATGGCTACCATGTCAACACCATCGCTCGTGGCGTTTTCACAAATCGTCCAGAAATCTTCTTCTGACGCCTCACTTTTGTCGTAGCCGATGCGGATTTTCATAAACACCGGCGTATCGACCAACTCGCGAGTTCGCAGGAATGTTTCGCGAATGAATTGTGGTTTTCGCATGAGGCTCCCCCCCCGTCTGCGGCGCAGTACCTTCGGGGCGGGGCAGGCGAAGTTGAGGTCGATCAGGTCGTAGCCGACTTCGATGAATTTTTTGGCGGCCTGAGCCATGACCTCCGGATCGTCACCGAGTACCTGGGCGCCGACGGGATGTTCGTTATCCATGGGCTGAAATTTCAACTTTTTCAGGGCTTTATCGTGCAGGGCGATCCTGTCCAGCATGACCCCCGTGAAGGTCAGCGGGCAGCCGAACCGCTTGGCCAGGATCCGCATGGGGTGGTCGGTATAACCGGCCAGCGGAGCCTGAATAAACGGCATATCAAGTTGTATCGATCCAATTTTAAGCATTTTATTGGTGTAACAAGCGTGTAAGTTTTCGTTTTCCAGCAGTTTATGCAAATATTGTCGCCCGTCAATCGTCAATTTTGCATAAATTCCGTCTTGACGGATATGCTCTAAGCTGATATATTCTGCCCCTTAATTACTGGGGTATAGTGTAACGGTAGCACGACTGACTCTGGATCAGTTAGTTGGGGTTCGAATCCCTGTACCCCAGTTGAAACCACTTGTGATGAAAGTCGTTACAAGTGGTTATTTTTTTGGCACATCATCAAGCTGTGGATTTAATATAAACGGCTATGATTCGTTCATGATTCGCCCCTGCCGAAAGCCCCGAAGCAATCGAGAGGTTTCCGAGGGTATTGTCTGGGTGTTGCGAAGCGGTGTCCGATGGAACGATCTGCCAGATTGGTAAGGGATACGACTGTGATCCGCTGCGTGTACGATTGGCTAAGCGGGGCATCAATTTGATCTACCCATACCGGAAGAATAACAAGAAAAAAAATATCAGGATGGTCGCAAATTACGGCATTACAGGTGACGATGGACGGTTGAGCGGATATTTGCATGGTTGCAAAACTTCCGCCGATTGGTCATCTGCTGGGAACGGGAGATAACTGTTTATCAAGCGTTCTTTCATGTCGCATGTATCCTAATTACATTAAGGCAGTTTTGAAATGGCTTCTAGGAAATGGAGGATGATTTGGAGAGGGATGCATTCCTAAAAAGATGTCGCCTGCAAAGGGCAGTATTTATTTCTCCCCTACCATCTGAGCTCCACAGGCGACAGTATTTAAGCTAATAATATTATGGCGAACGCCAGACTCAAATGCAAGAAAATTCCCAAAAAAAGAAAGGGGCCGCCAAAGGTGTATCTCCCCAGTTCGTGACCCCTTTACCGGAGGGGAGAAAACTTAACTATCACTCTATTTGGCAGAGTCTAAAGTGTACCTAAAGAACGCCTAAGAGGCGACCTGTATCGTCTTCCTTATAAAGATTTTGGCTACTGCTTCCGAGTTAAAAATGCCTTGAGATGTAACTTGCTCCAAGAAGCATAATAACCAACATCAGAGCGAGATTAATTACAATGATATGTTCAGGCATTTAAGCTCTCCCTTCATGGCCTCCATGCCTACTTAAAATCCTGATTCGACGTCTTCATAATAACATCACTCACGATGTTGTCAAGGCTGAACTCATTTTCTGTCTACAAATTAGGTGTTTTTCCCCTCAAACAATAGTCTCTATTTTTAGTATATTATAATTAGGAGTTCTGAGGTGGAGTTCATAATTATCTTTGACTGGTAGGTGAAATGAATCTAACCAAAGAGGAAAACGGACTCGTAGTTGATTATTTCTTCCACTGTGCAGAACAGGAGCAGATTGATCGTGGTTCTGTCTTAATTGCTTCTAATCCAAGAGCAGCAGAGGTATACTCCTGCATTAAACAAGCATTGGCTCAATTGGAGAACATGAGAAGCGAAGTCTGTCCTGACAAATTGGCAGACTTGACAATCGCTCGACTGAAACTTGCTACAGGAATAAAGCCTTTGGCCCATAAAAATGGCTCACAATGAATCAAGGAATAGGACACCTAATAAAACTTGATTATCAGCATTAATATCACAGAAATAGTTAAAGTTACTAGTGCCTGTTTGACGGTATTACAATGAGAGAGGTGTTCATAATATTTTGACATTATGGCTCTTAATAAGTGACCCACTGGGTTATATTAGCCAAGACTGGAATCGCTGAACCGTGAGTGTTTCACATGGCGGGTGGCAAGTGAGGCAGGAACAGTTAGAGGCTAAATCTTATAAGCGAAGAGCCATTAATAAAATGGGAGAGCGGCGTTATGCTCTCCCATTTTTTGTTTTTTTTATTTTCTTTCCTTAATGGTTGTTTGTAAAGGGGGATGAAAATAAGACCACAAACTTCATCATGCGGTCCTATTTCTCTGTCACAAGATGCTCGGTTCAAGATGGAAGTTTATATTTCACAGGCGCAATCGAATAGAGGCTCCCCAAAGAATTCTGAGCAAACTTACCATTGTCAGGATCGTGTATCCATACTCTATCAACAATTCGAATTCCTGTACCCCAGTTTTTTGAGAGCATAGGTACACATGTGAGAAAAGGGCATCTTGTTGTTTAATGTGCTTTTTTTGTACTCACGTCATACCTTGGCGAATGTCTGTCTGTTTTGCACAAACTGCCCGATTTCTTTGTCGGTATGGAGGATATGGTCGATGACCCAGCCGGAGAGATAATTATAAATATCCATTGGGGCGGTCTTTTTATGGTTCATCACATTGATGCACAATGCGGCGGTTTTTTCTCTGAATTGTTTGTGCTCGTCTTTATGGGCATAATAATGGGGGTAATTAACTGCCAGCATATATTTTTCTTCATGAGAAAAATGAGCCGATGCGTGTTTCCGCATTTGTTCAACAACCAGGGATACCGGTTCGGCTTTCACATCATCATTTCGATGTTTCTCGATGAGATCGAATGTTTGGATGAGTTGCTTATTGCCTTCGTCGATCTCCGGAATTCCGACAGATAAGCTTGTGCCCCACTTAATTTTCACCGTAATCCCTTTCGACTTAATGTTTCATCATCAAAGTTTTTTGGCGATTCTCGACATAGACCCTGTTCCCGTATCCTGTTCCTGCATATTATAAAGACGCATTTGGGCGGGGTAGAATTGACAAAAAAAGGGATAAAAATCAGAAAATTGATGAAAAATACGGGTTTTATTTATTTTTTTACCTGATCCCGAGGATTTCGCCGGCGCACAGTTATTTGGCGGGATTCCTCAAAAGATGTCTTTTCTTTTTCGCCGTTGAGCGAATTGCTGCCATGTTGGGGCTTTCAGGAAGGGATTGTGTTGTTTTTCCTCCGCGATCGTCGAGGGCACTGTTGGGCGGCCTTGCTGGGTGTTCAATCGTACTTCGCTGAGTTTTTTCTTTAACAATTCATTTTCCGGCGAAAGAGTCAGGGCAAACCGCAGGTTTTCCTCCGTATAATTGTGGCCGGGATAAATACGTGTTTCGTCCGGCAGTGCGGCGAGTTTCTGCAGCGACGCATACATTGTCTCGCCGTCGCATTCGAACAGCCTGCCGCAACCGCAGACAAACAGCGTATCACCCGTAAAAAGCACCGCCGCATCAAGTTCTTTGCCGGTTACATAATAACAAACTTCCGTCGATGTATGTCCCGGCGTAGCCAGACAGCGAATCGACATATCCCCAACCGTGAGTACATCACCATTCTGCACAAGTGTATCGATTCCGGCAATCCTTTGATGGTCCGGCCCGATGATTTCACAGCCGTACGCCTTTTTCAGTTCCCCCATCCCGCCGATGTGGTCAAAATGATGATGCGTTGCCAGAATATGCGTCAGTTTCAGGTTACGCTGTTGGATAAGCGACCGCACTGGTTCCGCGTCGCCGGGATCGACCACGAAACAGCTTTGAGGCTCATACTCGACCAGATAAATGTAGTTATCCCCAAAGGCATTCAGTATTTCTATCGAAATCATACCCGCGATTGTAGCGAAAAAAACCAAAAAGTCAACAGTTTGTCATAGACCGACAATGTCCTTATTTTAAAATGAGCATCTTTTATTTTGAAAAATCTTTTCTTGCTTGACGAATGAACTAGAATTCACTAAAATGAATGCTTGTTCATTTTAATCGATATACATAGTACTGTGAATATCAAGAGCCGTTTATGAGTTCGTTTGCGGAAAAACAGAAAGAATTAAAAGAGCGGGCCGCCCGTCAGGCTATTTACGAGGCGACGCTGCAAGTTATTGCGCAGCAGCAGGGCGAGCAGCTCAAAATGCATGATATCGCGGATGCAGCAGGCATCGCGACCGGGACACTGTACAACTATTTTAAAAACAAAGTCGAATTGCTTACTTTTGTGGATGAAAGACTGCACGGCATTATTTTGAACAAGATCGAACGTGTTACAGATTCGGCACTGAGTCCCGATGAGAAATTAAAATCTGTCGCTCATGAAATTTTTAAGTTTTGCAAAGAGCATCATATTGTCTTTGACTTAGCGGAAAAATTCGGCGTCAAGGCCAAAATTCCCAAATCCAGAAAACAGGACGGGCTTAATCAAGCGCGAAGTTGCATCGCAAGAATTTTGTCGGAAGGCATTGCCCGGCAGCAATTCAGAAAGATCGACCCGGCTCCTACGGCCAAGTATTTTTTTTCTACGATCATCGGCATGATTGAAATACAAAGCTGGCTGCAGGATTATGAAATGGAAAAAGATGTCGATGAGTTGACGGAATTTTTCTTGTCTTACTTGACAATCCGTCCTTCATAAGCAATCATTATCGCGACAGACAGAACAGGATATGATATATGATGAAAGTGTGCATGAAAAAATATAGACGATGGATTGGTCTTGGTCTGATACTGTGTGTGGCAGGGTGTACGGTCGGGCCGGATTATCAGGTGCCGACGATAGACATGCCGGACCAGTGGTATCAGCAACTCGCCGAGGGATTCAAAACAGCCGATTCGATGCCTGCGCAGTGGTGGGAATTGCTCAATGATCCGACCCTGAACGAATTAGTCCGGCAGGTCCGGCAAAACAATCCGGACTTGGAAAGCGCCTACTGGAGTCTGATGCAGTCCCGCTATGCACGAGACTATGTTTCCGGGGAATTTTATCCGTCTGTCGATGCGGCCGGTTCCTATTCGCGCACCCGCGCCAGCGAGAAAGGGTTGATGCCGCTGCCCACGAATCCGTATAACATGCATTCGGTCGGCTTCGATGCGTCGTGGGAGTCGAACGTTTTCGGACGCTTCAAACGGGCTTTGGAATCCGCAGAGGCGTCTTACGAAGCGCGAATTGAAAATTACCGAGATGTGCTGGTGTCATTATCAGCAGAGGTTGCCCGCAATTATGTGGAACTGCGAACGGTCCAGGCCCGAATGGGGTACGCCCTGCAAAATATTGAATCCCAGGACGAGACGCTGAATTTAGCCCAGGCGCGTTTTGATTCGGAACTGGCGCCTCGGCTGGATGTCGAACAGGCCAGGCTGAATCTGGCTGATACCCAGTCGCAGATACCGAGCCTTCGCAGTGCAGAAAAAGCGGCAATCAACCGTCTGTGCGTGCTGACAGGGAAGCAACCGGGCGAACTTACTGAATTGTTAGCTGATGTCAAACCTCTTCCCATGCCGCCGGCGGAAATCGGCATACAGGCCCCGGCTGAACTGTTACGGCAGCGTCCGGACATCCGCAGAGCCGAAAGAGAACTGGCTGCGCAAACGGCTCAGATCGGGTATGCCACGGCGGATCTGTATCCCAGTTTTTCATTGAGCGGCAATATCGGTTTTGAAGCCATGAACTTTTCGGATGTGTCCAAAAACGGGAGTCAGTATTACGGTTTTGGTCCATCGTTTCGTTGGAACATTTTTGACGGTGACCGCATTCGCAACCAAATTAAAATCGAGGAGAGTAAAACAAAACAATTGTACTGGCAGTATCACAGCACTGTTTTGGCTGCACTGGAGGATGTTGAGAATGCGATGACGGATTATGTTCAGGAGCGGCAGCGTAAAGCATTACTCCAGCAGTCGGTCGCCGCTGCGAAGGCCTCAGTGGAATTGGTAACGACACAGTACAAAAACGGCCTGATCGATTTCCAGAATGTGCTGATTTTGCAGCGCAGTCAGTTTCAGCAGGAAGATAAACTGGCTCAAAGCGAAGGTCAGGTTGTGCAAAATCTGATTCGCATCTATAAGGCGCTGGGCGGCTGGGGCGAGGATGTACAGCCGCAATCCGAAACTGACGGGCAGACAGACAATTCGAGCGATAACGCAATGTAAATATAGCAGGAAAGCGAGTAATCTTATGAAACATCTCAAGGCAATCATTATTTTTATTCTTATCACCATTGTTTTGGCGGGTTTTTTCTTATGGACGATCAAACGTATGATGTCTTCGGGCATGTGGCCGGAGCAGACATCCATGCCCGTTGTAGTCGCCAACCCCATTATTGAAGACGTACTCAATTATGACGAGTTCACCGGCAACCTGGCCTCCATCGAATCGGTTGATATTCGTGCCCGGGTGGGAGGATATCTGCGTCAGGTGGCGTTCAAAGACGGCGCCTTTGTTAAAAAGGGTGATCTGCTGTTTGAAATCGAGCCTGATAGTTACAAAGCCGAGCGTGACCGTGCTCTTGCATCACTTAAATCTGCGGAGGCGGATTTGGAACGTGCCAGTCTGGATTACGAACGTGCCCAGCAAGCGGTCAAAAGCAATGCCATCAGCAAACAACAGGTCAGCGCCTACAAAGCCCAGTATGATATGGCCGAAGCCGCCGTCCTCTCGGCCAAGGCGGCCCTGACCCAGACCGAGCTAAATCTCAGCTACACTCGCATCGCATCACCCATCGACGGTAAGGTCAGCCGCAACTATGTTGATGAGGGCAATCTGGTCGGTGCCGGCGAGAACACACTCCTGACCACTGTCGTCAAACTCGACCCGATCTACGTCTATTTCCATGCCGGCGAAAGCGAATACCTCAACTACACCAAAAACGTCCGCCAGGATTTAGCCATGGAGCCCAACGAACTGACGCTCTCTTTGAGCCTAGCCAATAAAGAGCAATATGAACACCAGGGCCGCCTGGATTATATGGACAACAGGGTGGATCCGGAAACCGGCACTATTCAGATACGCGGCATTGTGCCGAATCCGGACAACCAACTCTATCCGGGGATGTTTGTCCGGCTGCAGGTACCTGCTGAATCTATCCACAATGCCGTTCTGGTGCGGCCCAAGGCCGTCGGCACCGATCTCGGCGGCAAATACCTGCTCATTGTTGATGAGAACAATATTGTTCGCCATCGCCCGGTCCGGCTCGGCCGCCAGAAAGGTTCACTACAGGTCATCGCCTCCGGCTTGTCGGCCGGTGAGACCTACATTGTATCGGGATTGCAGTTCGTCAAAGCCGGAGATGAAGTCAAACCCCTCACGGAAGACGAATACATGCAGGCCCAGTCACAGCCTGCAGAAAATAACGAAACAACCGCTCCGGCGGATATCCAATAGGAGTTGTCATGCTTAGTACCTTTTTCATCAAACGGCCTATTTTCGCAACGGTTATCTCGATCGTCATCGTACTGATCGGTGCGATTACATTTCCTTTGCTGCCGATTGAAAAAACCCCGGATATTACACCGCCGACCGTGGTCGTAACCGCACGCTTTCCCGGTGCTAATGCTGATGTGATTGCCGAAACCGTCGCCACACCCCTCGAAGAGCAAATCAATGGCGTCGACGGTATGCTCTATATGTCTTCCCAAAGTTCTGATGACGGCACCATGACCCTGACGGTCACCTTCGAAGTCGGCGTCGATGTGGATATGGCAACCGTGCTTGTACAGAACCGCGTCGCCATAGCCGAACCGCTGTTGCCGGAGGAGGTCCGCCGCTACGGCGTCATCACGCAGAAACAGTCCACCAACATCACGCTTGTGGTCAGCCTCGAGTCCCCTAACGGGACACACGATGAAACCTACATGAGTAACTACATCAACATTTATCTCCGCGACCCGCTCTCGCGTGTGCCTGGCGTGGGCAACATTGAGGTCTTTGGGGCCAAGAATTTCAGCATGCGTGTCTGGCTGGACCCGGAGTTGCTTAAGGCCCGCGGACTGACCGTCATGGATATCATGGCGGCCCTGCGCAGCCAGAACGTCGAAGTCGCGGCCGGCCAAATCGGCGCTCCGCCTATGGACAACGCCGAACCCTTTCAGTACACCATCAAAACTCTCGGACGACTCAGCAGCGTCGAGCAGTTTGAAAATATCGTCATCCGGACCACACCCGATGGACGTATCCTGTATCTGAAGGATGTTGCCCGCCTGGAACTGGGCTCCGAGCAATACAATTGGTTTGTTGAATTGAACGGTAAGCCGGCGGTGGCACTGGGCGTGTTCCAGCTACCCGGAGCCAATTCGCTTAAAGTGGCTGAAAACATCCGAAACACGATGGCCGGACTTGCTAAAAGTTTTCCTGAGGATTTGGAATACAAGATCGCATTTGATCCGACGAAGTTTATCTCCGAATCCATCCGTGAAGTTTTCACAACGTTGTTTATTGCTGCGCTGCTGGTTATCCTGACGGTGTATATTTTCCTCGAAGACTGGCGGGCAACCTTGATTCCCGCCGTCACCATCCCCGTCTCGCTGATCGGTACTTTCGCGGTGATGATGCTGTTCGGCATGTCCATTAACACCCTGACCCTGTTCGGACTGGTGCTGGCCATTGGTATTGTCGTTGATGATGCGATCATTGTTGTGGAGAACTGCTCCCGCATCATTGATGAGGAAAAGCTGTCAGCCAAAGAGGCGGCCATCAAAGCGATGAAACAGATTACCGGCCCGGTGATCGCCACCACACTGGTGCTGCTGGCGGTATTTGTTCCGACGGCACTGATCGGCGGCATTTCAGGCCGGCTCTACTCTCAGTTTGCCATGACCATCTCCACCGCGACGGTCTTTTCGACTATCAACGCATTGACACTCAGTCCGGCACTGTGTGGATTATTCCTGCGGCCGTCGTTTAAGCATCGCGGCTTTATCGGGATGTTCGACCGCTTCCTGAAACGTACGACCAACGGTTATATGCGCATCGTCGAACATATTACCCGCCATACTGCCATGACTATGATCATGTTCGTTATTTTGGCCGGAGCGACCTGGATGGGATTCAAGCTGATTCCCTCCGGCTTTATGCCAAATGAAGACGAAGGGTACTTCTTCGTTAATGTGGAACTGCCCCCGGGGGCCGGCATCGAACGAACGTCCGAGGTTACCAAGCAAATCAATGTCATGCTCGAAGAAACGCCCGGCATCCACGAATATGTCACGATTGGCGGTTTTTCGTTATTTACGAACACCGCCAGTCCGAATGTGGCCTTCTATTTCGTCATGCTTAAACCCTGGAATGAGCGTCCGGGTAAAGAACTGTCCGTGCAAACGATTTCACAGCAAATAACCCAGCGGGTGGGGGGAATACTGGATGCAAAATGCTTAACCTTTGTTCCTCCGCCGATTCATGTGGGAATGGTAGGGGGGATCGAACTGAAAGTCCAGGATCGCGGCGGACTGGGACTGGACGCGCTGCAGGAAGCCGGCGACAGGGTGCAGTCTGCGGGAAGTCAAAATCCGATGTTTATATTTGTTAACAGCGACTTCCGTGCTGATGTGCCGCAGTTGTATCTCGCCATCGACCGCGTCAAAGTGACCCGGCTTGGCATTTCGCTTGATGATGTGTTCACAACATTGCAGGCCAATCTGGGTACGGCCTATGTCAACGACCTGAACCTGTTCGGTCGAACCTATCGCGTTATATTGCAGGCCCAGGAACAGTTTCGAGCCGATGCACAGGATATTCTGAAGCTGGAGGTACGAAACCGGGACGGTCAAATGATACCCTTGCGAACATTTGTCGGTATCTCTGATGTTGCCGGCCCGCAGTCTGTATCACACTATAACCTGTACCCGGCTACCACGATCATGGGATTGCCGATACCCATTTACAGTTCCGGCCAGGCCATGGCCGAGATGGAAAAAATCCTTGATGAAAACCTGCCCGAGCAGATGGGCTACGAATGGTCCGGTTTGAGTTACCAGGAAATCCTCGCCGGCAACAAGGCCCCGATCATCTTTACCCTTGCGTCCGTGTTTGTATTCCTGTTTTTGGCCGCTCAGTACGAAAGCTGGTTCGTGCCAATTGCCATTGTAATGTCAGTGCCATTGTCTCTGTTCGGGGCGGTGATCGCGAATATGCTCCGCCTGTATGACAATAATGTGTATACCCAGATCGGGATTGTCCTGCTGATCGGCCTGTCTACCAAAACCGCCATTTTATTGGTCGAGTTTGCCAAACAACATCATGACGAAGGACACGATCTTATCGACTCGGCGGTCACCGCTGCGCGTCTGCGCTTTCGCCCGATTCTCATGACGGCCTTTACGTTCGTCCTTGGTGTGGTGCCGCTGGTCATCGCCTCCGGTGCCGGTGCTGTTGCCAGACGGTCGCTGGGAACGACTGTTTTCGGCGGTATGCTTGCCGCAACGATCTTTGGGGTGCTGATGATCCCGGTCTTTTACGTTGTTATCCAGAAACTGGCGGATAAACTCCGCTTCAAAAAACACAAACCCGAAAAAGTGTTGCCCCGAACTTGATTCGTGGTTCAGCACAACAGTATGGCGGCCTGCCTTTATTCTGATTCATGGCCCCTTAAGTCTTATTATAATCAGGGCAAATCGGGCAATTAAAACGATGAATATCTTGAAGCTGAAACCAGGAAAAAAACACCCGGATTGGCATCATAAAGGAAGGCCAAAATCCGCCAAAAACACGGTTTTTGATGTTTTTTTGATGAATTTACGTTTTTTTTACCGTTTCCTGAACCGATTTGTTATAATTATTAATTAGCATGGTTCACAGTGCGGCCTGTAGGCCGCGGTTGCTAAAATGACGTGTATGCTTTTTAAGTGGAGTGAGGGTTAAGAATGTAGTGCAGAGCCGATGGTATCGGCATTTTCACAAAAGGCTGCACCTCGCGGCACAAAGAAAACTGGATAGGGACCATGAACAAGAGGAAGGGCGAGACGTTGTTCTCGCCTTTCTTTTTTTATATTCATGGGTCCCGCACTTTGCGGGTTCCGGTGTAAAGTTCATATTTGAGGAGTCGACATTCGATACCGCCGTTGAAAAATACCATTCTCCGGCTGGTTCGAAGGCCCACTTTTTTCGCCAAATCCATATTCCCGGTAAAGACATATCCGGTATAGCCGGCGCATTTCTGTTTGAAGAAATCGCCGATGCGGCTATACGTTTCTTCCAGTTTTTCCAAATCGCCCATCCGCATGCCGTATTCGGGATTCATAATCACAATGCCGCCATCTTCCGGAACGGCCGTTTCGGCAAAGTCGCATTTGGCAAATTCGATCAAATGGTCAACCCCGGCGGTTTGGGCGTTGCGCCTGGCGGCCTCGACCGCCCACGAGTCGATATCAGTGGCGATAATCGGTGCGGGTGTAAACTCGGTTTTGCCGCCACGTTTTTTACTTTGCTTTAGTGCCTCGGTTCGCATCGCATGCCAGGCCGTCTCGTCATAAAATTTGGTATGCATAAATCCGAAGTTACTTCGCAGCAGGGCGGGCACACGTCGGGTTGCCATCAGCGCCGCTTCAATGGGCAATGTTCCGCTCCCGCACATCGGGCAGACCAGCGGCTGCGTGCCGTCATAACCGGTCGCCATAATCAATGCCGCGGCCAGCGATTCCCGCATCGGGGCATCGGTCATGACCTTGCGGTAGCTGCGGTCGGAAATTTTCTGCCCCGACGTATTCAGGTATAATTTGCAGGTCTTGCCTTTCCAGTAGAGCTGAACAACGATGTTATCCCGTTCCTTGCCGGAGTTGGGGCGGGAGTCGGTTTGCTTGAGGATGCGGTCTACGATACCGTCTTTGACCCGCAGTCCGGCGAACATGGTGTTATCGATCGTCGGCGTGTCGACGCGTGTGACGACGCTGACGTATTCGTCCGGTGAGATCATGTCCTCCCATGCCATCTGCCGGACTTTGCGATACAGTTCGTCCGGCGTATCACACGGAAATGACCGCAGCAGATACAGCACATTGTACGCCGTTCGCAGATACAGATTCAGCCGCATGGCATCCTGCATATTTCCCTGCAATTCCACATCGACATTGCCCGTTGCCGTTACCTTATAGCCCAGTGCCTCGATCTCGGCACGAAGATAGTCGGCCAGCCCGGGACTGCACGTCACCAGAATCGTACTTTTTTGCGTTAAATCCATTTCAGGACTATAATCGTTCAGGATGTGTTTTTCCACTGCAAATCGCCTTCAAATAATCGCTTTTTTAGGTCTCTACGCCAATAAATTGCGTGCTAAAAAGAGTTGCCAAATCCTCTATGAGTCCGTAAAATAGGGAAAACGAAATGAAAAAGTGAGATAATTATGTGAAAAAAGGAATTTCCAAAACATCGTTTTTGGGTTTATTGCCGTATGTTGTCATTATTATCATCGGTGTGGGGGTATCTTCACTTCTCTTTTTTACGATTCGGCTGCGAGAAAAAGCCGCTTTTGATCACGCGTTCCGTCAAATTGCACAAAACCGTGTGTCGGCTCTGGAGCGATTGATTCACTACAAGTTCGGTATTCTTGAATCTGTTCGCTGTTTCTTTGAAAGCTCACAGTTAGTGGAACCGGAGGAGTTTGAATCGTTTGTCTCGTCTTTTTCGGATTTTGAAGGGTTTTACAGCATTGCATGGATTCCCTGCGTGAAAGATGATCAGCGCCGGCAATTTGAGGCACAGGCTGAGGCCGCAGGGATGAAGGGTTTTTTCATTAAGGAGATGAATGAGCAGGGCGATTGGGTTCCGGCCCGAAAACGAGAGGAATATTTCCCGGTTTACTACGTGTCCCCGCCTATGGAAAAGCATGCTGCTCTGGGTTTTGATAATGGTTCAGATCCTGTCAGGTATCGGGCGATTGGTGATGCGCGCGACCGGAATGCGGCTATCGTAACGGAGCGCGTCCAATTGGTTCAGGATGACCGGAAAATCAACAGCGTGATTGTTTTCATACCGTTATATAAAAAGGGTATGCCTGCCGGTACCGTGCAGCAGCGGCGGGAGAATCTGGAAGGATTTGTAGCGGCGGCCTTTCACACCAATGTCTTAGTTGAACGTGCCCTGCGTTTTACGGATGTTCAGGATATCCACATTTGCCTGCTGGATAAGTCTGCTTCGGCAGACAAACAGTATCTTTGTTGTTATCCGCCATGTGAATCCGAACCGTCCGGCATGGCGGAAGCTTTTACAAACGGCCGGTTACATACTGAATCGACCATTGAGCCCGGAATGAGAAAATGGTCGGTAATCTGTGCCCCGGGAGAAGGGATGCTTTATTCCTATATGACCTTCGCATCCTGGACGGCACTCGCCATCGGCCTGTTTTTGACGTTATCGGCCATTCTTTATTACCGCTCTGCTCAGAAAAAAACAGAAGCGGTACAGCGGCTAGTCGGCCTGAGAACGCAGGAGCTTGCCAAACTGACCAAACAATTGAAAGCGAAAAACGCCGAACTCCAGAACGTTGTTTATATTGCTTCGCATGATCTTAAGTCTCCGCTTGTCACAATTTCCGGATTCTGCAACGAGCTCCAGGAAGGCTGCGATAAGCTTCGGTCGCTTTATGCAAAAGAGCTTAGTGATGAAACGATGTCTGCGGTTGGTTCTCTTTTTGAGACATCGATTTCGGAATCGCTGACATATATTCATGCGGGTGTTAAGAAAACACAAATGCTGATTGACGGTCTGCTGCAGGTCTCGAGGGCCGGAACGAGTCCGTTCCGTATCGAACGGATCGATATGAACGAAATGATCAAGAATGTTATCGAGAATCATTCGTTTCAGGCCAGGGAATGCAGGGCGGAAATTTCCGTGGATGTGCTGCCGGACTGTTTTGGCGATGGTCCCAAAACAAACCAGGTGTTCAGTAATCTCATTACGAATGCCCTGAAATATCTTTCGCCGAAGCGGCCGGGCAGGATCCATATTTCCGCCACGATAGCCGAAGATCGAAGCATCTATTGTGTTGCAGATAACGGAATCGGTGTTCCGTCCGAGCATCAGAGCAGGGTTTTCGAGGTGTTTCATCGAGTCAAATCTGATGCATCGGTTAACGTGAGCGGAGACGGGCTGGGGCTTGCCATCGTCAGCCGTATTCTTGAGGGGCAGAACGGAGAAATATGGCTCGAATCTGACGTTAACCAGGGAAGCAAATTCTACGTTTCCCTGCCGACGGCCTGACCGTTCTTCGTTTTTTTTCATTCATTTTTTCTATGCATATCTGGTAAGATAATAAGCATGGCTAAAACAGCAAAAAAAGCGCTGGAAGAAATTCGGGAAACGATTCGTACGTTTCCAACGGGGCCGGGTCTGTATTTCATGAAGGATGCCGCCGACAAGGTACTGTATATCGGCAAGGCGAAAAATCTGCGGAGCCGTGCCGGAAGTTATTTTCAGCCGGGGGTGAATTTGGGGCAAAGCCGCGGGCCTTGGATCGTGGAGATGATTAGCAAGACCGCAACGGTGGAGTATATCGAAACCGAAAGCGAAGTGGATGCGATTTTGCAGGAGGCGCGGCTGATCAAGGATATTCATCCGCCGTACAATTCGGATTTAAAGGATGCCAAGACGTTTCCGTATCTGGAGGTGACGACCCGGCAGGAATTTCCGGGGGTGTATGTGACGCGGAATCCACAGGACAGCCGGAGCAAGCTGTTCGGGCCGTTTACGAATGTCAAGGAACTGCGGGCGGTGATGAATGTGCTGCAGAAGATTTTCCGGTTTCGTACGTGCAAGCTGGAGATTCATACACAGGACGACAAGCGGCGGTTTTTCCGGCCGTGCATTTTGCACAATATTAAGCAGTGTTCGGCGCCGTGTGCGGATCGAGTGTCGAAGGCTGACTATAAGATGCAGATTAAGGACCTGGTGAAGTTTTTGCAGTCGAAGCGGTCAACGGTGCTGCGGGATTTGAAGAAGAAGATGGCGGTGTCATCGGAGGCGAAGGATTTTGAAGTGGCGGCGATGTACCGCGATCGGATTCGGCTGATCGAAAATCTCGACCGGCGCGGTACGGTTGAGGGCAATGTGCAGCCGGAGGTGTTTGCGGGTGACCCGACGGAGGCGCTGGAGAAATTGCAGACGGCTCTGGGGGCCGAACAGCCGGTGCGGATTATTGAGGGGTTTGATATCGCGCATCTGGCGGGACAGGAAACGGTTGGCTCGATGGTACAGTTTATTGACGGGCGGCCGTTTAAGGATGGCTACCGGCGGTTTAAGATTAAGACGGTTAAGGGTGTGGATGATTACGCCGCTTTAAAGGAAATTGTCACCCGGCGGTATAAGCGAGCGATGGCAGGCGAGGAATTATGGCCGGATTTGGTATTGATCGATGGCGGCATCGGACAGTTGCATGCCGTCGAGGAGGCGTTTTGCGAGATGAATGCACTGGTGCCGAAGCTGGTGTCGATCGCAAAAAGAGAAGAGATGATTTACATTCACGGAAAGACTAAGCCGTTGAAACTGTCCGCTCATTCACCGGTGCTGAAACTGATTCAATATGTCCGAGACGAAGCCCACCGCTTCGCCCAGCACTACCACCACATCCTCCGCAGCAAAAGCGTGTTAAATAAAAATCAAAAGTTAGACTGATGGTTTCCAGTTGTCGAATATGCCACAATTAGCAAAGTGAAATCAAGATTTTACCAGCTACATTGCGGCGAAAAACAAGCTGGCAGAATTCAAGGTGGTCCAGCGCTTCACGGATGGCTTTGCGGGTGGCATGACAGTGTCTTGCTAATAGTGATTCGCTCCGACCGGCTTGTTTATCGCAGGCGAGAGTTTCCAGAATTGAGGCACGCAGATTTCCGTTGAAAATTGCCCGCTGTTTGAGCGAGGGGTTTTGGAGCATAACCCATGTCAGGGGACGAACGGCATCTTCTTTTAAATCGACAGGCTCACACCACAGGCCCCACTTGCGGCCGGTCGATGAACTGTTGTTCCGTGACAGCTCTGAAAGCTTATCAGACATGCGATCCACAGCGAAAAGAGGCTTTGGTGTTTTTAATGGTTTGCATTGCTTGATGACGAGATTGAAATGGTCTGTTCCTGAAAAAACTTTAACAATACTTAATAGTAACCCCATCGTTGCAGACACATCAGTGTCTGAAAGATTGGAGACGAGCCCGGTCAGTCGATGCCTGCAAACCAGACGGCTATACTGTGTCAGCCATGTGACACAGACCGGCAGCAATCTGGGTATCTGTGGCAACTCTGTCACGGTATCAATCAGAAGTTTTTCAATGTCCGGCGTTTTACCGGCAGGCTGAACATTGAATGTAGCTCCGAGTCTGGCCCATTGCTTTAGTAGATTATCGGTTGCCATAGAACAAATTCTCCATTGCGTCAACTAATTTAAAAGCGCTGACGACCTGGTCAAGATCGGTACGTCGGGATGGAACACGAAGCATATCAAGGTATTTTCGGATATATTCAATTTCTTCCGGCGACGGTTTCATTTCGATAATATCCTGACGGTCCTGCGGTCGATTGGCGTAGAATTTCATCGCCAGAAGGTCCAGCCGACTGACGGCATAGACCGACAGTTTGCCGAAAGACGCAATGTGAATACGCCTTGATTGCCAGCCATCAGGCAAAACATTCAAAGAGTCCATCGCCTGTGTACTGAGCCAATGTTCCGGCAACCCTTTTTCCTGTGAAACCTGAGCGGCGGCATCTAAAACCGCCTTTTGTGCTTCCTTTGGTGTAAAGTCCATTACATCGCAGTCTTGAGTCACTCGATGAGCCGGTAATTGGCCGGTGAGCATCCCGGCAGCCCCGCCGATAAGCAAAATCTCGATATTTTCGCCGTCCCATTGCAGGATGTTGGCAGTTGCTTCCAACGTTTTCAGGATGTCCAAAGTCTTTAATTTCACATTCAGATTGTATAGAAAAACTATACAATTGTCAAGGCAAAAAAACAATGGAATTTATTGAAACCAAGCAGACAAAATTCTACGAAATCCACCGCTTCGCCAAACACTACCACCATATCCTGCGAAGCAAAAGCGTGCTGAATAAAAAACCGTTTTAGTTTAGGAAATATTCACTTGTGGATAAGTTTACTTTAGGAATCAAAGCAAATGTTTCAGAGTTATTTTTCTTCGTAATACCATAATCCTTCTATAAGTTGTTCATATTGATAACTTTCAGCATTCTCATTATTTTCTTCTAAAGAAACTTCCATTCCTTCTTTATAGGCAATAATTCCAAAAGAGAAAAAACCACCACCCATTTCGATATCCAAGCTTTCTGATTCAACGTGTACATAAGTTGGTTTGAGATTTTTTATAATTAATGGCCAGTTAGATTCTTGAAGAAGGGTGTCTGTTGTTGTATTTTCCAAAATAATCTGACATGCGATTAACAATTCTTTATGATCGGTCTCCTTAAGAATTAGATTTTTGCGTTGTTGAATGTGTTTTTTACAGTGATAAACCCAAAATCCCATTTTTGTGCCGAAATAAAGACTTGTGCTAATTACAACCAAAATGATTATAATAATTGTGCGCTTAAGCATCTTATTCTCCTTCTCAGAGATATCCTGAAATACAAATATCGTTATCGAAAGTTTGCATTTTGGGTTTTTTGAGTATTTGGCGGTTGACGATGGCGGACAGGGGGGCGGAGATGTCGGCGGTTCCGTTTTGGCCTAATATCATGGGGGCGATGTAGATGCGGAGTTCGTCGGTGAGGTTTTCAGCGAGGAACTGGCTGATCAGTCTTGGGCCCGCTTCGACGAGCAACTGCTGGATACCGCGGCGACCCAGTTCGGTTAGCGTTGCTTTCAAGTCGCAGTGTTCCCGGCATTCCTGCACGGCGAAAACTTCTACACCTGCGTCTTGTAGCTTTTCAACCTGCTGAAATTCCGTTTGTGCGGTTTGCTCGGTCGTCACGATGAGCGTTGGCGCGTCGTGAACCGTAATCAGATAACAATCCCACGGCATTCGCAGTTTGCTGTCGAGTACGGTTCGCAGCGGTGGACAGTCGATGGATTCGCCTTCGACGCGGACGGTCAGTTTTGGATTATCGGTGATGACGGTGTCGATGCCGGTTAAGATGGCCTGTACTTTTTTGCGGAGTTGATGCACGTCAGCTCGGCTTTTTTCATTGGAAATCCAGTTGCCTTCGGCAGGCGGATTTACCCAGCTCAGTTTCCCGTCGATGCTTTGTGCCCATTTGACAATAACCCACGGCAGGCCTGTGCGGGCATGTTTATAGAATGGCGCATTAAGCTGTTCGGCCTCGTCGCCGCAAAGGCCTGTTTCGACCTGGATACCAGCTTGTTTGAGTTGTTCGATTCCGCCGGAGGCCAGTTTGGTCGGGTCCTCGGAGGCGATGAAGATTTTTTTGATGCCCGCTTCGATCACGGCCTGACAGCAGGGCGGGGTTTTTCCGGTATGGCTGCACGGTTCGAGCGTGGCATACATCGTTGCTCCCCTCGGGTCGTGCCCTTTGGCTCGGCAATCCCCCAAGGCGTTAATTTCAGCATGAGGCCCGCCGAAACGCTGGTGCCAGCCCTGACCGATGATTTCATCGTTTTTGACGATGACACAGCCGACCGCCGGGTTGGGTTCGACATTGCCCAATCCCCGCCGGGCCAATTCCAACGCCAATTGCATGGTGTCCGTATCTGTTTGCATGTGATTAGCTCCCACAAAATCTTCTCGGATTATACGCTTTTTTTCAAGATTTCAAAACCTTTTATGTATCATTGTAGTCAACTTGAGAAAAAAAGCGGAAACGGCTGCGCCGTGGTTGAATAATAGATTCTTCGCCTATGCTTGGAATGACATGTTATATGAACGCTTGACTCAAGTATCAGTTTTTTATTGCATGGATGGCTGAATTGGTTCCCATTCGACCTGGGTGGCCCCCAGGAGAGTACCGGTCGCATAGGCTAAATCGACCAATGCGATTTCATATTCGGTCAGGGCGTTAATTTCCGAACTCTGGGCGTTGGAAAAGTTGGTTTGGGCCTCGAGAACGTCGGTTGATGTGGTCAGTCCGTTTTCGAACTGGCGTATCTCGGCTTGATACAGGCGTTCCTGCAGGATGGTGTTTTGCCGGGCGGCCAGTACGCGCAGCCAGTTGGACTCAGCCTGGTCCAGCGCATTGAGCACTTCGACCTCGATCATGGACCGCTGTCTTTCCTTAGAGGCGATGGTTTGCATTCTGGAATAGACTGCCGCGCGCAGATTGCTTTTGGCCGCCTGATTGCCCAGCGGGATCTGAATGCTGGCTCCCATATAATGATCCACAAAGCGATGGTCCGTCAGCAGATCGTAGGCGTCGCTGCTGGTTGGTCCGAGTCCATTGATATTGTATTGATAATTCAAAGTCACCAGCGGCAGCGTCTGGTTGCGGCGAAAATCAATTTCGCTAATGTGCTGAGCTAATCGCAATTCATAGTCGAGCATTTCCGTACGGTTCTCAAACGCCTGTTCGATCAGGCGGTCTGCATCAAACGTATAGTGAACCGGATTCGGTTCGGTGAGGGGAGCAATAACGGTTGTCCCCCGCGTTTCAAGGCCGGATTTATTCAGGGTTTGTTTGGTCTCTCGCTGGCGATCCCGCATTTCATTTTCCGCGTTGATAATAAATTGAAGGCTTTCAGCCAGTCCCGCCTCGGCCCGATTGATCTCGATTTGTGCATGTTGGCCCGCATCCACGAAACGTTGTGCCCGTTCAAGCTGAGCCTTGGCCAGTTCATACCGCTGCTTACTGACCTGGACTTGTTTGGAGGCGGCATAAAGGCGCCAATACACACGATCCATTGCCGCCAAAACCCGTATGACCTCCATTTTTGTTGCGATATCCGTGCGATACTTTTCATACTCAGCAATACGGATCGAGTGTGTATTTGTCCGAATCCCCGCATTTCGCAGTAAAGGCTGGCTGATGGATACAAATGTGTCAGTCGAATAGGAGGGGTTAAAAATGGAATATTCGGAATTGGTCTTGGTGCGCGATTCCGCCAGATCAAACGTAACGGTGCCGCCGGTCTGGAGAGGGATTCTAACGCCGAGATCGGTCTTTGAGTAATCCGTTTTTGAACCGCTGATATCGAGACTTGTTGCGGAAGGCTGATCCGACTTGCTATAGGTTAGATCGGTAAAAAATGACGCTTCGAATTTGGCGCGTTCAGCATTAACGTTTTCCTGTGCAATGGCGGGCGCTAACAGTTGAACGTTTAAATCCAGATTGTTTTCGAGGGCCAGTGCCCGGCACTGATCCAGTTCCAGGTCGATTTTTTCGAGCGGTTCTTTGGGCAGTTCCAGCACGGAAGGCGTGCTTGTATCAGGCTGCGGCTCAGAGCGATAGGATTCCAATTCAAAGGTTTCAATTTCGCGCACTTTTTCCGGAGAGGTGTTGAGTTTGTAGAAGGCTGTGCCAGAGGAGGGTTGTCGGCAACCGGATAACCATAAAACGATACTTAATAAAAGCAGTCCGATGAGTATGTGATGATATTTCATTTTAATAATCCTGTCTTTATTCATGTCTTAATGCGTCAATGGGATTCAGGCGAGCGGCTTTGATCGCGGGGAACATGCCGAAAACGACGCCTACCCCTCCGGAAAATCCGAACGACAGCAGAATGGCCCAGAAGGGGATTCTCGTTCCTTCCATCAGAGGGAATTTTGATATCAGCATTGTCGACAGGTGCCCGATACTGAGGCCGATCAGGCCACCAAACAGACACAAGACCACCGCTTCGACCAAAAACTGGGTCAGGATGGCCGATGGTTTGGCTCCGACGGCTTTACGCAAGCCGATCTCACGCGTTCGCTCGGACACCGACACCAACATAATGTTCATAATGCCGACGCCGCCGACCAGCAGCGAAATACTGACGATTGCGTATGCTACCCCCGAGATCATCCCCAGGACTCCCATGACTTGTTTAACTTCATTTTCCATCACGAACACGTTAAACGTATCCGGCTCGCCGGGGCGGATGTGTCGGGTTCGTCGCAGAAAAAACTTAATTTCCGCTTTCGCTTCCTCTGCCAGATCGGTGCTTTTGCAATTGGCCATAACGCGGAACCACTCATTATTGCTGATCTTCCGCATGGTCCGAAACGGAATATAAGCTTCGAGGTTATCCCGGTTACTATTGTCAAACATCATACTGGGTTTCTCTTCCAGCAGGCCGATTACCAGAAATGTATGGTATCCGAACGTAATGGCCTGGCCCGTACATTCTTGATCCATCTGCAGTTTATCCCGGAGTCCTTTGGAGATGATACAGACCTTGCGACCCTGTTTTTCATCCAGATGCGAAAAGGGCCGTCCCATGATAATTTCCCGATTTTCAATTTCAAACCAACTTGCTTCAACGCCGTTGAGCCGAACCGATTCTACGCTTGTTTCCTCAAATCGAGCCGGTAAATTTCGACCATCAGAGATAAATGACTTCGATTCGACGGAGGGGCAATATTCGAGCATGCCGTTAAATTCTTCTTGTTTGAAGCGAATCTGCCACCAGTCGACATTCTTTTTGGGTCCCGAGGATGGACGCTCCGGCCAGAGAAAGATTTTTTTGGTGCCGAAGGTTTCGAAATTTTCCATGATCTTATTGTTCATGCCGTCCATCGCGGCAATAACGGCTGACACCGACGCGACACCGATGATAATACCAACCGTGGTCAGGATGCTGCGGGTTTTATTGACCCAAATCTGGTTGAGCGCCAGCAACGTACTTTGTATCAACAGACGAAAGATTTTTAGCGGAATCAGCAGCAGCATTTTCATTGAGACGGCTCCGATGCGGAAGGATCCTCGTAATGGACGGATAGCGGATCCTGCTCCGTCGGCAGATCGCTGACGATTTCCCCATCCTGCATCCGTACGATCCGGCGAGCGTGTGCGGCAATATCCGATTCATGCGTGACCATGATAATGGTTTGCCCTTCGGTGTGTAGTTTTTCAAACAACTGCATAATGCCGTCGCTCGTTTTGGAGTCCAGATTCCCCGTGGGTTCGTCGGCCAGGAGGATGCTGGGCTTGCCGACCAATGCGCGGGCAACGGCGACACGTTGTTTTTCACCGCCGCTAAGCTGGTTGGGCTTGTGATGGATGCGGTCCGACAAGCCGACCCGTCGGAGCGCTTCCTGAGCCAGTTTTCGCCGTTGCCCAAAAGGGGCGTCAGAGTAGATCAGCGGCAGTTCCACATTTTTTAATGCGGACACTCGCGACAGTAATTCAAACGATTGAAACACAAACCCGATTTGCTGATTGCGCACGTGCGCCAGCTGGGATGAATTCATGTATGTGGTGTTGATGCCATTGAGTTCGTACTGGCCCGCATCGGCGATGTCCAGGCAGCCGAGCAGATTCATCAGGGTGCTTTTGCCGGAACCACTGTGTCCCATAACCGCAACATATTCATTTTCGCAGACGTTGAGATTGATGCTTCGCAACGCATAGACCCTTTCCAGCCCCACTTTGTAAGTACGGGTCAGTCCCTGCGTTCGAATGAGTATTTTATTGTTTTCCGTATCTGGCATCGGTGTTTTCGATAATATTTTTTTATGATTGTTTATCGTCAGAGTCGTTGGGATCTTTGGTATTCTGAGTTTCCGGAGTTTTTGCCGTTTCTTCCTTAACATTCGTGTCGTGCTTCAGTGTGTCCAGAATCTTATACGGACCGACGATCACTGTATCACCGGGCTTTAGTCCGGCTCGTATCAAGGTATGCGTCAGGTCGCTCGGTCCGATAGCTACGGGCGTAACCACGGCCTTACCATCGACCTGCCGGTAAACAACCGGGATATCCGTTTTCTTTTTATCGACGACGGGGTTGCCGTCTGTGATATCCAGCGGCAGGCTGTCAGTGCGACGTGCAAGCACGGCCTGGCTGGGAACTTTGATCACATCCTGATAGCGGTTGGTTTCGATGTCGACATCAGCTGTCAGGCCGGAGCGCAGTTTGGCGACATCTCCATGAATAAGGATCTCGGTCTTATAATACTTAGCGCCCGTATTCGACATTCGATGCGTCAGTGCGATGTTCTGAACGACGCCGTCAAATTCCTCCTCCCAGAAGGCAGGAATATGGACGGTTGCCTTTTGACCGATTTGGACCTGCCCGATATTTGTTTCATCCAGTTGCGCCAGCAAAATCATTTTCGAAAGGTCTGCAACCTGCATGATGACTGTTCCGGGATTGTTCATTGTGCCGGTCATTACCACTTCGCCGACTTCGGCGTTGGTCTGTGTAACGGTACCGTCGATGGGTGAATAGATCGTCGTGTAACTGAGTGCTTCCTGCCCCTCTTCGACCCGTGCTTCGGAGGCTTTGAGATTGTGCTGCATGACGACCAGGTTTTGTTCGGCGGCTCGAATGGAATGTTCCGAGGCGGTATATCGAGCTTGAAGTTCCTGAAGATTGGATTGGCACAGGTCAAAACTGGACTGACTGATGTCGTGACTTTCAAGCAGTTTATTTTGCCTGTCAAAGTCCATGCGGGACTGATTCAGTGTTGCCTCCAGGCCTTTTAATGTTGCTTTTTGCGAGAGAATATTTGATTTTTCAACCTCGATGCGAGCTATTTGAGCATCCCGATTGGCTTCGGCACTGCGCAATTGACTTTCAAGGTCTTTTGAATCAAGACGGATCAGCAGGGATGGGGCAACAGGCGGATCGGCCTTCGGGTCGCCGGCGGTTACCGTGTCGCCTTCGTCAAAGGGAATTTCAATAATACGGGCGGACACTTTTGCGCTGATGTCCACTTCTGTTTCAGGCCGGATTTCTCCCGGGGCATTGACGATTTCCAAAAATTCACCCGGTTGGACGGTTTCGATCCGAACATTAATGGCTTTGGACAAGGATTTCTTTACAACCATAGAGCCGGCTTTTTTAGCACCATAAAATAATATGACGAGAAGAACGGTAACGCTGATAATCAATATGATAATGTTTTTTTTCTTCACGGGACAACCCTTCTAAAATCATGGACTAAGAAACACTCGTATGAGATGTCTTTTCTACTAAAATAAGACGCAAAAACAGGATTATTGTTACGGAAAATTACGATTTTAAACGACTTTTTAAGATAAAACACAAAATAATGTCTTTTTAAGTAAAAAATTCGAACAATCAGTGTTATATACATATATAGTTATATAAGGATGTTATGATATATGGAGTTGAATATGGATTATGAAATAGCACAACACGTTGCTGAGGTCTTGAAAGCGGTTGCCCATCCGGTTCGTTTGCAGATCATCGAGTTGCTGGAACAGGGCGAGATGTGTGTTGGCGATCTTGTTAAAAGACTGGGTGTTCCTCAGGCGGTGGCCAGTCAGCAGTTGGGCCTGATGAAGGACAAACAGGTTTTGCAATGCCGAAGGGCGGGGACCAAGGTATTTTACAGTATCAAAAACTCGAATGTCATTAAACTGCTGCATTGCGTGTATCATCATTGCGAGCAGGATAGTTCCTAAAATTATACAAAAAGAGATTGAATCAGCTAAAATTAGTAGTTAAATGATACACAGGAACATTCAGGGAGCAAGACGATGAGTACATTTAAGGATAGAATCGTTCATTTCTCGGTTAATCATTACAAAGCCGTTACGCTTGTGATGGTCTTGTTTACGCTGATTTGCGGGGCGTTTATTCGGCTGATCAAGGTGGATACGGACCCGGAGAACATGCTCAGCGCCGACGAACCGGTTCGCATATTTCATACCGCTACGAAAAAGCAGTTCGACCTTAGCGATATTGTTGTGCTGGGTGTTATCAATGAACGAGACGAAAACGGTGTATTTAACCCGGCGACTTTGCAGCGCATTTATGAACTGACCGAGTTTGCCAAAACGCTGAACCATTTGGATAGGGAAGCCCCCGAAAAAATCGCCGGCGTGATTGAGGTGGATATGATCGCGCCATCGCTAATCGACCATATTTCACAAGGCGGGCCCGGCGTTATCAAGTTTGAATGGCTGATGCCGAAACCACCACAGACTCAGGCCGAGGCGCTGGCGGTTCGGGACAAGGCGCTTTCCAATCCGCTTTTGAAAGGCACAATGGTTTCTGAGGATGGCAAAGCAATCATGCTGTTTATCCCGCTGACGGACAAGCATTTCAGCTATCGCGTGTATTCAGAACTGAATCAGAAAATCGCCACATTGGGCGGGGATGAAGATTATCATATTACCGGCCTGCCGGTCGCCGAGGATACATTCGGCGTGGAGATGTTTATCCAGATGGCAATTTCGGCGCCGCTGGCGATGCTGACGATTTTTATTTTGATGCTGATTTTCTTCCGCAAGCTGGTACTGGTGATTTCGCCGATGGTCATCGCGATGGTGTCGGTTCTTTCGACGATGGGCCTGCTCATCGGCTTTGGCTATCCGGTGCACATCATGAGTTCGATGATCCCGATTTTCCTGATGCCGATCGCGGTGGTGGACTCGGTACATATCCTTTCGGCATTTTTCGACGTGTATACGAAAGAGATAGGCCGCAAGGCCGCAATTGAGGAAGTCATGCACGGATTATTTACGCCAATGTTGTATACGTCGCTAACGTCTGCGGCCGGTTTTCTGTCGCTGGCGCTGACGCCAATCCCGCCGGTGCAGGTGTTCGGCGTGTTCGTGGCAACGGGAATCATGATCGCATGGTTGTTTACGGTGACGTTTGTGCCGGCGTATGTCATGATGATACCGGAAAAGCGGCTGGCCAACTTCGGCATGGCGGTGCATCATGACCAAAAGCAAAGTGCCCTCACCCGGATGCTGCAGACTGTCGGCGGGTTAACCCATCGTTATGCCAAAACTATTTTGACGCTGCTGGTGGTCTTAACAGCCGTTGCGGTCTGGGGCATTACCAAAATCCAGATCAACGACAATCCCGTCAAATGGTTTTCTAAAAGCCACCCGATTCGCCAGGCGGATACCGCCTTAAATGCCCACTTTGGCGGGACGTACATGGCCTATCTGGTATTGGATGCAGAGGCGGAACTGCACGAATATCCAGAATTATTATCAGCAGATCTTTTAACATATCTTCAGGAGAAAGCTCAGTCCATCAAAGAGCAGTATCCTAAAGCACCGCTTGTAGTTCAAAAAATTGAGGACTTATTGCAAACAATTGTATTCGATGAATTTAGTCGAGTCGCTTTTGTGGATACGCTTAAGGAACTGATGGACAAAGAGATTGAATCTGTTCCAGACGATGACGATGATTTGTTCTATGCTTGGAATGAGATGACCGCCCATTTTGACTCATTTGCAACTGGCTTTGAAAAACCGGAACTATTCAAGAGCCCGCAGACGCTACAATATATGGCGGGACTGCAAAAGCATCTGGAGGATACCGGATTGGTCGGCAAAAGCAATTCGCTGGCCGACATTGTCAAGAAAGTGCATCAGGAGTTGATTGACGGCTCACAGGCAAGCTTCCGTATCCCGGATAATAAGGCGATGGTGTCTGAGTGTTTGATCCAGTATCAGCAAAGCCACCGTCCCCACGACTTGTGGCATATGACCACGCCGGACTACCGCCATGTCAATATCTGGATGCAGTTGACCAGCGGGGACAACAAAGACATGGAACAAGTCGTCAAAGCAGTAGATGCGTACTTCGTCGCCCATCAGCCGCCGATTGCGATGACGCATCAATGGGCGGGGCTGACGTATATTAACACGGTCTGGCAGAACAAGATGGTCTTCGGGATGCTGCAATCGTTTTTGGGCAGTTTTCTGGTGGTCTTTATTATGATGTCGCTTTTGTTTCGGTCACCGTTATGGGGGCTGTTATGTATGGTTCCGCTGACGATTACCATTGCGACGATTTACGGGATGATCGGTTTCATCGGCAAGGATTATGATATGCCGGTGGCGGTGCTCAGCGCGTTGACGCTGGGGATGGCGGTGGATTTTGCGATCCACTTTCTGGAGCGCAGCCGGACGGCTTATGCTGCGGCAGGTTCATGGCAAAAGGCCGCCAGCGAGATGTTCGGCGAACCAGCCCGTGCCATCAGCCGCAATGTCTTGGTGATCGCAATCGGGTTTTTACCGCTATTGGCCGCCCCACTAATGCCGTATAAAACAGTCGGATTTTTCCTGTGCGCCATCATGGCGGTCTCGGGCATTATTACATTAATCGCCTTGCCGGCATTTTTAACGGCTGCGGAAAAATGGTTCTTTAAGAAAGCTAAAAAAGTCGAATCGGTCGGCTGTCATTGCGGGTTCTGTCTGATTATCTCTATTGCAGTTATGGCATTAGTCGCTCTGAATCTGCATCAGTACTGGCAGATGGGAATCACGAAACTAACATGGATGAGTATCGGACTGCTGCCGATTTTGATTTTGATATGCGGCTTGTTATCGAGACGACAGGCGTGTAAACTGTCGAAAGAAAAAGACGAAAGTGAGGTTTAACATGAAGCTAAAGTTATTTTTATTATTAAGTGTTATTGGAATATCTGCAAGCGGTGTTTTTGCGGCGGCGGCCGAAGCGTTGGCCGTTGACCAGATTGTACAGAAGGCCAACCACGCCGCGTATTATCAGGGCGCTGACGGCAAAAGCAAGGTGACGATGGTTATCGCGGACAAACAGGACCGCCAGCGGAACCGGGAATTTATCATCCTGCGAAAAAACGCAGACGAAAAAGACGCCGACCAGAAGTATTTCGTTTATTTTCTGGCTCCCGCCGATGTCCGCAAGATGGTGTTCATGGTGCACAAGCATACGGCCGCTGCCAGCGACGATGACCGGTGGCTGTATCTGCCGAATCTCGATTTGGTCAAACGCATTGCCTCCAGCGACAAACGCACCAGCTTTGTCGGCTCGGACTTTTTGTATGAGGATGTGTCTGGCCGGAGTCTGGATGAAGATGTGCATGTGCTGACCGAGACGACCGAACAATTCTATGTGGTGAAGAATACGCCTAAAAATCCTGACACGGTTGAATTTGCGTACTACAATGTCTCCATTGACAAAAAAACAATGATGCCGATGAAGATGGAGTATTTTGATAAAAGCGACACACTTTATCGAACGATTGAATCGGTCAAGGTCGAAGACATCACAGCCAAAGAAGGTGAGAAAGAAGTTGTTTATCCGACCGTTACCGAGTCAGTGGTGAAGGATTTTAAAACCGGCAGCACCACAACGATGACGTTTTCCGATATTCAGTATAATCTTGGGCTGGCGGATGACCTCTTTACCGAACGTTATTTGCGGAGACCACCGCGGGAGGCCATGCGATAATGCCAAGTGAAAGATTCGTAAAAGCCGAGCGACGTGAGTCGCCGGATGGGATACCCAGTGGCTGGCATCATCGGGCGACTTACGTCGCCGCGCTTTTATTGCTTATTACAAGTTCAAGCGTTCATGCAGAAGAGACGAACAAATCTGTCCTCGACCAGTTTTCGCCGCCGGAGATACATGGTTTTTATGAAGTTCGTGCCGGTTACCGCACGCGCAAAGACCCGTATGAAAAAGATATGTCCATCATGGAAACCCGCCTGCAGTTGGATTTGGCGACCTATAACGACTGGGCCGATTTCAAATTGAAAGGTGATTTCTACGGTGACATGATCATCGAAGAGGGCGAATTCGATATGCGCGAGGCGTGGCTGTTCACCCGGCCGACGGATTTCATGGATATCAAGATCGGCCGTCAGGTTTTGACCTGGGGAACGGGTGATTTACTGTTCTTGAATGACATGTTTCCCAAGGACTGGCAGTCGTTTTTCATCGGGCGCGATACGGACTACCTGAAATCGCCGTCGGATGCGGTGAAGTTGAGTTTCTTTAACGATGCGGCAAATGTGGACATCGTTTATACGCCGCAGTTCGATTCGGACCGGTACATCACCGGCGACTATATCTCATACTGGAACGGCACGCTGGGCCGCCATGCGGGCCGTGATGCGATTGTCCACACCAACAAACCCGACCGCTGGTTCAGGGATGATGAGATCGCGGTGCGCGTCTACAAGAATGTCAGCAATTATGAGCTGGCCTTGTACGGCTATCGGGGATTCTGGAAAAGTCCCGGCGGACAAACGGCGGGCGGGCAGGCATTATTTCCCGATTTGAGTGTCTATGGCGCTAGTGCCCGCGGACAGGTCGGCAAAGGGATTGGGAATGCGGAAGTCGCGTATTATCAATCCGACGATGACGAAAACGGCAGCGACCCGCTGATAAACAATTCCGAGATGCGTTACCTGGTTGGCTATTCGCAGGATATCGCAAAAGATTTCAATGCGGGCGTGCAGTATTATCTGGAGCAGATGCTGGACTACGGGGCGTATAAGGATAACCTGCCCGGCGGTGCGGCACGCGACCGCGAGCGGCACGTGGTAACGCTGCGGCTGACCAAGCTGCTGATGAATCAGAATCTTCGCCTGTCGCTGTTTACCTATTACTCGCCCAGCGATAAAGATGCCTACCTGCGGCCGAACATCAACTACAAGGCCAGCGACAACCTGACACTGGAATCTGGCGCCAACCTCTTCTTCGGCGATTATCCGAACACCTTCTTCGCCCAGTTCGAAAATAACACAAATATCTACACCGCCGTGCGGTACAGTTTTTAAAATCACAAAATAATTCTTTGATTATTTGGCGTATTTGCGATAAGCTGTTTTCATAGTATCTTAATTGACAATGTAGGTATTCCGCGAAAAGGGATTGTCGATGCGGTATTCAAAACTCATTCTGCTCGGATTCATCACACTGCTCTGTGTTTCAGCGTTTGCCGAGGAGGCGAATTCAGAACCCAACCAGCTTTTGACGGTTGAGGATTATTTGCGCATTGCGGCGATGAACAACGCTGGGCTGAAGGCTTCGTTTGCTCAATGGCGTGTCGCGACGATGGCTGTTCCGCAGGCCAAAGCACTTGACGATCCCCGGTTTACATATGGGTATTTTATCGAGGAGGTCGAAACCCGCACAGGTCCGCAGAAGCAGCGGTTCAGCATTTCACAGATGTTCCCGTGGTTCGGCAAGATCGAGGCCCGCACGGATGCGGCGGCGGCCTCCGCCAAAGCGGCCTACTATCAATACCAGGCCGAAAAGCTCAAGCTGTTCGCAAAGGTCAAACATGCGGTGTATGAATATGCCTATCTGCATGAGGCCATCGGGATTGCCGAGCAGAATCTGGAACTCCTGAAACATTTCGAGCAGGTCGCACAGGCCCGCTACCGCACAGCGGCTACGACCCATCCGGATATCATTCGTGCCCAGATCGAATTGGCACTGATGGAGGACCATCTAACAAGCTTGCGGAATATGCAGGCGCCGATGGTGTCGGGGTTGAACGCTATCCTGAACCGTGACAGCCAGGAACCGCTGGCGTGGCCGAAAAATGAAACGGCTTTTATGACGCTCGATTCCGAGCAGGTATTTTCGCTCATTGAAGAACAGAATCCGGAACTGGCGGCCTTGAAAAAAGAGATTCAGGCGGCCCGTCACCAACTGGAACTGGCCCAAAAACGCTACTATCCCGATGTGAGTGTAGGGGTGGACTGGATACAGACCGATTCGGCGAGGATGCCGAATACGTGGGGTTCGGGGCGTGACCCGATTGTGGCGATGGTTTCGGTGAACATTCCGCTGTGGGCGGACAGCTATAAAGCCGGAGAAAATCAAGCCCGGGCAAAAATACGAAAGGCTCGAAGCCGGCAAATGCAGACCGAATATGACTTAGCGGCTCATGCAGCGGATGTTCTATACGATGTCGAGGAAACTCACCGCAAGGCCCAGCTTTACAAGAATACCCTGATCCCCCGTGCCAAAGAGATGCTTGAGGTGTCGGAGTCGGCCTATCGCAACGGTTCGGTTGACTTTTTGAATCTTGTGGATGCCCAGCGGAAGCTTTTGACCTTCGAATTGACCTGGCTTCGCATTTTGACCGACCATCTACAAGGGCTGGCGGAAATTGAGGTTTTGGTTGGCGGAGTCTTGCCTCAAAACTGATTTAATGGCATAAAAAGGGCTATAGCAACGATGAGTAATTGTTTAATCAACCAAATACACTAAAAATCCCGAACAATAACCCTACTAAACAAGTAGGAATAATCGACATTAAAGGTGCCGAATATGAGTGAGCCCAAAAAAGAACACTGTATTTTCTCAAAAAAAATATCGATTGCAATTCTCTTGGTTGTTTCGTTTTTGATCGGCTATGGTTTCCATGCGTTGAAAAACCGATCTTCGGCGATGCAGCCGGAGGTTGTCGATGCCGTCAAAACGGTATGGACCTGTTCGATGCATCCGCAGATCCGTGAGGACAAGCCGGGCAAGTGCCGCATCTGCGGTATGGCTTTAATCCCGATTACCTCCGGCGGTGAGGATGAGGCAATAGAACATGCCGACCGGATGATTGCCTTTTCGGCGGAAGCGGTTAAGTTGATGGAGATTCAGACCAGTCTTGTCGAGCGCAAGGAAATGTCGCACGAGGTTCGGCTTGTCGGCAAAATCGCACTGGATGAAACGCGCACCAAAACGATCACGGCATGGGTGCCGGGACGGATCGACCGATTGTTTGTGGATTTTACGGGGATTGCCGTCAAGAAGGGCGACCACATGGTCGAGCTTTACAGCCCGGAACTGATCACGGCCCAGGCGGAATTTTTGCAGGCGATCGAATCGGCAAAGACACTCGATGGAAGCACCGAACTGGTGAACCGCTCAATTCGTCAGACGCTTGAGGCATCCCGAGAAAAGCTCCGGCTGCTGGGGCTGACCGAACAGCAGATCGCCGACATTGAAAAGGCGTCAAAACCATTGGACCAACTGACGGTTTACGCACCGATCGGCGGGGTGGTTATCAATAAGATGGCGTCCGAAGGCATGTATGTCAAGACCGGTACGCCGATCTATACGATAGCGGATATGTCAACGCTGTGGGTGCTGCTGGATGTGTATGAGTCGCAATTACCGTGGATTCAGTTTGGGCGTGATGTGGCGTTTACGACGGAATCGTGGCCGGGGAGAATTTTCAAGGGGCGCGTTAGTTTCGTCAGTCCGGTTCTGGACGATAAAACGCGAACGGTGAAAGTACGGGCGGTTGTGGAAAATATAGATGGAAAGCTCAAGCCCAATATGCTGGTTCATGCACTGGTTTCTGTGCCGGTTACCGAACAGGGTCCGGCAGCCGTTGCTTCTTTGGCGGAGAAATGGATATGCCCGATGCATGGCGAGATTATTGAGAAGACAGCCGGACAATGTCCCGTTTGCGGGATGGATTTGGTACCCGCCAAAACGCTGGGTTATGGTGTTCAGGGCGACACTACACCGCCGCTGGTGGTTCCGGCCACGGCCGCGTTAGTGACCGGGCGGAAACTGAATAAAGCAGTGGTTTATGTGCAGGTCGAAGGGGCCGACAAACCAACGTTTATGGGCAGGGAAGTTACGCTGGGTTCTCGGGTTGGCGATGATTATATTGTTTTGTCGGGGCTGATGGAAGGCGAGCGGGTGGTGACGAACGGGAATTTCAAGATCGATTCTGAAATGCAGATACAGGCTAAACCGAGTATGATGGACACCGGCGGCGTAGCGCCTCCGGGACATGATCATGGTGATCAACAAATGAAAATGGATACCCCGAAGCCAACAGCAAAAAGTGATACTGTATCCAAAAATGAGACCGAACAAACAATCTGTCCTGTGATGGGGAACAACATAAATAAAGAGATCTTTGTCGAATACGAGGGCAAAAAAGTGTATTTCTGCTGTCCCGGCTGTATCGATGAGTTCAACAAAAATCCAGAGAAATATCTCGTCAATCTGCCGCAGTTTGAGAAGTTAAGTCAATAATTCGAAAATGGGAAACTCTTCTGAAAGGATTAAGCGATGAAAAAAGCAGTCAATATTTTGATGATTGCCTTGTTGGTTACAGGGATGAGCATCTTATTGGCGGGATGTAAAAAGAAATCCGATACGCCTGTTATGCCCGAATCACACGACATGGACAAAATGATGGATGAGGCCAAAGACACGGCCGATACCATGTCGGAAGAAGCGATGAAAACGGCCGGTGCGGCGATCGAAGAGGCTAAAACCATAGCCGCCGAACAAACCGTCTGTCCCGTGATGAAAGGGCCGATCGACAAAAGTGTTTTTGTTGAGTACGAAGGGAAAAAGGTTTATTTCTGCTGCCCGTCTTGCAAGGCGGAGTTTGAAAAGGACCCGGCCAAATATATCAAAGACCTTCCGCAATTTAAACAATAGACCGATTAGTGCGATTTAACAGTCCATGAACGAACTTCTTGACAAACAGGAAAAACAGAACAAGGGTTTACTGGCCGGGCTGTTGTGGTTTTGCCTCAACAATCGACTGGTTGTCCTGCTGTTGGTGATCGCGGCGGTTCTGGCCGGTGTGATCGTTGCGCCGTTTGACTGGGAGACGTCCGGCTTGCCCCGATGGCCTGTACCGGTGGATGCGATTCCGGATATCGGGGAAAATCAGCAGATCATCTTTACCGAGTGGCCCGGCCGAAGTCCTCAGGATATCCAGGACCAGATTACTTATCCGCTGACGGTGAGTTTGTTAGGCATCCCGAAGGTCAAGACGATCCGCAGCAATTCCATGTTCGGCTTTTCGAGTATTTATGTCATCTTCGATGATGATGCGGATTTTGACTGGTCGCGTGCGAAGATTATTGAACGGCTGAACTCGCTGCCCGCCGGAACGCTGCCGGAAGGGATTCGTCCGGCGTTGGGGCCCGATGCGACGGCGCTGGGGCAGGTGTTCTGGTATACGCTGGAAGGATACGATGCCGACGGCAATCCGACCGGCGGCTGGGATTTGGATGAATTGCGGACGATTCAGGATTGGACCGTTCGTTATGCACTGCAATCGGCACGCGGCGTGGCCGAGGTGGCTTCGGTCGGAGGGTTTGTTCGGGAATATCAGATTGATGTTGATCCGGATGCGATGTTTGCCGCCGGCATTGGTTTAAATGATGTGTTTGGGTCGATCAAGTCATCGAATCGGGATGTAGGGGCACGGACCATTGAAATCAACCGTGCCGAATATGTGGTGCGCGGCATCGGATTCATCAAGACAGTGGTCGATATTGAGAACATTGTTCTTAAGGTCAACGACAACATCCCCATTTGTGTTAAAGATATTGCGCATGTATCAACCGGTCCGGCGTTGCGGCGAGGCGTGCTGGATAAGGAAGGCGCAGAAGCAGTCGGCGGTGTCGTTGTTGTACGGTATGGCGAAAACCCGCTCAAAGCGATTCAGAATGTCAAAGCTAAAATTAACGAAATTGCACCGGGACTACCGCGTAAAACACTTGAGGACGGCACCGTTAGCCAGGTAAGGATTGTACCGTTTTATGACCGGACGGGACTGATTTACGAGACATTAGGAACGCTCAATGATGCGATTTCGCAGGAAATCCTGATTACGATTATCGTTGTCATCGTTCTGCTGCGTCACCTCAGAAGTTCGATGCTCATCTCCGGCCTGCTGCCGTTGGCGGTGTTGATGAGTTTTGTCGCCATGAAATATTTCAAGGTCGACGCCAATATTGTGGCGCTGTCCGGCATCGTGATTGCCATTGGAACGATGGTGGATACGGGCATTGTCATCTGCGAAAACATTGTCCGCCACATGCATGAGGCTCCGCCGGAAAAATCCCGATTGCAAATTATTTATGAGGCTTCCTGTGAAGTTGCCTCCGCGGTTCTGGCGGCAATTTGTACGACGATCATCAGCTTTCTGCCGGTCTTTACCATGATCGGTCCCGAAGGAAAACTGTTCAAGCCCCTGGCGTTTACGAAGACGTTTGCGCTGTTTGCGTCGGCGATTGTGGCGATCCTGGTGATTCCCGTGTTTGCGTATTGGTTTTATAAGGGCCAGCGCAAGCGGTTTGCAGAGACAAAGAGAAAGCTATTCGGATTTGCAAGTTTATTTGATCTGGTCGCAGTTGTTCTGGTTGCGGTCATCCTCAGTAAGTATTGGATGCCCTTGGGCCCGAATGCGACATTGGTTCTGAATTTTATTTTTGTGGCTGTGCTTTTGGCATTATTGCTGATACTGATTTTATTGATGAATCGCTTTTATCCGCAGATGCTGGGTTGGTGCCTCGAACACAAGGGGCTTTTCCTGATGCTGCCGCTGGGATTGGTGGTTGCGGGCTTTTTCGCATGGCAGAGCCTCGGGCGGGAGTTCATGCCCTCGCTGGATGAAGGATCGTTCCTGTATATGCCGACGACGATGCCCCATGCGTCCATCGGCGAAGCAACCGACGTGCTGAGTAAAATAGACAGCGCGATTAAATCTATTCCCGAAGTTAATACCGTGGTCGGAAAAATCGGCCGGGTGGATAGTCCACTGGACCCGGCGCCGATTTCGATGGTCGAGACGGTGATCGATTACAAGCCCAAGTACAAACGTGACCAAAATGGTCGAATGGTGACCGATGACAACGGCAAGGCCATTCGTCAGTGGCGTGACCACATCGAAACGCCGCGGGACATCTGGGATGAAATCGTCAAGGTTGCAAAACTGCCAGGCACGACCAGTGCGCCGCTGCTTCAACCGATTGAAACCCGGCTGATTATGCTGCAAACCGGGATGCGGGCGCCGATGGGAATCAAAATAAAAGGGCCGGACTTAGAGACCATTGAAGCGGTGGGCCTGAGTCTGGAACAACATTTAAAGCAGGTTCCCTCTGTTGACCCGGCGACGGTGTACGCCGATCGCATTGTGGCCAAGCCGTATTTGGAGATACTGATCGACCGGCAGGAGATTGCCCGCTACGGACTTCGCATCGATGACGTGCAGAATGTCATCGAGATCGCCATTGGCGGAAAACCCATTACGATGACAGTGGAAGGGCGGCAGCGCTATCCGGTGCGTGTGCGGTATCTGCGCGAACTTCGCGATGAAATCCACAAGCTGGATGACATTCTGGTTCCCGCGCCCGGTGGTGTTCAAATACCGCTGGGGCAACTGACGAAGATTGAATACACGCCGGGACCGCAGGTCATTAAAAGCGAAGATACCTTTCTGGTCGGGTACGTGCTGTTCGATGCCAAAGAGGGATTGGCGGAAGTAGATACCGTTGAGGATTGCAAGGGCTACCTGGACGGGCAAATTCAGTCGGGCAATTTCACACTTCCGGACGGTGTCAGTTACAGCTTTGCCGGTTCTTATGAAAATCAGGTACACGCCCAAAAGACGCTGAAGTTAGTGCTGCCGATTGCACTTGGGCTGATTTTTATCATCCTGTATTTCCAGTTCAAGACCGTCTCACAGACTCTGCTGGTGTTTAGCGGCATCTTTGTTGCATGGTCAGGCGGTTTTTTGCTGTTGTGGCTGTACGGGCAGGGGTGGTTCATGGATGTCTCGATTCTGGGGCTGGATTTCCGCCAGCTATTCAATATCCATACCTACAATCTCAGTGTTGCGGTCTGGGTGGGATTTCTGGCCTTGTTCGGCATCGCCACCGATGACGGCGTGCTGATGATGACGTACCTCAACCAGCAGTTTAAAAATGCGACGCCGGAGACGGTCGCCCAAATCCGCAGGGCCGCGATTATCGCCGCCCACAAACGCGTCCGTCCGGCACTAATGACCAGCGCCACGACGATACTGGCATTGCTGCCAGTGTTGACTTCAACCGGCAGGGGCTCGGATATCATGGTGCCCATGGCAATCCCCTCCTTCGGCGGCATGACATTGGAACTTATCACCATTTTCATCGTCCCCGTCCTGTTTTGCTGGATACAGGAGCGAAAAGCCACAAAAGTGGGGTAGTTTGTTAACATTTCTGCAAAAGATTCTTATGCAATCGCATTGTCCTCAAAAAACCGTCAAATAAGTTTTTTTACAAAACCTGAAAACAACAAGATGTAGTGGCTCCTTGCCGCCCAAAGTAAATATATAGTGATTTCCACTACTCCGGTTTCCCTTTAAATCATTTAATTTTAAGTATTTATTCAGAAAATAATCCCAAAAAGCCGATTTTTTAGTATTGACTAAGTGGGAAGAAGTGGTAGTATTTCCCATAAATAGATAATCCCGTGGGATAAATATCATGCTAATGTTAACAGGTGAATACGAGCATTCAGTTGATGAAAAGAATCGGCTTTTCATTTCGAACAAGCTCCGAAGCCAGATCGATGCCGAAACCTACGGCAGCGATTTCTATTTAGCCATGGGGCCCAACGGTGTTCTGTGTCTTTACCCCGAAAAGTATTTTCAGCAAATCGCCCTTGTCGGTGCGCCAGGGATGGGCGCCCCGGACGAATCGATCGCTTTCGAGCGGTTGAGTTTTGCGTTGGCCAGCAGGGTTGAATTGGATCGACAGGGACGATTGTTAATTAATGATAAGTTGCGGCGCCGGGCCGGTTTGGGAACCACCCTGACGCTGGTGGGTGTTCGAGATCATATCGAACTGTGGAACACCGACGACTGGGAAGGTTATCTGGAAGATAATCTGAACCAGCATCACAATCAGCTTGCTGAGGCCAGGCAAAGGCAGCTTCAGCGTCAAAGTCGAGAATTGGAATAATAATTTTTTAGGAGGGCATTATGTACAATCAATTGCAGGAACCGGTTGACGTTCTCCGAGAGGGAATCAGCGGCCAGCGTCTCATGGATGAAGATGTTGCGGCCTCTGCGGTCATTCTTGCCGGCAAACTCCAGCGGCTGAAAATGACCAATCCCGCATTTGAGGCGATTACATTTTCGCCTGAAGTGGAGGCCCTGCTGGCAGCCCACATGGCGGCATTAGCGAATTGATGTTCTTTCACAATCCGGATTAGAAAATGACAGCAGAAAGTGACAACGACAGGGATGAAGCGTTGTCCGGTCACGTTCCGGTTTTAACGGAACCTCTGCTTGAATGGATTCAACTTCCCATGGATGGGATTCTGGTCGATGCTACGGTTGGACACGGAGGTCACAGCCTGCTGATCGGCCGACAATTGGGCCCTGAGGGTAACCTTCTGGGGCTGGATGTGGATCAAAACAGTATCCAAAGGGCCCAGTCGATTTTATCCGACCTGCCGTGCCGGGTCACGCTGGTTCGCGAGAATTTTGAAAAGGTCGAGACGGTTCTCGCACAGCAGGGCATGGGGCCGGTTGACGCGATTTTGGCCGATCTTGGTTTTTGTTCGGCCCAAATGGAAGACGCGGACCTGGGTCTGAGCTTCCAGAAACCGATGCCGCTGGATATGCGGCTGGATAAACGGTTAACGACAACAGCGGCGGAGTTGGTGAACAAACTTAGCCAGACGGAACTGGCGGATTTGATTTACAAGTACGGAGAGGACCGGGCGTCACGGAGGATTGCTCGGTTCATCATTGACCAGCGTTCGCAAAAGAAGATCACGACGACAACGGAATTGGCGTCGTTGGTCTGCCGGGCGCTGAAGCAGCCGTCCCGCCCCGGACGCATTCATCCGGCGACGCGGACTTTTCAGGCCCTGCGGATTGCTGTGAACCGTGAGCTGGATTGCCTGGAACGGCTGCTTCAAACAGGGCCGACTCTGCTGAAACCCGGCGGAATGATCGCCATCATCAGTTTTCACAGCCTGGAAGACAGACTGGTGAAAAACAGTTTCCGTCAATATAAAAGCGACGGGCTCTATGAAATTCTAACAAAAAAACCGATTATCGCAGACCGGGATGAAATTCGACAAAATCCTCGTTCACGGAGTGCAAAACTGCGAATCGCTAGACGTATAACAGATTAAGGTAGAGGACAAAGGGAGTTGTTGACATGACCGCTGACGCCAAGGTAGGTTTATTGCTGGGGCTGTTTTTTATTTTTATCATCGCATTCTTAATCGAGGGGTTACCGATCCCGAAGTTTCTGCAGGAAGCGTCTGCCGAAAATCCCGTTGAGACGGAAATTACTATTCCCAAAGCATCCGACCTTGTGATTGATGATCGTTTGTTTGAAACCGTCCAGGCTCTTCGTCAGCAGGATATTCCGCTTCGTCAAACCGAATTGCCCCGGGAAGTGGTTGTGCTGGATGACGGTTCGGCCTCATCGAACTCGACAGCCTTGATCTCTCCCGAACAGATAGCGTCTGCGGCTGTTCGGGTGCCGACAATTTCACGGCAAGTACAGACATCTGCGGTCGGGGCATCGAAACAGACCATCCATGTTGTTCAGTCGGGTGATAATCTTCCCGCGATCGCCCGAAAATATTACGGTAAGGAAGAGGGCAATCGACGCATTGTCATCCAAAAACTGTACGAAGCAAACCAAAAGGTCCTGAGTTCGCCGGATAAGATTTTTGTTGGTGACAAACTGACAATTCCGCCATACGATCAATTGCTGAACAATAAACTGCAGCCTGCAGGAAAGACTTCAGCAAAAACGTCAGAAGCGGAAACTACTTTTCTGGAGAAATTTTCTAATCTTTTTGAGCGTGCCGAGCAGAGTGGTGTCCGCAGTTCCGCCCGGATCTATGTGGTTCAGGAGGGGGACACGCTGTGGGGGATTGCCGAGGCGTTGCTGGGAGAGGGAAATCAGTATTCGGAAATTCAGAAAATGAATCCGACCATCAAAGAGTCCGACGACTTAATTGTGGGAATGAATCTGAAAATTCCCAACAGGTAAAAGGCGCTATGGCCCATGTCGCGTTCGAGAATGCTCGTCATCGTATTTTCCGTTACAGCTTTTATGATTTTTACGATTCATTTGCGCACTTCCTCTGCCCGGATGTTCAATCGCTCCCGGGGCGCGATGGTCGAGCAAAAAGAACTTAAGCAGCAGCTTTGGCAAAAACAATTACGTTTTGAATGTCTGGTCAATCCGGCGGGCCTGCCGCCATCCAATTCGCCGAATCCGACAGGAGCTGCTCAATGATCGCCAGAAGACAACAGGTGTGGTTACTTCCGGTTTTCATGACCGCAACCGTTGTTTGCTTTGGATTATTAGTCTGGCGGCTGGTCCATTTGCAAATCACCCTTAAAGCGGAGTATACACAAAGCAGTCAGCGGCAACGCAGTGCCATTGTGCCGCAAAATCCCCGACGTGGTCTGATCCTTGATGTCCGGGGAAGAGTTCTCGCGGCCAGTGTGAAGACATACAATGCGTTTGCTGAACCGCGCCAATTGATGAATGACCCCGAACAGCTGAAGTTGTCCGCCTCTGCGCTTCAGGGCATTCTCGGCGAGCCGGGATACAAAATTTGTGAACAGATCGACTCAGCGAATAATCCGGGATACGTCAGGATCAAGCGGGATATCAGTCTGGAAGAAAAAAAACAGATTGAAAAAAGCCATATTCCGGGGGTTGGTATTGCGCCGGACTGGAAGCGTTATTATCCGGCTGGTTATCTGGCAGGACATCTGTTGGGTTTTGTGGGGGCCGAAAATAAAGGGCTGTCCGGTTTGGAGATGAAATTCGAGGAGACCCTTTCCGGCACGCGGGGGCAGGATCTTTTCGTGGTTGACAATTTCCGGCGCCCGATCGGCATTCAGCCGGTTGAGTCCGCCGATGCCAAAGATGGCCAGAATCTTGTTTTGACCATCGATGTGGTGATCCAGCGGTTTGTCCATGAAGCGCTGCAGCAAAAGATGCAGGAATATGAAGCCGAATCGGCCGTGGGTATCGTCATGGACCCGTGGACGGGGGCGATTTTGGCGATGGTGTCGCTGCCGGATTATGACCCGGTCAATTTTGCGACGACGCCGCAGGATTTGATGAGAAACCGGTCATTGACGGACCCCTTTGAACCGGGCAGCATTTTCAAGCCTATCGTTGCGGCAATTGCGCTGGATGCCGACGCGATCGGCTACGATGAAAAGTTCGATTGCGAGAACGGTTATTATGCGCGTTATAAAATCGGCGAATTCGGCAACCATCAATATGGCCATCTGGCAGTTCGTGAGATACTAATGCATTCAAGTAATATCGGGATGGCGAAGATCGCTTTGAAAATGGGTCAGAAGAAATTATATGACGGATTAAAGCTGTTTGGCTTTTCAAGTAAGACCGGCATTGATCTACCGGGGGAAGCGCCTGGGTTGGTTTGGCCGTTATCCGAGTGGGAACGCGGCTGGAGCGAAACACGCATTTCCTATGGACATGAAGTGATGGTCACCCCGCTGCAAATATGCCGAGCTTACAGTATTTTTGCCAATGGGGGATATGTGGTTAAGCCGCACGTTGTCAGGGCGATTGTGGATACGCAGGGCACGATCATCGAAGATCGCCGGCCCGCAATAAAAACAGGCTATGTCCTCAAGAAGGAAGTGGCCGACTGGATGGTGCAAAAAGCACTGAGCGATGTTGTCAATGAAGGTACGGGTGACCAGGCGGCGTTGAAAAATTGTCAGGTATTCGGGAAAACCGGAACGGCCAATATCGCACTGTCGACAGGCGGCTATGATACCACGAACTATGTAGCGTCTTTTGCGGGCGGGGCGCCAGCTGAAAAGCCGGCGGTGGTTGTACTGGTATCGATTCGAAAACCCAACCGTGCACTGGGCAAGGGGTACAGCGGCGGGCGTGTAGCGGCCCCGGTGGTCCGGGACATTCTTGAAAATACGCTGAATTATCTGGGGGTACTTAATTCCCCGGCTCCGCAGCCGGTTCAGCCGTAGGTTTTGTGCCGATATAACCGGCTTCATTGCAAATGCCAAGAATTAATCGACCTAAAGGCGCTGCCTCGCCGGCACCGCTTTGTCCGCCTTCCACCAAAACAACAACCACGATTGCCCGTCCCATGTCATCTTCGGCAAACGATTCAAACCAAGCCACACTGGGGTTTTCAGTGGAACCGGTTTTACCGTAAAGGGTCATATCCCGATCGAACAAGACCGAATTCCTGAACTCTTTGTAGGCGGTTCCATTGGTTTCATTGATGACAGCGTGCATACCGTCTCGGACGACCGAAAGGCTTCCGGAGGAAACCGGAATTTGACGTCTGCCCCTGTCATTAAAAGGGTCGCTGTCATCATAGATCAGACGTGGAGATTTATAGACCCCGTTTCGCACGATCGCCGAGAGGGCGTTGGCAACCTGCAGGACCGTGGCTCGCAGATTTCCCTGTCCGATGCCCCAGAACCGTTTTTCCGATTCTCTCGAACTCGGGATGATGGGGATGTCATGGATATCCATAATCGGGTCAAACTGGAGGCCGTAAATGATGCTTCCATGAGCCTGCGGAATTCGGCCCATCAGAGATGTATGGGTGGGCATATCGGTCGGCACCGGCGTCGGGAGAATCTTTTGCCCATAGCCGAAGCGGTAAAACCACTGCTGCAGGTCCAGACGGTCTAATCGATCCGCCAGTCGCGAAAAGTACACATTGCAGCTTCCCCGAATGGCGTTTCGCCCGTTATTTTGCCACAGGATATCGTGACAGGTATGAAATTTTCGCTGTAGAATGCATCGGGGCCAACTGCCGGAGGGAATATTGTAGCAACTGCACGAGATCACCTCATCCGGCCAGGTCTTCTTTTCCTCCAGTCCGGCGGTCATGATGATGGGTTTGGCAGTGGAACCGGGCGGATAATTTTTTTCGAGAGCGAGGTGGGTCATCGGGGCATTCGGATCATTAAAGACCGTGTCGTAGTTCTGGCGAATGGTGTTCAGGTCAAAAGTCGGATGCGAGGCGATGGCCAAAATCTCATTTCGGGCCGCTTCCAGCACGACGGCGGCGGAGGGTTTTCCCCTGTGATTCTGGGCCGGGTCAGCCAGCAGTGTCTCGATCTTTCGCTGCAGTTCGATGTCGATAGTTAACTGCACATCGTGTCCGTATTCCGGTTCTTTACGCTCAAGGAGAATGCCGTCCTTATCGTAGAGCACCATTCCGCGGCGACCCCGCAGATAGGGTTCATAGATGCGTTCGATCCCGGCTTTTCCCAATACCTCGCCCGGCAGGTAATACATGTACTCATCATCTTCAAACAGGCTCATATCGCTTTCGTGAGCCGGTCCGACCCAGCCGATCAACTGGCTGGCGGCAGGACCGTACGGATAAGAGCGTTTGGCTTGGGGTTTGATCTCAATGCCCTCCAGATCAATTAGCGCCAACTGTGCCCGGATCAGTTCCTGTTCGGTTTTTAATTCGATCAGCGGATAGCTCTTGTGCATCTCGTATAAATCAACTGTGACGATCTTTTCCGGCTCAATTAAATCGCAGGTCGCAAAGTACGTATCCCAGGAAGCGTCTCGGTGTCGCCGCCGCCACCAGATGCGTCTGCCCATTTCCCAGATGCGGTCGTTAATCTCGGTAATTTCCTGTTCAATTTCGTCTCTGGAAACGCCGGCGAGCAGACTGGCCAGTTCGATCATCAGTTTCAATTGTTCGGTCGGCTCTTTCCATTCTTCCAGTAGCCGCATTTCAACTTCGAGGCGTGTTTCGTCTTCGTTAAGTTCCCGCTGAATCCGGGCCTGCCGCCATCGTTCATCCAGATAACGGGTTAGTTGATAGTTAACCTGCAGAAAAAAAACAGGCTCATCGAGTGCGATTGGCTGTTCGTATCGATCCAGTATTTTGCCGCGTATGGTGGGACGTTGTTCGGGGGGCAGAATGCGGAGTTGCTCGATATTTTGCCGAGCCTGCTGGACGTCAACTGTCTGCAGGGTCAGCAGGCGACTGACGGTAATGACCAGCCCGCCGACACATAAAAATATAAATATTTTTAATCGCTGATGATACATCGTGACTTAGTGATAGATTCGTTGCGACCGTGAATGATTTTTCCGTTTCCGTTTTGAAAGGGACGATAATGCCGACCAGATAAAGGGGCATAGAACCGCTGAATACACTGCCGTTAAAAACAGGTTCCAGTAAATATGAGGACGGCTGTCATGGGTTTTCAGAAGTTCCAGCCAGTATGCCGCGGTTTCGGTCGCCATAAATGTCAAAAAAACGAACAAGGCTTTGTGGACGGGCCGTTTCATTGTCAGCATGGGTGCGCTTTGGTTGAGAAGAGCGCCTGCCAGGCCGTAACAGATCATGTGGGGTCCCAGAAAACCGCTGCTGAGGTCGGCGGCAAGGCCGATCAGAAAACAACAGTTGATGGCTTCAGACGGACTGCAAACCACGGCATAATAAACCAACAGGGTGATCAATACATGCGGACGAACGTGCCAATCACCAACGGCCAGCAGGTTCAATAGATTTCCCGCCTCCAGGATTGTCGCGACCAGTAAAATAATTGTAAACGAAAACCATCGCATAGGGTTATTGGGTTTCCTTAAGTTAAAACTCTTCTGTTGCGATGACCGCAACGTCATTCAATTCTTTCATGTTATCGATCAACTCAACCCGGATATCCCACAGCAGGGGATGTTGTTCGTCCGGCCGGACTTCAACAATGGTGCCAATGATCACGGGAACATTTAGAAGGCCCGGTCGTGCGGCGGCGAAAACGCTATCGCCGACTTGGATATCCTTCTTTTTTGGGATGCGGGAAATTTTGCACCCATCTTTTCCATCGCCGGTCATCAGCCAGTCAATGTCCATGCCAGTGCCTTCCCGGCGAATACGGATCTCGATACTTTGACTGCTGTCGGTTAAAAGCCGGACTTTGGCAAGAGACTCGGCGGTATCAGACACCACTCCCACAATGCTGTCATGACCGGCAGACAGGACATATTGGCCCTGTTTAACACCGGCGTCCATTCCCTTGTTAAGAATAATTTCGTGCGAGAAGCCTCCAACCCTATTGGCAACACGGGCCAGGATCAGTTTACTTTTATTGAAAGGCTGCGGTAATCCCGATTGTATTTGAGAAAGTGTTTCATAGTCCTGGTGTAATTGCATCAACTGGGCGTGCATATTATTATACGTTTTCCGGAGTTTATCGTATTCTGCTTTGCTGACAACCTCTTCTTGTCCGGAGCCTGAGGAAAAGGTACTAATCTGGACCTGTCGTCCCAACTGCAGCAGAGGAGAAAATGTCTTAAGGAAAAGAAAGTTAATGCGAGAGGTAAGGGTCAGCGGCAGGATCAGGATCATGATGCCTGCGATGAGCCAGGTGAAAAACAAGCTTCCATTTGAAAGATGAAAATTTCTGCCCGCCATAACATGGAATTTCTATCTCAGAATAACCCGTACAATGATTGTTGACCTGTCTTTTTGGCCGGGGCTCTGCTTCATGCCTTAGTCCCAGTCGGAATTATCCAGTGTGTCTTTCCACAGTTCCAGGTTTTCCAAATAGACGCTGGTCCCCCGTGCAACGGCCGTCAAAGGATCTTCCGCATGGCCGACTTTCAAGCCCGTGGCATTAGAGAGGACTTTGTCCATTCCCCGCAGCAGCGATCCGCCCCCGCAAAGCGTGACACCGTTTTCGATCAGGTCGGCTGCCAATTCCGGTTCGGCTCGCTCCAGTGTACGCATGACGGTTTCAATGATCCCGGCAATCGGTTCCTTGAAGGCTTCGCGAATTTCTTCGCTGGTGATAACGATTTTACGGGGCAAGCCTGAAATGGTATCACGTCCGGCGATTTCCATTGTCAGTTCCTGTTCCAGTGGCGCTGCTGAGCCGATCTGAACCTTAACCTGTTCGGCCCGTGACTCACCGATCAGCAAGTTGTAGGTTCGTTTGAGATGGTTGATCAGGGCTTCGTCAAAATTGTCGCCGCCGATGCGAATCGATTCACAGGTGCTGATGTCGGCCAAACTCATGATCGCTACTTCGGTTGTACCGCCGCCGATATCGACGATCATGGAAGCGGTGGGTTCGGTAATAGGCAATCCGGCACCAATGCCTGCGGCCATCGGTTCATCGACCAGGTACACTTTTCTCGCTCCGGCCCGTTCGGCACTGTCGATCACCGCGCGGCGTTCCACGGCAGTAATGCCGCTGGGAACCGCGATCACCACACGCGGACGAAACAGGCTGCCGCGTCCGTGAACCTTGCGGATGAAGTAGCTCAGCATTGCTTCGGTGATCTCGAAATCGCTGATAACGCCGTCTTTGAGGGGGCGAATGGCGGTGATCGAACCGGGCGTCTTACCCAGCATGTCTTTGGCAACCATGCCTACGGCCTCGCCGTTATTCAGCACAAGATTGGTTCCTTTACGCACCGCGACAACGGAGGGTTCATTCAGGACGATACCTTCGTTCTTGACGCAGACAAGGGTGTTACATGTACCCAGGTCGATGCCCATATCCTTGCTGAACCAGCCCAGAATTGTGTCCCAAATCACTGTGACTCCCTTCAATTTGGATTGCCGGTGCCAGTACCCCAATCCTTTTAATGCATCTTACCGGCGATTTCTTGATCATCGCGGGGTCTAGCCGATTGTAAACAGTGTCCCGTAAAACGTATAGCATTTCAAAGCGACAAAAACAGTGGTCGCCAGAGTTGTCAAAGTCGCCAGAGCTAGCAGTGCGGTGAAAATGTCATTGGGTTCTTTGATTGTTTTTTTTGCCATTTTTTATCCTTTTACAACTGCGTACTTGCCGTGTCACCCACCTGGGGACGCTGCTGGACAAGTTCCAACACGCCGGCACATTTGTTAATATCGACATCCGTGACCACAACATCACACAAAAATCGGTCGCCGCGGGTTACGTGAAAGACCATATTCTTTTTAACACCGTCGGCGGTTCCGACAGAAAGCTGGATCATCGAATCGCTGAGTCCTACCACCAGCCCTTTGATATCCGCACTGGTAACAAGAGGGGTCGGGGATGCGGCCTCATTCCGCCGGGTGACCGGAACGACTTCCATCGGTCTGGTCAGTGTGCTTGTGGAACTGAGCTTGTCTTCAAGAGCGGTTTTCTGTTCGAGCAAACGGCGCCGTTCGGCTTCCATATCCTGCAGTTGGACGATCTTCTCGTAAAGGTCCGCCGTGATCTGATTAAGTTCCTTCTGGTCCTTGATACCCTGAGTCCGTGCGTCATCCAGTTGACTCTGAGTCTGTTCCAGCGATGCCTGCAGATTGCGAACGCTCTGTTCAAAACCGGCCATCACGCCTTTCCAGCTATCGGCTTGATTCTGATATTGCTGAGCCAGTCGCTCATACTTTTGCTTGTCGGCGACCAGTCCGTTGTTTTCACGCTCCAGCGCTTCTATATCCGCCAGCAGCTTTGCCTTTAACTCCGCATTCTTGGTCATCTGTTCACTGTACAGATTTTTCGTGGTCGCGACCTCGGCATCGGCAATTTTCCGAAGCCCGTTTTCATTCTGATACATGTCCTTGTAATTGTCGGACATGCCCACAAAGACGATCATCATCCCGCACAGTAAAATAGCAAATAATGACAATAAGACGACTAAAAGTTTCGTTAGTGTGCTCAAAACTCTTCCCTTTCACCACAAAGGTTACAGTTACAACGCCACTTAGCCCCCCAAACACCAATTTGGCGACCGCCATGGCACGAAAGAAGTATTTATGAATATTGCGGATTTTAAGCGAGGTTCTTAGATGGGTCAAGACTTTTTTCCTGACCTTAAGTACTTTAATTTAAAAAGATTTGCGGTTTTTCCCAGGACGAAACGGCGGGTTTTTAGGTCCGAATCCGTAAAGAAGGGATTTTAGAATGCCCCAAGCCCCATTTGAACACCGGGTTTTTAAGTGGCGCAGATGTTTTATAAGGCATTTAAAACAAAGTGATTAGATATTTTATTGTGTCAGCAGCAGGGTCGATTGAGCGGCTAATAAACGGATCACTTCTGATTGGCTGGCCATCACTGCCGGCAGGAAACCCTGCAGGCGTTCAGAGCCGATGCGTCCGATAGCCATTATCGCCATATTATTGGCCATATCAGTTCTATTCAGATCGGGATTGCTTTCAAAATAACGGTAGACTTCCTCTTCGCCGCGGTCATCGCCCAACCGGCCTAGTTGTTCTGCGGCCGTCAGACGTACTTCCTGAACATCATCCTGAAGCATTGTCAGGATCGCGTTTCTTGCTTCGTTGCTGGCCAGCGCCCCCATGCCTCGAATCCCCATGACACGGTCATCGGCATACTTGCTGATCAGCAGGGCCCATAACTTGCTGCGGTAGATCCGCTCATCGCCCAGCCGGGCGATCGATTCGACCGTCTGAAGTCGAACCTTGTCAAATGAGCCGTCGTCGTTGAGGGTCTGGTACAATAAGTCCAGATCATCCCGGTCTTTCAGTTTGCCCAATAACAGGACCGCGTTGGCGCGAACGGTTTGGTCGGAACTTGCGGCGGCTTGACGGATATTTTCATGATAGCGGGGTTGATTGAGCCGTACCAGGGCATAGGCTGCGGCGAGCCGAACATTTTCATTGGTATCATCCAGAAGCCGGCCGACCTGTTTTTCGTATCCAAAGAATTGCATATCGCCGATCGCCGACGCAGCGGAAAAGCGGACCGCCACGGAAGAATCCTCCAACCGCGGCAGGAGGTCCGGCATCAGTTTTCGGCAGTTGGTTTCTGCGATGATCTCGACGGAATAGTTTCGGATATAGGCATTGTCGCCAGTCAGGCCGTTTTTCACGATCGCAAGTGCCTGTGGTCGAAGCGTCTTCGCCCCGACGTTTGGTTTGGCGGAAAGCCTGTTTGCAGAAGACGACGAATCAACACCGGACAGAATCTCACATCCGGCAAAACCGAGAAACAAAACAGCGATACAAAGACAAATGGTTGTTTTCATGGTACGTTATTCTCCTGCTTTGGGTTTATTTCTTCGCCGATCATATACTGCCAGGCCGAAAAGTGCCACAAAAAATACGATCAGGGCCCAATCCAGCCATCGGCCGTAACGGCTGAAACAGGTAATGCGGCTGTCAATCGGCACCGTATCAACAAACCAGCCCTCCACGCCCTGGCGCTGCATCGCGGTTTCAGGCAGGTTGCCGGCTTGAAAATCGTTGCGTATTTTTCCGGTCGGCTCGATCAGACAACTGATACCGGTATTGACGCTGCGGATGATGCTGATCCGGTTTTCGATACAGCGAAACACACTGATCGCCGTTCGCTGCGCCAGTTCAACCGTTGGCCGCACTTTTTTGTCTTTGAAGAACACATACCAGCCGTCATTGCTGATATTTACGAGCCAATCGCACCGTTTGTTCCCGTTTTCGTCTAAAACATGTTTTCGTGTGACCGTCGGGTCGGTATCCTCATAGCAGATCAGCACTCCGAAGCGGTAGGTCGTTTCGTCGATATTCACCGCAAAGGGCGTGTGGTCCGTCCCGGCGGTTAGATTATAGTCATAGTCATAGGGCGTCAGGAAAAGGATCGATCGGTAGATCCACGGAGCCGATTCCTTGAACGGGATGTATTCACCAAACGGAACCAGGTGGATCTTGTCATAGCGTTTGGGATCCGCCTGTCCATCGGGCCGGTATAGAAAAGCGGAGTTGTACTGGTCGATATTGTCAAGCCTCGTGTTCACTGAAGACGCGCCGAAGAGAACATAGGTGTTATCCCTGCAAAAGTCGAGAATGTGTCTGCGAAATTGCCTCGATATCGGTGCATCACGATAGAGTGAGGAAATAAATTGAGGATTCATCGGGGCCAGCACCATCGTTTCCGGCCAGATCACCAGCTTGGCTCCGGCCTGAATGCAATGATCGCTCTTGTCGATCAGGCCGTCAAGGATTTCCTGCCCTTTGTCGATCTCCTCTTTGACATAGGCCGGCACGTTCGGCTGTACCGAACCGACCAGCGGCCCTTGAGTCAAATACTCCGGCGTTTCAGCCAGCCGTTTATCTCCGTATAACCAACTTCCCGCCAGCATGGCACAAAAGATTGCTAACTCAATGCGCCAGCCCTTTGATAACTGTTTTTGTTTAAGAAGGTATTGTGCGATCAATCCATTTCCCATAACGATCAGTACCGAGACCCCTAATGCCCCGAAAATATCACAGATCTGGATCAGTTGCAGATTGGCATATTGGCTGTGCGCCAGGAAATACCAGCTAAAACCGGTGCCCAGATACCCCTGAACGGCCTCGGCACCCACGAAGATCACCGGCGCTGCCAAAAACAGCGGCCATTTTTTCCGCCGGACAAACCGAACGCAATACGCTAATACAGTCCAGTAAAGCGCCTGCACGAACGGAAAGCACAGATACCCGGGAAGCGTGACGATGCTGAGCCAGTAAAGATTGCCGAACCAGTAACACAACCCCACCCCGTAAGCGCAGAGCAGCAGTTTTCGCGTGGAAATATCCTCCCGGCAGGCCAGCATAAACGGCACCCACGCCGTCCATGCCAGGTACGACAGCTCAAACGGCGTCTGGATAACCGTCAGCAGTATCGCCGAAAGCACAAACCCGACAAGCACAGGAATGATATTATTTTTTACCGTTTCTTGACCCACGTCAAAAAGTCCTTAAATGCAAGGTGCTCTGAGATTTAAGAAACACACTTAACTTGGTTTATTGAATTATTGTTCATTAGGGTGGGTTGTAGTTTTTAGTGGACCAAGTTTGGCACTTTTGCGTAATTTCAATAATTTTTCGGAAATATCTTTGTTTGTGAATATATTGCGGCCATCATGGATTCGTGCGTTATATTTCCCAGTGAATATATTTAAAAGGTATGTATCTTTTATGAGTTGGTCTGTAGGTACTTTGTTTTCATGGTATAGCCATTTAAGTTCATTCTCTAAATGACTATTCCAATCAGGCTTATTTTCTCCAATTACAGGAAGACTCTCAGATTGTTTAATTCTCTTACGCGATTCTTTTGCATACTCAGGAGATAATTCAATACCGGTGTAATTGCGTTTTAATTTATGAGCAACAACGCAAGTAGTGCCTGATCCACTAAAAGGGTCGAAAACCCAATCACCTTGATTCGAACTAACTCTGATAATTCTTGATAACAGACTTTCCGGCATTTGGCAGGGGTGAAATCCCTTTCGTTCTTCAAAAGTACCACAGAGTCTCGGATATTCATCCCAGACATCATCCGGCATCTTGCCATCTTTATTAGCCCTTTTGTCTCTATAATTTCGTTGTCTATCAGAAATAATCCTAGTTTCTTTAGCATTAAAGCAGAATTCTTTTTCGTTTTTAACGAAATAAAGAATATGGGTATGAGCACGGGCGAATTTTGTTTTAGTTTGTTGACCGAAACTATAATGCCAAATGATCCAATTACGCAAAAAGAGGTTTAGCCTGTCTGCTGCTAGTTTCACATCAACAACATGCTCATCACCAATTGCAACATAGAAAGACCCCGTTTCTTTGAGGATTTTGTTGCAAGCTTGCATCCACCGAAAGGTCCAATCTGCGTAATCCCCGGCATCTTTGTTATCGTCATATTTGTCATATTCAAAACCGATGTTAAACGGGGGATCAGCAAAGACCAAATCTACGAAAGGCTCGTTGATTGTATTTAGCTTAGTTATACAGTCGCCAAGGATTATTTTATTTTTGAATTCTTGCATGTGGTTATAATACAGATAGTTGTGTGAATTTCAAGCGGCTTTTGGTGGAAAACTCGTATTTAATCTTTTACGACATGAGATATTGACAGGTTCCTTGCAATATTGAGATTATGAGGGTATAATCCCTCGGAAACGAAGCGAATCTTGAGTTTAGAAGGGAAAAAATATGAATGATGCGCAAGTTCATGTTGTAGTTGATACAAACATTTTGGCAGCAGGTTTTTGTCCCATCACCCACAAAGACGATACGGTAAAAAAAAGAAGCCAGATATTAATTAAATCAATTTGTGAAACTAATTGGCCTAATATAAGGCTTTATGCACCTGGTATCTGCATTGCTGAAGCATTAGGGGTTATTGACAAATACAAATATTGCACTTGGTCTGGTGAGCTGAAAGCTGATCCATCCAAACAGCTATCAGATAGTGATTATCAGAGCGTTCTTTCTAAACTCAATGATTCAGTTAAAATTAGAAAAATTGTTCAGATTGAACATGAGCCAGACCATGTTTTGTTTTCAAACTTAATTTCTCCTGTAAACGCATTCTTTCCATTAGAAAGCCAGGGCCCCATGGGAGCAACAGATTGTGTGATAGGTGCTTTTGCAATTCTTATGAAAACAAGACTTTCGTGTAACAGGGTAATTTTAGTAACAGCGGATTCAAGGTTGGCATCAGTAATCAATAAATGTCGAAGTTTAACAAAAGCTGAAGCTGAATCACTTAAACTTATAGAAACTTCGAGGGTTTGTGGAATAGAATGGTCACAAGAAATATATCCACACTGCATTAATTTGAAAGATATATCGGAAGGTGAGCTAGTTAAATATTTTTTGGGCTGGCCGTTACCGACATGTCAATTTAATTTCAGACCTTATGATGATTTGTTGCCTGAAGAAGCTATGAGTTTGTGTCAAATATGGCGTGCTATATCCAGAGAATACTCGGGTTTGAATAATAATCCAGACAACCTGCCTTACACTTTAGCATTAGATGATTTGAGAACCAGATTGGCCGTTAAATCAAATATTCTTATGTCAAATGAAGATATATTTCATAGAATAGTCAATTGGAGGAAGTCAGGCGCTTGGCCAGACGGTGGGCAAAGTCAAACTGATGAGCAAAATGACACACCTCTCCTTCGAGATTGATCAATAAGTGAAATTCTCCTTAAAACATCAACTATTCTACAAAATCCCCCTAAATCCCGTCTAAAAAACCCATAAAACCAGCCATCTGGAAGAAGTCCACAATTCTTGTATACTTGTATTCATAATATTCCTGTATTCTTGGGATAAATTGTTTGACATTCATCTAACTTGCAGTAGAATACACAAAATTGAATAGTATGATACTTTAACAATTCTATATGAGTGCGAATCATACCTGATCGCCCGGCCATAGAGCCATATAACCTCATGCCCCAGGTCTAAAGCCTCAAGACTGTTTTTTTAACAAACAAACCCAATTTCAAAACCAGCCAAATCGCCGTAACTTATCCTATCCTAAGGACTAAAGACGATGAACTAAAGAATGTTTCTCAAAAAAACAAACCCAATTCAAACCCAATCTTCTTGAGTCCATGAGTTCGTGTATTCTTGGCACAAAATGGCAACGTTTTGGCTAACTTTGGCGCATTTTTGGTACACTTTGGCGCCATTTGGGCGCGATTTGGCACCAGAAAAACCACCAAAAACTGCGTTTTTACGCAAAAAACAAACAAATAAGCCCTGTTTCTCGAAAAAAACGGTATCATCTGCGGATATTAATGTCCCCCGGTCATTCTGCCGAAAGAGAATTATCATGATTTTTAACTTGATTCTAATGCTCTTTTTATGATACACTCGCAGATTCTTGTTATTTAAACAAGACGTTCTTATTACATCCCGCTTGGCGTTCTATAGATTATCACCCGCTATGATCATTGCGTGGGGAGTGTATAGGCAGCCGGAGCGAGGCAAAAAAATGTGTATGAGCCGCATGCGGCTTTAAAGTTACGAGTATTTGAGGAAAACATGGAAAACATCAGGAAAATCAGAAATATTGGAATTTCAGCCCATATTGACTCGGGCAAGACCACGCTCAGCGAACGCATTCTGTTCTATGCCGGCCGCATCCACCGCATGCAGGAAGTCCGCGGATCCGGCACCGGGGCGACCATGGACTTTATGGAACTGGAAAAAGAACGCGGCATCACCATCACCTCCGCCGCGACCCAGGTCATCTGGGACGATAAATACATCAACCTTATCGATACCCCCGGCCACGTGGATTTCACTGTTGAGGTCGAGCGGTCGCTGCGGGTACTCGACGGAGCGGTCATGATTCTCTGTGCCGTCGGCGGTGTTCAAAGCCAGTCGATTACCGTGGACCAGCAGATGAAACGCTACCGCGTCCCGCGCATTGCTTTTATCAACAAGATGGACCGCACCGGCGCCGACCCCGAACGTGTCGAACGCGACCTGCGCGAAAAACTCGGCCTGAACATCGTTCCCATTCAGATCAACATGGGGGCCGGAGACGACTTTAAGGGTGTCATCGACCTGATCACGATGGAAGCACTGTCGTTTGAAGGCGACGGCGGCGAGAAAGTCATCCGCAAGGTCATCCCTGTTGAGTACCAGGAAGAGGCCAAAGCCGCCCGTCACACAATGCTGGAAGCATTGAGCATGTTCAACGATGACTTGATGGAACTGCTGTTAGAAGACAAAACCGTCCAAGTTGCCATGATTTATGAAACCGTTCGCGAGGCGACGATCAATCGGGATATTGTTCCGTTGATGCTGGGTTCGGCGTTCAAGAATAAAGGTGTTCAGCCGCTGATGGATGCGGTGTGTGATTATCTGCCCAGCCCGCTGGACCGTCCGGCGTTTGCCCGCGACCACGACAATGAGGGCACCGAGGTTCCGCTGGAAAGCGATCCGGATGCACCCGTTGTTGCGATGGCGTTCAAGATCGCCGATGAAACATTCGGCCAGTTGACCTATACCCGTGTGTATCAGGGAACGATCGAAAAAGGGCGGCACTATCGCAACGCCCGCACCAACAAAATGCAGCGGATCGGTCGTATTGTCCGGATGCACGCCAATGACCGGGTCGATATTGCCGACGCCGGCCCCGGCGACATCGTGGCCTTGGTCGGTGTGGACTGTGCCAGCGGTGATACCTTCTGCGGTGATGGCGTCAACTACTCGCTCGAAAGTATTTTTGTAGCCGAGCCGGTCATCAGCCTGTCGATCACACCGGTGGATTCCGGTGCTCAGGACCGCATGAGTAAGGCACTGAGCCGATTCATGAAAGAGGACCCGACCTTCCGTGTCAGCAGCGATCCGGAAACCGGCCAGACGATCATCGCCGGCATGGGTGAACTGCATCTGGATGTCTATGTTGAACGCATGCGTCGTGAATTCAAGGCCGAAGTGACCGTTGGTGCTCCCAGCGTCAGCTATCGTGAGGCCCCGACAGCGCAGTCGGATTTCAACTACAAACACAAAAAGCAGACCGGCGGCAGCGGCCAGTATGCACACGTTGTCGGACGAATGATCCCGCTGGAAACAGATGCCGAGTCCACCTATGACTTTGAAGACAACATTGTCAGCGGACGTATCCCCGGCGAATATATCCCCGCTGTCAACAAAGGTTTCATCGAAGCCATGAAGAAGGGACCGATTGCCGGTTACGAGATCGTCGGTTGTAAAATGTGCCTCGACGACGGCTCGTACCATGCGGTGGACTCCAGCGAAATGGCGTTCCGTATCTGTGCACGCGATGCGTTTACCGAAGCATTCAGAAAAGCCAAACCCTGCCTGCTCGAACCCATTATGGCAGTCGAGATCGAAATGCCCAACGAATTCCAGGGGTCGATCGTCGGTGATATCAATGCCCGCCGCGGGCTCATCCTCGGCACCGAAGCCCGCGACACGTTTACCGTGGTCAACGCCGAGGTCCCGCTGGCAAGCATGTTCGGGTATGCCACGGTGATTCGCGGCATGAGCAAAGGCATGGCGACCTTCACGATGGAAATGAAGCGTTACGCCAAAGTCCCGGTTAAGATCGCCGAAGAGATCATCGCCAAACGCCGCGAAGAAAACGCCGCAAAAAAATAAAGCGTAAACAATAAATACCAATTCCAAAAGCTCTCCGCATGGTTATAATGCCGAGAGCTTTTTTTATTGAGTTGAAAAGGATTTATGATGTCAGACAAAAAGAACGGACTCGTTTATTCGACCGATCATGGGCGGATGTGTCCCGATTGCGGCAGGGCGATGGATGCCTGCATTTGCTCAATCGAGGAATCCATCCCCGCCGGAGACGGTATCGTTCGCATTTCGAGAGAAACCAAAGGCCGCAAGGGCAAGGGGGTAACGGTCATTACCGGTCTGCCGATGAAGTTGCCGGAACTGAAACAGCTTGCCCGGGAACTTAAGGCCCAATGCGGTTGCGGCGGAACTGTCAAAGATGGCGCCGTCGAAATTCAGGGCGACCATCGCGATAAACTCTTCGAGGTGCTCACCGCCAAAGGCTATACCGTCAAATATGCCGGCGGATAAGCGATCCTTGCATGGTCCCATCATACTATCTGCGATTCTTTCGGTGTTTTTACTGAAGATGCGGAGGGGATTATTCCCAATCCAGTAAAAAAAATCAAAAATCAACATTTTTGTTGAAACAATTTCTTGATTTTACGACTCATTACGTGTAGTGAGAATTTTTTCGCAAAATAAAGACAAGGTTCGAAAGCGTACAGTGAGGAAACAATGAGCTTACACCGATTTAGTTTTGGTTATTGCCAGCATACCTCGCTGATGATGCGCGCCGACAAGGTGGATTGGATTGTGGCATTTAATCGCCCGCTGCCGACAGGCCTGATCCGTTTTGTTCAGGAGGACGAACCCTAATGTAAGTCTTTCATTATTTGTATTTTATAAAGCCTTCCAGGGATTCGATCCCCGGAAGGCTTTTTTTATTGCCTAAAACACGTATCCCCTTCGAAACAGATAAGAGGCAATTGATATTTAAGAACATTAGAAGACCCAGGAGAGACGAACATGAAGACACCCAGAAACGAACAAAATGAAAAAAGCAGTTGCTGGAGATTGCTGAAAAAACTCTGGCAATGCATCTGGAACTCGGGCGGCTCGATATCCGACTGCCCCGGCCGGAGAAAAAGCGCGCAGGACATTCGGGATGAATGGTTGAGAAAGTGTCCGTGGAGAGACAATGAACTGTAACATCTACAGGGAGCGATTACCGTTCGATGGTTGTCTGGTCACGGAGCACTTTGCCGCTCAGCGTGTCGGTAAAGGTGACCTTGACGGTCAATGTTTTCTCCTGGCCGGTTACGATGCCGGCGACCGGGAAGGAAAGGCGGTAATAGCCTGCGAAGACGTTGCCGCCCCAGAGCGGGTGCAGTTGTTCGGGTGTCAGCGACCATTCGGCCAGCTTTGCCGCGGTCGGGTTGGCGTCCAGATCCCATAGTTCAACCTGCGCGGTGCCGACAGCTTTGATAAAGTCCTGCGCGGTGTCCAGTGTCTCAATGTACACGGCCAATGTTTCGCGGGTACCATCTTCGTCTTTGTCATACAAGCCGGTGCGTTTAGCGATGCGAATTTTATCGAGTGTATCCAGGCTGTTCAGCCGGACGTCTTTATCCAGCGACGAAAGCGTATTGACCTGGTCGGTGAGTTGGACATTTTCCTGTTGGAGCGATTGAACTTTCAGGGACAATTCGGTGTTTTCGTTTTTCAAGTTGTCGATATCACCCAAAAGCGGGTTTTTGCCAATGCCGCATCCACCCGTCAGGACGACTGCCAGTGTGACAATGATGCATCTTAAGATCCATTTCGTCATGCCCGATTCTCCCGGTTTCTTTTTTTGAAAAAGAAAAGCCTGTTTTCGGACAGGCTTATGAATTCGTTATTTTTTGTCATCCTCTTTGGCAACATGAGGGGCTTTCTTCAGGACTTGGTCGGCCAGTCCGTAGTCGATGGACTCCTGAGCTTCCAGCCAGAGGTTTCGGTCGCAGTCTTTCTCGATTTTTTTGGCGTCTTTGCCGGTATGAGTGGAAAGAATTTCATACAGCCGTTCGCGCAGCCGCAAGATCTCTTTGGCTTCGATCTCAAGGTCGGTGGCCGGTCCCTGCATCACGCCGGAGATCAGCGGTTGGTGCAGCAGAATCCGGCTGTTCGGCAGCATATAGCGTTTGCCTTTGGCACCGCCGGCAAACAGCACAGACCCCATGCTCGCCGCCTGCCCAACGCAATAGGTCGATACTTCGCACCGCAAAAACTGCATGGTGTCATAGATGGCCAGTCCCGAGGTGATGACGCCGCCGGGGGAATTGATATAAAAGTGGATATCCGCCTCATCGTTCTCATTGCTCAAAAACAGCATCTGTGCAATGATGAGATTGGCTACATCGTCATCGACGCCGCCGCCGAGAAAAATGATACGGTCTTTGAGCAGGCGCGAATAAATATCATAGGCCCGCTCGCCGCGGCCGCTCTGTTCGATCACTATCGGTACTAAATGACTATTCAATGCCATGATGATTCCTCGTTAGGGTTATTTGTTTTCTGTTTTGTCCTTATCTTTGTCTTTGTTACTGTCTTCCTGTTCGTGCAGCACATCATCGATCAGACCGTACTCTTTGGCCTGCTGGGCCGTCATGTATTTATCGCGTTCGGTTTCCTCGGCGATTTTTTCCGGCGTCAGCCCGGTGTGCTTGCTCAGCAGTTCGATGATCGTCTGCTTGGCTTTGCCGATTTCCTCGGCCTGAATACGGATGTCTTCGGCCTGTCCCGTTACGCCGCCCCAGGGTTGATGCAGCATGACCTTGGCATGCGGCAGGGCGTGCCGGCGGCCCTCGGAGCCTGCGGCGAGAATAATTGCCGCACCCGACTGAGCGCGTCCGATGCAATACGTCGCTACCGGCGAACCGATAAACCGCATGGTGTCATAAATCGCCATGGTGTCATCGACGCTGCCGCCGGGGGAGTTAATATACAGGCTGATCTCTACGCCGCGTTTGAGGTTGTCCAGGTACAGCAGTTTCATGATGACCTCGGTGGCCATGCGGTAGTTGATTTCGCCGATCATAAAGACGATACGATTTTCCAGCAACATATCGTCCAGCGTCATCTCGCGCATCCGCTGATACCCCTGCTGGACCCGCGGCTCGACCATGTGGTTCATTTGTTCCTGATGTTTACCGATCAATGGATAATGCATATTTTTTAGTCCTTAGTCCTTAGTCTTCAGTCCTTAGCCATCCAACTCGTTATATTTCACATTTAACACTTAACGCTATTTTTATCGGCCCTGCCCCTTTGGCCTTATATGGCTGCATACCTGTATCCCTATATACATGGCCCTTATCGGCGATTTTAGACTCAAAGTTCACCCAAACGGTCCATTTTTCGAGCAATTACTGCGTTCTTAAGTTCGTGTATTCCTCAGAAGCTATTTAATCCGCTGCCGGTGCTTTTTCAACAATATTCTTACTTTTCTGCTACATTCCGGCAAACAAAAATGCGAGGATTGCGAGATTAAATTGGATGTGCGGTATTTTTTCCATGAGCCTTATTCCTTAAATTAATGGGACAAATCCCATAAACGTCTTATTTTGTTATGATATGTGTAAGAGAACGGCGGGGCTATCGCGTCCAAATTATGGAAGTCTCTTTACCAGATATGCGTTCGGGTCAACAGTAATTGTTCTGTTAGGAAAAGCCTCGGGATTAACAGTATAAAATCGGCATATTGTCAAGATAATATTTATGAGGATTATCAGGCCGTTCTCGCTCTTCCTCTCTGAGCCTGGAGGTGTTTTCAGGAAATCCCTTCGAAAGCATCTACTAAAAAAATATCGTTTGGGTCGTCTAACTCTTTTACGCCAGAGTTTTCAGCATTAGGACTCGAACCCCCGGAGGAAGAACCCAGGAACAAGTATGCAATTACATCTCTAATTTGGGAACCTAATGGTAGAAATGTTGGCGTCCAAGTCATTGGTCTTCGAATATTCTTGACCCGGCAACGAGCCTTTGATAGGATTGTCGATGGTTTAAGTAGTCCATTGTGTTTTGACGTGTATTCGTGAAATTAGAATGATGAATTCAATCCTCTATTCGAAATGAACAGAAATCCGTATCTGACATCTTTACCGGCCAGCCGTGTATTTTTGACCTGTCTGATTCTGGCCATTGTTACGCTGGCGGCTTACTGGCCCGTGCAGGGCTGTGGTTTTCTTAACTATGACGATGATTTATATGTTACAGAGAACCCTTATGTTCTTAAAGGGCTGTCCCTTGAAGGTATCCAATGGGCTTTTTCGAGCGTTGGTCACGCCGGGAACTGGCATCCCCTGACGTGGCTGAGCCATATGCTCGACTGCGAACTTTTCGGTCAGAACGCAGGCCTTCATCATCTGACCAACCTTTTGATCCATACCGCCAGTGTGATGCTTCTGTGTTGGGTCCTGGTTTCCATGACCGGCCGGCTTGGGCCCAGTGCGTTTGTGGCCGCGGTGTTTGCCATTCATCCGCTTCACGTTGAAAGCGTCGCCTGGATTGCCGAGCGCAAAGATGTCTTAAGCGCCCTTTTCTGGTTCCTGACGATGGCCTGTTATCTCCGCTATACCCACACACGCAGCCGGGGGCATTTACCTGGCAACCCTGCTTTCCTTCGGACTCGGTTTGCTGGCGAAACCGATGCTCGTGACGCTGCCGCTTGTGCTGCTGCTCTTGGATTTTTGGCCGCTGAATCGCCTTGACCGGGAATCGGCTCGCGCCCGGATTGCAGAAAAGATACCGTTTTTGGTTCTGTCGGCGGCGTCATGTATCGTGACCTTTATCGCGCAAAGAGCCGGCGAAGCGGTTTGGGATATGCAAACTCTGCCGTTCGCGGCTCGGCTGTCGAATGCGGCGGTTTCCTACATTGCTTATATCGTCAAGATGGTCTGGCCGGTTCGTCTGGCCGTGTTGTACCCGCTGAAACAGATTCCCGGATGGCAATCCATTCTGTCATGCATCGTGCTGATGACTGTGACCGTATTTGCACTACTGTTAATACGCCGCAAGCGATACGTCGCAGTCGGCTGGCTGTGGTATGTCGGTACGCTGATACCTGTTGTAGGACTGGTGCAGGTCGGAGTCCAGTGTCTCGCTGACCGTTATACGTACATTCCGTTGATCGGACTATGTGTCATAGCGGCGTGGGCAGTCAGCGATATTTGCCAAAAACGACCGGCCTTACGGTCTGTTTCCGTCGTGACGGCGATCCTGCTGCTGGCGGCGATGTTTGCCGGCACACGAAACCAGCTTCAGTACTGGACGGACAGTATTTCCCTGTGTAGTCGTGCGATCCGGGTGACCGAGAATAATTATATTATGCATAACAATCTGGGGAACGCCTTATTCGATAGCGGTCAATTGGAAGAGGCGATGAATCATTTTCACCGTGTCCTGCAGATTGATCCCGGCAATGCAGATGCGTACAATAATCTGGGCTTAGCATTATCGAAAACCGGTCCATTGGAAGAGGCGATCATTCATTATCGCCGCGCCCTGCAAATCGATCCTGACAATGCAGATGCGTACAATAATCTTGGTTTAGCATTTGTAAAGGATGGCCAGTTTGATGAGGCGGTTGTCCAGTATCGCCGTGCCCTGCAGATCGATCCCGACAATGTGAAGATATACAATAATCTGGGCCTTGGGTTATCGAAAATCGGTCAATTGGACGAGGCGATAAATCTCTATCACCGTGCCCTGCAGATCAATCCTGACTATACGGATGCGCATAACAATCTGGGGAATGCCTTACTCGATATCGGTCAATTGGATGAAGCGATGAATCACTTCCGCCGTGTTCTTCAGATTGACCCTGCCTATGCGGATGCGTACTATAATCTGGGAAACGCGTTCATAGAGACCGGTCAGTGGGATCAGGCCATTACCCAGTATCGTCGTGTCCTTCAGATCAATCCTGACGATGCAAATGCGCAGATTAATCTGGGCTTAGCATTATCGAAAACGGTCTATTGAACGAGGCGATCATGCACTATCGCCATGCCCTGCAGATCGATCCCGACAATGTGAAGATATACAATAATATCGGAAATGCGTTCGCAAGAGCCGGTCAATGGGATGAGGCGATTGTCCAGTATCGCCGTGTCCTGCAGATTGATCCAGACAATACGGATGCGCTCTTTAATCTGGGGAATGCATTAAAACAAATTGATCAATTCGATGAGGCGATTGTCCAGTATCGCCATGTCCTGCAGAACAATCCGGATGATGCCAGTTCGCACTATCACCTGGGCATCATGCTGGCTGACCGGGGTCATCCAGCCCAGGCCATTACTCACTACCGCCGTTTGATTGAGTTGCAGCCGGAGTTTCCGCCGGGATTCAACAATCTCGCCTGGACTCTGGCAACCGCATCGGATCCGTCGCTGCGAAATCCTCCGGAAGCAATTCAGCTTGCGCAAAAGGCGTGTGAGCTTACGGCGTATCAGGATCCATTGATGATGGATACACTGGCGGCTGCTTATGCTGCTGCAGGCAGAATTGATGAAGCGATATCCACTGTCCAAAAGGCCCTGGCCCTGGCCCGGTCAAAGGGAGACGAGGATCTCCAGTTGAAACTCAGAGAAAATCTGAGACGCATCCAGGAAAGTTCAGCAGTTATCGGCAATCCACCTTAAGTCATCATAAATGCTTGTGTATTCTATAACATCGAACGAGGATGGGCTTTTCGCTGACTTTCAATATTTTAGTCCGGTTTCCGCTTGTTGATGGTCACGCCCATTTTGAGGTCTCCTTTCTTGGCTGTTACAGCGTCTTTATTCCATTTCACACAATGTACAATAGGAGCCTATATTTTTATTATTAACCTCTATGTATATTGTGTGAAATTCTGTAACTAATTTTGCTGCCTGTAACTTGAACTCTTTACTGTATTTTCGGTACTTTGCCATGATGGACACTCCTGTAAATTGGGGCATTATAACCTCTCGTCAAGTGTCCATCATCCGTTTACTGGCGATCAGACCTATCTACTTCGTATCCCGGTCGCCGTTTCTACATCTAAACTTAGAGTACTTCAGTCCTACAAAAAATCCTGTCGTGGATGTTAAGTAAGACTCCCCATAAAGTTTGAAATGTCGTTCAGGATAGCAATAAGAATTTACAGATACTCTTCGGTTTTGTGGCGAATGATTCGTCCTTCAGCCATGTAAATAACATCTTCGGCAATATTGGTCGCATGATCGCCGATGCGTTCAAGATGTCGCGAGACAGACAGCAAATGGATCAGGCCTTCGATATTTTCCGGGTGTTTCAAAATACTTTGTTTGACCAGATCGTACATCTGTTTGTTGATGGCGTCGACTTCATCATCCATCTCGCACACTTCATGAGCCAGTGCGCAATCGATATTGACCAGTGCATCGATGCTTTTTCGCAGCATAACTTGTGTTTTCTCCGCCATGAGTTCGAAATCAAAGGGCGCATTAACCGGGTCATGATGCGATAAAAACTCGCTTCGTTCGGCGATGTTAACGGACAGGTCGCCGATACGCTCAAGGTCGCTATTAATTTTCATCGCCGTTACGATAAACCGAAGATCGATCGCCACCGGCTGATACAACGCGAGAATTTTGAGACAATCCTCTTCGATATTGACCTCTTCTTCGTCAATAATGCTGTCATGGTCAATCACCTTGCGGGCTAACTCATAATCGCGTTCTTTAACCGACTTGACGGCCTGCCAAAGCTGCTCTTCGACCTGAGCGCACAGTGCCAGCAGTTTCTTTTTCAATTTTTCAATTTCGTTTTTCATGTGTATTGTCATACGAACTCCGATCTCTCATCATTATCCAAACCGGCCTGTGATATAATCTTCCGTCGCTTTTTGCCGCGGATTGGTAAAAAGTCTATCTGTCATGCCGTACTCGATCAACTTGCCCATGCAGAAAAAGGCGGTCCGGTCGCTGACGCGGGCGGCCTGCTGCATGTTATGAGTGACAATCACGATGGTATAGGCTGCCTTTGAGTTCCGCAATCAAATCTTCGATGCGGGCGGTTGCCAGCGGGATCCAGCGCCGAACAGGGTTCGTCCATCAGCACGACCTTCGGCTTGGTCGCCAGCGAACGGGCGATGCACAGACGCTGCTGCTGCCCGCCCGACAGCGCCAGGGCCGACTTGTTCAGATCGTCCTTCACTTCGTCCCATAATCGCAGCATCCTTGAGGCATTTTTCGACGATTTCCTCCAGCCGGGCGCGGTTGCGGACACCCTGCAGTCTTCGGTCCGTAGGTGATGTTGTCGTAAATTGTCTTGGCGAACGGGTTCGGCCGCTGAAACACCATGCCTACCTGCTGGCGCAAATTCACCAGGTTGGTGCTTTTGTCATAAATATCCTGCCCGCCGACCGCCAGCAGCCCTTCGGCCCGGGTTTGCGGAATCAGGTCGTTCATGCGATTGATGCTGCTGCAGAAAGGTGCTTTTTCCACACCCGCTGGGCCCGATGATTGCCGTCACCGAGCCGGACTCGATATCCATGGTAATCTGTCTCAACGCCCATCTTCTGGCCGTAATAAAAAGCTGAAGTCCCGTGCGGTGATGATCGCCTTTATCCGGCTGAATTTCCTTTTCCGATGCTCTCGAAACGCACTTTGCGGACTATTCGAGTTTTATCCGGCCGGCCTTGCGTTTCTGATTGTTTGCTGATCGGAATCGAATCCATTTTGGGCTGCTCGCTTTTCTTAAGTAGTCTCTATTGTATCCGATTGAGCCGGCATGTCTAATACCCTCTCAATTTTCTGCTCATTCGGGAGCGAATGACAATGGCCACGTTATGTTCAAACACAGCACCAGCAGGATCAGCGTCATGACCATGCCGTACTGGTTGTGGGGGACCATCATCGCCAGTTTATCGCCGACGGTAATATCATAGCAGCCGTAGGACAGTGCCCGGGTCGGCTGGAGCCACCATTTCCCTGCGAAATTCGGAATCGGCCCCAATGCGACCGCTCCGGCAAAGAGAATCGGAGCCGTTTCTCCTGCCGCCCGGCTGAGGCTTAAAATAATGCCCGTCAATATTCCCGGTCCGGCCGCAGGCATTGTGACGGTGACGAATGTCCTGAATTTGCCTGCTCCCAGTCCCATCGCCGCTTCCCGATAGGTCTGCGGCACCGAACGAATTGCCTCTTCACTGGCCCGGATAACCACCGGCAACACCAACAGCGCCAACGTCATGGACGCCGATAAGAATACAGGGCTGTCCGGTGACATAATGGACAAAAAACGCCAGCCCAAAAAGACCGTAGACAATGCTTGGCACTCCGGCCAGTGTATTGATACAGATGCGAATTATTTTGACGATCCAGTTGTCGCCGGCGTATTCGACCAGATAAGCGGCGGAAATTACGCCCAGCGGCACGGCGAAACACATCGCCAGAATTGTCAACAGCAAGGTTCCGAGCACTTCCGGGCCGACGCCGCCGAAGTAATGGCCGGGCGTGCTGTCATCGAGAAAAGTACTGCCAGTAAAATGTCAGACGCGGATTCAAGGCACTGCCAAGATCGTCTTCAACCAAGTGAAAACAACGGTGCCAGTTTCGTGCCCGCAAATGAACCGTTTTTCGGGTCGTCTCTACGCACCTTTGTTTTGATGAGCGATTGACCGTCTTCGGCGGGAGCCCATTTTTCCTCATAGACCAAAAAACCCAGGTGTTTTTTTGCGACATCCCATCGCGTCGCTCCATACCGGAACTGCGCCAGTTGCGGCGGTTCCTGGCCGGGACGCGGACCAAACAGCATCGTAAGCTCTTCCTTCACGGCCGCCAGTTCCTGGGCATATTCGGCTCGCTTCGACAGGTCGACGGTCTGTATCATTTTCCCATATTCTGCGGCCATTGCAAACAATTTTTCAACCGCCGTCCCGGAAAAAATATCCTGCTGAAGCGACTGGACGGCATCCAGATGCTCATTGATCCTGCTCCTTGTCGGTGCTTTCAAGGGCGTCCAGCAGGTGGTTGCGAATCTCTTTAGCTTTTGCCCTCAGTTCCGTGTACTGCTGTCTCTGGGAACTTCCTGATAACGCAGTTCGTCGCCATATTGACGGTAAAGGCCTTTGGCCTCATCGGCCAGTGATTCTGTGTCAATGCCCCGGCTGAATTGATCGAGCAGGGCATAAACTTCCGCACGCACCTGATCGGTTTTTTCAATCTCTTTCTGCAGCGACGCTTCATCGCCCCTGTGATGGCGGTCGTACTGCAGCTTTCTAAATTCCACCGTTCCGCGAAAAACAATCGCCGGTAAACCTTTTCCCAGCATTGGAAACAGAAAGATCAACAGCGCAAGCACAAGCAGTGCCACTGACAGGCATGAAAAAAAAGTAAATGAATGATTCCAGAATTCTCGGACTTTTACGCGCATTTAGTGTCCTCGTGCGTTTTTCTTAACCCGTGCCATAAAAAATTCACTGACCAGATTCAATCCAAATGTAACGACCAGGAGCAGCAGACCAAATGCAAAGAGCACATAATAATGGTCCGTGTTCTTGGGAACTTCGCCCAACTCGCCGGCAATGGTGGCGGTCATCGTCCGTACGGATTGAGACAAGTCCCACCACGGGGAAGGCAATCTTACTGGCGTTGCCGGACGCCATCCAGACCACCATCGTTTCGCCGATGGCCCGCATCATACCCAGAATAACGGCGGCTACGATCCCGCTGTGGGCTGCCGGTAAAACCACTTTAATCAGGGTTTCGGCCCGGGTGGCACCGAGTGCATAAGAGGCTTCGCGTATTTCCCTGCCAATCGCCGACAGGGCATCTTCGGCCACACTGATAATCGTCGGCAAAGCCATAAACGCCAAAATAACCGACGCATTCAGGATATTGGTGCCGCTGTCAAAGCCCAGCTTATTCTGCAGCCAGGGTGCGACCACCATCACGGCGAAACACGCCATAGGCCACGGAAGGAATCGCGGCCAGAATTTCGATAATCGGCTTGCAAATCTGGCGGATTTTAAAAGGGGCAATATCACTCAAAAAGATAGCTGCCAGTCCGCCAATCGGAACGGCAATTAAAAGCGAACAAACTGTTACGTACACGGAACCGATGATAATCGCCAGCCCGCCGAACACAGGTGGTTCACTGGTTGGATACCATTTTATGCTGAAGAGAAAGGTTTTAAGGCGTTCCAGCGATTCACTTATGGAGCCCTTAAAAAAAAACGGAATCGCCTCCCGAACCACGAAGACAAAAATTAAAAGAACCGCGACCACCGAAACAAAGGTCGTCAAAAACAAAAGCGAATGACCGATCCTGGCGGAAATAAACCCGCGCCAGTCTTCGGAAACAGTAAGACGCAGCGGCCGAGTAAACTCGGCCGCTGCAGTTTTCTCAAGATTGGCTTTTACCTGAGTCATGTCTTTTCAGGAGCGATTATCCCCTGTCCACCGATCGATTAAATCGTCGTCTTAGTAGTTGGTTACCGGGATAAATCCCTTGGCTTCAATGATTTCCTGGCCTTCTTCCGTCAGGTGGAAGGTGCAAAAATGAAAGACCATCGAACCGAGCTTGGGATAGCCGTTCGTAAACAGGAACAAGGGACGGCTGACCGGATAAATCCCTTTGGCAATTGTCGAACGGTCCGGCATCACGCCGTCAACCTTCAGTGCCTTGACATTGCGGTCAATAAATCCCAAACCAACATAACCGATTGCGCCTTCGGTACTCTTGACGCGGGCGTGGGCCTGCGGATTGGAGTTGACGTATTCGGTACCGTCACCCATTTTTTCCTTTTTCATAACCAGGCCTTCGAAAGTCTCATAGGTTCCGCTGGAGGTGTCACGGCTGATGACCACGATAGCCTTATCCGCGCCGCCAACCTGTTTCCAGTTCGTGATTTTACCCATATAGATGTCTTTGATTTGCGAACCGGTCAGGGCACTAACCGGGTTAGACGGATGAACCACCACACACACACCATCCATGGCTATCGCATGAGCCACGGGCATGATACCGTTTTCAACCGCTTTTGCGAACTCTTTATCCTTCATAAAACGGCTCATCATCGCGATATCACAGCGTCCTTCGACCAGCCCTGTGGCACCATCACTGGAACCGGTCTTGCTGACGGTGATTGACAGATCCGGATGCATCTCCTTAAAGGCCTCTGCGAACGCATCACCAATCGGGCCAACGGTTGTGGAACCGTTGATTTGCAGTTTTTCACCGGCCATGACATTGGAGGCCATCATTACAACGGCCAGTAGTACAAGAATTTTTAGTCTTGATTTCATATTTTGTCCTTTCATTTCACAATAGTATATTTATTTTTTGTCAGACTTCCATTAGAATAATGTTAGGATTCTGTTAGCGAATTAGAATTTCACGCTGATATCAAACTGCATCCGCTGGTACTTGTCGTCCCGCTTGTCATCGCCGCCGGCATCTCTATCGGTCAGGAAATAGGTAAAGCCAAGCTTGGTGTTTTGCGCTAAGGCATAGCCAAAACTAAACTTATGGCCCTTACCTTCGGCGCCGCCGTCAACAAAGTCCGAATCGGTGAAAAGCCCCACCACAGAATCCTTTTCAGAATCCCGGTATTCATACCCGAAATCCATCGAACCCGGTTTTGACGCCTTGCCGACTTTCGTCCCGATTAACCAGCCGGTATCTTCTTTAACAGATGAAGCGGTATTCACGACATAATCACCGTAAACAGACAGGGGCGTATCGCCGAGTTTGGTGCCATATTCTCCGAACAACTCGACCAATTCATAATCATACATGTAATTGCTGCCGGACATCGTATTGCCGGATGCGGAAACCAGAACGGCTTCATCTTTAATATTGCCGTACTTAAAGTAACCGGCTCCCCATGTCAACTTATCCCCGCTGTCAAAGGCATGTTTCAAGCCGCTCTGAATCCCCCACAATGATGTATCCACATCAGAGCCCTGTTCTTCCATCCACATGCCGCCGCCGTTAACAAACAGGCCGGTGGTATCATTGAGCTTGCCCGTATAAGAAAATGCAATCCCCTCCGGGTTGGCGTCCCCATCCCAGATAAGCTGGCTTTTACCGGGACTGTAAAATGGATTGCCCATCTTGCCGAATTGGAAGGTCCAGCCATCCATACACGCAGGATTGTAAATCAAATAGGCCCGGTCAATCCAAACGTCGTCCTGTGCCCATGCATCATCCATTGTTTGATTGGTTGAATTCGGCTTATCATCCGAGCCGGAAGCTAATCGCAAATCGAACGCCCACTCCTCATTGATTTGCGCCTTGATACCAACCCGTGCACGATAACGATGGCGGTCACGGCCGTTGTTGTCATGCCCGCCATCGGCCTCAGCATCAATATGCTCATGACGATACCGGAAGTCACCGTACAATTTGACCTTTTCGATCCAGGCTAATGTTTCGGGAATGGTCATGCTGCCGCTGGATTCCAGCTTCTTGACGGCGACTCCCTGCTCTTTTTGCGCCGCTTCGATTTCGAGCAGTTTGTTTTGGAGCTTGATCAGTTCGTTATACTGGCTTTCCATCTGCTTGCGAAGATCGCCGATCTCATCGGCCTTTGCTAATCCGGTCATCCCTGCCATAAAACCAATGACAATGACACTCATTACAAACTTTCTAAACATTTCAAATACCTCCATAAGAAAAAAGTTACCACCGTGCCCAAAACCGTTTTTGAGCATTGTCCATCGTCGTGCTGAAATAAATAACCCTGATGTGTTAGCAAACAATTAGAGTTTTGTTAGATTGATGCTAATCAGAAGGCTTGTAAGAAGTTATGAGGATGTAAAAAAAGGAAATAAAGTTTCGGCCGGTTAATTTAAGCCGGCAGGCAGAAGGTAAATGTACTGCCTTTGCCGACAACGCTTTCCACACAAACACGACCTTTATGGGTCTGAGCGATATGGTTGACGATTGCAAGCCCCAACCCCGTACCGCCCAGTTTACGGCTTCGTGCTTTGTCCACTCGATAAAACCGTTCAAACAATCGAGGCAGGTGCTCTTTGGCGATTCCGCAGCCGTGATCATACACACGGATCTGTGTCTCATCGGCGCAGCGTACGACGTCAAGACGAACATCGCCGGCCTGTTCGCTGTATTTGATCGCGTTGTCGACGAGGTTGACAATGGCCTGCTCCAGCAGGGATGCATTGGCCAGAACGGTGACAGCCTCGTCACATTCAATATGAATGGACATGTTTTTTCCGCCGGCCTTGATCTCACACAAATCGACGGCCGCTTTCAAAATCGGCCTCAATGGAACTGTTTCCATCAACATCTGTGAGCCGCCTTGCTGTTCGATGCGTGAAAGAGTGAGTAAATCGTCAATAATCGAATTCAACCGCTCGGTCTGGCGGGCAATGATCTCGAGAAAACGCTGTGCATCTTCGGGCTTGTTGATCGCGCCATCCAGCAGGGTTTCGATAAAACCTTTGATGGAGGTTACCGGTGTTTTGAGTTCGTGGGACACATTGGCGACAAAATCGCGGCGAACTTTTTCAAGACGGCGAATGCGGGTGACATCATTCATCACGATTAACGCACCGATCTTTCTGCCCTGGTCGTCTGTAAGCACCGTTCCATGCGATTGCAGATATTGCTCTGTCTGTTGTTTTTCGTGCAGCATGATCTGTGCTTCGACCGGATTTTCGCTGTCCAGTGACTGCTGAACAAAGTGCTGCAATTCTGTGTTACGGATCACCTCTTCGATGGTTCTGCCTTCGGCGTTTTCAACGGTCTCCTGGAGCATTGCTGCCGCCGCACTATTCAGGCTCATTACCTTTCCATCAGTACTGACAGCAATAACCCCTTCGATCATACTGGACAAAACGGCCTGCTGCTCATTTTTTTGGGCGACAATTGTCCGAATCCGTTCATCCAGCTGTGCCGCCATCTTATTCATTGATTCGGCCAATCCGGCAATTTCTCGCGATTGCGGCACAGCCAGCCGATGATTCAGATCGCCGCGGGCAAACCGTTCAGCACCGAGCCGTAATAATTCAAGAGGCCGGCTGATCTTCCAGCTAAGTCCAAGACTTAATATGGCCAGCACAAGCGCTATAATGAGACCGTAGCGCAGGACCTCCATGAGTACGGAATGAAGTGTTGCCTGCAATTGGGGCATTGCGACCGATGTGCGCAGCACCGCAACAACCGTATCACCTTTTTGAATCGGAATCGCCACATACATCATTTCCTGTTGGAGTGTTTCGCTGGAACGGATGTCGCTTCCAACCTTGCCGGTTAATGCTGTTTGAAACTCCGGGCGATCAAAGTGGTTTACCATTTTTTCCGGTTGTTCCTGCGAATCCCCCAACACCTTGCCCTGCGGGTCGATCATCGTAAAGCGGGTTTGAGCCGTCCGGCCCATTTGCCTGCAGAGGGCCTGAATTTGATCGTATTGTGCATTTTCGACCAGCGGCGGAAACGATGAAACGCTGAGATTGCCAAGCTTTTCGAGCTGGACACGTTTTTCCTGGTAGTAAAAAGTTTTCATCAATCCGGAGAGATTCCAAAAGATCAAAAACAGTCCCAAGACCGCGATGACCCAAAATGCCGGAAATATCTGCCAGAGTAAACGTCTCTTCATAATAACCGCCTTATTTATTCCGATTCAGTGGCGAGACTAATTGTTTATTTCCTGAAAACGGTACCCGACGCCCCGAACGGTTTCGATATATTTGCCGGCGGCGCCCATTTTCTTTCGCAAGCCAACCACCTGCACATCGACCGAACGATCGGTCACAGGATAGTCACTTCCGTGGACGGCGTCAACAATTTGATACCGTGTAAAGACCCAGCCCGGACGGGACGCCAAAAATTTTAACAGTGAGAACTCGGTAGTCGTCAATTGCACCGGCCTGCCCTCAATCGTCACTTTGTGCCTGCCGGGATCGATCTCGATCTCATGAATGCGGATGGTTCTTTTGTCCGTATCCGGCTGTGTTTCCTTTCTTCGCAACACAGCTTTGACACGGGCCATCAAGACACGCGGGCTGAACGGCTTGGTGATATAGTCATCGGCTCCCATTTCGAGCCCGGCGACGATATCCGCTTCGGTTCCTTTGGCGGTGAGCATAATGACCGGGATATCCGCTGTTTTGGCGTCTTTTTTGACGTTCCGGCACACCTCCAGACCGTCAACTTCCGGAAGCATCAGATCCAGCAGAATTAAATCCAGTGACGTTGAGCGAATCTTCTCCAAGGCTTTTCGCCCATTGAGCGCACTTTCCGTCTGATACCCGTTCTTTTCGAGGTTATAGCGAACCAGTTCCAGAACGTCTTCTTCGTCTTCAACAATCAATATTTTCGCCTGTGACATTATTGAGTCCTCATTCTGCTTCAGTTTGGTTACAGAAACGACCCTATTGTGCTCATGGAATGTTAAGTATATGTTAGGATTCGGTTAGATTCCAATTCAAACTTGCCCAATATCCCCAAAAAAAGTAAATCCCTTTCCGCTCCAATTTTGAATGGCCCTTGATTATGCCTGTGTTAACCATAAACATTTATTCTAACCACAATCAGAGTCTATGGTTATGAAAAATAAAGACAAACAAAAGAATATTAAACAACATACCTTCTGCTTTTCTCAATCACCTCATCTGTTTGCTTGGAAACATCCTGCACATATCTTGTGGCCATTAGCAAGTTTGCATGTCCTAAAAGTCGCTGGACCGCAACCTGATCATTATAATGCTGGGCCGTGATGGCATTGGCTTTGACCTTGGAAAACATATCACATAGTTGCTTTAATGTCATTGAATCATTGACTGGTTTTTGAGAATCATTATTGCTTCCATGCAAATAGGCTGCTTGATCCAAATAGCTTTGAAGTGCTTCCTTTTTATCTGAACCAAAGTAATACATTTTTCCATGAATCTTTTTGCAGTATTGCCCGGTTGGATGCCGTGTTAGCGGAAATTTGTCAGAACGAGTTTTTCTTTTTTGAGTTGCCATTGTACTGCCCTCGTATTAAAAAAGGTTGATAATATGTTCGATAATACTCAATTAGCTGTAGGAATGGTTTATAAATCGGAAATGGACTTATAGAGGCGTCAATCACAACCCACCAACTTATATCAGCTTATGATTATTATACGATATGAAGGGCAAATGGTTATTAAATACTTTGATACACAGATCGCTACTCAATATAAACAACCAATATACATGGAGATGCTGCATAAATATTCCCGATGTTTTACATCGTGACTTTATAATGGCACCAATGTGAGCCGTTTTTGCTGATAAAGAATTTTTTTTCAAAATGTGAAATCTTTGAAAATATGTATTGCTGTTGGGGGTTTGTTTTGATACAACTCATAGTGTATGGATAGGGTTACACCTGTATCCATATATACCATAGCGTATTTATGGTTTTTTATGCTGAGTCGATATGATTATTATTTGGGGGTTTGAATCAATCAAGCATTTTTTGTTCTTTAGGTTGATACTGACTTACGTCATCGCTGTGTTTTTTCTATTTAGTATTTTTGTGAGACCGGTTGTGTAAAATACAGAATGTTCTTTCTTCACTGGATCAAACAGAGAGGGTAATAAGATGAAGGTATCACGTCGTAGTTTTTTGAAATATTGCACAGCCAGTGCCGCAGCATTGGGGTTGGGGTTTTCAGATCTTCAGCGACTGGAAGCCGCTCTTGCCAGTAGTAGCGTTCCGACATTGATCTGGCTGCACGGCAGCGGTTGCCAGGGAGATTCGATTTCTTTCCTGAATTTATTCAGCGAAGATTTTGCATTACCTGGGGCGACCCTGACATTGGCAGATGTCCTGATTACCCATGTGAATCTGGCATACCATACTGTTGTGATGGCTTCGGCCGCACAGACTGCTGTGACCATGGCCAACCAAGCCAAACGCAAGGGCGGCTATGTGCTGGTGCTTGAGGGCGGTGTGCCAACTGCTTTCGATGGGCGAGCGTGCATCATTGCAACCGATGGCGGCGAGGAATTAACCTATCAGCAGACGATTACGAATTTAACCGGTGGTGCGGCCGCGGTGGTTTGCGTTGGCACCTGCGCCAGTTTTGGCGGTATTCCGATGTCCGGCCCGGATCTGAACGAACGCAATCCTTCGGGTGTCGTCAGTTGTCCGGATTTTGTTAGTTCAATCGATCCCAGTAAACTCATTATTAACATTCCCGGCTGTCCAGCGCATCCGGAATGGATTGCCTGGGCGGTGGTTCAACTGATTTTAGGCAATGTTCCGGCACTGGATGCGTTCAGGCGACCGCAGGCACTTTATGGAAACAGAACGATCAATGTTCACGGAATGAATATTCACGAAAATTGTCCGCGAAATGTTAATCTCGGTGGCGGAAACAGCCATGCCACAACATTTGGCCAAGACGGAAAATGTCTTGAGAACCTGGGCTGTCGCGGACCGAGTACCTATTCAAATTGTCCAAGCCGAAAATGGCATGCCGGAGAGAACGGGCCGGTCAACTGGTGTGTGGATTGCAACGGTATGTGCATCGGCTGTGTCGAAGAAGATTTTCCGGGCAATGATTTCTATGCATAATACACAAAAAATAAAACTCTCTTATTTGAGTCAATGGATTTAGCTGACAAGGAGAAGTTATATGAAAATTACAGCGGCTTTTGATCCCGTTACACGTATTGAGGGACATCTGAATATTACCATTGAAATCGATACCGTCAATGGTGTTCGTCAGGTGGTTGGTGCCAAGGCAACAGGCGGGTTGTTCCGTGGTTTTGAGAAACTGCTCATTGGGCGAGACCCTCGCGATGCCCAGCATATCACCGAACGGATTTGCGGTGTGTGTCCGGTGGCGCATGGTATGGCGGCTGTAAAGAATCTCGATGCTGCATTTGGTGTAACGATTCCCGAGAATGCATTGATCATGCGGAATCTTGTAAATGGTTCAAATTTTGTCGAATCTCATATTTTGCATTTCTTCCTGCTTTCGGTACCGGATTTTATTGAAGGTCCGGCAATGCCGCCGTGGCAGGCCGACTGGGAAGTTGACCGGCGTTTTTCAAAAGCTGACAATGATCTGCTGATGGGCCACTATGTGCAGGCCCTTACGATGCGTCGAAAGGCCGACCAAATGACAGCGATCTTTGGCGGCAAAGTGCCGCATCCGCCGGCTTATATTGCCGGCGGCTTCACCTGTACCCCACGTCAGGAACGGATAGACCTGTTTAATGACTTTCTGGATGAACTGATTCCTTTCGTTCGAGATGTTTACATCCCTGATGTTCAATTGCTGGCAGCAAAATATCCTGATTATTTCACTTTAGGACGGGGCTATGGGAATCTGCTGGCGTTTGGGGTATTTGATCTGGACACCGCAGGCAGCAGCAAATTGCTTGCTCAGGGCCATGTTGAGAATGGTTCACGGAATGTTCAGTCGCTGGACGTCAATCAAATCGCTGAACATGTTACCCATTCCTGGTTTGAAGACGGGCCTGCATCGAATCCCGCTTCAGGAACGACGGTTCCTCAGAATCCGAAAGACGGTGCGTATTCATGGCTCAAATCACCCCGATACAATGATTTGCCTTATGAGGTAGGCCCCCTTGCTCGCATGTGGGTTAATGGGGATTACCAAAACGGTGTATCAACTATGGACCGGCATCTGGCGAGGGCTTATGAAGCCCTCAAGGTGGCCGAAGCCATGCGGACATGGGTCAATAATTTGAATCCGGCCGGAGCGGTTTATAATGAACCCACCCTGCCGCAAAGTGCAACGGCCTATGGATTGACAGAAGCGCCTCGTGGCGCCCTCGGACACTGGATGGAAATCACAGCGGGCAAACTGTCTCGCTATCAGGTGATCTCGCCGACGACCTGGAACTGCGCACCACGTGACGATGCGGGGGTGCCCGGCCCGATCGAGCAATCACTGTTGGGAACTCCCGTTGAAAATCCTAATCAACCGATCGAAGTGATGCGGATTATTCACTCCTTTGACCCGTGCCTTGACTGTGCAACGCATATTATTCAGCCGGGAAAAGATGCGAAAATATTCAGAATGGGCGTTTGTTAATGACCCAGGGAATAAAACAAATCAAGATGCTGATATTAGGTTTAGGCAATGAACTGCTCACCGATGACGGTGTGGGAGTGCATGTTGTTCGGATACTTCAAAAAGAACCTCCGATTAAAGGTGTTATTTTTGCTGAGGTGGGTACATCAATTTTACATGCCCAGCATCTACTGGAACAGGCCGCTTGTGTGATTGCAGTTGATGCGGTCCGGGCAGGCGATGAACCGGGAGCGGTTTACCGTTTCGACATCGATCAGGCACAATTCAATAAACCCGCTTCACTGCATGAGTTGGGTATTGTTGGCCTTATGCAATTGATTCCCGAGCATAGCAGGCCGGAAGTGACCATTCTCGGAGTCGAACCTGATATTATCGACTACGGTATGGAACTTTCCGGGGCGGTTCAGACGGCGGTGCCGAGTGTTGTTCAAATTGTCAGGGAAATGATAACGGATATGCTGTCTCGCAAGATTGGATACCATGCGGGAATTAACGTTAATGTTGCTATATGACTTATCTTTTGTGTGGTAAAGAATAAGGGGTATTTTATGAGGTCTATTATATCGGACAAGTATGTATTGATGGCTTTAATTACTTTTGGGACTGTTTTCGGCGTCTTTGCCGAAATGGCTCAAGCTGCCGATGCCAATCTGAATATGGTTTTTACCACAACAAACGCCGGCGGTTCCTACGGGAATAGCCATGTCCACGTTGTCTGGATCAAAGACACCAGCGGCAACTTTGTTTACACTTCAGGTTCTACGACAACCGACACCAAGCGGGCCGTGTGGGCTAATTCAAGGGCCTATGCGCTTACAGAGTGGTATAACAGCAATCCCACGACAAACCGTACCGCCGATATCGCAGCCAGAACCGGAGCAACACAGACCGTCTACAAAACATACAACCTCAACTGGAATTGGCGCAAGAAAGATGGTTCGGTTGTTCCGGACGGAGACTATCAGATCCATTTTTTGTGTACCAACTCTGACAGCGGGAGCCCAAGGAATAAAACTTTGTTTAATATCACAAAAGGTCCTTCATCGTGGTCGATCGGTCCGGTCAGTCAGGGAGGATATAACAACATTTCACTTACCTTTACTCCGGCCGGACTGGGGGTCATTGCCACGGCCGCAACGAATATAACGTCCGAGGCCGCCACACTGAATGGTCAAATCACAAGCACCGGCGGCGGCACGAATCCAGACGTCTATATCTACTGGGGAGATACCGATGGAGGAACAGTTTCCACCAACTGGGAGCATGTGATCAATTTAGGAACGCAAGGCCTGGGAGATTTTTCTGCCAACGTTACCGGTCTGATTCAGGGAACGACCTACTACTACACCTGTTATGCCGTCAACAGCGGCGGCAGTGCGTGGTCAGCGTCTACTCAGAGCTTTACCGCCAATAGCCTCAACACTCTCTTTGCCGAGGGTGATATATGGAAATATTTCAAAGGCACCACCTTTCCGGGGTCAACTTGGAATACGATAGGATTTAATGACTCCGGCTGGCTAACCGGGCCGACGGGTATCGGATATGGCGACGGGGATGACGCGACGGTTCTCACCGATATGCAAAACAACTATTGGACCGTGTATATGCGTAAGAATATATCGGTCGATGTCCCCGAGGACGTATCTAATATGACATTTACGGTTGACTATGACGACGGGTTTGTTGCCTTCATCAACGGCACAGAAGTAGCCAGACGCGGAGTTGCAGTCGGTCAGAATCAAAATACCCCGGCGACCTCACATGATGCCGGCACACCGGAGGACATTGATATTACGGCCTTTAAGACCGTTCTGGTGCCGGGCGAAAATGTTTTCGCGATAGAGGTTCATAACACAACTTTATCCAGTTCTGACCTGAGCATGATTCCTGAAATGACAATATCAGGCGGTATCAGCGAACCTGCCGGACGGATCAGCATATCCCCTGCAATGCTCGATTTTGAGAATGTTACGATTGGCAGCAATAGCGATCTTGTATTTGATATTACTAACACAGGCAATGATGTTCTGGAAGTAACATCAATACAGGCAGTCGGTCTTGAAACGGATGTGTATTCGGTTACTTCTGCATCGGTTCCGCCTTTTACAGTCCAGCCGGCAGGAATAGAAAGCATAACGGTCCGATTTAGTCCCAGGTCCGTTCAGGAATACAAATACGCACAATTAGCGATCGGCAGCAATGATTCGGAAAAAGTTGCTTATTTAGCTCTGCAGGGTACAGGTGGTCCGAATACGACCTTGGGAACACGGCCGGTTGGCGGAATTGGCGGACCCGCAAAAGCATTAGCTAAGTATGATGATAAAATTCTATTGGGTCGGGGAGCCATGCTGGTGTTGCTGGATGTATCCAATCCAGCGTCGCCGTCCAACATCAATCAAATCCGTCTGGAAGGCGTGATTGAGGCGATTACCGTTCAGGGCGATGTTGCTTATGCAGCCTTGGGCAATAAAGGATTTACCGTCGTTAATCTGAACGATTTTAAGCCGTTGCTTGGCGCAACAACCATTGAGACAGGCGGTTTTGCATCTGATATCGACAGTGATGGTAGTACTCTTTGTATCGCTGACGGCATTGCCGGTACGCACATATATAATATCTCAACGCCGCTTGAACCGGTTCTGGCTGTGACCTATGAAACAACCGGCATAGTTAATTCCGTGAAAACTTCCGGCGGGCTTCTCTACATTCTTGACGAATCGGAAGGCATCAGAATCTTTGAATTAGGCTCAACGCCTGTTCTGGAAGAAGCTGTTGCTCACTGGAAACTGGACGAAATGGCCGGTTCTATTGCGTCAGACAGTTCACTTAATGGCCATAATGGCACATTGATGCACATGGACGACAGTGACTGGGTTTCCGGTAACATGGGCAACGCCCTTGCCTTTGACGGTACGGATGATTATGTGCAAGTTTCCGGATACAAGGGCATCATCGGTACTGCCAGCCGAACTTGTATGGCCTGGATCAAAACCGCTTCGGTCTCCGGTGAGATCCTGACATGGGGCGAAGAATACAATGGCGGCCGCTGGGTCATTCGTGTCAATGAAGGCGGTCAGCTTCGCGCGGAAGTTCAGGGCGGCAATATCATCGGCACCACCGTCATCAATAACGACACATGGCACCATGTTGCCGTTGTGATCATCGATGACGGCAGCCCGGATATTGCAGAAGCTCAATTGTATGTTGACGGTCAGCTTGAAACGGTCAGTTCCTTTGCAGATGAGCCGATCAATAGCGGTTCGGCTGAAGATGTTAAGATCGGCGCGTATTTAGCCGCCGGCGGTCCCCGTTACTTCCAGGGCCTGATCGACGATGTCAGGATTTATACTGAGGCACTAACTTCAGATAAAATTGGAGCCCTATTATCCCAGATGGATTATGACGGTATCGAATTTGGAACACGAATTTTAGATAGCGGACAAACTATTTACACCCTCGATTCTTTCGGGAATCTTTCTATTTTAGACGCCTCAGGAAGTATTACTCTGGACAGTGAAACGATCTTACAGGTCGGATCGGCCAGAGATATTGAAGTCCAAAATGGATATGCCTATGTAATAGGCCAAACCGGGCTGGAAGTCTTGGATGTATCCGCCTCGGCAAGTCCTGCTTCTTCTGGGCTTTATTCCACTTTAGCCGACCCTGCGGATATTGTTGTAGATGGCACCGTTGCTTATGTTGCTGACGGCTCTGCTGGGCTTGAGATTCTTGATGTCAGCAATCCCGCCGCTGTTTCTTCGCTGGGTAGCTACTCGCTAATATCAGCCGCAGGAGGAGTTGCTTCCGACTCTCTGGGCGAAGTTTATGTTGTTGGTAATCAGCAGAATTTGGCAGATTATAATCTATCGGCCCCGGCTGCACCTGCTGTGAATGACACATTCGAAAGTCTTTTCCATGCGGAAGACATTGAGATCGAAGGTCAGTATGCTTTTGTAGCGGCCGGCCTTTCCGGTCTTAATGTATTTGATCTATCCAATTCGGCGGGCAGCCCGGCCGCGTTTGCAACGAGTCGATTTGCGACAGCGGTTTCCGTCAATGGCTCAACGGCCATGGTTTGTGACAGCAACGATGTCTATGTCCTGGATGTTTCTTCACCGATGTCGCCTTCATTGATCGGATCTCTGGGGGTGGGTGCGGATGGATGGGCCTCTGATGTGGCCGTCGGAAGCACACATGGCTATGTCGCTGAAGGTGGTATGGGCATTTCAATTCTGGATCTTTCGACCGCCCAGTATGTCGGAAGTTATCCTGTTGCAGGTTTGGCATACGGTGTTGCAATCGATGGCGAAGTCCTGTATGTCGCCTGCGGAACGGCCGGCCTTACCATTCTAGATGTTTCAAATCCTGCCAGTCCATCATTGATTGAAGAATACGACATGCCGGGGATGATCGTCGATGTCGCCATTGTCGGAGACCGACTCTGTGTGGCGGATGCAACGTATGGTGTTTCGGTCCTGGATGTGTCCACTCCCGCGGCACGGGTTTTATACGCCAAAGCAGCAACCAGTTCTCCTGCATTTCATATCAGCAGCGTAGGCTCACGAATCCTTGTCGCAGATAAAAAAGGTGGACTGGCGGTTTTGGGAGTGACCAACTGGCCCAAAATCGCGATCGGGGATATTATAAATAATTCTCAGGTGGACCTTGATGACTTGGTCGTGCTGGCGGATCAATGGCTAAGTGTTGAGTCAAACCTGGATGTGTTGGAGGCAAACCTGAACTATTATGATACAACTGTTAACTTGGGAGATTTTTCCGTGTTATCTGAGTTTTGGCTAAGCCAGTACTAACGCGATTGATCGTTTGGTTAAATTTAGGCTTGCCAGCGGCTTTCCGCTATTTCCCGACTTTTGAGAACCATCTAAGTTCGTAACGACAATTGAAATAATGGCTTAAGGTATTTTGGGGTGGTTTCTCATAACCCGGAGTCGCAGGTTCGCCCGAATGGCCTTCTGATATTTATAAAGGCGGATTCAACTCACAAGTGAAACGGCATAATTTTCAGGAAAACTGATGTCTCCATTATGACACCACAAGTCACTATTTTCACTGGCGATTGGAAAAGCAATTTTGAATTTTAACTAAAAAACAAAACTTTTATCAGAACCTTGCAATGGAATAGTATATTAAAATGTTTGCATTTTTTGAGGTATTTTTAAGTGACAGGTAATACTAAACTTATGACTTTCCGTATTTCGACTTTTATGAGCTATTGGGGTATTGGGTTGTAGTTAGGTTGTAGGTTTAATCCGAGCATTGTTAGGTAAGTCACACAATACTATTATAAATCAGCTGCAACAATTGGCAGACGAAGTTTAACCTCAGGGGGCAAAAAGTTTAGCATGGACTGGAGCGAAACGCCGAAGGTTAAGCGGTTCTGTTTTTTTAATGCCAATCGAGCCGGGTTTTCACTATAATAAACCTACTATGGAAAATCAGAACCGACCGAAAAAGGATCGACGCATCCTTGTTACCGGGGCAACCGGGTATGTTGGTGGGAAATTGGCCAAGGCGCTTACCGGCTATCCCTGCCGCCTTCGCTGTCTCGCGCGGCGTTCAGAAAAACTGGATTCTTCTATCCTTGGTATAACTGAAGTCGTTCAGGGGGACGTTTTAAATCCGGAATCGCTGGCCGTTACGATGAAAGATGTTGACACCGCCTTCTATCTGATTCATTCCATGGCGGGAGGTGGTGATTTTGTTGAACGTGACCGACTTGCGGCCAATCATTTTGCAAAAGCAGCCAAAACCGCTGGGGTCAAGCGGATAATCTATCTGGGAGGGCTCGGAGACCAGAAAGAACTCTCCTCTCATCTTGCCAGCCGTCAGGAGGTGGGACAAATCCTTGCCAACTCTGGGATTCTGACCATTGAGTTTCGTGCGTCAATCATTATTGGTGTTGGTAGTATATCATTTGAAATGATCCGGACTCTGGTTGAAAAGCTACCGGTCATGGTTACTCCGCGCTGGGTTCGGACCGAGGCCCAGCCGATCTTTATTGAAGATGTTATTGGCTATCTTCTTGAAGCCATCGAACTTCCGATAGAACAAAGCCGGATTTTTGAGATTGGCGGGCCCAAACGGATTTCGTACATGGGGCTCATGAAGGAATATGCGCGTCAGCGCCACTTGCATCGACTGATGATACCAGTACCCGTTTTGACTCCTTATTTATCCAGCTTGTGGTTGAGATTCGTTACCCCTCTTTATTTCCGGATCGGTAGAGCGCTAATCGAGGGGATCAGAAATCCCACCGTTGTCAAAGATTCCGCGGCGCTGACGTATTTTGCACTGAGACCGCAGATGATCTCAGAAGCGATGCGTCAATCCCTTGAAGCAGAAGATAAGGAATTTGAGCATTTCCGAGCGTCTCAGTTGGATTCGGAAGCAACTGCATCACTCCAAAAGTATACCTGTCGGAAGGGATGGCGCATCATCGAATCGTATTCAGTGACCGTCCCTTGCCCGCCTCATAAACTCTTTGAATCGATTGAGCGGATTGGAGGACAGGGCGGCTGGTATTATGCCGATTGGCTATGGCGGTTACGCGGTTGGATCGACTTATTGATAGGAGGAGTTGGCATGCGGCGAACAGAGCGAAATCCAGGCCATTTAAAAGCCGGTGACAGCGTTGATTTTTGGTGTGTAGAGGTCATTCAGCCCAAATGGTTGCTGCGTCTGCGGGCGGAAATGAAGTTGCCTGGGAAGGCATGGTTGCAGTTTGAGGTCGAGCCCAATAAAGACAACTCCGTTCTCTACCAGACAGCCGTCTTCAAACCTCATGGGATGGGCGGACTGATCTACTGGTATGGGTCCTATCCGTTGCATTGGTTTATTTTCAAAGGCATGATAAACGCCATTGCCAAGAAGGTTTCGCCCTCTGAATAATCATTGCCGATTCATTTGATTCGTAACTTTTAATCGTTTTTTGATCAATCGGATGCCGAAGTAAAGGATTGCTGCAATGATCAACGTGACCAGCAGCATGAATCCCAGAAAAATCCCCATCATGTTCGAATATGCCGAAAACGGGCTTTTGCCAAAAAACTCCGATTTCAGACGCGGCAGCACAAGATAGGTTTTGACCAACTCCCCGAAAGGGAATGCCTCCCGGTCGCCAATTGCCAGGACATACTTACCGTGGTTGTCCGGACTGTACACCTGTATTTCATAATCCCCAGGCCCTTGTGTCTCGACATATTCTGGTCCCCGGTAGTTAGCATCGCCTGCAAACGGCTCATAGAACTCCGTCCAGACGTGGGCACTGGCGTCGAGCACTGAAATGACATCGCTCTTTTTCAGGATCTTCACTGAAACATCTTTTCCTGCCCCTTCAATATCCGGGACCAGGATGTTTACATAGAGCCTGAAAGTATCTGTCGCCTCAATATGATAGGTTGCAGGCTGTCCAGCAAGATTACCATAATAGGCTTTGGAGATTTCAGGTAAGGTTACAATGACTTCTGTCTCATCGCCCACTAAACGCGGCTGATGAGCCAAAGCGATTGGGAGGAAAAATGACAAAACTGCCGTTATCACAACACCGTTTGTGAAAAAGCTTCTTTTGCATTTTTGATTGCGTTTAGGATGCTCTTTCATTATTTATTATTAATCGATTTAACAACTTTCCGAGACAACTCGCATATACCAATGATATCGCAGGGCAAGGTCTTGGCAAGATAATTATCTGGATGCAAACCGTTGCTGTTCAGTACAAAATCCCTGAAACGATGAGGTACGGATAACCAGAAAAGCAGACATTCTGCCAAACTGAGGCCTCAAATGGTAATCATAAAACCGTTGTTTCGCACCCTTTATTGTAATAAAATTCCGCGAGGACAATTCTGAAGTCTTTCGAAAAAATGACATAGCCGCGCAGCTAGCGCATTTTTTTATACGGATTGGTATCACTTAGCAAATATGATATATCTCCTTTTTATCTGAACAAGAGAGCCTGCCAGTGGGGTATATAGACTAATTAGAGCTAAAAAATGCTCTTGTTTATTGTATTTTGGAGAAAACCATTTGAAAGGAACTGAATATGAGTCAAATAAAACGAAATATAATAATATTGCTTGTGTTATGGGCCTTTTTTTTCGGCTTCATGTCCATTGGAATGGCTTTTGAGCCGACAAGCAAAATGTTGATTGACTTCTCTGACGAATCAGTTGCCAAGCAATGGATTTCAGTTAATGACAATGTTATGGGCGGAATTTCAGAGGGCCGCTTCCGCATCACTGATGACAAAACGCTGGAATTCTCCGGCAATTTATCACTGGAAAATCGAGGCGGCTTCGCATCCATTCGCGCACAACCAGCCGACCTGAATCTTGATGGATACGACAAAATTGGAATCCGCCTCAAAGGCGACGGTAGAACTTATTACTTTAACTTAATGACCTCTTCTCGCAGTGCCGCTTCATCATATCGTGTACCGTTGAACACGCAGAGAGATACTTGGCAGGATATCCATATTAATCTGAATGACTTTGTGTATACGTCCTTTGGCAGGGTTATCCTGGGAGCTGAACCCCTTAAGGCGAAAGATATCCAGAGTCTAGGTTTCACATTGTCAGACAAGAAATCCGGTCCATTCCAGTTGGAAATTAGTGAAATCAGAGCCGAGAAAGAAACCGACACCAATGAAGCGGCTGTTGTGAGACAGTCTCATGAATCGGGCGAAAGTAAGGACATCATGGACACGGCCGTTGCAGCAGGCACTTTCAAGACACTTGTCGCAGCAGTCAAGGCTGCAGGGTTAGCCGACTCGCTGAAGGGAAAGGGACCTTTGACTGTCTTCGCTCCGAGCGACGAGGCATTTGCCAAGCTACCGAAAGGCACAGTGGAAGATCTTCTCAAGCCGGAAAACCGTGATAAGCTTATCGCGGTACTTTCCTATCATGTGGTATCTGGAAAGATTCTGCTTGGTAGTCAATCGGCAGAGACACTGCAAGGCCAGTCCATTGAGATCCGAACAGTTGGATCGTTCGAAGTCAACAGGGCCAACGTGATTACATCAGACATCATGGCATCGAATGGTGTGATTCATGTCATTGACAAAGTTTTGCTTCCGCCAGTGGAGAAACTGACTTCAAAGGAAGCCCCCAGACAGGTAATCGAGCTTGCTATCCATCGCGGCGTGCCTTTATTCAACAAGGACCAGGCTTCGGCCTGCGCTGCTATTTACGAAGTTGCCGCTAATTCGTTGCTGAAATCCGATACAAACGCCTTGAATGATCAGGAACGCTCGCTCTTAAGGGATGCCCTTGGTAATGTCAGCAAAGACAATGATCCCGGTAAGCAAGCTTGGGCGTTGAGACGAGCTCTTGATGCGGTCTATGAATTACTTGCCGAGGATTAATATTTTTGGGTTTTCTTAGCATTTGTTTCTGTCGTCTCAAAATTGACACAAGAAAGCGTCTTGCGTTTTGGGCGTTGAGACCATTTATTGAGGCAAAATCGAATCTTTACAGAGAAAAGAACAGTTTATTATTAACGGATTTACATTTTTATTTTTCCAGAATCTCTGTATAATAAAAGTCACATCTAAAGATGCGCACTGCTTGGCAATAAATAACTTTTGTTGTAAAACAACGCGAGACTATGAACGGGAGATAATTATGGCATCAGAACATCCAAAGGGTAATCAGAAATGCAAAAGTGATGAGCACACAAAGCATCTATGTTATTTCGTGTCTTATGGCTATCATGTAGACAATCCGGAAGAGTACAAGGATCTGGTTGAAGAACCGAGATACAAATGCGAAATCTGTGGACGAACCGCCCACTTAGAAGAAAGCCTTTGTATGCCCATGAAATTATAAGCCTGTGTTCCTCTATTCGAAAGGTCCAATCAATTGAAAACAGATCCCTCGCTTGAAGACAGGCTCCAGAAGCTTTTTCGGTCTCAGAAACTGGGCGTCTTGGCCACTCAGCAAAAAGAGAACCCCTATACCAACCTCATTGCTTTTGCATGCTCGGATGATCTGCGGCAGATTGTTTTTGCCACTGCAAAGACCACCCGAAAGTTCGAAAATATGCTCTCGAATTCCAGCGTGTCCTTTTTTATCGATAACCGGTCAAACAAAGCGGCTGATTTTCGAAAAGCGATGGGGGTCACTGCCGTTGGTTCGGTGCGGCAGATCCGCAAAAACAAAAACAGCACGATGATGAAGCGTTACCTCCAGAAACATCCGCAACTCGCTTCGTTTCTGGCTTCTCGGTCGTGTGCTTTTTTATGCATTGATGTTAAATCCATTTATGTCGTTGAACGATTTCAGAATGTCATCGAGATGCATTTGGATTGACAAACTTTACTTTAAAACTGTCGCAAATTGATGGCCAGCGCTGTTGTAGAACGAAGAGGTGGGATGCTGGTTCATGGAGCGATCATTGCAAGGGAATATGGACTTCCTTGTATTACAGGTGTGCCGAATGTTGTCGATCTTATTGAAAATGGACAAAAAATTGTCGTTGATGGCTATCTGGGCATTGTAACCATACACAAAGACAAGCCCTAAAGTTCCTGTCTCTAGAATATGAAATCATGGTAATGTGAAGGAATCATAATTAATCAGGAAAAGACACCGTGGAATCAGATAAAATCGAACATCCAAAATCGATTCAAAATCTTATTAAGAATATTTGGAATGTAATCTCGGTTGACATTGGTTGGGGTGCTTGTGTTTTAGGTGCAGCGTGGGGTTATCACTGGTTGGGTATGGTTGTCGTGCTATTACTTTTGATAATTCATATCACAGTGATTGAACGGAATAAAATACGGATTGTGTTCATTGTGGCATTAATGACAGCAGCCACTGGATTTTTAGCAGATACACTTTTGATCCTTCTTGGGACGGTGGAACCCAATCGATGGCTAATGCCGCCACCCTACACAGCAATATGGGATCTTATGATCTGGGTCAACTTTTCTCTAACCCTGGACCGAGCCCTTCGTTTCTTACAGAAAAAACCTATTCTTGCCGCGGTCTTGGGAGCAATTATCGCGCCGCCGACCTATTATGCGGCGGGCCGCTTAGGCGCATTGCGATTTTCAGAACCGTCTTATCTCGGTTTAATATGGGTTGGAGTCATCTGGTTCTTTGTGATGCCCTGGTTAGGTCTCATGGCAAAGCGATTTTACTATCCACCAAAAACGAATTCTTGTTAATTAGAAAACTTCCTTAGCGTATTGAATGTGCAACTTTAACCGAAATTGATTAACTTTTTTGTTTCACTGGCAATTATTCTTGAATGGCGATAAGTTTTTACCTAAACTGTGGTTGAAAATGGAGATTTCAGGGAGTTGGCGTTGGATAAAAGTGCTAAAAAAAATATATCTGCTAACCCTGATCGGATTGCCGTCATTGGAGCAGGCATTTCCGGAATCACCGCCGCATGGTTGCTGTCCCGACGATATTCGGTCACGCTGATCGAAAAGGAGTCGCAACTTGGCGGCCACGCATACACACATCATCTTCAAACCGGACCGGATGCAGAAACCCCCATTGATATGGGCTTTATTGTCCTGAATGACCGTAACTATCCTACCCTCCTAAGCCTGTTTAACCAATGGGGTGTCCGCACGCAAAACTCTGATATGTCGTTTGGATTTGAAAACAAAGAATCAGGGTTTTATTATTCCAGTGATGTTCCCCGTGGATTATTCGCGCGTCGGCGAAATCTGATCTCACCTCTATTTTGGGGGTTGATGTGGGATATCTTTCGTTTTAATCGTATTGCCATCAATGAATTGAAAACCGGGCTCGGTTGTTTGACCTTGGGGCAATTTCTTGAAAAACACCAATTTTCCAAGGCGTATATTGACTTTCACATTGTTCCGGTCAGCGCTGCTGTCTGGTCAACCCCTTGTGAAAATATACTCGATTTTCCGGCCGAGGCGATTATTCGCTTTTATGACCATCATGGCTTACTGACACTAACCAACCGACCTCAATGGAAAACGGTTGTCGGCGGAAGCGTTTCATATGTTCATGCCTTTGAAAAACAGTTTCAGGGTTCCGTCAAAAAATCAAGCCCTGTCCTGTATGTCAAGCGAATAGATAATCAGGTCAAGGTGACATTTGAAGATCACACGGAAATGGATTTTGACAGCGTTGTGCTTTCAACCCATGCCGACATTAGCCGTCGCCTCCTCGTGAATCCGGAACCCGAGGAAAGCAGGGTTTTGGATAAATGGACATATACCAAAAATCATGTCACCCTGCATAGCGATATACGAGTAATGCCTCCCAAACAAAGTGCCTGGGCAAGTTGGAGTTATGTCAGTTTTGGTGACAGACAGCAAGCATCTATGATCAATATGTCTTACTATATGAATCGATTGCAACGACTTAAGACAGCAAAGAATTATTTTGTAACCTTAAACGGCGATACCTGGATCGATCCAAATCAACGAATACAATCCATCGTATTTGATCACCCCTGTTATACCTTTGACTCTTTGAGCACCCATAAGGAACTGGATGCGATCAACGGCAAAAACCGCATTTTTTACTGCGGAGCCTATTGTGGTTACGGATTCCATGAGGATGGTGCCCGTTCCGGATTGACCGTAGCCCGGAAGTTAGGGGTAGACCTGTGAATTCACAGATTTTCACCGGCGTTGTATCACATGGCCGCCGCTGGCCCCAAAAACACAACTTCTCATACCCCGTCTATTTCTATCGATTTGACCTTGATGAATTACCCGAATTGGACCGCACATTACCTGGATTCGGATACAATCGCTTTTCAGTCATTCGCATGGACGACAAGGACTACCTCTGGCGAGGGAATCAGCCTCTCAAAGAAAAGATTGCCGAAGTGCTTAAGAAAATAGATTATAATAAGCCTATCAAACGCATAGACCTCATCAGCTTTGCTAAATATTTTAATGTAATCTTTCGGCCGGCGAGTTTTTTTGTCTGTTATGATGATTCCGATTGCTGCCAGCTCGTTCTGGCTGAGGTGCATAACACCTTCCGTGAGGCACATTTATACGTGCTGCAGAAAATGGAAATGCAATCTGAGACGCTCTGTTTTAAGATACCCAAGGCATTTCACGTTTCACCATTCTTTGATCTGAAGGGGCAATATAAGATTCGATTTAAGGCGAACGAACAGGAAATTGATATCGCCATCGAATTAACAAGACCGGAATGTGGCGAAAAGCCTGTCTTTTGGGCCCGGCTGACAGGACGAGGACGACCGTTGACATACCGTGAACTCTACCGGACCTTGTTAAAATACCCCTTTAATGCTATGCTCAATATGCCGCGAATTATACGGCAGGCAGTGACGTTGTATTTTCAGAAAAAATTGCCCATTTACCCCAAACCCATCCCACAGAGTGAGTTCACAATGAGAAAACAACGTCCCTCATGGCTGGCCCGCCAGGGCATGAAATTTTTCTTTTCCTTTTTGAAAAAACAAACGACTGCCGAAATCACGGTCACACTTCCAGAAGGCGAACGTCATATCTTTGGACCTGCAGGTTCAGGTCAGTCCGTCGATTTAGAAATCAAAGACTACCGGTTCTTTAGTCTGCTTGCCAAGGCCGATGAGATTGGATTAGGAATCGCATACGAAAAAGGGTATTGGAAATCGGACAATCTTGTTCAATTTATGGATTTCATGCTGAGCGCAACGCTGGCACATCCGATTCGAACACCTTGGTATTCCCGGTTCGTTAAAACCTTCTATTTGGCATGGCACTTCCGTAACAAAAATACCCTTAAGCAGGCACAAAAAAATATTTCACAACACTACGATCTTAGTAATGCGATGTATGAGATGTTTCTGGACGAAACAATGACATATTCCTGTGCGGTCTTTGGCCATAAAAGTGAAGATCTGAAAGATGCCCAACTTCGAAAAATCGACCGGATTTTAGAAAAGGCCCACCTTTCTGAAAATCACCATTTGCTCGAAATCGGGACCGGGTGGGGAACTCTGGCGATACGTGCTGCAACACTCTACGGTTGCCGTGTAACCTCGATCACGCTCTCAAAAGAGCAACAGCAATTAGCACAGCAACGGATTGCTCAAGCTGGATTGTCCGACAGGGTTACCGTGTTGCTTTGCGACTACCGCAATATGACCGGCCAGTACGACCGAATTGTTTCGGTTGAAATGCTTGAAGCAGTTGGAAAGGCCTACTACCCGACTTTTTTCCGTAGTTGTGACCATTTGCTAAAACCTGACGGTATCTTGGTCCTTCAAACGATTACGATTCCTGACCAGCGATACAAGTCTTATTCCAAAACGACCGATTGGATGCGTCTCTTTATATTCCCGGGAGGCTTGCTTCCATCGCTGACGGCTCTTACAGACGTCCTGACGGAGCACACATCGTTTGTTATCAAACACGTTGAAAGCATCGGTCTCCACTATGCATTGACCTTGGCCCGATGGAAAGAGCGATTCCTTGGCAATCGCAAAACAATTATAGAGATGGGCTTCCCTGAAAGCTTTATTCGTCGTTGGGAATATTATTTTTCATACTGTCAAGCCGGATTCGCACAACACTATATTGATGATCTTCAAATCATCCTAACGCGTCCGAGAAATCGGGATTTAATCACTGACTTTAACCAAAAAACAATTCAGCCTAAACAACCCAAGGACACCGAAAAATGATTGTGACGGGGATATTACTGAATCTGCTTATTGGTGCCGGAACGCTGACCATATTGTGGTTTTTCTATCTGTGGAAGAAAAATCCAGCGGTAGTGGATTTAGGATGGGCAATCGGTTTGACCCTGATGGGATTAGCGCACAATTTGACCTTTGGGACTTTAACTATAGGAAAGATCCTGACCAGCGTACTGGTGCTGCTTTGGGGACTTCGTCTTGGCGGATATCTCTTTTGGACGCGGCTCCGCCTTGGGAAAAAAGATGCCCGATATGAGTCGCTTCAACACAAACAGAAGATCTCTGCACCCGTCTTTTTTCTGATCCATTATCTCATTCAGGCCTGTTTCCAAGCCGTCGTAGGGTTTGTGTTTATCTTTACCGCCCAAAGCTCAATGGTTGACTCCGTTTATGCAATAACCGGATTAATATTATGGTGTGTTGGCTATGGAGGTTCCATTGCAGCGGACGCCCAATTACACCGATTTCGAACGCATCCAGAGAATCGAGGCAAGGTTTGTCAATTTGGTGTTTGGAATTATTCCCGACATCCGAATTATTTTTTTGAAATACTTTTATGGTCTGGATTTGCATTTATCGGGCTACCGACTCATCTGGGATGGCTTGGGTTAATCTCGCCGATAATGCTATCGCTGACAATGAGGTTTATCACAGGTCCCATTTCAGAGCGGCAGTCTCTTAAATCCAAACCAGAGACATACCGCCAATATCAGGAAACGACATCGATGATTATTCCTTGGTTTAAGACAAAACCATGTTGATTATATCCGGCTCATAATAAGATATGTTATTGCCGCTGTCGATGCTGACAAAAAAGCACCCCACAGCATATCGACAATCGACAGTATCAAGGGCCAATCACGAAGCGTCGCCAGATTGGTCAAATCGTAGGTTGCATACGCGATAAAACCAAACAAGGCGGCCATTAGAACGGTATAGCCCAATGAACGTTTTGCCATTCCCGGGATTAGGGCAAAAATCAATATCCCGGCAAGAAACAGAAAATAGAAGATGATGGCCGCTATCCAGTTAATGTTCGGGGTCAGTAGGGGCTCAAGTGCTTTTCGGTAAAAACCCTTGGCAATCACACCAAGCCAAATCATGTCGACAGCAAAAAACACAGGGACACTCACAGCGTATGTCAAAAGCATTCTTGAAATCTGCATAAGTCAAATCTCCTTTCAAACTGAATTCCAAATCACATTTAGTTTATCCACAAACCAGTAGGCTTTCAAAGAAAAAAGGAATGCACTTGCAATTATCTGATAAAAGAGGATAATAGCTCCGTAATGGCAGCATAATGAGATGATACTGTGGGATTCACGAGTTGGTTCGAATTAGCCGATTCTGGTCAACAGAAGGTTTTGTTCATCAACCGCGGTCATTTTTTTATGCTTATTAGCTACTGATAGTGTCCTGATGAATGATGGTTTTTATGCGAAAATTACACTCTCTTAGAATCGGTCATCTCTCTATTAATCCCCCGATCATCCAAGGTGGCATGGGAGTAAGAGTATCTAAGGCTAATCTCGCATCGGCTGTTGCGAACGAAGGATGTGCTGGCGTGATCGCCAGCGTGGGTCTGGGCGACTATGAACATTCTCCCGGCGCAGATTTTGAAGAAGTGAACCGAGTTGCACTACGAACCGAAATCCGAAAGGCCCGTCAGATGACTTCTGGGGTGCTTGGTGTTAATGCGATGGTTGCTTTGTCAAACTACGAATCATTGGTCGGTGTTTGTGTTGAAGAGAATGTGGACATGATCATTTCGGGGGCCGGATTACCCCTGCATTTGCCCGCCTATACTGCCGGAACGAATATTCAACTGATCCCGGTTGTTTCGTCGGTCAGATCACTGAAAATTATTCACCGGAAATGGATGAAAGATTTTAATCGCTGTCCCGATGCGGTTATTGTTGAAGGCATGAAGGCCGGCGGTCATCTCGGATACAGTCTGGAGCAACTCGAGCAGAACTGTCCCACATTGGACAAAACGCTTGAGGATGTTCTGGAATTCACACGGAAACTACCGAATCAGATCCCGGTTATTGCGGCTGGGGGCATTTTTACGGGGCAGGAAATGGCACACTATCTCAACGCAGGGGCGGCAGGCGTCCAGATGGCTACACGGTTTGTCTGCACCGAAGAATGCGATGCGAATATAAGATTCAAGCAGGCTTACCTTGAAGCGACCCCAGAGGATATTACACTGATAAAGAGTCCAGTGGGTTTACCTGGCAGAGTGATTCGGAATGCATTTGTTGAAAATATAAATAAAGGTCATACTATTCCCTTTAAGTGCAAATACCAGTGCCTGAAGACCTGTGATCCATTGACAGCACCTTACTGTATTGCCGAAGTATTAGCAAGGGCATCAGAGGGGAAAATGGATCAGGCGTTTGCTTTTGCCGGCAGTAATGCCTGGCGTTGCAACGAAATTGTATCGGTGAAACAACTAATCCAAAAAATCATGCAAGAATATGAGAACGTTGACCATTCTGACCCTGTAGATCGTATGAATCGAGAGCGAGTCAAGGTATAATATGCTTTTTATGATTTGTTTCTGCTAAATAACAAATTTTCAAATATTAGAAAATGACTAGCATTCTGCTTTTCTCAATCACCTTATCCGTCTGCTTGGAAACATCCTGCACATATCGTGTGGCCATTAACAAATTTGCGTGACCAAGTAGTCGTTGAACCGCAAAAGGGTCACCCGAACGAGCGGCCATGGTGGCTGCTGTTCTCCGAAGTGTGTAAAATCCTGTTCCTTTGGGAACATTCAGGCGAGCCTTTTTGAGCAACCTCGAAAACTTTGTTGTAATAGTATTCAAAATTGAATATTTCTGGTTACCATTGGCGTCTGTCTTCAAAACGCTCCGGACGAACGGGTTTCCTCTGGCTGTATAGAATACCAACTTGCCTTTCTTGGGAACTGCTTTTAGGGCACTGATTGTTTCAGACCATAAAGGTAGGTCTCTTTGGATGCCAGTTTTTCCCCTGGGGAATTCTACCCGGGCATTAGTAAGATCAAGGTTTTTCCACTGAAGGTCAGAGCAATCAGTACATCCAAAACCACAATTTAGTCCCAGCCATATCATGGCTTTCATTTGGGTATCAGCAACTACGAGCAATTTGTTAATTTCCTCATGCGTAAAAATCCTGCGTTGTCTATTGGTGAGTTTGCTCCTGCTGATAGCATCAATGTTGGGGATTTGTTTCAGAACATCGTTTTTCTTAGCCCAGTGAAATAGTGTTTTCAAGTTGCTGATATGCAAATTCAATCGATGGCTCGATTTATTGTAGTGTTTCTGCAATTTTCGTTTATAGTTTTGCAAATCGAGTGTTGAAATATCTTTGATGCTGCGTCTTTGCCCCAGAAAGGACATGAGCACGTTCAGGCTGCTGATCTGATCGTTGTAATGCTGAGCTGTGATTGCATTGGCTTTCACTTTGGTGAATTGATACTTTAGGAACATATCACACAATTGTTTTAGTGTAATTGAATCATCAACGGGTCTTTGAGAATTATGATTGCTTCCATGCAAATACGCCGCCTGGTCAATATATCGTTGAAGTGCTTCCTGCTTATCCGAGCCGAAGTAATAAATTTTGCCATGAATCTTTTTGCAGTATTGTCCGGTTGGGTGTCGTGTTAGCGGGAATTTGTCAGAACGGGTTTTTCTTTTTTGAGTTGCCATTGTACTGCCCTCACACGTAAAATGTTAACAGATAATAGTCATTTAGATGTAGCAATGGTTGTAGTTCAAAAGTGGAGTTTCAAATACACAAATCACAACCATCCAGCTCACATAAGCTTATGATTATTATACGAAATTGAGGGCAAATGGTTATTAAAGCCGTTTGTATATGCTTTAAAAACTAAACATAGTTACATTTTACCGAAAGAAAGCACAAAAAAGAGAGCCAGCCGATGGCCCTTACAAACCAGCTTACAAAAAACTTGCAAGAAACGCTTACTCTGGATTTAATCAATCAGCATTGATTGGCATAACCCAGACGATGCAAAATATGAGTGCCTCCGAAAACCCTCCTGTCTGCAAGCCTTTAGATTTAGAACAGTTAGGCAATAAAAAAACGCCGATGTCTTTGATTGACACCGACGTTTCAACAGCGGAGGAGGAGGGATTCGAACCCCCGGTACATCTCTGCACAACGGTTTTCAAGACCGTCACCATAAGCCGCTCGGACACTCCTCCGAAAGACTTGGCGTAGATTATCACTCTAAATGACGTTTTTCAAGTAAAAAGACAGTTTTTTGAGAATAATCGCGGCTTTGTGCAAATAAAAGCTATCCGTTCTGTACTATTTCAATAAAGTGTACGACAAACGCATTTTTTAGTTGAAGAGATTTTTGACAAACGGACCCGGTATTGTTAAAATAAAGTTACATCTGGATTAAATGGAGGGCCGGCAAATGCGGCTTTTTATCAGTCTCGGCGAGAGCAGTGTCAACGAACTGAAGTTCGACAAAGGTCCGATTTATGTGGGGCGTCAAATGGGCAGTCAGGTTTTTCTGCCAGACAAAGCCGTTTCCCGCCAGCACGCCGTCTTTTACACCACCAAAGACGGTTCATGGATCATTGAGGATCTGGGTTCTTCCAACAAAACCTATCTCAACAGCCAGGCCATCCACAAAACCGAACTGAAGCACAATGATGTGGTGCGTGTTGCCGACTTTCTGATCCGCGTCAGCCTCGAAGACGATGAAGATCAGGAAAAAAAGATCGAAATGGAAGATACACTTGTCGGTCATAATCATATTCGAAAAGAACTGCATACGGTCGAGCGAAATCTGGATGCAGGAGATGCGCCGCCGGTGAAGTTTCCGGCGAAAAAAATGAAACATTACCACGAAGCGCTGGAGGCGATCTGCCAGCAGCAGAGCCTGGACAAGCTTTATCAGGCGGTGGTCGATATTCTGTTCCGCCAGTTCAAAGCGTTGAATGTCTGGGTGGCTGTCCGCTCGCAGACGGCCGGGCCGATGAATATTCAGGGCGGTCGAAAACTGACCACCGAACACATTGAACGTCAGGACTTGGCGGTTCCGGCCAGTTTGGCCGAAGCCCAGGAGAAAAACAAATACCTGCTGATTCACCAATTGCCCCGGCAGATTGCCAACCGCGGCATTCGCTCAGTGATCATTGCCCCGATCATGGTGGGTAAAGACTATCACGGCATCGTCTATATCGAAAACTCCAAAGAACACCCACATTACAGTCTACAAGACCTGGACTACCTCATCCTGCTGACCACCAATATCGGCTACATGATTACCAAGCTGTCCTGATGGACGAGTTGTTTTTTTTCTGTGGCTCAGCGTTTTCGTGAGTAAGTGCTGATTTTTTTGTTTTAGACAGGATTACGGGATTTACCGGAGTTATTTTTTTAATCACAAATGGTATGAAAAGAAGGAGAAGGCGGATTTTTTATGATGACGGAGTTAAGGCCATAAACAGACTGGTTCATAAGCGTAGAATATAAAAAGCGTTACGATAAAGGTGTCTGGCCTGCTCTATTTCTCCTAACCCCAAAAACAACGATATCAACTCAAAAAGATATCTGACATGCTCTGTATCTATGACAAGAGCATTTTTACCATCTTTTATCCCCTCTGTTCTTTTTGAAAGTTGACAGAAAAGATGTAACAATTTATACACTATGGCGTCTATAAAAATGGACAGCGTATGAATCGTTAGCTTTAGAGGAGTGTTAACAATGCCAAAGAAGGCGTCTTTGTGTATATTATTGATGATTGCGGCGTTAGTAGGCATGTTTTTTGTGCATCGAGTTTTTCACATACCCAAACCAGGGTTCATTGAAGTAAACGCTTTAACTTTGTTTAAGAATTCGGAACCATCGCCGTATTCGATCAAATGGGGTGCCGAGTTAGCTCGTGTGGTCGATCAGGACGGCAACGGCGTGCCCGAAGCCACGGTAGCCTTTACAAAGTACCTTGGCCGGGATTGTAACGGCAACCCAACCGAAGAACCGCCCGTTTGGCAGGATACAACTGTTACAACAAATGAAAAGGGCGAATTTGCCTATCCACCCGAAATCTGGCAACTTGAAGACGAAGAGCAAAAACCCTCGATTCGTATCAGCATCGAAGCGCAAGGATTTCTGCCGCGAAAGGATGCGGGCGTTGGTATCAATTATTCTGAAGATAATGGCCAAATCGATATTTTTCGAATCGGACGCATTGAAGGAGCGATTATTGATCCCAATGGTCAGCCCATTGGGAATGCCCCCATTTGGCTGAACCCTCATACCTACTACAAAAATCCCGGCGTGTCTTGCGGCGGCTGTTACAGTGCCAATGTCAAAACCGATGAAACCGGCGGATTTGTCTTCGAAAACGTTCCACCGGGACTGCATGTGGTTAAATTTCCCGGCCATGCGGGCGGATGCAAACCAGAGGATCAAGCCGAAATAATTCCATTCAAAGAATACGCGACGTTCCAGATGATTAACATGAAAGACGGCGAGGTTAAGTCTAATGTCTTTTTGGATTTGCGGCAAAGTCGAGGGACAATCAAAGGCAGAGTCGTGGACAGGTACAACCGTCCCATGGGCGGTGTGAACGCGATTTTGTATCGCGTTATAAAACGCTGTTTCGAGGATGGCAGCGGCTGGTCTTCATCAACGGAAAATTTAAAATCGGCACCAACTGACGAGAACGGCAATTATGTGCTAACCCATATCCCAGCGGGGGAGTATCAGCTTCAGGGGCAGTACCCTTATGAAAAAAGTAAGAACTACAAATCCGGCGACCCGCTGAACATCTATCTAGCCGGAAAACAGGAAGTCACATTCAATCTGCTTCTCGAACGACAGGATGATAGTTTGCCCAAGTTCCACAATCACAAGGAGTCTCTGTTTGAGGTTCCATTGCCGGAGGGTTTAGCCGAGAGTGAGATGATGATCGTCGACTCCCGCGGCAGCGGTATCGGCGGTGCAAGTGTCGTCTTTGACAATGAAATTACCATCGAAGATCAAAAGACCCGTCAAAAAAACACGAAAGAATGGAACGGGGCTTCCTTGACTACCGACTCACGAGGTGTTTTTATTTTACCGGAAGTACTTGAGAATTTAAAGGGTAAATGGGTACGGTGCTCTGTCAGTATTAAGGCAGAAGGCTTTGAGCAGCGGCGTACTTCGCTCAGTTCATATCATCTTAAGGAAAACCGTCGTATTGATATTTTACCGCATGGTGAGATCCGAGGTCAGTTGATCGGTTGGGATGGCAAGCCGGTAAAAGGAGCGGTGGCACTGCTGGACGAAATGACCGCCTATCGCAATCCGGGTTCAGCATCAAGTGGAGGTGGGCACGGCGGCAAGACAACAGACGAAGAAGGCAGATTTAATTTTAATCAAGTCCCAGAAGGCGCTTATGTCTTTCAGTACAAAGCGTTGAATTCTGAGACAAATAAGGAGCATGTGGGCAGTTTTATTATTTACGCACAAGGCGGCCAAAACGTAGACGATCTTGTAATCGATTTACGGCAGGATACATGTGCCGCCAGCGGGCGGGTATTGGACCGGGACGGCAACCCGGTAAAGAATGTCACTGTTCGGCTGAGCAAAAGTATTCAATGGGGCTACGATGGATATTGTACTGTTACTCACGAATTTTATCGCAGCGAAAAGACAAACCGAAAGGGTAATTACGTGATCGAAAACATCCGTCCCGGCGTCTATGAGATTGAAGCCGTTCTCGAAGGAGATAAACGGCGAACCAGTGACAAAATGACGATTGCTGTTTCTGATGGTCAGACCATTGAACTGGATGTTCACTTGAAGAAACAGTAATGAACTACCTGAAGTTTTCGGGGGGATAAACTCCACCTGAATAGTAGAGGATATGTCCCAGTTGGCGTCTGTCAAGATAACTATACAGGCTGGCTCATCGATGCCGGGGCCGTAGATAAAGGTGCGGGTCCAACGGCCGCATTGGTATGAAGGTATAAAAATCGTTAAATTTTGCTTGATTGGTGCTTGAAATCGGATTAAAAGTATGTATATTAATGCTCTTTTCGCGGGTGTAGCTCAGTGGTAGAGCGTCACGTTGCCAACGTGAATGTCGTGGGTTCGAATCTCATCACCCGCTTTCCGGAGGGAAAAATCGCTCCTGGAAAGGCGAATAGGCGGCTGTATATGTTTGCTTTCTCAGGAGCCGCCCTGATAATATTGTTTATATGTTGATCATTGACATAGCTTTTGCGAGATATCGGCTAAATAGTCTGGCGTGGGTCGCATAAGCGTTTGGAAAGCCCGAAACGGGTTTTTGGATGCTTGTGGTCGTCGCGATTGGATCCGTCGGCCTTTTTTATTGCCATAAATCATTAATTTTCAAATAATTAGGAGTTCAGCGATGGCTGGGAAGAAAGAAAAAACCGAAGAAACGAAAGAAGCAATCAAGAATGTCGTAACGATCACCGATGCCGGTCCCTGCAAAAAGAAGATCGAGATCGAGATTCCTGCTGAGGCCATCCACGCAAAACTGGACGAAAAGTACCAGGAATTACGACGAGATGCTGAAATACCGGGTTTCCGTAAAGGCCGGGCTCCAATCCGCCTTCTGGAAAAACGATTCGGCACCGATGTCGGCAAACAGGTCAAACTGGAACTTTTGGTGGCGGCCAGTGACGAAGCCATCAAGGATAATGAGATCAATACACTGGGCGAGCCGGACATCGATCACGAAAAGATCGAACTGCCGGAGGAAGGCCCGATGAAAGTCGAATTTGAGGTGGAAGTCCGGCCGGAATTTGAGCTGCCCGATCTGGAAGGCATTAAGATCGAAAAGCCGAAGATCGAAGTTACCGATGAGCGGGTGGACGAGGAAGTCAACGCTTTGCGTAAACGTGCCGGCGTCTGGACGCCCAAGGAAAAAGGCGGGGCGGCAGAAGATGACCAAATTGTTGCAGATGTCGTCCTCGTAACCGAGGGTGCCGCGGATCACGATAAACGTGAAAATATCGAGATTTCTGTTCGCAAGACCGGTTTTGTCGCAGGCGTGCCGGTTGAATCCCTCGACAAACTGCTCAAGGGCGCCAAGCACGGCGATGAGAAGAAAACCACCGTCGAGATTCCGGAAACCTTTTATAAAGAAGAGCTCCGCGGAAAAAAGATCGACCTGACCATTGAGGTTAAGGAAGTCAAGACCCTGGAACCGGCTGAAATGAACGACGATTTCTTTAAGCGTCTTGGTGTCGAAGACGAAAAGGATCTGCATGATAAGATTAGCGAACAAATCAGTGCCCAGGCCGAACAACAGGCCCGCGCCGCCATGGGCCGTCAGGTTCACGAATATCTGCGCGATAAAATCGACTTTGACCTGCCGAGCGATATCGTGGCCGATCAATCCGTTTCCATCCTGCAGCGTCAGTATACCAACATGCTCATGCAGGGCATGGCCAAGGAACAGGTCGATGAACAAATGGACCAGCTTAAGGCAAGCTCTGAGGAACAAGCCGCCGAACAGCTCAAGATGTATTTCATCATGGACAAACTTGCCGATAAGTTCGAGGTTGAAGTGACCGAAGAGGAGATCAACGGTCAGATTGCTTACGCCGCGGCGATGCGCGGACGCCGGCCTGAAAAGATGCGGGAAGAACTGGCACGCGACGGCTCGCTGGCACAGATGACCCTGCAGATCCGCGAAGAAAAGTGCATCGAGAAGATTCTCGAAAAAGCGACCATCAAAGATGTTGACGCCGTAACAGAAAAACCTGCAAAGAAAGCGGCGGCAAAGAAAACGACCAAGAAAACAACCAAGAAAAAAGAAGGCGATAAAACTGACAATGACGCCAAAGAGGATCGCAAGAAAACCGAAGCCAAGCGGACTAAAAAAGTGACCGAGAAGAAAGCATCGAAGAAGAAATAGGATTAACCTACCGTAAAGATGGCAATGCAAGGCCGATGGTTTCAGGACCATCGGTCTTTTTTGATATCCCGCAAAAACAAGATAAATCAGATCGATTATTAACAATAAGACAAGTTTTACTTTTTATTTATGGGCTAAGGTGGTAGTATATGAGGGATGCTTAGTTGCATATCATTGTCAGTATCGGGTCAGTGGCAGGGTACTTATGGCTATTACAGACAGAGCGGTGAGTTTGCATATAAAAAAAGCTGGTCAAAGTGGGGGATTCCTTCTGTTTTTGACGGGTTTTCTACTGATCAACCAATGCCTCTTTTCCATGCCTGCTGATCCTGGGGCATTTGACTCGGTGCAACCTGACGGCAGAGCGATCCGGCTTCATATTCGCGGTGATGAGTGGTTTCACTGGTATGAAGATACCCGCGGCTATACTGTTGTGCGGGACAAAGGTCGCTATGCGTATGCTCAATTGAATCAAAACAATCGTTTGGTTCCAACGCCGTTAACGGTGGGGCGGGACGATCCTGAAGTCGGGGGATTACAAAAACGCATCCGGCCGCCAGTCAGTGTTCGCCGTGCGATGAAGCCGCAGCTTCTGGACGGAACAAGTGAAGCGACTGCTCCCCAAGCGGTTCCACCTTCCGGCACTGTTAAGAATCTTGTCATCCTCTGTATGTTCAGCGACCATACGCTGGGTGTTCATACACGTGACCCGAACGATTACGACATTTTGTTCAACCAGATAGGCGGCGATCCGGCACTGGCACCGACCGGCAGTGTAAAGGACCTTTACCTGGAGAATTCCTACGGCCAGATGATGCTGCAAAGTACCGTTGTTGGCTGGGTGATACTTCCCAACACCGAGGCGTATTATGCTAACGGTAAGGACGGAACAGGGACATACCCGTTAAATGCTCAGAAGATGGTTGAAGACGCCCTGTATCTGGTCGATCCGTTAGTCGATTTTTCACAGCTTGATGATGATGGTGACGGTTATATTGATGCGATCGACATTATTCACTCAGGCTATGGTGCCGAAACCGGCGGCGGCGGAGGAGACTGGATATGGTCACATCGATGGTCCGTTCCTTTTCCCTATTGGACAAGCAGTGAAGGCGTCAAAGTAAAAAACTATCATACCGAACCGGCGTTGTGGGGAACCAGCGGAACCAGTATTGTCCGCTTCGGGGTGATCGCCCATGAGACCGGTCATTTCTTTGGCTTGCCGGACTTGTATGATACGGATCAATCCGGCGAGGGCATCGGGTCATGGGGGATGATGGCCAACTCGTGGGGATTCGACAACACGCAGCTGCATCCGCCGCATTTCTGTGTGTGGAGCAAGATATTCTTAGGCTGGGTGACACCGACGGTGATCAATGCTCCCGGCATTTATACGATCGATCAAGTCGAAACGAACCCTCAGGTCTATCGTGTTGATAACGGATACCCTTCCGGTGAATACATGCTGATCGAAAATCGTCAGCCTGCCGGCATCGAAACCGCGATTCCCCAGGGCGGACTGTGCGTTTATCATATTGATGACCAGGCAGACTATTATACCGAGGGCTATCCCGGACAGGCCGGCTGGCCGGAAAACGGAAACCACTATCGGGTTGCTGTTTTGCAGGCGGATGGAAACTATAACCTGGAAAAAAATCAAAACCGCGGCGACCGGTATGATGTTTATCGTGGCGGGGGAATCTCATCCATCGGTCCGGGTCCGGGAAACCACCCCAATACGGACGCCTATCAAAATGGAACCATCATCGTCAATAATAATCAGATCCACAGCATTTCAGCGGCCGGTGCGACGATGAGTTTTACATTCGGTCAGCCTCCAACTCCTCCGGTTGCGACTGATGTGAGCGAAACAACATCGCCGGATACACCGGTTACCGTGACACTGGATGCGACCGATGAGGGACTGCCCGACCCGCCGGGGATGTTGAGCTACATCATTACGTTACTTCCGGGCCATGGGGTTTTGAGCGATCTTTTTGGAGGACAGATCAGCAGTGTTCCATATACGCTGCTTAATAACGGTAATCAGGCGGTCTATACGCCTGATTCTGAATATACCGGCCCGGACAGTTTTCAATTTAAAACCAATGACGGCGGCACCGTGCCGGACGGCGGCGACTCCAATACGGCTGTGGTTTCGATCAATGTCCAGATGCCGCCGCAAGTGATTTATTCCGCCACGATGGACACGAACCCCAACTGGACGTATCAAGGCGATTGGCAATGGGGTGTTCCCCAAGGTTCCGGCGGCGAATACGGAGAACCCGATCCAACCTCCGGCTATACAAATGCCAACGTTGTTGGCTACAATCTGGCTGGCGATTACGTCGATAATATTGGTTCCACCCTCTGGGCAACAACGCCTGCGATAAACTGTAACAACACGACAAATGTAATGCTGCGTTTCTACCGGTGGCTAAACGTTGAACGCTCGACGTATGACCATGCTTATATCGCGGTTTCGAACAACGGAACCAATTGGACGACGGTGTGGCAAAATCCCGATAGCCATATCCAGGATTCCGCCTGGAGCTTGCAGGAAATCGATATTTCTGCGATTGCGGATAATCAGGCGACCGTGTATATTCGCTGGGGTATTGGGCCGACGGATTCATCATGGAAATACTCCGGCTGGAATATTGACGATGTGGAAATTAAGGGCAATGTTTTGGCTATGCCCCCGCGTACGTTAACAGTGTCATCGACTTCGGGCGGCTTTGTAAGCACACCCGGCGAAGGAACATTCCAGTACAGTCCGGCAGTTGTAGTTGATGTCAATGCGATACCGGACTTGCACTACCATTTTGTTGATTGGACGGGTACAAGTGTGACTGCGGGCAAAGTCGCTGATCCAAATCTTGCCGGCACGACTGTTACAATGGATGGTGATTATACATTGCGGGCCAACTTTGCGATCGATACCTTTACACTTGATTATGCGGCCGGGTCGGGTGGAAGTCTTACCGGCGACACCTCGCAGGTGGTTGACTACAACAGCAATGGAACTGCGGTAACGGCAGTGCCGGATACGGGTTACCACTTCGTGGACTGGTCCGATGCTTCGATCGACAACCCGCGTACCGATCCGAACGTAATGACAAATATAAGTGTCATCGCTAACTTTGCCGTCGACACCTTTACACTTGATTATGCGGCCGGGTCGGGTGGAAGTCTTACCGGCGACACCTCGCAGGTGGTTGACTACAACAGCAATGGAACTGCCGTAACAGCAGTGCCGGATACGGGTTACCACTTCGTGGACTGGTCCGATGCCTCGACCGACAATCCGCGTACAGATTTAAACGTCACGGCTAATATAAACGTAGTAGCCGGCTTTGCGATAAACCAAGTGGTTATTTCGGCTTTATTACTGAACCGGACCCCAATAGTCCCGTTGCAGATGTGCTTCTTGGAAGTGACAGTGAACCAAATACCGTGACCGATCCCAATGGCTTCTATGAGCTCATTGTCGATTACGGTTGGTCCGGGATTGTAACTCCATCCAAGACAGGTTATACATTTGAGCCTAACAGTATAGTGTATGATACTGTTGCTGACGATCCGAATGATGGCTACACCGCGGTACTGAATACGTTTATTATTTCCGGCTATGCTGTTGATTCCGAGATGCTTACACCACTGGAGGGTGTATTGTATCACCGGACGACAATGGAGGTCCGTTCACAGCTAAATACTACGGCGGCTCGGACATAACAGATGCCAACGGCTTTTATGAGGTGCTGGTCGACTATAATTTTTCGGGTAATGTTGTGCCGTCCAAATACGCTTACGTTTTTGAGCCGAATGGTATTACCTATGCGAATGTTATTGAGGATGCAGCAGAAGTTCAGGATTATGTGGGTACCTTGTTGACGTATACCATTACAGGTTATATTGAAAATCCCTGTGAATTGCCAATACAAGGGGTACTGGTCGATACAAACAATGGCGGCGGCTCAGATATGACGGATCCAAACGGATACTATGAAGTCTGGGTTGGCTACAACTGGTCCGGGATGGTGACGCCCACAAAGAAAAATTATACGTTTGACCCCAATATAATAACCTATACGGCTGTTCTTGGCGATGAGATCGATCAGGGGTATATCGCGACAAATTTCTATGACCTTGATTGCAATGGCTCAATCGGTCTTGGTGATTTCGCGATCATGTCTGATCATTGGCTCGAGACCGGACCGGATGTTCCGGGTGATTTCTACAAGGACGAGGGCGATATTGTCAACTTCCTGGATTTTGCTGTTTTTGCCAATGTTTGGGGTGATTAACAATGTATCCTGAAAATCCGATTCGATGTAAAACTGCATTTGCATGAGCATCGGAACAAGGATTGAGATTCACAGCATCCCGAGCACGATTTTCGCAACGGCGTCACAGGCGCGGCGAGCAGTAAGCGGACGAACCAGGTCGATCAGGGCTCCACTGGTTTGTGATAGTTTTGAAGCGTTGCACAGCAATGACTCGGTCTCTTTGATGATGGGCTCAAGGTTTGTGAAGTAGGGCATAAATTCCGGCACGAGTTGACGACTGGCCAAAATGTTTGGCAAGGATAAAAACCGTGTGCGAATCAGCCAGCGTCCCACCAGATGCCACATCCAGCGGTTGCTTTGATACATCACCACCATTGGGCATCCTGCTGCCGCGACCTGCAGGGTGGCGCTGCCGCTGGCGACAAGTGCCAGATCTGCCAGTTTTGTCAACTCGATCAGTGTATTGATTTCATAATTAATTTCAATTTCACTGTTCGTATAATCTTCGGCGATGTCTTTCAGCATGGCTGACTTTTCTTCGTCTGGGGCGCAGGCGGTAAAGACAACGCCGGGATGCTTTTGTTTGAGTTCGGCGGCAATGTCCAGCATTGCCGGCCAAAGCGTGTTAATCTCTGCATCCCGTGATCCCGGCAACAGGGCGACTTTCGGCGCTGTCGGGTCATAGCTGGTATACGGTTTGAAATTGTGCTGCAGGTCAATATTGATCTCGTCGAACAGCGGATTGGAGACAAATTCGGCATCGATCCCGCGCGCCCCAAACCAGTCTTTTTCAAACGGCAGAATGCAAGCCAGTTTATCGCAGCACCGCCGGAGTTTATGAATACGCCATGGCGCCCACGCCCACAATTGCGGGGCCACATAGAACAACACGGGAACCCCGTGCTTTTTGGCGGCTTTGGCGATATGAAAATTAAACGCCGGCGAATCGCAGACGATCACTAAATCTACTTTATTCTGCTGAAAGTAATGATTAGCCTGCTTGATGAGTTGCCGGTAGTATCCAAGCTGGCCGAGGACATTGTAGGTCATCGCCGCCCGCTTGACGGGGTTGTCCAGCAGTTGACAGTCTAACTGGGCCATACGCTCACCGCCAAAGCCAACCCATTCGACGGATGGTTCAAGCGACTCAACACGAACATGCTCCTGCCCCCCGCCAGACCTCACTGGACGCAACCTGTTTATCCGCGACCGCCTGCATCAGATTAGCGCAGTGCATCTCAGCGCTGTGCTCCAGCGCGCTGATAAAGACTCGATTCACTTTGGATGTTTTCATTGATTAAACAAGATTATTACATGTCCGCAGTTCACTGTTCAATATTGTATTGGTCGAATTTTACGCGTATTGCATTTCAAGATAAAGCTTAATTTTCCAAAAGTCGTAACTGAACCTTGCGAAATTCGACCGGGTGGCTCTCGGCCTGCAGGGCGATATACCCCTCGCTCAAAAGCAGTTTGCCGTCTTTGATCAGTTTTTTGGCATCTTCGTCTTTCGGATCGAGCTGAGGCTGCGAATAGGTAATGACCGTCTGACCGTTGACGATATGCTTGATCTGCCGATTGCCGCGAACCGCAATCTCCAGCGTGACCCACTGGTCACCGTGATAGGTTTCAGAGGTCGAGGAAATGCAGTGTTCGGTGCGCAGTGTTCCGTCTATGACGACATTCGTGCCGGGCGTACACAAGTTGCCGGTCGAGCGTGGCTTTTCGCCGTCACCGCCCAGCATCTGGACCTCGATCGAAACCGGGAAGTTTTGGCTTTTGCCCATGCTTTCGGGGCTTTGGCTGTGGATCATGACGCCGCTGTTGCGAAATGCCCACCCCGGCCCGCCGGGAACCTGCTGTCCCGTGAAGCGATACTCCATGCGCAGGACATAATTCGAGAAAGGCAAAAGATAGAACAGGTTACCGAATTCGCCGTCAAATTTTTCATATTCGTCATAGCAGACTTTCAGGATGCCGTCTTCGACGCGATAGGTATTTTTGTAATTGTCGCCGGCGTCATAGCCTGCGATCTTGACTGTCCAGCCGTCCAGGTTTTTGCCGTTGAACAGATCGATCCATTCGGGTTTGCTGATTTGTTTCGATGCGGTACAGGCCGCAGACAAAACAATGATTATCCCTATCAGACCTAAACAGCATGTTTTCAATCGTTTCATATTCAGGTACTCCTTTGCACTATATGAAAGGCGTTTTGCCGGCTTGGTGTCAACAACAAAAATCAAATCTTGGCCGGGGCATCATCTTTTTTAACATACAATGTCTGTGTCGGGAAGGCAAACTCGATCCCCGCCTCATGAAATCGCCGCATAATTTCCAGGTTCACTTTCTCATTCACCTCATGATACAGCCACCACTCCGGCGGTGTCACCCAGTAAATCATCATGATATTCAGCGAGTCGCTGTTGAATTCGTTAAAATGCACGCGCGGGATGCGGTGCGGATGCGCATCCACTTCCGGCGTATTGGCCAGGATGGCTTTGATGATTGTGACGGCCTGCTCGGCCTTTTCGGCGCCGGAATCGTAGGTAATGGTGATATCGCTCTTGCGGCGAATCGCCGGACGTGCCCCCAGGTTATCAATCGTCGAATTAATCACCTTGTCATTGGGCAGGGTGATCAGGTGCCCGTCCCAGGTGCGCAGTCGTGTGCTGCGAAAACCCACGTCTTCGACATGCCCCAGGCAGCCGTCGAGTTCCACCAAATCCTTAATCTGAAACGGCCGGTCTGCAAAGATGGTGATCGAACCGATCAGATTCGCAATCGTTTCTTTGGCGGCCAGGGCAATGGCCAAACCGCCGACGCCGGCACCGACCAGGATCGATTTGATATTTTCCAGTCCGAAGATGAGGTCCATTATGAAAAGCACCGTAATCAGGACAATCGTGATTCGCATCGATTTGCGGAGAATCGGAACCAGCATGTTGTCCAGCGATGTCACCGTACGGTCTGCCGCCTTCATCAGCCATATCTCCAGCACATCTACCAGCTTCATCACTGCATAACCGATCGCAAACGCCAGAACGATCTTAACCGAGACGGTCCACCCCGCTTCGATGCTTGGCTGGAGACCCTCGACGGTTTCGGTCTGAGGATTGTCAAAAACAATAAACGACTTGCAGACATTCAAGCCCACTGCGAATATAGCGACATAAAGCGGCTTGATGAGTGATTCGAGAATCGTTATCAGGACCAATATCCGCTGTTTTTGCCGGTTGCGTTCGATAAAACGCAGGCAGAAGAACTGGATGATTTTCCCCGCCACCATCGTCAACATAATCCCCAGCAGCACCATTCCGAACCGCCAGAGGGGGTTGCCGATCATCAATTCATAATTAATAATCGTATACAAGCTCATCGCTGAATCCTTTATTTATAAATCTTAATTAAGATATTATTGATTATTGTAATCATTTGAGAGCTAAAAGCAATATGTCATACCAATTCTTAAAACAGCAAAAAAAATCTTAAAAGGAAGGTGTTTTTTTTAAATAAATCTGGATGACGGTAATATCGGCGGGGGTGATGCCGCCCAGGCGGGTTGCCTGACCTAATGTGGCAGGGCGAAAAGCCAATAATTTCTCTTTGGCTTCACACCGCAGATGCGGAATATTCTCATAATCCAGATTTTCCGCCAGCTTGATATTCTCCAGTTTGCGAAACGCGGCGATCTGTTTTTCCTGCCGGGCAATATAACCTTCGTATCTGCCTTCGATGATGACCGCCTCCATTGCCTCTTTTGATATCCCCAGATCTTTGACCTGTGGGTTTCGGGCAAGGTCTTCTTCAAACGAAAAGCCCGGCTGTTTGATGCATAGCCACAAACGCTTGTCGCCTTTGCTGTTATTCTTAAGATATTGTTCGAATGTTTTCATGTCCGCTTGTTTTTGTTGAAAACGATTCCAGCGAACCTCGTCGATTAGCCCGACGGAACGGGCGATCGGTGTCAGTCGCCGGTCGGCGTTATCACTTCGCAGGCTCAATCGGTATTCGGCTCGCGAGGTAAACATCCGATACGGCTCGTCAATCTCTCGGGTCAGCAGGTCATCCACCAAGACGCCGAGATACGCCTCGTCCCGGCCCAGCACAACCGCACTCTTGCCATCCAGCGTCAATGCTGCGTTAAGTCCCGCCAGCAGTCCCTGTCCGCCCGCTTCTTCATAGCCGCTGGTGCCGTTGATCTGTCCGGCTAAAAACAGCCCCGGAACGCGGCGTGTTTCCAGGCTTGTTTTCAACTGCTGCGCCGGGCAGTAGTCATACTCAATCGCATAAGCATAATGCACGATACGGGCGTTTTCCGTCCCCGGCAGAAGGCGAATCATCTCGTCCTGCACATCTTTCGGATACGAGGTGCTGATGCCGTTGCAGTAGATCGTCGAGATGGCCGCATCTTCCGGCTCCAGAAACACCTGGTGCCGCGTCTTGTCCGCAAACCGCATGATTTTCGTTTCGATGCTCGGACAGTACCGCGGGCCGGTCGATTCGATCTGGCCGGTGTACAGGGGGGCCCGATGCAGATTGGCCCGCAGCAGGTCATGGATTTTTTCATTCGTCCATGTGATCCAGCAGGGTACCGCAGGGCGGTCGAGTAGTGTGTCGTTCAAAAACGAAAACGGCCGCGAGTCATCGTCGCCGGGCTGTTCTTCGACCTTGTCGTAATCGACCGTGGCCCCGTCCAGTCGCGCGGGGGTGCCGGTTTTCAAACGGCCGACGGTCAGGCCCAGTTTTCGCAGGCTGTCGGACAGTTCGTTGCTGGCCGGTTCATCCAGTCGGCCGCCTTCCCATTGCGTTTCGCCCAGATGCATAATCCCGCGAAGAAATGTTCCTGTCGTCAGCACCACCCGCGGGGCAAAAAATTCCCGCCCATCCGTACATCGAATTCCGCTGACGATACCGTTTTCGGTCAGGATGTCGGCGGCAATTCCTTCTTCGATCTTTAAATTATAGCAATTCTCCAGACGCTGGCGGACGTAGTCCTTGTATTGGTATTTATCCGCCTGTGCGCGAGGGCTTTGCACGGCAGGGCCTTTCGAGCGGTTCAGCATCCGGAATTGAATACCCGTCGCGTCGATGGCCTCGCCCATCAGCCCGCCCATCGCGTCGATCTCCCGAACGATCTGCCCCTTAGCCAATCCGCCGATAGCGGGGTTGCAGCTCATCTTGGCGATCGTGTCGCGGCTCATAGTCAGTAGTAGCGTCTGCACCCCATAATGCGCAGCGGCCCAAGCAGCCTCCGCTCCGGCATGACCGCCACCAACCACGACCACATCATATGTCGAAATATCTGCCATAACGCCTTATGAATAAACAAAAGTCATCTGATCCGGGAACGTAAGTGACCGGACATGAAACGCCATTCTACTCCCAAAACCCCAAAAAAGCAAGAAATGTAACCCATACATTGAGTTAAGGCCTGGTCTTGAAAGTGATAATTGGAATAGGAGAGCGAATGAAACCGTTGCCGGGCCAAAATATGATTAATGTTTCAATTCATAGGGAATGTAAATGTACGATTGAGGTAATAGCAAAGTTAGAAGGGATACAGAAAAAAATGTAGCCTTGAATTTTATCCGGCAATTCAAGGCCTTGTTTTTTAAATGGCAATATTCAGGGATTGGCCCGGCGGGAACGGATAGTGAGCGTAGGTCCGGCCAATCAGTGATTTCAGCGAGGCTTCACTCGGGTCCGGCTTCCGCGGTTGTCGATGAGACGTCCGCATGACCTTCCCTAATTTGCAGGTTGTTGTCGGGCGTTCATTGTCCGACACTCTAAGCGGCACCGTGTCCACGACACGGCAGGTGACATATTTTTTCATCAGAATTCCCCCCGGAAAACATCAGCCGCTCGAAAATGGCGGCTTTTCTATGCTCGTATTCTACTAAAAAGATGCGTTTAAATCAAGCTGTAGGGCAACCATTCTGGTTGTACCCGATAACATCTCGAATCCACTGTTTTTTTGGGGGAAAACGGTGTCATATTGCGGATTTTCGGGAATTTTTTTTCGATATCGCCAGCCTTAAATTCTTTCTGTGCGGGCAAGATGCCTGCGTGACTCTATCCCTGCAACGCCACGGCGGAGGCGATGGCGAAGTTGGCGGTATGGGTGATGCTGATGGTGATTTGTTCTATCGTTTTTTTCTCGGCCAGTTCCTTGACCTTGCCGGAGATGGTGACGATGGGCTGACCCAGTTCGTTATTGACGACTTCGATATCGGTCCATGCGATGCCGTCCCGCCAGCCGGTGCCGACCAGTTTCATCACGGCTTCCTTGGCGGCGAATCGTCCGGCCAACTTTTCGATGCGGTTTTTGACCTTGTCAGCATCGGCCAGTTCGCGGGCGGTAAAGACGCGTTCGGTAAACCGCTGCTCGTGCCGGTTCAGCATCGCTTCAATCCGCTCGAAATCCACCAGATCAATTCCATGTGCGATAATCTTCATGAATACCCGTTTACTGATAATTGTTAACTGCTAACAGATCACGATGCACCATCGTGCCAGCGGTTGTAGGCTTCCTGGGCGCAGAACTGGGCAAACCGTTCGAGCTGAGCAAAATCGGCTTTGACGATCAGTTTTTGAACCAGTTCCAGATACTGTTTCTGACTATGCAGAAACTGAAGCTGTTGTTCGACGAGATGCTGAACCTCCTCGAACGATTTGGATTCGCCGAGTTCCAGTTGGTTTAGTTTCAGGACAAACAGATGCCCCTGCATTTCGATGGGGCCTTTGACCTGACCGGGCTGCATTAACTGGGCCTCTTTGGCCAGTGTGCCGTAAGGTTCGGCCAGTGAATCGGAGTCGAGCGAAACCGGCTCCAGTTTTCCGCCCGTCGCGGCAAAGGGACCGTGCGAATACTGTTTGGCTACTTCGGCAAAGTCCTCACCGGCGTTGAGTTTGGCAAGGATCTCTTCGATGCGCTCCGCCGGGGCCTGCTCTGCGGTGAGTTTGTCGGGGTCGATGTCAATAATGCTGAATTCAACAAATCCGAGCTTGGTAAACTGCTCGGCCTTGACGCTTTCGTAATAATCGAGCAGGTCGCGATAGGCGAACCGTTTTTCCTCTTTCAGTGTGCTTGAGATATAAGATTGCGTCAGGATCAGCTTTTTTTCATACTCCCTGAATGATTTCCAGTCCATCCCCATTCTCTTGATGGCGTTTTCGGCGAGGGCATAGTTGTTGCCGTAGCCGGCCACAAAGCGGGCGATCTCGCTTTCGACGGCTTTGTTGATGCTCTCGTCAATATTTTCGGGCGCCGATTTTCGGGCTTCCTGGTAGAGCAGGATATCCGTAACTTTACCGCGGAGTGTTTCGCGGATAAAGGGCAGCGCCTCCGTTTGAAATGTGTCAAAGTCGACCTTCTCGGCAAAGGGTTTGAGTTTTTGCTCGGCGTAGCCCAGGATTTCGTCAACGGTGATCGTTTCGGAGTATATCCTCAGCGACATACCCCCGCTGGCCGGGGGCAGTTCATATTTGTTGGCGAACGGGATGGATTCCATCTCCTCTTCGGAGAATTTTCCCTGCGGCAGTTTATTGTTGTTGCAGGCGGTCAGAAAGACCGCTCCGGCAAGACATGCCAGGCCCATTACGCGGTACAAATATTCCATAAAGAAAACTCCAATACAGGTTATTGATCGGGTTCTGTCAGATCAGACAGGATTATACGCAAAATTTTTCATTTGGAAAAGCCCTCTTTTGCGGAATTTCCGGAATCGTCAATCCCAGCCTAGTGAAAAACATGACAAAAAGCGGAAAAATATTACAAATAAGCCGACAATGACAACCATTCTTGTTGATCTTCGGAATGGGCCGGGGTTGACTGGCTATCGTCTGCCAAACAGCCTGATCGGCTTTTAAGAATCAATTCTGACCGGTTTGCAGAGCCGGTCCTTATCCGCGGCGGATCGCCCGCACAACTTACAGACAAACTGTGCGCCTTCGACCAGTTTCTTATATTCTTCCCAGTTTGACTGGTGAAAATGAAGATTTGTTAAATAACATAAATGTTTATTATGCCCCGGATGCGGCATCGAGGGTTTTGTCATGGTCATGTCTCCAAAATATAACGCCGGTTTTCTCTCTTACAATCCCGCCTGGGTCATCTGCTGAATAAAGACATCGGCCTCTTTAATGGATCGCTCCATTTCCCTAATCAGTATCGCGATCTCATTTTCCACTGTCGATAGTTCGTCCTGCAGCGAAGCAACGGCTTGTGCGTTCAGGTTGTGCTTGATAAACAGCACCTGATCCTGAAACGCGGCCAGCACCGGCTGCATTTTGGATTCGGCCTTTTCCATCGCCAGCATGAGTTTGATATAGCGTTCCTTTGTGTTTTTGAGCTTGGTCTCACTGGTTTTCCGAAGGCTATCGCTGGTATAAAGATCAAGTTCATCTTCCCATTCTTCAAAAAGGGCCTGGGCGACGTAACGAATATCCTGAATCCGTTTGCTGACGGCCTCTGCTTTGGATTTGCTTCTTTTAAATTCGGTGTTCAGCGTATTATACTTTTCTTCAAGATCCCCGCCCGAAAAATTCACCACCGAACTGAACTGCTCCAGAGCGGATGAGAATTGCTCTTTGGCTTCGTTTTGAGCATCGCGGGCCTCGGTGACATTGTCCACTAAAATCTCGCGTTTATGCTTGCCGAACATTTCCATCGTGCCGTAATAGGCTTTTTGACAGCCGCACAGAAAAATGAAACTTCCCGACAGCCCGACGAGCAGGCTTCTTTTCAGTTGTTCTTTCATGGGTCCCTCGCTATGACATCGTTTATGTTGTATTATTTTACGAAATTGAGCCTTATTTGTTTTTCATGGCGCTGACAATTTTTCCAGTTCGCTTATCTGCCAGATGGCCATTGACAACCAGAATCGCATGAATAACCCCGGGAATCCAGCCTAGCAGTGTCAGGAAGATGTTCAGGATAAACTGAATGGGCTTGCCGCAGAGAAGCACGGCCAAGGGCGGAAGCAGGATGGCCAGAAAGTACCGCATATTTTGACTCCTTTCATCATATGACGCTGTTTTGTGCGTGTTATTATAGGTTGTGTTGAAAACAGGTGCAAGACAAATATTCTTGAATTGTGGCGGCGGGGATGTACAATAAGGGCATTGGAATATAAAATAGAACAGATTGGAGTGCATTAACTTGGCGGAAGCCTTGAAAAACCAAATTCCTTTAACGCGGATCCAAAAGCTGATCGGCAGTTATATGCTGCAGTCGAAGAAAACCAAGGCTAGCGGCTATTTGCGCATGCGCGCCGATTTAACGGAATTAATCGCCGTTCGTAAGGCGTTCTGCAGGAAAAGCAAAAACCGGGTTACCACGAATGATTTTTTTATGTATGCGATTGCCCGGTCGATTGTCAAGTACCCCCTGATGGCTGCGATGATCGACGAACAGAAGGAAAACCTTGTGATTGCCGACCGGGTGGGTGTTGGTTTTGCGGTGGCCGCCCCGCAGGGACTGGTAGTTCCTGTGATCGGCCGGATCAATGATAAAACATTGGCCGAAACCGCCCGCGAAAGCGATCGTCTTCTCAAGAAAGCCAGGGCTAATATGCTTTTGCCCGAGGATTTTGACGGGGCCAACATTGTTTTAAGCGGGCTGGGAATGTACGGTATAGAGTCGTTTTATGCGATCAGCCCGCCGTCGGCGACCGGCATTATCTCCATCGGTAATTTTGAGGAAACCGTTGTGCCGGACGGCGATACATTCGCAGTGCGAAAATTGATGTATGTAGCAATGGCCTTCGATCAACGTCTGATCGACGATTTTTACGCGGCTGCGTTTTTAAAACATGTCATCGACTTGCTGCAGAACCCCCATCAATTAACGATCGACGCCTGACAACGGGTTGTGTGTTCATACACGTTTTGATGGACCGATTTTTTTTATGAAAAAATATTGACAAAGCAGAAAAAGATGAGCATAATGAACATGATTAGAAAATTAAAAGATCGATATGATGATCTTTTGCGAAAGGTTGCTTCCCATCATCCACGAAGCAGCCTTTTCTTTTAACCCCTTTAAGCGCTGCCTTTTTCCTCAATCAGCTCATTGCGGCTTTGGTCATCTGGCGACACCGAATCATGAGAAAATTCATCGTTGACTTCGTTGTCGGTTGCTTCATATTGTGTTTCGGCCGGAAGATTCGCCGGTTGCGGCATTTCTTCAGCCAATTGCATCGTCTGTTCGGGTGTGTCGGTTACCTGGCCGTTGTGCAGAAACTCCGCGACGGCCAGATAGTCCATTGCTCCGTTGCAGGTCGGTTCGTATTCAAAGATGGTCTGGCCGTGACTGGGCGCCTCGGCCAGTTTGATGTTTCGCCGAATATTGACGGGGATTATTTTTGCGTTGGCCCACGGCTGGTCACTGTTACGCGCACCGGAAAGAAACAGCTTAATATCATCGCGTACCTCGCCGGATAAGCTGGTCCGGCTGTCAAACAGGCACATCAAGATCGCCGAGACGCGCAGTTGAGGGTTGATGCGTGTCTGGACCAGCGTAACGGTTTGCAGCAATCGGCTGAAACCCTGCAAAGCCAGAAAATGCGGCTGGATCGGAATCAACACTTCGTTGACGGCGGCCAGGGAATTCAGGGTCAATAACCCCAGAGAAGGAGGGCAGTCGATGATGAGGTAATCAAAATCACCTTCAACGGATTTGACTGCCTGGCGAAGAATAATTTCGCGTCCGACTTCATTGACCAGTTCGCTTTCGGCGCCGACCAGATCGATGCTGGCGGCCAAAAGCCAGAGGTTCTGCCGCACTTCCTGAAGTGCCTCTGAGATTGGCGTACTGCCGGTCAACACTTCGTAGATGCCGGCGGCATCCCCATCACTATCAGCGCCGAGATGGATGGTCAGGTGTGCCTGCGGGTCCAGATCGATCACCATGACACGCTGTCCTTTTTGCGCCAGCGCCGCGGCAAGATTAACCACCGTGGTGGTTTTTCCGACACCGCCTTTTTGATTGAGTATGGCTATTTTTCTCACGGATTCATATCCTTTTGCTGAAGCATCAGGATTCCTGAGCTTCAGGCTGTTTTAGCATTTTCAAGACCGCATCCAGGACCCCATTGACAAAACGGGGCGATTGCTCCGTACTGTATTTTTTGGCAAGCTCAATGGCTTCGTTAATGACAACTTTACAGGGAACATCCGGGCAAAATCGTAATTGATACACAGACAAACGTAGAATGCCGCGATCGACATGTGACAGGCGAGACAGTTTCCAACGCACCGCCGCCTGAGAGATCAACTCGTCGCAGGCTCGAACTGATTCCCATGCTCCCTGTGTCCATTTTTCGGCCAACTGGAGCACCAGATCATCATCGGTATTCTCACGGTAAAATACATGCAGCATCGGCAGTCCCTCATTACCCTGTACATCCAACTGGCACAGGGCCTGCATGGCGAGTTCTCTGGCTTTTGTTCTGCGATCCAATTTCGTTCCTTCGATTTTCGATCAAAATCGGTTACGATTCCGGCCGACTATATTTTCCCCAGCAAATCGGCCATTTCGATTGCAGCCATGGCGGCATTAACGCCGGCATTGCCTTGTTTGGTTCCGGCCCGTTCGATGGCCTGTTCGATGGTCTCACAGGTCAAAACACCGAAAATCGTGGGAATGCCTGTGTCGTAATTTAACTGTCCGACCCCGCGGGAAATTTGCTGGCAGACATAGTCATAATGGCTGGTTTGACCTCGAATGACGGCTCCCAGGCAAATAACCGCGGCATATTTGCCGCTTTGGACAAGTTTTTTTGCCGCTGTGGTAATCTCGATTGTCCCCGGCACCCAGATGACTGTGATCTGATCATCCGAAGCGCCGTGCCGCTGCAGACAGTCTAATGCCCCGCCCAGCAGTTTGCTGGTGACAAACTCATTAAAACGGCTGACCACGATAGCGAACGTGTTCGTTCCGGCGTGCAACTGACCTTTAATTTCCTGTACCATACGTTATTACTCCGAATTATTTTTGGTTTCTTTTCATTGGGGAAAAGGAAACACCTTTTACGAGTATCTTATCGGACGGAACCCGGAAAATCATTCAGAAATTCCAAAGACCCCTGTAACGACACTGATAAGACACATTTAACCTCTGGAATTATAGAGGGTTAAGATGCGAAAAACCAGAAAAATTTTTGAATCAAAAAAAAACCTGACAAATCCACGTTCCCGTGGCTAAGTTGGGGGTTTTTCCTGACGATATGAAAACCGGAGGGTTTAAAAGACATAAGACTTAATTAAAGGAACGATTGGCTAAATGTTCGATTCACTGGATGACGACTATGAGTACGGCCATGAATGGGACCTGGCCGAAAATATGGCGATTGAAGCATTTGAGCTTTATGAGCAGGGCCAGATGGGCCAGGCGCTTGAAAAGCTCGGTCAAGCCATTGAATTAGGCCCTGATCACGGTGCGTGGTATTTTAATGCGGCACTGACACTGGATGGATTGGAAGAATACGAGAAAGCGATCGACTATTATAAACGAGCACTGGAATTCAATCATGAGGATATCGAAATTCTTAATTGTTTGGGGGTAGATTATACAAGAACGACCCACTATGATTTGGCATTAAGGACATTTGAACAGATTGAATATATCCAGCCTGATTTTGAACCGGCTTATTGTAATCGAATTATTACTTACACCGAGATGGAACAGCATGATAAGGCGGAGCAGATGTTTTATCTGGCCCAGCAGATCAATCCGGATTGTGCCATCTGTTTTTATAATATCGGGAATTCTCTTTATACCCAGGGCAACTACGAGAAAGCGTTATGGTGCTGGGATAAATGTGCCGAACTCGACCCCAAACACCCTCAAATCCATTATCGCCTTGCCCAGGTCTGCTGGGTGAGCGGCAATGGCGTGCGTGCACGATCGGAATTTCTCACTGAATTACGCCAAAATCCAATTGATTTAGATGTCATTTTGGATTTCGGATTATTCCTGCTTGAAAGCGGTGATCTTGAAGCCGCAAAAGAAAAATTTATACGGATCCTTGAATTCGATGAAAATTTCGCACTCGCCAAGTTCTATTTGGCTGAGGTGTACTTCATTCAGTCAAATGTCTCTGCGGCCAATCAGTGGTACCAGCGTGCGATGGAATCGGACCGGCACCTGGTAGGCGCCCGTTTCCGCCTGGCTCAACTGTGTCTGCAAAACAACGAATTATTGGCCGGCATTGAGTTATTACGCCAGGAACTTGAGTTGGGAGTTGACGATAACGATGTGCTTTCTTCCATCGGCTGGTTGTTTGTTGAAATGGGGGATCAGCCGGATGCCTCAGTCTGTTTTTTGCAGATTCTGGACCGGGATGATTCCAATGAGGATGCCTTTTTCGGGTTAGGTGTGTCGATGGCACTGAACGCTGAATATGAGGGAGCCAGCGAGTGCTTCAATCATGCGATCCAACTTGACCCCGACCGACCCGAAATAGTGCTTTGTGCCGCCTGGACCTGCTGCAAACTCCGACTGTGGACGCAGGCATTGGAGTATGTCAGGCAATGCCAGGCAACCCACTCCAGATTCGAACCTTACCGGTCTCGTTGCCGAGAGCTTAAACGATCGATTCTATTCCGAAAAACAGTTGAAAAACTTTCTTTGCTGATTCGTAGGCTTGTAAAAAAAACTCACGTCTAAGCATTTACCTGCAGCGGTTCTTCCTCTTCCTGTTTGATCGCGGTAAAATATTCTTCTAATACGCAAATGAGTTCTTTGCGGTCAGTGGGCTTTGAGATATATTTATCACAACCGGCGTTGATACAGTTCAGGTCTTCTCCTTCTGCGATATTTGCCGTCCATGCGATGATGGGCGTTTTAATATTTAATTTACGGATGGCTCGGGTTGCTTCGTAGCCGTTCATATGAGGCATTTGCATATCCATAAAGATCACATCAAAACACCCGGAGGATACTTTCTTGACCGCTTCAAGGCCATCGGGAGCAGCTTCAACTTCCAGCCCCAGCTTACGAAGTGTACGACAAATGACTTTACGATTGTTTTTATTGTCTTCAGCGATCAGCACTTTACCGGAAAAACAAGGCAGTGGTGTTTTTGATTGTTGCGATGTGATTACTTTTCTGACCGTCTCCGAGGCGACCAGCGTTTCTTGGCTGATGTCGACTTCCGCAGGGATGTGCAGACTGAAGACGGAGCCTTCGCCGTACGTACTGCTGACAGTGAGTTGACCGCCCATCAATTCGGCAAGTTGTTTTGTGATGGACAATCCAAGTCCCGTGCCGCCGTATTTCCGTGTCGTGGAAGAATCGGCCTGTGTAAAGGGGGCCAATATCTGTGAGATTTTGTCTTCCGGGATTCCAATACCCGTGTCTTCTACATCAAAACGGATAAAACTCTGTTCATTTTGCTGCTCGATTGAAACATTGATATGGACGTGCCCTTTCTCCGTAAACTTGATTGCATTTCCGGCAAGGTTGATCAGGCATTGACGGATCCGTGTCGGGTCTGAGCAGATTTCAGCAGGCAGAGGGCCATGTTGAATGATCTCGAATTCGATTCCTTGCTGTGTTGCTTTTGGCAGGAGCATCGACTCAACATCAAATAGCAAGGGTTTCGGATCAAACCTAACTTTTTCGATATCCAGTCGCCCGGCTTCAATTTTTGAGAAGTCCAGGATATCGTTGATAATTACGAGCAATGAGTTTGCGCTGTGGAGGATACAGTTGGCATAATCATGCTGTTCCTCGTTTAAATCCTCATCTCTAAGCAGGTCGGCAAAGCCAATAAGACTGTTCATGGGGGTGCGAATTTCATGGCTCATATTCGCCAGAAATTCACTTTTGGCCTTATTCGCAACCTCGGCCGCTTCCCGGGCCTGTTCCAGATCTTTCGTACGTTCTTCAACGCGGAGTTCAAGTGTACGATTCAGTTGGGCCAGTTCCTGCTGTGCTTGCTTGCGTTCAGAAACCTCCCGGTCAAGGTTATTGATTTTTTCACGAATGACACAGCTCATGTTCTGGAAACTTTTGGCGAGTGATCCAATTTCATCGTTCCCGGATGTTTCAATGACCTGATCGAGTTTTCCCGCAGCCATTTCAATCGCCACATTGGTCAGTTGGCGAATCGGACGCGTCATAAAAGAGATTGCGACAAATATTATTGTCAGCACGCCCAGCGACGTGACTGACATGACGGTTAAGAATGTAGCGCGAAAATGATGAACGTCTTGATATAAAACATCAATGGGGATTGTGTAAGCGATGGTCCATCCCCACGGCTCAAATGTACGAAATAAACACCATTTTTGCTGGGTCTCAAAGTTGTAAGTAAGACTTCCATCCTTTAACGCTAAAAACTGCTGGATAAAATCAGCATTTGCCAGGGATTCATCTCCGGGTTCGATGACAGGGTGTAAAATCATCCGGCCTTCCGAGTCGATAATGTACGGGTAACTTTCAGGTTCGGCAGAAAGATAATATTTAGCGGCAAGCTGTTTTGTTGCCTCGGATTGGAAACTTAAACGATAGGCCTCTGCGAGACCGGTTTGTTTAAGAAGTGCATCCTTTCTCTCAAGGACGCTGATGATGGAATCGAGCCGCTCATGAAATAACTGATTCTGGTTCTTTTCGATACGAGCGGTCATCAAGCGATCGGCGGCGAAGACAACAATCGTTGAGACTAAAATAAATCCAACGCCGACGAAAAATAACAGTTTGGTGCGTATTGACATTGTTTTTCCTTTTATTCCAGTCCGGTTACGATCGTTGCCTGTTCAATCATATCGACTGGAAAAAGAATGTTCATATTCTTTGCCATGGCCATGTTTAAGTGCATGACGGCCTGTTGGTTCTGGATCAGCGGAATTGCTGCAGGTGATGTCCCGTCTAGAATTTTCAGGGCGGTTAACGCAGCCCATGTCCCCAGTTCTTCGGCGGATTTGCCGAAGCAAAACAAGGTGTAGGGGGCAATCCATGATTCGACACTGCCGGTAATGATCGTTGTGTTTTCAAGCATGAATTTCTTCGCTTCGGCAATTTCTTCTTCGGTATCAATAAAAGAAGGAGGCATCAAAATCAGCATGTCTACTTTGTCCTGAAGATCCAGGAAAGCGTCTTTCATTTCCGGCAGGGTATTGACAAACACTTTTTCATTGAATGTCAGTCCAAGCTTGTTGACATAGTTGTCGGCCGCTTTCCGGTTTGAGACATTATCGGCCCCGAGAATACCGACTCGCGGCCCCTTGGCATATTGCCGCATGGTTGCCAGCATATTGTCAAGCAAATCGACTTCGATCATCCCCGTTACATTATTGCATGGGAAACCGTAACTGCTTGCATCCCAATTGATTCCGCAAAATACGAAAGGAAGGTCCGAATCAAAATAATAGGGGACAATAACATATTGCGCCGCATTGTCATCGGATGTAATAACGATATCCGGTTCCCATGTGTCAATTATATCCTTTACTTGGGTGCCGGCCTGTACCATGAAGTCTTCTGACTGATTCCGTTTGGTGTCCATTCGCACGACACGCAGATTTATCGGACTGTCGGAGCAGTCAACGGTGTCTGTTTCCAGAAGTTTCCCATCAAATACGCTGAGGACGCCTTCCAATATACCTTCACTCCAGAGATATCCTTTGTGATAAGAATCCACAAACAGCACTTTCGGCTTTATATTCTCAGGCTTAAGGAGTAGCTGCGATGCGTCTGCCTGTGCAGGAAGAGAACTGCTTTGATTCGATTTGAAAAAAGTGAAGATACAAACGATGATAACGACGGCTGTAATGGACCCCAAAAATCCTTTAATTGCTGCGTTTTGCATGACTTTTTTCCTTGTTAACTCGAAATAAGTTTTCATTGCTTAGCTCAAGATGCCGTTCTTAGCCGGTTTACACTGTATGGTTACTGTCGTCTATAATTGAGGGCCAATTAAGCAAAAAGAGACGAAAAGCTTCATTTGGACAAAAGAAGTCCATTTTATTTTATGTTATATTTTCATGTTTAAAATTCAGACAGCGTTTTTTGTTCATCTGACGGGATTTTCTTGAAAATCTTCTTTTCTTGTCTATAATACAGCGTTCAAAAACGGGCGAACTGCTATTGTTTGCCCGGCGTATAGAGTGGCCGAGTGGCGGAATGGCAGACGCTGGGGATTTAAAATCCCCTGTCCGTAAAGGACGTGTGGGTTCGACTCCCACCTCGGCTAAATCAGATTCTCACTGAGCGGCCAGTGGCGCAAGCACAGTGGAATCAAGAAGTTAACTTTGTCATGGAGGTAAATAAATGACGCAGGATATCAAACTGCAGGATGTTGAAAGACCGAATTTATACCGTGAGACATTTCCATATACGGAATTTCCGAAGGTCTTTTTTGAAGACGCAACGGTTCCCATGGAAATCCCGGAGAAAGTATGGATTACCGATACCACGTTTCGTGACGGCCAGCAGTCCCGTCCGCCCTATCTGCCGGAACAGATATTGCGAATCTATGATTTCTTCCACCAGATCAACAGCGGGACCGACCTGATTCGCCAGAGCGAGTTTTTCCTCTATTCGGAGAAGGACCGCAAGGCCGTTGAGCTGTGCCGGGAACGCGGATACGAATTCCCCGAAATTACCGGCTGGATTCGCGCGGTGGCCGCAGACTTCAAATTTGTGACGCAACTGGGCCTCAAAGAAACCGGTATTTTGACCAGTGCCAGTGACTATCATATTTTCCTGAAGCTCAAAAAGACCCGGGCCCAGGCGATGGAGTCCTATTTGAATATTGTCAAGGCTGCCCTCGACAACGGTATCATCCCGCGGTGCCACCTTGAAGATATTACGCGGGCCGACTATGACGGTTTTGTGCTGCCGTTTGCCGCTGAGTTGATGAAGTTGTCTCAGCAGTACAACAGCCCCGTCAAGATCCGACTCTGCGATACGCTGGGCTTTGCCGTACCGTATCCGAATGCCAAACTGCCCCGGTCCTTGCCCAAACTGATTGCGGGGCTGCGTAAGATCGGTGTTCCCGCCGAATGGCTTGAATGGCACGGCCACAACGACTTCCATAAAGTCGAAGTCTGTGCCGCGGTCGGGTGGCTGTATGGCTGCTGTGCGGCCAACTGTGCGATCTTCGGTGTCGGCGAGCGGACCGGCAATCCGCCGCTGGAAGCGCTGGTGGTGGAGCATGCACAGCTTTGCGGAACGAACCCCAAAATTAATTATGAGGCGATCACCGAACTGGCGCAGTATGCCCATAAGGAATTGAACTTTAATCTCCCGACCAATTACCCGCTGGTCGGAAAAGATTTTAATGTGACCCGTGCCGGCATTCACGCCGATGGGCTGCTCAAGAACGAGGAAATTTACAACTGTTTTGATACGCTGAAATTGCTCAAACGCCAGGTCGGCGTGGCAATTACGGATAAGTCCGGCGCCGCCGGCATTAAGCACTGGCTCGAGGAACGGTACAATGTCGATATTCCCAAGCACGATCAGCATGTGATCGCGATCAAGGATAAGATTGACGCCGAATATGCCGCCGACCGGATTTCAACCATTTCCGACGACGAAATGATTGCCTGGGCACAAGAAATTTTTGGCAAAAATCTCCCTCCGCTGAGGTAATCTATTGAGCGAACGAAGAATTGAAGCTGTTCTGTTTGATTTGGGAGAAACCCTGCTGACGTTTGGCAGGATGGACCGTGACAGGCTATTTGCCGAAGCGGTCGATCGATCCTACGCGTATTTAAAAGAACAATCACAGCCGGTAGGCTCCTATGGCGCCTATCGGTTGTTCTATTTGTGGGGCATTCGCTGGCATGTTTTCAAATCATGGGTGACCGGCAACGATTTTGATTCATTGGAACTGCTCAAAGAGTATGGCCGCAAAAGAAGCTTTACGCTGTCGGATGCGCAATGGGAAGAACTGAATTGGCAGTGGTATAAGGGACTCGCCGATGTCGGCGGTGCGCCTGACGGCACGAAAGACATGCTGCAAAGACTTCAGCAAATGGGATTAAAACTGGGGCTTCTGTCCAATACGTTCATCCATAAAAGCAGCCTCGAACGCCATTTGCAGCAGGCCGGACTGCTCGACTATCTGCCGGTGCGGCTCTATACCTATGACTATCCATGGCGAAAGCCGGATGAGCGGATTTTCAGAGAGGGGGCAAAAAAAATCGGTGTCGATTGTGAAAAGATTATTTATGTCGGCGACCGGATCGATAATGATGTGGTCGGCGCCCGAAAAGTCGGGATGCTGCCCGTTCTGGTCAAAGCCTATACCAACAGAAACAAAACCATTCCCGTCGACGTTGCGTTTATCAACAGCCTGGCCGAATTGCCGGAAATGATTGAAAAGATCGCTTGTTTAGAAGATGCCAACATTAACTCCGAACAGAATCAACCTGTTTGCCATAAAGGATGAACATGAGTACCGAGACCAAAGCCTATCAGAAGTGTATCAACATCGCCTGCGGCGCAGAATATGACTGCTCCGAGGTCCATTTCAAATGCCCGGCCTGCGGCGATTTGCTGGATGTTAAGTACAACTGGGACAAGATACAGCTTCCCCAAAAGCTCAGCGATTTCGGCAAGCGTTGGGCGACCCGCGACAATCGCCTCGATTTTTCCGGCGTCTGGCGTTTTCGTGAACTGCTGAGCTTCTGTGACGACCAATACAAAGTCTCCGTCGGCGAAGGCCAGACACTCCTGCAGCAAAATTGCGGCCTGGCACAGGAATTAGGCATGGACCCGTCGTCGCTGTTTTTGCAGTACGAAGGCATGAACCCCTCCGGCTCGTTCAAGGACAACGGCATGACCGCCGCGTTCAGCCATGCGAAAATGGTCAACGCCGCCGCCAGTGCCTGCGCTTCAACCGGCAACACATCCGCCTCGATGGCGCTGTACGCCCATAGCTGCGGCCTGAAAGCCACCGTCTTCATCGGCGAGGGTAAGATCGCCTTCGGCAAACTCAGCCAGTCGATGGATTTCGGCGCCCACACGATACAGGTGGCAGGGGACTTCGACGACTGCATGAAGCAGGTGCAGGATGTCTGCACCCAACTGAATATCTACCTCGTCAATTCGCTCAATCCGTTCCGGCTGGAAGGACAGAAAACCATCATGCTGCGCATTATCGAAGGGCTCCGCTGGCAAATACCCGACTGGATTATCGTCCCCGGCGGTAATCTCGGAAACTCCAGCTCATTCGGAAAGGCCTTTGCCGAACTCAAAGAAATCGGCCTCATCGACCGCATCCCGCGTCTGGCGGTGATTAACGCTGCCGGTGCCAATACGCTGACCGAACTGGTCAACGACAAGGGGCTCAGGTGGAATGGCGGTAACGTTGACAACAAAATCGCCGATGACTATTTCGCCAATCTCGACGCCACCGGCTACCGGCCCGACACGATTGCCTCGGCCATCGAAATCTCACGTCCGGTCAATCTGAAAAAATGCCTCCGCGCATTGGAAGTCTGTGACGGTGTTGTGCTGGATGTAACCGATGAGGAAATCCTCGATGCCAAAGCACAGGTCGGCAAATACGGCCTCGGCTGCGAACCGGCTTCGGCGGCGACGATTGCCGGACTCAAATACCTGCTCGCCAACGGTACGGTCGGCAAAGACCAGCGCGTCGCCTGCGTCCTGACAGGCCACCTCCTAAAAGACCCCAATGCGACAGTCAACTACCACAGCAAACAGGCAAGAGAATTCAGCAACCCCCCCGTACAGGTCGAAAACGATCTGGCAAAAATCATCGCCCTCATGAAATAATACAGATCAAACCCCACAAAAGCCCGAAGCGCCAGCGCAGGGGACGGATACGTGAAAAACCTTACGCGACGCCGACGACGCGGATACTTTTTAAAAATTAAAACTCTCCCCCTGTCAAGGGCCAGTACCCCGACTTGTCCGACGTAGCTCGAAGAGCGAAGGCGGAAGGGTAGAGGGGGTGATTTGTAACGCCGGCATCTTGCCGGCACTTCTTGTCATTCCGAAAAAGCCTTTAGCCCTGAGCACAGTCGAAGTGGAAGCCGGGATCTATTTAAACAGCCATCCGGAGGATTTCCACAACCAAGAACGGTGAATTCAAAACTCAAAACTAAATTTTGATCGGTCTTTTCTTTCTGCGTTTCAGGAGTGATTTTTCGCGTTTGTTTATGGCGTCTATGAATGCGAGTTTGTCTTCAATGAACTCAGCTTTCAGGTATTGTTTGAGAAACACCTCTCGCAGACCCTCATCCATGAACCCTTCCGGCAGGCTGAAAAAGAACCGCCCCAGGTTCTCAGCGGCCTGTTTTGTCCCGCGGGTGTTGATCTGCATGCGATGTAGGTCGATCATGCCAAAGTCGAAGTCCGCGGCGTTGTCAATGTTTTTGACCATATAGACATGCCAGATATAGGCGTCGGGCAAACTGATGCGGGCGGTATGGATTTTCTTAAAGAAATTGGCCAGCTTAACGACAAGCGCCGCTTTATCCCTGCCCTCCAAACCCGACCAGTATTCGATCAGGTAATCCTGCAAACAGCAGCCGTTGATCTCTTCGGTGATGAAGAACGACCGTCGCTCGATGCCGCAGACGGCGTTGACACCGAAGCAGGCAGGGTGATAGGTTTCGATGCCGTGCTGCAGCAGGATGTTGGCGTTACGCCATTCCAGTTCGCCCTGTGAGCAGAGTTTGCCGAAGTTACGGAGGGTAAACAGCATATCCTTGAAATGCGGATTAAAAAATCGCTTCATGAAAAAGGTCTTGGTGTGGTTATTATGCGGCAGCTTAAGAACCACGACATTGCGTTTGGTATTCTGATTGATGGTTTCGCCGTCTTCGTAATTGAAAAAATCGTCAAATGAGCGCAAACCGTGATGCTCAAAATACGGCTGCCAATGATTTGCATAGATTATATTTTTCATGGGTTCGCTTATTAACACAAAGGCGGCTGTTCGGGTTCTCACAAAGCCGCGGATTATAAACGGATACAGGATAAAGTGAAAGGTCAAAGATTAAATTGCTCACAGGAAATGATCGTCTGTTTGTTAGGTCGGACTTGATCCGGAATCCGGACGCCAGTCCTTATATATATAAGGATTGGCAATTATTTACACGAACATCCGATAATTATCCGAAATTTCTGACAGCGAAGAAATATGTCATATTTTTTTTAAAAACCATATCTTGTGTGTTCTCTAATCTTACCAGCTTCTCACGGCGGAATATAAATTGGGGGATATGGGAAGCCCGGGAAGGGCTTTTATAGCATCAAAAAGCGTATAATCGGACTAAAAATCCATAAATTGTGCATAGAAAGCAAGTTAAAAGAATTTGAAAAAACATTGAAGAATTCCAAATTAACCTGACGATACCAGTATTGGAACGGGCGATAGAAGCCCAAAAGGCCGATAATTCAGTACACTACATATTGTGGTCTCGGCCGAAAAGACTTGATCGTTGAATTTAAATGCCTCATAAAGGACGCGAGGTAATATCAACAAGAGGTGGCCATGGGATGCTTCAATTTGGCCACTGGGCAGCATGCTGGTGCAGGAAGCCCGGTATTGCTGGTCACGCAGTCAGGTGAGATATTATGAAAACAACCAACAAAACAAACAGAATCGAAGAAAGCGGCGTTAACAGTCTGTTGGCCCAACGGGACCGGATGCTTTCCGAAACCCCGGCTGACTCGGATTTCATTGCCCACTCGTTGCTGGACAGCATTTATGAAAGTCCGCTGGGCAGGCTTTTGAAGGTTATTTCAACGCTGCCCGAGGTCCGCTACGAAAAAGTTGAGCATGCACGCCGCCTCATCGACCAGCCGGAGGATGAATTAGACAGCCGGATGGAGATGGCTTTGGACAAAGTACTGGAAGATTTGCTTATCGAAGGCTAACTTCTGGGGGTTAGCCTTTTTGACTTGATTGTTGTCCTGCTTAAGCGATATCCTTCACCGAAAGGTCCTTCTGCCGGGCTTGGGTCTATGCAGAGAAGCTATCGTTGCTTATTCGTGCTCATCATGGGAATAGTCAGGCTCATCCAACTCAATGGGCTTGTACCCCGGTTGTTGAGATTTTTCCAGCTCTTCATTGAAAGCGGTAATAATCGCCTGCTGGATCTTTTTTCGGCACTGAACATTGATGGGGTGAGCAATGTCGGCATGAAGTTTCATGCGTCCCTGTACATCCGGCTTGACCCGATTTTCAGAAAGCTTTCCGCCGCAATTACTGCAGAACTTGGCTCGGAGGTGATTTTTCCCGCCGCATTTACCGCAATGGTCGCTCATTTTTCGAGAGGGCATTGCGACAAACAACCCTCCGGTTCCCTCAATGATCTTAATGTCACGAATGACAAATTCGTTGTCGAGGGTCATTGAGCAGAATGCTTTGAGACGATCGTCCTGATTGGCCACCATTTTGACTCTGACTTCGCTGATCTCCATTTTGCCTGCCTCATGTAAAAGTTACCATCTATTGTTGTTGATGAACCTGCTTTCGCAGTTACAATCCGTTTTCAGCGTTCTCTGCAGACGCAGCAGCTTGTCATCAAACTCAGATACTAACACATACATGGCCGAGCCGCTGCCACTGAGACATACTCTCGTACCGCAAAGTCTTTCACATGTTTCCTTCAGTGTTTTCAGGTCATGATTCAACCGAAAACAGGCCGATTCAAGCATATTTGCGCACATTTTGGCTACAGAATCAACACTCTTTTTGGCAAGAAGTGGATTTATTTTTTCAGAAAGTGTGTGATAAACTTCCAAGACGTGCGTGTAGTTTTCATAAACACTTTTAGTAGATACACTTATACTTGGAATAATTAAAAGAGCCGAAAAGTCGAATTTTCCGTCAATTTGCTGAATTTTTTCGCCTCGTCCGGTGCAATAGGCCAGCGGTCCGCCTAAAAAGAAATTGATATCACTGCCCAGCGAAGCACAGATTTCATGCAGCACATCATCCGGCTGATTTAGATTTGCGAATTTGTTCAACCCCAATAAAGCGGATGCGGCGTCACTGCTGGCACTGCCCAACCCGGTGCCGGCGGGGATGTTCTTGGTGAGCGTAACGCGGAGGGGGATATTCCGCCCGGCTTTTTCCATGAGTTTCCGACAAGCCTGGTAAACGAGGTTTTCCTCGCCGTCGGGTGCCCAATGGGGGCCGATGCAAATCAGTTCGATCCCCTCGGATTGTCCCGGTTCGAATAACAATTCGTCGTACCAGTTGATCTTGGCCATGAGCGTTTCAATGCCGTGAAAGCCGTCCGGACGTTTGCCGGTGATGAGCAGGGATAGATTGATCTTGGCCGGGGCGCGCACCAGCAGGCCATTGTCTGTTTGTTCAAATTGCGTTTGATGGGTCATGAATTTAATCGCAGCCTTGTTTAGGAATTCTTGACTTTAGACAGCCTGCACTATATCATCTTTCATTATCGGGAATCAAATACTTTTTTTATAAAGGGATCCTCATGACCGAAAACGCACCGCAACAGGTTGCCTGGTGGCACTGGCATCGCAGGTTGTATAACTGGGTGATCCACTGGGCCGATACGAGATATGGGGTCTTAGCCTTAATTATCCTTGCTATTACCGAGCCAATTTGTGTACCGATACCAGCAGACGTTTTGGTTATTGGTCTTTGTTTCGGTAAGCCGAAAAATTCTTTGAAATACGGCTTATTGTGTTCGCTTTTTTCGGTGATGGGCGGAACGATTGCATTTAGTCTGGGTTTGGCGATTGGACCGGAACGAGTGACACATTTCTTTGATATATTGAGCATTGGACCTATCCAGTTAGGTGATAAAGCTCAGCAGGCATTGGAACTTTACCAACGATATGATTTCTGGGCTATCGCAATTTCAGCGCTGACACCGGTTCCCTACATGTTATTTAGCTGGCTGGGAGGAATGGCGGAGGTTTCTCTGACCAAGTTTATTGCGGTCAGTATTGTTTTTCGAACGTTGCGATTTGGGAGCGAAGGCCTGCTGTTCTATTTATTTGGAGAAAAAGCCCGTCGGTTGATCGAAAAATATTTTAATACCGCCACCATTGTTGTTATTTTATTACTTGTTGTGCTTGTGTTTATTATAAAAAAAGCAGCTCATTTGTTTGAATAAAGCGGCTGTATAATCCGATGAATCAAACGCAGAAAAAGACGTTGTTAAAGATTGCAAAAGAAACCGTCGAAGCGGTGGTTTCAGGAAAGCCGGTCTGTGAGACTGAGACGAGTGATCCGCAACTTTTGGTTGAGCAGGGGTGTTTTGTGACGTTGAAGAATGGTGAGCAGCTTCGGGGGTGTATCGGGCAATTTGTGGCTGACCGGCCGCTGATCGAGATGGTTAGCCAGATGGCGGTGTCATCGTGCAGGCACGACACTCGTTTTAGCAATGACCCCATTACGGTTGCGGAATTACCGAAGCTGGATATCGAGATTTCGGTGCTGTCGCCGATGGTCAAGACTGATGATCCATCGAGTCTGCGGTTGGGCGTGGACGGTATTTATATTACAGACGGCCGAACGAGCGGCTGTTTTCTGCCGCAGGTGGCGACCGAAACCGGCTGGGATACGGAAGAGTTTTTGAGTTATTGTTGTGTGCATAAGGCCGGATTGAGAGCCGATGCGTGGAGCGATCCGGATGTCGAGGTTTATCTGTTTACGGCAGACGTTTTTGGGGCAAAATGGTGTGAGATCGAATAGAGGTGTGGTGATGAGTTCCCGACGTGTTAAACTTGTTCTGTTGACAGTCTGTATTTTGTTGTCGGCGGGTTGCCAGGAGACCAAGCTCAAGCTCGGTTCCCGATCCGCAATGACAACGCCGGAACATTTTGCTGATTATGTACGAAATGAGCCGTCTGTTCGTGATGTCAAGGTTTGGGACAATCCATACGGGCCGGGGCTTGTGATTGAAACGAAGCATTACCAAGTTTATACGACGCTGCTGGACCCGTTGATGCTGCGGCAGCTTCCGGCATTCGTCGAGTCGGCTTTCGGTGCTTACGAAAGCCAACTGCCCAGGCCCCTGCAATTACAACAGTTGATGGATGTTTACCTGTTTGATACACGCGGTCAATGGGAGGTGTTTACCAAGTCGTTCATGGGGCCTGATGCCGAGGTTTACATGCAGATCAAAAAGGGGGCTTATACCGCCAAAGGTGTTTGCGTATCCTACAACATCGGCCGCAAGCAGACGTTCTCCGTGATCGGCCATGAAGGATGGCACCAGTTTAACCAGCATTTGTTTGCCTATCGTTTGCCAAGCTGGCTGGATGAGGGAATCGCGACGCTGTTCGAGACCTGCCGGTATACGCAGGGACGATTTGTATTTGAACCGGGCAGGAACCTGATGCGGCTGGGGTCGCTGAAAGAGACGATGCAGAAGGGCCGCTTAATCCCGCTGAATCAATTGATTGTGCTGAATCCCGGGCAGGTGATTAACGGGTACGGCAATGATGAAGCGGTAATCGCATTTTACGCTCAGAATTATGCGCTGGTGCGTTTTTTGCGGGAGCACAATTATGGCATCCGTCTTCGCAAATATCATGCGCTGCTGTTGGGCGGCGCCGAGGGAAGCTGGCCGCTGCAGGATGACTATGCCTCACTGGCGGCGGATCGCAGGCGCCCGTTGACCGTTGGATGGAATACACGGGTTTCAGGCGCGTTGTTTGATTATTATATCCATGAGGATATTCAACAGTTGGATGCCGAGTTTCGAGCGTTTTGCACTAAAATTGTTTATCGGGTACAACTGAAAAAATGACTCGGGAATCTGCTTGCAGCCCATCATGGAAAGGAATGTTATGAAGGCCCGCAAAATTGAGATTTATTTTTTGATGTTTCTTTGCTTTACGGTATTTGGTTTCGGTCAGGATTATTTTCCGGATATTCCCGGTTACCGCACGCTGGTGTGTGATTTTCATACGCATACGGTTTTTTCAGATGGATTGGTTTGGCCTACGGTGAGAGTCGATGAAGCGAAAAGAGAGGGGCTGGACGCCATCGCATTGAGTGATCACATTGAATATCAACCTCATAAAGAAGATATCCCGACGAATCATAATCGCCCCTTTGCGATTGCTGAGGAAAGGGCCAGGGAAAAGAATGTTCTGCTGATCAAGGCTGCCGAAATAACACGCGACACACCGCCGGGACATTATAATACCCTGTTTCTGGATGACATCGATTTGCTCGCTGTGCCGGAGTTTTTGGATGTTATCGAAAAAGCAAATGAGCAAAAGGCATTTGTGTTCTGGAACCATCATACATGGAAAGGTCAGGAACGAGGGCAATGGCTGGATGTGCAGACAACCCTGTATGAAAAAAAGTGGCTGCATGGCATTGAAGTGGCTAATGGTTCAGCTTATTATCCCAAAGCGCATGAATGGTGCCTGACGAAGAACCTGACGATGCTGGGGAATTCGGATATTCATGATCCGTCTATTGATTATCAGTATACCGCGAAAAAGCATCGGACATTGACGCTGGTTTTCGCAAAAGAGCGTACTGTTGCGTCGATTCATGAAGCTCTGCAGTCCGGCCGAACGGCGGTTTGGCTTGAAAATCGATTGGTTGGCCGGATGGAATATCTCAAGCCGCTTTTTGACCGTTGTGTCAAGGTGTTGAAATCCTATTATGTTAAAAATGGTACGGTATTCTTTGAGTTAACAAATAACGGGTTAATTGACCTGGAATTGAAAAAAAGTGGTGAGTTTGGGCCGGAGATGATTATCGTACCTGCCCGTTCGGAGATTATTGTCAAGGTCAAGGTGCCAAAAGATGTTGATGCCGTTACGTTGTCCTACCGTGTAGAGAATTTTTTGATTGAACCGAATAAGGGGCTGCCGGTTGAGTTTAATCTCTCCGGTTTTTTGGCAAAATAAATGGTTTTTGGTGATATGGAAGAAATTCGCAGGTCAGAATTTATCTTGGCGTCGGCGTCGCCGCGACGAAAACACTTGCTTGAACAAGCGGGTTATCGGTTTGATATTATTCCCTCCAATGTTGACGAAGCGGCCTTTAGTACGGATAGTGTACCATCTGAAGAACATACGAAGATTTTGGCGATGGCGAAGGCCAAGGATGTGGCGGCGAAGTTTCCGTCCGCGGTTGTGATGGGGGCCGATACGGTGGTTGATCTGGATGGGGAGATTATCGGCAAGCCGGACGATGCGGCGCATGCGGAGGAAATCACGCGAAAATTGTTCAGCAGGCCGCATAAGGTGATTACGGGTGTTGCGCTGGTGTGTGTTGATAAAAATATTGAGATCGTCGAAGCCGATACGACGATTGTGTATCCGCGGCAACTGACCGAAGAGCAAATTGCCGAACATATTCGAAAGGGCGACTGGCAGGGTAAGGCGGGGGCTTATGGGATACAGGAAACCGGTGACGAATTCGTCGACCACCTCGAGGGTTCGTTTACGAATGTGATGGGCTTGCCGATGGAACGGGTCCAGCGGATCTTGGCCGAATTAAATATTAACCCGAACCCATAAAAAAAGCCGGACATGCAAGGCCCGGCTTAGGGTGATTAAAGTAGTGCTGTTTCAGTTTTTATTGAGACAACTTATTCTTGAAATCCGCTTCATCCCGGATGAATTCGACATGTCCGTCATAGAAGCCGACATTGATGCCCCTGTCCCATTTGTGATAAGCCTCATAGATAACCACTGTCTGTGAAGAGCGGGTTGACGGGGGTTTCAAGTAAATGTAGCCATTGTCACTGTCAGGCAGCAGCGGATTGATCAGCATACCTGGATCGAGACCGTCGGAAACCAAATCCTGCAGCTTCTCCGGCCATTGGCCGCCGTGTTTTTGAGAATATCCCCAGCAGGCCATCAGCATTTTCTTAACGTTACTCATCGAGTCGTAAGTGAGTTGTCTTAGTTGTGCTTTACTATAGGTCTTGCTAAGGTCAGGGATAATCACTTGAGCTTGCGTTTCTTGCTCAACCTTGATTTCCGGCTCGATCTGAATGAGCTCTTCGTACGGCATCTCAGTTGTGTTTAAATCCCCAAATATTACCTGATAGGTATTCCCTTCTATTTTCCATCGCATCAGAACCGCATCGGTATCCTGCGGAGTTACCTGGTTTCCGAAATACGCCGGGTCTTTCTTGTCCTGAACAAGCGTCATATGGTACATTCCCAGTGCATGAATCGGAGCATAAAATTCCTGCATAATGTTCGACATTACGTCCTCGACCGAGAGACCGGATTGACGGAACTCCTGCATGCGTTGGGCTACTTGCTCTTTCCTGAAGATGAACAGATTGGCTTTCTGTGCCAGCGTCAACAAATCGATCTTGCCGGGATATTCACCGGTTAAATCAGCGAACAATCGCAATCCCTCGATCGCTGTGTTTTCATTCATTTCAGGAAGCATCATGCTGCCCATTTTTGTGAAACTATCCGGGATGACAGGCTGGAAGTCATCGGCTCGTGCCGGAATATTCCATTCAAAGCTGTCAATGACGATGGAAGCCTCTGCTGTATCGGAGTTGCCCTGGATATCCATTTTAGACTTGACAGGCAGCCATGTATCGACATCGACCCAAAGTGTTGTAACGGCTCTTTGGCCGAAGACGCCGGCTGAATAAGCCGGATCTGTCGTTTCAAATCCCTGTACGGTAATCCCGTCGATTTCCGAACGACCCAGATCTGTATAATCGCAAGCGAGCATTTGTTTGATCATTTCTCGGGGCTCACAGTATTCTTTTTTCAGGCGTTCAAACAAACCCTCACTTAGCTCGATGTCCTGATATATTTTCATCGCCGGATCGATCGAGACTATTTTCTTCTCAGCGGAAATCAGGAAAATCTGCTGATGGAGGCTTTTGTTCTGCTCGATCATGTGGGTTGTTTGTTCCATTTTCATACCGTATTCTTTAGAGACAGTCACAGCGGTGTTAGTCTCTGATTCGCCCGGCGGCATGCTTTCATTGATATTTCCACTGGCTTTTATGGTTATTTTATACGCAAAAGCCTGAACTTGCTGAACCTTTGAATAGACATCGGCCAGCGCAATACTGCCGGGGCCGAAGTTGAAAAGAAATACTGCCGAGACACCGATCATGATGATTGCCGCTGCGGCAAATTTGCTGATAGATTTCATTTTAATTCTCCTGAGTACAATGTTTCCTGTTTCTGTTTTTTTGCCAGGTTGTACAGGGGAGCTTTCGATTTTGCTCATGACGTCATCGACAAAGGAGTTCCGGGAGCCGATGGTTTCGGCTAATGCTTCAAGCTTTTGCTCTATGTGTTTGTCCGGTTTCATTTTTCTGACTCCTGTAATCGACTTTTCAGGCGTTTGTGTGCTCGTGAAAGCTGCTTGGTTACTGTTCCGACGCTGCGGCCTGCAATGGCTGCCAGATCTCTGACAGTATGTTGTCCAAAATAGCGGAGCATGATGACCTGCCGTTCGGCTTTGGGCAGCTTCTGGATTGTTTCCAGTAGATGTTGGTTTTTCTCGTCAAGCTGGCCGTTCCTTTCATGGGCGACCCTATGATCGAGATTGTCTGTGTAATTGATGACCTGTTTTTGACAGACACTTTCCAGTGCGCATCGACGGGTAATGGTCATCAGCCACGGCCCAAAGACGTTCGGATTCCGCAATTTCGGCAACTGTTGCCAGGCTCGCACGAACGCTTCCTGTGCGATGTCATCGGCGGCGTGTGTTGATTTGACGACATGGGTGGCCGTCGCGCGGACGGGTCGCTCATACCGCCGTACCAACAAGGCAAACGCCTGTTTGTTTCCGGCTAACGTTTCCTGTACTAACTGGGCATCCGATTGTGTCACCAAAGGCCTCCGGTATTTGACACGATTACCTACTTTTCAATATTATAGAGGGGCAGAGGGTGTAAAATGCGACAAAAAAACAAAAAAAGCCCGGAATATTTTCATAAACCGGGCTTAAGGGACGAGTTTTATTTGCCTTACGGCTGTGTCGTATCTGTGTAGTCGTCCGGAATGGTGTATTTAAAATCGGCGGCCGTAACTGGTACATTCCACTGGAACTGGTCGATGACAAAATGGCTTTCCATTTTTTTCTCCATCGTTAGTGTTATCTCAAGTCTTATGGGCAGCCATGTGTCAACGTCCACCCACAGGATCGTGGTGAGGTTTCCAGCGTCATCGCCGGTCTGTGACTGGAAGCCCTGAACCTTGACCCCATCGATTTTGGAAAAACCGAGATCCGTGTATTGGCCATTCAGCATTTGCTCGATCACTTGCCGTGGGTCGTGGTTCTGTTTTTTAAACTCTTCCATCTGATCGTCAGAAAGCTCCGTGGTCGTGTATGATTTTTCAGCGGGCATGATCACGGCCATCTTTTTTTCACCGGGAATAATATACATCTGCTGCGTCGTTATCTTATCCTGGTCAAGTCGATGCATGGTGTTTTCCATTTTCACACCGTATTCAGTCGAGACAGTAACGGCCGTTTCCATTTCCATGTTTTGAGGGGGTGCACCTTCGGTCTTACTGACGGCCATGGTCATGGATATGTTGTAGATATAGGTCTGGACCTGCTGGACCTTACTGTACACGTCCGCCAGGGCAATGCTCCCGGCATTGGTGGGGAAGAGAAAGACCGCGGACACTGCAATGATCCCGATAGCGGCGGCGGTTAGTTTGAATGGGGTTTTCATAAAGATTCTCCTTAGACTTTGTGGATCGGAATGGACCGGGCCAGACGAAGGAGATGTCATGGCCGCGTAGGAATCCATCAGGATACGGGAATCCATTGAGGCGGGTGTCTCAATGTCAGGCCGGGTTTGCCGAATCCAGTCCTCTGTTTGTTTGTACGGATTCATTTTTGGTACCTTCTTTCAACAATGTACTTAACTTTTCCAAACCATATCGATATCGACTTTGAACGGTATTAATTGAAATGCCCAGCGTACAGGCGACCTCGCGAAACGTCAGATCTTGGTGCAAATGCAGGAGGATGATCTGGCGCTGCTCGTACGGGATTTTTGACAGGATTTTCTGCAGGAGTGTGTATTCTTCCGTCAGTATCCTGTATTGTTCCGGGGAGTATTGCGTTGTCGGCATGGCAACCGTCTCATCCAGCGGCCGTTCTTTTCGTGATTTTTGCCGCCAGAGATCGTGGGACCGATTGGCCACGCTGGCCAATAAGTAGTTACGCAATTTTCCCTTTAAGGTGTAATGGCCGCTTTTTTGTGCAAAACTGACGAAAACATCATGCACGACATCTTCGGCCGTCTGGACATCGTGCAGCAGGGACATCGCAAACCCGTACAGGTCGTTTTTGTATCGCTGATATATTTGACAAAGAGCGTCTTTGCTGCCCTGGTTGAACTGTTTGATAAGCTGTTTTTCATCCAGCATCGCCGAAATCCCTTCAAAAATACCTGTTCTGTCTATATAACGGATGACGGGCGTTTTTTCGTCTAAGAAAATTTTAAAAAACAAGACAGGATAAAAAAAAGCCCGGGTTGCGGGAGCAAACCGGGCTTGAAGGTTTCTATGGCGTTTTAGACTATGGGGCCGTTTCTTCGACCTGTGGTTCGATTTTGATCAGGTCTTTATATTCCATTTCGCCGGTCGAGAGGTCGCCGAAAATCACCGTGTAGGTGCCTTCATCATTTTTCCATCGCATCAGGACGGCGTCGATATCGTCCGGAGTCGCCTGGTCGCCGTAATAGGCCGGGTCTTTCTTTTGCTGTATCAACTGCATATAGAACATTCCTAACGACTGGATCGGCTGCATAAATTCCTGCATGAATCCCTGCATGGCCGCCTGGTCATCGCCAGCCGCTTCCATCTTTTCACGGAATGCTTTGGCGAATTCAGTCTCCTTCTCCTCGAGTTTTTTGAACGATGCCATCAGCGACATCAGGTCGAGCTTTTCCGGATATTCCCCGAAAAATTGCAGGTACGTTCTAATCCCCTCGATGGCCGCCTCGGGCGTCATTTCAGGCATCTTCATGCTGCCGAATTCCTTGTAACCTTCCGGGATGGTATATTCGAAATCAGCGGCGCTGACCGGAACATCCCACTCGAACAGATCGATCACGCAGTGAGCTTCGGCATTTTCGCCCATTTTCATGGTCATCTCGTATTTGACGGGCAGCCACGTCTCAACATCTACCCAAAGCGTGGCTGTGCAGTCATCGCTTACGCCGCCGGAAATCGCCGGATCCGAAGTTTGGAAGCCCTGGACTTTCACCCCGTTTATTTCTCTCTGCTCTGTCTGCTCCAATTCAGTGTAGTCGCATTCCAGCATCTGCTTGATCATTTCACGGGGGTCGTTATTCTGCTTTTTAGTCTGTTCCCATAAATCATCGGTGAACTCAATCGTCTGATACATTTTCTGTTCGGGGATGATGGATACCATGACCTTTTCTTTCGGCGACAGAAAGGCCAACTGGGTCACATTTTTCGTTTTTCCTTCAGGTCCCGGTGTTGTCATGTGATTTTCTATTTTCATGCCGTAGTCTTCGGACACCGTAATGGTTATATCCATTTCCATGGTTCCATCCATTTCCGGCATGCCGGTCATTTCGCCCATGCCAGTCACGGTCATGGACATTTTATACATGAAGGCTTGTGTTTGCAGGACTTTGTCATACACGGCGGCCAGTGCGATGCTTTGTCCGCCGGTAGGGAAAAGAAATACGGCTGAGATGCCGATAATAATGATCGCCGCTGCGGCTATTTTGGTAATTGGTTTCATTGTAAATATCCTTTCCAGTAATGGATTGGTTTTGTATTTTGTCTGTTCGATCTGTTCCAGTGTTTGCCGGACCAGGTCATCCGATGGACCCTGAGGAACGGTGCATTCAGAAAACGCATTGACGAATTTATCTAAATTATTCTGTTCTTTATTCATGGGCTACCTCACGGTCATATTCGACGGCAGTACTTTTCAGGAGATCCTGAAGTTTTCCGCGTGCCCGGTTAATGAGCACGCCAACATGGTTTTCATTTAACTTCATTTCTTCAGCAATTTGACGGTAGCTGAATTCGTTAAATGTCTGAAGGCAGAAAACGCTCGTTGCTTCTTGTGTCGGAATGTTCGACAGTGCATCGCTCGAAGCTGCTCTGCCAAGTTCCGACGACTGCAGTCCTGCGGTCGGCGGCGTGTTAACGCCGAATGCTTTCCAGTGCTGTCACAATCCACCGTGGTGGTATGTGAAGCCTGAAGCGTTGCGTTTTCGCCGCCGAAGCAGGTCGATGGCACGCTGGGTCGCGATCAGGCTCAAAAACCCTTCGGCATATTCCGGATTGTCTGCTTTACGGGACGCCTTGTACCGCGGTCACGAAAGACCTCCTGAAAACAGTCCGATTCGCATCCGCTTCATTGCCCACCAGCCGGTAGACAATGGTCCAGACACGCTGACCCTGCTGCTCAATTAATTGTCGATTTCCAATCTGCCAATGTTTACCTCTCAAGATTTCCTCTGAATCATGCCACCGTCATACTCATAGAGACGTCGCTATTGGCACATTTTTCTTACAGGAAAAATCTAAACTTTCTTGGAATTCTTTTTCGGATTCTTTGATTGAAAGCTCAATTCATGCGCGATTATACAATGAAAAAGCAAACGGGAAGGAAGTCGGGGAAAATGGCCATGTTCGAGATCAAAAGACAATCTGACAGATCGAGGAAGTCCGGTTGGGGCTTGCGATACCTGACGCTGGACGGTGTCATGTCGCAATCGATGGGGACGTTGACGGCGGGAGCGTTTTTGACGGCGTTTGCAATTCAGTTGGGAGCCAGCAATTTTGTGATTGGTCTGCTGGCGGCGATTGGCCCGTTAAGCCAGTTGCTCCAGCTTCCGGGGATTCTGCTGGTCGAAAAGATCCGGAATCGTCGGGCCATTACCGTTATTGCAGCCCTGATCAGCCGTTTATGCTTTATAATAATTGCGATTTCTGCCCTTCTTTAGTCGGCCCCGAAGCATCTGCGGTTGCCATGCTGGTGGTGCTTCTGGCATTCTTAATTCCGCCCTGGGAGCTATTGGCGGGTGCAGTTGGAATTCCTGGATGCGGGATTTCGTGCCGGAGTCGATCATGGGCACCTATTTCTCCAAACGGATGCGGTGGGCCACCGTGGCGGGGATTGTGTCTGAGCCTGTTCTGGGGGCAGGCGTATCTGGATATCTGGAAAAACGACCTTTCCAAACCATTTAACGCAGGGCTATTCACTGCTGTTTGTCTTTGGGTTTGCATATTCGGAGCCGTTCGGAGTTTTTTGCCTGGCCAAAGGTGCCCGAAACTCAAAATGGTGCCGGTTCCGAGCATGAAAAGCTCTGATGAAAATTCTGAGTCGTCCGTTTCGTGATGAGAATTTCCGCAAGTTGATTGCGTTTATGTGTTCCTGGAATTTTTCAGTGCCAATCTTGGCTGGGTCCGTTTTTCATGGTGTATATGCTCAAGCGGCTCGGGCTTGAGTATGTCCGTACATTATCGGGTTGTCGATTTTGAGCCAGGTGATGAATTTCCTTTTTTTACGGCTGTGGGGCAGCTTTCACCGACCGCTTCAGCAATAAATCGGTGCTGCGGGTTTGCGGGCCGATGATGCTGCTGGCGATTTTCGGCTGGACGTTCACGACCATGCCGGAAACGTATTTTCTGACGATTCCGCTGCTGATAGTCATTCATGTGCTGATGGGTGTGGCATCAGCGGGCGTGTCACTGGCCAGCGGCAATATTGCTTTAAAACTGGCGCCGAAGGGGCAGGCGACAGCGTATCTGGCGGCGAATACGGTTGCGAACTCCATTGCGGCC
>CAXXSL010000015.1:0-9260 GCA_963675525.2 Anaerohalosphaeraceae bacterium | reverse complement strand
TTGCTGAAGTATTAATCGCATTATGAAACCGAAAATATTGCTGGTCAATCCGCCGATCTATGACTTTACGGCGTACGATTTCTGGCTGCGTCCGTATGGTTTGATGCAGGCCGGCGGGCAACTGCGATCAGCAGGTGAACTTTTCCTGTTTGACTATCTGGACCGATTGCACCCGGCGTTTGACCCGACCGGTAAAATTAAAACGGATGAGTGGGGCCGGGGCAGCTATCCTCAATCAACGCATTCCCAAACCGGACTGTTTAAAGTCTATCCGGCGATATTATCGGCGGTTTGGAGTTGACCGGGCGGTTTTTCAGCAGTACCTGCAAGACAAGGGACCATTTGATACCGTGCTGATTCAGACGGTGATGACGTATTGGTATCCGGGGGTGCGAGAGGTTATTGAAGATGTGCGGCATTTTTCACCGAAAGCGACAATTGTGCTGGGCGGTGTTTACGCAACGATCTGCCCGGAGCATGCCGCGACGGTGGGGGCGGACCTTGTCATTAAGGGAGATCACTTTACGCCGCTGTATGAGGAATTGGGAATCAAAAAACCGGAAGGTTATCAATTGCCGGTGTGGGATTTGTATCCAAAGCTCAAAACCGGTGTGATCAAGCTGACCCGCGGCTGTCCGTTTCGATGCAGCTACTGTTATGTGCCGCAGTCTGGGAGCGGGCTTTTCAACGCGGCCGCTGGATGAGTGCCTGGCGGAGTTCAATCAGCTTATAGAGCTGGGTGCGGAAAACATTGCTTTTTATGATGATGCATTGCTGTTTCAGCCGGAAAAGATTTTAATTCCGTTTTTGCAGGCAGTGATCGACAGGAATATTCGAGTCAACTTTCATACGCCGAATGCGCTGCATGCCCGGTTTTTGACAGCTGAATTGGCATCTTTCATGCTTCGGGCCGGCGTTAAGACGTTTTACCTGGGTTTTGAGAGCAGCAGCGAGGCATTCCATGCTCAGACTGGTTCGGGAAAGGTGCTTTCGGACGAACTGGCCGAGGCAGTCGAGTACCTGAAAGCTGCCGGAGCCGATCCGCGTCAGATATGTGCCTATGAGATTCTCGGTCACCCGAAAATGGATGTTCAGCATCTCGAAGCATCGATGCGGTTTGTTAACAGCCTTGGCATTCAAGTTATGCTCAGCGATTTTTCACCTATTCCCGGCACGCCCGACGGCGAATTATGCCGTGATATTGTGGACCTGACCGAACCGCTGAATCATAACAAAACAGCATTTACGGTTTGCTTTCCAGGCTTCGACAAGGCACAATACTATAAGGACTTGTCCAAAGCATTGAACAGATCCTTACGTTAACGGGTAGAAAAAATAGAAAAAAATAAAATTACGGGTGAAAATCTCATAATTTTGGGCATTACCTTATAAAGACATGTTAGTTACCATTTCATTCAAGACATGTGAGATGTTCATTTTCGAAAGGAAGATATTTATGTATCACACCGCGAAAAAAGCGTTCACTCTTATCGAATTATTAGTTGTTATCGCGATTATTGCGTTATTGATGGCCATTGTCATGCCGGCATTGCATAAGGCAAAAGAAATTGCGGCGACATCGGTTTGCCTGTCAAATCAACGACAAATTTCGATGGCTTACTACATCTACGCCGAAGATAACGACGGGCGACTGACCGATGCTAAACCTGCGACAAGTTCGGATGGGTGGATGACTTTTAGTAATACAGGGGTCGGTAACAACTATACAACAAAGTGCTTTATTGCCGAGCCGATGAATGACTCCGGCTCTTTCAGTAATACATCGTTGGAAGATAAGATCCGCGGTTTTGAACAGGGGGGGCTATGGTCCTACCTGGAAGCTCATAAGGTATTTAATTGTCCGATGGATAAACGCTGGCGGAAACCTCGTGAAGACGGCAGTGCCGATCAAATTGGCGGTTATCGCAGTTATTCTATTGGCGGCGTTTTGTCAGCCGAAGGGTATCAACTTACAGCAACATCAACGGATGAATCTAAGGTGACGATCCACAAGTATTCCGGTTTCTCCAATCCCAGCACAAAAATTATCTTTCTTGAAGAAGCCGATGGTCAGGGCCAAAATCAAAACTACTGGAATATGTTTTTGAATGTTCGAAAATGGTATGATCCGTTTGCGATTTGGCACAATGGATCCAGTACGTTTGGATTTGCGGATGGTCATGCGGATAGATATAAATGGACTGACGAGGTGATGCTGGACATGGCCAGCGCGGATTCCCAAGGCGGTGAGAAAAACAGGCTGGCCGATGTTAATTCGGATGACTATGACAATATAAAACGTATGTATATGCCGCGTCGCTATAAGCCTTAGGAGTGACTGAGTAATTGTTATTTGATATGTGGGAGCATTTTCATCATCAGGCTGATATCGGGATACGGGGGGTGGGAGATACTATAGCCGCGGCGTTCGAGGAAGGGGCTGTTGCGCTGATGGCGGTGATCGGTGATCCGGCCAAGGTGGAGCCGAAGGAGTCCATTTCGATCGAATGTCATGCCGACGAGCCCGATTTCCTTTTTTCTGACTGGATCAATGCACTGATCTATGAGATCGATGTCCGCAAGATGCTGTTTAGCCGATTTGAGATACAAATTGAGGATGGTAATCTAACAGCACAGGTCTGGGGCGAGCCGGCCGATCCGGTTAAGCATGATATTGCCGTCGAGGTCAAGGCCGCGACGTTTATGGAATTGAAGGTTTACCAGGACGATCGGGGCCAGTGGGTCGCGCAGTGTGTTGTTGATGTGTAGTTTTTTTAGCCACAGATTAACACAGATTTTCACAGAATAATTGAATAAAAGTCATCCAGTGTATTCAGTGTCTTCGGTGGTTAGAATCACACCAGTACTTTTTGGATGGCGTTCAGCAGGAGATCGATTTGCCAGTTCATGAGGATTTCTTTTTGTCGGATTTCTTCAGCGGTGGTAGTATTGCCCAGAACGATTCTCGTCAGTGCCGAGCGTGAGGCCAGCAGTTGGACGGGCAGATCCAGTTCGTTGGCGACTTTTTCACATTCGGTTTTCAATTCATCAATCACTTTACGTGTCGCATCCGACAGGCGTTTGGACCGATCGGACTTGATCTTTTCGGGCCATTCCTGCGGGCTGAGCTGCTGGGTGGCTTGCAGCGTTTCCATGAGCGAGTTTCGGTTACGTTTGCAGGGGATCGGCAGTTTCGTGCTGTTTTCGATGGGCTTTTTGCGTTTAGCGGCCCACTCGGCCAGTCGGATGATGTCGGCGCCGGGGCAGATCATAAACAATGCGAGGTTGGTTCGTTCGGCGATACCCTGTCGCCAGTGCCAGATGGCCTGTACGAATGCCATTTCTCTGGCTCCCAGTTGGCCGCTGCCTTTGATTCGCCACTGTCTGTCCGGATCGGTCGGCTCTTTATCTACGAAGGCGGCCCGCACGGCCCATTCACAGGCTTCGGTATGCCAATCGGTCCGGTCCATCTGCTCCAGCAGCTGCTGGAGGTGCTGTTTGATGGGCATCAGAAATGCCGTGTCCTCGACTGCATAGTGAAGCAGTTTGGCCTGCAGGGGGCGTTTGGACCAGTCGGCCCGCTGGTTGTGTTTGGCGACGTCTTTATCGAACAGCATACTGAGCATGGCTGACAGGCTGACGCTTTTTAGGCCGGCCAATGTCGCGGCCAGCATTGTATCGTAGACCGGTTGGTTCGGTTTGAACTGGAAATCCTGGTAGAGCAGCCGCAGGTCATAGCCGGCATCGTGAATGATGAGTTTTGTATTGGATAATACGTCCAAAAAACGGCTCATATCCATATCGGCCAGGGGGTCAACGATGTAATTGTGCCCATTAAAGCTAAGCTGGATCAGACAGATAACCGGCCGGTAGTGATGAAAGCTGTCGGCTTCGGTGTCCAGCGCAACTTCGTCGACCGATTGCATTTCGTCGGTCAGGCGATCAAGCTGTGCGGCGGTATCAATGTATTCAAATTCAATGCTGCTTGTCGGTTCTTTAGGCTTCATCGGTCGCATTTTCCAGAAGAATTATTATATAGCTATATATAGTTAGTATTTGCACGATAGTCAAGCAGTTGGGAAATTATTCTTTTTTTCGAGTTTTAAGCAATCAACAGGAAATAGCGTAATGGCAGATTGAGATAATCGTTTATTTTACATTTTTTATCCCGAGTAATGATCATTGCCAGCTTTGGTTCGTATTTTTTACAAAAATGTTTCAACATCGCCAATTGTTTCTGTTGTTTGCGATATTTCACTTCAATTGGAAGGTATTGGTTTCCTCCGTAAGTGAAAATGAAATCAACTTCATTGTTTTTTTCGCGGTAATATGAAACTTCAATTCGTTCCTGCCAACTCATCAGTTCGCGTAATATAAGGTTTTCAGCATAATACCCCATCATCTGATCATCCGGCAATTCCCAGTTCTTTAAGACAGCATTTCTTAGGGCCAAGTCAATTGGATAGCATTTAATATTTCCCTGACGCGCACGCAGGGGTTGTGCACTGAACTTTTGAATGCGCAGGACCAAGTCCGTCATTTCCAGACGTGGCAAATTATCTGCGACAATACGCTGTTCGACACCTGATTCGCTGGATACTTTCTTGATATTAATTTCGATGCCAGGATGAGACAGAAGGTACACAAAGAAACGCAGGATATTTTCCGGCTTACGGTATTTTGTTAGCATCATCAGATCTTCATAGAGAACTTTACGGACCTGCTGTTCCATTAAATACTCAATTTTTCGTATCGGGTCGGATAAGTCCCATACTTCAGGAAAACCTCCATCTCGGCAATAAGCGATCACAGCATGGTCGATTTCGGATTCAAATTCCAACAATTCATCAGCAAGACGGTTGACAGTTTGTACTGCCAACTGACCGTCACCTTCCAAAAGAGTATGACGAAGAGGTGAGAAATCAGAAAGAATTTCAGAAAATGCTTTTTGTTTTCTAAACCGATATTGACAAAACTCTCGAAAACTGAATGGCAGTAGATGTCGGTCTTTGATGCGTCCCAGCAAACTTTCCTGGCTGCTTCTGAATATAGGCGATGAGGCAGAACCGGAAATTACAAATCGCACCGGATACATGAGGTCATAGTATTTTTTTATAAACAACTCCCATCGGGGTAACCGCTGAATTTCATCGAGAAAGAAGTAAAATGTTGGTCCGCCTTTAACTACCCGGGCCATTAAGTCGTCAAAAATCTCATGCTGCAGTTTTTCTGAAGCGGCCACTTCGGGGTCATCAAATGAGAAATACAAAAGTTGTTTCTCTGAGATTTTTTGCTTATCCAGCAGTGTTTGAATGATGTGTTTAAGAGCCGTACTTTTTCCGACCCGACGCGGGCCGGTTATGGATATAACTTGGCGGATATCTGATAAATCTCGTAAGACCTGTCGGACAATAGGTCGTTCATATTCGGGCAACTCGGTTCGCCAATGATTTTCGTATTTCCACCAAGGATTATAAGGTGTTAACATTGCATTTACAGCTTGTTGATCCATTTGTAACCCATTCAAAAACATAGAATTACGAAAGATTTCAAAATAGCCTCGATTAACCGTAGTTATTTTGCATTATATAACGATGATTTTCAAGGTAAAAGATAAAATAAATATGCAGGTTCAATGATATCCTAAAGAAAACTTGATTTTCTGCGGTTTTTCGCGGACACTGGCGGCATGATTGTGAATGAAATATTTTATACGTTACAGGGCGAGGGCAAACTGGCCGGGGCGGCGAGTGTGTTTATCCGGCTGGCCGGCTGTCCGTTGCGATGCCGGTGGTGCGATACCAAGTATGCCTGGGATGCCTCTGTCGGCAGAGACATGACGGCGGGGCAGGTTATTGCCGAGATTGACAAATATCCGACCCGGTTCGCGGTGGTCACCGGCGGCGAGCCGATGGTCAACGCCGACGTCGGCCTGCTGGTGCGGGCCTTGCACCAGGCCGGCTATCGTGTGACGGTTGAGACTGCAGGCATTGAGTTTCTTGCCGACCTGCCGGTGGATTTGATGAGTATCAGCCCCAAGCTGTCCAATTCCACGCCGGACAGTGCCGAACTGGCGGCGATTCATGAGCCGAAGCGGTTTCGTCCGGATGTGCTGGACCGGTTAATCGCCGCATACGATTACCAGCTCAAATTTGTCGTGGATACGCCCGCCGATTTCAACGAGATCGCCGAATGCCTTGGCAAACTGGAAAATATCAATCCATATAAAATCTACCTGATGCCGCAGGCGGTGACGCCGGCCGAATACATCGAGAAATCCCGCTGGCTGGCCGATTACTGCCTGCAAACAGGATTTGCTTACAGCCCGCGATTGCAAGTGCTGCTTTGGCCGGGGCAAAAGGGCAAGTAATGCTATCGTTTAAATGTCGCGGTCCACTGCTTGAGCGACGCGACGCATTTTATCCATCAACTCGTTTAGAATCTGCGGCGTAATTGACTGGGCGCCATCGGAAGCGGCGTGTTCGGGGTCCGGGTGGCACTCCAGGATAATCCCATCTGCGCCTGCGGCCACGGCTGCCAGGCACATCGAGGGGACCATGTAAGCATGTCCCGTTCCGTGTGAAGGATCGATTACGATTGGCAGGTGAGTCCGCTGCCGCAAAGCGGGAATAATCGCCATCGGCAGGGTATTCCGCACATAACTCTCATAGGTCCGGATGCCGCGTTCGCACAGGATAACGTTCGGATTGCCGGCGTTGATGATGTATTCGGCCGCCAGCAGAAATTCATCCAGTGTGGCGCTCATGCCGCGTTTGAGCAGAACGGGCTTGTCGGTTTTGCCGACCGCTTCCAGCAGCGGGTAATGCTGCATGTTGCGGGCGCCGATCTGCAGGACGTCGCTGTATTCGGCAACATCATCGACCTGTTCGAGTCCGATGACTTCGGTGACGATGGCCAGGCCGGTTTCTTTGCGGGCCTGGGCGAGAATCTTTAATCCTTCCAGTCCCAGTCCCTGGAAACTGTAGGGGCTGGTTCGGGGCTTGTAGGCGCCGCCGCGAAAACCGATGCAGCCGGCTTCTTTGACGGCTGCCGACACCTCGGCGATCTGCTCGGGGCTTTCAACCGCACAGGGGCCGGCGATGATGCCGATTTTGGTGCCGCCGATGGGAAAGCGATTGGGGCCGATCTCGATTTGCGAGATTTCTTTTTTGACTTCCAGTGAGGCCATCTTGTAAGGCGCCAGGATCGGCACGATCTTCTCCACCATCGGCGCATTTTCGATCGCGCCTTTATCGACGGTTCGCTTGTCGCCGATGCAGGCGATCACGGTGCGGTCCGTGCCGTAGATCGGATGGTCCTTGAGGCCGTAGTCGTGGACCAGATCAATTACGTGCTGGACCTGTTCTTTGCTTGCGCCTGGTTTCATGACAACAATCATTGTATTATTTCCTCTATATAGACGTTTTTCAGATTCGATTTATTGACGGAATTATAATGGTTTTGTGTCGAAATGTCCAATTTCTTTCTAGAAGCCATCCCCATACCTCATTTGGTTTGTAAATTTCCCTTTTCGCCTCTGATCGGCTTTTGCCTTCCTTGTCAGAGACAAAAAGCACTCATTTATAACCGCAAAGCAGTTTTTGGATGGCTTCTAATTTGACAAATAGTCTGTGAAGGCTACAATGCGGGTATGAAAACGAATAGAATGATCAAACTGCTGGCCCTGGCGGATATTCATGGGGCCGTAGGAAATATTTCATTGGTGGCTGATGTGATTGCTGACTGCGATGCGGTTGTTTTAGCGGGTGATATTACCAATTTTGGCGGAACCGATCAGGCCTTGGCAGTGCTGTCCGCTTTGGAATCGTATGGGACGCCGTTGGTTGGTGTGCCGGGCAACTGCGACCCTTCGGAAGTGGATGCGGTGCTTTGCAGCCGGGGTGTCGGTGCCCATGGCAGCTGCGTTGAAACAGGTGAGCTGCGATTTGTCGGCGTCGGCGGAGCCTTGCCCTGCGGCGGGGCGACTCCCAACGAGACGGGCGAACTGGCTTTTCAGGATACGCTGGAAAAAGCCGTTTCGGGAATCAACGGCGACTCCGATCTGGTCCTGGTGACGCATCAACCGGCCTACGGGACGCGGCTGGATCATGTTGGCAGCGGCCGTCATGCCGGCAGCCGGGCGATTCGCCGGTTTATCGAACAATATGAGCCGATTCTGGCGGTGTCCGGACACCTGCACGAGCTGTCCGGGACGGATACGATTGGCTCGACAACACTGGTGAATCCGGGACCGTTTCGACAGGGCTGCTATGCGGTCATCGAGATTGAGGGAAACACCGTGCGGCCAAAGTTTTATCAGGCATAAAGATTGCAGCATTTGGGCTTTTGTGCTATGAACTTATCAGGAGAATAAGACTATGTGGGAACAATTTAAAGGATTGGATCCGGTTGTTCAGGCGTTATTGGCAACATTATTTACCTGGGGTGTGACGGCGCTGGGGGCCGCGGGTGTTTTTCTGACCAAAAGCATCAGCCGAAAGACGCTGGATTTTATGCTGGCGTTTGCGGGCGGCGTGATGATTGCCGCCAGTTTCTGGTCGCTGCTGGCGCCGGCGATCGAAATGGCCGAGTCGCAGGGACACAAACCGTGGATTCCGGCACTGGTTGGATTTTTGCTGGGGGGGGGATTTATTCGCCTGATCGATCTTGTCTTGCCGCACCTTCACTTAGGTTATCCGACGGAAGAAGCTGAGGGGATTCATACACATTGGCGTCGGGCGGTGCTGCTGGTGCTGGCGATAACTCTACACAATATTCCCGAAGGCCTGGCGGTGGGAGTGGCGTTCGGAGCGCTGAAATACGGGCTGACCGAGGCAAGTTTTGCTTCGGCGGTGGCACTGGCGATTGGCATCGGGATTCAGAATTTTCCCGAAGGTATGGCGGTTTCGGTGCCGCTGCGGCGCGAGGGTATGAGCCGATTGAAAAGTTTCTGGTACGGCCAGTTATCGGGAGCCGTCGAACCGGTCGCCGGGGTGATTGGTGCATTGGCGGTCATTGTTGTAGCGCCGCTGCTGCCGTATGCGTTGGCGTTTGCGGCGGGGGCGATGATTTTTGTTGTGGTCGAAGAGGTGATTCCCGAATCCCAGCGTTCCGGCAATGTGGACCTGGCCACCACCGGCGCCATGATCGGATTTGCCGTAATGATGACCCTCGATGTTGCCCTTGGCTAGAATGTCGGGCTGTTTATAAGTTTAGTTGCTGCCGGCTTGTCTTGCCATCTGGAGTTGTGATGGTGACGG
>CAXXSL010000014.1:0-41669 GCA_963675525.2 Anaerohalosphaeraceae bacterium | reverse complement strand
CACTGTCAAGACATTTGCGCAAACGCTCAAGATGATGGCCCTGTCCAAAGAACTGATCGAAAAAGATGACATGGCGACCAAACGAGAGGCTTATTACATTTCTAAAAACTGGGGCAAGGCCGGCTTTTCCGAACAACCCGAATCAGACACGATCATGGACGATATCGAAGCGATGTTCGGTGTCAACCGTGAGCAGTTAAAATTTATTCCTGAAGAAAAAGGCGGCGATGTTGCCGGAAAATTGTTTGTTATCGACCGGGACGCCTCCGGCCGAAAGCTCAAGATCGACTGCACCAAATTCGGCTCCGGCGCTTATTCGATCCCCTCAGAAGTCGAACAGCTTGAATTCCAGAGCAAAGCAAAATTTATCATGGCGATCGAAACCGCCGGTATGTTTCAGCGTCTGGTCAAATACGATTACTGGTCCAAGACCGACTGCATTCTGGTCAGCATGGGCGGAGTTCCCACACGGGCGTGCAGACGGTTTATCCGCCGCCTAAGCGATAAATTAAGGATTCCCGTGTATGCTTTTGTCGATGGTGATCCCTACGGTTATTTCAATATTTACCGAACGCTGAAGGTCGGCTCCGGCAATGCCGCCCACCTGAATGAGTTTTTCTGTGCTCCCAAATCCAGCTTCCTCGGTGTAACACCTCAGGATATCAAGGATTATGATCTTCCGACGCATCCTCTCAAAGATGTGGATATTAAGCGTGCCAAAGACGCTCTCAAAAATGACCCTTTCGTCAAGCATCATAAAGAGTGGCAACTCGCAATCAACCAGATGTTGAAAATGGGCGTTCGTGTCGAACAGCAGGCGTTCGCCAAACACGGCCTGGATTTTGTGGTAAACGAATACCTGCCGGCAAAGTTGAAAAATACATCGAAATTTTTACCCTGATTCATAAAAATACGATGGGCTATAGATAGCATGAGTTCGATTACAGATAAAGTCAAAAAAATCCAGGATAATATCGCCGCCGCCTGCCAGCGTGCCGGCCGCAGCGAATCGTCGGTGAAAATGATCGTTGTGACTAAAACCGCCCCGCTTTCGGGTATACAGGAAGTGATTCAACTGGGGCTGACCGATCTGGGCGAAAATCGTGTTCAGCACCTCAAACAAATCTCCGACGATATCACCGCTTTTCTGCAACAAAACTCGGATAACCAAAACATCCCGCACAAAGTTAACTGGCATATGATCGGCCACTTGCAGCGTAACAAAGTCAAGCAAACACTTAAAATCTGCAACACGATCCATTCGGTTGACACGTTGCGTCTGGCTGAAGAAATTAATATTCAGGCCCATAAGCTGGGGATACACACGGATATCCTGCTGCAAGTCAACTGTTCCGGCGAGAACCAAAAGTATGGATGCCCCGTCGGTGCAGCAATCCATTTGGCCGAACAATTTGACACCATGCCGAACCTGCGTCTGATCGGCCTAATGTCCATGGCCCCCCTGACCATGGACAAGGACCGCGTCCGGGCCTGTTTTGCACGAGCCAGAGAGGTTTTTGAGGAAATTCGCGGCGAACGTATCGTCGGGTCAAAATTCAAGCACCTCAGTATGGGAATGAGCCAGGACTACGAGATCGCCATCGAAGAAGGCGCCACCATCCTGCGTATCGGTTCGGCTATTTTTAACTAACTGTTCTTTTGATTCAAGTGCCGTGCTCCCAGTTTGACATTAACACGGCAACATCTGCCGGACTTAAATAATCGTATCGATTTCGCTACTTTTAATGTACTTCAACACGTCCCATAAAAAATAACACTCCATTCAGGTTTGAAAGTGGACCAGGAAAGTCATTTTGTTCTTTCTGCCCCCCTTAAGTCGTCTCTGCAATTGACCGAAATAATACCTAATGAGGCATATTTGGAGACGCAATGCAAACGGAAATTAAGGTGTTACCCTGTCTACAAAACAAAACGGCTCCGGTCAACGTATTATTTGTCGGCCAGCGCCCGGTCTCCGAATATCTCAAGACCCTGTTGCAGCAAAACGGCTATACATGGGATTCCGTTGGCATTGATCAACTTAATTCATGCATTCAAAACCGGCAGATCGTCGGAACCATTATCGTTGACAATTCACTCATTCACCACAAAGATTTCTCCAAATACCAAAACCTATTTGAAACAATAGATCAAAAGAATATCGCCCTGATACTGTATAATACCCCTAAAGAACTGAATCTGGAAGCAATACCTCTGGCCTCTGTAACGGAGTCTATCGATCTAAACGATCTTTGGGCACGTATTGACAGTCATGTCAAGGTACAAAAACGCTTTCATCAAAAGACTCCGGAGGAAAAACGACCCGTTGTCAGCGAAGATCTGACGCGACAACTTGAAATGGCGGGCCATGTTCAGCGAAACTTCCTGCCGGCAAAACTTCCGAACACCGAAAAATTTCAATGGGCTACAGTCTTTCGTCCTGCCGAATGGGTCTCCGGTGACATCTATGATATCGTTCGGCTGGATGAAAAACATATCGGCTTCTACTTAGCTGATGCCGTCGGACATTCCATGCCCGCCGCCCTGCTGACCATGTTCCTCAAACAGGCAACCATCATGCGTCAGACCTTTGAAAACGATTACAAGGTTTTTCAGCCGTGGGAAGTCATCAAAACACTGAATCTTCGAATGTGTGAGCAGGAACTGGCCGGTTGTCTCTTTGCCACAGCCTTTTACGGATTGCTGAACATCGAGACACTCGAGCTGAAATACTGCCGAGGCGGTCATCCGTATCCAATCCTCATTCGGAAAGATGAACGGATTCCGCTTCAAAGCCGTGGAGGCTTATTAGGTGTGTTCCCGGAAACCGCGTTTGAGCAACGTTCCATCCAACTTCAATCCGGTGACAAACTGTTTATTTACTCTGACGGCGGCGAACCGCTGATCGGCCAAAGTCCGGCCGATGAATCATTTGTGTACACCGAATCCTTCTTGAACATTTGTCAACTTCCGATTGATAAGATGCTTCAGGCCTATAATGAAATGGCAGATCGTTATCACTTTGGTCCGGGGGAAATAGACGATGTCAGTGCAATCGGCCTTGAGGTCTTTTAAAAACACGGATTCTCGAGGGATATTTTTAACCTGCTAACGGCTTATTGCAATTTCAACTTTTAACACCAGCAATGCAATCGAAAGCTGAGGATCTGCCAAGAGCATTTGTTCACGAATAGAGGTTTCCTGCAAGAGTTCCTCATCAGGAGCTACATTTGAAATTTTGGTACGCTCAGCATTGATCTGCCGGATTTTTCGCCGCTCAAAATCATGAAGTGGCACTGAAACATCCGGCGTAATCCCCCAGTCATCCTCCCCATTTCGTATAAGACCTTCCCGGTTTTTAACCGGTTCTCCATCCGGCAAATAATAATACGCAGAGGTAAACTTAAGCTTACCGTTACCAGAACCTAGATCGACAACCTCCTGAACACTACCTTTGCCGTATGTTCGCTCGCCAACAAGCACCGCTTTCCGGTTGATATCGCACCCTAAGATACCGGCGACGATCTCGGATGCACTGGCGCTGCCGCCATCAATTAAAACAACGATCGGGTAGGACTGTTTCGCATCTTTATCGTCGGCTTTCCACAGATTGAACCGGTTACCCCGACCTTTGCTTTTCAACAGTATCCCGTTGTCAACAAACATGTCCGACAATGTTATGGCAGCATCAAGCAACCCACCGCCGTTGCCCCGAACATCCAGAATCAGCCCCGAAAGCCCCTGGCTTTCCATGTTTGACAACGCCGCCTTTACTTGAGTAACAATCCGGTCCGTAAAATTTTTCAGGCGAAGATAACCGATCTGATTTTCCTTATCGAGAAAAAAATCCCAATGTCCCTGTGTGTTTCCATTATCGACCAAACTGGATCCTTCGACCGCCGGAACAACAATTTTGCCACGTACAATTGTCACTTTTCGAGGCTCTTCGACACCGGGATACTGAATCATCAGTTTCACAGAGGTTCCGATGGGACCCGAAATCTTTTCAACCGCACACTGCATACTCATTTCTTTTGTGGACTCCCCATCCACAGCAAGAATCAGTTCATCAGCACGCAAACCTGCTTCCATTGCCGGTGTACCAGGGATCAGCGACACAATTTTCAGTCCGTCTTTTTCCTTGGCAATCCGAATTCCTACTCCACCAAACCGGCCGGTCATCTCCTTGTCAAAATTCTTCACATCAGAGGGCCATATCACTACGGTATAGGGGTCCAACTCCTCAAGAGCGGCCTGTGTCATCATCGAAAGCATAAAACCCTCCGGCAGTTTCAATGTTTCTGCATTCAGCACAAGCAACGCATTCAGCAAGTCCATAAAATCCTGCAGGGTAAAGTTGTGCATCGGTTCTTTTCTGAAATCATCCGATAACCGATCAAGATGCGTTAGCCAAAGCCCGACTTCATTCGGATCAGCTTGGTATGCCGCCTCTGTGGATGCGGTCTTCAGGGCCTCCCCTAAAACAAAACAGCGATTCAATGTTTTCTGAGCCAACGTATTAAAATCAACCGGCCGCACATAACCTGCCCGAAGAATTTCAAAAACCCGACGAACCGACTGTCGGTCAATCCGCGTATAAGGATCATTTATCTCGCTGCAGGGATTTTTTCGCAACATCGCAAACACACCATCCGCTTCACGGAGTTTTTCATCAAACTTTCGATACACCGGATTTTTGGGTTCAAACGCTGTCAACCACTGAACGCCTGTTGAACGTGCTTTTTTCCACCGTCCTTGAGTATAGTACTGTTCGGCATTCCGATATACCATATTTATCAGTTGCTGAACATCTTTTCGGGAGGAAAGTTCCTGTTTCTGTTCAAAAGTTGCATCCTTCCAGACATTTTGCACCAGGCTTAATACTATTTGATTTGTTATATTTGGGTCATTTTCAGCCATTTTTGTAAAGGCCTCGGCGAGTTTCGTGCTCCGCTCTGAAAAAATTTCCTGTTGTTTCTGATGTCGACCTTTTTGAAGTTCCTGATACTGCTGAAGAATTTGGCTCAGTTGCTTCTGCTTTTCATTAACGTCGGCCCCCTGCTCTTTGAGCAGCGAATCGGCGGCATCCCATTGCCCTTTCTCAATCAGGGATACAATTTGCTTCTCTATCGCCGAGGCGTTCTTTACGGTTTGAGACGAAGAGGGGGCAATTTGCTGTTGAGCATAACACGGTAAAAACAATATCCCGACAATGACCAAAAGACACTCGCCGAAAGTAATCCGATACCGCCGGAGTTTCATATTTTTTCGACATGATGTCTGCATTCCATTGTCTCCTGATATTTCTGTTTGCCGTTCAAAGTGCCTTGCACAAGAAACAGACCGATATTCAACGACTTCTCTGCAAAAAGACTCCGGACAGTTCTGTTCAATAACTGTCCGGAGTCCGGATTTTAAAAAAGAACAAAAACACTTATCAGGCACTTTTATTGTCCAAAAAACCTTCCAGTTTTCTGGCCCGTACCGGATGCTGAAGTTTCCGGATAGCTTTGGCTTCCACCTGACGAACACGTTCTCGGGTGACTTTAAAAATACGTCCCACTTCTTCAAGCGTATAGGTATATCCATCGCCGATGCCGTACCGCAACTTGATAATTTCGCGTTCGCGATAGGTCAGGGTCTTCAGTACATCATCAATCCGGTCTTTGAGCATTTCCTGGGTCGCCGACTGAACCGGAGACTCCGCAGCATCATCCTCGATAAAGTCCCCAAAATAACTGTCTTCACTTTCTCCGATCGGCCGGTCGAGGCTGAACGGATGCTTGCTGATCTTCAGAACACGGCGTGTTTCCGAAAGACTCATCTTCGCCGCTTCGGCGATTTCCTCAATCGTCGCCTCTCGTCCCAGTTTTTGCAGCAGGTTCTTGCCGATTGTACGCAGTTTGCTCATTGTCTCGATCATATGCACCGGGATTCGAATCGTCCGGGCATGATCCGCGATCGCACGCGTAATCGCCTGACGGATCCACCATGTCGCATACGTGCTGAACTTGTAGCCGCGGCGATATTCATACTTATCAACCGCACGCATCAGGCCGGTATTACCTTCCTGGATAATATCCAGAAAACTCAACCCCCGATTGCGGTATTTTTTGGCAATCGAAACGACCAGACGCAGATTTCCGCCGGACAGTTTCCGTTTGGCGTCTTCATATTGTGCATAAACCGCTTCAATGGCCCGCAGTCGCTTATCGAGTTGCTTGGGGGTTTCCATAATCAATTCCTGAATCCCCTGCAGTTCCTGCTTGATCGCTTCGATGTCTTCCGGTTCGTAATTTTCATTCGGACCGGCTTCAATCGCGCGGGCGAGTTGATGCATCTTCTGTTGAATGCCCTGCAGTTTTTTCATCATCGGCTGAATCCGGCTGGTACGAAGGCTTAATTCTTCCAGCAGTGTGGCTATTTTCCGCCGGTTACGGTGCATCTGTTTGACATTCCGCTTAATCGCCTCCACATCATCGCTTTCTTTCGAACTCAAAAACAGTTCCACGTTGCGATCCAGAAGTTTTTGTACGGTATTCAGATTAAACGGAAGACGGTCTTTGACAACTGTCCGCTCATAGGCTTCGCCGCTGCTCATTTTCATGGTACGGTCAAATGGCAGAATCCCCTCATCCACTTGCTGGAGAATCTCAATGGCTGTTCTGGCACAATAATCGCTTTCGAGAACCTTTCGACGAAATGCCAAACGCGTCAACTCGATTTTCCGTGCGAGACTGATCTCCTCTTCTCGCGTCAACAGCGGAATTTCACCCATTTGCGTCAAATACATCCGAACCGGATCATCGATCTTGCGAACTTCGCGTTCCAGTTCTCGCTCGAGAGCCAGATCTTCCTCGATATCTTCGCCATCGCCGCGACCAACCTTATCATCCTCTTCTTCAAAGTCATCATCGGTGTCTTTTTCAATTTCCGCCTCGTCCAGAAGCTGAACACCCAACTCATCCAGGGTCATCAACAGGCTGTCCAATCGGGCTGGACTAATAACCTCATCAGGAAGCGCATCATTGATTTCTTCATAGGTTAGATGTCCCTTTTCTTTGCCGATCTTAATAATGGACTTGATCGTCTTTTCGATGACTTCAGCTCGAGCCATGGCAAGCGGGCATCCTCTTCATCAGTAATCAAAGAAATCTCATCAATTTGCGACTCTTCTTTCGGCTTATCCTTGTCTGAAGTCTCCTTCTCCTTGGCAGGATCATTCAGGTCAGTATCAACCGCAGATCGATTGGTTTTCTGTTTTTTCTTTTCACTTTTCTTGGCCATGTGTTTCCTCTGTTCTTTCCTAATCAATCCGATACAAAAAATATAAATAATTAAATAATTGCTTTTTGTTTTTAAATGGCGCTGCCGGCCCGTCGGCCCGGCCCTTTCTCAATCATCTGTTGTCCTATTTTTTTTAAATAATCCGTTTCATCCTCTTCCCGTTGATAATCCTTCAGGCCCTCGACTTGCCTTCTAAGACGATATTGTTCAAGCACCTCAACCGATTTTTCCAGAAGCGTCTTCGGATCGCCCTTTTGGCTGCCAACCGCTTCCAGTTTCCCCAGCAGCTTCGCCGTTTCGGCCGATTCGATCTGGCCATACAAACAGGCCGGCTCAGGCTCGATGCCCTGCTTTAGACACTCCAACAGCACCTCGGCAATCTCACGTAACGCCGCATCCGACTGAAAATCGGAAAGCTGAATTCGGTCAGCCACCAAATCATACAACCCCGGCTCATGCAGCAACATCTCCAAAATTTCCTGCTGAGCCTGTCTCAAAAGCAGAGACTGTGTTTCCTGCGACTCGGTCTGCGACTGTTCCGGTTGATCCTTTCGAGCGGCTCTTCGACGCTGTTTCTGAATTTTGTCAATTTCTTCTTCGATCCGGCTGTGCGAACTCTTCAACAGTTCACTGAGACGGCTTATCACCACTGTCCGGCTCACCGAATCCATCTTTCGGCTTTCAAATGCAACAGCGGCGATCTGTAAAAACTGCCGGATCGCTTCGGTCCGGTCTGCCAGATTTTCACCGGCTTCAAGCTGCTGCTCGAGCACCCTCCACTTGAACTCCAGCACATCTTCAGCCGCATCGATCACCCGGGCAAAGCCGGCGGCTCCTGCTTCAAGCAAATAGTCGCACGGATCTTTTCCATCCGGAACAAAAGCAAGCTGAACGGCTACTTTTTCGCTCAAACAAACTTCCAGGGCCCGATTGGCCGCTGATTTTCCCGCAATATCACTATCAAAAAGCAAAACGATGCGTTTCGCGTACCGTTTTAAAATCACTGCATGACCGGCGGTAAAACTCGTCCCCAATGCCGCCACAACATTCTTCATTCCGAACTGATGGGCCATGATGACATCCGTATAGCCTTCGGCAACAATGGCCGTACCGGAATCCGTAATCGCCTGCCGGGCCATATTCAGACCATACAGTGAATGACTCTTATCAAAAAGTGCCGTCGCAGGCGAATTCATGTATTTTGCCGGATCATCACCCAGCGTCCGACCGCCAAAGCCAATTACCCGGCCCGTCACGTCGACGATGGGAAACATCAGCCGATTGCGAAATTTGTCATAACATCCGCCGCGTTCTTTTTCAACCGCAAGGCCCGCCGGAATCAGCGACTTTGCGGCTGCTTTTTTTTCCACGGCTCTGGAAACCAGATCATCCCAGGCATCGACCGCTAAGCCCAACTGCCATGTCTTCACTGATTCGATCGATATCTGCCGCTGCTTAAGATAATTTCTCGCATCAGTGCCTTTTTGTTCGTCCCACAAATTCGCTGACCAGTGATCCAACGCCCAAGCATTGATCTTAGCCAGGGTCGACGCATCCAGCCCGGGTGTTTGAGAGCCGGTCTTTCGAGAAATCACGGGTTCCAGCCGAATCCCCGCACGCTGAGCTAAACGCTCAACCGCCTGTGGAAACGACAGGTTTTCTTTCATCTGAACAAACTTCAAGACGTCTCCGCCCGCACTGCAGGCAAAGCATTTGAATATCTGTTTTGCAGGATTGACATACATACTGGGCTTGTGGTCAGTGTGGAATGGGCACAGGCCCACCATTTCCTTACCTTTTTTTTCCAGTTTCAGATGCTCTCCAATGACATCAACGATGTCATTGTTCTGCTGAATCCGGCTAATTACACTGTAATCCCATTTCCCAGTCAAGCCAACTCCGTCGGCGTCTGCCCCTTCGCAGAACCTCTTATCTTCTTACCTCTTTATCTCTTCGGTTATGATCGCAGAGACCCCAAACAAACCATCCCTGAATCTCTTTTTCTTTTGTCCCAAAAGACTTGGACAGACGCCAAGCCATTTTTTTTTTAAACAACAAGGTAATAAAGTATAGAGATGGATGTCAAAAAGTCAAGCAGATGACCTTAAAATGACTTTTATAGCACTGGAAAAAGCGATTCCTGTCGTCTTGGACACTTAGTCATACGAGACATGCCCTTTCTTTAGAAAACATTAACTGCACAGGAATTGCATCTCTGTGATCGTCAGCATATCCAGACGATCAACGATTTTCCCAGCTTTTCCGTCCAATGCCTGCTTTGTATAGGTATTCGTTACCGCAATCGGATTCATTCCCGCTGCAGAGGCGGCTTCCAGGCCCCAGTGAGAGTCCTCGATCACAATACACTCGGAAGGCCTGATTCGGGCACGACCGCCTTGATTGAGCCTGTCCAGTGCCAATAAATAACCCTGCGGATCCGGCTTTCCATGCTCTACATCATCGGCGGAAACAATGACCTCGAATGCATCGGCAAAACCGGACTCAGCCAGCATCAGGTCAATATCACTCCGCAATGCACCGGAACAGATCGCCCGGCGGATGTTATGGTCAACCAGCATCTGGATAAAGGCAGCCACACCATCGATAACAGTCGGTTCTTTGACGACTAATTCGTCAAAGACAGTTTTTTTCTCTGCGATCAGTCGCTGCACTTGCTCGTCGCTCAAACCCATATTATAATCACGGTTGACCGCTTCGATATTGTCCAAGTCACTGTAACCGAGATATTTGTCCCAGTGGACCTCTTTCGGTATATCAACCCCATACCGATTAAACGTCGCATTCAGCGCCTTATAATGCAAAAGCTCCGAATCGCAAATTACCCCATCAAAATCAAATATCACCGCTTGCAACATCGAGTAAACATTTCCTAATCTTATCTTTTCATAAAAAAAGCCCCTGCTTTGGCCGGGGCTTTTATTGTAACATTCATTCTGACTTTTACAATCGTGTTTTAGGCCATTTCCGGCACGGGGCCGATGAGAGCCTCGTATTCCTTAAAGGTGGTCCTGTCGCCGGAGAGTACTTTCTCGGCCAGCGATTTGATCAGCATCGCATTACGGGTAATGTACCGGCGGGCGACAATTTCCTTGCGTTTGGCCATCGGAACGGTCTTGGAAGCATTGGCGTCGCCGTTGCTTGCAACCGCCGCTTTCATGTCAACCGTGCTGGAGGCGTGGTCGCAGAAGTAGTAGCCGATGATCAGTGCAATCGCGATATCCACAAGCTGGCGGCCGTACAGGTCCATGTAGTCAACGCCCTGCTCCTTGGCGAAAGCAGCCGCCTTGAGCAATGTTTCGGTGCCTTCGGCCAGCAACTTCGTCAAATCCTGAACACTTTCGGCATACTCCTTTTCGGCCAGCCGGACGAGGTATTTTTCGCATGTCCCGCCGCAGACACCGCGAACGGCCGCGACCACCTGCAACTGGCTGGTGCCTTCGTAAATCGTCGTAATACGGGCATCGCGGGCATGGCGTTCGCAAGCATAGTCCCGCATATAGCCGGAGCCGCCGAGTACCTGTATCGCATCATACGACACCGTATTACTCATCTCCGAGCAGAAGTACTTGCTCATCGGCGTCAGCATTCCGGCCAGACGCTTGATGAATTTCAGCTCCTGCTTGGCGGCCTTGACGGCATCTTTATCTTCCGCCCGGTCAATAATCCGGTTGAGGCCGATTTCATAGTCCACAATCCAGCTTGTTTCATACAGCAAAGCACGGCCCGCTTCAATCGCCATCTTCATATCGATGACCATATCGCGCACGGCGGGCAGCTTTTCAATCGGCACACCAAACTGCTCCCGGCTGGCCGCATAATCCCGCGCCACCCGATACGTCGCTTCGGCAATGCCCATCGACTGGCCGGCAATCCCGATACGGGCGCCGTTCATCAGGCTCATCACATAGGTCACCAGACCTCGCTGGCGTTCGCCGATAATTTGACACGGCGTATTATCAAAGAACAACTCGCATGTCGGCGAGCCGTGAATCCCCAGTTTGTCTTCCAAGCGGCGAACCCTGACGGTCGGGCCGCGGTCACAAACGAACAGGCTCAGCCCCAGACCGCCAATGCGGTCTTCCGAACGGGCCAGCACCAGCAACACTTCGCCGCAGCCGTTGGTAATGAACCGCTTGACGCCGTGCAGATACCAATTACCATCATCATCCTGAAACGCACGCAGTTTGCACGCCTGCAGGTCCGACCCGGCATCCGGCTCGGTCAAGACCATCGCCCCGGTCACTTTTCCGGCGGCAAAGTCGTGCAGGTAATGTTGTTTAATGTCTTCGTCGGCAAAAAAGTTAATCGTTTCGGCAATGCCCTGCAACCCGAAAATGTTCATCAGTGAGGCATCCGCACGTGACACAATCTCAATCGCCATCGAATAAACCGCGTTCGGGAAGTTTAAGCCCCCAAAGCGATGCGGCAGCGTAAAGCCCATCACATCGGCCTTGGCCAGGGCACTCAACGCGTCAGCAATCCCCTTGGCATAATGGACCGTTCCGTCATCATTCAGCGTGTTGCCTTCATGGTCAATGCCCTCGCTTCGGGGTGCGATATAATCGGCACTCAACTGTCCCACGGCGTTCAGCACCATTTCGTAATTCTGTTCGGCTTCGCAGGCATCTTGGGGGGCATGTGTCAAAGTCCTTGGCGTACCGGAAGCCCTCTTCCTGCAAATCCGCCACTTTGGCCAGATCCATGTGCCTAAACAGAAACAGAATATCTTCATTATCTTTATAAAAATTACCCATCTTAAACCATCCCTAACTATTCGGCGTTTATACTTTTTCTTTGATTGCTTTAATCATCATCGGTACCACCTTGTTCAGGTCGCCCACAATCTTGTAGTGAGCCACATTGAAAATCGGCGCATCCGGGTCGTTGTTGATCGCAATAATTTTCTGACTGCCGCTCATGCCCGCCTGATGCTGGATCGCACCGCTGATACCGGCAGCAATATACAGACTCGGGCGAACGGTCGTTCCGGTCTGGCCGACCTGATGGTCGCGGTCGATATAGCCAAGGTCCACCGCCGCACGCGTTGCCCCGGGCGAACCGCCCAGGCAATGCGCCAAATCCCAAATCATCTTGAAGTTGTCTTTGCTGCCGACACCGGCACCGCCGGCAACGATCACACGCGAGGCCTTCAGGTTAACCTTCTTGGCCTGCATGTGCTCGGCCAGGATCTCGATCGCCAAATCCGTCTGAGACAGATGAACAGCTTCCTGGATCACCTCGGCATTGCGTTTCACATCCGGCTCCGGCATCGGCATCACACCCTCACGCACGGTGGCCATCTGCGGCCAGCGGTCGTAGTTGATGATCGTCGCGATAATATTTCCACCAAAGGCCGGACGAATCTGCAGCAGCAGATTCTCATAAACCTGACCGGTCTTTTTAATTTCGTGGTTGCCAATCTGCAAATCAGTGCAGTCCGCAGTCAACCCCGCCTTGACGGCACTGGCAATACGCGGGGCCAAATCGCGGCCAGTCGGCGTTGCTCCGTACAATACGATTTGCGGCTTATGTTTCTCAATCAAACCATCGATAATTTTTGCGTAACTGCTCGTCTGGTAATGCCCCAGCAACGGATGCTCAGCCAGATAGACCTTATCAGCGCCGTAGTGTCCCAGTTTTTCGCACAAATCGCTAATGTCCTCACCCAGCAACACCGCCGCCAGCGGAACCTTCAGGATATCCGCCAGTTCACGCCCCTTACTCAGCAGTTCCAGCGATGTATCTTCCAGCTTTCCCTTATGCTGTTCGGCAAAAACCCAAACCTCTCCCTGTTTGTTCACGTCTATCATGTCTCTCTATCCTTATCCTGTTATGCTGTCGTTCCGAACGTAGTGAGAAATCTATTTAAACAGCTATCCCGACATTGTCGGGAGTCCTTATTTTTGACATTCACTCTTTAATATTATCCGAACGTGTGATCCACGATCAATTCATGAATCATCGCTTCAACCGCCGCTTGTGTCGCCTTGATCTCTTGGTTTCCTTGGCGGCCAGGACTACACTTTGAATACGATGCACCTTCGTCGGGGACCCGTCACGTCCGCACCATTGCATATCGGCCTCCAGAAAATCCAGGTCCCACTGCTTAATCAGCAGGCCTTTATCTTCCAGCGCTTCACAGGTCGCATCCACATCAATGCTGTCTTCTTCTTTGGCTAATGCCTCCAACTCAAGGCGGCATTGGGCGGTTTTGTATTTCATCAATCGTTTGGCGGCAGGCACACGCGGTTCGTTGGCCGTATCCAAAACCGTCAGTAGAACGGGTAACCGGCTTTTGACTTCCTGCCAGCCGTTGCCGAGGTTTCGCTTGACCACGATCGTTTTTCCATCGAGACTAACCAATTCCTCAACATAGGTCAGTTGCGGAAGATTCAGTTTTTCAGCAATCTGCGGGCCCACCTGAGCAGTGTCGCCGTCAATCGCCTGACGCCCGCACAGCACGATGTCTGGATTGAGCTTTTTGATGCCACAACTCAGAATATAGCTGGTCGCCAGCGTATCGGATGCCGCACACCGGCGGTCCGTCACCAAAATCGCCTCATCGGCACCGCGGTACAGGCCTTCGCGAAGGACATTCGCCGCCGCTGGCAATCCCATCGCCATCACCGTTACCGTACCACCGAATTTGTCTTTAATATCCAGGGCCAGTTCCAGCGCGTTGAGGTCTTCAGGGTTAAAAATCGCCGGAAGCGCCGCACGGTTAACCGTGCCATCCTCATTCATGGCCTGGCCCGTAATCCTTTTTGTATCGGGCACTTGCTTTACCAATACTACAAAATTATATCCCACTGATTTTGCCTCCATGAGCTTTTTTTCCTGATTACATGCTAATACAAAGACCTCGTAGTTTAGTCCAAAAACAACACAAGTCAACCAAAAAAACAACATCCAACCATTACCGTGTTACATAATACATATTGACATTGTGGTCTTTGTTAGTCTTTAAATCGTCTAATTATTAAAGAAATCGAAAAAATCTTGTAATAAAAAAAAATATTTAACGTCCTATATATAGAAACAACTCAAAAATTTAAATAGGGCACATTTCAAAAAAGGAAAAGAGCTTTTTTTACCAGAAGGGAGCAAGATGGAGATTCGACTTAAACAATTAAATAATGAATTTGATAACATGTGGCATAAATACCATTTTTTAATCATTTTATTAATTTGTATGCTATTATTCGATACATTGACCACTATTGAATTTATGGCCCATGACGGAATAGAACGCGAATTTCATCCGCTCGTAAAATATTCTGCGTTACTATTTGGTCCGGTCACAGGAACAATTCTATGCGCGTTTATGTTTAGAACGATAGCAGGATTATTTTTAGCATTATACCTGCACAATTTCCGACTACTGATACTCATTCTGCCAACAATAACTTCAACAATTGCGGGATTTTACAATCTGTTTGGAAAGTGATTTCTCCATCTTGCTCGGTTTTGGGGAGGCTTTATACAAGATTTTCGCTATCCCATATGACGTTCAATAAAGCTGGTATCGACCTGATTTTTCACAAACAAATTATGAGAAAGAATCGCCAATTGGCCGGGAATCGTCGTCTTAATGGGTTCAATTTTAAATTCCCGCAGGGCGCGTTTCATGGTTGCAATTGCCTCCTGACGCGTCGGTTGATGAACGATCAGCTTGGCAATCATTGAATCGTAATACGGCGATACAATTGCTCCCTGATAAATGTGGGTATCGACCCGCACCCCAAAACCACCGGGCACAATGAATTTATCCACTCTTCCCGGATTGGGAGCGTATCCGCGAGCCGGGTCTTCGGCATTGATACGGCATTCCATCGCCACGCCGGTATGCTTAATATCACGCTGCCGCAAATCCAGCGTTTGGCCTGCCGCAACTTTGATCTGCAATTTGATCAGATCCTGTCCCGTCACCAGTTCAGAAACAGGATGCTCAACCTGAATACGTGTATTGACTTCAATAAAATAAAAGTTCTTGTCCTTGTCGAGCAGGAATTCCACCGTGGCGGCACTGTGGTAATTGGCTTCCTTGACCAACCGCAGTGCGGACTTACACAGTTCTTCACGTGTTTTTTCATCCAGCACGGGACACGGTGATTCTTCGATCAGTTTTTGATGGCGACGCTGAATGGTGCAGTCACGCTCATAGAAATGGATCGCATTGCCGCTTTTATCGGCCATGACCTGCACTTCCACATGTCGTGGTTCGACGATAAATTTCTCAATATACAATGTGCCGTTCTTGAATGCCGCTTCGGCTTCGGCCTTTGCCGCTCCGAAGGCTTTATGCAGGCTGATGTCATTATGGGCCACACGCATCCCGCGGCCGCCGCCGCCGGCTGCTGCTTTGATAATCACCGGATAACCGATCTTGTTGGCGATCTTAACCGCCTCCGATTCATTCGTAATCTCGCCTTCTGAACCGGGAACGATGGGGACACGTGCTTTCTTCGCGATTTCACGAGCCGCCACTTTGTCACCGAGCTGACGCATGGATTCAGGATCGGGCCCAATGAATGTAATGCCGCATTCATTGCAAATTTCAGCAAAATGAGCATTTTCAGCCAGAAAGCCATAGCCCGGATGAATAGCATCCACATCCGTAATTTCTGCGGCACTGATAATGGCCGGGATATTCAGATAGCTTTTAGCGGGAGATGCCGGGCCGATACAGACAGCCTCGTCGGCAATATCCAGATAAGATGCTTCCCTGTCCGCTTCAGAATAGACAACCACCGCCTCGATGCCGAGTTCATGACAAGCCCGAATAATTCGAAGCGCGATTTCACCCCGATTTGCAATTAAGATTCTTGAAAACATAAAACAACCTTTTGCTGTTAGTTAGGATTTTGTGAGAATGGATCCGATACCGCCTGCGTATTTGTTTTTACGGACGCACTTTGAAAAGCACTTGACCGTACTCCACCGCCTGGCCGTCTTTGCAGCAAACCTCGACAATCGTACCGGAGACTTCCGCTTTAATCTCGTTCATCACCTTCATCGCTTCGATAATGCATACCACCGTATCGGCATCAACCTTATCGCCGGACTTGGCATATGCCTCAGCCTCCGGACTGGATGCCTGGTAGAACGTACCCACAATCGGTGAAACGATTTTAATCAGCCCATCCTCCTTGGCGGGTTCTGCCGGGACCGCAGACGCAGTCGGCGTCGACATGGCCTGCATCGGAACCTGATGCATAACCGGCATATTTGCACCGGGACGTTTCAGATGAACTTTTGAATCGCCATCGGTGATCTCCAGTTCAACCAGTTCGTTTTCTTTCATCAGGTCTATCAGCTCTTTTACTTTTTTAAGATCCATAGGGTTTTTGTCCGACATGGTATAAAAATCCTTTTCTATATACGTTAAATCGCTTTTTCTCTAAAAGTTAGCGAATTAGTATAGTCTTCACCTGCAAAATTGCAAGCTTTTTCAGATATTGCGAATTAACATCCTGTCTGTATCCTTTTTCGACAATTCTGATTGAATTTCCTGAAAAACGAGCATATTTGATTGTAATCTGGCCTTTTTCGCTGATAATTTTAAGTTATCTGAGCTATTTGGGTTAAAATGAACGCATATTTTGACATCGTGCAAAACATAATATATAAGGACAACATGGCAAAACAATCTCTGACAGACCGGTTGCAACACGGAATTCTCATCGGTGACGGTGCAATGGGAACAATGCTCTATCAGTACGGAGCATTTCTGAATACCTGCTTTGACGAACTGAATCTAACACGATCCGGTCTGATCAGCAAAATACACTCCGCCTACATTGATGCGGGTTGCGACTTTATTGAAACCAACACTTTTGGAGCTAACACCTTCAAGCTGGCCCAGTTCGGACTGGCCGATAAAGTCGAAACAATTAACGAAACGGCCGTTGCACTTGCCAAAGATGCGGCGGGAGATTCTATTCTTGTCGCCGCGTCCGTAGGCCCTGCCGGTACGAACAACCCCAATCCGAATGAGGAACTGACCCGCGGCCTGACCGATGCATTCACAAAACAGACAAGGTCCCTTGCTAAAGCAGGCGCAGACTTTCTGTTGCTGGAAACCTTTACAAATTCTGCAGAACTGCAAATCGCCATCGAATCGGCACAGGTAACGGGTTTGCCGATTGTAGCACAGATGACTTGCACCGATCACTTCGAAACATTCTTTGGAACGCCTATTGAAAAGGCGATTGCCGAAGTCGCCGCACATGAAGCCGTTGTCGCGGTGGGTCTGAACTGCTCACTGGGTCCTTCGGATATGCTCGAAGGACTTCGCCGCCTTCGGGAGGTGACTAATAAGCCGATCTCAATCCAACCGAACGCCGGGCTGCCCCGCCGCGTCGAAGGACGCACGCTGTATATGTGTACGCCGGAATACATGGCTGAGTACGCCAAACGGTTTTTTGAGAACGGCGCCCGCATTATTGGCGGCTGTTGCGGGACTACGCCGGCACATATCGCCGAGATCGTTAAAACCGTCCGTTCGTTGGCCAGGGCTATGACGGTCAAGCCGGCAAAAGTACATATTGAGATCAAGGAAGAAAAACCCGTCGGGACTGAACCCCTGCCGCTGGCCGAAAGAAGTAAATTCGGTGCAAAGTTGGCCGCCGGAAAGCCCCTCATCTGTATTGAACTGACCCCGCCGCGCGGCATCGATGCCAATCAGGTCATCGAAAGCGCCAAACTCTGCGCCAAGCACGACATTGATGCAATCAATATTCCCGATGGACCAAGGGCCAGTGCGAGATTGAGCCCGTTGGTTACCGCGCTGAAAATCGAACAGGCAGCGGGAATTGAAACGCTTTTGCATATCTGCTGCCGTGACAAAAATCTCATCGGCCTGCAGTCGGATCTTTTGGGAATTCACGCGATGGGATTGCGAAATGTGCTTTTGATCACCGGTGACCCGCCGAAGCTGGGTGAATACCCGAACGCGACCGGCGTGTTCGATCTGGATTCGGTGGCATTGACGAAAGTCGTAAACAACCTGAACCGAGGACTGGATATCGCCGGGAATGAACTGCCGGAGCAGTTATCGCTGACCATCGGCGTGGGGGCCAACCCGGTCGCTTCCGAGCTGAATCGTGAGATCGAGCGATTCAAATCAAAAACACATGCCGGCGCTGAATATGCGATCACTCAACCGGTATTCGATACTGAAATGTTTTTTGCATTTGCCGACAAAGTGAAAGAATTCAACCTGCCGTTCTTAGCGGGCATCTGGCCGTTTACGAGTTTTAAGAACGCCGAATTCATGGCTAACGAGGTCCCCGGGGTGGTTGTTCCCGATGAATTACTCGCGCGCATGTCCAAAGCAAAAACGCGGGAAGACGGCCGTAAGATCGGTGTCGAGATCGCGCAGGAAATGATCGAAACACTCAGACCGCACGTTGCGGGCTTTGCCGTCAGTGCTCCCTTTGGCAATGTCAAGATTGCTCTGGCGGCGCTAGGGAAACTTCCTGTCAACGAACTCTAAACGGGAGAGTAAACAGTGGCTTTTTGTGACCATGAACTTTTGATCTTTGACGGTGCCTGCGGGACCAATTTACAAATGATGGATCTGCCCGATTCAGTCTGGGACGGCAACAAAGGTTGTAACGAATATTTGAATCTGTCTGCACCGGAGAAAATTGTCGAACTGCATACTTCATTTGTCAATGCCGGTGCCATGGTACTGGAAACCAATACCTTCGGGGCCTCATCGGTCGTACTGGCCGAGTACGGACTGCAGACAAAAGTTGAAGCTATCAATACGGCAGCGGTGGAAAATGCACGGGCTGCTATTGCCGGCCGTAATAATGTGTACATTGCCGGCTCCATCGGACCGGGCACCAAGTTGCCAAGCCTGGGGCATATTTCAGTGGATACACTGACGGCTGCATTGGGCGAACAAATCGAAACGCTGGTCAATGTGGGCGCAGATGCGTTGATCGTCGAAACCTGTCAGGACTTGCTGCAGGTTAAGACCGCAATTATTACCTGTATCGAAACGCTTGAAAAGCTGGGTAAACAGTTGCCAATCCTGCTATCCGTGACGATTGAACGGCAGGGAACGATGCTCGTCGGCACCGATATCGCGGCGGTGGTCGCAACCGTTGAGCCGTTCGGACTGTTTTCACTAGGACTTAACTGCGCAACCGGTCCGGCGGATATGGAATCGCACATTCGTTATCTGAGCCACAACTGGCCTGCCCGGATTTCCTGCATTCCCAACCAGGGTCTGCCGGAAATTATCGACGGCCAGACAACCTATCCGCTTAAACCGGCCAAGTACGCTGCCCACATGAAACATTTTATTGAAAACCAGGGCGTCAGTATTGTCGGCGGCTGCTGCGGCACAACGCCGGAGCATATCCGAACACTGGTTGAAACCGTCGGCTCGCTGAAACCGGCCGAAAGGCAGGTGGAATCATGAAACCGTCGGTTTCCAGCTTGTATCAGGCCGTGGAATTGATCCAGCCGATCCGGCCACTGTTGATCGGCGAACGCTGCAATACGAATGGGTCCAAAAAGTTTCGTGAAATGCTGCTGGCCGATGACTTCGACGGCTGTTTGCAGGTCGCACTGGATCAGGAAGCAAAAGGCGCTCATGTGCTGGATATCTGCACCGCTTATGCGGGCCGCAATGAAAAGGAAGATTTGAAACGTTTCTTCGGGATGCTGATCTCATCGGTGAAACTGCCGCTGATGGTGGATTCGACTCAGGCCGACTGCATCGCCGAGATTTTAAAAATCTATCCCGGCCGGTGCATCATTAATTCGATCAACCTCGAAGACGGCGGAGCGAATCTTCATAAGGTTTGCACGCTGGCCAAAAAATATGGCGCCGCGGTCGTGGCGTTGACCATCAACAAAGGCGGTATGGCGATGACAACCGCCGAAAAGGTCGATACCGCTCAGCAGATTTACGACCTGGCCGTCGGTGAGCACGGATTGCGGCCGACAGATATTCTGTTCGATCCGCTGACATTTACCATCGGCTCCGGCGACGAAAGTCTCAAAGACGCGGCGATCCAAACACTGGACGCGATCAGCCGGATCAAACAGCAGATGCCCGGCGTGATGACGCTGCTGGGTGTCAGCAATATCTCATTCGGACTTCGCCCGGCCGCTCGCAAAATTCTCAACTCGGTCTTTCTGCACGAAGCCGTGCAGACTGGGCTGGATGCGGCGATTATCGATACCGCCAGGGTGATTCCGATGGCACAGATCAGCACAGGCGACCGCGACATCTGCCTGGATCTGATCTATAACCGCCAAAAGAACGCAGACAAAAACGCGTTGATGACGTTCATCGATCATTTCGAGGAAATTGGTGAACAAAAAGAGGATGACAAAAACGAACAGGACATCACCGCAGAAAAGACACTCGGTCAGATGGTTCTCAAGGGCAACAAAGACGGACTGGATGATATCCTGACGATTCTGCTGGGCCGTTATAAACCGCTGGATATCATCAACACCCTGCTTGTTCCGGCGATGCGGTATGTGGGCGAGTTGTTCGGCAAGGGTGAGATTCTGCTGCCGTTCGTTCTGCAGTCGGCCGAGGTGATGAAAAAAAGCGTGGCTTTCTTAGAGCCCTTTATGGACAAGACCGACCTGTCGGAAAAACTAAAGATCCTGCTGGCGACTGTTCAGGGTGACGTGCATGACATCGGTAAGAACCTGGTCGATATCATTTTGACCAACAACGGTTACAAAGTTTACAATCTCGGCATCAAGGTGCCCACCGAAACAATCATCGAGAAGGCCGCAGAATACGACGTGGATATCGTGGGCCTTTCAGGACTGCTGGTCAAATCGGCTATCGTGATGCAGGAGAGCATGCCGCAGTACAAAGAGGCCAAACTGAAAACACCCATCCTTTTGGGCGGTGCGGCACTGACGAAAAAATTTGTTGCTGAAAGCTGTGTACCCCGGTTTGACAAGCCGGTGGTTTATTGCGCCGATGCGTTCGCGGGGTTGAAGGCTGTACGGGATTTTGAGGCCGGAAAACTGGCCGCAACTGAATTCGATGCAAAACCTGCTTCGACGACGAAAAAGGCGGGGCTGAAAAATATAGAGATCATCACTGATAATCCTGTACCCAAGGCGCCTTTCCTGGGGGCAAAACAGGTGATTGATGTCGATCCGTCGGCTATCTACCCCTACATGAACGAGCAGGCCCTGTTCCGCGGCCGTTGGGGATACCGACGGGGCAATCTGAGTGCGGCCGAATACGACACACTGGTCAACGAAACCGTGATCCCGATCTATGAGAGCCTGAAAAAACGCGGCATCGATGAAAAGCTCATACAGCCCAAGGTAACGTATGGTTATTTCAAATGCTTCAGCAAAGACAATTCCGTGATCGTTGCCGATAACGGGCAGGACTATGAGTTCGAATTTCCCCGTCAGGACTTTGCCCCGAACCTGTGCATCGCGGACTTTTTTAAGCCGGAAAAAGACGGCGGCGATATCGCCGGTTTCTTCGTGGTCACCATCGGCGAGGCGATCGGTAAAGCGGCAAAAGAATTATTCGAAAAAGACGCCTACCATGACTACCTGATGCTGCATGGGTTTGGTGTGGAGGTCACCGATGCCCTGGCCGAGTACTGGCATGAGGTCATGCGCATCGAGATGGGCATCTCCCAGCAGCGGCCAGCCGACCTGACCGGCTATGTCAGCCAGCAGTACCAGGGCAGCCGGTACGGATTCGGCTATCCGGCGTGCCCGGACCTGGGGGCGCATGAGCCTGTGTTTAAATTATTGAAGCCCGAGCGGATCGGTGTAACCCTGACGGAAAACATGGAGATGGTGCCGGAGCAGACGACGTCTGCGATCGTCGCCCATCATCCGCAAGCAAAATATTTTGCTGTATAAATTAAAATTTCGAAATTCGAATATCGAAATACGAAACAATATCAAAATTATAATGCTTAAAATTCAAAAAAATATAGAATCGGAAATGTTTTGGACATTTGAGTTTTAATATTAGAATTTGTTTCGAATTTAGGATTTCGTGCTTCGAATTTCCATTTTTTTACGGAGTAAAAATAATGCAGAAGTATATCTGTATCAGTTGCGGCTATATTTATGACCCGGAAAAAGGCGACCCGATGGCCGATATCCCCCCCGGAACCCCGTTTGAAAACCTCCCCGATGACTGGACCTGCCCGATGTGCTATGTCACCAAAGAAAACTTCGATCCGGTCGATTAACCCATTGATGATTGGAATGCCTAATTACATTGATTGTGATTTCGTCTCTCAATTACCAATAAATAATATCCATGTACAGTTTGGCCTCACCATGTGCTTTGAATACAATCAACACATCAGCAGTCACCGCACCACCCGACTTAGAATAAATGTAGTTTGAGTAAGTGTAAACTGTTTTTCTTGTGTTGAATAGATATTGAATGTACCAAAATTTTGACTTCATTTGATACTTATTAGAATCTTTCGTTTTATTGAGAAGCTCTGTTACTTCGTGTAAGTCTTCTTGATCCATAACTGCAATTAACTCTGCTTCTTGTTCTATCCAAGGAAAACCTTCGTCATAATATAGCAATTTCATACTTTCTGGAAAAGGTATCCCCAAATCCTTCTGATCAGAAGCAGACATGAAGTTTCTGCCTAAAATAACACCGGTCCACTCTCTTATGTTGTTTGTGAGAAAAAAGAAATTAATGACTGTCAAAATCAAATATGAACTAAAAAAAATAAAAGTAACTCTCTTTGCTATTGCAAAACGCGACTCGGCACAAGATTTCTTAGAAATCCCACAAGACAAATTGAATATTAAGTAGAGACTTGCAGAAACAATTACCCCAAAAACACAAAAAAATGATAAAGAGAAAATCCGAAGAACTAATACCACAAGAATAATCACAAGAACAATCCAGAAAACTTTCCAGCCTTTTTTGATTTGTTGTTTTTGTTCTTCCAACAAATGCTCCTTTTAAAAACATCCGACGACCATCCGATTATTTCCCGCCGGCGTCTGCGTAGGCGGTCTCCATCAGCAAAAAGAATGCCTGCCCTTCGGTGGCGCTTCCCGGTGCGTTGAAGTGTGGCGCACCGCAGACATCCTGTACCAGTCCGTACGCATCGACCTTGGCCGTAGCCCCCGCCCGCATCCTGTCGGCATAGGGCCGGTAAGACTCATCCAGATACCTGCGCTGCAACCCCCGATAGATCGTGTATGCCAGCATCTGCGAAAAGTTGGTCTCAACAAACGTTTCGGGCCTGTCGATCACATCATGAAACAGCCCATCGTCCCGCAGATACGGCAGGGACGCATCGATCAGCTCTTTGACATAGCCGATCAGCCGCTGTTTATCCTCCTGCATTTGGCCCGGGAGCGTATCGATAACCCGTGTGATGCCCGCGGCGGTCCAGCCGTTGCCGACCCCCCAAAAGTCCCGCCGGACAAAATCCTTCTTCCCCTCATCCCACATATGCGAATACAGCTTTTTCTCCGGATCGAGCAGTCGCTTTCTGAATCCCTCGATCTGCTGGACCGCTTGGTGGGGGTGACCGGCCGCGGCTAAAAACGGCGGCGCCATATACATCGAATCGATCCAGATCTGGGGTTTATCGGTGAGATGATACAGGGTGCCGTCGGCTGTTTTCGGGGCCCGGTTGAGCAGGTAGTCCGCCATCTTGTCAGCGGCATCTTTCAGCGTCGCTGTCGTGCGTGATCGTCGCAGCCACCAAAACCGCCTGTCCGACGCAGGCCGGGTCGGTGACGCCATGATCATTACCGATGTTCGCCAGACGGCCGTCGGAACCCTGACGCAGCACCGCCTCTTTGGCAAATTGAATCACAAGATCGGTCTGGCGCATCTCCAGCAGTGCCTGCGCGGCGACCCCCTGCTCCCATGAATGCCGCTGCATCGCCAGCATCGCGGATTTGACGTTTTCGATCCGTTCGGCTCTTTTGTCTTTTTCCATCCTAAGCCCCTGACTGCAGCAACCCGACAGGATGCTGTTATTAACAGCACACACAAAAACAACCATCGCTTCATGATCATCTCCCGTTTTATTTTTCCAATGCGACAAGATCGTCATACGTCTGGCGTTTACGGATGACGGTGAAGGTGTCACCGTCGACGAGGACCTCCGCGCACAGCGGTCGGGCATTGTAATTACTGGCCATGGTGTAGCCGTAGGCTCCGGCTGAAAAGACCGCCACCAGGTCGCCCCGCGACACCGGCGGCATCGGCCGGTCTTTGGCGAAATAGTCCGTGCCCTCGCAAATCGGACCTACGACATCAACCGTTTCCGCATCCGGCATATTAATATCCTTCGCACGTTTGGCGGGAACGAATATTTTATCTACCGCCGCGGGCCAGATAAAGTGAAACGCCTCGTACAGACACGGGCGGATCAGGTCGTTCATGCCCGCATCGACAATGACGAATGTTTTTTCGCCGCCGGTCTTTTTGAAAACCACGCGGGTCAGCATGATCGCGGCATTGGCGATGATACTCTTGCCGGGTTCAAGGATCAGCTTTAAGTTCGCCGCCTTCAGCAGCGGCACGATCCCGGCGGCATAATCGGCCGCCGAGGGAACGCTGTCGGTTTCGTAATCGGCGCCATAGCCGCCGCCCAGATCCAGCGTGTCGATCTTGTAACCTTTGCCACGAAGGTCCTCGACCAGCGGGCAGGATTTTTTTGACATAGTTGACATACGGGTCGATGGTTTTGCCGCCGGAGCCGAGATGCACGTGAATGGCGGACATTTCGACAACGCCGTTCTTCGCATACTGCGTATCAAAAACCTTGTGCGCCCGTTCGATATCCACGCCGAATTTGGTTTCCTTGACGCCGGTGGTAATGTGCTTGTGCGAATCGTATTTAATATCCGGATTGACCCGCAGAGCCGCTTTGGTTTTTTTGCCGTGTTTTTTGCAAAGCTGCAATCAGGTTTTCCAGTTCGGCCTCGGACTCGATATTGAAAGTAGCCGATACCCGCATTGAGGGCTTCGATGATTTCGGTGTCGGTTTTTCCCACCCCGGCAAAAACGATCTTGCTCATGTTCGCCCCTGCCTGTTGGGCACGCGATACAGTTCCCCGCCGCTGACGATATCGAACCCGCTGCCCGCCGCCGCGAGGCATTTTAAGATATTGATGTTACCGCAGGCCTTGATCGAATAGCAAATAGTCGTATCAATATCCGCATACGCAGCCTGGATCTTTTTGAGGTGATCCATGAAGGTCGCTTTGCTGTAAATGTAGACAGGCGTGCCGACCTGCTCGGCGATTTTTTCAACCGCCACGCCTTCGGCAAATAATTTTCCGTTTTTATAAACAAATGAGTCCACTACTTATTATCCTTAACTTTATACCGCCACTTCGGGGCTTATTTTTATTTTAATCCAATTTCCGGAGGCTCACGCCTCCGGCTACTAAACTAACGCCCCTTTCAGGGGCTTTCAAGGAAACCTATTTTTTTGCTTTTTCCATTAGCCATTCGTACCACTGGCCCATTCCTTCGCCGGTGGTGGCGGAGACCTGAAAGATTTTCGCGTTCGGATTGACCACGCGGATATCGGCCAGCACCCTTTCCAGATTAAACTCGATATGCTCGGCCAGGTCAATTTTATTTATCAGCACGACATCGGCTCCGGCGAATGTGCCGGGGTATTTGACGGGCTTGTCGTCGCCTTCCGGCACGCTCAGCATCACCATCCGGCAGTCTTCACCCAAATCAAATGCCGACGGGCACACCAGATTGCCGACGTTCTCAATAATGACCACATCTTTTGTTTCCGCATCCAGTGCCTTGATGGCATTATAGACCTGCTCGGCAGATAAGTGACAGGCGCCCTGCGTTTCGATCTGTACGGCTTCGGCCCCGGCGGCGCGAATCTTTTGGGCATCGGTATCGGTCTTAATGTCGCCTTCGATAACGCCGATGGTCACTTGGTCTTTTAAATCTCGTATGGTACGCGCGATGGTCGTGGTCTTACCCGACCCGGGCGAAGAGATGACGTTCAGACAAAATACCTTGTGTTCAGCGAAAAACGCCTTGTTCTTCTTGGCACACTCTTCATTCCGGCTTAAAATCTTTTGGTTCAATGATACTTTCATTTATATAACCTTACTTCTACACTTGATTATCATTCAATTACCCTAACTGTCATTCCCGCGCAGGCGGGAATCCAGCAAACTCGATAGACCTCCATCTGCGCGAGGGTGACAATATCGGGGGACTCACGTCCCCGCGCTTTTATTTTTCCTCAAATTCAATTTCCTCCAGCAGCAGCGGTGCATCCGGTTCAAACGCAAACTCGGCGCTGTCGCATTGGCTGCAGACGGGTTTATAAATATCAAACTCAAACGTTGTTTTGCAATACTTGCACGTCGCCCGCAGCGAGACATGCTTAATGTTCAGTTTCATGTGGCGGCAAACGGTGTCGGCCGCGGCGGCTTCAAACGCAAAGCTCATCACCTCGTCATTCAGTGCATTAAACTGACCGCAGGAAATAACCGCACTGACGGGTTTGGCCTGTAGCTGCTCGGCCTGTTCAAGAATCGTTTTTAAAATACTTTCGGCAACGGCTGTTTCGTGCATTCGATCTCTTTCCAATAATGGCTCACTGCGCGGTTACGCCCTTTACAATCGGCGTTACTGTTCTCGCGACACTTATCACCCTATAAGGGTGTCAGCAGATCCTCGGTAATTCCCGGCCGTAAGGCGTCTGAACAATTCGCCTGCCGCCGATTTTGGTTACTAGTTCCACCAGCGCCTCGTCCTTGGCTTCGCTGACAGTTCCGATGATGGCAGCATTTTGTCCCAGCGGGTGTTTGCGCCACAGTTCAATTGCCTGCTGCGCCGCACTACCGTCAACCACCGCCAGCACCTTGCCTTCATTGGCAATATTCAGCAAATCAAATCCCAGCATATCGGCGGCGGTTTGAACGGTTTTATCAATCGGCAGGTCTGTTTCCTGTAACGCAACATTCACACTTGCCGATTGGGCAATTTCGTTTAACGTTGCCGCAATTCCGCCACGCGTCGGGTCCCGCATAAATTTAACTTTTTCACCAAGGCTTTCATACAACATCTCCGTCAACTCATGCAAACACGCGCAGTCGCTTTTCAGCGGCGTTTGAAACTTCAAGCCCTCACGCTGGGACATAATCGTCATGCCATGGTCGCCGAGGTTGCCGTTGATCAAAATCGCATCGCCCGGCTTAATGTGCATAAACGACGGACTGGCTTTCTCTATCAACATTCCCACGCCGGAGGTATTGATGAAAATGCCATCGGCGGAGCCTTTTTCAACCACCTTGGTATCGCCGGTGATAATATTGACATTAGCATTCTTCGCTGTATCACCAATACTTTCCAGAATTTTTTCCAGTATGCCAATCTCCAACCCTTCTTCCAGTATCAGCGACAGGCTCAGTGCCAATGGTTTCGCTCCGGCAACCGCCAAATCATTCACCGTACCGCATACGGAAAGTTTGCCAATATCCCCGCCGCTGAAAAACAACGGCTTGACCACAAAACTGTCAGTCGTAAAACACAGCTTACCGGAAGGCACATCCACCAACGCCGAATCGGTCAATTGCACCGACTGGCCATCGGCAAACTTCGGCACGATCGTACGATTAATAAGGTCACCCATTAAACGCCCCCCTCCGCCGTGCGCAAGCTGGATTTTCTTTGTATCTTCCATTGTCCTAACAAATCTCCCGTCAACATTTAAGAAACACAAATCTTACCAGAACCTATGCTATTTTTCAACGCCTTGAATAAGTTAAAATACCCCTCACTAATTATTCTTTCATAACTAAGAAATTTCTTGACAAATCAAATTCCTGCTTGTGTAATGTAGCACATTAAAGACATTATGAATATAAAATAAAGTAAGTCCTGGTTTTCCGTACTCAGAACCACAAGGAGTTGGCTATGAACAGAAAATTTCCCTTGCTACTCTTGATTTGCTTCTTTTTTACAAGCTGTGCTTTTGAATCAATTAAGCCTTTGAGCTATTTAAATCAGGGAACCCATTCCTCAAAACCAACCAAACCATTTCCCATAAAAATCGGTATGTTGGCCGATAGTCAGATCACCTCTCAGAACGGCTTTTCGGACTTTCATTACCGAAGTAAATCAGCCGACAACCTGGTAGACGTCAGTATTCGCCCGCCCGCCCTCGAATGCTTCCTGGCCGAGGAAATGCTTGGGATTGCCCTTTCCAAATTAACACAAGATTCCCATAGCAACAAAAAAGGAGTAGATGTCATTCTGTATCTGGGGGATGCGGCAAACAGCGGTGGTACCGATGAGATCGAGACAGTTCTGAACATTTTGACCAAACATCGGGAGCAGACAGGAACCCCCATTTTCATCCTTATCGGAAATCATGATTATTTGGGAGCCGGCAACATCGTTTCCCCCGGAATTCGGTTTGCCATGTTGAATCGGGAAGGCCGGCCGGATAACCCCGCTCTCACCAAATACCAAGTCTTGAAAAAATTTAGCGAGTTCAACCATGCCAATAATCAAATCCCCGGCAATACACGCTTTCAGTACACAGACAATTTTCCGGATTTAGAACAAAACAAGAATCTGGATCACGACACGGGCTTATACCTGAGCGGGATTCTTACCTATACCGAAACCGGAAAAGCCTCTGTGGAAATATTCCTGCTCGATTCTTCGGATTACAAGGACGCGCCGGACTGGTCGCAAGTGGCCAATTTAGGTTTTTACGGTATCATCGGCTCAGTATCCTTCAAAGATGAACCGGGATTTGTATCGCAAATCAGCTATCTGAAGAAGTTTGCACAGTCCTCCTCGCCTGATTTCAGAGTTCTGGCGTCCCATTACCCGAAAGATCATCTGGACCGTATTACCTTTGCCAAACCCGACGAAGTGCCTCTGAACGTAACGAATCTGGCTTGGAATGTAACCGAGGGTGTTTTCAATATTCCCACCTTCTCTAAAACCCTGAACCAGAATCTCGAAAAGCTGCTTATATCCGAAGGGAAAAATTACTGGGTGTCCGGCCATACTCATGTACCCACAATGCCACATCCCGAAAAATTCATCGTAGGAGGCCTTGTGGGAGAAAAATACTTCCGTGCGATCAACATCGGCTCTACGACCGATTACCGAGCCCATGTAGCAATTCTCGAGTACTGCCAACAACACAGGAACAATCGCCTTGATAACTTCATCGGCTATCGTGAGATCCCTCTGTTTGATTGCGATAAAGCACTTCTGGTAGCTATTCCTGAAGAAATCGGGGCTTTTGGGCGACAGCATGCCGACGATCCGACTTTCCGGTCGCTCATGCTAACAGAGGATGAGTGGATCAAAGAGCAACAAGCCGGGAACTGGCTGGATATGGGCACCTCATTGCTTGACGGTTTCAAAAAGAAAAGTTCCCTTAACGAAGAGGACCAATACTGGATCGACGTCGGGGCGATGATCCTTGGCCTCAACAAAAAATATCGCGAAGAAAACTGGACCCATACCCAAACAGAAGCCTCCGACAGGCACTTAAGAAGCTTCGTAACTCAGTTGGTCAGTCGTACGGGAAGTAATCGGGATGCCGTTATCTCGTACTTGGGTCTTCTGGCCGGAGCGTATGAATGTGGACTGCTTCCCGCCAAGTGTAACTTTAGCATGGACAACTTGAAAAACTTGTGTACGGAGCCAAAGTAACGGCCTAAAAAAACTGAAAATAGTTCGGGAAAAGTTAAAAAAACAGAAAGGGATGGATCATGCGAAAGACAAGTCTTATACTACTCTGCACAGTGATGATATTAATCCAGGGATGTTCGGCCATAATGGCCGGAAAGAAGCAGACCCGGAAAGACCTTTCGGTTCTACGAGTCGGAGGGAATCGTGATGACATCGTACAGGTGCTCGGCGCCCCCTATACGTCCACACGGACTGCTGATGGAGGATGTAAGGACATTTACAAACTTGTGGAAAATGCCGGTACAAAAGAAACAAAAACATTGGCAATTGTCGGCCATACGGCGATGGATGTGGTAACACTCGGCCTGTGGGAGATCGTAGGCACCCCTCTGGAAATAGCCACCCAAGAGGAAGCCACCGTATTTATCCTATATTATAGCGAAGACAACAAATTGGATCATTACGAATCTGTCAAATGACAAACCGCATCCCTAAAAAACATCGGAGAATTCCCTTTAGCAGGATTGTTCTCTGCTGACTTACAGGATGCGTTTTATCTTTGTTTATATTTATACCACGCTGAACAGGCACCTTCCGTGCTAACCATGCAGGGACCGATGGGCGTGTCGGGTGTGCATTTCTTGCCAAACATGCCGCACTGCGGCGGGTCGAGCAAACCGCACAATATCTGGCCGCATTGACAGCCCGCGGGTTCTTCGGTCGGGACCTCCTTGATGCCGAATCGTTTCAGTGCGTCGAATTGGTCATACTTGTCTCTAAGTTTCAGCGTCGCCCCGGGTATCACACCCAAGCCCCGCCATGCGCCATCGCACGGCTCAAACGCTTCTTCGATAATCTTACGAGCCGTCACATTGCCCTGCGGGGTTACCGCCGCGCCATAGACCGAATCAATGGCAGGTTTTCCGTCCGCAATCTGCTGGCAAATCTTCGCCAGCCCTTCCAACATCTGCACCGCTTCAAAACCGGCCACCACGCAGGGCCGCTTGAATGTTTCGACCACCGGCTGATATGCGTCCGACCCCAAAATCACACTGACATGGCCGGGACACAGAAATGCATCAATTTTATCGTTCTTGGTGCCAAGCAATGCCATCATCGCCGGAACAACCAGTTTGTGCCCGCTGAGAATGCAGAAATTATCAACTCCTTCTTTAGCCGCATCGGCAACCGCAACGGCACTTGGCGGCGTGGTTGTCTCAAAACCGACGGCCACGAACACAACCGCCTTATCTGGATGCTTTTTTGCCAACGCCAGCCCATCGTCCGTACTCAACACAACCTTAACATTATTGCGATGCAGACTTTCCAGCGAACCCGCTTTGCCGGGCACACGAATCATATCGCCATACGTCGCAATAATGGTATCATCCCGCAAGGCCAAATCCATCACCACATCGATGTACCCTTGGTCGGTCACACAGACCGGACAACCCGGCCCGCTGAGCAGCTTTAACTTTTCCGGCAGCAGCGACCGAATCCCATGCCGGAAAATCGACACCGTATGCGTCCCGCACACTTCCATCACCTGAATGGGTTTATCAACCGTTTCGCATATCGCCTCGATCGTCTTTCTGGCTTTTTCGATCCGCTGGAGCATGATTAGACCTCTCCCTCTTTGACCTTTTGACGCTCAGCCTCAAACGCAGCGATCTCCTCGAACAACTCCCATGTCTTCTGTGCCTCTTCCTCGTCGACCTTGGTGATCGCATAACCGGCGTGAATCAGCACAATATCGCCCACCTCTATTTCCGGTGTCAATGTAATACGGATATTCCACCGGTTGCCCATCGCATCGGCCACAGCCTTATCACCGTCTTTTTCAATAATTCTCGCTGGTACCGCTAAACACATTTTTTATCCAATCATACCCTTGTTTATCATTTCCGCTGCAATCGCCGCCTGTCCGAGACTGATACCGCCGTCATTGACCGGCACCGATTTTTTCCATAATACACGAAATCCCTCATCCTGCAAACGCAGAATCAGGCGATTGGCCAAATAGCGGTTACAGAACACCCCCCCACTCAATGCCACATCCGAAAGCCCCTTTTCCTGACGCCCCCTTTGGGCCAGTGACAGCAGACCTTCGCAGACACTGTTGTGGAATCGGGCGGCAATCTTTGCCTTACCTGTCCGGCTGCCAATATCGCCAATCATCCCCCGGATAATCGGTTCATGCTCTAAACACCATACGCCGTCATTTTGGCTTAGTTCAATCGGATAGGTCTCTTCAACCCCGTTTTCAATCATTGCCTCCAGCGCCATCGGCAGTTCGGCCTCAAATCGATTTTTTGCCCCCAACCCCACCAGTGCCGCCGCCGCGTCAAACAACCGTCCCAGGCTCGATGTAAAAACGGTATTCAAACCCTTTTGAATTTGTTCACAGATCAATCGTATCTTATCCGCATCCGGCTCGATCGAGACAAGCAATGCGGCATGTTCATCCACCCGCCCGTTTAACAGCCCAAGAATCGGACGAATCGCCTCTTTGGATGCCTTGTCGCCACCGGCCAATGGATAATACGCCAACTGCCCAAACCGCTCAAACTCCGTCAGTGTCGCAATCAGACATTCACATCCCCAAATCGCACCGTCCGTACCGTATCCCGTACCGTCAGCAACCAGACCTATCACCGGCCCCGTTTCATTACAGTCGGCCAACACCGAGGCAATATGTGCCCAGTGATGCTGCACCCGAATCAGCGTTACATCCTGCAACTGTTCGACGAAATGTGTTGACAGGTAACCGGGGTGTAAGTCGCACACCACCACCTCCGGCTTGACCTCAAACAACTTCTGCAAATGCTGAACTGAATGGCTGTAGTGACGATACACCCGCCCGTCCGCCAAGTCACCAATGTGCTCGCTCATCAAATACTGATTACCTTTGACAAAGCAGAACGTGTTTTTTAAGTCCGCCCCGGCCGCAAAAATGTCCTTCCCGCTCGACTCATTTCGATAGATAGGCGTCGGCACATAACCCCGCGCCCGCCGCAAAAAAGCAGCCTGACCATTCACCTCATGCACAACCGAATCATCTACCGGCCGCCATATCTCACGGTCATGCATAATGAATACATCCGCAACAGCCTCCAACTCCTCAAGGGCTTGCTCATTTTTACAAATCAACGGTTCATCAGACAGATTGGCACTGGTCATCACCAATACTTCAATGCCCTCTTCCGCTAACAGCAGATGATGCAGCGGGGCATAACACAGCATAAACCCGAAACGATGCGTTCCGAACGCCACTGACGGGGCAATTGGATTGGATTCTTTCTTGTCCAGCAAAACAATCGGACTTTCGGAACTGGTTAACAGTTCCGCCGTCAGTTCATCGACCACCGCGTATTTTTCAATCACATCAAGCGACGCCGCCATCATCGCAAATGGTTTGGCATCACGAACCTTTCGTTTACGAAGTTCCGAAACAGCCTGTTCATTCAATGCATCCACCGCAAGGTGAAAACCGCCAATGCCTTTAACAGCCGCAATGCCCCCGGAACGCAAAACCTCAGCGCAATATGCAATCGCTTTGTCAGAGTCCGTTTCAATGGTTTTACCGTCTTTGTCGGTCAACCATATTTTCGGCCCGCAGGCAGGACAGGCGACCGGCTGAGCATGAAACCGACGGTCACGCACGTTGGTGTATTGTGATTGGCATTTTTCGCACATCGCATATTCGCTCATGGTCGTGTTCGGCCGATCATAGGGTATCGTCTTGACAATGGAATACCGTGGACCGCAATGTGTGCAGTTAATGAACGGATACCGACAGCGAAAATCCGTCTGATCTCTCATTTCATTCAGGCAGGCCGGGCATGTCGCACAGTCCGGGGTCACTTGTGAAACTGGTGCCCCCGTAGCATGGCTCTCAATGATTCGAAAATCATCTTCTCCGTCTACAACGTCAATGGTTTCCTCGTCGCATTGCCGGACTTTCATCAGCGCCGGATAGCCATCCTCCGTTTCATCCGCCAGTCGTGTAACAAACGCATCCAGTTGTCCCTGGCTGCCCTGGGCTTCTATTCTGACGCCCTGTGTGTCATTGTAGACAATCCCCGTCACGCCCAGTTCGGCCGCAAGACGGTAAATAAACGGCCGGCACCCGACACCCTGTACCCGGCCCTGAATGGTGATTCGTATTCGGTCCAATAGAACCTCGCTTAAATGCAATCTTCAACAATGAAAGTGCCCTATTATACGCACACCGTCCTCAACGCCAACGGCAAAACAAGTTGAATTTGCCGATATCTTTATCAAAATCAGATTAATTAATTAAGAAAGTATAAAATAAAAAATTACAAGAGTCCTATAATTTTAAATAAAACAACTATTTTAATGCCGTTTTAATAATAAACCAAAAAATAATTAATATTTCGTTGATATTTCATTGACATTTAGTCGGATTTCCAATATAATGCACTTCAGTAATAGAAAAGTAAATAATCCAATTGGGGGTCAGGTCAATGATAAACGGTTCACACAATATTCGGTACTATCTGACGAAGGAAGCGGGGCGTGCCCCGCCGGAAATAAAACAAGACGACTTTTAATCAATGTCCAATCAGCCGCCATTATTAATTTAGGAATTATAAATGAATAACCCACTGCCAAAAACTGAAAATACAAATAAAAGAAAATCACCACCGCACTTATTTAACCATATGCGGGGGCCGCCGAGTCTGTGAACAGATGATTTTTGTCTCTGTTCTTCGACCCCTGTACCTTTAATATTGCCCGCAAGGGCTTTTTTAATGCGAATTCCCTCAAACCGGTTAATTATCCTCCTGTTTGATTCCCGCCCCTATATCGTGAAGTTTCAATATTATTTATATAGAAATCTCTTTAATCCCGCCGATAAAAAAAGTATGGCAAGATCGTTGCGGAGTATGCTTAACGAATTCAAAGGTTTCTGGAAATACTATGTTTTTCAGAGCCTGCTGGCATCGATATCGATCTACCTTGTTCTTGTCATCATGAATACCGACGAAGCCGTCATTATCGCTTCACTCGGCGCAACGGCGTTTGTCGTGTTTGCTCTCCCTGATAAATTCACCGCTAAACCCAGAGGTGTTATCGGCGGACATATCATCGGTCTTCTATGCGGACTTCTGGGAGCCTGGCTCTTGCAGATTCTTCCCGCCAACTATAATCCCATCGAAAATGCCGTTTACGCATTTTCTGTCGGATTGTCCATCTTTATTATGGTGATCAGTGACACAGAACATCCCCCTGCCGCCGGAACCGCATTAGGGGTTGCCATTAAGGGCTTCAATATTTATGTCATCGGTGGTGTTCTTCTATTCGCAGTGCTGTTCAGCATAATCCGGTGGCTGTTGAGAAACAGGCTGCGCGATTTGGCATGACCCAGGATTGTGTTATTAAAAACACAAAAGTAAAAGTTTATTCAAATCTTCAACATCCCTTGTGTTTTTCAAGCCAGTGTTTACACCAGGTTTCGGCCTGCTGTTGGGTATGCACTTTTTCCTCAAGTTGGACAATGTACAACTCCTGTGCAAGCTGACCGACCATCGGCCCCGGCGTTGCTCCCAGCGCAATCAATTCGTGTCCATCCAGCAGTGGAGTCGGACGAATATGTTTTTCGTCGATCTCCAAAGCCCGCCGCTTTATGAGACGAACCGGATGGGCGCTTTTGCCTTCAGCCTCCTGGACCGCCTGCTGCAGTGTGATTAAATCCCAAAAATAGGGCTCGTGCATCAACAGCTTCAGACTGGACAGTGACAATTGAATATCCAGCAGTACATCGCGTCTTTCAAGCAAAAATCGTACATGTTTGATCTGCGAGTTACTCAGCTTCAGCTTTTTGCACTGGTTCAATGCCGTCTTCGAATCAAAACCTGACCAGAAACCCGCCAGCGCCAGTGGAAAATCCACCGCCTGCGGAAGATGGGTGAGTACCTCAATTCCCGCTGTCGCCCGACCGCCGCCAAAAACAGGAAATATCGCTTTTGCTAAACCGGAGTCAACAAGCTGTTTTGCCCCTTGCGTTCGATTCGGATGGGCCAGTATCTGCTCTAATTCGACAGCAATTCGTTCGGCGCTAATACCGGTAATTTTATCGGCATGCTTTTGAATGGAATGCCAGGTTGCCGATTCAATTTCAAAGCCAAGCTTCACTGAAAACCGCACCGCCCGGAGCATCCGCAAATAATCTTCGCTGAACCGGTCGTCGGGTTGGCCAATGGTTCGCAGGACCCGTTTTTCCAGATCGCGGCAGCCGTTAACATAATCGAGAAGCTCTTTATCGATCGGATCATAAAACATCCCGTTGACGGTAAAATCCCGCCGGGATGCGTCTTCCCGGGCAGAGGTAAATTCGACGTGTCCGGGATGCCGGCCATCCTGATAGCCCCCTTCTGTGCGAAACGTAGCCACTTCGACCTGTTTGGAATCCATCAACACCATCACGACGCCGAACTGGGCGCCGATCTTCAACGTCCGCCGAAACAGCTCAATCACCTGCTCCGGCACCGCATCGGTCACCACATCGTAATCCTTGGCGGGCCGCCCCAGCAGCCGGTCGCGCACACACCCTCCCGCAAACAAGGCCTGGTGGCCCTCTTTCCGCAAACGACGAACAACTTTATAGGCAGCATCTCGATTGGACATAGCTATAATTTACAACAGAACCCCGTAAACCGACAATGAAAAAATCTTTTCTTCTTCTGGCGGCTTGCTATCGGGGACAAAAACGTTATGATAGTGGGAGGCGTGAAATTGGCTCAAAATGCTGCTCGCTCCTGTAAAAAACCTCTGAAACCTGAATATCAAAGGAATATCCATGAAGGTTACAATAAAACTCGTTTTAATCATCGTCACATCTCAATTCGTATTTGGCTGTGAAAAGAAAGAAACGGCAGATAATCCGTCCCCGGAGCCGGCCGTAACTACCGCCAAGATGGAAGAAACGCCGGCCCCGCCTACAGCGACTCCGATGGCGGAGACTCCGGTTACAGAGACTCCGGCTGTCGAACCTCAACAACCCACACCGGAACCTGAGGAGCTGGTTGAAACTGCGCCTAAAGCCGCCGAACTCCCAACAGCAGCACCGCTGAAAGGGCTTGATTGGGTCAAAGGCGACTCTGTCAAGATTGAAAAGGAAAAGGTGTACCTGATCGAATTTTGGGCAACGTGGTGTCCGCCATGTAAGGTCAGCATTCCGCACTTGACAGAAATTCAGAAAAAGTATAAAGATAAAGGTCTTACCGTCATCGGTGTCTCTACGCCAGGCGGCTATCCGGAAGAAACCATTGAAAAAGTCAAATCCTTCGTCGGTGAAATGGGCGAAAAAATGGATTACACCGTTGCATTTGACACCCAGGGATTCGTGCGACAAAACTACATGACTGCCTTCGGCGCACAGGGAATTCCACATGCCTTCATCATTGACCGCAATGGAAAAATCGCATGGCAGGGTCATCCCGCCGAGGATATGGATACGGTTCTCGAATTGGTTGTGCAGGACATCTTCGATCCTGTCATGTACGCCAAAGGAAAAGCCGATGCTGAGGCCTTACTGCGCCAGTGTATGGCGTGGTACACAGACTATTTCCAAAAAATCCACGCCGATGGCGGTCTGAATGACGAAACAAAAAAAATCGCCGGAAACTTTATTGAAAATGCCCCGGTAGAGGGACTCAACGCAATGGCATGGAATATCCTAACACAGGTTAAAGAACCCAACCGGGATTTGGAGGCTGCTCTCAAAGCGGCTGAAAAAGCGAATCAGCTTACCGCGGGAAAAGACCCCTCTGTACTGGATACCTATGCCATGGCACTGTTTGAAAACGGCAAGATCGACGAAGCAATCCAAGCCCAGCTAAAGCTCATCGATCTGGCAAAAGATTATCCGCAGGCCTTGGAACAATTGCGCCAAACACTGGAGAAGTACAAAGCCGCCGCAAACCAAAAGAACTTGTAACCATTTTCGGGTCCTATATTTCACAGAGGTAATGCGATGAAGCGAAGCTTCATAATCATTAGTTTATTGTTTGCTGTGTTCTTTTGTTCTTCGCATACACGTGCCGAGAACGCAGCGTCGAAACCATCAATATCCTACAAGACAGAGTTGAACATTTCTTATCGCAAAAAACCGCTTCGATCTGAGGATGACTATATCCAAGAACGCTGCCGGTTGGATCTTTATTATCCGTCGAAAAAAACAGGGTTTGCCACAGTTGTCTGGTTTCATGGCGGCGGACTCACCGAAGGAGAACGCTCGATTCCCGAACCGTTCAAGAATCAAAATATCGCAGTGATCGCCGCGAACTATCGCCTGTATCCCAAAGTCACCTGCCCGGTTTATATTGACGATGCGGCCGCAGCCGTTGCATGGGCCTTTAAGAATATCCAGCACTATGGCGGCGACCCCAACTTGATTTTTGTTTCCGGACACTCCGCCGGCGGGTATTTGGCAAGTATGGTCGGCCTCGACAAACGGTGGCTGGCGAAATATGACGTGGACGCGAATAAGATCGCCGCGCTGCTGCCGCTCAGCGGCCATACCATTACGCATTTTACCGTTCGCAAGGAACGGGGCATACCGGGCACACAACCGATTGTTGACGAATTCGCCCCGCTTTATCATGTCCGGCCGGACGCGGCGCCGCTGGTATTGATAACGGGTGACCGGGATTTGGAAATGCTGGGACGGTATGAGGAAAACGCCTATCTGTGGCGAATGATGAAAGTTGCAGGCCACCAGCACACCTTACTTTATGAAATTCAGGGCTTCAACCACGGTGAGATGGTCAATCCCGCCTGCTCCATTATCCTCAAACATATCAACGAAATCCTAAGCACGTCCAAAAATTAATCCGCTCATGGGGAAAAGAGACTCATAAGGCGTGGGTCTTATTCGGGCGACTCGTGCCGGGGCGGTGGTGTTTTGGATCGGGTTCGTTTGTCATTTTTATTGCCACCAACCTTCGCCAAGGCTACGGCTTGGCAGGCAGAGAACACAGAGATTCCAGAGAAAATTTGATATCTTATCAAACAATCGGTGTTTTTAAGACAGAAACGGGCATTTCGGGTGGATTTGTGCTTCCAAATGTGTCCAAACATGCGCCAAAGTGCGCCCAAACGGCGCCAAAGTGTGCCATAAATGCGCCAAAGTTGTCCAATATGACACCATTTTGTGCCAGCATGAAACCACCAACCTTCGCCAAGGCTGCAGCTTGGCAGGCAAATAAACACAAAAAAGCATATCAAATTGTAAAAAGATCATACTATTCAATTTCGGGTATTATACCACAAGTTAGATAAACGTCAAACTTTTTTCTTTATTTTTAATCGGTGTCATCTGCAGAATCTGTAGTTTCTATCCCGGCGCTGCCGCTTCGGGCTTTTGCTTTTGGAAGAAGGCTATTTTCATGTTTCCCCATTCTCGGCGGTCGATTTGAATTAACTCGCCGTAGGCTTCTTCGATATAGGACCGCAGATGGGTTCGCAGGGTGACAATGCCGCCTTTGTTGACCTGTGTTTCAACCAATTCCATCATTTTCGCAACTTTGGAGCCTGCCCCGCAATTTGTACTCATTTTATACGGCGGATCGACAAAGACCAGATCATAGCCGCCGTGTTCAGGGGTCATGGCGGCGCCGACTTTGAGGATATTGGCACAGACGCTCTTGGATTCGGCTAAAAAGGCGGCCTTTTCGATGTTGCGGTTGAGAATCTCGACAGCGCTGCGGCCGGCGTCGATGAAGGTGCAGAACTTTGCTCCGCGGCTGAGGGCTTCGAGGCCCATTGAGCCGGTGCCGCAGAACAGGTCGGCGACGACGCAGTCTTCGAGTTTGCCCTTGCTCCATAAAATACTGAACAGGGATTCCTTGACCCGGTCGGTGATAGGACGGGTATCGACGCCCTTCGGCGGAAAGAGCTTCATGCCACGTTTTGAACCGGCTATTATTCGCATGTTTTCCTTTTTTAAGCCACAGATTAACACGGATTTTCACTGATTATTTTTTAGACAGGATTAACGGGATTGACAGGATTTTCATACACTTCATCCAGCTTGAGTGTACCATCTTTTAGCCACATTTTGAGTTTTTTTTCGTGAAAATTTTCTAATTCCAATTCCAGTATTTTGAACCATCAGAAAAATGCAGCAAAATAATCCCTGTACCATCTTTTACAATTGATACTTCTGTTCCATCAGGCTCATAATACTGAGCATCCTTCACATCGCAATTATCATACATAATCTGCCCATCTGGTTCACACGATTCTACCATACAAAACCCATGGGCAGCAATTTGCCCGCTTTCATAAAACATAAAAAACTGGTTATATCCATTTTGTTTATATGAAACTGTGGTATTCAAATCGGTATAGGGTCTTTCCAGACAATCGTATAATAGCGTTTGAGAAGAACCAGTGTTTCTCCCATCATAGGAATTCTGATGCCTCGATAAAACAAGCGAGGGCCAGAGGCAAAGGTTTTCCAGTATTTATATCTATGAGATGTGACGAAATTTCACTGCCGCCCTTATACCACAAAGCAAAAATACCACCCATGACCAATATGATCACAACTAAAACAGCATACAAAGTTATTATTGTCTTTTTCATTTCCTATACCCTCTGTGGCTATATCGCTTCCAGTCCTAAGTCTTTTAGCATTTGTAGGTCTTGTTCGACGGGTCTTCCGGCGGTGGTGAGGTAGTTGCCCGAGAGGATGGCGGTGCACCGGCGTAGAATATCCAGCTTTGCACATCACGTAGGTTCAGCACGCGTCCCCGGCAACTTTTAAATGCGTTTTGGGCAGGATGAACCGGTACAGGGCACGATTCGCAAGATTTCTTTCGGCGGGAGTTTTTCCGCATTTCCCATAGGCGTGCCTTCAATAGGATGGAGAAAATTCATCGGGACCATATCGACGCCGAGGCGGCGGAGTTCCAATGCCATATCGATGCGGTCGTCCTCGGTTTCGCCGATGCCGAAGATGCCGCCTGCACAGACCCCCATTCCGGCCTTGAGTCCCGCTTCAATCGTTTTGACACGGTCGGCATATTTGTGGTCGAAACGATATCCGGAAAATGGCGTTCGGACGTTTCGAGATTGTGATTGAACCGACTACGCCGGCATTGGCCAATCGCTGCATGTTTTCTTCGCTGAGAATCCCCAGGCCCATGCAGACGCCCAGGCCAAGTTCGTCTTTGATGCGTTTTGTTAAAGCAATCAGGCGGTCCAGTTCTTCGTCGCTGACTTTGCGGCCGCTGTAAACAATGCCGAAATTGGGTACGCTTTCTGCGCCGCTCTTTGGCCGCATCCATAATCTCATCGTTCGTCAAGGTCTGGGGCGTTTTATCCACGGCAGTATCGTAATGCAATGATTGTGCGCAAAACGCGCAGTCCTGACTGCATCCGCCCAGACGACCCGGCACGATGGAACATATTTTGACTTTGTTGCCAAATGTGCCTTGCGTATTTCGTTGGCCCAGTAGAGAAGGTCGTCAAAACAGTCGCCGGACAGTTTGGACAGCGCGACAATCTCGTCACGGGCCAGGAATTGGCCAGCTAATATCTTTTTGCATATGCAGTAATTTGTTCGTTCATTTTTTTATCTTACAATTCTGTCGCCCCTCCGGGGCTACCAAATTTATTTGAATTCAATACCGGGGGTTCACACCCCCGGCTACTA
>CAXXSL010000013.1:0-742629 GCA_963675525.2 Anaerohalosphaeraceae bacterium | reverse complement strand
ACTGGGACACATTTGTTTCTTCCATGTCATAGAGCAGCATCAACAATTGCCAACGTGTCGATTCGGGCAATTCTTCGACCACATTGGTGAGTTGACGTGTGGCACTTGAGAAATCATAGATCGCCGCAGGTGTCTGGTCAACGCCCCGCAGGGCTTTGAAGGGCGATAACGGGATATTCAGCGCCGAAACAAAAGGATTCGGTTGATCGGTTCGGGTTTCTGTTGCGTATATCATAGTCCTGGCGAATCCTGTTTGGATGGGATTGGCCAAAGCGAAATTATGTACATTGTTTTGTGTTTCCTGAAACAGGTCTTCGTTCAGCACAGCCCGGGCGAGGTCTTTGATATTATTTTCAAGTTCGAAGCTTGCATCGACAGCGATTTGCTGGGCGTCTCCAAAAAAGTTACTCCCTAAGCCTTCTTCAAAATACCTTCGCAATCGTACACACAAACACCAGCTGTCGATAAGGGATGGCATTGGCTCAGATTGTTCGAGAATGTTGTTAATTGCCGCGGTTGCACGCGTCCGCCACAAAATCGTCATTTTCTGGATTTTCGGGTCCTTAACGATCTGGTCGATTTGGTAAGCCGCCGATTTGGTTCGGCTTGTAAAAAGTCCTCCAAACTCGCTTAATTGACTGCGGATTTCAACGGAAGATGCGGTGGTCTGTATTTTTTTGCCGGACTTGTAATAGGTATGTTGGGTTTCGCCGCAACCGTTTATCAGCAACGTTAGCTCTATGACGACCAGGACCATCCCGGCCGGCAGAAATCCCCATCGCTTCAGAAGACCCCTGCAATAATATCTAACTGTTTTTTGAAATTTCATTGTACCTATCCTTTCGCAAAACCTCTTTTGGTTTTGTTCCGGCAAACGGGCAGTCAATGTACCCCGCGATGTGATATTGAGTGCACTTCATTAACGGTTGCTTTCCGGGCATCATTAGAAAAACGAACAGATTATCGATTGCTGCCGAACTCGTTGATGTCCAGCGTAAAGGCATCGCTGTCGGTCACGATTAACCGGTTATTTCTGTCCAAACAGTAGACAATCGAATCCAGTTTCGTTTCTCTGGGAATAAGATTAATAATGTTGAGCGAGTCGACTAACGAAATAATACGAATGCGTGGAATCGATTTTTTAGTGTATTCGCACTTACTCTGGTCAAACACAAAGGTATATCCTTTGACCCGAGCCACCGTGTCGCTGGACTCCTGGACCTCGCCGACAAAATGCCTGCGCAAATCATCTTCAAAAACCCGATGTGAAATAACGTGTAATTTATCGCCTTTTTCTAAAATCATATAACAATTCTCCTGAACAGGCTGCTGCTCTGCGGTGTGCAAAGCAATTGTACCTGAATTATACTCGTATCAGACTAAAAAGAAAAGGTTGAAATTAATCGCATTGGATGACAAAAAGATTCGTGGTCTTTGTAGCGGGGGTTTCTGGGAATCATATTTGATGTACCATTTTGGCTCATCGTGCCATTTTGGACCATCCGGTTGTAAGTTGTTTGTCATTGCATAGTTGAAAACTGCAGAGATTCTAAAAAATTGCCGATATGGTACAGAGTAGACCATTGGAGGATTTACCCCCGTTTTTGACAAGGCCCTGTAACTGCTTGTTCTCAAGCAAGATAGGGAATTTTTGAGAATACAATCTGTGTTGGCACGCAGGTTGTTATAGTACTTGTGTGTAAGCAAAATGTGCCACAAGGCCACTTACCCCGGAGGGGGGCAGGAAAGGCACTTGAGACACAGGTAGAAGTATGGTCATAATTGCGAAGATGAATATTTTATCCGTAGGGACAGGAAGCCGTATTGAGAACCTGAACGGATTGCCGGTTCGGCTGATTAGCGTCAAAGATGGCTACGAGGCCGTACGCTCTTTTAAAATTGAACAAGTGGACAGCGTTATCAGTCACTGGCACCTGGCGGATATGCCGGACGGAAAGTTTCTTAAGAAACTCAAGGCCGCCAAACCGCAGATGCCAACGATCGCTATCATTGAGGGGCAGAATCCTCAGCAGGAAATCGAAGCTCGCAGCTTAGGCGTTGCGGCGGTGATCACCGAAGACTCCAGCGAGGAGCATTTTCGGGCCGTCATTACTTCGGTGCTGGGGCTTCAGGATGCCCGTGCGATCCAGGAACTGTACGCTGTGAAGGAAATGTAAAAAAAGGGAGAGAAAACAAACTATTCTCTCACATATTTGAAAATAAGGTTTTTCCCTCCCTTTTGAATATTCCGTGGAGCGGCTGTGTAAGCAGCTCTCCTTTGGAGAGACTTTTTCATCTTTCTGATGATATCAGAATGATGGGTTCAATATCTTTCCTCCTCCTCCAGTCGGGTTTTTGCCGATCTCCGGTTGAAAGCCCGACCTTAAGAGCAATCCTGTCCGAAAGGGCGGGTCGAAATATCTTTCCTCCTCCTCCAATTGGGCCTGAGGTCTGGTTCTCAGGTTTCAGGCCCAATACTTTTTTGGGGAAGAAGGGTATTCGGGGCAAGGTGGGATATTGGGAAGGTTATTAATTAAGGGATATGAAATCGGAGGTTGTGAGTTGCCCTGATTAATAATCTTTCCTCCTCCTCCAGTCGGGTTTTTGCCGATCTCCGGTTGAAAGCCCGACCTTAAGAGTAACCCTGTCCGAAAGGGCGGGTCTTAATATTTGACCTCAAAACCGATCACCGTTTCGGGAAGTGTGTGTCGGGGGCCGGTTATGAGGGAAGATGATGATGAGAAGAACATTGTTATGGTTTACCCAACCATAAAAATCCCGGCCGATAGCAGTAACCCTGTTTTCGGTCGGGATTTTTGCTGCGCAAACCATCACCCCGCAGAATCTTACCGGACGCAGAATCTTACCGGACACAGAGTGGGGCAGGTTTCGTTTCGTCTTACTCTTTTGTTTTATTCTGACCGTTGTGTTTTATCCAGCTTCTATGAATAGACACGATACGAAATCCAAAACTGTCATCCACGCTGCCCGGAGGGTAATGATAGGATGGGGAGTATGAAGCAAGATAGATTTTGTGTCCGCCTCTGTAAGCGAATGACCCGCCTCGCTCGCCAAAAGCGTGATTGCCGCCTCGAATGATAAAACTCTCGTTCCATTCCGCCACATTGCCCATGATATCAAACGTACCGTTTTGTTCCCGTCTGCCGGTGCCAACAGACCAGGGAAAGCGATGTGAACCGCCATCATAATTCCATCCATTATCCGCTTCAGGAAGTGTATTTAAGCCGTTGGCATAGAGCGAATATCCATTGCCATCTGGCTTATAGTAGGCGGCTTTGTACCATTCATCTTCTGTGGGAAGAACATAAATCCTGCCATAAGCAGAAAGGGCTTCGGCTCGATTGATTGCAACACTGCCGTCCGTACCAAACTGATAAGCACCGAGACTTTTATTCCCGCTGGTCAGATAATTGCAGAATTGGGCGGCTTCATACCATGTAATATTGTTGATCGGCTGCTTAGGGGCAGTGTAAGCGGGTTTGTTGTTCGTACTAGCACCTGTAGATGCCGCATAAGCGTTCCACTGCGCATTTGTAATTTCGTATTTGCTGATCCGATATTTATAATCGACCGCCCCGCAGCCATAAGGATTCGCATAAGGTTGGCCATACTCATTTGTTTCAGCTCGAATGTCCCCCGGGTTCCCCGGATTACCGATGGTCACAAAACTAATTTTGACCCCGCGCACCGCACAACCAGACATTAGTAATATCATTACCATCAGGATTATTATTGGAAGCGATTTTCTCATTTTTCTCTCCTTTCTTAAGTTTTATGTTATATGTTATGCTTCTAATGATTAACATTTAACCGTTGAAAATGAACATCCTTCGCATTCAGTCTTTTGAACCGGGGCACATTATACCGATGGACAACAGCGTAAACAATCAATTATCCATTAAAATCAAGATATAAAACATACAGTTTTGGCGAAAATTCATGTCGTCCGTTACGTTGGGTGGTATTGCTTCCGAGCAACGTCGAAGCGATGGTCAAATGCTTTACGAACCATGCCTTTCCGCCAAAGGCGGAGAAGACATGCCACCCAATACGAGAAGCGGCTAAAAAGCGATTGATTTTTGCCGTTCCGGCGGATAGGCTAATAGCCAAACGAAGTCTCTTTTGGAGAAAGACAGATGGCTGAGAAATATTATAATGGGTTATTAGCGGGCGTTCTGCTGGCGGCTTTATTGGCGACCGGGTGTGTGGAGCGGAAACTGACGATTGTCACCGAGCCGACCGAGGCGGTTGTCTGGCTCAATGACGAAGAGGTTGGCGTTACTCCGGTTACGGTAAATTTTAACTGGTACGGCGATTACAGCGTTCGGATCGAAAAGCCGGGGTATGCGATACTGAATACGCACCGCGAACTGGAACGGCCGCTGCATGATCGATTTCCGTTCGATTTTTTTGCCGAGGTTTGCTGGCCGCAAAAAATTACCGATGAGTATAGCTGGACTTTTGAACTGCAGCCATATCAGCCGGCGTCCACCGAAGAACTCATCAAATCCGCACAGCAGATGCAGCAGCGTGCTGACCAGGGACTGGGACAAATTGCCGATGAAATTTTATCCGAATCACAGACAAAAAAATAATGCTTTTTTTCTTTCAAAACCGCAACCCCTGTTTAACAGCAGGGGTTTTTTTGTAGAATTTTTTTAAAGTTGAGCGATAGATTTATTAATTGCTTGAGTTTTTGCCGATAATATGATATAGTTAAAACTGCGGGTTGACCCCTGCGATGTACGTGATAGAAGTTATATTTGGAAGAACCGATGAAACCCTCACGGGAGGCCAGGTCGGACCTGGATCGGACAAGCCTGCTTAAGACAGGACGCCCGGACAGCCGCTACGGTTGCCCACTTTAAAATAAGGGGTTACTTTCAAGGACTTCTGCACGGCATAGGCGGAGGTATAACTCATTAGAAAGGCCTGTGAAGAGCAGGCCTTTTTTATGCGCTGAAATAATTGCCGCTATAAAAGTTTGAAGTTTTCAAAAACATTTTTAATTTGCGAGATGTCTTCAAACCGCAGGGCGCTCATGCCGACGGCGCGGGCCCCTTCGACATTGTCCTCAAGGTCGTCGATATACAAACATTTTTCCGGCGGCGTATTGACGTTGTCGGCTGCAGCGAGATAGATTTGGGGGTTGGGTTTCATCACGCCGATCTGATAGCTCAGTGTCGGGTTTTCAATTTCGCCGATCCACGGCCAAGTGGTGATGATGTGATTCCAGTGCAGCGGGTCGGTGTCGGAAAGCAGGCCGAGTTTGACGTTCCTACGCAATCGCATCACGAGTTCTTCCATGCCGTCCATCGTGACAAAAATGCGGCACCAAAGCGGACGAAACTCCTCAAAGTTGATATCCCATTGATACGCCGCTCGCATTTTGTCGTAGAATGTTTCGGCGGTGATCCAGCCGGAATTAAACTCGACCATGGCTGGGTCGGACATTGTTTTACGGCCCAACTCCTGCGGGTCGTCGGTGTCGAGTCCTTTGAACAACTGCTCGACCAGCAGCGTATTGTCAATCGCCACCAGCACCCGACCAAGGTCAAAAATAACCGCTTGAATGAAAGGCTGATTATCCATGATGGGTATTATGATGGGCCTGGTATTAAATATCAAAGATTAATTATTAAAACAGCTTTTCTGTTTAGCGTTGTTTTTTTGTCAGCAGATTTATTGTAACCTCTTTTTTTTAATGAGATAAGCCTTCAATCCTCCTTTTTTGAAAATCTATTCTTGACAAAAATAAGGCGACATGTCATAATCGTATATAGGCCATACCTGCGAGCTTGTACTTTACGGGCTGTTTTTCTGAATAGCTTTAGCATGTTTATGTGAGCATGGAAAAAAATTATGAAGGGCAAAAAATGGCGGCGTCTATCAAATGTCTAACATTTCTGGTTCTTTATTTCACTGCATATCCTTGTCTTGCTGTCACGATTACGGTTGATGACAATGGTCCCGCAGATTTTACGACAATTCAAAATGCTATCAACAGCAGCAGTCATAACGATGTTATCTTGGTCAAAGACGGTACTTACACGGGCAACGGAAACAGAGATATTGATTTACAGGGCAAACACATTATCCTGAAAAGTGAATCCGGGCCATCAGGATGTATTCTCGATGCACAGGGCAGTTCGACAGAATATCATCGTGTGTTTATGATCAATACCTCTGAAGACCCCAATACGGCTATCGAAGGATTTACCATCATTAATGGCTATTCCGATTGGGGTGGCGGAATCTATATAGATGGTTCTGCACCTGTTATAAGAAACTGTATTGTTGTTTCAAACACAGCGGTTTCGAATGGCGGCGGAATTTACATTAAAAACAGCGCAAATCCGCGAATCGAAAACTGTACCATTGTCAAGAACAGTGTTACGGGAACGCCCACGGAAAAAGGCAGCGGCGTCTTTTGTGAAAATGACAGTAGTGTGACGATTGAAAACTCGATTATCTGGAATAATCCGGAAGAGGATATCAGTGCTGAAAACGCCGTCGTGAGTTTCTGTTCCGTTTCTTGTGGATTTGAAGGGACCGGTAACATCAATTTGCCACCCGGATTTGCAGATTTTGAGGGCAATGATTTTCATTTGATGACTCAAGGGTGGAGGTGGAATCCTGGTACGAATACCTGGGTTGAGGATATGATTACCAGTCCCTGTATTGATGCAGGAAATCCGGGATACTTACTTGGTTCTGAAGACCCATTTCGTATTTCCAATGATCCCAATAAAGATTACGGGCTTAATTTACGTATTAACATGGGTGCCTATGGTGGAACTGATCAGGCAAGTACCCCGCTGAGGGGAAGTTTTCTTACAGCAGATATTTCAAATGATAAAATCATCAATTTTGACGATATCCCCCCGTTTGCTGCTGGATGGCAACACAGTCAACAGAACCTCCCAGGGGATTTTGATCGAAACGGTCAGATAGAATTAATGGATTTATCCATACTGTGTGAAGATTGGCTGAAGGCATACTGGCAACCTGCTCTTGTTGAGAAAATCGAACTGGCCTCGTATTATTCACCCGATCCGGTTCCATATGAACCGAATGCACCGGGGTATACGCTTCCTCTCGATTTAGATCTGGTTTACGGATTCAGTGATTTTGACTACCTTTTTGATATCGATGATGCTCTTTTTGAACAGAATGGATTTGTTATCGTTGAAGATTGTGACGATTTTCTTGGCTATTGTATAGGTGGGTGTCCGCCCGGTGATATACGCGAAGGTTTTGTTACGGTGTATGAGCAAATCCGAAAATGGTATTTTAATGTGTTTATTACAGCGGACACACTCTTGCATCTCTACCACGTTCAATTCGACGAGACACTTAAACAAATTGAAGAGGAAGAATTCATCCCGGATATCACAGAACTATCTGAGTCTCTATATGTGATCTCGCTGGACCAGTATAACCAGCATTCAGGCGAAGCCAAAGAAGCGGCCAAGCGAAATGTCGCGTACTTTGCTGTTGCTTATAAACTTCTAAATCCCGACTTTGTTGTTCCGGTATTAGTCGAAGAGACGGTGAATAATGAGATCAGCTTGATAGAAGCTCATGTGGGCTTTGACGACAGTCCCTTATTTACCTACAAAGAGGATTATTCCCAGTACAAACCGCGCGGGCACTACACGCGCAGCGAAGCACTTCAGCGTTATTTCAAAGCACTGATGTGGTATGGACGGCTGGGTTTTATTATTAAAGGAGGAATACCGGAATTTGATGCGATTGTCACGCTGGAAGACGCCAAAATCCAAACGCTTCAGGCGGCGATGATCTCACAGCTTATTTACTCGGCTCCGGTTGGCACGCGAACAACCCGGGAAATATGGGATCGAATGTATACCGTCACGGCGTTCTACGTCGGTCTTGCAGATGACCTGACGCCTTACGAATATATTAACCAGATCCACACTCTTTTCGGACACGACTGCTCACCCGAAACACTTGCGGAAGAAGACAATTACCAGGCATTTAAATACAGCCTCAGCACCCTGCGGTCGCCGGAGATTTACGGAGGAACCGGTAACATTAAAGTTTATCCGGTTTACACTCCGGAAGAGCTGAACGATGCGTTTGATATGACAAAAGGATTGCGATTCATGGGACAGCGATTTATTCCGGACTCATATATGTTCCAGAATCTCGTGTATCCGGCCGTGCATTATTATAACGGTCCTGCGAGTCCATTGCCATTCACGTATGGGATCATTCAAAACTATGGTCCTGGACGGGTGTTCCCGAGAGGCCTGGATGTCATGGCGATTATGGGTTCTGATCTGGCCTCGGATATTTTGGTTGAGGAAGGCGACACGGCATACAATATGTATCAGACGAAGCGCCAGGAGCTTGAAGCGATGTTTGATGCCTTTACTGTTGAGGACTGGAATAAAAACTTATACTGGGGATGGCTCTATTCTCTCAAGGCATTATTGAAAGATTTTGATAGCGGTTATCCGGTGTTTATGACCACCGACGCATGGCAAAAGAAAGAGCTTAATACCGTTTTGGCTTCATGGGCCGAGCTAAGACATGATACGATCCTCTACGCCAAACAAAGTTATACGCCTATCTCCAAAGGGGGCGTTCCACCGCCGCCGGATGCAACGGGGTATGTGGAGCCCGTTCCGGAATTTTACCAGCGGCTGCTGGACTTAACGGAGATGACGCAGGATGGGTTAAACGAAATGGATGTTTTGTCGCCTGAGGCGAATACACGGCTGGATAGTTTTTCCGTCATCCTGACCCGGTTGGTCGAAATTTCTGAAAAGGAACTATTGAACCAACCCTTGTCTTCCGAAGACTTTGTCTACATCGGGAATTTTGCAGAAACCCTTGAATCGACGATCACTGGAGTTGATTCGCAAGGCGTCAGTACTGTCATGATCGCGGATGTTCACACTGATAGCAATAGCGAGAAGGTTCTTGAAGAGGGGACCGGGTTAATCGATTTAGTTGTTGTGGCCTGTCCGTTGAGTAATGGCTCGATATTGCTTTCGGTTGGTCCCGTTTTCTCTTATTATGAGTTCAAACAACCGATGTCAGACCGGTTGACCGACGAAGAATGGATGCAGCTTCTGGGTTCGCCTGATGAACCGGCCAAACCAGCATGGTACCAGCCGATTATAAGCCCTGTTATTGTCACACCTTTGTGGTAATAAAAAAAACCTTCATAGCTGCTGAAAGAGATGAAGGTTTTTTTATAGATTCAAATGAGGGATATGGCCAACTATATTCAATATCTGCTAATATTCACTGTTAGCGCCTGTCTAATGGGATTAGAAATTGTTACCGGTCGGATCATGGCATACCATTATGGGGGAACAATTTACGCGTGGACAGCAACTATCGGAGTCACGTTAGCAGGTCTTTCAGTTGGAAATTATATTGGCGGTCAATTTGCTGAAAAACTGTCAGACAAAAAACAGCAGGCTCGTTTGTGTGTTGTGGTTTCTGTTGTCATTTTTGTGTCCATTCTCATTCGAAACTTATTAAACGATTCAGATAGCGTCCATCGTATTCTCTGGCCTTATAATATTGTGATCCATGCGTTGCTCCTGATGTTTGGCCCCTGTTTAGTTTTGGGATGTATTCCGCCCGTAGCAGCCAGCATTGTGTTGAGAAATTCTTCACATCACGGAGACATTCTCGGGAAAACCTATGCAGCCGCAACGGCAGGAGGGTTGGCAGGAACATTTTTGACGGGGTATTACCTCATTGACCTGATAGGGACGTCTCTGGTCATCTGGATGATCAGTCTTGTATTTTTGGTTCTCGGCATAGCATTTGGTCGTCGACGAATCGGTGTGTTGTTGTGGGGCATCATTCTGGCGGGTGCCGGTTTCGCAGCATTTTTGCCGGTAGAAGAGATCAAGGTTTTTTCACAGAGGGTTCATTTAACGGAAAAAAGAGATCCGTTTGTTCTTTATGAAGATGAATCACAGTATTCCCGCATCACCATCAAAAAAGATCTTCCGCACATAGACAGGCGTTCGTTCATGCTGGATAAATTGGTTCATAGCACCATTATGATGGATCGGCCCTTTCAGCTCGAAACACCATACATCTTGATTTACGCGGGCTTGACTGAAAAACTGATGACCGATGATCTACCCAAAAACATATTGATGATCGGGGGTGGCGGGTACGTCTTTCCCGGATATGTCAAGAGGAAATGGCCCGGCTGTCAGATTGATGTTGTGGAGATCGATCCGGCTGTGACAAAAGCGGCTATGAGTGCATTTGGATTAAGAGAAGAGATGGGACTCAATATCATTCACAAGGAAGGCAGGCAATTTATAGCTGAATTGACCGAGAAAAAAAGCAAGGGAGATACCGTCAAAACATATGATCTTATCTTTCTTGATGCGGTTGATGATTTTTCAGTGCCGTATCAATTGGTTACGCGGCAGTTCCATGAAAACGTTGCCGGCCTGTTGACTCCCGGAGGTATATTTGTTTATGTGACTATCGATATATATGATTACGGGAATTTTCTCGCAGCCAATTACATGACCCTGAAACAAACTTTTCGCCATGTCCACATCCTATCACAGGTTATCCCTGAGAAGATGCGAAATACATTTGTTTTTATAGCTTCTAATGAAAGTGTGCCAATAGAATCCGTACTCAGTCATAACTTCCGGATTAAGGTAAAAACGCTGAGTGGCCAGGAAATCGAAGCGCTTTTAAATCGAACCAGGCCCCCTGTCTTAACGGATGACTTTGTTCCCGTTGAAACGTTATTGATGCCCGTTTTTAGGGATTATTTTGAAGAGAGCGAGTGACTTTTAATGGGAAACCTCGATATTGGGTTACAAAATAATCGCTTTGATGTGTGGTTTTGTCATTCATTTTTTCTTTCTAACAGCAGGTCGCTGTAGGAGGTATTGACGAGGTCGGCGTCGGTGATGTCGAAGAGTTTGATGTAGTAGTCGCATTGGGTGCGGAGTTTTTCAGGGCTGAGGTTGCCGGATTCGTCGATGGCTTCGACCTCCACGAAATGCCCCAGTCCTTCGATGGTGTCGAGGTGGAATTTGACGTTGTCGATAAAATAGATTTCCCGCTGCTTGTCCACGACGATGAGAACATCCAATGCGCCGGCCAGGGTTTCTCGCAATTGTGCGCCGCCGGGGGTGTCGGTGCGAAAGAGTGAGACATCGGCGCGTTTGGGGCCGGCGGTGTTTGGGCGGTCGTAAAAAATAAGGCTGTTTTCGATATTGCCCTGACGGAGTTTGAGTCGGCCTTTCGGTACCTTGAAGTAGGTGTCTATCTGATGGTCGACGCCTTTAAACTCGGCGCTGCTGTCTTCCAATATTTGACGGATGGTTTCCGGTTTATCGCACCGGGCCTTGATTTCGATATTTATATGGGCCATGAATGTTATGTTAAGGGTTCACGGCAAAATGTCAATCGGAATCATGCCCGTGTTCATGTGGGCATGATTCCGTATTGTGTTACGTATTTATCGATCCATCCGTGCCCACTCTTCGGTACGGGTGCCGCGATACATAGTCAAAACGTATTCAATCGTTTTTTCGCTTTGCGGTTCGAGGGTCAGGGTGTATTTGATGGTGTCGAGATCGACTTTTTCATAGTATTTTTCTGCATCGCTGAGGTTTTTGATATCCCAGGCGGTGTTGTTGAAATTGCGTTTCAGTTCGATCTTAACGGGGAGGTTCCGGGTGTTCTTGAGTCCCAGCCGGTATGTGAGGATTTCGTCCCAGCCGTTGACGTTGCCGTGTTTGTCGAAGCGGTAATTGTCGGTTTCGGTGTTCATCAGTTTCGGTTCGACGATGACATCGGAGACGGCGCCGAGATTGAGTTCCACATCCTCGCCGACGGGAATGTATTTAAAACCGGACTGGCCTTCGTAGGACAGGTGCTGTGCGTTGTCGACGGTGCGGTAGACTTTCAGCATCCCGCCGGGGATGGGGGTTTCGCCGAGTTTGTGTTCGTCGTCGTTTTTGAAGCTGAGGTAGCGGATGACGGCGGGGCCGTAACGGTCCTCTTCGAACTTGTAGAGATTAACGACGGGAATGTCGTCTGTGTCGAAACTGGGCAGGCGTTTGGACCATGTGTTAGGAATGGTTTCGGTGCCTTCGATGGTGTAGAGGAAGTATTCGCTGAGCCCTTCTTTTTTGATTTCTTTGGGTTTCATTGCAAGGTTGTCCATTGCCATAACTTTAGCTGGCATTGGGGGAGGAACTCTCTTTAATTCCTCAGATTTCTCATAGAGAATTTCATAACTCCGTTCGCCCGGTCGACCGTATGGGTACTGGCGGCGGGCCAGTTCGGCGATTTGGTCGAGTATGTGTACCTGTCCGACGATGAGGCGGGTTTGTGCGTTTTCGTAATCTTCGCCGGAGTTGTTGGACACACGCACATAGCCCTGCAGGCGCATGGTCTTTTCGTCTTCGGTGAGCGTACCCATGTAAACGGCTCGCCAACTCAGGCCGCTGGTCAGGTAGGAAATCTCGACGGGGACACTGCCGCCGATTTCGCTGGTGATGTCCCATAAGCCCAGATTCTGGACGCGGGGCGGGAAGGTCAGCGCGGCGATGTCGATTTTGTCGGCATGTGCTTTGGGCAGCATGGACAGACTGGTCGGGTCGATGAGCGTATTGGCCCATGAGAATTGCAGCTTGTTGTTGCCTTCCTTGAGTGTCAGCGAACGTCCATCCCGCACCAGCGTCAGGTCGGCGGAGTTATAGATGGTCAGTTGTGTCGTGTCGCGGTTCGGCAGCGTGACTAAATCGACCTTGGCAGAGACAATGCCGGCCAACACAAAGATCATTATAATGATGATAGACTTTTTCATAACGTCACCTGTGATTAATTGTTTTTGTGCATGCGTGTCCAGTCTTCGGTGCGGGTTCCGCGGTAGATTGTCAGAATGTATTCAATCGTTTTTTCGCTTTGAGGCTGGAGGGTCAGGGTGTATTTGGCGGTGTCGAGATCGACTTTTTCATAGTATTTTTCTGCATCGCTGAGGTTATTGAGATCCCAGGCGGTGTTGTTGAAATTGCGTTTCAGTTCGATCTTAACCGGCAGGTTTCGGGTGTTCTTGAGTTCCAGCCGGTATGTGAGGATTTCGTCCCAGCCGTTGACGTTGCCGTGTTTGTCGAAGCGGTAATTGTCGGTTTCGGTGTTCATCAATTTCGGCTCCACGATGACATCGGAGACGGCGCCGAGATTCAACTCGACATCCTCGCCGACGGGAATGTATTTAAAGCCGGACTGGCCTTCGTAGGACAAATGTTGGGCATCGTCAACGGTGCGATAGACTTTGAGCATCCCGCCGGGGATGGGGGTTTCGCCGAGTTTGTGTTCGTCGTCGTTTTTGAAGCTGAGGTAGCGAATGACGGCGGGGCCGTAACGGTCCTCTTCGAACTTGTACAGGTTGACGGCGGGAATATCGTCCGTGTCGAAGCTCGGCAGGCGTTTGGACCATGTGTTGGGAATGGTTTCGGTGCCTTCGATGGTGTAGAGGAAGTATTCGCTGAGGCCTTCTTTTTTGATTTCTTTTTTCATGGGCATGGCGGCATCCATCGCCATCATTTGCCCTTTGAATTCTCGGCCAACCATAACGCTGTCATCTCTTTCCATTCTTGGCATGGGTACCGGTTCACCCGGTCGGCCGTATGGGTACTGGCGGCGGGCCAGTTCGGCGATTTGGTCGAGGATGTGGACCTGTCCGACGATGAGGCGGGTTTGTGCGTTTTCATAATCTTCGCCGGAGTGGTTGGACACGAGGACGTAGCCCTGCAGGTGCATGGTCTTTTCGTCTTCTGTGAGCGTGCCCATGTAAACGGCTCGCCAACTCAGGCCGCTGGTCAGATAGGAAATCTCGACGGGGACACTGCCGCCGACTTCGCTGGTGATGTTCCATAAGCCCAGATTCTGCACGCGGGGCGGAAAGGTCAGTGCGGCGATGTCGATCTGGTCGGCATGTGCCTTGGGCAGCATGGACAGACTGGTTGGGTCGATGAGCGTATTGGCCCATGAGAACTGCAGCTTGTTGTTGCCTTCCTTGAGTGTCAGCGAACGTCCATCCCGCACCAGCGTCAGGTCGGCGGAGTTATAGATGGTCAGTTGGGTCATGTCACGGTTGGGTAGTGTGACTAAATCAACTTTGGCAGTACTCATGCCGACCAATGCCAAAATCATTATGATATTAATTATCTTTTTCATTTTTATTTTCTCCTTTATTATCGCACGTTGATTCGGCTGTAGCGCATTTCGAGTTCTTTGACCGCGGGGCCGTCATCGGTGCGTGCGGGCAGTTGGACCTCAAACTCCAGCGTGAAGGCATCTTTTTTGGTGTATTCCATATTGCACTTTTTCATCTCCCATTGTCCGGGAATGTGCTGAATCATGGTCAGCGTAGCGGGGGTGTCCTTGAAGTTCTCGATTTTGGCGGTGATCAGTTCGTCGGTGTCATACAGCACAATCCCGCCGCTGTCGTTTTTGCGGAGATTGATGCGGTCATCTTTCATCTTTCGCTGGGTGACGACGATATCCCGGCTGTTACCGATATACAGTTCGGTCTTTTGACCGATGGGGACCATTGCGGTATTGTCCTCGCCGAGAAAGATGGTGCTGTCATGTCCGTCGTCCTGGAACAGGCGTGCCTTGCCGGCGGCCATCGCAAATTCGCCCAGCCCACTTTGGGTCTGGTTCATGATGCGGTAGCTGACGGGAATGCCGATGTTCTGTCGTTCCAGTTGTTCAGGGTCCCACGGCAGGGCGGCCGAATCCCACGTCCAGACTTTTGTAATGGGGACTTCGGGTGCTTTGAAAAACAGCATCTGCTTGGTTTCCTCGTGGTCGATACCCTGCTCGAAGGCCTCGCCGTAGTTTAGCAGAACGCGGGCCTTGTCAAAGTCCTCGCCGGAGAAGTTTCGCAGGACCAGATAGCTCTTGAGGTCCAGTTTGGTTTCTTCCTTGTCGGCGATGGCCTTGTAGGTAACCAGCCGGTCGATGTTGCTCAGCAGGTAGCTGATGCGGACGGTCTCGGCATAGTCGCCCTCGGAGGCGATCTCCCAGACCAGCGCCGGTTCGCCGGGCGGGTAGCTGACATTGAGCAGTTTGACTTGTTCGGGGTGGTCCAGCACGGTCAGGCGAATCGAATCCGAATCGATGAACACCGCGTTCCACGAAAAGTCCACCTTGTTGAGTCCCTTCTGCAGGGTCAGGATGCGTTCTTCCTCAATGAGCGTGGCATTGGGGTTGTCCAGCCGGATGATGGTTGCATCCCGCTCCGGCAGGGCGACCAGCTTCGTCCGTGCCTGTGCGATGGATACCAGGGCGGCTAACATCAATAGACTTGTTAAAATCGTTTTCGTTTTCATGATAAATACTCCTTTCAATTGTTATTGCGGTTATTTTGTTTTTTAACGTAATATTCACTTCGCATTCCTTGATACTTCGTGACGGTATAGGTAAACGATGTTTCGGTTCGCGGCGAGAGGGTTATCGTAAACCGTGCGCGGTTTTTGTCGTGCTTTTTATAAACACCATAATCCGATGGGGTCTGCGGGACAAGTTCCCAGGCGTCCGTTTGGAAGTTGCGGGTGATCTCGACGTCAACATTAATCTCGCGGGTGTTGGTCAGTTTCAGTTTCCATGTTTCGTAGTCATCCCAGCCGTTGATATTGCCGTTCTTGTCGAAGGTATAGTTGTCTGATTGAACGGCCATCAGGACCGGCTGGACTTTCACTAATTCGGATGAGCCGAGGTTCAGTTCCACGTCTTCATTAACCGGGATGTATTTGACACTGCTTTGGCCGACATAGGACAGATTCTGCGCGTTGTTGAGGTTACGGTAAATTTTGACATTGCCTTCAGGAATCGGCGTTGTGCCCAGTTCGTGTTCGGTATCGTTCTTGAATGAGACAAACCGGACTGTTTCGCTGCCGTAGCGGTCCTCGTCATATTTATAGAGGCTTTTGACGGGAATATCATCTACGTCAAAGCTCGGCAGGCGTTTGGCCCAGGTATTCGGCAAGTCTTCGGTGCCTTCGATGGTATAGAGGAAGTATTCGCTGAGGCCCTCCTTTTCGATTTGTTTGAGTTCAAGCGTGGTATCGAGCTCTTCACAATCCATATCCATGTCAAAAAGAGAAGACGATCCATTAAGTACATGGATCTTTGATCCTTCTTTAAGTGTTTGTAACTTCTTTCTCAAAACCCATAACTCTTCTTTTAAGCCCACTGACTCATCTTCTATAATGTCCGGGCCGTAGGGGTAGTGGCGTTGTGCGAGATAGGGGATTTCTTCCAGCAGATGTGTTTCGCCGACGACGAGGCGGGTCTGGGCGTTTTCAAAGTCCTGGCCGGAGTTGTTGGCGACGTTGACATAGCCTTTCAGGTTCATGGTGGTTTCGTTTTCGTTCATGGTGCCCATGTAGAAGGCCCGCCAGCTTAGGCCGCTTGCGAAGTAGGTAATCTCGAACGGCACGGAGCCTTCGACCTCGGAGCGGATGAGCCAGCGGCCGATGTCTTTGAGGCGTGGGGGGTAGACCAGTTGCTGGATGTCAATTTTGCCGGCATGCTGAAGCGGCACGAGTGACAGGCTGGTCGGGTCGATGAGTGTCCCGTCCCACATGAACTGCAGCCAGTTCCAGCCGGGCTTGAGCGTCAGGCGGCGTGTGTCGCGTACGAGTGTCAAGTCGGCGGAGTTGTAAATCGTCAACTGCATTTTGTCGGGATTGGGCAGGACGACCAGCTCAATCGCACTGGCGGGGGCAAAGGGGGCGACGTCGGGAATTGCATCGGCGGAGACGACTTTGACGTCATGGGTTGTAAGGTGGGCCATACCCATGCTGTTATTATATGGAGCATCCAGTTTTGCGACGGGTTTGCCTGAAATCCCCGGGGCGGGTGTTTTAACTTTCGTATCGGGGAGATTCTGCAGGAGCAAGGCACAAATCAATACGACTGCGGCTGCGGCGGCGGTCCACTCGACCCACACCTTGCGATAAAACGGAATGGTTTTAATGTCAGCGTTTCCGACAGTCCCATCCGGCGACTTACGTCGCTCGGCTTTTACTGCCAGTGTTTGCCGAATCAATTCTTCGGAAAGGGCGGCGTCTTCTTTGAGGACATCGAGTGCGGCAAACTGTTTTTGAATCTGCTCAAGTTTCGTCCGGCAGTCGGCGCATTGTTCCAAATGAGCCGCCGTGTCTTTTTGCTGTTTTGTATCCAGCAGGTCAAAAGCGTATTGAATCAGCCTGTCTTCGTTTACATGTTTCATTGCATCTCTCCGGCCGGCTCCGGCAGCAGGGTTTTGAGTTTTTTCAGTGCCCGAAACAGGTGGGTTTTCACTGTGCCGACCGAACAATCTAATGTTTCGGCGATTTGACTATGGCTGAGCTTGTGGTAATAGCTCAGCACCAGTGCGGCCCGCTGTTTTTCAGGCAACTGCATCAGGCTGTTTTGGACGATGCGCCGCTGCTCGGCCAGTTCAAGTTGGCGGCTCGGCTCAGCCGTGTCGGCGGCCAACGTGCTTTCCAGTGTCGCGCAATGTTCGCCGTCGCTGCACAGCGGCTGATTCAGCGAGACGGCTTGGACGCGTTTGTCTTTTCGGTAACGGTTGATGGCCGCATGGGTGGCGATCTTGAAAAGCCAGGGCTTGAGGTCGTCGCCGCGGAACTGTCCGGCGTTTTGGTGCACCCTGCGGAAGGTTTCCTGGAAAAGGTCTTCGGCATGGTCTCTGTTTCGTGTCATTTTCGTCAAATATCCTAAGACAATCGGTCCGTATCGGCGAAGCAGCGCTGCAAACGCCTCCGTATCGCCGCGTATGTGAGCATCTATCAGATTTCGGTCGCTCGGTTCTGTCATATCATGGTTCCGCTGTCTCTATAGACAATCATAGTACCGAAAAGGTTGACAGGAAAGTGTAAAATTTGTGTAAAAGAAGGGGTCTGCCGCAAGAGTCTGGAAAGGGGGCGTTTTTTTGGGGTGCGGACAGATATTAAGGGGGCTGAAAAAACAGCGGGCGAGTGTCGCATTCGCGACACTCGCCCGGATATGACACTTACTTGCTTTTACATTACCTTCCTCTTACTCCTATTTAGTACTTTACCATGAAACGATAGAAATATCAAGAAAAATCACGGCAAAGGGTGTTTTTGTGGAAATTAATCGGCTTACGGGTCCCAGTATTGGGCTAAAATGCTGAAATCTTCGTAGTTGACGATGCCGTCTTCTTTCATATCCTCCCGGATCTGTCCGGGCGGACCAAGCCACAGCCATTGCTCAGCCAGTTGTATCAGGTCGATGTCTCCCACGACACCATCGGAGCTCAGATCGCCGGGGTGCGTATTCATATTGATATAGATCAGTTCAATGCCGTTGGGAGTATTGGGATCGAGATTTCGGGAATATTGCCGGTCCGTTGAATTGTTCCAGCGTTCATACACGCCCAGACTTGCCAGGGCAATCCCATCTCTGTCCGGGTCGTAAAAAGTTTCTGACGGGGGATCATTCGCCATCGCCGCTTCGATGAGATAATCTTCGACAGCCGGAACCTGAACAACATATCCACCCCCGTCGAGCGGCCATTCCTCCCAGAGAATATCCAGCCCGACCGAGTCGATGGCGACCGGGTCCTGTGAAACAAGGAGGCTGGAGGGCCAGTCGTTGTTAAAGAGCGGCTGTTCAAATCGCCGCGGTGTTCCGTCCCAATAATATCCTCCATAGAGTCCGTCGATCATATATAAAAGTGTTTTGCCGCCCATGTGGGGGTGCCCCATGATGTCTACCAGTGCGCGGTATTGCCCGGACAGCGGATTGAAATAAGTGTTCGCGAGACTGTCGTGTAAAGGATAATACGCAGCGTTGTCCGGTCTTCGATTGTAGGAGCCGTAATGATTCTTGGCGCACAATGTGATCCCGGCGGCGTGTCCTTTCAGTACGGGCAGATTGATCAGGTAATCGGCCTGGGCATAGAGAGCCGGAATAAAATCATTGGCATCGACAACCGGAAGGATTGGGTCACTCCAGTATTGCCGAATCAAGGAAGGAACGCTGAGTGTTCTACCCATTTCCCCGCGCGGGTCAAAGAAGATCACCTCCGGGAATTCATCGTATATCGGATCCCTCCATTGGTTCGGATAGTGACAGAGCGTGTCTCCGATTGCGATTGCGTTGGGGTCAACGCTGCCTTTTAGAACGAGTTGGCGGATAAGTGCTAACGTTACTTGTGGCGAAGTGTCTGACTTATCAAGGTAGCTTATCTTATCGTAGGTTGCGGTGTCCATATTCGTTCCGCTGTTCGTTGTTGTCAGGTTGATTTTGATGGTGATCTTCTCCCCCTGTGTATAGCCGACATCACCTTTTCCGTGTTCGATATTAAAGTGTCTGAACAATGCATCCCAGGCCGCGCTGTCGGTTGCGCAGCCGGTCAGCTGGCGAATGGCCTTGGCGACCATGGCGTCGACATGCTTTTGCGAGGTGTGTTCCGGCTGCCAGGAGTAACCGTCTCCGTTTTCATCCCAGTCGGTTGCGTTGGGGTTATGCACCCAGACAACGCGTCCGGGATAGATGCCCTTGGCAACGCCGACCGGCTGATTGCGAAGGGGTTCGTCGGCCCGTGCGGTTTGCCGGGAGGTCAGGGCGATTGTTGTCCAAAGAATCAACATGCTAATCGTCAGACAGCCGGCGCAGACGATTCGTTTATTATGTGCGTAAAGATCTCGGCCGCGACGAATAAAATGAAGCGATACAAAAATGCCCATCAGCCAGATCACAAATCCCGATGCCAGTGGAAACGCAATTCGCTGGCAGGGATAGGTTGCCCGGTTGGGCTTGGGGATGACGCGAACCAGAAACCAGATCAACGCCAGCAAACCGATCAGAGGCAGCAACAGCCTTTGTGGAAGTGAACGATTTGCCTCGGAACGATGCTGACAGACTCGCTGCTTTTTGAGGCGAACATAATAATTAAACAAATGTTTCATAATCCCCTTATCCTTACCCGCCATCATGGCCCAAAAGTGAGCCGTTGTCAAGAGGAAATTGCATGTTGTGTTTTGCACCCAATCGCTTTCGGTTGCGGGCTGGAAGTGAAGGGTGTACCGTTAGTGATTATCGGCGCAAACGGCTTCGGCGATTTTGATGCCGTCTACGGCGGACGAGATGATGCCGCCGGCGTAGCCTGCTCCTTCGCCGCCCGGGTAGAGTCCGCCAATGGAGACGCTCTGGAATGTTTCATCACGCAGGATGCGTACCGGCGAGGAGCTTCGAGATTCGACCGCCGTCATTACGGCATCGCGCATCGCAAAGCCGCGGAGTTTTTTTTCAAGCTGAGGGATGGCTGACCGCAGTGTTTCCGTTACAAACGTTGGCAGGCATTCGACCAGATCGCAGGGGGTTACGCCGGGTGTGTAGCTGGGCGTCACCTGTCCCAGCGATGACGAGGCTTTCGATTCAAGAAAGTCGCCGACGCACTGAACCGGTGCGAAATAATTTTTCCCGCCGATTTCAAATGCCTTTCGTTCCCAGAGCCGCTGAAAGGCAATCCCTGCCAGTGGTTCGGTGCTTGCAAAATCTTCCGGGGTGATGCCGACGAGTAGGGCACTATTGGCGTTGGTGCGGTTGCGGCGATAGGCGCTCATGCCGTTGGTGACAATGCCGCCCGGTTCGGACGATGCGGCGATGACTTCGCCGCCAGGACACATGCAGAAAGAATAGGCGGCCCGTTCGTTATTGCAGTGATGGACCAGTTTATAATCGGCGGCGTCCAGTTTTGGGTGTCCGGCGAATGTGCCGTATTGAGCGGTGTCAATGAGGCTTTGCGGGTGTTCGATGCGAACGCCGATGGAGAAGGGCTTGGCTTCCATCGCGACACCGGTGGTATGCAGCATCTCGAATGTGTCGCGTGCGCTGTGGCCCAGTGCTAAGATGAGCGTATCGGTTGCGATGGTTTCACCATCGTTGACAATGGCGCCGGTGACGCGGCCGTCTTTGATGGTGATGCCGGTCAGTTTGGTCTCGAAGCGTACCTGCCCGCCCAGTGAAAGGATCGTTTCTCGAATATGCTTAACAACGCGCACGAGATTATCCGTTCCGATGTGCGGCCTGGCCTGGTAGCGGATTTCTTCCGGCGCCCCGGCAGCGACAAATTCGTCGAGAACCTTGCGCACACGGTTGTGTTTATCCTTGATTTGCGTGGTCAGCTTGCCGTCGGAGAACGTGCCCGCGCCGCCTTCACCGAACGGCACATTCGATTCGGGATCGAGTGTGCCATGCTGCCAGAAAGCCTGCACATCTTTAACCCGTGACACCACATCTTTGCCGCGTTCGATGAGAACCGGTTTCAATCCGGCCTGTGCCAGTACCAATGCGGCCATCAGCCCGCACGGCCCGCTGCCGACGATGACGGGTATGTCTTTATGTTTTGTTGCGGGCATAGCGTACGTCATGTCCGGTGCCGCTTCAATGTGGGGGTTGTTTTCGCACCGTGTTAGTACATCGATTTCGTCGGTGACCTCGGCATCGATCGTGTAAACCGCCAGAATGCGATGTTTTTTCCGTGCATCGATGGCCCGGCGACTGATGGTGTAATTCGTCAACTCCGCCGGTTGAATGCCCAGCTTTTCTGCGATGGCTTTTGCCAGTGCCGCATCGGTGTGGTCAAATGGTAATGCGATGTCGCGGATACGTATCATTTGTGCCAAACTATAGCCGTCAATCCTGCCAGATTCAATGGTAATCTGTCAGATTGCATCTTCTTAAGTAAGGTAGGCAACTTTAACGAATGCAACGTTTATATGGCTTTCGGACGGGCTCCAAGCAGATTAATATGGGTATTTTCACCTATTTCTCTTGGAGAAAATTACGTACTGTGGTATACTACAAGTCTGAATATTATCTGCTTCTCTTGGGGGAGAAGGTAGAAAAATTTGTCACGTTTGCGTGGTTGTTATTGTCTGTTGCGAATTGTTCTTAATGCACGGGGATGCTGTCTGTCTGCAATCCGCGAAACTATTTAAAACATCTAACTTTAGGAGACTGTGTATGAAAAAAGTAGCGAGTGGGGCGATGATGATGTTGTTGTTTGTATCGCTGAGTGCTTTTGGCACGCTGGACATTAAGGTCACGCCGCAGGGCGACGGTATTGTCGGTACAGAACGTTGGAGTTATGGGACTACTGAAAAGATATCTTTTAATGCATTGGCCAATCCGAATTCGGCCTTGCATTGGTTTGAAAGCGGCAGTGGGCAATTGCTTGATACGTATATGCAGGTCGGACTGTCCTCGCTGCCCTTTGCTGAAAGTATTACCAGTGCGACGCTTTACATCAATATCTTAAGCATTGGCGGCAATGGTTGTAGTTTAAAGCACGCAGCCGATTCATCGACCGCTGACGGCAATGCCTCTCAGCAGATTGCCTGCGGTGAACTTGTTGCCGATATTACTTCCGGCAGCGGATGGGTTGGCTATGATGTGACCGATTTTATCAAGAACGATGTTGCCAATGGCTATACTTTTGCTGCATTTGAGGTTATCCATAAAAGTTATTCGAGCATGACGTTCAGCAGCGGCGAATGTGGTGATTTAGCGCCGTATCTGTCTGTTGTGCCGGAACCGGCGACAATGGCAATACTGGGTCTTGGCGGGCTGGCCCTGCTTCGCAGAAAAAAATAAAGTATTACATGAAAGCGTACTTCCCAAAGGCTGTGTAATCTTACACGGCCTTTTTTTGTCTATTTACTCTATCCGTGGATTAAATGGCAAAATGGCTTACGCTGCCAGACGAAAGTCAACCATTTCCAGTTATGGATACCGTTGTCGATCGAATGCGTATCACTCGGCGGCGTCCTGTTTATTTGCGATTTACCCATGGGGCTGTTTTTTATTGGGTTTTCATCATACGCACGCCGTACAGGCCGCCGGCGGTATTGTTCGGGTGTGCCTGCAGGCGAATACGTACGGTTTCCTTGCCTTTTGTCAATTCAGCCGGGACCGGATAGGTCACATCGAAGAAGGTGTTGGGTTTCTGGTTGGTCAGTGCCTGAGTGGCGATCTTCGTTCCATCGACGAGAATATCGAAAGTTCTTCCGCCGGAGTCCGAGCCCCAGTAGGTGCAGACCAGTTCCACCGGCACCTCGTCCAGCACCTTCATATCAAATTCGAACCAGCCGTTATAGGCGTGCCGCCATTTGCGTCCCTGGTATTCGCCGCTCGTGGTGTTCTCGCCTTTGAGGTTGTGGTCGCGCTCGGGTTGCATTTCGCCGATACGCATCACATCGATCGACCGCGCCGCAATGGCACGGATACGTTCCTGCTCAGCGGTGTATTCGGTTTTCTTCTTCTGCCACAGCTCGGGAGTAAACTGGTCCACATACACGGTGTATCGCTGGTCGGTCACCGCATACAGCGGCAGCAGTCGCAAGCTGCGCATTTTTGTTTCATCGTCTGCGATATCACGAGCGATACCGGCAGCGGAAAATTCCAGCGGTTTGCCTTCGATCGGCTTGATCGCGGCGGTCAGTTCAGACAGGGTGCCCACCAGCAGCGGACAGCGTTCGGCGCCGTCCAGATCCGCGGCCAGTACGATTGGTCCGTACAGGAACGCGATGCGGTTGGACTTGTCGGGCATGGCCTCGGTGTGCAGCGTCATCGGCAGTTTCAATTCGACAACGTCACCGTTGTCAAAGCCGCGGTTAACGGCAATATACCCCGTGCTGTCAGGTTCAGTCGGGACGGCCTTGCCGTTGACCGTGACGGTCATTCCGTTTGTCCAGGCGGGCTTTCGGATCTTCAGGGAAAACGTACTGGTCTTGGCGCACGTGAAGGTCAGCTTCACTGTATCGCTTGCGGGGAAGTCTGTTTCCTGTGTAATCGTTATGTCTTTTTCTTTCCAGGTCAGCACGGACGGGATAAACAGATTGACATACAGCGAACTGCCATTGTGGAAGTAAATGGTGTCGGCGTACTTGGCGTGATTTTCAAAACCCGTCCCCACGCAGCACCAGAAGGAGTTAAACGGATCGCAGAAATTCTTTTGAGCGGGCATATCCAGAAAACCTTTGTACATGATCATGCCGGTGGTCGGATGCTGATGGGCCAGGATGTGGTTGTACAGGGCGCGCTCGTAGTAGTCCATCTCGGCGGCCTGCGGGTTGGCGGCAAACAAGTGCCGCGTCAGCTTGAGCATGTTGTAAGTGTTACAGGTTTCCGTGGTGTCGTGCTGCGGTTCGGACAATTTGTCCGGCTGGCCGAAATGCTCGTTGGAGCTGTTGCCGCCGTTGACAAACGTGTAGTGTGCGACCACGGTGTCCCAGAAGAAGCGGGCGATGGTTTTGAACTTCTCCAGACCGGTCACTTCGTAGATCCGGGCGGCGCCAATGGTCTTGGGCACCTGGGTATTGGCGTGCAGGCCTGCCAGTTTATCCTGCCGAGCCGCCAGCGGGTCCAGCACTGCCTTGTGGTAGAATTTCAGTGCCAGCGTCTTGTATTTCTCGTCTCCTGTCAGGGCGTACAGGTCGATCAGGACCTCGTTCATCCCGCCGTGTTCGCAAGCCAGCATCTTCTGCCACTGCTCCTCGGTCAGTTTTTCGGTGACGGCACAGGCCCAGTCGCCCATCTTTTTCATCACATCCAGAGCCTTGGGGTTATTGCAATACAGATACGTATCACGCAGGCCCGCCATCACCTTATGGTTGGTGTACCACGGCACCCAGATACCGTTGAGGTCAAAACCTGCCGAGCGGATTTCGCCGCGGGCCACTTCTTCGAAGGTGCGTTTGCCGTTGGGATAGGCCGCCAGATAGCCGTTACCGTTGGCCTCCTGACACAGCGACAGTTCATCGACAATATAATCGGCGCGGGCCTTGTACTGTTCGTCGCCGGTAGCAGCATACATCATCGCGCAGGCCGACAGGTAATGCCCCAGGCAGTGACCGGCGATGGTCTGGTTTTCCCAGCCGCCATACACCTGACCCTTCGGCTCCAGTCCCGCCTCTTTGCGGAACCATGCCAGGAAACGATCCGGCTCCAGCTTCAAAAGCCACTCGGCATTGCGATTCATGGCATCCTTGAAAAGGCTGTCTGTCAGACGGACGTCCCGAAGTCCAAAGGCATAAACCGATGGCGCCGCCGCCGGCTGGACGGCATACGGGTAGGGTGTTACCAGTGAATCGCCCGCAGCGGTTGAGATGACGGCAAACAGTAACATTCCTGCGGTAAGGCAAGCAAGCTGGTTCATGGTTATCTTCCTTTTAATGACGGTGCGGACGAGGGCTGAAAACCAGCCCCCCGATCCACAAACGGAATTAATGACTATTTACATTGACAAACGCAGGGGGTATTATGATGGCTTGGGTCGTGGTTGTCAAGGCGGCGTCGATAAATTCGCCCGCCTTGATAAAAACACTTGTTTTTATGACTGAAAGCAGTATCTTGTATCTATATCATTTTACCGCATGAAAAACGGATACGAACCGATACAGACTAAAACTGTGGAACGGAAGGTGTCACAATGGTCAAACGCATTCTGGCAATCACTTTCATCTATGTCTGCACTGTCGCCGGGTGGATTATTCTGGCCGGGACGATGGTGATCCGGACGGATACGCTGGATAATCGGTTATACAGTGCGGTCGGGCAGTTGTGGGGGACAGCGCACACGCAAACCCCGCCGAAGTTCTCTTTTACATCGCCGCAATCCCGCTCGGGTAAAGATGCTGAGAATGTCGAGACCATCGCTCCGGATGCAAGCGACATCACTGTCGATCTGAAACTGGAACATCGCCGAAAGGGCTTGCTTTGGTACTCGACCTACCGTGTTGATTTTGCCGGAACGTATCGCGTTATCAATCATTCCGAACAGAGTCGCGTCATGTATGTGGATTTTACGTTTCCCGCCGAGCAGGCCGTTTATGACAACTTCCGGTTTGTCGTGGGCGGCGAAGCGATCAGCGAGATCGAATTTAACGGAAGTAATATTGTCAAGCGTTTTCAGATGGAGCCCGGCGAAGCCAAAGAGGTCCAGATCGCTTATGCGTCGCAGGGTCTGGACGAATGGCACTACGATTTTGGGTCGAATGTCAAGCAGGTGCGAAACTTTTCGCTGGTTTTACACACCGATTTTGATGAGGTCGATTTCCCGCAGCGGAGCATCTCGCCGACGAGCAAAACCAGGACGAATACCGGCTGGGAACTGACATGGCAATACACGAATCTGCTGACGGGGGTCAACATTGGAATGATCCTGCCCAAAAAATTAAATCCGGGTCCCTGGGTCAGCCAGGTGACGGCGGCGGCACCGGTGTCTTTGTTCCTGTTTTTCTTTCTGCTGTTTGTGTGTACGACCGTCAGGGGTATTAAGATCCATCCCGTGAATTATTTCTTTATCGGCGCGGCGTTCTTCAGTTTTCATTTGCTGCTGGCGTACCTGGTCGATCATGTGTCGATCCATCTTGCGTTCTGGATCTGCTCGGCCGTTTCGATCGTGTTGGTGGTCTCTTATATGCGGCTGGTGGTCGGGGCGCGGTTTGCGTTTATAGAGGTTGCGCTGTTCCAGCTTGTGTACCTGGTCCTGTTTTCCTATACGTTTTTCTTCGCGGGCTATACGGGGCTTGCCATCACGGTGTTGTGTATTTGCACCTTGTTTGTGGTAATGCAGTTCACCGGAAAAGTTGACTGGGAGAACGTTTTCGCCAAAGACGCTGAAAAGAAACTGAATCCGTAAACGATGATCGGCTTGTTCTGTATCAGCCGGACAGGAAAGGAAAAATGATGAAGAAAATGCCAACCGTTGCTGTATTGATGAGCCTGATCCTGTTTTCCGGCTGCCAAGCGCTGGACAGTCTGATGCAGTATGAAAAGCCGACGGCCAGCCTGGCGGGCGTTTCGTTTGGCGATGTCTCGCTGAATGAGGCACAGCTTTTGTTCAATGTGGAAATCAAGAATCCTTATGCGCTGGACCTGCCGCTGCTGAATGTGGATTATGACCTGCAGAGCAGCGGGCATCCCTTGCTGAACGGGAAGGCGGACCTGGCGACGACGATTCCGGCCAAAAGTTCAAAGACGGTTACGCTGCCGATAAGTTTCAAATATCTCGATCTGCTGAGTGCCCTGAGCAACCTGAAAGACGTTCGGCCCGGCTCGCAAATTCCCTATACCGCCAAGGTCGGTCTTGGCCTCGATTCGCCCATCGTCGGCAACATGCGTCTGCCGCTTAACAAAGAGGGTACCCTCAAGGTGCCGACGGTCGAAGACATGGCCGGGACCGACTGGAAGAAACTTATTGAGAGCGGCAAGTACCTGGATATCCTGAAGTAAATAGTGTCTTCCGTTACCTTGACGCTCGGCGGAATTGGGCCATCCTTGACCACTTCTTATTCGTATTATTACGGTTATTGATGCAGAATCGGCGTTTTTTTCGGATTTTGCTTGACTTTCTGTGTCCCATGTCGGATAATCAATAGTACTTGGGGGTTGGCGGATTACTCATCAGAAAACGATAACTTTATTTTTTGAATATAAAAAGATGAAAAAAACAACCATTTTGATGGCAATTTTTTCGGCGGTTATTTGTATCAGCGGCACTATTTGGGCGGCGTGTCCATCTGCCGACTTGACCGGCGACTGCAAGGTGAACCTTGATGACTTTGCCATGATGGGCTCTGGGTGGCTGACAACGTACGATCCCAATGACCTTGCTGATATGGCTGCTCAGTGGCTGGATGATGAGTCTTCTTCCTTCATAACGACCTGGGACACAAGCCTTGCCGACGGCACGACGGTAACACTGGGACTGGCCGGTGAGGTGGATGCAACGATTGACTGGGGAGACGGCACAGAACCCAACGTCGTAACGACTCCCGGCCCTCATGTGCACGACTACGGTGTTGACGGGACCTACACCGTCTCGGTCACTGGCAGCGTGACGGCATACTATAGCAAAGGGGTCTCCGGAAACACAATTCTGATAAGCGTCGATAGCTGGGGGCAAATGGGCTTTACCAGCATGTACAGTGCGTTCTATGGGTGTTCGAACCTCGTTTCGGTACCGGCAGATTCGAACGGCATTGAAGCCGTCACCAACATGAACTATATGTTCGGCAATGCGTCGTTGTTCAACCAGGATATCGGCGGCTGGGACACCTCCGGCGTCACCGATATGGAGGGGATGTTCTGGAATGCGTCGTCGTTCAACCAGGATATCGGCAGTTGGGATACCTCCGGCGTCACCGATATGAGCTATATGTTCTGGAATGCGTCGTTGTTCAACCAGGAAATCGGCAGTTGGGATACCTCCGGCGTCACCGATATGCGATCTATGTTCAACGGTGCGTCGTCGTTCAACCAGGAAATCGGCGGCTGGGATACCTCCGGCGTCACCGACATGAGCTATATGTTCTGGAATGCGTCGTCGTTCAACCAGAATATCGGCAGCTGGGATACCTCCAGCGTCACCACCATGAGCGCGATGTTCAACGGTGCGTCGTCGTTCAACCAGGAAATCGGCAACTGGGATACCTCCGGCGTTACCGATATGTACTATATGTTCTCCCAGGCGTCGTCGTTCAACCAGGATATCGGCAGTTGGGACACCTCCAGCGTCACCACCATGCGCGGGATGTTCTCCCAGGCGTCCTCGTTTAATCAGGATATCGGCAGTTGGGACACCTCCGGCGTCACCAATATGAGGTATATGTTCAACGCTGCGTCGTCGTTCAACCAGGATATCGGCAACTGGGATACCTTTAGCGTCACCGACATGAGCCGGATGTTCTACGCTGCGTCGTCGTTCAACCAGAACCTGTTCGGATGGTGCGTCATAAATATTCCTTCTGAGCCGGCCGATTTCGACACCGGCGCCGACGATTGGATACTGCCTGATTCACGGCCGGACTGGGGAAACTGCCCGCTGCCGTGACCAAAGGCACCGCCAGAGGTGTCCAGACTGTCGAAAAACTTGCCGGGACGGACTGGAAGATACTCCTGCAGGACGGCAAATGCCTGCAGATTAGTCGTTAAGCCCCGCCGCCGATCTCTTCGAAATACTCAATGCCGTCCGGTTCCCATGTCCATCGAATCGTCTGATAAAAGAGGCTGACCTGTTCAATGTTCGGAAAGGCGGTTTTGATACTGACGATTTTTGTATTCTGCAGATGGATCGTATAGTACAGCTCTTCCTGTCCATTGGCCAGTGTGCGGTAAAATCGCAGTGTCGCTTCGCCCGTTTCATTATTGGCGAGCGCTTTGTAAATTAGCGGCGAGGATTTATCCACATACTTGGTGATGATGATAGGTGAATGCTGCGGCTGACCGGTGGATTGCCCGCTGACGGGGTCATAGGAGGCATTGAACTGATGCCCAAGTCCAGTGACCACAATGGTGTTTTCCCGCTGTAACGACGTCAGCGGGCAACTGCCGTTTATATCCGTTCCATCGCTTACCAGCGACAGGTGAATTGAGCTTTTACCGGTGACCTGCTGCTCCTGGGCGAACGGTTTCCAGTCAGACGGCAATCCCGGCTGGATATTCTTGTACACCTCATCCAGCGTCCGCATGGTTGGCGAAGGGGTGTTGTTTGGATTCAGGTCGCCGCCGATACAGTAGATGGCCATCATCACACAAAACGCAACGAGTAATTGAATCGTAGAATGTTTTTTCATAAATCCGCCTTTCTAAAAAAGTTATTTTAACAGCCAGCCGTCCGGGCAGAAGTCCTGCCAATACGACGCAAAGACCGCATAGTCTTTCAGGTCCACGATCCGGTCTTCAACAAAATTGGCTTCCTCCGGGTTGCTGGTGCTGAGCCAGTACGATGCGAAGTTGGTCAAGTCCTCCAGCGTGACGATACAGACCCGCACGCTCCATGTTTGTGTTTCGTCGAAGTGAATCCAGCCGATGTTTTCCCCCCATGCCCAGCCGGACAGAAGCCCGTTGCCGTCGATGGAGACTTTGTACTGGTTGGTTGTATCGCCGGGGACGTCGGGGTCAAAATTGATCCAGCCGACATTCTCGCCCCAGGCAAAACCCGACAGGTTGCCAGCGCCGTCATTGACCACGCCGTAACTGACGGCCCCGCAGGTGCCGTTGTTTTCACAGTTCAGATTGACCCAGCCGATATTCTCGCCCCAGATAAATCCGGTCACTTTGTCGCCGGCGACCTGCATTCCGCTGCCGACGCTCGGCTCGGCATTCAGCCAGCCGGTATTCTCGCTGTAGCCGTATTGTTCGTCCATATTGTACGGGTCGATATTTTCCGCTGTGACGAAGGTGCCCGCCAGCAGCAGGACTAAAATGACGACAGTCTTTTTCATTTTTTATCTCCGTTTTCAGTTTTATACGACCTTACAGTCCATGATTCAATCCCAGTGTGCAAGTGGCATGTGCATAGATTTCCGTTCCGTTGTTACCATGGGCGGTGTTACGATCCACCAAGCTGCTGCCTCCGATATAGAGACCGTAGACCGAGCCGGTTGCAAGGTACCCATTGTCGCAGGCGGTATTGCCGATGACCGTGCAGCCGGAACTGACATAGATCCCGTAGATGGTGGCACTGACGGCCGATTTCCCATTGAGGTAAGAGGCATTATTAGCAATCGTGGAACCGGTATTGGCCCGGATGCTGTACACGATATCGCCCGACTTTTCCATGCCATTCTCATGGACGGTATTACCGATGACGGTGGAACCGAAACCGGTATAGATGCCATAAACGGTACTGGTGGCTTGGTAGCCGTTGTTACAGACGATATTGTCGGTCACAATGCTGCCGTTAGCGACATAAATTCCCGAGGCAGCGTTGGTTGCCGAGGCGCCATTATCGGCGACCATACAGTCCCTGACCTGACAGTTTTGCCCATAAAGCAGAATCCCGCTGATGCGATTGGACAGGGCGCGAACATTAATAATCCGATGGTTTTTCCCGGTCGAAGACATTTCATAAATACCGTAGGTAAAGTCCCGGACCGTGCCGTTGCGAATCTCTACATTCTCGCGGTTGTTCATGGAAATGCCGTAGGTGATGTTTGTATCCGGTCCGGCCAGCGTGAACCCGCTCAGGTCGATCGTCACATTGTCGGCGCTGACCGTAATACCGAAACCGGTGGCGGTGAGATTCTCGGCCAGGTAGTACGAGCCGGAAGCCGTGATGTCCAGCGGAATATCGGATTGATGAATCGGAATTCGCGGTTCGATCTGATCCAGCGTCTTCATGGTCCCGTCCGCACTTGGCGGCGTCGATGGGTTTAAGTCTCCGGCCTGCACCGCTAGCGACATCACTAATAAAATAGACAAGCTGATTGAAAAAAAGAATCCTCGCCGGTTTTTCATGGTTTTCTCCATCTAATAGAGTTTATTGAATTTCGAAAAATACGACACCAAGGCACACAAAAACAGCACGAGCAAAAGGGTAAGATATCCTCCTGAAGGATTTTTCCCATCCTTCGACTCCGCCTAAATGGTCTCGATAACCCCCCAAACAGAGGTTGTCTCCAAAGATACAGCATATTCTAACATAAGTAACCCGGCCGATGAAGAAAAAAAGCTCCAAAGAGAGATTAGGGGCGGTAAATCCTCTTTTTTGGCCCTTTTATACCTTGACTGCCCAGCAAAATTTGGCGGCGGTGCTGCGGGTGTTGGCGGCGATCTCGGCGCGTGTGGGGGTGATAGGCTCATCGGAAATGGTTTGGTACAGTCCGTCACGCAGGCCGTTGACGAATGCGTGTTTGACCAGCCGGTCTTCGCCGCTGTGAAAGCTGATGATGCCGATGCGTCCTGCTGGGCGAAGGCAATAGACGGCAACCCGCAGCAGTTCCTTCAAGGCGGCCGTTTCATCGTTGACCAGCATTCGCAGCGTTTGGAATGTGCGTGCGGCAGGATGCAGGCCGCCGGGATGCTCGCGTTGCTGCCGCTTGTATTCGGTGACGGTCAGACCCTTGACGTCAAAAACCAGCTCCACCAATTGCGAAATATGAACGAATGGTTCGTGCTGGCGCTGTTCGGTAATCCGCTGGGCGATCATATGGTGGTCCGGCTCATCCGACAATTCCCACAGGGCTTCAGACAGCGCCTCTTGCGGCAGGGTATTCAGCAAGTCCCCGGCGGTCTGCTGCCGCCGGTTGTCCATCCGCATATCCAGCGGGCCATCGTGGCGGTAGCTCATCCCGCGATCGGGGTTGTCGATCTGCATACTCGAAAGGCCCAGGTCGGCGAAGATGATGTCGAATCCGTCCGGCGACTCTTTGCGCATTACTTTGGCGATGCCCGCAAAGTTGCTCCGATAAAATGCCATCGGCACATCGGGGCACAGTCCGGCCAACCGTTGTTGGGTGCGTTCCAGTTCGGCGCTGTCGGCATCCAGACCGACCAGCTTTCCTCCGGGGCCGAGATGCCGTGCAAACTGTGCGGCATGTCCGCCGTAGCCAAGCGTACAGTCAATGACGGTTTCGCCGGGCGAAGGTTTTAATGTCGCCATGATTTCATTAACCAATATCGGGATATGTGTGCCTGCCGGGGTCTTGCCTTTATCCCGCAGATGTTCGCGCAGGTCGGGGTGCGCATCAATGGCGTGCTCTTTGTACTTTTCCGCAAAGCGCTTCGGATGCGTGCCGCTGTACCGCACCCGCCGCTGGTGCGGTGTGCCGCCCGTATTTTCAGATGATTCCGATTGACTCATAAACGCTCGGCATAACTGTTCGTCGCTAACTTATTTCCCCTCTATCACGAATGTGACATTACGGGGGAATATATTTACGATCTCGTAGTTCGGCGGCAATGTAATATCAGAGGCCGTGATCGTTGTCTCGTAGTATTTTTCATCCAGTTTTTTCAGGTTTCTCAGGTCGAATAGTTTTGAAACCAACTTGATGTCCTGTTTGTCAACAAAATAAAAATCCCGGCGTGCGGCCGAAAGTACGATCTTTACTTTTTGGGGCTGTATTTCCCGGACCTCCAGACTCTCCGCCAGGCCGGCGTATTGAACCGGCACATAGAACGTTTTATAAACAACGACGGACTCATGAACCAGCACAAACCACAAAAGGACAGAAACGAAAACGGCCGCCGCTTTCGCTTTAAAATTTCTCACAAAGAAAGTTTTGATGCCGCGGGATTGTCGAAGAGGCGTGACTTCCTGTTCAAAATTTGCCAGTAACCGGCAGAGCGTTTCCTTGTCACCGATCTTATGCAGTTGTCCGTGCCTGGCAACGGTGACATCGCCGGTTGTTTCAGAGACAACGATACACAACGCATCGGTCAATTCAGATAACCCCAGTGCCGCGGCATGACGCGTACCCCGGTCCCCGAGTTGCCCGAAATCTTTGGACAGGGGCAGGTGGCAGGCAAACTTCAGGACCCGCCCGTTCTCAATCAGCACGCCGCCGTCATGGCCCTCGGAATGCGTGTCGAAAATACTCTTGAGAAGCGATTCACTTAACGCGCCATTCAGGTCGATCCCGCCGTCGATATGCCGCATCACAAAGTCTCTGCCCGTCAAAACAATCAGAACACCCACTTTTTTGGCGGCCAGATCAAACGCTGTATTAACCAGCATATCGAGCTTCCGGCTCAGATTTCGGGACTTCTTTTTGTCCCTGAATTTCGGACGGAGACTCCAGCTGGCGATTTGTTCAAACAGCCGTCGGATCTCTTCCTGAAAGATAACAACAACGGCTACCAGGATGACCGTGAAAAACCCCTGCATCAATGCTGCAACTAGCCGGAGTTTTATAAGTTTGGCGGCCATATAGGCAATACTGGAAATCATAATGCCCGCAAACACAAAAGATGATTTTGTTCTGTTGAACCATAAAAAGAGGATATAAAGCAGAATGGAAACAGCCGCCACATCAATCGCATCAATCACTGTGATATCTTTTAAAGAAGTAAGCACCGTTCAGTTTTCCTAAAATAATCTATATACTGAATTTCAAAGCAGGGTCGATGAATTTAACCGCGCCGTTCATTATATCCTGCCCGGTTCTGCGAAGCAATTAGATTTTGTTGTCGCACCCGCCATGTGGATTGTCACCATTCGATATATTTTCCCCCGTAACAGGATGATTAAGGAAAGCAACAAAAAGATCAGCAAGCTCCATTATCTTGTTTATGGTAAGCATAGAGGTTTTGTAATGGTCAGCAGGAAAGATGGAAAACGCATCATACACTGGCCTCGCATTATAATATTTGCCGTGGCGGTTTGGCTTATGATGTCATTGGGAGGTGCTGGTGTTTACTATCTCCTCTGTCAACGCTGGATATATTCTGAAATTCCGGTGTTCCACATTTTCATACCTACCGTTACAAGCCTTTCATTTGTGATATTTATTTTGCGTGAAGAGCTAAAGGCTCCGTTGAAAGAGCTTGTCGAAGTAAAATCAAAACCATCAAAGCCGATTCGTCGGCCTGATAGATGGAGAAAAATCATGAAAAGCAACATCACAAAATTCGCCGCTGCAACCATTATCATTGCAGCCCTCACTGTCGTTTATCAATTCACGGGCTCAATCGACGGAGCAAGTTTAGCATGGGCAGGGGTTGTAGAAAAATGCCGTAATTTCAAAACGCTACCTATACTCTAAAACTCTCCGGGGGTATTATTGTTCATCAGGGTAAAGATTACGATTTTAAAAGACAAACAAGGGCTTTATGAAGTGTAGGTCTCATGGCGATTGAATCAGCTGAATGTACGGAGTCAGAATTGAAGGAATTGACGGTAAGAGGTCCGAAAAGCTATGAGTTTCTGCGTCAGATGAAACCGGAAAATGATTGGCACTATACAGGCAAAGGGGTTAATTTAGGTGATAGTGATACACCGATATTCTGGTACAGACCTGAAGGTTCAGATGTATACCGCGTCATCTACGGTGATTTGACGCTGGACGATGTGGAGCCGGAGAATCTGCCGCAGTAACCTTCGACGAATACGACATATTCTAAAAGGCCGGGTTGTTCGCCCGGCCTTTTTTGTTGTAGAATATTTGAGTTCGTCAATAACAGCATTTAATCGCGAGCGCGTTTCTTGAATGGTTTATCGGATTTCTTTTTGAGGCCGTTAAAGGGGACGGTTTTCCGGTTCTTTTTGGCCGTTGATTTTTTCTTTTTACCGAAGGGCTTGTAGCCTGTCTGTTGATCTTTTCCTTCGCTGCTGGTGTTTTCGCGATATTTCTTTTTGAAGGAAGACTTTTTGTTCGGGCCTTTTTCGTCAGCTTTATATTGGGGCTTTGGGCCGTCGTTGTTTTTTCGCATGGCTTGCGTGGGGGCATTTTTATTGGCAGGGCGTTGGCCCTGATTTGCCTTGGCACGCTGTCGCTGCGAGGAACCGGGTTTGCTTTTCTTGCCGTCGGTACGCGGTTTGGCATCCAGCGAAACCGTGTGTTTATAGGCAAAGCCGTCGATGTTTTTCGGCTCAAACGTCCGGCCGATGAAGCGTTCGATCTGGCGGATATACTTGACTTCCTCATGGGAGACAAGCGTAATCGCGTCGCCGGTGGCCATGGCCCGCCCGGTGCGTCCGATGCGGTGGATGTAGTCCTCCGCGAACGCCGGTACGTCGTAGTTGATGACATGCGAGATGCCCTCGACATTGATACCCCGTGCGGCGATGTCCGTGGCGACCATCACCTGGTACTTGCCGCGTCTGAATCCGTCCAATGCCTGCTGACGCTGTTTCTGCGTCCGGTTGGAATGGATGGCGACCGCATCGATGTCAGAGGCTTTCAGTCGGCGGCAGATCTTGTCGGCACCGTGTTTGGTGCGTGAAAAGACCAGCACGCTGTCCATCGCATCATCGTCCAGCAGATGCAGCAGCAGGTCCATTTTCTGCTCGGCCGGAACCGGGCAGATGTGCTGGGTGATGGTTTCGATGGGGTTACGCGGCCGGCCGATCTGAATGATCGTCGGCTCCTTCATAATGTTGGCGGACAGTCCCTTTATCTCCGGCGAGATCGTCGCCGAAAACAGCAGTGTCTGGCGTTTCGTCGGCAAGTCCGCGATGATCTTCTTGATGTCGTTGATAAAGCCCATGTCCAGCATGCGGTCGGCTTCGTCCAGCACGAGGGTTTCCACCTCCCGCAAATCAACGGTCCCGCGGTTGTTATGGTCCATCAGTCGCCCCGGCGTAGCGACGACGATATCGACCCCTTGCCGCAGTTCTTTGAATTGTTTCTGGATGGGCACCCCGCCGTATACAGCCAGCGATTTAATATCTGCGAATCGCCCATAACCGGCGATGGCCCGATCGATCTGCACTGCCAACTCACGTGTCGGCGTCAGGATCAACGCCTTCACCCGGCGGCGTTTGGCCTTGGTGCTGTGAAATATTTTGTGCAGCATCGGCAGCACGAACGCGGCGGTTTTGCCGGTGCCTGTCTGGGCGCAGCCGATGATGTCCTGGCCCGCTAACGCTGCGGGAATGGCCTGCGATTGAATTTCGGTAGGGGCATTGTAGCCGGTTGCAAGGATACCCTGCACCAGCGGGTCGATCAGACCCATGGTTGTAAATGGCATAGATTCTTCCTAAATAAAATATTTGTTCTACTGATAGCCGTCGGCGGTCATTCGCCGCCAAGGGTCGAAGCTTTCAGAACCCGCCGGCCACAGTTGACCGATGAAAATCCCTAACAGCTGCTTCGAAACGCGGATTCAGTACAACGGATGCACAAGGAAGTCGATGAGGAATAAACTCTCGAAATGCTGTCTATGCTTTGTATACCGGATACGCACTGCCAACTTGTACCAGATCGACTGCTCCATTGCAACAGAAATATAATATAACCCCGAAAGTCCCTCAACCTTGGGAAAAAACAGCATTTTTAATAGTGATAATCGCAAACGGCCGGGGTGAGGAGCATAAAGTCTTCTATTGATAAAATAATAATTATTTTATCGGTCTGAACAAACATTATATTTCATAGTATTCCCATTATATAACTATGTTTTCATAGTAAACTTAAAAAGACAAAAGAGAGAGAGGAAATGACCATGAAAAAGTTAAATTTAAAACACGTCGTTGTATTTCTGAGTGTGACCTTCATTTCATCGTTTGGATGGGCAAATCTGCTGATCGACCCGGGCTTTGAGGCCAACCCTTTGAATAACTATGTCACTGTTTTGGGCAACTATGCAACTTACCAAGGCCAATGGGGAGATGAACTTTCGACGATTACCGGTGTAGATGGTGGTGTGACACCGGCCCAACTCACGAAAATGCTGCGTATGGACTTTTCCGGCGGCGTGGCCACACAGACCTTCCAAGTCACCGACGTTTCGTCCTATGCGGCGCTCATTGATGCCGGCAACGCCGTGGCCAATCTTAATGCACTGTTCAATGCAAACCCCGCTTTGTCGGGGGCGGTCGGTAATGTTACAGCACTGTTCTTTGATGTTTCTGCGACATGGGGATCGCCAATCGGCGCCACACTGGCGACCAGTACAACACTGGACAATGCGCCTTCGACATGGCAGGTTGTCGGGGCCAGCGGGGCCGTTCCGGTCAACACACGCTGGATCGTATCCCAGGTGGCCTATATCAATAGCTCGCTGCTGGCAGCAGATGGGGCCTATTACCCCGGCTATGTTGATGCGGCCGATCTGACCATTACCCAGATTCCGGAACCGGCGACACTGGGACTGCTTGCACTCGGCAGTCTTGTGATGCGTTCCAAAAGAAAAAGTGTTTTACCCCGTAAAGGATGAAGATGTATTGAAACAACCAAAATTGAAAAACGAAAAAGAGAGGAAAGAACAATGAAAACTCAAATTCAAAATCATGTTCGTATTCTTATTGTGGCCCTTATTGCGGCCTTAACCATCAATGTAACTTTGGCTGATGACCTGAATCCGCCGACGTATCGGGGCGACCCGTTGTCAGTATATGCTCACTGGCAGAATCTCCCCGGCACACCCTTATTGGTATTGGACCCGACGGATCCGACGCAATTTAACTGGGTGGACGACTCCGATCCGACCACCTTTTTGGATCCGCTGCCGGTGTCGGATGTCGTGATTGGACCAGACTATCAGTTCAATCTGCCTAACTTTGTCGATAATTTGCCGGTCAAGTACATGCGATTGCAGGTGACCTGGCAGTTGGACCCGACCCCGCCGCCGATTATCGGTTTGTCGGGCGAAGAATCAGGTAACCCGGTACCGGGTAACATCGTGTATTCGTCACCGGTCACAATTGTAGATCCCGCGGCGGCGATATTCTATCAGTATTATGACATCGAGTTCTATCCGAATCCTGATCATGAACGATGGGTCATCATCAGCCCCAATGCACCACTTGTACAAGTGGTGGCCGATACGGTTTCGACCGTTCCGGAACCGGCAACACTGGCGCTGCTGTGCGTTGGCTCCTTAGGACTGCTGAGAAAACGCAGATCGATATAAAATGCTTCGGAGGAATATAATTCAAAAAAGAGCTGTGGGTTCGTTCCCGCAGCTCTTTTTTATGTCCGCCGATGCCTGGTTATTGTCCGGCTGTCTGAATACGCTAAATCACGGCGTAATGCAGACGCTTTTATTCTCAATGCCAGCTTGTCGCGGCCAGGTGATTTTCCGCCATCAGAATCAAATCGCTCAAGCCGATCGAGCCGTCCCGGTCAAAGTCACACGGCAGTTTGTCTCCGGATGTCATCCATTCAAGAGACAGTTCGCTCAAGTCGACGAGGTTGGAGATCCCGTCATTGTTGACGTCCGTTAAAACGGCGTTGTTATGATACGGCATTGTGGCCTCTGCTGTGCCGCCGTAAGCACCCATGTTGATGCGAACATTGATTCCATAGTTATGACCGGGATCATCGGGGATTGTCAACAGTTCGTCTCCCAGCGGATAGCCCGGGCAACCGGCATCGGCACACTGGCTGGTCACACTGTCGAAGTCCCACGATTGTGAAACCGGATCCCACCGCCAGCCATAGCTTTGCAAATGGAAATCATCGGATGCCGGGTTATAGAACAGTGGGTCGACATCAATGTTGCCCAGTCCCCATGTAACAGAACTGGTACCGTCAATATCAATGCCTCCCATCCCACCCTGAACATCACAATACCGAACAGATGCGGTGCTCACATTATCGCAGCCAATCTGGCTTCCATAGGATGCGGTATTGGCCCACAGAATGCAGTTTTCCAGTACAGCATCCCCGTTACTCCAGATATAGACTCCTCCTCCGAAGTCGGCCGAATTGTTATAGAAAGTACTGTTCGTAACCGTCGCACCACAGGTGGTTCTGACATAGATTGCCCCGCCTTTATCATTGGAACTGTTGCCGCTGAAGATGCAGTTCTTGATAACAGGATAACAGCCCGAATAGTTCATGATTGCCCCGGCGTCATCGCCGCTCTGATTGTCCAGGAACGTGCAGCGTTCGATGACTGGGCTGCTGTTAACGCGGTTATGGATTGCACCGCCCGAACCGCCCGAGCTGGTCCATGGCCCGACAGCGGTTTCGTTCGAGAGGAATATACAATCTGTAATTGTGGGGCTGCAATTGGACTCATTGGTCATCCCGCCGCCATCGCCGCCGGTATTCTCCTGGAAAACACATTCGCTAATCGTTGGGTGACTGCCGTTCATATTGAATACACCACCGCCGCGATGTCCCAACGCCGAGTTTTGGAGGAATGTACATCGTTGAATTGTCGGGCTGCCGGGATTATTGTACAAACCGCCGCCTTTATTCGCCGGGTGGTAACCGCCGTTGGCGTTGCCTGCGGTGACGGTGAAGCCGTCCATCACGGCCGTGCTATCGGTACCCGAGCCCATTACTACATGATAACAATTATCCGAAGCATCGGAGGTCGTTCCGATATCCCCTGAGAGAATTGTTACGTTGTTATCGATGTCGCGCTGACTAACCGCGGTTTCGGTCCCGGCAAACCCGCCGTAGATCGCAACACCATTAATGAGTTGGAATGTTGCGTCTCGTGCATTGGACAGGCCGGTCGGATCCGGCAGATAAGTGCCCTGGGCCACCCAGATTTCATCTCCATCCACAGCAGATGCCAGAGCTTCCTGCATTTGCTTAAAGGCATTGGCCCAGGACGAACCATCTTCCAGGCCGCCGACGACATTTACATTGACATATAACCGGTCCGCCCGAATCGTAAATACGTCATCACTGGTATCAAATGTCGATGCATTGGAGGCGTCGGTCACGCGGACCAAGCATTGAGAGCTGAAGACCGCCGGAACCAGCCAGGAATAGGAACCGGTATTTCCGCTGTTGGGCGGACTGACCGGTACCCAGGTCTGACCGTTATCGGTAGAATAGTCAATGTTTACCTGGGATATACTGCCTTGGCGATCCCACGTAATGGAACGGGTTTGCCCGCTCAGGAGAGTTTCGCTTCCATTTGGATAGGTCACATGCAGAGGGCGGGTTGCAAAGACGTCATCCAGGCAAACCGAACCACTTAGTTCAATCGGCTCATACGGGTGATCGATCAATCCCCAAACATTGACAAAAACATCCATCAGCACGTAAGAATCCGGGAATCCGGCAAGTCCTGACCAGTTAAAATTTCGATATGACCATTGTGAGGTGGAAATCTCTTGAGCTGTACCGGAATAGAAATACCGGATTTCTTCCTGGTCCTTGTCATACACTTTGCAATACTGGTTCGAATACAGATCCGTAGACCCTATGCTCATGTCATCATGAATTCTGCACGTATAGGCAAAAGCCTGCTGCCAGTTGGCATACCCGCTCAGGTTGGGCGAACGAAACCGCATGATATACCAGTCGGTTGAAATTCCTGTAATCCCGTGATGATCCGGTGTGTACATCTGGATCGAACCGTTTCCATCTCCGGACGGATCCGCACCCGGATCCGTTGGATAGTTAAATACGTCATTCCAGCCGTTTGTAAAGTTACTGGAGTAGGGACCGTTTCCGTTTTCATCGTAGGCGCCTTCGAGAGTCCATTGCTGTACAGTACTGTCATTAAAATCAAACTGTTTTTCTACCCCGGGGCGGGCAAACAGGTAGGCGGCACCGGAAGCATCATGGTGCGTATCGTTTCCTGTTGCTCCGCCGACGACGGCGTGGTCCTGAATACACACGGCATTTCCGAGATTATCATGCTCGTCGAGGTTTGATGCAGCAAATTTTGCAATCTGCGTCCATGAAGTTCCATTGCGTTCGAACAGGTAGATGGCACCATTTTGGGAGCCCGCGGCCCCATAATAAGGCGCACCCACCACCACATAAGCACCGTCGATAGCAACTGCACTTCCAAAACGGGCATCTTCACCAGGATCACCGGCCGTTATCTTGGCTTCCTGAATCCAGGTGGAACCGTTGTAGTGGAAAATATATGCCGAGCCGCTGTTGCTTCCGCCATCATCATCATACATGGCACCGACAACGACATAATCACCGCTGATAGCAACCCCCGATCCAAAACGGTCATCATATGCCGCATCCGATGCGGTGAGTTTTTGTTGCTCAATCCAGTCGGAACCGGAACGTTGAAACAGATACGCTGCGCCTGCATTGGCGGCAACATTATTATTTTTCCATGCTCCAATAACACACCGATCTCCACTAAGTGAAACGGAGTGGCCAAATTCATCGCTAGTGGCTCCATCTGAAGCGGTCATCTTTTCTGTTTGAGACCATGACGAGCCGCTGCGGGTAAACACATATGCCGATCCGGAATAATTTCCAAAGTCATCATCGAGTGCTCCGATCAAGGCATATATTCCTTCCATATCTACGGATATGCCGAAACGATCATCATCGGCGCCATCACTGGCGACCAGTTTATCCTGCTGAGTCCAGGTATCACCGGATCGATTAAATATGTATGCAGCGCCTGAACTATTCGTATTTCCAGCAGCAGCCCAGGCTCCTGCGAGGGCATAATCACTATCGAGGGCTACAGAATATCCAAAATAATCATAAGAACCTGCATCCGCAGCAGTCAGCTTCTGGTAGGGAACCCCCGAGCCCAATTCAAAGAGATATGCCGAACCGCTGTACATTTGATTGTCATCGTCAAATTGTGCTCCTACAATAATGTCCTTCCCGCTGATTGCAACAGACGAACCAAACACATCACCTTCTGAAGCATCATCCGGCGCTTTCTTTGCAATCTGCTGATATGTGCTGCCGGTCCAGTAATACCAGTACGCCGCTCCGGCGTTTTGCCCGTGGGAATCTTCTTCCGGGGCCCCGCAAAGAATATGATTGCCGTCGATTCCGACGCTGGTTCCAAAGTAATCATATTGATTGGCTTCACTGTCAGTTAAGATCTGGGTTTCAGTCCAGTCTGTTCCACTCCGCGTGAAGCAGAACGCTTCACCCACATTTATCCCTGTTCCTCCCGGCAGATCATAGCCGTAAGCTCCAATCACTGCTTTTGAACCGGAAATGGAAACCGCTATGCCGAAGTCAATGTCGGCGGAAACTGAGGGCACTAATTTATCTTCCTCGTACCATACGGCACTGATTCTGTGAAAAGCATAGGCCGCCCCGGAATCCAGTACCGATCCCCAGGCTATCGGAGCTCCGGCAATAAGATAATCCCCATCGATATCGACGGATGTACCGAATTCATCCCAGGCACTGCCATCGGATGCAGTCAGCTTTTCGTCCAGCCTCCAAACACCGGTTTTGTCAGGATAATATACAAACACTGAACCGGAACGTGATCCATTATCTTCATCATAAGGCGCCCCAACAACCGACAGCGTACCATCAATCGCGACAGAATGCCCAAATCGTTCATAAGCCACACCATCAGCGCTGTATACCTTTCCGGTTTGATTCCAGATTGTCCCGTTAAAGGAGAACATATAAGCAGCTCCGGTCAATGATGCGTTTCCGGTTGCAAAAACGGAACCTATAATCGCACGGGTTCCGCTGATATCCACGGCATTGCCAAAATGGGTGTTGACCGCCGCATCGGAGGCGGTGATTTTCTGGATTTGAGTCCATACCCCTCCGCTTGATTGGAAAGCATAGACACTGCCGGTATTATTGTCGTCTCGCGGTGCTCCCACAAGGATATGCGTCCCATCAATCGCAACTGAAGATCCAAAAGCATCATCTTCGGCCGCATCCGAGGCATACAACTGGGTTACATACTGCCATTTTCCGCCGGAATACTCATAAATGTATGCAGAACCTGCGTTGTCGCCCATATGATTATCCCCCGGCGCGCCGACAATTGCTAAAGTGCCGCTTACCGCAACATTCTGTCCGAAGTCATGACCATCGGCAGGCGCTTTGGCAGTCATTTGAACAGTCTCATAAGTCGTTGCTGATATAAAAGGACTACATAAAATGATAAAAAGTGAACATGCACAATAATGTATGGCTGTAGAATGTTTCATTTTCTTCCCCTTTCAAACAGATAGTTATTGGAAATTAGATTGAATGACCGCGCACGGTCGGCGCAGATAGTGACCTGAAATAGTTCCTGGAAATGACCGTTAAGAAATGTCCGTTTTTGTTTTCTCCCGCTCATCGCTCTACCTCGATCTCTACAACGACTGTTGTAACTCGCCAGGAGTCTCTCCTTAAGATGCGGCATTAATTTTAATTCGATGCTGCTTAAATGCAAGAATATTCCGATAATAAGCACATTTCTGTTGTAAAATTGGGTATTTTCCCCTATGCCAATTTCACTGAAACACCCTTCGGTGCTTTTCTTTAGGTGTTTTGCTCAACGCGGTCGTATTTGCCGGTCAGTTTTGATCGGCGATGGATCATTTCGGTATGCGTTGTGTGCGTAACGACTTGCCAGATGCCGCCGGCGCTGCGGGTGTGCATGAGGCGCTGCTGTTCGGCGGTGCGGTCATACATCGCCTGGGTGTACTCGTTGTGAAACGGCCACAGCAGCACCGGCACAAACCAGCCGACGCATCCCCGTCCGTCCGCGTCTTTGTCGACGCACTGGATATACGTATGCGCTTCCGGCACGCCGTTGGTTTCTTTCGCTGCCGCCATAGTGCGGGCATGTTTGGTTTTCTGGAGGGCATACTCATGGATCGCTTTCAAACTCGGCCGTCGGGGTTCGTCGCAGGAATAATGCCGCCGGGCCGCCTCGATCAGCGCGGCGGTGTCATATCGCTTCAGCCGCCAGTACCAGTCATCCAACTGCACCGCCGTAAACGCACACGTCGTCCACCGGCCCATCACGTCACGTTGAAACCATTGCATAAACGCTTCTTTCGTTAACATCGATCAAGCTCCTTCCTAATAATGAATGTTTAACCGCCTCTGTCACGGGCAGGGTGCGGCTGAGGCTTTTTTCGTTTTCTGATAAGATTTAACTTGTTTTTTCTGTCTGTTTTGATATGATTAATGGGACAAACATGTAAGGTTGTAGAAAGCCGGAAGGTTTGTGCTGCGTGTTAATTTCCTCGATATTTTTCACAGCAAAACGGTCCGGTTTAAACAGGAGGCTCAAATATTGTTACAGGAGGGTATACTCATGGGTATTATCAGCAAGCATTCCCGTACTCTGTTGGTTGTTGTTTGTATCATCGCCACAAGCTCGGCTTGTGCACAGGTCGTCTATGACAGTCTTTCGTCAACGACAGGAAGCGGGGCTTTCATTCGCGATATTGGAAACACCGTTACGCTTGCCGGCGACAGGCGTTTTGTGACAAGCGTTACGATCAATGTCGGCATCGGCAGTTCCAGTGCCGGCCAGACGAATGATTATGTCCTGCGGTTCTTTGCGCCCAGTGCTCCGGGTGATTACCCCGGCAAAGTTATCTGGCAAAGTCCGCCGATGACCAATGTGGTCATGGTCGGCGGTGAGCAGGCCATCACGTTTGAGGTGCCGTATGTCAGGGTGCCGGAGACGTTCATTTTTTCCGTCATGCAGGCAGGGGACGGATATTTCCCATTGTGTTCGGGTCCGACGATCGGCACTTCACCCGACTACCGCTGGTCGAACTTGAGACAGAACACGTCCAGCTACAATCATTTGAAGGTCCGCATCGAAGCCGAACAGCGACCGGATGCACGGTTGATCGCATCGATCCGGCATGATACATGGATGGGCATCGGCGGGGATGATTATTACAGCATGGAGTTTCAAATGCGGATGGGCGGCTATTGGGATTTGTTCGGTCCGAGCTTTTTCAACGTGACCGAGTGGGATAAGGGATCGTTTCTAAACCTCAGTGCGGACGACTTTCCCGAAGCGGTGGACTATCTGACCAATGGGATCGATCAGACGTTGAAGGTCCTCGCGGAGTTTTCTGTTGAGGGCAATGTCGAAAGCGATACGCTTGTCAAATCCGCCGGGATCGCTGACGGCTACCCGGACCTCTACGGCTGTGTCATTACCGACTTTGTCTTAAAAGTGGATAACATCATCATTGACCACTCTACACCCGGCACGACCTATTATACGTCGGATGTGACATGGGAGATCTGGGGGGTTGAAAGATCACCGGACCTGAACCTTGACGGGCTGGTGAATTTGACCGACTTTTCCATCTTTGCATCCGCGTGGGATACGCAATCCGGCCAGCCGGGATGGAATACCGCTTGCGACATTTCGTTGCCTTGCAATAACCAGGTTGACGCCAACGACCTGCTGGTGTTTAGTGAGCATTGGATGGATGGTTGTGTTGGCGGATTCGAAGAAACCTTCGAGACCGGGGATTTTTCCCTCTATGACTGGCAACATTCCGGCAGCGCCCCTTGGCAGGTGGTGTCCGGTGTGTCTTACGAGGGGAGCCATTCGGCCCGATCCGGACCCATCACACACAATGAGGTAAGCCGGCTGGATGTTGAGATCAATATTGCCGAGGCGGGGACCATTTCGTTCTATCGAAGCGTTTCCAGCGAGAGCAGTTTTGATTATCTGCGTTTTTATATCGATGGTGCCCAACAGAGTCAATGGTCCGGTACCGTTAGCTGGTCACAGGTGTCATTCCCGGTGGCCTCCGGCGTGCATACCTTCAGGTGGTCCTACGAAAAAGATCTCTCGGTGTCTACCGGCAGCGACTGCGCCTGGATCGACCTGGTCACAATTGAGTAGCGGGGCGTTTCGCTTGCAGAAACGATGGAAAAACGCAAATGGCTAATGGGCCGAATGGCTAAAAAAAACCTTGAAAGTTCGGGGCCAATTTTGTATAATTGCGGGCGTGATACGGAGGAAATCATGCTTATTGGAATCTCTCAGTTTGAGACAGCGTGAAGGAGAGCAGACATGAAAAGGCAATTCGTATTCTGCATGGCCGTTGGGATAGTCCTTTCAGGCTGTGTTTTTGCTGACAGACTGTACAGCTGGGGAGACCGCACCGTCCCCGGCCCGGACCTTACCAATATCAGCACACTTGCCGCCGACCGATATCAAAGTCTTGCCCTGACAAACGACGGCCGCGTCATTCAATGGGGGCGTGATTATCATGATCCCAGATTCCCTGACGATGAGTGTATTGCCATCGATGCCTGCGATAGCTATGGCCTTGCGCTGAAAAGTGACGGGTCGATTGTCGGCTGGGGCGATGGCGAAGAGCAGACAATGACACCTGCGGGTAACGACTATATAGCTATCGCCGCCGGAAGATATCATGCTCTTGCATTGAAAAGCAACGGTCAGGTTATTTCCTGGGGAGACGATTTTCAAGGCGAGACGATTGTTCCGGCTGACGCCAATGACTGCATTGCGATTTCCGCCGGTCAACACCTCAGTTTTGCCCTCAAAAGCGGGGGATCGATTATCGGCTGGGGATCCGATGATTATGGTCAAATCAGCGACATCCCCGCCGGAACCGACTATATTGCCATTTCCGCCGGTGCCAATCACGGTCTTGCACTCAGGAGCAACGGTTCAATCGTCGGCTGGGGAAGCAATAGTGACGGTCAGATAAATGTTCCCGCAGGCAGCGACTATATCGCGATTGCCGCCGGCAACTTTCACAACCTTGCTCTGAAAGATGACGGCAGCGTGGTTGCCTGGGGAACGGATTTTTACGGTCAGATAAGCGGTGCCCCCACGGGAGCCGACTACGTCGCCATTGGCACCGGCGACAATCACAGCCTTGCACTGCGAAGCGACGGCGTTGTTGTCGGCTGGGGATATGACACTTCCGGCCAGGCGACCTCGCCGCAGGGCACCGACTATACCGCCATCTCGGCCGGCGGTTTGTATACACTGGCTTTGAAACCGGACGGCACCATTGTCGCCTGGGGGATAAACAATCATACAGCCATGGATCACGGGCAGGTCAGGGACACACCCACAGACAACGGCTATACCGCGATTGATACCGGCTGGACTCACAATCTTGCGCTGGCAAGTGACGGCTCGGTTGTTGCTTGGGGCTGGGATATCGTCGGTGAGTCGACGGTTCCGTCCGATGCCAATGACTGCATTGCCATCGCGGCCGGTGGTTATCACAGCCTTGCACTGAAACATGACGGCTCGCTCGTTGCCTGGGGTGCCAGCGACGGCAGTAATGTTGACAGAGGCCAGGTCACGGAGACCCCTGACGGAAACGATTTTGCAGCCATTGATGCCGGATCCTATCACAGCCTTGCACTGAAACATGACGGCTCGCTTGTTGCCTGGGGCGTCAGCGACGGCAGTTCTTATGATGAGGGACAGGTCACAGACACGCCTGCCGGAAACGATTTTATTGCGATTGCTGCAGGCGGCGATCACAACCTTGCATTGAAAAGCAACGGACAGGTCGTTGCCTGGGGCAATGATGAATACGGCAAGGCGACCGTGCCGCCGGATGCCAATGATTGTACTGCGATTGCGGCCGGAGATTGGCACAGTTTGGCGCTGAAAAGCGACGGCTCAATCATTGCATGGGGAGGGGGAGGTTCGGCCTCGGTCTACGGCCAGGCAATCGCACCGCCTGGCAACGACTATACGGCCATCAGTGGGATGGGCAATTATAGCATTGCGATGATAAAGGTCTGCGGGTTTAATGTTACCGGGGACCTAAACGATGACTGCCGGGTGAATTTGCAGGATATTGCAATGATGGCGTCCAACTGGCTGATTGACTGCTGGGACGAGCCGGACAATCCCGCCTGCATCCCCAAATAAAATGTCGACCGGCAGGCATACAATGTGTCCGCTTCTAAGTTGTTGCTGAATAAAAAGACTGCTTTGAAAGCATTACATGAACGCTTCTTTGGATAACATTCACAGGCTCCTTTCTGAAAATTATCGTTGTATTATACTGAAACACAGGCTATATTTGCTGCATGAAGAGAGGTTCGTCAATAATCCCATTAGGAGCCAGTTGACATGGACAATGAACCTGTTGCGTATTATTCAGTTCCACCGGTGCCGATATCTGTTACGATGAAACATTCGGGCCTCGGTATCGCTTCTTTTGCGGTCAGCATTTTTGTGGGAATTCTCATCTTTCTCATGATCATCATTGCCGGCATTATGGAAACCGCTTCGCCCGGCGGCATCGATGAAGAATCGCCCGCGGCCATTATTCTCGGGATGGGCATCATCGGACTGATCATGTTTGACATGGTTGCCTTCGGACTGGGCATCGCCGGGCTATTCCAGAAACACCGCAAGAAGGTGTTTGCCGTCTTAGGGGTGATCTTCTCGGCGACGGCTGTTTTCGGGACGATCGGGTTGGTCATCATCGGCATGATGGCCGGATAAGCGAGGCCAGGGCTTTTTCTGCACCAGACAAAAACTCATTACTGATAATAAAGTACGTGGAGTTCGAAAAGGGAATATCTTTAACATCCCGGCAGTGTCACGAAAAATTTACTTCCCTTGCCGAGTTTGGATTCGATGCGGATGCTTCCGTCGAGCCTGTCCAGTGAACGCATCACGATGCTGAGCCCCAGTCCCTCGCCGCCGATGCCGTCGTCGGGGTCGAGCCGGTGGAATATCTCAAAGATGTAGTTCATATTGTTCTCGGCAATACCGATGCCGTTATCTTCAACGCAATAAGTGCTCATGCCGTCATCGGTCCATCCGTAGACATGTATCCTGCCGGGCCGGTCCGGGTTGAGGTATTTTAGAGCGTTGTCGATAAGATTCGAAAAGATCTGGTTAACCATCGCCTCATCCCCAATACACCTCGGCAGGTCATCGACCACGACCGGAGCTCCTGTCTTTTTAAGCTGAAACTCGATCGCCTCTTGAATATCATTGATGATCTTGTTCATGTTAAGCGGTTCTGTAAAGATCTCCGTGTTCCCTACACGAGAGACCTGCAGCAGACCGTCAAGAAGTTTCGACATCTTAAGGGCACCCGCCTGGATGTATTTCAGGTATTCCGGTATATCTTCGCGGGTGATCCGGCCAAGCTCTTTGGCGTTCTGCTCGTCACGCATGCTTTTAGCATCGTTGACGATTGTTGAGAGATTGTTACAGCTTTCCTCAAGCATTCCGCTAAAGCCCTTGATATTAATAAGCGGGCTCTTCAGGTCGTGTGAAGCGACATAGACGATACTCTGCAACTCCTTGTTCTTCGACTCAAGCGTCTTTAAAAGCTGCTCACGATCCTTCTCCGCAATTTTTCTTGCGGTAATATCAATACCCAGTCCAACGAGATAATTTGTGTTTGCTATTCGGCAAAGGCGTCCGGTAAAGTAGTGCGGGATCCGGTTCCCTGATTTTGTTACCAATTCAGCCTCGGCATCTGACTGGCCATCGACAAAAACCTTCTGCATTCTTTCTGCTATTAAAACCTTATCATCCCCTTCAAAGAAATCAGGGCCGGACATTCTAGAAAGTTCCCGGGGCGGGTATCCGGTGACCGTCTCGAAGAGACGATTCCATTGAACAAGGCGTTTTTCATCAAACATATAGAATATTCCGGGAAGACTGTTGATAATATCTTCGGAAAACAGCTTCTCTTGATTCAGTTCCTTGTTCTTTGATTCCAGCGTCTTTAAAAGCTCTTCACGTTCAAACTCGGCCTGTTTGCGTTCGGTGATGTCAATGCCCATGACCAGCACCAGCATCGACCCGTCGATATCCGTGAACGGGTAATCGTAAATCTCGTAACATCGTCCATTCGATGCCTGAGACCATTCCCACCTCTTCGGCTCGTGGGTCTCGAAAATCGTGAACGTTGGGCATGTTTCGCATGGCTCATCCCGATCCCAAAGGCTTTTATAACAAGGCACCCCCTCCGTATCACCAAACAGCTGCCTGTAGTAACGGTTTGCGAACCGGATGGAATGATCCGGGGCCTGCAGATAGACATAAGCCGGCAGAGTCTCAAGCAGGGCAAAGAAGCGTTGACGCTCTTTTTCAAGGGCCTGCTCAGTTCCAGCATGCTCCCGCTGATATCTGCGGACGCAGCGTGTGAAAAAAGCCACCCCTGCAATCCCAAAAAGCCATACCAGCACCATAATTGTTGATTGCAGGACGATCTCCGCTCGTGCGACAGTAAAGTCTGCGCCGGCATCATTGCGGGCAAGCTGTCGGGCATGTTCCGTCTCGTAAATTACGATCCAGGTGATAAAGCCGATGATAACAAGGGTCCATATCATTGATAGTACCACGGCATATCGCGTTACGTTAAACGAAATGCGTTTGCCTGCCTTGCTCACTGTGTGCCTCCTGCGATAGGGCGGTTTTCTGTACATGAAGACTGGAGCGTTACGGCACCTCTGTAGGGATGCCCTCTACCTGATCATTATTATACTACGCGGCCTGAGGGTTACAACAGGAATTATTTTTGACTGAAATTTTCCGTTTAAACAGATGCAAAACATCATTCAGTCATTTCTATGCCGATATTTTCCCTAAATTCATCTTGAACATTCGATGTTTTCGGAGGGACCCCGTTGGCCGATGAGACATTCTGTTTATCGGGATGACCGGGGCGCTGTCGCGTTAAACTCCTGAACCGCCATCACGGCGCGGGCGGTTTTGTACAGCAATACAAGCATCGCAAGTGAAAAAACCATGCCGTAAGAGACGCTGATGGTTGGGTTGTACCGGAGGTAAAGCAGGACATAAATGCGGCCGATGAGCGGGACGTATCGGAGGAACACCAAAACGACCCACATGATCACGACCGTCAGGTAATACCATCCGCGCAGACGGTGCGGCGGGTTGCCAATCCCATGCCGACGGCAAAAGGCGTTGTAATCTTTGGCGAAGCCGGCGATCAGGACAAACGCCCAGTAGAGGTTGAACAGCGGGATGAACATCAACCCGATCGCTTTGCCGGGTGTTGTGCGGGCGTTGCCGTCCTGGATGGTCCGCCAGGCGGCGTGCCAGAAGAAACACATCATAATAATTTCAACAAGATACAGGATCGCAAGCACCGCCCCGACCCCCAGAGTCACTTCATCGTGCCGGGTCAAAAACGCCGCTACGAAGACCATCGACAAAATGATATCCAGTACCAGACAGACAGCAATAGTATAAAAGCGCCTCATCATCATAAGATCATTGTAAACAAGCCTTCACCTTCATGCAATCACAATTGTTCGTCCGATTCAGCGGCATCATTCATAAACGCGGCCATGGCTTCGGCATTGGCGGCCCGGGCGCAGTGGATGTCCTGTTGTTCGAAGGAAAGCGGAAACGAAGTGGGGGGGTGACTTCTTTTCCATCTTATCCTTCTTATCATTTTTGTTAGGTGCCCACGACTTGCCGGCACACTCATGTTGCCCCGGCCGTTTCCCTACAAATCGCCGGGCACTTTTAATATGGCAATACCGCACAGTTGTCAGGAATACCCGGACCCTGCGGCGGATCTTTAACCTTGTAATACATGATCAAAATATCATAGTCGTCCTGGTTGACCGACCCGTCTCGATTGAAATCGGCCCGTGGGTCATAGTTTGGATTGCCGATGATCGTATCCATCGCCGCGATCAAAATGCTCAGGTCCTGGTCGCCTACCCAATAGAAGCCTGTCATCGGGATACCTTCCTGCAGACAGTCTGCGTCGCCGCTGCACTGGGTCGGGCATTCCCACGCCTCGAACCAAATATGGGGTGGAAAAACAGGGGGTGCCATCAGCCATTGTTCGGACACTGTCAGCAGATCTGTTAGATCGTTGTCGCCGCTATGGTCCACATCGGTCCCACCGCACCAGTCGGGATCGCCGCATGAATCGTCCAGCCAGTAATCGCCAAACGCCGCAAGATCATACAGATTCACCCGGCAGTCCGGCACATCGTCCGGCCCGGTAAAGTCGTCGCTGAGCGAGCCGCCGGCGGCCTGCAATTCGGCACAGGTGAAATAGCCGGACTCATAATGTGTCCCTTCAATGTCAAAATCCATCGATATTTCAAAGGTCGTCGTACCGTCGGGCACGTCGATCAAAAGTTCCAGGATATTGGCGTCAACGGGAACTCGGTATCCGCCTTCATTGGTATCATAAACAAACGCCGCCGCCAGCGTCGCTTCAATCGCCTCATCGTCCAGTCCCAGCAGGGGATTGCTTTCGAACGTCACGCTGAGATTCGGGTCCGTGTAGTTATGGGTTGCAACAAGGGTTCCGGTATAAAGTTCCGTCAGGCCGGACAGCGTGCTTGCTGAATTGAAATGAAGTGTTGTCTGTGAATTGGAATGTGTGTCTGTAGAGATCGGCATAAAAATATCCTCACTCAACCTCATGTAGGTGCCGACATCATCGTCGGCATCCCACTGTTCAAATACGACCGGATGCTGAGCCGACGCATAAAACCACCCGATATGTCCCTCATTGTGTGGCAGAGCAATGCCGCCGTTGACCGAGGCGGCAATCTCGAGAACTTCCGAAACGGGATCGTAAGATGTTTCGATCGATGCCATCGCAGTGGCTAAATCGTCGCCGTCGCGGTTGATGGCGGTGGCCAGCAATGGATTGGGAAACCCCGGTGTACCGGGCATGCCCCCGTTCCAGATCGTCTCGACATCCGAATCGAACTCGGTGATATCTGTCGCTGTCGTATAAGCCATTGCCTGAACCTCAGCATCGATGTCGCCAAAGGTGGGTATGAAATTACCGGCGGCGCTCTTTTTAAAGCGCCATCCGAAAAAGCCGCCTTTTCGTGCACCGGTCGATTTACAGACAGCGCCGAGGGCTGGCCAGGTTGACGTAACGGCTTTAATGTTCGGGCACGGCGCGATATTGACGGCGATGGCCGATGGGGTTATGCCTGCTCCGCACGAATCCAGCGCAAGCACACACGGAGCAAACGGAACGATCACACACGCCGGCGCCAGGGCGACAAACTCAACCCCGCCGGTGGTGGTAACATTGACGCCGTTGGCGGCGGGCGCATGCGAGACATAGGTTCCCGTCGTCAAAGCAAAGGAGGTCATTTTACCGCCGTTAATCACATACACCGTCGTTGACGTATAAACAGCAACGCCCGAAGTCGGGCCGTTGGTAAAGGAGTCCGGCGTTGCCACCGGGGGTGCCGGAATCGTGAAAGACGTTCGTTTTTTCCAAACGACAACTTCAATACTCGGAGCCGACGTTTGGACGCATAATTCAACAAGATTGTTACGACGCAGGCAATTGCCGATGATAACCGCACTGACCGGCGTCGAACCGGCAGGCAGCGCGTGTTCGGTGAGTTTTCCGCCCACAACCGTACCGATTTTTGTGTTCGTGATGGCCACTGCCTCGCCGATTCCGGGAACACACAGAACGCCACCGGCATTCAGAGTTGCGCCGTTCATCGGAAACGTATAGACTTGTCCGGCACTGATAACCTCGATGGCCGGCTGCTTGTTGAATAATTGTGTTTCCGTGATCTTGCCGACCCGCAATTGATTGACCCCGGCGATATTGCCGCTGGCCGGAAAACAGACATTGGTCGGTGAGGTGCCGGTATCGAACCAATTACCGCCCGGATTCATCTCCGTGCTGGACGGGGGCAGATCACCGGGAAGAGGCATCGGCGCCACCGGGCAATCCGGTGTGCCGCCGCATGAGACGGCCATGGCCGTACCGCAACAGCATCCAATGATTAAACCTGTCAGAAGTGTCATTTTTAATGTCTTCATTTTTGATCCTCCTTAAAAAGTGTTAATTCTGTTTATATAGCAATGAATTCTCTCTGTTTGAAAAAACGAGTGGTTTTATGGATTTGCGCCGTATCTGTAAACAGCGGAAGAGAGGGTGTGTAAAAACCGTTAGAAGTGTTTTCTCCCTGTCCATTCTTCTCTTTACCCTGCTAAAACGACGAAATTTCGTATACGCTGCCAAGATGACTGTCTGAGAGATGAAATATTATTTTAGTGTTCAAAGACAGCATGGGAAAAGAAAAAATTAAAAAAAACTGTAACAAGAGGAATTTTAGTTATTAATACCCATATCTTAATCTGAACTTTCCCCCATTTTTTTATTTACAGGGGATTGCCGGGTGTACGCGACTGAATGGATGCAGTTATAATCGTTGACTTGATTCGATATCATGATCCATAAACGCGGCCATGGCTTCGGCGTTGGCGGCCCGGGCGCGGTGAATGTCCTGTTGTTCGAAGGAAAGCGGAAACGAAGCAGGGGGTGTTCCCTTCTTTTCATTCTTAATATTCTTTATATTCTTGTTAAGTGTCGGGCGACTGTCAGGTGTTTGACAGGCATTTGTCAGGTGACTGTCAGCACGTTTGTCATCGGGTTGTGTCGTGTCCTGATAATCCATCCATTTACAAATAGTTATGAGCCGATTGTGCGTTGTCGATTGGTTTGTCAGAAATCCCAAATTCTCAAAACGTTTTAATGCTGTACGGATATTTCTTTCGGAAATACCTTTGCCGCATTTCTGTTGAATGCTTTTCAGCGAGGTGATCATCTGCCCGGGTTTGCAGATATAGGGCTTTCCCTGCCACTGCCATTTCTTTTCAGCGTGATTGGCCATTAATAAAAGCGTGATGAGGATAACCTTTTGTTCGTTGGTGCTGCACTGCCAGACGGGATCGTCCAGCAGGCACCGATACAATTTGATCCAGCCGGTATGCATGTGTTTGCTCCTTATTTGAAGGTTTTCTGTTTGATTTTACTTGTCTTGCGGGACCGGCGGCGTGTATAATCATGTATGATCCGTTACGATTGCCGGAAAGGTTAACATGAACACACGAACGGGCTCATGGCTGTTGTCGGGTTTTCTGGGGTTGTCCTTCTTTGTGACCGGATGCGTCAGTCCCTACCCGCAGGAATCCGATTATCAACCAGTTGTCCGCGGCCAAAAGTCTGTTGTTCTCATCGGTTTTCGCACCCGCTGGAACGGGGCGCCCTCAAATCCCGTCAAAGAGTTTACGGGCATGATGTCTGTTCCGCTGCAATTGGCCGTTGCCTCGTTCGATGAAGCAGCAGACATGAAACAACATCAGGCGTTGTTACTGGGTGCCCCGGATGCCTCAGAGCGACAATGGACTTGTCTGTTTCTGCCGCCGGGTTCTTATTATATTTGGAGTGTTCCGCCAACATGGCTGGGGCGGGATGTGAATTTTCCGCTGGAACAGGCAGGGGGTTTCTGGCTTCAGGTCTTGCCAGGCCAGCCCGTACAATATGCCGGAACGCTTCAATACGATCTGGGGGGCAGCAAGTTTATGATGGAAAAGTTTTATAAGCGCTTTGCCTGCTCTGTCCTCGATGAACGTCAGGATGCTTCCGAAGTCGCGCGCAATGAGTTTGCCCGATTCGGCGGCGCCGTGGGGAGGTCACTGATGTGTCCTTATGGTCAGGCGGTGACGTATTCAGATTCTGTTTTTCCGGCGTTGGTTATCACACAGTCACCGGATATCATTCGTTCGCCGGACTGGAGAGCCCGGGCCAGAGACAGGGCGTTCGGTCCGGTCGAATTTTTAGTGAGAGGTTCGTCCGGGCAGGCGGCGATCGGCGCGGTAGGCATTGCCATCGTCTATTATCCCGTCGGGTTGGCCCTGAGTTCGTCCTGGGCTGCCGAAGATATCGAGAAATGGCAGCCGTGTGTCGATGCGATCAACAGGCACATCGAGCAGATTCTGCCCGACCGCAGACTCCGCCAACAACTTACCGACGCGATGGGCACCGATGCGATCGTCGTCGAGATTAACCAGACCGCTATCGAAGACCGGAGATCGCTTGTCTCGGAAAATCACTGCAGCAGTTTGCTGCTGGCCGATATTCAGCGGATCCAGTTGCGCGAGTGTTACAATAAAACATATTGCGTTGAAGTGGCCACACGAATCCGTCTTTGGGATGCGCGAACAGACAGGTTCGTGTTTGATTGGACACTGCTTTACACGAACCCGGAAGGGCTCTTTTTTGATCAGCTCTATACGCAGCAACCCTGGATTCTTGAGCCCCCGAGACCGATGCCCCATGAAATAATCCTGTCGGCTGTTTCCCCCGATCACCCGATGGACGACTACTGCGGGCAAACCGGCATCGAGCTGTTTACACAGGCCCTTGACAACGCGATCAATCAGACCGCCATGTACGCCGCCGAGCGTCTCGTGTCGCAATGAATACGATTCGCCGTATTGGGAAGAACGATTCAGAATACCCCGTAAATGATTGCTCAGATCAGGGCTTGCCTTACCATTGCCATTTCTTTTCAGCGTGGTTGTCCATGAGCAGCAGGGTGACGAGAATGACTTTCTGTTCGCTGGTGCCGCAGTGCCACAGGAGGCTTCCCAGCAGACACCGATACAATGTGATCCAGCCGTGAGAGGTACTCATAGATACAGCTCCTTTCTGTGGTTTTATAAGGGTTGTCAGAGGCGATTGACGATTGTTTGCAGGCCCCGGAGTTTTTCGTTCCCGCCTTCATTTTCAGAATTATCCGAGGGGGATTTCTCATTAATAGTATTTGAATTCCTTCGGATTTGCGGTATAATGGAATTCGCACCCAAAGGAGACACTGCTTATCGCGTTACGAAACTTTTTGTTGCAAAGCGAGGCGGGACATGAACGGGAAAAAACAAAAACCGGCACTTCTTTACGACCGAATCCAGGACCTTATCTTGATCCCTATCCGCGCCGATGGTGCGCGACCGCTGCATCGAGTTCATTTCGATCAACCATTTTTTAGAAAGGACAAAATCATGAAAACACGAAACGATTTATTATGTGTGTTCATCGCTATGACGATCTCGATTTGCAGTATGATGCTTTTTGCTGCCCCGATGGGCACCGCGTTCACCTATCAGGGTCGACTCATGGACAATGATACGCCGGCGGAGGGAATTTATGAGATGGAATTTAAACTGTTTGATTCCATTGCAGATCCAAACCAGTTGGGCTTTACGATTTCTTTTCGCAGCCTGGAAGTTACAGACGGCTATTTTACGGCGGCACTGGATTTCGGCAGCAGCGTATTTAACGGTGATGCGAGGTGGCTTGAGATTGGTGTGCGTCCGACGGGTACGGCCGATCCATTTGAGACGCTTAGCCCGCGGCAGGAAATAACAGCCGGTCCATACGCGCTATACTCGTTGCAGACGCACGGGATATTTGTGGATGATCTGTCGAATGTGGGTGTCGGGACACAGAGTCCGGCGGGCAAACTGCATGTTGATGGCGGCAAGGCGACGAGCGGCAACTGGGGCGCCGATCTTGTCTTCAAGGCCCAAGATGGAGGTGACGGGTGGGCCATGCAGAACAACGGAGCGCCCGGCGGGGATATCATCCTACTGCCTGGTGAAGGAGGCGAGGAAATAGGAGCAGGATCTCCAGGGCCAGACGGAAATGTGGGCATTGGGACGACTATACCAACGACAAAACTTGATGTTCTTGGAACAGTGACCGCTACAGCATTTGTTGGAGACGGCTCGAATCTGTCGGGCATTGTAATCGATTCCGGCTGGACGATTTCCGGCAATGATATATATTCATCGCTTTCAGGCAATGTCGGCATCGGGACGACGAGTCCGGGAACAAAGCTTCACATCGAGGGCGGCAGTGATGCCTCTTTAGGCGGCGGCGGTTTCCTTGTGGCCGGTTCAGTCAGCAGCACGAACATGGTCTTAGACAACAACGAGATCATAGCACGTAATAATGGTGCTGCCGCAAAGCTTTATCTCAATAATGGCAGCGGCAATGTGGTGGTCAGTGTGCTCGAAATCACCGGCGGGAGCGATCTGGCCGAGCCGTTCAAGGTTGCAGGCGCAGAATCGGTCGAACCCGGTATGGTGGTAGCGATCGATCCGGAAAATCCGGGGACAACTGCGGATAGCAAACAAAGCCTACGACCGCACCGTCGCCGGGATCGTCAGCGGAGCCAACGGGATCAATCCGGGCATGACAATGAATCAGGAAGGTACATTGGCAGACGGTTCTATCCTCGTGGCACTGACCGGGCGTGTCTATGTCAGGGCGGATGCATCAAGCGGATCCATTGAGCCGGGTGACCTGCTGACAACTTCACAGACGCCCGGACACGCGATGAAAGTGGCGGATTATTCCAAAGCCCATGGTGCGATCCTTGGCAAGGCGATGTCGTCACTGGATCAGGGTCAGGGATTGGTGCTGGTTCTGGTAACGCTTCAGTAAATATCGTATTGATAAAAAAGAGCTTGGAGTAATATCATGAAAAAGAAAATACGATTCGTTTCATATAATGATTTACTTAAAAACGTCTTTCAACTGACCAAACAGGTATTTTTTGTTTTTTGCATTGCTGTACTTTTTCAGGCAGCCAGTGTAAAAGCGGATCTGCCTGTCACCGGGGTTGAAGTGCCGGAATTGGCAATCTTTGACACGATGATGCAGTCTTATATGGCAGATCATGGCCTTCAGGCCGGAATCCTGGCCATTTCAAAGAACGGGCGTGTCGTTTATCAGCGCGGCTTCGGATACGCCTATAATGGGATTGATCCGCTGCCGGAAAACACACTGATGCGCGTGGCCAGTGTTGAAAAACCGCATACGGCGGCGGTGATTCGTCATCTCATTGCGGATGGGGTTATCAGTCTTAATGATTTTGTTTTTGATGTGGGGCAATGGTCACCGATGGGAGAGCGGCGTCTTCTTGATGCCCACTTGCCTTCAAGCCCTTATTATCCCTATAACGGTGTTTATGGAAGCTACGATTATTTGGCCGCTGTAAGGATCGATGATCTGTTGAACCATCGAGGCGGATGGGATAGAGAGCTGGCGTATGATCCTTTCGGTAAATTGTATGATATCGGCAATGCGACCGGCACCTATCCGTCCTCACCGCCGACCCGACAGGATATTGTGCAGTATATGATGAGCCAGCCGATGCAATTCGATCCGAGTAATCCCGTTGCATGCGATCGCGACCCCAATAACAATAATGATTGTCTGGGAACTCCGGCTCCCTGTTATTGTGATCCTTATTCCAACTACGGCTACATGCTGCTTTCATTAATCATCGAGCAGGAAGCCGAGCAGCCACATACACATACCGAAATGATTCGCCAACGTGTGCTGACCCCTGAAATATGGGTGCCTTCAACGGAGGTCATCCTGGGACGAGATTATCGTGTCGATCAAAATCCGCGAGAACCCAGATACGTAAAATCGGGGGACTGTATCGACCTGAATGACCCGTATCTCGTATATCCCACCATATTAAACCCGTATGTTCCGTGTCCTTACGGCGGGCTTCTCATGGAGGTCAAAACCGGTGAAGGAAATCTTGTGACAGGCGCTGCGCCGCTTATGATGTTCATGAACCATTATGATTCGTGGTACGGGACTCCCATAACCGGTCCTGTCGATCAATACAAAAACGGCGGACTCGACGGCACCAGTACAATGATACGGCAGTGGAGCAGCGGCTTTAATGCAGTAGTCCTGTTTGCTCAGGGCGGCGGCCATGCGGACGAAGTCATACTGCAGGTGGACACTTATCTCGGTTTGCTTGCCGGTGTCGACTGGGATTCGCTGAAATCCATTGACGGTTTCTGGGTGGATTTCAACGCGTCTTCTTCCGGTTTCGGTGGTCACGACGACCCCTTCCATACGATGAATGCCGCGTTGAGCGCAACAACGGATGGGACTAAACTCCGCTTCAAGCCGGGAACCTCGAACTGGACCGGGACGATCTCGAAACACATGATGCTCAACACCCCGTTCGGCACAGCGGTCATCGGTCAGTAAGTCACTGACTCTGAATGTGTACCGATGAGCAACCATTCAGAATCATGAAATAGTGCAATAAGAAAGTTTTGTGAAAGGGTGAACAATGAAAGTACGAAAGACATTTTTAAATATGTGTATCAGTTTGATTGTCCTGATCTGCAGCGTGATGCTATTCGCCGCACCCATGGGCACGGCGTTCACCTATCAGGGGCGGCTGCTGGATGACAATGTTGCCGCCGATGGCGTGTATGACTTTCAGTTTAAGCTGTACGACGACCCCAATACGCTTGCGGGTACGCAAATCGGCTCGACGCTTATGACCGACGAGGTGGATGTACTGGACGGCTACTTCATTGCCAAACTGGATTTCGGCAGCAGTGTTTTCAGTGGCGACGCACGCTGGTTGGAAGTGGCGGTGCGACCGGGAGCAAGCACCGACCCGAATGATTATGTCGCCTTAAGTCCGCTGCAACCGATCAGCCCAACACCTTACGCGATGTATGCAGACGGCAGCGACTGGAACAACCTGGCCAATATGCCCGCCGGTTTTGCTGACGGCATAGATAATGATGGCGGGAGCGATTTGGACTGGACGATTTCGGGAAACAATATGTATTCTGCCGTATCCGGCAATGTCGGCGTCGGAACCGAAACACCCTCAGAAAAACTTGAGGTCAACGGAAATATTAAGGCGAACAATTTGCCCGGATGTGAATTTACTGAAGAAATCTCCATGAATAATATTCCAACAACATGGACGAATATCAGATCGGTCCAGCTAACGCTGAATGCCGGCGGTTACGTGATCGTTACATTTTCCGGAACGGTACGTATCGGTGCACCCAGTGGTTATATTTTTGCAGGTGTTGGTACGGAGACGAATACAGCCGATGCGGTCCAGGTTTCTCAAGCGGCGGTAGACGGCGAACATATTCCATTTAGCGTTCAACATGTTTATGAAGTGGCTTCACCGGGGACCTATACCTATTATGGCAATGCTTATTCCAGCATGGGGTTCTCAAATATATATAAAGCAAAAATGACGGCGATTTATGTGCCGAATCGGTATTAAAAAAATCAATCATTAAAATAACAGGAGATATTAAAATGAAATCATTAATCCTATTAACAACAGTACTGGTTATGGTTTCAATGGTCGGTGCGGATTATTCGATTTCGTGGTACACGATTGACGGCGGCGGCGGAACCAGCAGCGGCGGAACGTATCAGTTGACCGGAACAGTCGGTCAGCCGGATGCGGGGTATCATGACGGCGGGGCGAACGAACTGCTCGGCGGTTTCTGGGGCGGCGGGCCGCTGTGTATTGTCAACTTTGAACAGTTTGCTACTTTGGCATCGTATTGGCTGGAGGAATCGTGTCATGCAGGCAACAACTACTGCGACGGTGCGGACCTCGTCGGGGAAGATGGTGTCAATATCGAGGACCTGAAAATTCTATCGAGCCAATGGCTCAACGTCTGCCCCTTCGGCTGGCCGCTGGACTGACGGTTGCGGCAGGGTAAAAGGCCCGACTTCTGCCAGACCGCATCCTCCAGCAAACACCGATACAATTTAATCCAGCCGTGGTGCATATTCATCATACGCTCCTTTTTACAATTATTTTACATGGTTTCACTTTGTTTGGTGTTGATTGATTTCTTCCGGGTCGTTACAATGAACTTGATATTGACAGGTGCATTAAACTGAAGGGGTCGTCAAATGCAGTATTTAGTGATTGCGATTATCCTGATGGTGCTATGCGTGTTCGGTTTAAGCTGCCGCAAAAGTACACCGACGGATACCAGAGGCGGCACACCTCCCACGCCGATCATCGTTACCTCCGGCAAATTCCTCTCCCGGCAGGATATTCAAAAGCAGCTTGCCATCATTGCCAAGTCACCGCCGCCGAAAAAGTTAGCTATGGGCGCGATGTGTTACGATATTGCCGGTCCCCCGGCACGGCTCGATTATGTCTGTCCGGTCTGCGGTGAGAAGACCCTGTATGCCATGGATCCAGCCGCAGATGATAAGACGAAGATGCAGTATTGGACAACAGCTCAAAACCTTCGATCTCTCGAATCATGCCGACGACTGGTTCAGCAGATAAAGAAGATAGATATAAAACTGAATGAATCACCGTTCTGCAAGCAATGTGCCCCTGATATTGAAACACCCGAGTTGGGCCTGATAATCATATATCCGGATGTGACCAAAGAATCTTATGTTTCAAATATCACAGAAACAGACCTGTTGATACTGAAGGCTTTTACTGAGGGAAAGCTGAAATTCAAAGATCTTCAGGATATGGAGATCGCGCTCAAGGACAGGCTTGCCCGGCTTGAAGAACTGTTGGGGGTCAAGGCGGTTGCCCCCCGAGACCAATACCTCTCCCGGCAGGATATTCAAAAGCAGCTTGCCATCATTGCCAAGTCACCGCCGCCCAAAGAACTTGCTATGGGTGCGATGTGTTACGAGATGGTCGCACCGCTGAATCGGGTCGATTATGTCTGTCCGGCCTGCGGAGAAAAGACGCTGTATGCGATTGACGATTCGGCCGATGATGCAGCGAGTCAACGACACTGGCAAGTAACATGGAATCTTTCTGAACTGGACGCCTGCCGACGACTTGTGTCGCAAATTGATAATCTTGACATGACGCTGGACGAGTCGCAGTTCTGTAATCATTGCAGCCCGCATACAGAGGTCCCGAAACTGGGGCTGGTTATACGGTATCCGGATCAGCCCGAACCGCATCGTGTGTGGGACGTCAGTCAGACGGATTTGATCATGCTTGATGCCGCCGCCGATGGCAAACTGAAATACAAAGGCGTTACCGATAACGAAACGGCCCTTAAGGATTCGCTGCCGCGTCTTGAGGAACTTCTGGGAGTCAGGATCAATGATGCGAACTCGCAATAAGGTCTTTCACAAAAGGGTATTCTTATGCAATATGTGTTGATTGCGATTGTAGTGATAGTGCTGTGTGTATTTGGGGCGAGTTGCCGCAAAAGCCCTTTCCGTGGCACTGGTGCGATGTGCTATGCGATTGCTTTGCCTTTGGAGCGAACAGATTATATATGTCCGACTTGCGGAGGTAAAACACTGTATGCCTTTGATGACATGTTGAAAGATCCTAATGTTATCCAGCAGTCTACAGAGGTAATAATAATTGCCCATGAATTGGATTCATGCAGGCGACTGGCTCAGCAAATCAATACTCTTGACATTGAATTAGATGAATCACAGTTCTGCAAAGTGTGCAGTCCGGACGTCGAGTATCCACAGCTGGGTTTGATTGTGAAACACCCGGACAATCCCCAGCCGCATCGGGTATGGGGTGTCCGTGAGTACGACCTGACACTGATCAAAGAGTATAATGATGGACAGTTACGAACGGAGGAAATGTCCGATGCCTCTTTACAACGCCTTGAAGAACTGTTAGGAGTCAAACTCGATGACGCAGACGAACGATAACCTCTCCCGTCCGGCACCGTCGTTTTTACCCGCGACCGCGGTTTTGGAAATGACTTACCGGTGCAACCATGCGTGCCTGTTCTGTTCGTGTCCGTGGTACGATGCCGATGGTGACTTTGACGTTCGCGAGGAAATGACGGCCCAGCAATGGATCGACCTGATCAAGCGGTTCTGCACGATGGGCATCTCCAGCATTGCCTTTACCGGCGGCGAACCGCTGCTTAAAGAGGGCATCGAAGACATCCTGACCTTTGCGGCGGGCTGTGAAACCGAACACATCGAAACCGAAAACGGCAAACTCGTCAGCACGTTCGCACCGCCCAAACTCTATCTGCTCAGCAACGGCAAAATCATGAGCGACCATATCCTCCAGCTTTGTAAGCAGCACAATATTCACCTGAGCATATCCCTGCCGGGACTGACGACCTTCGAACACCATACCGACGGCGGCGATGCGGACAACGTACTCGACTGGTTCCGCAAAGCTAAGGTCCTCGGCGTTGGCACCACTGTCGGCGTAACCGTCACTCGGCAGAATATCCATGAACTATACGAAACCATCTCGCATGCGTTTATTGCAGGGGCGGATAATCTGCTGATGAATCGTTTTCTACCCGGCGGCAGGGGGCTGTCGTATCAGGACGAGCTCATGTTGAGGCGCGAGCAGATCCCAGAGATGCTCGACATTGCCGAGACCACGCTGAACGAAGCCAACCGCGAAGGCCATCTCGGCACCGAACTGCCCAAGTGCACCTTCGAGGCCGAACGGTACAAACGGCTGACGGTCTCCAGCCGCTGCTCGGCGGGCAAGGACTTTTTCGTTGTTGATCCTTCCGGTTATGTTCGCGTGTGCAATCATTCCCCCGTGCGCCTGACGCATGTGGACCAACTGAACGAACTGAAGCAGGATCCCTACTGGAAGCGATTCAATCAGAAAGACTACCTCCCCGAGCAATGCGGCGATTGCGAACTCATGCTGAACTGCGACGGCGGCTGCCGCGAGGCTGCTCATATCCTGACCGGTTGTGTTAAGGGGCTCGATCCCGCCCTTGACGACCGGCGAGTCGTCCAGCAAACACCCAAACCAATTTGATCCAGCTGTGTGAAGTACTCATAAACAGCTCCTTCTTGAGATATATTTTTCTTAATTTTTCATCGTTGCGATGAAATGCTCCCCCTTTGCCTGCGACTATACCCATATAAGTTGAATGGAATCGTCGTTTAAAACAGGGAAAATCATTAGATGCAGGAAAGGACAAATACAATGAAAATGCTAACTTTTTCGCTTATATTGGCGATAGGATTGGTTGGCCTGTTGATCTTTACGCCCAGCGTGCAATCGGCCGAAGACGCATCACAAGACACCGCCATGGCTGATTTTGATCCGGCAACGGTCATGCCCGCCGACACAAAAGTGTACGTGGAGCTGGGCTCGCCGGGCAAACAGCTTGAAACCATTCTCAATTTGTTTGAAGGCACACCTCTGGAAGATTCTCTGACGACGCTTCTTTCTCAGGGCGGCTCACAGACTGAAGGTCCTGCCAGGATCATCCAGGGCATTATGAATCCGGCCATGATCGCCGAATTCAAAAAGATCCAGGGCGCTGCGGTTGGCATCACCGGCATCAATGACGAGATGCCGGAGTTTGTGGCGGTCCTGTCGCCCGGCAAAAGCGATGCGCTGCGGGGCGTGCTAATGGCCGGGATCAGCATGGCCGGTAAGCCCGCTGAATCGGTTGACGGCATCCAGTCATGGATCATCGAAGACGCGGTAGCGGTTGCTTATGACGGCACGATTTTCATCGCGGCAAACTCGCCCGACAAATTAGCAGAGGCCGTCACCCGACACAAAAACCGTACAGTCAGTTCATCGCTGGCCGATTCGGCATTGTTCCAAAAAGTTGATAAGGACCAGCGAGCCGCCAATGTCATTACGGTGTGGGCCGACGGCAAGCAAACCTATCAGGAACTGACCCGGCTGATGCAGGCCGAAGGGGATACCGAAGAACTTGCGATCGTTAACATGATCGCCGATCCGGCGCATATCGAGCGGTTGCTGCTGCAGCTTTCGATGCAGGATAACGACATTGTTCTGGACGTCGATCTGACGCTTGACGAGGACCATCAGTGCCATGCCTATAACATCGCCCGAACACCGGCCTTGAGCTCAAAAGGGTTGGCGACGGTTCCTTCGGATGCCATTGTCCTGGCCGGTTTCTCGCTTGGCGATGCAGACAGCCCGGCCGCAGAAAAATTCCAGGGTACGCTCAAGCAGATGACCGGCCTCGAGATCGGACGTGAAATATTCGCCAATATCGAGCAGATCAACGTGTTTGTTGTGGCCCCGCAAAACGTAACAGACATCAAGGAGTTGCCCGTTGCCTCGATCGGCATTGCCATTACGAGCAAGAACGGCGAAAAAACCAAGAGCTTCCTCGATACCCTTTTTCAGACCGCCAATCAGGCCATGCAGGCCTCCGGCGAGTTTGACGGCCTGCAGGCGGATGCAAAAGAAGGACGGTATACCATTCCCATCGACGACATCATGCTCCCTTGCTATCTTGAACAGAAGGGCAATGTTACGGTGCTGAGCCCGAGCAGGCAGATCATCAGCAAATGCTTCCGTGCATCCGAAAGCAAAACCGACCGTGCCGCAGCCGGCCTGTTGAAGCCGGTATTGGAAAACACATCGACAACCAACAAACTGATCGTTGTCAATGCGGGAGGCGTGGTACGATTCGCTGATGCGGTCATCATGATGGAACATCAAAACCCCTTCAACCCGGCCCATCAGCAGCTAAGTGAGTTTTCACAGTTGCTGGACGGGATGAATATCTGCATCCGGACCTCTGAGACGCCCAACCGGTTGAATCTCAATGCAAGCGTTAATGATATTCCGCCGCTGGGCTCGCTGTTTCCCAAAGCGATGGCGCTGGCGGAATGCGATTTCGGCGCCAAAGGATGTGCGACAGATCCGGTGCCGTGTCATCAGGGTGCCGTTGGCCCGAAGCAAACGTACCAGTTGCAGTGGCAGCCGGGAATCGGCTCGCAGTCGCACAAGGTCTATTTCGGAACGAATGCATCGGACTTGAAGCTGCTGAGGGAAATCTCGAATGCGTCAGCAATAGACGGCCCGGCGTTGGCAGACAGCGTCGAGACATATTATTGGCGTGTGGACGAGATCATGCCGAATGGGACCGTGATCGCCGGCGACGTCTGGAATTTCGGCAGGGGCACGATGATCGCCCGCTGGAAACTGGACGAATCGACCGGCTTGGTCGCCAAAGACACTTCCGGGCAGAACCATGACGGGATGCTGACAAGTGAAGCGACCTGGCATCCGGCTGAGGGCATTCAGGCCGGAGCGATCGAGTTGGACGGCAAAGATGACGCCATCGAGATCAAGGACCTGTCCTTTGTGACGAACAACGCGACGTTTACCGCATGGGTCAAGGGATGGAAAGCGGCCGACTGGAGCGGGATCGTATTTTCGAGAACGCCGCAGCCCTGCGGTATGCATTTCGGTCAGAATAACACCCTGCATTACACATGGAACAACGACAGCTCGCAGACATACAACTGGACCGGCGGGCCGGTGATCCCCGAGAACCAATGGGCCTTCGTGGCGATCGTCATACAGCCCGACAAAACCACCGCGTACGTCTATGATAAAAACAACGGCCTGCAGTCCGCGGAAAACAATGTTCGAAATATTCCGCAAAATGTCTACGATCTAAAGATCGGCTGCGATACCCATCAGCGCGATCGCTTCTTTAAGGGCATGGTCGATGATGTCCGCATCTATAATTATGCCTTATCGCAGCAGGAATTAGAGGCCTTGACCCTGAAACAAACCGCAAGTCTTTAAACCCTACAATCGCGGGCACGACATCGCTGTCGTGCCCGCTTTTTTTTACACGTCTTAGAGCTCGCTCCTTTCGATAAATTGAATTTAGTTGACATTATTCTAAAGGTTGCTATGTTGGGCGTCGTTTTCGGGAGCGATTGATGATGCACAGCAAATTTCATTCGATACATATACGATACTTGTTTTATGGTCTTTGCAGTTTTTTTCTGAGCGGGCTGGTGTTATCTGCCTGGACTCAAGGTCCTGAAAGGTATCTCTGCAAAGACAGCCATGCAGAATATTTTTCATTTGTCCCCCCTGATGGCTGGCAGGCTGCGAATGTCGATACGCTTTCCCGTCGCAGCAGGGATATCGTTTATTATTTTTCAGAAGTCCAGAATGGCCTGCCGCAGGGGGGTACGGTCAGAACCGTTTGTGAGAAGGTTGACAAGAGTAGTGTCCAACCGCCTCTGATTTTTATTTACAGCGCTTATAATATGAACGGGACCGGTTCGGAACTCGAAAGCAAATGGCTTACTGAAAAATACCAAAAGCAAAAACTTAAGGAATTGTTTGACAGGCAGGCTCTTGTTACGGACAGCGCATACGCCAAAGAACGCTTCACGATCCCCGATGTTGATGATATACAAATCTTTAACGCTCATTATGATTACCGGCAAGACATCCACACCGCATTTGAGAGTATTGAGGGGTCGATTAAGGGCAAGGAGTTTGTCAGGATCAGGGCGACAATCCTCGGCGGCTTGCAACATGCGGCGGTATTCTGTCATTTTGAGGATAAAGATCGTCAACATGCGGCGGGCCTGGTTGATCGGATCGTCAATACGTTTCAGTTTGAGTCTGATAATGCATTTGGCGGGCCACTGGAACAGCGTACACTGCGGAGCAGAAACTCCGATGCCCGAGTTTTAGAATTCGGCGTGTTATGGTTGTTGTTTGCGCCAATGGCGTTGGGAGCGAGCCTTGGAATCTGGCTTTCAGCCCGGCATTACGGTGTCCGATCTCCATTGCTTGTCTCACTGTTGGCGGGGACGGTTGCCACTGTTGTCTTTGCTTTGCCTCCGCATGATTTACATGTCTCCATGCTTTTCTTTGCGGTTACCGTTTTTGCCCTGCTGGCGGCTTTTATCAGAGAGGAGTATGCCGATCTGGCAAAGGTTACAGCTTATGGATTATTGGGTGCTTTTTTGGGTTTTATGGCTCTATGGATTTATATTTGGGGTGGTGCCGCACTGTCCGATCCGACGGCGTTTTAGCAGACTTCGAGTAATGTGATCCAGCCGGGATGCATATTCATGCTCCGCTTATTTGATTGTTAGGGGTTTCATTTTTTTCTTGACAGACAATGGTATGTTTCTATACTAAGAACTTAGGACATTCGTATTTTTCACCTGTTGCGATCGCTTTTCATTTTCTGTTATTAATCAGGAGGGCAGAAAAATGCAAATAGCGAGCCGGATTTATCAGAATCCAGCCGCCATGCACAGCGACGAACATTTTGTCAGGTTCGATCACACTGTCAATCTGTATCGCGCAAGCCGTATTTTCCCTACTTAATCTGTCGACAAGAAGTCTCTGCGCGCATGGATTTGGCGCTCGGTATAACAATAATGTTGGAACCAACTTAAACGGGAGAAAACGAAAATGAAAACGACATTAAATTCGAGCGATTTTTATGTTCTTGTGTTTCTGGTCCTGACAACCACATGGACCTGCAATGCCACACCGATCTATGTTCGAGAAGGTCTCCCTTATGTAGGGGACGGCACAAGCTGGGCGACGGCTTACGGCACACTGCAGGAGGCACTGGAAGACCCGAACCTTTTCGATGATGTCAGCGATGAAATATGGGTGGCTCAGGGCATTTACCTACCGACAGCCACGATCGATCCGTTTGATGATCGCACCGCCACCTTTCAGATGAAAAATGACCTTGCAATCTACGGCGGTTTTCCACCGAGCGGCGAACCCAATTTAGTGACGCGCGACCCGGAACTGTTCGAGACCATTCTCTCCGGCGATATCGGCATGACCGGTGATCCGAACAATTATTGCTACCATGTCTTTTATCATCCCAACGATTTGGCCCTGGATGGTACAGCGATTCTGGATGGGTTTACCGTTGCTTACGGCAATGCGGATTACGGCATGGATCCAAATGATTATTATCATGGCGGCGGGATGTATAACTATAACTGTGCCCCAAAAATTCTCAACTGCCATTTTCGCGACAACCAAAGTATCGACGATGGGGCAGGGATATACAGTTATCTCAACAAGGATGGAGTCTCTCTCGCTCCCCTGAGAGCAATAGATTGCACGTTCAGCGATAACACCTGCGGAACCAATGGCGGCGGCGGCGGAATTCACGTTGATTATGGAAAAGTGGATGTACGGAACTGCATGTTTATCAACAACAGTGCCCAGTACGGCGGCGGACTGGAGTGTTATAATACCGCTTCATACCAGTCCACCAAAATTATCAACTGTCGTTTTCTGGGCAACACGGCGACTGTCGAGGGCGGAGCATTTGCCATTGGTTTCGTCAATGAACCCTACATGACCAACTGCCTCTTCAGCGGAAACCATGCCGACGAGAAAGGCGGTGCCATGCGCCTCTCGGAAACAAATATGCATCTGACCAACTGTACCTTCTGGAACAATTCAGCAGACTCCGCCGGAGGTGCGATCCGGTCCGAGCCGGACAATGACCAATATGTCCCGGATATAGCCAACTGCATTCTTTGGGGCAACACCGCTCCAAGCGGTTCTCAGATCAGCAATCTTTATTACGCAGCAGATGTCACTTACTGTGATATTGAGGGTTGGTCCGGCGGCACCGGCAACATTAATGCCGACCCGCTGTTTGTCGATCCATACGGACTGGACGGGGAGCCTGGGACTGAAGATGACGACCTGAGGTTGTTCGACGGTTCGCAGTGTGCTGATGCCGGAGACAATGATGCATTACTCGGCTGGATCACCACGGATCTGGACGGCAATCCGCGATATCTCGATGACACCACAATGCCCGACACCGGCAACGGCACGCCGCCGATCGTGGATATGGGCGCGTATGAATACCGGCTGACTTTCGTGGTTTTCGTTAAGGAAAACGCAACCGGCAATAATGACGGTTCAACTTGGGAAGATGCATATACCTCTCTGCAGGATGCGATGACACAGGCGCAATCCGACCCGGATGTCATCAATATTTGGGTGGCCGAAGGGACGTACAAGCCAACCAACCCGATCGATCCAAACGATCGATATGCCAGCTTCCGGATGATTGATGGCGTTGGAATCTATGGCGGTTTTGATGACACCGGTTCGCCCAACTGGGACGACCGCGATCCGGAAGCCTATGTCACCATCCTTAGCGGTGATATCGGCACTGTCGGTCAGACTAATGACAACTGCTACCATGTCTTTTATCATCCGGCGACAGTCGTGTTGAGTAACTCGGCTGTTCTCGACGGATTTACCATCACCGGCGGAAACGCCTATGGGACGAACCCACACTGTTATGGTGGCGGCATGTACAATAACCATGATGGCGGTTTCTTCGGTTGCGATCCGACGATCACCAACTGCATCTTTACGGATAACATGGCAGAGAACGGCGGCGGCGGTATGTATAATTATTATAATTGTGATCTGACCGTAACCCATTGCACATTTTCCAATAATTCCGTCACCGCAAACGGCGGCGGGGGCGGCATGTATAACGGCTCCAGTAATCCATCGATCAGCAACTGCCTCTTTACCGGCAACTCGACATTCAGCGGCATCGGGGCTGGGATGTATAATGGCGGTCTTGATCAGGACATCACTGACTGTGTTTTTACCGGTAATCAGGCTGGCGGCAATGGCGGAGGGATGTATAATAGCGATTGCGAGATGGACATTGTCAACTGCATCTTCTCCGGCAACAGCGCCGACGGCGGCGGTGGTGTGTACAACTCTTGGGGTTTTATCAGTGTAGACCGTAATCCCGATTTTATTAACTGCGGATTCTATGGCAATAGCTGTGATAATTCTGGCGGGGCTATTTATAATTACTACGGTGAGCCCATGTTTGTCCAGTGTATCATCACCGCCAATGTGGCAAACAATGCCAGTTACACCTACCGCGGCGGCGGGATGTTCAATAATAACAGCAATTCAACGATCGCAAACTGCACCATCTTCGCCAATTCTTCGCTCGGCAGCGGCTCGGGTGGTGGCATCGCCAATCACCAAAGCTTCCCTTCTGTGACCAACAGTATCATTTATGGCAATACCGCCAGTTCTGGCACGCAAATTAATGATGGTCCTGCCAGCGGGACAACCGTTGATTATTGTGATGTCGAAGGCGGATGGGCAGGATCCGGCACCGGAAATATTGACGCCGAACCGATGTTTGTTGATCCTGCAAGTGACGACAATATCATTGGCACGCCCGATGACTGTTATAAGCTTTCGATTGATTCGCCCTGCATTAATATCGGCGACAGCAATTCACTGCCGGCGGATATTGCAGACCTTGACAATGATATGAATACCAGCGAACCGCTGCCGCTTGATTTCGGTAATCGGTCCCGGATTTTCGATGGCGACGGGGTCGAAGAAGTCGATATGGGTGCCTATGAGTTCCGATACACGGATACCGGCGACGATGGAGATGGTTTGATTAACGAAACGGAGTTGGAAGCTCTGGCTGACAACTGGCTCGATGAGTGCAGCGAACCCGACTGGTGTGAATACATGGATATCAATGAAAGCGGTATTGTGAATCTGCGAGACTTTGCGATCATTGCGAGATATTGGTTATTGCAGATTTACTGACACGGCAGACCAACAGAATAACGACAAACAGCTTCGGCAAGCTCCGGCGACAGTCAATCGCTGTCGCCGGAGTGTGGCTGTCGATACCCATATTCCTCAAAACACATCTTGACCGATAATTGAAAGTCATCTTGCGATGGATGTTTGGAACGATGATTCTGGATACGTCAAAAAAGCAAAAGAAAGGGGGTTTTCAGAGCATGGCCATTCGTCATTGACGATGTGACCGAAATGCTAAAGTGGCATGTCTGTATCTTCAGTGTCTTGGGTTTCTTCGTCTTGGGCGGATTCGTCGAGCAGACCCAGTTGGCGGATTTGCTCGAAGAGTTGTTTACTGCTGAAGGGCTTAGTGAGGTATCCTTCAGCTCCGGAGCCCAAAGCCGTCATGATATCTTTGGCCATGCCTTTGGAGGTGATCATAATGATCTTCATGCTCTGCAGGCCATCCTGGAAATGCTTGAATTCCAGCCGGCGTATTATTTTCAAAGCCTCAAGCCCGTCCATCTCGGGCATCATGACGTCCATGCAGGCCAAGTCGTAGGGCGTGCCGGAATCAATCGCACGCTCAACCGCGGCGATAGCTTCCTGCCCGTTTGCTGCCAGGTCGCAACTGCCGTAATCGGACAGATACATCTGTATCAGATCACGCAAGGAAGCATCATCTTCAACGATCAGGATTTTCATCACAACAGCCCCTTATTGTTTTACGCTGCAAAGCCGGATCATCCATTCGAAGTCAGTGTTGCATGGCGTATATCTTCATTAGTGCGGATTTGAGCTATGCGGTCTTGTTGGTCAATACCAGCCACAAAGCATGGATCACGCCGGGGATACCGCCCAGCAGGCAGAGAACGATGTTGATCCAAAAGTGAGTGCTGACTCCGACCTGCAGAAACGCCGCGACGGGAGGAAGAAAAATCGCCAAAATAATCTTAAGAATTGCCATCATTGATTCCTTTCAAACAGTAAAGGCATTTAAAATACCGCACGATTGCCTCTTAATATACCCGTTTTCTCGGAATCATGCAAGCCTCTGTTTGGGCGAAAGTGATTTACCAATATTGTCCCGTGCCTATGTCCGATTTGGGGAAGTCATGCTGGTTTGTGTGCCAATTCAGGCCAAAAAGACAGATAAAACACCTAATTCTGTTAATAAAGCACACAGATTATTGTTTTTTATTGACTTTGGGCATTCTGAACATTAATATATTACTATGGTTCTTCGACCGGTAGCGATGAACGTCATTTTTATAGAGTGGGAGAGGATGGGACGATAAAGATGAGAAGATTCACATCGGATGTATATGGCTATGTTTCCCCTCCGGCATAAATACTCCCATTATGTTTAAACCATCGGTGTAAAGATCAATATTCACATTCACTTGGAGGATGGAAAGATGAAACGAACACTTTTTTTACTCGTACTGATCGCACTGATTTTTACGACCACTGCCCGGGCAATTATCGTATTACCCCCCGATCTATATGAGACCCCGCCGGATTGGGCTGGGCAGGAACGTACCACGCACAATGTCTGGGACTTTTCTCGGCAAGATCCGGAAACACTGTTATTTGAGGCTGAATTTACTGATGGGACCGGGAATATGATATTTGCGGATTACGAAACAGTTTATCAATCCCTGGATGGTTTATCGGGTGTTGTTGAAGATCCTTTCTTAATGGTGATGGATATAGAAAATTTTTCGGAACCGCTTCCGGAAAAACGCATCTGGATTCAATTGAACTGGGCATTGGCACCTGGACTTTTGCCGGAGGAGGAGGATTTCTACATACAAGCGATCGGTTATTATCCTTCCGATGGCGATCATGTAACAGGGACGCATCTCTGGACGGAACAATTCGCCCTTGGTCCGGATAGCGGGTATCTGTGGTATCACTCCGTTTTTGAAATTGTATTGGAGCCCAATCCGGAATGGGAGAGAGTTGAGATTTTTATGGTTACGCCCAGGCTGCTGGATTCGATTCTGATTGATACCATTTGCCAGGTTCCCGAGCCGACGACGATGCTGCTGCTTGCCCTCGGTGGTTTGGCATTGTTTCGTAAAAGAAAATAACAAATGTTTTTGAGCTTTATTGCAAAGGCTGCGCGGGGCATACCGTGCAGCCTTTTTTCTTTCGCCCAATATGGCCCAGTCTAAAACACATCCTTGCCGAGGTAGTTTTTGGCGATGCGGCACAAGGCCAGCAGGCGTTTTTCGGTCCGGCTCCCCGATTCGTTTTGCCTGACCGCCTTATCGAATGCCTCGCTGATGAGCTGGTGCTGCGGTTCGGTGACGAAGAATGTCAGCGGCACCAGGAACGGTGTTTGGGTCCTCGGCTTCGGTAACGGCTGCTGTCGGGCCAGGCAGTTTAGTTTCTGGATGGCTGTCCTGCTTTCGGGCAGCATGTGTGAGAGGTCTTTGCTGGCGTAGCGTTTACATAGCTGCTCGATGAGCCCGGCCTTTTTACGTGCGTTGTCCCGCCCGGTCAGTTTGTTCAGCGTTGCCAGGTAGACCAATGCCTGTGCGTCGTCGGCGGTGAACACCACGCAGTCGGCGCGGGTATGCCCGAGGCGGCTTAACGCTCTGGCTCGGTGATGGCCGTTGAGGATTTGAAAGGCGTTCTTGCGGACCGGATGTTTGCGAACGACGATCGGTTCATACTGGCCGGTACGTTCGATATGCTTGACGAGTTTATTGAATGCCGCATTGCTCATGCGGTTGGGATTAGCCGGATGTGGTGACAACCGACGCAGCGGAAGCGAAACAACGGTTTGCGTAGCAGGTGAGTGTGCCGTTTGTGGTGACATGGTAAAACTCCTTTCTTTTTCAGTGAACAGTAAACAGTGATTAATGGGTGTCATTCCGAACGAAGTGAGGAATCTATTGAAACAGGAAAATTCCATTAAAAAACGCCCGAAATAGTACATTTTTCGTGTAAAAATAAAGCTTGTACGAAAAAAATCCTAAAAAATACTTGAACATATAGTGTTGATATCCGATAATATAAGTATATCCCTGGTGCTTTAAGCGTCAGGCCCCAGACTCTTTCGGGTGTCTGGGTTTTTTTGTAGCTCTAAGGAAGGAGAGATAATGTATCGATATTGCTTTTATGTCGACGGTTTCAACATGTACTATGCCCTCAAGCGGAAATACCCTCATTTCAAATGGCTTAACTATTATCAGTTAGCGAAATCAATTCTACTTGCCCATGATAAACTTGAGCACGTTTGTTATTTTTCAGCCTACATTACATGGAAGCCGGATAAACACAAGCGTCATCAGGATTATGTCACGGCTCTTCGATCGACAGGAGTTGAATTTGTACCGGGACGATTTAAAAACAAAAACACTTGCTGTCATCTTTGCCAGCGGACGTTTAAGACACATGAAGAAAAACAAACCGATGTGAACATTGCGATTCGGCTGTTAGCTGATGCAGTCGAAGATAAATATGATAGAGCAGTAATTATTTCTGCCGACTCAGATTTAACTCCGGCGATTTTGGCGGTACGAAGACTTTTTCCTGAGAAACAGGTCGGAGTAATGTTTCCGATAGATAGCAACTGTTTTGATTTACGGCAAGAGGCGGACTTTAAGTTCAAAATGTCGCAAAAGTTATTGCGGGCCAGTCAGTTTCCGGATGAGATAACGATTGGCAAGTCTGTCATCAGACGCCCCGACTTTTGGAAATAGTCACTTGTATTTAGGGTTGATGTATTGTTGGTATTTCTCTGGGATTTCTATTTCGAAACGTACAGGCTCCTGATCGTCGGAATATACAATGGCATCGCAGCTTTTTGATAGCCATACCCGCATACCGGGTTGGATTCGCAGATAAATAAACTTATCTTCGGCACCTTGACTGAATTCCATTTCATCCGGCCCATGAATTACGGATCCTATTTTTTCATCTTCACCGAGGATTTGATCTGGTAGAGCGAGGGTAACATGTCGTAATGGTTTTAAGACTATCCGTTTATGCCAAGGAATTAATGAACCATGGCTTTCTGTGATGTATCTCGCTTTGTTTTTGGAGAATATTTTCCTAAAAATTGACAGAACCATCATTTCTTCCTTTATTAAAAAAGTACACATGATCTTATTAACGACAACTATATTCAAATTATTGTATCCGTCAAACTTATAATGGGTTTGTCGGGGTTGAACCAGAGGTAGTAGTGACCGGGGGCTCCGAGTTTGCTCAGGACGAAGTCGGTGCGGTCGAGGCTGTGGGGCATGGTACGCTGGCGGGCGAACTTCTGCAGGAAGTTGTATATCTGTTTTTCGATGAACGCCCGATGCGGCATATTCAATGACTCAATCTGTTCATGCACCTGTTCGGTATCGATCCACTGTCTCTCGTCAATGCCGACGGTTTCCAGTGCCGCTTTCATCCGTTCGGTTTTGACATCCGGGGCCGAGCGAAATTCCAGCATCCCCGCCCGCTTAAAGAAGGGGTGAAAACCGGCCATGACACTGGATGCCTCGACCATCGCGGCACCGGTCAGGGGCATCGTTTCGGCTACCAGCCAGCTTGCCAGCCCCAGCCCGCGATACCGCGGGTCGATAATGACCCGGCTGATGCACCGCACATGCTCATTCAGAAGCGAAAGCCCCGTCGACCGGGGAAGTCCCGAAAAGAAGCCGCCGGTGGCGATGTTGCGGATGGCCAGATTCGGTACCGGCGGGCGATAGACGATTACGCCAACGACCGGTGCGGTCAGTCTGCGGCGGATATGGTTATCGAGAATACCAAACAGATGCGTGTGAGGGCCCAATGGTCCTTGACGATAATGAAAATCAGCGAGTGTATGGTAGGTATTCATTCCCACAGGTTCAATTATTAAGTCTTTTTGAATACAGCAGATGATGTTTTTGGTTCCCATAAATACATCCTTTCTTGATCCTAATAGATGCTAAAAGTCAATAAATTACTAAAAACACACTTTTTCGACACAAACACCTAAATAGAATGGGTAATATTACCGATATATTAGTAGAAAGCATGATACAATGCTAAAAATGAGATAAAGTGCTGAACCTACTCAAGTGGAGTTTATAACTTGGGGTCAGGAAACAGGGCTGAGAAAAGTTTTTATATCGTTTTTGTATAAAGACAATTTCTCGGACTTTAAATAGTGGTTTTTGTATTGTTTAAAAATCAAATATTACTTTTTCTACCCTTACATAATAAAAGTGCAGTTGTGAAAATTACTATTACAGCTCTTTTTTCAGGTGTATATAGCCAATGACGAAAATCGACAATGAAGCAATCCTCATTGATACATGTCCATTAATAAAAACATGTCTGTTTGTAATTCAATCTCAAAAAGAGATGCCGGAATTGGTGGAAAAGCTCAAAGACAGCTATTGTCTGAAAAATTTTGATGCCTGTGCCCGCAAGGTCATTGCCGATGTTATTGGGAGGGATAAAGTACCGGCGCAGATGATGCCGCATCAAAACATGTGGGCCGAACAAGTGCTGGCCGATGCAGGGAAAGGCTCGTTTATCTACAACCACCGTCAAAAGGACAGAGGAAACAGGTCACAATAAGAATAAAACGCTATGAACTTGTCAAAAAGCGTGCAACTCAAAGTTAATGATTTTTGCGCAATTCCACCGATTCAGACGATCCCGTCATCGAACGTTTCTTGTGATTTTCACAGTAGATGACGTTTGTTTTCCCGTTCAGGTATGTGACGATAACCACATCCGGCCGCAGGTCGGTTAGAAAATCCTCATGACACGATGCCAGGATGAAAATGGTATTGTTTCGTCGGGCGATCTTCCGGAGATTGTGGGCGATGACACATGCGGTAATGCGGTCCACCGAAGCGGAAAATTCATCGATAAAGATCCATTGCCGGCCGCTTTGCATCGCCTTTGCCAGACGATACCGCCATTGCTGTCCCGCACTTAATTGACAAGGGATTTTCAGCATCGAAAGAACATCGCTAAGTCCGGCCTTGCTAAGCGCATCGACGGCATCGAGTAATGGTCCATTAAGGCAATCGATCATCGGCCTGTCCGTCTCGATCGCAATTTCGTCGAGCCGTATCCGCAGACCGGCAGCGATACGGTTGTATATTGTGTTCAAAAGGGTGCTTTTCCCTGCGCCGCTGGAACCGGTGATACAGCAGATCTGTCCCGGATAAAGTGTCATCTGGCAATGATGCTCCGTCGCACGCTGGTTGAGGCGGTTGATCCGAAGTCCAAACAGACGCATCAGTTGATTGACCCGGTCGGTTGGCTTTAGTGTCCAGTCCGATGATGTTCGAATGTTAAATGTGTGCATCGTTTACTCCTTCAAGTTTAGAGATGGATTTCCGATTTCGTTTGACGGCCGGAGCCGTGCCGTTATAGAGCAGGTATCGAACTGTCCTAAGTACCCTGCGAACGCGGTAAAGGGAAACGTTTAATTTGTGAGAAATAGTTCTCTGCGGCAAACCCTGCAGATAATAGTCCCGGCAGATGCTGATATCCAGCGGATCAAACGCATTCTGATGGTGCAGCAGGGATATCGGCTCTTTGGCAAGCAGTTTTTGCAGCAGGGCGCGGAAACGCCGGTTAATACTGGACGGATTCTGGCCGGTGAGTTCTGCGATCTCTATAAATGAGCTGCCTTTTTCAAAGATCATCTGGATCAATGCCTTATCTTCACGACAGAGCAGATCACTGCGAAGGCGAACGAGGTTCATATCCTCCTTATTTCGCTGATGCGGTATGCGGCGTTTAGTTATTTTGGGTCGAGCAGACATCCTATTGCGACTCCTTCATTTTTGTGGCGACTGAAAACAGGGGATTTCCTGAAAATCCAGACAGCAGAATCCTCTGGATACTCGAACCGGTAAACCAGCTTCCCCTGCTGTTGCAGAACTGCTCCTTCTGCTGTGCATTATTCTTTATGACAAAAGTATGTTAAATAAATACCAAATTAAATATAAAGTTATATATTTTTATTTAAACTGTCAAGGGCTTTTGTATGGATTTTCAAAAAATGTGATTTTGTGAGATTTGACAGGTAATCAATAACGCTTATTCCGGGATTTCAAGGTCGCCTGTACGTGTTTTTTGTTGCCAGACGAACGCCCCGTCGTGTTAGGCTTAAGTCTATTGTATACAATGAGATAAGAAACAACAAGCAGGGTCATCCACAAGCATGGCATGAAAAAGATACAATATTATTATAAAAAACAAAAAAAATTATAAACAAACCGTTCACATTGTACGTCATAATATATAGAGAAGCGCGAGGACAAGAGGACAAATAGTAATAATCAATAAACTTTTCATCACCCTCCTCCGAAGCCAGATTCCACATTCGAGAATCTGGCTTTTATATTAGACCTCCTTTTTCGCGGTCATTTTGCGTTCCGTCATAATTTCTCCCGATGATAATGTGACTATTTTAAAGCTTGACTTGACAATCTGAGTATAACATTATCCAATATGTGTGATTTGTCTATGGCGGCTAAATCGATCAAACACGCGGAAAAAAAGCCATACATTCTAATTAAAAGAAGAGGGTTTGCATTTGCATCAGGAACACCATAACGCAGGCTGGTTTTTCAGGACCGCATTTCCGGCGGCCGTGTTTTTGTTCGCGATCTTTTTGAGTTTTAGCGTTCAGGCTCAAGATCAATCAGCCATTCCCAAAATACTTGTTATAAACAGCTATCATAGGGCGACCTGGTCAGAGGATATTTTGTCGGGCATCCAAAGTGTTCTTAGTGGGGATTCCGATGTCTTCTTTTATATTGAATACATGGATACCAAGAGAGTCTACACCGAGGAATATCTTCGCGAACTGCATGATCTTTATGCCCTGAAGTATCGTGACATGACGTTCGATGTCATCATTGCCGTCGATGACAATGCTTATCAGTACGTTCTTAAATACCATGATGATCTGTTTAAGAACATTCCGGTTGTATTCTGCGGTGTCGGCCAATTCGACCCGACCCAGATTGTCGGGCAGCCCATAACCGGTGTTCTGGAAAAAGAACCTTACGAAGAAACTCTGTCAATTGCGTTCAAACTGCAACCCCAGACAAAAATGATCTATGCTCTCTGCGACCATACGGTCACGGCGGAAATCAACCTTGAGCGGTTTAAACGAATCATTGCCGCTCAATACCCGGGGGTAGAGTACAAACTGCTGCGTGACTTGACCGTTGATGAAATGTCTCAAGCCCTGTCAAAGGTTCCTTCCGACGCGATTGTCCTGGCCATCAGCTGGTGGCATGACAGAACCGGCAAATCTATTTATCAGGAAGAGTGGACGGAGATATTGAGCCATACGAATCGACCTGTTTTTGGATTTTCGACATGGCAGGTCGGTCGGGGTTTAATGGGCGGAAAATGTTCCAGCGGATTCAAGCAGGGCCGTATTGCCGGGGAGATGACCAAGCAGGTACTGGAAGGGACCGATATTGGAACACTGCCGGTTTTTGATAATAACAATGAAGTGTCTGTGTACATGTTTGATTATATGCAACTGCAGAAATATCATATTTCTGAATCACTTCTGCCAAAAGGGGCGATCGTCATAAATGCCCCTGTGCCTTTTTACACGCTTTCGAAAGAATTAACCTGGGTTCTGGTAGGCGGTCTTACCGGGTTGTTCGGGTTGGTGCTGGGGCTGGTGATGTTTATTTCGCACCATCGTTCGGTCCATCAGACAGTACAGGAACAAGAACAACGATTCCGCAATCTGGTGGAGACGACCAGTGACTGGATATGGGAGGTCGATGCTGATGGCCGCTATACCTATGTCAGTCCGCGATCCCAAAACATTTTGGGTTATGAGCCGCAGGAACTGATCGGCAAAACCCCCTTCGATTTGATGACCGCAGAGGAGGCCGACCGCCTTCGTCCGATATTTCAAGAGGCTGTCGAGCAAAAACAGCCGATCCGCCACCTGGAAAACATAAATCTTGATCGGAACGGCAAGAAAGTCATTTTAGAAACCAACGGCATTCCTCTATTGGACAAGATCGGCCGCCTGACGGGGTATCGCGGTGTGGACCGTGATATTACTGAGCGAAAAAAGGGTGAGCTTGCAGTCCGGCAGCAACAGGCCGAAATCAACAGTATTTTGAGAGCCGCTCCGGTCGGGATCGGTTTGCTGTCGAACCGGGTGTTTTTGCATATCAATGAACAGATTTGTGCAATGACGGGATATGCGGATGAAGAGTTGGTGGGCCGGAATGCCCGAATGCTGTATCCGAGCCAGGAAGAGTATGAGTATGTAGGCCGGGAAAAATATCAGCAAATCGCCGAGGAGGGAATCGGTACGGTTGAGACTCGCTGGCGTCGAAAAGACGGAAAAATAATCGATGTTTTGTTAAGTTCGACCCCGATCGATGCGGATGATTGGAGTAAAGGGGTCATCTTTAATGCGCTTGATATTACGGAGGCCAAGCTCGCTCGTCAGATGGCGATCGCCGAGCGGGACAGGGCGCAGCAATATCTGGATATTGCCGGGGTGATGATTATGGTGCTGGATGCCGAAGGTCGTATCAAATTGCTCAATAAGAAAGGGTGCGAGATTTTGGAATGCACCGAAAGTCGGGCTCGCGGCAAAGACTGGTTTGCGGAATTTCTTCCGGAATCAACGAGAAAAATAGCCCGGAAAGCATTTTGTGATCTGATTATCGGTCAGGGCAACACCGTCGAATATTTTGAGAATTCCGTAATAACAACCACCGGCAAAGAAAAACTGATCGCCTGGCACAATACGGTGATTCGGGAGGAAGGTGAGATTGTCGGAACCTTGAGTTCCGGGATGGACATTACGAATCAAAGAGATGCCGAACAGACGCTTCAGTTTACCCAGTTCGCGTTCGATCACGCCGGCGAGGCGGCGTACTGGGTGGACCGGGACGAAAAGTGTGTCTATGCCAATGAGATGGGCTGCCAAATGCTGGGCTATACACGTGACGAACTGATGCAGATGTCGGTCCGGGACACCGACCCGTTTTATCCGCCTGAGGCCTGGGGTGTCCACTGGGACGAAATGCGGCAGAAACGCACAATGCGATTTGAGGGGCGTCATAAACGAAAAGACGGCACGGTCTTTCCGGTTGAGATCACGTCCAACTTTATGACGTATGAAGGCAAAGAGTACATTTGTTCATTTGTTCGGGACATCACCAATCGCAAAGCTGCAGAACATCAGCGTGAGGAGATGATGCGTCAACTTCAGTTTACCCAGTTCGCGACGGACCATGCCGGGGAAGCGGCATTCTGGATGGGCTCGGATGCGAAATTCATTTATGTCAATGATGCCGCCTGCGAGGCGCTTAAATACAGCAAAGAACAATTGTTGACGATGTCAGTGCAGGATATTGCCCCGGATTTCCCCGCCGACATTTGGCCGCAGCATTGGCAGGAGGTGAAAGAAAAACGCTCCATGCGCTTTGAATCGCGTCATAAAACCAGCGATGGGTATGTTTTTCCGGTGGAGGTGACCGTTAACTTCCTTGAGTACGAAAACCAGGAGTATCTTTGTGCATTTGTCCGCGATATTACCAATCGCAAGCGTGCTGAGGACGCGATCAGGGAAAGCGAAGAGTTTCTGTCTTCAATCGTTGAAAATATTCCTGATATGGTCTTCATAAAAGATGCAAAGGATCTAAAATTTGTTCGGGTTAACAGAGCAGTGGAAGAACTTCTCGGTTTTAGTCGTGATGAATTAATAAGTAAAGACGATTTTGATCTTTTCCCCAAGGAACAGGCACAGCATTTTTCAGAAAATGACAAAAAGGCGATTGAGAATAGAACGCTTTTCGATATACCTGAAGAACCGATTGAAACAAACCATGGGGAACGGTTGCTTCATACAAAAAAAATACCGATACTTGATGACAATGGTGATCCGGCTTATTTACTTGGTATTTCGGAGGACATTACCGAACGAAAGGCGGCCGAACGGGCGCTTCAGTTTACTCAGTTCGCCGTCGACCATGCCGGCGAGGCGGCCTTCTGGATGAACCCGGACGGGACGTTTTTCTATGTCAATGAGAAGGCCTGCCAATCGCTGGGGTACACTCGTGAGGAACTGTTGTCGCTAAACATATATGATATCGACCCGAATTTTTCGGCCGAGATGTGGGCGGATTCATGGCAGCAGTTACGCCTCGAAGGTGTGAGACAGATTGAGACGTATCACAAAACCAAGGACGGGCGAGTCTTTCCGGTCGAGATTAACGCCAACTTTGTTGAGTATGACGGTATCGAATACAACTGCGCCTTTGCTCGCGATATTACCGAGCGGAAACAGACAGAAGAAGCATTACGGGAAAGTGAAGATAAACACCGCTCGATTTTTACCTCTGCCAGCGATGCCATTTTCATCCTGGATAAAAAGGGATTTATCGAATGTAATCCGCAGGCCGTTAAGTTGTTTGGCTGTGAGGATGCCTCTGAGATCATTTCTAAAAGCCCGGCCGATTTTTCGCCGACCTTTCAGGAAAACGGGCGGTTATCCTCCGAGGTGGCCCCGGAAATGAATGCGCTGGTCCTGGAGGGGAAACCTCAGCGATTCCCTTGGGTGTATCAGCACAAGGACGGCAGTTTTATTTTTGTCGAAGTCTCTTTAAATCCTATCCAACTGAAAGGAAAAACGTATATTCAGGCACTGGTCCATGATATGACGGAGCAGCGGCTGGCCAAGATTTGGCAGGACAAATTGCTCAAGGAACTCCAATCCAAGAATGAGGAACTGGAAAGCATCGTCTTTATCGCCTCTCATGACCTTCGCAGTCCGCTGGTGAACATTCGGGGGTTTTCCGGCGAGTTGGAAAAGAGTCTTGTCCAGATTCAACGTTTGCTGGCAGATGAGAATCTTGGTGAGTCGGCGCAAAAACAACTGGAGTACCTGTTTAATATTGATATTCCCGAATCGCTGAGTTTTATTAAGGCGGGCAACCAAAAAATGGATGTGCTGCTGACGGGCCTGCTTCGTCTCAGCCGGATCGGGTCCGCTCAGGTCTGTTCGGTCGAGCTGGATATGTACGAGATGCTTGAGGCTATCGTCAATAATTTCCGCTTCCGTACCCGCAGTGAGGAAATTGAGATAACGGTTGATAAGCCAATGCCGGCCTGTCGGGGTGATGCGGTATTGATCAACCAGGTTTTCAGCAATCTCATCGATAATGCGATCAAATACCGTCATCCCGGCCGGAAAGCGAAAATCCATGTCAGTGCCGAAATAAAGTCCGAAGGCATTGTTTACTGTGTAGCCGATAACGGCATCGGGATCGATCCGGAACACGTCAAAAAAGTATTTGAGATATTTCATCGTCTCAATCCCGGCGATAAGGACGGAGAGGGGCTGGGGTTGACCATCATTGCTCGCATACTGGATCGTCAGGATGGGCATGTCTGGATCGAATCAAAGCCGGATGTTGGGACGTCGGTTTATGTTCAGCTTCCCAGAGTATCGTAACGGCTCATTTGAATTGTTTCTAAACAGCGGCCCGATAAAAATCTCCAGCGAAATACTGATTTCATGGCGACCAGTTCAGGACCACGGTTTGTGCGAATTAATTATTAATAATGGGGTTTTTGCAATAAATAGTGAGAAGAAAGACGTCATAGTTTGACGAGTATATAGAGTGTATGTTGGTGACAACGGACAATACCACCGGGATTTTCCATCCGCGATTTTATCTTTGGGACCGTCGTGCGGCACAAGGATAGCCGATCAAGCAGGGCACGGGCGGTATATGTTGGGGGCCAAAGCTGTAGAAGACAGGAATGTTACAATGGCACACAAAAAAACAGTTACACTCATTGCGGCGGCACTGATTCTGGTTCCCCTTGCGGGATGTCTGGACAGTAATCGAAAAGAGGCTTCTCAGCAGCGCTGGCAAAAGACTCTGGATCAGGCACGTGTTGAAGAAGCCCGACAAAGCCTTGAAAAAGGGCAATGGGAATATGCTCAGCGCGTTTTGGACGACTGCACGGCCTGTTCCGACCCGGATTCGTCACTGTCTGGTCAGGCCCGGAAAATTCTGGCCAAGATACACACTGCCGGAAGCCGGTATGCAAAAGTCGTGGGCCGATCTCAGACCCCGGAAGAAATGGTTTACTAACGTCCTCAGTCTTTCCGCCGCCGGTAAACAACACATCAATTCGGTCATTCCAGACTGAAAGGGTTGTACAGTATAGCCCTATTCTCGCTACTTTCTTATCGAGTTATCCCTCCTGCAGCAAAGCTGTCAACCGGGCTTTTTTCGGTGGTATTTGGGGACTTGAGGTGGTATAATCTCCCGTTTGTATATTGGCTCCGAAAGGGGTATTTTATGGCGTGATTGGATATTATGTTTATTGATGAAGCAAAAATTCGGGTTAAGGCCGGTGACGGTGGACATGGGTGTATCAGTTTCCGCCGGGAGAAATTCATGGCCAAGGGCGGTCCAAACGGCGGCGATGGCGGTAAAGGCGGCGATGTTATCTTTGTGGTGGATGAGTCGTTGGATACGCTGACGGATTTTTCCGGCCGGCACGACTGGATCGCCCGCAACGGCAACTGCGGCGAAGGGTCCAACCGCCACGGTGCCGATGGCGAAGACCTCGTTATCCCCGTTCCACCGGGAACGCTGATTTATGATGAGGAATACGGTATCCTGCTGAAGGATATGAACCAACCGGGGATGCAGGTGCGCATCTGCCGGGGTGGCCGGGGCGGCTGGGGCAACAAAGCCTTTGCAACATCCGTACGCCAAACGCCTCGGTTTTCCACCGACGGCAAGCCCGGACATGAACGAAACCTCCGGCTGGAACTGAAGCTAATTGCCGATGTGGGCTTAGTCGGTATGCCCAACGCCGGCAAGAGCACGCTGGTGTCACGCTGTTCGGCGGCCCGGCCTAAGATCGCCAACTATCCGTTTACGACCTTGAATCCCGTGCTGGGCATTGTGGAACTGTCCGACTATCGCCGGTTTGTCATCGCCGACATTCCCGGACTCATCGAAGGGGCGCATGAAGGGGCCGGTTTGGGGCATGATTTTCTAAAACATATTGAACGGACGCGGATATTGCTTCACGTGCTGGATATTTTCCCGTCCGACGATTCGGATCCGGTGGACAATTATAGAAAGATCCGTAACGAACTGGCATTGCATAGTGAGGTGCTGATCGAAAAGCCCGAAGTCGTTGTACTCAACAAGGCTGACCTTGACAGCGAAGGGATTTTCTGTGACGATATTCGACAACGGCTGCCCGGATCGATCAAGGATGTGTTCGTGATTTCCGCGGTCACGGGCCAGGGATTAAATGAACTGAACGAACGGCTCTGGGCGGTCGTCAAAGGCAAAGACGAAGAAGAGGAATTTTAAAACACCGATGAACATGCTTGCCCAAGGGCAAGCATGGCACCCGCGATAACGATCATTGGGTGCCATGCCCACGCCTGCGTGGGCATGAAGAGACAATACAGAATAGTAATAAAGGACAGACAGATGAATCTGATCGCGATTGATATCGGCAACACAAGAATTAAGGTGGCGTTTTTTCTCGATGACGAGGAAAAGCTGGTTAAAAGCGTATCAACGGCTAACGATACGGACGCCATGGTCGTCACAGGTGATGGAGGTACTGGCCGAGTGCTGGGACCGTGTGCCGCTGGTGGAAAGTGCCGTCTGAGCCGGTGAAGAACTGCATGGTCGTGGCTTGTTCGGTTAAACCTGCGAATGGACGGAATCGGTGGGCCAACTGGTGGCAGGACGAGTTGGAAACGAAAATGCTGGTCATCGGCAAAGATGTGCCGCTGCCGATTGAAACGGCCGTGGACGATGCGCTTGCAGGTGGGGGCGGACCGGCTGGTCAATGCCGCCGCGGCGTTTGCGGTCGTGGAAGATGCGGTCGATGGTGGCCGATTTCGGCACGGCGGTCACGATTGACCTGGTTGACGAAAATGGGCGTCTTCATGGGCGGAACGATTAGTCCGGGATTTGATTTTTCACTGGCGGTGATGAATTCAGCCACCACAGCTCAACTGCCCAAGGTTGCCATGCAGAAGCCTGAAAGAGGTTTACGGCGTTAATACCGAAGAAGCCATGCGGGCCGGTGTGTACTGGTCGGCGGTGGGGCTGTCTGGAAACCATGTGCCGCAAGTATGCCGAGCAGATCGGCAAATGGCCCCATGTGATTCTTAACCGGCGGGGCGGCCGGCGATCATCAAAGACGATTGTGAGTTCGTGGATTCCTGGGTGTCCAACCTGACCGTCCGCGGCATCATGATCGCCTACAAAAAATTCCTCTTCGAAAAAGCCGACATCGCCGAACTCGAAAAGAAAGACAAAAAGGCCGGCAAAAAGAAATGACATGGATTCCGAACTAAGCTATCTGAATGACCTGACATGGGGGTATCGCGCGTCGCGTGTTCTGCAGACCGCGGTCAAGCTGAAACTGATTATGCATTTGGAAAGGCAAGGGCGAACTTGTGAGGCGTTGGCTTCGCTGTGTTCGGCCAAGCCGGAATTACTGCAAAAGATCCTGATCGCCTGCTGCGGGATGAACCTCCTGCACGCCGACGGCGGTTGTCTATGTCAATACCGCTTTGTCGCAGACCTATCTGGTCGAGGGCAAACCGCTGTATCAGGGCAACATCATTTCGCACGCCGCACGGGTCTGGGATTACTGGGCCGAGCTGCCCAATGATTTCTTCAGCACGCCGCCGCAGGAGACGCCCGATCAGCCGCATCGGGATTTCATTCTCGGGATGCGCGACATTACCGCGGCTCCACGCGGGCAGATATTCATCGACCATATCGACCTGACCGGCCGAAAGAAACTCTTCGATTTAGGCGGCGGGCCGGGGTTGTATTCGATCCTGTCATGCCAAAAATACCCGGAACTGACCGCAACGGTCTTTGACCTGCCGGAAACAATCGCCATTGCCCGACAGATGATCGAGCAGGAAAACCTCTCCGACCGCATCTCAGTATGCGAGGGCAACTGTGATACGGACAGCTTCGGCAGCGGCAACGATGTTGTGTTGTTGTCCAATGTCCTGCACGGGGCGACCAGTAACGCTTTACAGAAATTAATAAAGGCTTTTCGATCATTGGTTCCCGGCGGCATGGTCGCCATTCAGGAATTTGCCTTGAACGATGCGAAGACGGGTCCATTCATTCCCGCGTTGTTTAATGTCATGGTGGGCGCCTATTCACAGGCCGAGTTAATGGATTTATTGGAACAGGCAGGATTTGCCGATGCACAAATTATTGTACAGTCCGATGAGGTCGGTTGTACTTGGATAACCGCGTCTAAACCGGCGGAAGCGTGATGGATCAGGCAGAAAAGACAACCGTATGTGTGCTGACCGCCAGGGGCATGGCGGCGATCGCGTCGGTGGCGCTGTCCGGGGCCGAGGCACCGATGATTTTAGATAAGGTGTTTCGGGCAGGCAAACGTTCGGCCGCCGGGTCCATCAGGCACGGTTCAGTTATCGATGGCGACCGCATGGTTGATGAGGTTCTCGTCGGCTGTGAGGGCGAAAACGAATTTGTGATCCACTGTCACGGCAATCCGTTGCTGGTCGAGCAGATCGTTAAGCTGTGTCAATCGAACGGGGCCACATTGACGGATGCGGTACGGTTTGCCGAAGAGAAACACAAGGCGCGATCTCAAACCCTTATCGAGGCGGAGGCCGGGCAGGCCATGCAGACCTGTGCGACGCTGTCCGGGGCGAAGATCATCTCATACCAGTTAACTGTTGGACTGCTGCCGCTGGCGCAAAACTGGCTAAACAATTTTGATGCCATGTCGCTGCAGCAGCTTTGGGCGCAGTGCCACCAGGTGCTTCGCAAGACCGGCCGGGCCCGACATTTCATCAACCGCTGCCGGATCGTTCTGATTGGTCCGCCCAACTCCGGCAAGAGTACATTGCTGAATCTGCTGGCGGGAAATGATGAAGTTATTGTGACCGACACCGCCGGAACCACGCGCGACTGGGTCAAGTATCACCTGCCAAATCGGGCCGTTGCTGGCGGATATCTATGATACCGCCGGTCTGGATGCGGCGCTTGTGCAGCAGCATGAAATTGACGCTGCTGCCCAACAGGCGACAAATCAGCTGATTCGTTCGGCGGATATGAATATTTTTGTCTATGACGCCACGCAGGAATTGCAGGCGCAGTCCTTGCTGTTTTCGCTGGGTGGCTTTAAGGGCGTCATCGTCGCGAACAAATGCGACCTGTTAACACCGAAGCAGCGACGAGAACATCTACAGCAAATACGTTCGCCTGTGTGCCAAGACCGGCGACGGAATCGACCAGCTCACCCAAACCCTTTTGGCAGCTTTAAAGGTTGCCGATTTTAACCCCCAAACCCCGGTCTGCTTCACCGACCGCCAACTCTTTATCTTGCGCCAAATTCTCCACGTCACAAGACAAACCCGCAGCAAAAAAACACATTGAAACATTGTTATTCGGCGACAATCCGGTATAATCAAGAAAAACAAATATTGAAAGGGTGTCATGCCCACGCTTGCGTGGGCATGTGAAACAAGGTTACTAAAATATGCCTGCTCAAGGGCAAGCATGGCACTTGGCTGAATGGTAAAGTCGGGGTGATTTTTGGTAGCAGATTATTGACAGCCCATATCAATATAGTAAAATTAACCAGCATAAATAACAAATGGTAGTATAACCGTGAGATTCAAGAAAGGGACAGAATATGATGAAAAATAGAAGTATTATGACTCATAGGATTGCGTTTGTGATATTCCTGATTTTTATAAGTGTTATGTTTGTTGGATGCCCAGGAGGAAATGAGGGGAAAGAGGATAAAGAAGTCCATTCTGGCGAATACTATTCGTTTCAGTGTGATAACGGTGGCTACAAAGTACTCAAGGTACTATTAGCAGAAGAGAATCTAATACACATTTGTTATTACAATAATATTTTCGAAGAAAAACCTTCGGGAGATGTTATACAATCCTTATACTTTGGAAAAAATCGATTCAATGACGCATTTATAAGCGAAGATGGTGGGCAGACAACCACAGGTCGTAAACATATGGCTCTTACTTTGGAGAATTGGAAATATTGGAAACCACACTTCTTAAGCAATGGCGAAGTTACTTCGGATGAACTAAAAGCATATGAGGAATGGAAAAATGGAGATCGTTATGTTTCGGGATTGCTGACCATTCCAAACAATTGACTTTGCTCTGGGGTGAAATAAAGAGACAGATATGGAATAATCTGTCTCGCTCCCCAATTCATCCGATAGCTGGGTGCCATGCCCACGTTTACGTGGGCATGTAAGAAGGAGAAATACTTTGGAAAATCAACAGATATATCGAAAACAGTGCAAGCGATATGATAAAAATGGACAATCGCATTGTCTGACATTTTCCTGTTTCAAACGGCAGGTGTTTTTTCAGCGTGAAATCTTTTGCGGCTATATGCTTGAGGCGCTCCAATTAGGCAGAACGAAGGGGCAGTACGCACTCTTGGGGTATGTGATTATGCCGGAGCATGTACACGTTATAATATTACCGAATCACGGAATTAAAATCAGTCAAATCTTGACGACAATAAAACAATCTGTTTCAAAGAAGGCCTTGTTGTATGTAAAAAACGATTGCCCGGCAATGCTTTCTCAAATGATGGATGTCCAGCCCAGCGGAGAATACCATTATCGATTCTGGCAGCGGGGCGGCGGTTATGACCGGAATTTGCGGAGCCGGGATGACATTACAGAGAAGATTCGATATGTTCATGCCAATCCGGTAAGAAGGGGATTAGTCCAACTGAAATCGGATTGGAAATGGTCCAGTTATAACGCATGGAAAACAGGACAGGATGAACCAATTCCGATTGACCGGTTTGTCTTATTTTGAGGCGTTAACATGCCCACGCGAGCGTGGGCATGGCACCCTGTTTTCTTGTGCCGATAGTAACTGTGCGGGTGCCATGCTTGCCCTTGGGCAAGCATGTTTGTCAAATTCCCCATCTATTTGTTGTGAATTTCGACCAATCCGGTATAATCTTCCCCCATGGCGAAAGCGGACGAAAAACTGACGCCGGCGATGAAGCAGTTTCACCATTTTAAGCAGAAATATCCGGATGCGGTGCTGTTTTTTCGCATGGGCGATTTTTACGAGACATTCCACGAGGATGCGCACATTGTCTCGCGCGTGCTGGGTCTGGTGCTGACCAGCCGGGGCAAAAGCGGCGGCAATCCGATTCCGCTGGCGGGTCTGCCGTATCATGCGGTGGACGGCTATCTGAAAAAGATGCTGCAGGCCGGCTACAAGGTCGCCGTCTGTGAGCAGGTCGAGGATCCCAAACAGGCCAAGGGCGTCGTCAAGCGGGACGTCGTGCGAGTCGTCACCCCCGGCACACTCACCGACGACATGCTGCTGGACGCCAAAGAGGACAACTTCCTCTGTGCTGTCAGCCTGGGCCGAAAAGCTGCGGCCATCTCATGGGTCGATATTTCGACAGGGCATTTCTATGTGCAGGCCGTCGGCGAAAAACAAATCCTCGACGAACTGCTCCGCCTCGGCGTCCGCGAAGTCCTGCTGGCCGAATGCCGCGGCCAGTTGTTCGAGGCCGAACAAAAAAAACTCGTCAAGCAAATCCAACAGCTCACCGGCGCCGTCATTACCGAACGGCCCGGCTGGTATTTCGACCCGTTCAGCACCAAAGAAAAACTCCTCAAGCATTTTGAAACGAACACGCTGGAAGGCTTCGGTATTGCGGATGATTTCGAGGGTGTTCGCGCAGCCGGGGCAATTCTGGAATATCTGGATGAAACGCAAAAGACCGCGCTGAATCATATTACCTCGCTTCGCCTGGTCAAGCCGACAAAGTATTTGCAGGTGGACCCGGTCTCGCTGCGGTCGCTGGAGGTCTTGCGAACGATACGCGGCGAATCGACGAAAGGCACATTATTAGAATGCATTGACCAGACGGCGACCGGCATGGGTTCGCGGATGTTGCGGGCATGGGTGTGTATGCCGCTGCGGGAAGTTGCCGCTATCAAGAGCCGGCAGGATGCGATTGAAGAATTCGTTTGCAATGATGCATTGTGTGCGGACATTCGAAAACAGTTCAAGCATATCGCCGACCTGGAGCGCATTGTCGCGCGCATCAGCACCTGGCGAAGCTCGCCGAAGGATTTGGTGGCGCTGGGGGCGACCCTGCGGACGATTCCGCAGGTGCGCAGCTTGCTGGCCGACTGCCAGACGCCGATGCTCAAAGATTTGCAAAGCCGATGCGACAGTATGGATGAACTGGCCGACCTGTTGGAGCAATCCATCGAGCCGGAGCCGCCGTCACATCTGCGGGACGGCGGGGTTATCGCTGCCGGCTTTAATGAATCGCTTGACAAACTGCGGTCGATTGCCAAAGACGGCCAAAGCTGGCTGGCCGAATACCAGCAGCGCGAAGTTCAGCGCACCGGCATCGAGCGGCTCAAGATCGGTTTCAACAAGGTCTTCGGCTATTATATCGAGCTAAGCCATGCCGCCGTGGACAGGGCCAATATCCCCGCTGATTACGTCCGCAAACAGACTATAAAGAACGCCGAGCGGTATATCACCGACGAATTGAAAAAATACGAGGAGCAAGCTCTCGGTGCCCGTGAAAAGGCGCTCGAATTGGAGTATAAGCTTTTTGAGCAGGTGCGCGAAGAGACAACCAAATACATCCGCCGCCTGCAGGAATTGGCGATGGTGTTAGCGATGTGCGATTGTCTTTCGGCATTGGCGTATCTGGCACGTCAGCATCATTACGTTCGCCCGAAAATCACCAACGGCAAAGAATTAATCATCATTGAAGGCAAACACCCGGTTTTGGCGCAGACGCTGGGGGCCGAATTTGTACCCAACGATGTCAACCTGTCCGATGATGGTAAGGACCTGGCAATCATCACCGGCCCGAACATGGCGGGCAAGAGTACCTACATCCGGCAGGTCGCGCTGTTGGTCCTGCTGGCGCAAACCGGCTCGTTCATCCCCGCGAAAAAGGCACAGATTGGTATTGCCGACCGCATCTTTACCCGCGTGGGCGCTTCCGATGAACTCATACGCGGACAAAGCACGTTTATGGTCGAGATGACCGAAACCGCCAATATCATCAATAACGCCACCGACCGCTCGCTGGTCATTCTCGACGAGGTGGGGCGTGGCACGAGTACCTATGACGGCCTGTCGCTGGCCTGGGCGATCACCGAACATCTTGCCAATACGGTTAAATGCCGGACGTTGTTCGCTACACACTATCACGAACTGACCGAGCTGGGGCAATTGCTGGTCAATGTCAAAAATCTTAACGTGGCCGTGCGCGAATGGGCTGGCGATGTGGTCTTTCTGCATAAGATCATCGCGGGCGGTACGGACAAAAGCTATGGTATTCATGTTGCCAAACTGGCGGGTATTCCGAAAACGATTCTCACTCGCAGCGGTGAGATCCTCAAAGACCTCGAAAACACCTTCGCCAAAGAAGCCGCTGGCCAGCATCTGTCAAAAAACAAAACCACCACCGACGAACAACTGCTCTTCGTCCAAAAACACAAAACGGTTTTAGACAAACTCAAAGGCCTCGAAGTAAACACCCTAACCCCCATCGAAGCCATCAACCTCCTCGCTGAAATTCAGGAGGAAATGGAAGGGTGATGATGTGCAGCAAAAGATATGAATATTAAACAAAAAATTTCTATATTGATTTGCCTGAGTTTACTTTTTGGCATAACTGCCTATGTAAGAGCAGACATCGTCATTCGTGATCCGAAGCCGTTGTGTGCTCGACTTGAGGAAATTCGAGAAAAAAGGAAATTGCCGGCGATTGCTGCATCTGTTGTCATCGGAAATGATGTTGTTGCGGCATCTGCCGTTGGCCTGCGAAAATGGGGCCAAGACGTTCCGGTAACACGTGACGACGCATTTGAATTGGGTTCGATTTCAAAGCCTGTTACGGGTACGGTTATGGGTATTTTGAAAGACCAGGGTAAGTTAGACTGGCAGACGACGATCGGAGAAATGTTCCCGGAAATGTTTCCCGGTCACTATGGTGGTTATAAAAAAGTGACGGTTCGCCAGCTTCTCAGTCATACCAGCGGACTTCCCTATCAGCCAACGATGTCTCAAACCGATATTGACGCAAAAGGAAAAACACTCATGGAGAAACGCGTCGCGTATGTGTCTGCGGCGTTGGCGGACAGACCCGAAGTCCTGCCGGGCTCCGCTTATATCTATAGCGGCGGTGGAGTCATCGCCGCCAGCATGGCCGAGAAATCGACAGGAAAATCATGGGAAACACTCGTTACAGAGCTTTTGTTCCTCAAACTGCATATGCATACAGCAGGCTTTGGGCCGATGGCAGCACCGCCGGACCGTTTGGATGGACCGTGGTATCATCAGAACAGAAACGGAGAAATCGTACCGCTGCCTCCTGTGCCGACAACACTTTGCCGAAGTCCTGTGGGGGGCGTCCATTGCTCGGTCATTGATCTTGGACGATTTGCTGCGTTTCATTTACGTGGGATGCAAGGCGGGGGAGCCAAAGATTCCCTGATCACACAAGAGACATTCAGGCAGATGTACACGGTCGTTGAAACCGACAAGATCAAGGGGGCACGTTACACAACCGTCGGATGGCGTGTACAGCCAACAGAGTGGGCAAATGGACCGGTTTATTGGCACTCCGGTCAAAGCCGGGGGCGGGGTTATGCCATTGTGCATATTGTTCCTGACCAGAACTATGCGACCTGTGTGGTGATGAATGTTGGCGGAAAAGAAGCCGCAGAGGCGGCCGGTGAAATCAATCTTTTCATTGTCGAGGCATTACGCGATGCCAACTATGATCCATCAAATTTATTTGCCGAAATCCAAAAGGAAAAGGAAGGGTAAAATACCCCCTTGTTAATTATTAGCTCCAATGGTATAATCCGGTTATTATGGTGAAGCTGATCGATGACAAACAGAATGAGTTAAAGGCTTTATGTGGCCGGTTCGGGGTCAAGACATTTGAGGTATTCGGCTCTGCGGCACAGGATACGGACTTTGGCGAAACGAGCGACCTGGATTTTCTGGTCGAGTTTCTGCCGATGAGTCCAACCGAACACACGGATGCTTATTTCGGCCTGCTGAATGCCCTCAAAGAGCTTTTCGCCCGGTCGGTTGACCTGCTTGAAGTCAAAGCGATTGATAATCCTTATCTGCTCGAATCCATCAACCAGCACAGGGTAGAGCTTTATGCGGCCTGAGATCAAAAAATTCCTGTATGATATGCAGCAGGCCTGTCTGTCACTGACGGCGTTTCTGGAAGGCAAAAGCCTTGACGATTACTTGCAGAGTGAATTGCTGCGTTCAGCCGTAGAACGCAAACTGATGATTATCGGAGAAGCCCTGAATCAAGTGCTTCGTATCGAACCGGACATCGAATCACAAATCCCCCATGCCCGCCAAATCATCGATTTCCGCAATATCCTGGTGCATGGTTACTATGCCATCGAACACGAAACCGTCTGGGGTATTCTGCAAAAAGACCTCCCTCTGTTAACAGAGAAGCTGAAATCCCTGCTTAACGAATAAGCCCATCGAAGCCATCAACCTCCTGGCCGAAATCCAGCAGGAAACGGAGGGGTAGCGGTAGTCGGTTAATAAGGACGGACAAAGGAGAAGCTAAGCGATGACGTTGAATAATACACTCTATGGATTTGTTGTTGCATCGATACTTTCATTGCTAATGACAGCCGAAGCGGAAGTTCCGGCTCCGTTGTCGGAAGCTGATTTTCACAGAATCGACACCTATATTGAGACACAGCTCAAAGAAGCCAATATTCCCGGGGCGGCTTTGGTGATTGTAGAAGGAGGCCAAATTACTCACATGCGAGGCTTTGGCGTTGCGGGGCCCGACGGTCGACCTGTAACAGCTGAGACGGGGTTTGTTATTGGTTCGGTCTCCAAGTCCTTTACAGCACTTGCTATTATGCAGCTTGTCGAGGCCGGGCAAATCGATCTGGATGCGCCTGTTCAAGAATATCTTCCATGGTTTCGTGTTGCCGACCCCGAAGCGTCCAGCCAAATGAAGGTCCGGCACCTTTTAAACCATACCAGTGGATTTTCAACGTACCAGGGACGCACTCATTGCGCGAGTCGAGATACCTCCAATCAAGCGATTGAGCGTCGCATCAAGGCGCTTCGTAATGTTAAGTTGACACACTCCGTTGGTCAGGGAACTTTTTACAGCAATGCCAACTATTGTGTCCTGGGAGGGATCATCGAAGCAGTCTCCGGACAACGCTATGAAGACTATATCCAGGAACATATCTTCGATCCACTGAGCATGTCAAACAGCTACACATCTAAGAATGTGGCAAGACAACATGGTTTGGCAACAGGATATCGCTATTGGTTTGGAAAACCGCTGCCTTCGACGAATATCCCTTATCCAAGAGGGGACAAGCCTGCCGGTTTTTTAATCTCCTGTGCAAATGATATGGGCAACTATCTTGGGGCTATGGCCAATGGCGGCCTACTGGGAGACAGTCGCATTCTCTCAGAAAGCGGCATTTCCCAAATGCACACCCCGGAAAAGGGTCGGAGTTATGCCATGGGATGGTGGGTTGGAAATCATCAGTATACACGTGTGATTGCCCATAATGGATCGACCCCGAACTACCATACTGATATGGCAATCTTTCCGGAATATCACAGAGCGTTTGCTTTACTCATTAATGCGGAAAACTGGTTGTCCGGTCCACCCATCGGCAATCTTTGCTGGAACATGCGAAATTTAGTACTTGGCAATGAAGCTCCGCCGATCGGGAAAGCACCTTCAATGCATAAAGACCTGATGTTGATTTGCGGTCTTTTGTTTTGTCAGATCATCGTGTTTATTTTTGTTATCCGCCGGATCATCCGGCGGCGAAAACACCTCGGTTCTCATCCCGCAAATAAACGGTGGATCATCGTCATTCGAGGGGTTCTGTCTTTCGTTCTCAATGTCGGTATTGCTGTAGGGATGCTTTGGATTGTGCCGCTGATGCATGACGCCCCGTTTTCTTGTCTTCTGCTCTATGCGCCGGATGCCGGCTGGCTTCTTCTGCTCAGTGGTGTATTGGCGCTTGTCACATTGAGTGCCTCAATGGGTGTCATGGCCTTTTTAATTCGGCGGTCCGGACAGCTCGATGAGTAATTTAAGAATCCTGGAATCTTCAGTTTCTTATCTCCTCGCCGAAATCCAGCAAGAGATGGAAAGATAACTTAGATTCTTGTCAAGCAGCGATTTCAATGGTATACTCTCCATTGATGAAAAAATCGAAGGGCAACAATCCGCGGGAGTTTAGCTTTATCATACGGTTAAGCATCACCTGTCTGATATTTTGTTATCCGGGGCAGTTCATTGCTTATGCTGAGGGTCCTGCCGAACCGTCGCAAAGCCAAAAGCAAGTTGAAACAATTCTCGATGGACTCATCACTGACATTGTCACCCGGCAGCCGGTTGTCGGTGTGACCGTCTCCATTGCCGGGCAATCATGTGTGACCAATGCTGAAGGGCATTATTCGATCGTCGGCCTTGCCCCGGGCGAGAGCCGGATGGTGATTACGGGCGATTCGATTATTACACGCAGTCTTATGCTTGCCCATGGGGATCACACGTCCCTCGATGTCACGGTCAAACTGTCGGACTTTAACAATGCCATGTTCTGGGCCTCGGCGGGCAATCCGGAGCGAATCATGCGTTGGCAGAAACCACCGAAGTGGGTGATCTACTCTCATGTCTTGGATTCGAATCCGCCGATAGAATTTGCTCCCAATGACAGGCAGTATCTGTTCCAAATCATCCGAAAAGAGCTGCCGGAAATCAGCCCGTTTTTCAAAGATCCACAGGTGGAATTATTTAAAGGTCGTCCGAACGATGACCCTCGTTGGACGGGGAAAGAGTCGGCTGCAGGTTACATTCTTTGCGCTCCTGATGACGAAGGAGGAGGCAAAACACATTGGCATCGGTCGTGGTGGTGGATTGATAACGCAAAAGTCCGAGTCAATTACCGGCGTGCCCCTAAGGTGTGGCGTCATGAAATCGCGCATGCTTTGGGAATGGCCCATGCATTTGATAATGAAAAATGGTTGCCGCTGGGCGTCAAAGATCCGAATTATGAACCCACAAAATTGCATCAGGGAGAAATGTTTCAGGAATGGGATAAACTGTGGCTGCATTGCGTATACTCCGGCTCGCGTCCGGCCGGAAACATGCCGCCGGATCGTGATGCGGCTCGTTTTGTTCATGGGAAAGATACAGTTTTTGTTGACCCGAACTCAGTTTTTGGTGTCGTTAAAAAGAAAACGCAGAAGTAATCAATCTCCTGACCGAAATCCAGCAGGAAATGGAAGGGGAATGATGTTCCGTCAAGGCCGCGAGGCGAAGGCGTTTTTCTTGAGGATTTTGAACAGGTTAATATGGTCGTCGGTCCAGAGGGGAACTGTTTCCAGTTCGGTACGTTGGCGGGATTTGATTTTTTCAATCACATCCATGCCCAGAAAGTTGTCATCACGTGCCAGTAAAATCCAGTCTGAGGCCAATGCCCCGGGGGTTTCGTCTTCAAAACTTTCGATCCAGGCGGTTTGCAACTGAAAATGCTCCGCCAGTTTCCACACGATCGATTGCAGATCCAGATGAATGGTGGAAATATGAAATGCCAGCACGCCATCGGGGGCCAGGTGCTTAAGATAAATCTCCATCGCTTCGGTTGTTAACAGGTGCAGCGGGACCGCATCGCTGCTGAAGGCATCCAATACCAGCACATCATACTGCTGCGGCGGTTCGTTTTCCATGACCAGCCGCCCGTCGCCCAGGGCGATATCGATCGTTGCTTTGCTGTCGGCCAGGTAGGTAAAATGTTTTCTCGCTAAACGTTCGACGTCGGGGTTGATCTCGTAAAAACGAATCAAATCGTGTTCGTTGCCGTAGATGGCAATCGTTCCGACGCCCAGCCCGATGATGCCGATCCGCCGATTATCCTGCTCGGGCCAGTTCTCCATGACGATCCCAATACCGCTGTTGGTGCTGTAGTACGAAGTCGGGATGCGCTTTAGTTCCGGGGCAATAAACTGCAAACCGTGAAATGTCGTGCCGTGCTGCATCAGCAGCATATGTTCGGCCGGTTCATCCCAGTCCTCTTCCCACACCGTTAAAACCCCGAAAAAATTCCGGCTGTTGGCGATTGCCCGCTGGTGTTCGGTGCTTCGTTTGCCCATAAACACGATCCCAATTATCCCGGCCGCAAACAACAGGAGCGCCAGTATCCGCCGCCGTCGCAACGAGAACGCCGGTAGCCCGCTGCCTTGTTCTTCGGCCAGCAGTAAAAAAAACGCAACCGCCAGCAGTCCCAGGTATAGCTCGATATAGGTCTTGAAGATCAACGGGGCAACCACTGCCACGAAAAAACCGCCCATTGCACCGCCGGCGGAAATGACCAGGTAGTATCCTGTCAGATGCGTCGGAGACGGCCGCAGTCGGTACAGTTCGCCATGGCAGACGATGCAGCAGGCAAACAGCATGAACGCATAAATCCCGATCAGTCCATGCGCATTCGTCATGTTCTCTTCGTATTTGCGGGACAGGATGACCCCGATTATCCCGAGAATAAACAGCGGCACAAACAGCCATCGCTTGTACCACCGCTGATGCTCGAAACAGATGATAAAAGACAATAGGTACAAACTCAGCGGCAGAATCCACAAAAACGGAATGACGGCGATGTCCTGTGTAATTTTATTTGTTACGGCCAAGAGTTCAACAACAGCGCCGCCCGACAGGCCCAGCCACAGCCAGACATGTATTCGCGGCGGTTTTGTTGTATCCGGTTGAGTCAGGGGCGTCTGGCCGTTTGTTTGCAATTGCCCGCTGTGCTTCCGGCTCAAAAGCACCGACACGGCGCACAACACGGCAAAGACCGCAAAAACGGCCGACCACAAAACCGCCATGCCGCGGCGGGTCATCAGCGGCTCGAACACGAACGGAAACGTGGCCAGTGCCAAAAGAGAACCGGTATTCGACAACGCATACAGTCGATACGGATTGCGGTTCGGAAAAGCGATGCTGAACCATGCCTGGACCAGCGGCGAAGTGGCCGACAGCAGAAAATACGGCAGGCCCACTGTCACCGTGCAGACCAGCAGTATCTGCAGGATGGGATAAGCGCCGTTCGTCGGCTTGAATGTATCGCTGGGGATGATCGGCAAAAAGAACAGCGCCAGCACCAATAGCCCGATGTGTACAGCCGCCTGTATCCGTATCCGCTTAATTCTGGCCAGCCCGTGGGCATACAGGTACCCGCCCAGCAGGAATATCTGGAAGAACAGCATGCACGTCGTCCAGACCTCCGGCGTGCCGCCGAACCACGGTAGTAAGAACCGCCCGATCAGCGGCTGAACCTGGAACAGCAGAAACGCCCCCAAAAAGATCGTCACCGCAAATACCAGCCCTGTGCCAAATTGTTGTAAACCTGTTTTTTGCATTATTTTGTTGGATTATAAACGATTGACCACGAAAGTGGGAGAAAAATATCTTTATTGCTGCAGCCCAAAAGAGTAAGATTATCTGCAACGTTTTCGGGCAGTTGGCGTCTATAAGAGCAAAAGGGGACACTTTATTCAGGAGAATGAAACATGGCAGAGACGGTTGAGATATTCGAGATTCAGCGGCCGCAGATCGCGCGGTATTTCTATTGGTCTGGGATTCTGATGACGGCACTTATCGGCGTTTTTATTTTCGGCTTTGGAGCACTGGCAGCTCTTGTCTATGCGTGGACGTTCGGTCCGTGGCTGAGCCGCAAGCAGGCTGCTGTATTGGATTATCAACTTCGTGAGTCACATTTGTTCGTCCACCAAGGCGTTTTCTTTGTCAAACGCAAGTCGATCCCGCTGGACCGCATTACGGATATCGTCTTGGCCCAGGGACCGCTGCTGCGTTTCTTCGGCATATGGCGGCTGGATATTCAGACCGCCGGTTCCGGTCAGCAACAGGCAGAGGCCTGTCTGTACGGACTGGTGGACCCGGAGCAGATTAAAGAGAAAATATTGCAGGCACGCGACCATATTTCCATCGGCAACAAACAAAACCCCGGATTTTGATACAGCATCTCTTATTTACCGAAGCTCTCTTTCACGTCGGGCTTCGTCAGATTGATGAGCGTGAAAATGCCGAGGGCTGTGCCGAAGGGTACGCACAGGCATTCCAGTCCCGCGACGATCTGGCAGTAATTCAGATTAGTGCGTTTGGTGATACGTCTGCCCGCAAAGAGCACCAGCGTTGCTGCGGTCCAGGACACCGTTAAAAACATCATCGGTGCCATGAAGAAGATCAATCCCAGCACGATCAGCGCCGGAACCATATCATTCGGCTGGTCGGCCAGAACGCCCATGACGGCAATACTGCCGATGCCCATAAGGACGAACGCTATTGCGCCTTTAAGATACATCATCGCCGCCAGTACATAGTGAAAGATCGAAATAAGGTCCAGTGTTTGTGAATTTGAATTCGACTGATTTGTTGCCATCGTATTGACTCCCATTCAACAATAATTGACTGTTCGAAGAATTCATTATCATTATAATCGGCAAAAGCTATTATTGCAAGCGCCATAAATTCATGGGAACCATAAGCTTATAGTATTTGCCCCGATCAATGTCCCAGTACTTATGGTCTTAAGTAGGATATGGAATCCGTATATTTACTAATTATTTAGTTTTTGATGAAGTTTTTATTTGTTATAATATTGCTGTCTAAATGAGGAAATTACGGAGGGTACATATTATGTTACGTAAGCATTCTTCTTATGCAGGAGCAACGGTTTTGTTCGTTGCCTGTCTCGCCGGTACCATTTACGCCAGAGCTAATATTCGTGATGCGTTTTTCACGGTGTATCCGGATGCGGTTGGCACGACGATTGAAACAGTGCCAAGCCAGCCCAATCACTGCGGGGTGTGTCATTACGAATTTACCGGCGGCGGAACACGCAATCCCTATGGGGCTCGCCTCGAAGCCGTGTTGCCGAATTTTGCCAGCAATCCGAAAGGAAAAAGACAGGCTGTGCAATCTATCGAAAATGAAGATCCCGATGGTGACGGTTTTAGTACGCTTGTAGAGGTGACGGATACGACGACTTACAGCAATACACCCACCTTCCCCGGCCTTACAGCCACCAATTTAGGCAGTGTGACAAGTGTGGACATCACAGAAATCCAAACCCATCTGAGACCCAGTACCGGCGACGATACGACCCCTCCGGATGTCACGGTTCTCACACCGGACGGAGGCGAAACTGTTATCGCCAACCAGGCGACAACGGTCGAATGGATCGCCGGTGACGCCGGCAGTGGTATCGCTTCGATAAGCATTTATCTGTCGCTGGACAATGGAGCGACTTTTAGCTTTGTCGCCAAGAGTTTACCCAACAGCGGCAGTTATACCTGGTTCCCCGCGAATCGACCCTCCACAGAAGCGATCCTGCGTATTGAAGCAACCGATAATGCGTTCAATACAGGCTTTGACGACAGCGATGCAATATTTACGATTGCCTCTCCGCCGGGAGGGCTTGTTCCGACGACGCTTCGGGATTTTGACCAGCCGGGTTCCCAGCCGTTCGAGTCGGGCATACTCAACAGTCCGACCGCCTGTGCGGTGTGTCATGCCGGATACGACCCTACCGTTGAGCCTTATACAAACTGGCAGGGGAGCATGATGGCTCAGGCCTCGATCGATCCGATTTTTATAGCTAATATGGCGATTGCCAATCAGGACGCGCCCGATTCCGGTGACCTGTGCCTGCGGTGCCACCTGCCCCGCGGGTGGCTGCAGGGCCGTTCAGTGCCGACCGACGGCAGTGCGATGCTGCTTTCTGATGAAGCGGGTGTATCGTGCGACCTGTGTCACCGTTTGCTCGACCCGATCTATGAACCCGCCGTCAGCCCCATTCAGGATTTCGATATTCTATCAGTTCTGTCCTTCCCGACGTTTGAATTTGGAAACGGAATGTACACTATCGATCCGACGGGTGCTCGACGTGGTCCCTTCGTCGATGCCACCAGTGGACATCCCATACTGGTTTCTCCGTTCCACCGCGAAGCGGCCCTGTGCGGAACCTGCCACGATGTTAGTAACCCGGCCTTCGAAAAAGACGGCAATGGCGGCTATGCACCGAATGCACTGAATACGACCGCGACCGATTTTTCTCCAAATACTTTGTTGCCGGTCGAACGAACGTACAGTGAATGGCTGCACAGCAATTACAATACGCCGGGCGGTGTCTATGCACCCCAGTTTGGCGGCAACAAGGTATTTGTTTCAACCTGTCAGGATTGCCATATGCGGGATGTAACAGGCCAGGGCTGTAATATGGATCCGCCCGCAAGGGACGATCTGCCCCTGCATGATATGACCGGCGGCAGTACATGGATGCCGACCGTACTGATGCAGACACATCCGGGACAGGTTAACGCGACGGCATTGAATGCAGGCATTGACCGTTCACGGTATATGCTGCAGAATGCCGCCGTACTGACGGCTTCGCAGGAGGGCGAGGAATTAAAAGTCACCGTCACCAACGATACCGGACATAAACTGCCGACCGGGTATCCGGAAGGGCGGCGCATCTGGCTGAATGTGAAATTTTATGACGCGTCGATGAATCTGATCGCCGAATCCGGTGCTTATGATTCGAATACAGGTGTTCTTTCACATGATGAGGATGCCAAGATCTACCACGTCGAGCCGGCGATCGACAGTACGGTTTCCGGTATCACGGGTATTCCGGAAGGCCCATCCTTCCACTTTGTACTCAACAGCACTGTTGCTTTGGACAACCGCATTCCGCCTCGAGGGTATGATCCCAACACGTTTGCGAACTTTGGCGGTTTGCCGGTCGGTTACAGCTATGCATCGGGCCAGTACTGGGATGATACACTTTACTCGGTGCCGGTCGGTGCGACCTCTGCTCAAGTGACGTTATACTATCAGAGTACCAGTAAGGAATTTGTCGAATTCCTGCGGGATGAAAATACAACCAACTCCGCCGGTCAGACGATGTATGACCTGTGGGATGCCAACGGAAAATGTCCGCCGGAACAGATGGAGCAGTTACAGATCGCCCTGACCCCGACAACGGTGCCGGCCGATCTGGATCTGGATTTTGATGTCGACCTCGTTGACCTGGCCCAGTTCTGTGCCAATTATCTGGTTACCGGCTGCGTGAATCCGGAAGATTGCGGCAGGGCGAATCTGGTTGCCACTGATGACATTGTCAATCATCTGGACTTTGCCGAATTTGCAGAATATTGGCTCTGGCCGTAATTATAGAGACTTGAATATATATATCGCCGGATGCCATTCCCGTGATTGTGTGGATAGGGGTAGAGCTTCTATATCAAGCTATTAACGAGGTGAATATAGGCTTTTTGGTTTTCGGAATCATAGACAATGTTCCAATTGTCACCGTCTTCCAGTACATGGCTGTATTCATATCCCTTATGCACAGTAGCTTCTATTTGAGATTCATACTCTCGTTGTTTATCTGGATCGTCACCTTCAGGCGGCAGGATAAGGTTTTGTTGATATCTGTAGATAGTTACAGAGCCATTGACTTTCTGCAAAGGAATTCCCTTACTTTTTGTCCACTCCAAGAAACTTTTTTCAGAAACATTAAATTCACAAGTTACACTCAACAATGACAGTTCGAAGTTTGAAACATTCTTTTTGTGAATTGTGCGTTCACTGGGTATTGCAACGTAAGAAATATTTGTAGCACTTGAAGGAATATCCTGAAGCCAAAGAGGCAGATCTTGAACAGTTTGAATGTTTTCGCCTATTTTGCAGGTATGCACAAAATCGAGATAAAACTTTCTGCACGCATAAAAAATGATGCAGAAGAAAAGGATGAAGACAACGGAACTTATAAAAGTTTTCTTTTTCATTCTTTTATTGTAATCTACTAATAGGCGACAGTAAACAAGATAAAACTAATTTACAAGCTGATACAAAAAACGCAAGATGTAGTGGTTTTAATGAGATTTTAATGGATTTCACTTTAGGTTTTGTGGTATAATAGACGATAGAGAGAGTGGATGAAAGTTTCCATTGGAGGAAATGTATGAGGCGATCCAAACTGGATCAGGTGATTAGGCCACGAGAGGCCTTTGACGACCTGCAACGAACGACACCTGCCGAGTCTTACCCCGGCGATGTACCTCTTTTTCTCGTTTTTAGCTTTCCGATCAATTTCCCAAAACAACTGATTTAAAACGGTCGCTTTGCGCCGTTCATGCACAAACCCTGTGTGACGCGAACCACACAGGGTTTTTTAATTGACGATTGTCTATTGATTATTTCTTTCTATGAGGTACCACATCGTGCCGTACTCGGCTTTGAGCGGGACGGTATGGTCTGTTATTTCAAACTTGTCTTTGATCGTTCCGTCAGCGTTGAGAATTTTACAGGTATATCCGATACCCTCGGCTAAGTTCGGCAAAGTGATCGTCCCTTCGACCGGTTCGATCAGCACCGGTGCCTTGCCCCAGTTGGTGCCGACGGTGCGGCGGTCTTCGGAAAACTGCATATCCGTATTCTCACAGCGCCCGCAGGCGGTGATTAAAAGCTTTGTAAATCCAATGCCCGGCATCTCATCTAACATAGTCACTGCCACAGTAGCTGTCTCCGGGCTGTCAATCTGTATTCCAACGGGTTCACGAATTTCCGAAAATCGTGATGTATGGCCTGTCAGGACACAGCAGCGGTCGTTCCGCACGACAAACAGACCCTGGTCATTGACGACATTCCAAAGAAGGTCAGCTTTTACGGAGAACCTGCCGCCGGTTCGTATGGGTTGAGTTTTCGGGGTTTGCTGAAGTGTCAGGTAAACTGCTGTCGCCATGTTTGTCTTGTCCGTTGCGCTGAGCGAGGCTGTCAGGTTACGATCATGTTTGATTTGAAAATCCGCAAGGGAATCCATCAGGTTCTGATTTTCATATCGAAGCTGCGAAATAGTTATTTCCCTGAAAGGCTGTAAGGTTGCATCCCGAAATATGGCAGCTCCGGCGGGCATGAAACCCCACTTGGCCGGATTGGTATCGATGTCAAAGAAACTGTTCAGATGTTCCCGGCCCCAGGCATCGTTGCTGTGAGAGTAGGTATACAGCCACACACTGTCCCAGTCCTGCGCCGCCGCGAACGAGGCGATCATCGGCACACACTCGGCCTGCGCATCCAACGGAGCGGGGTGGTTGTATTCCGTGACGGTAAAGGGCTTGCCGTACAGGCGTTCGGCTGCAAGCCGATATAACGTCGCTCCATCCGGATGATTGCTCATTGCCTTTTGCTCGATCAACCAGTCAGCGGGATCCCATGAGCGATTGGGAAACTGCGGGTGCTGCCAGTAGGCGTGTCCGTCGATGAAATCCATATCGCTCTGGGCATATAAGGCCAGCGGCCCGAACACAATGGTGCCGGTAACCATGGCTTTGCAGTTAAGGTCGTTTTTGATAAAGTTTCGCATGTCGTCAAAATAGGCCTTTTCCGTTTCTGCCAGAAAAATCATTCGGTCCATCTGCCGTTGCTTGGATTCGGTTTGGCCGAACAGTTCGACGGTTCCATCATCCAGCGATTCGCCTTTATTCAGAATATACTCGACGCCCGGACACAGTTTAACATTGGCCAGATAAAACGGCTTGTCTTCGTTGCCGAAATAAAAGCTCAGGCGTCCGTTTGAGTCATTGTCTGTCGAGACAAAATTCATGCGATACGTTTTCCAGTCCGACTCCAGTGTGACCGATTGTGAAAGCCCAAGGTTCTGCCACGGGTCGTGTGCCTGGAGAACGCCGACGCTTAATAGCCGTGATTCGCCGGCGGCAGCATCAAACTCAACCGTATAGACCCTGTCTTTTTCCAGATTTAATTGCCCCTGATTGAATTGCAAATGCCAGCCGGTTCCGTCAGTTTTAGCCGGATTAATGCCGAGCGCGCGTTTGCCGTTATAACCTTTGGCTTTCAATAGTGCCCGGCAGTCATTGTGCTGTTCAAGATTCCATGAGGCAGTGTTCAGGTTAGGACTTGTCAGCGTCGGATTTTTTAAAATATTCTCACCCAACCGCTCTGTTTCCGGCAGCCAAGTCAAACGAAGCACTTCATGGGTACCGTATTTTTGTTTGAGGTAGGCATTGTATTGTTTCTGTAGCAGGTTGGCATAAAAGTCAGGCAGTGTTCGCAGCGTGTTTTCCGCATCCCACATAAACAGGCTGTCTTCGTTGGTGATCTCCACGATTGCTACGGCAAAATCTTCGGCGTAACTGATATTGTTTCGATAGGGGTTTTTATGTGTCAGCAGCCTGCGGGCGTAGTCTTTTTGTGCGTCGATCAGTTCCGGCGTGAAAATATCAACCATCTTGTCGAATTCACGAGCCGATTCGGGAATATCCATGCCGGCACTGAATTTTTTGCCGACATGCAGGTTCATATTCGTATAGATACCGTGTTTCGCCAACTGGTCGATAAAATAGTCCAGCCGGTCCATTGCTTCCGGGTGCAGGTCTTTGCCGTTTTGGGCCCAAATACCGCGCGGCCAGTTGGCGGTATCCATGTGGTGGCACCGGACGGTATTGATGCCGAAGGCCGCCATGCGTTTGGCGATACGTTCAGCGTCTTCGTGCGTTGGGAAATTAGCCGCAAAAGACAGATTAACTCCCCACAGGCGAACACGCTGCCCCGATTCATTGGAGAAATGTGTTTTTGCATGTAATCGGTCATTTTTACTTAATGGCTGCCAATTCATCGCGATTTGCGAGTCCGGATTTACATCTGCCGGAATGACAAACGGGGCCATTTCGGCTGTTGTAGCCACGGCAGCAAGGGCCAGAAGGACAAATACGGCTGTTTGAATACGCTGTTTCATGATGGTTCCCCTTTGAAAACTAAGTTTCATCAGCTTAGATGAAATCAGATTTATGCGGAGTTGTCAATTCTGAAATTTTTCTTGAGAATCCCCCTTCATCTGCGATAATCCGTGTCTGAGAGTAATTCCCTAAAGACTAAGGACTGAAAACTTAAGGACCGAAAATATGGCAAAGCAGAAAACCCGGCAGGTCTGTATTGTGACCGTGACCGGCATCGACAAAGTCGGCATCATCGCAAAGATCAGTGCGATCATGGCCAAGGCCAACGTGAACATCATCGACGTCAGCCAGCGCATTATGGAAAAGTACTTCGTGATGACAATGGCCTGCGATATTACCGATGCCACCGCGGACATGGACAAACTGCACAAACAGCTAGGCAAACTCGGCAAAGAGATGGACCTGAACATCACTTTCCAGCACGAAAACATCTTCAAGATGATGCACCGGGTTTGACCAATGTTATACGATAGCCGACTTAAGAAGATATTGCTGCGGTGGTGTTGCGGTTTCGGTTTATCGATCGTTCTGATCTGGCTGGTCGGCACCCTTGTCTTGTCACTTCCGGACTTGTGGCAATTCGACACCCAACTGAATATCATGATTCATGCCCCGGGAACTGCCCAGATCGAATGGCAAGAAGGGGCCGGCAGGACACAATTTAATGCCCACGGAGCACAGGGATTGGAAACGATACCGGCGGGATCGACTCCGCAAGTATGCTTTTTTGGGGATTCATATGTCCAGGCCGGACAGGTTGCTCTCGGCAAAAATTTTTATAATCTTTATAACCGGGATATTACCAATCAGCGATATGCGATTGCTTACGGCTTTTCGGGGCGGGATTGTCCGGTCTATTTTGAACTCATGAAAACCATTCCGAACGTATTTTCCCAGGTTGATACGTATGTCTTGTTTCTCGGTGTTGACGACATCTTGCCCAACGGCATCACGCAAAAGCTGGACCCGCCGGAATTTGTTTATAAACCCAGACCAAGACCCCTTCACGATCTCAGGAAATGCCTCTATGAAGCAAAAGCAAATTTTCTCTGGGAGTTGCTGAAGCGGTCGAAAGATGCGATGGATGATATTCGCTTTCGACCCGGCCCGGTTCACCAAAGATCACCTCGTTCAAATCAACCGGTTAACAGTGAAAATAAGCACGCGTATGATGTTTTTTGGAAAACCCTGATCGATACCGCATTGGCTTCCGCCGAGCAGCGGCGTGTGGTCATCGCGATCAAAGAAACCGTTCCGAGGATCGAAGCGGGGAGCATAAAAAGGACGATTACAAACGCTCAGATTCTCGATGGATTTATTCGTGTCGCCAGAGAATGCAATGTCGACGTCATCGACTTGCGGAACGACTTTTTAGCCCATTTCGATGAAACGGGAGAATTCCCTAAAGGATTTGCATGGACTTATCCCGGGGCGGGGCATTGGAATCAAACGGGGCATCGCATTATTGCCGATTCTATGATCGAGTACTTTTCAGATAACTCATCAATAACCGGTGATGGGGGAAAACAATAACACATGCTGTTTTCAAAGCTTATATTCATTATCTTTTTTGCGGCTGTGTTGGTATTGCTGGCAGCCATCCGGAGCAATCGCTATCGAAAGTTCATGTTGCTTGCTGCCAGTTATTATTTCTATGCCTACTGGGACTGGCGATTTTGCGGGCTGCTGCTTTTTTCCACCCTTGTTGATTTCTGTGTCGGCCAGGGATTAAAACACACCAGCCGTATCGCCCAACGAAAATTGCTGCTGGTGATCAGCCTTGTTGCGAACCTCGGTGTACTCGGCTTTTTTAAATATTTCAACTTTTTCATCGAGTCAATGCAGACCTTCCTCGAGCCATGTGGTTTTCATGTACAAACGCTCAATATTATCCTGCCTGTCGGAATTTCTTTTTATACCTTCCAGACACTGTCGTACACAATTGATGTCTACCGAAAAAAGATTCAGGTGTGCGATAATATTTTTGACTTTGCGCTCTATGTCGGGTTTTTCCCGCAACTGGTGGCCGGTCCCATTGTCAGGGCTTCCAGTCTGCTGCCGCAACTGAGAGAATACCGCAGGCTGACGGCCGAACGGTTTTTCCTGGGATTTCGCCAGTTTATTTTCGGGATGTTCAAAAAAGTCATGTTTGCCGATCACCTGGCTTTAGTGTCTGATTATGTCTTCGGCAATTTCGAAGTCCTTGACGGCGTCACAGTATGGATCGGCGTTCTTGCATATACGGGGCAGATTTATTGTGACTTTTCCGGCTACAGCGACATGGCGATCGGGATGGCACGGATGATGGGCTATGATTTCGATGAAAACTTCGACCATCCCTACACATCCACCTCACTGACCATGTTCTGGAAGAAATGGCATATTTCCTTGTCCAGCTGGCTGCGCGATTATCTCTATATTCCGCTGGGCGGCAACCGGAAGGGAACGGTTCGCACCTATATTAACGTGATGGTGACGATGGTTTTGGGCGGACTGTGGCACGGTGCGGCATGGACATTTGTGTTCTGGGGGGGCATCCACGGTATCGCTCTGGTTATTGAAAAGCGGCTCGGCGTCGATGGACGCATGGAAGGTAAAAGCCCGTTACGGCGATTCGGAGGATGGCTTTATACGATGCTGGTGGTGATTTTTGCCTGGGTTTTCTTTCGATCCCAAACCTTTGCGGATGCCTGGGGGATTTTTTCAAAAATGTTGTATGTTCCGGTGTGGAACGAAAACGTCCTATGGATTTCAGCCCGGGCCGTGATCATACTGCCCTTATTAGTGGTCATTCATTATATCGGCGGCAGTCAATATCGAAAATGGTTCCAACTGCCGGCGGATAAATGGTATACGCCCTTTATCCTGTTTACCCTGATCTGGATCATGATCTTGTTCAGGGCCAGGGGCTTTCATCCGTTTGTCTATTTTCAGTTTTAAAAGATTTATTGAGACTGTTTTTAAAGCATATGAATTGAAGGATTGAATAATGCCTGCACGCGAAAAAGCTGTTCTGAGCCTGAAGGAGGCGATTTATACGGGGGTAATTCTGGATCTGTTATTCTTGGTCTTTTCCAGTATTATTCTGGATGGGGGAGTTTTATTTATGATAACAGCTTTCCTGACTATTGCGCATTGGATACTGAACGTCGCAATATTGATTTCCAAAAAAGCACGGAATTCGCGAGCCGGAAAAGATTTTATCCGGTTTGGTTTGTTTCCTTTGATTTTTGTGACTTTTGTAGTCCGTATTTTATTAGGGTTTTTGGGTATCGGAATTTAGAATTTGTATTTGATATTGAGGGAATGATTTATGCAGAACAGTTGCGGGTGGCCGGGGGAGGATGAGTTGATGCTTGACTATCATGATACCGAGTGGGGCACCCCGGCCCATGATGACCGCAAGCTGTTTGAATTACTGCTGTTGGATAATGTCCAGGCCGGGCTAAGTTGGCGGACGATCCTGCATAAACGTGAAAACTACCGTAAGGCGTTTGACAACTTCGATCCGGCTAAAATTGCCCTTTACAACCAGCGAAAAATTGAATCCCTTCTCAACAACCCCGGCATCGTCCGCAACCGCCTCAAAGTTGCATCCGCCGTAACGAATGCCCAGTGCGTTCTGGATATTCAGGCCGAGTTCGGTTCGTTCGATGCGTATCTCTGGCAATTCGTCAATGGAAAACCCATTCGCAACAAGTGGAAAACCCTCAAAGATATTCCCGCCACAAGTCCCGAGTCGGATGCGATGAGCAAGGCGATGAAAAAACGCGGCTTCAAATTCGTCGGCTCCACCATCTGCTACGCCTTCATGCAGTCAGCGGGCCTGGTCAACGACCACCTGACCCGCTGCTTCCGTTATCACGAATGCGGTTGATGAAATAATAAAAAAGGCCGGACTAAACAGCCCGGCCTTTAGCAGCATTTTAATTCGTTTAGATAGACATTAATTCACAATGTTTAACTCAGGGCCTACGACGCCCGCGACGACACCGATTTTCCCTCGGTTCGTTTGCCTGATTTCAATATTCAAAGTGCTTTTTGCTGTCTTACCTTCCTGGGTTGTGAGAATACAGGTCACCTCGGCAAAAGTCCCCGGGTCATTCAGATGGTTCATGTCCGGGATATTCATCAGCATAACCGGTTTGTTTGTTTCGTAGCTCACGGACAATCGGTCCCACTCACTGCCGACAGCTAAAGGTCTGATATGCTGTATCTTTGACACATCCCGGTCAATAACCGCCTGCCAGTATTCTTGTGCTACTTTTTTACAGGCATCCTCGATACTAAGGTTTTCAACTTCGATTCCACAGTCCGGGCTTTCATCAAGCATCTGGCGAACCTCGCGGCAGTCAACAACTTGTGCCTCCTGCGGAATGTCAAACGCGAATAGATCTTCGCCCATTTCAGGATCGTAGGTGATCGTTGTGAAGTCGAAATGCGGCTGCCCTGAATAATCACTGCTGAACCACACACTGACATGCACCGGAAGTTTAGTTTCCAGGTCAAACTGAAGCAGCCAGTAGCGTGCGGTATTGACCGCAGGGCCTTCAAATGTGACAAATACGCAGTCCCTGCCGGTTTCCGGGTCCTTGCCATATTCTTCGTTCCAGTTGGTTGCCATTTCTTTAAATTGGCCGAATAGGTCACCCGTTGGAAATGTATCGCAGCGTCTGTTCAGCCCTTCGGTGACATAAACGACACCCTGCTCCGGATTTTGAGTGTATACGAAAGTGAGGTTTTGGGTCTCTGACGCAACACAAATGTGATTTTCACCTTCCTGCAGTCTGAAATCACCTGAGACGGATGAATTCTCACTGTGTGGTCGTGCCCACATTTCAAACGTTTCTTTGGGGTGACCCGGATAATACACGACCCCGGACAAATAGACACCTTTGATTTCCCGGAGTGCTTCGATGGTTTGTTCGATCGCCCATGCAGGTGCGGGGGTCAGCACATTGAACCCGATTAAAACCGCAACCATGATCAATGCTGCTGCGGCATACTTTGTTGTTCTGTTTTTCATGATAATTCTCCATCTATCGGTATCAGAGGTGCTTGGCTGCTTTCGATTTTTTTGAAGTTCCAAGGCTTCATCGAGCACCTTGCTTCGCATCTCTGATGTGGGTTTGATAGTAAATTCTGTAACGATCTTTTGAATATCTTTAAGCGATTTTCTCATATCACCTCGCTGTTTAAAAGTGACCTTAATTTTTCCAACCCATAGCGGTACCGGCTTTGGATCGTATTAGCAGAAGTACTTCTTAATTTGGCGATTTCCGTAAACTTCATATTGCCCTGCAGGTGAAGAACGACCACTTCTCGCTGCTCGTATGGAAGCTGTGCCATGACCCGATTCAAAATCGCCGTTTGCTCTTTCTGGATCGCCGATAACTCCGGGCCCGGACCGGCAGCGTCGACCGGGTCGTTGTCATCCATCGATGCCGGCTCCCGTTGCCGTCGCTTGAGATGATTACGGGCACTGTTAGCAACACAAACGGCTAAATAAGCCTTTAGACTGCCGTCAAGCTTGATGCGGTCCGCCGACTGTACAAACGAGACAAAGACATCATGGAGCACATCTTCGGCCGTCTGCGTGTTATTTAAAAGAGCTGTCGCAACGGTTATCAGGTAGGTCTCGTATTTATCATAAATCTTTTCGAGAGCCTCGCCTGAGCCTCGCTTAAATTTCCATAAGAGCAATTTGTCTTCGAGCATCGATACCTCGCCGGCTTTTCGTAAGAATGATCATCCTTCATTATAAACACAACTGAGGTGAGGATTTCCGTCTAAATATTTTAAAATTTAACGAATTCCAGAGTGAAAAACATTAAAAAAGCCCCAAAAACGGAATGAATCGCTCTTGGGGCCTGGCTAAACGTCACGTAAACGGTAAAGATTCGCAATACCCGTAATACCGTTAATCTGAAAACGCATGCGCACCGATGTCGGGTCTGTTGCCTTTGAGTTCATTGCCCCAGTAATCGAGGAAACCGCCGTTGTCGATCGTTTTTCCTGCACCGATACAGGGTGATCCGGCTTTCAGTTTATACCCATCGACAGAGTTTATTCCATCGCTGCCGCTGCCGGGATTGACCAGCATCGGATCATCCGTAATGGCATGAGGATCATGCGGCGGATCGACATGATTACCATAGAAAACGTTATTGGAGAAAACAACATCCTGTGCTTTCATGTACTCAGTGTCCAGAGGCCGTCGACCTTCGTTTGTTGTACACAAATAATTCACTTTTCCGTCCGCGTAAAAGACATTGTTGTAGAAATAAGTTCTCTTCGGCAGCTTCTTGCCCCAGTTATCAAACAAGATCATCGGGACGTCGATCCCCTCTTTAACATAAATCACATTGTTATAAATGTATGTGCCGTCCAGTTCTCCGGTAATCTGAAAGATGCGGGCACCGTCATTTTGGCTGATGTTGTACCGAACAATGGTGTCGATATTACCGCAATTATACGGTTCGAGCGGTTGCGAGCAGACCAGCATAAATCCGCCGTCATTATCATGGCTGTAGTTGTACTGGAAGATAGTGTTTTTGGAATTATAGTCTGAATCAAATCCCTGTCCGTCTTTTGTTCCTTTTACGTTACAGGCTTCGTTGTACTGGAAAATTGCGTTATCACTGCTCCACGGCCAGATTCCCGCAGCATATCCCGGGCAGCGCATCCGTGCACCATTGACAACGTTATACTCAACAAGACAGCCGTCTACGCCCCACGGTTTGATGCCGTCGCCGCCGCAGTCTTCGACAACATTACCCCGAATGACAACATTTAAGCTCGGAAACCAGTTGCCCGAGCGGTCGACGAATTCGCTTTTCATGCAGATGCCGTTGCGATCCGTACGAACAACGTGACAATCTTCGATCAGCAAACCATCAAAACGTGAGGGTTCCTTGCCGTCAGACAAGGCAAAAATGCCGCAGCCCTCGGCCGATTTCTCCAAATGCCCGTTGACGTCATGAACATAAAGATTTTTCAACCGGATATGATGCATGGTGCCGAAACTGTTTGAAAAAACTTTTACACCCGTTTGCCATTTCAAACGCTGCGGAGCGGTATTTGTGATTTCGAGATTATTCACTTCCCAGTATTGGACATTTTCCAGCAGAACCGTATCAACATGTAATCCCTTACCGTCAATCCGCGGCTTGTTTCCAACACCATACATGTCAATGATGATCGGGGCACCTTCCTTGCCGGAGCCCTGTGGTTTGAGTTGGCCGGTATAGACACTGCCGGCTTTGAAAAGAATTATATCTCCCGGCTGAAAAACGATGGAGTTGACCTTATCTAAGCTGGCCCAGGCCTTTCCCCGAATTGTTCCGGGATTGTCATCGTTGCCATTTTGGCTATTAACGTAATATGTGCTGGTTTTGGACGCAATATCGGCCTGCAGCGATGCAGTACAACCGGATAGAATTATCGCCAGAATAAGACCACACAGAATACCTTTCATGATTTCCCTCACTAAAATTGTCATTGTTAGGGTTACGGTCATTTATAGAATTATACGACGCGTAAATATTATCAAATCTTCATGTTTTTGCACGGATTAAATCGGGGGAATCTCAAACGAAAAACATGAAAAAGGCCCCCAAAAAACAATGACGATCGCTTTTGGGGACCGAGGTATTGATGTACAGATGACGATTATATGATTTTTCCCAGTTGATGCTAAATCTTCAGTTTCGTATCTCTGAAGACGACTCTAATTGTACCGGCAGCCCCTGGGGCCCATGTACGACGCAGGATGCTTCCCCGTCAATTTGCCTGAATTGGATGATGCAATTGGCCAGCCAGACAGTGCCGTCTTTGCGTTTTGTCGTAACGGGAACGACGACGATCGGTCCCAGTGATGAGGCACTTTCTCTGGATATCCCGCCGATTTCCAGGACCTGAACGATCTCATTATTGTGTTCTATATGCAGAAGATTTTTGAGCAGATCATCTGGCCAGGACTCAGTTACAGGCGCTAAGTTTCGGATGCGTTTCAGGTCTCCGTCGAGGATGGCATTGTACAGTTGTTCAAGAATTTCCCGGCTGGCCTGTTCTTTTGTCAACCCTTCAGATGAGATGCCGTATCGGGGATTGCTCAGGATCTTCAGGTTGGCCTCGGGGATCGTGACCGGCTTTTCAATATACGTTACTCCATCCGGGATATGGACTTCAAAAGTACTGTCGGGAAGCTGCTCAAAGTACCGGATTGTAAATGCGTGGAAGGTTGGGGTACCTTGCGGACGTAGATTGTCCCATTGTTTAATGCTTACCACCAGTTTGCTGTCAACATCAAATTCGACCTGTAAAAATTTGGCTCCGGATACATCTGTCATGCCGCCAGATAGCATCGCGCGTTTGCGTCCCGTTGCCGAGTCATAGCCGTAGGTTGTTCGGGCATCTTTGATGCTTGACAGCAGTTCGAAAAGCTCAGGACCCAGAAAATGACTGAACCCGGTCGTAACGGCATCTTCGTACAGGACTGTGTTTTGGTCGGGTAAATAGGCATAGGTTGCATTATCTTTGGTCCAGACCATGAGTCCGTCGTCTAGCTTGACCAAAACATTTTTTGTCGATGTACCGGTGTCATTGGTTCGAACCCACAATTCAAATCCGACCGATGAGCCGGTTTGTCCGGGACAGACGCCGCTTAGATAGGCACCGTTATATTGCTTGAGGGCTTTGATGGTTTCTTCGATGGCCCAAGCCTGGGGCGTTTTTCCTAAAAAGGTAATGGTTAACAAAACGGCAATAATAACAGTTGCCGCGGTGGTTAACGAAAATTTCTTATTTTGCATGATCATTCTCCGTAAGCTGAACCGAGAAGGCCGGTCGGATGAGCGGTTGGCGTTTTCCTGTGCCTGTAATAGCTCATTTAGGATTTGCCGGTCCTTATCGGCATTGATGTCGAGATTAAATTTGTTAATTTGTTTTTCTATATTGTCTGCTGATCTCATTTTGTTACCTCACCATTCAAGATTGACCGCAGTTTATCGAGTCCATAGCGGTACCGGCTTTGAATCGTTTTTATTGAAACAGCCTGTAATTTAGCGATTTGGCGAAACGTCATGCTGCCGTGCAGATGCAGCACGATGACCTCTCTTTGCTCGAACGGGACCTGAATCAGCACGTCGCTTATCCGGAGAGAATCTTCTCTGAGGCTGGCCCATTGATCGGGGCGTTTTTCTTCTGAAACAATTGGGCCGGCATTGCCTAATTCAATATAAGCCCGGGTCTGATTATTTCTGATCCGATTGCGAATGCTGTTGACAACACAGGCTCTTAAATAGGCCTTTAAGCTTCCGTCGATCTTGATCGTTTCTGCCGATTGAGCAAAACGGACGAATACATCGTGCACGACATCTTCAGCGATACTGACATCATGTAAAAGAGCAACCGCCAGTTTCAACAAGTAAAGCCGGTACTTTTCGTAGATTCGGCGAAGCGCTTCGGAGCCGCCATGTTTGAATCTTAATATCAGCAGTTTGTCTTCCAGCATCGATGGGCCTCATTGAAAACGATCGTTCATACTTACTGCACACGCGAGGAAGCTGTATTGCTTTAAAAAAAATATTAGTTTGTGTTTTTTATGAAATTTTAACGGATTTTGAGTCGAAGAAGCATAATAAAAGCCCGAAATAAGCAATATAGTAGCTTATTTCGGGCTTTCGATTATTGGTTGGGTCGGTCTGGGATCAGGTGATTTGGACCAGTTTGATCTCGAAGTTCAAATCTTGTCCCGCCAGCGGATGATTGGCGTCCATAATGATTTTTTCATCCGTCAGTTCTTTGACGATGACAATAACCTTTTGTCCGTCCTGGCTGGCCATTTCAAGCTGCTGGCCGACTTCGATCTTCATGTCGGCGGGAACCTGACTGCGGTCGACCTCGATGACGCGTTCGTCATGGTGTGGGCCATAAGCCTCATCGCTGGGGATTTTAAATGTTTTCGATTCATCGACCGCCATTCCGAGCACGGCATTTTCAAAGCCCGGGATCATTTGCTTATCGCCGAGGGTGAACGCGAGGGGTTCTCTGTCAGCCGAGGAGTCAAAGGTGGTACCGTCATCAAGCGTGCCGGTGTAGTGCACTTTTACGGTGTCGCCTGTTTTTGCCTGTGTCATTTAAGATGCCCTTTCTTGTCTGGTGTTTCCGATTTAATTATTGATTGCTTGTCGGTTTTTTGATGCCCCACGGTTGCTGGAGTCCACCGCGGCCGTTTTTGCTGTGGAAGTCCGTAATGATCTTTGCGGCATCCTTCGGGTCGTCACAGATAGTGAACACATCCATATCCTCCGGCGAGATGTACCCATGTTTTTTTAGCATGACGTCCTTGACCCAGTCTATCAGTCCGCTCCAGAAGTCGCTGCCCATGCAGATGATGGGGAAATGCGCCTGTTTAAGCGTCTGGATCAGCACAAGCGATTCAAAGAATTCATCCATGGTGCCGAAACCGCCGGGCATAACGACAAAGCCATGGGCGTATTTGAGGAACATGACCTTCCGGCAAAAGAAATAGCGGAAATGCAGTGACAGGTTCTGGAAGTTATTGGGTTTCTGTTCGTGCGGCAGGTCGATGTTCAGGCCGACACTTTTGACGCCGGCTTCCTGGGCGCCTTTGTTGGCGGCTTCCATAATTCCGCCGCCGCCGCCGGTGATGATGGAAAAGCCCGCCTTGCCGATCTCGTGGGCGGTCTCCACGGCCAGATTATAATAAGGTTCATCGGGCTTGGTTCGGGCAGACCCAAAGATGGACACCGCCGGACCGATGGTGGCTAATTCCTCGAATCCCTCGACAAATTCAGCCATGATGCGGAAAATCCGCCACGTTTCTTCATTTGATACATAAAATTCACTCATTCTTGACTCCAAATAAGGCTATAACCGCGTTTATAATACTGTTATATCGGATAAATTGTCCGGAGTCTAAAGGAATTCTCCGGAGGCTTTTGATTATCCTTTTGGTATGTTCAAAAGATGGCATTGATGAGAAATAACGTTCAAATTATTGCCACGGCCAATCGTTCGGACAGCTATCCAGCCAATACAGGGCGATTTCGGAAAAGTCGCCCAAATTGACGGTTGGTGGCATTCTTGATGCGGAAATGGTAGCTTTCGCCGGTTCCGGTATTGCCAATGATAAAGTCGTCATTCTATTATCAAAATCAGAGTAATTATTCGACACCTTCAAGCCAGTTTTCTGTGAGAATCAGCATGTCAGAAAAACCAACATCGCCGGAGTAGTCTATATCCGCTCGCCCACACCAGTCAGGTCCGACGCAGCCAACTTCGAGCCATTGATAGGCAAGGTCTGCAAAGTCCAGCATGTCAACACCGCCATTCTGGTGAACATCAGGATCCGGCGGCCCGGGCACATGAACAGTTAACATCGTATAGCCCGCCAGTTCGCCCGCGGTCTCGTAGGTCAGAGTATAATCCGCCCCCGGGGTTGCGCTTGTAATAGCATCCCAGTTTCCAAAGGTGCTGTTCCAGTAGCGAATGGCATCGGTGCCGGTGACCAGAGCCAGAAAGCCGGCCAGTGTGCCGTTGGCATTGCCTTTTTTCGCCAGCATTCCGCCGTTGGCGATATTAATAAAGCCGTCGCCGTCCGCATCCGTATCAATGTTCAGGGCTAAATCGACACTGACCAGCCCGCCATCGGTAATTGTCAGCGTGCCGCTGCCATAGCGTCCGACGTAGAGAGCATCATTATTGGTCCAGGTCGAGCCGGGGCCATCGACAGTAACGGCACCGGTTGAACCCAACTCGTACCCGATACCGCCATCCCATTCACTAATAACGTTGCCGCCGCCGGTGATATTCATCGTGCCGTCGCCATAGTAGCCAACATAGAGATATTTAATGCAGGTCCAGGCCGAGTTGGACTTATCGACCGTAACCTTGCCAATTGAGCCAGCGTTCTGGCCGATGTAGCCGTAACTGTTGTTGACCGTTCCGCCATTCGTGATGTCAAGGGTTCCATTTCCCTGCAATCCTACAGATACTTGACCTTGTCCGCCAAGGACGTTTACATTCCATGTTGAGCCGGATCCATCGACGATGACTTTGCCTGTTGAACCGGCATAACGACCGACCGATGCATCTCTTGCACTGACCATCCCCCCATTACGGATGTCCAGCATACCGTTGCTATAGTAGCCAACGATGAGTGTGGTGTGGCTGCAAGTAGAATTGATTCCATTGACGGTGACCTCACCTGTTGAGCCGGAACTGTGGCCGATATAACTTTCGCCGGTGCAGGTGACGGTACCGCCGACTTTGACATCCAGTGTCCCGCTGCCGTATCTGCCGACAGAAATGCCGCCGTTGTTTTCCCACAGCGATTCGGCACCCTCAACGGTTACACTGCTGATTGAGTCAGCTCTGTAGCCAATATATGCACTGGAATTAGTGACTTTTCCGCCATTGGTAATATCCAGTATGCCGTCACCATAGTCACCGACATAAAGGAGTGAGCTATTGGTCCATGTCGAGTCGGTACCGTCAACGGTAACTTCGCCTGTCACACCAATATCTTCGCCGATGTAGCCGCGAAAATCGGTGACCACGCTGCCCTCGTTGATTTCCATTGTGCCGTCTGCGGTTTTTCCAATGTAGCCGGAGGTAGTTGATGTCCAGGTTGTTGGATCAGCGGGGTCGATATTACCAGACAAGACGACCCCGGCCAGCACCGGCTGAGCAAAGATTGTCAGTAGTGAAATAATTCCTGTGATCAGAACAAGTTGCCGAATGGTTCTTATTCTCATTTCTCACGCCTCCCGATAGTAGTTGTCGAAAATTCAGTTCAATTGAATGGTGTTATTCTTATTGATGACCTGTCCGGTAGTAAAAATATCCGCCTGACAGCAGACAGACAAAAGGCACAGAACCATCATAGGAAATGATAAAGATAGATTTTTCCCGCTTAAATCGGCTTTTCTCATCACACTACACCTCCGTAAAAAGACCCATGAATTATACCATTTTCATTTTGATTTGTCCAGAATATTTAGGGATTTTTACGGATTTACCACAGGTCGGGATTGTTGGCAGAGGGACAGTGTTTGGCGATGGGGCAGTTTGGGCAGTCGGGTTTTCGGGCTTTGCAGATGTTGCGGCCGTGGAAGATGATATAATGCGAAAACATGGTCCAGCCGCCGAACTTTTTTTTTCGGGACGATGTCCATCAGGTCGAATTCCAGCTTGACGGGATCGCTGTTTTCGCTCAATCCCAGCCGGCGGGACAGGCGGATGACATGCGTGTCGCAGGTAATGCCGGGTATGCCGTAGGCGTTGCCGAGAATGCAGTTGGCGGTTTTGCGTCCCGCACCGGGCAGGGTCAGCAACTCTTCCATTGTGGCCGGGACGCTGCCGTTGAAGTCCTCGATGACTTTGGCCGCGGCTCCGCGGATGTTTTTGGCCTTGTTGCGATAGAAGCCGGTGGGGCGGATGTCCTGCTCTAACTCTTCGGCTTCGACGGCGAGATAGTCTTGGGGCTTTTTGTACTTTTTGAACAGGTCTTTCGTGACAATGTTGACCCGCACATCAGTACACTGTGCCGACAGGATGACGGCCACTAAAAGATTCCATGGATTTTCCCAGTTCAGCGCGATCTTCGCATCCGGATAGGTCTTCTTAAGAATCGGCAGGGTTTTCAGAAGCCGCTGTTTCGCCTCGGCCGGATCGACCTTTATCGTTGTCTTTTTTGCTTTTGCCATGGGTGGATAGTATAGGGGGGTGATTGTAAATTGTAAATTGTAGATTGTAAAATGAGGAGAAAGCACGTTTTTGTTGCAAAAATGCGTCTTTCTGGTTGTTTTTGCGGCGACAAACGTGTCCAAAAGTGCGCCAACATTCGCCCAAACGGCGCCAAAGTGTGCCACAAATGCGACAAAGTTGTCCAATATGACGCCATGTTTTGCCTAAAGTATACAGGTATACAGGGACACAAGTATACAGGAATGTGGAATCCCGACGAGTCGGAATGGCTGCTTTATTGGCTGGGCGAGGCGGGGCGTTCGCACTCGTATGCAGTTGTTAATTTTAGTCTTGAGGCCTGAGTCTCGAGACTTGAGGTTTTTAGACCTCGGGGCGGCCTAGCCGCCAATGGGGGGTATTATACCATAAGTTAGATAAAAATCAAATAAACAATAAACTATTTCAAGCTGTTTACAGGCTATGAAGGTGTCTGGTCCCTTTGGAGTCCTTGCTATTTTTTTCGCCGTTTTCTAAGCGTCAGGCCGCCTAAACCCAACAGCAACACCGTCGCCGGTTCGGGGATGATGGTCAGGACAGGATCGGGAACGCCAATACCCCATCCTAAATCAAAAGTTGCTTCCGTTTCCGTCGATAATCTAAAGCCGACAAATTGTTGCTCGATTGCGATTGCTTCTTGTATGATCGATGTAACATCAATACTAATATACCCATAACCAATGCCAGGATTGTTTTCACCGATGAAGCTTGTAAACGGCTGCAGTCCTCCTGCAGAAAAATCATCCACAGCAATCACACCGTTACCAGTATAAGCAAAAACATCAATAATACTTTCTGATGGTGGAATATAGTGAGCTCCATCAAAAAACTTTCCATAAGACAGGTCTAATGTACAATAAGGAATCGACTCACTTAAGCCACTCACATCAAACTCAAGAAATGACCTGTTTTCATAGCTTGAATATTTTGCCACAGACAAAGCATCCAAAACTAAAACTATACTCTCATCTTTGTTGTATATTCTTCTTGCATCACTGGGTGCGATAGAAATCGTGGTCGCCCATATCATCTGAGATGCAAATAAGACCGAAATGAACCAAGTTTTTCTCATTTGTTCATCCTTTCTAATGAGACAATCTGTGATTATATTAGCAAAAAACGTGCCAGACAGCCGATATCTCTTCAAAGGCTCAATCTTAGGGTTTCTGCACAACAATATCTGTGTAATTGTGTGAAAATAATACACTTTAATTCGGCTTCTCATAAGCCCCTATATCGACACCTGAGCCAACCTTACGATCATTGCCGGTAATATCAATATCAATATCGTCCGGTAAACCTGTTACGTCATCGCCATTATTTTGACATATGCTACCATATTGAATCATAAATCCATCATCGCCGGTGGCCCATATATCATCTCCACCTCTTGGGTTCCCGGAAGTACTTTGAAACATCGGATTGTCATATCTATTGTGATACGTTAAATATGGTTCATATTTTACTTCGGAATAGCTGTTGTCTTCATACATCCAGTTGGTTGTATCCTGTATGTCGCAATACTTTAATGTTGCGATTGCCTTAGCGCTATAACTACTGCCTTCACAGCATATTTCATGACCCTGCTGATCTGAGGTATTGCCCCAGAGAATACAATTGGTCAAATAACTGTAGCATGGATAGGTAACTGCTTTAAGATACAGTGCTCCGCCGCCCCTGTCGTTGTCACTGCCGGTGACTGCATTGCCGTAAAAAGTACAGTTGATCAAACTTGATCCACTACTCCTATAGCTGGCCATTGCGCCGCCATGTGGAGCCTGATTATAGATAAACAAACAATTGATCATTTCCGGCTCGGATAAATCAGCATACACCGCACCGCCGTAATCATCCGCGGTATTTTGGTAAAAAACACACTCTTTTATGACAGGCGAATATGTTGGATTAACATCATTAGATAGGCAGTAAATAGCCCCGCCATTATAACTTGCGGCATTGCCACTGAAAAGACAGCTTTCAATTGTAAACGTAGAAGAAAGGGAGTTACAGTGTATCGCTGCTCCTCCTGTGACTATTCCGTTGGCTGTGTTTTCAGTAAACACACAGTCAGCGATATTTATTGCACCGGATGAACCGAAACAATATATCCCACTGCCTTTAGGTGAAGTGTTATTATCAAACGTACAGCCAGTTATACTTACTGCACCGGATGAACCGCAAGATATTCCACATTGGGCCGTCGTTGTATCACTAAACACGCAATTGCTAATCGTTGCAGACGATGAAAGGCTTATCGATATTCCTGCGCCTTGGTAGACATTATAATAGATATGTCCATTGCCGCTGAATGTACAATTGTCTATTGTCGGCGAGGACGAGGACCAACAAGTTATTCCGGTAAAATTATCATCTATCGTACAATTTGCAATCGTGGTCGTTCCACCAGAACAAAAAATACCTGTGCCGCCGGAATTTTCTCCTGCACCAGTGATTGTGAAACCATCTATTGTACTACAATCATCCCAGATATAGAAACACGAAATGTATTCAATATTGTCGCCATCAATCGTGGTAGTGTTCGTCTCCCAGTCCCTCTGATTTAACTGAGTTTCTGTGCCGTTGAAACCGCCATAAATGCTGATTTCCTCATCTATGCCGAGACCTAAGCTTTGCACATAGGTTCCCTCTGCTACCCAAATCTCATCACCATCGGAAGCCAAGTCGATCGCTGTTTGGATATTTCGTTTTGCGTTTGTCCATGATTGGCCGTCCTTGTCATCATTGCCGTTAACCGATACATGCCAGGGACCACCGTCTGTAACAGTGATTTCACACCATCTAGTCGTACTCCGGCCCGTAGAACTATTAACGGTAAATGAAACATCATAGCTCCCGGCCGGATAGAACTTACAACTGGCACTCTCCGTCTCGGCCCCTTGTATATCATATGCCTGTGGAGGAAAGTCCCACTCATAAGAGGTTGTCCCGCCATCGCGGCTATATCCAAATCCTTCAAAGTATGCGGTTTGTCCCTCTACAACTGGACTATCATAATAGAAGATCCATGCATAAGGCGTCAACGGCGGCGGCGGCGGCGCAATATCACTAAATCCCCACCCCCAGAGTATGCTTAAAACTGTCATGTATGTTATAATACTTTTTCTCATAATATGATCCTCATATTTTCTTCTCTGATTGTTTTACTATAGGTTACCGTCGAGCCAGTACTGCGCGTCTTTTGCATAATCGCTATCAGGGAATTTTGAAATTACCTCCTGATACTGTGTTACAATGGTCGTCATCGCATCTGCTTGTGGAATTTTTCCTTCTGCCATCAGCATTTCAGCACAATACCCCTGGCCATAAAGGCAATAATCAGCATAGACGAATTCGGGGTCCTGCTGATAGGCACTCGCATAGGCCTGGGACGCTTTCATATAGTCTTCGAACCATTGAAAACTCATGCCTAAATAATACCAGGCCTGACACGAACGACGCGGATCCTCGAATCGATCGATGTTTCTGTGCCAGATAGCAATGGCCCTGGAAAAGTCTGTATTGGCCTGCTCCTGATCATCCTCCTGCGATGCTTGGCGGGCACGCAAAAAACAGGCTTCAGCGATTTCAAAAACAGCGTCGGTGAAACCTTTCTCTTGTCCATAATCACGTTCAATCGTGTCCAACTCCTCATCCGCTCCGGCGGCATCACCCAGACTCACATAGATGCGAGCTAATCCCTTGTGAGCAATAAGCTGGAAGTAAGAATCAGAATTCTGACTTAAAACCGACTGATATAACTGTATGGCTTTTGTAGAATCCGATGCTTTGAAATACTGACCGGCCAGCCAATTGACAGTTTCAGCAAAATCCGTGTCTCCCTGAAAGCCGGAAACCAAGCGGGCAACCGCAGCTTCGGCCTTCGACGTGTCCCCGAGTATCAGACAGGATGACACCACGCCCGCATGGGCCCATATATCGCCCTCATCGGCCGTGAAGTTCTCAAGAATGGCTTGAGACATTTTTTGTGCCTGAGAGATATGCCCGTATCTTGAAAAATGAGCTGCTTCTCTTCGTAGATAATCCCGAATCATATCCTTGTCATCAGGATACTTCTCAATTAACGCTTTCGTAACGGCGTCGGTGTTATCAAATCCCGCCTGACGGATGGAAACTTCCGCCAGTTTGGAGACTGTGTGCTTGTATTCGGAGTGATTCGGCCAGGTAGCTAAAGCCATTTCACACAATTGTTTAGCTTTTTCCTGTTCGTCAGAACGTGAATACTGAGCGGCAATCCGCCAGATACAGTTTCCGGCTCGATCCTCGTTGGAATAGTTGGTAATCAAATTCTGGACAGCGGCATCAGCAGCCACAGTATTTCCAACTTTAACATAAACCGCAGCAATCTCCGCTTGAGCCTTCATGGCATACTCAGTGGCCGGATGGTCTTCGATGATCTGCTGAAATTTATCGATCGTCTCTGCACAGTTATCCTGATTAGCAGCCCTTCGCAACTGATCTATTTGGTCGAGGATCGCATCCCCGGCCATCGTAGGGGAAGTTGTAAGTAATAAAATGCAGATAGATATAAAAACGAATGATTTGGCGAACGGTTTGAGATTCATCTCCTGGGTCCTTTCCTGTTTACACGTAGTCTATACATAAGTCATCGCGCATAGCGCGCACAGAACATAGCACTGCACTTTAAAACAGGTACGAAAAGGATGGTTCCTTCTTCTCCCTAACGCCACCTCCAAATTTTGCCCTCTACCGCGATCCCAATACGAAGCTCCTTGGAATCTATATTTCGAATCTATAGCACAATAAATAAAACATCAAGCTAAAAGTTAATCAAAATATCTTATGTCCGGTAACGCTGCATCGGTATAAATACTGAAACAAAATTGATAATACTTTATTGAGAAAGAATTTAGGGCTTCCGTAAAAATATTTGTCGAGTGAAAAAATATTGCAGGATGGGCAAAGTCCTGACTTCGGTACAAGAAATCAGTATAACACAACCACTCAAAAGGTTCAGAAGCCGGGTGGATGGCGGGTTTGTGGGCCAGGTGTTCGATCTGGAGGCGGCAGACGGCGCATTCGGTTATGATGATGTCGGCGTTACTATTACAGGTTTTTTCGTATGACGGTTCCGGTGGCGAGGGTTTGTGTGACCTGGCCGAGGTCGTCGGCGACGGTTAGAATAATACGTACGCTGCGGATGATGTTCGCATCGTCGGGGCGGGGGGTACGATTAAATGTCATGGACGTTACATTTTCACACAGCACATAACTTGAGCCGGTGTTGTTGTCGTCATAATAAAGCGTATTGTCGGCGCTGTTAAATCGGTAGGTTATATTTTCCCCATTATTGGTGATGAGACTGATTTTTGAATTTTGATTGGGTGAGTCGTCCGTCTCCGTCGCAACGGTATCCGCTGTTCGCAGTTCGGTGGTCATTCGCAATAAGGCCTGCCGGGCGGTATTGAGCGTTTTATAGATGCCCTCGTTGGCTTGATAATTTGTCACCGATGCGTCAAAGGCCAGTCCTACGGCGGCCATCAGAATCGCCAGAATGGCCAGTGCCATCAATATTTCAATGATCGTAAAGCCGTTTCGATTTGTTTGATTTGCGGATTTCATGTCCACCTTCTCTCAAGATTATAATCGTGCCCGAATCCAGTTCGCCGAGCTGACAGGGACATTATTTTTTGTAATTGTAACCGTCACGCGAACAAAATCGGTAGGCCCGGCGACAGGGCTTTCCAGGTTTGACGGATTGACGTATTGGACGGTTACCTGCTGCGAAAAAGCGCTGAACTCAGCCATGGCCGCACCACTGATATCGATCGGTGGATTGATAGGACTCGCCGTGTATGCGACGATCTCGTCGAATGTCATCGAAGCGGTTTGTTCGCGTATTTCTTCGATCAGGAATTCGGCGGTGGACATATTTATGCCGGCACCGTTGACCATGGTCGAAGCACTGCTTGAAACGGCGATCGCGGCAATGACCAGTCCGATCAGCATTGCGGCAAAAAGAACCTCGATCAGCGTGAAGCCGCTTGAATGTCGTTTACGTTTTGTTTTCATAATTCGGTCTCCGACAAGCCAGTGGTTCTTAGCTGACAACGCTGGACATTTTGAAGATGGGCAGAATAATACTCATCGCGATAAAGCCGACCAGGACGCCCATCAGGACGATCATGATAGGTTCGATCATGCTGGTGACGGTTTTAATGACAGTCTTTAATTCGCGCCCGTAAAAATCAGAAATATCGCGCAGGACATCTCCTAATGTTCCGGATTCTTCGCCGCTCTGAAGCATCTGTACCACATTGGCGGGCATCAGTCCGTATCGGTCCATGCTGGGGGCAATTTTTTTACCTTGCCGAACTTCTTCATGGACGCCTTTCCACATGTTTTCAAACAGCATGTTTCCGCTGATATAAGAGGTGATGGACAGGGTGTCAAGGATCGGCACGCCGGCATTGGTCAGTACGCCCATCGTATGCAGACTGCGTGTAATATACAGGCTTCGGCATAAGTTTTTTAACAGGGGCAACGCCAGTTTAGTCTTGTCCCACCAGTATTTTCCAATGGGGGTTTTGTTGGTAAAGTACCAGAAGCCCATGACGCCGCCGCCAATTGCCGGGAAAATAATGAACCAATAGTGCCGCATGATCATGCTTGTGGCCATGATGATTTTCGTCGGAGCCGGCAGCAGGTGTTCCTTTCCGGCGAAGACCATAAGGAATCGGGGCAGTACAAAGGTCAATAGAAACGTCACACAAGTAACAGCCATAACCAGAATGATAACCGGATAGACCATGGCACTGATGACCTGATTGCGTGTGTCGGCTTCCTGGTCGAGATATTCGACCAACTGCTGGAGCATAGAACTCATGGAGCCGGAGATTTCCGCCGCGGCGATCATGTTGATGTATAAGTTTGTGAAGACTTCGGGATGTTCACCCAACGCCTGGGAGAAACTCTGTCCGGCTTCAATACGTTCTTTTAAGTCCAGCACCACGAGGCGGAATTTTTCTTTTTGAATTTGTGTGCCAATGGATTCGAGGGAATCCTGCAGGCTGATACCGGCACGGATCATCACGGCCAACTGATTGGTAAAGTTAAGGATATCTTTTCTGCTGGGCCCGAATTCGACTCTGAAGCCGCCTTTTTTAGACGGTCCGGTTGTAGTGGAAGAGATTGCGGCTGCGGCATGGTAGTTGCGGTCGCTTTTGTTCGAATTTGTTTCCGGTTTTTTTAGTTTTTCCATGAATGACATTGGACATCTTCCTTATCAATTCAAAGTTATTCCTGTGCCTGCAGGGCGGGTTCGGGCGACGGGGGCAGCACTTTTTCCATTTTGCCGGGGTTGCTGGAACGCATGATGGCTTCATCGCGGTCAATAAATCCCTGGATATACATCTGCTGGATACTGTGATCCATCGTCTGCATTCCCAACCTGCGAGAGGTTTCGATGATGTTGGGGATTTCAAAAACCCTGTTTTCACGGATGCAGTTTCTGACAGCCGAGGTACAGAGAAGGATCTCGACGCAGGGCACCATGCCCGGTTGGTCGACGCGTCTGAACAATGTTTGCGAAATAACAGCCTGCAGGGTGTTTGAGAGCATGGCGCGGATCTGGTTCTGCTGGCTGGCGGGGTAGATATCAATAATACGCTCAACGGTTTGAGAGGCATTGACGGTATGCAGTGTCGAGAAGACCAGGTGTCCGGTTTCTGCCGCGGTAATGGTCGAGCTGGTTGTTTCGAGGTCTCGCATTTCACCCACCAGGATGATATCGGGGTCTTGCCGCAAGGCGTGCCGAAGTCCGGACGCAAAGGTTGAGCAATCGGCGCCGACTTCCCGCTGTTCGATCATCGAGGACTTGTTCGCCATCATATATTCAATGGGGTCTTCAAGGGTGATAATGCGTTTTCTGTATTTGCGATTGATGACGTTAACCATCGACGCCAGCGATGTACTTTTACCGGAACCGGTGTGTCCGGTGACGACGACCAGTCCGCGGGGCAGATCCGTTAATTCCGAGACAACGTCTGGCAGATGCAGATCTTCGATGTCAGGGATCTGGTTAGAGATGGCGCGGAAAGAAATGGCAAAAGATTCTTTCTGGAAATGCGCATTCACACGAAAACGGCTGCCGTCGTCGATCATTGTAGAGAAGTCCAGGTCCCGTTTTTCGAGGTATTTTTTGAATTTTGCTTCGCCCACCAATTCCATGATCATTTGTCCGGCTTCGTCATTTGACAACTCGGGCAAATCCATCATCACCAGATCGGTATTGATTCGCATGATCGGGGGCATGTCCGAATTAATGTGAACATCAGAGGCCCCACTTTGAATCGCGGTTGCCAGCATTTGTTTCGTATCAATCATTTTATATCTCCAGACAGACTATTTAGGCTAGCCCTGTTCCTGATAAATGGGTTCGTTATCCTGGCATTGAGAGTGATTATTTTCGTTACAATAATTCTCCGCCTGGTCGTTCGGTATATCGGCGGCATCAGCCACTTCGGCGACGCGAAGTATTTCAGCGATCGTTGTGATTCCTTTCTTAACTTTTTGCAGCCCATCTTCGAACAAGTTTGGCCAGCCGGATTCACGGAAAGCTTGTCGCATATTGCTCACCGCTGAATCAGCATTGATGATTTGGCGGAATTCGTCGTCAATAACCAGGAGTTCATGGATTCCGCATCGCCCGGCATATCCGCTGTTGCGGCACTTGTCACAGCCTTTACCGTGTAAAAGCTCATGTGGCTGGATCTGTGCGATATCCAGATATTTCCGGAGGTTATCGGGTGCCGTATAAGGTTCTTTGCAGTGATCGCAAATGCGGCGAACGAGTCGCTGCGCGAGGACGCCATTTAATGATGCTGCGATCAGATACGGTTCGATTCCGATGTTGACCAGACGTGAAATACTACTGGGAGCATCATTGGTATGCAGTGTTGATAATACCAGATGCCCCGTTAATGCGGCCTGCACGGCGATACGGGCTGTTTCCGAATCGCGGACTTCTCCGATCATGATAATATCGGGGTCCTGCCGCAGCAGGGACCGCAGCGCGCCGGAAAACGTCAGGCCTGTTTTTTCATTCACCTGGACCTGATTACAAAATTCAAGATTATATTCGACAGGGTCTTCGACCGTCGAGACATTCAGGCGATCGCTGTCCATCTGGGCCAATGCCGAATAGAGGGTGGTGCTTTTGCCGCTTCCGGTCGGTCCGGTTACCAGCAAAATTCCATGCGGTTGAGCAATCTGTTCACGGAAGGCGTCCAGGAGGCGTGTTTCCATGCCCGACTGTTCCAGGCTGATCATAATGCTCTTGCTGTCCAGCAGACGGATGACGACTTTCTCGCCGTGACAGGTTGGCAATACGGAGACACGCAGGTCAATCCCGCGGCCGCCCATGATGACAGCAATTTTTCCGTCCTGCGGTATCCGGCGTTCGGAAATGTCCAGATTGGACATAATTTTGATTCGTGACACAATGGCCGCGTGCATTTTGGAAGGCGCCTGCCTGGAATCGAACAGCACACCGTCGATACGATAACGGATTTTAGTGTATTTTTCCTTTGGCTCGATATGAATATCACTGGCGCCTTCATGCAGGGCGTTACTGAGCAGGTAGTTGACAAACTTGATAACGGGTGATTCGCCGGCGCTTTTCTCAAGGTCTTCAACATCTTCTTCGTTGTCCTGGATCAATTCGACATCATCCATGTCGGTCATGATTTCGTCAACGTTGTAATCAAATTTGCTGTCATCCAATGCTTCGCAGATCGCCTCGATGTCCTGCTTGGTGCAGACGACCACGTCCACGTTCATATTGGTCAGACGTTTAACATCATCGATGGCAAAGACATTGGCCGGATTGGTGGTCGCGACCAACAGAGCACCATCTTCATTGATTTCGAACGGCATCAGGTAGTTGCTTCTGATGTATTTCAAATCCAGCATCGAAAACGCTTTACGGTCGACCTGTTCAAGAACGAGATTTTTGAATTCAAAACCGTAGAGCCTTGCCTTGGCGCGTACAAGAACTTCTTCGTCAATGCCTTTCTGCGTAAGCAGTTTTTCAAGCTCTGTGCCCGAGGTGTTCTGGTTAGAACGTATCTCGTCAGCCTGCTCTTGCTGCAGGGTCCCGTCTTCGATCATGATGTCGAGTACGTCATGGACCCTGGCTTTGACAGCGGCCTGCTGCGGACTGTACAAGTTCCGCAGACCGGGCGACAGTTCCGTCTGCCCGGCGTCCAGTTCAATCGTTTCGGAATAATCTACGTCCGGTTCGTTTTTCTTAAATAGCCGTTTCATTCGCTCATCTTTATTTCAACAGTGATTCCATTACATTCCAGCGTTACGGTTTTTTCGCCGATTTCCTTGACCGTCATTCCGTCCAGGCTGTCGCCTTGATACAGCAGTTTGTCGTTAATCATGCAGCACATACCTTTGGGGGTTGACGTGATACTCCAGAGTTCCATTTCTTCGGCCTGTCGTTGAATCTTATCGCGAAGGAACCGTAATTCGTTTTCGGCCATATTCTGTGTGTCCACGTCCTGTTTGGCCTCGTTGAATTCACGTTTAAAAGGGTTCTTCTTTAATTCATTGACTTCGATCTGCTCGATATTATTGAATTGATAGAACTTTCCCACGACGGAATCCATCTGCGTATTCATCTCCGTCTGCATGGTGTTTAGCTGTGCCAGTGCCGCTTCCAGTTGTGCCTGGTCGCTGTTAGGCGCGGCGGTAGCGGATGCGGGTGTGGTTTTCTTAACCATGAACCATACCACGGCGGCCGCGACGGCGAATAGCGCGATCAGCGTGATTGTGCTTTGTCGCAGTTTTTTGCCATGGCCGGAAACGGTTAAAAAATCCTGTTGTTGGCAGAGACTGCCATCCTGTTCGGATTGCGAGTCCTGCATGTCAGCGCCCGCAGGAGTCTGACTTTGTCCGTCTTTTAGATAAGAAAGCATAATCCATCTCCAAGAGAAAAAGGTTTTTTATGCGGCACCCTGGAAAAAGATGCTCATGACAAATTTCGCATCGGTTTGCCCTTCATGTTTCGATTTTTTCTTCAGCTTTAATTCACGGATCTTAGTGATTCGATCGAGCTTTTCCAGTTCCAGCAGAAAGGCATAATAAGCGTTAAAGTTTCCGTCTAATTCCATCTCAATCGGCTGTTCGATATAGCCGCGGTTTTCTTCGTTTTTCAGCGTCCGGATTGTCTTAGGAGTCAGGCCGTGCCGCTGCGCGATCAGCGTGACATTTTCCAGAATCGTGTGGATTTCACTGCTGGGCGGCAGCTTGCTTTCGAAAACCTGGATCGCGTCTTCGATCTTTTTGAGCTGATCACTGAGATCTTCGGCGGCGGCTGTCGCTCGCTCCAGTTCATTAAGCTTGGCCCTCTGGATTTCCATTTTCGAGCGTTCCTCTGTCAGGTACTGATTGGCGGGCTTGATCATGTATGCCCATGATACATAGGCCATTCCAATGATGAGGACGAAAAAAATCAGGTGTCGCATACTACTGTTCATTTCAGGTTCCTTTCCGTTTTGGTTCCTGACTGTTTTTTTATTTAGATTGTTTCGTTGGATTTTTGGCGAATTTCGTTGATGGCATCTTTGGACAGTGTCAGGTTGGGCTTAAGCATGGCTTTGAGACAAAATTCGCGAAACTTAATTCCCTCAATTTCAAGTTCTTTGGACTCCACCAGTTCCACATTGTCCAGCAGAATCGATTGACTGAGCCGAGCGATATAGCTGGCAACCTGAATGTCGCTGGGGGCGATCCCTTTTAGGTTTAAACCGGTTTCGGTTTTGATTTCGGCTTCTGCTGTTTGTGATTGTGCCGCGCTTTTTCCGGCATATTGACTGCCGGTAGCGGCGGCTTTGTTAATGGGCTTGTAAGTTTTGATCTCTTTCGTGTTCAGATTCAGTTCGGTCAGTGACACGCCGGAAGGCAGGTCATTGGTCAAAGAGGCCAGGATAATACTCCGGGGTATCGGTTCCAGCAATTCAGCCGTCATCACCATGGTTTTCATCATGGTTTTGCTTTTGGTTTTCAGTTCTTCCAGTTGGGCGATCTGCTCGTGGGCCTTGCTCATTCGTGAATTGAGGTTGGCCAGTTCTGCCTGCACCGAATGCTGACGCATCTTAATAAAACCGAACGTTACGCCGATGGCTCCGAGCATTGCCGTCAACAACATTAAGTACAGCAGGTTTGCTCTGCTCGATTGCCGCTGTTCCATATAATCATTTGGGACGAAATTAATTGTAGTCATAATCGCAACCTTTTTTATTTGAATCCATCTAAACTTAGCCCGAATGTTGTTGCCCAGTCGGTCCGGCTGTTTCGGCGGTCGATCAGACAATCGGGTCCCCGGTTAATTTCGATAGCACTTAAGACATCACCGACCTGAGCAGGAACCTGTATACGCTGTGCCATCTCAGCGACTTTCTCGCAGAGAGCGGGACTGACACCACTGCCCGTAAGGAAAAGCAGTCGCTGGATCTGGAGGTTTCCTGAACTGGACTCAAAATAGCGAATACAGGCGTCAATTTCTGAAAACAGACGCTGCACCATTTGCCCTTGTTCCAGTTGTGTATGTCCAATACTTACAACGCGTGCGAACAGCAGTTCCGACCCGCGTGTGATAACGACATTTGTGTGTTCCGTTCCAATGCTGAGCAGGATTGCGATTTTATCCTGTTCATTTTCACGTCTGCAGAAAAAGCATGTAAAACTTTTGATCATGGCGACCGGCCAGATGCTAATGCCGACAATATCCAGCCCGATTTTTTCGTAAATGGCCAGATGGCGGTTGACGGTCTCGCGGTCGGCAACAATAGCCAGGACATCTGCTTCTGCGGCACTGGTCTCTGTGTAATTTACAACGACGTGCTGATAAATCGCGTTCTCTGCAGGGAAAGGAAGACGTTTTTGCATTTTTTGCGGAATAAGTTGGTCCAGGCGATTCAGTGCGGAACGGGGAACTTTTATCGGTTCGATCAGCAGGTCATTGGCCGGCAGGGCAGTAACGATCTCTTTTCCCTTGAAGTTCTCTTTCTGAACAATATCTCTAATGACATCAATGGCCCATCGTTGCCAGGCAGGGCTGTTGAGTTCGATGTCTATGGGTTTGTGGGAGATTCCGGCGGACTGCAAGTACGGACCCTGTTTGGTCATGCCGATTTGGGCTAATTGGATATAGCCGCTTCCCAAGTCGATGCCGATTGGACAAGTTTTCCTGCTATTCAAACGAATCATGTATTACGTGTCCTTGTTTACGCTTGTCACTGTCATAGTCCCTGCCCAACAGGGACAGATACCTGTCGGGCGTTATCCGTCATAACGTCGTCATAAACATCACATAGGTTAACCATGTACATGAATTCTGTTATTTTTATTGAAATCTACGTATATCTAAAACTTAAGAAACATGTCATGAGGTAGCAAAAATTGCTTTTATTATTTATTGCCCGCAAGGATTGTCCGATAAAAAAAAAGAATCTACGAGGAAACAGCTTAAAATGTCAAAGACGGCGGCATAAATAATGACAGTGATACAGAGGTAATATGAAATTAATTTAAAGCATCTTGTTATTATTTCCATGAACACTTCCCCGAACGTCCCATAATACGAATTAATAAAAGAGAATTTATATTCAGATTACGGAAGTGCGGCCATTTTTTAATCGACTTGTTGCGAGTCTTTGGTTGTTGCTGAAATAGATCGAAATTACGACGGGACAATTCAGGACAGACGGGATTTGAAGTCGTTGTAGGTAAATCGCCGCTGGAGTTTATATTTTTTTGTGTCGGGGTTGTACAGCACAATATCCGGCAGATTGATGCCGTTGAACATGGTGTTTTTAACCATCGTGTAGTGGGCCATGTCGCCCAAGACGAGTTTGTCGCCGACGGTCAGCGGTTTATCGAAGGAGTAATCGCCGATGACATCACCGGCCAGACAGGTTGGTCCGGCTAAACGGTAGGTGTACTTCTTTTCATTGGGTTGACCACCGCCGGTAATCACCGGGCGGTAGGGCATTTCCAGCACGTCCGGCATGTGAGCCGAAGCCGAGGTGTCTAAAATGGCGATATCAGTATTGTTATGCATGATATCGAGCACCGATGTGACCAGAACGCCGGTGTCCAGCGCGATGGCTTCGCCGGGTTCGAGATAGATTGTTTTGAGATTCGGATAGTGGTTTTGGAAATCGGTGATCAGTTTGCAGAGCAGGTCAATATCGTAATCGGGGCGGGTAATATGGTGGCCGCCGCCGAAGTTGATCCAGTCCATTTGACGGATGACTTCGCCGAATTGTTGTTCGACCGCGGGCAGCGTTCGCGCCAGTGAATCGGCATTGAGTTCGCAGAGTGTATGAAAATGCAGCCCGCTGATACCGTCCAACTGGTCCGGCCGAAATTGATCCAGTGGGATACCCAGGCGGGAACCGGGGGCGCAAGGGTCGTAGATCTTTGTTTTGACTTCTGAATGCATGGGATTGATGCGAAGCCCGCATTCGATTTTTCTCGGAGCGGTTTTGACCTTGTCTTTGAAACGGGCCCACAGGGTAAACGAGTTGAACACGATGTGGTCGACGATCCTGATGTATTCATCCATATCGTCGTTGCGATAGGCCGGGGTGCACAGGTGCAGTTCGCCGCCGAAATATTCGTGAGCCAGTCTGGCTTCGTGCAGGCTGCTGGCGGCAGCGCCTGCTAAGTATTGATTGCACAGGTTGTATGTGCTCCATGCGGCATAGCCTTTTTGGGCCAGCAGAATTTTACAGCCGGTGCGGACCTGTACGTCCTGAAGGATTTGCAGGTTCTTTTTCAACAGCCCTAGGTCGATCAGATAACAGGGCGTTTGCAGTGTATTTAAATCATATTTCATTTTCTTCATTCCTTGGGTGGCATCGCTTCTGGCCGAAGGCCAAAGCGATGGGGGCTTAAGAAGACGATTACCTTGTGTGAATCGCCCATGGCTTCCCGGCTCGTCGGGACAAGCCATGCCACCCAATTAAAGCAGCTTTTAACAGACATAAAAACAAGCCCCCTTTCAGCGCAAAGCGAGAGGAGGCCTGGTCAGAGTTATCGTGTTAAAAACGGATTATGCCGTTGCTTCGGGTGCAGCTTCAGCAGGCGTTTCTTTTTTCGGAGCGGCTTTGGCGGCAATGGCGCGCGCTTTCAATTTGCTTTTGTCTCTGGATTTACCGTATGATCCGCGTGTCCGTTTGCCTTTTTCGGTTCTCTTGTCGCCTCGACCCATGCATGGTCCCTTTCGTATTTTCTGTTTTTTGCCTGTTTGGTTATCTGTGAAAAAATGCCATTGTACAGAACCGAATCAAAAATGCAAGGGTTTTGGTAACGTCAAATCCGTATTAGAGGACGAAAATGCCCTCGACGGGGCGCCAAACCGCCGGTACAATGACCATAAATACGAATGTTTTTGGACCGAAAGGAGATTTTTGATGTCAAAAAACAAGGCTTTAAAAGTCGTCAATGTGGTTTTACTGGTGTTACTTGCCAATCAGGCCGCGACGGGAATGCTGGCCGCAAAGCTGCCACATGAGGTTTTTGAGTGGGGGCACGCACGAGCTGCCTTTGTGCTGCTTGTTGTCGCGGCGGTGCATCTGGTGTTGAACTGGAACTGGGTCAAGGCCAATTATTTTGGGAAAAAGGCGAAAAAATAATTTTCGTCTTTTTTTCATTTTCACCAAATTCTCATCTTTGCATATGTATATTGCTTTTTGAAAGCAGTCGAGAATTGGATAAGATTGCAACGCAAAAAGACTATTGTTTAAAGGAGTATCGAAATGAAGAGAAAAGAACTTAGACTGGTTGGACTCATTATGGTGATGGGGGCTTTGGTTTGCTTAAGTGTCTACGCGGAAAAGGAGCACAAAGCGAAAAAGGCAAAACTCCCTGAAGCGGTTGCTGCGGCGGTACAATCGATGTATCCGCAAGGAGAGATTGAGGAAGCCAAAATGGAAGAAGAAGGGCTGAAGATTTATGAAATCGAAGTCAATCAGAATGGCCGCGAGTACGAGGTAAGCATTGCGCCGGACGGAACATTGGTTGAGGAAGAACAGGAGATTGCTGTTCAAGATCTGCCGCAAGCCATTCAGGATGCGATCGCCGGAAGCGATGTCGAAGAGGTCACCAAGGAAGTTACGTACTGGGTTGTTACTCTGACTAAACTTGAGAATCCCGAGATCACCTATGAAGTGGAGTTGAAACAGAACGGCAAAGAGAGCGAGATGGAATTTTCCGAAGACGGCACTCTTTTGAAGCAGGAATTCGATGATGACGACGGTGATGACGACGGTGATGACGATGACGACGAGGATGACGACGACGATGATTAAACTCGACAGTCGAGAAATATCGTGACACATCAGCGAATTGATGAGATAATGAACACCGCCGAACGGGCCGATTTCGCCGTTCGGCGGCGTTTTTCAATGAAGCCAGGGATCGAGTTATGCGTTTGTTATTAGTTGAGGATTATCAGCCGTTACAGAAATCGCTGGCTCAGGGCCTTCGCGAAGCTGATTTTGCCGTGGATGTTACGGGCGACGGAAAAGAAGGTCTTTGGTTTGCGATGAATAACGACTATGATGTGATTATTCTTGATCTGATGCTGCCCGAGATGGATGGTTTGGAAATCCTTGAAAAACTCAGGGCAAAAGAACGGCAAAGCCACGTCTTGATTCTGACAGCCAAAGATACGCTGGCCGATAAGATCAAGGGATTAAATCTGGGGGCGGATGATTATTTGATTAAACCGTTTGCTTTTGAAGAATTGCTTGCCCGGATTCGCGCATTGGTGCGCCGCAGTTATTGCAAGAAACACCCACAGGTTCGAGTCGAGGATTTGCGTGTTGATCTTAACTCACAGAAAGTGTTCCGAGCGGAAGAAGAAATCGCTTTGACGCCTCGTGAATATGCACTCCTGGAATATCTGGTTATGCGAGCCGGAGAAGTGGTTTCACGCACCGATATCTGGGAGCATGTGTACGAATTCAACTCGGCGGCGAGCAGCAATGTTGTGGATGTCTATGTTGGGTATTTGAGAAAGAAGTTAGAACAGTCCGACAAGCCGGATATCATTCAAACCGTGCGAGGAAGAGGATATCTGTTGGGAGAGTCGTTATGATGTTGTCTCTTCGCACACGTCTGCTTGGCGGGATCATCATTGCAATGGCAGTGCTGTTGGCCGTTTTCAGTGTCGTCGTTTATACCATTACACACCAGACGATGATTCAGCATTTTGACAAGTCCCTGCTTGCCACTGCGCAAATGCTTTCAGCAGTCATCGAGGAAGAGGGGATCGAGAACGAATCAGAGGGCGAGCATGAAGACGAATCGCAGGTCGGCTCTGAAAACCAGGAAAGAGGTATCGATTTTGAATTTGATGTTCGCATGACCCCGGAATTTAGTAATTTAAACGGCGGGGCCTATTACCAGATTTGGAATCGGGCGGGCAAAACGCTGGTTCGCTCACCCTCTTTGGGTTTGCAAAATCTAAGCTCTTTTGGGCACGCTTCGGATGTTCCCCAATATCGAGAAGCCGTTTTGCCCGACGGAATGCGCGGGCGGGCAATTTCCTATCCGTTTCTGCCAAGGACGGAAGAATCTCAGGGAGACCAGCCTGAAGACCGCTTGGTAATCTTAGTACTCGCCCAAAATACGGCCCCGGTAGACGACCATTTAGCTTTTCTTAAGTGGTTACTTCTCGGGTCTTCGGCGGGTGTTGTTTTCTTATCGACCGGGATTGCTTTTCTCGTTACGAAGGCAGGACTTCGTCCCATTCATTCGTTGGCCGGGAGAATTACTTCCGTCCGCGAAGACAACCTTGGCCGGCTATTTCCATCCGAAGCGTATCCGCCGGAACTTTCCCCGATCTGTACCTGTTTGAATGAGGCATTTCAACGGCTTGAGGCATCTTTTCAGAGAGAACGGCAATTCAATGCAAACGTGGCGCATGAACTTCGCACCCCCTTGGCCGGGATGCTGTCAACGATTGAAGTGTGCCTGACCCGTGAGCGCGAATCCACCGAATACAAGGATGCTATCGAGAGCTGTCTGCACATTGCCAAGACGATGAACAAAATGATCGATACGCTCTTATCGCTGTCGAAGCTGGAGTCCGGCCAAATGTCGGTTAAAAAGGAGTCCGTTCACGTTAAAGATTTAATTGATGAAACCTGGCGTTATTTTGCGGACAAGGCGTACGACAAAGGGATTGTGTTTGAAAATTCTATTCAGCAAGAATCCCTTTGCCGCTCAGACAAGGACCGCCTGATAATGATTCTTTCGAATATACTTGATAATGCCGTTGAATACGCCGATGAGGGCGGACGCATTCAGACGCATCTTGAGCGAGCTGACGATGTGACGATTGTTTCTATTTCGAATACGGGCTGTGCGCTGACAATGGAGGATGTAGAGCATGTCTTCGAATTTTTCTGGCGAAAGAGCAGTTCGCGAACCGATGCAGGGAAACATTGCGGTATCGGCTTGCCGGTTGCCCGAAAAATTGCCGCGGTGCTGGACATAGGCATGGACATTGATATTCACGACGATGTCTTTGTTGTTCATCTGCGGATATCAAATAAACACGAATAGGGCTTCATTTCTTGTCTTTTTGGCAGAGGTTTCCTGAACAAATGCGCTGTTGCAATAAGCCTGAATTCTCCTATAATAGGCCTTATGGAAAAGAAAGACGACTTATATTCGCAGTACCGTGAGCGTGTGGCGGATTTTGTATTTGACGAGAAGGTCGCGGCGGTGTTTGACGATATGATACACCGGTCGGTGCCGGGGTATGCGACGGTAATTGCGATGACGAAGGTTTTTGCCGAACACTATACGCAGGCGGACAGCGTCTGTTATGACCTGGGCTGTTCGCTGGGCGCCGGCACACTGGCGATGCGCAAAGGGATTACGCAGCCGGGCTGTAAAATTATTGCAGTGGATAATTCGGCGGCGATGGTAGGGCGGTGCCGCGAAATTATTGCGACGGATGATAATACCGTGCCGGTAGAGGTAATGCAGGCCGATATTCAGGATGTGCCGATCGAAAAAGCCTCGGTAGTGGTAATGAATTTCACATTGCAATTTTTGTCGCCGGATAAGCGTGATGCGATGATACAAAAAATTTATGATGGGCTTCGCCCCGGCGGGATTTTGCTGCTGTCGGAAAAGACGGCCTTTGACGATAAGGATAAGGAAGCCTTTGAAACAGACATGCACCACGAGTTTAAGAAACTCATGGGTTACAGCGATATGGAAGTCGCTCAAAAACGTAAGTCGCTGGAAAAAGTTTTGCAGCCTGAAACATTGGATACTCACCGCCAACGTTTAAAAAAAGCAGGCTTCGCAAAAACGTATCTCTGGTTTCAGTGCTTTAACTTCATGTCCCTTACGGCGTTTAAGGAGTGATAATTTTTGGACTGTTTCGATACTTTCGCCCTTTCAGGGCTTAAGGATTTTTGTGATTTTAATACCGGAGGCTGACGCCTGCGGCTAAGTGACTTAATGCCCCTTTCGGGGCAATCGGAAATAATGTTAGAAGTTGCGGATACTCAGGATGTAATCTCGGTGGAATCAATATAGGGCCGAAGGCCCGATGGTGATTTAGCCGGAGGCGTTAGCCTCCGGGAAGGGAGTCAATAAAACCAACCAGCCCCAACGGGGCGAAAGTAAAGGAGCTTGCAGGATGTCGTACACAAATCTGAATTATCATGTTGTTTTTTCAACCAAACATCACAAGCCGTTTTTAGATGACTCACAAATGACTCGGCTTTTTGAGTATATTGGCGGGATTACTCATCATATGACAGCAACATTACTATTGGCAGGTGGATCAACAGACCATATCCATATTGCTGTGCGGCTGCATCCGGAGCTTTCGTTAACTGAATTTGTCCGGACGATAAAGACGAATTCTTCCAAATGGGTACATGATACGTTTTCGCGAGAATTTTCATGGCAGGAAGGGTATTCAGCCTTTTCGGTTTCGCAATCGATTATTGGCAAAGTCATTGAGTATATCAGAGGCCAAAAAGAGCATCATAAAAAGTTAACCTTTAAGGAAGAGTTGCAATCTTTTTTGAAAAAGCATAATATTGAGTATGATGAGAAGTATTTGTGATGATACTTTCGCCCCTTCGGGGCTTAGGCTGTTTTTGGGAATCCAATACCGGAGGCTTACGCCTCCGGCTAAGTGACTTGACGCCCCTTCGGGGCGATTGTTCGTAATATTAAAAAGGGCTGAAGGCCCGAGAGTGAATTAGCCGGGGGCGTGAGCCCTCGGTAAGAGGAGATACAATATTACTCCTTCTTAATACAATTTAGCCCCAGCGGGGCGAAAGAAATTATAAGAACCATGATTGATTATTCGGATTTTTTTAACTATTTGAAAACAACAGCATTGAAAGATGTCATCGAAGAGTTTGAATCTCGGACGGAGAGTGTGCTGCGAACGCTTTCACATGGGGATTTCGAGAAGTGGGCCGCAGCGATTGAGGCGATGCCGCCGGTGGTGCCTTCTGCGATTGACTTTAATGCAGATGCCGTGACAGTGGCGGGGGAGATTGATGAATCCGCACGTCAGCAGTTAAAGAATCAACTCATGCAACTGCATCCGTGGCGCAAGGGGCCGTTTAACCTGTTCGATGTTCATATTGATACCGAGTGGCGGTCGGATTTGAAATGGGCACGTCTTGCAAGTCATATTGACCTCAACAATAAACTTGTACTCGATGTCGGATGTGGCAACGGGTATTATCTCTATCGCATGCTTGGTGCCGAGGCAAAGGCTGTTGTCGGCGTTGACCCATTCCTCTTATATGTCATGCAGTTTCAGGCAATTAATAAATATATACAGACAGACCGGGCCGCGGTATTGCCTTTAGGGGCTGACGATGTGCCAGCTTGCTGCAGTTGTTTTGATACGGTTTTTTCGATGGGACTTCTCTATCACCGCCGTGAACCAAAAAAGCATTTGGCGGATTTGTTCGGCTTTCTCAAGCCCGGCGGGCAACTGGTGCTGGAAACCATTGTGCTGGACAAGTCCGGTGAACAACTCCTTGTGCCAAAAGGGCGATATGCCAAAATGCACAATATCTGGAATATTCCGTCGCCGAGGCTGTTAGAGAAATGGCTCACCGAAAGCGGCTTTGGAAATATTCAGGTAATTGACATCACCAAAACCACCTCAAACGAACAGCGCAAAACCGACTGGATGACCTACGAATCATTGGCCGACTTCCTCGACCCCGCCGACAACACCAAAACCATTGAAGGCCATCCCGCCCCCGTGCGGGCAATCCTGCGGGCACAAAAAAAGTCATGAAAAGAGGATCTTGTGCGGATTTAACGGCGTACAAAGCAACGATTTGACAAACGATCTGCCAAATGGTATAATCCAAACACGGTTTATCAGGAGACTTTAAGGAGGTTTTCCATGATCAAGTTTCGTTGTCAGCATTGTCAGCAGAAACTGGGTGTTCCGGATGAATATGCCGGTCGGCGTGTCCGTTGTAATAAATGCAGCCAGCCCAGTACCGTCCCCGCCTCTGTTGCGAAAGTTCCCATTACCGAGATACCGCAGGCCGCGGCGGCAAAGAAATCGGTTCCTTCAACGGTATCGGCCAAGACGGGGACCGCGGTTTCCTCAGAGGTTTCTTCGGCATCGCAAAAGCCGGCACATCCGTCGACGGGTTCTCATGATGTCGTGAAACGTCAGCCGCAACAGCCTCCGCAGCCTGAATCCGATGTTTTAGATGAGATTGAAGATGATCCGCGTCAGGAGGCGATTAGACAGGCACGTCAGGAACAGTTGCGACAGGCTCGATCAGAAAAAAAACACACCAAAACCGGGCGGGTGAAAAAAGAGAAATCCGACCGGCTTACCTTATCCGAGATGATCCCGAATTTTCTGCGTTTGCCGCTGGGGCTGCTGGTGGGTATTGTTGCCGGAGGCCTGACAATATTGATCTGGGTGTTCTCTGCACAGGCGACCGAGAGTGCACTGTGTGTTACGGCATTGTTCGTGCCGGTTGCGATTTCTCTTGGGGTGCGAGCAATGACGATCCAGCGGGATTTTTTGCTGGGCGTGTTGTGTCTGCTGCTGGGGGCGATGGGGATCGCAGGGGGCAAAGCGGCGATTGGCAAGTATGTGGTCGTTCCGTTTTTTCACAAAACGGCTGCGGAGGAATGTCTGGTGAATTTACCCGAAACTTTGGCCGATGAGAAGTATCTGTTTCCTGCCGGGAAAAGTATTAAGGGTATTGCCGGTGACGGGGATTTTCTGACGTGTGCCGCCCTGGTTTCGTTGGTGGAGGAGGGCTCGGCCGATCCGGTGAAATCGCGTTCGTGGGCGGTTCATATCTTGGAACATTCCAATAAGTTAAGCATGGTTGATTTCTTCGATGCGGCGACAGGCGGAGGCGTTGAAATGCCGCCGATTCCCGATTTGACGGGCGAAGATGAAGAAATGCTGGACCTGGCTTCTGCCAGAATGTTTGAGTGGCTGGATGCCGAGACGCATCTTCAGATGATGAGAAAGTATTATCCGGCGGTGTCCAAAATGGCCCAGCAGGCCAAAACCCTCAAAATGCTTCAGGATAGCAAACTCACATATAAAATGGCTGTTTTAAATACGCTGGGTTTGTTCGACCTGGTCTGGATATTAACGGGCCTGAGCATGGGGTATGCAATCGCGGTGTTCGATTAACCACAAAGCCATCGTAACGCCGGCTTCCAGCCGGCAGTTTAAAACGACCGGCTCCGGTGCATAAAAAAAGCCGCGGGGGTTACCCGCGGCCTTCGTATACAAGGTGATGTTGGTCAATCACCCTCTCCTTTACAGTTACCATGTATAAGCTAACTGTTTCTTCGTCTGCGAAATATCAATCCACCCCCCAAGCCCACAAGTTTTCAACGTGGCTTAACTCCCATGACAAGTCTGTGTCCTCTGACTCCTGTCGCGAAGCCTCCTCGGTAGGGTGACCTGCGAGATGTGGATATTATTATAGGACATTGTGGGGAAATGTCAAGAGGAATTGACGATTTTGGGTGGACGATGGGCGAACGAAGCAGCGGAACATTGGAGATTTATTTTGTCCATATGACACCATTTCTGCATTCACTATCTTGCTACGGGCCAAAAAAATAAAAAATTTTTACGCCTTATCAGGCAAGGACTTAAATCTGGATAAAAAATTATTATACACCTGATTTCGACGCTTAGACGCACGATGGCGCGTAATACGGGGGGCTTAATAATTGTAAAATGATTAATTGTAAATTGCATTGGAGTGGTCAATGGGGCTTGTGTCCTCAATTTACAATATCCAATTTACAATATCCAATTTACAATATCAAATTTCAAAAGGAAGGAGCAAAAACCATGGCATTGGATTTTGGAATTTTCAAGGACCCGTCTTTGCAGGAGTCATTTGTTGAGTGGCTGATCGAAAATCAATGGCCGCTCAGCAGCCGGCATTTTGAGCGACTGTGGGAGTACTATCAAAACCCCATGTTGGAGACGATTCCGGCCGGACAAGGTTCGCTCGAGGAAACCCGCCGCAATTACGTTCAGGCTCAGGAGACGGGCCTGCCCGCGCGGATCACAGGCAAGGTCTATTCCGCCGACGACAGCGCTGCCTTCGGCAAGAACGTCAGCGACATCCAGCGCAAGGAAGTCGTCATCGAGAATGATATCGCCTGGCGCATTAACGCCATGGTCGATTTTTTGTTTGGTCAACCGGTTAGGATCGCCAGTAAAGCCGCCGATGCGGATCGTCGCCGAGACATTGAGTCTGTTTTAAAGGCGGTGTTCGATCGCAATGGCGGGGCGGTCTTCTTTCAGGACATGGCGGTGCTCGGCAGCGTCTACGGATTTGTCGATTGTATCGTTCGCACGGTCCCGCAACTGTCGCAGCGTTTTTCTCAAGGCACCTCTTTAAGCATGTCACCTGTCACCTCAACAATCACCTCGTTTGATTCTGTGTTACGTGCGGCAGCAGGCATCACCCTCGAACTCATCGAAGCGCCCCGGGCACTGCCCGTCCTGGATGACCATGACTACAAAACGATTCGCGCCTACGTGCAGCACTTTTATCAGGTCACCAATGAGGTGGCCGACGAGAGCCGCTTTTTGACCCGGTTGCTGGGCGGCGCCCAAAGCGGCCGGCAGCGAAAGACCGTCGCCGTTACTGAGATTCTCGCCGCCGATGCATGGCAGCGCTACGAGGAGGGCGTACTGGTCGAAGAGGGCCTCAATCCGCTGGGCCGTGTGCCGGTGGTACATATTCAAAATCTCTCCCAGCCGTATTTTTATGAAGGGCTGAGTGATGTTGAGCAATTGATGAGTTTGCAGGATGAGTTGAATACGCGATTAAGCGACCGGGCCAGCCGGATCACCCTCCAGTCGTTCAAGATGTACCTGGCCAAGGGTATCGAGGCCATCGGCGACAAACCCGTTTCCCCGGGACGGATGTGGTGTACGGATAATCCGGATGCGACCATCGAGGCATTTGGCGGCGACGGCGACAGCCCCAGCGAGAACCTTCACATTGCCGAGGTGCGCGAGGCGTTGGATAAGGTCAGCGGCGTCACGCCCGTGGTGGCGGGAGTACTCAAAAGCAAGCTGGGCAATCTGTCCAGTGCCGTAGCGCTCAAAATGACGTTCATGGGAATGCTGAGCAAGACCTACCGCAAACAGTTGACCTACGGCAGGGGCATCGAACAGATCGTTTCATTGGTACTGGAGATGTTGGACACCTCCGGCGTTTACCCGACCTCCCCGGCCGACCGTCAGGTAGAGGTCACCTTCCCCGACCCGCTGGGCGACGCTTTGAACAGTAACCAGTAGGGTGGGCTATGCCCACCAGATGTGAGTGTAAGCTGCTGTATATTTGACAAGTTCATAAAGTACCCATTATTTTTTTTTACAAAGTGTCAAAAATTCGTGTTTGACTCCGGTGGGATTTTTGTATAATGCGCGCTGATTCGTACCGACCCCGGAGCCGGGTTCCGGCGGTGGAATATACGGATGACAGCGTTCGTCAATGTTTTAAGGAGCATGGCGGCACTTGCGAGATTCGGCCCCGGGCTGAATTCTCCGTCACGTCAGGTATCCCCCTGTGAGTAATCATTCTCTGCCCCCGATGCGCAATAGTTGCGCTGCCACAGGGTGTTCTTGACCTGCCATGACACGACCGAAGGAAGTGAGGTATGTTATGATCCACCCCGACACAGAGTTACGAAAAGTCAATGAAACGATTGGTAATGGTGTGTTTGCACTACGGCCGATCCCGAAAGGGACGATCGTTTATGTCAAGGACCCGCTGGAGATCGAGATCACGCCCGAGCAGTTTGCCGGCATGGATCCGCAATACCAGACGGTGGTCAACTGGTTTTCCTATATTGATGAACGCGGCTGCCGCATTGTAAGTTGGGATATCGCCAAGTATGTCAATCACCGCTGTGACCCGAACACCATCAGCACCGGTTACGGTTTTGAGATCGCGGTGCGGGATATTGCTGCCGGCGAGCAGATCACCGACGAGTACGGAATCTTTAACCTGCCGGAACCACTGGAATGCTCCTGCGGCAGTGCCGACTGTCGGCGGACCATCTCCGATAGCGACTGGGATGTGTACGGTCGTTTTTGGGATAAGCAGGCCAGGGCCGCCTTGCGGTGCTTTGCCCAGGTGACCCAGCCGCTGGTCCGATTCATGGATACAGATCTTTACCGCGAACTGATGCAGTATCTCAACAGCGGACGGAACTACCGGTCGCTGATGGGGTTGCGGATACTGGACGCCACGGCGATCGAAAAGATCGGATAATACGTTAGCGAATGATCAAATATGCCCTGTCATTATCACAGGGGGGCCGTCATCCCGAGCGAAGCCGAGGTGATCTGTTTAAACATCCGCCAAAGGCGACTTTATATTTTTATAATTTGCCCCGGCAGTATTTATTTGCCAGACTTTAGTAGAGGCTCTGTTGAAGTGAAGGGATTGATTATGGGTCGCGTTAAAGGATTTTGGCAACATGTCGGGAACGGCTGCATCTACGCCGTGGAAAGCACGCCGTTTGGCGAGGTGATCGGCGGCGTAGGACCGCTGGATGCCGAGCATCTGCTGGAGCTGGACGATTACACCTACGGCACAAGGATCAATGCCTGGCTCAAAGAGGCACTGGCACAGCAAAAACTCCGGCGGATCAATCCAAAACCATTGGCGAAAACATCTCTTTAAGTTAAAAGTCTGTTTCGGCCAATTGTTTTTGGATGGACTCGAATAGTTTTTGTGCGGGCCGGTTGGGTTTGCCGGCTGCGTCAGGGGTGTGGTTCAGTAAAATCAGAATTTCCTCCGGCTTTCGCGTGACAGTCAGATAGACGGCTAAGTCGGGGTGTTTCCATTCTGTTACATTTATTTCATCGCTATGAGTTTCGCCCAGCAGACCGCTGTCGGCGATATCCAAAAGAGACACTTCTTCATGCGAGGCTGTATAGGGTTTCAGCCCGGCCTTGCCCGCGATCTTTTCGGCCGCCGCTAACACATCCAGCGGATCTGGTTCCGGCATATTCGGGTCAACACCTTCAATCACCGCCGGCAACAGCGAAACAGACCGTTCATAAGACGTCGGTTCCAGACAACCGGAAAGGAATAAAATTATACCAGCAATTATCAACAATAGATAAATTTTTGTATTCATCTTATTTCTCCCGTATGAATAACGCTGACAGTATAACAGGTGATGAATATTATTCAATCAAATTTTGGGTGCTGGTTTTAGCGCATGAGGTATTTAAACAGCCAGTCGAGCCGGCCGCGTTTGACAAAATGAATGCCGGAAAATTTCATGACCTCTTTGACCGCTGACGATACGGGTCTTTATAGCAGTGAACCCGGCAGTCTTTGCACTTGGGCTTGGGGTCAAAGGGGCACTTGTCCAGCTTCTCAAATGCATAGTTCTTAAGGTCGCTGCATTCAGCGCAAAGTTCCGTGCCATCAGTGCCATGCTTCTTGCGGCAGTACACCCCGATAAACTTTTCCAGCAGCACTTTTTCTTTTTTCTTTTTATCCATCATCTACCGTATTATATTAATTATTCGATGCCGTAGCAAAGGTGGCGAACAAGTTTTCCCATGCGATTTAACAAACCCACATGAGCTGACAGCGAAGTGACCTTGCCGAATTTTCGGTATCCGAAGTTGAATAACAGATAAGGAGTTTTTAAACTTGCGCTGGTGGGCATTCGTCTGAAAATATTACCAAAGGAATAAAACTGATTATAAAGCCAACGATAGCCGTTATAAAGTTCTTCCGGGGTCATGTTTTTGGGTTGGTAAACAACATGGGCGGTATTATAGTGACTCCAGTTCCTGTCGAAGATACGTCCTTCTGCCTGAAAACGTTGAAACAGTTTCGTGCCGGGATATGGTGTCAAAATGTGTGCGGTTACGGTCTCGACTTTATTGCTCACCAACCAGTCCAAAGTGTCTGGAAATGTTTCAGGCGTGTCGCTATCCAATCCAAATACCATGCTGGCATTTACCATGATCTTACGTTCATGTAACATTCGAATGATCTGGTCATATTGGTCGCAATGATTCTGGACTTTATTGACGCTGCGAATGGAGTGATGGTTAATTGATTCAAAGCCGATAAAGAGACTTCTGCAACCGGCGGCTGCCATGGCATCGAGCAGGTCCGGATGCTGGATAATATTTGTTGATACCGCAGCGTGCCAAATCAGTTTCATGGGGCGAATGGTCTTTATGAATTCTCGTGTCCATTGCGGATTGCCAATGAAATTGTCATCTATAAACATGACCTGTCGAGTTTTGAAACTTTCTATCTCTGAAATTACATTGGCGATTGGACGGTTTCGAAAGGCATGCTGCGTGTAGTCACAACTGTTATAGCAGAACTCACAGCGGAACGGACAACCCCGACTGGTACAAAGTACATTCGTATAGAGATAATCCGAGGAATTTAATATGTCCCATTTCGGCAACGGGGTCAACGAAAGGTCGGTAGTCTCTAAGTTGTGATATTGAGAAAGTAAGTTATTTGATTGTCTGTCTTGCAGTATTTTTGGCCAGAGCGTTTCCGCTTCGCCAATGCAAACCGCGTCGCAGTACTGTCCGGCCTCGCTTGGGTTGGCACTGGGATGAATACCGCCTAGAACGACGGGGATATTACGTCGGCGATAGTGGGACGCAATTTCATAGGCACGCTTGGAGGTATCTACATTGACGGTGATGCCGACAAGGTCGGGTGAGTCACTGAGGTTAAGTTTCCTGATATTTTCGTCTTCAACGATGACGGTGTTTTGAGGTGGGGTTAATGCTGCCAGAACTAATAAAGCCAAGGGTGGAGACATCCGACGTTTGAGTTCTGAATCCATCGGACGAAGGGTCATTTGTGGCGAGATCAGCTTTATTTTCATATAAATTTAGTCCTGGGAATTCAGATCTTCCACCATCTGAAAAATTAAAAATATCATAAAAGCATATCAGAGAATTAATGTTAATCAATAGATTTCTTAGAAAGGAGTTTTTATGAGTGAGCATGAAGCTGGCGTTATAATGTTTTTAAGGTCGGTTCGGGTCAACGAGTAAGTTGGGGTCCCAGGGGGAATTGGGGTCTACGATTGAATTTGGATCAACAGCTGTATTTTGACCTGTTACTATATTCGGGTCGGGTGAGATGTAGGGGGCATTGATACGTTTTTTCCATTTTTCCCAGGTTTGACTGTCCGTAAAGAAAGACAGGCCTGTAAACTGGGCCGCGTCAGACACAGCGAGTTTTAATCTTTTTGGCAGGTTCTTGCCATAAAAGTTGTAAAGTGTGGACTTTTCCTGTTCCGCTTGTTTGTGTAGGTGAATTGAAACCGCTCGCTGGACCATTTTAGGATAATTATTTAATTTGTTGAAAAGAGGTCCTCCGTCTCCTGCAGATAGTATTTGCTGAATTTTTGATTTAACTTCCGATATTCCTTCCCCAGTGGTTTCAACGTTTTGATGGCCTGTTCAGCGTCTTCGGGCGTTTCGATATTGTCCAAAATAGCAGCGATCTGAAGAGCGAGTTTATCAATATCATCAGCGTATTCCAATTTTAATTTTGGACGGTTGACTTCGTGTCGTTTGGATTGTTGTTGGCCCGAAGATTTGTTGGGTTCAGCAGGTATTGTGCTTGAGGGATTTTTTTTAGAGCAGCCGGAAAGGAATAGAGAGCTGCCAACGATTATAAGTAGTAGATAGGATTTTGTTTTCATCATAATTCTCATCATATTAAAACACATATCAAAGTTAAATGTTTTTTTGCTCATTTGTATTCGTTAGATACAGATTAATACGGAGTTAGTCAGATTTTTTTTCTTCTTGCTCCGAAAACTGAAACCATGGCAGAGGGATTTTTCTGAGCAATGCCGGATAGAATTCGCAAAATGAACGCCCCAACAGAATTGCCGGCCAGTTGATGAAGACAACGGAAAATAAGCTGCCCAGCAAGAGTTTGAAGTAAAAAACGATAATTGTGGGAATTGTCAACGACACAATAAAGAATTCCGAGTAGTAAGGGTGTACAGCACATCACGAGGAGTTCAAGTCGTTTTATTACCGTGAGATTTCTTTGATATGCGGAGAGCAGGCTAGCCATTGTGATTGCCGAAGCAGAATAAATCAACAGCAGAAGAAGCCCGACGGACAGAGTTAGCTGACTGTTATCTTGTTGATATTCGAAGGAAATATTTTGTGGCAGACTGTTTGTAACGGCGTAAATAGCATATCCACAAGCAATTGTTTCGAGAAGGATAATTATGATAATAAAAATATCTGTCCAGCGTGAAATCCGTTTTTCATGCTTTTTGAATCGGTTAAATGGTGGCTGGGGATCGATGCCTTTGGCTTTGCAACGGCGACAGTGAAGCCAGAGAATGAAATTGACAGCAATAAAAACTATTATTGCCAGTGTATTCCAAAACCAGTTCGGTAAATCAAACATTTCTACATTCCTTAAAACCCTGCTTCTGTTGTTTATACAGACGCTTCTATTATGAGGGTGTGGCATTTCATTGTATTGATTTTGTGAAAAATTCAAAGAAAAATTAACAGAAAGGAGTTTTTATGAGTGAGGAATCAGTTAGCAGTGAACAGTCAGCAGTAACCAGTGATGAGGAAAGCCGGCAAGATACCGGCGGTACGGGGGACAGTCAATCCGAAAAGCTGGTACCGGTCAGTGAGTCGATTCGGTATCGTAAGCGGGCACAGGCGGCGGAAAAGGAGCTGTCAGAATTGAAAGAATCACACAACGAACAAAACGAGCAAATGGCGGCATTGAAGGAGCAGGTGGAAAGTTTGCAGGATGCGGTTAAGCAAAGCCTGGTCGCGGCTACTGAAAACGACAACCGTCAAAAGACGCAGGGCGTCAAGGAAACACGCACCGGCGGTGCACGAACCATGCTGCAGACCGCAGCCAAACAGGCCGCACACAGCGGCAGTCGAAGTGATGTGCAGGAGTACCTGCGGTTCAGACGTGCTTACGTCTGAGAAATCCTAAGCTCCAAATCATAAATTCTAAACAAATCTTAATGATTAAAATTCAAATATTCGAAACTATGTCGTTTAGAATTTTGGGTTTTAGTATTTTGAATTTGTTTTGGATTTAGTGCTTAAGATTTGGGGTTTTTCATAACAGTAGATTCCCGCCTGCGCGGGAATGACACAATGCAAATATGATTTTAAACAGGAAGGAGATTTATTATGGCATTTAGTGGAAAAGCAACATATACGAGCGGAGCGGGTTTGCCGGAGTTGGCCGAGGACGTCTCGGATGTCATTTCGATCGTCTCGCCGTTCGAGACACCGCTGTTGGATGTGCTGGGCGATCCGCTGCGGGCGGCGACGAGCACGCATCACGAGTGGCTGGAGGATGAATTGCTGCCGAACAAGGATACGGTCGACGATACATCGATCAGCGATCCGGAATTGGAAACGCAGTTCGATGTAGCACATGGCGACCGGTTCCGCCCCGGCGACCAGATCCAATGCCAAGGCGCCAAAGAACTGATGCTGGTTACGGCGGTGTCGGGCGATACGCTGACGGTCATTCGCGAATATGCGGGCACGACCGCCGAAGAACTGGCCAATGGCACCGTGATCAATATCCTCGGTAATGCGGCGCTGGAAGGCGGCGACAAACCGACTGCACGGTTTACCAATCGCAGCCGGTTTGGTAACTACACGCAAATCTTTACCGCGGCGGTTGAAGTCAGCGGCACCGACCTGGCGGCCAGTCAGATTGGTTTGGCGGATGAGATGGATTATCAGAAGCAGGAGCGTTTGCGTGAATTGCTGCGGGATCTGGAGAACACCGTCATTAACGGCGGCATGACAACCACCACTCCGCAGGGCAGCGATACCGTCCGGCGGACGATGAAAGGCGTCTTGTCACATTTGACGAGCAATGTGTTCAACGTCGGCGCGAGCGGATTCCCCTCCGGCACAGGACTGGATGAGGAAAAGCTCAACTACGTCTTGCGGCGTATCTGGGAGAACAGTTGCGGCACGATCGATACGATTGTTGTCGGCGGCTTCCAGAAGCGCAAGATTAATACGTTCCTGTCGGCGCTGCGCGGATTTACCGCGTCGGACACGACGTATCGCGACCGGGTGACGGCGTATGAAAGCGATTTCGGCCTGTGCCGGATTGTGACGACGCGCTGGATGCCGCAGGATGCGGTGCTGCTGCTGGATTCGTCGCGTGTGAAGGTGCTGCCGCTGAGCGGACGAAGTTTCCACTTCAAACCGCTGGCCAGCGGGGGCGACTACGAATGCGGCGAATTGATCGGCGAATACACGCTGGAGCTGCGCAACGAAGCGGCCCACGGCGTCATCCGCGGGTTGACAACAAGTTAAATATGTTATTTGGTAGGGTGGGTGTGTTCCGCGTGGGCATGGCCCACCCTACATTACTTAAAAGAATAGACCTTGGATAATAATGCTACAGAATGATATGACATAAAGAACTATGTAGCTGCACATATTAGCATAACCCGTTGTTTTAAAGAGATGAGTAAAGGAAAATCGTTTAGCAAAAAGTTTTAAAAAGAAATATTCAATAAACCAGCTCATGAAGAATGACACGATAAATATTGCGAAAAGCGAAAAGACCCATCCTTTACTATCAAAGTAAGAATATGTGAATAGGGGGATATAACTTAGAACAAATGTGCCAATAATGAACCCAAGAACCCAAGAAACAAGATTCGAAAGAAAAATGAAAAGGAAGATTCGGAGAAAAGCGATTTTTTCAAGTAATTTAAAAATAAGTGCTTCAAGTGGCAAAACGATTAACCAAAATAAGAGCAAGCCAATGTAAAACTCAAAAGCAATCGGCATAATAACATTAGCAATCGGCAACGTATTTATCATGGATTTGTCCTTTTATTGGTTTTTATTTAGCAACGATGACGAAGCCGCCGTTGGTTTTTATTTTTACTTTCAAACTGCCGAGCGTTTCTTTGTTTAAGGTTGTTTTGACGAAGGTGTTGTCGGGGCCGTCGGTGATCATGGTTGCTGTGGCGTCTTTGGGGAGGAAGGATAAATCGAGGGCCAGTTGTTTTTCGCTGCCGGTCCCGTTGATGCCTGCGATGTACCAGGTGCCGGCGGATTGACGTGCCATGACGACATATTGTGCGGGGTAGCCGGCGACGAGGCGTGTTTGGTCCCATGTGGTCGGTACGTTTTGCAGGTAGCTGATGACGAAGTCGGGCATCATTTTGTATTCATCGGGTACGAGTCCGAAGTGTTGTACGCCGGATTCGAAGACGACGGACAGGGCCAGCTCGAACGCAGGCGTTGTGACCAATGTGACGCCGCGGATTTTCTTATTGAAGACCATCGGCGTAAAATCCATCGAACCAATCGCGTTACGGGTAAACGGCAGGATGCAGCAGTGTTCGGGTTGTTGGTCGGTGTTGTTCTGATCGAAGGTGCAGTACTCCATGCCGCGAACGGATTCCATCGTGACGAGGTTGGGCCAGGTGCGCTGCCAGCCGCGGGGGATGGTGGCGCCGTGGCAGTTGACCACGATCCCAAAGTCCGCGGCGTCTTTGAAGATGTCCATGTACAATTGCATCGTGGCTTGTTTGTCGCCGCCGAAGAAATCGATCTTGACGCCTGCCACGCCCATCTTCTGCAGGATGGCAAATTCCTTGCGGCGGACATCACGCTCGTGCATTTTATTCTTCGGCGTCATGGGCGCGTCGTTCCAGGGGCCGTTCGAGTTGTACCACAGGATGACATCGACGTTTTTTGCGTTGGCTTTCTTCACAAACTCAGCCATTTTTTCATAGCCGATGTACTGGTCCCAGCTTGCATCAATGAGCATGTATTCCCATTTCATCTTTGCCGCGAAGTCGAGGAACGAGTCGGCATATTCCAGCGTGGCGCTTTCGTCGCTGTATCGCAGCCAGTGCCATGCGGCTTTGCCGGGCTTGATGAAATCGGTGTTGTCCGGTTGACAGGGTGTTGCGACGTCGGTCATTAGCGTGGAGGTCACGAGTGTGTTGAGAGTCTCACCGATGATCAGCACACGCCACGGTGACTGGAAGGGTCTTGTGATGACCGGTGCGGCCGGATCGACGCTGCCGCGGTGTTCTTGCCGGTGCGGAAACGCGATATGGTAAATGCCGCCGGTGGAGTCGGCCGCCAGGCGGACGGCGCAATAATTTCCATCGACGTCTGAGTCACAGATCAGCACCCAAATGTCATCGATGGTTTTGAACAGCGCGGGAAAACACCAGCCTCCGCTCATCGGCGATGGTGTACCGACCGGTGCTGCCTTGGTGTAGTATTCTTCATAGGACGGCTGTGTGCGTGACCAGCCGGTTTTGGCTTCCGGCATGGGATGCAGCCACGAAACGGTCGTTGGCGCAAAGGCAAAAGTGGTTTCTTCTTGGGTAAGGGCAAGACTGGTTTCCGTTGGATCAGGAAAAGCGTAACGGAACGCCACGCCGTCGTTGGAGACCTGGAAAATGATCTGCATGGTTTGGCTGTTACTGTTTTTCAGGGTGAACGTACGGCGGTTGGCCCGGTAGGAACATTCCCGGCGTTTACCGGTGATCATCGTGTAGTCATCTTTGACTGTTTCGACACCGGATGTTTTGACGAGCGTCAACCCACCGTCGAATTCCTGATCAATGCGTACCAGTCCCAGTTCGGAAGGAACCAGTACAACGTTACCGTTGAGTTCAATTGAATAAAGAGGCACACCGTCAGCGTTAAGCTGAAAATCGACTTTTAGATTGCCGTCGGGGCTGGGGATTTTGTTGGACATGGCGAAAGCCGCCTGTGTGCTTAGAAACGAGAAGGACAATATGATTGCTAAGCCGATATTTTTCCAGTTTTTACGCATGAGAAAGACCTTTCAGTTATGTTTTTTGTGCGGGGCCTATCATAGATGCTTTGGCGAAATGTGTCAACGACGTTTTAAATAATCCGTTTATTCAAAAATCAGGAAAGGAGATTATTATGAATGCGTTTTCGAGCGATGTGGATTTGATGAAGTTTGAGCCGAATGTGTTCGGTTCGTGGTTTTTATCGTCACAGGTACTTTGCGGCGGTGACAACGGCATTGTCGCGGGCACGCAGTTCACCGCGGCAGGTGTGGATTTCATATCTTCCGGTGCTGCGGCCGGCGGGGTCATCTGGCTGGAGAGTACGGACGGGGCGATCAAGGGGGCGTTTGAAATCGTTTCTGTTCTCGATGCGGGGCATTTGACGGTGTCGGTCGTGCGCCCAAGCGATGAGCAGGCGGCGACTCCGATTGGTTCGGCGTCGGGGCTGACGTGGCGAATTATCAGCTACGCGGCGCAAGGCTACGAGGTGTTGTGGCAGATTTCGCAGCGGCTTGCATTGTCGCCGGGGTGTTCGGCGGCCGAGTACAGCGTTGATGATATTGTCAACGCCGACTCGCTTCGACAGGCGTCCGTTTTTGGTATTCTGATGTTGATTTTTCAGGCACAGTATGAGGGGCTGGATGGACAGGATGTGCTGGACATCAAGGGCCAATACTACCGGTTGCGGTTCGCCGAGGCGGTCGCACGCGTACAAGTCAAGATCGACACCGACAACGATGGCGATGCGGAACAAACAATCCGGCCGGGTGTGATTTGTTTGGTGAGGAAATAATCGTCGATCTTTTCCGAAGGGAGTTAATTATGGAACGAAATAAACGCTGGCGGTTGGAGCGGCGGGTTAGTGTGTCGGTGCTGGTGCAGTTGCTGACGCTGGCGGGGCTGATCGTGGGCAGTTGGGTGAACCTGCAGCGGCAGCTCGATATCGTCAGCCATGATGTCAAACAGCTATTGACAACACAGGAGAAATTCTGTGAAAAACTGGACGAATTGCAGGAAAAGACCATTGCCCACGAATACCGTCTGCGCGGTATCGAACAAAATAGTGAAGCGGAAATGACACGATAAATAATGTTGACAAGTTGGATTGCATTGCCTTATAATACTTCGCATGCAGTAATAATAACTCGCTTAAATGAAAGGAGGCCCATGAAGCGTTTTGGAAGTGTCATAGAGGTCAAGCCGGAGAAACTGGATGAGTATGTCCGGCTGCATGCCGATGTCTGGCCCGATGTGCTGGCGATGATTGAGCAGTGTCATATTCAGAATTATTCGATTTATTTGAGAAAGCTGCCGGATGGAAAGTATTATCTGTTCAGCTATTTTGAATATACAGGGGATGATTTTGATGCGGACATGGCGGTGATGGCGGCGGACCCGACGACACAAAAGTGGTGGGATGTCTGCAAACCCTGCCATGAGCCGTTTGCGGATCGCGCCGAAAACGAATGGTGGGCATCGATGGACGAGGTTTTTCATTGCGATTAATCACACATAAATAGCTGTCTGTAAGCAGCGAGGTTATTGAAAGGATGGATCGATGATTCCAATAGCTCCCAATCCACTGCTGGGGACCGGACTGCACGGCATCGGGGCGACGCTGGCGGCGAATTGTTATGCGCCGCAGAAATTAGTACGCCGGTGGTCATGGGAAACGTTTTGGATGATTCAGGCGGTGTGGTGCTGGCTGCTGTGGCCGATCATCGGGGCGATGCTGACGATTCCGGATTTGGCAAACGTCATGGGGGATGCAGTACGCGATTGTCCAATGGCTCTTGTGTGGTCGTTTTTATTCAGCATGGCGTACGGCGTTGGCGGGATCGCATTCAATCTGTCCATTCGTTACATCGGCTTTGCGCTGACGTATGCCATCGCGGTAGGGCTTTCGGCGATATTGGGCACACTCGTGCCGCCGCTGGTGCGCGGAGAATTTGGAACAATTTTATCAAAGACCGGCTCCGGCTGGGTCCTGTCCGGCGTGGCCGTCGGTGCGTTGGGAATTGCTGTCTGCGGCATTGCCGGCCGGCTTAAAGAACGGGACCTGACGCAGCAGTCTTCGGGAACGGGCGAGTTCAATCTGCTCAAAGGGTTGGGGTTGTCGCTGGTGGCGGGCGTGCTTTCGGCGGTGTACGGATTTGCACTGGATGTGTCCAAGCCGGTGATCGCGATCGCCGAGTCTTACGGAGCGGGACACTGGAAGGGGAACGTCGCTTACCTGACGGCCAACACCGGGGCCTTCGTGACCTCGATGATTTATTGTATCTATCTGGCGCGGAAAAATCGTTCGTTCGGTGAATTTGTCCGTCTCAAAGACGGTTCCGAACGGGCCAGCCTGGTGCGTAATTATATCTTTGCGATATTGACCGGGACGCTGTGGTACGGCCAGTTCTTCTTTTATAATCTCGGGCATGTACGGATGGGGCAGTATGAATTTACAAGCTGGGCGATTCACATGATTATGCTGGTGCTTTTCAGCAACCTGACCGGCATCCTGTTCCGCGAGTGGAAGGGCTGTTCGGTTCGTACACGCATCGTGATCGTGTTGGGATTGCTGGTGCTGATGGTCTCGGTGCTGTTATTGACCTACGGCAACTACCTTGGCCTGCAGGCGAGTGAAGCGGTTGAAGTAGTTTTAATGAAATAAATCGACGAGAAAAAACAATCTGGAGACAGATTCATGGGCATGTTTGATACGACGGGACAAGGCGGTGACCAGGGAGGCCGCAAGGCGAGCACACTGGCGAAACTGGAGCGGATGCGGACGACGCTGCGGCACGAAGAACCGGACCGGGTGCCGATCAGCGATTTTTTCTGGGGCGGATTTATAAAACGCTGGCGCAACGAACTGAATCTGCCTGATGATGCGAATCCGTATTATCATTACGACCTGGACTGGATCGTGACGGTGCCGAATATGGACCCGTTTATCCGGCCGTTTGAAATGCTGGAAGAAAGCGACGAGCAGGTCATTGTAAAAACCGGCTTCGGGGCGGTGATGCGGAAAAAGTTTAATGCACCAATGCCGGAGTTTATCGGATTCGATGCCGATACGATTGAAAAACTCGAAGCTCTGGAATTTGACGATCCCTGGGACCGGCGGCGTTATTTTGAAGCGGGCGACAACCAGATCGCCGGCGTGGGGGACGGGTTTGAGCGGAATTCGCCGGCGTGGATCGAGACGGTGCAGTCGCTGCGGCCGGATTTTCCGGTGTTCGGCAGTATCATCGAGAGCAATGAATGCCTGACGCGGCTGATCGGCCCGGCTAATAATATGCTCTGGATCGGGATGTACCCCGAGCGGATGGGCAAGGTGATCAACCGGATCGGGGCGTTTTATCTTGAATGTGCCAAAGCACAGATCGACGCGGCCAAAGGGCTTCTGGACGGATTCGTCATCTGGGGCGATGTAGCATACAAGAACAATATGTTTTTCTCCCCCGACTACTGGCGGCAGTATTTCAAGCCGACGGTTAAAGCGATTGCCGATTACGCGCATGCGCAGGGGCTGATGGTGATTTACCACGGGTGCGGCAATGTCAATGCGATTCTGCCCGATTATATCGAGATCGGGATCGATGCGATGAATCCGCTGGAGGCCAAGGCGGGACTGGACGCGGTGGACCTGCGCAGGGAGTATGGGAACAAACTGGGCATCTGCGGCAACAGCAATATGCAGGTGTGGGAGACCGCCGACGAGGAGGCCATCCGCGTCGAAGTGCTGCGCAAACTCAACGCCGCAAAAGGCGGCGGCTATATCTTCCAGTCCGATCATTCCGTGGCCAGCGATGTGCCGGGGCCGACGTATGATATGATCGTCAAGCTGGTTCGCGAGTATGGCCAGTATCCGCTAAAGCTGGGCGAGTATGATATTGACCTCGGTGATTAATACATCGCGGATTGCGCAGATTTAAACGGATCTTTTTTATGAGCTTAGCGGTGCCATCGTTTTCAGGATATTAGCTTTAATAATCTTTCGATTTCTGATGTTCCGGGATGATAGAGGCATCGAGAGTGTGAATCGTCTCAAGGGGATCATGTTCCCAGCCATCTCTCATGGGTTCACTATCAATTTTAACATATTCGTATTCATATCTTTCCGGCCAGTGAATGCTGGTAAGTAAAATATCATCGAAGCCCAAAGAAAAATAAATATTGCTTTCAGCCTGATATTCAAATTCTGTTGCCGGAAGAGTTGTCAGTTCCGATGATAGATTCATTTGGTCGAGTGCTTGGGGGAATATACCATATGTTTGCTGGTATTCTTGAATGCGTTCGACAATCTGCAAAGTTTTTTCGCGGCAGATAAGCAAATTCTGAGCGTGTTTTTTGGAAAGGATATTGTCTCCTGAAAACCATGCAACCCATCCTGTTAATAAATTCAGAACGATAAAAATCCCGAGCCACCCAATTAAACAATACTTTTTTTGAGGATTGAAAAGGGAAAAATATGTAATATAAGACCAGAGGACTGTCAAAACAATAACATAGAAAATAAAAAAAGCGGGGGTAAGATAAAGGTCTCGGATAAAAACGAAATTATGAAGTAGAAAAATAATCCAAATAAGGGTGAGTATCCATATTGGCTTGCAGATTTTTCTGATTTTGATTGCACATATCAGAGACAATATGAGAGCGATTCCATAGAATAAAATATAATAATCGAAGTGATGATAATTAGCAGAGGTGAAAAAGCAAAGAATTGTGAATCCTGCCGAAAGTATCAATAACAACATCAAGACAGATAGGTTTATTTCTCGGAAATATTGTTTCATATCTACATGTCCTCTTTAGTTATATTAAAGTAGTATAACCGCCGATTATTATCCGGGCAAGGGGTAAGTTTTTCAGCCCGGAGGGCGGCATGTTGTAGCCACACCCGTGAGGGTGTGGGAAGGGATGTGGCAATTCTTATTGAGTCCCCGCAGGGGACGGTATTGTGTTCGGTTATTTATGTCGCCCGCTACGCGGGCTCTTAGGGTTGGAATGCCCATTTCCTCCACGGACTGACGCCCGTGGCTACAACATTACACCGCCTGCGGCGGCTTAAACTCAACTGTGAATACTATATTGCCCATTTAGGGCTATGGGATTTTTCGTTTCAATTCACCGGAGGCTGACGCATCCGGCTAATTCACTTTCATTCCTTCGGGATTCGGGATGACGGTATAGACGGTTGCGTTTCTTCTTTACCTTAACGTTTGTCGGGTGCGGTTCGGTTGAAGGCAAAGATCACTTTGGCTTTTGCGGGTGTTGTGCCGATCTCCAGGACGGGGTAGGCCAGGAAGTTGATGGGGCCGGAAGCCGGGCCCGACGTATGATATGATCGTCAAGCTGGTCCGCGAGTATGGCCAGTATCCGCTAAAGCTGGGCGAGTATGATATTGACCTCGGTGATTAATACATCGCGGATTCACACTGATTTTTTTAGACGGGATCAACGGGATTTTGGTTCAGGTTTTCTGTGTTTTTTCCAAGCCAGAGGCGGTTTAAGACATTGATGAAAAGTCTGCCGTGTTTCAGGAAGTACCAAGCCAATGCCGCATAGAGCAGAATATAGGCCGGAGTGTACCACGCTATATTTTGCCGGGTAAGTTCCACGACTTTGGTCATGAACTTGTCGGACATTTCCTGATCGATATAATTTGCCAGCAGAAACCTTTCCGGGTGTGAAAAAACAAAGATCAACAGGCATCCACTTATCAGGTGGTATATCCGAAGAACAATTTTCCACAGCCACCAGAAGCCAATGAAACGAATAAGTATTTCAATATAGTCCTGTTTTTCTAAGACGGCCTCTAAAGTCTGATTTGATGTTCGATGGACGATTTTGAAGATGGTTTTACCGAAGAAGAGCAGGTAAATCACAATCAGTATATCAACGACCGCGTCCAGTAATATACCCAGTAAACCGAAAAAGACAACTTGTTCTGACGCACCGAGTGGAGGCAGAAGTGTCAGCAATGGAACAAAAGAAGGGAGTGCATTAAGGATCACTCGCAATGAAAGAATCAGTTTAAAGATGCCGAGAAATCGTATCACCAGCCAGATGAATTCCTTTTTTGTCATGGTTTTATTCCTTTTTGTTTGGTTTTGCTGGTCAATAGTATTGCTGCCGGAGATTTGATATTGGGTGGAATTTAAGAATCCGGTTTTCTGGAATTTGTCTCGGAGTGCATTTTTTCGATATTTTGATCGATATGCTCAAGTCGCTTCAGAATACTTCCCAGAGCAATCATGATAGCACCACCGATGAAAGCGATGAGGCCGGCCATCCCGTTTAGAAAAATTCCGCACAGGACACCACCAACAACCAAGAAAGTGCCGCAAGATCGAATACCAGAGCTGGAGTGTTCAAACAGAGGAGGGTTGGGGATTTCCTGGGCATCTTTCTGTAAATTCGCAGCAACTTCATCAAGATATGACTCAGCTTCAAAAGATCGCTTGCAACTATGGCAATAAACGTCTTTGCTTTTGAACTCATCTTCAACTTCAAACAGATGTTTGCAATGCGGGCATTTGGTTTTCATGGTATTCTTTCCAAATTGATTTTGTTGGTTGATAGTATAGCGGGTACAAGAGGGGCCGGCAAGGGGTAAGTTTTTCAGCCCGGAGGGCGGCATGTTGTAGCCACACCCGTGAGGGTGTGGGAAGGGATGTGGCAATTCTTATTGAGTCCCCGCAGGGGACGGTATTGTGTTCGGTTATTTATGTCGCCCGCTACGCGGGCTCTTACGGTTGGAATGCCCATTTTCTCCACGGACTGACGCCCGTGGCTACAACATTACACCGCCTGCGGCGGCTTAAACTCAACTGTGAATACTATATTGCCCATTTAGGGCTATGGGATTTTTCGATTCAATTCACCGGAGGCTGACGCATCCGGCTAATTCACTTTCATTCCTTCGGGATTCGGGATGACGGTATAGACGGTTGCGTTTCTTCTTTCCTTAACGTTTGTCGGGTGCGGTTCGGTTGAAGGCAAAGATCACTTTGGCCTTTGCGGGTGTTGTGCCGATCTCCAGAACGGGGTAGGCCAGGAAGTTGATGGGGCCGGAAGCCGGGCCCGGGTCGAGTACGAGGTCTCTGCCGCGGCTTAGTTCCACGCGGTTGGCCGGATGGTGGCCGAAGTAGTAAGTGGACAGGGGCGAGCACTTGTCGCCCTCGCTGATATCGACGGGCCACCACTTGCTGTCGGTGTAGAACTCTGCCCAGCAATGATAGCCGTCGGCGGCGCCTTCGTTCCGTTCGGACGGAATAGCGACCCCGATGGCAAAGCGTGCGGGAATGCCGACCGACCTGCACAACGCGATGAAGTAGGAATGAAAATCGGTACAGTTGCCGCTGCGTGCGTCACAGGCATAGACGGCATCGCCTTTTCCCCAGCCGGTGCCGGCCTTTGCGTAGCGCATGCGCTTGATGACATGGTCATACAGGGCACGGGCGCGCACCAGGTCGCCGGTTTTTCCCTCAACGACTTCTCCGGCGATCTCGCGGAATCGGTCGTCGGCGGGAACCATACTTTCAGGATTGAGGTATTGTTTCGGGTCGTCAGCCTTGGACTCGTAAACGCCTTTCTCAAGACGGTGTACCTTGCAGCGAATTTCGACGGTTTTACCGCTGTCTTCGGTGCCCAGTGTCAAAAACAGGACACTGTTTCCGTATTCAGAATCTTTCAGCATTTGCGATTTGCCCGGGGCCTTGATGGATGTGACCTCAACGGTCTGGAAAGCGTCCGTTGTCGGGATGGGAATCCACATTCGGGCTGCGTCGGTTAGTTCCGGCAGCGTCGCTCGGTAGAGAAACTCGAATTGGTCGCTGCCTTTGATGGCGCCGAGTACTTCCGGCGGGGCGTCCTCGAAAGCGGCGCGGTGCCAGGTTTTGTCGCGACTTTGTTTCCAGACATAATAGGGCTGACCGTTGAACTTGTGGACGGTGGTTTCGGTGACGGTCATCGCCCCCGGGTCACCGGCCAGAAAAAAGTCCACGTCATACACATCGCCATCGGAGGTGGCCATATCCACACAAGCGAAATGACTGCGCGGCCCCAGATTGGCCAGGTACTCAGTGTGGACGCGAACCAGTTTGAGTTTGAGTTGGTTGCCCTCATAGTCGAGCGTAAAGAAACCATTGCCGATACGGGATTGTTCGTCGATGTGTTTTTCGATGCCGGCCTGAATATCGGCTGTGATCACATTCGGTACCGAGGCGGCAAGGTCATCTTGTTCGGGGTTCGACGGCTTATCACAACCGTTTAGTGCCATGCAGACAACAACGGCTGCTGGTATTAGCATTCGCCAGCTCATGATCATTCTCACTTTTCTAAACTGCATACTGCCGTTTCGTTATTTCGGATGTTCAGTCGGGTGTTCGGTTGGATGTTCAGCGGCCGCTTTCTCCACCGTTTCTTCGGCTTCTTCGGCTGTTTCTGCAGCCTGATCGGCTGCTTCGTTTGCCTGTTCAACCACGGCCTCTTTGGTGGGATGGTCGGCGGTTGAATGGTCACTCTTCTCCTTGCAACCTGTCAGGCCAAGCGAAGCAATCGCGACAATCAGGGTTAAAAGAAGTGTTTTGCGGATGGTCATTTTGTTTCTCCTATCCATTTAAAGACGGTTTCAATTTTGATATTAAACCTCTTGCTTATCAACGATATCAACTCGCAGGTGTAAGTCAACATTTATACTCTTTTGGGGGGAAATTGTTCAATATTTATAAAAAAGCGCCAGTATTGTCAGATTTCACCCATGAAACCGCGGATTATATGGATTTACACAGAATGGATTTTTAGACGGGATTAACGGGATTTACAGGGGGCGGTATTTACCTGTCGCCCCCTATATGGACTAAATAACCGTCATTTTGAACGAAGTGAAGAATCTTTGCGCTGCGTTGGTGGGGAGATCCTTCGTTTCACTCAGGATGACAACGAGAGAAAGGAGCAGGAAATGAATCAGTTACCAGTGAGAAGTAAGCAGTTATCAGTGATCAGTTTGGCGGCCTGTATAATGTTGTTATTATGTGGCTGTGACGGATTTCGGTTTGCGGCCACGGAAGCGCAAAAGCAAAATGCCTGGCTGCATGAACAGGTTTGCGCGATGGCGGCTGAAACCGCCGCCGATGAAAACGTCTCGTCGCAGTTGTGCGGATTGACGGCATTGGCGCATCAACAAAGCGAGGCGTTTGTGATCGACTACGGCCTGCCGGAATCAATGCCGGCGTTGTCAAATGCGGAGGCTCTGGCGATAAGCGCTGCAGCAGATGCGGCCAGGCGTCCGGATGTGTGGACGCTGGCCGACAGCGCGATGGAATTAGGGATTGCGCTGGCGGGGTTGGTTGGCGGTGTATATGGTGTGCGGATTGCGGGGTATTTAAAAACCGCCCGCGAAAAATCCAAAGCGCTAAAAGAGATTATCAATGGCAATGAATTATTCAAACAGCTCTATCCCGAACAATCCGACCTCTTCAAAGAAGCCCAGCGAAAACAGTCGCCGGCAACACAGCAGTTGGTGACCGAAGTGAAGGTCGGGGCGGCTTAGTATGTCAAATGTAGAATGTTCGATGTGGCGGTATCGGCTATGCGGATGTGCCGGACTGCTGCGGCTGAACATCTTGTTCGATGGCGGGCTTTTCCACGGGCAGATGGATCGAGAACGTTGTGCCCTGACCGACCTGACTTTGCAGGGTGATCTTGCCGCCCATCATTTCCGTCAACTGCTGCGTAATGCACAACCCCAGGCCGGTGCCGCCGTATTTATGGGCAGTGCTGTCTTCGGCCTGAATGAATTCCCGAAAGATATCCTGCTGTTTGTCAGTGGGGATGCCGACGCCGGTGTCCTGGACATCAAAGCGAAGCCACTGTTGTTTCTTTTCAAAGTACGTGTCTACTTGCAGTGTAACAGTGCCGGCTTCGGTGAATTTCATCGCGTTGCTGATCAGGTTGATCAGGCATTGTTTCAAGCGAAGAGCATCCGTGTAGATGTTGTCGGGCGTTCCCGTTGTTTTCTGCACTTGAAAGGTCAGTTCTTTGGCCTCGATGCCGGGTTCCATTATGGATCGGACATCATTCATGATGGTTTGAATGGGGCATTGTGCTTTTATGATTTTCAGCTCGCCCGATTCGATCTTGGAGAGATCGAGGATATCGTTGATCAGTTCCAGCAACCCCTTGCCGGAGTTTTGGACCGTTTGGAGGTATTCTTTTTGTTCGTCCGACAGCGTTTCATTGAAAAGCAGTTCGGTAAAACCGATGATCGAGTTCATGGGTGTTCGGATCTCATGGCTCATGTTGGCCAGAAATTTACTTTTCCGGGCCGTTTTATATTCGGCCTGCTCAATTTTCTCGACCAACTGTTCTTCGTATTGGAGATGTTTTTTGCGATGCCGCCTGAGATAGACATGCCCGATCAGGATCACCAGTGAACCGACACACCAGCCGGTGGTATACCCCATCGTCAGATTATTGATTTCGAAGTTGCTGATCGCCCATAACGGTTCCATGGGAACGGCGATGCTGATGGCGGTTGTCACAGACTCCTGCGCGTGTCCATGAGTCGTCCGGTATTCCGGGTATTCAATTTCTGAAGGGTAGCCTTTAATGAACCGCAGGTAGGCTTTTCCGTTGATTGTTTCCAGCGAGGACACGTCATCGAAATAATTTTTGAGGGATCGAAGGGCCTGTGTCTCCCATTCGTCGGGCATATTAATAGAGTGGGCAGGATCAAGGCTGATGATATGGACCAGTTGTCCGTATCCATGTTTTTCATGCTTGTCATAGACCGGTCTTTTGTTGTCGTCGGTTACGGGATCCTGTTGTTCGGACTGACGACAATAAAGACTCGTTGTCTGAAACGTTGACCGTGCCTGGTAATGTGCGAATTTGATGGTTCTATTTTGATTTTGTTTAACCTCCCAGTGGCCTGCCAACACAACAAGGAGACTCCACAGACACAGGACCCCGATGGTGTATCCAATGACCCAGTTCCTCCGTTTGTGTTCAAAACGGCTTCTGATTCGTTCATTGGTGTTTTTTAACATGTTGTGGCCCTGAGAATTAAAATAGGTCAAGCTCTTTTTTTTTCAGTTACAAATTATTCATTTTTTTATTTCTCAAATATCAGCTTTACATGCCGGGCAGTTCAGCAGTTTTGTGCAGCGGGCGAATTCGTCGGATTGCTGCACTTCTGCAGCGGCAGTATAACGCTGAAAGTGCTGCCGCATCCGCGATGGCTTTCCAGGCTGATCTGGCCGCCCATCAGTTGTGCCAGCCGGGAAGCGATGGCCAATCCCAGACCGGTTCGACCGACCCGCTGCGGTGTATCTTCATCGTCGATCTGCGTGAATGCCTCGAAAATCACATCTTGATTCTGGCGGGGGATACCGATGCCGGAATCTTTGACGTCGAACCGGATCTTCCCGTCATACGTGACGGAAACCACCAGGTCCACCTGTCCCTGCAGGGTAAATTTGACGGCGTTGTCCAGTAGTTTGGACAGGCATTGTGCCAGTCGGGCCTGATCGGTAATGATGGATTCAGGCAGTTCAGGGCTCAGGATCAGGTTCATTTCCAGTTCCTTAGCACAGGCTTTGTCATAAAAGATATTGTACAGTTTTTCCACGATATGGCGAAGATTGCAGCAGGCCGACTCGAGGGTGATTTTTCCGGCTTCGAGATTCGAGATGTCGAGGATGTCATTGATGTTGCTTAGCAGTAAATGACTGGAGTCCTGAATCGTTCTGACATAATCCTCATGCTGTTCGGAGAGCACCTCATCGGCCAGCAGATTGCTGAAACCGACAATGGTATTCATGGGTGTTCGTATCTCATAGCTCATATTGGCCAGGAAGTTATTCTTGATATAGTTGGCGTTCTCGGCCTTGATCTTGGCGTCGTTGAGTTCTTTTTGATAGCTGACTCTTTCGGTAATATCGGCGCCATAAACATTGACATAGCCGCCTTCCAATATGGGTGCGAATGTAATGGTATAGGTAATATCATCATCAAGGGCCTGTTCGACATAAACAGCCTTGTTTATTTGTACGGCTTGCTGTACGAGCGCCATTTGTTCGCGTCGGACAAACTGATTCACTTTACACTTCCATGCTTTCAGGAGTCCTTCGCCGGCCGGGTTGCTGTACAGGACGCGTCCTTCTGCGGACAGTTTCAGGACCGGATTAGGATTCTCAGACGGAAAGCGAGCCAGGTCGGCGATCTTTTTCTGCATCTCGACGTTTTCCCGGAGTACGCTTTTGATGTGCTGATAACTAAGCCCGATCAAGCTTGAACCAAAAGACCAAAGAATTGCATAGGGGAGATATCGTTGGTGCCGGCTGATCCAGAAGGCCGCCGTAGAAACAAACAGCGTCCAGAAGATCAATGCGGCCAGAACGTAAAATTTCAATAGCTTCTCTTTGCGATTCTGTTTTTCTAAAACCATATTCCGACTCCTGGGAATAATATGTCATAATTGAGCATCTCTTAGCAGGATTATCGGTATTCCTGAAGGGCGTCTTAATGGTGAGCCGCTGGGACCGTTTAATCCTGATCGAAGGAGCACCGAATGACGGCGTTTTTTTGCGGTAAGTGTTTAGGGGGATGACAGTTGCGAAACAGGTGAGGGGTAAAAAAAATAAATTTTTTTTCTTTCCAATTGATTTTATCGGGCGTTATAATCAATATTCAGCCACAGCAAAGAAAGTCATTATTGGTTGATTCTAAATGGAGTTGAACAGGAACCATGACAAAGGGAGAACGAGCCATGAAGCATCTCACACTAATTCTTGCGATTTTTATTTTTGTATTGGGCGGTTCTGCTGCGCTGGCAGAAGGTGGAGGAAAAGATAAAGGCAAAGGCAATCAAGCCGCAGGTACACTTGAAAAATCCAAAGGCAAAGCCCGAAGAGAGACCGGCTCTGCTAAAGAGACCGTAGAGGCTCAAAAGCAAAAAAAGGCTGCCAAGGAAAAAGCCAAAGACGCCGAAGAAGCGAAAGAAAAGGCCAACAGGAAATCCAAAGAAGCCCGACAGCAGCAGGAACGGGTGAAAGAAAAAACAAAGGCCGCCAAGGGTGACATCGAGAAGAGCGGTAAACAAGTCGAAGGTGCCGCCAAGGGCGGAACGCTGGAAGAGCAGATCCGGCATGAAGAACAAAAGCACGCCAAGCGTGCCGAACGCCTGGGACAGCTTTTGGAAAAAGCCAAAGCTGACGGTGACGAGAAAATGGCCGGGCGGATTGAAAAGCTGATGGCCAAAGAACAGAACCGTTATGAGCGAAAGCTGGGAAAGATGAAGAAGCGTCCTGAGAAGGCTAAAGCCGACAAAGCCGACAAAGCCGATAAAGGCAACGATGAGGACCGTGAGAACCCCGAAGAGTGATTACGGACGGATTTGTTAATTTTAGTTTAAGGAGATGAATCATGGTATGGAGAATCTTGCTGGTATTGATCATGGTGGTTGCGGTGACGTCAGTAAGCGGCTGCAAAAAAGATGAGCCGGAAAGTCCCGTAGGAGGCCTTATGAAACAGGCCGAAGAAACTGCTGACGATGCCAAAGAAGTTGCAGAAGATGTTGATGTCGAAGCCGAACTGGACGCGATGGAGGCTGAGATTGACGCGGAAGACGCGGAAATGTAACCGATCCGGTCTTTTGAGGTACATGCATATATTACGGCAGGCTGCAGCGAAGGGGGCAGCCTGCTGTTGTTTTACCTTCAAACGGAGCTGACAGGTGGGGGGCGGATTTAAGATTGAATCCAATTAGGACAAAAATTCAATGGTTTTACACGACGAAAGGGTAATATGAAAACGTTTCATTGTCTAACTGTCATAATACTGATCATGAGCAGCGCCATCGTTTCCTGTGCGGGCCCTGGCGCTCAACAACAAAAACAAAACCAATCGGTTTACCTCTTTAGTTACTTTATGGACAATGGACAGGATGGTTTGCACCTGGCCTGCAGCGAGGACGGCCTGACGTGGAAACCGCTTCATGAAGGACGGTCCTTTCTGGAACCCCGCGTCGGCGGCAAACTGATGCGCGATCCCTCGATTGTCCGGGCTCCGGACGGGGTGTTTCACATGGTCTGGACCGCGGGCTGGTGGGAGAAGGGCATCGGTTATGCCAATTCCAGGGATTTGATTCATTGGAGCGAGCAGGCGTATCTGCCGGTGATGGAACACGAGCCGCAAGCCAAAAATACGTGGGCGCCGGAATTGTTTTATGACGAGCAGCAAAAGCAATTCCTGATTTTCTGGGCGACAACGATTCCCGGCCGGTTCCCGGAGACCGATGATCTGGGCGACAACAATCATCGTATTTATTATGTGACGACGAAAGATTTTAAGACCTTCAGTAAAACCAAACTTCTTCTTGAGCCGGGATTTAATGTGATCGATTCGTTCATTGTCAAAGACGGCAACCGGTATGTCATGTTTTTAAAAGACGAGCGGGTCAAACCCGTTGCCCAAAAGAACATTCACGTTGCCTTTGCGGAAGCGGCAACCGGACCTTACGGCGATGTGTCGGAGTCGATCACCGGAAAGTACTGGGCCGAAGGGCCGACGGCATTGAAAGTCGGCGATGAGTGGGTTGTTTATTTTGATAAGTATACCGAACACAAGTATGGAGCGGTGAAGTCCGGCGACCTGAAAACATGGCAGGACATCTCCGATCAAATTCAGTTTCCAAAGGGAACGCGTCACGGAACGGCTTTCCGCGTTCCCCAAACCATTCTCGATAAGCTGCAGGAGTAGCGCGGGACGGTTTATCGCCATGCCGACGGCATCGTAAAGAATTGAATTCATTGGACACTTTTGAGAAAGGCAAGGTGACATATGGAAATGGAAATGCTTCGTGATGTGCTGATACGGTGTTCGATCATTAATGTGGGCCTGATGATCATTTCATTCCTAATACTGAGTCCGGATTGGCGGCAGGTTAACAAGTCGCACGCGCGACGCTAATTGGATTCCTGCAGCCAGTTGTCGGCCACGGCAGCAAAATCCAGGAGATTGACAATGTGGTCTTTGTTCAGGTCGGCGCGGTTATAAAATCGCAGCAGGGGGTATGTCTGATGGTCATTGATCTGCCAGTAATCGGCAAAATCCCAATTGGTGAACCTGCTTTGACGTTTCAACATCATCGTATTTTCCCATGTTCCGCCGTCGCTGGTCATTGTTCCGGACGTCGTTACATCCCAGTAGCTGTCGTACACATCCGGGTCGCCGTCATCGGAGTCGCCGACAAGTCCGCCCACAGAACTGCTGCCGCTGACGGCGCCGATCGAATAGCATTTATTAATGCCGCTGCTGGTATGGTCGCCGACCAATCCGCCAATAAAGTTCCTGCCGGTTACATCGCCCACTGCATAACAGTTATTGATATTGCTGCTGAGGGCGTTCCAGCCGACCAATCCGCCTGCATAGTCGGGGTAACTGCCGGCACTGCCAGTGACATTCCCGAGCGCATAGCATTGGGTGATGATGCTCCACTGGTTCGCGCCGGCCAGTCCGCCAACGTATTGCGTGCTGCCGCCATAGATATTGATCTTCACTTCTGAGAAACAGCGGCTGAGCGGAGAGGAGTTATTGTGTCCGACAAGACCGCCGATATAGGTACACCCGGAATCGGTAGAAATGTTGCCCATACTAAACGAGTTGCGTATTTCGCCAGTGCTGTTATACCCGACCAGGCCACCGGCGCGGTATAAATTCTGACCGCCATCTGATCCGAATCGTCCGATATAGACGATGGCGTAGCAGTTCTCAATGAGGCCGTTGTTCTCTCCGGCCAATCCGCCCACGTACTCTGAATCTTCGCAGAATATTATAGCATGAATGTATGGGGGGTATGAGGGGATATCTCCGACGGCAAAGTTTTTGATGACGCCGGAGGAACCGACTTTACCGAAAAAGCCCAGATAATCTCGCTCCAGCCCTAACGTATCAATTTCAAGATATTCAATGCAAAGGTCGTTACCGTCAAAAACACCGGTAAAAGGGGTTCCCTGAAATCCGCTGGTGGTGTGGTTTGTATCCGGGGCGATCACAGCGGTGTCATAGGTTCCGCTTAATGACAGATTGGTTTCGAGGCGGGTGTAGTCATCCCAGTAGCTGTCGTCACCTGCGAATTCATTGAAATCTGTCAGTGATCGAATTCGCCAGGGGTTGGTTTCTGTTCCGCCGCCGGGAAGAACTGCGCGGGCGTGATCTGTGAAACAAGCGAAAGCCAGAACCCATGCGCATGTGTAAGCATAAAATTTCATAAATAATCCTCCTCAATTCCGGAAGTTGACACCAGGAAGCCGTATGGAAAGGTTTTGCCAACCTCTGTTACCTTTATATGTCAACGGTTAATTATTATACAAAATTAATCTCGTTATGTCAAATACCTTCTTTTTTGCAGGCTAAGGGCTGTTTTTCCTGTGGTCCGGCACCCGTTGGAGGTTTGCTTTTGGACGTGATTGGATTTATAATAAGGGTGTAACGGTAAAACAAAATTGGATGGATCATCTAAAAAAAGGGAGACGAGTTATGACGATTTTTCAGATTCGTGATTTTTTGATGTGGTGTTCGGTGATCAATGTGGGGCTGATGATTGTTATGTTTCTGCTTTTGTGGCTGGGGCGAAGCTGGGTGTACAAAACGCACAGCAAATTCTTTCCGATTACGGAGTCCCAGTTCAACGCCATCGTTTACTCATTTGTCGGCATCTACAAACTGTTTATTTATTTCTTCTGCATCATCCCCTACATCGCCGTGTGCATTGTGGCCAATTGAAGATTAACGATTGACAGCCAAATGTTTGAAAGGGGCTAAGAATGAGAAGTAAATTCTTAACGTGGCGGCTGTGTCTGTTCCTGGTTTTGTCGGCGGTCGTTTCGGCTGAAGTTTGTGAACAGGAGTTGAAGGTCTGGCATAAGTTTACGGTGGACGTTCCTGGGCCGCAGACCAGTGAGACGGCGGATGTGAATCCGTTTATGGACTATCGGCTGGATGTGGCGTTTTTCGGACCATCGGGACAGCATTACTACAGCGTGCCGGGCTATTATGCGGCGGACGGAGATGCGGCCAATACCGGTGCCGATGCGGGCAATCAATGGCGAGTGCATTTTGTCCCGGACCAGGCGGGTCAGTGGACATACTCAGTATCGTTTCGCACTGGAGAGAATATCGCAGTCTCAGATGATGCGGGCGCAGGCAATCCGGTAACGCATATTGACGGACTGAAAGGTTTTTTTGTGGTTGAACCGACGGATAAAACCGGGCGGGATTTCCGCGGCAAGGGGCTGCTGTGCTATCGGGGCAAACATTACCTGCAGTTTGCCGGGACGGATGCAGATAAACCTTTTGGGAATAATGATTATTTCCTCAAATGCGGCGTCGATGCGCCGGAGAACCTCTTAGCCTATGCCGATTTCGACGGTGATTTCAAATCCGACGGTATCAGCGACGAACTGATCAAGACCTGGGCGCCGCACGTCAAGGACTGGAAATCCGGCGATCCAACATGGCAGGGCGGCAAGGGCAAGGGCCTCATCGGCGCCTTGAATTATCTTTCGTCAAAAGGGCTGAACGCCGTTTCATTCTTGCCGATGAATATCGAAGGCGACGACCGAAACGTCTTTCCCTATACGGATTACAACGAACGATTCCGGCTGGATGTCTCCCGGTTGGCGCAGTGGGAAATTGTTTTTGAACATGCCGACAAGCTTGGCCTGTTTCTGCATTTCAAAACGCAGGAAACCGAAAACGACCAACTGCTCGACGGCGGGGCACTCGGCCCCGAGCGTCGACTGTACTATCGCGAATTGATCGCCCGCTTCGGACATCACCTGGCCCTGAACTGGAACCTCGGCGAGGAAAATACCAACACGACTGAACAGCTTAAAGAATTCTGTGCGTTCTTTTACAGGCACGATCCTTACCGCCATCCGGTTGTTGTGCATACCTATCCGGACCAGAAGGAAAAAGTCTATGCACCGCTGCTGGGAGATCAGGAAGCTCTGCGCGGCGTATCACTGCAGACCAACTTTGCCGACTTCCGCGCCGTGCACGGCGACGTACTCGAATGGGTACAACGCTCAGAACAGGCGGGTGTACCATGGGTGGTCTCGTGTGACGAACCGGGCGATCCCGAACACGCCCTCGTGCCGGATAAAGATGACCCAACGCACGACAATGCGCGCAAGAATGCGCTCTGGGGAGCCGTCATGGCCGGCGGGGCAGGCCTGGAGTGGTACTTCGGCTACGGCCACGACCACTCCGACCTGACATGCCAGGACTTCCGCAGCCGCGACGCCTTCTGGGACCAGTGCCGCGTTATGCTGGATTTCTTCAAAAACAACAAGATCCCCTTCTGGGAAATGACAAACAACGATGCACTGCTGACCGGTGCTGACGGCTATTGCTTCTGCAAACCCAACGAGCTTTACGTCGTCTACCTCAAATCCACAACCGGCGGCAAACTCAAACTACCGCAAGGCAGTTACAGTCTCCACTGGCACAACCCCCGTACCGGCGGCGATCTGAAAAGCGGCGGTGTTATTGTGACCAGCGGTATTACCATGCCCCTCGGTGCCCTGGGCACCCCGCCGGCCGATCCTGAAAAAGACTGGGTCGTTTTATTAAGGAGACAATAATATGAGTACATTATTAACTGGTGGATGTATGTGCGGGGCGGTGCGGTATGAATATGACGGCGAGATTGGTCCATCGAGCTATTGTCACTGTGACGACTGCAAGCGGGCCACCATCGACACAAGCCTGCCGACCTACCCCCAAGGCGGTCCGAAAAAAGAATAACTCACAATTGAAAGGGCTTGACGATGAAGAATCAATTAAGAGCCTGTTGGGGAAATTGCGGGGCATTGGATGATGAGAGACTGCTCAAGGACGACGAGATTTCGGCGATCGATGCGTTAGAAGACTCACTGGCGCCGTTGGATGATGATAGCACGGGCATACGGGCGCTGATTACGCGGTTTGAGTTGTGTTATCATGAAGCGGACAAGGAAGCCCGGATGATTATTGGTGCGATTGCGGCGGGAAAACCGCCGGTTGAATCCGGCCGGCGTCCGCCCCGGCGGCAACGTGATTTAGAGAATACCGTGGCAATTCTTTCGGCGTGGTGCCAGGGGAATGTGTCGAAGTGTACCGGACTGGAGGTAGACGGTATATCAGCGGATGAATTGCTTGGCTTCCTGGGGGATACGAGCCCGGTGAAGGTGTGGCAGGTCCAGCGGCTGATCGATAAACTGCAGGTTTTTCTGACGGGACAAGAGTCTTACTATAATTTGGTTTTGAATATTGATGGATATGGAAACCCGATCGATCATCATCCGGAGGAGCATTATAAAGACCACGTTGACTTTTTAGAGCAGACCAATGCGACGATGATTGATTATGACTTTAACGGCAAGCCGGACCAGATGTCAATTGGGCTGGCGATCGATTTGTGTTTTCCATGCAACTGGAACTATGCCGATAACCTGGTTGTGATGCTTAAGGCGATGAACGGTGAATTAAAAGCGGACAGGGTGTTTGCCCCGTGCTGTTTTAATAAAGAACTAACGCCGTTGCTGGGACAACTAAACATTCTGTCGAACACGCTGAAGGCTTTTTGCCAGGACGGCCCGCAGCAGGATGATATTGATGATACGATGCTGAACCTGCTTGGCGACAGGACCGATGTGAAACACTGGCTGGCAGCGTCGCTGGATAAGACAATACGGCTGCAGCGAGACATTCAAGTGGTTTGTGATTAATGATGAAGATTCGGTCGCAATGACTGCGACGAAAGGAGATGATTGTGAAAAAACTGATTGTATCTGTTGTGTTGATGTGCATGGCTCTTTTTTTAAGTGGATGTACTGCTGAGTTTGCGGGCGACTGGATCGGCAGCGGGACCGATTCGCAGGGCAATGAGTTCACCTTCGCCGCAAAGGTGACGGCGATGGGCGATGACAATTACCGCGTGCTGATACTGGACACACTCGATTCGACCAAGGACCCGATGCATATTATGGATGGGATTCTCAAAGACGGCCTGTATGAATATACCGCCGATAAAGGGCTCTACTCCGGCGGAGGAACGTTGAGCGGCGATGAATTTTCAGGCTTTTACAAAGGCCCCGTCGACGGCACCTACACGATGTACCGCGTGAAATAAGATATCGCAGTTTTACTATTGCCGGGAGGATCATTGCGTGAAATATGTTTTGTCGATTGATCAGGGGACGACGGGGAGCCGGGCGGTTGTTTATGACAAGAGGGGGAACACGGTTGCCGGTGCGTATCGGGAATTTGGGCAGTATTTTCCCGCGCCCGGATGGGTTGAGCATGACCCGCAGGAAATATGGGACAGTGTCAATCAATCCGTTCAGGATGTTCTCAGGAAAGTGCCGACCGGGTCCATTGCTGCGATTGGGATCGCCAATCAGCGTGAGACGACCATCCTCTGGGATCGGGAAACGGGCAAGCCGGTTTATCATGCGATTGTGTGGCAATGCCGAAGAACCGCGGGGCGATGTGACCAGCTCAAGAAAAAAGGGAAGGCGGAATTTTTCAAAAAGCGAACAGGGCTGCCCGTCGATGCGTATTTTTCCGCAACGAAAATCGAGTGGATACTCAAAAACATCAAAGGCGCATTAGCAAAGGCCAAAGAGGGAAGGCTTTGTTTCGGCACGACGGATGCCTGGGTTTTGTGGAAGCTGACCGGCGGGGCATGTCATGCGACCGACTACACGAATGCGTCGCGCACCATGCTTTTTAATATCAATACATTAACGTGGGACAAGGACATCCTTAAAATGTTTTCCATTCCGGCGTCCATTCTGCCGGAGGTGAAGATCTCTTCGGGGCTTTTTGGACAAACCGTCAAAATCGGGCGTCTGCCTGCCGGCATTCCTGTCTCCGGTATTGCGGGCGATCAACAGGCAGCACTTTTTGGGCAGTTATGCGTTGAGCCGGGCACGATAAAGAATACTTACGGCACGGGGTGTTTTGCCCTGTTGAATACGGGCAGGAATCGCCCCGTTTCAAAACACGGGTTGATTACCACGCTGGCGTGCGGGCCGTCGGGCGAGCCGGTGTATGCGCTTGAAGGGGCAATCTTTGTTGCCGGTTCGGCCATTCAGTGGCTGCGGGACGGGTTGAAGATTTTAAAGGATACGTTGGATTCGGAAAAGATGGCCAAGGCTGTCAAGGATAACGCCGGGGTTTATTTTGTTCCCGCGCTGGTGGGACTGGGGGCGCCGTATTGGGACCAGGATGCCCGGGGCACTATCTGCGGGATTACGCGAGGAACTGAAAACAATCATATTGTTCGGGCGGCACTCGAGGCGATTTGCTATCAGACGCGAGATGTGCTGGATGCGATGCGGAAAGATTCGAAGCTCAAAGTCAGGGATTTGAAAATCGACGGCGGTGCGGCGGCGAATAATTTTTTGTGTCAGTTTCAGTCGGATATACTTGGCGTTAATGTGATACGGCCGAAGGTTATTGAGACAACGGCTTGCGGCGCGGCGTATCTTGCGGGTTTGGCGATTGGATATTGGAAAGATACCCATGAGCTGAAGAAATATTGGAAGAAAGACAAGACTTTCTGCCCCCGGATGCCAAAGCGCGAGTCGAACAGGCTTTATGCGGATTGGCAGAAGGCGGTTAAACGGACGTTGTCGGACTTGCCTTCGAATAAATAGGGACAGCCACCTATTGTTTGTCGACAGTATAGATTGCACCTGAAAAACAGGTGACTGTCCCTGTTTTTCTGTTTTTAGTCCCTGTTTTTACTGTTTTGTTTTACGGTTTTCGAGTTCGTAAATACGGCTCCGAATATCAGTATTATCCAACTCTACAACCTGAAATTGTTTTCTATCCAATTCTTTAACACCAATCAGGTTCAGATATTCTTCGACAATTGTTTTGTCAATCATAATTGAGCCTCCACCTGCCCAGTGTCTGTCCTGTTGATTCTTTTTCACACCAGAGATCCAGTATTCATCCTCAGTTTCGATGTCGTAGTAGTTTGCCCCAATGCCTTTTCCGTCGCAGGACCGAAAGGCTTGTCCATTAAAATAAATTGTGAGGCCTGTTTTGGAGAAGTCTGCTTTGCCAATCCATGCCGGACCGTTGTCATTGTAACCTGTCTTGAGTTCGACATAAACGATCTCAGATTTCATGTTTAACCTCCATCAGCATTCCGGACAGTTCATCATGAATTTTGCCGTTGGTGGCGAGGGTTTCGTGAGGCATCTTTTTGTTTTTGCCTGCGAAGTCGGTGACGGTGCCGCCGGCTTCGGTGACAATCAACAGCCCAGCGGCCATATCGTAAATCTGCAGGTTCAGTTCCCAGAATCCGTCGAGTTTTCCTGCGGCGACGTAGGACAGGTCGACGGCCGCCGAGCCGTAGCGCCGGACGCCGCGGATAACGGTCACGACCTTTTCAAAATAAGGCAGGTTGTTGTGTGCCAAATTCTGACGGACGCAGGCAAAGCCGGTGCCGAGGACGCAGTCGGATAATTTGTCGCGGGTGGACACATGAATCGGCTTGTCGTTCAGTGTGGCGCCTTTGCCCTTTTCGGCCATGAACAGTTCACCCAATGCGGGGGCGTTGACGGCGGCGAGAATAATCTCGCCGTTGTGTTCCAGCGCGACGGAATTGCTGAAGAACGGCTGGTCATGGACGAACGAGGTGGTGCCGTCGATGGGATCAATGATCCAGCGGTATTCGTTGCCGGCGTGCCGCCCCGTTTCTTCGCCGAAAATGGCGTGGTCGGGGTAGGTCTTTTTGATTTGTTCGACGAGATAGTTTTCCACGGCAACATCCGCTTCGGTAACAAGGTCTTTTTCGCTTTTGCGGTCGATGTGTACTTCGCTCAGCCGGGATTTATATTCGGTCGTGATGCGGCCCGCCTGGGTAACGATATTTTTTAAGAATGAGTACATTTTGAGTTCATTATTCCTGATTTGAAGTTGACGTTCAGCTTGGCCGAAAGCATATCGTAAAAGCGGCTGTCTGACAACCGAAAAGGATATTTGGGCCGATAATGGTAAAATTTTCTTGGGGTTTTGTCGGTTTTTTGGTATAATTGTGGACAGAATTAGAGGATAAAATCCGGATTGGAGGGATAAAATAAGCGTATATCCGTCTATGACGATACATCGAGATGAAAGTGATGTTTTCCCTTTGCAATCCATAACTATTGCCGCAGTCCAAAAAAGGAGAGTGCGATGAACATGCGAGCGGTTTTTAAAGGCGGTCAGTTGTGGGGTCTTGTTTTTGTTTGTATTTCGGTCGTATCGGCGGGCAGTTTGAACCCGCCGGGGGTGCCGGGGTCAACGATGAAGACGCTGGATGAGGTGGAGCCGCGGATTGCGATTAATGATGAGAACACGCCCGGCGATCCGAACAATACTTACATTATTGCCGAACCCGGTTCGTATTACCTGACGGGTAATTTTACCAGCAACTTTAAGCACGGCATCCTGATCGATGCGGATGATGTAACAATCGACCTGATGGGCTATCGACTGTGGTCCTCCTACAGCAAACCACTGGGTAACAATGAAGATTTTGACGGGATTCATATTGCTCCTGATCACAAAAATATAGAGATTCGCAATGGTACGATCGCCAGTGACAACACGACCATTCACATTCTGACTTTTCGGGGTTTTCGGAATGGGATTTATTCCGAAGCTGACACCAAAGGAATTCGGGTAAAAGATATCTGTGTTACCGATGCAAGGGGAAATGGAATTCTCCTGCTTAGCACTGATAGTTTTGTCAAGAACTGCACAGCAAGTGGCAACGGAAACTCGGCTACAGGCCAGTACGTCTACGGCATCCATGCCGGCGATGGCAGTACGGCAACAGGCAATACGGTCAGTAACAATGGAGATACAGCTACGGGCTTAAGCGTTTACGGCATCTGTGCCGGTGCCGGCAGTACGGTGACCGGCAACACAGTTTACAACAACGGAAATTCATCTACCAGCCAAGTCCATGGCATCTACATCAGCAGCGGCAGTACCGTGACAGGCAACACGGTCTATGGCAACGGATATTTGGCTGCCAGCTTCTGGGGCATCTATACCGTTGGCAACTGCACGGTGACAGGCAACACGATCTACGCAAACGGCTCTTCGGCTGAAGGTAACGTACTTGGTATCCATGCCAGCAGCGGCAGTACAGTAATCGGCAACATGGTCAATAATAACGGGTATTCAACGACCCTTGATGTTCTTGGCATCTATGCCAACAGCGGTTGTACGGTGACCGGCAACACGACCTACTACAATGGGAGGTCCGCCAGCGGAAATGTTTATGGCATCTATGCCAAAACTGCCTGTACCGTAACAGCCAATACTTCGTACGATAACGGGGATTCGGGCGGCAGTGACGTCTATGGTATATATCTTGAAGGATATAGCCTTGTCGACCAGAATACGGTATATAGCAATGGGGATGGAGCGGGCTCGGCAATAAACATGGATACGACTATCGCTACCTGTGTCTATGGCAAAAACGTAGCTCCATAAAATAATGTTTCAAGCAAAAAGGGGAAAATGATGAAACACGTAAGAAAAAATTTGTTTGTTGTGCTCGTTATTGCGGCGGTATGTTTTATTTTATCACCAACGGCTCATGCCGGCAGTTTGAATCCGCCGGGGGTGCCGGGGTCAACGATGAAGCCGCTGGATGAGGTGGAGCCGCGGATTGCGATCAATCAAACAAATACGCCGGGTGACTCGACGGCAACGTATATTATTTCTCAGCCGGGGTCGTATTATCTAACAGAGAACTTTACCAGCAATTTTAAACACGGCATCCTGATCAATGCCGATGACGTAACAGTGGACCTGATGGGCTATCGATTGTATTCATCCTGGGCTCAAGCCGGCAATTTAGATTTTGACGGGATATACATAGCGGCTGAAAAGAAGAATATTGAAATACGCAATGGAACGATTCAGAGCCGATACGGATCATCCGGTATAGTGTTCTATAAAGGATTTCGCAATGGAATCTACGCCGACGTGAATTCTGAAAATGTCCGCGTCCTTAACATGCAAGTGTTCAGGGCCAGAGAAAACGGGATCTATTTGCGAGATGACAGCGTCGTTCAAAACTGCACCGCAAACTACAACGGTACATCTTCAAATGAAATCTATGCGTTTGGCATTTGCGTTCACGATAACAGCAGCATTTCTAATTGTGTCGCAAATTACAACGGCGAGTCTGCGGACAGAGTTATGGGAATTGGTACGGGGAAAAACGGTATTATTTCCAATTGTATTGCAAACGATAACGGAAAATCCGCGAGCGATAATGTGTGGGGCATTTCTGTGTCCGAAGGCAGTCGGGTGACTGGATGTATTGTTAAAAAGAATGGAGAATTGGCTACAGGTGACTGTGTTTATGGAATTGAAGCCGGCATAATTAGTGCCGTAAACAATAATACCGTCAATTACAATGGTTTTCAGAGCTCTGCGTCTCAGTACATCTATGGCATTGTTGTTGGAGACGGTTGTTCCGTGAAAGGCAATACCGTCGGCTTCAATGGACGTGAAGCAACATCTCTACTTCCATATACCTCCGGCATTTATGCAAATGGCGTTTGTACTGTGATTGGTAACAATGCCTATTTTAATGGACATGATGCTGCTACAGAGAAGGATGTATACGGTTTGAGAATTGGATCTTATGGGCTTGTCGATGAAAATACTTCATTTGGCCATGGCGATAATCTGCATGCGCTTCCCGGTTGTACAATGGGGACCAATCAATATTGATGATAAAATCTGATATGAAAGAATAAAATTATGAAAACGCTCAACCGTCACAAACGAACAATTTGTTTGCTGTCAGTTTTAATTATCGTTGGTCTGGCCTGGACGCTAACAGCGGGTGACCTGAATCCGCCGGGGGCGCCGTCGGGAACCATGCGAACGCTCAACGAGATTTACGCCGCGGCGTTTGAGCCGGTGGTCGTGCCGGTTGCTGAACCGGGATTCAGTTCGATGTATTTATTCCTGACCGGAATTCCGGGCGAGGTGAACGATGCGAACCATGCAGACTGGATTGATTTGGTGGGTTATACCCTGCACGTCGAAAATGGCGCAGACCCGAAAGCTTCACCGTTTCCCAAGCTTTCCAATTTATTGATCGCCAAAGAGACCGACCTTGCGTCCGTCCCGTTGATGCTTAAAGCTTGTAACAATACCACCATTGCACAGGTGATTCTGGAACGAACCACGTCAACGGTTGACTACGGGCGGGTGGTTTTTTATCGGTTGACGCTGACCAACGCACGAGTAACGTATATCGCTCCCATCTCTGCACGGACCCCGCTGAAAGAGGTGGTCTCCTTCGGCAGTTACGATACGATGAAGTGGGAATATCGCCCCCTCGATCCTGATGGCAAGCCCGGTCCGTGGCAGACTGAGTTGTGGGACATCGGCAGCGACGGCGGCGAATCCTGATACAGAAAAAAAATGACATGGACAATCAATGTTTATGAATCAATTTGAAGGGATGGAACGATGAGAAAGACGGTTATAATTTTAATGGTCTTCTTTGCATATGGTCTTGTGTTTGCTGTGAATATCGACCCGTATGGCACTGATGCGCAGTATGGCTGGAGTGAAAATACCGGCTGGCTGAACGCCGAGCCGGGAACCGGTGACGGGATGCAGGTGGCAAGCGATAAGGTCACCGGCTGGGTGTGGGGTGAGAACATCGGCTGGATCAATCTGCATTGTGAAAACAACGGCACCTGCGGGGCCGCCGGTTATGGTGTGGTCAACGACGGTGCCGGCAACCTGAGCGGTTTTGGGTGGGGCGAGAATGTCGGCTGGGTCAACTTTGACCCGGATGTACTGGGCGACACAACCAATCAGTACAAAGTTACCATCGATGGTGACGGTAAGCTGTCCGGCTGGGCGTGGGGCGAAAACATCGGCTGGATTCACTTTGACGAGACGCAAAGTTGGGATGTGCGGGCCTGCATCGTCACACTGGAGGATTTGACAAACTTCGCCTCGTATTGGCTGACAGCGAATCCGGCGGGGAATCTGGATGGAACCGGGGATGTGGACATGGATGACCTTACGATTTTGTCGGGGTATTGGCAGGATTACTGCCCGGATGGATGGCCGTTGAAATAGAAACCGTCAGTTGTCAGTCAACGGTTATCAGGGAGTGTTGCGGCCCCGGCAGGGCTTTGGTCTCTTAAACAACTTGCATTTTTTTCGGGTTTTTGTATAATAAACTTACTTGGAACAGGAGGGAAACCACATGAAAATCCAATTACAGGCAGGTCTTTTTTCAATCAACTGGCCGGTTCGTTCTACGCTCGCAATTCTGCTGTTTCTTCTACTGTGTTTTCCTGTTTTCGGCGATTACTCGACTGATTGGTACACGATTGACGGTGGCGATGTTGTTTGCAGCGGCGGGGCATATGTGATGGTCGGTACGATCGGCCAGCCGGATGCGCAGGTTGCATCCGGCGGGACATTTGTTTTATCTGGCGGCTATTGGCCGGGATCGATGGGGTGTGTGGTGAATCTGGATGACCTGACGATCTTCATTGAGCAGTGGTTGAGCGTTGATCCCTTATCGACAGCGGATTTTGATGAGAGCGGGCGGGTGGATCTTGAGGATTTCTGGGAGCTTTCGTACTGGTGGCTGGACTATTGCCCGGCAGGTTGGCCCTTGAAGTAATACGTGATTGTGCGTTTTATATAGCGAAAGGAAAGAACCATGAAGCGTTTGTGGATATTTATCATTTTGGCGGTGTTATGCGGCTTGGTACATGCGGTCATGATACGGTCCAATCAGACCTTCACATATCAGGGGCGGCTCTATGACGACGGCTCGCCACTCGATGGGATCGTTGATATCGTATTATACCTCTGGGACGGGTCCGATCCAAATATCTCAGAGATTGTCGCCGTTTTTACGGCCCTCGATCATCCGGTGTCCGATGGCTATGTGACGCTGAACGTGAACTTTGAGTATGATCCGGTCTGGGAGGCAGGAGAGATATTTGACGGGTCGGACCGCTGGATGGAGATTGGGGTTCGCGATGGACAACTGGAGGACCCGAATGAGTATCAGGCACTGTCTCCGCTGATCAAACTGGAGGCGACACCCTTTGCGCACGTGGCGTATCGATTGAAAACGCCGGCGGCACTGCGGAGTGAGACAACCGAGCCGACGCTGACGGTCGGTAATGCGGGCGACGGCGCGGCGGTTTATTTTGAAGACACAGAGGGGTCGGTCGAATACAGTTATGATGCGGTTACAAACGTTGCGCATGATTCGACCCTGCACGTCGGGAATTCACAATCTGTGACGATCAATGCCAATTCAACAGAACAGGTTATGCGAGATCAGGATGTTTCAGTTGGCATGAACCGCACGACAAGCGTTGGTGCTGCAGATGAAATAACGGTTGGGTTGGGCCGGACGACGACGATCGGCGGGATCGACGAAACAACAGTCGGTGTCCATCATCTAAATGTTGCCGCCGGGTCGATTACACATGCAGGCGGAACGATCGCGATAACCAATAGTGATGGGATTATTGTGCTCAGCAGTCCGAATTTGGTGCGGCTTCAGGAGGGATTTCGTGTGTATAGGGATCCAAATGATTTACTGACGATTGATGGGGCTATGACGATGGGGCCGATGGTTGAGGTTCCGCCCGCGACAGCCGGTTACGGCAAAGTGTTTGTCAGCAATGTTGATGGGAAGCTTTATTATATCGATACCGGCGGGGCGGTGCATGATGTGACGGCGGTGACGGATGCGCGGATTAGTTTTTCGGTCAAGCGGGATTCGTCGTATGCCTGGCCGGGCAGTTCGTCGTTTGAAACGATTGATTTTGACACCGGAACGAGCGTTTGGGATAATACAGGCGGCGGATATAGCACCAAAAACAGCCAGTTCATCGCCCGGCGGATGGGCTGTATACGTTTCATGGATCGATTTTCTTTACGGGCCTGGCGAAGGGCGATTTGATCGCCGCGTCGATCAATGCCGACGGCAAACGTTATCGGGGTGACGCAACAACTGCTGCCGGAACCGATGAAAGCGTGCGGGCCGATATCACGGTGTATCTGAATGCCGATGATGTCGTGACGTTGGAGGGCTATGTTCAAACATCGTCGTCGGTTAATGTTTACGGCGCCTCCAGCGGGACGGAAGCCTTTACCTATTTCAACGGAGCGAGAGTGGATTGATTCGTTTTGTGCCGATTTTGACAATTCGAGCTGTTGGCGACATAAAAAAGCCGGAGTGTTGATACTCCGGCTTGTCAGGTTCGATTATGTTTTGGCTGTTGGGTTAGGGCTGTGCGATCACATCAATATTTCCGATCCATACCTTATCGGCGCCGCTGCTGTTGGCGGCGTCTTTGGTATATCGCCATTGCAGTGTTTTCAGTGTCGGCGCGGTGATCCCTGTCAGTTGATAGTTCATCGGTTGGTTCATAATCATTCCGCTGAAGGCGGAGAAGCCGCCCATTTCGGTCTGCACGACGCCGTCGACGAGGAATTCAAAGACATCGGCATTCATCTCGGTGTCGCATTCCAAAGTAAACATGATATCAATATTGCCGGTTGTTCCGGGGTATAGCTTGACCGGCAGATTGAAGGAGGTTGATTGATTGTGCGTGATTGCGGGAGACTCGGCCGCGACCATCGGGAAGCTAACGACGGACCATGCGCCGCCGGAACCGGCATACTGCCATGGATAGTTTGCGGGCATAGAGCCGGTGGCGCCAAAGGGGATCATCATTTCCGTTCTGAACGGGACGGGTGTTGCAAGCCATGCCGTGACGAGGCGTGTGAGGTCTGCGGCATCCACGTTCCAGTCGCCGTTGTAGTCGTATCGGTTGGCGGGGTTGCTGGTTTGGGTATGCCATGTGTTCCAGTGCTGAGAGAATCCGGCAAATTCGGCCAAGTCGCAGATGCCGGACTGAAGCGTCAGATCGACGCGTCTGTTTCCGACAGTGTTGATATAGCTTCCGTTTGTGGAAGTGCCGGACCATGTCTTTAAGGTAATGCCGGTGTTCACCGGGATATTGTGCGGTGTATAACTTGCGGCGGAAACGGCGACGAGATACGACGCGTTTGAAGCGATCGTACCGTAAGAAGCAAAAATGCCTTCAGCGTTCGTATATACGGTAATAGGGACACCCGGGCCGGTGATGTCGACGCGGGCACCGCTGACGGGATTGCCGGTCATGTCGATAATACGGCCGCTGATGATCTCGCCAGTCGGATACAATACCGGCGGGTTCGTGTGAAAAATATTCATTGCGATACCATCCAGAACGGTATACCCGGCAGAGTCGTTTGTAGTGCCAACGCCGGGCAGGGTAAACCAGCCGAGATTGGTTGCCGGGGGTGTAACGCCCTGAACGGGCATTCCGAAATTCCAGTGAAACCACGTGGTTCCTGATGAATCGACGCCGTAGCCATCAATGACGAGGACATGGCCGCTTTGCAGTAAATTGTCATTGACACCGATCAGGACGGGCAGTCCCGCGTCCAGATTTGTGGTGATTGCCGGTTCGGCCAGTGCAGCCGGGATGGACGATGCGACGAGGGTGCCGCCGACCAGCATGTTGCCTTCAAGCGTGACGGCATTGGAATAGTTAAAGTTCATAAAGACATTGTCAATGTAATCAAAATCGGTGGCTGACCCCCAGTTTGCCCATGAATAGTATTGCATCGACAAGGCTGCGCCCAGATCGTGAAGCAGACGGCCTGCCTCCTGACGGGATGCGAGACTGGTCGAGATATTCGGCATGATTGACCAATCGTAATTGCCGCCCAATGTGCCGCCCATGATACTGGCAGAATATGGAGTGCCGTCTGCGGAGATGGTGAATGTTGTGCCGTAGGGATACTGCGGCAGGGCCCATTGGTGATAGTTGACGACCTGTGCCATTCCGGTAGCGACACAGCCGGATGGGTAGTTACCGGCTGAGCCGGGTGTAGTCGGGGGATAGCCGGTTGAGTCGGGGGTGTAGTAATTGAAACAGGCGTTGCCGCCGACAGTGGTTTGCCCCCATGTTGTGGTCAGCAGTGGAAAAACACGGACATCGGATGGAGCTGATGCGGCCATGGCGGCGTAGGTTATGGTTAATGCGCAGATTAAAACACTTTTCATGATACTCGCCTCCTGAATCTAAAAATGAAACTCTTCCAATGTTTAAATTCACCTTTATTTACATTATACAACAAAATCATCTGATATCAAGAAAAAAACGCGTAATTCCTATATACAATAAGGGATTGTTTTTTTTGTTTCAAATGATGTGGTGACGCTGGAGGGCTATGTTCAGAGTACAGTGTCCTCAACGGTCTATGGTGTTGCCGGCAGCACGGAAGCCTTTACCTATTTCAACGGAGCACCATTGGATTAATCCTTATTATATGTAAGCGTAAAAAATAAATACATGTTCAATAAAATTCAGGGACGGTCGTACAAAAAACATCAATTTCACAAAAAACTTGATTATTATCGGCGTTTTTGGTATAATCCTGTCTCGAATTAGTCATCAAACGATATGGTCGTTTAGAATTCAGTTGCCTGCCTGTTGAAGTGATTTGTATAAGTACTTGTCGTCAAAAAAGATACCATCTTTATAACAATGATTTGCGAAAGGGGATGAAAATGAAGCGTAGGGCATTAGCGGGACTGTGGGTGATGTGTGTGGTGATGATGGGGATTGTTCAGGCGGCGTCTTTTTCGCCGGTGCAGGAAATGACGTACTGCAACTCAGACGCTTTGACGCGTGCCGACATACCCGAGCCGAATGAATTTACCGATCGGTATGATGAATGGCATCCGAACTTCAACGGAACGTATTCAAACACCTATATCGAAGTACAGCCGGATGAGTTTGTCGTTGCCGAAAGTGAGAGCATGATTGATATTTCCATCCAAACAAACGAAGTGTTTATGGATAATATGATTCAACTGTATGCCTATTCGTCTTCGTATGTTGAGATTACCACGCCCGAAGGCGAAGAAGCTTTTGCCTGGGCCGGGGCCGAGATGGTAGATCCGGGCTATGCAACCGGCAACTTTTATGAAATTACTCCGGAAGCGGGCGAATCGACCGGTGACTGGGTTACGGTGACGGTGGATTATGCGGCAATGATCATGACCATGTCCGAGGGCGGCAGTTCCTACTCGGCGATAGTGCACGGCCCCGAAGACGGGGATATTCTAATTACGTTGAACTGCGCCGATTACGACGATCCGCAGCCGAGTGAAATTGTACATACCATTAGTATGCAGGATTCCGACGGCGAGTATACCGGCCAGGCAACATTTTCAGCGCAGATCGGCGATGTCATCGGTCTGCATGGCGGCGTAATTGCTACAGCCTATACCGGCACCAACCCGGGGATGGCGGATTCTTCTGTGGAGATGAATCTGAGTCTGACCCTCTCCCCGGGTACCGGACCGGTGCTGACGGCTGCCGATGCGGATATCGACGGCAGCGGTCGTGTGGATCTGGGCGATCTGGCAATTCTGGCGCAGTTCTGGCTGGAGACGATTCTCGCAAATGACGCATGCAGTAACGCGATTGCGTTGACGCTGGATGTACCGGTTGTCGGCAATAATTTTGGTGCCACCGGCGGGGCGATGGACACGTGTTCCTCCGGCAGCGACGGCAAGGATGTCTGGTACTCGTTTACTGCACCGTGGGGTTCCTGGTACAATATCAACGTGGAGATCGCCGACCCAGCTCAATTTGACAGCACCTTGTCGATCTGGGACGCCTGCGGGGGCAGCGAGATTGACTGTGTAGAAAACTACGGCAGCGAATCAATCACCTACTATTACATGGACCAAGACGAGACGATCTATATCCGTGTCGCAGGCTACAACGGTCCGTTCCCCGACGAAGGCGAGTTTACTGTCAGCGTCGAATCGGCACTGCAATAAAGACATTTAAAATCAAATAACACAACAGGGCGGCGAAAGCGATTTTGCGGCCCTGTTTTTTATCTGGTTTTCAGCAGCGTTTTAAAGGCCTGCGATAACGCTTTGCTTTTGCTCCACTTCGATGGGTGGGAAGTGTTCACAATAATTTGGTCAAAAAACACAGAAGGACCATTCGTTACGAATTTTGGATATGGCTTAGAAAAAGTCTTTTTGGCGGGATGGACTGGATTTACATGATAAATTTATGGGCCTCTTTAGAACTTTTTTATGATACCACATAAAAAACTGCAACGGAATTTATTGCTTGACGTTTGTATCTATGTGCGTATGATAGGGGTGGTTTACGAAGGATAAACAGAGGACGGATCATGAAGCGGTTAACCCATCCCGATGCGTTTTTTAGTCCCGCTGAGCAGGACCAGATCGGCGCTGCGATTGCACAGGCTGAAAAGGCCACGTCAGCGGAGATCAAGCTGATCGTGTTGCGGTATTGCTGGCTGGAGATCAGACAGAAAGCTGCCTACCTGTTCAAAAAGCACGGCCTGAACAAAACACGGCAGCGAAACGCGGTGCTTATTTTGCTGGTCACGACCAATTGCGAATTTCTCATCTACGGCGACGAAGGCATCCATCAACAGGTCGGCCAATCCTTCTGGGATGATGTCAAAGACGCCATGGCATCGCATTTCCGCCAGGACCAATTCGGCACAGGGCTTACGGTCGGCATCGAATGCATCGGTGAAAAACTGCACGCCTATTTTCCCTGTGGCGCCGACGACCAAAACGAGCTTAGCGACGAGATCGCGTATGAAGAATAATTATTTTTACAGTCTGTTCATTGTCTGCGCTGGTTTGTGCAGCGCATTGGTTTTGGCGGTGGATACTGAAAAAAGTTACGCCCCGTATCCGCAGCCGGACCGGGGCTATGTGACCGACCATGCCCGACTGCTGACGGCTGTACAGGAAGAAGAACTCGAGAGCTGGCTGTATACCTGCGAAAAAGAAAACGGATTCGAAATGGCGGTGGTGACCATCGATTCGATTCATGACTACCCCGGCACGGCCAACAGCAGCATCGAAACATTTGCCACGGGCCTGTTCGATGCATACGGCATCGGCAACATGCCGAAAAACGACGGCGTTCTGTTTGTGGTGGCGGTTAAGGACCGCAAGGCGCGGATCGAACTGGGCGCTTATTACGGACGCTCGCGAGACGGTGACGCTAATCGCATTATGCAAAAGGTCATTATCCCGCAATTCAAAAAAAACCGTTACGATAAAGGTATCATCAAAGGCACGCGCGCCCTGATTTTGGAGTTCGGCCGTATGCGTTTGATTCCCGGCAGGGTCAAGCTGGCTGTCGTCGGGCTCATCATTTTCCTGATACCGGTTACCATAAGCCTGTTCCGTAGCGGCAAGCGCGGCTGGGGCTGGATTTGCGCCGGTTTTATCATCATCTTGCTTCTGGCGTTATTCGTGATGGCCAAAAAGACTGTCGAAAGTTTGCCGGAGGCCGGTTCAAGCGATGGCGGAGTCGGTGGTTTCGGCGGCGGTTTCGGCGGCGGTTTTTCCGGCGGCGGCGGTGCAACGGGGAGTTGGTAGGAGAAGAACAATGTACTGTCCAAAATGTAAAACACATCCACTCAGAGAAGGCACGGTCAAAGAAGGCGGCGGTGTCGCCATAAACTATTGCACACAGTGCAAAGGTTTCTGGCTGGAAAAGGGTGAGTTTGAAAAAGTCAGCCCGTTGGCGATCAAAGAATTATCGCTGCCTGACGAAGCCAAACAGGTTTTGCGTGTCTGTCCGGTCTGCCAGGAACTGATGTTTGAATTTAACTATCCTCAAACATACGTTACGGTGGAGATGTGCAAATCGTGCGAAGGACTTTGGATTGATGCGGAAGAATTACAGGAGATCGAATTGGTTCGCGATACCCTCCAATCAAAGGGCCAACTCAAAGAATATGACGAGGTCCGGGGCGCCAAGGGCGCAATCATCAATTTCATCGACAACGCCATCGACTACCTGCGGTCCTGCTGAATCAAGATTGTAGTTGCGGCTTATCATTACCCGCTTGGGCACGGGGCGCACGGCCCGGCATCGACAGACACTTCATGCACAAGGGTTCCATCTTTGCTAAAGCGATGACGGACGAATTGCGCCATAACGTTTTCATCTGAACTGAAGTGCATCATCTAACACCATTTCGAGAAGGAGCATATCAATGGAACAGACAGTAGCCACAAAGGAAGATCGTAAAAAACCGGGGAAAATTGATCGCGATGCGGTGCCGCGGAATCGTTACGAGCTGAAGGTGTATTTAAAAGAACATGCCGACTTTGTTGTGCCGGACCGGCATATTTGCGGGCATCATGCTTCGCCGATGGATTATTTGTGGCATGCGTACAGCTGCGAAATGGGGGGATTCAATAAAAGGAAAAAATTAACCAGCGGCGACTGCATTGTGTGGGCCAACCGGGGCGGCGGCAAAACCCAACTCGCGGCAGTTACGACGCTGCTGGAAGGGTTGTTCAAGCCCCGATGCCAGACGCGGGTTCTGGCCGGGTCGCTGGACCAGTCCAGCCGGATATATGAATACCTGTGCGAGTTTGTCGAGCGGGGATTTGAAGATCGCCTGGACGGTAAGATGCTGAAGGGATCCTGCCGTTTTCAAAACGGTACAACCGTACAGGTCCTGGCGCAATCGGCCCGAGCCGTGCGCGGTCGGCATGTTCACAAGCTGCGCTGCGACGAGATCGAGCTGTTCGATGAAGCTATTTTCAATGCCGCCAAGTTCGTCACCCGCAGCGCCGACGGCCATCTGGCGGCGATGGAAATGTTCAGCACGATGCACCGGCCGTACGGCCTGATGCAGAAGCTGATCGATGACTCCGCGAACAGCGGCATCCCGGTCTTTCAGTGGTGCATGTGGGAGGTCATCGAGCGATGCGGCAAAGATCGCAGTTGCAGCCGGTGTCCGTTGAACAGCGACTGCGGCGGCAAGGCACGCCGGGCCAGAGGCTATTTGAAAATTGACGACTGCATCGCCCAGATGCGTCGCAGCAGTCGGGCCGGGTTTGAAAGCGAGATGCTGTGCCTGCGTCCGAATCTGGAAAACGCGGTGTTTGCCGAGTTTGACCCGGACGTGCATGTAGGGCCGGTTGTCTATGATCCGACGCTGCCGCTATACCGGGCGATGGACTTTGGGTTTACGAATCCGTTTGTATGTTTATGGATTCAGGTTGACGGTGACGTGGTGCGGGTGATCGATGAATATGTTCAACGTCGAATGCGGATCGCCGAACATGCCGTTGTGTTGAAGGCTCGAACACCCTGTGCTGAATCGCAGGTGGCCGGGACCTTCGGCGACCCGGCCGGAGCGGGACATGACGGCGTTTCCGGCAGCAGCGAGATCAAGGAATTAGCCAGGGCGGGGATTCGCGTGAAACATCAACACAGCCGGATTTTGGAAGGCATTGAAAAAATCCGCGCGCATCTGCGTGCCGGTGACGGGTCGCATCGGCTCGTTATCGATCCGGGATGTAAGCATCTGATCGAAGCGATGCAGTGCTATCACTATCCGGAAACGGGGGCGGTTGTGCAATCGGAACTGCCGAAAAAAGATGGCATTCATGACCACCCCATCGACGCATTGCGCTATTTTTTTGTCAATGCCTTTATCGGACGCAATAACCGGATGAGCCGGTACTAAATTGTGTTCTGAAGCAGGAACGATTTTTATTATCGGGTTATGCTGCAGAGTCATTGCGGCGTGACTGCCGGAAGTGGTTTCTATAGGACGCACAGCACCGGTCAAAGCATGCCCGATCGATTGATTTTTTGCGTAAAAAATGGTATACTGCATGTTATTGAAATGGGGGTAAAGACGGAACGGTTCACCCGAAAAAAATGTGAGGAGATTTTACCAGGAAGCTTTTCGATTGGATGATGAAAAGCAGGGGGACGAGAGAGATGAAAAGATTACAGTTATTTCTTGTTGTTATCGCACTGAGTGCTTCGTCACTGGGTGTATTAGAATTAGATGATGCAGGTGCGCCGTTTAGAGGCCTTCCGGGGTCGACGATGCAGGCATGGATGTTTGATCAGCCAACGAATCCGGGTATTTTGATCCCGCCTGACATTGATCAAAATCCGATGGGTCCGGCGGCCTTGCAGTACTTTCCGGGTGCCACCACAGGCTGGCAGCAGGAGTACATGTGCCGTATCGGTGTTGTGCCGCTGTCCGGTTCGCTGCTTATTGATATCCCGAATTTTCCAGATCCCAATCCGTTCAAGGATATCCTGGTTCAGGTGATCTGGTCAGAGCAGACCCCTTTCGGCGATCCGGAAGTGACCGCGGTCATGGCGGATAACAGGCCGATTGACGTGGCCGGTCAACTGCTGGCGGAAAGTCCGCTGGAACCGGGATGGTTCCACAGCACATTTCTGATTCACCTGGAACCCAATCCTGCATTTGAACAAATTCTGATTGGCGGTTCGGTTTATGTTGATCGGGTGATCATCGATACAATCTGTGTTCCGGAACCGGCTACACTGGTGCTGCTGGGACTGGGCGGTTTACTGATCCGTCGCAAGACGTAAGACAAAGAAAAGTAAGATAAAGCACCAACCTCTGTTTTAAGAGGTAGGGATGTGAAGATTATTAAAGAGACCTTTTCATTTTGAAAAGGCCTCTTTTTTTTTTGGCGAGACCCCCGCCCCGGTGAGCCGCCTGAAAAACGGCATTTACGGTTATCACCTCCGTCTTCGATGGAATTGTTTGTAAATTTTCAATAAAACAGAAAAAAATTATCAAAAAGACGCAATGGTTTTATTCCGGACGTGAAACCTATAACTTTAGGTGTATGAAGGATTTGCGTGATTGTCGAATAACGGCAACTTCTTTTCCAAAAACAAGTTATCAGTATTTCTACGGAGGTTTGGGATTCAAAAAAACTTGACTTTGTTGCGTGAAAGACCTACAATAGATTGGGTGAATGGGGACAAATGGATGAGGAGGAGAATTACATCCATTAAATTGGAGTAAGATGGAAAGCGCTTTTCCCGGTGGAGCGGGGAAGCGAGAGGAGTGCGAAAGATGAAAAGGTTTGTAGTGGTCTTTATTTTAGGGGTGTTTGGCTTCTCAAGTATTTCTTCTGCGACACTTTACACCGAAATGTTCATATTTGACAGTGCGTCCAATCATAGCCCCGTATCCACGAGCCAGTTAAATGGTCTCAGTGCGCAGGCAGTGTTTTCATTGGATACCGCCGATCCAACCGTGATGAAAATCACTTTGACGAATACATCGACCGATGTTCCCCTGGGTTTTGATAATGCCGCCCAGATCTTAACGGCCATTTCATTTGATTTTGGACACCCCGGTTACAATGGCGATGCGATGATCACAGGGGGAACGGTTGTGCTGGGTCCCGGCGGCGCCTCGTATGATATGGATACGATGGTTGGGCCGGGCGATGACCTCAGCGGCGAATGGGGATATGGAAATATGGACGGGACTGGTTTGCTGACAAATCTTGTGAGCGCCGAAAAGGCTCAGACGACGGCGTTTGGCGGTGCGAATCTTGACGGCCCGAGTAATATTGACGGTCCTCAGGGCGGCATTGTATCGCAAAGCGGTATATCGACGCCGATTATCCCGATGGGCGGGCTTGGAGCCATCGGCGATACGGTTATCATTACGCTGGATTTGAGCCAGGCGCTGACCGATCTGAATTTTCTTTATGATAACGGTGTGATGGTCGAGTTCGGATCTGACGCGGCGTACTTAGTTCCCGAACCGGCGACGATGGTGTTGCTGGGATCGGGCGGGTTGCTGCTGCGGAAACGCAGAGTTTAATATAATTCTATATCATCATCTTGCTAAAGGTGATGGCAAAAAAAGAGGCCTGTCGGAGGGTGATTAGGGCCTCTTTTTTGTGCGCGCTGATTGCTTTACGAAAACCGGTCACTGACGTCCCCGGCTCTGGATATCGCTGCTGCACGACGCTTTTATTTATAAACCGTAAGGGTCATAGAAGAACGGGTCAAAGGGCATCGACTCGATCTCGTCAAATGACGCCGGATAACTGAACGAGGCGATGACGGGATTGGCCAGCTTGCGGTACTGGCTCATGGATATCCAGATGGATTGCTCATGACTGCCGGCCAGGAAGACGATTTGTTTGTCTTTGGTCAGCGATTTATCCATCAATGTCGGCAGGTTGTAAAGATTGCCCAGCGGGGGCTCGGCACCCAGTTCAGTATCGGCAAACAGATGTTCCATTTCGTGTTCATTGGCCAGCAGAACATTTTTGGCTTTCAGATGTTTCTGCAGTGCATACAGGTCGATCTTTCGGTCGGCGGGCAAGACACAGACATAAAACCGCCCGTCGGCCCGAACCACCACCGGTTTGGCGACCTGCCTGCCGGAAATGTGCTCAGTGGCTGCCAACTGCTGGGCGGTGTAAACAGGTTTGTGTTCGGTGACCTTGTAATCACAGTGCTGTGCATTTAGATACTCTAACAGCGTCATAATACGCCTCCCTTCCTGATGTTCCGTCATTTTTTATTATTCTCGCATGCCACGGGGGCTTGTGCATCCAGTCGGGGGTATGTAGATGGACATTCTGCATCGTTTTAAACCTCCAACTGAACATATTGTTACCTATTCTTATACGTAAAATAGCGACGGAAGGTTGGGGGTCATGAAAAAAAAGTCAGCTGCGAAAAGTCCTGAACTTCAAACATGCAAACGCATATGCGATTGATTGTATCCTGTTTTTTCGCTGTTCATCAGGAGTTATTATCCCAAAACGGCTTTGGTGGCAATAAAACAATTTCCGTCGGCGTTATTGAAGTAATTCTGCTTATCGCTTATAGTCAAGAGATTACTCATCATAAATATGTTTTAAATCGGAATAATGGAGAAGAATAATGGATCGAAGACAGGTTTTTGTGACACGGGGCGGTGTTATCCTGATGCAGTTTATATTTTTTGGGGCCTGTGTGATGGCTGCTGAGGACTGGCAGAATCAGCATGTTCTGCATATTAATACCGTTGCGCCGCATTCGACGATGGTGGTGTATGCGGATAAGGCCGATGCGTTGAAAATGGATCGCAGTCGATCCGACCGTGTGCAATTGCTGAACGGCGACTGGAAATTCAACTGGTCGGCCCAGCCGTCGGACCGCCCGATGGATTTTTACACCAAGGATTTTGATGACAGCGGCTGGAAAACCATCCCGGTACCGTCGAACTGGCAGGTCGAAGGTTACGGCGTGCCGATCTATACGAACGCGACCTATCCGTTCAATAATAGTAACCCGCCGATGATCATGGAGCCGGCGTGGGATGGTTATACCAAAAATAAACTGCCGAATCCGGTAGGCAGTTACCGGCATGAATTTCAAGTTCCTAAAAACTGGGACGGCCAACAGATCTTCCTGAAATTTGAGGGTGTTCAGAGCGCGTTTTACCTGTGGGTCAACGGCAAAAAGGTCGGCTATTCGCAGGGCAGTATGACGGCGGCGGAATTTGATATTACGAAATATGTTACCGCCGGAAGCAACACGCTGGCCGTGGAGGTGTATCGCTGGAGCGATGGAAGTTATCTGGAGGACCAGGATTTTTGGCGGCTGAGCGGTATCCATCGTGATGTGATTCTCTATGCTCAACCCAAACAGGCGATACGCGATTTTTTCATTCTTCCCCGCCTGGACACAAGCTATACAAAAGGAAAACTTGACATTTCCGTTTCGGTTAATAATGCCACATCCAGTGATAAGAACGTGGAGATTGAAGCAACGCTGTTTGATGCCAATGATAAAAAGATTAAAACTGTTTCCGGGACGGTTTCCGTGCGGCTGCACAGCACAAACGTGTTGTCGCTGGAGCTGGATGCCGGGGCGGTCAAGACCTGGTCGGCGGAAACGCCAACCCTTTACACGCTGGTGATCACCAGTTCCGCCGGCGAATCGACCTCCTGCAAGGTGGGTTTTCGGACCGTTGAAATTAAGGACCTGCAGGTGCTGGTCAATGGCAGGCCCGTCAAGTTTCTCGGTGTCAATCGCCATGAGATCGATCCGGACCGGGGGCGTGTGATGACCGAAGAGATGATGGTCAAAGATATCCTCATTATGAAGCGCAACAACATCAATGTTGTTCGCACCTGTCATTATCCGGATACGCCGCAATGGTATGAGTTGTGCGACAAGTACGGCATTTATATCATGGATGAGGCTAACGTTGAATCGCACGGGATGGGCTACGGCGACGAGTCGCTGAGCCGTGATCCAAGCTGGCGGGATGCCCATATCGACCGCGGCGTGCGGATGGTCCAGCGTGACAAGAACCATCCCTGCATAATATTCTGGTCGCTGGGTAACGAAGCCGGCCCGGGTGAGAACTTCAAGTATCAGCGCGAGGCGATGCTGGCGATCGATTCATCCCGTCCGATCCATTATGAAGGCAACAGCGAGTGGGGTGATGTATACAGCCGGATGTACCCCAGCCTGGGAACACTGAGCCGATATCCGAGTAACAATCCGACCAAGCCGTTTTTTGTCTGCGAGTATGCCCATTCAATGGGCAATGCCCTGGGTAATCTGAAAGAATACGTAGAGCTTTACCGCAGCGATAAGTCACTCATCGGCGGATGCATCTGGGATTTCGTGGATCAGGGTCTTCGTGCCCGATATGCTGACGACGACGGTGACGCTGTGGTGGCTCCGTTCGGCGGCGGTGTCGAGCCGGGCGATAAGTTCTTTTTCGCCTATGGCGGCAGTTTTGGGGACAGGCCCAACAGCGGCAACTTCTGCGCGAACGGGGTCGTTACTTCGGACCGGCGCGACACAGCCAAACTGGCTGAGGTCAAGTATCTCTATCAGTCGGTCTGGGCCGATGTGGTCGATGCGGCCGCGGGCAAGATCACCATTCGCAATGAGTATGATTTCATCGACCTGGATCAGTTTACCTGTGACTGGGAACTGACCGCTGACGGAAAGGTGGTCCAATCGGGGAAGCTGAAAACAGGCTCGATCCCGGCGGCAACATCGAAGGATGTGACAGTGCCTTTTAAAACCATTACCCCCAAACCCGGAGTGGAATATTTTGTGAATCTGAGCTGGAAGCTGGCAGACGACACGCTGTATGCGAAGAAAGGTTTTGAGCAGGCGTATTATCAGTTCCAGATTCCGGTCAGCCTGCCGAAGGAGACCCTTCCCAAGGCGGCGGCTCCCAAGATCGAAAACCTTGACGACGATGTGAAGGTTTCAGCCGGTCCGACGGAAGTTGTTTTCCGCAAGGGGAATATCACCTCGTTAAAAATGAACGGCAAATCCATCATCACGGATGCGGCCGATGGCCCGACCTGCACCATCTACCGTGCCCCCGGCGACAATGATAAATTCCGCTGGAGAGGTCTGGATGCCTTTGTTCAGGAAGTGACCGACTATGATGTGCAAATGATCGACAATGTCTGCATCGTGACGGCGCAAACAAAGTTCACTTCCGGAAGCGTTGAATATACACTCTTGTCACGATGGTGTGTCGATGGCAACGGCGTAATCGTCAGTGACAACAGCATCGATCTGGCGGCGGGACCGAGTGTGCTGCCGCGTGTGGGATTTGATATGAAGGTCGCAGCTGATTTGACGGAAGTCAAATATTTGGGGTGCGGGCCGTTTGAAAGCTATGTGGACCGCAAGGCTGCGACTCGATTCGGCCTGTATCAGACGACGGTTAAGCAGATGTACGAATTTTACCAGAAGCCGCAGTTCTGCGGCAACCGCTCGGATGTACGATGGGCAGCCCTGAGCGATCAGTCCGGCAAGGGCGTGCTGTTCGTGGCTTCGGACCGGATGGATTTTGGGGCATTGGAATTCACCCAAAAGGAACTGGCCTCGAAGAGATATCCCTGCGACCTGATCCCGGACGGCAAAGTGATCGTCAGTCTGGATGCGGGCCTGACCGGTCTTGGCGGCGCCAGCTGCGGTCCGGCGACACTGCCGCAGTACCGATTGAGACCCGGCCATTACAATTTCCGTTATCGCATTCAGCCATATGACGGAGCGGTCGATGCATCGGTTCGCAAGCGTTTTTATCTGACCGATCCGCCGAAATTTGAATCACGGGTACTCAGCAGGCTCAATCTCTTCTGCAGCGATCCGAAGGCACAATTGGATGTGGCGTACGATACGCCGGAGTTTTTTAAATCGTACACGGCAGGCAGTAAAATTGACCATGACGGAAAAATCTACGCCAGGACACACAGAGATGGATTCATCCCGGCCGTGGCCATGATGATATATCAACGCCCTGAATTGGACCGCAGTGACTGGACCGCCACCGTCAATTGCGAAGAGCCCGGACAATTTGGAATATACGCCATTGACGGCTATTATGATACGTTCTGGCACACACGCTGGATAGATTACGACACTCACGATCAGCCCCACTTTATCCAGGTGGACATGAAAAAGACGATGCCGCTGAAGGGCTTTACTTATTTGCCGCGTCAGGACGGACAGCAGAACGGTAATATCGGCGAATACGAGTTTTATGTTAGTCAGGATGGGCAGGCATGGGAGAAAGCAGCCTCCGGCGCTTTCCGTTACAGGAGAAGGCGAGGCGGCAATCTGCAGACGGTTGAATTTGAAAAACCGGTGTCTGCGCGGTACTTCAAGCTTGTCGCAGTGTCCGAGGCCAACGGGAATGAATTTACCAATGCCAGTGAGATCAGTGTACTGATCGACCGTCCCGAGCCTGAAAAATAAATACCTGTTATTTCAGGCTGTCGAGGATGAAATCGACATCGACATATTCGGCCACGAGATCGTGCAGGCGTTCGACCTTGGCGGTGTCATAAGAACGAATCTTAAAGCCCAGATCCTTCATGCGGGCACTGACCTTGAACGTATCCTCCTGGCTGAAGAGGATCGGGATTCGGCTGTTTTTCAGCAGGGGTTCGATCATCGGGTGCGGCTCAAAACCGCCGGTCAGGATCAGCCCGCCGTTGGATGTATCCTTGGACAGTACCAGCAGCGAGATCAGGATGTTATCGATGCGGTCGCCGGGGGTGATGATCAGGGTATTGGTATGGATGTGCTGGAGGACGTGCTGCGGTTCCATCGCGGCGATCACGGTGTCCTCGATGACATTGGAAAGGGCATCGTGTCCGCAGAGCACCTGGTAGTTAAATTCCTCTGCCAACTGGCCGACCGTGAAGGTCGTCAGGCTTCGGTCGTAGGGGATGGCTCCGATCAGCCGGGAGCCCATGAGTTTCAGTCCCTTGCCGACGGTATCCTTGATCTTGTCATATTTTTCCTTCAGAACCTTGTTGATGATCACACCCAGTACTTCGACATCAAAATCTTTGAACAGAGCCAGGCTCAGCGCAATTTCGTCGAGGGGTCTTCCGATCCCGCCGGAGGTAACGATGACCACCCTGGCGCCCATCAATTGTGCCACGCGGGCGTTGGACAGGCCGAAGCAACTTCCGACCCCGGCATGACCGGTCCCTTCGATAATGACCATCGGATGGGCCTTACGCAGTTCCTCATGGCAGCGGAGTATCTCTTTTTCCAGCGGCTTGACGTCCGGGTTGTTGATGAACTTGCGGGTAAAGTCGCGTTCGATGGCAATGGGACTTAAAAAATACGGCTCGTCCGTCAGGTTAAACACCTGGTGCATCAGCACGCCGTCTTCGTCGATGTTTTTGTCCTGATAGCGCACGTAGTGCTGTCCGACCGGCTTGCAGTAGCCGGGATTCAGTCCCCGGTCGTGCAGGACCTGCATCAGGCCGACGCTGACCGATGTTTTGCCGCAATCGCGTAATGTGGCACCGATATAAAGTGGCTTCATAATTAGTTGAGAGTTCTTAGTTCTTAGTTTTTAGTTAACAAGTCGCCTTGAGCCTCACTGGAGGATGACTTTCAGTCATTTTATACTGAAAAGTTGGTCAGAGCAAAGGGTTTGTTGGGCGATTTCGGAGAAATAAAATGACCGGCGCGGCAAAAAATCTTGAAATTGGGCCGATATGCGGGTTTAATTCTTCTATGATTCAAAAAGCGACGATTATTGGCGATGGGGGCATGGGATGTGTGTGTGCGATGCTGCTGTGCGAAAACGGTATCGCCACGACACTGTGGGGACATGACGGAGCCCAGCTTGCGGCGATTGCCAAAGCAAAAGAGAATGTGTTTTTCCTCCCCGGGCACTCGCTGCCGGAGGTGCTGAAATACGAGGCCGATGACGCTGCGGCGCTGGCCGATGCGGAGATGATCGTTTCGGCGGTGCCGTGCCAGTTTGTGCGGGGGGTATGGACACGATTGAAACCGCATGTGCCGCGGGAGCGGGCGATCGTCAGCATTACCAAGGGCATCGAGAACGGGACGCTGCTACGGCCGACGCAGATTCTTTCGGAGTTATTGAATGATGCCAATCCACTGGCGGTGCTTTCGGGGCCGAACATTGCCGATGAACTGGTGCGCGGGCTGCCCGCAACGGCGACGGTGGCGTGCGCGGATGCGGCGCTGGCTCAGCAAATTCAGCAGGCGTTCAATACGCTGCGGTTTCGGGTGTATACCAATGACGACTGTGTCGGCGTGGAACTGGCCGGGGCGATGAAGAATGTGATCGCGATTGCCGCGGGCATTATTGACGGCATCGGCGCAGGCGACAATGCCAAGGCGGCGCTGATCACACGCGGACTGGCGGAAATCCAGCGTCTGGGAGTGGCGCTGGGGGCCAGTGAAAAAACATTCTCCGGACTTAGTGGATTAGGTGATTTATTTACAACCTGCGTATCGCCGAAAGGGCGCAACCGTTCATTCGGGGAACATATCGGCAAAGGGATGAGCGTTAAATCGGCGATCGATTCAACGCAATGTGTCGTCGAGGGCGTGCCGACATGCGCCGGCGTTGTGAAACTGGCCAAACAGCACGGCGTCGAAATGCCCATTACTGAGGCGATTTACAGCATTATCAACGGCGAAAAAACCGTTCCCGAAGCCATCACCGAACTAATGACCCGCGAACTCAAGGCGGAATAGCCGGTGTAATACAGTTGAAATTATTTTCTAAGAGAGGATATCTGATGAAACATCATTCCATCATAAACCTTATTTTTTTATCTGTTGCCGGATTGTTATTGGCGGATGTCAAACTGCCGGCGATTATTGGCGACAATATGGTGCTGCAGCAGGATGCCGATGTCAAGCTCTGGGGTTGGGCCGGGCCCGGCGAGAAAATCGTTATTGAGCCGGGCTGGAACCGTGAAGCGGGGCCCGCCGGGCCGGAAGTGACCGCAGATGAAAGTGGAAAATGGAGTGCTTTTGTCAACACCCCCACGGCGGGCGGACCTTACGGGCTAACCATAAAGGGGAGCAACAGTATCGAACTGAAAAACATCCTCATCGGTGAGGTCTGGCTTTGTTCCGGTCAGTCCAATATGCAGATGCCGATGAAGGGGTGGGGTAATCAGCAGGTTGACGGCAGCGCCGAAGACATTAAGCAATCGACCAATTCATCCATTCGCTTATTTACGGTTCAATTGGTCGCCGCCGATGCCCCCGCAGAGGATGTTGTCGGCAGTTGGGTTGAATGTTCACCGGAAACGGCGGCTGATTTCAGTGCGGTTGGGTATTATTTTGGCCGGAAAATCCATCGTGAAACCGGCTGCCCGGTTGGACTGATCAATAGTTCATGGGGCGGAACGAGTGCGCAGGCGTGGACGCGGGTTGATTTCATTAAGCATGATGATAATTTAAGTCCCGTGATAGGCGTTTATGATGCGAAGGTTAAAGCATGGCAGGAGGCCTGTGCTGTTGCCGAAAAGGAACAAAAACCGAAGCCTGAAAGAACGTGGGGATTTTTTCCGCAGGATAAACCCGGTTCGCTTTATAACGGAATGATTGCCCCCATTACGAATATGACCATCAAAGGCGCTATTTGGTATCAGGGCGAGTCCAATGCCGGAGCGAGTTATTTATACCGGGATCTTTTCCCGACGATGATCAAGAATTGGCGATGTGATTTTAACCATTTCGACATGCCGTTCTATTTTGTCCAGCTTGCCGCCTTTACAAACCATCAGCCGGGCGAGGCGCTGGAGCCATATCGCGGCCAGCCTCGAGAACACGGTTGGGCCGAACTGAGAGAGGCTCAGTTGATGACCAACTCAATGGAACACACGGGCATGGCCGTTACGATCGATATCGGTGAAACCAATAATATTCACCCCGGCAATAAGAAAGATGTCGGCGAGCGTCTGGCATTCTGGGCGCTGGCCAACGATTACGGTAAAGAGATTGATTATTCCGGCCCGCTCTATGCCGGCTATAAGATCGAGGGTGATAAAATAAGAATCATTTTTAACTATGCCGAAGATGGCTTGATGTTTAAAGACGGAGCGGCCAAAGGCTTTGCGATTGCCGCCGCCGACAAAATGTTTGTTTGGGCGGATGCACGGATTGAGGGCGCGACGGTGGTTGTTTTTAGTGAAAACGTTAAAGAGCCTGCGGCGGTTCGCTATGCCTGGGATACCGACCCGGAAAGCTGTCTGTACAACAAGGCAAACCTGCCTGCATCACCCTTTAGAACGGATGACTGGAACGGTATAACATGTGGCAATAAATAGCATCTAATCGGATTTAGGCAATCAGCAGAGCGTTTCTATAAATTCCTCGCTCCACTCGGAATAAATCGACACAGAAAAAAAGGAACCGCAAGTATAAAACAGAAAGGATGATGACAGTGATAACAATGAGATATATTTGGGGAGTTGTTTTTGTGGTCGCAGCAATTGGGTGCGCAAATGTTGATGGAATTGCCGTAGAAGACACACCTGCGTTCGGGACCTTTCCGGTGGTTTCAAAAACCGCAACGACCATTGTCTTTGATCAGAACGATGCCGCTGTTGTCAGGATCGCCGCCGGTCTGTTGGCTGAAGATATCCAGCGAGTGACGGACCGCAAGCCCGATGTTCTGAGGGATTTGCCGACGAAGGCCGACGGTATCATCTTTGTCGGGACTATTGGAAAGAGTCGGCATATCGATGCGTTGATTCGTTCGGAAAAACTCAACGTCTCTGCCGTCAAGGGTCAATGGGAAGCGTTTACGATTGCCGAGGTTCAAAAACCGTTTAAAGGGATTGACCGGGCACTGGTGATTGCCGGCAGTGACAGAAGAGGGACCGCTTACGGCGTATTCAGCCTGTCGGAGGCCATCGGTGTTTCCCCGTGGTACTATTGGGCCGATGTGCCGACCCCGAAGAAAAAACAGATCCATGTTTCAACAAAAACCATCGTGCAGGGTACGCCGTCGATCAAATACCGCGGGATTTTTATCAATGACGAGGACTGGGGCCTTCAGCCGTGGGCGGCCAAGCATCATGATACGGACATAAAAGACCTTGGGCCTAAGACGTACGCGAAAGTGTTTGAGCTGATGTTACGCCTGAAAGCCAACTATATCTGGCCGGGGATGCATCCCTGCACCCAGGCATTCAACATCTATCCCGAAAATAAGATCGTGGCCGACAACTATGCCATCGTCATGGGGGCGTCCCATTGCGAGCCCATGCTGCGTTGCAATGTGACCGAGTGGGACAAGCAGACGATGGGCGAATGGAATTACGAAACAAACCGTGATGTCATCTACAACTACTGGGACAGTCGCGTCAGGGAAAACGGCCAGTTTGAGAATGTTTATACCGTCGGTATGCGTGGTATCCACGACTCGAATATGCCGGGCGGCGGCAGCGGTATCGAGAAGCGTGACCGTTTGGGGCGGGTGATTATGGATCAGCGGAAAATGCTTGCCGAGCATGTCAATGCCGATCCTTCAAAGGTGCCCCAGATCTTTTGTCCCTATAAGGAGGTGCTTGATATCTACAAGCTTGGACTTCAACTGCCTGATGATGTTACGATGGTTTGGCCTGACGACAATTTTGGGTATATTCGCAATCTCTCCACACCGGCCGAGCGCAAGCGGTCGGGCGGTTCGGGGGTCTATTACCACATGTCATATTGGGGGGTTCCGCAGGACTTCCTCTGGATCAGTTCCACGTCTCCTGCGCTGATTTCCTATGAAATGAATAAGGCTTACGCCTATGGTGCCGATCGGGTATGGATGTTCAATGTGGGCGATATCAAGCCCATCGAAATGGAAATGACGTTTGCGCTTGAGCTGGCATATGATATTGACCGGTGGCCGGTGGAAAAGGCTATGGAGTTTATCGAGGAGTGGGCCGGGCGAACCTTCGGCAAAGACTATGCCAAGGAAATAGCCGAGGTTCAGAAAGAATATTATCGTTTGACGCAGCAGGTTAAGTCCGAGCATATCGACAGAGTATCTTTTTCAAAACAGGAGCAGGATCAAAGACTTGCCGATTATAAAACGATTGTTGACAAGGCTGATGGGGTTTACAAACAGTTGCCGCCTGAATATAAGGATGCGTTTTATCAGTTAATTCTTTATCCGGTCAAAAGTGCTTCCTTGATGAATCAAAAACAGACATTCACGGTCCAGGGCAACGCCGAACGGGCGGTGAAAGCCTATGATGAAATCCAGGAATTGACCCGTTATTATAATAGGGAAATGACCGGCGGCAAATGGGACGGTATGATGGATGCGGCCCCGAGAAACACAAGAGTATTTCGTAAGCCTGATATCGAAAAAATCCACCAGGAGTCGCAGAAAGCAGAGTGTTTGATCTCACTTGATCCCGCTGACGCCCAATGTGAAGGCTCAATGAAGCTCATTGATAAGACTCTTGTGGCGACCGCCCCGGAGGTGCTGCCGGAAGACAGCGGTTCCAGGGCAACCTTTACCTTCGAGTCGAAACAGGACCAAAAAGCGGTCCTCTATTTCCTGGCTCAATGTCCCGATGATAAGCACGACTCCTGGTTTGTTTCGTTCAATGATAAAAAAGTGTTGAGCAATGACCAGCCAACGGGGCTGTCGGCTAAATGGCTGAAAATCATGGATGTTGGTCTTCGTGAGGGGAGCAATGAATTAGTTGTTTCTCATCGCGAACCCGGTACGGTTATCGAGCAAATTGCTCTGATGAAGCCGGGCAAAGGGCCTGAAAATCCTGTCCTCGAACCGATGTACATTTTTGCGGCTAATGAATACAGCGACACGAAAAATACAGCCATAAGCACGTGGAAAAAGATCGAAGGGCTGGGCCTTGAAACGTATGCGATGACGGTGCTGCCCTATGAAACCGAATCGATTGATGAGGCCAATATCGACAAGGCCCCTTCAATCACCTATTCGTTTAACAGCCATTTAGACACATGCACGGTCGAAGCGAGATTTCTGCCGACACACCGGATCAATGAAGGGATGGGGTTGCGCTATGCCGTTAGCGTCGATGGCGGCGCTGTCCAAACAAGGGATGTCAATGCTTCGGAATGGTCCGGGGACTGGTCGCAAAATGTGCTGAGGGGATACTCCCTTGGCAAAACGGTACATGATCTAAGCGATGCAGCGAACCATACCGTGACCATTTACCTGCTGGATCCCGGCATGGTCCTGAGTCAGGTTCGAGTATTTTAATGCTGAATAATACAGTTTACCCAGGGCGTTGAGACTGGGTAAACTGTATATTGCATCTTCTGTGCGATGTCACAAATATTCGATCTGTCGGGGAGCCAGGCGTTTGAGTTGGGCGAGTTGATTTTGGCCGAGCGTGGCTTCGATCTGCACGGTGGTGTCGAAGTATTCTTCGGTTAAATTTTTGCCCACCGTTTTCAGATAGCTTTGCAGTTTGCCGTCGGCCGCGCCGGCGGTAATGCGTACCCGCACATTTTGTCCGTGGACTTTTTGTGTGACGGATTTAGCGAGCAGGTCCAGATTCAATCCCGTTTTGGCCGAGATGCTGATGGCATCGGGAAAAACCGTCTGGACGGAATCGAACACCGCGCGGTTGGCGATGTGGTCGGATTTGTTCAGCAGGACCAGTATCTCTTTTTGGTCACAGCCGATTTCCTTCAACACCGTTTCCACGCTTTTGATCTGTTCGAACGCATCGGGACTGGCCGCATCGACGACGTGCAGGAGCAGGTCGGCATTGACGGTTTCTTCGAGTGTGGCCTTGAAGGAGGCGACGAGATGGTGGGGCAGTTTGCTGACAAAGCCGACGGTGTCGCTTAATAAAACTTCGACGCCGGGGTCGGTTTCCCACTTTCGCGTGCGGGTGTCGAGCGTGGCGAAGAGCTTGTCTTCGACATATACGTCCGCATCCGTCAGGGCATTCATGAGCGTGCTCTTGCCGGCGTTGGTATAGCCGACCAGCGAAATTTTGTAAAACTCGCTGCGGCCGTCGATCTCTCGCATTTTGCGTTTGTCGATGGCGGCAATGTTGCGTTTGAGTTCGCTGATGCGTTTATTGACGAGGCGCCGGTCGATCTCCAACTGCTTTTCGCCGGTACCGCGTGTGCCGATTCCGCCGACGGCGCCTGCGGCGGTTCCGCCGCCTGCTCCGGCGACCGAGTCGAGGTGCGACCACATGCGCGTCAGGCGCGGATAGGTATATTCCAGTTGAGCCAACTCGACCTGCAGTTTGGCCTGTTTGGTTTGGGCGCGGGTGGCGAAAATGTCGAGGATCAGTTCGCTGCGGTCCAGCACCTTGACTTCGACGATCTTTTCGAGTTCGCGTATCTGCCCGGGCGACAGGTCGTTATCGAAGATGACCACATCGGCCTCTTTAGCCTCGACTTTTTCGGCGAGCATTTTAGCCTTGCCGGAACCGATGTAGGTGGCAGGATTGATGCGGCCGATCTTCTGGATGAACTGGTCCACAATGACCGCACCGGCGCTTTCGGCCAGGGCTGTCAGTTCCTGCAGGAGATTCTCGTTGTTGGTATTCTTCTTCTGTTTGCCTCTCAGGACGGCGCCGACCAAAACGGCCCGCTCCTGATGGACTTTTAACTGATCTCGCATTTTTTCCAAGTCGTTTTATTGCCTCCGGAATTTCTTTCTATTTTAAGCCGATTTGTCAAAAGCAGCATCTGTCGCCCCTTCGGGGCTCGAAGAAAAGGAGAGACGCTTTCTTTCCGGGGGCTTACGCACCCCGGCTAATTAACTATGACCCCTTCGGGGTCTCTAAATATATGTTTTTGACAAAACTATTTAATTCTTCGATCTATCTGGTCTATTATACCCGATGGATTTGGAAATCTCAATGGTTGTTCGTTCATTGATTTTTGCTTGTGTCCTAAAGGAAAATAGCTACAATTCCTCGCTTTTACAAAGCCGTGTTATTCGTTATAATTCTGGGTATTCATGAAACCATCAAAATTCAATTATTATCAGGACCGCCGGAAACGGCAGAAAACGATGAAGCTGGTGGTGGCGGAGGGGATTTTTTCCCTGATCGCCATCGGTTTGCAGCAGACGTTTTATATCCCGTTTCTCAATGCGATGGGGGCCAGCAAACTGCAGATCGGTATCGCGGCGGGCATTCCGGCACTGATGACGGGGCTGATCCAGCTTTGGGTACCCATGCTGATGGGATCGGTTCGGGGGTATAAAAAAGTCGTTGCGGGCAGCGTTTTTGCGCATGGTGTCAGTTATTTGCCGTTTGCGGTGATCGCGTTCTGGCACGGGCATAACGCGGTGTGGCTGTCGATCGCGGCGATGGGGGTCAATGCCGCGGCGATGGGCTACGGGGCGGCGGCATGGAGCGACTGGATGAGTTACCTGGTGCCGCGGCGACGGCGCGGGGTGTATTTCTCTAATCGAAACCGTATTTTGACGCTGATACAGTTGACGGTGTCGCTGATAGCGGGCCGATTTCTGGATACCTTTGCGGGCAAAACGCTCCTGATCTTTTCGATCATCTGGACGGTCTGTTTTATCACACGGTCAATCGGCGGCTGGATTGTGGGGCTTCAATATGAGCCGCCCGCGGTCAGTCAGCGCCCCCCCGAAGAAGGAAGCTTTCGGGATTTTCTCCGGAAACTGCCCAGGCATGCGTTCGGGCGGTTTGTGCTGGGGTTTTCACTGCTGAGTTTTGCGGCGAATTTCAGCGGTCCGTTTTTTGCCATCTATATGCTCAATGACTTGAAGCTGAATTATTTTCAGTATACGATTCTGGTCACGATCCCGTCGCTGATGATTATTCTGACCACGCGTTTCTGGGGGCGGATGTGCGACCGGATCGGCTATGTGATCCCGATGCGTCTGTTTGCGACGATCGTTGTCGGCTTACCGCTGGTGTGGGTGCTGTCGCGGACGTATTGGCACTTGGTGGTGGTGCAGATGTTTGCGGGACTGGCCTGGGGCGGGATGGCGATGGCCAGCTTTAATTATACGCTGGATGCGATCGGGCCCAGCAACCGGCTCCGTTCGATTTCCTGGCTGAACGTGATCAATTCGTTCTGCATTTTTCTCGGGTCGATGGCGGGGGGGCTGCTGGGACCGCATCTGCCGCAGTTCAGCGATAGCTGGATCCATAGTATTTTTGTGGCCAGTGTGTTGATGCGGATTGCCCCGGCGCTGCTGTTTCAGACGCTGCCGGAGGATATCCCCGGACACGCGAAAATGTCGGCAACAGAACGGTTTTTCTTCGACCCGCGCCTGTCGCTGCGCGTGGGCTTTGACCGGACCATCTTCGGCCGAGACAGACGACAAATATAAATCTGGCGGAGTTTGTTTCTGGAAATTGTGATTTCGTCCGATTATACTGTGGAATATAGAAATAAATAAAAACCCTGAATTTTAAAGTGAGGATTCTATCGTGGAATTTTTTGAAGCAGTGAAAAAGCGGCACAGTTATCGCGGGGCGTTTACGGATATGGTGGTTCGTCGGGATGAGTTGCTGGAAATCGTACAGGCGGGTCTGGATGCGCCGTCGGGGTGTAATAAGCAGACGACGCGGTTTGTGATTGTTGACGAACCTGAGTTGGTTCAGCAAATCGCACAAATGAACCCGACGAATCAGGCGATGAATCAGGCGAAGGTGTTTATCGCGTGCATTATTGACAAGAACCCCGATGCGGTTTATGAGGGATTCGAGTTTCAGGTTGAGGACTGCGCCGCGGCGGTGGAAAACATGCTTTTAGGCATCACGGCGCTGGGCTATGGGAGCGTCTGGGTCGATGGCTGGCTGCGGCGGAATGGGCACAACGAGACCATCGGTAAATTGCTGGGTGTGCCGGACACAAAAATGATTCGGGTCCTGTTGCCGATCGGTGTGCCTGCGGATGGCTATAATCCGCCGCAAAAAATGCCGTTCAAGGAACGTGCCTCGTTTAACAAATACGGTTCTTAGTTTTTAGTTCTTGTTTGTTTGACTTTGCAGTTTTGTCATGCCGGACTTGATCCGGCATCCAGTGGGTTACGTTCTGGATCCCGGCTCGGGGGCCGGGATGACAGTATGGAATCGCCTTCGGCGGCTGAATAATAGATCCCTCGGCTGCGCTCGGGATGACAAAATGCGCGGTCGGAATGACAACATAACTGTTTGGAAGAGCAGAGTATGACAATTCCTGAAAAATTACGGTGTCCGAAGTGCGGGTCGGATGATATTGCGGAGATTGTATATCAGCCGGTCGAGATGACCGAGCAGCTTTTGCGGCTGGTTCAGGCCAAGAAAGTGCTGATCCGCAATGAATCGCCGCCGGAAAATCCCCCGCGCTATTACTGTTACTACTGCGGCTATGAGTGGTAGGATGTGCCGGCAGTTGCCTCAAAAACCCATTTTAAGGGCAAAAAAAGCCTTATAGGGCGAATTTGGCTTGACTTTTAGCCTGTTTTCTGATATACTCCTTTCAGCATCGAAAAAATGGGGGAAGAGCGAGAGTTTCAGATAAAACGTTTTTTAAGTTTTAATGGGAATTTCTATCTTCGGGGAAAAAGAGGTTTAACGTGTCTCATCTAAAATCGACCTGCTATTATACTCTCTTGTTAGTCGTATTTCTTGCGCCGAGTTCGTTTGGTTCGTACAGTGTTTTGTGGGATGTTACGAATGGAGCCGGAAGTGTTTATGATCCGGGTACAGGAACCAGTCGCTATGAAGACTTAGTGACCGATCTTGAGCCTGATTATACCATTCAATCCGTTTCGGGTTTTGGTTCTCTTGCGGGTGCTGACATTGCTGTCATCGCTGCACCTACCGCGGGGTCGGGGTATGATGTATCGACCCTGCAGTCATTTGTTTCAGGCGGCGGCGGTTTACTGATTCTGGCGGATTGGAATAACTATTCCGATTATGCAGATGTTGCGTCGGCCTTTGGCATTTCATTTACCGGTCCTTTTTATAAAGAATATATTGCCGATGGGGTGACCACTCATCCTGTTTGTGATGGGATTACTTCAATTGATATGTATTGGGGTGGCGGTTTAAGCGTTTCCGGTTCAGCCGAAGAAATCATTTCGGTGACGGATGGTTTGGATGAAGTTCTATTAGGGGCCTCGGCCGTATATGGCAGCGGGCACGTTGTCGTATTGAGCGATTCCTCTCTGTGGGCCTCTTATGAATCGGGTGGAAATATCTACGATTATTATGGCACGCCGGACAATGCAGCGTTTGCGGCGAATGTGTTTGAGTATCTGGCAACGCCGGTACCGGAGCCCGCGACGATGGCATTGGTGGCAACCGGCTTACTGCTGCTTCGACGCCGAAAGAGGGCCTAAGCGACCGCTTCGGCGATGGCCTGTGCCAGCTTTTCGGGTTCATCGGTGCCGATGCGTGTCTTTTTGCCGTTTTGGTATGTGACCTCAACAGCCTCCATTCCGGCAATGTTATACAGCCGGCAACATCACTTTCTTTACCAGCCTCCTCCGCCTCCCCCTCCTCCGCCGCCTCCGCCACCACTGGACCCACCGCCACTGCTGCCCGATCCACTGGGTGATGAGGACAGGCTGGAGTCGATAGCGGAGGTCATGGCTGACAAACCGCTTAATACAGATGATACGGACTCAGTGATTCCCGGTTCCAAGGAGTGTTGAGGGTAAGGGCGGTAATAGGGAATATAGTCATTCGATACATCCTGGATATGGTCGATGTAATCAGTCGTGACACCCAAAGCAATGGCCCAGGGCAGCAAATGCTCATAATTCAGCCCCATGCTCTCATTGTGTTTGAGTGACTTGCGCATTTCATGCAGGCGCTGCATAATCGCTGCGCCCTGCTTGCTTTTTCGGGCCATGGCCCCGCCGGACATGCAGATCAATGAGCCGATGAAAACACCGGTAATTCCTGCATCAAACATCCAGCCGCCAGCCTGGTAGTTCTTAAGTGACACCGTAAACAATACCCCCAAACCAATCACAACAAAAGGAATAAAGAAAAAGCATTTCAGCAATCCTTTAAAACCGTTATGCTTTATACTGGAGATAAGCATCATGCCGGGAATCCCGGCAAACAGTGAACCCCACAGAGCAAAAAAGAGAATTTCCACATTTTCAATAGCCGCCAATGCCAACGAAGGCACGATCACAATGAGGCCTATCATAAGAAACAGCAATTTTGCTTTTTTCGGCAGCGTCACAAACCAGCCCAGTGTTTGAACCTCTTGCCACGCTTTTTCCTTGATCTTGGGAATGTGTCGATAAAAGTGATTCTTCTGCTGGTCGGTGTTTATTGTTTTCCCTTCAACCAAATGATCCTTGAACAATTTTTCAATCAGCAGTTTTTCGTAGTCGGCCAGTTCGCCTTTTTCAGGTACTTTAACCAGCTCAAATTCATAGCAACCGGACTTGAGCAATTGTTTTGGTTCGATTTCATGAATGTGGATGTAACCCCGTCGAGCCAGATCCATGATCGTTGCTGTTATATCCTGAACATCAAAGCTTTCATCGATCAGCAACCCGGCCAGTCCGGGTTTGATATTTAAAACGTCAACATTGTAAACTTGTTGTGATTCAGGTGTCGGATCCCTGCCGATCCTGGACCATATGATGAATAAGATAAGCACTGCCGCGGCGGCACCAACCGGAAAAAGCCAGGGCTTGATATGAAAGGTATAGGTATTCGTTGCACTGCTGTATGTTTCCAGCATATCTTTGGGCAGCGATACTTTGATCTCAAATTTGTCTTTGGGGTCGATTCTCATGTCGCTGAAACGGATCAACCGTTTGTCTTGCTGGTCAATTTGCCATTTTGCATAAGGGGACTCGGTAAAGAAGATGACCTCGGTTCGATCCGGGTCGATTGTTTCCGGAAGGGTCAATGTGACGGCGGCTTCGTTAATGGGGTACTGGCAATCCCGAATCAGCGGCTTCCAATACAGTACATCACGCCGACGATACTGACCAATTGCTCCCGTGATTCGATAGTGGATTTTAAACGTGGTTGTTGTGTTACGATAGGGTGGATCCGCTGCATTACGACTGCGCCATTTCACATTAATATTGTTTTTTTCCTGTTCGACGATGTAGCCGCCCTTACGGCCGACACTGCCTTTCGTGTAAACGGTATTGTTCTCACTCACATCTATAATTTCAATCCCGTCACATCCATACAGCGCGTAATCACGATAAAGACCGTTCCAGTCACCGCTTAACCGCACCCGTTGCGTCTCCACCACATCGAGAGACGTATCTTTGTTAAGGGTCATCTTTACATCAATATGTTCATAGACAAGCTGCCGCTGCGAAGCGATGCTCAGATTCGCTGAAAACGACAAAAAAACGGCTAAAAGACCTGCATATTGATAGGTAATATGGCAACGATTCATTTTATCCCGCTCGAAAATTAATTCTATATTTGGGTCGCTATTATGATATCAGAAATTTTCCTAACAACACGGTATATCCTTGCTTCGCGAGGCCACTGAGTTCCTTTTCTAAACAGGATATCAGGTATGTTTTGAAATTCAAGAATTCAGACAGACTTTCTTGTTTTGCCCCGGTGAATATTTAATATTGTACTGCTGCTGGCAACCGGGGCGGCGATCAAACTGCTGTTTTAGGCGGCTTCGCCTATCACCTGCCGGATGGCTTCAGCGAGTTTTTCCGGTTCGTCGGTGCCGATGCGTACCCGTTTGCCGTTTTCGAGAGTGATTTCAACCGCATCAAGACCGGCGATGTTGTACAACCGGCAGCCTTTTTCGAGGTAACGGATTCCCCAGCCGTTGAACCAGGTATTTTTGACGGGCTTGCATTCGACAATGCCATCCAGCGAAATTGTCTTCTTCCACATTCCCGGGCCGAATTTTAGACGAATCAGTTCATCATTGATGGATACGGTCAGCGATGACATCATTAAACCGGCCCATCCCAAAGTGATACCGTGGACAAGCGGTATCAGCAGCATGATAAGGATGAGTTGATTTTGGGGGAGAGGGTTCTGACCGCCAGTCCCGAAGAGAATAAATATGAGTACCTCTATTGCGAGTAATTCGAGAATCGTGAAAATTGCGATGTAACGGATAAGCCGGCTTCCTTTTTGTGTATGTTCATATTTTGGCAGCATTTGGGGTTTTCCTTTCACTTTTTCGGGACTTCTACTATAATAACGCCCTAAGACAGGAAATGTTACAATTTCCTTAAAAATCGGTTATCGGGAGTGTAAAAAATGAATAATTTTGACTATCAAAATCCGGTGCGGGTTGTTTTTGGCAAGGGGACAATTGCCAAACTGGGTGAGCTGATCGAATCGGATAAAAAAGTCCTCATTACATATGGCGGGGGTTCCATCAAGAAAAACGGGGTCTATGAGCAGGTGACCGCGGCCCTGAAAAAACATACAGTGGTTGAATTTGGTGGTATTGAGCCGAATCCGACCTATGAAACCTGTATGCAGGCGGTCGCGTTGGCGAAGCTGAAAAGGTGGACTTTCTGCTTAGTGTCGGTGGCGGCTCGGTACTGGACGGGACGAAGTTTATCGCCGCGGCGGCCAAATTCAACGGCGATCCGTGGGATGTTCTGTCCAAATCCGCGCCGGTAACGGATGCGATTCCGTTGGGCGATGTGCTGACTTTGCCGGCTACGGGATCGGAGATGAACTGCTTTTCGGTGATTTCGCAAAAAAGCACGCAGGAGAAGCTGGCGTTTGGCGACCCGCGTGTCTTCCCGGGTTTTTCCATCCTCGACCCGGAGACAACGTACTCACTGCCGAAAAAGCAGCTTCGCAATGGACTAGTCGATGCGTTTGTGCATGTGATGGAGCAGTATGCCACGTATGATGTCGGCAGTCGCCTGCAGGACCGGCAAGCCGAAGCGGTCATCCGGACACTTATCGAAATCGCGCCGGATGTGCTGGGCAAAAAAGACTATGACAGCCGAGCCGACTTTATGTGGGCGGCCACAAACGCACTGAACGGGCTGATTAACTGCGGCGTGATCCAGGATTGGGCGACCCATATGATTGGGCATGAAATCACCGCCTTTTTCGGGCCGGCCCATGCCGAAACGTGGCGATCGTATTGCCGGGGATGTGGCAGCACCAGTATGAAAACAAAAAGGGCAAACTGGCCCAACTGGCCCGGCGCGTGTGGCATGTGACGGACGGTGACGAAGACAGTCAGGCCAAGGCGGCGATTGAAAAGACCGTGGCGTTTTTCCATTCGGTGGACATGCCGACAAAACTGAGTGATTATGGTATTTCCGAGCAGGATATTCAAAAGGTCGTCAACCGATTCGCCGAACGAAAAACCTGTGTAGGCGAACATCAGAATATTCGGGCCGAGCAGGTGGGCGAAATTCTGAAACTTTGCTTGTAAACAGGATGATTAGGGGTAACAGCCCATCCCTTTGGTCCTTCGGCCAAAAGGCTGCCACCCTGTCAAGAATGGTAATATGATTTCAAAAAAGGATAATTATGGCGCATTTATATGTGAAAGAAATTCAGCCCGGCCAGCAGATTCAGGATACCTACATGGTCACCCAGCCGGTGCTGCGGAACACAACCCGGGGCGATCTGTATATCGCGATGTTTTTGTCGGACAAGACCGGCAAGGTCAACAGCCGCATCTGGCAGGCGACGGAGCAGCTCTACCAGTCGATTCCGAGCGAGGGGTTTGTGGCGATCCGCGGCAAGAGCGAACTGTACCAGGGCAGTATGCAGATCGTTGTCAATGATGTGCAGGTTGTACCGCCGGACCAAGTCAGCCTGATGGATTATATGCCGCGAACGGATAAGAATATCAGCGAGATGTTCGAGCAGTTCAAAGCCATCATCGGAACGATCAGCAACAGTGATCTGAAAAACCTGACACAGTCATTTTTCAATGACACCGAGCTGATGAAACAATTCTGCATTGCCCCGGCGGCGATGCAGATGCACCATAATTATCTGGGCGGTCTGCTGGAGCATACCCTGAGTATGGCGACGGTGGCGCAAGTATTGTTTCCGTTATACCCGAAGATACAGAAGGATTTGGTGCTGGCGGCGATCTTCCTGCATGACATTGCCAAGACGCAGGAGTTGTCGTACAAGATCGGATTTGGCTATACCGACCGCGGCCAGTTGCTGGGGCATATCATTCAGGGTACGCAGATGATCACCCAGAAGGCCGATGATCTGAAAGCCGACGGGGAGCCGGTGAACCCGGAGATTCTCGACAGCCTGCTGCATATTATCGTCAGCCATCACGGCCAGTATGATTACGGTTCACCGAAACTGCCTGCTACCCCGGAAGCGTTTATGGTTAATTATATTGACAACCTCGATGCGAAAATGAACCAAACCGAAACGCTGATCGAAAATGACCTTGGTGACGGCGGCAACTGGACCAGCTACCAGCGCTCGCTCGAAACACGGCTGTATCGTAATCGTGTATTGGATAATGATTAGTTCTTAGTTGCGGAATCACCTTCGGCGATAGCTATTTAAATAGATTCCTCACGTTTGTTCGGAATGACAATTTTCAGAGCGCTTCAAATATTCTTGCGTTGGATTTTTGCGCCGACGGCGTTGAGGCGTTCTTCGATGCGGTGGTAGCCTCGGTCGATGTGATAGACGCGCTGTACGACGGTTTTTCCTTCTGCGGCCATACCCGCCAGAACTAAAGCGGCTGACGCCCTCAAATCCGATGCCATCACGGGAGCGGCGATGAGTTTATCCACACCGGCGACGATGACACTGGGGCCTTCCTTCCGCAAATTGGCGGCCATACGATTCATCTCCGCGACATGCATGAACCGGTCGGGGTAAATTTTTTCGGTGATCACGCTGTTGCCTTCTCCCAATGCCAAAAGCGCCATAAATTGCGCTTGCAGGTCGGTTGGGAATCCGGGATACGGCTGGGTCGTAATATCGGCGGGGTGAATGGGCCCGTCCAATGCGACTTCGCAGCCGTTTTCGGTTTTTTCCACCTGTACGCCGATCTGCCGAAACCGGTCGGTGACGGCGAGCATGTGGTCGAGATTACAGTTGTTGATGGTCAGATGTCCTTTCGTGATCGCGGCGGCGACCATAAAGGTTCCCGCTTCGATGCGGTCGCCGATGACCGGGTAGGTAATCGGTTTCAACTCTTTGACGCCTTCGATGGTCAGCCGGGGCGAGCCGATGCCGCTGATTTTGGCCCCCATGGCGTTGAGGCAGTTGGCCAAATCCGCGACTTCCGGCTCACAGGCGGCCGATTCGATGATGGTTGTGCCTTTGGCCAGCGCTGCGGCCATCATGACATTGTCCGTACCGAGAACGGTTGAACCGAACGGCCCGCCGAGAAAGATTTGTGTGGCAACCAGTCCGCCCGCGGGCGCTTCGGCGACGATATAGCCGCTTTCCAGATGGATTTTGGCGCCAAGCGCCTTGATGCCGCGAAGATGAATATCAATCGGTCGGTCGCCGATCGCGCAGCCGCCCGGCATGGAGATTTTGACCTTGCCGCAGCGGGCCAGCAGGGGACCCAGAATGCAGATGCCGGCACGCATTTTACGTACGATCTCGTAGTCGCCGACCGGGTTGTCAATCACCGTTGCGTCGATATGAAGAGCGTCGTTGTCATGGCGCCATACTTTGGCCCCGAGGCTTTCGATCAGCGTTTCCATCGAGCGAATATCCGCCAGGTCCGGAGCGTTGGGAATGACTGAGGTGCCGGGAGCCAGCAGGGTGGCCGCCAGGATCGGCAGGGCGGCGTTTTTGAGCCGGCCACATCGATCCGGCCGGAAAGCCGAACAGGTCCGTCAATTTCAAAAATGTCCATGAGCGATTCCTTGCAAAAAAATGACCGATGTACTATAACATGGTTAAATTGAAAAGGCAAGGTACGTTTCCGAAAGCATATGGATGTTATTGACACTGATTGCTCAAACCGAGACTGTTGGGGCCGAAGCGGCCGTTTCCTCGTCCCCGGTGCCGTTCTGGGATACTTCTGCTGTTTTGGTTTCGACCATCGGGCTGTCGGTTCTGACCATCTGGCTATTCTGGTACGGCGGATTCAGCTCATTACGCCATGCCCCTGTCCGGCGCAACCGGATGTTTGTGTTTCTGCCGATGCTGATATTCAGTCTCTGGCTGACGCTGGAATATGTTGTTGTTGAGTGGATCAGGGTTGTATTTTATGGTTTTTGGATCACTTCTTTGGATACCGCGACATATGTGGGCATGACGATCTTGAGAATCTGGCTGATCATTGTGATGTTGGTGGTTGCCCATCGTACATTTGCCCGCCGGCTGAAAGGGTTTGGGTTGAATGTCCAAACGATCGGAAAAGATGCCGGATTTGCGGTCATTTATTTAACGGCGGTTTACCCACTGATCCTGCTGGCCTTGTGGGGCGTGATGTTACTTGGCCGAATTTTTTCGGGGGAAGGGTTTAATCTTCAAACTCACGAAAGCCTGACCTTTCTATCGGAGACAGATGACTCTTATTTAAAACTGCTTATTGTGTTTTTTGCCGTGTTCCTGGTACCGATCTTTGAAGAGATGCTGTTTCGCGGTTTTTTTCAGACCATTCTTCGCTCACTGACTGGAAATGCCTGGTTGTCGATTGTGATCAATTCTGCATTATTTGCGGTCATCCACTATCCAAACTGGACCCATATGCCGTCGCTTTTCATTTTGTCCTGTGGACTGGGGTATGCCTACGAACGGAGCGGATCGCTGTTTCGTCCCATACTGATGCATATTCTCTTTAACGGACTGAGTGTTGGGATGACGTTTTTGATGCCTTCTTAAAGCAGAAATTACATCGACCTTATGCAGTGTCCGATAAAAGAGTCAATTTTTAAGTGTCAGCAAGCAAGATCATTCTGCGAAAATCAAGAAATGCTTCATTTCCGTTAAGTGTGAGTTTTTTCCCCCCGATATATTGATCAGGTGTGTTTTTATTAAAAAGTGATGTTTCAGGAGCTACGGATGAAGCCGGCACAGCAAAAAGCTTTTTCTTTAATGGAATTGCTGATTGTTATTTTGATTATCAGCGTCCTTGCTGCGGCGATAATGCCCATTATACGGGGAAAGGTTGAGAGGGCTAAATGGACCGAAGCCAATGCAGCGGCCGGAATGATCCGAAGTGCCGTCAAGATGTACTATGCGGAATCAGGGGTTGTGCTTACAGGCAGTCTGGCCAATTTTCCCATCCTGGATACGTTAGGCATCAATCCCGGGGGTCTGACAGGCACCTGCTTTGTCGCTTCTGATTACACTATCGACAGCGTTAATGCCGATGGGATTGCCACGATCACCGTAACGGGAAGCCTGCCGAATGCGCCCGCCGGCAGCATGACACTTCAGGCGAATGGCGACTGGAAGTAAGATTATTGATGTTGAAATTAAAAGAGATTAAGATGGCGAATATGCGACGTGCTTTTACATTGATTGAGTTAATGGTCGTCATATTGATCGTCGGGATACTGGCTGCGGCGGCTATTCCTTTGTTTCGGGCCAGGGTCGACAGTGCCAAATGGGCCGAAGCCAATGGCGCAGCGGGCATGATCCGAAACGCCGTAAAAGTCTATTATGCACAAACAGGGAATTCCATTACCGGTTCCCTGTCTGGTGGTTCGCTGATGAATCTTTTAGAGATCAGAACCGGCGATCTGACCGGCACGTACTTTGTCGCATCCGATTACAATATCGACAGTGTTAATTCCGATGGATTCGCCACGATTACTGTAACGGGAAGTCAGTCGAACGCGCCCACCGGCAGCAAGACACTTCAGGCCAACGGTGATTGGGAATAATCCTCAACAGGAAAAGTCACAGGTGATCAATACATGCTGCGGATCGAACATCACATGTTCTTGCCGCAGCATTTTTTGTATTTCTTGCCGCTGCCGCATGGGCAGGGGTCATTGCGGCCGACTTTCGGCTCTTCATGCTTGATGGTTTTGACTTTTCGTTCCCCTTGCGGGGCCGTCGCTGCGGCCCGTTGGCGCTGGGTTACTTCGAATTGATTAACCTCATCGTGTTTGGCCTGGCTGACGTTATAGACACTGCGGCTGCGCTGACCGGCTTCCAGACGCACGCGGAAAACAATATTCGTGACACGATCCTCAATGCTTTCGAGCATTTCATTGAACATGCGGTGACCTTCATGCTTGTATTCGATCTTCGGGTCCTTCTCGGCATAGGCCCGGAGCATGATGCTTTCCTTGAGGTGGTCCATCGCGTACAGATGATCTTTCCAGGCGCTGTCATAGATCTGCAGGAGAACGTAGCGTTCCAGGTCGGTCAATTCCTGTCGAAGAAAGTCCCGGCCGGCATTCACGAGAAGTTCCTTTGCTTTCTGGGGGTCGTTGAGTTGCTCAACGTCAAGATGTGCGTCGAACCGCTCGCTGCCCCAGGCTGCCAATTCCTGCGGCGAGAGGCCATCATCGATGCGGTGCTGGACAGTCTCGGCCAGTCGATTCTCATTCCAGGATTCACTCAGTTCCAGCAGTTGCCTGTGGATGTCACGCGGCGAGGTGTCCTGAAGCTGTTCAACGGTCAGCGTTGCTTCGTATTTCCTGTGGGCCCACCGGGCCAGTGCGTCAAAGCCGTAAACATTGGTGCCCTGATTGCCGAATACCATGTTCATTGCAAATTCCACGGGATATTCGATCTCACGGCGACTGTATTTTTCGGCAACGTCATCGTACAGTTTTTGACGGATTTGTTCGGTTTTCAGGTCTTTTAATTCTTCGACATTCAGTTTCAGGTCGAATTTATTCTGCATCCACGTTGCAAAGGATTTGATGGCGTAATCGTCTTTGAGGAATTCCGCCAGCCGCGAGGTATCCTTCTTTTTTACCTGTTCGGCGGCGGCATCCGCCAGCGTCTGTTCGATCTCGTCAGCGGACATGTTCCTCAGTTTACTTGCCGACAGCGATACGCTGAACGCGCTCATCGCCCATTTGCACAGGGCATCGATCTTCCATGTCTTCGGATCCGCATAGTCTTCGAGGTACTCTCCCAGCGAGACGGAGATTTCATTGGCGACGTTCTTTGTGGCCCGTTCCTTAACCGATTCTTCGATCTGGTCGATTTCCATATTGGACAGCCGATTCGGTTCCAGTTCCACATCAAATTCACTGCGCGCCCATTCAGCGATGCAGCGGGCGGCATAATCGGCGGCCAGAATATTCTTGCAGGCCCCGTCGATCATGTCGGCGATCATTTGCTGAATGTTTTTTTTCAGCCCGCGGCCCTCGATGATCTTACGCCGGCTGGAATAGAAATATTTTCGCTGGAAGTCCATCACCTCGTCGTACTCAAGCAGGCTTTTGCGGGCTTCGAAGTTGCGTTCTTCGACTTTTTTCTGTGCTTTTTCAATGCCTTTGCTGATGCGTCCATGCTGGATCGGCATCCCTTCTTCCCAGCCGATAAAGGAAAGCAGTTTAACCGTGGCTTCCGGGGCGAAGATCCGCATCAGGTCGTCATCAAATGACAGGAAAAAGACACTGGAGCCCGGGTCTCCCTGTCGGCCCGCACGGCCGCGAAGCTGATTGTCGATACGCCGGGATTCGTGGCGTTCGGTGCCGAGGATATGCAGGCCGCCCAGTTCGACAACGCCCTTGCCCAGCTTGATGTCGGTGCCGCGTCCAGCCATGTTGGTGGCGATGGTTACGTTGCCCCGCACAGAGCCGTCACGGGCGGTGTGTTGATGTCCCGCTTTTTCGACGATCACGGCTTCGCGCGCATGCTGTTTGGCGTTCAAGACTTCATGTTCGACACCGTAACGTTTGGTTAATGCCGTCGAAAGGGCTTCGCTTTTCTCAATGCTGACCGTGCCGACCAGAACCGGACGCCCGGCGGTACATTGTTCATGGATGTCATCAACGACGGCGTTGAATTTTTCCGCCATGCTTTTATAGATCAGGTCCTCGCGGTCGTCGCGAACACACGGCCGGTTGGTCGGAATGACCACGACTTCCAGCTTATAAATATTCATGAACTCCGACGCTTCGGTCACAGCGGTGCCGGTCATGCCGGCGATCTGGCCATAGAGTTTGAAGAAGTTTTGCAGCGTGATGGTTGCCAGCGTCTGTGTTTCTTCCTTGACCTGCACATTTTCCTTGGCCTCGACGGCTTGGTGCAGTCCATCCGACCACTGGCGTCCGTGCATCAGACGGCCCGTGAATTCATCGACGATAATGACCTTGCCTTCCATGACGACATAATCTTTTTCGCGTTCGTAGGTGACATGCGCCCGCAAGCCCTGTTCGAGCATGTGCGGCCACTCCATATTGGAGCCGGTAAAGAATGACCCGACCCCGGCGATCTCCTGGGCGGCTCCGATGCCGTCATGCGTCAAATGAACAGCCTTGCGATCTTCCTCGACCTCGTAATACTGTGTCATGGTTTCGAGCCGGGCCTGGTCGGCTTCCATTTGTGCCTGTGTTTCATCGATGACTTTCTGGGCTTTTTTCATGCGGCTTTCGTCTTTAGCCTTTTTACCTTCGGACAACTCGCCCTGTGCATTGGCGACGGTTCGCTCGGCCGCATCGATCGCTTTTTGAAGTTGACTGTAAGAGGCTTGCAGTGACATCAACTGGCGTGCGACGTTGTCGGCTTTTTTATACCGTGTCACATCATCCTGCGCCGGACCGGAAATGATCAACGGTGTCCGGGCTTCATCGATCAGGATGGAGTCCACTTCGTCGATGAGTGCAAACTCCAGCGGCCCCTGTGCCATGTGCTCCAGGGAGGTCTTCATATTGTCACGCAGATAGTCGAAACCGAACTCGTTATTCGTGCCGTAGGTAATATCGCAGGCATATTGTTGTTTGCGTTCGTCGCCGCGAGTATCCATATCCGCCTGGATCGCCCCGCACGTCATACCCAGTGCATTGTAAACCGGGCTCATCCACTCGGCGTCACGTTTGGCCAGGTAATCGTTGACCGTGACAAGATGGGTCTTACGGCCGGTCAAATAGACCAGATAAGCGGCCAGTGTGGCGACCAGTGTTTTTCCCTCACCGGTTGCCATCTCCGCGATCTTTCCTTCATAGAGTACATTACCGCCGACTAACTGTACATCGTAATGGCGCATATTCAGATTACGGCGAGCCGCTTCACGAACCACGGCAAATGCTTCCGGCAGGATCTCTTCGGCGTTGCGGCCGCTCTGAAGAGCTTGTTTGAACTCAACGGTTTTGGTTCTCAGAGCGTCATCGCTGAACGATTTGACCTGTTCCTCATACTCACCGGCCGCCAGGGCGATTTGCATGTATGCCTTAACGACGCGTTCATTCCGCGAACCGAAGAGCCCGACAAGGAATTTGTTAAAATCAGCTAATGCCATTGTTTCTCTCGTAATATAATCAAATAATTATTTCATTTTCTTTTCAAGCACGATTGTTTCAAACATCCCGGTCCATCGATTAAAAGGGCAGAAAAGCCATTCTAATCCCTTCACCATACAATAACTCCAGGAAGGTGTCAATTGCCGAAGTGTGAATCCGCCGCTTAATAAATACCTGAGGGGTGTATGGATTCGAGTTTCGAGAATGTTTAACTGGGGATAGGATTTTTCGAATGTGTCTCTATCGCGATGGAAAATGATCCAGGGAAGTGCCCCGTTTGCCGTCGATAGCGGGCCTTTTGACTCGAATTCCCAGCCGGTTTGTGGATCAAATGCCTCATGATGGAAGTTTTTATAGATGAAACGAGACCACACGGTATTGGCCGGCTCGATCATGGCGATACGACCTCCGGGTTTAAGACAGCGAACCGCTTCGGCAAAAAAAGCCCGGACATCCGGAATATGATGGAGTACATCGATCATAACGATCGCATCGATCGAGCGATCTTCAAAGGGCATTTCGCATGCGGAAAAGACAGCATCCACCGAAGCGACCGGTAAAACATCCGACGTTAATGTGCCGGGAATAACGTCTTTGATGAAGCCGCCCCCGCTGCCGAGTTCGATGACCGTGTTGTTTTTTATGTTGCCAACGGCGACGCGTAATTCCGTGTAGAAATCGACATAAAGCTTTTTCAGGAAGCCCTTATGTTGGAGAATCTCTGCATGAAGCAGTGTCGCGGCTGCATCATCTAAGTTGTCCATTTTCTGATGTTCAGACAGGCGTAAAAAATCCAGAAAACCCATTCGTTCAACGACTCCTGTTTTTCATTATCATAATCTGTTTACTTGGTTTGATCCAAAAATATATTTTTCAATGATGGGGCATAAATAAACCGAACCTGATGATCCCCCGGATTCAGGTGAACGGATTTGAAAGTCCCAAAAAGCAATTCGATCTTTTCTTCGTGCCCATCGACAAAAACTTTCCAGTGCGGATCCCAGTTGTCAATAAAGCTTAAATAACCGTCTTGGGGTGCGGTGATTTCCCATACTAATGTCTCACCATCATAAGAGATGAGATGCCCTGCATCCTGATGCCGAAAGGCATCTTTTAGAAACGACACAATAGTATCATGTCTTAATGATTCAGAGAAAAATACTTTTTGTGCATTTTTGAAGCCCAAGAGTATCTCTCGATATTGTTTCTCATTCTCGGTTTTCTCAAGAAAGTCAACATATCGTTTGAAATACCAATTTGAACTGGCTAATCCCGTTGCGTAAACCGGTTGCAATAAGGACGTTTTATTATGATTCGTTCGTCGGTACAGAAATGATCTTGCATGAATGCGAGCAGGGCTTATCTGTAATTTTTCAGGCGTCTGAAATGATTTTCGCTTTGTCCACGTATGTGCCCCCGCAGGCCACATTTCGACTGATGCGATAGCCAGGAGTGTCAGTAGCATTGCTGTTTGAGGACGCTTGAAGTGCTTTGAAAAAAAAGTCCCGCCTCGCATAAACAGCAAGATGGCTATAAAGGCGATAAATCCCATAATTAGAAAGTGGAGACGCAAATTGCCCCACGGATATTGGAGATGATTCCAATACTTGTCCTGTTTTTTTGTGAGATAACAAAAAAGCTGCAATCCCAAAATCAAAATATAGATTATACTGATGATAACAGTGGGGCCGAGAGGTGTTTTTTTCGATTTTTGTTTTTCAAAAACGGATCGCTCAAAAAAATCGTAAGCCATTGAAATCAGCCACCCTAAAACCGGAATGAGAATAATATTCATTCTACCCCAGACCCTAAGGTTTGAAAATCCCGGCATGATATGCCAAAGAAGCCGAAATAAATATGAGGATCTTCCGTATGAGATATAACTAATAATAAGGAGCCATGTTACTAACAAGATCTTTGTGCTCATTGTTGTTTGAGATTTATCAAGCGGGATCCCTGCTGTTTTATGTTTAAGGAGCGGGGCAAATAAAGACAGGCAAATCAAGAGCAGTGCTGTTATGCTAAAAAAATACCAGCCTTCCATCTGAGACATTGGTGGGTATATCAGGGAACCCACGGAGTCTTCCATGTTAAATATATAGCTTGTGGAATAATTGAAGCTTCCTCCGCTGCGGTTATGGGTTGATTCCATGAGGGAAATCATAAATAACAGGTACGGCAGGCACAGCAGTCCGGCGACCAGGCCGGATGCACACAATGCCGTAAGCGACCGTTTCCAGTTGACGTCATTGATTCCTAATATGGTTTCTCTGGGCTTTTTGAACACCACAAGGAGAGCGTAGGGGCCGATCAAAAACGCCGAATAATAAACGAAATAAGGGTAACCAGCTGTACACAAACAAGTAATAAAGAGAACAAGCAATAATGAGTACTTTAAGCATTGTGAATGTGAGCGAGCTTTATAAATCTGCGTGATACCGTATAAAATCCACGGATACCATGCTGCTGTGTGTACGGCATTCGGGAATCTCATGGTTTCGGTAACTTTGAAACTAACGGACATCACAAGTACTGTAAACAGGATCGCCCTTGTGTTTTTGTTGAGAAGTTGAAGCCAGTGATACAGACCCAGGGCGAAAATCGAAAGACCCAAAATTGTAAATGCCTGGTGGTCAATGTAGCTGTAGTACCCTTTGATTTTGAACACCGGAATCAAGAATATATTGAGAGGGTAGAAAAACTGTGTTAACGGACTCGAAAAAAAGGGTAACCGGCAGCCTCGGTAGGGGACCACAGCGGCAATTGACCATGTGCCAGATGAGCCAAATAATAACTTTTGTAATTATAGTAATGGGGTCCAAAATCATTAAAAATATAGGTGTATCGCCCCTTGAATGGTACGATGTATTCAATTAGGTAAATAAAGGGCCAAGTGAGAATCGCCAGATGGATAGCCAGAGATTGCCAGATCGATAGACGTTTTTTTCCACTGCTCATAAAATTATTCCCACTTTTCCAAATCACCGAGACATTCTTTGATTATATAGACAGGGCGTTTTTTAACTTCTTCGAATATCTTTGAGATATATTCTCCGATCAAACCGATAAAAATCAACTGGAAACCGTTTAGGATCAGCAGCGTGCAAATCAGAGATGCCCATCCGGCAATTAAATTTTGCTTAATAAAGTATCCATACAGAATGTACAGTAAATATAAAAAACCAGCAAATGTTAAAAAAAAGCCGACTCGTATGGCGGCCGACAGTGGTTTGGAACTGAAAGACAAAATTGCATCTGTTGCGAGGCGAACCATTTTAACCATGGAATATTTCGAAGTGCCCGCTTTACGCACTGCCGCTTTATAGGGGATGAGTTTCTTGGAAAATCCCATCCAACAGATTAAACCGCGAAGAAATCGATGCCTTTCCTGCATTTGTCGAAGCTGTGTATAAACGGTTCTGGATAACAGACAGAAATCCGCCGCGCCGACGGGCAGAAACGTCGGACTAAGACGGTTGAATATAATATAAAATATTTTTGATGTAAATGATTTAAACAAACCGGAATCTTCCGTCGTTGTTCGGATGGTCGAAACGATATCATAGCCGTCTTTCCATGAGGCGATCATCTCCGGCAGCATTTGAACGGGGTGCTGTAAATCTGAATCCATCATAATCAGTGCATCGCCCGAGGCGTGATCAATCCCTGCGGTCAATGCCAGTTGATGGCCAAAGTTTCTTGAAAAGATAATGACTTTGAGGCAGGGGTCGGATTGTGCGAGCGATTTTAAGATCTCCGGTGTTTTGTCTGTGCTGCCGTCGTCAATCAAAATGATTTCATGTTCAATATCCGGTATTTGAGTCAGAACATTTTTTACAGACTCATAAAAATCCATAATAACATCGGTTTCGTTATAACAGGGTGAAACCAGAGAGATTTTTTTTGTCATGGTCATGTTTTGGTTCCTCTGACCCCGTAATTAATCATCGCGGGGTATAAACGGCGTCCTAATGTATTATCTATCCACTTCAGAACCGGTCGGGTAAAACGTACCTGAAACGGCCACAAATGGCATCCGGAATAAATGATATCGTTTAGGCCCGATGTTTTCATTACAGAACCGGCTTGGCCGGGAAACAACCAATTCTCAATCCCCCGAAAATGACGGACCCCCATTTTGATTGACAGCCACAAAACCGGATACCACAGTTTGTTAGGGGTTGTAAGGCACACAATCCCTCCCGGGCGGCACACGCGGCACATTTCCGCGATTGCATTCGCAGGGGACAGCGTATGCTCGATACATTCAGAACTGATTACCAGGTCGAATGATGTGTCCTCGAACGGCAGAACACAGGCGTCTCCGGGAACCCCCTGGCAATTGTATTTTCGGGCTACCGTCTGAGCCAGGCGTTCGCTGATGTCCAGAGCAGTAACATGTGCCTTGCGTTGTACAATCATTTGCGTTATTTTGCCGGTTCCACAGCCGACTTCTAATATCTCTTTGTTTTCAAAGCACACATCTTTCAGTAAATCATGAAAAATCAGGTGTTGTCGCCTGATAACATCATACTCGTCCATGAATTTTTCGAAATCATCTCCGAGAGAATCAAAATAATATTGTTTTTCATTCGACATTTCTACCTCAGCCATTTAAACTTTTTGAATGCGACCCAGCTCATTTTTAAAAGCAGCCAGCCGTGACGAAATCGGCTGATGTTTGTGTCGCCATATGTTCTGGCACGGTAAGTTACGGGGACTTCGGCCACCTTGAAATTTTGTTTGACGGAGCCAAAGATCAGATCGAAATCACCAAACGGGTCAAACTCCCCGAAGTAAGAACGGTTGGCCGCGAGAATGTCATAGTGCGTCCGGCTGATCATCTTTGTCCCGCAGAGCGTGTCGCGGAATCGCTGGTTTAACAGCCACGAAAATAGCTTTCCGAAAAACTTATTGCCTAAAAGGTTCAGGAATCGCATGGCCTGTTTTTCCATGGGATAGACCAGCCGCGACCCGTTGATATACTCGCCCTTTCCCTGCAGCCAGGCGTTAAAGAATTTCGGTAAATCTTCGGGTGGAGCCGTCAGGTCCGCGTCCTGAATCACAAACACATCACCGGCGGCTGCGGCAAACCCTTTGCGGACCGCATCGCCTTTACCAACTCCATCTCCCTGGTGGATCAGCTTGATCTTTCGTTCCGGATGGGACTCGATCTGTTTCTCAATCTCCTGCGGGGTCCCGTCGGTGCTGTTTCCATCCACGAAAATAATTTCTGTTTGTTTGCCCATCTCAGGAATTCGAAGGATCGCGTCTTCAATATTGCCTTTTTCATTTCGACAGGGCACGACGACGGATACCACGTAATCTTCCGGAATTTTGACAATCGGCTTTGGACGAGCAATGACGAGGTTAATCAGATTTAATTGCCGGAATAAAGGTAATAACGAAAGAAAGCGATTACATAAAGCCGACAGAAGCGGAACCCACTTCGGCATCATCATAAAGCTTTCACTGCGAATGAAATCATAATCACCCAAGAAAAGTAAATTGATGATGTCTTCCGGCGGGAGCCAGTTCTGGTAGGAATTGGGACGCCGTATTTTGAGTTTGGACCCAAGTCTTAAAATCCCTTCCCACAGATAGCTGTAGTAAGTAATAATAATGCGGGTGTCTTTATGGGTGTACGGATGGATTCGGTCAAAAACCAGTTGGACATCACTCCAGGTTCCGATAGAATTGCATATTAACACATAATCGAATGTTCCCTCAAGATTCAGATGATGCGGGTCCTGCTGCTCAAAATGCAGTTGGGGGAAACGCTCCCTCGCAAACTGAAGGGCTGTTGCATCCGTGTCGATGCCGACACCGTAAGCAGGTTTGACTGCGGCCAGCAGATCGCCGTATTCACAGCCGACATGTAGAACTCGGCTGTCAGGACGAACATTGCACGAAAAAATCCTGTTAAGCCACTGGTAATAATACGAATTTCTTTTATGCCATTTCAAATGTATTTTATTATCTAACATATTTGAACATGCTCCTGATTACCTCATTTCGGTTTCTTTTTGATGCATATAGCCAGTGTGGTTTCATGATATCGGCCTACTTTTACGTAAACAGGCGTATTAAAATCCGAGCCTTGTTTGATTTTTTCTATGAAAACGGCGTTTATAGCATTTTCTTCTGTAAGGTTTCTGACGTTTTTATAAGGATAATCAGCAATAGTAACGATTATATCATATTTTTCAATATAAGGAATAAGCTCATTGATATTATCCTCTATATTGTCCGGAACATCGATCAGTTCGATAAATACTCTTTTGCTCCTGACGACCCAGGGAAATCGAACATTGGAAGGTTTCATTGGAGCGGCAGTCCCCAGTAATCCGATAGAAGGTTGTGTTATTTCGTATGAATCGATTACATCATAGATAGCATCCCAGTCCCATTGTTCTCTTAGCGGCAACGCTTTGGTAACGCTGATTTCCCAGAAATCTCTAACCGGTTCATTCTTGTATCTTAGAGACGAAACGATACCGATTGCTTGTAGAATAAAAAGGAAAGATAAAAGGATATTTACCCCTGTGTGGTATTTCCATCGAGAATTAATGATAAAAAACGACACTAAGATTGAGAAAGGAACAATTGCAGGAGACGCAAGCCGCATGCAGTGATTGACCGTGAAAAATTGCACAATCAAAAGCGGTAACCCACAGAAAAGACATCCCCATAACATTTGTTTTTGGGCAGACAGGGTGTTTTTCGGACGATTACGACGACAAAAAAATGCGGTCCCGATGGCGAAACAGAAAACAATTGCGGAAAAATATCCCACGACATTCTTGATAAGCACAAAGCAATATTTGAAAACAAGTGACGGCCCCAGTGGGCCCAGAGAAGCCGGAGTATAATTTCCCGCCGCTTTCATGTGGTGCATGGCATACGAGTAGTTTTTGAACCACCAGAGGCCGGCAATGGCTGTCGCGACAAGGCCGACTTTTAGGAAAAAGAACATCATTTCTCTGGATTTTCCATTCCATGGTTTAATGATAAAAAGGACACATAATGGGGCTGCCATTAAAGCAAAAGATAGTTTGGAAAGAAGCCCAAAACCTATAGAAATGCCCAGCCCAAGCCATGTATAAGTAGACGGGCGGGGTTCATGGAGGAATCTCAGCAGAAAATAAAGCAGACTTGCAATGGCAAGGTACAAGCTGGCTTCTGCGTAGAGCCTGACGCTGGACGCGAGTATCTCCGGACTCAACAAAAAGATGAGAGAGGCGATCAAACCTGCCTGAAAATTGAGTAGTCGTTTCCCTGTCAGGTAAATAAAAAAGGCAGCGGCAAAGAAGCAGACAAATGAAGACATTCGCAGCGCTGGGATATCCGGCCCAAAAACAAGGCTAAAAGGCAGCGCAAGCAGACGATTCGCAAAGGGTCTGTCTCGGGCACCAAAAAACAGACTGTTGCCGAACGTTCTGATATTGTGGCTTTTAAAAGCGTGGTAGTCTCGAACCGCATGGTTTACGTAATAGGCTTCATCCCACCCGAAGCTGTAAGGGTGCGCAGTTATCCAAAAAACACCTGAATAGAGCACGCATGCTGCTGCAATAATTATAACGGAATACCACAGGCAGCTCGCACTTGAGGGCGTCATTGCTTTTAATATACTGCGATTTTCCATAAAACCTCATTCTGGTTTCTTTGATATATTATTTCCGTTATAAGCAGATGTTAATTCTGCAGAGTAGGCTTGATCAGTCTTTTTCCAAACTTCTCCTTGACGTTTTCTTTTCTGAGCTCATATGGAGTATTATTATTCATATAATCAATTTCAGGCTTATTCCAACCGGCGCCGCTTCTAATGTACAATACTGTACCGGATGACGATTTAACCTGTCCACTGTTGATGTATTCTAAATCCAGATTTCGATCCGGGGCATAGCCGATTGTAAAAACGACCGTCGAAAAGAAAACGAGCAGACTTCCCCAAAACAGTGTTCTGCGATACCATCGCGGCAAGGGGTGTGAGGTCATCGTAATTGCGGAAACGGCTAAGACAGCCAGGGAAGGACAATAATACCGTGGCTGGCTGTGCCAGTCGGAAAGAATATAACCCACAAATAGAAAGACACCATAGAACAGAACCAAATGATATAGAAAGTTTCGCTTTTTGTTCGTAAACAGTGAGAGAAAGATAACAAACAGAAGCATGAGACAGATCGTGACAAAAGGAAGCCGATTCTTCATTAATGCCAACCACGATACTAACGCCCATCCGGGAGATGAATCTTCATAAATATTTACATGCCGATATAGAATGTGAAATCCCTTTGTGTAGTTTGTCGAGTCATATGAATAACTGGCCAGATTTCCGGCAATCAATCCTCCGACAACACCGAGTGCGATAAATTTCAAAGTTGAAAGTTTTCTATCTGCATTTGATTTCTTAAAAAGACCTAATAGAACTGTAACGATTGTTGCGATCAGTAATGCAAAGGACCACTCTTGTTTTCCCAGGCCGGCAATGAAACCCCCGGCGAAAAGCAGCAGTAGTTTCTTTTGATCCGAAACATTTATTTGCCCTGCCATGGTGAATAAAAGCGCAGCTGCTCCGCATAGGATCACCCCCGATGTGTTGTCGATCTGCAAATGGACGGATGTTTTTATGGACAGAGGAGATAGCATGACCGCAAAGATCAGGAGAATGGGCCATTTGCCATAAAGTTTTCGTTTAAAAAACACAAGTAAAAGCAGGGTGCCCCAGAAGATGAATTGATACAAAGAACATATTAATCTTAATCTTGGGGTGATTGATGAATCATCCAGGTAGACGTTATATGTCAGAATTTTTTGCGAGAGATAACCTCCCAGCCTCAGTAATTCATAGGGTGCAGCAGGATGAGAAATATACTCATATATTTTTTCTCCATCGATTCGACCGGCCAGAGCGTATTGGGGGCCGGAAGGGCGATTTACGATCAACTCGGCAAATATTCCTTCTTCAAGCCCGAAAGGTTCTCGCAACAAAGGCACACGAACAGCAAAAAAAGAAATCACGAAAAGCATCGCGAGGAGAAACGGATAACAATATTTTTTTGTTGTTACGTTTACGTCCATCTATTTTGCACTTGGCTCCACCTTTTTTTGTAAAAACGCCGGGACGCAATCGCGCCCCGGCGTATGGATTCAATGCGAATTTAGTCCTTCACGCGGGTGACATATTCACCGGTGCGGGTATCGATGCGGAGTTTTTCGCCGATCTTGATAAAGGGCGGAACCTGCACCGTCAGCCCGGTTTCCATCGTGGCCGATTTGTACTGATTGGTGGCCGTGGCGCCTTTTATCTCCGGAGCCGTGTCGGTTACTTCCAGATCAACGGTATTGGGCAGCGTCACCACGACCGGTCTTTCATCGTACATGCTGATCTGCAGTTTCGTATTGGGCAGCAGGTACAGCGCCCCGTCGCCGAACCCATCATCGTCCAGCGTGATCTGGTCATACGTTTCCAGGTCCATAAATACATGCTCGGTGCCGGCCGAATACAGATACTCAAAATTGCGCTTATCGAGATAGGCCTCATCGACGTTTTCTTCGGCCCGGAACCGGATGTCCCGGATGCCGCCGTCGATCAGGTTACGTAGCTTTGTTTGATAGACCGCACCGCCTTTGCCCAGCTTGACGTGTTGATAATCGACGATCACAAATAAAATGCCGTCAATGGTGATGGTCTGACCTTTTTTCATGTCTGAGACTTTCATGGGGACTCCAAAAACACAAGTTCTTAATATTACTATAGTTAGCCTCTCTGCTCCGGCGGTTATCCCAATGAAAAGCCGGGCGAGAAAACACAGGGTCGACAGTATCGCAGAACCCCCTGTAAATGTCAAGAAAATGTACTTACGGGCAACCGGAGGCGAAAAATAGTTGTGAAAGCGGCGCAAAGGGTGTATGATCGGGTCAGTTTGGCGTCCTTTTTAAGGTATTTGTCGAATAAGGAGAATACGCAGCATGCCGCAGTTTGAAACGCTTGATGACATTCTGGATTTCGCGATCGTGCAGGAGAAGGCCGCACAGAAATTTTACGGCAAGCTTTCCGCCGAAGTCGAAGACCCCCAAATGACTTTATTCTATCGCACCTTGGTGCAGGAAGAGCGGGCCCATGAAGAAAAACTGCAAATGCTTCGGTCTGCCGACACCGAATTGCCGGTGCCGGATCTGACCGATCTTGAAAAAAGCGGTTACCTGAAGGCCCTGCCGCTGCATTCCGGCATGAGTCTCAAGGAAGTCTATCAGTATGCCATGAAAAAAGAAAGATCGGCTAAAATGCTCTACAGCGTGCTGGCCAGTAATATGCCGCAGAAGGAACTGGCCGATCTGTTCGAAAAACTGGCTGACGAGGAAGCCGGACACGCCGAGTTTTTCCGGAAAGAGTACGAAGCCTGCTCCCTGGGAGCCGATTAGGTTCTGCCTGATTACTTTAGCTTTTTGATCGTATATTGCAGGCACATCGATAAGCCCGCCCCAATGACCACATAGATGATCGAACACAGTGCGGTATAGATCAGAATAAGGCTATAAGGATGATCCGGAAACAAGGCTTTGTCGAAAAGTATTTCTGCGATACGGTTCAGGGGCAGCGTCACGATCCATAGCGGCAGATTATTCCATTCTCCGGAAGCCGTAAAAGGGTCTCCCATTGTCCACCAGTTGTACGGCATACTGACAAGCCATCCGGCGATTGGAATAGCGGCTGCTATGAAGATCGGATATTTTGAAATTTTCATTTCATCTGCCATTAATTTTAAAAATGGGTTACGTTATTTGGATTGCCTTCTGAGGTGTCAGGAAATACAGCCAGGCGGACCGAACCGGCTGTTTGAGGATGTCTCCGGCCGCGCGGGCATAGGCGCCAAGTTGTTCGGTGTACTGTTCGGCTCGTTGGTTGACGGTTTCTTCTGTAACGCGGTCTGTTTTGAAGTCCACGATCACCAGCCCCTTTTCCGTTGGGATGATCATATCCACAATCCCCTGCAGGACGACGATCTCATCTTTCGTTTCCTCGCCGATATCGCCTGCGGCCAACGCATAGGTAAACGGCCATTCCCGCAGAACAGTTTTTCCGGCGGCTTGAGCCATCTGCCCCAGCTCGCTATTGAAAAATGCCAGGATTGCAGCCGGATCGATCTGTTTAATGATCGCCGGGCTTAACCGCTCATCGTTTGCCAATTGGGTGATCGTTTTTTCAACCGCCCCCGCGTCCACCGGTTTTGACAGGTCCATGTGTTCGAGGATCAAATGCACCGCCGAACCAAGCGACAGTGCATCGGCCCCTGAAGATTTCTCGCCGGAGTCGCATAGCCCGGCGGGCTTTTTCGCGAAGGCGCGCGTCAGGTCGATGCCTGAAAACTCATCGTCGCGGTGTGTGAACTCACTGACGGAAAGCTTGGCGGCTTGTCGCGTCATCTCCTCGAACGGATACTGCCACAGCAGATTTTGCCCGATCATCTCAAAGGCAGCCTTCGCCTTGCCGTCGGCTTTGGAGCCGGCTTTCGGCGGGTTCGTATAGCTTTTCAGAGAACGCTTGGCGTCCAGTATCCGGCGGGTCATGCCGTCCAGTTCATCCCGTCCGATGCGGCCGGCGCAAAACAGCCGTTGACCATCAACCCCGTCCAGATCGAACATCCGGCACAGTTCGTTGTTGCGGCTCATGCCCATCAGCACCCAGTCCAGATGGCAGCGCACTTCGTTCAGCCGCCAGTCGGCAATGCGGTCGGCAAACGCGGCGCTCTCGGTAAGCACTTTGACGCAGGCGTCTTCTTTTTTGCTTGCGGTCAGGATCAGCTTTTCCCGTGCCCGCGTCAGGGCCACGTACAGGATCCGCATTTCTTCGGCCAGGTCGGCTTTTTTCTGCCGTTCGGCGATGACCTGATGGGCCAGCGTCGGGAACCACCCCCGCGCAGCGCGGTCAATGATCTGCAGACCGACGGTATCCTCGTTGATCAGGCACTGACCGGCCGCCGCCCGCATGTTGAACGATGTATTCAACTCGGCGACGAACACGACCGGGAACTCCAAGCCCTTGCTCTTATGCACGCTCATGATCCGCACGGCATTTTCGCCGGAGCTATCCGGTTCGGCCGGGGCCCAGTCCTGCTCGGCGGCAGCCAGTTTTTCCAGAAACTCCACGAACCGCGTCAGGGCCGCCCCCGGCTCGGTTGTTCGAAAATGCTCGAACTGGATGGCATGGTCGTGCAGTTTCAAGAGATTGGCTCGCCGCTGGGCGCCGTTGGGCAGCGCCGAGTAGAATGACAGAAGCCGCTTTTGGCGATAGACGCCGTCCAGCATATTCGCCAGTGAATCCTGATGCACCTGCCGCCGCCATTGATTGAGTTGGAATAAAATATCGTTCAGTGTTTGCCGCAACTGTTTATTCTTGCCGCTGTCGGCATAGGCCAGCATGGCCTGGTAGAAACTGACTACGTACCGCCGGCTTCCAGCCGGCATGTTTTGTTTTGAACATGTAGTATTGGAATTTTGAATTTGTTTCGGATTTAGAATTTCGGATTTAGAATTTTCTTCAGCATAAAGACGGATTGTCGCCAGTTGTGAATCGGTGACCCCAAAGATCGGACCGCGCAGCAGGGCCGCCAGTTCGATGTCCCGGTCGGCATTGTCCAGCACCTTTAAGAGACACAGACAGTCGCTGATCTCGGTGGCCTCAAAATACCCGCACGCGCTTTGCGAGCTGACCGGCACGCCCGCCAGCCGGAGCATTTCGACGTAATCCTGCGCCTTGTGCGACAGCGAGCGCATCAGGATGACGATGTCGCGGTACTGCACATCACGAAACGCATTGGTTTTTTTGTCGTAAATCTGGAATTCCGGCTTGCCCGTCTCGTCGCCGACGATCTGCCGGATGCGCTGTGCGATGAAGGCTGCCTGCCGCTGGACGGCCGAGATGCTTTCGGTGATCCCGGATTCTTTCTCGTCGTCTTGCGTGTCGTCTGCGGTGCTGTCTTCATCCAGCAGAGTCAGTTCGACCGGACAATCCGGCCCGCCATCGGCCGCAAAAGGCGGGTAGTCAAATCTGCTTTTCAGCTTCGCTTTTTCATCATAGTCCATATCCGCCACGGCGGTCGTCATCACCGTTGCGAACAGGGCGTTGACAAAGTCGACGATCTCGCCCCGGCACCGGAAGTTTTCCTGCAGATCCACTCGTCCCGCCGGAATTAAAGCCGGAATTAAAGGGGTCAGACACCTTTTTTGCTTATCTTTTTGGGTGGCATGTCTTCTCGCCGAAGGCGAAAGGCATGGTTTTGGGCGATTGCCCACCGCTTCGGCTGCGCCGGAAGCGGTGCCACCCTCAATAATGGAAGGGGTGAATTCTAATGATTCTGCCGTTTGCAGTCGCCGCAGGAAGATATCCGGCTTGCTCTGCCGGAAGCCGTAGATGCTCTGCTTGATGTCGCCGACCACAAACACATTATCGTCCCGGCTGAGGCTCTCGATGATGCGCTGCTGGACGGCGTTGATGTCCTGGTACTCATCGACGAAGAGATAATCGAAGCGTTCTTTCAGCTTCTGCGCGACCGCCGGATATGCATCCAACAGTTTCAGCATCCCATGTTCCAGGTCGGCAAAGTCCAGCACGTTGCGGCTTTGCTTGGCGAGCCGGTAGTTTGCATCAAACCGCCCCAGCAGGTCCATCAGCACCGTTGTTTGCAGGCCCACCTGTGTGCCCACGAATTGCTCGTAGTCCGCATTCAGCAGGGCGAAGTCGATCAGCGTTTTCAGCTCGCCCTTGACCTTGTCCACAGGGCCTTTGATCAGGGCCTGTTCGGCGGCGGTTAGCTCAACACTTTTTTTCTTTCGCAGTTGACCAAACGTTAATTCTCTCAACAGAACAGCGCAGTCGGAGAACTGGTCTTTTTTCAAAAATTCCGCACATCGTACGATTGCCGGAAAGATCTCCTCGTGGATATGGTCGGTGGCGTACTGGCTGCCGCAAAGCTGCGCATCCAGTGCCAGTGCAAACTCCAGCCGCGACCGGCACTGAGCCAGCTTGTCCAGCAGGATATTTTTTTGGCAGGCCAGCAGTTCGCCATAAGCCTCTGCCTGCATGTCATTCAGCGCTGCCGCCCGCAGGTAAAACGCATCCCGGCTGACGACGCTGTCGAGAAACTCGCTTAGCGGGATGATGCGGTCGACAAAGCTGCCCGTGCCGGGCTGAATGCGCCGGCCTTCGAACAACGTTTCCAGTCCCTGCGTGCCGCGATTCGTCCTCCCACGCCTGTTGCAGGGTTTTGTCCAGCAGTTCGGTTTTCAGGAGCCGCTGTTCGTCGGCGTCCAGAATGCCGAACGTCGGGTCCATGTCGATAAGATAAAAGAACTCCGTCAAAATGCGCTTACAGAACGCATGGATCGTGCTGATGTACGACCGGTCCAGCAAGAGAAGTTGCTGGCGCAGAGACGCATTGCGTTCTGCGGCAAACCGATTTCGCAACGTCTCAGCGATCCGGCTGCGCATCTCCTCAGCCGCCGCATCGGTAAACGTCAGCACCAGCAGACTGTCCGCCTGCGCACCGTCAGCAGGATCGCAAATCCGCTCCACCACCCGATGCGACAGAACCGCCGTCTTGCCCGTCCCCGCCGAAGCGGTGACTAAAACATCCCGACCGGTTGTTTCAATCGCTTGTTGTTGTGCTTTTGTCCAGTTCATTATTTATTATAAACCGCTTCATGAATAGCTATTGTTGTTGCTTTGGTTGGGTTATATTATCACCATAGCCGATTTTCATCGTGATTGCGATGACATCTCCAAGGTGTTCAGTACCATATTCGACAATTTTTCCATCCTTGACCGGCACAAAGACCCAGGATTTTTCTTCGCCGGAAAGGACCGTATCATGTACCGGGTCATCGTCTGAATATTGTTCCAATTCTTCGTTGCCGATTTCTTTTAAGTAATATTGAACACCGCTTTTTTCCCCTGTGTAATAGAGCTTATAGGTGTCGTCTGCTTGAATGTCGGCGGGTGTTTTCGGATAAGGAAATACCTGAGCATCATTTTCTTCCTGAGACGGATTTTCTGAACAACCGGTTAAAATGCTCAATATTATAATGATTACTAATAAACATTTTTTCATTTTCTTCTCCTTATCTTTTGCGTTTCATTTTAATAAACGAGTTTCCCAAGTCCCGAAGGGACAAAAGTCACTTAGCCGGGGGGTGCCAACCCCCGGTACTGGGGTCATCATCTTCTAAGCCCCGATGGGGCGACAGTCTTTACGTTTCTTTCGCCGCTTCGCGGCTTCTTATAATGAGAGGGGCATACCCTCTTCCCGTAGGCTCACGCCTCCGGCTAAATCACTTCCGGGCCTTCGGCCCTGATCTTAAATTAATCTCATTTTATTTAATCGAAATCTCTTTATAAACATCCATATTTCCTTCTGACTTTTGATAACAGAAGATAAATTTTGAATTTACACAAGGAATTTCGACAAATATCCCGTCTGACCTTTTTTCGTTATCGTCAATTTTAATAATTCTAACTGTATCGAAAGCCTTTTTTCGAGTGACGAAACTATGAAATACGTAATACGCAGATTCAACATGTCTTTCCGGAAGAAGCGCAATAAAACTGAAACCACTATAATCTTCGTATGACATATCATAATCTGGGATTTCGAGCTTCAATTCCTGTTCTTCTATTAAGCCCCAAGAAACGGGAAATTTAACGAGATTTTCATATAGTACGCTTGTTATATGGTCCCATTGGTCGTACGTTTCATTTCCTGTCCAAGAAAGATTAATTTTTTCTATACAAGGTACCATGCTAACCAATGCTTGACGAAAATTTTCAATTAGATCTGTTATTTTAATTACGGTATTATTTTCCATGTTCTTGCCTTCCTTTTTGTTTATCAAAACTCCTTCATTTTTTCAAGAGCTTGTTCTTTCCCACAGCTTTCAAGGATATTGTACTCATTGACCTGCCAGTCGAAGCGGCAGAGGGGTCGGTAGTCGCACCAACTGCACGGCGAGGCCTTGCCGAGGCGGTAGGGGGTGATGTTGATGGTGCCGCCGGAAAGGTGGCCCGCTAATTTGCACACACATTCGACGGTGTAGTTCAGCAGGGCTGTAAAGTCCTCCGGCTTCAATGCGCCGCTTTTGCCATAATGACCATACGGCCCGTCTTTCGAAATAAAGAAATTATAATACCGGTTCCATCCGCCGCCCGCCGTCGTATCGAGGCTTTCGGCAAACCGACCATCAAACAGGCCCTTGGCCTTATTGAGTTTCACGGATTCCTGCCCCAGTTGTGAAAGGCTTTTCGACTCGATCCCGCCCTCGATCGGCAAATAAAACGCCCCCACCGGAATTAAAGGGGTCAGACCCCTTTTTTGTTGAATGGCCAGCAAATACACCGGCAATTGCAGGTCCAGCCCATAAAGCATTTTGGCGAAGTTGGCTGTGCGGGGTGTACGTTTAAAGTCAAAGACAACTCCGGCCGGTTTTCCGTCAATCTCAGCGACATCCAACCGGTCGATCTTTCCGGCAAATGAAATTAAAGGGGTCTGACCCCTTTTAATTGTAAGTTCCACCTCTTTGCTGGGGCCAAATTCAAGTTCCGCTTCGGTTTGCTTAAAGACCCCGGCTGCGCTCAGTTGGGCCAGCGTCGGTATAAAGTCTTTCAGTGTTTGTCCCGCCGCGTCGATAATGTACTTGTGATGCGCATTGCGGCGGATAAAGTTGGCGATATGCACATCGGTCTTCAAAAACTTCCCGATAGTTGCATCGCATAACGCCAGCAGTTCTTCTTCCGGCACATCGGCCCAGTCTTTGTTCTGTTCATGCAGGGCGCCGAACAGGTTTTCCAGCACCGCATGATAGAACGTACCGATATCCATCGGCTCAAACCGCAGCAGCTTGCGTTTTTCCAGCCGGAGCACATACTTGGCAAAATACTGATATGGACACGCCGCGAATGTCCCCAATCGTGTGACCGAAGTCCTTATCGGCGTACTGTATATCGCCCCTGTCAGTTCCACATCCAGCGCCGCGGCATTGTCATAGTCCAAAGCACCGTTTACATGCCGCGACATTTCCTCCAGCGAGGCATTGCCGCGTTGCCGCATCCGTTCCAATATCCCCGCTGCAATTTCTTCATTCCTGCCTGTTGTCCGATCCTTTCCCATTGACGCACACAGCCATTGCGCCAGCTCCGATTCAGTTTCGATTGTCTCAGGCGTATCGCTCAGCCCCTGCGGGTAGCTCAGTTCAATATCGTCAAAAGCCGCCAGCAACTGCTCGATCCCGCTCCACGGCACGATTGGCGTTCCTTTTTCATCCAGCATCGGGTATGAGATAAACAGCTTCTGCGCCGCCCGCGTCAGCGCGATATAGGTCAGGTACTGGCGGTTCACCATCTGTGTCCGGCAGGGATCGTTCAGCTCAAGCTCAAAGCTCTCAGCAAGCCGGTAATCCTCCTCGCCCAGCAGGTCCTCCTGCGGTATGGGTACCGGAAACTGCTTTTGCGTGGCGCCCACCAGAAAGATCGCCTTGATATCCGGATGCCGGCTGCGTTCGATGGAGCCGACAAGCACCTGATCCAGCGTCGGCGGAATCAGCTTAATGGTCAGGGTTGACAGCGCATCGGAAAAGATCGAACTCCAAACGGCTGTGGGCATTTTCCGCCCGCCGAAGACCGCCCCCATTTCATCCAGCAGCTCGACGAGCCTGCCGAACAACTGCCGATGGCCGAACTGCTGGTCGGAGGTGTCTTCGGCCGACCACGCAGCGAGCGTTTGGCAAACCTGCAATTCCTCCAGCAGTTGCCAGAGCCCCCGGGTGAACTGTCCGCAGGTGATCTCGCCTCCGGCCAGAGTCCTTTGAAGACTTCTGCAGGGGGCCGATGGCCGTTCGCCTCAAAGCGTCGAGCTGTTTTTCGTCGTATCGTTTTTTATCCTCATCCGAGGCAAAGTCCCAGGCGTCCTTCTGTGTCCATTCGCTGTTCTGCACGTCAAACGCCCGGCAGTAGTTCTCCAGCACATCGACGGTGCGCGAGTCGATGGGGTTCAGGTCGGACTTCAAAAAGCTCAGCACATCGCCCAGTGCAAATCCGTTCTGGGCCGCCTGCAGCGCCGCCCCGATCAATGCCGCCAGCGGGTGCGTCTTCATCGTCCGGGGCCGGTCCAAAAAGTACGGCAGTCCGTATTGGGAAAACGCCGACTCGATGTAGTGGGCATAGCTGTTGATGTCCGGCACGACGACCGCGATATCCCGATACCGTATCCGGCCGTCCTTAACCAGCCGGCGGATCGTGCGAGCCGTCCAGATCGCTTCGGTGCGCACATTGCCGCAGGCGGCGATATGAATGCAGTCGGCGCCTTTGGCGGTACCGGCCGCCGTCAGGTCGAACAGATTCGCTTCCAGAAACGCCAGCGGGGGGGCATCCTTAAACCGCAACGGCTTGTCCAGGATGATCGGTTTTTTGTCGGGAAATTTACAGGCCTTAATGATTCGCAGTAAGTCCGTATAGGTCTGTTCGGTCGCCTGAAACAGGCTGAACGGGTCGAGCATTTGCTCATCCGTATTGGTCAGGTCGATGGCTTTCGGGTCCAGGCACAGTGCGATGTGGGCAGTTTTGCAGACCTTCAGCAGTTCGATCAACACATCCCGCTCCTGAACGCTGAATCCGGAAAAACCGTCCACCCACAGCGTTGCCCCGTTTAGAAAGCTTGCCTGCGGCACCTTTTGCGCGGCCTTTTGCAGACGGATATCCGGGTTGGCTAATTCGCATTCCGGATTGTCGAAGAATTGCAGATATTTTTCAAACAGCAGGGCCAGATCCGCCCACTTGGCCGCGGCCATTTGGCGGCCGTCTTGTGCGGCTAATGTTTTTGTCAGGGCCTGAACCTGCTCAAGCGTACAGTTGTTCTGCTGGAACTGTTCCAGCAGGGCCGACAATTTCCGGGCCAGTCCGCTTCGCTGCTGCGGGCCGCCGTAAAGACGCAGGGCCTCGGCCGATTCCAGCAGGATCTTCTGCAGAACCATCTGCTTGCCGATGTGCGAGATTTCCGCCGCTGCTGACGAATCCAGCCAGAACTGGAGGCGGTTGAACGATAAAATGCGAAGCCGGGAAAACCCCGCGATATGCGGGTGCGACAGGATCGCCCGCTCGGCCTGGTAGGTGGCCTGCTCCGGCACCAGCAGGATCAGCGGATCGCTGCCGCCGGACTGCAGCGCATCGCAGATCGCGTCGATGCACCATCGCGTCTTGCCGGACCCGCTCCTGCCGAGAATGAATTGAACACCTTCCATGGAAAGCCTTTACCCTAAAAGAACCTCAATGCGGGCTTTTTACCACAAACGCCGGTTTTATTCAATCCCAAAGCCTGAAAGCGCCCATAAAACTTTCCTGCCGCCGAAGCGATAAACAGTTGTCTATTGTCCGGCGGTACGCTATAATTACCGATGGTCAAACAAAATGGAAAACCTTTTCAGGAGGATAAGCACAGTGCAGATCATTCGAAAATATAAAATCCTTGTTATTGTGTCTGCGGTCGTTCTGGCGTTGTGGATGGTCCGGTCCGATGCCGCCGAAAGAAACGTCGACGTCTATACGACCGGGGAATACAAAAGTGACATGGCGCGGATGGTGGAGGCGTACGAAAAGCTGTCAACCCAGTACCTGGCGGTGGTCCAGCAGAACCTTTCCATGATGAACTTTAACGACCAGCAGGTCCTTGAGAAGCTGGCCGCCATCGAGAAAAAGATCGACATTTTGACGGAAAAGGTCGATACCCTCCAGACTGAAGGCCCCCAGCCTCTTCAGCCCGAGATGCCGACAAAGAACTGATCGCTGAAAAGGGCGACAAAAAAAGCCCTGCCCGGAATCCGCAGAGCTTTTAAGTGTTCCAGGATTTACGTTTATTCGTTCACTTCCGGGCACATCATGATGTATTCCCGCACCTTATCCATGTCGGCCATGGCGACGGCGACCTTATCGTCGGCGGCGCCGTAATATATATAGAGTTGATTATCCGGCATGACCACGCCGCCGGTGACAAATGTCACATCGCTGACGTCGCCGATGCGTTCGTAATCAGACGAAGGCCCGAATATCCATTCTTCGCCGCGCCGCAGTACCCGCCACGGTTCTTCCTTGTCCAGCAGAGCGATGCCGGTACGGTAGATCTGACCGGCCGTCGTATGCCGCACTCCGTGATAGATCAGCAGCCAGCCTTCGGGAATCTCGATCGGCTGACAGCCCAGCCCGATGCGCGCTCCATCCCAGTGAGCATACCGGGTTTTCAGCAGCACCCGATGGTCTCCCCAGTGTTTCAAATCCGGCGACATGCTGATCCAGATATGCGCTTCGCCCCGCACGATAGGCCGATGGATCAGGGCAAACCGCCCGTTAAACCGCCGCGGAAACAAACACGCGTCCTTATCTTCCGGCGGCAATAATCCGCCCAACCGGGCAAATGTCTTGAAATTGCGTGTGATCGCCAGCGAAACCACCGGCCCGCCGGCACCGAACGATACATAGGTGATCGCGTATTGTTTCTGCTCTTCGAGCCAGACAATACGCGGGTCTTCCAGCCCCCAGCGTTCCTCATTACTGATTTGATCGGCTTCCATCGTTGGTTCCGGGTCGATCTGCCAGTCGGTCAGCCCGTCCTTGCTCCGGGCAACCGTCAAATGGCTGAATCCCCGCATGTCTTCCACACGGTTCAAGAGCAGCACCTCGCCGTTGGTGCGAATTGCCCCGGGATTGAATACTGAATTGATCGGATACGGCCAGTTATGCGCCGTCAGGATGGGATTGCCTTCAAACCGTGTGAATAGCTGGGAGGCCAGCTTGGCTCGTTTCAATGAATCCATATAATTATTCCTTGTGTTGCGTTTTAATCTCTCTAAGAGTACTTCGGCAAATGCCTGATACCACTAAAGCCTAATTGCATTTTTTCAAATAGCAACCGCAAATCCCGGATTTCTTGTAAAAACAATCATTTAAGCCCCACGGATGCCGTCCCGGTCTCGGAGCCGGTTTATAGAATCGCATTCCTCCAATCCCGGCGATCAATAAGTCTGCACAGCAGACGTCATGTTCTAGCCTCACCCCCACAGCCCGTCATTCTGGGCCGCAGGCGAAGAATCTATTTAAACAGAAAAATTCTACAAAAGCCCGAAGCACCAGCACAGGGAACGCATACTTGACGACAGACAACACCATTCCATATTGACCAAGCCGGGTGCCATGCCCACGCTTGCGTGGGCATGCATAAGCCCGAAGGGCGATATGTTCTAGCCTCGCCCGTCAGAGAGAATTAAAAGGGGTCAGACCCCTTTTTTGTAATACCTTGCACATTCTATGCTTATGAATCAATCTATTTTCACTTTCCTGTTTTTATCCTGTTAATCCTGTCTAAAAAAATCTTCGTGCTCTTCATGTTCTTTGTGGTTAAAATCGAAATTTAGTATCTGGAATTTAGGATTTACTTTGAATGGTGAAAAAATGGTTAATCAGTTGAAATTAGAAGATTTAGGATACGATGGTTTTTTTGAATCCAACCGCGGGCCCGAGGATCTTTCGGTCGCGCGGATTATTGTCGTACACAAGGGGGTTTACCGGGCAAAAAACAGTGCCGGTGAGTACCGGGCAAAGATAACCGGCAAACAAATATTTAACGCCCTGTCACGCGAAGATTATCCTGCCGTCGGCGATTGGGTGGCGATCACCGATTCCGGAGGGCAGCAGGCAGTCATACACCGGGTATTGCCAAGAAAAACGATCATCAAAAGAAAACACAGCGGCAGAAACGAAATTCAGGTCATCGCCGCGAACATTGATGTGGCGTTTGTGATTGAATCGGTAGACAGGGACTTCAGCTTGAACCGTTTCGAAAGATATTTTGCCATTGCCAAAGCCGGCGGCGTAAAACCGGCCATTATTTTGAATAAAATTGATTTGATGTCCAAAGACCAACTGCAATCACGGATAAACCAAATAACCGACAGGTTTGGCGAGATTGATTTTATCCCGGCCAGTACGCTGACCCATGAAGCTCTGGATGCGTTAAAGGCGTATATAGAAAAAGGAAAAACCTATTGCTTCCTGGGGTCGTCGGGCGTTGGAAAATCGTCGTTGATCAATAAACTGATTGGGACAGATGTCATAAAAACCAATGCGATAAGCACTCGAAGCAACAGGGGAAAACATACCACCACCAGCCGGGAAATGTATTTTCTTGCCGGTGGCGGTATCGTCATAGACAATCCGGGAATGAGAGAAGTCGCCATGACACAAGCCGCCGATGGCATCAATAGCTTGTTTGATGAAATAACCGCACTTGCCCCGGAATGCAAATACGTTGACTGCACCCATATCCACGAACCGGGATGCGCCGTGCTTTCTGCCCTAAAGTCCGGCCAAGTGGATGAAGATAAATACAGCAATTATATCAATCTCAAAAAAGAAGCCGAACATTACGAGATGACCGAACTTGAAAAAAGGCAAAAAGACGGCGATTTCGGAAAATTCATCAAAAAGGCAAAAGATCAGTTAAGACGTAACAGGCATAAGGATTATTAAAGAGAACGAAACAGGATCAGGAATGTTCTGTAGAAAACATTCTCTCTCAGGCCCTGAAAGGGCCGTCAGTCACTTAGCCGGGGGTGGCAACCCCCGGAAAAAGGATAAAAAACAGACCCAGCCCCGGAGGGGCGACAGAAGTTAAGCTTTTTTACAGAGCAGGTCAGACCCATTTTCCGTGACACCATGCATATTTTATGCTTACAAATCAATCTATTTTCCACCTTCCTGTCCGTCGTTAAAAAAAATCCCTTTTATCCCGTTAATCCTGTCTAAAAAAAACTTCGTGCTCTTCATGTTCTTCATGGTTAAGAGAAAACGAAACGGACTCAGAAACCTTTATTTATTCCCCGACCTTCGTTGGCTTTCCAAGTTCTTTGACAAGTTCCTCAAAAAATTTCACAGCCATCTTGGTATTACCCTTATCGTTGGGATGATATAAATCACAAGATACCTGCTGATATGTTTCACCCCACATATCCCCACCTTCATAGGGCCCGGTGGCAGTTAAAGCGGGTGAAGCATCAGAATAATCTAAACCAGCGCCACTCTCCATATCGACCATAATAATTTTTATTGTATCACCGGTCCTGCCTGCTGCCAAATCGGCGACCGCGTTATTGAATTGAGTTGTGGGGGCATGTCCACCGTTAAACCGGTCGATAATTTTACAAAGAAATACGGTGATTGGATGATTATTTTCAACCGAATACGTATTAATCATATCAAGCATATCCATAACCAGTTCTGGTTTCTGGTCCCAGTTGCTACCATTGGTTCCAACGTGAACCAGCAGGATATCTGGTTTGTATGTCTCCAATGCAGTTTGAACCTCACTTGCAATAGCATCGATTTTCCAACCGGGATAGGCTTCGTTATTCCAGTCATACCAATCTTCATCATCTGTGGGACGCTCTCCATGATTCTGCGAACCAACAAAATCGACTTCATATCCCGCATTTATCAGCATTTCGTAGAGATCTTTCCGGTATCCGGTTCGTTTCGAAATAGCTGGAAAACCGTAGTGCTCACCAGCGGTGATAGAGTTCCCCACAGGCATTATTTTAATAGGTTCGCCGGATATCAGGTTTACCGTTGCCTTTTTCCGGTCCGGTCCAGATTTCTGTTCCGGCTGCTCCTGTGCTGTCAAGCAGCCGCCGCTGGAGAAAACGAGCAGTGCCAGACACCATCCACCCAGCAAGCAGACGACGCGGAAATTCACAGGGTAAATCTTAGCGTTCATATGCGATTCTCCGTTTTTCATTTGTTTCTCCACATTGTAACTTCGTCCACTCCCGCATTCTGTTTGTTCCCTGTTAACCCGTATTCCTGTTCCTGATTATACCCGACGATCCCCCTATAAAAAACAAAAAACGATAATCCAAAAATCGATGAAAATCGGCGAAATCTGCCTGCCAAGCTATAGTAGCCGTTCGGCCGCCATAGCTTTATAGCGTCGGCGCCTTGGCGAAGGTTGGTGGACAGCAAAATAAAATCAATATCTGGAAAGCCTGTCCCGAAAAAGCCTTTAGTCCTGAGCAAAGCCGAAGGAATCGCCGAGCGAAAATCATCAATTCTTAAATCTTTTTTATTTGACAAATATCTAACTTGTGATACAATACACCAAGTTGAATAGTATTTTAAAATCGTCAGTCGTCAATTTAATAAGAGTGCGAAACCCCATCGCCCATCATCCCGGCCAAATCCACAAAGCCGAAGGCCAATTCAATGACCAATGACCGTCATTCTGAGCCGCAGGAATGTCACCCCGGACACCGATCCGGGGCGAAGAATCTATTTAAATAGCTATCCGCCGATAGGCGGATTCCGCATTTTTGATATTTGCGCTTTGATATTTAATATGATTTATCGAAACGAACCCAATTTTCAAGCGTACCCGGTCTCCCTAAATCTTCATCAGCGAAGCGCTTATGGAGATTTCATTGACGTGCCTTTAAGGCACCGAACCCAATACGAACCCAAACCAAACCCAATACGAACCCAATTTCGGCCCCAAGTACCCCCTACTCGCGCAGGCCGTTTCCAGCCAAAAAACAACAATTTTAGTGTCCATTCGTGTTAATTCGTGGCTAAACCCTCCAAAAACCCCCAAAAAAACGAACCCAATTTAAGCCCCAAGTAGCACCTCGACAGGATTGCATTATACCGCACTCAAACACCCCAACGGACGCAACAAGCCTGTTTTAGATAGCGCCACGCGAACCCAACCAAACCCAAACAAAGCCAAATTTTTCGGTGACCCCTGCCGGTTTCGTTCTAATTAATAATAAAAAATCTGTGAAATCCGCGCAATCCGAGGTTTCGTTTTTTTGGAACTTCCGGTGGACAAAGACGTAGAAAAGACGTAAAACAAGACAAAGCAAGATAGAAATAAGAATCAAAGGAGTGGACACAATGACTCAATATACCCGCATCATCAAAAGCCGGTGGCTGTTACTGCCGTTTTTGTTTATTTCGTTAACCTTTGCGCAAACGGAGCTTACCGAGATCGCCCGCAGCGGTGACCAGTTGTCGTCAGCACGGATAGAAGCGACCGAGTTGGACGGTGTTCCGGCGGTCGGGGTGGTTTTCAAGGGCACCGAGGATTTGCATTATTACGCTACGGCCAAGGCCGCACCGGCACCGGGTCTGGAACTGAAAATCACCGTCATAGCCGACGGCCTGATGTTTGGAGAGCCGGTTTTTCCGAAGTATAAGTATTTCAGCGATCCGGCCAAGGGGAAAATCGAAGTTTTCGTCGGCGATTTCAAGGTTCTTTTCCCGATCCAACAACGCGACGAAAGTGTGTCCCAAACAACGGTGACGGTCAATATTGCCGGCATTACCTGTACGAGCAAACTGTGTTTGCCGCCGTTCAGGAAAACTCTTGCCGCCAACGTTGATTTGTCGCAATGGCCTGCTGTTGCGATTCAGACGGGCGAGGCGGTAACGGAGGAAAAAACCGAGATCATTCCGACGCAACCACCAGAAGCCGAAAAAACAGCAGACGGCCCAACGCTTGCCGTATCGTTAACCGGCTGGAAAATCGTGGATGCAACGGAGACCGGCGATTCGGCGTCTGCGGCATGGTACTTTTTGCTGGCACTGCTGGCAGGCGTGTCGATCAATATCATGCCGTGCGTGCTGCCGGTGATTCCGCTGATTATTATGCGGCTGGTAGGGCAAGCCAAAGAGTCCGGCCCGAAACGCATGGCGCTGGGCTTTTCATTCTGCGGCGGTATCGTCCTGTTCTTTGCGATGTTCGCAGCGATTTCGGCAGCAGTCAAACTCTCCACCGGTGTCGCCCTTGACCTTAACAGCCTCTATCGCAACCCGGTGGCCGTCATTACGTTGTTTTTGTTTATCGTGTTTTTCGCATTGGTACTGCTGGACCTTCTGACATTAGCGCTGCCTTCATCCGTCGCGGGCAAGCAGGGCGGCGGCTCCGGCTTTGCCGGCTCGGTCGGCATGGGCTTTTTCGCCGGTGTCCTCAGTACGCCATGCAGCGGGGCCGTGCTGGGTGCCGTGCTCGTCTGGGCGCAGACCCAACCGCTGACGATTAGCAGCACCGCCTTGATATTGATGGGCGTCGGCATGGCGCTGCCCTACGCGATTTTGGTGTCGATTCCGTCATTGCTCAATTACGTCCCCAAACCCGGCACATGGATGGAGATCTTCAAAAAGACCGGCGGTTTTTTGCTGCTGTTTATTGCGGTCAAGTTCACCCTGACGGCCTTGCCCAAAGACCGGCTTATTAACGTCTTGCTCTACGGCGTGATCTTCGCATTCAGTGTCTGGATGTGGGGCACATGGGTTGGCTTCAACACGCCGAAGGGCAAAAAGTGGATAACACGTTTAATTGCCGCGGCGATTGCCATCGGTTGCGGCCTCTGGTTGCTGCCGGCTGTGAGGGAGTCCACAATCAACTGGCAAAAATACGATGCGGCATTAGTGCAAAAATCCATCGCCGAAAATCGGCCTGTCGTGCTGAAATTTACTGCCGATTGGTGTACCAATTGTAAAATTGTTGATAAAAATGTTTTTCAGCAGCCGGACGTCGCCGCGCTGCTTCAGCAAAAAGGCATCGTTGCGGTCAAGGCCGATACCACGCTGGCGAGCTACCCGGCGGCAAAGGATTTAAACATCGTTTTCGGCGAAGCGGGCAGTGTGCCTCTGACGGTTCTGCTGGATCCGAAAGACAAAAGTATTACCAAGCTCCGCGGTATCTTCACGCCGGAAGAATTGAAGCAGATCATTGCAGAGCGTTTTTAGTTATTAGGGCGAAAATATCATTTTTCCTTGATTTCCATTCAGATCCTCTGTAGATATAATAATCCGGTTATAATTCCTGATTTTCTTAAAATAAGAGTGGAGACTGTATGCACAAAAAAGAATTATTGAATGTGTGGGTCATCATCTGTGTCTCAGCCGTTGCGTCGGCCGGACAGGTTTACTTAACCAACGGTGACCGATTGACCGGCACAATTGCTCAGATGACCGATGGTATGTTAACGATTGAATCGGAACTTGCCGGCACGATCCAGATTCTGTTTGCTAATATTCGAACAATCGCCAGTGACCAGCCGCTGAAGATTCATACAAGCGAGGGGACGGTTACGGCTCGGCCTGTCAGTGAGGGCGAAGATGGATATATTAATGTTTCCGGTGATCGGGTCCTGCTGGCTGATGTTACAGCGATCAATCCACCCAAGCCGGAAGCGCCGCGGTGGAAGGGCGATCTGTCTGCTGGGATCACGTATGCCAGTGGCAATACGAAGAATGAGTCCTATGCTTTCAGTGGTAAGTTATATAAAAAGACGGATAAAGACATGACCACTCTCAAGGCTGATATGGCACGCCAAAAAGAACAATCTTCCAGTTCCGGAAAAAAAGAAGTGACGGAAGACTGGTCGAAGTTTCGTGCAAAGTATGATTACTTCCTGTCTGATGTAACCTATCTGTACGGTGAAAGCCGTTACGAAAAAGACAAGATCGCCGATCTGGACCAGCGGATCATTCTCGGTGGTGGTTTAGGCCGTAAATGGATCGTCTCCGAGAAGACAAATTTCTCGACGGAGTTGGGGTTGGCAACCGTCCGCGAAAAGTACGAAGACGGCAGCGACTCAACCATGTCTGCTCGGGCCGGTTATAATTTTGATCATACATTTAACGATACATTCTCCTTCATGCATGACCTGACATATTATCCAAGCACCGAGGATGTTAGCGACTATTACCTGAGCAGTTCTGCTGAATTGCGTGCGAAGATTAACAGCCATCTGTTTACGAATTTCAAGGTCTTGTTTGATTATGATGCGACGCCGGCGGCAGGCAAAGGCAATTCGGATGTTAAATATATTTTTGGTGCCGGTGTGAATTTTTAAACACGATTTTTAGTTCAATAATAATGTATCGGTGAATAAAAAGCATCGTGGATGACATCGGACAAGTTGTTGATTCTATACCCCCACAGATACAACACATAATGCAGAAGGATGAACAAAAAACTTGTCACGGAGGCGCCGAAATAGATACCGCTGATGTACTTTTCGTTAAATGTGCGTCTTGACAGAAACTTGACCCCGAACATCACAACCGGGCCGGCAACCCCGAACGATAATAACAGGCTGACGAGCAGGTAGCCAACCAGAAACGTAATCGGATGCGACAGCATATGGGACCTCTTTCATCGATTAAGGAAATAAAGAGCATAAAACGGCTTATGCTTTCCATTTAATCAATCGGCTATTTTTGTAAAAAGCTGTATTTAATCCACGGTTTTTTCGACGATGATTTCCGTACCGTCTTTAATGTTCCATAACTTGTCAAGATCGCCCGATACCTTTCCGAAGATGTTCACGGCCGAAGCGGCTCTGCATTCGTCGCTTTGCGAGGCGGGCGTGGGGCCGAAGAAAATGCAGAAAGCCTTGCCCGGCGGCCAGTAAGCCAGTTCCCCCGGTTCCAACACTTCCCGGCTGCCCGATTCCAGCGGGACGGAAACGGGGATCGTAAAATAGACCTCCCCGCCCCAGCGATTGACAGTTCCCTGGATGGATAACATTTCGACAATTGCCTTGCCCGTCGGCGTATCATAAATCTCTGCATCAATTGTCACATCCCCGGCTGTAATTTGAATATGCATCTTTCGGCCCTTCGATATCGGTTAATCGTTTGCCGGAGTCTCAGCGGCATGAGATGCCTCCGGTGGAATGGTATTTTCGAGAGGATTTTGGTCCATCAGTTTTTCACGTCGGTATTTTTCTCTCCAATACAATAATATGATTCCCGGTCCGAATGCCCAGATCAACACGGTTCCGGCCAGTATCAGCGTGTTATAGGTTCCCCGGCAGCAGTAACATTCACGCTGACGCGTGGCCCAGATATGCACCGGCACTGCGACCATCACTTCGAGCAGACTGCCGGCGATGAGCCCGCGGACCATTTTGCCCAGTTGTGTATACCGGTCTCCCTGTTTCCAATAGACCCAGAAGATCCACGCCCAGATCGCCCAGAGAACACCCATGACCCCAAAGACACTCAGCGGCATGATAAACGTATCATCGTTTTCCATCAGCGGCTGCCACCAGTCGGGCAACTCAAGCAGGAGCGAGACCGCGCCGGTTGTCAACAACATGGCGATCATCGCCGCGACAAAGATGCTGGTTTTTAAGGGCCGTCCCTCGGTGAGCATGCGGACTTTCCACTCCTTGCCCGGCCGCAAAAACATCCACTGAGCCAGCAGGATCACACCGGCCACGATCACAAGATGGCCGGCATAGGCCAGCTCGTTGTCACCTATAAACTGGTAAAAGCCAAGGACCGTCCCCATCAGGCCGAAGAATCCCTCTTCGCCGTCCCTGTCAAGCACGTCGTTAAAAAACGGCAGAATGGCCCAGATGATCCCGGCGACAGTGAAAATGATACCGAAACTGAAAATCCAGCGACGAAAACGATATGCAAAACTTTGTGCTGCAGTCATCATATACTCCTTTCAATAATGATCTGCCTGTTTTGGATGATTCCCGGCTGTAATTTGAATATTCATTGCTCGTGTCCTCATTCTGTTTCTGCCAATCTATTTTCGTTTTCAGGGTCAAGTGTTTCGTCCCGGCCCAGCGGGAAAATCTCTTCGAGCTCAACCGCAGCGGTAAAGGTTTTATCCTCCCGTGTCAACGACAGCACCAGCCGGGATCCGGCCGACTGCTCAAAGAATCGGCTTAACGGCAGCACATTCGGATCCGTCCGCCACTGGGTGACATCCAGATCATCGATTTTCAAAAGAATATCCCCGTCCCGGATACCTGCCTGATACGCGGGTCCATTCTCTACCACATGCGCCACCAGCGGAACGCTTTGAAGGTCTGCCGGGATAAAGACCGCGGCGATCCGGTTATACTGATAGTTCGATACCCGGTTGTCCTTCGGGCGCATATAGACATACCCACTGCGCCCGTCAATGATTACGTCAAATCTCGAAAGCCCGAACAATCCCATATCCCCTATGAGGCCCGGGATCGCCTGTTCGAAGACCTCACTTACATTGGCGACCGGCACCTGCGAGATCGTAAAGCGGCCGATGGCCAACTGCTCGGCCCAGTACTCCCGGTAAACCTTGAGTCCGACCGCAGGTGTGTAAAATGCCATCACTGTCTGTGGACCTCCCTTTTGCTTGTCTGAGAAATCCTGCCATAATTGAGCATTCAATGATACGCCTTTCTTGGACCCTGTATCGATCAGAATTACCCCTGCCTGCCCGGCCGTCTCGATTGCTTTAATCAGAAGAACATCAAACTCTTTATATGGATAAATGTCCCACTTTGACCACATGCCGATATCGATCGGCAGTGTATCCACTCCTTTCATTTGTCGCTGGCCCGCATCAATCTGCAGGATGTTGTCTTTGATTTGGTTCCAGCCGATAAGACCGCCCAACCGCGTGAAAGCCGCCTCCGGAGGTAATTCAAACACAGGGAAACGGACATCGATCGCATTTGTGACCCCCGGAATCGAGAAAGTGAGTGTCTCTGAAAGCTCGACACGCACTTTGCCCGAAGGTATTTCCCCCTCCGTCGGGATAGGCGTTGTCTTCAGGCCGAGTCGTTGAGCGGCAGGAGAAAAAAGGACGGTGGTCTCGGCACCCGTATCAACAGCAAAATATACGGACTGGTTGTTGATTGTCGCTTCTAAAACAATAAAACTATCGAGATCCGAAGTGGAAATCGCCCGGCTTAAAGAAGCCAGAAAAAGTATCCCGAACAGAATCACTTTCTTCATAACAATCGCTCCCTTAGTTGCATTAGAACGTCGTCAGATCGTATTCGATCTCAAGGTTCAACTTGTGCCGGGCCTCTTCCTGGGCCAGCAGGACGAACATCTCTTTGACCTTTGGGCGTTTTGTTATTTGAGCCAATTTCATATAGAGTTTCTGGGCGGCAGATTCTTGTTTGATGGCAAACGCAAGCAGTTCCTTGAAGCTCATATTCCGCCGCGGTTTGACATCGTCGATCGACTCGGCAATATGCAGCGAACCGATTTCCTCTTCGATCAGTTCGACCTGCCCGTCGCGGACGCCTTCAAGACGCAGTTTGTGTTGAAACTCATCGACTGCGAGATTTTCCAGGGCCCGCTTCAATTCGGCTTTTTCCACATCCTGCGCCAGATGTTTGTAAAACGAGTTAGCTTTAGCCTCCTGCTCGATCGCATACTCGATGATGTCGGCGATTGTTCGCAAACGATCTTTCATTTCCAAACCTCCCTACAGTTGTCTCCTAAAAAACGACGATTCAATCCCTGCGGGATTTCCCTCACGGATGGGGCCGCAGCTATTCGCCCAAATGCGGGACACCTTCATGATAGTCCTTTTCGGACATGATGCAATGAAAACAATCAAGTATTTTTGTGAAGAATTAAATGTTCCGGCCCCCATACGCTGCTTATGAAATAGCAAAAAATTGTTTACAGCCGCATAACAATATGTTATAGTGTTGCTTTTAGAAAATAGTACCGTTACCAACATTTGGAGATTTGTTCGAATGCATGACATTATGCCGATTTCTCAGACGGGTCATGAATCGCTGAAAGCCGAACTCAGCGAACTGGAAGAGAAAGCTATCGAAGTCAGACAACGGGTTAAAGAAGCGCGTGAGCAGGGCGACTTAAAGGAAAACGGCGAATATATTTACGGGCGACAGGAACTGGGCTTTGTCGAGGGCCGTCTCGGAGAGATCAGGGGCAAACTGAACTTTTCAAAGGTTGTCGATTGTACGCAGGCCCCGTGCGACAAAGTCGGGTTCGGGACAGTGGTGACGCTGAAGAATCTGGAAACCGGCGGCAGGGTCGTCTATCAACTGCTGGGCCCGCATGACGCCGACCTGACCGATGACAGTATTTCGATTGTCTCGCCGGTTGGCGAGGCGCTGCTCGACCACGTCGTCGGCGATAAAGTCTCGGTAACAGTCCCCCGCGGCGAAGTACATTTCGAAATCATGGAAATCGGCAAGTCCGAAATTAAATAGAGAGGTATAAGAGGTTCCGCCGGCATCTTATTTATATCGCCCCCTGCGGGGGCTCTTCATTTTGTTGCGTGATTTCTTATCCCCACCCTTACGGGTGGGGCTACAATATATCGGCCTCTGATGAGGCCTTTTATGTGATCGTATTCTCCAACCTACAGCAGGCAGATTTTTTTTACGGGCGTATTTTTTAGCCTCCATAGGAGGCGCAATGTTGGAGCCTCGGGCATAAGCCCGTGGGTTAAGAGTTTCAATTCCTCCTCCTAAGCCCGCGCAGCGGGCGGAATATACTCAATCCAGATAATGCATCGGGTCATAATTAATCCCATGTTTGTCCAAAAACGATTTTAATTCCTCCTCGAAAGTAACAGTTTTATGATGTTCCTGCTGGCTTTCGATATAACGAATAACGTGTTCGGCGGCCGATTCACTGACGCTGAAACTCGAGAATCCGCTTTGCCATTGAAAGCCAAAGGGTAACTCAAAATGTTCTTTCATCCAGCGGGATGAGTTTGATTTTACTTTGCTGACGAAATCCGAAACGGCAATGGATGGTTTAATTTTGCACAGCAGGTGTGCGTGGTTGCTGACGGAGTTGATTCTCAGCAAGGTACAATCCAGATTCCGAATAATTCCTGTAATGTAACGATGTATTTCGTCTCTGTTCTTGTCTGCCAATAACCCGCGGCGGTCTTTCGTGCTGAAGATAATGTGAAACAGGTTGTTTGAATAGGTATGCCCCATAGTCTCCTTTCTATGCCGCCCGCTGCGCGGGCTTGAATGTGGGTTGCGTTGGCCCCTTTTCCCCACGCCCTCACGGGCGAGGCTATAACATAATACCCTAATGGGCTATTTATACCGAGCCTCTATTGGGTTTTCTTTGCCCTCATTTCTTGTCTTTAATATTTCCATAATCACAGTTTCGTCTTCGTCTGTGTATTCTTTGTTGTCTTTAAAGTCATAAGCCCACATATACTTTTGGTTATTTTGATTAATATCATCAACCATCATCATGAGGAAACTGGAATCATTAGACCAGATTAGCTTTTCATTCCAATCAGCAAAAAAATCCGCTCCAAAATCTTTGGAAAAATGTAACGTTTCTGTAGAATTATCTTCCTCGAGCTTAACAAGAAAATTCAAATCAACAAGGGCATGTCTTCTGACCAAAAGAGCCATCTTCGTCCTATCGGGCGATTGAATTCTTTTGACAACATCTGACTGAACACAACCACTTAAAAACCAACAGAATATTGCGATTTTATAAAACAACCAACACGCAAGTAAAATACATGCTACTTTAATAACAAACCTGGCCCTTTTTCTCATCTTCCTGAACTCTTTTCGTTATAATCTGCTGTTTCTAATCCTCTAGTATTTTTCCTTCTAATGTTTTTCAGGGCGTGTCCGTAGTATCGGCAGCGTCCGGCGTGTGGTTTTTGGACCATTTATATGCCAATAGTCGATGGTTAAAGAATGTCGGGATGATCAACAGATGTTTTTGCGGTATCAGGCCGATGTCCGCATTATTGACTTGTTTTTCCTCGTCCCGTGTTAATGTCTCGGTGTTGACGTATTCGGTAATACGCCCGGTCTGCTCGACAATCCAGCTCGGGCCGCCCCATGCTGTTAGGAGATACGTGTTTGCGTCCAGTTTTACCAGACCGTCGCCCATCCCTTTGGGGTGTGGGTCAATTTTCGCGATTTCCTCGACCGTTTGGCTGTCGCGGTGAATACGAACGAGAGCCTTACGGTTATGATCATAGGCGACTAAATGCTCGCCCTCTATCAACAGGCCATTGGGCTGCAGCAGTTGCTCGTTTGAAAGCCACGGTTCAATTCGTTCATCCTTAAAGCGATACACTGGCGCCTTGCTGTCGCTTCCGCTGTACGAAATGTAGCCGACCCCATCGGGATCAAAGACCACGTCGTTGGGAAAACCCGTCTCCGTAATGGGATAACGTTTCTCAATCCGTGCGGTATCGATATCAATACACACCAGGTTCGTGCGTTCCACGACATACAGCTTGTCCTTGTAGATGGTTAATCCTGTGGGACGGTTCAGTCCGGTTATCCATTTCAGGTCCAGTATGTTCCCGTCGGTATCGACACGGGAAATGAATTCGCCGGGCAGATTCGGATCGGTCCTGCGGTGGTTGCTGACATACAGCACATCCCGCCCGGGGTCATAAAGCACGGCTTCAGGTGTGTGGAAGACAGCTTCCGTCTGCCAGACCAACTCGGCATGGTACGCTGGCTGCTGAATGAGGTCGGCTTCGATTGATTCGGCGTAGGCACAGGAAATTCCAAAGATCACCAAACACAACAGACATAACAGGTTAATACGCTCCATAATATTTCTCCTTAAAAGAATCACTACTCCCACGGGCTCGGCTTAGTTTATTACTATTTCCTGGTCCCACCCTGACGGGTGGGGCTACAATATTTCGCCCCAAGGGGCTATTTATTCAAGGCCAACAGTTTTCCGAGTTTAACGAAAAGCCGGTGAAATAATTCTTTTTCACGAAAACTCTCATTGAATGCTTTCCGATCCTTTATACTTCCATTGACCTTCAAATCTTTTCTGATTTGAATAATCATAATCAAATCATAAATCCCCGCCAACATAACAATGATTGACAAAAAACCAAGCAGTGTCATTTGTTGAAACTGAATTAAAATTGGCATTAAACCAATGACGATATTCAATTCACCACCATGGACTTTGATACATGTGAAGATAACACCCATCAAAATAATTCCGATGCCCGCCCAAAGATAGAGTCCCTTAAAGAATAGAAATAAGGAAATAATCCCAATAGCAAAGGCGATTATATGGATTATTTTTCTTTGTTTCTCTGTCATAGATTTTTAGCTCTCCAGAGTTTTTCCTTCCAATACTTTCCAGGGCAGGCCGTATTTATTTAAATCGTCCATGAAGGGATCGGGGTCGAATTGCTCCATGTGCCAAACGCCTGCTTTTTTCCATTTTCCGGTGAGCATCATCTTGGCGCCGATCATGGCGGGCACGCCGGTGGTATAGGACACGGCCTGTGCGCCGGTTTCCTTGAAGCATTCGGCATGGTCGCAGACGTTGTAAATCATCAAATTTTTCTGTTTGCCGTCTTTGATACCGTCAAAGATACAGCCGATGCAGGTCTTGCCGGTGTAGTTGGTTCCCAGACTTCCCGGGTCCGGCAGCACCGCTTTCAAAAATTGCAGCGGTACGATCTGGTGCCCCTCGTATTCCACGGGAACGATACTGGTCATGCCGACATTCTGCAGGACCTGCAGGTGGGTGATATACGCCTGTCCGAATGTCATCCAGAAACGGATGCGTTTGAGGCCCTTAATGTGCTTAACCAGCGATTCGAGTTCCTCATGATACAACAGGTACGACCGTTTGGGGCCGACTTCCGGATAGTCCACGTCGAGTGAGACACTCATCGGCTCGATTTCCTTCCACTGGCCGTCTTCCCAGTACTTTCCCTTTTGTGTGATTTCACGGATGTTGATTTCCGGGTTGAAGTTCGTGGCAAAGGGATGGCCGTGCTCGCCGGCGTTGCAGTCAACGATATCGACGGTGTGAATCTCGTCAAAGTAATGCTTTTGCGCATACGCACAGAACACGTTTGTCACGCCGGGATCGAATCCGCTGCCCAGCAGTGCCATGATGCCGGCTTCTTTGAAACGCTCCTGATAGGCCCATTGCCACTTGTATTCAAACTTGGCCTCGTCGATGGGTTCATAATTGGCCGTGTCGAGATAATCGACACCGGTTTCCAGGCACGCGTCCATTATCGGCAGATCCTGATACGGGAGGGCGACGTTCAGCACTAAGTCCGGTTTGTGCTTTTTGATCAGCGCGACCATCTGCGGCACGTCGTCGGCATCCACCTGCTCGGTCACAATCGGGCGATTCAGCGAGGCGGCAATTGCGTCGCATTTGGACTTTGTCCGGCTGGCCAGCACGATTTCGTCGAACACCTCGCTGACCTGCGCACATTTATGAACAACCACGTTACTGACTCCGCCGGCACCAATAATCAATACCTTTGCCATGATTTATCTCCTATCATGATATTGCTGTTTCAAATATCCAAAGTATATCCACTCCGGCGAGAAAATCCAGCAAAACAGGGAATGATTGGTGAGGACTGGAGCTGGAGGGAATCGAACCCTCATCCCCGCGATGCGACCGCGGTGTACTCCCATTATACGACAGCCCCGTCATGGGTTTCGCTTATTGTATCCGGAGAAAAGCTGTTTTCAACCAAAATCCTCATTTTCACAGACTAAAAAGGTTGACAGGGCCGCCCCAACTCCGTATAGTACGCACCTTCCGGGCGCTTAACTCAGTTGGCTAGAGTGCCTGCCTTACAAGCAGGATGTCGGGGGTTCAAGTCCCTCAGCGCCCATTCAAGAAGCCTCATTTTCACCTTCGAAAATGAGGCTTTTTGTTTTTTCCCCAATAGGGAATTGGACAAAATGAGTAAATGGCTGAGTTTATTGGATGGTTGCAGTGTTATCCTCTCGGCAAGCAGTATCATCGTCATGAAAAAACAGTATAACTGAGTGTCCTGTCCCCGGGGTCGAGAAAACACTCGGCCACCGAGTTATTTTGCTATGTAAAAGGCTTGTTGAGTTGGCGGAACTGACTGGGGCTACAGCCTGCCACTTGTTTGAAAAAGCGAGAGAAATGTTGAGGGTCCGTATAGTTGAGCGTCGCGGCGATGTTGTAAATCGTGTCACTGGAGTTGATCAGTTTTCGTTTGACCGATTCGATACGCAGCCGATTGATCTCATCTTTGATGGACCGCCTCAGTTTATTCTTGAATTTCAATTCAAGGTCCCGTCGTGACAGAACCGTGGCCGCAACGACATCTTTGACCTGGATCGGATTGTTGTAATGTTCCCGGATAAATCGCAGTGCCATAGCAACCTCCTCGTCATCGACCGAAAAAACATTTGTCGATTGCCGTGTAATGATATCGATGGGGTCGATCACAATATCGCGTGATGATTTTTCGTGACGCATCAACTCGTCCAGTAATTGAGCGGTTTCAAAACCGCCTCGCTCAAAATTCAGCTCAATACTGGACAACGGCGGCGACAAAAGATCACACGTCAGCTCATCATTGTCTGCACCAAGCACCGCAACCTCCTCAGGCACTTTTAATCCGACGATTTTGCAGGCTTCGAGAATATAGACGCCCCGGTCGTCGTTACAGGCAAACACACACACGGGCTTGGGCAGCGTCTTGAGCCATTCGGCAATATTCAAGCGTTCCGTTTCGGTCTGTTGCGTGCAACCCGGCCAGTCGTGATAATTAAAGATGCTGCTAAGCCCGTTCTCCCTAAGACAGCCAGAAAACATTTTGTAACGCTGTTCCGACCAGTTAAGCCCTTCAAAACCGCAAAACGCGAAGTGCTTGAAACCCAGCCCGATAAAATACCGGGCGGCCATTTCACCGGTCTTTTTAGAATTCGTATAGACAATCGATGTCCCCGGATCTTCATATTTTGTGTCATCGATAATTTTGGGAATATTCAGATTCAAGAAATTGGCTGCGTGCGGGGAATCACGTGAGATCAGGCCATCGGCATCCTGCAGATGGAACCAGGAACGAGCGTTAAAATTCTGATCAGGTAGATAGTGGGGTGGTTGCAGGCAGACTTCCCAATGGGGGTTTGCTCGAAGATACCGCTCGATGCCCCGCAGGAATTTCCTGCCGGAAGCGCGGGCCGTATCGATCATAATGATGACTTTACGCATGGCTTTTTCAGTATTAATAAATCATGTTTTTTCGCAAACTGGTTATAATTTACCGCAAATTGGACTTGCAATCAAGTCTAATCTCACTAGAATGTCGGTTCTAACATACAGTTCTTGAACCCTGATTTTAGGAGGTAGTACGAAATGGCTTACACAATTGGCCTCGATTATGGCACCAATTCGGTTCGTGGATTAATTGTCGATACTAACGATGGTCGTGAGTTGGGGACCTGTGTGTATGAATACGAAACAGGTCAGGCGGGCATCATGCTGGACCCTTCGGACCATAATGTGGCCCGGCAAAACCCGGCCGATTATCTCAAGGGTATTGAAGTTACCATCAGCGGCGCAATGGCTCAGGCAAAAAAAGCCGACCCGTCTTTTGACCCCTCACAAATTATTGGTATTGGTGTCGATACCACCGGTTCAACGCCCATTCCGGTGGATGCCGCTGGCATTCCGCTGGCACTGAAGGCGGAATTCAAAGACAACCTCAACGCCTATGTGTGGCTTTGGAAAGACCATACCGGACATGCCGAAGCCGCGGAGATTACCAGGCTGGCTGAGAAGGACCATCCCGAATACCTTGCCAAGTGCGGCGGCATCTATTCATCCGAATGGTTTTTCAGTAAACTCCTGCATTGCCTGCGGATTGATTCGAAAGTGTTCGATGCGGCCCATACATGGGTCGAACATGCTGACTGGATTACCGGCGTATTAACCGGCACTGATCATCCGGGCAAAGTGAAACGCTGCCGATGTGCAGCCGGACATAAGGCGATGTTCAATGATGAATGGGGTGGCTATCCCGCGAAAGATTTTCTTGCAAAGCTGGACCCGAAGTTGGGCAAGCTTCGCGATACACTGTCGGATAAGACCTATGCCATCGACGAAAAAGCCGGAGACTTAACGGAAGACTGGGCCGAAAAGCTTGGTCTCAAAGCCGGTATTCCGGTTGCGATGGGTGCGTTTGATGCACATCTGGGCGGTGTCGGTTCGGGGATCGGCCCGGGCACGCTTGTCAAGATCATCGGGACAAGCACCTGTGACATGGTAGTTGCTCCCAGCGATGCGAAATTGCCGGATATACCTGGAATCTGCGGCATTGTGGATGGTTCCGTTCTTCCCGGTTATTACGGTCTGGAGGCAGGGCAATCTGCCGTCGGGGATATTTTCAATTGGTTTGTTAATTATATTCAGCCGGGCGGCAAAGAACAGGGCGATCATGTGGCCCTGACCGAAAAAGCCGACAAGCTTAAACCCGGCCAGTCAGGGCTGTTAGCGCTGGACTGGAACAACGGCAACCGCACCATTCTCGTGGACCAGCGGCTGACCGGGTTGCTGTTGGGACAGACCCTGCACACCAAGCCGGAAGAGATTTATCGCACATTGATTGAAGCAACGGCTTTTGGGGCATTGACTATCATCAATCGTTTTGAAGAATACGGTGTTAAGATTGACCAGGTCGTCAATTGCGGCGGCATTGCCGAAAAGAACCCGATGGTTATGCAGATTTACGCCGACATTACAGGCCGCGAGATGAAAGTGTCACGTTCTGCACAAACCTGTGCACTGGGCTCTGCAATTGCTGCGGCGGTTGTGGCTGGTTCCGCCAATGGCGGCTTTGATGATTATGCTTCTGCTCAGAAAGCCATGACCGGTGTCAAAGACATCGTTTACAAGCCGATACCGGAAAATTGTGCCGTTTATAAAAAGCTCTATGCGTTGTATAAACAACTGCACGATGGTTTCGGGCTTGCCGGCAATACAGTTTGCCTGTCCAGCGTGATGAAGGATTTACTGCAAATCAAAGAAAAAGCATTGGGATAATCGAATGCTCGAGGACATGAAAATTAAGGTATGTGAGGCCAATCTTGAGCTGAAACGCCATTCGCTGGTTATTTTCAGTTGGGGAAACGTCAGCGGGATTGATCGGGCCAAAGGAATCATCGGGATTAAACCCAGCGGCGTGTCCTATGACGAGTTGACGCCGGACAAGATCGTTCTGGTGGATTTGGACGGCAAGGTTATCGAAGGAGACCTTCGTCCGTCTTCCGATACAGCAACGCACCTGGAACTGTATCGCAACTTTAAAAATATCGGCGGCGTATGCCACACCCATTCAACCTATGCCACAAGTTGGTCGCAAGCCTGTCAGCCGATTCCCTGTATGGGAACGACCCATGCTGATTATTTTTATGGTTCGATACCGGTGACCAAGTTAATGACCTCCGATCAGATCGAGACAGATTACGAACTGAATACGGGCAAAGTTATTGTTGAGACCTTTAAAGACATAGATCCCGACCAGATGCCCGCGGTACTGGTGGCCAATCACGGCCCGTTTACATGGGGCGCCTCGCCCATGAAATCCGTTGAATCTGCGGTCGTTCTGGAACAGGTTGCACAAATGGCACTGAATGATGTGATACTGAATCCGCCGCTGAAACCGATTGCCCAGTGCCTGCTGGATAAACATTATTTACGAAAACATGGAAAGAACGCATATTACGGACAACATTAAATAGGGGAATAAACAATGATTGATTTGAAAAAATTTGAAGTATGGTTTGTAACTGGAAGTCAGGATTTATATGGAAAAGAAACACTGAAGCAGGTTGACGCGGACTCGAAGAAAATCGCCGAGTACCTGAATAAATCAGCGAAAATTTCCTGCAAGGTGGTTTTCAAGCCCGTTGTTACGACGCCGGATGAAATTACGGATATCTGTGTCAAAGCCAATACCACTCCGAATTGTGTGGGGTTGATTACATGGATGCACACCTTCAGTCCCGCCAAGATGTGGATTGCAGGGCTTGGCATTTTGCAGAAGCCGTTTGTACATTTGCACACCCAGTTTAATCGCGACATCCCATGGAAAACGATTGACATGGATTTCATGAATCTTAACCAGTCGGCTCACGGCGGTCGCGAGTTCGGCTTTATCTGCAGCCGGATGCGAAAAAACCGCAAGGTGGTTGTCGGCCATTGGCAGGACCCGGAAGTTGTCGCCAAGTTGGATGTCTGGATGCGTGCGGCGTGTGCGTGGAATGACTGGCAGGGCATGAAGGTCGCGCGTTTTGGTGACAACATGCGGGAAGTTGCCGTCACCGAAGGCGATAAGGTCGAAGCCCAGAAGAAATTCGGCTATTCCGTCAATGGCTACGGCATCGGCGATCTTGTGGCTGTCATCGAAAAGGTGACCGAGGCCCAGGTTTCCGCGTTGGTAGCTCAATACAAGAAAACCTATAAAGTGACGCTTTCGAAGCCGCAACTGCAGCGTGTCCGTGAAACGGCCCGGATTGAAGCGGGTATGAGACAGTTTCTCGAAAAGGGCGGCTTCAAGGCCTTTACGACCACCTTCGAAGATTTGCATGGACTGGTCCAACTCCCCGGCCTCCCTGTTCAGCGGCTTATGGCTGACGGATACGGCTTCGGTGCTGAGGGCGACTGGAAAACCGCCGCATTGGTTCGTGCCATGAAAGTAATGGCCTCCGGACTGAAGGGCGGAACATCATTCATGGAAGACTATACCTATCATCTGGACCCCAAGGGCATGAAAGTACTCGGTGCACACATGCTGGAGGTATGCCCCTCCATTGCCGCGGGCAAAGCATCGGTGGAAGTACACCCGCTTGGCATCGGCGGCAAGGCGGACCCGCCGCGGCTCGTGTTTAATGTTCCTCAGGGTGCAGGTATCAATGTCTCGATTATGGACATGGGCAATCGGTTCAGAATGCTGATCAATCCCTGTAAAGTCGTTAAGCCGGATGCCGACTTGCCGAAGCTTCCCGTTGCTCGCGTTGTTTGGCAACCGATGCCGAATCTCAAGACCGCTGCGGCCGCATGGATTCACGCCGGGGGTGCTCACCACACCGGTTTCAGCATGGCGCTGACCGCAGAGCATATTGAAGATTTCGCTGAGATGGCGGGGATCGAAGCCCTGATGATCGACAAAAATACCACGATCAGTGATTTCAAAAAGGATATTCGAACCAATGAGGTCTATTACATGCTCGTTAACGGCTTGAAGTAGAATTATCAAATATGGAAACGATCATATTTGTTGGCGTCCATATGGATTGGGTTTGATGCAGTAATTACGTTCGTTTAGTGGATATCGTTTTTTAAACTCTATTGAAAGGATTGAATATGACGGCATTACATGCGGTAGACTGGCTTGTTATTCTGGGTTACTTTGCCATCGTGTTTGGGATTGCATGGTGGGCTTACCTGAAAGAAAAGCAGTCACAAACGACGACCGAGTATTTTCTTGCCGGCCGTAATTTGGGATGGTGGGTGATCGGTGCGGCGGTTTTCTCGTCAAACATCGGTTCCGAACATCTGGTCGGGCTTGCCGGATCGGGTGCTACCGATGGTGTTGCCATGGCCCACTATGAATTGCACGCGTGGTGTCTGCTGGTTTTGGCCTGGGTACTGGTTCCCTTTTATATGCGATCACAGGTCTTTACGATGCCGGAATTCCTCGAGAAACGGTTCTCACCGGTTAACCGCGCCGTTCTTTCGGTCATTTCGCTGGTTGCGTATGTGCTCACGAAGCTGGCCGTCGGTATCTTTGCCGGCGGTGTGGTCTTTGCCGTGATGATTCCCGATGTGACATTCATGGGCCTCGACAGTTTCTGGATAGGCTCGATTGCGGTGATCGTCCTGACGGGTATCTATACGATCATGGGCGGCATGCGGGCGGTTGCTTATACCTCGGCGATCCAAACGGTGATCCTGGTTCTCGGTTCAGCTTTTGTGACGTATTTCGGTTTGAAAGCGCTCGGCGGATGGGGTGCTTTACGCGAATGGGCCGGTTCGGAGATGTTCAATCTATGGAAACCGATTGTGCCCGAAGGAGTCGCTTCAACTTGGGCACCGGTCAAGGAAACCGCTCGCATGGCGTGGTACTTCAACGACAACTATCCCTGGATCGGTATGCTCTTCTGCGCACCGATCATTGGTTTGTGGTATTGGTGTACGGATCAGTATATTGTTCAGCGTGTTCTTGGCGCACAAAATGAACAAGTTGCACGTCGGGGTTCCATCTGCTCGGCGGCGCTGAAGTTGCTGCCGGTCTTTATTTTCATTATTCCCGGTATGATCGCATTTGCCCTTGCCAAGAGCGGGCAGAATGCCGCCCTGGAACAGGCATTCTTTTCTGAAAACGGCGAACTTATCCGCGATAATGCCCAACAGGCTTTCCCCATGCTCGTGGCGGAGGTACTGCCCATTGGTATACGTGGTGTTGTTGTGGCCGGATTACTCGCGGCACTGATGAGTTCGTTGGCGGGTGCGTTTAATGCGTCTGCGGCGCTGTTTACCATCGACTTCTATTCGAAACTGCGTCCCATGGCGTCCCAGAAACAGGTTGTCTGGGTTGGTCGTGTCGCCACGGGGGTCATGGTGCTTATCGGATTAGCCTGGATACCCGTCATTAGGGGCGGCAAGGGATTGTATGACTATTTGCAGGGGATTCAATCGTATCTGGCCCCGCCGATTTTCGTCGTCTTTTTCCTCGGCGTCTTCTGGAAACGGCTCAATGCCAAGGGGTGCTTATGGGCGTTGATTGTCGGTTTTGCCCTCGGCCTCTTCCGGTTGGGTATCGATACTCCCGTCAAACTGATAAAAGACTTTTCATATGCGGAAGGTTCATTCTTCTGGATCATAAACAACATGTACTTCCAATACTACAGCCTGGTTATCTTTCTTGTCTGTATCGGTGTCATGATTCTTGTCAGTTACATGACGAAAGCACCGGTTTATGACAAGATCAACGGTCTGACCTACGGGACGCTCACAGACCAAGACCGCAAGGAATCGCGCGCGTCTTGGAATAAATGGGATGTGATCGCCTCTTGTGCTGTTCTCGTTGCGATTGTTGCCGCATATTTGTATTTCCGCGGTTAAACAATCAATTAGGTTTTTTAGAGAGAAGCTTGCGGCCTTGGTGATTGAGTTCACCAAGGCCGTTGTTTTTGTTTTGAAAACCCACCAAGAAGAGAAAAGCATCAGGTTTTTCAGAAAAAAACTCGGGGGGTGAGATGGTAAAGAATTCGTGTGTCAATCCTGCTGAACAACGGTCTTTTGTGGTCTGTTACAGCCCTTGTTTAATCAGGTTTTCTGCCGCTTTGCGGATATTTTCGGGAGTGTCGAGCTGGTTGGATGCCAGAAGCTTTCGAGCTTCTTCCACTTTTGATTGGTCGGGAACCTGCTGGACGGCCTGTTGAATCATCTGGTGCAGCCGGACATCAATTTTCGCATAAACTTTATTGGCGTCATTTTCACGGTGATGAGATTGCGCAGGGGCGGCATGAAGAATATTTTCAATTTTCTTATTGTTATTTGTAATTTCTATCATAATCTTCTTTCAGGTCTATTGACTGGTTATCGGACATTTAAATGTCGTACGAATTCAGCGGATTTCATAACTAAAGAACCCAAACCAATGTATCAGTACTGAAAACACCATTTAAAAGAACAATAAACCAACGTCTCAATTATTGTTATCGTGACAAAATTCGGAAACTTAACAATTTTTTTAAATTTCATCAAAGATACAACAGAGTCATATTATCAATTATCACGATTAATGCCATCGAAAAACTGATTTATATCGGTTATTCTTCATTTTCCGTCAATAATTGCTCTCGAGAGTTCCGGCGATTTCATGACAAATAAAATCGACGAACTGACGGGAACTTTTGGCTACAAGCAGTTCATTCATGGAGTTAATGTTGGTGCCATGGTGTTTTTCTAAATATCGCCGAATTTTCTGTTTTGTTGTTTGGTCGTTGCTGTCCCATACTTGATCAAAGGCCCACACAAGATCAGATGTTCTTAAATCAATTATTTTGAGTTTTATACCAATGATAAGGTGTGGGTATGGTTCAAATTGAGTAATGTTTCCGACGAGAATGGCGTTATTGCGAATCGTCTTGTGCATAACAGATAGCTGGTCGATGGTGTATGTTTGATTCTGTTCGATCTTGAGTATTTTCCATTTGGGATCGCTTTTCGGGACAATGTCTACCCCGAAGACCTGTTTTTTCTGGATAGCCAGAAAAAGACTATCTGTCGCATAGGTAGCTAAGGATGGATCATTTGGAACGTCTTCCAGTTCCACAAGGGTAATCCGTCCAATGGATGTGATATCGACATTTTTGTTGAGATAGAAGGAATACGGTTTTCCCAAATCGACGGGAGCCAAATAGATCGAATAGCAGCCATTTAAAAGGACGCAAAGACCGAGCAGGGTAGCGATCCGGAGAGACTTAGTTTTGAGCTTCATGTTTTGCCTCTGTCATTGCTGGTTTGTTACGGGATTTATTGTTGTCCGTTAACCCTAACTCCTCAGAGTCAGGTTCTTTGCCACCAAGCTGCTTAAGAATGCGGTAAATCGCCTCCAGTTGGGATTTTTCGATGAAACGAATCTCGTCATGGAAGCGGGCGGTTTCCGATTTCCACTCATCAAGTTCGACTCGGGTGTTGATCAATAATTCGTTGGTTTGATTCAGTTCTTTCTTAAGTGCGGCGGTTTCGGTTTTCAGGAGGATGTTTTCCTCTTTAAGTTGTTGATTGATTTTTTGTTCCTGCTGCAGTTCCTGTGTCATTTTATCGCATTTATCGGAGAGTTGTTTGGCTTTTTCAACCAGGGTGATATTTTCCGAGTAATTATTGTATCGATTGTTTTCGCCAACAATAATTTGTTCAGATTTAACTGCCGGCGGAAGTTCCGGTTGTGGCGGCCCTTGAAGGACCGACTGGGGGAGGAGTTTCCAGTTTTCATCGCACGAGCACAGCATTCCGCAGCCGGTTATCAGCAGAAACCAGAAAATCAGCTTCAATAATCGCATTTTAAACATCCTTTCAAACAACAGAATTAGAATTCACATTTGATCGATACTTTATTACCGCAGGTACAGGTAACCTCGATAACCGCAAACTGATCGGTGGCTTGAACGATTGCGGCATGCGGTTCGGATGTATGAGAGACAGACTGCGGTAATGGTTGCGCCGTATCGCCGACCGGCATATTCAGCGCGATCTTAAAACCACCCTGTACGGCATTGTCCTTTGCTTTTATAATCTGTGTCATATTTTATTTCTCAATATTCGTGTTTAATAGTTATGGCTTCCGCGCGGCCCGGCTTCCGGGCTGCAGGCTTGTTATCAGTCGTCAGAATTCTTGTATTCTTTTAATTTAAGGGATAGGTCAAATAACGCCGCCGCATGAAGTTGGCTCACCCTGGATTCGGTGATCTCAAAGACTTCGGCAATTTCTTTCATTGTGAGTTCTTTATGATAATAGAGCAGAATGATCTGCCGTTTTTTTTCGGACAGCGACTGGATCGCTTCAGCAACTTTCTCAATAAGTTCGTGTGTTTCCATCTGTTTGCCCGGAACCAAGGTATCGCCGGATAGAATGTTGAGAAATCCTGAAATTTGGTCATTTTCATGATTGAGGGATAAAAACTGTTGTGCACGAGACTTCTGATGCAGCTTTAAGACCTCCTCAACCGATGTTTCAATGGCTTCGGCAAGTTGTTCATCGGTGGGGACAGAGCCAGTTGTTTCCATGATTTCTCGAGCAGCTCTGAACAGGCGGGCTATCTTCTGTGAGGTTTCAGCGGGAACAAAGGTCCATTTTTTTAACTCATCAAGAATCGCGCCTCGAATTCTGATAAACGCATAGGTTTTGAACTCAGCATTTTGAGTCGGATTGTAGTTACGCGCTGCCATGACCAATCCAAGTGTACCGGCTGAGACAAGGTCTTCAAATGTTAACGGTGACGGTAAATAGGAAACGACCCGCCGGGCAATTCTTGAGACCAGCGGCAAATAATCATTAATTTGTTCATCTGAAATGTGTCGGCTGGCGGGGTCGGTATAAGCGCGGATAGCGGCATTCAGCAGCCCTGCCGGGTTGTCTGAGGAAGGAGATTGAGATTGCTTTTCCAGTTGTTCAGACAGCATCATTTACCTTTTTAGAAGATTGTTTTGACTGTACCGCACTGAGAATGATAAAGTTAACCGCTTTGACCGCATAAACTGTTACGAGATAGATAATGATTGATCCAATGATCGCGCGCTTACAGCATTCAATAGGCGCGACACCTTTACTGAATCCCAAAAAGGCAATAATAAAAAACATCAGCACGGCGATCCTGACAGCGACCTGTCGAATTTCAAACGGCATTCACGAATCCTTTCATTTCTATGATGTCCTAAGCGGCCATTACCATCTGCTCCAGCGAGATTGTTTGCGGTAATGGTTCGATTTCAATTCCGGGTGTGATTTCGTCATACGCAACAACTGGTAACTGAGGGACGACTTTTTTCAATATCCCTGCAAGATGGGGCCGAAGATTTGCATCACACAGCAGCACATTCTTTTCAAGCCCCATGTCCATGGCGTCTTTCCATATCTGTGCGATTTTCTGGCTGATATTCAGTGTGGTTTCTACAGGAATCGCGGCGGTCGATGTATCCTTCTCATGGCGGATTGTTGAGACGAGTTGATGCTCTAATTCCGGTTCAAAAGTGATAGCTGAGATCTTTCCATTCGAGTTCTTGTACATTTCCGTAATTGTACGGGATAAGGCTTTTCGAACAAGCTCGGTCAATATCTCCGCATTTTTTGTTTTTGTTGCGTGTTCAGCCAGGGCTTCAAGTATGGTTGTCAGTTGACGAATGGGCAGGCCGGTTTCCAGCAGGTTTCGCAGAATTCTCTGCAACAGACTGGCCGGAACCAGATCACCGACCACTTCCCCCACCAATGACGGCTGTTTTTTTCGATGACATTCAATTAATTCCTGGACATCTTCTCGGGTCAACAACTCATGAAGATTCTTTTTTAATGTTTCAGATAGATGTGTGATAAATACGGATTCAGCGTCAATAACGGTATATCCGGCGGATTCCGCCTCTTCCCGGTTATCTTGTGAGATCCAAAGGGCAGGAAGGCCGTAAACCGGTTCGGTTGTCGTGATTCCGTCGATCTTTTTGTCAACGGATCCCGGGTTCATTGCCAAAAACATATCGGGTTCTATTTGTCCGGCCGCAATGGTGTGGTCCTGAAATCGGATATGATATTCGGTGGGTTTCAGCGTGATACTGTCTCGCAGGCGTACCAGCGGTACGATAATCCCGAATTCCTGTGCGAAACGACGACGCAGTGATCCAATCCGGTCATAAAAGCCGTGATTTTTGGTTGGGTCTACCATTCCGATAAGCCGGACACCGACATGGACACTGATCCGGTCGGTTTCGAGCAATTCTTCAAATCCCGGCTTCTGGGGTGTCCTGCCTGTGACTTGTTTGTCTGGCTGTTCCTTTTTTTGTGGTTTTTCTCTCGATAAAAGCTTTGCGACAAGACCTGTTCCGCCAGCCAATGCCAGAAATGCGATTTTTGGCATACCTGGTACGATCGCAATCGCTGCGATAATAACGGACGCAATGATCAGCGGTTGGGGTGTTTTCAGGAATTGTTTCGACAAGTCTTTACCCACACTATGACTGCTTGAGATTTTGGTGACCAGGAAACCGGAGCTGATTGAGATAATGATCGAAGGGATCTGACTGACAAGGCCGTCACCAATCGATAAGATTGAATAGGTTTTTAATGCCGTGTAAACATCCATTCCTTTTGAGTAGCCGATGGCGATGCCGCCGACGATATTGATGGCTGTAATGATCAAACCGGCTTTGGCATCTCCGCGAATGAACTTGCTCGAACCATCCATGGCTCCGTAAAATTCGCTTTCTTTCACGATCTTTCTGCGTCGTTCATTGGCCTGTTCTTCGGTGATCGAGCCGGCGTTTAAATCCGCGTCAATTGCCATTTGTTTGCCCGGCATCGCATCCAGAGTAAAGCGTGCAGAAACCTCGCTGACACGCTCGGCACCTTTTGTAATAACGACAAACTGAATGATGACCAAAATCAAGAAGATGACCAGGCCCGTTACAACGCTGCCGCCGGCAACAAGTCCGCCGAACGTTTGGATAATTTTTCCGGCCGTTCCCTCTGTGAGGATCAGTCTTGTCGAGGCGACGTTCAGTGAGAGTCTAAACAGTGTGACAAATAGCAACAGTGAGGGAAAGGAAGACAACTCAAGCGCTTCGCGGGATGACAGGGTAATGACCAGTACGAGGATAGAACTGGCGATACTGCAGGCTAAGAGTCCATCCAGCAGAAATGTTGGCAACGGGATGATCAGAGTGGTCAACACAATGACGAGTCCCACAGCCAGAACAATATTGCAGTTCGTATTGGAGCGGTCACTCTGGAGTAAATTTTCTTGTGATATAGACATTGCTGTCTCCGGTTTTTATGATTTTTCGGTCAGCAAATAATATCCTTGATTCGGATGCCGAATTTGTTGTCAATGACCACAACATCTCCGGATGCGAACTTCGAACCCTTTACGTAAATGTCAGCGGGTTCCTCGATCAATTTGTCAAGTTTAATGACCGCGCCCGGTCCCAATTGCATCAGCTCTTTGAACGACAGCGTTGACTGGCCGATTGTTACCGTGATGTCTACCGTCATGTCAAGCAGGAGGCTGACTCCAACTTCAGATTGGGATTGTGAATCCCGAGGCGCTTCTTCAAATTCAGCTTTCTGAACGGTGGCATCTGTGTCCTGGGGCACTACCTCTTTTTCTTCGGTTGTCGCTACGATGTTTTCAGACATTACTATACCTCGCTTATTATTCAGTATCAGTTTTTGATTTTTTCAGTGTTTTTAAAATGCAGGCCGCATAGTGTTTCTCACAGGTTGCGGGCTGTGCTTCAAAAACAGGGGTATTATTAAGTTTTATGACAACAGGTTCGCAGACGCTCTTGTCAAGAACCAGAATATCATTCGCATCGAGGCCCATGAGTTCCTTGATGGTTATGCTTTGTTTTGCCAATTCACAGGTTAGTTCTGCGGTTTGTTCGCCCAGGTGGACCAGTAATATTTTTTGAATGTCATCGGGCGAAACGGTTTTACGACTCGCCTCTTTTTCTGTCAATTGCATCAGATTATCGCAGCGAATGATCAGGTCGAGTTTAACCGATGTTTCTGAACCGGGTTCGCTTACACTGAATTCAGCCTTAAGCACTTCCTGCCATGAAGGCATCTCAAGGGTCATTTTTCCATTTACAAGACAGCCCGGCTGACTGACTGTCAACGTTGGTAAAGCCTGAGTTATAATATGCGACAAAAGCTCCAAGAGATCCTGCAAAATCGATAATTCCAGCGATGAGAACTCATTGGATTCCAGTATGCCCATAATCGGAACCAGTAAGGTGCCTGCGTCATCTGCTGTGACGGTCATGAGTATCTCTGTTATGTCCGCATTGGCTAATCCATACGAAATACGGTTGTCTGAGGCCTTATTCATTTGGTCGGCCAGGTACTGACAAAAGTGGACCGAAGCGGCATTGAACGTGACTTCAATTTCCGATTTCAGAAAAAGACTGAGATCTTCGGCGAAACGCGCTGCCAGTTTACTGCAGAAATGGTTAATCTGTTTTTTTTGTTTTGCATTGAAAAACGGTGGCTCGAGCCAATTATGGTTAACGGCATCTTCCTGCGCAGACAGAGTTTGCTTGCCGGCAAGCTGTTTTCGCAATACTCGCAGTTTTTCTTCTATCTTGCTGTCAGCAGAAAGCGTTGTCATTGGATAGGAAATTCCTTGAAAAGAACGTTGATGACCAAGGGTTCGCTGTCCCCGAAAAGTTCTTCATTAAACGCCTGAAGCGTCTGCGATTGAATACGCCGGAGGTTTCGGTCCCCGCGAACATCGTCAAGGCTCAGACTGGCCAAATACATGGTAAGCCAGTTTTTCAGAATAGGGGTTTTGTAGTTAATCAGTTCACGGCCTTTTTCCTCATCCAGTTTGGAATTGATCTCAAGGGTGAGTGTGGCCCGCACAAAACGTGTTGCACCGGGGACATTCAGATTCGCAACGACCGGCTCAAGATCATAAAACCAGTTTTTTTGGTTTGTTCGCTCTGTTGGTTTGTCGGGAGTTTCCACCGGGGCGTCAGCGACATTATCCTCCGCCGGTTTGCCGGATGATTTTGCCAGAAAATGACTCAATCCGAAACCCGCAGCGGAACATGTCAGCGCAACGATTCCGATCATCAGGAAATCCGTCAATGAGCTTCGACCGGTCTTCTCGGCCTGGTTTTCTGTTGTTTTGTTTTCCATGGTTTCTTTTTTTCGTGACTAAGGTTTAATGATAATTAGTTTAACGTGACAGCACACCTTCCTGGCGGTATCGTTTAATTTTACCCCGTAAGGTTCTGTCGCTGATGCCCAGAACTTTAGCGGCTTGAACCTGATTACCGTCCGTATGCCGGAGCGTATCCAAAATGGCTTGTTTTTCGATATCTTGCAGCTGATAACCTGCAAACTGTCCCGATGGCAAACTGTTCCTCGATTCTGTTTCGGCAGGAGCTTGCGCTATTTCCGGATATAATTTCAATTCATCAAGCATCCATGAAGTATCGCCTAATGTCAGCGTGGGACCGGTTCCGAGAACCAATGAAGTCATCACGGCATTCCTTAACTGACGGATGTTTCCGGGCCATGAATATCTTGTAAATAACTGCATCATTTGCGGATCGACAGCCTTAATGATTCGTTGTGTCTGAGGTGCATAAAGATTGACAAAGTGCCAAATCAGCTCAGGCAGATCTTCCCGGCGTTCTTTGAGGGGGGGAATAACAAGTCGCAGACCGTTCAGGCGATAATACAGATCGAGACGAAAAGCCCCGTCCCGAACCGCCTGAGCCAGATTTTGATTGCTTGTGCTGATGACCCGAACATCGATATCAATAGTATCATTGCCGCCAACCCGCTCGAAGCTCTGCATTTCGAGTACACGGAGTAATTTCGCCTGAAACGACAATGGTGTTTCTGTGATTTCATCCAACAGGAGGGTGCCGCCGTTGGCGGCCTCAAAGCGTCCTTTTCGCTGGATGCAAGCTCCGGTGAAGGCTCCTTTTTCGTGGCCGAAAAGTTCGCTTTCCAGAAGAGACTCGGATAATGACGCACAATTGACTTTAATAAAAGGGCCATCGGCACGAGGGCTGGCATAGTGAATCATTTGAGAAAACAGCTCTTTACCGGTTCCGCTTTCGCCTGAAATCAGAACCGGCGCGGAAGAAACGGCTATCCGTTTGGCCAACTCCACAACATGCAGGAGTGCCGGACTTTTTCCGATAATCTGGTAGCAGTTGCTTCCCGGCCGATTGGGGTCAGCTTTTTGGGCGCAGCAGGCAACAAAGTGTTTTGGCATATATGTTTCGACCAGCGTTTTTATGCGGTTTATGTTTTCGGAGGTCAGCAATTCAGTGCAGCCGGAACGAATTGCTTTGGTGACTGTTTCTACGAGACCACAGGCAGAATGCCATACGTCTGCTTCAAGAGTCATAATGATTGGCAGTTGGGGATATTGTTTTCTGACGTTTGAAAGCAGATCCAGCGATGTTTCAGGCTGCTGAGGGGTGATGTTTAGAAACAGAAGGCTGATGGTGTTTTTTTTGAGTTGTTTGATAACGGCTGTTCGGGGAGTTGTGTGGGCACAAATACCGCATTTGGCCATGAACTGAAGAATGGCCTTGGTCATAAAGGTCTCGGTCTCAACTAATAGCGCCTGTGGTATGATTTTTTCAGACATTATTACTCCGATGCCCACTGATAGGGTTTTTCTGCGATTTGCCACTGCAGGGTTTTTATCTGTGCTTTGGCATAGCTGACCCAGGGTGACAATGGAGATTCAGAAACAAGCTGTGTGTATACAAGAATTGCTTTTTCCGGGTCAGTTACTTTATAGCAGTTTGCTAATTGCAGCAGTGTCCAGGACTTTTGCCGCGGCTGATCGACTTGTTCAAGCACTTTTTGATAGCAGTAGATCGCGGCTTTATAATTTTTGTTTTTTCGGAACAATTCTGCCAGTTCAGCCGGGTTTTCAAGGTGTTTTTGGCGGTAAAGAATGTCTTGCAGAGAGATTGTCGCTGACGGGACGGATTGGTTTGGATCATTGAGGACATTGGTTTTAGACGTTGTGTTTGTCTCAGGCATGCCCCCCGTCAGTGCGACCTGAAACAGTTTGATAGAATTTTCAGATACTGTTTTGTTTTGATTCTGGGCATCATTTTCTTTTTCAGGATTTTGGTCGTCTCCGAAATCAATCATTTGGATTTGGTCGATCAAAGAACGAATTTGTTCATCTGTCGTTACTGTTTCACGTTTGTTCGGAGCCATTGCGGCAGAATTTGGATCACTTCCCATGACTTCAGTACTCAGGCAGAGGCCGAGCGTTATACACAAGATGCTGACATAGCCGGTAAAGCTTGTCTGCCTGAGCTCTTTTTGTACTGTTATTGACGTCATTTTCATAGTTTTAAAGGATTATTGTGTTTTGATTAACGCCGATGTTTTGAGGCTGTAAGTTTGACCATTGTCCTGATCCAGCGGCGGGATTTTGCCTAACAAAACAAGGGCTGTTTTTTCATAATCATTTTTAGATTCATAGGCCTTTGCAAGCGTTTTTTGCAGGTGTCTTCGGAGTTCGGAAGGCAATTCCTCCGCCAGCAATTTACTGCAGATGGAAATGACCGTGTCATAATCGGACAGCATCAGGGACGCATCAGCCAGTTTCCTGTTGACCTCACGGATCTGTTCCAGATCATCCACTCGAACGATACATTGTGCCAGAAGCTGGCGTGCTCGTTGCGGCTTATTTGTTTCCATCAGGTAGTCAGATAATTGAAGGATTACGTTGGTTCTCAGTTTTGCATCGGAAAGATAATCGATTTTTTCAGCCAAAATGGCGATAGCTTTTTGTGAAAGGCCAATGCGGTAATAGATGTCGGCCTTTAACTGGATTGCACGGATAGCCTGGGCCGGAGTAAGCTGCCACATTTTGATATTTTCAAGAATACCCATTGCTGGCGCTAAATCGTTAGCCTTCATGAGTGCTTCGGTTACACCGAAAACGGCAACAGGGTAGTCCTCTGTTGGAAGCTCGAATTCCAATGCTTTCAAGAATGCCCGTTTGGCTTCGGGGTATTGCCTTAGCTGCAGATTTGTGTTCCCCATTTCCAGTAATGCTTTTTGGTAGTATGTATTATATTTCACACCATCCAGATCGAAGTAGTATTTAAGCCATCTTAAAACGGCATCATAATCCGAAAGACTATGCAAGCATTGTGCAACTCTGTATGCTGCTAAGGCTTTAATGTCAGGATCTTCATAAGTCAGAAATATTTTTTTATACATCGTCGTGGCTCGCTCATAATCAGCCGTTTCGAAACTGATTTCGGCCAAACTGAGATAGGCGTTGGCGATTAATCCGCTTGAGGGGTACTGTTCAATTAAGCGTGCCAGATCTTCTTTGGCTGAGATGTCATTGGCCAATGTTCTCTTCGTTTCAGCCGAGTATAACAGGGCCACTGGTGCCAGGGAGGTTTGGGGAAAGGTATTGGCGACAAGTTGGAATTCCGTAATAGCCTGGCTGTATTGCTCATTTTGTCTATACAACAGACCCAGTGTCGTATGCGCCAAACCGTTATGATTTGTACTATCGGACTGCAAGAGGAACTGTACCCACGAATCCGTTGCATGGCGGTTGAGCATGTCCAAATGAACAGAAAGCTCATGGTAAGACAGGGAATTGATTACTGTGACGACGAGTGCATTTGCTGATTGTTCAAACTCGACGAGAAAACCCGCTGAATGAACAGCAGATTCGATAAGTTCGTTTAATTCTGCGGTTCTGCAGTTCAGTGTTACTGGTCTTTTTTTCAGTTCTTCGCTTCCATTAAAACCTTCAAACCGCAATTCACAGCGGCTGATTGAAGCCAATTTGATTAATAATGATTCCAAGTCCAGATTATGGCACAAAATGGCGTACCGATTTTGGGTTTCAGCATCCTCGAGCTTTTTAATAATGGGATTTTGAGCCGCCGTTGACAAATCCGAGATTCCGGAAGAGGCGGCTCGGATGGCCTGTTGCTCGGTCAGGTTCTCAAAAAAGTCAGATTCTTTGGATATTAGGCTCAAGTATTCAACATTATCGTCTGCATTTAATGATAAGACATGATGACTTAATGAATTAAGAGCCAGAAGTTTGCAGTCGATTTTGAGTTCGTCAGCATTAATTCCATCAAATTGTACGAAATCGACCAGATTGCGTGCTGCAACTGCAAGTCTAAAAGCTTCGAGATAATACCCCTTTGCATGATTAATGACTGCTAAATTATAACAGGCATTGGCGGCAATCAGAGGAGAGGAACTGTGGCATAAAGCTGTCAAGGCCCGATAGCTTTTGTCATACCCCATCTTATCGAAGGTATTTATGATCGTATAATGTTTAAATAAATCTCCGCTGGCAGAATTTTTATTTTCAGCTCTAAAAGATTCTTTTGTGGGGATCGGAGTGGGTTGTTCTACAGGTTGTGACGTGACGGCAGGGTATTCTGCCAGAGGTTGCTGAGTTTCTTCCTGGTTCTGGATGGCGACAGAGCCGCTTTGTCTGCTTTTCATGCGGATAAGGGATGACCCAACCAAGGCAAGTGAAATCAATGCTATTCCGGCCAGAAGTATCTTTTGCGATTTGGTGTACCGCGCCGTTCGGAAGGGTTTAATTCCGATTGACTCGATCGATTGATTTTCTTTCAGAAACGGGTTTTTTTTTGTTTTTGCCGTCATTTTAGATTTATCTTCATTCTTTATCTGCCCTTGCGTGTCAAGATAACCGTCAAGAGTGACAGAAAGCCGTTAACCCTGCAGTGTTGCAAAAAATATGCCAGATTCTTCGATGTTCCGTTTAAAATTAAATAAGTAGTTTTGTTGATTGTAAAAAGGGGTTTATGACGTTCATCTCGCTCAATCATGCAGACACATTGTTTTAAAACTAAACAGTCTGATTACGATATGAACATTTTTGAGGAAGGCAAAAAGCGAATTCAAAACAGTCAATTCCGATATTTTGAAAAGAAGGTCGCGTGTCTTTTGGAGCGATATTTAGGTTGTGACCAAGACATCCTGTTCCATAGGCGTAATGTTATATTGCTTGACCTTGGAGTAAAGCGTTGCCCGGGTAATTCCCAGTGCCTCAGCGGCGAGTGTTTTCTGCCATCGTGTTTGCTCCAGTGCTTTTGCAATCAATTCCTTCTCGGCATTTGCGAGTGAAAGGTTTTTTAGGGTATTTAATCTTGGCATCTCGTCGCTGTCATTGAGTTCCTGGTCCATATTCGGGCACAAAACAATACTACTGGATCCGATTTTGGAGGCTGTTTCGAGTAGAATCGCGCGATCAATGGTATTTTTCAACTCTCTGATATTCCCGGGCCAGTTGTGGCTTATGAGAGTTTTGAGAGCCATTTTCGTAAAAGCCGTTATTTTATCGGACTTCTCGGGGAAAATGGTTGATGTTCGTAAAAAATAGTTCGAAAGGAGTTCGATATCATCTCGTCGTCTGGGGTGATTTAAAGGAGCAATAATGATGGGGCAAATGTTCAAACGATAATAGAGATCTTGCCGGAACGTTTTGTTTTCGACTTCCTTTTTCAGGTCCCGATTGCTTGCGACAATAATAGTTGCTTTACATTCAATGTCTTCTATGCCGCCGACATGACGGAATGTTTTTTCCTGTAACAGGCGAAGCAATTTGGCCTGTAGATCGACCCCCATTTCACTGATTTCATCCAGGAAGATCGTTCCGCCTTCGGCCAGTTCCAACAGTCCCGTTTTTGTTTTGTCGGCACCCGTAAAGGCCCCTTTGACATGGCCAAAGAGTTCACTCTCGAGCAGTGTTGCATTGAGAGCGGCACAATTGATTGCCACAAAATTCCGGTTTGGATGGCGGATGAGATGTACCGCCTTGGCTGCTAACTCCTTTCCAGTACCGGTTTTACCGGCGATCAAAACAGGATTGCAATTGCTGGTTGCTACAAGATCGATCATTTTAAGTGTATCTGTCATTGCAGCACTTTTACCGGCAAGGCCGACTTGCGCAGCGACAGGATCCAGAAAACAATCGGGAGAACTGTCTGTTTTGATGTTACTGTAATATTCGGATATAACGGCCCTGATAAAATCTTCCGGGCACTCATGAAATTCGTTCAAATTGATGTACGTGTGTACTCCGGATTCATGATACAGTTTTTCAGCCTCGTTGCTTTCATTGGGATCAAGAACAATGATAGGAGTATTTTCCAAGTTTGCATTTGATGCGGCAATAAAATTTTCAATGTATTCGGGACTGAATGTACTGTCAAAAACGATCAAGTCAGGATTTGCAGTTCGAAGGATGTCGAGTGATTCATTTGAGTCGTCTGCGATGCGCAATGTTGCGCAGACGGACTGAAGTGAACGATGTACCCTGTGGTCTTTACAAACTGCTACAATACTGTCAACAATCATCTGATACCTTAGCTAAATCAATCCATTGATTTTATACTACATTTCTAGGGGAATCTCGGAGCATAAGCCTACCTCCCTGATACCATAAACCTTTTGCTAATATTAGGATAAAGGTCCTATATATCCTTTCATATCGCCACAAAGTCAAGGTTTACATTAATTTTTTTGAATTATTTAAACAATTATCTAAAGTTTTTTTAGCATTTGTCGGGGGGTGATAAGAATCGGATCGGGATTCCTCTGTGGAAAGGTAGTTTTGTGTAATTTATCATTCTGAGCGAAGGAAAGGATCGATACATTACCGTTAGAATTGAGAGTTTTTCACAGGGCTATCACAGCATGAATTTGTTTGGTTACTTTCCGGTATGTCCATTTTCCAATTTAATTAAACCGTTGCAGTCCGGGTTGATTTTTCATTGGTGCTCTTGGTATGAAATAAGTTCCGTTTGTAGGAAAATTTGTTCAATTGACTGAGTTTTTTACACAATGAGTGGTCGTTTAAAAGTCGTCTGTTGGAAATATAAACTATTATATAAAAAGAAGATATGTTCGTATTGCCGACGGTCTGCAGATGGATTGGTACAGGATTTGCAATCATTATAGCAGGTTGAAATAGCGTTTTTTGGATTTATTGATAAGGATCAGTTATGGCCAGTGATATTCCAGCAACCGGCGCAAGTCAATTGCAATTGGATTATATGAATCTACTGATTGCGCAGTTACAGAACCAGGATCCATTAAATCCGATGGACAACAATCAAATGACCTCACAGTTGGCCCAGCTTTCTCAACTCAGCCAGCTTGAATCAGCAAATACTAAGCTGGATGGGATGAATCAGAATTTTGAGAGTATTCTCGCAGGCGTACAGCGCAGTTATGCTGAATCGCTGATCGGCAAGACGGTTTCCTTTTATAATGCCAATGAAGAGGGTCAGACAGAAGTTGTCAGTGGAGATGTTGAAAAAGTTGCTTATAACAGTGACTCAAATGAGTATTGGCTGGTTATTGGGGAATATGCGATTTCTACAGATGCGGTTATGATCGTTGAATAGTTTGATAATTTTTAGGAGAGTAAAATGAGTTCTGTATTGAATACAGCGGTCAGCGGAATGAACGCGTATCAGAAAATGCTGGATGTTGTCGGCAATAATCTTGCCAATGTCAATTCAACCGCGTTTAAAGCCAGCACGGTTACATTTTCTGAATTACTTGGCGAAACCCTTAAATCCGCAACTCAGTCCACATCCACTTTGGGCGGGACCAATCCGCAACAGGTTGGTGGCGGCGTTGGCATTGCGGAGATTTCGGTCAACCTGAGCCAGGGAAATATTCAAAGTACCGGTAATGCCCTGGATATGGCCATCGAGGGAGCGGGCTATTTTACTCTAAATGACGGTCTTAAAGACGTTTATACAAGAGCCGGAACGTTTTCAATCGATTCGGAATTAATGTTGATTGATTCGAAAACCGGTTACCGTGCCCAGCGTATCGGTACGGTTGGCGAGGAAGATGGATTCCAGATACCAGGCGAAGGCAATATTCAGATTCCTTACGGAACGGCGATGCCGGCAAATGCGACATCAGTGGTATCGATCTCCGGAAATCTGAGTGCCGAAGCATTTCAGGGAACACCCCAGGCGCAGCAACTGCTCTCAAATATTGCTTTTACTCAGGACGATTCGTTGGCGTCAATTGATACGGAGTTTGATCTGTTGGATCAGTTTTCGGGCGGCAGTTTGGGTGATGGGCAGATGGGCGCCGGAGATTCCGGTCAGCTTGTTATCAGTGGTTATAATAAAGACGGCACTGCGTTGAGTGCGGGACTGACATTTGCTGTGGCCGCCGGGACCACCATCGCCGATTTCATAGACCACTTAAACAACAATGTTCTGACAGATTCGACAGCTTCACTGGTGAATGGAAAAATCCAAGTCATTGATAATGAGACAGGAATCAGTGAAACAGATATCAATTTTGAGTATCAAGCAGTTGCCGGCAGCAGTGTGCTTGAAACACCAAGTTATTTTGAATATGAAAAAGTTGGGGGGTGTAGAAGCCGGCGCGGTTAGCATTACCGTTTATGATTCTTTAGGCGGAAAACACATGCTGTCCGGTGTGTTTGTGCCGACAGACACCGAGAACACATGGGATTTGGTGTTGACTTCGTTGCAGGGTGATGTCGATGGCATCAGTCAGCGTCGTATTGAGGGTATCCGGTTCGATCCCAATGACGGGTCACTTTTGGGACTGGATGATCCTTCCCAGGGTAGTTTTGCAGTTTCGTTTGCTAATTCACCGGGCACTGACCAGATGATTGAGATCAATTTGGGCACCAAGGGGCAGTTTGATGGTTTAACGCAGTACAAAGGAGACTCGACGGCTGTTGCACGCGAACAGGATGGTTACAGTGCGGGGCAACTAAGTTCTGTTTCCGTGAGCAGTGAAGGAATCATTAACGGACTGTTTTCAAATGGGATCACAAGAGCGATTGCACAGATCCAGATCGGCATGTTTCAGAATTCGGCGGGCCTTGAGAATATCGGCAATGGTTACTATAGCGTTTCGGCGAATTCGGGCGAAGCGATTGCGATGACCGGAGCCGTGGGCGGAGCGGGGAAGGTTCGCGGAGGTTCCCTCGAGGGATCCAATGCTGACACCGCGACAGAGATGGTCAACTTAATTCAGGCTCAGAATGGTTTTCAAGTGAATGCCAGGACAATCCAGGTTGCCAATGAGATCATGCAGGAGCTGGCTAATTTAATTCGTTAGAGAATGGAACAGGTTAAGGATGACCCTATTTGCAGTACATAACTTCATATTAGCGTTAACTCCGGTACAACGGTTAAGGAGCGCAGGACAATTTAGCACCAGCGCTAACTTTGAGATGTGGTTTCTGGGGCTTGCGGGTTTTTTTCTGGTTGCGTTGGCCGTTGTTTTTATGTGGTCGCGTTATCGGGCATATGCTCTTGCTAAAATTAATCCTCGGGAAAAACAACTGTTTTTTAACCTTGGACAAAAAGCAGGGTTAAGCTCAAAAGAAGTTGCTTACCTGTTTCGAATGGCGGAATTGCTGTGTCTGACCGATCCGGAAGATATTTTTAATATGCCGGAAGGCTTTACGCAAATGGCGGCCTACTTATGGGAAGAATGTTTACACAAGCAGGGCGCCGAGGCAGCGGAAGCATTGGAGGTCGAACTGGTCTGCCTGAAGCAAAAGCTGCAATTCAATACTTCTGAAGGGTCTGCGTGTGGTCATTTCAGCAGCAGGCAGATACCGGTTGGAGAAGAGATTACCATTGTCCGTCAACTACGTGGGCGTCCTTATGAATTATCCGCAACTGTTATTGATAATACGGAGACAGGCCTGCAGGTTGTTATGACAACAGAAACCGAAGTTTCATTTGGAGAGGTATGGCAAATCGAAGTGGCTGTTGGAGGCGGAACATGGGCATTCGAATCGACACCGGTCAGTTACGACGGAACCTCGCTGATGCTGGCCCAAAGCGAAAACCTGAAATTCATGCGGCGTCGGAGCTTTATCAGGGCCGCCGTTAATCGCAAAGCTTATCTCGCCCCGTTCCCTTTTTCCTGCACCGTGAATGGAGAGGAATCTGAAATACCGTTTTCAAGTGTTTCTGAAGCGACAACGCCTGAAGCGACAGAAAATATCGTTCTTTATCCAGCTGTTCTGAAGGAAATGGCCGGGCCCGAACTGGTATTTGATTCTCAGATGCCGTTCGAAATTGGAAATCGGGTGCTTGTGATTTTCAACCTGGATGATAATGGTAAAGATTCTACATTTCGCCGCCAGATGTCCATGAAATCCTATGAGAAGATTATTCGCGACGTCGGAACAGTAAAAAAGAACCAATCGAATGGGGAAAGGTTTTGGATCCATATCGATCTTGTGAAGCTGACCAATCACGAGATGAACGAACTGGTGTATGCAACGTATGCAACGTCTAAATCAAATGAACCAGAACCGGTTACCGCCAATGCTGAGGTCCAGCAATCTCAGCAACTTGTTCAGGCGGAGGATGATTAGCGATGGATATAGGGACGCAGATTTCAGCAAGTGTCAGCGATCTCATGCGTGAGTTCGAGTTGATCACCAATAATCTGGCAAATGTCAATACCGCCGGGTTTAAACGATCTTGCAATACATTCTCGAAAGTACTTCAGCAAAGCCTGGGGAATGACGATGGAACCGTCTCGAATGCAGAAAGAGTTGAAGGGGTCGATTTCACTCAAGGTAATCTGATACAAACGGGAAGACCCTTGGATTTTGCTTTATGCGGAGAGGGTTTTTGGGTTATTGAAACATCTACAGGTCCGCTTTATACTCGAACCGGTAATTTTCAACTGAATCAAAATGGACAAATCGTGGACGGTCAGGGACGCATTGTTGCCGGTCAAAACGGACCGATCAACCTTCCGCTCAACACGGATCTTTCGCAAGTTAACGTTTCAGCCGGCGGTGTGATTTCGATTGATGGAACGACGATCGATCAGTTTCAGATCGTTGCGTTTGGAGATGATCAGAAAAAACTTCAGTCGATTGGAGCCGGGTGTTTTACCATCAGCGAAGAGATTGACCCCAAACCCGCCAAAGATATTGTTATTCGCCAAAACTTCCAGGAAGGCTCAAATGTCCAGATGATTGAGGAGCTGGTGGATATGATTATGGTGACTCGGATGTATGAGGCGAATATGAGTTTTTTGAAGGCAGGCAGTGAGTTATCCAACAGCCTGATCAATGTTGCGATGGGTTAACCCATGGCGGTGCAGGAATTAGCTTTAAAGTGGAACAGGAGAGATAACAATGTTAAGAGCATTTTCAACTGCAGCGACAGGCATGACCGGCCAACAGGCAATGGTGGATGTGATTTCAAATAATCTGGCGAACATTAACACAACAGGATTCAAACGGAGCCAGGTGAATTTTCAGGATCTGTTATATGTGCAGATGCAGCAGGCCGGTTCCGAGATTTCTGCCGGTGTTAATTCCCCGAGCGGAACCGAGATAGGATCCGGTGTAAAGCTCTCAGGAACCGTGAAGGTTTTTACCACAGGGGAATTACAGAATACAGAACGTCCGTTGGATATTGCAATCGCGGGTGATGGTTTCCTTCAGGTGACCTTGCCCAATGGAGAAGACCGGTATACACGTGACGGTTCATTGCAAATGAATGCAGAAGGCAATCTTGTTACCAGTACCGGTTATACCATTGAACCGGCCATCAGTATTCCCATCGATGCATCATCGATTACGATCGGCAAGGACGGAAGTGTCAATGTCATGGATTCATCAGGGGTTTCATCCGTAGTCGGAACCCTTCAGTTAGTGAAATTTTCAAATCCTTCGGGCTTATCGAGTGAAGGCGGCAATCTGTTAGCTGAGACGGAGGCCAGCGGGGCTCCGCAGACGGGTACAGCCGGAGAAGACGGCTTTGGTTTTATTGAGTCCGGTTTTTTGGAAAAATCCAATGTTCAGATGGTCTCTGAGCTGGTTAATCTGATTACCGCACAACGGGCGTATGAGATTAACTCAAAGGCAATTCAGGCCGGGGACGATATGCTTAAAACAGCCAATAATATTGTCAGATAGGGAATAGAATGAGGCGTCAATTTGAATTAACCGGACTATATCCTGTGATAGTGATGGTTTGGATTTGTACGTTTGTTACCATCGTTGCTGCGTCCTCACAGAGTTCCGTGCAGGTGCATTTGCCGCGGACAATTATCGTCGACAAAAGTGAAATTACGATTAGTGATGTTGCCGTGTTGTTTGGAGACGAGAATCTGGTGAGGACAATCAAACCAATTCTGCTCGGGAAGATTACATCCGAAGACCAGCAATTGGTCTTTGAAAAAGAAACAATAAAGGCACGACTGGTTTGCAGCGGGATCGATGCTGCTCAACTGGTTTTTTCCGGGGCTCAGGACGTCACGGTCACGCGTGATAATCATAGGCTGGCAGAAGAACGGATTGTTGAGGCGGCAAAGGCGTTTCTTTGCCAGAACCCCCCGGTGGAAAACGTCTGTTATATTCAGCCTGTCCGCCAGGTTGGCGATCTGAACCTTGAAAGAAAACCGGACCTGCCTGTCATAAAGTGTTCTTATCTTGACGGAACCTCGGCCAATTATGCAAAGATCAAAGTTCAGGTGTTTGATGGCCTAAAGCCAATTGCCGAAACCGAGATTGATTTTCGTCTTAAGTTCAAAGTTTTGCGGGCGATTGCCGCCGAAGCAATCCAGGAAGGTGAAATCATTTCGAATGAAAAGGTGAAGATCGAAGAACGTGTTGAAGACCAGCCGCCCGGGCAGACATGGGTCAACCCTGTCGGAATGGTTGCGGGCAGACGGTTGTCCAAAGGGACCGAAATTCGTTTCGATATGGTCCAGTCAGAAGGATTTAGCGTTTCAATCAAACGAAACGAGAACGTGGTGATTCGCGCGGAAAAATACGGCTTCATTGTAACCAGTGTCGGCATTGCTCTCCAAAAAGGTAATGAGGGAGACGTAATCCGAGTGCGAAACATTGATTCGAGTAGGATTGTATCAATGAAGATCAATCCGGATGGAACCGTGTCACCAATATTATAGGAGATTAAATAATGCCGAAATGGATGATTATTATTATCGTTGTTATTGCCGCCAATTCGTTACAGGCCGGTTCGATCTGGGCTAAACGTGACAAGAATATGAAAGAGCCTTATACCGATAATGTTGCGCAGAAGATCGGAGATACATTGACGATCTACATTACCGAAGATAGCAAAGTGGATAATAGTTCCGAGCGTGACTTGGAAAAAAGTGTTTCAAAGTCGGTGGATTTTGACGGTAAAATCGGCAATTTTACAGATCTGGGTGAGTTTGGAGTTTCCGCCGGTTCAGACAACTCGCTGAGCGGAAAAGCAGAGTATCAGGACGAACGCAGCTATGTGGATTCCATCTCTGTCGTTGTGGTGGATATTATGCCGAATGGAAATCTTGTGGTTAAAGGGGTTCGCAAGAGAGATATTGGCGGAGACATTCAAATCATCGAGACCAGTGGAATTGTCAGGGTCTGTGATATTGCTTATAACAACACCATTAACAGCAAATTTGTCAATGACTTTCACATTATCGTCAAAAACGAAGGAAACTCATCGGGTTACATAAAAAACGGCTGGTTGGGTTCCATTTTAGATTTCTTGTGGCCTTTTTAAATGGATAAAATATTACACATGAATACAAATAAAATAATTTTAGGGTTGGTTATATTATTACTGGCGGTTTCATGCAGCGCCGAAAAGATCAAAGATATTGTCGACATTCAGGGGGTTCGGTTCAACCCTCTGTCAGGAATTGGTCTGGTAGTGGGATTGGCAGATACCGGCGACAGCACATTACCTTCCCGGCAAATGCTGACTAATATTTTGAAAGATTCCGGGCTTGTTGCCTCACCATCCGATTTGAGCGGCGGCAATATTGCGATTGTGATTGTGACCGCGGCGTTGGGACCGTTCGACCGGGAAGGAATGCTCGTGGATGTAACGGTTTCATCGATGGAAGACGCCAAAAGTCTCAAAGGCGGGACACTGCTACCGACGCCTCTTAAGGGTTTGGATGGAAATGTATATGCCGTTGCTCAAGGAGGGATTTCTGTTAGTGGATGGACGGTACAGGGAGAAGGGGCTTCGATCAGTAAAAACCACCAGACAGTTGGACGCATTCCCAATGGAGCGACGGTCGAGCGGTCGGAGCTTTCGACATATATTGATCGTGTGATCGAGCAGCGATTTGTCACGCTGAATTTGAGAAATCAAGATTTCTCAACGGTTGACCGTATCCATCATGCTATTAACGAGCAATATCCCAATGCTGCGAAGGTGTTTGATCCCGGAACCGTCCAGATTGAGATTCCCGCAGAAGTTAACGATTCCGAGATTGCATCTTTCATCAATAAAGTTATCAGTCTTGAGGTTGTTGTGGAAATACCGGCTGTTGTTGTCATCAATGAACGGACCGGAACCATTGTTGTGGGTGAAAATGTACAGATATCAACGGTAGCAATTGCGCAGGGCAGTTTGGTTGTGAAGGTCAAGGAAAGCGCTTTTGTTTCTCAACCCTCGGCCCCTTTCTCGGATGCCGGAAGTACGCAGATAATTCCGGATACACAGTTGAATGTTGAGGAGAAAGCCGGCGTTCTTATTCCTGTTCCGCATGTAACGAATGTGGCGAATCTGTCGAAGCTGCTGAATTCGATCGGAGCCAGCCCCAGTGACTTGATTGCAATCTTTAACGCATTGAAGCAGGCCGGTGCATTGCAGGCCAAGCTTGAAATTATGTAAGGATGATAAATGAATCGTATTGAATTGATGACTGATAGTATCGCTCGCCAGTCCGAAACAGATGTTGCTCTTGAACGATCAAACAGGCCATCGAACCAAAATCTGATTGAAGCAGCTCAAAGTTTTGAATCCGTTCTGATTAACAAGCTGGTGGAGACAATGCAGGACACGGTGGGGCAATGGGGTGGCGAAAAAGAAAGTGCGTTCAATCAGATTAATGGTATTTTCAGCTTTTATCTTTCTGACGCGATTTCCAAACAGGGCGGCCTGGGATTGTGGAAGGATCTGTCCGCTTCGCTGGAACAGCTCTCGAACGGTGGAATCGAAACGAATAAATTGGATCAGGCCTTATGAGAACGACGATGAATATAGAAGAAAAAACGCGGCAACTCCTCTCTGTTCTTAACAAGGAGGAGATAACTCTTGAAAAAGCGGTCAAATGGCTTGATCAGCTTAGGGAATTTATTATCAAGCGGGACTCCGTATCTCTGGATAGATTGCTGAAAGAGATTCGTTCAGCATCGGATACATATGCGATGAATGAATATGCCCGTCAAAATTTACGACGGGAACTTTCCGGAATGCTGGAGATGGATTTCGAGGACGTTTGTCTTTCAGCGATTGCTGACTATGCATCGGAGGATTTGCGGCAGGAGTTATTGGAAACACGGCAACGACTGAGTCAGTTAGGAGAGGTGCTGAAGAAAAAAGGTCGGTCAACAGCGATGCTGGTACGAGAATATGCCCGCCTGAATACGATGATGCTGAACAAACTCCTGCAGCTTGGATCGAGTGAGACGATGACCTATAACGCTGACGGTCGAACCGGCAGGTCTGCACATCGTGCATTGATGAATTACCATTTTTAATGATGACCAAGGAATGACTTTATGAGTGATTTAGGCATAGGTTTGTCGGGCTTAAAAGCTGCACAAAGTGCCATTGACATTATTGGGAATAATATTGCCAATGCGGCTACCGAAGGCTATCACAAGCAGGTCATACAATTGTCACCATCCTATACCTCACAGACCGGCGGCGTGCTTGTCGGCGGAGGTGTGTCTGTGGATGGTGCCGTCCGCATGATTGATACGATGCTGGAGCGGGAAATCTTGAAACAGAATTCCCTTCAATCCAGTCTTAACCGGGAACTTACGACGCTGCGTACGGTTGAGAACATGCTGGGTGAATTTCAGAGCCAGGGAACATTGAGTGTGGCAATTGATAATTTTTTCAATTCTCTGGAAGATTTAAGTTTATCTCCCGCTGACAGTATATGGCAAAATCAACTGTTGGGTGCGGCGCAATCGCTGGTTGATCAGTTTAACTTTGTGGGCGATTATCTATACGATCTTCAGTCTCAAATGCAACAGCAGGCTGAAATTGCCGTTGAAGAGATTAATCAGCTAACCGCGCTGATTGCAGAAATGAATGATCAAATCGCACAGGTTGAGATGACCGGCGGCGATGTGAGCAGCCTTAAAGACCAGCGAGACAAGTATCTTACAGATTTGTCAGAGTTGGTGGGTGTTGATGTTACAAATAAGGCCAATGGTGTCATCGATTTAATCATCTCTAATGTGCCGGTTGTTTCGGGGAGCACTTTGGTCACTTTTGTTATTGGTCATACTGATGAGGGTGAACTGGGACTTGTCATTGAAGGGGGAACGGCTTGCCGGACAAATGTCACAGGCGGAACACTGGGCGGCTTGCTGTCTTTGAGCAATAACCTGATTGAAGAGATACAGGAACAGCTGGATACACTGGCTGTTTCGTTCATCGACCGGGTCAATGAAATTCATACTCAGTCGGTCGGAGCGTCCGGAGCTTTTACTTCGCTAACCGGGGTTACACCGATTTCGGGAATGCTCTCCGAGAATGATGCTATTTCAGACGGAACATTTTACATTCGTGTGACGAATACGACAACCGGCCAGACTACACGACAGGCAGTTGACGTTTTGACGACCGATACACTGGCTGATATCGCCACAAAAATCAGTGCCATTGGCGGGCTGACCGGTTCAGTAGAAAATTCAAAATTGTCGATCAATGCTGATGTGGATTATGAATTTGATTTTACACCGGCGCTGCTGCCTGAACCGTCCGCCTCTGACTTGTCAATTGACGTTGCCGTGTCGGGTATCTATTCGGGGGCATCGAACAAGGTTTATACCTGTACCGTGGTTGGCGATGGGGACATTTCTAATTTAGATGACCTGTCTTTAGAAATATCCGTTGACGGTCAGCTGATTAAAACCGTAAATATCGGGACCGGTTATGCTGCGGGAGACCTCATTGAGATTGAAGAAGAGGTATTTATTTCCGTAGGGGCTGGTTCGGTAATTGATGGACAGAGCTTTACAGTCGAAGTGTTTGCGTCGACTGACGACAGCGGATTGCTGAGTGCATCGGGCATGAATACATTATTTCAGGGCTCCGGTGCCGCTGACATTGCTGTTTGTTCTGATGTGAGCAATGATTTGACACGTATTGCAGTGTCGCAGGGGCCGGAAATGACGGACAATGCGGGGCTGAAGAAAATGATTGCCTTGAGAGACACGCCGATTGGAAACTTGAATGACTTGACATTTGATGTGTATTATCAGCAATTTGTAAGTGACCTTGGCCAGATGATCAGTATCAAGGAAATGCAGCACGAAAATATTTCCAGTATTACACAGAATCTTGCCAACCAGCAGGCGGAAATCAGTGGTGTGGATATCAATGAACAGGCAACGCAAATGATCGTCTATGAACAGATGTTTCAGGGGATGGCCAAGTATATTGAGACCATACAAAACGTGTTGTCCACATTAATGGAACTTATATAGGGGTCCTGTAGGTATGATACTCAATAGCATTTATAATAATACGCTTGTTGCGCTGAACAAGCACACAGACGGATTGATTCGACTGCAGGAGCAGGCAACCAGCGGGTCAATGGTGAATCGTGCAAGTGATAACCCGACCGGTGCTTACCAACTTTTGGGGCTGAAAACAAATCAGCGGCAGCTCCAAAATTATATTGATAATATTAATAGTGCCTCCACCGTACTGCAGCAGAGTTCCACTGTGACAAATGAAGCCGCCTCTACACTGACTGATTTCCGTGTAACATTGACTCAGGTTACCAGCGGAACTTATTTTAATGAGGCCCAGCGACGGCGTACCGCACTTGAAATAGATGACATTCTTGGCCAACTTGTTTCCTATGCAAATACGTCGCAGCAGGGGCAGTATTTATTTTCAGGAACGAGCGTCAAAACCCAACCGTATGAGGTGACGCGGGAAAACGGCCAAATTACAGCGGTTCAATATGTCGGCGCAGAAAACGATCTCTCTGCGGAAACATACAGCAGTATTGAGACGGTACTTTATAAGGCAGGGAATGACGTTTTTCAGTTGAATTCCCGTACATCGCCGCAATTTGAAGGAACAACAGGCGCCGCTGCCGGTTCCGGCACATCGAATCTCAAGGGATTTGCTTCTCTTGAAGTGACCCATGATGCGCTAAATAATGAATATACACTGACGATTAACGGCGGGGTCGATACCTATACGATTCCCGATGACGGGACAGGGCCTGACAATCTGGCTGTTACCGATTCCACGAACGGGCAGGTATTGTATGTGGATACGACACAAATTACACAAGCGGGTGTTGAATTAGTGGAAGCGCCTGGGACGCATAGTGTTTTTGATGTGCTGATCATGGCCAGGGACATTTGCCAAACTTCAGATGGCTCCTTGTCAGAAGAACAGATCAGGGAGTATTTGATTGGTCCGATTTATAATGCCCTTGAAGATATCTCAGATCAACTGACCAATGAGTCCATGCTGGCAGGTTCAAAGATGAGTTATCTGGAATCGATCAGGAATAACCTTGAAGATATTGAATATAATGTTCAGGAAAATATCTCTAATATTGATGAGGTTGATATCGCACAGGTTTCAATTGATTTGACCTATTATGAAATGCTGTATCAAACATCTTTGTCAATCGCCAGTCGAATGTTGACTTTGTCGCTGTTTAATTTTATCGATTAAAAAGAATGCTGAAATCACAACTCTGCATTAAAAGTACTCGTTCAGACAGGATGGAACGTATTAAGTTCCTGGCTGTTGTTTGGTAGTTGTGGAGGGAGATGTATTTATTGAAGGATCACAAATGAACTGGAATCAAAGTGAACAGAATGGAGAGCATGACGACAGGGACCAAAGCCTGTTGTTGTTGCAAATGGGCGATGGATGCTGTGTGTCGGAAGATTACATTCAGGCATTTCGGCATTACGAACAAGCGGCAATTCTTGATCCGGATGCCTCAGCCCCCTATGTTGGGATGGCGCTGTTGGAATATCAGCGGGGCGATCTGGATCGGGCCGAGATTTCTTTCAGGGTGGCCCGTCGTTTGAATCCAACTTGTTCACGTGCCTATTTGGGGCTTGCCGTAATTGCTCAGGAAAGAGAAGACTTTGCCTTTGCGTTTGAGATGTATCTCAAGAGCGTCGAATCCGACCCCGAAAATTTACTCGCGCTGTTAGGGCTTTTTCAGGTGTCCTGTCAGATGCGGACTTTTGAGAAAATGACCGGCTACCTGGAGAGTTATCTTCAGATGCACCCCCGGGATACATCGGTGATGTCATGTTTGGCAAGCCTTTATATCCGGGATAATAAATTTGCACAGGCCAAAAAGATTTTAACTGAAACGATCCGCATTGCTCCCAATAATGACATTGCGATAGATTTACTTGAAGAAGTTGAATATAATCTTTCAAAACAAAAATGAAAGTAGCGCAAATGATGAGCCTTTCCAAGAACACTCCATATGAACAGTTACAGCGAATTCTATCCTCCCAAATCGAGCGAGTTCGCAGTAATGATTTCAGAGGGATCGAAGAAGTTGCTGTAAACTGCCGGAACGTTATTGAACAAATTCAAAAAACAACAGAATACAAAAAGAATCGCGATGGTTATCAGGCCCAGAGGACTCGGGTGTTATATCGCGAACTAAATTTAATGTTGCATGCGGCAAAAACGAAGATGACTGAGCAGTTAAAGTGTATGAAGAAGAATAAAAATGTGCTGAAATATTACAAGCAATCGGGTATTTTTGCCGAGAGAGCAAGTCAAATGAAAGGGGGTCGTTATGGGTGAGATACGTCTTTCAGGACTTTCGACGGGGATTGATACAACCGAGTTGGTTCAGCAGCTTATGACCAGTTACAGCTATCGTCTGCAAAGGTTTCAGAATCAGAAGGCCCAACTGGACGATAAGTCTTCGGCTCTGGGGGAACTGCGATCGAAGGCCAAAGCCTTGGATTCGGCAGTGTCTAAGATCGCTGATATGGACGAATTAGAATCATTCCTGGCAACCTCCAGCGATGAGGACAGTCTGGCTCTTTCGACTAATTCTAATGCCAATGCAGGGACGCATAGCGTTGAGATTAATCAACTGGCGTCCAGCGACACATGGATTCAGCAGACATCAACATTTGCTTACGAAACAGATTATGTTGGCGGCGGAAACTTCATTTTTTCCTATAACAACAAGGAATTTTCAGTTCCGACGATCGAAAACAGCACAACTCTTGAAGGTCTGGTCGGCTTGATTAACAACAACCCCGATAATCCCGGTGTCACTGCCGGTCTTCTGTATCAGGACGGCACCTACCACATGATGCTTACCGGTGATGAAACCGGTGCCGATAATGTCATTACCATTAATTCCAGCAATACAGAGTTGTTAGAGGCTCAAACTGAATTAACCGTGAACAGTCAGGCTGTATCCGTATCAAGAAAGCTGGTTGAACTGGACCAGTTTTCCGGTTCACTGGGAACGACCGACACGATTACCATCAGCGGAACGGATAATGCAGGTACGGCGATCACATCGGTTGACTTGACAATAACCGAGAACACAACGATTCAGCATCTGATTGATAGTATCAACGAAGCCTTTGATGGTGTGGCAACGGCGTGGTATGAAGATGGACGGATTTACATGTCAGATGATATGAGCGGGGCCAGTTCCCTTTCTCTGAGTCTGGCTTTTACGGCAGATCCTGCCGGGTCTGCATCACTGACCCTTCCCGGTTTCGCTGTTAAAACGGATGGCGGTTCCGTGATAGGCGGAATCGCGTCGCTTCTGCCTGACAGTTTCATAAAGACTCAAACCGCACAAGACGCACAGATCAAGATCAATGGTTACCCCCCGGGAGTAGATGAGTGGATTTCCCGCAGCAGCAACAGTATCAATGACGTCATCAACGGTGTAACATTGAACCTGATTGATTTGCCGGATAACGGAGGCACAATCAAAATAACAATTAGTAATGATACCGAACAGATTCGAGCTAAAATCGAAGAATTTGTTACTGCTTATAATGATCTCGTGGATTTTATTGAGGAAAAAACGCAATATGATCAGGAAAGCAAGAAAATGGGGATACTGAGCCGTGAATCCGCGGTGTCATTTATCAAAACGAGCTTACGAAGTCCGCTGATCGGTATATTGACGGGCTTTAGTGGTGATTTAGATGAATACAGCAGGGCTTCGGATATTGGATTGAGTTTGGACGGTTCCGGCAGGATCGATCTGGATACATCCAAATTTGACGATGCAGTTAATGATAATTACAAGGGATTAATTAGACTGATAGGTGCGGTTGGAGATGGATACAGCAACAGCACCAGTATTGGTTTCTACAGCGCCAATGAATATACGCAAGCGGGGGAATATAACGTTCGTGTGGCCTGTGATGCAGCCGGTAATATGACCGGGGCCTGGATCAAGAAAAGCACAGAGGACTGGTCTCAGGCCCGGGCGGCGACGGTGGATGGCAACATGATCAAAGGGACACTGGATTATTCCACGGACGATCCGGAAAAAGCATTAATGCTTTCATTTAAATGGGCCAATGATGGTGCTCACGCCTATGATCCCTCTCAGCCTGGTCTGGGCAATCCTGTTGAGGCGACAGTGAGTGTCAAACACGGCATTGGCGGTCAGCTTTCGGACATTCTGGATGAAATTCTCAAAACGAGTACCGGTCGGCTGGATATGACAGATAACAGTGTTGATGATAGAATCGACAGCGTCGAAACGCAGATTCAAAGAGAAGAAGACCGGTTAGATAAAATTGAAGCACGGCTTTTGGCCAAGTATGCCAGAATGGAAAGTACAATTGCGTTGTTTCAGCGGCAGTTGGCCGCTTTAGAGAACTGATTCGCTTTCCAATTCGATCAGGATTTCATCCGGCTCCAGAATATCACAGCCGCGGTTCTCGAGGCTTTTTCGAAGTTGCTGCATAAACGGATTGTCCTGATGTTGACTAAACAGCATAGCGCTTGTACAACAGGCGGCAATGGTAGAAACCTTATCTGATTCGCTGATTTGCGGAGCGTAGAGAATGATTCGGTCGTACTTCTTGGCACACAGATCAATCAGCCTGGAAACCTTATCAGGAGCCATCCTTTTAATCAGGTCGGCCAGCAGGAGAGCGACCCGTTTGAAGTTGCTTTTAACCAGGAATTTTCCCGCCTTATAATCAGGAGGTTTCGCCTCGAATGCCTGTGCGATCGATTCCCGATGAATATCAAGGTCTACCAGCAGGCAGCTTAGACCGGCCTGCGACAGCCGAATCGCCAGATTTGCGGGAATTGTTACCGGCAGCGCTTGGTTACTGTCCCCGGCCATAAGAATGATTTTGGCATGATTAAATGACTCACTCTGCAATACCTGTGAGACGAATTCATAATGACTTTTTGTTTTCAGATTGTGGCTTTGCCACAGCATCCGTTGGCCCGTTTTGAGCAGAGGCCGAGACAGTCCGTTCGTGTGACCCGAAACGTCATCTTTCGAGAAGGGATCATCGATCAGTTCGTTTGTAACGGACTTGACTTTTTGGCCTTGAGATTCATCCCGATCTTCTTCAAAGATTTGGGTTGCCCGATAACATTTCTTCGAGACCGAAGCGAGAGAAAAAACGCTGTTAACGGCTAATAACATGATTAGTGTAAATATAACGGACAATTCGCATAGGGCGCTAAAAACAGAAATTGACTGTTGCGAGCTTTCGGTGGCTGAGACCAGAAAGACGCCGACAATTCCGATACAGTAGATACAGCCGTGGAGAATGCTTTCACAGAAAGCAAAACGGGTTGCACCTGCCGCCTGTGAAAAAAAATGACTTGTTCTTTCAGTTTGACCCTGTAGTATTGCGGCGTCCTCCTCGCTGATGATATGGGTCCGACGTGCCGATTCGATATAAAGCTGTTTAACACGAAGCGTTTTTTCAAAAAAATCAGATATAAGTTTCAGCACGGAATGCGATTGCCGGACCGCCATTCCCAGAAGCACCAGTAACAGGGCGCCAAGCAGAAAGACTGACAATAAGAGATTTGAAAGGAGTGGCCTGGCCAGGTATTGTGCGATTAAACTGGATGCACTCCCGGTTAAAATGAGCTTTACGGCAGACACAGCGGTAAAGATTCTTGCCGCAGAAGCGATGATGCTCACACCCGAAAAGCCCTTGAGTTCATCAGCCGGAGTATTTGAAAAACCGATTAGTCCTATTGCAACATTTATGAGAATGCAAAAGGAAAGAAGAATGTCCGACCAAACGCCGGTTATCGGGAAAAGCAGACCCGCAAGAATGACCAGGGACCCTGTCGTAAACAAAAAATTATTTCCAGGGATGCTGGTTTTTATCGATGTATCAGTGGTTTTGTGATTTTTCACCGCGACCTTATCCTATCACCCGTTTTTTCTGCTTCAGCCGGTATATCATAGCAAGAATCTCAGCGACTGCAACATAGATATTTGAAGGGATAGGATTTCCGATTTTAACGGTGGAGTACAGGGTTCTGGCCAATTGAGGTCTGCGAACGATGGGGACGCCGTAAGCTCTGGCAATTTCCCGAATTTTGGCAGCGACATGTTCAGTGCCTTTCGCGACGACCACCGGTGAATTCATTGTTTTGGGGTCATATTTTAGTGCGACGGCCACGTGGGTCGGGTTAACGATGACCATTGTGGCCTTCGGGATTTCCTGCATCATCCGTTTTCGCGTCATTTCCAGTGCAATTCGGCGGATTCTGATCTTAACCTCAGGCGAGCCGTCGGTATCTTTCATTTCTCGCTTCACTTCCTGTTTGGTCATTTTTAATTGGTCAAGATGCTTGAACTTCTGATAAATAACGTCAATCGTTGCAATGACCAACAGAGACAGAGTGATTCGAATTAGCAGTCCCAGCAGGATTCCTCCGACCAGTCCGACATATTGTGACGATGTTACCCAGTGCAGGGTACTTAATTCAGCCAGTCGCCCTTTGATATAAAACCATGCAATCAGTGAAACCACAATAATTTTTGCGATCGACAGCAGCAGTTTAACCACCGAGCGAAAATCAAATAGTTTTTCGAATCCTTTAGCAGGATTAATGGCATCGAATTTAGGCATGAGTGCCTTCGGGGCAAAATTGGCGCCGCTGACAATGAGTGAGGCAAAAACAGAACCTGCCGCCAGGGCCCCGAGGATCGGACACAGAATCGTCAGTGATTGAGCGATTTTTTCATCAAAAAAATTTCTGAAGGTCGTTGTATCAACTAGGCAAACGGTGTCACAGGAGAATCCCTCCTTCATTAATACCATAAACCAGTTGCATAAGGCGGGCGCCCCAATAGCCAGCGCGATCACCAGTGCCGCAATTGACAGTGTTGACGGCAACTCCTGGCTTTGTGCAACTTGTCCCTCTTCCCGAGCCTTTTGAAGACGTCGTGGAGTAGGTTGTTCAGTTTTTTCGGATGCAGGTTTATCAGGCATTCAGAATCCTCTCTAAATCGGCAGTAATTCAACGATAATTTCAGCAAATTTAGAGACAAAAGTTTCAAGAAACGGCAAAAACAAAGTGACCAGAATCATGCCGACACCAACTCTGACAGGCATACTGATAAAGAGAATATTCATTTCGGGAACAATTCGGGCGAAAACCGCAAATAAGCATAAAATGACTAAAAAAGCGGCAAGAATAGGTCCGGATATTTGAAGGGCGGCCGTAAACATTTCTGCTCCGCTTCGGATGACGGCCTCGGTTATACCGGCGATGTCTATCGGTGACCCGGCGGGCAGGATTTTATAACTTCTATGGATAATCCTTAAAAAGGCATGATGCCCGTTGGCCGCCAGAAACATTAATAGAAAAATTATTTCGAGCAGACTTCCCAATGGTTGCCCGCTGTCCCCGGTGAAGGGGTCGAATATCTCTGCGCTTGTCAGGCCGATCTGCTGTTCGATAATGCCTGCAGCGACTTTGACGGCCTGAAACAGAATGCTGATCGTGATCCCGAGAGCGGCTCCGAAAATCGCTTCATTGATCAGCGTGATGATTGCCTGAAAGTCTTTGACCTGCGATGGGATTGGACCAATCGATGTAACACCACAGATGAACAGACTCGTAATAAACACAATGCTGACCTTAATCCGTACCGGAAGGCTGGGCCATCCGAATACCGGGAGAATAATCATGAACGCCGACAGACGGGTCAGCACAAGGACAAAAGGCAATAAGAGGGCGATCATGTCACTCATGGTCACTGTCCGATGGTCTGAATATAAGAAAAGATATTAACGGTGAATTTAATGATGACTTCCAGCATCCAGCCGCTGAAAATTATTGCGACGATACCTACAGCCAGCAGCTTGGGTACGATTGACAGCGTTGTGTCCCTCATCGAGGTTACTGCCTGAAACAGTGTAATGAGAATACCGACCACAATACATGTAACCAGGATCGGAGCGCACAGCAACAAGCAAGTTTCCAGTGTTTGACGACCGAGATACAAAACAAAACTGCTATCCATAAAAGACTCTCGAAATTATTGAAATCCCAAACAGAGATTTTTAGCCAACATGCTCCAGCCATCCACCAGAATGAACAGAATCAGCTTAAAAGGCATTGAAATCATCGATGGCGGCATCATCATCATTCCGGCACTGAGCAGGATATTGGCGATAACCAGGTCAATGAGAAGAAACGGAATATACAGCAGGCACCCGATTTCAAAGGCGGTTTGGAATTCGCTGATGACAAACGCCGGGATGACAATATGCATACCCAGATCAAACGGATTTTCCGGCATGCGAACATCGGCCATTTCCAGGAACAGCCCGAGAGCGCTTTCTCGGCATTGGGACAGCATAAATTCCTTCAGTGCCTGCGAAGAGGTGGTCCACGCTTCCTCAAACGCCAGCGTTTCCTGCAGATAGGGCTGGACAGCTGTTGTATTAATTTTTGAAAAAGTCGGCGCCATCGTAAACAATGTTAAAAACAGCGACAAACCAATAATGGCCATGGTGGGGGGGATATTCTGGGTTCCCAATGCTCGCCGGGCAAAACTCATGACAATAACAATTCGTGTAAAGGAGGTTGTGATTACCAGCAGACTCGGAAGAAGTGCCAGCCCGGTGAAGACGATGACGAGTTTGATTGGTGCGGACCAGTCTTTTCCTTCTTCCGCATTTGTGGTGGCTTTGTCAGCCACTTTCAGCAGATCCCCAATCGATGGGATTGTATTATTCGACGGAGCCGACTCGCTTTCCGCCAAAGAGACGGCTCCCAAAAGAAGCACCGCCAACAGAATTAGAATCAGTTTTCCCTTCATAATTTTGAGCCTGTGCCCTCTTCGCAGTTTGATGCGTTTGTTTGTGCGATGTCGCACAGTTTGATGATTCGATCGGGTGTACTGCCAAGCAGGACTGTCTGGTCACCAATTTGGACTAAATGCAGACTTTTTCTGACACCAATTGAGGTCTGTTCAATGATTCGAATGCGCCGATTTGATGTTTGAGTAAGCTTAGGTCCTAGTTTTTTTGTGAGGTAAAGGGCAGAAGCACCGAGGATTATGACATAAAGAACAGCTTTTGTGGTTTTAATCAGGATATTGGAATTATTGCCGATATTATCCGGTTTACTTAAGATTGAATCTTTCTTCGGCAGGTAGTTATCATTGGTTTCGGTATCACCAGCAACCTGACCTGCCAATAGTGGCAGACTTAGGAATGCCAGAAGCGATATCCATAATAGTGTCTTTTGAGTCTTGTCTTGATTCATTAACGCACAATGTCCGAATAGATTGCTTTTACATAAAAGAAAAGCAAATATTGTGCCTGTAACGAATAATTTCATTAAAAGACAAAAAACACAATGAGAAGAGCATTTTTCGATAACACCGTGTTTTTTGAATGTTGAATTATTGTACACACTACACAATAAAACTAAAATATGTCAAATGCAGGCCCAAATCCTCCAGTTTTTAAGCGGTTTTATTCTTAGGGGCCGCTGTTGGAAATGAGAATCCAAAGATGCGAACCCTTTGAATTTTTGATGGTTGTAAGCCAAGAATTCTCCACCCCCATAGCCACAATGTTGATTGTCGGGCTATTAAGGGAATCCTTAAGATACAGCGATGCCTCCTGTGCTCGTTGCGAACCGAGGACGATATCAGTCTGGTTGTCATCCGGCAGACCGATGAGATACAAAGAAACTTGGCCGGTTGATTTTCTGAGATTTTGTGAGATGGCATCAAGAGAGGCCTTATTAGCGTTATTCAGTTGGTAGTTGCCTGTATCAAACAGAATCCCTGTCGATAGAATATTCTTTCTGTAAACAGAGTTATTCTGAGAATCTCTCACGAGTTCTGACATATTTTTGATGGATTGACGCAGGCGTTCCTGTTCCGGGTCGATCATTCTGCCCGGCGGGGTTCCTTCAGAGTCGGTTTGGAATTTTTGTTTTTCGTTTTCAAATTGACTGCTCGGATGCGGTCCGAAAAGGGTTCCCAAGCCCAGTTTTTCAATGGATTCAATAAACGAATCACGGCTTTGGTTAAACAATTCCGGATCCTGAACTTTTGCCAGGCTTAAAAGCATCACAAAAAAAGTCAAAAGAAGGGTAACCATGTCCGAAAACGTAACGATATAGGCCGGTACCTTTGCGCCTCCCTCCTGAGATTTTCTTGATGAGTTGCTCAATTGAAGATTTCCTGATTTAAAAACGCGATTTCGACAATCCGGCCGTTATTGACAAGGTTTTGTTTCGGATAAAGTCCGGAAACGGAAATACATAGTCTTTTTTTCTCAATACCACAGTGAGTTAGATAGTCATATATTGCCGAAGATCTCTCGGGTCCCAGCGAATCCTGCCGAAAGCTATATTCACAAATGAGGATACGGTTGGAAACAATACCCATGGTTGCAAAAATATCCCTGAGGCGGGCTTTTCCGTTTTTCGAAAGAACCACTCCCTCGCCATAGAAAAAGGAATCGGAATCGAAAACAAACACTTTGTTATCCTTAAAATCGATTGGATCCAATTCCTCGGTGCTTTGGTCATTTTTCGGGTTGGAAGAAGGTTTTTCCGCCCCCTCGGTTTTGAGCCGGAGATGGTAGACGACGTCTCGGTTTGTGAAAGCCTCATCCATTTTTTTGGGTCTGGTATCCACCGATGAAAAAGCTTCCGAAAACGCATCTCGCCTGGTGTGAATATCCTTGTTATCAAACGATGAAAAGCTCAGCAGCAACACAAAAAAGGTTAACAGCAGTGTCATACAGTCACTGAATGTAACCATCCATTCCGGTGCGCCGGCAGCTTCTTCCTGAACATCATTTTTTTTAGGGGCCATTATGTTTTCGTTTTGATTTTCTGGCGATGTTTATGAGAGACAAATGCATGCATTTTGACCCGGACGGCGGTGGGGCTTTCCCCGTTTGCAATCGCTGAAATCCCCTCAATCATCATTTCTTTGGAAATCACTTCTGCCTGCGAATAAATCCCCAGTTTTCCCGCCAGCGGGATAAACAGCAGATTGGCCGCAAAAGCCCCATAGAAGGTTGTCAGCAGGGCAGTTGCCATTCCCTGCCCGATGCTGCTGGGGTCTTCCATATTGCACAACATCTGTACCAGCCCAATCAGCGTTCCGACCATACCAAACGCCGGAGCGGCTGCCCCCATAAATTCAAGGATTTTCTTGCCGATGGCATGACGTTCCTGAAGATACTGTATTTCCAGCGTCATGATCTCGCGGATGATGTTAGGCTTCGTACCGTCTATGAGCATCTGAAGTCCACCGGCCAGAAACGTATCGTGAACTGAGCCGATTTGCTGTTCAAGGGCCAATGAACCATCCCGCCGGTTAATCGTCGCGAAGTCAACAAGCTGCTGGACCAGTTCCTGGGCTTCGGGCAACTTGGTAAACAATGTTTTTTTGGAGATAGAAAAAATACTAAGCACCTGTGTTAGGGAAAAATGGATCAATGTGGCACACATCATTCCCCCGATGGTGATCGCCAGTGAGGGAAGATTGATGAATACTTTGAGTCCGCCGGCACCGGTGGCAATGGCTCCGACGATTAGCATCGTCCCCAAAAGAATACCCGCGATGGTTGTGATATCCATGAAAAATTTACCCTTCGGTTGAATTTGATATTTCTTTTAGTTTATTTGTGAATAATGCCGCCAACTGCGGTTGGGTTTTGGCCATTTCAGCCAGCAATTCGCCTTTCGTTCGGTCACCCATGAAATAGAGGATCTTGATAGCGTTTTCGATGCTTTCGATGGCGGCTGGCGCACTGCTTGAGGTCTGTGTCATATTAATCAGAATCTTACTGGCGGCAGCCGCTTCCATTTTGTCATAGGTTGCTGCGATTGACACAAGATTTCGCTTCTCTTCCTCTCCGATTCGGATACGGGTTTCTTCCAATCGTTTCTGCTCGGTTTTGATGGATGTGATCGTTTCGGCCAGCTCAATTTGCAGTTCAAGCAGTTTCTCAATGTCCTCGGAAAGCTGTTCTCGCAGAGTTTGTGTCTGTAATGCATCTGTTTCGAGTTCTTCAAATTTTCGGTCATAGTCGTTGCTTTTTTCGCGCAAGTCAAAAATCAGACTTCGAAGTTCGCTCTCGGCCATACTGAGCTTTGGCGAAGCCATTGACTGGGAGGAATCAAACTGAATACTCGTATTTGGGATTAACCCGGTGCTATTTTGTTCGGAGTCTGCGGTGTTTGCACTCGCTGATTTTGGGGTTAACCGTGCAGCTATGAATGTGCCGGCAAAGCAGGTAATGCCGACAATAACAATGATTAATAATCTTTTTTTCACGTTATAGTTCTCCTTTCACGACAGATATAAGCTTTTGTGAACGGCCTCTTATAATTCGAAGTCCGAAATTTTCATCCAACTCATTTTGTTGGCGCCGGTTCTGTTCGGCGATGAAGACGTCATAGGCTTTTTGACGAATCTTCTGGAGCTTTTTGATAGACGCCTTGATTTCCATGAGTTCTGTGGTCCGCCGGGCTTCCTCTTGTTCGAACTGACTGACCTTTTTTTGAATATGCCGAATCATGTTATCGTTAGCTTCTGAACTCTCCAGAAATATCTGTTGAGAACGGAGCTTGTCTTTGGGGCGTTTTGCTTTTATTTCATTCAGCAACCCCGCAAGGACTCGCTGTTTCTGAAGCAATTGCACACGTGTTTGAGCCAATTGATACATAATATCTGCCAGTTCTGCCTGCTTGGCTTTTTCTTCTTTCATTTTTATTTCAAGAACACGATCTAATCGCCAGCGAAAAAGTGTCATTTCTTATTCCTGCCTGCCTGCGACAAACTGGTGTCCCATGACTGAATAATATCCATTAATTGCTTCAATGTCTGGTCGAAGAGAGTCTTCTGTCGAATGGGCTGGATTAGGAATTGCCGGATCCGATCTATTAAAGTGATTGCACTATCGATCTTACGGTTACTTCCGGGCGAGAATGCGCCGATGTTAATCAGATCTTCCGCATCCATGAATGTGGCATAGATTTCCTTAAGTTTTTGGGCTGCCGTCAAGTGTTCTTTGGAAATAACCGAAGGCATCAGTCGGCTGATGCTTTGAAGAATATCGATGGCCGGATAATGCCCTCTGTCGGCCAGTTTTCTGGACAAAACAATGTGTCCGTCTAGCAGACTTCGTGCACTGTCGGCCACCGGATCATTCAGATCATCGCCTTCAGCCAACACGGTTAACAGTCCGGTGATGCTTCCCTGGTCACTGCAACCGAGCCGTTCGATCAGTCGGGGCATTATGGCAAACACACTCGGGCAATAACCTTTGGAGGCCGGCGGTTCACCGGCAGCCAGGCCGATCTCACGCTGAGCCTGGGCGAACCGGGTTAACGAGTCCATCATAAAGAGTACATCGCGTCCGATGTCCCGAAAATATTCTGCAATTGTGGCCGCAACCAACGCTGCTTTGATACGCTGGATGGCAGGAGAATCCGAAGTGGCAACAACGACTACACTGCGGGCTAGTCCCTCGGTTCCAAGATTCTCCTCAATGAATTCTCTCACCTCACGTCCGCGTTCTCCGATCAGTGCGACGACGTTAACGTCCGCTTCACTGGAGTTGGCCAGATCGCCTAGCAGTACACTTTTGCCGATCCCGCTGCCGGCGAAGATTCCCAGACGCTGTCCTTTGGCACAGGTCATCAGTCCATCGATCGAACGAATGCCTAAGGAAAGCCGCTGCGATATTTTTGCTCGTTCCAGCGGGTGTATCGATGGCGAGTCGAGTCGACGTTTGACCGTACCGGTTAGGGGGCCTTTATTATCGATCGGTTCGCCGAGTCCATTGAGAATTCTCCCGAGAATTTCGTCACCGAGGCAGATGTATCGAGGAGACTGTTTGGGCGTCACGGCATCTCCCGGCGATATACCGTTAATGTATTCTAACGGCAGCAGGAGCAGATTTTTGTTTTGAAATCCGACCACTTCCGCCATGACGGTTTGTCCGTTCCGCAAGTGGATACAGCAAACTTCGCCCAGTCCCAGCAAAGGACCGTTCGATTCAATGGTCAATCCCGACAGACGAACCACGGAACCCTGGCAATGCAGTAGTTTTGCATCGTTCAGCAAGGAATGAAATTTGTCGAAATTAATCGCCGATTTTTTCGTTTGTGTTAACATGAGTTCGTCATTTTTATTTAGTTAATAATTCTGCTATATGTTCAAGCTGTTCATGAATAATAGAGTTTACAATACCTTTTGAGCATGTGATTCGACATTCTGCTTGTTGAATTTTCGGGTCAACTGCAAACTGGCAGTTCGACGGAAGATGACCCGGATTTTCTTCAAAAAACCGTTTGCATATTTCAAAGTCAGCGGGACTCAGATGAACCTGGATATCTTCACCCGAAGGGACGTCATTCAGTGCTTGCTGAATGATATTCTCAATTTGATAATCTCCTTCGTTGACCTGTTTGGCCAGGATCTTTCGAGCGATTTCGACGCTGAGACGAGCAATTTGTTCTTTGTGGCTGCGAACTTCCGTTTCCCAGCTTGAATTCAGTTTTTCGGTTACGGCTTCTAATGTTTGGCATAATTGCTCAAGATGTTTTTGTTGCTGAGTCAACACCTCTTGGCTTTCTGCTGCCGCCTGGTCTGCCTGTACCAGTGTTTGCTCCAGGACCCACTCGAGGGGTTCATCAATGAGTTGGATATGCTTAATGGGTTTTGTCAATTGCACACAAATCATATTTTTATGAATCAATAAAGGATAGTTCACCCTTACTATTTAAACTCTCCAGGGCAGTGATGATTGTATTACGGGCTGTTTCGATATCTTCTTTTTTCGGATTCGGCATCAGTTCACTCTCTTCGTCGATCATTTCACGTATCCGTTCAGAAACATTTTCTTTGACTTTTTGAATGATGGCTTCATCGGCCTCATGCAGGGCCAGTGCCATCAGAGGAGCGTCTGCTTCTCGCAAAGCCTCCTGAAGGGATCGGTCTGTTACGATGCTGATATCTTCCCAAATAATCATGTTTTTAAGGATCATATCGGCGATCGCCTTGTCGTTTTTGGCGATCGATAAGATCAGACCGTCTCGAACTTCTTTGCTGAGATTCCGAAGAATAACGGCTGTTTTGCGAATAGGGTTCACTTCTTCCGGAGAGTTTTCGGCCGGAGTTACGGCTGTTATGCGGCGAAGAAGAGTTTCAGCGACTCGCTGCTTAATTTGCGGAGAAGCAACCTGATTGGAAGCCAATCGACCCACGATTTGCACACGTTTTGTCTCACTCAGCAGACTCAGGACTTCCGATCCGAGCTTTTCAGAAAGCTCGGAAATAAGAATAACGCCTGCCTGAGGATGCTCGTTTTCAAGAACACCGGCAAGGATCTTAGGGTTCTTGCCCCGAATCGGAATAAAGGGGTCTTTTTTCTGCAGCAACTGTTCCACCTGTTGCTGGACATGCAGGGCCTTTTCTTCGCCAAGCGAACTTTTGAGCATTTCGTTCAAAAACCCATTTGGCTGATAGCTGCTTTTGTTTAGAGATGAACAAAATTCCTGTGCCAGAACAAATTTCTCTTCGATTCCGCCTCGACCACACGCTTCCATGTAGGCCACTTCTACAGAAAGCTCCTCTAATGTAGCCGGGTCAATCCCATTGATCAGCTCAGCCGCGGTGGCTACATCGAGACTTGTCAGGAGCAGGGCAGCTTTTTGTCTTCCGTTCAAAGCTGTCATAATCTAAGCTCCTTTTTGGCTGATCCAGCTGTTAAATAATTGTTTGGCTCGTTCCGGGTTGCTCTGCATGGCGCTGGTGATCTGCTGCCGCAGAAGCATCATCTGTTCGCTTTGTCCCGTGCCGGCGGATAACAAGTTCGTCTGATTGACAGACGTTGAAAGCTGTTGTGAGTTGACGGCGTCCGAACCGGGTTTCGGTGACCGCGTGAATATTTTCAGGACGATGATGGAACAAATGGCCATTAGTCCCAGTGAGCCTTGTTTTGCGATGTCCATATAAAGTTGCCATTTAGGTTCCGCTGTGTCGACGACAATTTCGTCGGGGCGGTTAAATCGTGTATTCACGACTTTTAAAGAATCGCTTTCCTTCAACCCCAGGGCATTGCGAATAATTGTTTCAACATCAGCAATTTGCATCATCTCTCCGGCCGGCGCCGCTGACTCTGCTCCCTCCGCCGGTTCCGGCGATGAGAGGTCGACAAAAGCCGCAACTGCCAGTGATTCGATATTTCCCGCCAGTTCGGATTTTTGCTCAATGGTTTTTCCGACAAGGAATTCGGTAAGGATAACTTTGTCGGTCTTTTCATTGCCGCCTCCGGCCTGTTCGTCCGATGAAGGATCCCCGGCACCTTCTTTTTCTGTGAGTGTTTTAATCTCTTCTTTAATTGGAACTTTGCCGCTGGGGTCGTAACGCTCTGTGACAGTGCTGGAAGAGGTCAAGTTGATGGTAGCACTGACGCGGACACTAGCACGTCCAGGCCCCAGAACACTGATGAGCATTTGCTCAGCCTTATTGGCAAGGCTTTGTTCGACGCGATCTTTATAATCGTGTATCGATCCGGTTCCCGTATCCAGAGAGTTATCGCTATTGGATGACAGCAGCCGTCCGTTTGAATCCACGAGGGTGACATTTTCGCTTTTGAGCCCCGAGACGCCGCCGGCGACAAGGTGGCTGATAGCTGCGATATTGGCTGAAGATAAAATGTAACCTGCTTTCAGTTTGATGACGACCGAAGCGGTGGTTTCTGAGCTGTCTGGTCTCAGAAAAGTTTGCCGGGCTTCAACGATGTGAACCCGTGCATATTCAACACCATCGATGGTTTGAATGCTTTTGGCTAACTCGTCCTGCAGCGCCCGTTTCAGATTAACATTCTGAACCAGGGGACTAATGCCGATCTTTTCATCGTCAAAGATTTTATATCCCTTTTGCGAACCTTCGGGAAGACCTTCCCGGGCCATCATGAGCCGCAGCTCAGCGATTTTATTACGCGGGGCATAGACGCTTGTGCCGCCGGCTTTTAATTCGTAAGCGATTCCCTGTTCGGCGATTTTTTCGGTGATTTTACCGGCTTCTTCCGGGTTAAGATTCGAATACAGTAAAGTCAAGTCGGGTTTTTGGGACCAATGAGCGACAAAGACTGCGGCCGCAACGAAGGTCAACAGGACCGTTACAAGCATCGCACGCTGAATGATACCGATTTTTTGCCAGATTAAATTGAGTTTATTAATTAGATCCATAGTATGTTAAGCCATCTCGATGTCTGCTGTCTCAAATCTGCATGTTCATTGTTTGTTTGTAGGCTTCGATCAATTTGTTGCGAACACCCACCAACAGTTTAAAACTCATATCAGCTTTGGCGGCTTCGGCAACCACGGAAGTAATATCATTGGTTTTGCCCGACAAAAGATCCTGAACCGAAGTGTCAACGTTCGTTTGTTGCTGGTTGACTTTTTCCATGCATGACTCGGCGGCTTTGATAGCATCCGAAAAGTTTCCTTTGGAGTCCCCTGTTTTCAGGGGCTGTTGTGTTGAGGGGGCAATGGCATTTATATTATTTATTGCGGGATTAAATTGTATCATTGACGATCCCTTTCAGGTTACTTTAACAACTCTAATGTGGTTTCAACCATTTTTTGATAGCGTTTCAAAACCGCTGCGTTTGCTTGGTAAGAACGCGATGCCAGATTCAAATTCATCATTTCGATGGGCAGATTGATATTCGGCATTTGAACATAACCCTGTTCGTTTGCCAGCGGATTGTTTGGATCATACAATTCCTGAAAATCACTTTGGTCCTTAACAATGTCGCCAATCTCCACCGGACTGATTCCGTCTTGTGCGCTTTTGAGAACAGTTTCCAGTCGCCGATAGGGTGTACCTTCGCCCGCATCCGTGGTTCGTGCGTTGGCGACATTGGAAGAAATGACTTCCATGTTCTTGAGTTGGGCGCGGAGACCGCTGACTGCGATATCAATAGAACCAAATCCGTTTACTTCCATTTTTTCTCGCTCCACTTGGGAGAATTCCTATGTTATATTTTGATTGCAAGATCAACTTGATTGTATTTCTGTCGCAAAAGCCGGATATAAGTTGAATGCTTCAGAGAGTTTTCAATCATTTTGCCGATTTCATTTTCAAGATTGACGTCATTGCCGTCAGCCTTAACAGGCGTTGAATGAGATTCGACGATTTCCGGCTCAAATTGGTCTGCACGGACTGTTCCATCAGCATTCATAGCTTTAGCAAGAGCGTCTTCAAACACGACTTCGACGGTCCGGTATCTGGGAGTGTTTAAATTGGCGACATTACTGCTGATAGCCTGCTGTTGCAGGCTTTCAGCTTGTATCCCTGCTTGGAGCAAATCTGTAATATCACTTACCTTATTCATCTTCGTTTGCCGGCCTTTCTTTTCTGTAGAAGGTTGCCTTTAAGTAATTGAGCAAAAAACATACCAGCGTGAAATAAAAGACTCGTTTTTACTGTAAATATGCATTTTCAGCTTATTTCAGGCTTTATCATAAAGCTTCGTCCGTATTATGGTCTTTTCGGACGTTAGGATTCTGAACAGAATCGTTAAAAAATAGAACTGATTGACAGACAATTCATTTTGGCTGAGAGAGGCTGAAATTTTCTCATCAATGCGGCCCAGTAGGCAAAAAACAGGAAAAATTTTCCATTTTAGGGCATATTTATTGCGAATAAACAATTTAAAAAGTATGTTAAAAAAAGAATCAGAAATAACTGTAAAAGACATAAGTCTATGTAAAATAAGTAGATAAAGGAAAAATCAAGAGGTGGACGGATATATTCTGGTATAGTTTTTGCTTAATTTTGGATGATATGACGATTAATGTGCAAAAACTAGGCAGCGACTCGCCGCAAAAAGGGTCTCGGGAAGGGGCGGTTTTCTCTAATGCTCCTGTAAGTATATACGATATGATTTTTGTGGACGGCACTACGCTGAAAGCGCCATCGGAACTGAATGACTTGACAGACGTCGATAAGCGAGTTTTGAGCTTCAATGAGGTATTAACGAAAAAGGCAAACCCCCAAATGCAGTTTTCCCCAGATAATACGATAAATTATACGCAAAAAGTGAGTGATGATATATTGGTTCAAAGCAAAGATGAAGCGTCTGTCCCCGAAAACCTTTTCGTCCGTCCTTCTGAGTCGATCATCCCAAGCCTGATTGAGGGCAGGAAACAGGTCCGAGTGGTTGTTGGTCAAAGAAATGATGAAGTTATTGAATTGGCTGATCGAGTACTTCAGGTTGCGGAATCTGCGGAAACAGTTCCCTTGGCCGAGAGTATCGATACGCAAACGGATGCCAAGCAAATTGACGATCTTCCCCAAAGCAGTGTTGCGGACAAGTCAAATGAAGCGATTTTGTCCATTCTTTCATCCGTATCCGAATTGCCGGTTCCTGATATACAAAACACCGAAAAATTGGTTATGGAGGAGATGTCGACAGCGGAAGTTCACATCTTACCTGAAAATAACCTTCCGGAGACGCAGGTAGTTCAAAACAGACATCTTACCAATCCATTTTCTAATTTACCGAATCTTTGTGATAATGGCGCTACAATAACACAAGACTTGCCGAATGTGCCCAAACACTGGAATATGTCTCAAATGTCCTATCCACAGGGTGGCCAACCCTCCTTGCCGTTTCAGGCGGCCATACCAAACCCTAATCAGCCTGATTTGCCGGTTCAGGCGGCCATATCGAACCCTAATCAGCCTGATTTGCCGGTTCAGGCGGCCATACCGACCCCTGATTCTCAGACCTTTATACCAATGCCGGATTATCTGGCGAGCGGGAAAGATGTGACCTCAGTCGTTGAGGGTCCGTTGCAAAACCCATTTGAGATTAAGGAATTAGCTCACTCTGACACAAAAGTGCTGCCGTCAAACCAGTCTGCTGCCGGTGAATTTCAGGAGAACTGGATGGATGCTTTTGGAAAGATCGAGGTATCTACGACTGACGGTCAAGCAAAACTTCAGCTTTCAACTGCCGATGTGATTACCAAACAGTTGACGGATTCGATCCGCTCGGCGGATTTGTCTGATAATCAGTTACGGATTCAGCTCAATCCAAAGGAGTTGGGCCAGATCAGGATTACATTTGAAGACCAGCAGGATGAAGTTGTTGGAATTATCGAAGTATCACAGTTAGCGACGAGGCAGCAGATTCAGGCCCTGATGCCGGGTTTAATCCATGATATCCGGAATGCCGGTGTTGATGTTAAACAACTTACCGTATCCGACCAATTGCTTGACCAGTCATTTGCAGAGCAAGGCCGTCAGTTTGCCCAACAACACACAGATCCGGATTTGGACCGACCGACTCGGTCTCAGAAATCCGATTATAAATCCATTGTTCCGGTTGTCGGAAATCCGGTTAATAACAGGATAAACCTCTCCGGAGGGTTTTATGGCGAATCCATTGACCTGTTTGCCTAAAGCGTTAATTTTCCAGGAAACAGGGATACATTGGGATATACCGTTCATTTCTGAAAAGACAAGACTAATTCGGAGTCTCAGAGCAGCCAAATAAGCTCTGGATTTATACAAAATTTCAAAATTTCATCTTTTTTCTTCAAATAATCCCATTTTATCGACTCTGTCAGTCAAATTTTTCTGCTTTTATAGGCGCCGCCTCAGAGTGCAGAATTTAGGGTTATTTACCCTTAAGAAAACAAAATAATCCTCGATAAAGTAAGAGTGTCAGGAAGACAGCGAGTTCTCATGTGCTTGGGGCATGTGGTGAAACACTGAAAATATAAGGATATAGACAGACGAAACAGTTTTTTTTAGGAGTATCAAGATGTTAGCAGTCAAAAATAATTTAATGGCAGGTAATGCAGCAAGGAATCTCGGCAAAAGCTATGACGCCCTTGCAGGTTCGATTGAAAAGCTGTCGTCAGGTCTTCGCATCAATAGTGCTAAAGATGATGCTGCCGGCCTGGCAGTCCGTGAAGCAATGCGAGCCGAAATTGCTGTTTTACGGCAAGGCTCCCGTAACGCACAGGATGGTATCAGCATGCTCCAGACAATGGAAGGTGCAATGGCTACGATTGATGACATTCTTGTTCGTATGAAAGAACTGGCTGAGCAGTCTGCAACGGGCTCCTATTCAGATGACCAGCGTGCATTGATGGATGCTGAGTTTGTTGAATTGGCCGCTGAAATTGACCGAATCACAGAAGCCACAACATTCAATGGTATTTCGCTGCTCGATAACGCCGCGACGACCGTTGCGATCCATGTGGGTACGGCAACGACAATTGATGTTGATGCGGTTGATATGACCTCAGCAACGCTGGCTGTGGATGCGGCTGGTGCCCAGCTTGATACTGCTGCGAATGCAATTCTTGCTCTGGCAGTGATCGAAACCGCGATTGAAACAAAGGATGCAGCCCGTGCGACATTTGGTTCCAGCATGAACCGTCTGGAAAGCACCATTTCGGTTGTCGATATTCAGGCCGAAAACCTTCAGGTTGCCGAAAGCCGTATTTCAGATGTCGACATGGCAACTGAAATGGCTCGATTCACAAGTGCACAGGTACTGTCTCAGGCAGGTATCTCGATGCTTGCTCAAGCGAACACAGTACCCCAGATGGCGCTTTCGCTGCTCCGGTAGTATAACAAGAGGGATGTATTTAACAGAGATTAACCGGCAGATGGCTACGGATAGAAGACACCATCTGCCGGTTTTCAAAAACTATTTTGAACTCAGACAGTTTGGTCGGGAGCGGTAGGGGCCATGAACATACTTTCTGCATATAAAGAAAATTCAGTTACAACGCAAAGCAAAGAGCGGCTTGTGGTGATGCTGTATGAGGGCGCTGTGAAGTTCCTCAATATGGCAAAGAAGGCAATTGAAGAAAAAGATTTCGCCGGAAAGAATACCTATATCACGAGAGCTCAGGATGTTATCGACGAACTGAATGCCGTTTTGGATATGGACAATGGCGGGGAGATCGCAAAGAACCTGCGGAGTTTATACCTTTTTATGCATCGGCATCTGAGCCAGGCAAATCTGCATTGTAACGTTCAAAAAATTGACGAAGTGATTAATTTGCTGGAAGAGCTGAATCAGAGCTGGAGAGTCGTAGCTCAGTAAAGCGCACAGGCGGATTTCTCGTATACGGTGGAGAGCAAATCGGCTTTTAGAACAGTTTTCACTTCTAAAGCAATCTGCATCTTTTTATCCAATGCCCTCGCAAGACTCGATTCTTGATATATACATCTGTTCCATATTATCCGGAAAGCCTCACTGTCAAGATGCATTATATTGAACAGGCGCTACGCAGAAGATATAAACAAGCGGATCAGTACCGGTATTGAGGATGTTGTGCGCCGTTTGCGGCGGTATATAGCAGATGTTTCCGATGCCGATTTCCATGTCTTCTTCGCCAATGATTGCTGTTCCATGTCCGGCTAAAAAGACAAGTTGTTCTTCTTTGTCTTCGGTACTGTGAACGCCGCATTCGCAGCCCGGTTCCAGGTAAACGCGCCCGGATTTCATGCCGTATGTTTCCGGTGTGCCCGGAATGAGGCGCTGATATTCTTTTTTGTCATTGATTGCTACAACAAAAGCTTTTTTGTCACTCATGGCTTCCTCTGTCATTTTAGGGTTTTTTTTATGATCAGTCCGAATGCGCGTGGGTATTTTTGGGGAGTCGGTTTTATTTTTCGGCAGACGACCAGTGAAAAATTAAGGGCTCCTTGTGTTTCATCCTCAAGCGTGTATGAGATGATTTTGTCGAGATGGGCGCCCATTTGTTTGATTGCGACTTCGGCATCGGCGGCTTCGGCAGCACTATTCGGGCCTTTCCAGAAAACCGCAAGACCGCTTTTACATGAAAAACCAAGGGTCACCTCTACCAGCGTCGCCATGCCCGCCACAGCCCGTGCGGTTACTGCATCAAATTGTTCGCGAAAGGGCGGTTGATGTGCCAACTCTTCGGCCCGCCCGTGGATAATTTTGACATTGTTAAGGCCTAGCGCCGTATAAACTGCTTGCTGGAAACGGGCCTTTTTTTCGGTCGCTTCCAGTGATACGACCGACCAGTCCGGACGAGCCAGTGCTAACACCAATCCCGGAAATCCCGCTCCTGAGCCTATATCCAAGATTCGCAGTGGTTTTTGAAGTTCTTTTGCAAGTCCATCCAGTACACAAAGCCCCGCCAGCGAATCGAGAAAATGACGTGTTCGCACCTGCTGAGGCGATGTAATCCGTGTCAGGTTGAATTTCTTGTTTTCGTCGATCAGAAGTTCTTCAAAAAGCCCAAAAGCATCCCTGTGGTCTTCAAGGATTGTCTGGTATGTATGGATGTCAAGGGTTGCTTGGTTCATTTTTTTCGCAGCGACAGCGTATAGGTTAGCCGTCCCTCTTTAAGGTATTTTCGTTCGTAATTCGTCCCAACGAGCTCTCCCTCTTTTGCCCCGGCAGGGCGGATGAAGGGGATTTCTTTAAATAAACCGGCCCCAATAGCCTTACCCGCGACCTCCGTCATTTGCTCATAATAGTTTTCATGGTCCGTGGCGATATTAATGATTCCGTCCGGTTTCAAAATTCGGTAAATCTCGGCAAGATTGTCGTCACAGAAAAAGCGGCGTTTATGATGCTTCTTTTTGGGCCATGGATCAGGGAAATACAAATGAAACGTCTGTATCGAAGCGTCGGGAATATGCTCTTTGATGAAGATTGCTGCGTCTGTGCGAAGAACGCGTACATTGGATAACCCCCATCGTTCCATTCTATCTACGGCGTATTTATAAAATTTGTTTGCCCATTCGATGCCTAAAAAATTGATTCTGGGAAACATTTTTGCCTGTTCAACAAGAAAAGTGCCTTTGCCGGACCCTATTTCCATTTCGACAGGGGCAATTTGCTCCCAAATGGACTCAAAATCGATCCAGCCCTCCAAGCCATTGGGTGAAATCGCGGCGTTGAAACTCGTTATATTATTTTTTTCAAGCATTGAATTAAATGTGCCGGCCAAATAAAAAAACAAAACTATTATCGGAACAACCCATTTTGCCGGGAAAATCTGATTAAGTCAAGGACTCTTCTGTTCGATACGAAAATGAACCTAGAACTAATGCGGTTCACGGACGTATTTAATAGCATGGAAGCGATTAAAATTCCAATTAAATTATATGACGAACCGGAAATGATTAGACCAATCATAACATTACGAAAGAAGCGTATTCTGATAGATGTGGATACCCAGAACGATCTGTTCCTGGCAGATGGAAAAGCCTGTATTCGTAATCATCGACGTGTCTTGACCAATATCCGCCGGGTCATGGCATGGGCCCGTCGAGACCATGTTCGGGTTATTTCGACAGCACAGGTTCATTTCCCTGACGGTCACAATGGCGACTTCTGTATTGCCGGTACGGATGGGATCTGTAAGCTTCATTATACCCTGCGGAATCGGCATGTTGTTTTCGAATCGGGGGACAGCACTGACTTACCCCGTGAATTGCTGCGCGATTATGACCAGATTATTCTATGCAAACGAACGGATGATCCCTTTGAAGAGCCTCGTGCCGAGAGGGTTCTGACCGAAACAAAGGCCTCTGAATTTGTGGTAATCGGAGGCCCCGTAGAAACAGCGGTACTTCACACCGTATTGGGCTTACTGCTTCGCCAAAAACCCGTAACGGTGATTACTGACGCTCTTGGTTCACATGAAAAAACGGCCGCCGGAGTTGCATTACGTAAAATGCTGGCCAAAGGTGCAAAATTGGTTGACAGCAAGTCCCTTTTCGGAAGTTCCAATCTTCGTCAGGTTCATGCCTGCAATTGCGAACGTTGCCGCGGCCTCCTGCAGAAAACAACACTTAGCGCCTGATCGGCGCAAGAATTGAACATTCCAGTGTTATTGACCATTACCAATGTATGGATAGCATAAGCAGCCCCCCCGGCTGCTTACGCTTTCTTCGGAGGAGGAGAAGTTGTCTGGGCTTCAAATAACTTACACGGTAACATCACTTTCAGCGGGGGGCTGGAAGGATGTTTGATACGGTTGATCAGCCGCCTCAGCGCTTCGGCACCGATCCGAAGCGCCGGGACGGTAATACTGGTCAGTTTGGGGCATCCGAGCGTGTTATCTTCGCTGTCATCAAAACCGACGATGGAAACATCCTTCGGGATGTTATACCCCCTATCAATAAGTCCTCGGCAAAGCAAATATCCCACCCAATCGCTGGCACAGACCCACGCTCGAACCCCTTGCTGTATTCGTCGGCTTACGGATTCAATCTGCCCAGACAATATAATTTCTTTATCTTCCAAATGTCCTTGATTGACATCAATCACATTTGCAAGATCCAATTCAAAATTCAATTCCGCCAGTGTGCTGATGTAGGCGGCCAAACGCATTCGTGCATTATAAACCTTTCCGCAGTTACCAAAGAAACCGATCTTACGGTGTCCCATTGAATAAAGGTGCTCCATCAACCGCTCGATTCCAAGGGTGTCATCGACGCCGATGATATCCATTCGGGTTTTTGGATAGGTTTGCTGGATGGACACACAAGGCATCCGGGCCGTCAGCTTTGCTACAACTTCCTGCGGCCAGCGATTGACAAGGATAAGTCCGGAAAGGTCGCCGTTTCGCATGGCCGGTGGCTGGTGTTCTTTATCCAAAATGAGATGGCAGTTTTCTTCACTGACATAGTGCAGAATGAGTGAAACATTCAACTTGGAACATTTTTCCGTCATTCCCGCAAAGTAATTTGTGTGCTGCCATTCATGCAGTTTGCGAAGGATGAGGACCCCCACCATGTAACTTTTAGTTTCTTCCTCATCCGTAATTGCCTGTTGCTTCCGACTTCCAAACTCATACCCCAATTGGCTGGCTCTGTTGACGATGCGCTCCCGGGTCTGTGAGTTAACGTCGGAATAATCCCCCCGTAAGGCCTTGGAGACAGTTGCCACTGAAACTTTCAGGCTATCGGCAATGTCCTTTTGGTTTATTTTACGTTTTTCCATCATTTAAAATATATCAGGATTAACGAAATATGTCAATAAAATTACGAAATATTTCGAAAAAATTTCGTTCATTTTAGGACTTTTTTAGGCTGAAGAATTCCTGAAGAGATTCTGGTACATGACCAAAAGGCTTCAAAATATTTGTTATCGGCCTTTGTGCCTCTATAATAAACTGTTTTAATCTTCTTTTGCAGCATATCAGATTGATCCCTTAGTTTGCAGTTAATTCACCTTTTGAGTCTGTCGATATAACTCTCGAAAAGCTGTTAATTTATCAAAATGACAGGTTTACAGGAACAAAAATGCGTTTTCAAAACACTATAGGAATGAAATTTTTGATTGCGACAGGGCCGTTTTTAACGGCATTTTCGCTGTTTCTGGTTTATCAGCAACACCAGCAGGCCAGCGGCACCTGTTTGCAGGTGATGATACTCGGAATTCTGGCCTCCGTGGCTGCCTCATATACGGTCTATCATTTATTGATTGGACGACGATTAAAATATATTGCCACCTATCTTAAACAGGCGGCAGAACAGCAGAGAGATTTTCGATTTGAGCCATTAAAGATTCAGCCGGACGATGAAATTGGCATGATTGCGGCCGGCTTCAATCAATTTGGCGAAAAGCTGTTTGAAATGAATCAACGGATGGAATCGGAAATTCGCAAGCGGACTTTTGAACTGCAGCAGGCAAACACGCAGTTAAGACATACGATAGGTGAATGTCAGCACGCAGAGGAACAGGCCAATGTTCTGGCTCATGAGGCGATGGGAGCGAATCGCGCAAAGGATGAGTTTCTGGCGAATATGAGCCACGAACTGCGAACACCCATGAATGCAATCATGGGCTTCAGCGAAATTCTGGCTGAATGCCAAATGTGCCCGGAACACCAGGTTCATATAAGAATGATTTGCGATAGCAGCCGGACGCTGCTGGAATTAATCCAGGACATACTTGATTTCTCAAAAATGGAAGCCGACAAGTTTCATGTTGAGATCGGTGACTGCAATATCGGGGAAATCCTGAATAATATTGAATCCATGATGCGGCCGATGGCAATTAAGAAAAACATTAATTTCGAAATATTACAGTGTGAATTAATCCCTCAGATTATCAAGACAGACAGTATCCGCCTTCGACAATGTATTATCAATTTGGTGAACAATGCCATCAAATTCACCGAGAACGGTTATGTCTATCTGAGTGTTGCCATGGAAGAAAAGGAAGGTGTTTCTTATGTGCGTTTTGACGTGGAGGATACCGGCGTCGGAATTCCAGAAGATAAGATGCCCCGCATCTTTGATTCCTTTACCCAAGCCGACGGGGCGACGTCTCGAAAACACGGCGGGGCCGGGTTAGGGTTGGCGATTGTCCGGAAACTATGCGAATTGATGGAGGGGCAGTTATCCGTTGAAAGCCAAGTGAATAAAGGCTCTGTTTTTACGCTTATGATACCAACCGGGATTGAACCGAAAGATGATATTGCGATTTGGAACAAGTACCAATTGATTGATGAACTCAACGAGTTAACACAGGCAGAGAAAGGAACAGATATGTACAATGGAAAAATTTTAGTGGCAGAAGACAATCCATCAAATCAGAAGCTGATAACCATTTTGCTGCAGAAAATCGGACTTGAAGTCACCATTGCAGATGATGGGCAAAAGGCAGTTGAGAAATGTGATTTGGAAACGTATGATATCATTTTGATGGATATGCAAATGCCGAATATGAACGGTTACGAAGCAACCCGGCAACTGCGAAGTCAGGGGCTTACGACTCCGATCATTGCTGTGACGGCAAACGCCATGATGGGCGATGAGGAAAAATGTATCGAAGCCGGGTGCAATGGCTATATCTCCAAACCGATTGATCGCACCAAGCTGAACGAGGTTATTAGTCAGCATATTGGTGCCCAGGTCGGTTAGCAGAGGGCCGATTCCGGGATAGCAATTTAACGCAGAGAGATCGTAAATGGATATGGAAGCCGCTGTCTAAATATTTTATCTAAAATGTTTGATATTTAGAAAAAAAAGACTTGTGTCTGTTGACTGGTTACTTTTATAATGCCTATCATGGCCTTAGGAAAAACCATTCGAAAAAAAAGGAAGCATTTGCACTTAACGCTTGATGAGGTTGCGTCGCTGACGGGTTTCTCAAAGCCCTATCTTTCCACGATTGAAACCGGACGTGTCAATAATCCGCCCAGCGATAAATTGCTTCGAAAGCTGGAAAAGCATCTCCAGTTTGCGAATGGATATCTTCGATACATGGCTCATTTTGAACAAATGCCTGCGGATGTGCGGCAGGATTATGACGCGATTAATGCCGAAAACCGTCAATACAGAAAGATAATCAGGGATATTATAAGACGTAAGCTGAAGCCTGAAAAGATAGGCAAAATGCTGACCCAATACGAGATAGATATTGAACAGGATCAGGCCGGCAGCGAAAAGCCGGGTTGCTGGATTCCTGTTATTAATAAAGTGTCTGCGGGTTACCCGGCGGATTTTGATGACTTAGGGCACCCAACGGGTATTGCGGACGATTATGTACGCTGCCCCGATATTCACGATCCGAATGCCTTTGCAGTAAGGATTGTGGGCGATTCTATGGAACCGAAGTTTTCAGAGGGCCATATTGTCGTTTTTTCACCTGCCGCAGATGTTCAAAATGGCGACGATTGTTTTGTTAGACTTAAATCACCTCACAAAACGATATTTAAACGGATTTTCTTCGAAAAAGACAAGAAAATACGTCTTCAGCCTCGAAATGACGCCTACTCTCCTGTGATTGTCAAACCTCAGCGTGTTAATGGCTTATATCGCGCGGTTATGCATTATCAGATGTTGTAGAAAACAGGTTTTTGACGACAAATTAGGACATCAATTTCTCACCTCATAATAGGGCTTCGATGGTCGTTTTTCAGTGTTATTATTCCTGTTTTTGACTGGATTTAACGAGCGAGGTAGCTATAATCACACCGGATGTATGTGTCCTTCTCGGATTATAGAGAAAATAATTAAACAATTAATTCTGTATACGGGTAAAATTCCATGGCAAACAGTATTCTTGTTCTAGTTTCAATGGTGATTTGCAATGGCATGGCCTTAGATTCTTCAAGTATTGATCCGGGCGTTCTGGCAGGGCAGGATCTCCATATGACTGCCCCTGTTATGACTGTTTGCCATCAACCGGAGCAAGACGGGCTACAGGTTATCCTCTTGAAGGAAGGGGCGATTCTGCAGATTGGAGACAATTTGCTGAGCAGTCGGGCAGCCGTGATCTATCTTTTCCCGCAAACAACCGATACTGCGGGAGCAAAACCTTCCTATCTTGCCAGAGCCTATCTAGAGGGGCAAATATCTGTCCAGAAAGGCCCTAAAGCCAAAGCGACTTCTGTCCGTCATTTTCTCGTAGAGGGCGCAGATGTACTGGTGACACAGTTTCTGGTGACCGGCCAAGTCTATGCGGTCTCAGATGCACACCAGCAAATCGCTCCCGATCAGTTGTCTAATGATGACCTCTATGTCAGAGCGGCCGAGTCTGTATTGCGGTTGCCGACCAGTCCGGGGATTTCTCGTAATGCACAGGTTCCGGATGTTCGCATCATACAAGATACCATTCCGGCAGGCAAAACGGCTGTATCCGCGGTTCAACCTGAGGTTGTTGTTCGTTCACAGGTTAAACAAGATGCCGAGCCGGTTGAAGAGTTTCCCGTTGAGATCTCGGCAGTGTGGGAACCGGGGACTCAGATTGAAACCAGAGAAATGTCTGATGGGCAGTCTGTTGCGACGGCTTCCGGACGGTTTTATTTGTTTCAACGGCGATCCGATGATCAGGTGGTCGAGTTCATGGCCGACAATGTGGTGCTTTTCTATGAGTCGGGCAAGTTTTCGATGGGTCAAGGTCAGCAGCAGGGCAACCAGATTGGAACGGGACATTTTCAGTCTGTTTACCTTCAAGGCAATATTGTCATGACCGAAGGGGATCGTACCACCCGTGCCGATGAGATTTATTATGACTTTGTGAACCAGCGGGCATTGGTTGTGAATGCCTCGATGCGGATGTTCGATGAAAAACGGGGTCTGCCGATTTACCTGCGTGCCAAAATGCTGGGTTGTGTTAGCGAAAATATCTACGAAGCCCAGGACGTTCAATTGACCAGCAGCGAGTTTTACTTTCCGCAGGTTTCTCTGAATGCGTCCAAAATGGTACTCTTGTCGGACCAGGCAGTTGAGGGTTATCTGCCTGAGGATACGGATACCGCTTCCCGCCTTGAAGGACGGCTCTATGATGTTAACGCAAAATATGGTGATATTACGTTCTTTCGCTGGCCCCGGATCGTTACAAATTTTAAGCGGCCCGACATTCCGCTGAGCAAGATTCGTTTCGGCAATGATTCCGAATTCGGAACGTCAGTTGAAACCCGCTGGCACCTGTCACGTTTGCTGGGGCTCAAGGATCCGCCATGGCTGGAGAGTCGTCTGGCGGCAGACTACTTCAGTAAGCGCGGCGTTGGCGGTGGTATAGAGGCTGAATACGAAAAAGATGATGCGCAAGGCTCGCTTATTGCTTACATCATGAATGATCGCGGCAAGGACGATTTGGGTTCAACAGATAACCGTCGAAATCTCGATCCTAAACAGGATGTTCGCGGCCGGTTCAGTTTTCGTCATAGGCAGTTTTTGCCGGACGACTGGCAATTGACGGTTGAGACCAGTTATATTTCGGACCGCAATTTCCTCGAATGGATGTACCGCGATGAGTTTAATTCGGACAAGGGGCAGGAAACACTCGTTTACCTTAAGCGTCTTCGTGATAACTGGAGTTTTTCGATTCTCGGCAAAGTCCGCATCAACGATTATGAAACGATGACGGAAGAACTGCCGAGTATCGAATACCACTTAAAGGGTCAGTCGTTTTGGGATCACCGTCTGACATGGTACAGCGACACTCAGCTTGCGCGTTTCCGTGACCGTTATGATGATGACGGACTTCTTTACAACAGCAGCTTTGTCCGCGGCGACAGTGATTTCTATACGTTTGGTTATACGCGAAACGAAGTTGACCTGCCGTTGATGTGGGAAACCTTTAAAATTGTTCCCTATGTAGCGGGCACCTTCGGTTTTGAAGACGGCCAGGGTTTTGGTTTGGATATCAATGGTAATGCGGTGTCACGGGATGAGCAGGTCTTTTTGGGTGAGGCGGGTCTGCGGGCTTCGACCATGTTCTGGAAAGACGACCCCTATGTCCACTCCAGGCTCTGGGATTTGAGCGGTATTCGTCATATCGTGCAGCCGTATTTCGAAATGACGACCTATCAGGCCAGTGATGCTTCCATCGATATGCGGGATGCGATTCACGTTGGCGTTTCACAGCGATGGCAGACGCATCGCGGCAGTGAAGAGAATCGCCGGACGCTGGACTGGCTTCGGTTGGATATGGAAGCGACATGGGTCAAAGATGATGCAGATTCTTCAATCGGGCCGGTGAATAGCTATGGTCCCGCCGCGTTTGTTTACAATGACCCCTCGATTCCTTTTTTGCTGCGTCGTGACGAAAATTATTACGGGATTGCCCGCGATACGTTGAACGGCGAGATGGTTTGGAGACTATCTGATACCCTGTCTCTGCTCAGCGATATAAATTATGATATGAACAGCGGTCATGTTCAGCAATTTGATATCGGGATGAGCCGGTATGTTTATCCGGATATCAGCTATTATGTGGGAACCCGTTATCTGCGTCCGCTAATTGTCAATGTAGATGAAAATAACGACGGAATAAACGACGTGCACGAGGTCGGGTCGAATTCGTTTGTGACCGCGGTCACCTATCGCCTGACACCGCGATATACCGCAACGTTTTCTCAGGAGTATAATTTTGACTTCGGCAAGGCTGTTCGAAGTGATTTGACGATCATTCGTCAATACCACCGGATGTTTTACGGTCTGAGTCTTTCATTTGATGATTCTCTTGATCGGAACGCCGTTATGTTTAGCGTCTGGCCCCAGGGGGTGAGTGAGCTTGCGGTCGGCTCCCGTAAATATACGGGTTTAACCGGTACTGTCCGTGAAGACTGATTCCTATGGCAGTGAATCCAAAGTGGATTTAAAATATGTGAGTGTATTCAAATTAAGAGTTATTAACCTGTTTGACTAAGGAGTAAGTATGGCTTTAGTAGATTCTAAAAAAATGTTTAAGATGGCGTATACGAATGGTTATGCCGTCGGTGCCTTCAATGTGAATAACATGGAAATTACGCAGGGGATCGTCAGTGCGATCGCAGAAGAAAAGGCCCCTCTGATCCTGCAGATATCTCGCGGTGCTCGTTCGTATGCCAGCATGAGTTACCTGAAGGGGATTATCGATGTGGCGGTTGCTGAGAACCCCGACATCCCGATTTGTATGCATTTGGATCACGGGGACACCTTTGAGACCTGTAAGCAGTGTGTCGATGACGGTTTTACTTCGGTTATGATCGACGGTTCACATCACTCATTTGAAGAAAATATTGCATTGACGAAACAGGTTGTAGATTATGCGCATGACCATGGTGTCGTTGTTGAAGCCGAACTGGGGCAACTTGGCGGCATCGAAGAAGATGTGGTCGGTATCAGTCACGAAGATGTGATGAAGCACCTGACGGACCCGGATCAGGCGGTTGAATTTGTTGAGAGAACCGGCGTGGATTCTCTGGCGGTTGCAATCGGAACCAGCCACGGTGCCTATAAGTTCAAGACGGCTCCGAAACTGGCTCTGGATGTCGTCGAAAAGATCAGCAAAAAACTGCCGGGATATCCGCTGGTAATGCACGGTTCCAGCAGTGTGCTGAAGGAGTTTAAGGATCTGATCAACAAGTACGGCGGACAAATGCCCGATGCGATGGGAGTTCCGGAAGACGCCATTACGGAGGCATCAAAGATGGCCGTTTGCAAAGTCAACATCGACACAGATCTGCGGATGGCTCTGACGGCTAAGATCCGTCAGGTTTTTGCTGAAAAACCGGGCGAATTCGATCCGCGCCATTATCTTGGCCCCGGTCGTGAAGCGATTAAGCAAATGGTCAAGCACAAACTCCAAGTGCTCGGTTGTGCCGGCAAAGCCGCCGAATGCCTCTAAGATTTGGGGGCTGATCGGTCGGTTTTCTTTAAAATACTTTCGGCAGGGTGGCTTTAAAGCCACCCTGCCCTGTTTGGATTTATTAATTTTATCTATTTAAGGTTGAGTCCCTTGAAAATGGTTACAAAAAAATTATGGTTATTGCCGTTTCTGTTTGTCTGCGGTCTGTTGCCCTTAACCGGGGGATCCTGCGATACCAGTGAAAACGGCGTCGTTCGCTCGAATTCGATCGAGCAGAGGCAAACATCTACAGAAGGTGTTTTGCTGGAAACTGAACTTCGGCCGGTCATTGAAGCCCTGTGTCGAGGTCAGGTTGAGCAGGCCGAACAAATGCTTGAAGAACAAAAGGATTCCGGTCCGGTTGCCCAGATTAAGATGCTGTTTAGGCAATACGACCGACTGCAGGAATTCCGTCTGCAGGAGAAACAAAAGGCTTATCAGGAGCAGATGGAGGAACTGGAGAAGATCAAAGAGAAGGCCGCTGCCAGAGAGGTGCCGGATGTTAATGATATTGACGAAACGATGCTCGCTGTCATCCGCGCCAGGGAAGTTGCTCAAGAGCAGCAAAAAGAAGAACTGCTCAAAGATCCGTTCGTGATAAACATACTGGATCAAATGCAGCAAAAAGCAGACGCTGACGAGGAGGCTGGCGAATGGCTGGAAGCGTATGCTCATAACTATTATTGGCTGGCGGCGCTTTACGAAGATAATCATCAATATAAAGAGAAGGCCGAAGAACTGACGGAACTGGCAGGCCTTGAGTTGGCTCTGATAGACAGCAGTTGCGCTGAAACGGCGGTAGAGCGATATGAAGAGATTAAGCCGGAGATGTTTCTGCGTGCCCTGAACCTTTTGGATAACAATTACGTGAATGTGATCGATTATTCCGAGATGGCCCGCGCAGGACTAAAGCGTTGTCGTTTGTTAGGCCAGGTCCTCGCTAAAAACAACAAAGAGATTGCGTGGGAAGCACCCGCCGATGCCGTTCAGGAATGGGCATCGGGAATTGGCGATATACAAACGCAGATCGATCAGGATGCTGGCGAGCAGATAACGATGCAGATACAAGTGCTGGCGGGGATTTTTGATAACGTGCTGGCGTTGAATTCTGTTACCTTGCGGCTTCCGGAGGAAGTGGTGATCGCCCAGTTTGCCGAAGCGTCATTGGCGTCTTTGGACCCCTATACGATAATTGTCTGGCCCTGGAATGTGAAAGATTATGAAAAGAGCATGACGCAGCAGTTTACCGGTATCGGTGTGGAAATATCCAAGGCGACGGGTGTTTTAAAGATATCAAGTCTGTTGCCGGATACGCCGGCTTATCGATCGGGTCTGGATGCGGACGATGAGATCGTCGCGGTCAATGGGGAGTCGACGGAGAAAATGACGATTTTCTGTGCGGTCAGCAAGATTACCGGCCCCAAGGGCACCAAGGTAACACTGACGATTCTCCGCCCATCGACAGACGAAACCAAGGATTATACGATTACCCGTGATAAAATTGTGGTTGATCCCTTGCGTGGATGGACACGGGACGCCGAAGGCCGGTGGGATTATATGATCGACCCGGACAACGGTATTGGGTATGTTCGCCTGATGCAGTTTACTGAAAATTCCGGCTCGGATCTCGATGAAGTACTGAAAAAAATCGAAAAGAAAGGCATGGTCGGATTAATTCTGGACCTGCGTTTTAATACCGGTGGCTATCTTCAGGTGGCAGCTGATGTTGTTGACCTGTTCGTTAAAGAAGGGGTGATCGTTAAAAGTAATCCTCGCTATGGCTTCGCAACCTATGAGATTGCCCATCGCAGCGGAACACATCCTGATTATCCTCTTGTGATCCTGATCAACGGCTCCAGCGCCAGTGCTTCGGAAATTGTTGCCGGGGCCCTTCAGGATCCCAAGCATCAGCGTGCTACGCTGGTGGGAGAACGCAGTTATGGAAAGGGTAGTGTGCAGAATCAGACAACTTATACCGGTGACGGCTCACTGATGAAATACACCATGGCCTATTACCATCTGCCCAGCGACCAGCGCGTTAAAAACCGCTACCAGGTCGAAAAACAGGGACGCAAGGATTGGGGTATCGCGCCTGATTTCGAGGTCGAAATGCATACTCATGAACTGAAAAAAATGCTGGATATCCAGCGGGACAATGATGTTCTGTTCCAAAACGGACATGAGCAAGCCGACGGACAGGCTAATCGTCATTCTCTGGAAGAGACCATTCAGGTCGATCCGCAGTTAGCGGCGGCGATTATGGTGATCCGCAGTCAGCTGGCCGCTGCAGGCAATACCCTGATATTAAAAGAAAGCTCCCAAGACGAAGTCGAAAGTCAGTAACGAGGGAAACGCAACCAAAAGAATAGAAGGCTCGATTGAGATGAGTAAGTTTGAACAGCAAAGACGCCAAACACTGCAAAAAATTCGTGAATATGAAGTCGATCCTTATGGCGGTCGCTTTGAAAATGTAACGGCAGCCGAAACGGTTAAAGCTACCTATGTTGACGACAAAGAAGATCAGCGAGCCCGCTGTGCCGGCCGTATTGTTTTGCTGCGTGATATCGGAAAACTGATCTTTATCACTCTTCGTGATTCCAGTGGTACCATTCAGCTGGGGCTCAGTAAAAAACTTTTGGATGAGCAGTGGTCGTTTATGAAATTGCTGGACCTCGGCGATATTATCGGAGCCGAAGGCCAGCTTGGCAAGACCAGAACCGGCGAAATCACCATTTGGGCCGACCAGGTGACATTGTTAAGCAAGGCGCTGGTACAGCCGCCGGAAAAATTTCACGGCTTAGCTGACGTCGATATGCGGTACAGGATGCGTTATGTGGATTTGTGGGCCAATCCGGAGGTAATGGAGCGGTTCAGCAAACGCAGCGCGATGATCGCTTCAATTCGTCAGCATCTGACCTCACAGGGTTTTCTGGAGGTTGAAACCCCGATGATGCAGACCCTTGCCGGGGGTGCCGCGGCCCGGCCGTTCATGACGCATCATAACACTCTGGACCTGGACCTGTACATGCGGATTGCTCCGGAATTGTTTTTAAAACGGCTGCTGGTCGGCGGCATGGAAAAGGTCTTTGAGATCAATCGAAATTTCCGCAATGAAGGCCTCAGTACCCGCCACAATCCCGAGTTTACAATGATGGAATTGTACCAGGCCTATGCTGATTATAATGTGATGATGGACCTGACCGAAACAGTGGTGTGCTCTCTGATCGAGAAACATTGTGATGGAACAAAACTGCCATTCGGGGAAATGGAGATTGATTATACCCGCCCCTGGCGGCGGGCCAAATATGCCGACCTGCTCAAGGAACACGCCGGATGCGACATCGACGAGATGCCAACCGTTCGTCAGAAAGCACGTCAGCTTGAAATTAATGAAGCGGGCATGGATGATGCAGTGGTGGTCAACGAAGTCTTTGAGGCGACGGTTGAGCAGCACCTGGTAAACCCCACTTTTGTGATAGATTATCCCGCGGCCATTTGTCCGCTGACCAAGCAAAGCAAGGCCGATCCCCGTTATGCCGAACGATTTGAACTCTTTATCGGCAGGATGGAACTGGCCAATGCCTATACGGAACTGAATGACCCTGATGTCCAGGAAGCCAATTTCCGTCATCAGCTTCGCGGACTGTCCGAAGAGGAGTCGATGTCCAAGATGGATGATGATTTCGTAAACGCTTTAAAATATGGAATGCCCCCGGCCGGAGGATTGGGCGTTGGGATCGATCGTTTGGTGATGCTCTTGACCAATGCGACCAGTATTCGGGATGTGATCCTGTTCCCGTTGCTAAAGCCGCTGTCGCCAGGTAAAGTTGCCGTTGAGCTCGAAAACGGAGAAGAAGGACAGTAAGTGCCATCGAGACATCTGCAGGTGATATAAACTTCAGGATGAAGGTGCTCGGACATTGAAGCAAATCAGTCTATTATTGTGTCTTCGCTATTTGCAACATCGCAAGGTTGTGCTGTTGAGCATTGTTGCTGTTGCGCTCAGTTGTGCGATGTTGATCGCGACCGACAGCTTGTTTACCGGGTTTATCGAGACGATCGAAACAAGTGCCGGCCGGTTGATGGGGGACATTATTGTCGAAGCGCCATCCGGCGCCGTTATCACTGACTATCACGAACTGATCGATTCGTTGCGGTCCGCCGAGTCCATCCAGTCCGCCACACCGGTTCTTCAAAGCCATGGTTTGCTGCTGGCCGGTTCTGGAAAAGTCCGCCCCGTCATCGCCTGGGGGATTGAACTGCCCGGCAGACTCAGCGTAACGCCCCTGCAGGATGCGTTGCTGCTTCAAAAGCAAAAGCCTGCCGATCAGGTTGGTTTTGATGTTCCGGGCATTCCTGATGCGATTGGAGGGATCGTCGGAATCGGCGTCTTAAGTCGCCCCGACGAAAAGACCGACTTGTATGACATGGATGCGGTTAAAGGGATGGTCGGCCGGACCATGGCGTTGTCGACCGGTTCTGTGACTCAGAGCGATGAACAAGCTGACCGTTTTTCACGTAAAGTGATCAAATTTCAACTGGCCGACGTCGTTATGGCCGGGATCTATCAGTTCGATGAATCGTTCGTCCTGCTGCCGATCGAGGAACTTTCAAAACAATTGTATCCGGATCATCCCAACGCGGCCAGTGCCGTCCATATTCGTCTGGCCCCCGGCACCGACGAAGCCAAGGCAATTGCGATTGTAAACGGCATGTGGCGAAATTTTGCACAAGACCGTTTCAAATGGTATCCGTTTGTCTCGATCGAATCCGCCAACCAAAGACAGCAGGCGCAGATCGTCGAATACCGCAAACAAATGGATGTGCTGCTGTTCATCTTCGGATTTATCAGTACGGGTATCATTATCCTGGTTTTCTGTATCTTTTATTTGATTGTTATGACCCGGCGAAAGGATATCGGAATTCTGAAAAGCTGTGGTCTGTCCGCCGTTTCAACGGCTTTTATCTTTATCCTGTTTGGTTTAATTGTCGGAATATTAGGCGCCGGGTTGGGAATTGGCTTGGGGTATGTGATTATTGTCAATATCAACCCCATCGAGCGGTTTATCGGCATGACGATGGGCATCAATCTCTGGCGGGCCAGTACCTATATGTTTACGCAGATACCGAACACAATGCACTGGGGTTCTGTATTATGGGTCACGGTCGCTGGAGTGACAGCCGCGGCGGTCGGATCCTTACTGCCGGCGATTGCCGCAGCGCGAATCCGTCCGGTGGAAACCTTGCAATACGAGTAAAAAATGTACAAATGGATTCTGGCATCACGATATTTTCTGAAGAGGCCGATCACGATTCTGGCGGTTTCGGCGGTATCGCTGTGCGTGTTCATTGTCATTGTGGTCATGACCGTCATGAACGGTTTGGTGATCGATTTCAAGGAAAAGAACCACAATTTCGTCGGTGACTGTGTCGTCGAGTCCGATTCGCTTGTTGGTTTTGGCTATTATGAAGAATTTTTGGAACGCCTGAAAAACGAATCTTCCGTTTTGGCTGCTTCGCCGGTCTCCAAAGGGGTCGCGATGGCCGTGATGCCCCGAATCGATAAAAACAATAATTTTGGAGTCGAAATTTACGGTATTGACCCGGTTCTCCATAGTCGGACAACAACCTTTTCACAGACACTGTATTATACCAAAGACACCCTAAAGACGTTTGAACCGGAGTATGATCCTCAACGGCCCGGCTGTGTTCCGGGTGTGGATGTCATTCCGGGACGCCGTCAATCAGATGGAGGATACTATCACTGGGACAGCCCAGTCGGATTGGAATTTATCATCAGTGCTTTTCCGCTGAATTCCAAAGGGGCTCTGGCTCGCGCGGGAACCGACCTGGTCAGCACGAAGTCTTTTTATTACAGCGATGACAGCCACAGCGGTTTAGCCAGGGCCGACGGAAGTGTGATCTATCTTCCCTTACAGCAGGCGCAGATTCTGTGCGGTATGGATACGCCGTTCAAACGAATCAGCTCGATCCATATTAAATTTAAAGAAGACATTTCTGTTCCGGATGGTGTTGAAAAAATTCAATCTCTCTGGAATGATTTCTGCGAGCAATACAAAAACAAGCCGGGCGCCGACCTGTTTGACAACGTAAGGGTGCAAAGCTGGCAGGTCAACCGACGAAGCATCATCGCGCCGATGGAAACCGAGCAGGTTATGATGATGGTGGCCTTTATGATGCTGGGTGTGATTACGGTTTTTATTATTTTTGTTGTTTTGTATATGATTATCAGCCATAAAAGCAAAGATATCGGTATCCTGAAAAGCGTGGGGGTTCCTGTCAGGGGAATCCTGACGGTTTTTTTGCTTTTTTCAGTTTTTGTGGGCCTGATCGGCGCTTCCCTTGGCAGTATTGCCGGTTATGCGTTTTTGGTGAAAGTCAATGATTTGGAAGGTTGGCTGCACGCAAAATATCAGTGGCAACTGTGGGATCGAACGATGTATGCAATTGGAGATATTCCCAATACAATTGAACTCCCGGTGATTGCGGCTATCTTTGTGTCGGCATTGGCCGCCTGTATCATTGGAGGCTTGGTTCCCAGTCTGCAGGCCGCCCGAAAAAAACCAGTTGAAAGTTTACAGGTCAATCAGCTATAAAGAGGTCAAATGAACACGATATTGAGAGCCAAAAACATTCATAAATCGTATAAAATGGGCAAGGCCAGACTTGAAGTACTCAAGGGGGTCGACCTGACGGTCCCAAAGGGCCGGCTTGTTGCCATCATTGGAGCCTCAGGTTGCGGCAAAAGTACGCTGTTACATATTCTGGGGGCTCTGGATACGCCTGATCAGGGCGACGTTGAATTTGACGGCCAAAACCTGAAAACCTTCCGCCGGTCAAAACTGGATCAATTCCGGAACAAAAAAGTTGGGTTTGTCTTTCAGTTTTACCATCTTTTGGACGAATTATCGGTATTGGAAAATGTGCTGGTTCCCGCCATGGCCTCAACCGGAACCCTGGGCTGGTTTAACCTGAGGGAAAAAGCCGAGAACAAGGCAAAGGTACTTTTGGAGCGATTTGGTCTGAAAGAACGATTGCGGCATAAACCGTACGAATTATCCGGTGGCGAGCGGCAGCGTGTGGCGATCGCACGTGCCCTGATTAACGACCCGCCGCTGCTTTTAGCCGATGAACCAACGGGAAATCTTGACTCTCGGACAGGACATGGTATCTTAGAGGCGTTGAAGGAATTGAATGCCGAAGGACAGACGATGATCATGGTGACCCATGATGAGCGGATTGCAGCCCAGGCTCAAACCGTTATTCGGCTGGTTGACGGGAAAATTAAACAGGCAGAATAATAGCATGATATCGTTAAAATTCTGGAGAGACAGATGGGAATGAAAGTCTGGATAAACGGCAATTTGGTCGATGAACAGGATGCAAAAATTTCCGTGTTTGATCACGGGTTGCTCTATGGTGATGGTGTGTTCGAGGGTATCCGGGTCTACGCTGGGAAGATATTTGAATGCCGGGCTCACCTGGACCGTCTTTATGAGTCTGCAAAAGTGATTTGTCTTCCGATATCGATAAGTCCTGATGAAATGAAGGATGCGATGGAGCAGGCTATTCGGGCGAATAATGTACAGGAAGGATATATCCGCCTCATTGTGACCCGTGGAACCGGCGACCTTGGTTTGAACCCTTTTATTTGTCATGAGGGCGGGATCATTATTATCGCAGACAACATCCAGCTTTATCCCGAAGAGTTGTATGAAAAGGGAATGGAAGTGGTCAGCGTTTCGACCATACGAAACCACCCGCTGGCCTGTCCGCCGCAGGTTAAAAGCCTGAACTATCTTAATAATATTCTGGCTAAGATTGAAGCTGTTCGGGCCGGTGCCAGCGAGGGCATCATGTATAATCATCTGGGCTATGTTGCCGAAGCGACCGGCGACAATGTTTTCATTGTTAAAAACGGCATCGTTTATACGCCGCCGGTCCAGGCCGGTTCGCTGGACGGTATTACCCGTCAGGTGGTCATCGAACTTGCGGGCAAGGAAGACATTCAAGTTGTCGAAAAAAACCTGACACGGTTCGATCTTTATATTGCCGATGAAATGTTTCTTACCGGCACTGCCGCCGAAGTTATCGGTGTTGTACTGATGGACGGGCGTCAGGTTGGAAACGGTGCCCCCGGCACGATCACGAAATTACTGCGGAAAAAGTTCTTTGAATATGCACGCACCTGAAAAGGATAATCAGTTATCCGCTATTCCGCTTGAAGTGGATTCGCAACTTCGCTTTTTGGATCCGGTCCGGTCTGAAATTGAACAGGTCCATGTATGCATCAATCAGTTATTGCGCGTTTCAAACGAGCAGATTGCCGAATGCCTTTACAGTTTAGCCAGTCAGCCCGGAAAAATGCTGCGTCCATCCCTGGTGCTGTTATCAGGTAAATGCTTTGGACCGATTAACGCGGTACATATTGACCTTGCAGCGATGGTTGAGTTGCTGCATCGTGCCTCGCTTTTACATGATGATGTTATCGATTCAGCCGAACTACGCCGTGACAAAACAACCGCGAATGTTCTGTGGGGCAATACAGCGGCTGTTCTTTTAGGTGATTTTCTTCTGAGCCAGGCTTTTTATCTGGGGACCAAGGTGCCATTTGCTGAAGCGGTCGACATCATGAGCCGAACCGCTCAGGACCTTTGCTACGGGGAGTTACAGCAAAATTTCCAAAAAGGGAATTGGGAGATTTCGGAGCATCAATACTATCAGTTGATCGACGCCAAAACCGCGGCTTTGTTCAGATGCAGTTGCCAGCTTGGAGCAATTGCGTCCAAAGCCTCTAACGAACAAATACAGGCTATTGGCGAGTTTGGGACCGACTTAGGTGTTGCTTTTCAAATAACCGACGACCTGCTGGATATGACAGGTGACGAGCAGGAAACCGGAAAAACACTGGGGACGGATTTACTTCAGGGCAAATGTACATTGCCGGTGATTCACTGGGTTCATCAGCATCAGGACCAAAAAGAACGGCGAATCGACCAACTCAAACAAGGCTGTTCGATGAAGGTATTGGTTGAGCAAATGAAACAATCCGGCAGCCTTGATGCCGCTGTTACTCAGGTAAACAAACGAATCTTGCAGGCAAAGCGGCATCTGGAAGCCATTCCTCTATCTCCGGCAAAAGAATCACTTACAGCTCTTTTGAGTTATGTCACAGGCCGGATACAATAAGATTTCCGGATAATGGCAAAAAAAAGGCCGGCTTTTCAGGGCCGGCCTTTTTCAATGGTATTTTCAAACAAGCTTAGAAGTTGAAGCTATAAGAAATGCTTGCCCAGAATTCATCTTCAGTGTTGACGGTGTCTTCGAAAGAGTTCTGGTAGTAGATGGCCGGAGTAACAGATGCGCCGGTCATCGGGCATGTCATGGATGTTGACAGGCTCCAAACCATGTGCGACCAGTCTGAATCGACGGCATCGGCACCGGTTCCGTCGTTGTAGACGATATCCCAGCCAAACGTCATCGGCAGTTCAGGGGCGCTGTCCAGAGAAAAACCATACGTTAAACCAACCAGGTAAATAGCGCCGGAATAATCGTGGACTGCACCGCTGCCTTCAGAGGGCCACATCTGCATGAATGCAGCATGCGGGGTAACACCGCCGCCAACCAGTTCCGGCATGGCGACGCTCAGGAAGACTTCCTGGAGATCAGCATCATTGGACGCCATATCCGGATAGTCATAGAAACGCCATCCGATGGTGTAGTCCGTCTTGGAAGAACACCCTTCGTTGATTGAATTGCTGTAGGCCAGAGTATAATCCCATTCCTCGGCATCCACAGTACTTTTGCTGCCATCGCCTTTTGAGGAACCGGCGAGCGAACCCCAGACATTAAAGCTAAAGCCATTGCCAAGATCAAAGTTAACACTTGGCTGGAAAGCGGCCTTGTCATCCAGTATATCAAAACCGCGCCAGATGTACTTGGTTGTATACGTTGTATCAACCGTGACACCCACTTCCTGGCCGCCGATGTTCGCAGCATTTGCGACAGCGGCAACACTCCATAATACCAACAGTCCCACTAAAACTTTTCTCATTTTTGATCTCCTTTCAAAAATCCGTTTGTTTCCTGATTACATTTAATTTAGTTACGTTTTTCATTAGTTCTTTATCGTCATGACGGTCTTACTCTATACACTTTTTTCCGATAAACCTGAACAAAAGTTTATCGCTCCGTTATTTTAAAGCAACTAAAAAATCAGTCAAATAGAGGATATTTTTAAAAAACCTAAGCGCTGATAAAAGCGTGCATATGTCGACTGAAAAGAGGGTTTATGGCGTTATATTTTCAGACGAAAACAGTTGTTTTGCCTGGCCCACTAAATAGAAACTGCCGGTAATACATATTAGATCTTCACGTGAAACGGCGCTGCGGGCAACGCGGATCGCTTCCTTGAGGGAAAGAGTGGTTTGGCACATCTTTCCACAGACCTCAGTATACATATCGGCAAGATCTCCCGGATAAACAGCTTTCGGAGAATTGCTGCGCGTAAAAATGACTTTATCGGCACCGTACTGAAGTTCGGTTAGAATGCCTCGTATGTCTTTGTCGTTGTTGCAGCCTAAAATGATGATCATCGAGTCGTACGGTACATGCTGGCCAATCGCCTGGATTAAGGCACGGATACTCGATGCATTATGAGCGGCATCGACCAGAATGCGAGGGTCCTCGCAGACCATTTCCATTCGGCCAACCAGTTTAACTTCATTCAAGCCGGAAATAGCTTTCTGGTCATCAATCGTATATCCCTGATGTTTCAGTTTATCCAGCATTGCAAGCGCCAGACCGCAATTGATGGCCTGATGTTCTCCCGGCAGCGGTACACGAAGGTGTTCGAATCGACTGCTGGGAGTCGTCAGGCAAATCCGGTTATGAGGACCATGCTCACGTGAAGACTCGAACCGATAGGAAAAATCAACATCTTTCCCTGTAACAACAAGAGGGGCGTTCAGGGCATTTGCCTGCTTTTTCAGTGCACGCATGGCGACTGCTTCCTGTGGTACGGTAACCACCGGAATCCCCTTCTTGATAACACCGGCTTTTTCCGTAGCGATGCTGTCCAGAGAATTGCCAAGAAGATTTTGATGATCGATACTGATATGGGTAATTCCGATTAATTCCGGGCTGATAACGTTTGTACTGTCTAAACGACCTCCCAGGCCCGTTTCAATTACAGAGACATCGACACCGGTGTCGGCAAAATGCAAAAAGGCAATAGCTGTCATGATCTCAAAAAAGGTCGGGCTGTCATCATTTTTTGCCAGCTTTTCAATGACCGGGTATAAACGGTTGATCAAACTCAGCATGTTTTTCCGAGAGATCATTTCCGAGTCAACCACGATTCGTTCATGCAGAGAAGTGACGTGCGGCGAGGTGTACAGGCCAACCTTATAGCCGTTAGCCTGGATCATCTTGGCCAGCATTGTGGCGGTTGAGCCTTTTCCTTTCGTACCGGCAATATGGATGGTTTTTGTTTTTTTATGCGGATCCCCCAAACCTTTCAGTAATTTATTCATACGGTCCAGGTCGAACGTGGTGACATTATAGCGCAGCTTCTGCTGTCGCTCATAATCAGTCGCATTGAATAAATACTGCATTGCCTGACCATAAGTACGAAACGCCTTTGTGGGACGTTTGACCTTTTCGACTGCCGCAGAAGAGGGTTTCTTTTTGGCTGCCTTCTTAAGGGGTTTCTTCCCTGTACTTTTCCGTGTTGTTGTCATAATCAGAAGGATAATAACAGAATTAATATTTAAAGTCAATTGATTACTAAAAGTTATCTCAAATCTTATGTGAGAAGCCTTCTTTTGTTTATCTGTAACTCTTTATTTTTAAAGAAGATATCGGAAAAACATTCCAGCTTCAGCCGCTCATTAAATACTTTTAGTAAAAAGTAGAGCTTATGTATATATAAGAAAAATTAATAAAAAATCCTCTCTTCTAACATTACTCAAGTTGTTTTTTGTACGTTTTTGGGACATATTTTGTTCTTCTATATTATTAGACGTCTTAATTTACTTTTTGTTGCGTATTTTCTCTAAAATCCTTGCAACAAATGTTTTTGATGAGTATCATACGTGTCCTTTATCGTACAGTAAAAAGCATCCGTTCAATCGTTGAATATTTTGTAACTATTTTAATATAAATAACTTATGCAGGAGGTCAAAGAAGCAATGTCCGGACTTTCAGAACTTGATAATGTATGCGTTCAAACCATACGCTTTCTTTCAATGGATGGTGTTCAGGCGGCTAAATCCGGCCATCCGGGGATGCCGATGGGGATGGCGGCAGCGGCTTATGCCCTTTGGCAGCGGCACCTTAAATTCGACCCAAATGATCCGAAGTGGATCAATCGTGACCGTTTTGTTCTGTCTGCGGGCCATGGCAGTATGCTGCTTTATTCACTCTTGCATCTGTTCGGGTATGATATGCCGCTGGATGAATTGAAAAAATTCCGCCAATGGGGCAGCCTGACTGCCGGTCATCCTGAATATGGCCATACGGCGGGTGTGGAAGTCACTACCGGTCCGCTTGGACAAGGGGTTTCCAATGCCGTGGGAATGGCGATTGCTCAAAAATATCTGGCCGCTCGTTACAATAAAGATAAGTTTTCCATCTTCGATTACACGATTTACGCCATCTGCGGCGATGGGTGTTTGCAGGAAGGCGTCAGCGGCGAAGCCAGTTCTCTGGCAGGGCATCTTGGACTGGACAACCTGGTCGTCATTTATGACGACAACCACATTACCATTGACGGCGAAACCAGCCTGTCATTTACGGAAGATGTTGTTCAGCGATATAAGGCGTACCATTGGAATGTCATCGAAGTGGGCGGCGATGGTGAGAATATCGAAGACTTGGAGAAGGCCCTGGAGGCCGCTCGCAGTCAAACGAAGGCCCCGACGCTGATCAAGTTTCGTTCACACATTGGATTCGGCAGTCCCAACTTCCAGGATACCCACACGGCGCATGGGGCGCCGCTGGGTGACGACGAAATCAAGCTCATCAAAACCAATGCAGGCTGGGACCCGGAAAAGAAATTTGTCGTGCCTGCCGAAGCGGCTGCGCTTGCAGGGCAAGCCAAAGAAAAAGCGGCGAAGCTCCGAGCCGAATACCAGGAACTCTTTGATGCTTACGCCAAGGCGTATCCGGAACTGGCCAAAGAATTAACCGATGCGATTGCAGGGAAGGTCAAAATTGACGAAAGCAAACTGCCGATTTTTGACCCGGCAGCTCCGATCGCGACACGTTCAGCTTCCGGCAAGACACTCGCGGCCCTGATGCCGTCGATGCCGCTGGTACTGGCCGGTTCGGCGGATCTGACGCCCTCCAACAATACGCATTTCAAGGAGGCTCAGGATTTCCAGAAAGACAACCGCACCGGTCGCTATATCCGCTACGGTGTACGAGAACATGCGATGGCTGCCATCATGAACGGGATTGCCGTTAGCGGTATCCTACGTCCGTACGGCGGAACATTTATGGTCTTTGCCGATTATATGCGGGGGGCGCTTCGTGTTGCGGCAATCTCCAAGTACCCGACGATTTTCCTGTTTACCCATGACAGTATCGGTGTCGGCGAAGACGGCCCGACCCATCAGCCGGTGGAGACGCTTGCTTCGCTGAGAATACTGCCAAACCTGTTAACATTCCGTCCGGCCGATGCCAACGAAACGGTCCTGATGTGGAAATATATCTTAGAGCATAATGACGGGCCTGTGGCAACGGCGCTGACCCGCCAGAACCTTCCCGTTCTGGATCCGGCGAAATATACCGGCATGAAGAATTTTGACAAAGGGGCGTATGTCCTGATTCCTGAAGCCAAGCCGGATGTCCTGCTGTTGGCGACCGGTTCGGAAGTGCAGCTTGCCGTTGAGGCTCATGCGACATTGGCTGGCGAAGGCGTCAAGGCCCAGGTGGTCTCCATGCCGTGCTGGGAATTGTTCGATCAGCAGGATGCCGCCTATAAGGAAAGTGTCATTCCGGCGTCCGTCAAGGCGCGTGTCGGGGTTGAAGCCGGTGTCGAACACGGCTGGTGGAAATACCTCGGAACCGATGGCGAGTTTATCGGCATGACCACGTTCGGTTCCTCCGGTACGTTCAAAGACTGCTTCAAAAACTTCGGTTTCACCGCCGAAGCCGTAGTTGCAGCGGCTAAAAAATCCATCGCAAAAGTCTAATCTTTCAAAAACAATGAAACAGCAAGGCCTTAAGTTTTTACGAACTGAGGCCTTGTTTTTTGCGCCGTTTTTCGTAAAGTATAGAAAAAGGATTTTTTGAAAGGTTCAGGCGTATGGCAAAGAAAAAGATTAAACGCATTGCGGTCATGACGGGCGGGGGCGATTGTCCGGGCTTAAATGCCGTGATTCGTGCGGTCACAAAAACCGCGATCAATCGTCACAAACTCGACGTCTGGGGAATCGAAGACGGTTATCTGGGCTTGATCGAAGGCCGCATCCATCCGCTGAACTATCAGGATGTCAGCGGTATCCTGACGATCGGCGGAACCATTCTCGGCTCGTCGAATACCTCCAATCCGTTTTCATTCCCGGTGACGGTCGGCAAGCGGACGCGAAACAAAGACGTTTCGGATCAATGCATGGAAAATCTCAGACAGCATGGTATTGAAGCCCTTGTTTGCATCGGTGGAGACGGGACCATGGCGTCGGCGGCGGAATTCGCTGCGAAGGGATTTCCCGTTATGGGCGTTCCTAAAACCATTGACAACGATATTTTTGGGACGGATGTGACATTCGGTTTTAATACCGCGGTAACAACAGCCACGGACGCGATTGATAAGATTCACACCACCGCCAGTTCGCACCACCGCGTCATGATCATTGAGGTCATGGGCCGCTATGCGGGCTGGATCGCGCTGCACGCGGGCGTGGCGGGGGGCTCGGATGTGATTTTGATCCCGGAAATCCCGTATATGCTGGACAAGATCGCAGACTACGTTCTGGCCCGTTCCAAGAAAGGCAAACGGTTCAGCATTATTACGGTTGCCGAAGGCGCCAAAGCCAAAGGCGGCAAACAGACCATTTTTAAGAAGATCAAAAACAGCCCCGATCCGATTCGCCTGGGCGGCGTTTCCGGTGTGTTGGCTGAGCAGCTTGAGCAAATAACGGGCCTGTCCTGCCGGGCGGTCAATCTGGGCCATGTTCAGCGGGGCGGTTCACCAACGCCGATGGACCGCATACTGGGGACCAATTTCGGCCACCATGCATTGGAATTGCTGATGAAAGGGCATGTCAATCGTCTGGTCGTCTGGAAAGACGGCAAGCTTGGTGACGTGCCGCTGTCTCGTATTGCGGGAAAAATAAAAACAGTCAAAACAAACGACCCGCTCGTTGCCGCCGCCAAAGCGGTGGGCACAAGTTTTGGGGTGTAATATATGCTATGATACGGCCTGAAGGGCCGGGATAATATAGCCCGGGGCAACGCCCCGGGAAAAAGAGTATCCAAAAAACAAAAAACGCCCTGTAAGGGCAGGATAAACAATTATGCCGCAGTCATTGGCTCAAATTTATGTGCATATTGTTTTCAGCACCAAAGAACGTTACCCCTTTATCCAAACGAATGTTGAACCGGAACTTTTTGCTTATAAGGGCGGTATTATCAAGAAAATAGGTGGCATTCCGTATTTAATAAATGGAGCGGCCGACCATGTGCATGTATTGTCTTCATTGCCAAGAATTGTAACATTGTCGAAGTATATTGAGGACATCAAACGTTCCAGCAGCCGCTGGATTAAAACGAAAAATGGCATGTATGAAAAGTTTGCGTGGCAGAATGGATACGGGGCATTTTCCGTCAGCAGTTCCAGAATGGATTCGTTAAAGCGTTATATCGCTGGGCAGAAAGAACATCATCGGACGGTTACGTTTAAAGAAGAGTTTCTTGCCTTTCTTCAAAAATATGGTATCGAATATGATGAACAGTATCTTTGGGATTGATTATATTGCCCCTTCAGGGCGAGGGAGGGTTGTGCGACTTCTAATCCCGGGGCGTTGCCCCGGGCTATATTACATCAGCCTTTCAGGCTGTTAAAGGCAGCTTGTCTTGAGACCGGCGTGACATAGTTCTTGTGTTATGCCATGCCTTCAGGCTGGTGAATACGATATTTTGCTGGATTTGAGTCAAGACAAAACGGTTTGTGACATTTTCTCCCGGCTGGCAGAGCACGACCCGCAGACAGGGCCGGTTACTGTTGACGGGACGTGGGGATCGTATGCGCCGCTGTTGGCCGCACATATCTGGAATACGCTGAAACGCCCGATTCTGTATATCAGCCCGCACATCGACGACGCCGACAGTGTCGCTGATGACTTGCAGGTTTTTGCCGGATTGCCGGTTCAGACTTTTCCCGTTTGGGAAAGCCCGGATGAAGTCATCGATGCGACCGATGAAATTCTGGCTCAGCGGTTGCGGCTGTCCCTGTGGCTTTTCGCCCAGCAGCAAAAAGAAAAGAGCGAACCGTTTCTGATTTCCACCTGTGTGCAGGCGCTCAATCAGCCGGTTGCCAAACCGCAGTTGCTTGCCGAACAGGGCTTGTCGCTGTCGACAGGCCAAACTATCGAGCCGGAACTTGTTGCCGGCTGGCTGACGGACCATGGTTTTGAGCATGTCGACAGTGTGGATGTGCCGGGGCAGTTCGCCCACCGTGGCGGCATCATCGATATCTTCGCACCCGTCTGTACGTTTACGGTTGACCGTGTGGCATCGCTTCTCCCTGCGCACCGGGAAAGCGATGGGGCAACACGGCAGTCCATGCCTTTCCCGACAAGTCGGGAGAAGACATGCTACCCTATCGAAGACATCCAGCCGGTACGCGTCGAATTTTTCGGCGACCAAATCGATAGTATTCGCCACATTGACCTGGACACGCAGCTTTCCGGCGATACGTTATCATCGGTTCAGATGACCGCGACGCAAACCAGCCTTGATCCGGAAGGGACGGAACTGCTTGTAAACCTGCTGCCGTCGGATACGATTATTATTTTCGAAGAACCCGCCGAGATTGCCGAAGTTTCCGAGGTCTTTATCAATCGACTTGACGATATCCGGGGCATGGTGCCGTGGAAAGCGGTTTACAGGGCGGCCAATCGATTGACCTGTTTGCAGGTCAGCCGGTTTTCGGGCGGCGCCGATTCGATACATCTGGATGTCACCAGTGCCCAGCAGTTTGAGCATAAAGCCGGGGCGATCTGGAAAGACCAGCAGACGGTATTGGATGATTTGGCCAAAGAGGCACAATCGAACGAGGTGCTTTTTTATTGTGAAAACATCGCCGAAGTTCAGCGTGTCCAGGAAATCCTGAACGAACGCTTTGAAACCATTCCGTCGAGTTTCAAAACGCCGCTTGGTTTTATCCGGCAGGGATTTATCATTCGTTCATTAAATGTGATCGTCATTTCGCACCACGAAGTATTCGGGCAGATGTCGGTCCGCCGGCGTGTCCGCCGGATTCAAAGTGTTTCGTCTGTGGACAGTATGCTCGACCTGAAGAAGGGCGATTACGTCGTGCACATTGCCTACGGCATCGGTAAGTTTGTCGGTGTTCAGATGATGGAAAAGTCCGGCAGCAAGGCCGAGTATATTACGCTCGAATACGCCGGTAAGATTCAGATTCATGTGCCGGTTTCGAATATCCATCTCATTCAGAAGTTTATCGGTTCCACGCCCAAACGCCCGACGCTCAGCAAGATTGGTACAAAAAAATGGGAAACCCAGAAGGAAAACGTTGCCAAAGGTGTCGAAGAGTTAGCGGCCGAACTGTTGGACGCGCAGGCCAAACGTCAGCAGCTCGGCGGTTTTGATTTTGGTGCCGATACGGTCTGGCAACGGGAGTTTGAGGAAACGTTTCCCTACCAGGAAACGCCCGACCAGATAACCGCCGCAAGCCAGATCAAAGATGACATGGCGTCGACCCGGCCGATGGACCGCCTATTGTGCGGCGATGTGGGTTACGGCAAGACCGAACTGGCCATGCGGGCGGCATTTAAAGCCATCCAGTCCAATAAGCAGGTCGCCGTGCTGGTTCCCACCACGGTACTGTGTGTACAGCACGGCAGGACGTTCAGGGAACGCTTTGCCGATTTTCCCGTAACGATCGAGGTGATTAACCGGTTTACCACGCCGAAGCAGGCCCGCGAAATTCTGTCGGCCTGCCGGAAGGGAACGGTGGACATTCTCATCGGTACGCACCGGCTGCTCAGTGACGATGTGGGGTTCAGGGATTTGGGCCTGATGATCATCGACGAGGAGCAGCGGTTTGGTGTCGAGCACAAGGAACGTCTCAAACGTTTCCGTGTCAATGTTGATATCCTGACGATGACTGCCACGCCCATCCCGCGCACACTGCACATGTCGCTAATCGGACTGCGGGATATCAGCTCGCTGTCCACGCCGCCGATGGATCGACGTGCCGTGGTGACGAAAGTCAGCCGGTTCCGGGATGAAACGATTCGCAAGGCTATTTTGCTGGAGGCCGGCCGGGACGGACAGGTCTTTTACCTGCACAATCGTGTCCAGACCATCGAGCATTTTGCGCACGAACTGCGTCAGATCTTGAAGGACGCATCCATCAAAATCGACATCGCCCACGGCCAGATGGCCAAGCATGATCTCGAAGACGCGATGATCCGGTTCATCACCGGCGATACGGATGTCCTGCTGTGCTCGACGATCATCGAATCCGGAATCGACATCCCCAACGCCAACACCATCATCATTAACGACGCCGACCGGTTCGGCCTGGCACAGTTGCATCAGCTTCGCGGCCGTGTCGGTCGTTACAAGCATCGCGCCTATGCGTACATGCTCCTGCCGAAATCCCGGTCGATTACGCCGATTGCAGGCCGGCGTCTCAAGGCGATTGAAGAATATTCACAGTTGGGAGCCGGTTTCCGCATTGCCTTGCGCGACCTGGAAATTCGTGGAGCGGGAAATATTCTCGGCCCCCAGCAGTCCGGCCATATTAACACCGTCGGCTATGAACTCTACTGCCGCCTGCTCAGCGAAGCGGTCAAACGTCTCAAAAACGAGCCGGTGGAAAAACAGATTGAAACCGTCATCGATTTGGGTTTTGCCAGTTACATCCCCAAAAGCTACATTCACTCCGACCGACAGCGGATGGAGGTGTATCGCCGCATTTCCGTGGGCCACAATCCCAAAGACATCGACCGGCTCAAAGCCGAGCTGCGCGATTTATTCGGCCCGGTCCCCGAACAGGTAACGCAATTATTAGAACTGGCGCAAATCCGAATCTGGGCGGCGAAGTGGAATATTCAAAGCATTGTTGTGCAGGGACCCGATGTGATTTTTACTTTCCCCGAAGGCTCTACCGGTACCGACCTGTTCGCCCGCTATCCCGGCACCGTCCGCATCCCCGACCCGCGAACCGTCCACCTGCGCCTGGAAAAATCCTACTTTGAGCCTAAAACCCTATTAGCCGTTTTACGAAAGCTATTGAGAAGATAAAACAAAAGCCCGAAGCGCTAGCGCAGGGGACGGAAACGACTTCAAACTCGATCCCCGGTCGGCTGTTTTAAGGGAACTGATACAACGGTAAAACAAAAGCCCGAAGCGCCATCGCAGGGGGCGGATTATTTACATAACGAGTTTTTGCTTTACAATTCAGAGGTGATTATTTAAATTGTGAAATATTCATACATCGCAGGGCTTTAAATGAGGAATAAACCATTAGCATATTTTATCACATTTACGACTTACGGAACGTGGCTGCATGGTGATAGTCGAAGCAGCGTGGTTGTTGTCGATCACTCAACAAAAGTCATAGAACCTTCCGAGGAACTTTGTCGGTCTGTACGATCTCAACTGAAGCACCCAGTCGTTGTATTGAATGAGAGACAGCGAAAGGTCGTTTTGGAAACGATACAGCGGCATTGTTGTTTGAAGGAATGGCATTTGATTGCGGTACATGTTCGCACCAATCACGTTCATTTTGTCATTCAGTCTGATGTGACGATCGAAAAAGTCATGAAAGATATTAAAGCATGGTGTACACGAAGGCTTCGGGAATCCGGCATGAATGTAGAAAAGGTTTGGACGCGGCACGGGAGTACAAAGTTTATTTTTACACGTGAGAAGCTTTTAGAGAAGATACATTATGTTGTGTTTGAGCAAGGCGAGCCGATGGCATGTTATTTGGATGAGGAATTTCAGGAAAGGTGGATTATTTGATAGATGTTCTATACAGGGTGCGTCCCCTGCGCTGGCGCTTCGGGCTTTTGTTCAGCTATCGCAAAAGGAAATGATATGGGTGACTTAAAAAGTAAAAAGCTCATTTATCTCAAAGGCTTTCTGTTTTTATTCGGTGGTATCATGGCTTCTCTAATTGTCCTGCTGGAACATCCGACGCTCAAAGTTGCCGCGATGCTGGCGGTGGCGGTGTGGTGCTTTTGCCGGGCGTATTATTTCGCGTTCTATGTCATCGAGCATTATGTGGACGGCAATTACAAATTCGCCGGGTTAGGGTCATTTGTGAAATATCTTTTTAAACGAAATAAATAATCTGTGAAATCTGCGTAATCTGTGGTTTCGTTCCTTATTCCGCCAAATGCCGGATGACGGCGCGTTTTCGTGGCAGGATGATATCGGCTTTTCTCTTTTCATCGCCGCCGTTGTCCCAATACTGCACGTCGAGCAGTTCGACAAAGTCTGCCGTATAATCTTTCAGAACACCCGCCAGTTCAACCGGCTGGTCCTTATGCAGAAACTCGGCCACGACGCGGTGCCCGATATATTTTTCCAGCAGCGGTTCGTAGGACGTATCCACCGAACCGATCATTTCATTTTTTATCTGCGAAACATATTTATCCTGCGTACTCAACATCCCACCGGCGGTGGTGGTCTTTTTGGCCTGTGCCAGCATCACATTCGATACCTCCATAATCGAATCGCGAATGGTGCGAAAGATATTCATCAGCTTTCGCCGCCACCGCCGCCACCAGCTTGGGTGATAGGTTCGTTTCAGCTCGGCGTCCCGGTGTTTGCGGTTTTCCTCGCTGAGTTTGTCGTGATACCGTATCAGCGCACCAATGTTGCCGTATTCATATTTATAGATCATGTAGCTGCTCTCGATATGTCCGTCGGCGTCGGTGTGCGGTTGGGTATAGTTCATTTCCATGCCTGTTGCCTCGACCCGCAGTTTGCCCCAGATATATTTTCCTCCGATATCTTCGAGGGTAATCATAAATCCGCTGAAGGCCTTCAGGCATTTATCCCGTTTGCGGCCCTTGATGAGTGCCGCCACGATTCCCGATAGAAAAATGAATATGACCGTCAACACGAACGGATTCAATAAATTGCTTAAAAGGCTGTTCTTATCTTCCATAAAAACCCCTTATTTTATACTCTGTTTACCGCTATACAATACCCCAAACAGGTTTGTCCGTCAATGATTGTCGCATGAATCGGATAAAAATGAACCCTGCCTGTTTTCAGGCGTAAAATATCATAGTATGGCACAGAAAACGGTAAAATTTGGTGTACTGTTCATTACTCTGGTGTTGTTTGTTGGCATTCAGGGTTGTGATGAAGAAATGCCGACCTCGCCAAATGTTAAGCAGACTCAAGCCATTAAGGAGGCCGCGATGGAAACCGACCAGGGAAACGTTGTCCGAACCGATAAGGAGTGGAAAGAGCTTCTGACAGAAAAACAATATTATGTGCTCCGCCAAAAGGGCACCGAGCGGCCCTTTACAGGCAAATACAATACGTACAAAGAAGACGGTGTTTACAAATGCGGTGCCTGCGGCGCGGCGCTGTTCACGTCCGAGTCCAAATTCGACTCCCATTGCGGCTGGCCCGCGTTTTCGGCACCGAAAGATTCCGCCGCCGTTACCGAGACTGCCGATAGAAGTCTCGGGATGGCCCGAACCGAAATTACCTGTTCAAAATGCGGCTCACATCTGGGCCACGTCTTCAACGACGGCCCCGGCCCAACCGGCCTTCGCTACTGCATCAACTCTGCTGCTCTCGATTTTGAAAAAAAGAAGGAATGAGCATTCCAATTTAGGAGTTTGTCTCATATAATTATTCCTGTTGTCATTGCCGCGAATGGCGCCGAATCCATTGGTTAAGCAAGAGTGGGAATTTTCTATGAGTGATAAGAAGTTTGATTGGCACGATGTTGCTAAACGCCTCAAAGCCATTTCACAGGCGGGCAAATTCTTCGCCAAAAATGAGTACGAGTTGAACCGCCATGAAGAATTGGAGCAGATTACAGCAGAGATTTTTGAAAATTATACAGACCTTTCTGCCGACCAGGCCCGTAGCATTCTGCAGCAGGATACCGGCTACCCGACGCCGAAAGTGGATGCCCGCGGTGTGGTGTTTAAAGACGACAAGATTTTAATGGTCAAGGAGATTGCTGACGGCGGCTGGACGCTGCCCGGCGGCTGGTGCGATTGCGGCATGACCGCCTCGCAGAATGTGGCCCGCGAGGTCCGGGAAGAGTCCGGCTACGAAGTTAAAGTCACGCGGCTGCTGGCTGTTTATGACCGCGATACCCAAGGCCATACGCCGCCGTACCCGTTCAATATTTATAAACTGTTTTTCCTTTGTGAACTGACCGGCGGCGAAGCGACAATCAGCAATGAAACCAGCGAGGTCGCCTGGTTTGCTGAAGATGAGTTGCCTGAGAATCTTTCACAAGGGCGAACCCTGCCGCACGAATTGAGATTGTTCTTCGAACAATACCGAAACCCCGACCTGCCCGCAACATTTGATTGAAAAAAGCCCCGTCGGTTTTGACAGGGCTTTTTATTACGATTTCCAAATCTTATCGCTTACTGCAGCGGCCAGTCGTCCGTGCGGAACGATGAGGCGGGCAGCCCCGCTTTGTTAAACAGCGACCCGTCAACCCAGTTGCTCCAGCCGTAACGAACGGCAACCGGATTGTTCACCTCTTTGCTGGAGACGACAAGTGTATCGCCGTCAATGGCAGCCTCGGCCGGGACAAAGTTTTTATCCTCACCGGCGATCACAAAATCACTCAGCTTGCCGTCTTTAGCCACCAGTCCGCCGTCCGCATAGTCAAATGCGATGCGAATGGCACTGTCTTCAATTTTCATCGATTTGTAGAGTGGGCCGGAATAGATTATATTTTTTTGCTTGTATGTTTTAGCCAGTGCCCAGCGGGCCAATCGCTCCCCCACATCGACCTTGTTCTTCGGGTGAATGTCCTTTTCGGTGCCGATGTCCATCGTCACCGCCATGCCCGTATTGGGAACCCACAAGCTCATTAACTGTGCCTCGCGGATAGCCTGACTGCGGTCGAATGCGTTGTATTGATAGGGGGCGATCTGTACATAATAGAACGGAAAATCGCCCTGTCCCCATTGCTTGCGCCAGTCGGTAATCATCGCCGGAAACAGTGTCCGGTATAAAATGGGGTCGTAGCAGTTCGATTCGCCCTGGTACCAGATAGCGCCTGCGATCCGGAAGGGTACCAGCGGGGCGATCATCGCATTATATAATACGGTGGGCCTGTTGGGGCTCCCTCCTTTAGGGTTCATCGGCACCGAGGGAACATCGCCGCCTTCCCGGCTGACTTTGTATTTCCACGTTCGGGCGACGGTGGCGCAGGTTTTGACATCTGCTCCGACCGGGCCGATGCGCATATCCTCTGCTTTGCCGTCCATGCCGCCTCCGCCGCCGGTGTCGATGACACGGACAGCGATGATGTTTTTGCCGACATGCAGGACCGATGCCGGAATCCGGTACACACGAGGCCTATCATATCCTGCGGTCGTGCCGATTTTCACACCGTTGAACCAGAGTGTATCAATGTCATCGATGGTTCCCAAATGCAGTTCCATCTCATGTTTGGCCCAGGACGGGGGCAGCGACGTCTCGCGACGAAACCAGACGATGCCGTCCATGTTCCCCAATTCTGTTTCGGTCCAGTCTCTGGGCAGTTCCATTTCTTTCCAGTCCGCATCGTCTGTATCGGGCTTGTACCAGGTCTGTTGATAGCCGGGGTCCATCTGGTCGATTTTGTTTTCCCAGTCACGGATATTTTTTTGATAAATCGCGTCCTGTTTTTCGGGATTCTCCATGCTTTCCAGGGTGTCTTTAAATTGCTCGAATGTCTTAAGTGTGTCGGTACTGGTCCATGCCTCTGCGACGGTTCCGCCCCAGTTGGTCGTGATAAGCCCTATTGGAACATTAAGCTCTTTTTGCAGTTTGCGTCCAAAGTAATATGCCGTCGCAGAAAATCCTCCCCAGGTGCCGTGATTGGCCGCTGTTTCCGGCGAGCATTTGGCCCAATTGCCTGTCACGTCCTGCCTGGGTACATTTGATACGGTACGTGCAACATCGAATAATCGGATGTTCGGATAGTCTGCCGCAGCAATTTCCTCGGCTGTGTTATTGATCATTGTCAGTCCCATTTCCATATTGGATTGGCCCGAACAGATCCATACCTCGCCGATCAGAATGTCGTTGAGGACGATTTCGTTATTTCCCCGGATGGTCAATGTAACCGGTTTGCTGCCGGCTTTGGGGGTTTTGATATCAACCTTCCACGTACCGTTTTCATCTGCCTTGGTTTTAGCTTTGCCTGCCCATGGCCAACTGCCTTTAACGCTGATCGCCTCACCCGGGGCGGCCCATCCCCAAACGGTGACCCTGCTCTTTTGCTGCAGGACCATGTGGTCGCCGAAAACGGCCGGCAGCTTGACATCGGCACAAGCAACAGACACAAAAAGGCAGCATATGGTCCAGACGAAAACCATTCGAATTTGATATGTTTTCATGTTGCGATTCCCTAAAATTGTAGTGAACATTTCCAGTCGTATTTATTGGCGTTATTTTAACGCCTCTATCGGCCTGTGGCAAGAATCGGTTTTCAAATCCCCAGTTTATTCTCCGTTAACACATTTCTAACCATAGCAGGCTTGTTTGTGGCCCGGGTTTGGGGTAAAATGGAAGCCATGGACCCGAAAAAAGAAAAGCTGAATATTCTGTTCCTGTGTACGGGCAACTCCTGCCGGAGCCAGATGGCCGAAGGCTGGGCTCGGCACCTCAAGTCCGACTGTATCGAGGCCTTCAGTGCGGGCGTCGATCCGCACAGGGTCAGCGAACGCGCGATTGCGGTCATGTCCGAGGCGGGGGTGGATATTTCCGAGCATACCTCCAACCATCTGGACGACTATGCAATGCTGGATTTTGATTATGTCATCACGGTCTGTGACAATGCGAGAGAACACTGTCCGCTGTATCCGAAAAGTACCAAAATGATTCATCATCAATTCGAAGACCCTTCTTTTGTGATCGGCACGGACGAAGAAATCATGGCCCAGTTTCGCCGGGTGCGGGATGAGATACGGGAATTTGTTGCGGGGATGCCGGGGAACCTGGGAAAATAGCCACAGAGGGCACAGAGAACACAGAGAAATTGGCTTTTATAGTGTTTTTAGGGTTGAAAACGCGTTTTTTTGGTATATTACTGATACCAAACGTGTCCAAAGATGCGCCAAAGTGTGCCACAAATGCGCCAAAGTTTGCCAAAACGGCGCCATTTTGTGCCAGTTTGAAACCACGGATTACACAGATTTCACCGATTTTTAAAAGAAGGAATACGGGGGTAATTTTGAATTTTGAATTTTTAATGTTGAATTGTGAAATCCCGACGAGTCGGGATGGCTGTTTCAATTCTGGATCCCGGCTCGGGGGCCGGAATAACAGCTTGGGTTGGCTTTTTTTTAGCCGGGCGACGGGGACGTTCGCACTCTGATTTAATTGTCAAAATATCCTATATTCGATTTTTATGTATTATCCCATAAGTTAGATAAATGTCAAATAAATTTTTAACTTTTCGCCAAAAATTAAATTCCAAATCCCAGACGCTAAAATCCAATTTCACCACGAAGCGGCACGAAGAAACACGAAGTTTTTTTTATTCAATATGATACTTTTGGTAAGCGGTGTATCCTGAATAAGTCAGGAGGCTTTTTATTACGGCGGGCAGTTTCCCCAGACCGGTTGCGGGAGTGTCCAACTGGTGGCACCGTTATCGAAACTGTTGGGTTTAAAAGGAATAAGTGAAACACACCATCCAGATAAATCCTGGTTGAACAACTCCGCACCGCCGAACATAACGACCATGTTGGCGACGTTGGAGGTATCCCAGTCGCTAATGTCCTGATTGAACAACTCCGCCCCGCCGAACATATAGCCCATGTCGGTAACGCTGGGGGTGTCCCAATCGCCGATGTACTGGTTGAACGACGACGCAAAGTAGAACATCCCGCCCATATCGGTAACATTAGAGGTATTCCATGCGCCGACGTTACCGTTAAACGCTACCGCAAGGCTGAACATCAAGTGCATACTGGTAACACTGGAGGTGTCCCAGCTACTAATATTTCTGTTAAACAAGTGCGCATTGTAGAACATCCCGTACATATTGGTAACACTGGAGGTATCCCAGTCGCCAATGTCCTGATTAAACACCCGCGCATGCTCGAACATATGACCCATATCGGTAACGCTGGAGGTATTCCATTCGCCGATATCCTGATTAAACGAGATCGCATTGTAGAACATATAGTTCATATCGGTCACGCTGGAGGTGTCCCAACCGCTAATATCCTGGTCGAACAATAGCGCAGAGTCGAACATGTACCCATATTGGTAACGCTGGAAGTATCCCAATCGCTGATATCGCTATTCAATGCAGACGCATTGCAGAACATCCAACTCATGTCGGTAACGCTTTCAATGCCCTCAGAAGTAGGCGGTACTGAAACAAGATCCGAACAATCATAGAATGCACCATACATGCTGGTCCAGCCAAGTTGCCCCCAGTTATCGACGCTTACCAGCTTTGCGCGATCGGAAAAGGCACCGCCGTTGTCTAAGCTGTTGTATGCCGTCACGCTGCCGGTGACCGAAACGGTGTAGATCCCATCAATGTCGTAGTCGTGCATATGAGGCCCGGGAGTCGTTACGGTTTCAACCATGCCATCCCCCCAGTCAATCGTAGCATCCACAGTACCGGCCAGCGCCAAGGTGACCGTTGTACTACCACCAAAAGGAAAGTACCTCGTGTCCCAGGTTGTTACGAAAGCGCTGTCATCGAGCCACTGGAATGCCATATCAGAAAGGTCGTTTGGGTCATACGTTGTCAGCCATTCGGAGGCCATCATGGAAAAGTCATCGAGGTTTACCTTGCAGTCACCGCTCAGGTCGGCACCGGGGCAGGCCGCCCAAATTGGGCCGCTGATGCAAAGGATCGCCGCGAGAATTTCCGGAAACCATACGGGATTGCTTTTCACCCTTCCAGCCTCCAAATTGTGATCATTTTTCCTCTCCTTTTCAAAACCTTCATTATACCTACCGAGCCTGTCTTGAATCAAGGGGAATCTTAAGGGGACGTCTAAACTGACCTTTCCTGCTCAGTCGAAAAGCCTTTTTTTACTTTCGCCCCTTCCTCCTTCGCCAAGGCTACGGAGGACAAGTCGGGGCTGTGTTTGTTTTTGATTCTTTTTCCGGGGGTTTACACCCCCGGCTAAGTGACTGTCGCCCCCTGCGGGGGCTTGGGGAGAGGGAGAGATTCTTTTTTCCACGGGCTGACGCCCGCGGCTACAACATTTCGCCCTGCGGGCTTGTGGAATATTTGATTTAAGAATTTGTTCGACCCTGTTAGGGTCGTGAGGCGGGTTGGGGGATTCGTTTTCCACGGGTTTCGCTTCGCTTCACCCGCGGCTATTATTATTCAAGCCCTACGGGCTTGTGGAATCGTATACTTCCCTTATAGGGCGGATTATAGATTTTTGCATTTTCCACCCCGGGGCGTTGCCCCGGGCTAAGGTATATAGGCCTTTTGGGCCAACGATGGAGTTTTTCTGTTTTATATCTGGATCCCGGGTCAAGCCCGGGATGACACTACTATGTTCGGGGCGGGGCAAAGAATTTTTCGAAAAAATTAATATGAACGCTTGACTTTGCCGATGAGTAGGACTATATTAGTCTTACATAGTAAATAGCGGTCTATAACGATGGATTCCCGCCTTCGCGGGAATGACAAGTTGTTCGCGGGAATGACAAGCTGAGAAAGTAAAACAGAAATGGATTTAATTCGTCGGGATACAGATTACGCGTTTCGCCTTGCGGCTAAGCTTACCGCCGTTTACGCCGAGCAAACGGCGCTTTCGGCCAAACTGCTGGCTAACGAAGCACAGGTGTCCTACGCGTTGACCTGCAAGATTTTGCAGAAACTAAGCCATGCGGGCATTGTTGAGAGCGTCATGGGGCCGAAGGGCGGCTGGAAACTGGCCAAAAAGCCTGAGAAAATCCAATTTCGCCATTTAATCGAGGCGGTGCAGGGGCCGGTTTCGGTGAATCGTTGCCTGTTGGGCGATTTTAAATGTCCGTTAAAGAAAGAGTGTCCGGCCCATCCGAGAATGGCGGTCCTGCAAAATCAGATCGTCGGGTATTTAGAAGAACTGACGTTAAAAGAATTTATTAGCGGAGAATCTGAAAATGGATAAGATGGATAAACAGACAAATCACCTGGAAGCCTGTTTCGGCAAAGCAGCAGCTCTCGAAAAACTGATCGACTATGCGGCCGATTCCGTCGTCAGCAAAACACTTCTCGATAAACCGGTCGGAACGTTAACCCTGTTCGCCTTCGACGCCGGCCAGCGACTCAGCGAACACACCGCGCCGTTCGATGCGGTGGTGCAGGTCGTTGACGGCGAGGGCGTCATCACCATTGACGGCAAGGACCAGACAGTCGGGGCCGGGCAGATCATCATTATGCCTGCGAACATTCCGCATGCGGTTACGGCCGAAAAGAAATTCAAAATGCTGTTGACGATGATACGAGCAAAAGAAAATCCGAAATCCTAATTTCTAAATTCGAAACAAATTCAAAATATAAAATTCCAAAAATTAAAGAATAGAACACCAGATTTTACGGGAAAGGAACTTATCATGTTTTGTTATCAATGTGAACAAACAGCAGGGGGTAAAGGGTGTGCGAAAATTGGTGTGTGCGGCAAGACGGCGGAAACAGCGGACTTGCAGGATTTACTGGTACATGCCGTCGAAGGGATCGCCCAATATGCCCATTGTGCCGGAAAGCAAGGCAAGTCAGACCGGCAGATCGATCAGTTTGTCGTTGAGGCCCTGTTTTCGACAGTGACCAATGTCAACTTTGATCCGGTCCGCCTGGAGGCTCTGATTGCTAAGGCCGCCGTGATACTGGAACAGGCCAAATCACTATGCGCCGAAACCTGTAAAGCAAAGGGCGTTGAGCCCAAACAATTCACGTCCTGGACAGCACCGGCAAACCGTGAAGCGATGCTTGCTCAGGCCGCGTCGCTTAGCATTGCTAATCGGCTGGAAGACCTCGGACCCGACGTAGCCGGTCTGCAGGAATTGATCCTGTATGGTCTCAAGGGAACGGCCGCGTATGCTGACCACGCGAGGGTTTTGGGTGTCGAAGACGATGACGTGTACGCCTTTTTCCATGAATCGCTGGATTTTCTGACGACCGAAGCGGCGACCGATGTGGATGCACTGGTCGCAATGGCGATGAAAGTTGGCGAGGTCAATTTGACGGTCATGGGAATGCTCGATACGGCCAATACCGGAAAGTACGGCCATCCCGAGCCGACCGTTGTACGTGTTACGCCTGTCAAAGGCAAGGCGATCCTTGTTTCCGGCCACGATCTGAAAGACCTTGAGGATTTACTCAAGCAAACCGAAGGCAAAGGCATCAATGTGTATACGCACGGTGAAATGCTGCCGTGCCTGGCCTATCCGGAATTGAAAAAGTACAAACACCTTGTCGGCAACTATGGTGGGGCGTGGCAGGATCAGGCCAAAGAGTTCGATGCCTTCCCGGGTGCGATCCTGATGACAACGAACTGCATTCAAAAACCGCGTGACAGTTATAACGACCGGATTTTTACAACCGGTCTGGTGGCCTGGCCGAATGTAAAACACATTGGAGCGGATAAGGATTTTACGCCGGTGATTAAAGCCGCATTGGCACAGCCGGGTTTCACAGAGGATGACTGAGGAAAAGACCATTACTATCGGTTTCGGGCATAATGCCGTGATGGGCGTTGCGGGGACTGTGATCGATGCGGTCAAGGCGGGCAAGATTCGTCACTTCTTCCTGATCGGCGGATGTGATGGTGCCAAACCCGGGCGGAACTATTATACTGATTTTGCTCAGCAGGTTCCGGACGATTGTGTTATCCTGACATTAGCCTGCGGCAAATACCGCTTCAACAAACTTCCGTTTGGCGATATCGGCGGTATCCCCCGGCTGCTGGATATCGGACAGTGCAACGATGCCTATTCGGCTGTTCAAATTGCCGTCGCGCTGGCCGATGCCTTTGACTGCGGCGTCAATGACCTGCCGCTGTCGATGGTACTGAGCTGGTATGAGCAGAAAGCCGTGTGCATTCTGCTGACACTGCTGCATCTGGGTATTCAGAACATCAAGATCGGGCCTTCGCTGCCGGCGTTTATCGGTCCCAATGTGCTGAATGTGCTGGTCGAAAAATTCAAACTGGCGCCGATTTCGACACCCGAAGAAGATTTAGCGGAAATTCTCGGTTAACAACACTTTTTGCCTCGGAAGACTCAGAACATTCTGAGCTTTCCGGGGTATAATGAACAAGAGAAGTGATAATCCGTAACCTTCGATATTGTCAGGAATAAAGAGGTTTTTAAATACGATTTCAACTGTGATAACTATGATATGAAACGATTTGAGCGCTTGTATTGTGCTGTCTTATCGGCTCATAAGGCAGCCGTGTTTGTGATAATCTCGGTGCTTACGGTTTTATCCCTTTGGGGTATTCGGGGGCTTGGGGTCGATGCGGATTTTACGGCGCTGCTTGACCCCTCCGATAAAACGGTTAAGACCTACAAACAAGTGCTGGGAAATTTCACGGGGACCGATGCGTTTGTACTTTTCATTGACGGTAACGAGACTGTCAGCGAGCAGGCACTTCAGCAATTCCCGGCAAGGCTGCAAAGCCTGAAAGATGTTGCCCATGTTCAGGTGATACCGACAGAAAACCCTTCGTCGGGCAATACGCCGGATACTTCAAAGGCGGTTCTGATACAGGTCAAGCCGATTTTCAAGCCGACGGTTTTTTCACAAAGCCGCCGTTTGAGTAAAGCGATTCGTTCTCTTGCCGGACAGTTCGATTTTCCAGTGGGGATAACGGGCAGTTACCAGGTACTGATTGAGTCGGCAGATGCGGCCAACAGGGATATGTTTCGTGCCGGATTAGTGACACTGGTCGGAATCCTCGTGCTGTTGCTGCTGGTGTTCAATCTCCCGTGGGTTGTCGTTGTCTGGATGGCCGTTACGTTGTGTATCGGATTGTGCTGGACGCTGGGACTGGTGCGATTGACGATGGGGCAGTTGAATCTTCTGACGGCAACTCTTCCGGCAGTTATGCTTGGGCTGGGGGTGGATTTCAGTTTACATACCATTTATGCATTTCATGAAAAAGCGGCTCAGTTATCTTCGGTTGTGTCCGGCCAGCAACAGGAGACCCGAACGGTGTTTCTGACGTATGTATTTTCAAAAATCTACAAGCCGCTGCTGATTGGGGCATTAACGACGATGGCGGCATTTTTATCGCTTTGTTTTGCCGGCTCCGAAGGGCTGCGTCAGATGGGCTTGATGGGGGCATTCGGGATTGGCTGTACGTTTATCGTCGCCACCGGGTTGCTGCCGATATTGCTTACCGCCGTTCCCGTGAAAACGCTTGCGAACATACGCCAACTGCCGGGTGAGCGGTTTAATCGTATTGTGAACATTTCGTCCAAGTCACGATTAATAACGATAATAGTTCTGATATTAGTTGCGGGGGGATGGGGTTCGGCGCGTGTTAAATTCAATTCCGATCAGAACAAACTGGCCGAGCAGACACTGCCGGCGTATGCGCTCCAAAACAAACTTCAGGACCAGTGGGGGATTTCTCCGGTTCCGATCGCATTTGTCTGTCCTGATACGCAGACGGAAGAGGCGAAGCTGGCCTTTCTGCAGAGTTTGCCGGAATCACCGTTCGACCTGATGGAAAGTTTTCTGTTGGCACAGCAGCAAAATGACGACCCGGACCGGTTTGTGGGGGAAGACGGGACGCATCTGATCCTGGCCTATCCTAAAGACAATGCATTTAAGCCGGCTGTTTTTAAAAGAATCGCATCTGTGGTGGAGCAATGCGAAAAACAGTTTCCCGGAGACGGAAATCTTGTAACCGGTTCGCCGTTTCTGAATGCTGCGCTCAATCAAACGATTAAAGCCGATTTACTGCACTGCAGTTTGCTGGCGGTGCTGTTTGTTTGTGCTTTTGTTTTTTACTGTTTCAGGACCGTCAGCCGCACATTTCTTGCGATGCTGCCGGTCATTCTGGGTACTCTCCTGATGGTCGGATTTATGGGATACATGAAAATTGATTTTACGATCATGACCATTGTCATTGTGCCGTTAATCATCGGCGCCGGCATTGATGACGGTGTGCATCTGTTAAGTCGCTGGTATATCGAAAACAAAAATGTGCATCAGGCACTTCGCAGCGTGGCTACGCCGATCATCGGAACGACCTTGACATCCATGATTGGTTTCGGCAGCCTGATGCTTTCCGCTAATCCGGGATTTCGGCAGTTGGGTCTTGTCGTAATGGCCGGTTTGGGTTTTTGTCTGCTGATCTCTTTATTTATCCTGCCGCAAATGTTGAATTTATTTGAAGGAGTCAGAGCACAATGAAAGACCAAAAACTTCAAACAGCAGGGCGGACATTGGACCATGCGGCCGGTGTCTATGATGCGGTGACGAACCTTGCTTACCTGGGCCGGTCCGCCCGTATACGGGCTGAGGCTATCGGGTATATGGATTTCAAAGCCAATGACCGCATCCTGGATCTGGGTTGCGGTACCGGGGTGATGACGCTTCAGATCGCCGAAAAACTGAACGGGACCGGGCACATCGAAGGGATTGACGCGGCGGGCAAGATGATTCGTGTTGCCGAAAAAAGACTAAATAAAACAGACCTGGCCGCGCGGTGTCATTTTCAGCATGCGCTGGCTGAACGGCTTCCTTTCGATGATGCATCATTCGACTATTGTTTCAGCAGCATGTTCTATCATCATTTGCCCATCGACCTGAAACGCGAATCAATGGCCGAAGCGTATCGTGTGCTGCGTGACGGCGGTATCTTTGTTACGATTGACATCGACCGGCCCGGAAATCCGCTCACGAAATTTATCACGACATGCGGCTGGCTGTTCCTGATGCAGCCGGCCATTAAAGAAAATATGGACGGTGTGCTGCCCGAACTGATGGCGGAGGCGGGGTTTACTGAAATTGAACTGATCAAGCGAAAATGGAATATGGTTTCTATGTTTCGGGCGGTCAAACCAAAAGGAAACAACAATGGATAAAACAATCCGTCAGGTTAAAAAAGACTATCACAGATTCCAGGATTTTGTAAAGCTTGGACTTCAGGGCCCGCGGCTGATCGCATTATTAAATCGAGCCGTTAAAGAGCACCATTTCGTGGAAAATCTGTTTGCTGAACACATGCAGCGGGGCGTTTGCGGCTCTCATGCCGAGTTTCCGTATGTGAACCTGCCGCGGCACCAGTATTTTGAACGGAATTTTTTTAGTGTTCTGTTTCTTAGCGTTTTTGTTTCATTGGATATTCCGCTGTATCGCCGGCTTCGGTACGGCCTCATTCTTCATTGCCTGCGGACCATTGTGACCAATGCAGATAATATTCTCGACAAAGAACAAAAGGGGGCGGTTCGCCTACAATCAGAGCAGGCCAATCCTGTGCTGAGGAATTACCTTTTGACACTGATGTCTCAGCGCATACTATCTCAGGCGATTCATGAAGTTACCGATAGCGATGCCGAAACAGCCAGGATCGAAATTAAACTTGTGGACAGTCTCTATTCCATCGCCGCCGGTGAAAGCATAACCTCGATGGCGGACAAAGACAAAATTCCGCATCCCGAAACTCTCATTCAAACCGTTCACGAGAAGATTGGCGGGGAACTGCTCCGGCTGTCTCTGGTTGCGCCGATTGAAAATGAAAAAGCATTGTCCGAACCGCTCCATTTAGCCGAAAAAGGAATCCTGTCCATCGGTGTCGCTTTGCAAATGCTGGATGATGTGGTTGATATTGAAGAAGATCTTTGTGCGAATAAAACAAATCTGCTGGCTAGTTGGATTATTCACCACGGCGACGGTTCCTTGACATGGAAACAGTTGCGGCAGAGTCAGGCAAATGCGCAATTCAGTATTAGCTCATTTGCTGCGATAAGAATGGAAGTCGTCAATGCGGCGATCCAAAAGGCCCTCGAGGGTTTCCACTGGCTTGCCCAGGCAGGGTATCCCATTAAACAGAACCAAGCAGCTTCCGTTTTGAAGATTATGTTTCGTTTACGTGGACTGGAAAATGAATGGAATAGCAGCATTTGTGGGTAACATGACAATGATGCGATTTCGCAATAAAATTCTTTTAGGTTTAGTGTTCCTGACGGTATTGACCGGCTGCAGAGAGGAATACAAACACTTAACTTTTGAGCCGACGGATGTACCGATGCAGACTGTTGAAGACGTTAATCCGGCAGACCATGCCGTTACTGCCGAACTGACAATATCCGGAGAGAAACCTGGCGCTGTGCCCTATACGTATCATCTTTTGCCGGCCTCTGAGAGAGAAGCGGTTTTCGATATGCTTCTCGGACCGGACAGAGATGTTTTCTTTCTGCAGGAACCGGGACGGGAGACGCTTGTTGCATTCGACGGCCAAAGTGATGAAATTTTCCGAGTAGCACAGGCCTGTCGGATCGGAAATGAAAAAAGCTCGGTTCTGATACTGTTGGGGATGACAGCTTTACCGCACCAACCGCCCGCAATTAAAGTCTATACATTTGAAAAGGGCCGCGCCGCAGATGACAAACCCTACAAGGCGGGCAAGTATACATTTCTTGAGCAGTTTCGGGATCCTCAAGTCATCACCCGGCCGAAGGAGATTCAAGGCATTACGGGCGCAACACCGATTTGGAAGTCGGTTGCCGGGCAGGTTCGCAACAGCTATGAGTTGCTGCTCAAAGATAAAGCGAGTGCCGCATGGGTTGCCGGCATAAGAGATAACGGTAAAGTCTGGCATCGAGGGGCAGATACTGTTGACTCGCAGGCATCGGAGCAGGAAGATACAGCCACTTCAGTGGCACGGGTGGATTCGATTTCAATGGACTTAGCCGGAATGCAAAGTGATCAAAACACACCGGAATCTTTCACCTTCACAGAGGAGGATTCGCTGATGGCCGCTTCCCAAAGCGAGTTTCTGTATGACCATTGGAAGATGGTTGCAATGGCTGAAATCTCTTTATTGGCGTGCGGACTGCTGATCGTCGCGGCTACACAGTTCAAAAGGGCGGTGTACAAATGATTCTCTATTATCTACGCAGAATAATTCAGCTTGCGATATTGAGTGCAATTTTGTTTTGCTGGCTGGATGGTGTGGGTTCCGGCCTCCGTGGTTTTGCCGTGGCTGCCGCGGGTTAGTCCGCTTATGACAATGGCCACACGGCTTGCGGCCTGGCAGTGGACGCCGTATTACGTCGGTGGCGTGCTTGTGGCGTTTTCGGCGCTGCTCTTTCCGCGTTTTTTCTGTGGATGGGTGTGTCCGCTTGGAACGTGCATTGATATCACCGATACTATAACACTCGCACGAAAGCGCAAAATGCATATTCAAACACGCTGGTGGATTGCCGGTTTGATTTGCCTGGGATTGCTGATTGCTTCCGGATTTGGATACAATGTGGCTGGTTTTGCGGACCCCCTGACCATAGTAACGCATGCGCTTGCTCAGACAGGGCACCAGTGAATCATTCGCCGCCCAGCAGCAGGCCGCAGGCGGGGGCATGGAAAATATCGGCTGGATAATGATAGGGATATTCGCCGCGACCCTGCTGATGACCGTTTTAGGACGGCGAAGCTGGTGTCGCCTGTTGTGTCCCTTGGGCGGTATGCTGGGAATTCTTGGATGGCTGGGCATCACCCGCCGTTCCGTGAGCGGTGATTGCATTCATTGCGGTAAATGCAGCGCAGACTGTAAAATGAATGCAATCAGTAAAGACGGTACCCAAACCACTCATCCGTCCTGTATCTTTTGTAATTCGTGTGTGAAAGTATGTCCTAAAAATGCGGTTCGTTTTAAGTAGATATGGTTCAATAGAAATGTGAGGTTCGTAATGGCAATACGAAATATCGTTAAAATCGACGAAGAAAAATGTAACGGCTGCGGGGCGTGTGTCAATGCCTGCGCCGAAGGTGCGATCCAAATGATCGACAGCAAGGCCAAACTGGTCAGTGAAATTTACTGCGACGGCCTCGGGGCCTGCCTGAATTGTTGTCCGGTCGATGCGATTACCATCGAACAGCGTGAGGCGGATGAATTCGATGAAGAGGCCACGAAGAAATATCTTGAAGAAATTAACCACAACAAAGCCACTCACGAAAAGCAGACCGCTAAATCAGAAAGCTTTGTCTGTCCCGGTATGCGGATGATGAATCTTAAACCGGAGACGGATTCAAAATTGGATCTTGCCGCCGGTGCCGATGTACCGTCGCAGTTGGGCCAGTGGCCGGTGCAGTTGAAGCTGGTTTCGCCAATCGCGCCGTATTTTGCCGGGGCGGATTTGCTGTTAGTGGCCGATTGTGTGCCCTTTGCGATGGGCGATTTCCATGACAAGTTGCTCAAGGGAAAATCAATCGCCATTGCTTGTCCCAAATTGGATGAGACGGACGGCTATGTGCAGAAACTAGCGGATATCTTCACCACCGCAAAGCCCAAAAGTCTGACGGTGGCCCACATGGAAGTTCCCTGCTGCACGGGATTGCTGCGATTGGCCCAGAAAGCGGTTGAATTGTCCGGTTGTGACCTGCATATTCAGGACATCACCATCAGCCTCAGCGGTGAAATGATCTCATCGGCGAGAGACTAGTTCGTAGATACCCATTTTATCAATCGGAGGACTTTTTTGCTGTTTTTTGACCGATTGAATATCGGGAATCGACGGTTTCGCCATGATTATATTAGCTATTCAGCAAATTTCCAATCAGCAAAAAATTCCTCTTGTCCCGACCGGAAAGATGTTAAAATAAAAAACAATTTTCCTCAAAAATTGAAATAATTGGACTATTTGGCGGTTTCTATATAATATAAAAGCGAGAAGATTGTTTAAAAAAAGGATGGCCTATGAAGTATAAACTGATATTGCTGTTGTTTCCGGCCCTGATACTGCTGTCCGGTTGTCCGCAACCGCCTACGGAAACTTCCGGTGATCTGGTCTGCCCCGGCAAGGCCGATATCGCCGAAGCCGTGCGTCTACTGGCCCTGCAGAAACACAATGTTCAGCCTTTTGTTGCACCCGCCGAATGTATCATTTCATGGCGACAGGCCGATGGCACCGAAAAAAATGAAATTGTTCGCGATAAATTGGCCTTTGTGCCGCCGGATAAGATTTATTTTAAAGGCGATAAATTCGGCGAGGTCCGCTTTGGCACCAACGAGACCGAATTCTGGCTGCGTGTCAAACCTGAACTGGATTCGTATTGGTGGGGCGACAAACGCCAGGCAAAGATGTGCAGAGAGATTCTCCTGTTCGATCCGACCAACATCGCCGAGGCCTTTGGTGTCGTTGAGGTGACAACTAACTGGACGTTGTGGCATCGCGGCGGGTATGATATTCTGGACTTGTTCAATAATGGAAAACGAGAAAAACGCCTTTACATTAATTCCTGTGATTATCATATTGAGCAAATCGAGTATTTTGATCTGCAAGAGTTAAAAAAGGGATCGGTTGAACTAAGCGATTATACAACCAGCCGCGAAGGATTCATGGTGCCGTCCGGGATCCGATTGGCGTATTACGATCAGGAGGGGTTGGAAGAATCGTCGGTTGAGATTAAACTGAAGAACATTCGGTCCCTGCCCCCGGAAAAACAGAGCAAAAAATTGTTTGCCCGTCCGGCACGTGACGGGTATAAGAATGTTTACCGGTTAAATGAGAATTGTGAATTCGAGATTCAGGAAGATTAGTGAAAAGGATATTATGACACGGGTTGCTTTAAAAGAACGGCTGTTGCAGGGTGTATTTTTTATCGATGGGGCCATGGGTACCCAATTGATCGAAGCCGGTGCGCCGATCGGATGCTGTAATGACTATCTGAATATCCAATCTCCCGAAACGGTGAAAACCGTGCATCAGAAATATATCGACGCCGGGGTTGATGCGGTTATTACCAATACTTTTGGGGCCAACGGTCTTGTCCTCAAACGCCATGGCATTGCCGAGAAGATCCATGAAATCAACCTGGCTGCGGCCAGACTGGCTCGGTTAGTCGTCGGTGAGGCGAAGTATGTGCTGGGTGACATCGGTCCCTGCGGTGATTTTCTTGAACCGCTCGGCATGGTCAAAGAAGACGAATTAAGGGTTGCTTTTGCCGAACAGGCCCGGGGACTGCTCGACGGCGGCGTTGACGGTTTTATCATCGAGACCCTGACTGCACTGGAAGAGATCAAGGTTTCCGTCGAGGCGGTCCAAAGTGTTTGCGACTTACCGGTCCTGGTTTCATTGGCATACGATCCGGCCGGTGATGCTGCCCGGACGATGATGGGTGTTTCACCCATACAGGCCGTTGAGCAACTTGCTTCGCTGGGGATTGTCGCGTTGGGATTCAATTGCGGCACACTTGACATGCCGGGCTATATCCGGCTGGCAAAGAACTATGCGGAAGCACTCGAAGGCACGGGTGTATTGTTACTGGCCGAACCGAACGCGGGGCGTCCCGAACTGGAAGGCGATAAAGCTGTGTACAAGTTGACGCCCGCTGATTATGCCGATGCACTGGCACAAATTCATGAGGCAGGTGCTGCCGTTCTGGGCGGTTGCTGCGGTACAACCCCTGCGCATATTGCTGCCGCAGTCGAAAAGATTCGATAGCTGACCGTTAAAGTGAAGAAAAGTTATCCAAAAGGGTGTAGAGCCATTCTGTGGTGGCTGGGATTTTTATGTAATTTTTCCGGATTATATCAATAGTATTGATATAAGGAGTCGGCACTATCTCGTCGGCGCAATGAGTTAGCATTTTTTCAATACTTTCCTGTGAATATTCAAGGTGAAACTGAAGGCTTAGTACACTTTGTCCATACAGAAACGCCTGATTTTCGCAGGCTGAACTCGTTGCCAGGTGGATTGCTCCCGGCGGAATCGAAAACGTATCACCATGCCATTGAAAAACGTTCATGATTTGAGGCAACCCCCTAAATACAGCTGATGCCTGGCCCGCTTCCGTCAGGACGATTGGGTGCCATCCGATCTCTTTTTCCCGGTTGGGGATGACTTTACCCCCCAGAGCATCGGCGATCAGTTGCCCGCCCAGACAAACACCAATTACTTTTTTCCCCGCTTCCATTGCCTTTTGGATAAACACCTTCTCCGTAACCAGCCAGGGGTATGCCTTATGTTCATAAATATTCATCGACCCGCCCATGATAGCCAGCATGTCAAAAGATCCGATTTGAGGTAGAGATTCGTTGCGAAAAAAGTGCGTATAACTCAGCGAATGCCCCCTGTCTCCGGCCCAGCGGTCAATATTCGCCGCATCTTCAAATGGAACTTGCGCTAAGCAATGGATTTCCACAGTTTTACCTTTTTAACAATTTTCGGTTACTAAAATCTACTCAAACAAATTCATATACGTCGGGGAAAATTGCCTGACAATGACATTCTTATGGATTTTCGACAATGATGCTGCAATATTGTCACATCCATATTTTTTATTGTTCCTAATACAGAGCACTCCTTTATTCTTATATTCTTTTTCAAAAAGAGGTTATGTCTTAGCTGTCAGTATTTCGAAGAGCTATTCTTTTACATTATACGCGATAGTAATACCATTTTAAATGATTTGCACATATTCCTTCTAAAGTTTTTCGGAGGATTTTGACGAAGTCACAGATTACTCATTTGATTAGTGCACACCGTGGAAATTAGCCAACTTAATTAAGCATAATAAACACTTGACTATTTGAATTTAATTAGTAACTTATCGGACGAAACTTGTTTTTGCTGTTTCTAACAAACACATTATAGGACCATAAAAAACTCAAGTATAAGAGTTTTTTGCCAGGGGAGAAATTGTTTCTTATATTTTTATTGGCAAGAACAAGAAGAAGCAAATTCTTAAATGGGGATGGCATATTATGCGTTTTGTATTGTACCTGCGATTTATTTTGGTGATTGTGCTCTGCGGCGGTTTATTAACCTCTGTTGAAGCAGTATCATTGCAAAGCGGAGAATATTTCATATGGGGTATTAGCACTGATGATGTCCAGATTCCCGCAGGAAGTGTCATTACCGAAGCCGTACTAACGATAGAAAATCCAAGCACGACGGATTTGTATGTGCATTTGCTGGATAATCCGGATGCAGGGAGTACGATTTCGCAGGATAATGGGGTTGGCAATATATTTGACGGTTACGGAGTTGGCCTCCAGGGGCAGCTCGAAAACGGCAATTTAGTCTTTCGCTTCAGTCAGATCAACGATCCTGATTCGGATGTCTGGAATGTGTTCGAATCACCTTTTAATTTTCCCCTCGCCGATGGCTCTACAGTAACCTATTCTTCTGCATTACTCAAACTCATTGACTTCGCCGGCACTGGCCGGAGTTTTGGAATCGGTATCGATTCTGATTCCGGAGTTGCTTTGGATGGAATAACCCTGACTACCACCGTTAATGCGTTTACGGATCAGGGAATGAATTATAGTGAATCGTCAGCAATTGATTTGAATAATGATTTGATTCTCGGCAGCATGAAGCCCGATTTCAATGGTGATGGCAAAACCGGTTTACTTTGGCGGGATAGATCAACCGGGGCATATAAAGCGGTTATTATGGATGGTTTAGTGAAAGTAGAAGAGGCAAGTCTGGGTGGCACTTATGATGGATTAAAAATTGTGGGTTTATGCGATTTCAATGGTGACGGCAAGTCGGATGTTCTGTGGCGGAATAGCGTTACAGGTAATTATTCTGCTGCGGTTATGGATGGGCTTGTGGAGACCCAACGAGGGAATTTGGGGGGTAATATTGCCAATTGGCAGATTGTTGGTTTGGCTGATTTTAACGGTGACGGCAAGTCGGATCTTGTCTGGCGTCATGCCGTTACAGGTGGTTATTCCGCTTCGATTATGGATGGTCTCATAAAACTTCAAGATCAGGGCTTGGGGGGTAATATTACCAATTGGCAGATTGTTGATCTGGCCGATTTTAATGGTGATGGCAAGTCGGATCTTCTCTGGCGTCATACCGTGACAGGCGGCCATTCCGCAACGATTATGGATGGTCTCGTAAAGGTTCAAGATCAAGGCTTGGGGGGTAATATTGCCAATTGGCAGATTATTGATCTGGCTGATTTTAACGGTGACGGCAAGTCGGATCTTGTCTGGCGTCATATCGTGACAGGCGGCCATTTCGCTACGCTTATGGATGGTCTCGTAAAGGTTCAAGATCAGGGTTTGGGGGGTAATATTGCCAATTGGCAGATTGTTGATCTGGCCGATTTTAACGGTGACGGCAAATCGGATCTTGTCTGGCGACATACCGTGACAGGCGGCCATTCCGCTGCGATTATGGATGGTCTCGTAAAGGTTCAAGATCAGGGTTTGGGGGGTAATATTGCCAATTGGCAGATTGTTGATCTGGCCGATTTTAACGGTGATGGCAAGTCGGATCTTGTCTGGCGTCATGCCGTGACAGGCGTCCATTTCTCCACGCTTATGGATGGTCTCGTAAAAGTTGATGACAGTTTTTTAGTTGGCGATAATCAAGACTGGCTTCTTTATTAAGAACGGTTCAATTCCGAAAGAGTTGGCAGAAGCACAGGTTGTCACAAGTTTTTTTCGTTAACTTTTGCTCGTATAGTGCACACTTTGCCTCGATGCAAGCTTACAACGATATAATGTCCGCTTATAAAGCCATGACGCAGGCATACGAATGCCGATTGTGGGCCTGACAAGTATGTTTTTAAACTTTCCTTCTCATTTCTTCTCTTTCCCCAGTTTCTTTGTGAGCCCGCAATGTCCCGCAGTGGTCTTCCATGTCTCGATACAATTCGTTTGCGACAGGTCGGCAGCTAAAGCTAAATTTTTATTGAAATTTAAGCCCCTTCGCGATACACTTCTTTTTGCTTGTAGCTGAAAATAAATCGATACTTGGAATGGTAATGAATTCGGGTCTATTCAAGTTTTTAAATCTTGTTTTATATCGCGCAAATAGCGAGTTAAGAAGCGAAGCGACGAGGACTTATGCAGGTTATCTGTGGTGGATTCTTGAACCACTAATGAGTTTGGTGATTTATTATGTCGCCTTCAAATATATTTTTCATCGGGAGACGCCGCATTTTGCTCTTTTTTTATTCATCGGGATAGTTCTTTACCGTTTTTTCGCCGGAACGGTTACCCGAAGTGCGACGAGCATCTCTGGTTCAACGGGGCTCATACAGTTGGTCTATATTCATAAAAGCATATTTCCGCTATCTGTGGTAATGGTCAATTTGGTCAAATTCATGGTGACTTTTTTATTGGTATTGATCATTACCTGGTTGGTCGGGATTCCTCCTTCATGGGCTTATTTGGCGTTGCCGGGGTTGGTTGCCCTGATATTACTGACAACGGTTGGAGCGTCTATGATCTGTGCGGCGATCACTCCATTTTTTCCTGATTTCCGCTTAATTCTGGACACAATAATGCATCTTTTGGTTTTTCTGTCAGGGATTTTTTTTGATATTGGCAACTTGTCGCCTTCTATGCAGGCCATTCTTCGGTTGAATCCGATTGCCGCGATAATTGAGCAGTTTCGTTCCATATTACTATACGGTCGGTGGCCGGAATTGAAACAACTTGTTCCGGCGTTGATCATAAGCGGTGTGTTTTTGGCCGTCGGGTGGCTGTTGATACACAGGTTTAATCGTAATTTCCCAAAGATAGGCTGATAATAAGGACAAATATATGAAGGGGGTTGCTTTTGATCTGAAAAATGTTGGTGTGTGTTACCGCAAGGCCGCTTCGCTGCCGTGGAAAGCAAACAAGTTTTGGGCACTGCATGATATATCGTTTCAGGTACATCGCGGCGAGACACTTGGAGTTATAGGGCGAAATGGGGCGGGTAAATCGACCCTATTAAAGGTCTTAGCCGATATAATTCGCCCAGACAAAGGGTCAATTGACAGGGCTGCGTTGACCGTGACAATGCTGTCGCTGGGGGCGGGCTTTGCTCCCCGGCTGACAGGCCGAAAAAATATTTTTCTCTGTGGATTATTATTGGGAATGGATAAACAGCATATTTCCAAGCGGGTTGATGACATTATTGCATTAGCCGACATCGGCGATTTTATCGATGAGCCGATTAGGCACTATTCCAGCGGAATGCGTGCCAGATTAGGCTTTTCGATTGCATATTATGTCAATACCGATATCATTCTTATTGACGAGGCTCTGGCGACAGGAGATCAGGCATTTAAGGAGAAGGCTTCAGGGTTGATCAAAGAAAAAATTAAAAGCGATCATACGGTCGTTTTGGTTACTCATTCGATGAATCTTGTCAAAGATTTATGCGACCGCGTTATCCATATTGAAAATGGACATTCTCTTCCGGAACTGCCGGTGGAGAAGAGCATCGAGCGGCATCTTATGTGATTAAGGCGGGCAGATGTGTTTAGCTTAATAAAGCAAAGACTAAGAGAGTTTCAAGTTTATCGGACAATTCGCCGTAGCGGTCGGTTTGATTCGGAGCGATACCTGCGTCAAAATCTGGATGTCGCACGGGACTGCATGGACCCAATCAAGCATTATATCCGTTACGGTTGGCAAGAGGGGCGTAATCCCAGCGAATTTTTTGATACTGAGTGGTACTTAAGAGATTATCCTGATGTGGCAGAAAAGGGAGTGAATCCTCTTTATCACTATATCAAGCATGGTGTTAAGGAAAGCCGATATAATGAGAATGAGTTTGGCTTAAGTAAAAAAGACCTCCGTTTTTTCGGGAGACATAACATCCCATATTTTGAGAATCCTGATGTTAGTATTGTCATACCTGTATTTAATCAATTCCACTATACTTATAAATGCATTCTAAGTATTATCAGGACGGTTTCCGTGCCCTATGAAATTATTGTTGGAGATGATTGTTCGAATGATATGACATGTTGGATTAAGTCTGTCTTCCCAGGTGTAAAAGTTGTTCGATCTCAGATTAACCTTGGCTTTCTTCGAAACTGTAATCTTGCTGCAGACCATGCTTGTGGAAAGTATCTAATGCTTTTGAATAATGATACTGAAGTATGTTCAAATGCAATTCTTGAATTATTTGAATTATTAGAGAAAAATACTGACATTGGAATGGCGGGAGCTAAATTGATTTATCCGGATGGCAGGTTGCAGGAAGCAGGTGGAATTATATGGCGTGATGGAAGCGGTTGGAATTATGGACGTTTTCAAGACCCAAGCTTGTCTGAGTTTAATTATCAAAAAGACGTTGATTATATCTCAGGAGCCGGCATTATGATCCGAAAATTTCTCTGGGACCAATTAGGCGGTTTTGATGATAGATTTGCGCCTGCCTATTACGAAGATACGGATTTAGCGTTTGCTGTACGCCAAGAAGGCTTCAGGGTTGTTTATTCTCCTCGTGCAGAAATTATTCATCACGAAGGTGTATCATGTGGGACCAATGTGTCTGCCGGAGCAAAAGCTTGCCAAGAGGAAAATCAGAAAAAATTTGCGGAGAAATGGCAGTTGGAACTGGAAAGCCAATTGTTTCCAGACTCCACAATGCACCTTTTCAGTGCTCGTGACCGAAGTTCAGGCAGAACAACCATCGTTTTCATTGATCATTATGTGCCCACCTTTGATCAGGATTGTGGTTCTCGGTCGACGTTTCAATATATTCAGTATTTTTTGAAAAAAGGGTTTAACGTTAAGTTTATTGGAGACAGTTCTTACCGTCACGAGCCATACACATCTATTTTAGAGAAAATGGGAGTGGAGGTGTTCAGGGGCCCTTTCAATGAGCAGGTTCAAAATTGGCTAATCGAGAATAATGACCACATTGATATTGTCTATTTGCATCGACCACACATCGCAATTAAGTATATTGATTTTTGCCGGAAGAATTTGAAGGCAACACTTTGGTATCAATGTCACGATGTTCACAAGATTCGTATTCAGCGTCAGCATAAAATATTTAACACAAGGCCAGACTGTGGCGAGCAGGAGTTAATGGAACAGGAGGCTCATTGTTTCAAAACAGCCATGGTATCCTTTACATTTAGTAGCTATGAAATGAATTTTCTGCGAAAAGAATACCCAGGGAAGAAAATTATTTCATTGCCGCTTTATCTTTTTGATGATGTTCCGACCCTGTCGACTAACTTTAGAGAACGGAAAGATTTGTTGTTTGTAGGAGGGTTTGCTCATCCGCCGAATGCTGATGCGATGTTGTTTTTTATAAAGGATGTATTTGGACTGGTCAAAAAGGAAAATCCAGGTATCAAACTGAATATCGTGGGTTCCAATCCCCCTGAAGAGCTGCAGTGCTTTGCAGGTGACTCGGTGATCATTCATGGATATGTTAGTGATGAACAACTATGGGGATTCTATGACAATACACGATTAAGTGTTGTTCCACTTCGGTATGGTGCGGGTGTAAAAGGTAAAGTTCTGGAGAGTATGTATTACGGGGTTCCGGTGATTGGGACAAGTATTGCCTGGGAGGGAATTAGTGATTTGCCAGGCGAACTTGCTGCTTCCTGTGAAACACCAGTGGAAATAGCGAGGGCTATTACAGAACTATATAATGATGAGGAGAGGTGGGGTTGGGTGTCAGGGGAATCTCAGATGTATATCAAAAATAATTATTCCGTCGAGGCATTAGAGGCAAGTCTTTTATCAAGCATGTCGTTTATCGATTCCGCCAGATATTCAAACCTAAGCCTCTGACATTTAATTTAGCATAGGGTTTCAATATGACGCAAAAAGCAAACGGTCTATCAGATGAAGAATTTATAAATATTTGTTACGAGAGAGTGCTGAGGAGATCCCCTGATCCGAAAGGCAAAAAGCATTATCTGAATGCTCTTAAATACGGGGGGATGCAAAGGGAAGAAGTTCTCTTGAAATTTATTTCCTGTGAAGAGTTTGAATCTAAGCTTACCACCGCAGGGCAAGAATTTGTCCCATCCGGGCATTTTTATTCCGCGGTCCCATCGCTGGAAGAGCGATGGACTTTTCTTTCGTCAAATCATACAGAGCAAGAACCATGCGGCATTCATTTGAACACTGAAAAGCAAATGGAGTTGTTAAGGCAATTCCAGAAGTATTATGATGAGTGTCCTTTTCCGAGCGAAGGAGCAAAAAATTTCCGTTATTACTTCTCAAACCCGGCATATTCGTACGGTGACGCTCTTACATTATATTGTATGATTCGTCATTATAGCCCGCAAAGGATAATTGAAATCGGCTCGGGTTTTTCTTCTTGTGTTATTTTAGATACCAATGAACATTTTTTTGATGATAGGATTAATTTGACATTTATCGAGCCTTATCCCGAACTTCTTCGTTCATTGATCAGGGGCAAGGACAAGACGCATGCAATTATTGAAAAAAAGTTACAAGAAGTTGACAAGGACATATTTTGCAACTTGGAGGAAAATGACATCCTTTTGGTTGATTCAACCCATGTGTCGAAACTAAACAGTGATGTCAACAAGATAATTTTTGATATAATGCCTTCTCTTGGCAAGGGGGTGTTGGTTCATTTTCATGATATTTTTTGGCCGTTTGAATACCCGAAAAACTGGATAAAGGAAGGAAGGGCATGGAATGAGGCGTATATTTTACGCGCATTCTTGGAATTCAACAAAGATTTTGAAATTAGATTCTTTGCAGATTATTTGTGTCAAAAAAAGAGTGAATATTTCAGAAAAAACATGCCATTATATTTAAAGAATTCCGGGGGAAATATTTGGGTGCAAAGAGTGAATAGTTAAAAGACTGAATTTTTGTTTACAATATTCTGCTGCTGTGTGAGTAAAATGAGAAAAAAACTGGTTTTCCATATAGGTGCTCCCAAAACCGGGACAACAGCCTTGCAAAATTTCTTCTGTTTAAATAGGGAGATTTTTCATAGACATAATATAATTTATCCGGACATTGCATTTTATGATAATGCTCATCATCGCTTGTTGACAAGTTGTTATCCAGAGGAGAAACGCGCTCCATTCATGCAACAATATGGAAAGATCCTATCAACCCAAGAGTATATTGGGCAAATTAACAATTTGCTTGACAACGTGTTGTTATCGAGCGAGTTAATGTGGCATGGACATTTTGCGAGCAAACTAAGGGAATTTCAAAATGTATTTGATGTTAAGATTGTGGCTTATGTGCGGCGACAGGACTTGACTTTAATGTCACGGTATAACCAACAGCAAAAAGTGACAAATGAATTTTATAAGGATATCTTTGAGTTTCTGCCCAAGGTTAAAGTTGCTTTGGATTATGAATCGGTCCTGTGTAGATGGAGCGAACAGTTTGGTCGGGAGAATATTATCGTGAGACCTTACGAGAAGCAACAACTATATAAAGAAAACATCTTTGCTGATTTTTTGAGATATTCATTAGGTGTTGAGCTTTCCAATGAGTATGTTTTGCCTAAAATAGCGTCAAATCCAAAATTATCTCGGGATGCATTGGAATTTAAAAATCACGCAAATTGTTTGCAGCTTAGCCAAAAAGAGAATCAGGGTCTGGTGAATGCCTTGGTGGGATTTTCTGTCGCTAACAGTAAGGATAGCGATCGAGCCTTTTCAGAACATGATTTGCTTTCCCCAAAGGAACGCGTTGAATTTCTCAGGCAGTATCAAAATATCAATGAAGAAGTAGCCAGAAAATACCTAGGACGGGAAGACGGGCGGCTTTTCTATGATCCGATACCGGATATTGATGATCCATGGAAACCATATGAAGGATTGACAAATGATAAAATAAACGAAATCAGCGGTTTTTTGAAAAAAACGTATCCAAAAGTTTACGATATTCTTTACAAAAAAATTATTAGCAATTTAGTGTCTGAAGATAATGATTCCAGTCTCGCCTCTCATGTGTTAATGCAGGGTTTCATAGGACGTTTTAAAGCAAAGTCAAGGTGGCCGGTGTTTAAGGCAATTGGTAAACGAAACGGTCTTGGGCCGAAAGGTATCGGTTTTAAAAAGGAATCTGAGCGTCAAGTGTTATCACATGACGCGAAAGAACTTATTGAAAAGTTCAAAGAGATGAAGCTTCTTTTGCCTCATGTTGCGAAACTGACCGATTTTGAATTTGATGAATTCATTAAGGTGTGGCACGACGTTGTTGAAAAACTCAAAGACGTTGTTTATGATCCTGACAACAAAAGATCCAGGCTTGAATATGAATATGGCTGGGGGGCGCAATCAATCCAATATGCAATAGATTGTATACCAGAATTTCATAGACTTCTAAGACGTTATTACAGGCGTGTAGACCAGTTAAGGATGTTAGATGTAGGAGCCGGTTCCGGTGCAGGCTCTAATGTGTTTGCAAGTCTTCATTCAGACCGCTATGTCTACTCTAAAATTATTATCGATGCGATTGATTATACTCCGATCAGAAAACGATGGGTTCAGGCCGTATATCCGAAAGTGAACTATACTGTTGAAGATCTATATGATCTTCCCGATCGAAAATGGGATTTCGTATTATGTAGCGCCGTTATCGAGCATGTTCCGAGCCCTCGTCAATTTATCGAACAACTAGTTCGTGTTAGTAAGGGGTTTACGTTGATTTTAGCGCCGTACAAAGAAATCAACCGAATTCCCTCACATGTCAACACAATCGATGAAACGCTATTTAAGAATTTCAAGGTCGAATCTTTAAGTGTTTTTGAAAGCATGGCCTGGCATCCGGATGTTCCGGGAGACAAATGCATCCTTGTGTCTATCGATTGCAGAGAATCGATAGACCTCGAAAAAAAGAGTGGTAATGTCAACAAGGTTGTATCCGGGTCAGGCAAAAAAAATGGAATGAAACCCCCATGGCGAAAAACAATAAAAAATGTATATATGACACTGCGTTTTTCTGTTTGTTACAGAGGGTTAATAAAAAAGTTAAGAATATATTATAAAAAAATAAATCCTAGATGATGGCAAATACAGCAAACCAAAAAGTAATTCTTATTTCAGGCATGCATCGATCAGGAACGTCGGTGTTGGCTGCCGGAGTTCAATACGCATTAGATGTAAATATGCAAGCTGTTGATGATCATAAAGGAGAAGATAACCCAAAAGGATATTTTGAAAACATCGAAATAGTCGATCTGAATGAAAAGATACTTCGGTATTTAGGTTCATCATGGGACAGTCTTTTTTATGGGAAAGCAATTGATTTCTCCGAATCACGATTTGACTCATTCTGCCAAGAAGCCTTGCATATTCTTAATAAATATTATGGTAATTGTCGGTGTTGGGGTGTGAAAGACCCGCGATTTTCGGTTCTTTTGCCGTTTTGGGGAAATGTAATCCATCAATTCGGGTCCAAGTTGTTCCATGTAATTGCGTTACGTCATCCATTGGAAGTGGCTTTTTCTCAGAAAATTCGTCATGAGCAGTTTCCGGAATTTCATGTATGCGGTGAGGATTTGCAGTATACACTGAATTTATGGTTTTGGTATAATCTTCGTTTGCTGAAGACTCTGCCTGATGATAATAATATTATTGTTGAATACAAAAAACTTTTGGCCGATCCGCCCCATGAGATGCAACGAATCGGACGGCTGATAGATGTTGAAGTCGATCCAGAGGGGTTAAGAGAGTACCAACACAGCTTTCTTGAAAAACAACTCAGGCACCACGATATCGATGAGTCAGAGACCGAACCATTTCTGGATGATTACGGCCATGTATTTGAACTTTACAGCCGCATGAAACAGCATGCGAACAAGGACAGGTTGCCTCTTAAAGAGGCACGCCGACTGCTGGATGGCATGCCGGATGACCATCTTCTCCAAAGTTGGGCCGCACCGATCTATAGTTATGTAAACACGGTCAAATCGCAAATGTCAGAACTCCAGGCCCAAGCCCAAACATTAGAGGAGCAAAAAGCTGATATTGGGAATCAGCTAATTGAAGCGAAGTCAGAATCTCAGGAATTAATCAATGCTCTAAGTCTACATAAACAGACGGTAACCGACCTGGAGCTTAAATGTGTACAGCAAGAAAAATCTCTCGGAGAGTCTTCTTCTTTATTGTTAGCGTTACAGCAGAAGGTGGCCGCTCTTGAGTCGGATGTTTCCCAAAAGGATCAGTCGCTGCAGGAAGCGGCCTCTTCGCTGTCGGCGTTGGAGCAAAAGGTTACTGATCTTGAGGAAGTGATTTCTCAAAAGGATCGGTCGCTGCAGGAAGCGGCCGCTTCGTTGTCGGCGTTGGAGCAAAAGGTTACTGATCTTGAGGAAGTGATTTCTCAAAAGGATCGGTCGCTGCAGGAAGCGGCCGCTTCGCTGTCGGTGTTGGAGCAAAAGGTTACTGATCTTGAGGAAGTGATTTCTCAAAAGGATCGGTCGCTGCAGGAAGCGGCCGCTTCGCTTTCGGCGTTGGAGCAAAAGGTTACTGATCTTGAGGAAGTGATTTCTCAAAAGGATCTGTCGCTTTCTGAAATGAATATCTCAATATCAGAAAAAGACAGGTTGATTGCCGGTTATCGCGAGGAGCTTTACAGTGTTTATGCGTCTCATTCATGGCGTTATACGTGGCTATTTAGAAAAGTTGGCGATATCGTTCGCGGGGTACAGAGGTTGGTGCATCGTCCCAGGATGCGTTCGGTGATTAAGAAGATATATTTTCGGCTGCCTCGGTTTATCCGTAGCAGTCGATTTATCGAAAACCGCAAAGTCCATTTTAAAAGCAATGAAACAATGCGTTGAATTTTGGGAAAGTAAAGGGATCATGAAAATAAATTTTGTTATTGCAGGAGTCCAAAAAGCGGGCACTTCTGCCTTACGATCATATCTGAAAGATCACCCTGAAATATGTATTCCTGACGCGGATGAAGTACACTTTTTTGACACAGAAGAGTATTTCCAGGGTGCCCAAGTCGATTATTCAAAATACCACTCTTTTTTTTGTCCGGACTCTTCAGGCAGGATGTTGGGCGAGGCGACCCCTATTTACATTTATTGGAAAAATGCGATTGAACGCGTCTGGAATTATAACAAAGACATGAAGATAATTGTCTTGTTGCGAAATCCAATTACCCGGGCATATTCTCATTGGAATATGGAGAGAAGCCGGGGGGCTGATACACTTACTTTTTCAGAAGCAATAAGGAATGAGCGAAGTAGATGTCGGAATGCGTTGCCCTTTCAGCATCGAGTTTATTCTTATATTGACAGGGGTTTTTATGTGGAACAATTGAGGAGGTTATGGGCATATTTTTCTGAACACCAAACCTTGATTCTCAATAATGATGACTTGAGAAGAAGTCCGGTGAAAGTGTTGAACAAAGTTTCTTGCTTTCTGAACATAGGCAAATTCCCCCAAAATGATTACCGATCGATTCATTCAACACCCTATTCGTCTCCATTAAAACAAAGCGACAGGGTGTTTCTCAGGGATATTTTTGAATACGAGATTCGACAATTAGAAAGATTATTGGAGTGGGATTGCTCCGGCTGGTTAGAATTAGAAAATGGAAGTACTTAGACCTGTATCTTATTCAATAGGGTGATCATTCGGTTTGGAATACGAGAATAATAATGAGTACAATTGATATTTTGTTGGCAACCTATAATTCCTTTCCCTATCTCGAGGAGATGATAGGATCGATCCATCAGCAGGATTTTACCGATTGGCACCTTTTGGTTCGTGATGGCGGCTCTGACGACAGCACGTTGGATATCCTTGAAAAGTACAGCAGCCAATATCCCGAGAGGATTATTCTACTCCCTTCGTCCGGAAGGTCTGATGTCCGTGAGAATTTCTCCCGGTTGCTGTTGTCAAGTGCCGCACCTTATATGATGTTTTGCGATCACGACGACGTCTGGCTCGCGAATAAAATATCGAAAACAATGACCGCGATGAAGCGGGCCGAAAAGCAGTATGGTTCAGATAGTCCGCTGCTGGTCTTTACAGATATGCATGTGGTCAATGAGAGCCTCAAAAATGTGAGTGATTCCTGTTTTGATTATCAAAATATCGATCCAAAACAGGTTGGCTTCAATCGCCTCCTGCTTCAAAATGTCCCCAGCGGTTGCACGATGATGCTGAACCGTGCTCTGGCGGATATATGTACTCCGATCCCGCCCGAAGCGGTCATGCATGACCATTGGGTCAGCTTAACCGCCGCCGCATTTGGAAAAATCGTGTATCTGGATGAACGGACCTTGCTGTATCGGCAGCACGAATCTAATATCTACGGGGCCTCTGAATACGGCTTTCGATATTTCTTCAGGCGTCAACGGGAAGGTATGGATGCGGTGCGAAAACGGTTTGTACAAAATGTTGATCAGGCCGCTGCTTTTTACCAAAGATACGGCGATTCTCTCCCGCCGAAATACCGAGAAATGGTCTACGATTTTTCCCGATGGAGAGAATTATCATGGTTCGAACGCCGCAAGGTTTTATTGAAGCACCGCATATTCAAAACCGGCTTTCGAAGAAATCTCGGAATGTTTTTGGTTATTTAATACGAGAAAAATATGATAAGCATCATAATCCCCACTTTTAATGCGGCCGGTTTATTGCCGGAGTTGTTGTCATCGCTCAGAAATCAGGAGGGTAACGGTTGCGATATTATTGTGATTGATTCAACGTCAACGGATAATACCGTAGAAATTGCTCAGTCTTTTCGTGCGATGGTTCTGAGTGTCTCCCGCAGTGATTTTGACCACGGGGGTACTCGCAGCCGGGCAGCCAAGCACGCCGCCGGAGAGTATCTTGTTTTTCTGAGCCAGGACAGTCTCCCGGTTGCTCCAACGGCGATACAGACTTTAATCGATTCGTTTAAAGATGATAATGTTGCGGCGGTTTACGGCCGTCAAATTCCGGCTTCTGACGCGTCCGTTTTTGCATCGCACCTGCGGCAATTCAATTATCCTGAAACATCCCGGACGTATCAGGTAGATGATAAACTACGGTATGGGATTAAGGCAGCCTTTTTGTCGAATTCATTTGCGGCATATCGAAAAGCGGACTTGGAAGCCATCGGGTACTTTAAAGAAGGATTAATTTTCGGCGAAGATATGCATGCGGCGGCAAGACTGCTGTTAAGGGGCAAAAAGATTTGTTATTGTGCGGAATCGTGTGTGTACCATTCTCATAATTATACGATACGACAGGATTTTCAGCGGTATTTTGATATGGGGGTTTTTCACAAATCAGAGAAGTGGCTTTTAAGGGAATTTGGAGAACCCAAAAAACAAGGCATCGATTATCTGTGTTCCGAGCTGTCTTTTTTATGCAGTCAAAAAAAATATCACTTGTTTCTTGCAGCCTTTCTTCGGTTGTTTCTCAAATACACGGGCTATAAAATTGGAAGACACCACAACCTCTTACCGATAAGGCTGAATCAAAAACTCAGCGCAAATCACCTCTGGTGGGAAAGACATTCGAGAACCGCGGAATGATGAAAACGATTTTAGCCGGTATCCTTAGATGGTTCTCTCGTTCTGAAAAAGGCAGATCTTCCGTTTTTTTCCGGCGAATTCCCTGACCAGTCTAAGATGCTGATTTTCAGGGATCGGATTTTCGGGCAGATGGTCTTTTTCGAAACGGTCTGCAATCCAGTCCGCTTTTTGATATTGGGTTGTGGTTAGCAACACCCATTTTTTCCGGCAGTAAAATCCTATCCGTGGATCACAGACCGCGACGACCTCATCATCTCCGGCATTATTCCGCAGCCAGAGTGCGGCGTCTTTATAAAAACGTTTATCATTGCCAAGCGGTCGAAGCAGTTTTGGCATACAGATCACAACACCGAATGCCGCCAGGGCGAGGCAGATTTTATTGGCATTTTTTATGTTGTATTGCCGTGCGATCCAACACGAGCTTTTATCAAGTCCAATCGGAATAAACATGAATGTAACTGCAAACAGCGGCAGAGTATGCCGGTCACTCATATACCCAAAGGCATAATAGAGCATCAGCACAACGATGACATTCAGAGAAATAAAGCCGGTCAGCAGCAGTTTCTTCAGTCGGCATGTCGTCTGTCTGAACCAGTTGATGATCCCGATAATCCAGAAGGGCGTAAAATACCACATGTATGTTTCGCCAAAATTACTGAACAGTTTTTGAAAACCGCCCGCAAAAGAACCGAATTGAAAACCAGATATGTTATAGCGACAAGGGGGTGTTGATGTTTCATCGGTCGAATGGTCAATGCCGGCATCTGTCGTCCTGACAAGTGTTTTTTTGGGAAGGATTGATTTTTTTAAAACCATGTAAGGTGCGGTGGTAATTGTAAAGCACAAAATGACAACGAAAAGCATTGTGCACAGGCGAAACACTGTAATCTTCCCGGAGATGAACAAATAAATTGCAGTCCCGCAGGCATAAAGCACCACCTGTCCGGCTTCGGGCCGAATTAAATATCCGGCGCCTCCGACAAGACCGATGAGTCCGTACAGAAAAAGTTGTTTTTTTTGCGATGAAATGACTAAACAAAGCAGACAGAAAGAGATGGAAAAAAGGGCGGGCCAGTCGCTCAGTGCGTCGCTTCCGTAATGAGCGGGTAAAGGAAGGCACGCAAGAATAAAGACCCCAAGAAAACTTTTGAACTTCGAATCTGTAATTCGTTTACCCCAAACGTAAAGAACCGCCAGTGTCAATGTTTTAAACAAAACAGCAGTGAACTGGGCTGAAAAAAGCCAACTGTCAACGGAAGTCCCGGCAAAGGCGGAGATAAGTTTTTGCATGGTTATAATCAGAAAAGGATACCCCGGGTGTTGATACTCGACAAGCAATGTCTTGCGCGGGCATTCCTGAAGTGCCTGTGCAAATTGGATGAACCTGACACCGTCTTTTGAGATGAGAACGGTGGAAAGGATCAGATACAGGCCAATTCCCAATGAAAACAGGATCAGCAAAAAAAAGACATATTTTTCGCTCGATAGGCTTAAACACGAAGTCTTTTTTTTAATATTCATGTTTGTGCTTAATGAGTTGAAAGGGTGTTCGGATAAGAATTAGAATGTCCAGCCAGACAGACCAGTTTCGAATATAGTAAATATCATATTGAATACGTTTTCGAAGAGAAGTATCTCCACGAAAACCATGAATCTGTGCCCAGCCGGTCATCCCTGACTTAACCTTATGCCGAAACATATATCTCTTATACTCTTCAGAGAATTTTTCGACGTAGTGAGGTTGCTCCGGTCGGGGTCCCACAAGACTCATTTCTCCTTTGATGACATTAATCAATTGAGGCAGTTCATCAAGGCTGGTTGACCGTAGAAAAGTTCCAATTCTGGTTCGGCGTGGGTCGTTTTTGACGGTCCAGCCGGGAGTTTCTGTGTGTGTGGTTTCCATGGTACGAAATTTGAGTATTTCAAAGACACATCGATCCATGCCAACGCGTTTTTGTTTATAGAAAAAAGGACCTTTACTGCTAAGTTTGACCAATATTGCAATGACCAGCATCGGAAGACAAAACAGACACAATAAAATAAACGCAACCATACGGTCAAAAATGCTTTTGAGAATGTTGTTTGCTCCTGAAAGCGTACAATCTGAGGACGCAAAAAGAACACTGGAGCCGATTGTGACGGTGGAGGCTTTCCCTAATGCTGTCAGTCCGCTCCAGTCCGGCAGAATCCGAACCGTGATGCCTGAGCATTGCAGTTCTTCAAGAAGCGGGTAGATTGTTGTGGTGTCGGACCCGTTTTTGGCTAAATAAATCTCGTCGATCTTGTTTTCTTTGACAATCTCAGGCAGTTTACTGATATCTCCGAAGATTCTGATTCCCTGCAATCGCTTCCCTTCCAATTGCGGTTTGTCGTCAATAAAAAAAAGACACTGGAGTCCGAAATAACTATTCCTGCGGATGTCATGCAAAAGTTTTAATGCGGCTTTGCCCGTTCCGATAATCCCGTAAAACCGTTGATTATAACCCTTCGAACGGAAATACCGCAGAATCAAAACCGTCAACATTTGAGAAATCAGCAGGCCAGTTGTCAAAAAAATGAAAAATAGAAGCAAAAGAACTCTTGTATAGGGGACGCTCTCGCTGTAATAGAGGAAAAAAATAACAAAAAGATACCCCAGAACAATGGATTCAATTTGTTTTCTGAGCAGCTCAAAGGCGCTTTGGATTCGCATGGATTCATAGATGCCCACCCATAGTCTGCATAGATACATAATAATCACAACGGGAACAGATAATATCAAATGTCGTTGGTAGGAAGGGATGGTTGAGTAGTCAAAAAGGCCTGTGTAAAACCTTATAAAATAGACCAAATTCCAGAGTATTGCGATGCTGGCAACGTCGGTTCCGATACGGATGAAATTCACAATTGCAAAATATCGTTTTAGCAAAGCTCTTCCTCTGCAAGATTAGATAATTAGCTCTTTTGCTATTATTAATAGCTTATCAGCCCTGTCAATGATTTTAGAAAAAAATTGTGCCTAAAGCAAGAGTTAACTACAGAGCTGAAGAAGTTTTTTATGCAAAATCGGGTTTGCGGATATAAGTCCGCTCAGTAAGGATTGTGGCTGATTGAATGTCCGAGTGGTTCCACTTTTATCTATAATAATTCCGCCGGCCGCCTCGACCAGCAGCCAGCCGGCCGCCACATCCCATTCATTCTTCGGCACCAGGGTAAATGTTGCATCATCCAATCCCGCTGCTACCCGTGCCAGTTTGTAAGCGACTGACCCCATCGCGACCATCTCGAAGGCCCCTTCAAACCGCTCCCATTCGCCTCGTTTGACTTCGCTGCGGCTTGCAAGTACCCTTGCTGTCTGCAGGTCTGCTTTATCACTGACATGAACCGGCTGACCGTTTAGCGTGACCCCTGATATGCGTGTGCCCAAAAATGTTTCATCCGTTTCCGGGTTGCAGATGCCGGCTGCTTCGGGCCGGCCATTTGCCACATATGCGATCGATATGCACCACTCCGGGACTCCCTGAATAAACTCTCGCGTTCCATCCAGTGGGTCAACGATCCAAACACATTCTTTTTCCAGGCGGGACTGGTCGTCGACGGTTTCTTCCGAAAGCCAGCCTTCGCCGTCTCGCAAGAGTTCTTTTTTTAAGACATGATCAAGTAGTAAATCGGCCTCGGTAACCGGGTCGCCGCCATCCTTTAGGGTTGATTGAATTTTACCGGGGGTGAAGTCTTTCAGCACCTCCGTTCCGGCGGCAAGTGCTTTTTCAATCCGTTTCAACACCTCTGAATAATCGATCATCCGGTTGTTTTCCTTTAAGGCTTGAAGATAATGCCCTTATTTTGTAGCAGGGCCTTGACACGGTTCAGCGTATCATCAAGGTCATTTAGGCCCGGTACCTTCATGGCGAAATTAATATCACTTGGCTCACTTCCCAGCCAGACCGGTTCGATCAGGTCACTGTCCACAACGTTCTGAATGATCTCCAGGTCTTTTTGTGTCAAGCCGATGGCGGTGACGATGAGAATTACCCCGGCGTCCAGTAAGATGTTGGCCACTTCCGCTAATCGGCGAAGGTGTTCGGGGCGATGTGACTGGTCGGTGCCCGGCTTTTTGATGTCTGCGTCCACGCCGTAAAGCACATTGGCAATGCCCATAAAGTAAACCATTTTGCCGTCTGCAAAAAGTTGTTGCTCGATCGCTCGGGCCAGCGTTTTCTTGCCGACATTGCGTTTACCCGTTATCAAAATCAGTGCGGCCTTCTGATTATAGCGTTCCCAGCGATTTTCCCGACAGATCGTACTCGATTCCCATTTCAGGTTACGCTGCATGACCTGCTGGCGCATTTGCTCCTGTTCATCGGCCAGTGATTCGCGAATGATGCCGCCGCCGCGAATCTCATAGTCATCGACGATGACGAATCGGCCCGTGGCAGGAACGTCTTCGATGATATCAAAAGCGATCGCATGTTGACAGGAAAGAATGCATTCGGCAACGTCGTGATATTCGATGCTGTCTTTCTGATGTGCCGAACTTAGGTCCGAAGCATCCATGACGCTGGTGATCTCTTCGACGCAAACAGGTTCTTTGACGGTTCCGACTTTCAGGATATAGGTTTTGCCCCTCTCCATTGGCTGTTTACCCATCCAGAACAGGTTGACGCGAAGGCGTTTACTGACTTTAGGAGCGGGTTGATCGGCCCGGGCGGCAAGTTGGCCGCGTGCGATATAGATTTGCTGGTCCAGTGTCAGACTGGCAGCGCTGCCGGCAGAAAACTTGGCGGGCGATTGGGCTTTAAAGCATTCCAGTGATTTGACGGTACTCCGTTTGCCCGATGGATAGAAGATGATTTCGTCGCCCACGGTGACCGTTCCGGTATCGACCGTTCCGGCGATAATCCGGCGTTTATCTCCGGCTTTGGTAAATTTATACACATCCTGCACCGGCATTCGGAAAGGCTTGTCAACCGGCAGTGGTTCTTTTTCAAAACTGTCCAGTGATTCAAGTACAGTCTGCCCTTGATACCACGGCATTTTGTCAGTCAAGGCCGCGATCGCATCGCCTTCCATGCCGCTGACCGGAAGGAAGGCTTTCGCGGTCAGGCCGATGCCGTTTAAAAAGTCAGTGTATTCGTTGACAATGGCGTTAAAGACCTGCTGGTCATAGTTCACCAGGTCCATTTTATTGACCAGCACAACCATTTGTTTTATGCCCAGCATGGAAATCATATACCCGTGCCGGCGTGAATTTTCCTGAACGCCTTCTTCTGCGTCAATAACCAAAAGCGCTGCTTCAGCATGAGAGGCGCCGGTCACCATATTCTTCAGGAATTCGATATGGCCGGGTGCGTCGATGATGATGTAATGCCGTTTGCCAGTTTTGAAGAATACGCGGGCCGCATCGATCGTGATACCCTGGGACTGTTCGTCTTTGAGTGCGTCCAGCAGAAACGCGTATTCAAACGGTTTGCTGTTTCGCCGACAGGTTTCTTTGACCTGTTCCAATTTGCCTTTCGGCAGCGAGCCCGTATCGGCCAGCAGTCTGCCTATGACGGTGCTCTTGCCGTGGTCCACATGCCCGGCGATGACAATATTCATTTGCTCGTTTTTATTTGTCATACGGTACCAATCCCCATGAAATTCGTGCCCATACCCGTTCGTGGCTGTAATAGATAATCATTTTGACAACAAACTCCACAAGCCCGACGCCTATGGCTTTATCAATTTCGCCAAAGGCGATCCACACCAACAACATCGTCGTAAAGGTGGCCAGAACCCGCCACGTGACCGTTTTGGCAAGACTTCGATTCGCTTTTGCATGGACTTTCATTACATGTATCCTTCACGTCTGAGTGTTTCCAGCCCGCCGCCGTCTTCGGCATCCTGCGCCCGGCCGGAACGTTCGGCAATGTTCGACAGTTGGCCGCTGCGCAGCTCTTTGATGATCTCTTTCGGATTTTTCGCCTTTGAATCGATCGGGTACGTACAAGGGTAACACCCTAGTGAACGGTATCTTTTGCCTTCACCCTGATCATAATAGAGCGAAACGGTGGGAATCTTTTCCCGGTCGATGTATTCCCAGATATTCAATTCTGTCCAGTCCAGCAGCGGATGAACGCGAACATGTGTGCCGGGAGAAAAATCCGTTTTAAACTGGTTCCAGAACTCCGGCGGCTGATCGGCAATGTCCCATTCATTCTGACGATCACGCGGTGAAAAGTAGCGTTCTTTTGAGCGTGAGCCTTCTTCGTCGGCTCGCAGCCCGACAATGACGCCGGTAAACGGTTCCGTGTTGGCATCCACTTCATAACGGCCCTGCGTGTGATTGAAACGATACCGCGGCCACTGTCCGCTGAGCGTATGCCGCAGCGCATCGGTTTTAAGCATTTTACAGCAGGATAGCCGGTCGGCGTTGCCGTCCGGATAGGTTTTCTTCGCATCCAGCGCCTCGCGATTTTCGCCGAAGACCATATCCAGGTGCCACTCTTTGGTCAGTCGGTCGCGGTATTCGATCATCTCCGGGATCTTAAAGTGCGTATCAATATGCACCAGCGGAAACGGCACATGTCCCAGGAATGCCTTGCGGGCCAGCCAGAGTAAAACCGTGCTGTCTTTGCCGATCGACCAGAGCATACACATATTCTTGAAGTTTGCGTACGCTTCCCGCAGAATATGAATGCCCAAACTTTCCAGATGATCCAAATGATCCACGTTTTAATCCTGTAAATAAGGTTTCAGATAATCCATTACTTGCCGAACCGATTCATCAATGGTTTGTTGTTCAGTGTCGACCACAAGTTCCGGCTGTGTCGGCTCTTCATATGGATCGTCAATTCCGGTAAAGGACTTAATCTCGCCACTCAGAGCTTTTTTGTATAAACCCTTTACATCACGACGCTTACATTCATCAATCGAAGCTTTAATATAGACCTCGATTAAATTGCCGCACAGACCCCGGACAAAATCGCGGGCCTGGCGGTAGGGCGATATGAATGAGGCGATGACAATGACCCCGTGATGTTCCAGTCGCGATGCCATAAAACCAACCCGCCGGATGTGTTCGTCGCGGGCCTCTTTAGAAAATCCGGTATTCGGAAAAACACCCCGAAGAACATCGCCGTCCAACCGTTCGACCTTCTTGCCCAAGCGGCTGATCTCCGCATAAAGATTTTCTGCCAGTGTTGTCTTTCCGGAGCCGGACAGCCCGGTCAGCCACAGTACAAACCCCTGTTGATTGTTATTATCGCCCAAAATAGCCTCATAATGTCGATTTCTTCGGGTTAAAGACAGATAGGATAGCAAAATCAGGGCTAAAAAACAAGCTTTGAATCCATCAGAGGGTAATTAATCTGAACATTCTAACATAATTGACTGACGGAAGTCGGCCTTCTTTGAGAATTTTCAAATTACACAAAAATATTTTTAGTTGAAACATTTTCACCCTTGACAGCTTCTACATATGTAGTAGAATTACTTTTACATTTGTAGAAGACTGGCTGAATTTTAAGGAGTCTTAAGATGAAATTAACCGAAGCTGAATGGCAAATCATGAATGCCCTGTGGTCCGAATGGCCCGCTACGGCCCGGCAAATCGCCGGCCGTTTGCCCGATGACATCAACTGGGCCTACACCACTATCAAAACCATGTTGACACGACTGACCGATAAAAACGCGGTTAAAGAATCAAAAAAAGGCAATATCGGTTTGTATGAGCCGATTTTGACACGGCAAAACGCACAACGGAGTGCTCTCAAGTCGCTGGCCAATCAGGCCTTTGACGGGGCGTTCGGGCCGTTGATGCATTTTCTGGTGGCAGAGGAGAAACTCTCAGGAAAACAAAAGGAAGAGTTGTTACAGGCATTGACTGAAGGCGAGCAGAAGGACGGTGGAAAGGAGCAATCTAAATGATGAGTTTACTGAATACGATAGCGGATAAATGGTTTACCTGGCAAATTTCCATGCTGTGGCAGACGGCGGTCTTGATCGCGATTATCTGGATTGCCGATTTGCTGATTCGTAAATGGGCCTGGCCGCAGGTGCGGTATGCGTTGTGGATGCTGGTACTGGTCAAACTGCTGATTCCCCCGACATTCACCAGCCCGGCCAGCGTGACTTCGCATATTCCGGCTGCGGCACAAAAAGTTGTCCAAATCCAGTTCAACCCCGCTCCGCAAACTCCCGAAACAAAAGCCCGAAGCGCGAGCGCAGGGATCGATGTCCACGAGGGACAGAATACAATCGCCGCCGCAGCTCCCGAAACAACGGATGCGGATTCAATCAGAGCCGCGAACGTGAGGGAGCGGTCAGATAACTCTCCTCCTGTCAAGGGCCAGTACTCCGAAGGAAGGAGGGGGTTTATTTCATGGAAAGTCTATGCAATGTTTGTTTGGCTGGCGGGAATCACGGTATTATCAATGTGGCTGATTGCACGGCTTTCCGGTTTGCGAAAAGAACATCTTTCTGTCATTCCCGCGCAGGCGGGAATCCAGCGGCAGCCGAAACAGTTGCCCGAGCGATTTAGTGAACAACTTGAGGCAGTCGCACAGAAACTGAATTTGAAACGACTGCCGCAGGTGATTTTAACAGACAAGGTTTCCTGCCCGGCGGTATTCGGCGTCTTTCGCCCCGTTCTGCTGATGCCCGCGAAAAAATTTGAAAGGATGTCAAAACAGGACACCGAACACATTCTCCTGCACGAACTGGCGCATATCAAACGCGGCGATTTGCTGGTCCATGCCGTTTACATGATTCTCCAGATTGCCTACTGGTTCAATCCGCTGCTGTGGATGATTCGCAAAACTTTGCAAAATCTCCGTGAGTTGTGCTGCGATGCGACGGTGTCCAAACTGCTGCGTGAAAATACGATTCATTATCGCCAAACCCTGTTGGAAACGGCAAGACGATTATTGGCCGAACCGGTCGACCCGGGATTGGGGCTGTTGGGATTGTTCGAAAACTCCAGATGGCTCGTTGCGCGTCTCAAATGGCTGGAAAAAAACACCTGGAAAAACCGCCCCCTGCGCATTGCCACTATCATAATCTTGGTCGCCATTATGACCACCTGCGTGATGCCGATGGCGAACAGGCCGAAACGGGATAATATCGATGGAATCACAACTCCTGCATCAGTGCAATGGATCGAACTAATACAAACGGAGGATTCCGCCAATTTCCATATTCGTATTGACCGCTGCCAGAACCAAAGGTTCTTATTGTATCACTATCACGCTAAATTTATTCAGGAAGACAATGGCGGCGTAGAACGAAAAACCGGTGTGAGCGGACCTTCGCGAAGCAATTTTGACAATGGTAAGGTCGACATCATAGGCAAGATCTATCGACAGGGAAGTAGATGGAAGGAAGAATATGCAATCTATGATCCTGCACATAAGAAAAAAGCTATCGAGACTTCGAAGGGAACTTTCAGGCTAACGCCTGAAGACACGACACGTCTGATATTCTTTAAAGATTTAAAAGAAATTGGCTCGTCTCCCAATCGCCTTTTTGAGCTGCAGGTACTTAGAGATAATTCAATTATCCAACGCTATGGATTTATCGGGGAGATAAATCAAAAGGAAGATATTGGAGATGATGGCGTCATTAAATTGCACAAGGAATATGTCAAAAAACTATTTTCTTCTGAAGCGGGCCAACCGAAAGTGGATGGTGGGGATTTTACTATCACCGGCACCGTCACCGATACCGAAACCGGAAAGCCGATTGCCGGAGCGAAAGTTGGAGATAACAAAGAATACGATGACGGAAAATTCTCCACCGTTACGGATTCAAGCGGTCATTACGAATACAAAACATGGTATGAAGAACATTTTGTTGTTGCCGAAGCGGATGGGTACAAAACGGAAAGTGAAATTTTGCTAACCAAGCTTTTTGGTTCGGAAGAAGAAAAAATCATCAATTTTGAACTAACAAAGAATTCCAAACTCAAGACCGAAAGCTTTACCACTATACTCCCCGACGGTGAGGCGGTCAAGCTTGTTGCGTTATTCAGGCCAAACGACAACCCTATCGTTTTCTGGGATCCGGATGGAGGGATTATCGAAGGGCCAAAGCTTAAACAATTTCAATTGGACAATGCAAAAATTTATGAACTAGCCTACGTTCTCCAGCGTCCCGAGATGAAAATCAAGGATGGCTATGAACACCCTGCACCAGACGGCAATTTTTATGATGTTCACGGCTGGAAAACCTTTCAATTGGAATCTGGCCAGCCGTTTATTGTTAAACGTGCCTGGGGTTACGGTGCCTGGGCGGATGTGGGGACGATTAAAGAAGGGCAGGATTTCGGAAACTATAACCTGACCATACAGCACGAGGTTCCAAAAGGCCCATTAAAGCAGGTTGTTGCCAGAATGTTCTGGGAATTTGATCCGGATTTCGGAATACGTTTGGTTGCGGTTGACAAAAAAGGAAATGAGTATCCTGTGGATGCGAGTGATGAGTTCATTGGCGATTTTCGAAAAGATCAGCGCGTGCTTTATGCTGGAGCGGCCATGGGCCTGAATAAAAAAGAGCTAAGCCATTTTAAGCTGCAAAGACGCCCGTTGTTCTGGGCGACATTCGAAGGGTTTGCTCTGGGGCCAAAAGAGTCAACTCAAAACTCCGAACTCAAAACTCCGAACTACAAAGCCACCCTCCCCAACGGCGTCACCGTCGAACTGCTGGGTGTTTATGATTTTTCAGATCCAAGCCGATGCTGGAATGCGAAAGGGGTGCTGCTTGACGAGATGCTGCCTTTCTTTGAGCAGGAACGTAAATATGCTTGTGCTGAGGGGCAGGCGGGATATGAGTTTCTGGTACGGTTTAATGGGCTTGAGGAGACGCGCGCTGTTCATACACGAATGGCTGCCATGCCGAATCCGCGTATATACTCAGCTCAGATGCAGCACTTTGAGCCAGGGCAGGAGACGGTAAATCTTTGTTCGCTCTGGATGGTGCTTGATCAATCGCTGATGACCTGTGATCTGGATGTCGCCGTAGCCGGAGGCGAATGGAAAACCGTTGCAACAGCGAAGCAGGGTAATTCGCTTCTAATGGATAATGCGGATGGGTTTAATGAGCCAATCACGATTTCTCCCATTGCTGAACGTGACGGCCGTACAGTTGTCTCTGTTTCTCATTCAATGACAGATCAGGATGTGCGTCTGATTGCCATTGACACCGACGGCAAAGAGTACCCGCATCCATTTCAGGAAGGCAGTGTGCCCGGAAGCTTTTCACGGAATTTCGAAGACGGCGTTTCCACGTCGTATCAGTTTAACCTGCCGTTAGAGAAACTGGATTCCGTCAAATTGCAGACACGGCCCTATAGTCGGATAACCTTCAAAAACGTCGCCCTCCGCCCCGGCGTCAAAACACAGGTGGAAGTTTCGATTGACGATGAACAATCGGCGAATGACAAATCGGCAGAAGGCGATAGTCAGACTGCGATCAAGACGCTTGAAGCGATTGGCAATATGTCAGAGAGCATGCTGCATGCTCCTTTGTTATTTGATGATTGCGAGGGTGCTTTAATGATGATAGATCAAATGCTTGCTTTTGCACCTGTAGTATTAAAAAGCACAAAAAAACACGTCGTTTGAACCTCAGGCAGGAGCTGTGCTGACTCAACTGAAAGACGTAAAAAAACTGATTGAAGAGGGACGTTTTGAGGTGGCATTGGAATCAATTCTTGCACTGAAGTGTTCCACCGAAGAATTACGAAACCAAATGGAAGTATCGAGCGCAAGCGACCCGATAGGAATGTCTTCAGTTACCAGTCGCCAGACTTCAGAAGAAGAAGTAAAAGAAGGCAAGGTTATACTTACTGATGGGCGTATGAACATTTCATTTGATGGAGATAACCCAAGAGTAAAAGCATTGCAGATATTAGGTAAAATGTATCAAAAGAATATTGTTCCGTCGGAAATGACGGGTGGTATCAATCAGGTAACCAATCTCTATGACGTAACGTTTGAAGAGGCCCTGAAAGCGGTTTGCGGTACCGATCATACCTATGTTGTTAAGGATAAATTCATTTATGTCTACACCTACGATGAATACGACGCTCTTCATCCCGCAGTGAAAACAGAGGTGGAGATAGAACAGGCAAAAGGCAATGGGCAGAAGGCAGAAGAAGCAGAATCTTCAGTCTCCAGTTCTCCGTCTTCAGGTAAAGAAGATTTTGCACATAAGTTAAAACCCTATTTGGGTACTTGGGAAACAGGTGAAATTAAAGGCCAAAATAATTCAAAAGTTAAGACAGCTCTATTAACCATCAGGCCGGATGGAACGGTTGCCTCCGAAGGCATGGATAGTGAGGGTCAGTATCATACCGGTGTGACGAAGTGCGTTTTTGAAAAGGACAAACTTGTATTTGTGGGAAACGAATGGGCAGACGTGTCTCTGGAGAACGGACGATTAATTATAATCTCTGATAATACCAAATTGATTTATGAAAAGAAAAATGGCCCCGGCGGCAAAACAGAGGTGGAAATTGCTCCCACTGTGCAGGTTGAGGATATTAGCTTGCCCGTGCGATTTATTGCTTCAGACAATGACGGCAGAGTCGAACGGTATCACTGGCGTTTGAATCTGACCAAGCCGGTGCGCCTTGCTCGAACCTCATTTAAAATAGAAGGTGATTCCATTCGTGGATACTGGGGGAGTACAGATGGAACATTAACAAACCCGGCAGATGGCCCCAATGTAGATTATCAGCTAATTATATCGAAAGAGGGCGACGAGTTGGACTACCTGATGCGGAACAGTCAGTCACATGAAGGATTGAACGGTTACGATGGCGCGGCGTCGAGTTCGAAAAAACAGATCGCTCTGCCTGAATGCGACCAGATACGTACTTACGTGCTCAAAGAACCTGTTGGGCTAAGCGAGAAATATCTGCCGCTTTGGAGACGCGATTTTATCAAAGACGGCAACGTCATTAGGACTTTGATGTATGCTGTCAGGATAGCCGGTGAGAAAGACGAGAATCCGTTTGTACCTACCATGAAAGATATTGCAGACAATACAAATGCTATGGTGGAAATTGAAACGGAAAAATCGGACCTACAGGCACATGTGGCATCCGCCCGGAAACTGAAAGAACTTGCCCTGGCCTGTCGTTTATATGCCGATGACAATAATGCCATGCTGCCGCCCGATCTTGATGTGCTGAAACCGTATCTTGAGCCCGACCTTTTTATATGGGTAAATGAGCATGTTGTTTATCTGCCCAAGGGCAATCTTAAGGCCATTGAGCGTCCCGACTACGCGGCCATTGCTTATGACAAACAGATGCTTGACAGTGTCGTCGACAGGGGACAGGCCCGAACGAATGTTGTTTTTGCCGACGGTCATGATGAGATGATGGTGACCCCCGATCAATTAGAAAAGGAGTTTGGCGTCTCCCTCCGCCTCGGAGTCAAATCGATAGGGGAAAAATAAAAATACTTTTTATCCCCAAAATCTGCAGATGACCGGGATGCTTATGAGCCGGCAAGCCGGTTTTGAGCGATCAACAAGAAATTGATTATATCAATCGAACAGTTCCCGTTTAAATCAATACTCAAATCCAGAGTGCAATTGTCCTGCTGCCAATAAGCTTATTCTTCTTTGATAACAAGCCAATTATCACAAAGGATCTGCAAATCCAAATCGTCAACCGTACCGTCACCACCGACCGGAGCAATATCCGCAGAGGGCAGGGCCGGAGAATCCATCCATTGTACAGCTAATACGCTAAAGTCATAAAAGTCGATGCGTCCGTCTTCAACAATATCAGCCGGATTGAATTTGACCCCTGCAAGCTGAATATTGGGCGCAGGCGGGGTTGTCATGCCGTCCCCCAGGTAATAGTCCACCTGATGCGACTGCATGTACCCCTTAACGGTCATGCAATTGCGATACTCCGGATTATGCGGCAGCGTATAGAGGCGTCGGCTCGTCGGAATATCTGTTGTGAAGATAACCAGTTTCGTGTAGTCGGAACTTGTCATGACGACCTCTTCCCGCCAATCCCCGAAGATATCGCCATAGAACATCGGAGCACCACGGTCACTGCCTGTAGCGGTCTGGTAATACCAGGTCGAGACCAGGCGGCTGACCCGGCGTCCGGTCGATGTGCTGTACGGTTCATACTGCTCGATCTTTCCATCGTTGTAGCTCTCACTTAAATCATCCCCATCCCACCACAGACGCAGGGATGGCCACGGTTCGGTACCAGTTGGGCTAACCTGTGTACCGCTGGGACCGTTCCAGACACCGTCAAAGGACCAGACTTCATAACCCGGGTAACGCGGGTCAATATCGCCGGCATCACCGCGTCCCATGTCCCCAACAGCGCCCACATACGTCCACAGAATTTCTCCTGTACCGGCATCGTAATAGTATTCGCGCAAACCGCTGGCGTTGTCCTGCTGAATGCCGTATCCCTGAAGGCCAGAGCGATTCTGGTCAAATTTACCGATGTGCCAGCGATCGCCGTGGACGACACCGCTATCGCCAAGGCTGTAAAGCAAAGTACCATCACTATCGAGTACAAAACCGATCTCACAGACTTCGTCCTGCCCGTCATCATCGACGTCCACAACACGCATCTGGTGACCGTCGGGACAGTTCTGCGAACCCCGAAGCCATTTCCATTTCTGCACCAGCGATGATCCTGTAAAGTCCCACGCACAGACCATCATGTTGAAGGCCCCGCTGCCGATACGGTTCTTCATGACCGCAACCAGGCTGGGAGTCGTGCCATTCAGGTAGCCAATTCCAAACTGAGCCCCCATCGGCCCATCGGCGATATAATCCGTCGGGATTTGTATTCTCGCACGTTCGGCTCCGGTCATCCCATCGAGCACCGAGATAAACTGGTTATTGTCATTGCTGTTTGTGAGAGTTGTGCCATCGCCGAATGTGACGCCATTGGCCGTCCGGATCATGACCTCCGCCTTGCCGTCGCCGTCAAGGTCATAGACGGTGACGCCATCCCAGTGGCCGACATCGATGGTAGCCGAACCGGGTTCGATGTTGTAGGTGTCCGTGCTGTTGGGTCCGAGATCCATTGACCACAGAAGGGTCCCGTTGCGATTGTACGCCTCGATTGCCTGTGGGCGTCCCTCCCAGTTAAGACGGTCAACAACGAATTCGTACTCGCCGTCGCCGTCAAGATCGCCAACCCAAACGAAGTGGACGATGTCAGTGTTACCACTGCTAAGCGGAACCACGACGCACGGTTCTTCTGCAGTATTGGCTTTGAGTGTATAGGAACCGCTGGCTTCCTGCTCGATATTGTCGATAACCGGCTTTACATAATAGGCGTTGTCCTGAGCGATATTTACTGTCGTATCGGTATAGCAGGTACCGTTAGTCAAAACAGAACTGTTCAATTTGACGGCTGCTCCGCCCCCCGTTGAACGGTAGAGATTAAAACCCATGCCGACAGGGTCCAATCCCAGCAAACGCCAGCTCACAAAGGTGCCGCTGCCGGTCCGAACCGCGACCACACCGCGATCGAGGTTTTCCATATATCGTGCAGCGCTGCCTGACAATGAAAGTCCGGCAAAAATCACGGCATAAAAAACCACGGTGTAATAATTATTTTTAAAACCACTTGATTTTACTTTTCCTGCACCACTCCGGAAACAAGTCATTCAATCTCTCCACAATACAGATATTATATTTTTCAAATCATTAAACGAGTCGTCCCTGCATCCTGAAGGTCTCTCTTACTTAATGTTTTCTATAGGTTTCTCTTCCCCAAAACGGGCATATAACCGGAACGCTTATGAACCGGCAAGCCAGTTTTTTGCCAACAGTGCCAAATCGACGATATCTGCAAGACAATCCCCATTCATATCAATGATCAGATCCAGATTGCAATTGTCCTGCTGCCAATAATCGGAAAAGACAGAGAAATCGTCAAGGTTAACCCGGTCGTCCTCCGTCATATCTCCCATCAGCCGGAACGTCCACGGCGACAGGTATCTTCCCTGAATTACCTGTGGATCACTCGTTGCGTTTGGCGTATATGTTATTTCAAGAACCGGGCGAACAGATTCGGTTGTGTGTTCTTTCGTTGAATACCCAATACCTCTGGAAGTATAATCACCAAATGTGATGATAAAGGTAGCCAGACCGCCATCATTCGCACGAGCCTGCAAAAAGGAATCCAGGTCGGCTCCTGTTACGGTCATCGTTGTTCCATCGGTAGATTCAATGATGTTAATTCCGGCGTCATCACCATCCAGGTTGACAACCCTGCCATCGGCGATGCTGTCCACCATTGCTGTGTCTATGTCCCATTCGTCGCCGGCAAGTGCTGAGGTAAGAGTACTTTCGTCCCAGTTCTGTGATGTGTTGCCGGCCACGTTGTTCAATCCATGCAATGCAAAACGACCGGTTATAAGCGTATCCGCACGAGGCGCTGTTGGATCCTTTGTAAGAGTCAAAGAAGCATCCGTAATGTCGGCATCATCATATGCTGACAAGTCAAATCGCAGATAGCTCACATAGTTATAGTTGCCTGCAGTGTACATATAGGTACCACCACCAAACGGTCCCTGGCCATCACGTAACCAGGTGTCGGCGTCACTGCCTACTGCGACCGTTTCGGGTTGACTAATGATGTCCCGCCTCCAGGCAACCGACAGATGATCGCTGCCGCTGCTTTCCTTATGTAGCGCCTCGATGTAGTATTTGTGTCCGGCGGCCAGAGGAATTGACGTTGATTGCTGCGAAGCATATTTATTCCATTCATATGGGGCGGGATAAACCTGGGAATCGACATAAGCAATCCTGCCTGCGTTCTCAGGTACAGCATCCGAACTGAGCCATAGTTCACAATTATCATCGCCGGCGATCCAGAACGTATAATCGCCTGTATCTTCAGGACACAGGTATCCGCGAAGTCTTTCACCGTAGGTGTCAGCCCAGTTCGTTGGACACTCAAAATTCGGGATATACTCCAGATCGGTCGGATTATCCGGGTAATTCGCATGACCGTTCAGATCGCTGACAGTCGACCCTGCAATATCCATCCAGTATTCACGTAAGAGTCCGCTCTTGGGGCCGTCGACCAGTTCAATGTAAGGAGTCGGCGGATTGCTCATTCCGTCACCGAGATAAAAACCGGGATGCGGCGGCTGATTATACGCACAGCACTGCCATGCGATTGCCAGGCGATACTGAGGATCATGCATCAGCGTATAAATCCGATGACTGGTTGGATCGGTCGTTGAGAAAATACGAATGGAACGATTGTCATTTGCACGCCAGATCGCTTCCTCGCGCCAGTCTCCATAGATGTCTCCGGATAATACCGGGTTGCCTTTGGTCCAATTATTCGATAAGGTTCCTGTCGCAGCTAAAATCGTATTTTCTACTTTGTTCACATAATCCCATTTTCCGATTGTACCGTACCAAGCCCCTTCAGTTCCTGCATGATTCAGCGTTTCACGCAGCAGGTCGCCATCCCACCAAACCATAAAGTTCATTGATAAAGATGAACTTCCGATGTTCACACCTTTGCAGGTATACATCGGACAATTGGTTGAGCCCCACACCTCATAGCCCAGGTACGTAGGATCAATATCACCTGCACAGGCCCGTCCCACATCGCTGGAATTAACATATTCGAAAATGACCGCTCCGGTTTCTGCATCCGTAAAAGCTGCACCGGTTGCTGCGGTTTCAACACATCGCCAGACTTCCAGGCCGGGACGTTCCGGGTCCATGTCCGACAAATGCATTGCATCGCCATGGCCCTGGCCCGTGGTATAAAGCCCTGTCCCATCATGGTCCACACACATGCCGCCATAGACGATTTCGTCCTTACCATCGTCATCCACATCACCAACACTCAGGTTGTGGTTACCTTGGGCATCAAAACCGGGCCACTCTTCACTGTTAAAATGCCACAGTTTAGAAAGTTGACCATTGCGATAGTTCCACCCCTCCATTTTTATTGTGGTATAAATACCGCGGCACATAACCAGACTCGGTTTATGCCCATCCAGATACGCCACGACGATATGAAACTTATTGGCACGGTGCCCATAGGTATCTCCCCACGCTGACAGGCAAACTCTTGGAATGTAATCCGCTCTGGCAATTTCGGCGCCTGTGCGACCATCAAAAATCGTTAGAAATTCAGGCCCCGCATCGATCCATGCGTCTGCAGCCCCGTAACCGCGGTAATCAGTAACCCCATCACCGTCAGTATCCCCGGTAGTGACACCTGTTCCATCCGTCATGCCTTCACAAGTTCGCAGGACCACTTCGGCATAGCCGTCACCGTCCAGGTCATAGACAATCGGATTGACCTCTTTTATATCTGTTTGATTAGGCCCGAGATTGATCCGCCAGAGAAACGTTCCATCCAATCGATAGGCCTCAACAACCGGATATTCATCGTAATCCCCTGAATAGCGATGGATGATGATTTCGTAGTCGCCATCCCCGTTCAGGTCGCCTACTGCGCCATCGTTAATTTCGTATGACCAGTCAGTATCACCCGGAACCTGCTGGACGGGGACACTATGATATGTGTTTGTTTGAACGGATACCGCGACTTGTGAAGGGGCTTGTTCCGACCCGTTAATGACCGGACGAATGCTGTAGGTATCAGAGGTTGCTCCCGCCGTATCCACATAATTTGTCGAATCCGTAATCGGTGTCGTGTTTAACTTTGTACTGCCCCGATAAACATTAAAAGAAATATCCTGCGGGTCGGTCCCGAAAAGACGCCATCCAATGTAATTGGAGGTGCCGCTTCGGATGGCCACAACCCCGCGGTCAAGCTTTTCCATTTGCCGCGGTTTCAGTACTGATACCGGGGTAAACGACCAAACTTCGCCATCGATTTGCCCCCATGGATTAGTCGTATCCACCTTCCAGTAATAGGTTGTGTCCGGGCTGAGCGCATACGGTACGGCCATGGTGCTGCCGCTGGTCGATCCGATAAAGGCCAACGATCCCGGGTTGGTACCGAAATACACGCTGCTTTGCGTTGCCAGTGTGCCGGGTTTCCAGGAAAGTGCGGTAATCCCCGTATCCTCAGTACCGTTCCAGGGAACCGGCAGTGTTGCACCGACTATTTTTTCCGCGGTAATGCGTGTGCGGTCCAGTGCTGTCTGATAATCGATGACAATGGCGCAATCGCCGGCCGTCGTAATGATACCGCTGTCCGCCAGCCCCTGAAACCAGGTTACGTCGTTGCCGCCGATATAGCAAAAACCGCCTTCTTCAATATAGATATGGCCGGTTCCTCCGTTGGTTGAAATGCTGGGGCGGGATGGAAAGTCAACAATCCCCTCAAGAACATTCAAGATACCGCTGCCGCCGCTGTTTCGGCCGAGATACATCGTATATTTTGAACTAAAAGATCCGCCGTCAACCGTTAATGTCCCGGATCCGCCATCACCCAAATACACATAGGCGCGCGAACTCATCCAGCCGTTCAGAACGGTTATATTACCGTTAAAGGTGTTGTTTCCATAAGGAAGAAATTCTCCCCCGAGCATCGTGAAATCCGCCTGTTCCGTCGTGTTAAAACTACTCGGACGCGTCGGAAGGCCGCCATTGTAAATCGGATCATAGGGACTGCCGGCGCCAATCGTTAAAGCATCGCCGGTAGTGTCCAGTAAATCAATCACTGGATTCCAGTTGTTCGGGTCGATAAAATCCGAACTGACGCTGCCTTCCCACGTCGCTGTGTCGGCGAAAGTCAAACATACAGCCCCCAGAATCATACATACACTTAATAACATCCGTTGCTTCATTCAGGCACCAGCCGTTTCTTCGAATAAAGAGTATTTTTTGTCTCTTTTTTGTGCATCAATCAAGTTTACGGACAAAACCAGACCAATTCTCACGTCTTGCCCCTAATAGCAGGGATAGCAAGATACCCCAATGTCTCGATGACACCCCCACGAATAGATAACATTTTTTATCTTGTTTTTTAATCCAAACCCTCCGCACTACATATATAATAGTCAAAACCCCGGAATATTACGTTATTTTTTGAATTTTCTCAAAAATACGGAAGAAATCGATCCGATAGTGTACTTTGAGCCATTGAGATATTTTGGTTATCCAGGTCAGATTCCGATTTTTTTTATTTTTTGTGTAAATTTTCCCGAAAATGTCTATATCCAATAACAAGGAAATGCTGATTAACTTATCGAGTTAACTTTATTTATATGTTTTGATACAATGGCAAATATGGACAACGGAAATCCAAATAACAGCACGGGCGATTATCAGCTTTTCATTAAGCTGTATTTAGCCAATGAAAGACGGATTTATGGATATGTACGCGCCCTGATTCCAAATTGGTCCGACGTAGACGATATTATCCAGGAAACCGCTTCTGTCATGTGGTCAAAATTCGATGGCTTCGAAAAAGGGACAAATTTCACAGCCTGGGCCTTGAAAATTGCACACTTTCAGGTTCTAAGCTACTATAAAAATAAGAAAAAGAATAGAATATATTTCAGCCAAGGCACCGTTGAATCCCTGTCCGAAAAAATTGCCTCCAAAAACCCAAACATTGACGAACGGCTAAGCATCCTGAAAAAATGCCTTCAGAAACTGAAACCGAACGAATTATCGCTTATCCAAATGCGCTATGAACCCGGCAGTTCCACCAAAAGCGTTTCACAGAGAACCGGCAAAGAACTTCATGTTTTGTACCGGCTTTTCAATAAGGTTCATGCGAAACTGCTGATGTGTGTTCGGCGAACCTTAGCTGAAGCGGAGGCGATATAAAATGAAGATGCTTCCAGAACAATTCAACCGGCTTTTATATCTGCTCGGAGCTTTGCGTGACGAGGTGATTACGGCTGATGAGTTTTTGGAACTCAATACAATGCTCCAGGACAACAGCGAGGCTCAGGAGTATTATCTGGACTATATCTATCTGTGCACGGACCTGTGTAACCTTCAGGCGGCGGTTAAACAGGATGTGCAGCAGAATATGGACATTTTCAATCCCCCGTTGACAATGGATATGCTCCGGATTTTGGGAGAGTACGAAAGAAAAGCCGAGCCCCTGGAACTTCCGGAAGCAGACGAAACAGAAAATTTTCCTGTTAGAAAAATACCGATCAACATCCCGCCCCGTGAGATACCGAAGAGGTCAATGATTACGCTCGCGATCTCCATTGCGGCCGTGCTTTGTGTGATCATTTATGTTCACCTGAATCCCCGCTCCTCCTTCGAGGTGGCAACCCTATCGGAGGCCGTCGGCGCCCAATGGTCCTCTTCTCTGCCGCTCCAGAAAGGAACCCGATTGTCTGCTTCTTCCTCTGGGCCGATACAACTGCAAAAAGGAGTGATTGAAATACGGTCTGACAAAGATGTTATCATTACATTAGAAGCCCCTGCGGAATTCAGTTTCATCAGTCCCGACGAGATCGTAATCAAGTATGGTCGGCTTTTTGCTTCTGTCCCGCCGGTTGGAAGCGGATTCAGCGTCCAGACACATAACTCGAAAATCATCGACTTGGGAACAAATTTCGGCGTTTACTCGGACATGACAGGAGAAACTGAACTGCACGTCTTCAAAGGGAAGACAATTCTCATCGCCGGCCAAAAAGGACAGGATAAAAAAACGGTTGAGGTCTCCGGGGGACAGGCACGTCGCGTCAACTCTGACGACAGTGATGTTGCGGATATTGCATTAAATCATAACATGTTCGCACAAGGGATCGATTCCGAAACCGGGTTGTTGATTACCGGAGGAAAACAAATCGACCTGGCGGATATTGTCGGCGGCGGCGATGGAACCGGCAACGGCAACAAGAACCGCGGAATTCAATGGGATGGCAGGGAACTTCTTTCCGGTGCGGATTTGCTCGGCGAAAATCCCGGTGCTTTTCCGAAAAATTATGTCCCGGTAAATTGTAACCCGCTGATCGACGGGATTTTTGTGCCCAACTGCAAAGGCGAGGAGCCGTTAATGCTGACATCGAGTGTCTCAACACTCAATCTCGATGATTTTATTGCTTCAGATACCAACGGGCAAGTGACGCTTGTTCTGCTCCATGAAAACGCTGACGATAATGCTACGTACTGGATTTGTTCGAAAGAAGGTGCCGAGAATGAACCGGATAAGTGTCCAACCCTGACGTTTCCGAATGCTTCACCGATAGGACCGTCGCAAATTACTACCGCGTATAAGAACGGTGCGGATGCCTATGTTTCGAATGATACACTTCGAGGCCCTACGGCGAAATTGGGAAAGATATCCATTCTGTCATGCCGTCATCGTGAAGGTGAAAAGAAGCGTATCCGAATTATCTTTCTTCGGTTTGATATCAGCGATATCAAAGGTGATTTGACAAATGCCGTCTTGGATCTCTATCTCAATTTTGGAAATCGTCGTCGAGATTTGTCCGTTTACGGCCTCAAAGATGGTCCGGCAGAAAATTGGGACGAGGCAACCATTAGCTTCAACACAGCCCCCGGCCTGTTGCCGACGGAACTCGGAAATTACCAATTAGATGAAAATGCTTTTGACCTGCTTGGCACATTTCATGTGGTGGACAACAGAATTTCAACGGACCCGACACAGGTAACCGCCGACAAAGCCTACTCATGGAGTGCCCCCAGTACCCAACAGCAAAGTGCTTCTGTCATTTCAAATGGTGACAGGTACGTTGACGCGAAGGGTTCGGTGCAAACGTTCATGCTGGATAATGTCTTCTATGGAACAGACCAGAATCCATCCGTATTTATGCACGCCAACGCCGGCATCACATTTGATCTGGAAGCGATCCGGCGTGTTTACGGCCCGGTTTCAATCGAGTCATTTACGGCTGCCTGCGGAATTTCAAAACCGGCTTCAACAAGCGAAAACTATGCCACGCAGCCGGCTGCAAGCTTTTATGTGCTGGTGAACGGGCAGGAGGTCTTCTCCTCGCTCGATATGTCTCCGGAAGACCCGCCTCAGTTAATTGATATTGAACTCAACCGGCAGGCGCGTTATTTGACACTGGTTGCCACGCAGGGAACCGATAATTCAATTACTAACGACATATGTCTATTCGCTAAACCAATATTAAATCTTAAATAACGGTTATAATGAAAACCGATGCAATACAGGTAAGAAAAGGATAACATGGTACAGGGAATGAAAAAACGAAAAGCATTTACGCTCATTGAGCTCTTGGTGGTCATTGCCATTATTGCCTTGTTGTTGGCGGTTATATTGCCCTCGCTTAAAAAAGCGAAAGAATACGCCCGCAAAGTGGTTTGTCAATCCAATGAGCATCAGATCGCGCTTGCCATTGGAACTTACCAGGTAGATTCTAACTATGATTTCCGTAACTTCAAAACGGCAGTTAATATGACCGCGAATCAATTATCCAAGCATTGGTTTTGGGCGAATGGGACCTCAGATTATGCCCATGAACCGCAACCGAATGCGGTAAAGTTTCTCATGGATAATAATATGTTACCAACGTATGAGGTGTTCTTTTGCCCGGGCATCAGAAACCTGTCTTATGATAAGAATTATGCGGTTAGCGACGTAGCAGCCGGCAATTATATTCAGAGGGAAACAGGGACGATCTACACGGAGATTGCCAATGGGACGCTGCCTGCCAATGACCGCCCCTTGTTCTGGAGTTCTCATGTCTGGTTGTGGAAAAAAGAGCTCAGGGCGCAAGTTGCATCGGTCAATGATATGTCCAGCAATGCGCTGATGTGTGATATGACGAATGATGCCTGGGGATTTGCACAAAGCACGAATACAACCCTTGATAACTTTTTTGATGCGGTTGGAATTTCCAGATCCTTTCAGCATAACAACGTGTTAATGGCGGACTTGAGCGTAAACAATCCCAGCGATAAGGATGAAGAGGTTGTTCAGTGGCTGTGGAATTCGGACCTCTGGGCCGGAGTTGGGTATTAAGATAAGAGAGATTTAAGGGTGCAAATGATGCAAGCGTATTTTGAGGAGAACGATTAGTATAACGGTTATAATGAAAACGGATGCAAAACAGGCAAGAAAAGGATAATATGATACAGGAAATGAAAAAACGAAAAGCATTTACGCTCATTGAGCTCTTGGTGGTCATTGCCATTATTGCCCTCCTGCTGGCGGTTATCCTGCCGTCACTGCGAATGGCTAAGGAGCATGCAAAGCGTCTGATTTGCGCTACGCATTTGAAGTCGATTGGACAGGCGATTGTGTTGTATGCCGATCAGGAAAACGGCGAATTGCCGATGAATTTTTATCAACAAGATCCTTATACTTTTAAGACTTTAGATGACAGACGCACTATGTCAAACCCTATTGCAACCTATTTTCTTGGCAGCTATGATCCGTCGGTTAATAACTTGTCTTCATCCGAACGTCTGGCGAGTATGCTTGGAAGGAATACAGCCGGAGATGAAAGGGTTACCAATCTGGGATATTTAGTGTCAGCGGGTTTACTTGATGACGTTGCTGAAATTGTTTACTGCAACAGCAATAAGACTGATGCACATTCATACGATGCATACGGTGGCGATAGGGATTGGCCAATGGGTTTAGGAGATATTAACAACCCAACTTCTATTCGTATTTCATATTCATACCTGCCGCAAGCAAGGAAAATAAGGCATCCGAATTCTGCAATGTCAGCGTTTCCCAATGCTGCTTACAAGATGAGGGATTTAAATCCGAATCTTTCGATGGTGCTTGATCTTCTCCAGGGCGATAATATGTCGCACAAAATGGGAGGCTATGTTGGCGTCAATATGCTGTATGGCGGAGGGTATGTTATATTCAGGAAGGACGAGGATAATCTTATCAAAGATGGCGGTAATTTGATTTCGATGGATGAAGCAGTAGAATGGCGTACTGTCATAAGAGCCTTAGAGTAGGCGAAGATTCGGAAATTTTAAGGGCGTTTTAATCTATCGACAAACTGTAAAGGGATCGGAATAAACGAAGATAGAACTAATTGTTGTTTAAGATAATAATTATTAACTTTTTTGGAGGTGTAATCATGAGAACAAAGAATGTATTAGTGATGGTGATGTTTGTGTGTGTGCTTGGGCTCGTTGCTCAAGCGGAAACGGTCGTTACGACAGCGGATGGTAACGGGGCCGATACGTTTATTGGCAATGACAGCAACAAGGGCCCGAATAACAACTACGGCGCAAATGTTGACATGGATATCCGCTACTTAACAGATACACGATCTCATATCGGCTATGTGCGGTGGGATATCACGAGCATCGGTGGTATGGATCCCACAGGCGCCCAGTTGCGGTTGTGGATAACCAGTGCCGAAAACACCCGAGATTGTGCTGTTTACGCGCTGAATGATAATGTCATAGATGACAACTGGGGCGAGATGTCAATTACGTACAACACGGCTCCGGGATTTTTGCCAACGGATCCGGAGGCAAACGGCAACTACATCATTGATGACCCGAAGATGACGTACCTTGGAACCTTCACTATCGGGGCTGATGATGACTACGTTGCTCTCGATGTTTCCATTAATCCGGACGATCCAAACGCTACGAACCCCCTTGGTAGATGTCATTAAAGCTGACACAAACAATCAGATTACCCTGGCGTTCATTTGTCCCAATGACGGCAGCGGCAAGCAGTATTATATCCGTACCAAGGAAGGCCTGACGGACCCCAACATTATTGCACCGACGCTGGTTCTTCCCGCTGACGTGGATCCGATTTGGGCAACCAATCCAAGTCCCGTGATGAATGAGGTTGTAACCAGTTCCTTGACCCAGTTGAGCTGGACAAATCCTGAACCGAATGATGTTGGCGGTACCATTACCTGCGATGTTTATTGGGGTACGACTGAACCGAACAGTCTTTTGTCCGATTACGGCCTGACGACACTTGTGACCGGTACTGACAGCAACAGTGTTTCGCTTCCGTCAGCTCCGGATCCGTTAACGCGGTATTACTGGGTCGTCGATGTGCTTGATTCCACGTCCGGCCTGCATCGCGGCTTGCATTGGTCCTATAACACCTTTAACAATCCTCCCGTCGTTGATGCCGGGGCGGATCAGTATGTCTGGGTGGACAAAATAGCCCTTGGTTCTGATGCGGATACCTGGATGCGTGACGGCTATACTGAAAACGGCGACGATCCCCTGATGAATGTGACAAATGCTTATGGATTTTATAGTTATCTGCGATTTGACCTGTCTGCATATACTGCAGCCGACATTGTAGATGCCACATTGACCCTGACAAAAGTTCCCGGCGGCTGGCGTAACGATACCATGATTACCGACCGGTTTGCGCTGCACGGCTTGACCGACAGCGCTGGCAACACAGCGCAGGACTGGGGTGAAATGGATCTCACCTGGAACAATGCTGGCGCAGAATTCGACTCCGCTGACCCGACACTGGCAACCAGTATTGCCGATGGAAGGGTGGTCAATCTGGACATGGAAGCTGGAATTAACATTACCGAATCAACTGACGGAACGACGATGACCGTGGCAGGAGCCGACCTGGTTTCCTTCCTGCAGGATCGTGCTAACAACGGGGGTCTGGCTACTTTTGTTATTACCCTTGGAACGGGTGGTTCGTACAGGGGTTACGCTCTGGGAACCAAGGAAGCCGTTGACCCGGCAACAGTTCCGGTTTTGAACCTGACAACTGTCTCGAACCCCGGCACTGTGGACGTTACTCTGGATGGTACCGTTACCGATGACGGCCAGCCTTATGGAACGATGGCTTATCTGTGGGAACAGCTTAGCGGACCGGAAACCGTAACCATTGCTCCGAATGACACGGAAGACACAACGGTTACCATTGGAACATCCGGCACCTATGAATTCCAGTTGACAGCCGACGATGGTCAGGAGGCTGTATCTGACCCGGTCCAGGTTTATGTCGGCACGAGTGCTTGTGACGCGGCTCAGAATGTCCCGGGTTATGTCGCGAATATTGCTGACCTGAACAGCGACTGCTTCGTTGATCTGGGCGATTTTGTACTAATGGCCGGACAATGGCTTGCCTGTGACAGTCTGCAATGTCCATAGTGTGTTAGTTTGGTAAATTTTGTATTTTGGGCGGGCAGCAAGCATTATTGCTGCCCGCCATACTTTGCTTGAAGTGTGTGTTGTAATGTGTGTGAAGTAAGAATAGAATAGTAAATTAAAGTGTTACTTTTTCGGAGGATTGGAAAGATGAAAAGATTTTTTGTATTGTTGTTAGTAGTATTACTGGGCTCAGCCGTCCAGGCCGTGATCGTTGACAGTGACGCAGACACCTATCTGCGCGACGCGACAGTTCGCGGCGGTTATACCTTTATGGATGTCCGCGGGGGCAGTGTTGATTTTGCCGGGTATCTTCGTTTTGACCTTTCCGGCGTTAGTTACACCACCCTTGAGGGCGCACAATTGGTCCTGACCGTCTCGGGCGGGGCGTCACGTAATGACACAGTCGTTGACACACGGTTTGCCCTGTATGGTCTCAACAATGTGGCGGGCAACACGGCTCAGGACTGGGATGAAACCGTTCTGATGGACACTAATCCAGGTCAGGAATGGGAAAGCAGTGCCTTGTCCGCGGCGGCTGTGACCAACGGCTGGATTACCGACTTGGATGGCGATGTTGCGGGAATCACCGAAGTCGTTCCGGGCAGCGCTGATGCCGGAAGCAAAATCATTATCAGCGGTGCGGCCTTTGAAGTTTTCCTCCAGAGTCGAATTGATGATGGTGGATTGGTCACATTCATTTTGGCTAACGATGACGGCACCGACAGAGGCTACGGAATCGCCACCAAAGAGAATGCCACAGCAGATTGGCAGCCGGCTCTGATCCTGGTACCCGAACCGGCAACAATGGTTCTTCTGGGCGTTGGGAGCCTGTTGGCTATTCGCAGAAAACGCGGCTAAGAAAAAATCTGCGTTTTGTTTAAAACCGGAAGCCGGGGAAAATTGTTTCCCCGGCTTTTTTTCTTGATTTTAGTGTCATTCCGCGTCTTCGGTGGTTTTGTATTTTGTGACGGTTTGGTGGGCCAGTCGGGTTGGTTCCGGCAGGCGGTATTTTGTTGTGCAGGCCAGCGTGAATTTTATCGCGTCCTCAAAACGGCACAAATGCCCCGGCGAGATAAACAGCGGCTTGACGTTGTCGCGGGTTCGCACAACCGCTCCGATTCGTTCATCCTTATCATACAACTGTGAAAAATCGCCTTTATACGCGCCCGGTTCATCATAAGTTCCGATCAGTCGGCTTTTGGCGCATCCGATGGTTGGTGTATTCAACAATAATCCCAGGTGACTGGCCAACCCCAGCCGGCGGGGGTGGGCGATACCCTGACCGTCAATCAGCCACAGATCGACCGGCGTTTGCACTTTTTTAACCGCCTCCAGGCACACCGGCATCTCCCGAAATGACAGCAATCCCGGCACATACGGAAACACCAGTGGCATGTGGGCGGTTACGGTTTCGACCAGTGTTAATTCACTTTGGGTGGCACGTCTTCTCGCCGTAGGCGAAAGGCGTGGTTTGTAACATTCTCCCATGGCTTTCGCTTCGCGAGAAGCCATGCCACCCGATGAGTCTGTAGAAAGCTCGAATACAACCGCCGCAGCGAAAATCAGCCCCCGGCGTTTATCCAGGGAACAGTCCAGCCCGGCCACAAATTCCGGTTTTTTTTGCAGGGGGCACAACTCAATATGATCCTTGAGTTTTTCCTGTAACTGCCTTGCCTGTAAAGGACTTAAATCCCAATTGTGCAAGTCCACGATATTAGCCATCTGAAATCACTCCCGAAAAGGGCGTTTACTTCATATCCTGCCTATGGTACAATCACCAAATTGTTTTGCCATAGAAAAATCGGGTACTAAGTACCGCCGGCATCTTGTCGGCAATGTCAATATAACCTGCCGGCTGGAAGCCGGCGTTACAGCAGGGGTGATTGTGACAGAACCGAAAGCCATCCATATTACCGGGGCTTCTGAACATAACTTAAAGAATCTGGACATTACGATCCCGCGGGACCGGTTGGTGGTGGTCACCGGCATCAGCGGTTCCGGCAAGAGTTCGCTGGCATTCGATACCATCTATGCCGAAGGGCAGCGAAAGTATGTCGAATCGCTCAGTGCCTACGCGCGGCAATTCCTCGAACAAATGCAAAAGCCGCACATCGAGCATATCGAGGGCCTGCCGCCGACCATTGCCATTGAGCAGCGCAGCGCCTCCAGCAACCCCCGCTCGACAGTGGCGACGACGACCGAAATATATGACTACTGCCGCCTGTTGTTTGCCCGCACGGGAACGCCTCACTGCTGGGTGTGCGGCAAAGAAGTCACCAGCCAGCATGCCACGCAGATCGTTAACGCGATCCTCTCATTGGCCGAAGGAACCCGCGTCCAGATATGCGCTCCCATGGTGCGCGGACAGAAGGGCGAGCACAAAGACATCATCACCCAGATCCAGCGCGAAGGTTTCGTTCGTGTTCGTGCCGACGGCCAGATCTATGATGTTAAAGCCGTTCCCGTACTGGACAAGAACAAAAAGCATGACATCGCGGCGGTGGTGGATCGGCTGGTTCTCAAAGACAGCATTCGCATCCGCCTGGCCGACTCGATTGAAACAGCGTTAAAGATCGGCGAAGGTACCGTCATCGTTATGATGCAGGAACCCGACAAGCAGAAGACCAACGGCGGCAACGGTCACTGGAAAGATATCATTTACAGCGAAAAATACGCCTGTACCAAGCACCCCGAAGCCTCGCTGGCCGAACTGTCGCCCCGGCTGTTCAGTTTCAATAGCCCTTACGGTGCCTGCGACGCCTGCGACGGTCTGGGAACGATTCTCGAATTCGACCCCGATCTTATCGTGTCCGACAAAAGCATCTCGCTCGAAAACGGCGCCGTCGAGGCATGGCGAAAGGGCGGCAAACGCATGAATATCTACTACAATCGCCTGATCAAGCGATTCTGCCGTAATTTCGGCGTCAAGAAAAGTGATTCTTTTAAAGAGATCCCTGCGGCGGTTCGCAAAATCCTTATCTATGGGACCACGGCTGACGACGAGGCCCGATACGCATGCAGTTTCGAAGGTGTTATCCCGAATCTGCAGCGCCGCTGGGAAAATACCACCAGCGAATATGTCAAGGCCCGTCTGCATGGCTACCTTTCGGAGTCGCCGTGCAAAAAATGCGGCGGAACCCGTCTGTGCCGCGAAGCGACGGCGGTTACCATCGGCGGCAAAAACATCAGTGACTTGACCTTTATGAGTATTGATCAGGCGCACGAATTTTTCGAAAATCTCAAATTTGACGAAGAAAAAACGCTTATTGCCGCTCAGCCGCTCAAGGAAATTCGCGCCCGCCTGAAATTCATGATCGATGTGGGCTTAGGCTATCTGACACTGGACCGCACCAGCCGAACTCTCTCCGGCGGCGAGGCCCAGCGCATTCGCCTGGCCACGCAGGTCGGCAGCGGTCTGGTCGGCTGTTGCTATGTGCTGGATGAACCGACCATTGGCCTGCACCGACGCGATAATGACCGCCTGCTGGATATTCTCAAACGGCTGCGCGATATCGGCAACACCGTACTGGTCGTTGAACATGACGAAGACGTCATCGCCGAAGCCGACCACATTATCGACATCGGGCCTGCCGCCGGTGAACACGGCGGTGAACTGGTGGTTGCCGGCACGCTTGATGATATCAAAAATTGCCAGCGTTCGCTGACCGGCCAATATATTAGCGGCAGCGTCCGCATCGAGCTGCCCAAAAGCCGCCGCCGCGTCAAAATGTCCGACTGCATTGAGGTCAAAAAGGCCTGTGAAAATAATCTCAAAGACATTTCCGTTAAGTTCCCGCTGGGCGTTTTGACATGTGTGACCGGTGTGTCCGGTTCCGGCAAGAGTACGCTGGTATCGGAAATCCTGCTCAAAGGCCTCAAACGCCGCCTCTACGCCTCCCGCGAAAAGCCCGGCAAACATAAAAGCATCAACGGCACCTCGCGCATTGACAAGGTCATCGAGATCGACCAATCGCCCATCGGACGGACGCCGCGAAGCAACCCGGCGACGTACACCGGTGTGTTCGATCTGATCCGGGCACTGTTTGCCATGACACGCGAGGCGAAGATCCGCGGCTACAAACCCGGGCGATTCAGCTTTAATGTCAAAGGCGGCCGCTGCGAACATTGCCAGGGACAGGGCACCAAAAAGATCGAGATGCATTTTCTGCCAGATGTGTTCGTCACCTGTCAGGAATGCAAGGGCAAACGCTATAATCCCGAAACCCTGCAGATTACCTACAAGGGCAAAAACATCGCTGACATTCTCGACATGCGGATCGAAGAAGCCAAACGGTTTTTCGCCAACTTCCCCAAGATCATCCGGCTGATCAAAGCCCTCTGTGATGTTGGCCTGGGGTATATGACCTTCGGACAGTCCAGCACGACCATGTCCGGCGGCGAGGCCCAGCGCGTTAAACTGGCCAGCGAACTCGGCAAGCCGGGAACGGGACATACCCTGTATATTCTCGACGAGCCGACGACAGGACTGCACTTTGCCGATATTCATAACCTGATGAATGTTTTGCGGCGGTTAACCGATCTGGGCAATACCATCATTGTGATCGAACATAATCTGGACGTGATCAAGATGGCTGATTATATCATCGATCTCGGTCCCGAAGGCGGCGACGCCGGCGGAGAAGTCGTCGCCACCGGAACACCCGAAAAGATCGTCAAATGCGAGAACAGTTACACCGCCCAATATCTCAAAGCCAAACTTGCCGCCGAAAAACGATAAGCTTTCGTCTGGTAGTCAATACGTCATCACGTTATCAGCTTCATTTTAATTTTCATTGTTTAGCAGGGATTTAGCTTGTTTATCCTTGCATAACTCGGACAAAAAATCGTAAAATAGTATGCTGTTTTTTTACAGAGAAAACAAGGGACAGAGCTTTTGTTGTTTGATGGAAGGGATTGGAGCATGAGAAAATGGATGAATGTCGTTATGTCAGGTTTTGTCTGCATCTTGCTAAGCGCATGTGCCCATACAGGAGAACGGGCTCATGAAGACTTGAAAGCGGAGGTAGATATGTTAGGCAATCAGGCGGAGAAAGCGTTTCTGTCGGGAGATGTCGACGCCATGCTGCAATACTATAGTGATGACATCATTTCTATGCCCGACGGGTATCCGATGGTCATCGGCAAGACGGATTTAAAACAAAAGACCGAAGCGATTTTGTCGACGGGATTGAAGTTCGAATCTCTTGAGTCGACATTGGTGGATGTTCAAGCCGAAGGCGAATATGTCTATGAGGTCGGGACATTCAGCCAAGACGTAATCCTCCCGGGTATGAGTGAGCCGATGAAGTCCGCGGGAAAGTATGTAACCATCTGGAGGAGACAACCGGACGGAGAACTGAAAATCGTTGTCGAAATATACAATAGTGATACATCCGGATAGAAGAAGCCAAACGGTCTTTCGTCAACTTCCCCAAGATCATCCGGCCGATCAAAGCCCTCTGTGATGTTGGCCTGGGGTATATGACCTTCGGACAGTCCAGCACGATCATCTCCGGCGGCGAGGCCCAGCACGTCAAACTGGCCGGCGAACTCGCCAAACCGGGAACGGGACATCCGCTAATCACCTGAATTTCAATAAGTGCGTTTACGCAAGATACAATTCGGTCCCTGCGGTGATTTCCGGAATCCGGTCGATTTTGTTTTCTACTTCTTCGGCGGTCAGTGCAAAGCTGGGGGCGATTTCCAATACACAGTCCGGCGTACCGTCCGATTTGCGGGGTACCGTAATACCGGCCGCTTCCAGCCACGCCGCCGCCCGGTCGATCATCATCTGATGCGTCACTTTGGCACTATCCACCCCGGTGGCATTCTTGACCGGGGCGAATTCTTCTTCGCGACGGGTTTGCAGGATGACCGAATTATCCGCCATGGGAATTGCGTCAAAAACGAATGTTTCCAGTTTAATGCCGTTCGGCTTCTCAGGCTTAATGAGTTGGCCGTTTGCGTCGATATGCGGAATTTTCTTGACGGCTCTGTGGAATGGAAGGGCGAAGTCCCCGTCAGCATTCAGCTTTTCAATAAATGCTACGCTGATCATATGGATGCCGATCGAGCCCAGTTCGAACGCCAGCGATCCGTCTTCGCAGGTGCGATGGGCCGCTTCGTCGGGCAGGTCGCTGTATTCAATGACCGTAACCTTGCCATCCACCAGGCAAAAGTTACCGACCTTTTCCAGTGGGCCGACTTTCAGCAGAGCCTTGGAACTCATGCCTGCCTTGTCCATCACGTGCAGGCCGACGAACAGCGGGTCGACCAGGTGGATCAGCGGGTTGTCCACCTGCCAGTAACTGAGGTACTCGACACCGCGATTTTTCATGTCCGTGACGGCACCGCTGTTATAGAGGGCCTTAAGACTGCCGCCGTGGCCGTCCGGGCTGGTGGCGATACGGTCTTTGTCGGCCATCAGGATCTTGCCGTCAAAACCGAAGTTGGGCAGCGTTCCCTGTTGAAAAATGATAATATTATCCTGTCCCAAGCCGTAGTAATCGGCTGATTTAAAGAGGTCGACCGTTGCAGCGTGGTTCAGCGGACTGGTCATGATATAGAAGGGAATGGTTGCGCCATATTTTTTGGATGCCGCAAGCAAATTTTCGGCAAAAATCTGGAACAGTGTTTTTTTCTTAATAGGGCTGATGGGGTAATTGCCCTTGGGACCGTCGAATCCCAGTCGGGTTCCCTGTCCGCCGGCGACGACAAAGCCTGCGACTTTCCCTTGCCGGATCAGGTTTTCGCCCAATTGAACGGCTTTGGCGTATTTTTCCTGTTGCTCGCTCGTATTGGGAACAGCCGGATAGGACGGAGCAGGGTCAAATTGCTCCGGCACCTTGAGGGAGCCATCAGTCAAAACGTATTTCTCGACCCAAGCCGGAATCCTGAAAAAATCCAGATTTTTGACTTGTACCAGCAATGATGCGGCTTTATCTGGGGTTAATGTATCTAAATAATGTAATATATGGCTTTGTCCAATCCTACAAAGATCGGCATTTAAGACACCAAAATCAGCGATTTGATTCATTTCTATACCCTTCAGGTTGATTCCATAGATCATTTGTTGAATTTGACGCCTATTCTATACAGAATTAAAAAAAAATTGCAAGAATCCTTTTCGTATAGAATTTTACTTGACATTATTATTGGACTGAGGTATATTGATAGTAGCGAGATAGTAGAGAGAACCGACAGGATTCACGGAAAAGTAATATATTTTAAAGCTATTATACGATAAACACTCTTTTCATCTCCCGTGAACATGTCAGTAGTTTCTCATCTCTTGTAATATAGATTTGTGTTTTGTGAACGCGCAATAACTGAAATTCACCTTCGGTGAAACGTATTGTTAACCGGTAGGATTTACACAGTTTCGACAATGCCCTGCGTGGGGGCAAAAAAACGGCAATTATAGGATTTTCGGTCTGGCCGAAGGTGATTGAAGTAGATCTTACCTGAAAGGAGTTGTAAAAATGAAGAAGAAAGGTTTTACATTAATTGAGCTGTTGGTCGTAATTGCGATCATCGCGATGTTGATGGCGATTCTGCTGCCGGCACTGAGCAAGGTCAAGAAGATCGCCATGCGTGTCATCTGCGGAACCAACCTGAAGGGTTTGGGTACCGCACAAACCGTTTATTCCAATGACTACGACGATGAGTATGCCGTACAGGGCGGAGGTAATCCGACTCTTACGTGGGGTTGGTACACACCGGGTTTCCAGAATCCCTCTCTTAATTGGCGTACACAGGCCTCCGGGATTACAATCGGTGCCAGCTTGTACCTGCTTGTCCGGGAAGCGGATGTCAGTCCGAAATCTTTCGTTTGCCCTGCGAGCGATCAGGAAGAATACGACGGTACAAATACGCAAAATCCACCGCTTGATATCGTACAACTCTGGGATTTTGGGGCTGAACCGTTAGCGGTCGAATCCGGCTATCCCTATCAGCATGTCAGTTATTCATATCATCAGCCCTACGGCCCCACTGGTGCAAAAAGCCAGTATGCGGCCACTGGAACTCTTTCGGCATCATTTGCTATAATGGCTGACAAGAATCCATATTTCGATTACAAATTTAATAGTGGGCAATTGCTGACTGCCGCTCAAATGGATAATGTTAATCTTACAGACGGTATCTGCAGGATCGGTAATTACTATGTGCAAAATTCGGCATTCAATGAATCATCTCCGGGAGTACGAGGTGCAAACTCTCAACCTCATGACCGGGAAGGTCAGAATGTTCTGTTTGCAGATGGCCATGCCAGTTTCGAAAAGACGCCGGATGTCGGCATGAAACATGATGCAATCTATGTACCTCGTGGCGGCGGCGGAACTGCTGAAGACATGGTTAGAGGCGGATTTGCCGGTACCATGACGAACCCAGATCATAATTTGGCGATCCAGCCTGGAGTCCCTGCAGGGCTCGGTGCCAGGGATGATTCCTACCTGGTGAATGACGACTCAAGAACAGCGCAAAGGCCCTAGCAGCAGAATTAATAGTTAAGTGAATAAGTTTAAAACTCCCGTGAATGATTATTCACGGGAGTTTTTTTGTATGCTCCATAGGTATCGGCTCAATTATATACGGCACAATTTTGGGATTTACCGCGTTGTATGAAAAACCATCAGTTTATCGTACGCAGACTGCTTATGTCTATTTGAAATCGCTCAAAACAGTACGGTAAAGGTCTAATAGTTTTTTATTCAATGTCTTCGCATTGAAGTTTGTTTCAACAAAACGACGTCCTTCCCTGCCCATTTGAGGCCACAGATGAGAATCCGAGATGAGCGCGTCAATTCTTTCAACCAGTGCCTGTGTGTCTTTTTCAGGAACCAAGTATCCGGTCAATCCATCCCTAAGGCTGTCGGGAAAGGCCCCGTGCTCTGTTGCAATGACAGGAATTCCATGTGCTTGCGCCTCAAGCAGGACAACTCCCTGTCCTTCCTGGTTTCCGTTGGAAGACGTGATGCTTGGATGCACAAATAAATGGGCGTTCTGGTATAGTTGTTTTAATTGGTCGGTGCTTACCCACCCCCATAGCTTGACCGCATCTTGAAGTCCCAAATCAACGATTAATTTGTGTAAATCATCATGTAGCGGGCCATCTCCAACGATATCGTACCGAATAGAATACTTGTCCTTTAATTGTGCAATCGCTTTGACAGCATATTCGCGGCCTTTCATTTCAACCAGTCTTCCAACACTTAAGATGTGAACGGTGTCAGCAGGGTCGTGATGTCTGGGCTTAAACGCAATGTTGTCGATATTGACCGCCATGGGCAACTTCACCATTCTTTCCACAGGGCAGCCTAATTCCAATAATTTTTTCTTGGTCGCTTCGCTGTTATAGGTGAACAGATCTCCGTATTCAAAAAGTTCCTGATAAACATCCTGACCATGCTGACGGACATAAACACTGACATCGTACCCATGGAAAGTCGTGATAAGTTTTACGTTTACCCCGGCTTTCTTTAGCCAAAGCAATGGGATCGCATTGGGTCCGAAGTGAGCATGAAAGGCATCGGGTTTGTCCTTGAAGTATTCATAAAGTAACATGAGAGCCGGGTAACAAAAAACTCTTTTTTTTGAAAAGCAGTGAATGAGCGAAAAAGCACTTCCCGGAGAATGGAAAAAAATACTGAAGAACCAACAAATCCCTTTTAATCTCAGATGCCATTTCTTTTTTGGGGGTGTCAGATAGGTTGTCTTTTCGATCAGTTTGTAGTCAATGACGTCTTTTTGTATCTCTGTTTGTTGAGATTGATTGAATGAAAAAATCAAGACAGTCTGATCCTGGTCTATCAGAGCCGTGATCTGCTGAACAATAAAGCTCTCTGATAGCGCTGGAAACCGACCGACGACAAAGGCTATTTTCATCTTTTATAAACCATTACATTTTAACATATTGAAGTTGACTATAGCTGTTTGATGATATAGTATAACACACAGGTATATACCGTCAATGAAAATAGACCATCTCTATTTATTTTGAAGTCAGGAAAATGGAAGAATCCAAACGTGTCTTGATCATCGGCCTGGATGGATTTACCTGGAGGATCGGCAGGAAGCTGGCCCGGGAAGGCCACATGCCCTGCCTTTCTAAACTCATGGAAATGGGTTGTCATGGAACGCTTAAAAGTGTTCTTCCTTATGAAACAAGTCCGGCCTGGTCAAGCTTTCAGACGGGGTGTTATCCGAACAAAACGGGTATATTTGCCTTTCACGGATATTCCAGAAAGACACGACAGATAAGGTTGAATAGTTTTCGTGAAATCAGGGTCCCAACAATTTGGGAATTATTAAATGATGCAGGAAAGAAAATTATTAGTATCAACATGCCCATGACAAGTCCCCCTCCCTTGGTCAATGGCATCATTATTCCGGGGCTGACTTGTCCGAAACTCTCAAAAGAAACGGTTCATCCGCCCGTCATCTATCACAAATATCTTAAGTCTCGTCCTGACTATTTAATCGTTAACAACAAGCCCCAGGCCTGCCTTAGTGATTATATTTCCAAGGCTATCAGCACAGAAAAAGTGCGCGGTGCTCTGGCACTTGAACTTATGAAAGAGCCGGATTGGGACTTGTTCTCCATTCAAATCCAAAGCACGGATGCTTTTCAGCACAAAAACTGGTGGGCATTAGATCCTGATGCAGAAGGTTATACCGAAACCGATTACGGTCAGGCCATTGAATTCTATAAGAATATAGACAGCCTGTTAAAGCAGCTTGTTGATGTTGCCGGAGAATCTGTTTTAACTGTTATTGCTTCCGATCACGGTTTTTGTTCTAAAAAAGCGGAAATTGGCATTAACACATGGCTTTCTCAAAACGGCTATCTTATTTATCATTCATCAAAGAAAGATCCGTCAACGAAGGTTGCAAAAGAACGGCTTAAGGCGAAATTTCCGATTTTAAAACTTCTGGCGAAGTATTATGGACACGGTAAAGAACGATTAACGGCTTTCCGGAAGACCGACCGCTTTGCTGAACTGTATGCAGAAAAAGTTGTCAGGCACATCAGAGAAATAATCGATATAGACCGGTCTCTGGCCTTTTGCTTGGGCGGAATGAGCGGGTCGTTGTACATTACGGACAGGACCCGTGAGAACCAAGTGGAAGCGATGATCGGCAAGCTGCTGGCCGAATATGGTCCATGCTCTTCAGAACCGGTAATCACGTCAATAGAACCGATAAAAGAATTGTCCGCACATTCAGAGACAGACTCCTTTAGCCCGGATTATATGATTCATTTAATGCCGGGCGTTGAAGCTCGAATAAACCCGGAAGATGAAATGGTCGTGAAGTCTGGAATTGTCAACGGCAAACAAACGGGAACCCATGAACAGGATGGAATGTTTGTTCTAAACGGTCCACAGGTTAAATCGGGTTCAATGCTGAATTCTGAAATTGTGTCTATCGCGCCAACAATATTGGCTTACCTTGGAGTTTCGGTGCCTGACCATATGGACGGCAACGTTTTGCTGGGGGCTTTCAAAGATTCCATGAATGTTGAATATAAAAAATCGGTGGATTTTGAAAAAGACGACTCCGGCTACTCGAATGACGACCAATCTGCGGTCGAAAAACAACTTGAAGATCTCGGCTACTTATAGCAGCCCATCAGTCTTTGTCAAATCTCATGAGTGCCCGCCTCTCCCTGATCATTATACTTCCAGCTGTCTATCCAGCCGGATAATTCATAAGCCGGGTCACTGTAGATGGGCTCGGATTTATAAATTGCAGACACCATGCTGTCCCCTGCATGGGGATGACCGAAGACCTGCCAATTTGGAGATGCCAGCAGATAAGGCACTAATATTTTTCCTTTTCTGCAAGGGGTCAATATTGCTTTTTCCTCCGGGATGCAGGCGTTATCAATTAAAATGCATGAATCCGGTTTCAGATTCTTCTCGATGATCGAAAACTCATGGAAAGTGTGCATTGCTGAAGGTGCCGAATCAAAAAACACAAAATGGATTTGGTTGTGCTGTTGGCTGATCGCGGAAAGTGATTCCAAACTGTCACCAATTAAAAAATCGATATTATCTGCGTTATTGCTGAGGCGAATTTTTAAGTCTTTGATTTTTTCAGAATTGCTGTCGCACGAATAAAAAGTTGCATTGTGTAAACGTGCCAATTCGGCAAGCTCTGCGGTTGTGAAGCCCGCACCGAGTTCCACAAAAACAGGAGATGTTTGCTGAGGAGGATACTGAGAAAGAAAGTTCTTTATCATGTCTCCATGGGTACATTCTCGATATGGCTTGGAAAAAAAACGTTTTAATTTATTTCTCATGATATAATGATTCCAGTATTTTGTGCGATCTGACTTCCTGCTGATTTATAATTCCTTGAGCCGATTTTCCAATGTTTTATAGGCAGGACGGTGCCCCGAACGAAATTCACCCAATTCCAGACGTGCGGGTTGATAATGGGTTTCTGCCGTAAAAGGACTCTGGAATCGATCTTCAACCAATTGTTCCTGCACAAAAAAAGCATTTCCGCCGGTCAGATTGCACCCGACAAGTAAGTACCCATCTTCTTGCAGCTTGGTTTCGAGGAATTTTAGAGAAGCACCAAAATTATCTGTTCCCTCCCAAATATGACCGGGATCATACGCCATGCAATACTGAATAGGGGGAGGAAACTTGGCATTGTATTCAAGAATTAAAACGCGGGGTTTCAGGCAAGAAATGCTTTTATAGACATGGTAGTCATTTCCATCAATGTCAATCGAGAGTAAATCAATCTCGGCCTCTTTAATATGTTGAGAAATTAAGGCGTTAATATTGTCCCTGGTTACAAAGGCCTGAATGACCTCAAGCTGGCCCGTTGATATCGTTTTAGAAAAACCATTTCTTATCTTGTCTACGTTCTCAACAGACCCTTCTATCCACAACCCTTTCCAGTCCTCAAATAATAAGGCTAGCGTGTTGTTTTCTAAACCGTTGTCGACTCCTATCTCGACGAATGTTTTGTTTGTTGTGCCGATTCGTTTAAAAATTTCCTGGATAAAACCGTCTTCTTCGTTTTTAGAATACACTTTGTGGCCGGACGGAATAAGGCTTTTGCTGTTACATGAACGATAAATATTTTGAAAAGACTCGATTGTGAGTTTCTTATTCAACTCCGCAAAGTTATTCATTTGGTGGAAATAACGTTTAATTTGGCTGCTTAATCTTTTTGCCCTTTGAAACATCTTACCGGTCCTCATCGTAATCGTCAAACTCAACTTGGCGACAAAAGAAGTTGTTATGCTTGTATCAGCATCTCTCAGATATTATCGGATATCTATAAAATGGCAAGAAAAAAAGCCATATTCCTGTGTAGAATTACGGGTCCTTCACCGGTAGAAGTTTATCAAAGATGCGGAAAACTTTTAATTGCTCCACGATAATAGCACGAAAACCACTGGGAAATAAACGGTCCAGGATATAAACGATAAGAATGTAAGTTAAGACGGACGCTCCCGATATAACAGCGAAGGATAAATATGAACTTGTTATTCCAAATACTGTTTTAATAGTCATGATCATCAAGCCCACCAAAACGGAAGCAATTAAAGGAATATATGTGGGTTTACGTATGTCCCATACGGAGCACTTTATTATATTTTTAGCAATGTGTATTCCGATCGAATTGACGAAAATTGCGATTCCCAGCGTCAAAACCGATGTCCCAATAATTCCCCATCTGGCCGTACAGGGATAAATCAAAACGGATAGAAGAATAACTGCGCTAAAACGTAATTTCCATACGGCACTTGGTCTTCCCGATGCTTTAAAGAGCGGTCCTCGAGTAGCGCCTAAAGCTCCGAGAAGGCCCCTCAGGGCAAGTATCTGTATGATGGGTATGATGCCCTGCGATTCTTCCACTAAAAATAATCGAACGAAATCAGGGCATAAAATGAATATCAATAATGATGCCGGGGCAGAAATTAATGCTGTGATCCGAACCACTTTATAATAAGCTTCTCTTAGTCGTGGAAGGTCGTTTTGGATTTTTGAATAAGCCGGAAAGCTGATTTTAGAAATGACCTCGGAAATGTGCGTTGAAGGCATATGTGAAAATCGATATCCATATTGATAAATTTTCAGCGGTTGGCCACCCAGGTAAAACCATACGAACCAGTCGTCGCCTTCATTCAGCAGATATCCCATAATATTCCCTGCAAACAGCCATTTACCAAATTTCCACAACTCGCGAGCCTTTTGAGGCACAAAATGAAATCGTGGCCGATATGAGCAAAGCAGATAAGTCATCGCCAGGTTCACAGCCGCTGTGACCAATCGGGCGATCACATACCCCCAAACACTTTTGAGTATCAGCACTAAAATGATCGAGAGAACAATATCCGTCAAGGTTCCGGCCATTGTCAACCAAAAGGTCTTATGAAATTGCAGTTCTTTCTGGAAGAAGACGACACCAATATTCTGAAATGCCTGAATCAGAAAACAGACTCCCATTGCACGAATCACCGATATCGCCAATGGTACGTTTTCCGGGTCCACCTTAAATGATGCAAATAAGGGAGCAAGAAAATAGATTAAAGCAAACAAGAGAATTCCCCGCAAAATACCGATCACCCAGGCGGTATCTAAATAATCCTCGATATTCTCTTTTTTTTGGATAAGGGCTGCATGAAATCCGCTTTCAGTCGAGGTGATCAATAGCGCCATCAGCAGGTTTGCGATGATGACCAGTTCGAGGTTTGCCTTGAAAAGGAAATTGAAAATAATGATCGATTTTACAAACCCAAAGAATTGCGTCGCGAAACGGATCACAAAGACCCAGTAGCCGCCCTTGATCGAGCGCTTATAAAGGTCAGGTTCTTCTTTTGAGGTCTTAATAGTCTTATTCTCTGTCATGGCAATCGATTCGTTTTATCAGTCTTGTTTTTGGAGATTTATAAATGCGTTTGCATAATGACTCTTTTCCACCATAAAACCAGGTTGATCCCTCGCCAAAGAAAAGGAGCGTTTTTCTCCAGCAGTAGATCATAATCTTCAGCAAAAGTACTGACATTCAAAAAGGGATTGTCCCCTGCGGTTTCCAGATGCCTTTGTACAATAGGCTTGGCATGTGTAAACCAGGATTGTGTGTTGAACGGCATCCCCTGTTTTTGTCGTCTCCATGTCACCTCTTTGGGCAGGTAGGGATGGATGGATTTGCGCAGGATATATTTTGTCCATCCGTTATGCATGATATACTCTGGCGGGAGCGTAAACATAAAATCAATCAAACGGTAATCTAAAAACGGCCGCCGGGATTCGATCGGCACGCTAAAATGAGATTTGTCGGTGTTTCTTTGCCAGTATTGCATTAACCAATTAGACATGTAGCCGACCAACATTTCATCGAAGTTTTTAAACAATTCGTTCCGACGATCCCGAATACGGTCCATGATCTGCGTGTCTTTAAGATAGGGAATTGCAACAGATTGTCCACCTCGGTTAAAGAAGGAAGGGGGGATGGCTTTTTGAAAGCTGTCCTGACGATGCAGGAACAAATCTTTCAGTATCCTGAGTCGTTTGCGAATACAATATTTGGGCCAGATAGAAGTTCTGAGAAAAAGATTTGCCGTCATGGAGAACAAGGCGTTACGGTCTCGTAAGAGCATCAGGAGAGGAAAAAAATAGTCCTGATAACCCGCTAAAAGTTCATCGCCGCCGCCGCCGACAATAACGACTTTGTAATCATCTTTGCGGGCTTTTCTAAGATAAGCGCGGAACAATTCCGTGTCCGGCCAATGAAAGGGCTCTTCCTGTTGCCATATAAAATCATCTGCGACTTGCCAGAAATCTTCATTGCCGGGGGTATAGGTTTGATAGTCGATCATATCAGGGTATCGCTGGTAAACCTTGTGTGCAAACGGTTCTTCGTCATAAGGCTGGCCGGGAAACTTAATGGAATAGGTTCGAAAACGGGTGGGCAGAATGTTGGCTGCCGTGGCGACAATGGAGCTGGAATCCATTCCGCCGCTTAAAGAGAATGCGACTTTTGCATCCGCACGGGAGCGGATTCTGACCGCATCGGAGAAAAGCGATGAAAACTGTGTCATTGCCTCACGAAAAGAAATGTCGCGTGAACTTAAACGGCTTGAGGGGAATTTCCAGTAAGACGTCAGGTTTTCTGATAAATGCTGATGAGCCGGTGGTTTGGACAAATCGATGGAAGTCCAGGATGCCGCCGGCAGAGTATTGATCCCTTCCCAAAAGGTGGTGTTATCCAGATCACGCCAGCCAAAATTCAGATAATCATAAACCGCCTGTTCATTGGTTGTAAAGGCGGATCGACCTGTCATCGATAAAATCGCCTTAATCTCGGAGGCCCAATATAAAGCCCCTTGATGTATGGCGTAATAAAGCGGATTTTTTCCGATACGATCTCTTGCCAAAAACAGCTTGTTTTTTGTCTGATCATAAATCGCAAGCGCAAGAGGTCCATTGCAATGTTTTAAAATATCCAGTCCCCATGCCTGATAGCCGACCAGCAGAACTTCAGTATCGCTGGAAGTTGTGAACGAATACCCCAGTGCTTTCAGTTCCTGCCGGATTTCAACGTAGTTATACACTTCTCCGTTAAACGTCAGACACACAGAGCGGTCTTGACTCCAGAAGGGCTGGTGGCCTTTTTCCGATAAATCGACAATTGAAAAACGTCGAAAGCCAAATGCTAACTGGTGGGGATAGTCCATGTGTTGCGTAATATCCGGCATGGAAGCCTTGAGAATCTCCGGCGAATCGGGCCCGCACAGGGCGATCGTATGCCGGGCATCTAAGTTGAAGGCAGCGTAACCCTCATCATCAGGCCCGCGATGGGAGATTAATGAGGTTGCGTGGTATAGCTCATTCAGATTTTCACCTGTTTTCGGTTTAAAATATCCGACTAATCCACACATAACAACAGTTGCCTTCCTGTATTTTTTAGTTGAGGAAAAAACGGCATGCGTTCAATTCTGGTTCCATTTTTCGTCAAGCCATTTTTGATATTATTTGGGACCTCTATTAGATTCTAATAGTTGGATTATATCAGTTCATGCAAACGATAATCGTACCTGATTGTCGTCTAATTTGGGAGAAAAGTCAACTTGAAATCCTGCAACTTCTTTGGTGATGGTGTGTTATAAAAAATCGGAGAGACAAGATTTGAACTTGCGACCTCTGCGTCCCGAACGCAGCGCTCTGGCCAAACTGAGCTACTCTCCGTGAAAGAGGGGTGAATATACCGGATTCGGACAAAAAAATCAAGCTATAAAACGCCAATCGGGTCAATATCGACTTGGGTTTGCACGACCGGGCGGAGCGGGGCCATGACACGGAGTCGCTGAAAGAGTCTCTGAATGTCGGCGACGGATGGAGATTGGAGAATAAACTGGAGGCGGTGCTGTCGCTGGATTCGCCCGATCGCCGGTTCCAGGGGCCCTCTGAGCGTCATTTTCAGGCTTTCTGCTGTGATAATCGACTCCAGCCGAAGTTTCATTTGTTCGGTCGCGGCGGAAAGCCGGTTAAATTTCATGTCCCGCATGGCGATGATGGCCATACGCCCAAACGGCGGCAAACCGCAGGCCTGCCTGTGCTGTAACTCATTTTCAATAAATCCGTTAAAATCGTACCGCAAGGCGTATTTGATGGCGGGCTGATCCGGGAAAAACGTTTGGACATAGACGGTCCCCGTCTTTTCGCTGCGTCCGGCCCGTCCGGCAACCTGGCTGATGAGCTGAAACGTGCGTTCATTCGATCGAAAGTCCGGTAAAAACAGGGCTGTGTCGGCACTAATGATCCCTACCAGCGTCACATTCGGAAAATGCAGGCCTTTGGCCAGCATCTGCGTTCCGGCCAGAATATCGATCTTCTGCTCCGCAAAATCCCGTAAAACATCGTAATAATCCTGCCCGGCCATCGCGTCGCTGTCGATCCGCCGGACGCGGGCCTGTGGAAATTTTTTGGCCAGTTCCTCCTCCAACCGCTGCGAACCCAGCCCGATCATCGTCATGTTTTTTCCGCACAGGGGGCACTGCTTCGGCACCAGCGTCTTGGCCAGGCAGTAATGACAAATCGCATACCCGCCGGACATGTGTCGTCCCAGAATTGTTTCCCGGGCGGTGGAGGCTTTCGGTTTTTTATGGAACGTCAGTGTCACATCGCAGTTTCGACAGGTCAGACTATGCCGACACGATGGGCAATAGACAAAATTGCTGTAACCCCTCCGGTTCAGTAAAAGAATCGCCTGCTCTTTTCGCCCCAGGACCGTAGCGAGATGCTCCTTGAGTTTCGGGCTGATAATGTGGGCGCCTTTATGTTCGGTGTCCGCGAAAGCACTGGTCATGTCCACCAGTTTCATTTCCGGCATCGGCAGATCCATCACGCGTTTGGGCAGTGTCAGCAAGGTGAAATGTTTTTTTGTTTCGCAGTTGTGCAGGGTTTCCAATGACGGTGTTGCCGAGCCGAGGATGCAATGGGCGTTCGCTAATTGCGCCCGCTTGACGGCGACATCGCGGCCGTGATAACGCGGCACGGTGTCCTGCTTGTAGCTGCCTTCGTGTTCCTCATCGATGACAATGAGTCCCAGGTTGCTGACCGGTGCGAAGATCGCCGATCGCGCGCCAATGACGACATCCGCCTGATTGCTCTTGATGCTTTGCCACTGCGCGTTGCGCTGCGGGCCGGACAATTGCGAGTGCAGGATCGCGACATTTTCAAACCGGCTGCTGAATCGCTGAACGGTTTGAGCCGTCAGGGCAATTTCCGGCAGCAGAATAATGGCGCGTCGGCCCGCCGCAATGGCCGCTTCGATGGCCCGGATATAGACCTCCGTCTTGCCGCTGTCGGTCACGCCGTGCAGCAGCGAAACACCGAATCGGTTGTCTGCGATTTCCTTCGCGACAAAACCCAGAGCCTTTTTCTGGTCGTCGTTTAGGATAACTTGCTTCGCTTCCGTCGCTAATCCTTCCGGCACAACCGGCAGGGCATGTAAGATCTGTTTTTTCCCGATTTTGACGATGTCTTTGCGCAGAAGTTGTTTCAGCGGGCTTTCGGTGCAGCCGGCACATTCAAGCAGAGCCGTTTTCTCCAGTCCGCTGTCCATGTCAATTGCCCCGGCTTCTTGCAGAGCCTCGACGAGGGACTTTTGTTTTTTGCTGGTCAGTGTCTGGAGCAACTCGTTTGCTTCCGGCGTCAGATACACAATACTTTGCTTTTTAACGCCGACATCTTTTTTGACCGCCGCCGGCACCATCGCACTGAACACCTGCCCCAGCGGACACACATAATACTGGGCAATCCATTGAGCCAGTTGGATCAACTCCTCATCCAACAGCGGCACCTCGTCGAGGATGGCTTTGGCGGACTTGAGTTTGAATCGCCGGCACTTTGCGATCTCGTCGGCATCGTCAATGACTTTTACGACAAACGCCTGTTTGAGCTTATTGGCCTGCCCAAACGGCACCTCCACCCGCTGCCCGGCTCCCACGGCTCCCAAAAACTCCGGCACAACATAATCAAACAAAGAATCCGCCCCCGTATCCAAAGCAACACGAACAATCACCCCGGACGCATTCGGTGCGTCGTCTAACTCCGTCCCAAACAAACTTTTCGTTTTATCTTTTGGCATATTTACTTTGGAAGTCTTTTAGAAGGGTTTGAAGGATCGCTATAATCAAACCAAGGCTTAATTATTTCCCTTGATTTTGAAATAACGTCCTGTAGTTCCATATCAATCACGTTGCTATACGCTCCTCCCTCTCCAATAATATATATAGAATTTGCAGATTCCCCCGTTAAGCTGAAAATTATTCTAGTATTATATGGTGGGAAATCATTGTCATAATCAGATACAAATGACTTTTCCGAGCGAAAAACGCCTCCAATTTTGACTGTATTATAATCTATGTATTCTATTTGCAGAATCGGAATATCGTACTCATCGATAATTTCAATAGATGATTCATCAGAAAATTTTCGAAAATAATTATTAGGATTTGTTTGCCATTTATTCTTAATTATCTTAGCTACAACTTTACCATCTGAACTTGTAATTGTGGCATAAATCATTAAACCATCAATGTCATTTGCTAATGCAATTGGTACATATCTTCCGAGGGGATATAAAGCGTTAACAAATGCACCCCCGATTCTTATAATCTGTTTACTCACATCAGCTCCTAATCCATTTTTATTTACCCATTCGGGATCATTTTTTTTGTAGGTAGGTTTCAATGCTCCAATTTCTTCAGGTATGGATCTATCTAAAATTATAATTACTACACCTAAGGCCATCACAATGCACATTGAGAAAATCTTTAGCTTTTTGTATTTTTGCTCTTCCTTTTTAGCAATAAAAACATTTATTAGTCCAGGGACGATTAAAAGTATTATTCCAAGTATCGTAATCATTTTATTCTCCTTCGTAGTTTTATAATAAATAGGATCTTCATGGCCTTTGTGGTTAAATTAATCGTTACTGTACACACCCTCTGCCCGTCGTTTTTCACTTTTTTCATCGATGACGGTTGCTTCGCGGTAATCCAGTCCGATTTTTTCGATCAATCCTTTGATGTAATCCTTATGCGGGCAGGGGGTGGCGTGGTAGTTGTCTTTGGTGATGCACGACGACAACTGCACGACAATCTTGTCCTTCTCAATGCCTTCTTTCTTTTTGATTGTGCGTTTCAAGAGACTCAACTTGCGATGCAGTGCCCGGCCGCAGCATCCGCCGCAGGTCAGGTTGATAACGCGGTAGTGTTTGTCCGCCGGATAGTCGGCAAACCCGCCGGTCCGTTCGCTAAACGCCTTTTCGCACAAATACCCCGGGCAGCGTTCTTTGACGATGTGACATTGCACGACGACAAGATAGTCTTTTTGGGATAGGTCCATCATTTTTACAATTCCTGAAAAAATATGACAATCGTGGTATCTAAACAACCAGACCCCGCAGGGGTCATGACAATAATAGCCGCGGGTGTAGGCCGTAGGCCAAACCCGTGGTCAGGTAACACAAACCATCCACAACCCCGACGGGGTTGAATAAAGACACTTAGCAAGATGCCACTTTGTTATTTGACCCCTACAGGGTCTCGGCAAATCCTTGCCCGGCCAGCCACGGGTTTCGCTTCGCTGCACCCGCGGCTATTGTTGTTAAAGCCCGACAGGCTTTTATTGAGGGCTATTTTACGCATTTTTGAACAATTTTCGAGCCTCTAAGTAATAAGTTTGTAAAAAAACCGAAGGCGGTTGCCACATCCAGCCGATTTCTGGTATAATTCGGTAGTGTATTGAATAACCACAGACGGTTTAGGGACTCAAATTTATGCGTAAAGTTAACATCGTTATCATGACACTGGCGGGGCTTTTACTGATGGCGGCGGCGCTGCTGAAGGCTCACGAATTGATGACTGTCGGGATTCCGTCGTGGCGGACCAATCCGGCGGGGTTTTGGGAATCTTATGAATTTCTGCTGATGCAGATACCGCTGGAGTTTGCGCTGGGGGCGTGGATGGTCTGCGGTCTGTTTCGCAAGGCGTCTTGGATTGCGGGCACACTGGCGTATTTCGGGTTTATCGGTGTGACGCTGACCAAGGCCCTGTTGGGCTATGAGTCGTGCGGTTGTTTCGGGCAGGTGCATGTCGACCCGTGGCTGACGCTGTGGATTGTTGATGTTCCGTTGTTCCTTCTTTTAGCGATATTCCGGCCGAAAGGATACAAACTGCTGCCGCCGCCGTGGCCGAATGTGACTCATGCGATTGTCTGTGCGGTTCCGATACTTGCCGTTTTGGTACTGACGACCCCGGCGATCGTGATGTTTCGCCCGGAGTTCAAAAAGCCGCAGGAACAAACGCAAGTCTCGGCCGAAGGCAAAATCAAACTGCTGAAATTTCAACACGAACGGGAAAAGGCTACATGGCAACAGGAAACTGCGGCCATGCAGCAGCAGATACAATCATTGCAAAAAGAACTGGCCGCGATGAAGGCGAAACTTGCCGCGGCTGTTGAAGCGAATCGTGCGGCGGAGTTGGCTGCGGCCCAGGTAAAAACGCCGGACGAGCCGGTTGCTGTGGAAGTTGAGAAAACAGAACCGCCTGCCGAGCCGGTCAAAGAGAGCGAACCTGTTCAAATATCGTCAGCTGATGTCGAACAATGGGACTGGCTTGGGTTTGTGGTGGAAGATGATGTTCGTGCGCAATTGAGCGAGGGCATGGCGGTTGTGCTGATGTATCACCATGACTGCCCGACCTGTGCGGAGGTTGTGCCTGCTTACAGCGCATACTATAAGGAAATGAACGAGCAGGGAAGCGATGCGTTTAAGATCGCGTTTCTGGCCGTCCCGCCGTATGCCCAAACCGGTCCGGTGCCCGCCGATACAACGTGTATTCTTGGCAAGCTGACCGAGGCGGAAAAATGGGAACTCATGAGCCCGTATGTTGTCGTGCTGCTGGAAGGTGAGTTAATGAAAACCTGGCCGCAGGGGACGGCGCCCGATGCAGACAAAATCCTCGACGAAGTTTTCGGACAGTAAGCCGTTAAGTTTTGCTGCGCTCCGTTAAGATTCATTGACTTTGGCCGGTTGTGTCGATATAATGGACGGGCGATCTAAAACACTCTCAAGAGGGTCTGAAAAATCATGAAAGTACCGGCAGGGATGCACAAAAAGGTTTGGCAGGTTCGACCGTCCAGCGACAAAGCTGCGACACTGGCGGACGAGCTCAAGATTTCGCCCATCCTTGCCCAGGTCCTTCTCAACCGCCAACTCCACAAAGCCGAAAAAGCCCGCTCGTTTTTATCCCCTAAACTGACTGACCTGATCGAGCCGGAGCGTATGCCCGGTGTGACCGCGGCGGCCGGACGCATCAAAGACGCTGTCGAAAACGGCGAAAAAATTTCCATCTACGGCGATTACGATGTCGACGGCATCACCAGCACCGCGATTTTGTGGCATCTGCTCAAAATGCTCGGTGCCGGCGCCGATTATTATATCCCGCACCGGGTCGATGAGGGCTACGGCCTCAATGTCGAAGCGGTCCGTCAATTAGCCGACAGCGGAACGCGATTGATGATCACCGTGGACTGCGGCATCACCGCCGTCGAAGAGGTCCGGCTGGCAAACGAGCTCGGCATGGAGACAATTGTCACCGACCATCACCAACCCGGTCCGGTGCTGCCCGAAGCCGTGGCCATCGTGCATCCGAGGATCGACCCGGACTATCCCAATCCGACGTCGGCCGGGGCCATGGTGGCGTTCAAGGTTGCGTGGGCAGTTGCCAACGCAACCAAGCAGGGCGGCCAGCTATCGCCCGAGCTTCGCCAGTACCTGCTCAATGCCACGACCTTAGCCGGCATGGGAACCATCGCCGATGTCGTGGACCTGCGGGGCGAAAACCGTGTGCTCGTCGGCTACAGTTTAAAGGCGCTGGAGAATTCCGACCTGGTCGGCATCCGCCAACTGGTCCGAACGGCCGAGCTGGGCACCTCCGAGGTGGACAGCTACGCCGTGGCGTTCCGGCTGGCGCCGATGCTCAACGCCGCCGGACGCATGGGACACGCCCGCCTGGCCGTCGAGCTGATGACCACCGAAAACGAAGTGCGGGCCATCCAGATCGCCCAGTACCTCAAAGAACAGAACCGCCTGCGGCAAAAGTGCCAGCAGGATATCTTCAGGACCGCCAAACAGCGCATCATGCAGGCCGGACTCAACCACCCCGACCGCAAGACCATCGTATTGGCCGACGACGGCTGGCATCCCGGCGTCATCGGCATCGTCGCCTCCAAGATCATCGACCTGTTCTATCGCCCGACCATCATGCTCAACACCACCAACGGCCTGGCGCAGGGGTCCGGCCGTTCCGTCCCCGGGTTCAATCTGCACAAAGCGCTGCAGGCCTGTTCGCAGCATCTGGTCAGTTTCGGCGGACACGAAATGGCCGCGGGAATGAAGATCGAAACCGAAAAGATCCCCGATTTCGTCGCCGCGTTCGAGGCCTATGCACATGAAAACCTAAGCCACGAAACACTCCAGTCATTTCTCGACATTGACGCCGAGGCGGGAATCTGTGAGTTTAATGAGCAGGTTATGAAGGAGTTGACGTATCTGGAGCCGTTCGGGCAGGGCAATCCCAAGCCGGTGTTCGCCGCACACGGGGTCAAGCTGATCGCTCCGCCCCGGCGGGTCGGCAGCCGAAACGACCACCTGCAGATGTCGATCTCCGACGCCGGCGGGGCCGTCCGGTGCATCGGCTTCGGCATGGGCTCGCTCGAAAAGAAACTCCTCGAAGCCGACACCTTCCACGTCGCATTCGAGCCGCAGTACAACACCTACAACGGCCAAACCAACCTACAGTTCGTCCTCAACGACATCCAGTTCGAATAGAAGAGCAACCACGGATTACACGGATTTCCACAGAAAAAATCGTCCATCGTCATTCGCCAATCGTCAATTCAAATGTCCATCGTCCATTAAAACGTCCATTCTGTCCATGACCGTCCGTGTTCGTCAATCCCCCGGTGATTGTCACTCATATCGTCACTCATAATTCGTCAATCAAAAAGTCTGCGCAGCAGACGCCATCTTGTAGCCTCGCCCGTCAGGGCGTGGAAAAAGAGACGATTCCAACCCTCTCCCAAAGCCCGCGCAGCGGGCGACATCTTCCGGAAAACATTTTCCCCTGCATTCCTCGTTGCCTTCCCCCTCTTCCCGCTTTCTTCTTTCCCATTCAATCAGTCCTGTCTGTCCGTGTCCGCCCCCTCTGTCATTCCGAGCGCAGTCGAGGAATCTATTTTAATAGTAAAATTCCATAAGCCCGAAGAGCCTGCCCTGAGCCAAGCCGAATGGGGCTTGAATAATAATAGATAATATGTAGGCCATCCAAAAGTTCTTATAATGGTTTTTGAACCCTAAACCGGAACCATTATCGAAAGGATGGCCCATGCGTAGTCTATCAAAGGTACAGACATTTTTCAACACTATCCGTTTAACCCGTAACGATGCATTGTTTATTGGTATTGACACCCATAAGGAAACGTATCATGTCGCGCTGCACTTAAACGACACCCCCGCTCTTGATTTTGTCATGCCGTCGAATCCCAATCAACTTATTGAACAGCTCAAACCGGTCCAGCACGCCATCAAAGAGATTGTTTACGAAGCCGGGCCCACGGGCTATTCATTGGCTCGCACCTTACAAAAACACCATCTGCCCGTGACTATTGCGGCCACCTCTAAAACGCCCCGGCCGGCCGCCAAAGAGGACAAGACAGATCGCCTGGACAGTAAAAAACTGGCGTGTTATCTGGCCAGAGAAAATTAAGGGGTCAGACACCTTTTTCTTCCCTGTTTTCAATTATCAAACCCAATGCGCATCAATGTCGATAAACCTTAATAATGATAGCCGCGGCAAACGCCGCTTCCTCAATTCAAAATACCAATCGACAATCGTCCATCGTCATTCGACAATTGCCAATTCCCTCTACCCTGTTTCGCGTGAAATTCAAAGATGCAATCAAAAACCACTGCCCGGAGCGGCTCCTTATTCTATCTCCTGTCTCCTGCCTGATCAACAACCAATCGCCCGGCTGAAAGACGGCTGGACAAGGTTGGTTGACGAGCGCACAAACATGTTTGGAGCATCGCAGCCGAACTTGACCTGTGGGGCATTGAAAACGCCCCGGCGATTCCCTCTTCGGGCTCTTCCCGATCTTCATGGTAAAAACAATCAGTGTCATCGGCGTAATCGGTGGTTCCAAAATCGTCCGCCTAAAACCTTATTCCCACAAATTATACCGGACAATTACCCCCCATAACAACAAAATTCCCCAAAAACTAACCTTCGTGCCCCTTCGGCTCTTCGTGGTGAAAAAAATCTGTGAAAATCCCCGAAATCTGTGGACAAAAAGTTTGACATCTACATAACTTCTGCTAAAATACACCGTGTCGCGTCGGCTTGTCCCGACGTAGCCGAAGGCGAAGAAGGAAGACTCGGCGAAGACGGAAAAATTAAATACTATCCTCATAATGAGAGCTGAAAAAGAAGGAAATTCCACCCAAATCGTCAATCGTCAATCGTCAATTGCAGAAGGGAGCAATTCAATGAGCAATTTCCGGCAGACCGTCATTCTGAGCCGCAGGCGAAGAATCTATTCAAAAAGCCATCTGGAAGAAATCCAAATTCTTGAGTTCTTGTGTTCTCGAGTTCATGAGTTCATGTATCCTCAGTCTAATCTGTGGCAAAGTATATTTTTACCCCGCCAACTCCCAAAAAAAACGAACCCAATTTAAGCCCCAAGTAGCACCTCGACAGCAATGCAATATATTGCAGCCAAACCCCAGAAAGAACACAACACCCCCATTTTTAACAGCGCCACGCGAACCCAATCAAACCCAATCAAACCCAATTGTCGTTAAATCCATGCGACCGCATGCGGCCGCGTTCCCCATTTTTACTTTAATGCGGCCAGGGCATCTGCGGGTTTTGCGGTGTCTGTAGTTTTTTTCGAGCAGGGTCATCAGCCAGTGATGATGTTGAACGCGACCCGGCCTGTTGCGAATCAACTTGCGGAAGCCGGGGTTCTTCAAACTCGCCGGCGAGGTCTTCCAACTCTTGTGCATAGGCAAGCTTGAGTTTGCCCTTTGCCGGTTCCGTGCCGGACCGGACGAACTGGATCGTATCAGTGACATCTTTGGCCATGTCCACGGTGTACTGGATCGTGTAGGTATCCGGTCCGAGTTTCCGCTCCAGGAGAACCCGGCCGGTTTCATTGACGCGTTTATCGCTGAAGGGGATCTTGTCTTCGGCGGCATCCCGTCGCAGTGTATCGTAAGCGCGAATGCCGCTCCACGGGCGGCCCAGTCCGACAAAAAACGTGCCCGATGGATAATGCCGGGTTTGTCCCGTATCTTCATCGATCAGGCACGCGCCCCGGGCCGTGTCCAGTATCCGGAGCGAATCGCCGATCTGTAAATCCAGCCAGGGCTTATGTTCCAGAAATGCATTGTAGGAAAAAGGAATTTGTCCTTTGCCGCGAATCGGCAGGTCACCCAGATTGCCCGCGATCGTAAAATACGTCCAACCGCGATAGTGCATGGGGTCACGCTGGTCAATGACGCCGGCATCCTTCGGCCAGAACGGTTCAAAGTCCTGCTCGGATAATGTGTTATAGACGTACTCGGTGTTGTAGTTTTTAACGGAGGGGACGCGGTTATCCTTTTTGGCTTTGGCCAGCCCCGTTTTTCGGTCGCATGTGTATTTTATGCTGTCCTGGTATTGGCTGTATTTGGAAAGAAAATCAACCATCTCCGGCGAGTCCGTCGGCAGTATCAGCATCCCGACAGGGTCGTTGGTGATATAGAGTGTGTTATCGCCGGCATAGTAATAATAGTTGGCGCGGCCATTCTGCAGCCAGCCGCATTGCTTGTCTGTGGTTTCATGTGTCTTCGGATCCATCCCCCATCGCTGCATCCGCACCAGCACCGGGCCGTCCGGGCCGTCGGGGAATTGCAGCCACTGTTCATAGGCTCCTTTGCAGTAATACGGGCCGACATCGACATCCGCTTTACGGCTGCGGTTGGCGGGCAGAACAGCGATCGCTTTGTTGTCTTCCTGAACAAGGCCGATCCCCTGAACGGTATAGTGGACGGATTGAACCTCGTTTCGCGGCGGAAAGGGTGACGGGGATATCTGTTCCCATGCGGCATGGCCCACAACGACTGTTGTGGTGATCGTTAACGTTGCCAGGGCCGTTTTGAGCAGATATGCTTTGATGGCGGTCACAATGGTCTCAGCGGCTGTCAGGCCCATTTCAAAGGTAACGGTTGCCGGCGTAATGGCGGCGGCGACCGCCTCTTCGGCGGTAAGTTTGCCAAACAGTACGAGGGCCGGCAGAACAGCCTTTTTCGAGAGTCCCTGTTTTCTCAGGGATGATTTAAGTTTTTGGCGGGCCCGCAGGAAATTCACCCGGGCGGTGGTTTCAGAATAGCCGGTTGCGGCGGCGATCTCCTGATATTTCATGCCTTCAAAACAGCGGAGCGACAAAACCGATCGCTGGGTGGGGCTGAGTTTTTCCATGGTGTTCAGGATGATCGTATAAAGCTCCTGCCGGGCCGGTTGATCGACGGTTTTGCGCGTGTCCTGCAATGCCGATTCAACCAGATGGTCCTCCATCGCCGAGAACTGGATCGAGGAGTGGTGTTTATTTTTGCGGAAATAGCTGATGACTTTGTTGGATGCAATTTTGTATAGCCAGGGCCAGAAGCGCTCAGCGTTTTTAAGTGATTTGATTGATACTAATAATTGGAGCATGGTTTCCTGTAAAAGATCTTCGGTCAGGTCCTCATTGAGCGTACACCGCAAAATATATGAACGGATTCTGGGCTGAGCTGTTTTGATAAGCTCGTCCATTTGCTCCTGCCTGCCGGCAGCAGCAAGGCCAATTAATTCAGTCAGTTTTGCATCCATTTCAGGTGATTCTTTCTGCTGTCTTATGGTATGACGCGTTTTCAGGCGACACCGTTACAGAAAAAAATATTTTCTGATAATTTTTGCAAAAATCGAGCTTTATGAGGCCAAAAATCGCCTTTACTCTTCCCATGTACCGAGCAGGATCGGGGGCACACAGGTTTTCTTTGAGATTTGCCACCCGCCCGCAGCTTTTACAGACATATTTCGGGTCCTTGACCAAATGGGCATACTGGTCGGGTTTTGTATGATGCAGGCCTTCGCCGTAAAGGCGACAGAGGTGTTTTTCGTGATTTTCCGAATGACAGGTGCTCATGATGCCTCTCCTTATAATCGTATTAGGGCGTTCAAGCTCTTTTTGCCGGCCCACTATTGTAGTGTTTTCGGTTTATCTTCTTTTTTAGGTTCCGTTATTTTATGAACAGAAATTTTTTCGATCGTGAAACAGCCAAGCGTGTTGACAAGGTTGAAGAAATCCGTCGGTGAGCCGTCACCGTAAGCCAAAGCGATATGTCCGGGACCGAACCCCTCCTCCCCGGTTTTCTTTTGATTGACGCGTGTCGCGTCCAGGCCGATCCATTGTCCATCCAGATAGACTTCAACCCACATGTGGCCGCCGAAGATGCTTTTTTGGGTGATGAGCGAATCCACGTAAAGGACGCCGCAAGCGATACGGGCGGGAATGCCGACGGCGCGGCACATGGCGGCGGTTAAGACGGCATGTTCACTGCAGTCACCCTGACGGGTCTGGGCCACTTCGGCGGCAGAGGCATAACCGACGGCAAGGTCCTTTTTCTTGATATACCCGGCGACAAAGGATTCGATCTGTTTGGCGGCTTTGGCGGCGTCTTTGGTGCCGCCGATGGCGTGCCGGGCAAGGTCCACGATTTCTATGTTATCGCATTGCAGATATTCGGTCGGCTGAAGAGCCTTCAATATCTGGAGATCGTTTCCATCATAAGGAAACTTGATATTTTCCGGGGATGTGAGTCTTTGTACCGTAACCTGCAGGGTTTCTTCGTTTTGTTGAACCGTTTGATGGGAGGAGTCAGGCAGCGTGAATTCTGTGTCCATTTTGGGCCGGATCTCATAAACGATCGAATCGATGGTGTCTAAATTCGTAAGCTGCACGGGGCTGGCGATGTTGAATTTCTCGAGAAAGTCAACGGTATCGTCATCTCGGAGTGCAAAATCTTTATCGCAGGCAACAAATTCCAGTGTTGTGCCCATTATCGGAGCGAGGATCTTCAGTATCTTCAAATTGTCGTCTACGTAATGAATCTCGGTTGTTTCCTGTTCTTTGATGCGTGAGATTTTTTTTATTTCCGTTAATTCGAGTTTTTGTCCTCTCAGGTCAATTATTTTCTTGTCCCCGACAATGAATGTTAATTTGAGCGGTTCAAATGAATCGATCGTGGAAAATGTTGTCGCTTCATATTGACAACCGGAAGCGGTTCCCATTTTTACCTGCAGCAATCGTACGCCCTCAAGCATTAATGTACCGGTTGGCCAATCCATGATGATATCCTGACCGTTTTTGGTCAGATAGATATTTTCGTCCTGAATAGTACCGGATGTTTTCTGCTCAATACCGCTGGCCTTCATAATTGTCTCGAAAGAAATCGGTTCGCCTTCCGTCGTTTCAATATGTGTTTCTTTAGAATAAATCGTGACTTTTTGTCCGTAGCGATACAGGGTCATGGAAAGATCTTCAGTGGTAACGACGGTGCTGTTTTCGACGCTGCGAGCATGAATCAAGTGACCGATTTTCTGATCGCCCATCATGATGGCCATGTAATCAGTTTGGGTTTCACCTGCCTGCAGGATCGATGAAAAAAAACATAACACTATTATAAATATACACTTAAGTGTGAGTTTGTGAGTCATTAAAACTCCTTTCTATAAAGTCCGCTGGTCGCGGAAAATCGCTATAAGGCTTTCCGAGCATCCTGTCGTAACCCCAGCTATTTTACCAAAATATACGAAAAATACAACCAAAAGACAGAAAACCGAGAATCTCTGCTCCGGCGAACCCCCCACCCTGTTTTCGGGAGTTTAAGCGTGACTTGTTTTTAAGGATACAGGAAAACTGCAATTGCAGAACGGTATTATGTTCGATACAATGCCCTTTTGAGCAAAACAGAACAGAAAAGACGGATGACGGAAGAGGTTCAATGACGTTTACACAGTTAATGGCATTGGTACAGTCCGGCGGGTTGCGGGTCTGTGCGGATTCCCGGCTGGTGCAGGCGGGTGATGTGTTTGTGGCTGTCGCGGGAACACAGGTTGACGGCCATGATTATCTTGAACAGGCCAGGGCAAACGGTGCTGCTTACCGAGTGGTCCAGCGGCCTGTTGAGGGCGAAGATTGTATTGTCGTCGAAGATTCTGCAGCCGCACTGGGCTTACTGGCGCAGGCATCGTACGGCAATCCCAACAGTCAATTGACGAATCTGGCGGTGACCGGGACAAACGGCAAAACCACGGTTGCATATATGGTACGGTCGATCATCGAGCAGGCGCAAAACATCTGCGGTCTGATCGGGACGATTGAGTACAGCACAGGCACGCAAAAAACAGCCGCACCCCTGACGACGCCGGATGCGGTAACCATTGCCAAGGCATCGAAAGAAATGGTCGATTGCGGTTGCGACTACATGATGATCGAGGCCAGCAGTCATGCCCTCAGCCAGCGGCGTTTGGCGGGGATCTCGTTTACCGCCGCGGCGTTTACGAACCTGACGGGTGACCATCTGGATTATCACAAGACGGAGGACGACTACCTGGATGCCAAAAGCCGGCTATTCCTGGAGCTTCCGGCGCATGGGCTGGCGGTGCTGAACGCCGAATCGGATGAGGCCCATACGATCGCCGAACTGATCGAGCCGCGCACACGCATTCTCTGGTACGGAATTGAACATGACGTCGACATCAAGGCGGTCATCCACCAGATGGACGCCGAAGGCAGTGTGTTTGATATAGAATTCAATCATTGTCTCCAGCAGGTTAAAACAGCGCTGCCGGGTAAACATAACATCAGCAATTGCCTGGCGGCCGCGGGGCTTTGTCTGGCGGCGGGATTCAGTTTGCAGGACGTTGCGGAGGGGTTGTCTGCACTGCGGTCAGTTCCCGGACGGCTCCAACCGGTGCGGTGTGAGGGTGCCGGTCGGCGAGGGATACAGGTTTTTGTGGATTACGCGCACACCGATGATGCGCTGAAAAATGTACTGACAACGCTGAAACCACTGTGCGAAGGTCGGTTGATCGTATTGTTCGGCTGTGGCGGTGGCCGGGATAAGACTAAACGCCCCCGCATGGCTCAGGTAGCCGAATCGCTGGCCGATGTAGTGATCGTGACCAGTGACAACCCGCGCACGGAGGACCCGCAGGCGATCATTGACGATATTCTGCCGGGGTTTACGAAAAAAAGGGGTCTGACCCCTTTAGTTGAAGCAGAGCTTATTGTTGAGGCGGATCGGGCCAAGGCGATTCGGTTGGCGATCGAGCAGGCCCGGCCGGATGATATTGTGCTGTTGGCGGGGAAGGGCCATGAGGACTATCAGATCATCGGGACGGGAAAACGCCATTTCAGCGATGTCGAAGAAGCGATGAAAGCGCTGGAAGATTTGATGTAATAATTCTACATGCAAAACGCAAAATCATGGAATCCGCCTGCGGCAGATAACTGTTTAAATAGATTCTTCGCTTCGCTCAGAATGACATTTTTTTATGATGCCCATAGACATTAATCAGATTGTAAAAATTATCGATGGACGGCTGATTCGCGGAGAGGCGGCTGGTTCGGTAGACGGTGTGAGTATTGATTCGCGGACGATCAAGGCGGGGGATATATTCTTTGCCATTCGGGGCGAGCATTTTGACGGGCATGATTATGCTCGGGGTGCGGTTCAAAAAGGGGCGTCCTGTCTTGTATTAAACCATGCGATTGATTTGCCCGCTGAAAGCAGCGGCGCGGTGATACTTGTGGATGATACGATTGCGGCTTTGGGAAAGTTTGCGGCATGGTATCGGCAGCAGATTCGTGCGACTGTCATTGCGATCACCGGTTCAGCGGGCAAAACGACGACGCGGCAGATACTGTATCAGGTGTTGAGCGAATTTTACCGATGCAGGCAGGCACCGAAAAGTTTTAATAACAACATCGGCGTTCCCCTGACAATTCTTTCCACCGAGCCGGAAGATGAAATCCTTCTGCTGGAGTTGGGAACCAACGCTCCCGGTGAAATCGCAGAACTGACTGACATTGCCAAACCGGATGCGGCAGTGATCACGTTTGTCGGGCCCGCACACCTGGAGGGTTTCGGGACCCTGGAGAATGTGTTGGATGAAAAGGTCTCGATTGTCAAAGGACTCCTTAAAGGCGGCACCTTGTATCTCAACGGCGACCAACCGGAGTTGGCTGCTAAAGCCAAAACAATGTTCACCGGACGAATCATCACCTTTGGTACGTCCTTGAACTGTGATATTATCGGAACAGACCTTCGAGTGTACGGCAATAACGGCTCTCTTGTGATTGATGGACAGCGCGTTGCGGTCCCGCTTGCTGGCAAAGCCAACCTGATGAATATTCTGACCGTTTGGTCAATTTGCAGGGACCTTAAGGTTTCGTTATCGGACTATAACGGTATTACCGGTCGGTTAAAGCCGATTTCGATGCGTTTAGAGGTTCTCAAGGTCGGTTCATTGACGATTCTTAACGATTGTTATAATGCCAACCCCGCTTCGATGGCCAACGCCCTTGAATGCCTCAAGACGTTTCGCAGGGATAAGAAAGACCGCCTTGTTTTTATCGCCGGGACGATGAAAGAACTGGGCGACCAATCGCAGGTGCTGCATACGGAACTCGGGCGTAAAGCGGCGGATGAAGGCGTAACGCTTCTGTTGTGTGTCGGGGCATTTGCACAGGACACCGCGGCGGGAGCCTTGCAGCGCTGTCCGGGACTGCAGGTTCAGGTGTTCGAAAATACGGACCTGTTATGTAATAATCTGCATAAATATATCCAGCCTGACGATATACTATTAGTCAAAGGATCGCGTGCGGCAGGTCTTGAGAGAGCGGTCTTGCGGTTGCATGAATTATTTTAAAATGTAAATTTGCCCTGTCGAAAAGCTCTTTTTTTACTTTCGCCCCTTCGGGCTGGATTTTTTAAATCCTTTTTCCGGGGGTAAAGACCCCCGGCAAAGTGACTGACAGCCCTTTCAGGGCCAGAGAAAGAATGTTTTTTAGAGAGCAATGTAAACTGTAGAATTGATGAATCGCCTTCGGCGAGGTTATTTCAATAGATTCCTCGGCTTCGCTCGGAATGACAAAGTGAGCGATCGGAATAATGCCGGGATGAAGCTGCCGGGTTTCGAGAATACGGAGTAAACGTTGATTTATCATCTGTTAGATTGGTTCCGAGAAGGGTTTACGCATAAGCTGGGCTTTTATGCATACGAAGATGTTCTGTTCCGTGCGGTGCTGGCGGCACTGACGAGTTTGGCGGTTGCGCTGTTTTTGGCGCCGAAGGTGATTCGCTGGCTGATGCGGATGAAGATCGGCGACCGGCCGGAATTTCATCATACCGCCCTGAACGAGCTGATGCGCGAGCGAGCCAACACGCCGACCATGGGGGGCATCATTATTTTGGCGTCGGTGCTGGCGGGGACATTCCTGTGGGCCAGGCTTAACAATGCGTTTATTCACAAGGCCGTATTCATCATTATCTGGTACGGCGGTATCGGTGCGGTTGATGACTGGCTCAAACTGACCAGTAAAATTCGTCACCGCAGCCGGGACGGACTGAAAGCATGGGAAAAACTTCTGTTCCAGTTTGGCGGTGCGGTACTGATCGCGATTTTTCTGCGTTCGGATTTTCTGCTTATTGAAGATGCCCGAATGTTTTGGCTGCCGTTTTATAAACATGGCATTCCGCTGGCGGCCTGGGTTTTTGTGGTGCTGTCGGTGCTCTATATCTCCGGCACGAGCAATGCGGTCAATTTAACCGACGGGATGGATGGCCTGGCGTCGGGATGTCTGGGGATCATGTCAACGGTGCTGGTGATGCTGTGCTATATTGCCTCCGAATATATGTCTCGAACCGTACAGACATCATGGGCCAGCTATTTGCTTTTGCCGCATATTCCTGAATCGGGTGAGTTGTGCATTTTTTATGCCTCGATCACGGGAGCCATTCTCGGATTTCTTTGGTACAACTGTCATCCGGCACAGGTCTTTATGGGTGATGTTGGTTCGCTGCCGCTGGGGGCGGCGATGGGATACGGGGCCATCGTCACGCGAAATGAAATATTACTGTTTATTATCGGCGGCGTCTTTATGATGGAGCTCTTTAGCGTCGTTCTTCAGGTGGGCTACTTCAAATACTCCGGGGGTAAACGCATTTTTCGCTGTGCGCCGATTCATCACCATTTTCATCTGGCCGGGTGGTCCGAGCCGCAGGTGGTAGTCCGATTCTGGTTGCTGTCGATCGCGTTCGCGGTCCTGGCTCTGGCGACGCTGAAGATTCGTTAGTGATAGAAAGTGACAGGATCATGAAGGTTTCACTTCATTACGGTCAAGGGCAAATAAGCCTTGAGATTCCGCAGGAAAATGTCGTCGAAATAATCCGTCCGCGGCATTTGGGTCTGTCGCACACAAGCGATGCGGAGATTGTCAGACGGGCGATCAGCGACGGCGGGGGTGATTTATGCGAAAATGCCGCGGGACGGACCGTCGGTGTGTTGCTGCCGGACGGGACACGGGATCTTTCGCAGAGTGTGATATTGCCGCAGTTATTGCCGCTGATGAAAAATGCCAAAAAAGTCCTCTTTTTTATCTGTACCGGTACACATTCGGGTGATACGCCTGAAAATCAAAAAATCATCGAGCAGATTCAAGCCGAAGCACGGAAAGTTGATCTTCAGGCTTATGAAATAATCGTCCATGATTGCCGTGGGGCCTCTTTTGTTTCCGCCGGCTCAACGGCACGAGGGACGGAGATCCTGTACCATGCCCGATTACAGGAACCGGCGGTTTTCGCGGTTCTTTCTGACGTAAAGCATCATTACTTTGCGGGCTATTCCAATCCGGTCAAGAATTTCGTGCCGGGACTGTGTGCGTTTAATACGGTCGAGCAAAATCATAGCTGGACAATGGATGCCGCTTCCTGTGCGGGTGTTCATCCGTGGCATCCGGAGCCGGAACGGCGTGAGAATCCTTTGGCGCAGGATCAACTGGAGGCGATGACGATGATTGCGGGGGACCGTCCCGTCTGGGCGCTGGTGACGCGGAGTACGGGCGGGCAGATCGAATGGGCGGCTTTTGGGCCGGCCCAACAGGTGACCGGGCAGGCATTTCTGAAAGCTGACCGTTTCAATTGTTTTTCGGCCGAACGGGTTTCCAAAATGATCATTTCACCCGGCGGTCTGCCGAACGATGTCGATTTGTATATTGCTCAGCGTGCGCTGGAATTAACCGGCGGCGTCGTTTGTGACGGGGGTGAAATTTTGTTTTTGTCAGCGTGTCCGAAGGGAGTCGGCAACCCGCGGACGGCCGAGGAGTTTTATTCCAAGTTGATCCGTCCGCTTGATGCGATCGAGGCATCGGACAGAAAACAGTACAAGCTCTTCAGCCATAAGCCGTGGCGATTTGCCGCCTTGATTCGGCGGCTGAGACAGCTATGGCTTTATTCAGAGATCGATGATTCCGAGATTGAGAAAATACACATGTCCCCCTGTGCCGATCCTCAGACAGTCATTAATGGCTGGTTAGCCGAAAATCCACAGGAAAAAATCCTGATTGTTGACAGTGCCAACAAAGTTCTCCTTCGCCAGACAATTTAGCGGGCTTTTTTCGCTTCTGTTACGGCAGAAAAAATTCACCCTGATCGAACCAATCGGGATTCTCTGAAAGCGTTATGGCCGTATCGATCAGTGAAATATGCGAATATCCCTGGGGGAAATTGCCTAGCAACCGCTTGGTCTCAAAATCGATGTCTTCACTAAATAAGCCCAGATGATTACTATAGCTGAGCACTTGTTCAAACATCTCGATGGCACGTTGTTTTTGGCCGATCAGGAAAAGGCTTTTAATGGCCCAGAAGGTGCAGGTGGTAAAGGACGATTTCGGCAGGCCGAAGTCATCAGCGGTCTTATACCGGTACATCAAGCCATCTCTACAGAGGCTTTCAACCGTTTGCGTTACTGTATTGATATACACAGGGTCGGTTGGCAACAGAAATCCATACTGCTTTGCGAGCAGGTTGGCTGCGTCCATGGAATCGCCGCCGTAAAATTGTGTCAATGCTTTTGTCTCCGGATGGCATCCTTTACTCAGGATGTCCGACTTGATACGATTGCGCAGATTGAGATAGGCATGTGCGTCGGCGTGTTTTCCGAAAGAAGCGGCAATGCGAGCGGCGCGATCCATCCCGACCCAGCAAATGATCTTCGAAAACGTAAAATGTTTTTGCTCGGTTCTGAATTCCCAGATGCTCGAATCCAGTTTTTTCCAGTTGTTTTCGATGTGACGCGCCAGAGTTCGCACCACAGTCCACAAGTCTTCCTTATTGTGAAGGGTTTCCTGAAAGATGATCAGGCTTTGATAGAGAGCATCCAGCACGATCCCAAAGATGTCGTTCTGTTTTTGTTTTACCGCGGCATTACCGATGCGGACCGGTTTGGTGTTTTCGTAACCGGCCAGCCAGGGCAGTTCTTTTTCGGTGAGGCGGCGGCGATGGTTGATGGGGTACATGATCTGGATGTTTTCATCTTTAAAGGGGATGATATCCAGGATGAACTGAAGAAAACGTGACGCAACATTACTGTGCCCCAGTTTCGAGAGAATGCTGATGGTCATGGAGGCATCCCTGAGCCAGCAGTAGCGATAGTCCCAGTTACGAACCTCACCGATCGTTTCCGGCAGGCTGGTGGTGACGGCGGCCAGAATGGCCCCGGTTTTCTGATAGGCCAGCAATTTCAGGACGAGCGAGCTTCGCTCGACTTGCTTTTGATAGGCCGACAGAACTTTCGTTTTGGCTACCCATCCCATCCAGTACACTTTGGTTCGCTCAAATTCCAATTGCACCCAATTCATATCGGGCTTGAAGAGTTTCTGGTTGTAGCTGAGCAGTAGAAAGCAATCGTTTTCGAGTTGAACCGGGTGCGGTTCAGTCACTTTATCGAAGGGCAGGTCCGTGTATAAATAGACGGATTCATAAGCGCCTTTGCTGGTCATATATTTGATAAAGACGTCACTGGTTTCGCAGTGAACCGGATTTTGCGCATAAGCGGGGCGGGGGTTGTAATGGATTCGAACAATGGGTCGACCTTTCACGATCCTGAGATAACGAATAATATCCGGCGGGCAGTGATACGAGCCACTGTCCGCTTTATAACGCGGCATAAAATCGATGACTTCAAATGCGTTTTGTTCGTTTGAGAATGCGGTCACCAGGATATTTGTTTTATCGATATAAGACTGTCGGATAGAATATTGGCCTTCCGGCTCAATCGAAAAAAAACCGCCGTTTTCGGCATCCAGAAGCCGTGCAAAAACTGAAGACGAGTCAAAATCCGGCAGGCAGCACCAGTCAATACTTCCCGTTTCATCAACGAGAGCCGCACTTTTACAATTTCCGATAATCCCGTAATTCAAATTATTCATCGTCATACCCGCCAATGTTATTTATGATCGGTGGTCAGTTTTTTCGTAATTCATCCAGAAATTCTCTGAATGATACAACATTTCCCGTGTAATACAGAGCCTTTGACGGGCCGGGTCCGATATGAATCGTGAATGCCTTCTCATCGACGGCACCGAACATATCTTCGTCGGTATAATCATCTCCGGCAATCAAAACAAAATCCCAATTGGTCTGATTCAGCCAGTTGCTCGTGGCAGTCCCTTTGTTGGCTGATAAATGCTTTACTTCCACTATCTTGTGCCCTTCAAAAATGCCGATGTTCAGATTGGTCGTCAGCATCACAAGGGCGTTTTTAAGTTCCTGTGTCCGAAGATGAGCCAGGCCGGGTTCACTTTTTCTGCAGTGCCAGACCAGCGAATAATTTTTTTCCTCAACAAAAGAACGCGGCGTTCGATCCACATAAAGGTCCATGATCGGATGAATGGTCTTTTTCCACTCATCATCCATCGGGTGGGGGCTTTTCCATCGGCCGCCTTTTTGGCGTACATAGGCTCCGTGTTCGGCAATTAAGTGAACGTTTACATTGCCCAGCCATTTTGTCAATGTTTTACGGTCGCGTCCGCTGATAATGACGACTTCGTTATTTGGATTTTCTGAAAGGCCGGTCAAGATGTTCATCAACTCCGGATCAGGCTTGGCCTGCTCGGGCTGTGGATAAAAATGAACCAGCGTTCCGTCATAATCCAGCAAGATCAAACGCTTTTTTGCGTGTTTGTATTTAGAATAAATGGTCTGTTCGATTTTTTTGGAAAGCTTCCGGGTACTGAGCTCTTCCTGATTCTTATGTGTCTCATTCAGCATATCGAGAAAGTCGCCGGCCCACCGCCCGACGGTGTAACGGCTGAGGCGTTCCTGCATGACCTGATTGCGCCGCTGTATATCCTCGTGGGGCATTTCGACGGCCTGAAGCAGGCCCTGGACGATATTTTCGATGTCGTACGGGTTGACGATGATTCCCTCGGCCAGTTCACTGGCGGCGCCGGCCATTTCGCTCAGGATCAGGATGCCCTGATGCGTTTTGTTTTGCTGACATGCGACAAACTCTTTAGCGATCAGGTTCATGCCGTCGCGAAGGGGTGTGATGAGCGCTGCGTCAGCGATATTGTACAGGGCGGTGAGCTGTTCAAAATTCAGGCTTCGATAGAGATACGAAACAGGGGTCCAGTTGATAGTACTGTATTGGCCGTTGATGCGGCCGATCAGCTTTTCGATCTGTTCCTTCAGTTGATTATATTGGCTGACTTTCGTACGGGAGGGCACGGCAACGACGATCAGTGTGACCTTGCCATGGTATCGGGGATAGCGTTCCAGAAAGATTTCGAAGGCTTCAAGGCGACTAAGAATGCCTTTGGTGTAGTCGAGCCGGTCCACGGAAAAGATGACTTTTCGGTCATCGGTGACTTGGTGCCGCATTTTAGTCATTTCTTCTATCACGGCCGGATTATTGTGACTATTGCAGAATTTTTCATAATCGATGCCCATCGGGAAAGCATCGACCCGAACCTGTCGTTCGCCGATCGATATCTGGTTATAATGACTTTCAAGCCCCCGGATACGGTAAACACTGCTCAGAAAATGCCGCACGTAGTCGTACTCATGAAGTCCCACCAGATCGGCGCCCAGCATTCCGTCCAGCAGTTCCTTTCGCCAGGGCAGCAGGCGAAGCAGTTCGAAAGACGGGAACGGAATATGCAGAAAGAATCCGATCTGGGCTTTCGGTAAATGCTCACGCAGCATCTTCGGCAGCAGCATGAGTTGGTAATCATGGATCCATATCTTATCGTTTGAACGAACGTTTTTCAGGATCGCTTTACAGAACGCTTTGTTGACCTTGACATAACGATTCCAGAATTGCTGATTGAAAACCGCATAATGTGAAAAATAATGAAAGAGCGGCCAGATGGTACGATTGCTGAATCCATAGTAGAAATCCCGGATATCCTGCGCATCGAGAAAAACCGGACTGCAGTCGATTTCTTTAAGTTTGGTATGAATCTCGCTTCTGATTTGCGGATTCATTTTGTCATTTGATATGCCCGGCCATCCGAACCAAAGGTTTTTTTCAGGCCGATCCAGTGAGGCGATCCCCGTGGCGACTCCGCCGACGCTTGGTTGAACCGAAACGTTCTGTTCGTCCAACTGGGTCACGGTGACGGGCAGTCGATTGGATACGATGACGAGTTTCGACATTATGCAAACTCCCTTTACCAATCACTTGATTTGCTTAATACAGGATTAATGGGTCAGTTCTTTTGAATTCTAAAGGTCTTTTTGCTGGATTATACCAGAAATCAGACAGAATAAAAGGCTTCATACCTAATATCTATGTTTTAGACCCTTATTTTGGTTTATTTACACTGATATCAAGCGAGATTTGATATCCGAATGATTCGAAGAGACCAAAAAAACTTCATGTTCCAAATGTCAATAAAATGACACAATAAGTCTTCTTTTGTCTAAATCAAGAAGCCAACCCTCCGTATAAACCCCTAAAACCGTTTTATCTTGAATCTGGCCGGGATTCGGTCATTATCGCGTATTTTTGACAGTTATCCGCTTTTCAGAGCTTTTTTAGTATTGATTTCATCTTGTTTTTTTGATACAATAATTGTTAGTCCTTTGTTAGAGATTGATTAATAGATTGTTAGTTTGTGCAATCGACGGCATGGTGGGGTGTGTATGACAAGTTTTCCCACAATGAAAAGAGATTGAGAGTGTGTCAGTCTATATATGGTTTTGCGTGTCTGGTAGGTGGATTGTATGGCAAGTAAGAAGCAAATCATTACAGATCATTCGGGCACAATTGAGCCATTGCGCCCGCGCAAATCTCATTTCCCGTCGCCGCCATTACCAACACCTGTCCATAAAACGAATTCTCGGCATTTCGGTCCTGAAAAAAATAAAGACACGACGCTTTCGTGCCGCTATGAATTGAAATACCGCATTCGGGAAAGCAAGGCCAGGGCGATCGCTCAATATGTCCAGTCGTATATCCCCGTTGATCAGTATTCCCGGAAACGCCCGAATCTGGAGTATCCTATTTCCAGTTTATATTTTGACTCACAAGAATTACAATTATGCAAAGAAACCATTGAAGGAAAAGTCAATCGTTTTAAACTGCGGGTTCGCTGCTACGACGACGAACCTCAAACCCCTTGTTTTGTGGAAATCAAGAGACGTCTGAATAGTGTTATTATGAAGGACCGTTCCCGACTGCCGAAGGAAATGCTGAAAAGCGTGATACAGGATTTGTGTGTTCCGGATTCGCTGTATGAGAAAGACAAGAAGATTCTCAGGCAGTTTCAGTTTTATCTTCGGGCTCTTTGTGCCCGCCCGCTTGTTTTAGTTCGATATATGCGGCAAGCTTATGAAGGGGATTCCAACAATCGTGTTCGGGTCACGTTTGATCGAGAGATGAGCTTTAAAGCAGTTGACCGGCCGGTGTTAACCATGAATGGCGTGGGATGGCGACGAATTCCCATGGATTTTGTTATTCTTGAGATTAAATTCACAAATCATTATCCGATTTGGCTCAGCGACATGGTGAAATGTTTTGATCTGAAGCAAACCGCAATGTCTAAATATGTTTCGAGTGTACAACAATCCTGTTCAATGGGCTTTTGTGCCCCGACTTGTTTGATAGGAGTATAATTCATGGAATCGATATGGCGATCCATTCAAAATGCCTCTGTGACCGGACCGGAATTTTCGGTCCAGGCCCTCCTTTTGTCTCTGCTGCTGGCGTTTGTGCTGGGGCAGCTTTTGGCATGGCTTTATTATTTTACCCACAACGGGCTTTCCTATTCACGGTCATTTGTTCAGTCATTGATTCTCATTACGGTGATTGTTGCGATGGTGATGTCAACGATTGCCGGCAGTTTTGTTGTTGCGGTGGGATTGATGGGGGCTCTTTCGATCATTCGTTTTCGAAACATGATTAAAGACACGCGGGATATTGCGTTTATCTTTTGCGCTCTCGTCATCGGCATGGCCGCCGGCTCACAACGGTATGCCATTGCGATTATCGGGACATTGGTCATTGGCATGATCATCCTCTATTTGTACATGTCCGACTTCGGTTCACATCGACCGCACAACGCATTCCTTCGTTTTACGCTTAACGGCTATATTGCCCCCACCCATCCTGTGATAATCATTCTGAACAAGTTTTGCGGCAACCATACGATGATTTCTTCGGACGGTGGAGATTTTGGAAGTCAAAGCGTCGAATACGCTTACCAGATTATGATTAAAAATGTAGCTAAAAATGAAGCCATGATGAGTGAGCTGCAAAAAATTGAAGGTGTTAATAATATCAGCCTGACCGTACAGGAGCAATTGCTTCAGATTTAATAACATTTGATCGAGGATTATCATAGATGAGGCTTCAGCTTAAACAAGGACGATTGTTGACTCGAACATTACCGGTGTTTGTATGGTTTTTCTCGCTGGCGGCAGTGGTGCTGCTGTTTCAGCATCAATCCATGCGCACAGAACTCAGGGGCATTGCCTTCAGTCACGAACAGTCCATCAACAGTGTCGAAACGGGTTATATCCGGTCGATCCCCGTTACGCTTTATCAGGAAGTTAAAAAAGGCGATACGCTGGCGATCATTAAGGAAAACACCGTTGCCAGAGGGGAGTATATCGACACCTTGCTTCAGGCTCAGCGAGACACGGCAGAAGCTGAACTGGAAATGCTGAAGGCGGATCTGGAAGCCGCTGAAAACCGGCTGGTGATTGAAGGATTTGAATTTTCCAATGATATGGCCACAACGGAACGCCGGTTATCGGTGGACGTTGAAAGAACCCGGTTGGCTGTTCTTGAGATCAAGTCATCACTGGAACCGGATCGTCTGGCCCTCAGGGATCTGGAAGTCGAAATAGAGATCGTCAATAGCCTTTTAAAACAAAATGCCGCGGAAGAATACGAACTTCAAAAAGTACAGGCACAATATAATATCTTGAAAGAAACAGTTGTTCAGACCGAGCAAATGCTGGCACAGGCCCAAAATGACTATGAAGCCGCACTGCTTCGCAAAGATGAGTTCGGTCAGAAAGTACCGATGCGGCCGCAACTGGCGGATAAAGAATTGGCTCCTATCCGAAAGGCAATTCTGGTACAGGAGAAAAAAATAGCGGAACTGATCGAGCAGCGGGACGTTATTGTTCTGACCGCTCCGTTTGACGGGATCGTTAATACGTTAACTTATAAACCCGGTCAAACCGTTGTACGCGGTGACGCGATCATGACGATCGTCAAGCCGACACCCGAGATTATTATGACCTGGGTGTCCCAAAGAGATATGGCTTCGATCGAGCTGAATATGAAAGTCAAAATCGCCTCGCTTAATCCGCCTTATCACATGTTTGTGTCACAGGTCTCTCACGTCAGCGCTTCCATGGAAATAATTCCCGAACGGCTGTGGAAGGACCCGGCCGTGCCGGAGTGGGGGCGTGCCGTGCAAATACCGATACAGCCTGGTTTTGCCTGTATCCACAATGAAATCATCGGCATCAGCACAGTGGTGCAATAATACCACGGGGGAAATGAATGTTTCGAATTTCTTATCGGCTTTTGCTTTTAGGAATAATTGGTCTTTTATCGACGGGCTGCGATGTTGACCTGTCGCGAACTGCGCGCCAGACAGATGCGAAGGTGTATGAGATCATTGACCGACAATGGGATGATCAATTGGCGGCAAAGGCAAACTATCGCATTTCAGATGCTTCTGAAGACTCCAATTCTTTGCAGATACAGAACGTTTGTCTTTCTGAATTTGGGGTTTTAACCATGCCGCAGGCCGTTTCATACGCGACGGGTCATAACAGGCAATATCACACAGAAAAAGAAACCCTGTATTTGACGGCTCTGGATTTTACGGATGTCCGGCATTTCTATGAACCCATGCCGTTTGCAGGTGCCGATGGAGGATACTTCAAAGACAACGACAAAAAAGGTACGTGGGAAAACGCCAATTTAGGATTTGAACAATTGCTGGCGACCGGTGCACAGGTTGGAAGCAATATCAGTCTGGGGTGGATCGATATCCTTTCCGGGGATTATCGGAGCGGTTTTTCGACGGTTGCCTCAGCCGTGATCACACAACCGCTGTTGCGGGGCGCCGGCCGAAAAGTCGCACTTGAAAATCTCACGCAGGCCGAACGTAACACACTTTATCAGATTCGTACATTCAATCGCTATCGCAAAGAATTCGTCACCTCTGTTATGTCCGAATATTATCTTGTTTTGCAGTTAAACGACAGGCAGAACAACGCCCGTAATTATTTCTACTCGCTTGTTGATATCTACGAAAACCTTCGGAAACGAGCCGCGGCCGGAAGAGTGGCACAGCACGAGCTCGAACAGGCGGATCAGGACAAATTAAAAGCTTTCTCGGAATATATCCAGTTACAAAGAGATTATAAGGCAGCTCTCGATGAGTTTAAAATGCAATTGGCATTGCATCCCTCTGAAGATTTTCAATTGGACATGGGTGAATTTGATGCGTTGAAAGAGTCTGTCTGGAATCCGATTCGCGTTTCGGAAGAAGAGGCGGTCAAGATCGCACTGGATCAGCGTTTGGATCTGGCCAATGCCGCGGATATGGCGATTGATGCCGAGCGAAAGGTTGACGTTGCGGCCGATGCTATCCGTGCGGAATTAAACCTGATCGGGATCGCGGACACGCAGACGCTGGATTCTCGAACGACAAATGAACGTTACGAACTGAGCCTTCAGTTGGACCTGCCCATTGATCGCCTGACGGAAAAAAATGCCTATCGCCGAGCCTTGATCGATTTAATGCAGCAGCAGCGGGATCATCAGGAAGTGGCCGACCGGGTGGTGCTGGAAGTCAGAAGATCATATCGGGCGATGCAGGAAGCCTATCGGCGTTACAAAAACGAACAAAACGCATATCAACTCGCACAGGAAAGGACAAAAAACACACAACTGCTTTTACGATATGACCGTGCCAATACACGCGATGTTCTGGATGCTCGTGAAGATCTATTGAAGGCTCAGGATGCTGCGACAAGTGCGATGCTGGATTATACCGTTGCCAGTCTGGAATTTTTTCGTGATACCGGAGTCATGAAAGTCAAGCCCGACGGGATGTGGGAACAATCGATACTTCCCCAGACCCAGGTCAGTGACGGCGGGGCGGTTGAGTCTCCTGTTAGTTCCAGATCATCGAATGCCGGGCGAATCGTGAAAAGCAAAACGATGAATTAAAAAAATAGACCTGATTCAAGTGGTGGTCATAGCAGCAATCCGGAACTCGACACAAATATTGTTTTTGAATGGAATCAGCTGTCACAATTGAAGCGCGATAATTGTGAAAATAAAGGCGTAAGAAACAGTTTATACTTCGATTGAAATGGAACATTAGACATCCTGAACTAACGGTTCTAATTTTCGACATTTTGTATGTTGTAATTTTTACGTTTTTGAACATAACACTATGATCATATAATAAATATTGCGATTTGAAGGTTGGAAATAAGGGGGATTAGAGGGTCTTTTTAGACTTCATAGTTTCTGGGGTGAAGCTTGGTAACCATCCTTTTTTAAGGCAAACTATCATTACTCTTGAGGCTGATTTCGAAATGGAAAAGGTGTGGTGCATGCAACCAAAGATAATTACCAGTCTGTCGATTCTTATGTGTAATTCATTTCGCCATAAGATACTGTCTTTAGCGGTCCTGTTTTTTATCTTTTTGATAACCGGCAGTTATACAGAAGCCGATTGGACGGCTTACAACGATTGCATCCGAAGTGGTGGGGATACAACTGCCGGAAATGTTACGAATTGGACGATTTATAACGGCTTTACGTCCAACACGACCGGCTCACTGATTGATTACTCAACCGGTCTGCCAACTGACGTCACAGCCACATTTACTTGGAACGCTTCAGCCATACCCGCTTACAGTACCTCTTCCGGCAGTGCAGACGGCGAAGCCCAACCTCGTCCCGGAACACCGGCATATGAGATATTTGGCGGTATCGTAGATTTCTCGAATTATTTGATTTATTACGGCAACACGGGCTGGTGGGTGGAGATCGAATTTACGGGTCTGAATCCATCAGATAAGTACACCTTTGTGACAACCGCGATTCGGGGGAATGATTATACCGACCGTTTAACACTTTTTACGATTTCAGATCATCTCAGCGCTGTCAATAACAGTTCTGATGAAATTTACGAGAAAAACGGCGACTACTCAATTCTTATGGCCGGGGGTAACCACAGAGATACTACCGGTTATGTCGTTCGCTGGGATGATATTCGGGTCGCAGACGCCGGCGGCGGAACCGGGTCATTCATAGTGCGTGCCGAAGCAACCGGTTCCAATTACCGCGCTTATCCATTCGGCGGTTTTATGCTTGAAGAAATAAGCGGTAATAATAAACCAATTGTTGACGCCGGTCAGGACCAGACGATTCATCTTCCCCAGGAATACCTGACATTGACCGGTTCTGTTTCGGACGATGGACAGGGTGATGCCAATGGATTTTTAGAGAGTACATGGTCACAGGTTTCCGGTCCGGGGACTGTGCAATTCATGACGGATATTCATCAACCCCAGATAACCGTGCGTTTTCCGGCTGCCGGAGAATATGAATTACAGCTTGACGCCACAGACGGCTTACTGAATGCAACTCCGGATACCGTGATAATAACAGTCGCTGATGCGATCTGTCCTGTTGGCGATGTGGATGGGGATTGTATTGTCACATTATCCGATTTGGGATTGGTGGCTCTGAACTGGCTGGACAACACAGGGACGAGTATCGCGGACCTGGATGGCGACACATGGGTTAAAATGCCGGATCTCGGCCTGCTGGCGCAAAGCTGGCTCGACAATTGGACCGGTTCGCTGCGGGTATTACTTTTGCCGGCCGAAGTGGTTACTGCCGGTGCGCAGTGGCGCGTCGATGGCGGAGTATGGAGATCGTCCAGTGCAATCGTAACGGATTTAACGGAAGGTTTGCATGACGTCGAATTTTCAGTCGTTGCCGGCTGGGCGTCTCCCGGAACACGATCGGTTACAATCGTACGTCAGCAAACAATACAGATTTTGGGAACCTATTCTGAAACGGCACAAACTCTGGCTATCGGCGAATTTATGGCCGTCAATTCCAATGTGCTCGATTTACGTCCTGTGCCGACGGTAAATTTATATACTTCGGTAGAAGGAGAGCCTGCGTATGATGACTGGATCGAGCTGAAGAATATGACCGACGAGGTTGTCAGCCTCGAAGGCTGGTACCTAACGGATGATCCGGACACTCTGACCAAGTGGCGGTTCCCCGCGGGTTATTCTATCCCTGCACAGGGGCATTTTGTTGTCTATGCTTCTAATAAAGATGTTGGGAAATACGGCTATCCGTTTGTCGATGACTATGGCAATCTGCACACAACCTTCGATCTATCTATCGGCGGCGAATATCTGGCCCTGATCCGTCCTGATGGACAGTCTGTTGAACACGCATACAACGACTATCCCAAACAACGGGGATTGGTCTCCTACGGTTTTGCGTCAGACAATCCTGACGCCGTGGGCTATCTGATAAGCCCCACACGCGGCAGTACCAATTCCGTCATCTATGACGGCCTGGTGGACGACACAAAATTCAGCATGGATCGCGGCTTTTATGAAAGCCCGTTCACCGTCACCATCACCTGCGATACACCCGACGCGGTCATCCGCTATACGACCGATGGCTCAGACCCCACCGCGACAACCGGCAGCGTCTATACAGGGCCTGTTTCAATCAATACGACAACCTGCCTGAGAGCCGCCGCTTTTAAGACCGGCTATCTGGGTTCAGATATCGACACCCAAACCTATATCTTCCTCGATGATGTCCTGACACAGGCCACGAATCCATTAACAGGTGCACAGATAATTCCCTCAGGCTATCCGACCACCTGGCCGGGCGGGACCAATTCAGGTGCTGTAACCGGTGATTATCAAATGGATCGGGATATCACCGATCCGTCCGGCATGTTCGGTGCACTTTATGCATCCACCATTAAAGATGATTTAAAAGCTGTCCCAAGTATCTCGATTGTTGCCCCTATTGATAGCCTCTTTGGTTCGGAGGGTATATATATCAATGAGGGCCAAGACGGCACAGAACGCGCCGGTTCGGTTGAACTGATCGACCCCAACGGCGTGGAACTATTCCAGACCAACTGCGGCATCCGAATGCAGGGAGGTGCCAGTGAGGTGGCAGGAGGTACAACTCTGGATCGATGGAAGTGTTATAAGCTCTCTTTCCGATTGATGTTCCGCGGTATCTTCGGCGGTCAATTGGAGCATCCACTGTTCGGCTCAGAGGGCGCCGATACATACAACACCATCGTCCTGGACTCACGCCCGCAGAACAGTTGGCTTCATCCCACTGAAGTCCAGCGCGAGCATGGTGAGTATGTACGCGACCAGGTTGCTTCCAATACACAACTTGCATTGGGCAGTTATGCCTGTCACGGAAGGCCGTTACATGTTTACGTCAACGGTTTGTATTGGGGCATGTATTGGATGCACGAACGGCCGGACGGAGCGTTTGCAGCGTCCTATTTGGGCGGTGACAAAGAGGATTATGATGTTGTTAAACATGTATACAACAATGCCATTGATGGAAGCTATGATGACCTTGTTGCTATGTTCAATATTTCCCAAAGCAGCCCTGACGAAGTAACTGCTTTCGAAAATCTCAAGCAAAAGCTCGATGTACCCGACTTTATCGACTATTTGCTTGCAAACTATTATGTGGGGAACGGCGACTGGGACCACAAGAACTGGTATGCTACCCATAACCGGTTCGATCCCGAAGGACGCTGGCGATGGCATATGTGGGACGCCGAACACATCATGGACGATGGCTCCTTTCCGACAACGGACGCCACCACGAAAAATAACTCCATGGCACCCACCGGCCTGCAATGGAAATGGATCGGCAATGATGAGTACCGTATGGCGTTTGCCGATCAGGTTCATAAACATTTTTTCAATAATGGCGCACTGACACCGAATAACTTTGCGGCTGTCTTCACGCACCTGACCGACTGGATCGACCGTGCGATTGTCGGCGAATCGGCCCGCTGGGGCGACAACCGCCGCAGTACACCCTATACTCGCAACGAAGAATGGATCGATGAAGTCAATCGCTTATTAACCTCGTTTATCCCTACTCGACACAATGTCGTGCTGGCTCAGTTTACTTCGAAGAATCCCAAATGGTATCCGGCAACGACGGCGCCGGAGTTTTATATTAACAGTGCGGCTCAGTACGGCGGCGACATTGCGACAGGGTCCAGCCTGACCATGAGCAACAGCGGCGATACGATCTGGTACACACTGGACGGCACCGATCCGCGATTGCCCGGCGGGGCGGTCAATACCGCATCGGCAGTCACTTACAGTGGCGGCATATCGCTGACTAAACCAACACTTGTTAAAGCCCGTTCCAGAAGCGGCGGCGGTGAGTGGAGCGCTTTGGCTGAAGCGGTCTTCAATACAGATCCGATCGTTGAAAGTCTTCGTATCACGGAACTGATGTACCACCCGGCCGATCCGAACCATGAATTCATTGAAATAAAAAACATCGGCGATTCGGGGGTCAATCTGAATCTGGTCCAGTTCACTAAAAGCATTGTGCATACATTCGGCGATATCACGGTTGGTGCCGGCGAGTATCTGCTGCTGGTGCGAAACAAACCCCTGTTTGAAGCTTATTACACCGATGTGCCCGGCGCCGTTCCAGTCATTCAATGGGACGAAGGAGCGCTTGACAACGACGGCGATAAAGTCAAATTCAAAGACGCCCTCGGAAGAGCGATTCAGTTGTTCAGTTATAAGGATGGTTGGTATCCGCTGACCGACGGCTATGGATTCTCGTTAACGATCATTGACCCGCTTGGGGATCTGCTCCTGTGGGATGAAAAGGCCGGCTGGCGTGCCAGTACTGTCTCCGGCGGTTCTCCCGGTGAAGATGAAGTCGGTCTGGCACCTGACAGTGTCGTCGTCAATGAAATATTGGCCCATTCGGACGATACCGATCCGGACTGGATCGAGCTGCACAATACAACGGGTCAGTCAGTCTCTGTCGGCGGCTGGTTCCTCAGCGACAACGATTTAGATTACACGAAATACACGATCCCAACCAATACCCCTGAAATTCCTGCCGGCGGGTATGTGGTCTTTTACGAAGACATGCATTTCGGAACGGCCTTTGCGTTGAGTGAAAACGGTGAAACACTATACCTGACCTCCGGCGCAGGCGGTCAGATCACCGGCTACCAGACAGAACAGGGTTTCGATCCCTCCGAGCAGGATGTGTCCCTGGGCCGCTATGTCACCAGTACCAACGATGTGGATTTTGTGGCCATGAGTTTCCCCACGGATGGTTGGGCCAATGCGGGTCCGCAGGTCGGCCCGATCGTTATATCGGAAATCCAATACAATCCGGATCCCGGAAACAATGGCGACGAGTATATCGAGCTGCATAATATCTCGGACCAAACCGTCTATCTGGAAGACCTGGTCAGGAGAGAAACATCGCCGGGCACCTTTGTGGACGAAACAGTTTCCTGGTCATTCACCAATGGGATTGATTACAGCTTCGACGCAGGCACATCCATTGATGCGGGGGATTATTTGATCGTCGCCAGAGACCCGTCCGCATTTAATAGCTACTATACCTCGCTACCGGCCGGAACGCAGGTCGTCGGCCCGTTTGCGAATACCACGAGTCTCAGTAACGGCGGTGAAAAAGTACGTCTGTGCAAGCCCGGCGAACAATTATATGGCCAGGACCGCTCATGGATTCGTGTCGATCAGGTAACGTATGATGACACATTTCCCTGGCCAACAGATCCCGATGGTAATGGGGATTCCCTCCAGCGGATAACTCATTCGGCTTACGGCAACGATCCGAACAACTGGAGTGCGGCCAATCCGGATCCGGGTCAGTAATCAATATTAACACTCCCCTTGTACGGTTCCCCGGAAATGAATCCTGTTTCCGGGGAACTGAGCAGTTTCAGTGGTTCCGTAAAGATTGACATCCCAAGGCCGGGACTGGCATGATGAGCCATAGCATAATACGGCCTTCAACCAATCAATGTGGTCCGTTTTAAGCCAACTTCAAGTAAGATACCAAGATGCAAACAGGGACAATTTCCTGTTTTTTCAACATTAATTTACCCGCGGAATTCCATGAGATTTGACCGGAAAATTTTTTAAACAACGGCCGATAAAACCTTTTTTTATGATGTTGAACCTGTTTTTTAGTGCAAAATCAGCCCCCAAATCCCTATTTTTGTGAATTTAAGGGTGCGTTTTGCTATAATACGTTTGTTGGCTTTGGAGGAACTCAACACAGTATATTGGGGCTGATGATAGAAAGGCGGCAAATGCCGGCTTGAGAGTGATGTAAACCGCAACAAGAGCCGTGTTAACGCATGTTTTGCTGGCTTCGGAGAATGAACTTTTTGGGGGTGACACATGAAAGAATCGGAATTCAATCAAAAGCTGTTCGATATTTTAAAAGAAACCGAATCCTTTCCGAAACCGGAACAGGAAAAGATCGTCAATCTTACGCGAAAAAGTCGCGAAGGTCATGAACAGCTTCAGCAAAAGCTGAATAATCTCCAGCAGTCGTTGGATTATTTACGGCTGGGAGTTAAGTATTTGATCTTTGATCTGGAAGCGACACGCCGTGAAAATACGGACTTGCGTAAACGACTTGAACAGAATCCGCCGAAATAGGGTTGGTGTTGATGAGGCATCAATCCGAATTCAATCCGGGGGAAATTATGAAAAAAACGTCATTTGTCATTCTGATCTCAGCTATTGCGGCAGGGGTTGCTTATGCCGGTGCTGAAGCGGAGCAGGCCCCGTTGGCCGTCGCGCTGCCGCAACCGAGCACCCTTTTTATCTGCACGGCAGGAATGGCGTTTTTTCGCTATCTAACCAAGACAATCTCATAACCTCTTATCTCTTTTGACAAGGGATGAACGAGCCTGTGGTCGCCCAACCGCAGGCTCTCTTTTTTTGTGTGTTTGCCTGTTTCTTCATGCTCGGCGGTCTGTTATAATACCACTCCATACGGATTTGAAAATACGTTAGGAGCCCGGAAGGATTAACAGTATGGATAAACAGGCAAACATACAATTGGATTTTTCGTCATTGGTTCCTTATCAGCCGAGGCGGTTTGTCCCGGCTGATGTGGATTTAACAAACCGAGAGCAGGTCGAATTGCTGTGGCGTCAACTGCTGGACCGGCCGATTCAATCGTCGGATGAGTTGGAGATATGGGTGCTGGACCGGTCCGAACTTGAGGCAGCAGTTGCCCAGCAGCAGTCGGTCCTTTATATCCGGATGACCTGTCAGACCGATGATCCGCAGCGGACCCAGGCCTACACGGATTTTGTCAAGACGATCGAGCCGGTTATCAAGTGTCTATCGGATGAGCTTGACCGGAAAATGATCCATACGGCTGATGCATTATCCTTTAATCCCTCGCGATATGCGATGTATTTCCGCAGGACCCGTTCCGATATGGAGTTGTTTCGGGCCGAGAACGTTCCCTTGCAAACCGAAGATTCATTGCTCAGTCAGCAGTACCAGCAAATCACCGGGGCGATGACGGTACAGTTTCGCGGTCAGGAGTTGCCACTGTCACAAATGAGAAAATACGTTTTAGAAACGGATCGTTCCACTCGCGAGCAGGCATGGAAAGCATTTCTTGACCGGTATCAACAGGATAAAGAACCGCTGGACAACATTTTCGATAAAATGATTTCAGTTCGTCAAAAAATAGCGGAACATGCGGGTTTTGAAAACTACAGAGATTATAAGTTCAGGGAATATCATCGCTTTGATTATACGCCGCAGCATTGCAGACAGTACCATGATGCGGTTGAAAAATACATCGTGCCGCTTCAGCGTCAAATATATCAGTTGCGAGCCGAGCAAATGAATCTACTATTGCGGCCTTGGGATTTGCAGTGCGACCCGCTCGGCAGGGGGCCGCTGAAACCGGCTGACAACCTCAACCAGCTTACCGAGGGGCTTTGCACCATGTTCGGGCGGGTTGATGCCGCATTCGGCAGTCAGTTCCAAATGATGCTGGATGAAGGACTTCTTGATCTGGAAAGCCGGAAGGGAAAAGCACCCGGCGGTTATCAGGAAACACTGCATGAGGCCCGAAAGCCGTTCATTTTTGGCAACACCAATGGGACGGATGATGATCTGAACCTATTGACTCACGAAGGCGGCCATGCCTTTCATCTGCTGGCTTGTACGCATGAAAAACTTACGGCCTATCTCCATGCGCCAATCGAATTTTGTGAAGTTGCTTCCATGTCGATGGAGTTTCTTTCGGCGGCACATTTGGACGTCTTTTATCGTCCCGATGAGCGAAAGCGGTGGTGGCGGGATAAGTTTGAAGATTGCGTACGAGCTTTGATTGTGGTTGCGATTTTTGATGCGTTTCAGCATTGGATTTATGAAAATCCATCGCACACCGTTGAGCAAAGACAGCAGCAGTGGATTGAACTGAACAGGCGGTATGGAACCGGCATCGAAGACTGGAGCGGTCTTGAGGAATATCGGGCGTCTCAGTGGCATCGTGTTCTTCACTTTTTCCAGTTTCCGTTTTATTTTATTGAATACGGTATTGCGCAGCTTGGTGCACTGGGTGTCTGGATGCAGGCCAAACAGGATACCGCTAAAGCGGTTGAGAACTATAAGAAAGCACTCTCGCTGGGCGGCAGCCGGCCGTTGCCGGAGCTGTTTTCTGCGGCAGGGCTGGAATTTGATTTTTCGGAAAAAACAATTCGACCGTTGTCGCGTATACTACTAAGCGAATGGCAAAAACAACTTCAGGATTGACGTAAAGGGAAATATGATGAATGAAGCCCAAAAGGCAGTAAAATTGTTTAGTGAAGGGTATAACTGCTCACAGGCTGTTCTGGGAGCATTTTGTGAATCATTCGGGCTGGATGAAAAAACAGCCTTTACCATTGCCTCCGGCTTTGGCGGGGGTTTGGGCTGCACCGGCGAGGTGTGCGGGTCCCTGACGGGAGCCATTATGGTGCTTGGTTTAAAGTACGGCTCGGCGGATCCTTCTGACAAAACGGCCAAAATGCAGAATTATCGAAAAGTCAGAGAACTGGCCGAAGAGTTCAGGCTTCAAACCGGCTCGGTTATTTGTCGGGAACTGCTGGGCTTCGACATGAGAACCGAAGAAGGGCAGTTGGCGTCCAAACAGCCGGATGCGTTTCACGATTGCCCGGAATTTGTCCGTATCGCCGCCGAAATTCTCGAAGAGATGCTGCGTAAGTAAAAATGCCCGTAGCGGGCAGATTTAAGAATCTTGATATGCTAACTTTATATTATTCACGGAGGTTTTTATGCCGCTGTCAAAACACATTATTCTGGGCGTTCACATTACCGATCGCATCCAGCATGTCGATTCCGTTCAGCATCTGCTGACTGAATACGGCTGCAGCATCCGTACCCGCCTTGGACTGCACGAAGCCGATAAAGGATTTTGCTCACCCAACGGGCTGCTTGTGCTGGAAATGACCGATGACGATGCCAATGCCGCTGAGTTGATGGGTAAGCTGAATGCCATTGAGGGCGTCGAATCGAAAAAATTAGTCTTTGACCACCCGTAACAGTTGCCGGTTATCAGTCATCAGTGACCGGCCAGAATATCCAGTCGCCGTGGTTGCCCCATCGACGAGGTTTCCCCTTATCATCTGTTCCCGAGGCGCCGCCATCATCGGTGAAATTACTTCCCACGGAGTAAAGTACAAAGCTGTCCTCTGTTTTTCGATAAACAAGCGGTTTATCGCTGAACGGGTCGATGGGGATTGTTTTGAGGTGTCCTGATTCGACGAGTGTTTGCAGAGATTCGGGGTATTCGTTATGTGTTTTGTGATACTGTAACGCCGAGAGAATGACGATGGTTGATTGGGAATTAATGTGATTTCTAAAGGATAATTCGATGCACCTGCCCAAGGCAGGCAACATAATATTCAGCAGGACATTCTCCTCTATCATTTCTTCGATAATCTGATTAATCGTTTTTTCGTTTGTCTGACGGGTTGCAGGTGTTTGATGCACAAAGGTTTCCATCGTGTTACAAAATCTATCAATGGTTTGCAGTGTTTCTTCCTTGTCGGGATGTGTGAATAAAATGAAAAAAGTGTTTTTTATGATATCGTCCTGTTCATAAATATCCTGATCTCCTCCCAGTTCTGACAACCTGGGAAGGTATAGATGGCTTTTGCCAAAGCGGGATTGTGTGAAACTACGCTGGGCTTCATCGTACATAAAGAGTCTTTCGCCTGAGTAATCAATTGTGAAATTTTGTTTTTCGACGAGTTGTGCAAAGCGCAGTTTTGTATTGTTAAGCAATGCAGTATCCATTTTGTCAAAGTGTTCATCCAGAATGATTCGAATGGTGTCGTTTGTTATCCGTTGGATCGCCATGCTGACCAGTTGTTCGATGAGTGTTTTGTGTTGGCCTCGAATATGGGTGCCGAATGTGTATGTTGTAATGCATGAATCGAAGGCCTGTTGGAAGTTGCCGTGTTCGGCATCGACCAGAGCTTGCCAACAGAGTAGTTCCGAAATGTTTTTGAAATCTGAGAGGTGAGGCAAGAGGATAGCTATCAGTTCAGTGGAACCTTCTTGGTCTGTCGCATAAGATTGCCAGTAATAAGGCTTTTGTGTTCCCTGTCTGATCAGATCGAGTGATTCGGTATTGGAATCGAGCCACTTATTCAGGGTTTCTTTTTCTTTGGCCGAAAGCTTAGATAAAGATCTTGGAGAATCGTCAAAATGTTTCTCGTATTTATCCCGCCAGGCGATTAACGTGTTGGCGTCATAGATTTCGGATGCCTTTGTATAGAAGGTTTCGGCGTTGTCGCTTTCCGCTACGGTGGGGCGGATTTGCTCGTTCCAGATTGCCAGGTAATCGATGCTGGGTTTGGGCTTGCCGGTGAAGAACCAGCCGATGTAAACGATCAGCAGCAGGATTGAGATGCCGATTGCATGGGGGGTGTGTGTCAGCACTTTTCGCCACAACGGCTGGCATCGTTTTTTACCCCGGCGTATTAAGGTGCCCAGCAGTTTGACATCCCCAAATTCGGCAACCAGTTCAGCGATTTTGTTTTTTCTTTCCTGTTCATCTCGACAATGTGAGAGTGCATCGATGAAATGGTCGGTTAGTTCCTGACGGACTTCGGCACGGTCGCTTCTGCGAAATCGCATGGATTCAATGATTGCGTTAATAAGCTCAGAGGCAGAATCCGGCAAAGATTCAGTGCTGTTGGTTTTGATGTTCCTTTTTGACGGCCCTCTCAAAAACAACCACAACATAAAAAACAACCACCCAGCGACAATCGGACCAATAAACCAAAGATTGAGCGTGTTTTTGTCGAAAGGATTCCGACTGGGCAGAAGTGCATCTAAGCATACAACGGTTAGAAAACTAAATATCAACCCAAGTACAATCCCCTCAATGATCTTCAATACTTTTATGAATATCTGCATAATCTCGCTCCTGTCAACAACGATCTATACGTTAAACCCACGCCCAAACACAGTTTGACCGTGCCACCCGGTTTTTATGCTGGTGTCAGGCCGCCCATGCCGAAGACGAGGTTGACGCCTTGTTGGAGGGCGGTCCATTGTTCTTTTTGCTTGGCGAGTTGGTCTTTGCCGTCGTCGGTGATGGAGTAGTACCGGCGTTTGCGTTTACTCTCGCTTTGTTCCCATTCGGCTGTGATTAGCCCCTTGGCCTCCAGGTTGTACAGCAGGGGATAAAGTGTTCCCCGGCCAAGGCTTAAGATGCCTTTGCTTCGCTGTTCAAGGGTCTCGGACAGTTCGTAGCCGTACATTTTACCCCGGCTGAGAATTTCCAGCACCACGACCGGTGCCACACCTTTTAACAGTTCCCGTTCGAATTTCATGGTCCGTTCTCCTGTAGAATACTGAACATTTATAAATTACTATACATATTATGTAATGCATACTATGTATAGTCAATCTAAAACTTAAAAAATTTTATAAAAATCAAGAAACGAGACTTTAAGAGGCAAAAAAGAGGCGTTTCTATCGAAAATCCTCTTTTTATGATTCGAGGAACGTTTTTTTATGACTTTGCGGATGTTATCTGTACTTGTAGATATTTATCCAGAAGCTCTTGAAGCCGATCCCGATCGATCGGTTTGGTGATATATTCATTACACCCGGCTTCATAACATTTCTGGTCATCGCCTTTCATGGCGTTTGCCGTCAGGGCGATGATCGGCAGATCACACCCTCTGGCTCGCAGTTTTTTGGTTGCGTCGTATCCGCTCATCACCGGCATCATCATATCCATGAAGACCAGTTCAAAGCTTTCGTCATTTTCAAGGGCCTGAACGGCGTCTTTGCCGTTTTCGGCGATGACGACTTCATGCCCGAGACGTTCCAGAAGGACGCGGATCAGGGCCTGATTGGCTTCGGCGTCCTCGGCGACCAGAATCTTCCCGGTACGGCCTTTAATGAATGCTTTGGTGTTTTCCGGTTCCGTCATCAAATCATTCATGATATTGTAGGCATTGATCGAGTCGGTTTCATCCAGCTTAACGCCGGCCGGCAGCAGGATTGTAAAGACAGATCCTTTGCCCATATTGCTCTTGACCGAAATCGTTCCGCCCAGCAGTTCGGTTAACTGCTTGGTAATGGTAAGTCCTAAACCAGTACCGCCAAATTTTCGTGTTGTGCTGCCATCGGCCTGAGTAAAGGCCTCGAAGATCGTTCGCTGTTTTTCTTCGGGAATCCCGATGCCCGTATCTTCAATATCAAAACGCATATAATCCTTGCCGTGATGCTGTTCCGTTGAAACATTGATATATACATGACCTTTCTTGGTAAACTTAATGGCATTGCCAACAAGATTAACAAGGCACTGCCGGACGCGAACCGGGTCGGTGTAAAAGATCGACGGCAGTTCACCGCATTGTAAAATATCGAATTTTAAACTTTTTTCCAGAGCCAGAGGACGCAGAAAAGAATTGACGTCCCCAAGGAATTGCTGGGTATTGCATTCGATGACTTCAGTCTGAAGCCGGCCGGCCTCGATTTTGGAGAAGTCAAGAATATCGTTAATGAGTTGGAGCAGACTTTTACCGCTGGCAAGAACAGTATTCAGGAAGGTTCGCTGTTGTTGGGTCAGGTCTTCTTCGCCCAGCAATTCGCTGAATCCGATGATGGCATTCATCGGCGTTCGTATTTCATGACTCATATTCGCAAGAAACTCACTCTTGGCCTTGTTGGCTTCATTGGCCTGTTTGGCCATGAGATTTGCTCTTTCAACAGTCAACTCTAACTGCCGGTTGGTCGATTTTAATTCGGAGGTTCGTTCATTCACGGTTTCTTCGAGGTGGTCACGATGCTTCATGAGTTCCATTTGCGCCTTGACACGTTCTTCCATTTCCTGCTGGATTTCATCGAGCATCAGATTGAAGGCGTCGATTAAGGTGCCGATTTCATCATTCGACATTTTCTCGGCCCGCTGTGAATAGTCCCGTTTCTGATAGACATGAGTCGAAAGACCAGCCAGTGAAAGAATCGGTTTGGAAATGATCTGCTGTAGGCGGGCAGCCAGCAAATACCCGGCCAAAGAGGCCATGACCATAATCGCCAGAACGATCAGGCTGTTGCTTCTGAAATTCGTTCTCAATGGTTCCAGATCAGATACCAGAGCAACTGTTCCAACTTGTTCTTCCTCCAGCACGATCGGAGCAAAGATGATCAAACGGTTTCCATTAAACACATGGCCGGAAGATTGCGGTTTAGTGTCAAGATGTTTCGAGTAACCATCGCGAAAATAGCTCGCAAAATGCTGCTTCTCGGCGTTATAAATACAGCAGTTGAGGATGGACGGTTCGGCAACATAGGACTTGAGGGTTTCTTCGGCACTTTTAGGGTCATCGAAAAGCAGGGATGCGGAGCAGTTTTTTGCGGTCATCTCGGCCTGTACCTGAAGATCCCGTATCATGTTCTCCCGAAAAGAAAAGTGGCTCCAGAGACTGAAGGCGATCCCTGAAACGACCAAAGCCGCCAGGCAAATGCTCATGATCACAAGGATAAGTTTTTTACGTATCGTATTAACCGCAAATAGTTTCATGATCTTGCTCCCGTATTTTAGCAATAGACACCATCGGTCACTTTTATTTTCGATAGACGGTTCTAGCCAGCTTTAAAAGCTGAGCTCGGATTTTAATATTCTCTTTGTTTGCATTATTGAAATTGACATCAAAACGTATCTTGTTATTATCTTTGACAAAGCCGACCATGCCCTTGTTCTCTGCGAATTGCGGAATATCACTGATGGTTAATATCGTATTTCCGCTTGTCAGGGAAAGTAGATTGGCGGTATATTTTTTCTCGGAATCGCAGATGAAAAGCACATCACATTTCCGGATGATTTCCTGATATTGTTCCCGATATTCATTCCAAGCATTGGCTTGATTCCTCGAGTATTCATAAAATGCACTGTAGCTGTCAATCTCCACAAAATAGATTTTTCGGCCTTGAATATCTTTTCCAATGATAGGGAGAAACGCGTTCCCAAAGGGGTTGTTCCCCAGAACACCGATGATCATCGGCGGCAATTGATCCGACTGCTGGCTTTCTTCGGTTTGGTCTTTTTCCGGCCATTCGACGAATTTCATGAAATTATATATGAATGCGGCTTTGACGTCATACTCTATTTCTTTATCGGTTTTGGGTGTGGTTTGTGAATTTGCCGACGCAAGGGGAATTTCCTTAGACATGGCGATTGGTTTTAGCGGGGCTATTAGCAAACACAGAATAAACAGCCATACCATGATGGCCGTCTCTGTTCGACGCATCCACAAACTCAATATTGTGTTATTCATTTTCAGCTTCATGCGTTCTGTAAAAATTAAAATCCCTATATTAATTAGAACCTGACTGCCGGAAAGTCTTGGCGGCAATTTTTCTTGCGTTAAAGTTCATCATAAGAGCATAAAATCCGGTCTTCTGTCTTACTTTTATTAGACAACAACTGGAATATCAGGTGTCTTTGCAGTATTTTCGTCACGATTTTTCCACAACTTAATGGCAGTTATGCCAAATATTCGGCTTTTTTCATAGTCGTGATAATTGTGTGTTTAATTGAGGTAATTGGTCTAAATTTCCAGGCGAAAGAGTGAGCTTGCAATTGTCAGCTTTTTTATCGGGCTAAAAAAAGAGCACTGCGGCTTGATTTTGCATTAAAAATCTAATAACGGCTCCGGAAATTTACCTAGGTATATTTCAGCAATCAGTGTCAGTTCTGATTTCAATATGACACTTAGGGATTGCTTCGATGAATTTCCGTCCGTACATCTTTCGCACGATCCGGCTGTCGAGAACCACCACCATGCCCGAGTCGCTCTTGGTGCGAATGAGCCGGCCAAAGCCCTGTTTGAACTTGATAATCGCCATCGGCAGTTGATAACTGAAAAACGGATTTTCCCCCCGTTCCTTCAGTAATTCGATGCGTCCCTGAACCAGCGGATGGTTCGGTACCGCAAACGGCAGTTTGACAATGATGACATTGGACAGGCTTTCACCCGGCACATCCACGCCTTGCCAGAAGCTATCGGTTCCGAACAGGACACTGCGATGATCCTGCTTAAAATAAGCTAACATTTTCGAACGGTCCAGTTCGCCTCCCTGTACCAGCAATTCCATCTCCTGCTCGCCCAACCACTCTTCCAGTCGTTTGGCGGTTTCTTTAAGCATGGCATAACTGGTAAACAGGACAAATGCTCGGCCGCGGCTTTTGAGAAGGTATTTTTTGATCGCTTGACAAGCGGCTTCCGCAAAGTCCCGTGAGTTCGGCTCCGGCAAGTCCGCTTCGATGTACATCTTGACCTGCTGTTCATAGTTAAAAGGTGACCCCAGTTGAAGAGCCTGGAACTGTTCCAGTCCGACTCGTCCGGCAAAGAATGAAAACCCTTCTTCTTGTTTACCGCCGCAACTCAGGGTCGCGCTGGTCAGCACGACAGATGGATATGCATCAAACAAACGCTCTTTCAAATATGGACCCACATCCAGCGGAGCGCATCGAAGCAGAATTTTTTTGTGCCGATTGCGTTCGATTTCAACCCAGTACACACAACCTTCTTTACGCTGAAACAAAAAGTCTCGAATATCCGACTCCAACCCTTCAAGCTGGTCGGTATATTGAAGCAGTTCAAACTGTTCATCCTCATCCATAACCTCTTTGGCCATTTTTGACAGACAGGAGCGAAGATTTTTGAGAATAGAGGTGACATTGTCTTCAACAAATTCCACATCACAGCGTCCGTTATGTTCTTGGCCGGCATGTGCATACCAGGCCTGTACCTGCGCGAAAAAGAGCTGTACGGCCTGATGGCTTTTTTTGACAAGCTGCTGGGCGTCGCCGGCGTTTTTCAGGAAAGCCAGCAGACCCTTGCGTTTTTTGGGGTGGTACAACCGGTTCAGCAGGTAGATCATTCTGGATTGGCTGACACGGATGCCGAAATGATCTTCGGCGACATGTTCGATATTGTGTGCTTCGTCGATAATCACAAACCGATAGTCTGGCAGAACGCCTGCACCACCTGCTTTGAGTTCCAGATCGCTGAAAAACAGGGCGTGATTGGCGACGATGATATCAGCGCTTTCCAGTTTCCGTCGTGCCCGCCAGTAAAAACAGTGTGAGAAATAGGGACATTTACGCCCTTTGCAGTTACCGTGTTCGCTTTGAACCGCCTGCCAGACTTCGGCCGGGGGACTGATGGGAAGATCACCCGTTGACCCATCGGTGGTCGTTTTTGCCCAGTCGGCAATGACGACCAGTGCCGAACCGTCATCCTCAAACAGGTTCCCCTGGCGTTTCAGGGCATACTCCAGGCGGCGTTTGCATAAATAATGGTTGCGTCCTTTGGCCAGCCGGGCCGTAAAGCCTGCCGGAAGAATCTGCTGGAGAAAAGGGATGTCTTTCTGAATGAGCTGTTCCTGCAGATTGATCGTATAGGTGCTGATCAAGACTTTACCGTGACACTGTAATGCCTGGTCAATGGCGCCTGCCAGATAGGCAAAACTTTTACCGATGCCCGTGCCTGCTTCCACCGCCAGATGGCAGCCGTTGTGCATAGCCTGTTGTACCGAACGGGCCATCTCAAGCTGTTCCGGGCGGGATTCAAAATCAGGCCATTCAGCCGCGATGAGTCCCTCCGGCCCCAGCAGTTTATCGGCATCCAGTCCTTCCTGCCCCGTAAATGCGATCACCCCATGCTCCTTATGGTTGTGTATTGGTTTCCGGGATGATAACGCGCTTCAGAATTAATGTTGCTTTGCTATTCGGCATTTTTTCTTCCGCTTTCCTGATTGCCGCTGAGGCTTGTTGAATTTTCCCTTCGTGGTAAAAAACATAAGCCATCAGGAAAGCCAGTTCGCCTGAATCGCTGCGCTGCTGCCACGTGGTTATCTCGATCATACGGTTTTCAAAAACGTCACGGTTTCCGATCAGCGCCGCCAGATCATATTTTTTGGCGACCAGTGTCGGATCGATCTCAGTCGCCCGGCTCAGATAGTAAGCACTGCTCATATATTCGCCCGCTGCGAACAGAGCAAAGGATTGTCCCGCATAAGCTCTGGCATCTTCCGGTTTCCAGAGTACAGCCAGCGAATAGGTATCGGCGGCTTTATAAAACTTGCCTTCTCGAACAAATTCTTCGGCAGCTTTCATGAAATCGGAAAATTTTTCGTCCGCCAGGCTTTTGTATGTCTTGTGCTCTCCGCGGATATATTCTGCTTCATCATGGAGTGCGATCTTTGCCGCCATATCCAAGCTGTCCGGCGGCGTCTGATCCAATGGCTGTGAATCATTTTCCGATTGCGTATTGTCCGGTTTTTCGGATTGATCGGGGGCGTTGAGGGGATCGTTATCAAGGATAGCCTGCTCAAGCCCTTGTTGGAGATTTTTCAATGACTGCTTTTCCTGATTTAGCGGTTCTTGCTCTGGGTATGTCGCTTCCTTTTCCTTGTCTGCCTCGGGTCTCTGGGGTTCTAAAACGGTTTCAAAAAAGTTTTTAAATACACTTTTTTCCTTCAGCAGTTCCTTGCCGGCACTGTCCTCTGCGGCCTGTTTCAATAGAAGCTGCCGGGATATAATCTGTTCCAGTTCCTGACTGTTGCTTGATAAGGGGCGATGCTGTTGGTCCGCTATGGATATGTAGGGCAAATTAGTTAGGGCGGACGAACGGGAGGCTGTCTGTCCAGTCATTGACGACAGGGATGAACTGGCCGGCGGCTGGCTGGTCCGGCCGTAAGAAGAAACGGTTTGCTGCGGCTGAAAAAATGATTGACGTTGACTCGGGTTACGGTCGGAGATGATCGGGTTGGTTGACCGCCGCAGGAAAGAGGTAACATTGCGGCTGCCGGAATCACTTAAATTGGCGGCCGAGTAATAACTCGAACCGTAGGGAACAACGCCGTGAAAATACCCCAGTCCCCCGACGTTGCCGGTGACGACATCATTGCCGGTGGCTATAGATTGACCGGACGAAGTTAAAAGCCGCTGCCGCTGCCCTTCGCTCGGAACGGTCGTATTCGACTTGAATGAACTGTTGACGTTGGGGTTCTCAGGTGCACCATAAACGGCAGTGGCCGACACGAGTGTAAGAAGCACGATCAGGATTTTCTTGTTAAGTTGCATGATTCCTTGTCTTCAAGAAAGTCAAACCGGCCAAAACCGGTTTGAGGTTAATTTTTATTATTTCTTACCGTAACGAGGTTTTCCGGCCCAGTTCAGCTTACCGGCTAATGTTTCCCATTGTGTCCGCATGGGATTATTAACCACCCGAAACTGCCCGTCATGTTTTTGTATTTCAATGATATCGTCGCAGTGAAGCTCAGCTTGCACCTGTCCATCCAGCAAGAGGGTTGTCTGTTCATTCATTCGAATCATCTCAATGGTCAACTTACTGTCGGCGTTAATCACGATCGGGCGAAAGCTGAGCGAATGCGGGCAGATGGGCGTAATCACCATCGCCGACAAATTCGCCGATACAATCGGCCCCCCGGCAGACAAATTGTAAGCAGTTGAGCCGGTCGGTGTCGAAATAATAATCCCGTCACCGATGCAAACCGCCAGTTTTTGTTTCTGGACCGCCAGCTTCATTTCGATCATGTTAAACGGAGTGCCGGCGGTAATTACCGCATCGTTGACGGCGGTAGAACGAAACACGACCTCTTCGCCGCGGCGGACCGCACAATCCATGATCATTCTTTTTTCAATGAATACATCGCCTGAAAATATACGTTCAAACTGCTGTTGGAGTTCTTGAATACTGAATTCCGCCAGGTAGCCGAGTTTGCCGACATTGACCCCGATCACCGGGACTTTGGACTGGCAAAGCTGACGGGCGGCCCCCAGAATGGTTCCGTCACCGCCGAAGACCACGGCATAATCCGCCTGACGCAGATCATTCAGGTCGCACCCGGTTTCAATGCAGTTGGCCAGAATGTCCACCTTATTTCCCGCGAAATCGAGAAATTGATCAACCGCCTCGGAAGCATTTGGCCGGTTCGGGTTGCAAAAAAGAATAACTTTAGGTTTCGACATCGATTCCTCGCTTAGAGAGTACCCGATCGCTTTCCCTGAATATCGGCACTTTCGGGCTGGAAATTTATGTTTTTAATGGTTTCGGCGATTTGAGCCGCACCAATGCCCATCCATTCCAGCTGCCGGCTGCGTTTGGCCGGCCGGATAAAGGAGTCCGGCCCGCCCAGCAAAACGGTTTTGCCGAGACTGTCATGCATCATCGGGGCGTCTTGGGCTCGGGCTGTTTCAAGAGCTTTTTCAATGACCGCCGAACCGAACCCGCCCGTCACACTGGCATCTTCTGCGAGTATGAGCGTTTTTCCATTTTTAAAGTAATCAATGATTGCCGGGTCAATCGGTTTTGCGAATCGCGCATTGACCACGGTAACCGAAATACCTTCTTGATCCAGCATTTTGGCCGCCTCAATTGCTTCGCTGAGAATCGGACCGATCGTTACAATGACAAATTCCGAATCGCCTTTACGGATGACCGCCGATCTACCCAATGCATACGGTGTTGTATTGTCCTCGATCAGCGGGACCGTATCACGCGGGTAGCGGATCGCAAAGGGTTGATTGCCGTTAACCGCAAGGCTCAGTGCCTGGTTCATTTCATATTCGTCCGCCGGCGCGGCAATCGCAAAGTTCGGCAGCATCCGCAGGGTTCCGATATCCATCAGACCATGATGTGTCGGGCCGTCATCCCCCACAACGCCCGCACGGTCTATGCAGAAGGTAACGGGGAGGTTTTGCTGCGATACTTCCTGGAAGATCTGATCGAAACTCCGCTGCAAAAACGTGGAATAAATGCAAACAACCGGCCGAAGTCCCTGCTTGGCCATCCCGGCGGCGATATCCACCGCGACGCTTTCGGCGATACCGACGTCGTAAAAGCGGGATTTGAATTTTTCACGAAACTGAACCAGCCCCGTGCCGTCCGACATCGCCGCCGTGATGGCTACGACATTATCATTTCTCTCGCCGATCTTCACGATCGCATCACCAAAGACCTGGGTAAAACTGCGCCCCTTTTTCTTGGGATCATTGCTGCCGTTGATCTCGAACGGGCCGGTGCTGTGATACTTTCGCGGATTGTCATCGGCCGGATCGTACCCTTTCCCCTTTTTGGTGTAAACATGCAGGATAGCCGGGGTATGCAAATGGCTGATCGCCTCAAACAGATCGATCAGCGATTTAATATCGTGACCGTCAACCGGCCCAAAGTAGGGGATATTCAGACTTTCAAACAGCCGGCTGGGCGTGATCGCCATACGCAGGGTTCGTTTGAAATTTTCGACGGCTTCTTCCATCCGTTTGCCGATCAGCGGCAGGTGTTCCAAAATACGGTTCGTCGTCAGTCGAATATCTTCGTAGGTATGACTGAGTCGTACTTTCGAGAGATATTTCGCCATCGCCCCCTGGGTGACATCGATCGCCATCGAATTGTCATTCAGTACGATCAGCAGTTGACGCTTGACCAGCCCCAGATTATTCAATGCCTCAAACGACAGGCCGTTGACAATGCTCGCATCGCCGACCAGCGCGACGATCTTCTCGTCACTGCCGCGATGCTGCGCACCCAGTGCCATGCCCAGTGCCGTCGAGATCGACGTGCCCGCATGGCCGACGCTGAAGACATCGCACTCGTTTTCGGCCGGGTTTGGAAATCCGCTCAGTCCGTCTTCCTGTCGAAGACCGTCAAACATCGCTTTACGGCCGGTCAGGATTTTATGCGCATAGCACTGATGCCCCACATCCCACAACAGCCGGTCCTTGCTGAAATCAAACGCGCGATGCATTGCCAGGGTTAGATCAACAACGCCGAGGTTACTGGCCAGATGCCCGCCGGTCTGACTGACCGAATGTGTAATAAACTCGCGCATTTCATCGGCAAGCTGATTGAGTTGCTCTACAGAAAAATCCTGTAAGTCTTTTGGGTTATTAATGTTGTCAAGTAGTTTGCCCATGACACCTCAAAATCAAGACTCAGTTCATATTATACTCAAACATACTATTTTAACCGGTTTGAGAAGTGTTTTCAAACATCCGTTCAAATAAAAAGCACCCTGTGATAAATAAGGTTGTCATTTTTGCTAAGGCGGGAATCTATATACTAAGAACCTCCGGAATGATCTCTATATAGAAGGGGTTATTTTGTGCGATTCAGCAGTTCCATCGCCAATTGACGAAGAATGTCAGCCATTTTCCCGAAATGTCCCAACGCGGCAACCGCCTCGCAAGTGACCTGCTCAAGGATGTGTCGGGATTTTTCTTCACCGATGAGGGCCGGATAGGTCAGTTTTCCTTGTTCGATGTCTTTGCCGGGGGTTTTGCCGAGCTGTTCCGTACTGGCTGTAATGTCCAGCAGATCATCGGCGATCTGGAAACCCAGCCCGATCTTCATGCCGTATTCCAAAAGTGATTGCAGTTGTTTATCGGTAGCACCGCCCGCGATAGCCCCCATTGCGGTTGATGCTGCGAACATTTCGGCGGTTTTGTTCATGTGAATATACTGAAGCCGTTCCAGTGATCCGTTGGCGTGCGGACTGTTCATGTCTGCCACCTGTCCGGCGATCATCCCCGACGGGCCGGCCGCTTCCGACAAGGTGCGAACCATGCGTACCGCAACAGCCGGATCGTCAATCTCGGTTGTCAATATCTCAAACGCCAGCGTCAGCAGGGCATCGCCGGCTAAGATCGCCGTTGCTTCGTCAAACTGCTTATGACAACTGGGCTTACCGCGCCGCATATCGTCGTTATCCATTGCGGGCAGGTCATCATGGATCAGCGAGTACGTGTGCACCATCTCTACCGCGGCCGCAGCGATCTTGGCCGCGCGGTTTACGCTGCCGCCGATCAGTTCGCAGCACCACAACACCATCGCCGAACGGATGCGCTTGCCGCCGCTTTGCAGCATATAGCTCATCGCCGCTTTAAGCTGCTGTGGAATTTCCGTTTGGTCGTCGAGCAGTTCTTCGAGAACCTGACCCGTTATCGCCGCTTTGACTGCCAAAGCCGACTTCAAGCCGTCCTGTTGTTTGTCATTTTTTATGGCGTCTGTTTCCATTGTCATAAACCGCCTCTGGATTTTTTGAGAAAGCCCTGATATTATACCTCTTTTGTTAGGATATTACAGAAAAAAACAATTTTTCCGTGGCAGTGGCGCATCATTTGTTGTGAAGGCTGAGACATCAGTATTTGGCGGAGTAAAAACTTTGTTCTGACCGATAAAAAGCCTTAAAAATAACTAAAAACATTAAAATGACCTTAAAAAAGCCAAAAATCCTGATTCTCGGCGTCACCGCCTCCGGCAAAAGTTCCCTCGCCTTTGAATTGGCAAAAACCCTTGATGCTGAGATCATAAGTGTCGATTCCATGAAGGTTTATCGCCGAATGGATGTCGGAACTGCCAAGCCGCCGCGCCAAAAGCGGCAGGTTATGAAATATCACATGATTGACGTCGTCGAGCCAAGCGAAGCTTTCAGTGTCGACCAGTTTCTGGATTTGACCGAGAGGGCGGTTGCGGATATCCAAAGTCGAAACAAGCCGGTTGTCGCCGTTGGCGGAACCGCGATGTATATCAAGGCGCTGCTGCACGGTTTGTTTGAGGGGCCGGGTTCGGATGAGACGATTCGTACCCGCCTTAAAGCCCGCGGCGACACCGAAGGGTTCGCCGAGCTGCACAAACGGCTTGTTGCGATTGACCCCGAGGCCGGAGAGCGCATCCATCCCAACGATGAAAAACGCATCATCCGCGCATTGGAGGTTTTCGAGCTGACCGGCAAAGCCCATCAGCACGTTTCAAACCCAGTGGGACGACGCGCCCGCCTCCGATTGGTTCGTCATCGGCCTGCGAAGGGAAAAGGAGATTGAGAACACCCGCATGAACGCCCGCGTCAAACGCATGATGGATGACGGCCTGCGCGATGAAGTCGCCGCACTGCTGGCCGAAGAAAAACCCCTCAGCAAACAGGCCGCCGCCGCCATCGGCTACGCCGAAATGATCGCCCACTTAAACGGCGAAATGGAATTGGACGAAACCATCGAAAAAATAAAAATAAACACCCGCCGCTTCGCCAAAAGCCAAAGAACCTGGTTCAAAACCTTCCGCAACGTCAACTGGCTCGACATCACCGATTCCGACACCCTCGAAACCATACTTCAGCAAACCCTGAAGCTGCTCAATAAATAAACGTAGGGCGTGTCATGCCCACCAAATTTCTCTTGAGCCTCTGCAAGAGGCGAAATGTTGTAGATAATATGTAGGCCATCCAAAAGTTCTTATAATGGTTTTTGAACCCTAAACCGGAACCATTATCGAAAGGATGGCCCATGCGTAGTCTATCAAAGGTACAGACATTTTTCAACACTATCCGTTTAACCCGTAACGATGCATTGTTTATTGGTATTGACACCCATAAGGAAACGTATCATGTCGCGCTGCACTTAAACGACACCCCCGCTCTTGATTTTGTCATGCCGTCGAATCCCAATCAACTTATTGAACAGCTCAAACCGGTCCAGCACGCCATCAAAGAGATTGTTTACGAAGCCGGGCCCACGGGCTATTCATTGGCTCGCACCTTACAAAAACACCATCTGCCCGTGACTATTGCGGCCACCTCTAAAACGCCCCGGCCGGCCGCCAAAGAGGACAAGACAGATCGCCTGGACAGTAAAAAACTGGCGTGTTATCTGGCCAAGGGGCTCCTCAAACCGGTGACCATTCCTTCGGTCCAGCAGGAGGGGGACCGACAGTTGTGCCGGATGCGGCATCGTCAACGAAAAAACGGAGCCTGTGTCAAAACTCAAATCAAGTCATTTTTATTACAACACGGGCTGACGGAACCGGAAGGGCTCAAATATTGGTCTGGTAAAAGCATCGACGCCCTCCGAGCCTTGCGGCTGCCAAAGCCATTACGTTTGTCACTGGACGCGTTACTCAGCGACCTGGACTACCATTCTGACAGACTGACGGTGCTTGAGCGTCTCCTGGACGAAAGGATGGGGTCAACACCAACCGGCCAGCGGATTGCATTACTTCAAACACATCCCGGCATCGGACCGGTGACAGCACGACAGTTTGTTACGGAAGTGTTCCACTATGACCATTTTGAGACATCCTGCCAAGTGGTCAAATATGTCGGATTGGCCCCGACGATCCATCAAAGCGGTTCAAAAAGTACATCCGGCCCCATCAATCGGGACGGGAAGCCGTCCCTTCGTTGCACACTCATTCAAGCCGCATGGCAGTGGGTTGCCGTTGATGTTAAGGCCAAACAATACTTTTGGCGGATTTGTCACAGCAATGGGGGTATCAAACAGAAAGCGATCACTGCGGTGGCTCGAAAACTGACCGTGCATCTGTGGCGCATGTTGATAAAAAATGAACCCTATCGGGCGGAAAAAGCTTAAACAGTATACGAATGGATTGAAGCTCACCACGACGTGCCGACCACGGCCCGAGGCTTGTGTCTTGAACACGATTGTAGATTGTTGGCGGCACCTCAGGAAGAACGAATCGATTAACGTGTGCTTCGAGCACGAATAACAGACTGAGCGATCAATCTTGAAAGACAAGGAATATCGATATGAAGTAAAAAACAAAAAAATTGTTGGTTTTAAAATATAAGACTTGTAAGATGGCCTCATAACAGCCCCGGGTGCGAGCCCGTGGGATTAGATCGATATCCACTCCCTCCCAGAGCCTGCGCAGCAGGCGCCATGTCATGCCGGACTCGATCCGGCATCCAGACGCCGACGTGATACCTGCTGATGCCACTGAGAGTGGGATTGTGCTTGCCGGGTTGTCGATTTTGGTTATAATAGCAAGCTATGGAAAAGGTCGCTTGCACATCCGCCGAATACATTTTAATCTAAGCGAAGTGAGTGAAAGGATATGCAAAGAAAAGACGGAACCATTCACTTCATCCTGTCGGATTCAGTGGCTGCCACCCGTCGACAATAACTTTGTAAAAATCGAAACGGGACTGGAAAAATGAAAACATTTAACTGGGAAGAAATTGCAGAAAGTTTAAAACTTTTTGGTGAGGATGGGGAGAGAGCAAGCTTAAATGATGCAAAAAAAGCATTGGAGATTCTTTTAGGTGAAGACAATCTTCGAGGTGCAGTCGATTATTATATTTCATATGAGCCAGGTTGTGAATTGGCACGATGTGTGCTTATGATGCTGAAACCTTCATCTGCAATTCACCGTTGTTATGAGATTTTTACAAATAGTAAATCTATTGAAGACAAAAGAAATGCTGTGTATTTACTTAAATATATTTCTGACCGACGAGTTTTACCTTGGATTCAAGAATTCATCGAATACCCTGACGAGGGTGTTCAGAACTGTTGTGTCGAAATTATTGATCAATTGTTATATATAAACATGATTGAACCGGAAGATTGTATGCAGTTCCTAGATTTAATCAATAACCATGAAAATGATCATGTTCGTAAGATAGCAAAATCAATAGATACCTTGATTAAGTATTTAGATATGGAAAACTAATTCCAGCCGGTGGCAGCTACCGAAGGAACAATTAAAGGCTCCGAGAGTTTTAGATGCACCCTTAAAATAATATTACAACCAAATGCAAAAAGGGATACGATATGAGTTTTCTGGATTTAGCCAATAAACGATACAGCGTCCGGAATTACAAAAATACGCCGGTTGCACAGGACACGATGAATCGGTGTATCGAGGCGGCCCGGCTGGCTCCGTCAGCGTGCAATTCGCAGCCGTGGAAGTTTATCGTTGCAGATGACCCTGAGCTTCTAAAGAAGTTGGCAAAAGCCGCTTTCGAGGGAATCCTGAAGTTTAATCACTTTGTCTTTAACGCTCCGGCGCTGGTGTTAATTGTTTCCGAGCGGCAAAAAGCATCTGCTAAAATCGCCGGACTGGTCAAACGGAAAAACTTCAGCCAGATGGATATCGGGATTGCGGCCGAGCATTTTTGTCTGCAAGCCGCCGAAGAAGGGCTGGGAACCTGCATGCTGGGCTGGTTCAATGAAACTGGCGTCAGGAAAACACTGTCAATCCCCCGGCCCCGGCGGGTCGAGCTGATTATTTCCGTCGGTTTTTCCGCGGACGATACGATTCCGCACAAAAACAGAAAACCCCTCGATGAAATCCTGAGCTACAATACGTATCGTTGAAGATGTTTAAGCGAGAATCAAGGCTTTCGGAGGGCTCTGTAGAAAACAATTTTTTCCAGACCCCGAAGGGGTCATAGTATAGTAGCCGGGCGGAGTAAGCCCCCGGAAAGCGGGGATTATTTTTCGTATTGAGCCCCGAAGGGGCGACAGAATAAGAGCTTTTCTGCTGAGCATTTCGGGAGTTTTAATTTTCACCCGGCGGATTAATATTGAAGAAACAGGCCGAACGTGTTATATAGGCGGCATAATCAGTGTAATAACGTAATCAAAAAAAAGGAGTAACAGATATGGGCGAAAAAAATAAGGGCAAAAAAGAAGCCAAAAAACAACCCAAGTTGACTCAAAAGGAAAAACAAAAGTTGAAAAAGGAAAAGAAGAATAAATAATCGCCCCGTCGCCCGGCCAAAACCCGGCCATCAGCAATCTCATTCTGAGCGAAGGAATGTCACCCCGGACAGCGATCCGGAGGCGATTCACATTCTTCTGCCCGATCTTATCATAAGGAATAATAAGCGATGCCTCCGAAGTTTGTGTTTGAAATGAACAATGTCTGCAAGAGTTACGGTGACAAAGATGTCCTGCGCGACATTTCCCTGTCGTTTTTTTACGGCGCCAAGATCGGCGTCATCGGCGAAAACGGCTCCGGCAAGAGCACACTGCTCAAGATCATGGCCGGAATCGATAAAGATTTCCAGGGCGATACCAAGCTTGCGTCCAAAATGACGATCAAATACGTCGCCCAGGAACCGGAATTGGAACTGGATAAAACCGTCCGCGACCATCTGAAAATGGCCATCAGGCCCACGCTGGACATGCTTGACCGCTTCAACGAAATCTCCGAAAAGATGGGTGACCTCGGACCCGACGACGATATGGATAAACTGCTCGAGGAAATGGGCACCCTGCAGGACAAGATCGACGCCTGCGACGGTTGGGAAACCGACCGCCTGATGGATATCGTCTCCGACGCAATGGTTTTGCCGCCGGACGATGCGCCGGTAGGGCGGCTCTCCGGCGGGGAACGCCGACGCGTCGCGCTGTGCATGGCCCTGCTCGAAAAGCCCGACCTGCTGCTGCTCGATGAGCCGACCAACCATCTCGATGCCGAAACCGTTCAGTGGCTCGAACAGGCACTGCGCGAATATCACGGCACCGTCATCATCGTCACGCACGACCGCTATTTTCTTGACAATATCACCAAGTGGATTCTGGAACTTGAAAATTGCCGCGGCCTGCCGTTTGAGGGCAACTACTCATCGTGGCTGGCCCAGAAAGCCGAAATCCTGCGCATCACCGAAAAGCAGGAATCGCAGCGGCAGAAGACACTTGCCCGTGAGCTGAACTGGATCAATACGTCCGTCAAGGCCCGAAACCAGAAAAACCAGGCGCGTATCAATGCCTATGAGGAATTAGCCGCCCGTTCCGCCGAAGCGGCCCGCAGTGATGTGCTGATACAAATCCCTTCCGGTCAGCGGCTCGGCGAAAAAGCGATTTCGTTCCATGATGTCAGCAAGGGCTTTGACGGCAATCTGCTGATTGACAAGTGTTCGTTCGAATTGCCGCCCAATGCTATCGTCGGCGTCATCGGCCCCAACGGCATCGGCAAGACCACGCTGTTTCGCATGATGACCGGTCAGGAAAAACCCGACTCCGGCACGATTGATATCGGCCCGACCGTCTCCATCGGCTATGTGGACCAGCATCGCGATGCGATTGACCCCGATCGCACCATCTTCGAGGAGATTACCGACGGCAAGGACATCATCGACGTCGGCGGCAAAGAAGTCAACGCGCGGGCCTATGTCGCCAAGTTTAATTTCCGCAAGACCCAGCAGCAGAAAAAAACATCTGAATGCTCCGGCGGCGAACGCAACCGCATTCATCTGGCCAAAATGCTCCGCCGCGGCGGCAACCTGCTCTTGCTTGACGAACCGACCAACGATCTGGATGTCAACACCATGCGCGTGCTGGAGCAGTCGATTCTTGATTTTCAGGGCAGCGCGATGGTCATCAGTCACGACCGGTTTTTCCTCGACCGCATTTGTACGCACCTGCTGATTTTTGAAGGCGATGGCAAAACCCGGTGGTTTGTGGGCAACTTCGCGACGTACGAAGAAACGGTACTCGCCGAAAACCCCGACCGCGTCGCCCATCGCCGCGGCAAATACAAACAGCTTAAACTGCGATAAACAAGCTCTTCGAAGAAGTTGTTGCGGCCGAATTCCCTCCGGCAGTGCTAACGATATGATCGTGATGCCGTTTTAATGGAAATGTTTACCAGTTGTCAAGATCAATGGCCTGCGGATTACCTTTTAAAGTCTGATCCAATTGAATTAACGCATATAAAAGAAGCCCGACACCATCGACGGATTCATAATACGGCTTGGCCGGATGCCCCTTAAACAGGCCGTTGACATACAGATTGTCAATCGCCTCATCTGCGAAATGCCGAGCAAGCTGTTGGTATTTCTGCTCTCCGGTTGATGCATGCATGCTGATAAAGAATGAAATCGCGCGGCCGTACTTGTCAGCATACGTTCCCTGAGTCCCGTACTGCAGGGTATAATCCGTATACCAAGTTCGAGGAGTCTCAATCGCGGAAATGGGTGTTTTTTCGATCCAGTCCGCAAAACGTTTTGCCGTTAAAAACATTGCCGGATCCTGTGTAATCCGGTATGCCATGGCATAACACTGCGCGGTTTCGAGCGGATACTGGTATCCAAGGACATAGGGTTCCCATAAATCCATGTACCCCCTGGGTTCATATTCCCCGTAACCACTGTCGATGCGCGGGCCGTGAATCGGTGAGCCGTCGAGGTGCAGAGCTCCCCAAAATTTGCCACCAGTCTCATCATAGCCGTATTGTGCGTAAGCCTTTAAATAAGCAAGCGTCTGGTCTTTGAAGACGCTGTCCTGTGTCATGAGGTAAGTTCGCAAAAGACTGTGACAGTAGGGCCCTGTAGTATTGGTGACAAATGCACTGCCGTCAAAACGATCATGTCCCGCATTGGGTCGTTCGGGAATAAGATTGGTTTTCGGATTACGGAAATTCCAGTAATAATCGGCAATGAGCCGGGCTCGGTTAAGCCAGACAGCATCGTTGGTTTTGGTATAGAGAAAGGCAAATGCTTCGATGATACTTCCGGCCGACAGCGTAAAATCACAACCGTGCTGTTTATCATCGTGCCGGTTTATCTCGCCGATATTTTTATCGATCACATGCCATTCCCAAACAGCCTCAATTTCTTTTTTTACGACCGTCGGATTTATTTGCCAGAGGATGTCCCATTGAATACTGACATTGGCATGGATCTCATGCCAATTTGCCTCATGGCCGGTCATGATATCTTTGTAAATATCATAATGCCTGTGCCATCCCCACCAGATAAGCCCCTTAGGGTCGACGAGATTTTTAAGATAATAATCGACATAGCGCTGGGCCGCTTGGCAATAAACCGGCTTACCAGACAGTTGCGACATTACATCCAGTGATTTAATCAGCGGCTGGTCGACAAGCAGATTGGCGCCTGCCGGATTACGACGTTCGCGTCGAATGACACGCCATGATTCATCTAACTCCAGCGGATGCTCCGGGCAATTGAGTGAATTTACATCAAGAATACTGGCGAATAAGGGCGTTTTCAATGAACCACAGGTATCTGTGCCGTGTTTAATCAAGGTGTCCATACAGGTTTGGGCTGTGGTAAAATAACGATTGTCGGGTTTCTTGTCACTGGCCGATAAAGCGGTTGGAAAGATACAAATACATACGGATACGATGAGATTAAGCCTGGCTTTATTCATCAGTGTTGTGTACATATAATCCCCAATAAATAGTCGTACATGCATTGCGAATAGAATACATGTCCAAAAGTATAATCAGCGGCATAAAAAAAGCAAGACTATTTAATGGGGTAAACGAACCGCATATCGTGATAGTGTGGCAGTCTATAAATAAAAACTGCCGCGGCGGCAGATCAACCGCGGTAGTTCAATATCGAAGGTAATCTTACTGTACCGTACGAATGGTCATATCATTGTCATATTTCAGCGTGAAGGCGTAATTGACAATTGTTGCATTTTGCCCGGTGGTATTGGGTTTTAGGTCCAGGTCCCATCGCAGGATACCCTCGTCTTTTTCGGTGCGCAAGTATTCAGCATCGGTGCTTAACGGATGTGAGTTGTTGGTCAGTTCAATCGCCAACTCTTTGTTTTCGGTCCATGGCAGACGTTCGAACAGTCTCAGGGCGACCGCTTTGTCGTAGTAATTATTGATTGCCAGGCGGTAGTAATTTTCATCGATGCGATTACCGAGGAAGGTGTTCGTCTTTTTGTCCTTGAACTCGCGTGTGACCTGAATCTGCGAATCCACACCGAAACCAATTGTAAAGCTTTGCCCGATGGTCGCCAGTGTCATGTCGCCTTTGCCGACGAATTGGCCGTTACGGAACATATCGGCCGGGCCGGGCAGCAGAATCGTATCACTGTCATTGGTGATATCGGCTTGCAGATAGACATAGTCAGTCAGCAGCGGGGCGGCGACAAAGACGAATTGGGCCGGAGTCTTGAGCGAGGCAATTGTTACTAACTGCTGATCGGATTTGCTGGGCAAAGTCAACTTACCGGGCAATCTGTACATCACGCTAACCCCTTCGGTCCGGCGGATGGCAACAGCCTTTTCGTTCAATTGCTTGACCATACGTTTATCAGCTTCAAATTCAATCATCTGGTTATTGATGGCAATGGTGTTCAATTCCTGCTGTGCCTTGATGCCGAGGGAGATATTGTCTCGACGCGATTGAACTAACGCTCCGTATTCTTCGGTCTGACTGCCATAGGAATAAATGACTTCCCCATTTTGTGGTGCCCCTGCGATACCTTCTTGAGGTGAATCCATCAATCCTTTGCCGACAAAAACCCTTCTGCCGCGATATCCGGACCCGGCGGAAGCAAGCCCGATTTTCATCGGTTCCAATTCCGCTGGACTGGCGACCAAAGCGGGTACCGCGGTACTCAATGCCAAAACGGCATTGTTCCAATCCTCACCGGAGGATTGATGCACAATGGCGTTATATTCCGTGCGGACCTGGCTTTTGTCCGGCTCGGCTTTCAGATTGTACTGCGGAGACCAGTCGGCATCATTAACCAGGTAGCTAAACTGCACAACGTTTGACGCGGCGGTTTCGGGAATGTGAAGATATATCAGTGCCTGGCGAATCATGCGTTTATGCTGACGATCCAATTCTTTCTTTTTTCGGTTTAGTTTGGCAAGCTGTTTTTCGAGTTGTTTTTTAAGCTGTTCCAAACGAACGGATTCATTGTAGTAATGGGTGTTTTTCTCATCAAGGTAACCGGTAAAATCTTTCATGCTTTCTGATGAGAAGGCTGCGCGGTCGAGTGAAATATTGGCACCTTCAAAACTTAACTCCCACATTTTGGAAAACTTGTTCCACATTGATTCCATGAAGTCATGGTCACGTTTGGCTTGATAAATATCTATTTGAAGCTGTTCGATTTTTTCATCAATGGCTTTGACTTCCGCCCGTGTATCTTTTTTGATTTCTTTAACACGGTAACGCACCGAAAGCACCTGTGTACCATTATTGGACTGGGCATACAGGCTTTCCGGCAAGATTTGTTCGGGCAGATTTTCCACCAGCAGTTCGATGTCACCGGTGGTTTTATCTAATTCAATGGTGCGGGTGACCAGTGCCTGTCCGTGATAGACAATCACATCCGCAATCGTTCCGTCATTGACTTGCGGTTCAGCAATGGCCGGAAGACTTATCAGGCCCAATAGAATGAAGATTAATACTGTTTTCATTTTTCTCTCCTTTGAATAAAGGTTATGTTGTTATCGCTGTGTTTGACGGGAGCCTTGACTTTCGCGCATTACTTTCCGCTGTCGAGTCCAGTTTTCCTCATCAAGATTATCCGCATCGGTCTCATTTTCGTCGGCATACTTGCCGAGTTTTTTACTATTGAGGGATCCGGCGTTGGAGCGGAGGTAATGTGCGTTTTCGTAAAGCACCTGTTTAGCTTCTTCGGTTTGTCCTTTGTCCCGCAGCGACAGTGCCCGCTGGTTATTTTCAATGGCAATTTGTTCGACCGCATCAGCTAATACACGTTTGTTCATATTTTTTTCAACCTCTTTTTTTGAATCGCTGAAACGGATCTCGCAGGCATGGCTGGATTGTTGAGCTGTACTTGTTTTCATGTCCTGATACTTCACGCGGACACAGGCCAGTTCACGGCTTTTATCATTGGCCTGAGCGGGAATTTCCACTTCAAGGATGGCGTATTTTTCGTGTTCGCTGTAGATGTTTTGAATGTCCAGATAAACCGAGCGGTCTTTGATCGTCCCTTCACGGCCGAGAATACGTACGGGACGCATGTCTTCGCCGCAAATGACCTCGATGCGGACCTGTTGTGCAACAACGGACAGCGCTCGCCCGAATTCCTGATCGAATACGCCCGCCAGCTCATCGGCATCCTCGGCAAAGTAATGTCCACCGTCGCTGCGGTAGGCTAACTGGCTCATCAGGTCTTCATTGTACCCCAGCCCCAGCCCGATGGTGGTTACAGAGATGCCTTCATCGGCTAAATTGGCGCCGAGCTGCCCCAGTGCCGAGGGGCTTTCAGGCCCGACATTGGCCAGCCCGTCGCTGAGCAGTACGATGCGATTGACACGATTTTTCGACAAAAACTTGCGAAGTTCATCGGCTCCGTTTTGCACGCCTGCGTACAATGCGGTCGAGCCGCCTGCCCGAACCTGACGGATTTTACGGATGATGTCGTTTCGTTTTGTCATCTTGGTTGCGGGAACCAATACCTCCACATCGCTGTCATACAGCACGACCGACACGATGTCGCTGGATTTGAGCCGATACAGTGCGAGGATGGCGGCTTCTTTGGCTTTTTCCATTTTTTCACCCGACATCGAACCGGACTTGTCAATGACGATGGCCACATTGACAGGAGCCCGCTCTTTGAAGACCTCTGCGCCGCAGCCGGTCAGGCCGATGCGAAGATAAACCGTCTGTGTCTGGCCCGCCAAAGCAACGGGCCGGTCTGTCTCAGTGGTGACCGTGACAGTAGCGGCAAAACTGACCGCACTTGCCAATACCAGCGTCAGACAGATAAATCGAATTGTTGAATTGAGCGTTTTCATGATTTGTTTCCTTTCTTATTTGAACTCTATTGCCAGTAATAGTGCCAGTTGTAATTCAATTTGATTGTTTCAGCGGGTTCAAGACGGACTGTCCAGTTCGCCTGCCCGATGCTATTGAAGTGATACCACCACCAGGGCCAGCTGCACCAGTTCCACCAGAAGGGCAGACCGTCATCGAAGACAAGTCCGTCATAGCCGTGCCCCAGTTGCCGGATATCTCCGTTGTCGGAGGCCTGGTCAAGATTGCCGAGGACAGAACGGTTTACCTGAATTTGTACGGCTTTGTCCGAGTAATTTGTAAGTTCAATTGTGCCCAGCATTTCGACTTTTGAATAGGAATTGCCGTTCCAGTTTTGTGCATTGGGAATTTGATTGACTTGTGTATCCGTCTTTTTGACATCAATATTGACGGCGTTTGTGATTTCAAGATTTCCTTTAGCGCCGATCGCGGTGTACTGCATCATTCCCTGTGCCAGTATCGTCTGTCCCTTGAAAATGGTTGCAGGAGCCGTTGTCAAAGGATAGCGTGATGTATTCTCCAGTCGGATTGTATGCATGGCTTTGGGAGCATGGAATAGTTTAGCCAGTTGGAGGTGTTGCTGAGTGTTAAAATTGCGCCGAAGCTCCATGGGAGGCGAGAAAGGAAGGTCGACAACATAGAGGTCTTCATAGGGTAGCGTATATTCGGCAATGGGCAGCACCATGCGCTGACCTTTTTTTAAATTGATATGGTCCAGAGAAAACACAAATAGATCTTCACGGCCCTGTGTCTGGTCAAGTTCAGGAAGTGAGACATCGTTTCCTCTTTGAACGGCGGGCATTTCCGTAAAGCGAGCCTGTGTGCAAATAGCGTTTGAGAGCGAAGACCCCATACTTGAATCGGCATTGAAATAGCCGGAGAGCTGTGCGAGTGTATCCTGCAGCGAAATAGGATCGGCTGTGTGTGCAAAGGCAAACCGGGGTACGCCAATTACCAGATGTGCTTTAACATCGTCAAGGTCAGCCAATTCGTTAATGATCGTTGCCTGCAGTTTGATATGTGCATTTCCTTTGCCGTCGATCTCGACACAATAATTGGGAATCCATCGAATACCTTTCTGGACATAAGCCATGCCCATGGCCGTTTTTTTCCGGATGTTATTTTTCCCCCAGTCAAGTCTCAGGGTCATAAGGTCTTTGGTTTGCGTTTGTTCGGAAATCGTTTCCATATCTGCGAGAAAAGAGATTGTCTCGATTCGGTCCAGGTCAATCGCCCGTGTTTCCTGTTCTGATTGGATCAGTATTTTTTGGGAAACACGTGTTTTATCGAGAATTCCTTTTCGGCCGCTTTCGGGATGCCACTGCACGGGATATTCGCTCAAAACCTTAATCAAAGTGCCCTGATATGATTGGTCTTTATTTTTTTCTCTAATTTCAATCGTCTTGTTCAGGTTTTTTCTAAGCAGCAGTTCAAAATCCATTTCGGTTTGTTCGATGTTCTCACGGGAGGCAATCACGCATGCAAGTTTGTTTTCGGCTTCGGCTGAATAGGCCCAGAAAGTCCCGAGAACGGGATTGGGCAGAAAGTCTAATACAACGTCACCGTTTTTATTGGTGTCTGCCAGTCCCTCGTGCAGCACATAAGCGTGTCCATCTTTGAAAATCGTAACTTCTTTGACGGGCAGTTTGGAATAGACGGCATTTTCGCCGGTTTCAGCCAGCAGGGGCTTGGCGAGAAAAACCAAAAAAGCGGCTGATAGAAGTAAAAGAACAGCAGTATTTTTGAGCGTTTTCATTGGGATCTCCTTTGCAAAATAGCATTTTCGTTTACACTTAAAGTATACGGCAGAAAGGGCTCAAAGAGGTGTAAAAGGTCTGTAAAATCGCACCCGGTTAGTTTTACAAAAAAGTTACAGTTGCAATAGCCGGATTTAGCCTATAATGTATAGGTGAGCATTAATTTGTCATCCCCGCGCAGGCGGGAATCCAGCAAAGATGCATATTTTTAGGATTTATAAGGTATGAAAGCAGGACAAAGCATATTGGTGGTTGAAGATGAACCGAAGATACGGGAAGGATTAAAGGATTTTCTCGAATTCCACGAGTTCAGGGTCACCGTCGTTGAGGATGGGTTGGACGCCGAACGGACGGTTTCGGAGCATCGCTTCGATCTGATCCTGTTGGACTTAATGCTGCCCAACATCAGCGGGGAACAGCTTTGCCGCAAGTGGCGGCAGCAGGGTCTGCGGACGCCGGTCATTATGCTGACGGCCAAGGGACAGGAAAGCGAGAAAATCGCCGGGTTGGATATGGGCGCCGATGATTATGTGACCAAACCGTTTTCGCTGGAAGAACTATTGGCGCGGATTCGCGCCATCCTGCGGCGGCTGGACCCCCAGCGTTCCGTCGGCCAGGATTTTGCATTTGGCCCGTTTACGATTGACGCCGAAGGACTGAAATTGATTTGTGGTGGTAAAGAAAGTCCCCTCAGCCCTCGACAGACCGAGATGCTCCAGCTTTTTGCCGCCAACCCCAATCGGATTGTCAGTCGGGACGAATTGTATGAAAAAGTCTGGCATGAATCGATGGATGGCATCGAAACCCGCACGGTCGATATGCACATTGCCCGTTTGCGTGACCTGCTCAAAGAAGCCGGGGCCAAACAGGAGCTAATCCAAACCGTCCGCGGCGCAGGCTACAAATACGAATGTAAAATGGTGAATTAAGAATGTATAAGCGTTTTTGGATAATTTGTTCAGTCATTGGTATTGCACTGGCCGTGCTGAGTGTTCTGGGACTTTCATCATTGAAAATGCATGAAAAGGGTTTGCGTGCCGAACGCCAGCAGGAATTTATCGATGTTGCTAAAAATATCAGTTTCGACGTAAAAAAAAATGTCGATGCCTTTTTGCAGACCGAACAGGCCCGTCCCTATACGGATTACCAATATTATTATGTACCCCAGGCATCCAATCAAGCCGCTGCATTCGTACGAAGTCCGTTGGGCAATTCGCTCTCGAATGATCTGGCCTATGGCTACTTTCAGCTGGATACCATCGGGGACATAACGACTCCTTACGCCGCAGCCCGACAGGACGCTTCCGGCGTGGTCAAAAATTATCTTGATAACATTAAGGATAATCTTCTGCCGTCGCTTGACAATGGAGAAAGTCTGCAAGTCCGTCGAATCGAACCGTCTGAGCCGAAGGAAGAATATAGCTATGGAGGTAAGTCAGGCTTTGAAGGGATTTCTCGTCGTGGACGTTCAGTATCAACCACGATTTCCGATATGCCATCCGGTATGCCCGGCACGGATCAACCTGAAATTCAAAAGGGATTGGACGAAAGCAAAGACAAAGAACAACTGGTGGTCGGTAAAAAGGTGGCCGCAAAGTCCAACGCTGATAGTGCCCGCAGAAGCCGATATGCGATCAAAAGTATCGAAGAGGCGCCCCAGCAGACACAGGTGATCCGGCAAAGCCGCGAAAACATCGAATTGAATGTCATGAGCAATACGGCCAACGATAAAGATCCGGATTCTGTTCAATCCCAGGCGTATCAGACTTCAAGTTCATTACAAATGGCGAAGGAGGAAAATGAAGAAACGACACAGCAGGCTGTTGCCGGAGAACCGGATAAACAGTTTGATATGGATACTCCCAAACAGCGGGCTGACAATCGCTCGCAGCAATTGAATGATATTGTCCAGGTTCGCATCGAGCCGTTCGTGCCGATTACCGTGCCGGAGGCCGATGGCAAGGAAAGTGTTTTTTCCGGTCAAGTCTTTTTATTGCGGCACATCCAAATCGAGGACAAACATCTCGTGCAGGGTTTCCGGCTGGATGAATTGGAATTGTTGAGCAAGGTTGCCGAATCGGCCCAGCAGTTTATCCGCCGGGGTATGGGCTTTGAGGTTTCCAAAGCCGAACGCCCCGACGCGGCCTATACCGCCATACTGGATTTCGGCTTCGGTGAGGTCGTCCTGAATCTCATCGAACAGCAGCCCGGCTGGATACAGGCGCGTGTCGTCCAGATTCGTAACTGGTTTTTTGCTATTCTCGGTGTCGTCTGGCTGGCGGTCATTATCGCACTGGCCACATTCTGGCGGAACATGTACCAGCAGGTGCAGCTGTCCCGCAAAAAGGACGATTTTATCTCAGCCGTTTCGCATGAACTCCGCACGCCGCTGACCAGTATTCGCATGTACACCGAAATGCTCGAAAATGACTGGGTTAAAAGCGACGATAAGCGGAAGGAGTATTATGTTACGATGCGGCAGGAAAGCGAACGTCTCAGCCGGCTCATCGAAAATGTATTGGACTTTTCACGCATCCAGCGTGGTAAAAAACGCTACGAATTCACGATCGGCGATGTCAATGAATGTGTCGGCGATGTTGTCCGGATGATGCGTCCCTATGCCGAACAGGCGGGGTTTGAACTGGCCCAGGAGTTTAGCGAACTGGAGCCGTTTACATTTGACCGCGATGCCGTCGTGCAAATCGTTATTAACCTGCTGGACAATGCCCTCAAGTATGCCAAAGTCGCACAGGACAAACGCATTGTCATCCGCACCCAAAAACAGAAAGACTACGCCGTCATCGAGGTCGAGGACCACGGCCCCGGCATTGCTCGCAGCCAGCAAAAAAAGATATTCGATACTTTCTATCGGTGCGGCGACGAATCCACCCGTCAAACCACCGGTACCGGATTAGGATTGGCTCTGGTCAAACGGTTTGCCGAGGCCCATCACGGCTTCGTGGAGATCATCAACGCCAAGCCCTCCGGCGCTCTCTTCCGCGTTGCGCTGGCGCATCGTCGCGGCAAATACAAACAACTCAAATTGCGATAAAAAAACTCCGACAGCTTACTGCCATCGGAGTTTCTTAATGATTAAAATTGAGACTGAACTAAAGTGAGGCCTTGGTATTTTGAGAAGAGATATATTTACACTTTAGTAACTCTTTCTTCGCTTTTTCCTCGTCTACCAATACCGGAGAAACATGTCCCATAAAGAACCCCATGGTGACATCCAGTCGGATATAGCGGATTTGTCCGGGATCCAGCGTAAAAGAAAGAGCACGTGTAACCTCAGTACTTGCCCGAAGCTTATAATCACCCGGTTCTTTATCTAAATAGATCAAACCTTGCGGTACTGCTTTGCAGACTTTTTCACCATTCAGGAAAACATCAGGCTGGATTGCTGCGCCAAAGACCGCTGTGCGATAGATATAGATGCGACCTGAGTCGGGGTTAAGGTCCGGCAGTGAACCCTGCATTTCAGAAAACTTTGTTCCCGAAGCGCACCCTGTGATAACGACCGACAGGAAAAGCAGTGCCAATACAGTTAGAACTTTTTTCATGATTGTCTCCTTTTTAAATATTTCAGTTTAAAATCTTCCTGTTGATTTTGACAGGTCTCGGAATGGGTGCAAAACTCTCTTCAAATGGTAAATAAAATCCCACAATTTCTTCTTGGGAAAGAACCAGATAAGCTTCGAACATGTTTGAACCTTTGACCGTGACGATCTGGTCTTTTGTCTTATAAACATCGCCTTGTTCAATGGTACCGACATATTCCCATTTTGTATTAGGTTTCAGGTGTGTGGTTGACCATGATTCCAACGGGACATCAGCTTTCTCCATAAGTATCCACATGGGTTTCGGTGGCGTTGTTGTTTTCATGACGACCGGCGTGTATTTAACGCGAGTCAGGTCAAAACAACAGCCTGCGATAAAAAGCCCGGTGATGATAATCGCCAATTGAATGGATTTTTGCATGGTTGTCCTCCTTATTTAATGGTTTAAAAAAAGTCATGGATGTCGCCGTATAGATTTACGTGACATAGCCGTATTGTTCTTGAGACTAAAATATTGCTTTGAATAAATGAATTCAAGTGTAAAGTTATAATGGAATAAAAATATTATTGTCCATGTTGATTCAAGTTCATTTCTGTCCACAAAAAGATAAAAATTGACTTTATAGCTGAAAACGTGGTAATTACGGGATTTTAAGGTTTCGGGTAAACAACCTCTTTTTTTCTTGACTTTGTTTACGGATGACACATAATTCCTTTATTGTTAGAGGGAAGGTTTTTTCCTCAAGGTTGAATGTTTAACATTTCTTTTAAAAAAGGAGAGTCGTATGTTTAAGCAGAAAATGGTTAGAAGTTTAGTTTGCGTGATGCTGACAATGGTAATGTTTATCATTGGTTGTGGGGGTCACATGGCCAATCCGGTTGAGCGGTATATGCCGGGCGATGAGAAAAAGTCATGTGAAATATTAGCATCAGAAGTTGAAATGAATCTTGGCGAGATTGCTGATAAGCAAAAGAAGGCTGGTGACCGCGATGTCTGGAATGGCATTTGGTTTGCTGCCGGATGCTTTATCCTTGTTCCCTGGTTCTTCATGGATTCTAAAGGTTCTTATGAAGTTGAAATTGACGCATTGGAAGCTCGTAATAAAATGCTGAAAGCCTATTATGCGGAAAAGGGATGTGTTGGGGATATTGCGGATGCAACGGAGTAAGCATTCTTCTTTAAGTCGAAATTTCACAAACCATGCCGTATTTCGGCATGGTTTTTTTGTGCGCAATCAGATAACCTAAAAGCTTATGGTCGTTTGTTTTGTGCGCGGAAAGCGCTGGGGGTCATGCCGGTGACCTGCTTAAAGACGCGGGTGAAATAGCTTTGGTTGTTATAGCCCGCTTCGTAGCAGATGTGCGTGCAGTTGGTTTCGGTGGTCAGCAGCAATCGCTTGGCGTAGTTGATGCGGACGCCGGTCAGGTAGTCGATCAGGGTCATGCCCATCTGCTCGCGGAACAAATGCGCCAGTCGGGATGGGCTCAGGTGGGCGACGGCGGCGATGTCGGCCAGTGTCAGCGGCCGGTCGAAACTGTACTGCATAAATTCGATCGCCGGTTTAAGCTGACGCATTTTTTTAGCGTCCTGCGAGGTGTACACGCTTTCGATAAAATCATCCAGTGCATGGCTGATCCACACACAGATATCCTCCTGCGTATCAATGCCCAGCACATTATGGATATATTCAAGATTTTTATTCAGCAGGGCGTTGATGTCCACACCGCCCTGGGCCGCGGCCCGGCTGAGTACACTGAGCAGTTCGACCAGACGGCCCTTAAGCAGGTTGATATTGCCCGGGTTATGAAACAGGATCTTGCCGAGCAGTGAATTAAGGATCTCTTTGGCCCCGGTGCGGTCGCCGATCTTGACTTTAGCGATGAGCTGACATTCGAGCTCATAAGGGTACACATTGCCGGAATCGGTCAGTTTTGTGTCATGAATGACCTCGCTGATCCGGGACTGCTGCAGGGAGCGTGCCCGGCGCCACTGAATAACCTGCGGATCAAGCCCGGCGGTCTGGTAAAGCAGCACATAAAGAAATTCGGCGGCTTCGTGGATCCGCCGAGCTGAAACAACCGGAAGTTTCAGCAGTGTTTCGAGAATCTCGTGCGGATAAATCTGCAGCCCGCGCAGCCGTTTTTGGACGTCCGCTTCCAGTGTTTCATCGAACGGCTCCCAGATGCATTTCCCGAAGAACAGCCCGCCCAACGGCAGATCGCCGTCCATGATGGGAACACAGCCAAGAACGATTCCCGCGTGACAAAGCGTGATGTATGGCTGACCGGTCTCGATGGAGATGTTCAGACTTCGCAATCGGTCCTGACGACAGCGTTGGAAACCGAATTTCGACTGGCGAACACGCTTGCAGAAGTCCGGGTGACAACCCGGCGAGCAAAACGAACGGATCTCTTTGCCCTCGGCGTCACAGGTTTCCAGCGAAAGCTTGAAATGCCGGCCGAAAGCTTTCTCGATTTGCCTGAACTGGTCCCTTGTGAACAGATCGGTTAATCGAACGTTTTGTGAGACATCTTTCTTCATTGGCCCAATTTTAGTTAATTAAGCAGAAAATAGCAAGATAGTATTATAAGAAAAATGATAATCGGCCGCAAAGGGAAAGGATAAAACGTAATAATGCGTAATCGCAACGGTTCGGTATGAGCAGAAAGCTTGTTGGGGATACGATTTTCCAATTAAGCCCGAATTTGGCTGAAAACGAAATAAAATATAACTTTTTTGAAAAGAATTGAACTTTTTCCTGTAAATGATTAAGATAATTATAAATCTTTTTTTAGGGGCCGAGAAAATGGATATATTTAAGTTCGCGATTCAAATGGAGCATGACGGGGAAACATTCTACCGGAGTATGGCTTCGAAAACAGCAGATGAAGGGCTTCGGACCATCCTTAGTATGCTGGCAGACGACGAGAAGAAACATGCCGAAATTATTACCCGTGTACAATCGGAAAACCCCGCGATGCAGGATACGGTGGTTCTTGACACAGCGAAAAATGTGTTTCAACAGATGAAGGATTTTGGCGGTCAGGTCGACCTGTCCGGTGACGAAGAGAAACTTTACCGGGAGGCAATGGAACTGGAGCAAAAAAGTATCAGCTTCTATATGGACAGGGCCGGTCAGGTGGAAAGCCCTGAGCAAAAGGCGTTGTTTGAGAAGTTGGCTGTGGAGGAGAAAAAACATTTTCGGCTTCTTGAAAATCTGGCAGATTTTGTGGCCCGGCCGAAAACCTATCTGGCGGATGCCGAATTCAGTAATCTGGACGAGTTTTAGTTCATCATACTGACAAGGGGTCGATCTTTTCCGGGTCGATATCCATGCGTTTGATCGCTTCTGTCAAAATCTCATTTCCGAGCCGGCCCTCCAATACCAGTGCATGAAGTGCACCCAGCGTGATGAACCGGGCGTCCACCTCAAAATAATTGCGCAGTTCAGCGCGACCGTCACTCCGTCCGTATCCGTCTGTTCCCAATGCAACGAGTCTGCCCGGCAGCCATTTGGCGATCGAACAGGGCAACGCCTTCATGTAATCCGAGGCGGCAACGAACACGGCCTTTTCATCCTTGAAACAGTCTTGAATATAAGATGCTTTCGGGTGTTCAGTTGGATGCAAGAGGTTATAGCGATCCGTCGCAAGGCCGTCGTTGTAGAGTTCCTTGTAGCTGGTGACGCTGAAAACATCAACGGCAATGTCCAATTCGGATTCGAGCCACTGCTGTGCTTTGAGGACTTCGTTCAAGATGGTGCCGCTGCCCAAAAGGTTGACCTTGTTCGGAGCGTCCGGTTTTGCTGCGGCCTTGTATTTATACATGCCTTTGAGGATGCCTTCGGTGACGTTTTCCGGCATGGGCGGCATTTCATACGTTTCATTCATCATGGTGATGTAATAGAAAATATTTTCCTGTTTTTGGTACATTCTGGAAAATCCATCCCGGACGATGACGGCCAGTTCATACGCGAACGCCGGGTCATAGGCTTTCAAATGGGGGACGGAAAGGAAGGTATGGTGGCTGTGTCCGTCCTGATGCTGGAGGCCTTCGCCGGCCAGCGTTGTTCTTCCCGCGATGCCGCCGAGCAGGAATCCTTTGGTCATCATATCACCCGCGGCCCAGATCAGATCGATCATCCGCTGGCAGCCGAACATGGAGTAGAACAGGTAGAACGGGATCATGTTGATACCGTAGGTTGCGTAGGCGGTGCCCGCGGCGATGAAGGAGGACATCGAGCCGGGCTCGTTGATGCCTTCTTCGAGGATCACGCCGTCTTTTTTCTCGTTGTAGAAGAGCAGAAACTCTTTATCGACCGGCTCATAAAGCTGTCCTGCGGCCGAGTAGATACCGGCTTGTTTAAAAAGCGGCTCCATACCGAATGTACGGGCCTCATCGGGCACGATGGGGACGATCTGTTTGCCGATCTGCGGGTCTTTCATCAGCTTGGACAGCAGTCGTACCGCCGCCATTGTCGAACTGGCCTTATGGCCGCCGGAGCCTTTGTAAAACTCTTCAAAGATCGTTTCATCGGGCATTTGGATCGGCTCAACATTAACAATGCGCTGCGGAACATAACCTCCCAGTTTCTGCCGACAAGCACTCAGGTATTTCATTTCCTCGCTTTCGGCCATGGGTTTATAAAACGGGGCTTCCTGAACTTCATAATCCGGAACGGGGATCCCAAATCGTGTTCGGAAGGTCAGCAGTTCGTCTTCGTTGAGTTTTTTCTGCTGGTGGGTAATATTTCTTCCTTCGCCCGCTTCGCCCATTCCGTATCCTTTGATGGTTTGGGGCAAAATGAGAGTGGGGCCGTCGGTGTTTTCGACGGCGGCTTTGTAAGCGGCATAAACCTTCAGCGGGTCATGTCCGCCGCGGTTGAGTTTTTCAAGTTGTTCATCGGAGTAGTTTTTCACCAACTCCAGCAGTTGGGGATCGGTTCCGAAAAAGTCCTTGCGGATATAATCACCGCTGGAAACGGCATACTTTTGAAACTGACCGTCAACGACTTCTTCCAGTCGTTTGACGAGCAACCCGTCCTTATCCTTTTCCAATAAACGGTCCCAGTCCGAACCCCATAATACTTTGATGACATTCCAGCCCGCAGCGGTAAATGCCGCTTCAAATTCCTGAACAATCTTGCTGTTTCCGCGAACCGGGCCATCCAACCGCTGCAGGTTGCAGTTGATCACAAAGATAAGGTTGTCCAGCTTTTCCCGTCCGGCTACGCCGATAGCACCCATACTTTCGGGTTCGTCCATTTCCCCATCGCCCAAAAAGGCCCAGATCTTCTGGTCGGACGGTTTTTTGAGGCCTCGATTTTCAAGATAACGTGCAAAACGGGCTTGATAGATCGCCATAAGGGGGCCCAAACCCATGGACACCGTAGGAAACTGCCAAAATTCCGGCATCAGCCGGGGGTGCGGATAGGAGGGCAGTCCGCCGTCGGGACTGAGTTCCCGTCTGAAATTGGTCAGATCGAAACCGCTCAGCCGGCCTTCCAAAAATGCACGGGCGTAAATGCCGGGGGCACAATGGCCCTGAAAATAAATGACATCGCCTTCGTGTTCCTCGGTCCTTGCGCGGAAAAAATGGTTGAACCCGACTTCATAAAGCGTTGCGGCCGAAGCATAAGAGGAGATATGCCCGCCGATGCCGCTTTCGTCCCGGTTAGCTCTGACAACCATTGCCATTGCGTTCCAGCGGAGGATGCTTTTGATGCGATGCTCGATCTCCCTTCGCCCGGGATAGGGTCCCTGATCTTCGGCGGGGATGGTATTGATATACGGGGTTGTAGCCGGATTCTTACGGTCCATCTATAAAACTCCTCAGCATCATTATTTTAAAGAGACCAGTGCATTCAATCGGCGTTTAAAGTTTTGCCGGTTTGCATAGATTTTTAGAACTGGCGGCGGAACGGCCGCAATTTTGACAATAAAATTCAGAGTTTTTGATCAGTGCTTTATAGTCTTCCGGATTGCTTTCCTGAAACCGGAGATTATTCAAATAGCATAAGTGCTTATCATGGCCCGGATGCGGCATTTTTTCGTCAGACATATCATACCTCTTTCAATCTCGAATTTAGCATATTCACGCAATAATGCACAGAAAAATTATAAAAATCACCATTTTTTCACATCAGTGAGCAGATTCGATTATTTGTCCTGTCTAACACTATACGATAAACTCAACGAATGGGTCCGTACATTTTCGGTTTATGTTAAAAAACAATTGTCTTTTTGTCCGGTTTTTTTAGAATAGGCGAAAGAAACTAAATTCAAAATAGACTCAAGGGATATCTTATGCTTCAGGACGGGGAAAAAGGCGTCATTATTCAACGGGACAAACAGACCTATGCAGTTGCGCCGCATCTGCCGTGCGGGGTGGTTGCGCCCCAGACACTGCGGAAGATTGCCGATGTGGCAGATAAATACAATATCGCGGCGCTGAAGATAACCGGTGCGGCCCGGATCGCTTTGGTGGGACTTAAGGAAGAACAGGTGGATGCGGTCTGGCAGGATCTGGACATGTCGCCGGGTGCGGCGGTGGGGTTGTGTGTCCGTTCGGTCAAGGCCTGCCCGGGAACGACCTTCTGCAAGCGCGGTCAGCAGGACAGCCTTGGCATTGGAATGTTGTTGGATGAAAAATATCACGGTCTGGAACTGCCGGGAAAATTTAAGATCGGTGTTTCGGGCTGTCCGAATCAATGCGCGGAAAATTGTATCAAGGATGTGGCCCTGATGGGGACGGCCAAAGGCTGGATGGTGCAGGTTGGAGGCAACGGCGGTGCCCGGCCTCGGCTGGCTCAGGAACTGATTCGCGATGTTTCGATTGAAGAAGCCCTGGCGATCGTCGATAAGGTTGTCAAGCTTTATCAGGCTAAAGGCGAAAAGAAACATCGCCGGCTTGGTGCACTGATCGACGAGATGGGCTTCGGGGAATTCAAGAAAGCGGTTCTGGGAGATCGTTCCGAATAATATCGGAAGAGTGACATTGCAGGTTAACCCCGTTCGGGCTATACTGAATACAGATGACGCATGATACAAAAAATTCGGTTGGTATTGTACAGACACAAACCCTGCGTGTTGTTGAGGCGGATAATCCGCTGAGCTTAAAGTGCGGCAAGACACTGGGGCCGATCGATGTGGCCTATGAGACCTACGGCGCGTTGAACGAGGCCAAAGATAATGTCGTTCTGATCTGCCATGCCCTCAGCGGCAATGCCCATGTGGCCGGCTACAACAGTGCCGACGAAACCAAGCCGGGCTGGTGGGATATCATGGTCGGTCCCGGCAAGCCGATCGATACGGATCATTATTTTGTGATCTGTTCGAATTTTCTGGGCGGATGCAGCGGGACCACCGGCCCATCGGATGTCAATCCCGCTGCCGGCAAGCCCTACGGTCTGGATTTTCCGATCATTACCATTGAAGACATCGTTCGCGTCCAGAAGCTTCTGCTCGAGAAGCTGGGCATTACCCATATACTCGGGGCGATCGGCGGGTCCATGGGCGGGATGCAGGTGCTTCAGTGGGCCGTTTCCTTTCCGGATTTTCTTGATGCGGCGTTGTGTATCGCATCCACCACCCGTCTGAATGCCCAGTCCGTCGCATTTGATGCCGTCGGGCGAAATGCGATCCTGGCCGATGCCAATTTTAACGGCGGCCAGTATCATGGCAAACAAGGCCCTGATCGCGGTCTGGGTATTGCCCGGATGATCGGGCATATTACCTATCTTTCCGAAGAGTCGATGCGGGCAAAATTCGGCAGAGAATTACGCGCGTCCAACGACTATAATTATGAGTTTGATTCTGAGTTCTCGGTCGAGACCTATCTGGACTACCAGAGCCAGACATTTATCGAGCGGTTTGACGCCAACTGCTACCTGTACCTTTCCAAAGCCATGGACTATTTTGACCTGCACCGGGAATACGGCTCGCTCCGGCAGGCCTTTTCCAACACAAACTGCCGGTTCCTGGTCGTCAGCGTATCCAGCGACTGGCTGTTTACACCCGCCCAGTCCGAGGAGATCGTCAACGCATTGGGCGCCGAGGGTAAAGATGTGACCTACTGCAATATTGAGTCCACTTACGGCCACGATGCTTTTTTACTGGAAGCCCATAAGCTGGGGCGTCTGATCGGCGGCTTTCTGGGGGCAACCTGGCACCAGGTCCGAACATCGCTGCGGACCCTGCCCGAAAAATGCGTCAGTGCCTCAAAAAAGGATCAACACGATCATGCCAAGCGGCTGCGCGTGGACTACCAACTGATCGAGTCGCTGATCGACCCGAATGCCCGCATCCTGGATCTGGGGTGCGGCGACGGCGAACTGATCTGTCGCCTCAGTCAGGACAAAAATGTTATTGCCGAAGGCATCGAGCTGGACGAGAATCTTGTGATTCATTGTACCCAGTGCGGCGTCTCCGTGGTGCATCGTGACATCGAACGCGGTTTGGAGATGTACCCCAACGATACGTTTGACTATGCGATTCTCTCGCAGACCATTCAGACGCTGAAAGAGCCGCAGCGCGTCATTGGCGAACTGCATCGCGTCGCCAAAAAAGTGATCGTCAGCTTCCCGAACTTTGCGCACTGGCGCTGCCGCCTGCAGATGCTGTTTTCCGGCAAGGCCCCGCAGACAAAACAACTGCCGTTCACATGGTACAACTCGCCGAACATCCATTTCCTGTCGCTGGCCGACTATGAAAACTTCTGCGCCGAACTGGGCATCCGGATCGACCGCAAGATCCCGCTGGGCAAGCATACAACCCTGCCCCTGCGAATACTCCCCAACCTCTTCGCCTCACAGGCGGTTTACGTAACCGGCAAAGACTGATCCTGCGGAATTCCATTTTTTGCTTGACTTTTTGTATGCTGTTTATTTATGATGGTATTCGACAATTGATAGTTAGCTGAACTGTCAGCGTTTCGTCTGAAACCAGCAAATTTCAACGTACAGAGACGTAAGACGGGAAAGCGCCTTTTTCGTGTGTTCACAATAGAACTCAAAGGCGCTACTTGTTGTGTTCTGTACAGGCCTTGCTGGGCCTCAGGCGGGCATGATTGAGTAGCGCCTTTGAGTTTTTTCATTTCTGGAAACTCCCCGCTGCTCTGATAGAGATGCTCTGTGAAAATTAAAATGAAAGCTCCTTCAAAACCGCATTCACCATGCGGCGTCGGGCTGGTATGCGTACCCTTTTTCCATCGTACCAGCCCGACATTCTTTGGAAACAAAAATGACGCCGGGCTGCTGAAAGAGTATTGAGGTAGAGGGACTCTTTTATCCGTGCAGCCCGGATTTTGAAAAAGAAAGCAGGTAAAAAAACAGCTTGACGGGCTTAAAAATAAGCATAAAATCGTTCTTTAACTGGAGTTTTACATTAAAATCAGGGAGTTGGAGGTAACTATGAAGGCTTTAACTAGAAGCACCAAGCCATTTGGGAGGAAAATGACGGAGAGAACAACACTTTTTTCAGTTATTTTCACTTTGCTTGTTTGTTCAACGGTCTATGGAAGTATTGACTTGACTGTAAATGGGAACGATCCTGCTGTTTTTCCGCTGGAGTTAAAAAGCAACGAATCAATGGAGATTGCTTTGGTCGATTCCGATTCAGCAGAAACGAGTTATGATTTAACGCTGTCAGCTACCGGCGGTGTTTTTTTATGCGAGGACCCGGCCGGCAAATCGTTCGCTTCGTCACAACTTCTTCAAAAAGAGACAGTTAACATTCAAACTTCCGACCTTACCGGCATCGGTGACATTTATTTTGAATTTCAGTATGATTCCGTTGCAGCAATCATTGGCTTAACGACTAATCAGTCTCTCACAATAAATAATCAAATGGTTCCTGCTGATACTGAAATCTATCAACTTATCTTGTTTGACATGGATGATGACAGAGTTGTGGTTTTTGGTGTCAACTATGACTCGCTTTCGTATGAGCCGCCACTTGAGGAGAAATCAACCACCGAATCGCTTGAGGCCAGTTCCCTTGAATCACTGGATTTTGACAGCGAATCCATGATATTACCGCCTGTAATAGAACCGAATGAGCCAGAACCTGTCTTTTTACAATGTCCTGCTGCTTCAAGCGGTTTGATGCGTGATGAGGTGGACAGTTTCGCCGAATGGTCCCAACAAGTTGCGATGTTAGAAATGCTTGATTCGGAACCAAATGTCTATGTCATTGATTCAGACATTACAGAAAATCATGTGTGGGACGCGAACAATATTTACTATATCGTGGGTGACCCGAACAACTGGTACATCGTCGATGTTAATTCTTTGCTTGTGATTGAACCGGGTACAACTGTTATCATGGGGTATCAGTCCGGGTTGCATGTCAGTGATGGTGGTACTTTAATTGCCAAAGGTACACCAGACAAACCGATTGTTTTTACCCCGGATTGGGTTTTCTTTGACTGCCCGGATAATATCGGTTATTATTGGCAAGTCTATGGTTCTTATGGTCCTTACTATCACTGCCCGATTTATGTTGAAGAAACCGCTTCGCCGCTAACGACTATACAGTATTGTATGATAGAGGGTGCAATCGGAGGTGTAATAACGAATAACATTCGTTTGAGTCAACCCATCGAAAACAATTACCTATTCGGCAATGTGTGGGGAGTCTATGAGTATGGACCTTTGCTGACCGATGTTCGCAACAACCTGTGTTTCTATCAGGACCAAGCGGCTATTGAAATCGAATTATGCCCTGACCCGAATGGCTTTGCTGATTTGAACCATGCCGCCAAAATTGAACACAATACTTGCGATGGTTATGGTTATACGTGTTGTGGTATTACCGTCCATGGTGTGGCGGATCCAAATAGTTCTGGTATCCCGACGATATATTTAACCAACAATATCGTAACCAGCAATGACAACTACGGCTTGAATTTGGTCGATGGTGCTATGTACGCTTTGGTTATCAGTACAGGATACTTTGACAATGATTACAACAAGAATTGGGAATTCGACGAATACAATCCGGTTGTCACGGAAACCAACCCATATTATCCTTACATCTTAGACCCATACCAACACCACTACCTTATTGACGATGCGGATTTTGTGGACGCTGGATTGCAGTACATCGAGCGGAGTAAATTGATCGGCACCAAGACGAATGCTGATAATGTCCCGGACAAGGATATAGTTGACCTTGGCTTTCATCATTCAATGTGGGATTATGTCGGCGGCGAAGGGATTGCGGGTACTGATATTGACGACTTGATTGAGATTAGCGATTATTGGTTAGAGTATTCACCGTTTGAGCCAAACAGTCCGGGCTATATTAACCCGAACCTGTATATCTACGACCCGAATCACCCCGAACTTTGGATTGACCCGAATTTTGTCACGTTCGGTGGGGACTGGAATGATGATAGCTATGTGGATTTAGCTGATTTTGCAATCATGGCTCAAACATGGAAAGCAGCACCGGCTGAACCCAATATTATTCCGATAATTTCCGGCGACCCTGATAACGGATGGATTGAAGTTGATGCCGATGGGTTGACCCCAAAAATACAAGACGTTTTTGTGTTTCTCAGTGGTCGATATGTCGGAAAAATACCTGTTTTGAATGACGAGCGGCCTTTGGAGATTGATATTTCAGAATGTGGGAGCTTGCCCCAACAACTGAAATTGATCGCAATGGATTACGATGGTCATATCACAGCCTCCCATTTAACAGACATTACATTTCCATCTACATTAAGTTACTGTATCCTGCCAGACAGTTATGAGACTAACGAACCAATACCGTTTGCGGCTTACACAACAGAACCCAATGTTGCCTCGTCGATAAATGTCTATGCAGACAGTGGCATATTAGTATGGTCACAGGTATTTGACGGAAATTCAATTAGCGGCTCTATTCCGGCCAATATCGCAACTGATTATGGTATTGGAACCGTTGAATTTAGATCGAATAGCGGGGCGAATGTTTTAAAAACAACTACCGCAGCACTGCCCGCACTCTCGACGCCGGACCCGAATATCATAGCATTGATCGTTACGCCGTATCGGTCTTTGAGTTGGAGAAACGGCTCAACTTACAATGCCGTTAAAACGGCCTTTGAAAACAGAGGAGTAAAATATTTGAGATTAAACGGCAAGGCCGCAACCTACGCAAATATTGCTAAATATGCCCCACAACTTAAATACCTTTACATTGATTCACATGGAAATTCAGCAGTACAAGACGGAATGAATGGCGTACTTAGAACGTTTGTTGCACTGGCCGACGTGGATTGTGTATCTGCCAAAGCAAGTGACTTTGTGGGGACACCCCCTACATGGTGCAAGGACCCTTTGCCGGGACGTAAAGAAACAACGTTGAAAAGTTTTGTTACAATGGGGTTTACCGATCTTCGCTTTTTCTTTAATGACAGTTGCTTAGGAGCACATTTAACCATTGACTCTGGCACCGGCCTTTTGATGTGGGGCGGAAGTGGAGAACAAAGCCTTTTCGACTTTGTGCATAATGATATGAGTGTTGCATGTGGACTGACAAATACCAGTGAAAGCCGATTTTATCAAGGGTGGTTCTGTGAAAGTTGGTCCCGTTTTTGGCCTGAAACCGACTTCCAACAATTCAGCCGTCAAGAATGGGAAGCTCTCGGTAATGGAGAAGAATTATATTGGGCGGTTTTAGAGGCAATATGGCAACAGGATAGCTTCGGTCCCGACGATCCGGCCTATAATTACCGGATAAAAGGCCAAGGCGATCCACAAAACTTTAGAATACGTTCAAACCCTTAAACGGAAAGGAATAGTATGAAAAAGGACAATATTTACTGGCCTTGGAGCCTATCGGCCTGCATTGTATTAGGGTTGCTCGGACTCCTAGTGTACCCGCCAATAATGCGTATGCGGTACTCTCTTGTGGCTATCTATTTATATTTGATAGTAGGTGGGATTTCTTTCCTCGCCGGTTGCTGGATTCTCCGGAAATTCAAAGAATTTGCTTTCTGGAAACTTGCGGTCTATCTTGCTCTGGTTGTCGCTCCCGGCATAGTTATTTCCGGTATTACAACAAACTTGTCCCATTCGGCTAATTTTTTCACCGCACGAGACAATTTTTTTATTTTTCGGCCAGACCCACTATTATTTTTGTCTTTCTGTGCGTTTGTGCTGTTTGTGTCCCTGAATGTTCTGTCATGGAGAATGCTGTTTAAGATTACGCTTCGGCGGGCGTTTTTAGCCGGTGCTATTGTGGGTCTGCTTAACACAATCACTTATTTGGCGATAACACCTGTTTTTAAATAAAACAAAAGGACATGTTATGCGAAAAAATATTGTAATAACTGTTTTGGTCATTGCCGCTGTGGTACAGTCGGTGTTATTGTATCGTGCCACACAGTTATCCAAGCAAAACACAATTACTCGCAACGCCGCAGATTCGTTGGCCTTCGCAGCCGAAACACAATACCGGCGGTGCCATGAACTTTCCCAACAGACAGCATGGCTTCGACGGCATTTGGAAAAAACGATCAGCGTATTAGAAAACAAATACAATCTGGAACCAATGCCGGTTCAGCTTCCCGGACAAAACTTTGAACTCCGGGAGGACCTAAAAATTCACCGCCCCCCGCGGCCTGCCGAACCGTTTGCTGTACCTTATCAATCGCTGGATTACTCTGTGTTGATTAAGGACCCAAACACGTTGCGAACCAATATCGGGCTTCAACGATTAGCGGCCTTAATGAATTTGAGTTCCGCCAGTGCATCTATGGCAAACAACTCGATGGAAACCCGGATTGACAATTTTTACCAGCAGCTTCAACGGCTGGAACCAATGCTTGAACAAGAAAATTAAAAAAACGGGTTACTTCTTGTGTGTAGATCGGTAAATCCCGACAGCACCCGGCTACGGATGGGTGCCTTAAATAGAAGGGGTCTATTGAAGGTATTGAGATATAGAGCGTAAAACCAAAAAGAAAATCCTAAGAATATCTACCAAGGCTCCTTCTGCCGCCTGTGGTAAGTTATTCTTCTTGCCGCAGGCGTTTTTTACAGATGGATGCCGCAGTAGTCGATCTCGTTACAGATGGTTCGCAGTTTTTTCCAGACGGCTTCATCCTGAACCATTGATATGGCCAGCGGAAAGATCGCCCGGTCCTCCCGAAACAGGTGCTCTCGCAGCATCGGCCCGAGATAGCGCACGGTGGCCATCAGGCGGGTTTTAAAGTTATTAAACGGCATCTTATCAAACGCCATAACGAGCTTGACCAGATCCCGAACGGACATGAGAATATAGGTGTGTTCGCTTTCGACATGGTCGAACAGGCTCTTCCACCCGAGTTCTCTTAAGACCGGAAACAGCACGTCGTTTTCGCGGTCCATATGTTCCTCGAGGGAATTCAGGTGTTCGGTAATATGCGACAGGCGCATGAACTCGCTGCTGGTGGGCGACAGTTTTTCTTTCTGCTGAATTCGAGATGCGACATCTTCCAGGTCCGCGATAAAACATCGCATCATCTCATGTTCGGCCATCACTTTTCGCAGGATATGACTCTCCGGCAGGCGAGGCTGCAGCGCGTCGGCATTCCCTTCAAGAATACCCATGAGAACAAACGAGGTTGAAAGCTGCTGGATTTTCTTGACCGGCAGACCGATCTGAACCAGCTTGCTTTCAGCTTTTTCGATATCGTCCGGGGTGACATGCGAGATCAGGCGATTGGCCTGCTTGCGAAGTCCCGCCACGTTCCTGGATTTATCGAGTTTCATCAAAAAACAGGTTAATTCCTCGGCTCGGCTGTCATTTTCGTACTTGTCCATAATCCGCTCCCGATATTAAACCCTTTCAATCTTTAATACGATGAAACGGAGTTCGGGTTGGTGCAAAAAAACAGTTAAAGAGAAATTTACAGCTGAAAAGTCAGAACGATTTACGATATGTATGCCCAGGACAGAAGCGAGCAGAATGCGACCGCCGCTGTTTCAACCCGAAGGATATTGGGATGGATACAGACAGGCCGGGCTTTCAGGCCGTCAAAGTATTCGGCTTCCTGTTCGGTGAACCCGCCTTCCGGGCCGATCAGGACAATGATGTTTTCCGGCTGCGGCAGTTGGGTCAGTTGGGAAAAGGCCTGCCCATCGGGGCTTCCGTAGATGAGCATGCTTTCCGGATATTCGGACTGCAAAAATGAGATGGTTTCATTTAGTTTTGCCGGACCTGTTAAGATGGGCAGGAAAAGACGCCCCGATTGTTTGGCGGCGGAAATCGTGATTTTAGACAGCCGCTGTACCGTTTCTGCTTTGCCTAATTTGACCGTGCGTTCAAATTGAACCGCGGCAATGTGATCGACACCCAATTCGGTACATTTCTCGACCAGCCAGTCAAACCGCTGTCCCTTGGCAAAACTGACCGCCAGAATGATCTTCGGCTGTTCACAAGCGGTTGCCTGTGTAATGCGGCTGGGCTTGATGACGACTTTGTCCCGGCTGATTTGCTCGATCGTTCCTTCGGCCAACGTTCCTTTGCCGTCAAAGACTTCCACCGGCGCACCAACCGGCAGCCTCAGGACCCGGCTGGCATGGTTCGACTCGATCGGGTCCAGAATGCAGGATTGATCAACAGATTCACAGTAAAAACGGACAATTCGCATAGATTCTCTGGTCTCTGGTTAAATTAAAGATTAAATAGTAGAAAGGAAATGGGCGAAAGTCTATGGAGAAAATTAATTTTTATACCCCAACGTCTCCCCCAACCCTCCTCGATCAGAATACAGGGGGTGCATCAGAATGAGGCAAAAATCAAGGCTCAACGTCTACGGTAGGGGAGTGTTTTTCTGCTTTCAGTAACTCTTGCAGCAGATCATTGTAAGCTGCAACACTATCCCCGCACTCTACTTTTTCTTTTTCAGGTTGTGGGATTATGTTAACACTGCTGCATGATTTACATCTTACCTTCTTACCAGCATATTCATCCGATACGCGGTAAGTTTGCGCACAACTCGTACAACTGAATTTAATCATTAATCGACCTCTTTATGTTTCTTCGGTTTTCTCTTTTCTCTTTTTCTTGATGAATCTATAATATTATATCAATTTTGGGTGAAAATTGACGAATAAAATAAAAAAAAAACCGTTTTTTAGCTTTTTTAACAAATAGCAATAAAAACAAGCTTGTTATCGGAACTTCGAGTATCTGGCTTATTGATTCGATGTATTTGTTCGATATTACGGTTTGGTCGCTGCCGTATGTATCAAAAAAGCGAAAAAAAAGCCCTGATTTTTAAACCAGAGCCCTTTAAATATCTCTATATGGCTAAAACCGCCGAATGGCCGGCGGTCTCAAGGCCTTAATTTTCAATAATATCGATTTTTTTGCCTCTGAATTTGACAGTACCGTCTGTTTTGGCGAAAAGAGTGCAGTCTTTGCCCATACCCACGTTAAAACCGGCATGAAACTTTGTCCCGCACTGACGCACGAGGATCGCTCCGGCTTTGGCGAATTGCCCCCCATAAATTTTCACACCACGATATTGCGGATTACTGTCTCGTCCGTTTCTCGAAGATCCTTGTCCCTTTTTATGTGCCATTGTTCACTTTCCCAAATTTCCTGTTTAAATTTGTGTTTGTATACGTTCTCGACATGATGAGAATCAAACACTATAGCCATTTGCAAGCCTCTTGTCCAGCGAAAAATATGAAAATGTATATTTCCGTAATTTTTCCGGATTCTGTCATAAACCGGAGCGAAAGGGTCCCGTTAGAATCGAAACGCTTTTTGTGCCAACGGCTTACAACGCTTTTTCTGATTGTGTTTGCGGGGCTTATTTGAATTCTCTGACCGTTTGCATCAGGGCCTGCATATTTTCCAGCGGCACTCCCGGCGGCAAATCGCATCCGGTGCTCAGTAGGAAATTCGGATAGTCTCTCATGTCGTTGAGCAGCTTGCTGCACGCCTGTTTGACATCGTCGACCGAACCGTCTTTCATGACTGCGGTCGGATTGATATTTCCCATAATGACAACCTCTTCGCCGGCCTTTTGGGCGGCCTTGACCAAGTCCACCCCGGTTTCAGGTGAATCCAGACTCAGGGCCGCCACGCCGGATTTAGCCATCGCCTCAATCAGATGCATGGTATTGCCGCATGTATGATAAACCGTATCTACGCCGGCGTATTTATAACTTTCGATGATGTGCCTGACATAGGCGGCGCTGAAACGTTCGAATTGCTTCGGCCCCAGAATAACGGCCGTCGGTTCCAGTACACAGAGCATGTCCGTGCCGGCGTTGATCAATGCCCGTGAGTAATCCTGTATAATGCTGGTGCTGAATTGGCACAACACGTCGAGTTTCTCCGGGTCCAGTACCGAGTCCATCGCGATCTGCTGGGCGCCGCCCAGCAATCCGGCCAGGGTGACCGGCCCGACGACATAGGCGCCGACGAGGACATCGTCCGGCAGTCCCGTTCGCATCATTTCAACGGTTTTGATATACGACTGCACCCGTGCATCCTGCAAGATGTTGATGCATCGGAATTTGTCGAGGTCTTCGATGGTTTCCACGGGGTGATGCTCTACCGTGCTGGACTCGTGTATCGGAAAGCGTACCGGCAGCCCCAGCGCGTTGGCCTCAACGGATAAATCCATCATCATAAACGCCGCGTCGGGTTTCAATTGATAGACCAGCGCTTCGATACAGTTATAATGCACGCCGTGATTCTGCTGGGCCACTTTGATGGATATGCCCAGTAGGTCACACCCCGGAAAACCGACTAACGGGACCGCGAGGCGCTTATTTTCAGCGTATGCATTTTTTACAATCTCATTTAACGATTTGCGTTTTGTAATTGGACTTAACATTGTTTTAATTTTCCCAAATGTATCAAGACTTTAAAGAACAGAGCCGGCCCTTTTTAGCACCGGTTTACGTTATTTCGCACACCTCATTTTGTACATTCTTTATCATAGGGATTTGAGTTACTTTTTGATAAGTCCATCAGACTGAAATTTGTTCGTATCGTGCTGTTTTTGCCATCAATTACCCGAAAATATCTGTGATTTATTTACTAATTCACCCCGTGCGGCCATCCGGCAAGAAACACGGCTAATTAGACCCCGTTTGGGTGGAAATCAATATGAGACAGCGTTTTTATTTGGAATGATTTGCAGACTGTGGTAAAACATGCAGGATTCTTTTGAATGGCGCTAATCTTTGAAAGGAGTTTCATATGGTGACCGGCAACCTTAACATCGGACGATTTTTACGGATTATCCTCATCGCATTTGTGGTCCAGGTATCGCTGACGGATGTTGTGTTCGCGGCCGACTATGCTGTCGGCGCCGATCTGTCGTTTCTCAAACAGGCCGAAGAAGCAGGAATCGCATTTAAAGACAACGGACAGGTCAAGCCGGGGCTTCAGTTATTCAAGGATCATGGCTATAACTGGATTCGCCTTCGACTGTTCCACACACCGACGCGGTTGCCGAATGACCTGGAGTATACCATCGCATTGGCCAAAGAAGCCAAGGTGATGGGGTACAAGTTCCTGCTGGATTTTCATTACTCCGACACATGGGCCGATCCAGCCAAGCAATACACGCCGAAGGCATGGGAAGGCAAGTCGCATGAAGAGTTGGTTGAGGCGGTCTTTGAATACACGCGGGATACACTGATCGCCTTTCGCCAAGCAGATGTGACGCCGGATATGGTGCAGATCGGTAACGAGATCATCAATGGGATGATGTGGCCCGACGGGAAGATCCCCGCCAACTGGGAAAATTTTGCGGAACTGGTCAAGGCCGGCATCCGTGGGGTCAAGGCGGCTGCGGATGAGAAAACGTGTCCGAAAATTATGATTCATATTGACCAGGGCGGCAACAAGATCCGCACGAAGTACTTTTTCGACAAGTTGCACAGCTACGGCGTCGAGTATGACATCATCGGGCAGTCTTACTATCCCTGGTGGCATGGGTCTTTGCTGGACCTGCGGGAGAATCTGATTTTCATGGCCAATACCTATAAAAAGGATATTATTGTTGTCGAGGCGGCCTACAACTGGCGGCCCGCGGAATACAAAGACAAGCCGGCGCCGTTTCCCGAAACGCCCGAAGGCCAGCGGCAGTTTCTGGACGAGGTCCATCGCATCGTGCTCAGTACGCCGGACAATCGAGGCAAAGGGGTTTTCTGGTGGGAGCCGGCCGTCAATCTGCGAAGCGGTATCAGCAGCAGGGGGATGTTCGATGCGGACGGCAATGCCTTGCCCGTGATCGGCGTGTTTGATCGGTTTATGCGGCACTAGAATCGAAGATTGCGAACAACCTGAATGGAAAAATGACCGGATCAGAGTCTATCAAAAACAATATTAACCGATCAGTTGAGTGAAAAGACAGTGGAATTCCCTCGCCATATATCGTTGACCCTGACCAATGCCTGTAATTTGCACTGTACCATGTGCGGGCAATGGAGTCCTGAGGGCTATATGCGCCGAAAAACAATCGATACCCAGTCTGCCATGTCATTATCAGACTGGAAACGCCTGATCGATGAGTGCGCCGATCATTCAGCGGGAGCGGTCCTGCTTCGCGGCGGTGAGCCCTTTCTGTTTGGCCGGATCATTGAGTTACTGGAGTACATTGCCGCCCGAGGCATCTTTATCGCAATTGATACCAACGGAACGCTTTTGAGTCGATATGCTGCTGAGCTGGTTCATCTGGAAAACCTGCATTTGACAATATCAGTGGACGGCCCTGAACCAATCCATGAACAGGTTCGAGGTGTTGCGGGTTGTTTTCAAAAGATGCGCGAAGGTGTGGAATCTTTAAATGAGCTTGAAAAACGAACCGGCCGCCATATCAGTAAAAGCATCAATTTTACAATTACTCCTGTCTCCCTTCCGGGGCTGGCTGATATGCCGGATGTTGCCCGTGCTCTTTCCATCGATACCGTTTGCATTGTTCCCTATTACTATATACCCGAGCGAATCGGAAACGAATATGACCGGATACTGAAAACCCATTTCGGGTGCTCTGCCTTTTCCTGGAGCGGCTTTCATCACGAACAGTCAGGCATCGATGTGGCGTATTTCTGTGAGCAGCATCGCAAATACTTAGCAAATCTGCGGGGTATCCAAAATTTTCCTTATATGGATTTTTCAGAGGAGGAGTACATACTCTGGTTCAGCGATCCGGCGGCCGCAGTCAGGTCCGCCCAGTGCGGAAATGTTGAAAGCCTGATCGATATTCAGCCTTCCGGCGAGGCAAACTTCTGCATCGATTTTCCCGACTATTCTTTCGGCAATGTAAAAGAGTCTACTATTGAGGCCGTTTGGAACAGCCCCGCGGCTGAGCGTTTCCGGAAATTCAGAAGACTGCAGCCATTGCCGGTCTGCCACCGATGCGGGGCTAAATATATGTCTCAAATGAATGCCTGATAATCAATCCAATACATTTCAGCAAGCCGTAGACAAGTCTGAATCTAAACCAACATCGGTTTATCAATCCCGGGATTGTAAATGACTCTCGGAATCTTTGATTCACTCAGTATTGGTCTTGATCTAGTTGCGCCTTTTTGCCCTCTCTTATTAATTTATTTATTTGGACAAGAGATCCTGCTAACTCATTACCTGCATCTGTATTTAGGTAAATCAGGTCTCCGTTTCCATCAACCAGGCCGGTGACGACTTTTTGGATATCAAGTTTTAGGTTTCCTCGCAGGGTTTCTTCTCTGTCCTGGGGGGGCATCATGTGAGGTTCCATACTAATACCTAAAAACTGTATTTTTAACGGATTGCTGAAATCCGAAAGGATATGAAATTCAGGGTCATGCCCTAACCACTTCTCATATAAGTCAGCGAGTGATAATTGCTGACAGATAAAAGTAATCACCACAGGCTTTTCAGTGTCTTTTTTGAGAATCTCTGAAATCATCATTTCATCCAATGAAAGCCCTCTCATTGGGGGTCGTCCACCAAAATACTGTGGCGGCATCGCCTGCTTAAAGTCGCCAAATATTAAAACAACATAACCATCAACACTCGCCTCTTTTATGAGGTCATCTAAAGTTACAAGCTGACGTTTGACTAATTCAACACGGGCAAAATCAGGGAAAGGTTTGCCAATGGTTACCAACGTGTCATCTTGTTTTCTGGCTTGAACCAGGTCTCCATCCAAAAGGGCGATAACCAGCTCAGAGCTGTCCGAAGCCATTTTCTCTACAACAAGCTTTGCAGAACCAAGCATCAGTGTATCAGATATCCTCCCATTATAGGCGGCGGGAGCCATCTGTTCATCAAATGGTGTCAATGACAAACTTAGATATCGATCCTTCAGTTCTAAGGAACTTCTACATGCTATGGAAGTATCGAGCAATGCAGCTTCAGTTGAGGTTGACCCCGAAAGAGTTCCATACAAAACAGTACGGCAACGACCCTCATAAACGGGGGGATTATTGCTATAGAGGTTTATTTCCAAAGTTCCTTTGATCGGTTCGTTAAATGGAACACTGAGTTGTTCCGGTGATACTTCAAGCGGGAGTTCCAGATCTCTGTGGAGAGAGATAATTCCTTCCTTCACTGTTTCGGGTTTCTTTTTATCTTTGATGCGAAGAACTTTTGCCATCACTAGACGTTCAGAATTTTGGCTGATAATGCCCACATCACTGGAATCTTTGACCATGACCACATATTGATTTCCATCAACCTCTGCTCCGAAATCAAGCTGATGTTTATATGCATCTTTCTTCTTGCTGCCTTCAATTTCTTCAGACTTTATCCCCTGCTGAGAAGAATCGTAGAATCGGGCACTTGATTGAGTGAACTCCATTTTGATATGAAATCGTTCAATTTCTTGCGGGATATTGTCACGAAAAACCACCCACTGTTTTTCTTCAGCTTTTATCTGACTCGATAATACTGTCAATAAGAAGATCGATACATACAAAATGGTGTTAGTTAAGATTTGATTTTGTGATTTCATGTTTGTCTCCTTTCTATTTAATAATCACTTATTATATGAAAACGGAACATGAAAACTATCTCCATTTTAAAAATCTCAAAAATTATTTTACGCCTCTTTTTTATATTTTTTAAAGCCTTAAACGAGAAAGAGTCACTCTTTCCATAAAAAAAGACAGGCCCGCGATAATCCCGGACCTGCCGGTTGACATGGGTTTTGGGTAATGATTTTGGCAATTATCGGGCGGCACTGAAAAAATGGTGGTATGAATGAAAAAAAAGCGGCATCAGATGTCCTGTAACATTCCGATGCCGCATCCAGTCGGGGTGACAGGACTTGAACCTGCGACCTCATGACCCCCAGTCATGCACTCTAGCCAAACTGAGCTACACCCCGTTAGGTCGTGGCATTTTAACAGCTTAGACCCAGACAAACAACGATTTTCTTGTCATTTATTTGCCGAAAAAGGGCCAAAGTTGTTAAAATGCCCTCATCCGTCTCATCGCAGCCCTTGTTTTTCGCTTTTCGATTTAGTATAATCACCCGTTTTGCTGACACTGAAAGAATAAGGAACTTTATGAGTCTTGAACATATACGTAATTTCTCGATCGTTGCCCATATCGACCATGGCAAGAGCACGCTGGCCGACCGCATTATGGAGCGTACAGGTGCGATCACCGAGCGCGACATGAAGGAACAGCTCCTCGACGACATGGATCTGGAGCGGGAACGCGGCATCACCATCAAAGCCTCGTCGGTCACCATGAATTATACGTACAAGGGAAAAACGTATATGCTGAACCTGATCGACACGCCGGGGCATGTGGATTTCCACTACGAAGTGTCCCGCTCATTGGCGGCCTGTGAAGGGGCGCTGCTGGTGGTCGATGCCAGCCAGGGCGTTGAGGCCCAGACGGTTGCCAATACGTACCTGGCGGTCGAAGCGGGGTGCGAGATACTCGGGGTTATCAACAAGATCGATCTGCCTGCGGCCCAGCCGGACCGTGTCATTGAGGAAGTTGAGCATGTCATCGGTATTACGGAAGAAGAATGTTTTCCGCTCAGCGCCAAAACCGGTGAAGGCGTCGATGCGCTGCTGGAAGCGATTGTCACAAAACTGCCCGCCCCGGAAGACAAATCCGACAAGCCGACTGCTGCCCTGATTTACGACAGCCATTCCGACGAATACCGCGGTGTGATCGCCCATGTTCGTGTGTTTGAGGGTAAGCTGACCAAACGCCAGAAGATTAGCTTCATGAGTTCGGGCCGTACCTATACGATTTCGGAACTGGGCAAATTTACGCCGTATGCAACGGCAGTCGACGAAATCGGCACCGGCGAAGTGGGCTATGTTGTTGCCAACATCAAGAAGCTGGCCGATGTGACGATTGGCGATACGATCACCGACTTTGCCGAACCGACTGACAAACCGCTGCCGGGCTATCAGCCGCCGATGCAGATGGTGTTTTCCGATTTTTATCCCGGCGGCACAACCGATTATCCCAAACTGCGAGCGGCGTTTGACAAACTGGCGCTGAACGACTCCAGCTTCAGTTTTACCCCGCAGAGTTCACCGGCGTTGGGCTTTGGGTTTCGCTGCGGGTTCCTGGGTCTGCTGCACATGGAGATCGTGCAGGAACGGCTGGAACGCGAAAACGATGTCGATGTGCTCCAGACGGCGCCAACGGTTAGCTACGAGATTCTCACGACTACCGGTGATGTCAAGCGCATCGATTCGCCCAGTGAACTGCCGGAGGTGCAGAAGATCGCTGAGATTCGTGAGCCGATGGTCAAGCTGGAAATCATCACCACCGCAGAATCCATCGGCGGCATTATGAAACTGGCCGACGACCGCCGGAGCAGCCTCATCAAGACCGAATACCTGTCGCCCACGCGTGTGATGATGGAATACAAGGCGCCGCTGGCGGAGATCGTGTATGATTTCTATGACCAGCTCAAGGGCATCAGCCGGGGCTATGCGACGATGGACTATGAGTTCATGGCGTTTGAGAAGGGCAATCTCGTCCGAATCGATTTTCTCATTAACGGCACGCCGGTCGATGCGCTTGGCCTGATCGTTCACCGCACCAAGGCCGAAGCACGCGGCCGCCGGCTGCTGATCAAACTGCGCCGGGCGATTCCGAAGCACCAGTTCGAAATCCCCTTGCAGGTCTGCATCGGCGGCAAGATCATTGCCCGCGAAACCATCCGGGCCTACCGCAAGGATGTGACCGCCAAACTTTATGGCGGCGATGTTACGCGGAAAATGAAACTGCTCAAGAAGCAGAAGGAAGGTAAAAAACGCATGAAGTCCATCGGCATGGTCAACATTCCGCAGGAAGCGTTCATGTCGATCCTTGATACGTCGGACGATTGATCTTTTTGCCGCCGGAGGTATAGAGGGGGGATTATTGGGTTCGTGTTGGGTTTGGTTGGGTTCGCGTGGCGCTATTAAAAAGAGGGGTGTTGCGTCCGTTGGGGGGTTTGAGTGCAGTATATTGCAATCCTGTCGTGGTGGTACTTGGGGCTTAAATTGGGTTTGTTTTTTTGGGGGTTGACGGGGTCAAAAAAAGCGATTTTTTATTTTTCCAACACTAAATCGGCGATTCCGGGCTGGAAACGGCTTGCGCGAGTAGGGGGTACTTGGGGCCGAAATTGGGTTTGGTTTGGGTTCGTATTGGGTTCGATTTACAGGCAGAAGTCAGGAGATAGAAGATAGAAGTCAGGATAAGATAATGACTTACAGTCATTTTGCTGCGGAGGAAATTGGGTTCGTTTTGTAAAAATATACTTTGCCACAGAGACCACAGAGATTTAAGAGATAAATATTTTATAACCACGGTCCCGGATCGGTGTCCGGGATGACAATATTGCACTGAATGACACGGAGATAAATATCTTAGATATAAAGCATACAAGAATATACGGATGTACGTATGCAGGTATGACATTTTTTGCTCTCCTTCTGTAATTGACGATTTGGGTGGAATTTCCTTCTTTTTCAGCTCATTCTGAGGATGTTATTTAATTTTTCCGTCTTCGCCGAGTCTCCGACGCGACACGGTGTATTTTAGCAGAAGTTAGGTGAATGTCAAACAAATAACCGATAATTTTGAGTTTTGAATTGATGAAGACCCAAAAAAGGTTCCGGGAACCTTTAGTTTCTCGGGGAACCTTTAGTTTCTCGCCGGGAACGGTTTGCAGTAAGGTTACTGCCGATTTTTGCTTGTTCAGTGCATCCAGTTTAGCGGTCACATTCGTTAACTGCTCTTGCAAGGCCGCATATTGCTGCAATTCGCAATAAAGCTGTCCCCGCCATAAGTTGCAGGTGTCATCAACAGCCTCAAGTGGAACAGTATGTTCTGATAACACCTTGAGTTGTTTTTTCGTCCAGCAGTTACGACCCATCGGTAGATCAATGGCCATTGTACACATCAGGGCCCGGATGCTGTTTTTAACCTGTGTCATGCGGTTGACAAGCTTTTGGCGATAATAGATCAACGAACGTTTTTGACGGATCTCCTTGCGGGGAATATAAACCTCCGGAAAAAAACCGTGGTGGTACATCATCGCCAGCCGATGGGCATCCGTTTTGTCGCTCTTGGTAGGATTGTTGGCCCACTTCCACGCCGGGTCATTGGTGTTGGCGACTTTAAAGTCGAGGCCCATGGTCCGCAACATGTCCGAAACCCAGCCGGCCTGACTGCCGACCTCGAACAGTACTATCGAATGGGCCGCGTCCAGTTCGGTGAAAATGTCGTGGAATACTTCGGAACGTGTGCGAACGGTGCGATATTGAGTTTTTAAAGAACGGCGACTCATTTCACAAAAGACGCTCTTGTTTTTGCCCAGATCAATCGCTAAAATAGTCTCCATGCCAGATACTCCTAAAATTTACGAGAATAAATTTTTGTGCCGTCCCTGTGACGAGCACGTCTTGGGGACGATTATAACAAATTCGTCCCCGAGTATCTGGCTTTCATAGTTTCTTTAATTAACCCTTTATTTCTCCCCATAGTTTCTTCGTTTTCCCTATTTCACCTCCATATAAGAAGTATAAGCTTTTAAGACACTTACCAGTAACCCAAAATCGGAATTGCTAACTCTTAATATGCACTTCGCGTTTTTTGCAGACATATACAATGATTCATCTATCACTGTTTCCGGAATAATTGAAATATCATACTTCCCCGAGTTATCAAGCACTTTCCGATCAAATATTAGAGGAAACAAACAGGAATCATCGACATTATTAATAACGGTAGAATTAAACTGATTGTCACGCAATAAAACTTTCATACTATCGTTGAGAAACGGCTCTAACGGGTAGCCTGAGACAATTTTGAAATCAATTTGACGACAAATAAACCCATCAACCCTTAAATCGAGTGAGCTACTCGATGTGTCCAAATGAAGATAAAAAGGCCCTCTCAAAACACTAACACTTAATTGTTGATCGTAAGAAAGAGTCTTTCTTTGGAGCACCTTTTCGTTAAGATAATAAACGACCGTCGGTGTAAGACCGAAGATATCTATGACACTCTTTTTGTTCTCATGGGCATTTTCGGATGGATTAAAAAGAGTTTCGTTCTCGGCAAGGGTGTATTCATGAACCTTGTTAACAGGTATTTCGAAATACAATTTATTTCCTATCGAAAACAGCACTGTGTCTTTTTCCTTCACAATCGTATCATTCTCTTTACATCCTTTAAACAGAAAGAGACTAACAATACTAATTATCACAACAGAAACTATTAATAATATTCGGTTTGTTTTCATTTCATGTCCTCCAGCAAAATAAATGGATAATCTTTTCCGTCATGCAATCTTACTTCTAAAAAATATATTTTTATGTATATCGGAATTGCAAAAATCATTAATTGTATGTGTATTGAAAAATTCTCCTTTTGAATCATCGTCCTCGGGCGACAAAAAAGGTCTCTGCCCTCTTTAATTCGTCTCATATACTTCCCTATTATACTGAGAACCGAGTTGTTTGTCCAATAAGAATCCTTGTTCGCCGGAGTAGAGCAGGCTGGTATGTGGATGATTTTTCTTTATCCTGCGGGGGGTCTTTGGTAGAATTGGTGTTGGTCTGTCATGGTTACACTGTGTAAAGGAATGACGATGATAAAGAAAACTATCCTTTTGGTTATTATGAGCACTTTATTGGGTGTGCCGGTTTTTGGAGAATCGCGACAGGAGCAGCGAGAACGCATCGGCCGGCTGAGTCGGGAAGACCATCAGTTAATGATGGAGCGGCTGGGCATCACGGAACTGCGACCGGGGCCATCGGCCAATCCCAAGGCAGCGAATGCGGCCAATACGGATGAGTCTAAAGCCACACCGTATACATCATTACCGAATCCACTTGTTTTTAAAAACGGCACAACCGTGGCGACAGCGGAGCAATGGGAAAAACGCAAATTAGAGATCTTCGAGGATTTTGACCGCGAAATTTACGGACGCGTTCCCGCACAAACACCGGCCGTAACATGGGAAACCGTCAGCGAAGAAGACACCGTTGACGGCGGCATTGGCGTCATCACCAAAAAGCTTGTCGGGCATGTGGATAATTCGACGTGTCCGGCGATTGCCGTTGATATTCAGATGATCCTGACGATCCCTAAAAATGCCGCCGGACCTGTGCCGGTTATCCTCGAACTCGGCTGGGATTTCGGCGGATGGACACCGCCTCAACAGGACGGGCCGACCTGGCAGCAGCAGGTTTTGGGAAAGGGATGGGGGTGTGCTGTTTTGTATCCCACCAGTGTCCAGGCTGATAACGGAGCCGGACTTCGGGAAGGAATCATCGGCCTGGTGAATAAGGGGGCGCCGCGAAAACTCGACGACTGGGGCGCGTTGCGTGCCTGGGCATGGGGCGCCAGTCGAGCAATGGATTATTTTGAAACCAACCTCGATGTCGACGAGAGGCGTGTGGTCATTGAAGGTCTCTCGCGTTACGGCAAAGCGGCGCTCGTGACATTCGCCTATGACCGGCGTTTTGCGATCGGATTCATCGGTTCATCGGGGGCCGGCGGTGCGAAAATACTTCGCCGGGTTTTCGGGGAACAGGTGGAAAACCTGGCTTCCAGCGGGGAGTATCACTGGTTTGCCCCTAACTTTATCAAATATGCAGGCCCCTTGACACCGCTGGATCTGCCGGTTGATGCGCACGAACTGATTGCTTTGTGTGCGCCGCGGCCGGTGTTTATCAGTGTCGGCTCGCCGGAGGTCGAAGGGCAATGGATCGATGCAAAGGGGATGTTTTTAGCAGGGGTTCACGCCGGTCCGGTCTATGAACTGTTAGGTAAAAAAGGTTTAGGTACTGCAGAGTTCCCTCAACAGGAGACAGCACTCGTTGAGGGAGAAATCGCCTTTCGACAACACGCCGGAGGCCACACCGTCGGCCCGAATTGGCCTGTGTTTATACCGTATGCAGAGAAGTATTTTTCAGATTAGGGGGAGCCCATTCTCGCCTTATTAACGAATTAAGATATGTTGCGGATCGGGAGGCGATGGATTATAATCACTCTCGGCCGCACAGCAGCCTGGACCGGGCGCCGTCCTAAGAATCGTCTGATCGTCACAAACACTATTGGAGAACTATCATGGTAAAGCAAAAATATATTTTAAGCATGCTATTTGCGTTTATTTTTTTATCGGTGCCGGTTTGGGCTGACTCGGTTGTGCAGGACCCGGACCCGGCCTATACCGAGGTCATCAACGGGCGGGCTGGGAAAATCGTCGACACCCTCAACATCGCCGACGGCGACAAAGCCCTGCAGGTGCGCAACATCATTGCAGGCCAGTACCGCAGCCTGAGCATGCTGCACGATGCACGCGATGACCGGATTCAGGACATCAAGACTCAGTTCAGCGATAACAAAGAGGTTGCTGATGCCGCGATACAAATATTACAGGAGTATACCCAGTCACTGTTGGATAAGCTGCATGTTCAATACCTTGTCAAGCTCTCGGCGCTGCTTTCCGCTGAGCAGATCGATCAGGTCAAGGACGGCATGACCTACGGCGTGGTTCAGGTCACCTATAACGGCTACCTGGATATGATCGGCGATTTAACGGACGAGCAGAAGAAAACGATCATGGGGCATTTGGTGGAGGCACGCGAAATCGCCATGGATGCCGGTTCCTCCAAGGCAAAACACGGCGTGTTCGGCAAATACAAGGGCCGGATCAACAATTATCTGTCCGCGCAAGGGTATGATCTGAAAAAGGCGTCCAAAGAACGCGAAGCCAGAATCAGAAGCGGCTCGTCCAAAAACACAGACAAGAGTGATGTTCAGGCCGGACAACGCTATAAAATCGCCGTCTGCGACTGGATGATCCTCAAGCGTCAGAAACTCGGGGCGTTCGAACGGACGAGTCAAATCGGCGCCGACGGTGTGGAATTGGATATGGGAAGCCTGGGCCAGCGCGAAACCTTTGACAGTAAACTCGGTGATCCCGCTGAACGTCAGAAATTTCTGGATGAAGCCAAAAAGTTTAATCTCGAAATATGCTCGGTTGCCATGTCCGGGTTCTACGCCCAGTCCTTTGCCGAACGCCCGACCGCAGGGCGCATGGTGCAGGACTGTATTGACACCATGAAAGCCATGAATGTCAAGGTGGCCTTTCTGCCGCTGGGTGTCAGCAACGACCTTGTCCAGCATCCGGAACTGCGTCCGGCCGTCGTCCAGCGGCTCAAAGCCGCCGGCGCCGCCGCCGAAGCGGCCGGGGTTGTCATCGGCATTGAAACAGCGCTGGATGCCGCCGGCGAGGTTAAACTGCTCGAAGAAATCGGCTCGCCCGCCATTAAAATATATTTCAACTTCTCCAATCCCCTGCAGAACGGCCGCGACCTGATCGGCGAACTGAAGACCCTCGGCAAAGACCGCATCTGCCAGATTCACTGTACCGATGAAGACGGCGTGTGGCTGGAAAACAACACCCGGCTGGACATGAAAAAAGTCAAAGAAACCCTCGACAGCATGGGCTACAGTGGTTGGCTTGTCATCGAACGGTCCCGCGACCAAAGCAATCCCCGTGACGTCGTGTGGAACTTCGGCGCGAACACGCGCTACATGAAGTCGATTTTTCAGGCAGACTAATCGAATCAAACTATGATGCGTAACACGGATACTTACTTTCCTTTTCATTCGGGCAACTCAAGGTAAATTAAGGAGGTAGGAGTGCTTGTCATGTAATTAGAAAAGCTTTCCGAAATTCTTAAAACCGCCCAATTCCGACTTGCGCCATTGCGCTTGTTCTTGCATACGATCCGCTTTGGCGGTTCTCTGAATGGCCGAAAAAAAGTTTTTGTTTTGCTTTAGAATCGTCCTATAAAATACAGCTCCCTTTTCGATGTCTCGCTATTATTAAAAAAAAATGTACTGCGAGCTATTTTCCCTTACAAAATCTTCATATTTTATCCAGCTTTTTGGTATAATGAAAAACCTGGTAATCGTAGAAAACGGGTAACCTGAAAATGGGGGCCGAATTGTGTTTAGGGTGTTCAATATGCAGATACATTATCACACAAAATCGGGAAGTATCTACATCCGCACGAAGTCAGCGGCGGGAGACACTTGGCACAAACTGGATGCCGGCGGAGAACACCAGTCGCTGGCCGGTGGTATGCACCTGACGCGAAAGCGGCTCCAGCAGCTTATCACTGATTACCCCGTGACCGCACTGGACCACACCGTCTGTTTTGGCGAGGGCGTCGCAAAGGAATTTTTTGACGATGCCAAACGCGAAAGCGCTGTTCAGATCGATCAGGCGGAGGAGTCCACCATCTTCTTTCTCACCGAAAGAGGCTTCGGGCAGTACGGTATCGGCTACAGCAGCCGAGTCGAAAAGATCGAAACCGTTGACAGTCAGCAGTAAGCAAATATTATCTCTCAGATTACAGAGCCGCCCGATCGCAGTATATAACACCCGGAAACTTCTTTGGTCTTTTTAATTGCCTGTTTTCCGGGGAAAAGGTATACTGTACATCAGCTTAAATGGTTTATCTAAAGGAGATTATTTATGCCGGAACCTGTCGAAAATGTTTCAGAGCCTGCAGTGTCGTTATCGACCCCGGACGAGACTTCTGTCCGGGTCCCTGTCAAACGAAAAACCAGCCGGGGCGTGAGAATTTTGCTGTGGGTGCTGTTTGTGATCTCAATTTTCGTGGTCTCGACCGGCATCAAGATCAAGAAAAAACGGCTGTTTCCGGTCGCGTTCGGCCTCAGTGCCGCCGACCGCCAGGTATGGGTTGAGCGGGCCAAAAAGGATCCCTATGTCAACTTTGTCACCGCCCGATTCGATCAGGCCAAGGGCGGCATTCAATATGATCTCATTGCCAAGGAAAAGATCGACGAACACGTCATGTCCCAGGATACGCTGATCATCCAACAGTATCTGCCAAACAAAGAAGTCCTGGAAAACATGCGAGAGGTATCAGAGAACGGTAATTCGGCGATGGCTCCGATATACACCCAGAGCCTGACCAAGTGGAAAAAGCAGCGGACCAAAGGCTGGGTAACGATCGCCGGCGGTCTGGTGCTGTTTGCCGTTAGCATGATTTTTCTGGTCAAAACGTAACGGTCAAATCGGGGGTTTCAAAGATATGGGTTCCAAGAGCTTTAGTTTCGGTTCATACGGGACCGGATAATCTCGGCGCGGAGTGTATCGCGCTGATCGGCGTTGAGGATCTTACCGGCACGTAACTGCAAATGGGCCGGCTGAGTCAGCATGAACAACTCGTTGACGGTGGACAGGCTGATATCCTTGACCCGGCCGACATTGACGCCCAGACGTACATTGCTCAACAAAAAGAGGGCTTCCTGCGAACTGATCAGGCAGGCGCTTCGCAGCACACCCAATGCCCGCTGGATCTTGTCGTCCAGTGCGTGGGGCTTTTTCTCCAGCAGAGTTTTGCGGGCTTCGGCTTCATAAGCGATGATCTTCGGAACGATCCGCTCAGTGAAGTCATCGACGATCTGTTTTTCGCTGACGCCGAGCGTGACCTGGTTGGACAACTGGAAGAAATCGCCGACGGCTTCGGTGCCTTCGCCGAAGAGGCCGCGAACAGCCAGATTGCAGTCGCGTGCGGCCTGCATGAATTTTTCGATCTGGCCGGTCATTTTCAGCGCGGGCAGATGCAGCATCACGGAGACGCGGATGCCGGTGCCCAGATTTGTCGGGCAGGCGGTCAGGTATCCTCGCCGGATGTCAAATGAATAGTCAAGTTTTTGCTCGATCGCATCGTCGATGCGGTTGATGCGTTCCCAACAGGCATGCAATTGCAGTCCGGCCGCATAGACCTGGATACGCAGATGATCTTCTTCGTTGATCATCGCCGTGAACGCTTCGTCTTTGGCGATCACGACACCGCGCGGGCCGGTCCCTTTGGCGTGCCGCTGACTGATAAGATGCCGTTCGACAAACAGACTGCGTTCGATGTCCGAGGCATGGTCGATGTCAACATAATCCACCTTGCCGCCGAGGTCCAGCGACAAAAGCGTCTCTTTGATGCGATCCAGCAACTGCTGCTGGCGGTCGGGCGACAGGCAGGAAAGAAACTCATAGCCGGCAATATTGCGAGCCAGCCGAATGCGCGAGGAGATGACCACCTCGGAGAGAATATCGGTTCCTCCCGCAAACCACGAACTTGGATATTGACATAAATCGGCCGGTCTCATGTGCATGACTTTATCTGATCCCGCAATCTTGCGGCGGTTTCGTAATCTTCATTTTTGACGGCAACGTCCAACTGACGGTTCAGCTTGATCAGCTCGGCATCCTGACGGTCTTCTTTCGGGATGCGGGACGGGACTTTGCCGCAGTGATGGTCTTTTCCGTTTTGGGTCTGCTCGATCAGGGGCTTCAATTCATGCTCAAATTCCGTGTAATCATGCGGACAGCCGAGCAGGCTTTCTTTTGAAAAGCGTTTAAGCGTCATTCCGCAATTCGGGCACGGGTGTTCGGCGGCAGGGGAGTTTTTTTTCTCGCCGCTTTCCGGCTGGGTACTGAGCAGCGTGCCGAGTAGTTCGTTCAGGGGAATCTGTGTTTTGATGGCCAGTCCCTGCTGCTGGGCGCACTGCTGACACAAATGCGTTTCGCTCCGCTGTCCGTCGGACATTTCGGTTAGGTGTACGGTTGCTGTATGTTCTTTGCAGTTTTGACAAAGCATTATTTTTTCCTTACAGAATATCGAAATCTATTATAACACAGGAATATTGTAATATCGACGAAAAAGCACCCCATCTGAAACAGAAACAGATTAAATTGAGTAACGGGCTCGACAATTAGCCGCTTCTGTGACCTCGACATAATCCAGACAAACGGTATCCGGCAGTCTGGGGGCGATTTGCTGGTACAGGATGCGGGCGAGGTTTTCCGCCGAGGTGTTTCGGTGCTCGAAAAGGGGGATGGTTTCGAGCCGTTTGTTGCGAAAGTCCTGCAGGGCGCCTTCAAGCAGGAGTTTAAGCTCCTCAAAGTCCATAACAAGGTCTTCGGCATTCAATTTATCGGCAGAAACGGCGGCACAGACCTTCCATTCGTGTTCGTGCAGGGGTTCCTGTGTGCCGTTAGAAAATGTCAATTGATGCGGTGCCGTAAATGCGGTTGTCAAAAAGATTGTAAACATGCCAGCTCCTTTATCTTTATTTCAAGTGCCGCCTTTTTCGGACGCCTGGCCGTCATTCAGGGACGTCGGTGTCTATTGTGTGAGATGTTTTATTAATTTTCTCTCGCAATTGCTGATAGACGGATTCTGGGATTAATTTTGAGACGTCACCTCCGAGCAGGGCGATCTGGCGAACCATGGTGGAGTTGACATAGCCGTATTCTTCGCTGGTCATGACGAAAACGGTTTCGATGCCGGCGACCGTTCGGTTGGTCATCGCCAACTGGAATTCGTATGCGACGTCGCTGAGGTTTCGCAGGCCCCGGAGCATGACATCGGCTTTGATGTCGGCGGCAAACTTGACGGTCAGGCAGTCGTAGGTTTGAACGGTGACCCGCGGCATGTCGGCGGTCAGCTCCCGGATCATCCGTATACGCTCGTCCTTAGTGAAGAATTCAGATTTACCCGGATTCTGTCCGACGGCGATCACCAGATTGTCGAAGAGCTTGTTGCCCCTTCGGATGACGTCGAGGTGGCCATTGGTGATGGGGTCGAACGAGCCGGGAAAAATGGCGGTTACTTTTTTACTTTCCATATTATCAGACTTTCTTAATTGTTAACGTTTGTCCAGTGATTCGAGCAGCAGTTCCTCCAAGTCTTTGGCGGCATTTTCGACATTCAGTTGATTCATGAAGTACTCGGCGGCACTGAACCTCTGTTCGGCCAGCTTGCGCGAAGTCTCAAAGCGAAAGCTTTCCTTCAGACGGGCCTGCCAGTAGCGGTAGTCGATCTTGCGTTTCCAGTTATCCATAACATCCGAAACGCCTTTGCCGTGAATGACATAGCGGCGGAACTCGTGAAAAAGGCCCACCGCACCCATGTCGTCCAGATTTCGAGCGTCCGAGAGAATCATTGCTTCGGTCATATGCGTGAAGCGGTTGGAGGATTCGACGATGATCTTATTGATCTTGTCGATGCGCGGCCCGGCCAGGGCTCCGGACAGACGGTCCGAAACGATCTGGGTGGAGAAATCACACAGGTCCGAAAGGCTGATGTCAGCCAGCACCAACCGCGCCGAGACATTTTCAGCATCGGTGAAGTGAGCAAAGCCCGAATCGGAAAAATAAGCCGCCGCGATCAGGCAGAACCGGTCGATCGACATCGCCTGTTCGGTCAGTTCGGGCATCCTGCAGATATGTTCAACATTGCGGAGAATACGCAGGGTGCGGTCCCATAACCAGTTATCCTGTATCCCTGTCAGCGTCGGTACGCTGAGTACCTGTTGAGCGATTTGACGAATGACGTCTAATTCAGACATGATAACTCCTTATAATATTATGCCAGTATTTCATAATTTTGATCTATCCGGCCGCTCCGTTCACAAAGGCTGCCGGCGGCGTTTGGTCGATTCGGTCCGTCACAAGTGTCCGAAACGTCTTGTTACCGTTATAATCGTTAATAGTGTACCAATCTTTTTACAAAATGCGAGAGCAAATCCGGACACGAAGCGTTTTTACTCGGTATATCTGCCGATATATTTCGTAAGTTTTATATGGAATGACAGAAAAAATTAGAAAACTTTATACAAAACTCATGCATCCTACCGAAATACATAGTATAATGGTGTCAGGGATAGACCGAAGTACGCCCACTTACCCCGGTGGGATGAATGAATCAGAATCAGGGATGAACATGGCTGGTCAAAACAGAAATATCGCAGTACTCTTTTCACTAATCGCCTCGATGACCGTAGGTGCTCTGGTGCTGATGTCACTGGACCATAACGGTCCCAGCGCGGGGGCTTACAGTCTGTCGAGTTATCTTCGTCTGGACCCCGTTGAAGAGGTGGTTCGCAATACGATCCGGACCGAGGCGGTCCAGTGGAACCGGATCGAGATCGTTTACAGCAAGACCGGCGGCGGAAATGTTGGTGAACTGGCGTTGCTGACCGGATTGGCAGATGGCGGTTCGGCGGATGTCCATTTTGTGGTCTGCAACGGCAAGGGCGGTGACGACGGTCAGGTCCAGGCGGCCGACTTCTGGGCCAAACAGCAGCCCTGCGGCAGCAAGTCCGGGACGATACGGATTTGTGTGATATCGGACCGGCGAAGCGACGGGGTGACCGACAACCAACTGCAGCGGACGGACGCACTGGCCGAGTCCCTGAGCCGGACATTCGACATCAGCCCTCGCAGTATCCATTACCCCCTCGATTGGCGGATGTAACGTTTACTCTGAAAAATGTAAATTCCAAGCTTCAACCCCGGGTTGAGGCTTTTTTTATGCGCAAAAAACACAACCGCTTGCTCTGGAGAAAAGCTTCTCTTATATCGCCCCTTTGGGGCTTAAAGGGAGGGAGAGGCCCTCTATTCCGGGGGTTTAATCGGGCGGCTACGATATCGCCATCCCTCCGGGATTACCTTTTCACAGAGTAACAACCGCTGCCTTCTGTCCGTAAGCACAGTTTTCACAGGCACATTCAGGGTGTGTTTAACGGTTTATTTAGGGGTGCTCCTTTTTAAGAGTTTTTGGTTATTCAGGTCTGCGGCGTAGTTGTGTTTGACCCATTCGGCGGGCAGCCGCAGTGATTGTTTGCGGGGGTGCGTATGGCCCCGTGATTTTCCAAGCTGCTTCATAGTCGTGTCTCCGATAATATCTCTTGAGTGGTTATTGACTTGTGAACGTCTCAACCGAAAAACAGGCGGCATCAACCCTGTTTCTACGAAAAGAAACAGCGTTATGTTCAGCCGGTGCAAAATTTTCCTGAAAATCGAGAGCAACGGGTGCATTAATTCTGATTTTGTCTCTTTGGTGCAGGTATGGCGGTTTAAATTGCTTGATTCTGGGATGGATGGCGGTTAGAATTTGCAGATGTAATTTGGCAGAAATATTTAAGGAGTGGACAAAATGACCAAGCAGGCAGTCATCTATGCCGTCGTCGTGCTGGTTGGGCTGGCCGGCGGAACGGGCATCGGGTATTGGGCGGCTCAATCGAAGATCAGCCAGGCTAATGCGATGATCGACCAGTTACAGACGGGCCAGTTACAGACGCAGGATGACCTAACGAAGGCCAATGCCGAAATCTCCAAACTCAAGGGTGATCTGAGCAGGTCCCGGAATGATACCACGCGGCTGAATGCGGAACTGACACGGGCCAAAACAGAACTCGGACGAACCCAGGCAGTACTCAAGCAGGCCTTAAGCCAGTTGCCTCAATCGGCCTCGGCCGCTCCCGCCGTAACAGCGGCACCGCAAAGGCCGGGAGTTTCAAAACCCGCAACACCACTACCCGCCGGTGTTAGAGAATACACCATCAAGGACGGCGACAGTTTCTGGAAGATCGCCGCCAATGAACTCGACAACGGCGCCCGCTACAAAGAGATCGAGGCATTGAATCCGGAGGTTGCCGCAGCCAAAAATCTCGTCATCGGCACAATGATCAAAATCCCGGCAAAATAAGCATAGAAAAGTAATGAAACCCAAAGCGATTGTTTTTGACCTCTTTCATACCTTGGTCAGTGTTAAAACGGACGGTGTTTCGGGTCCTTCGACGGCGGAGATTCTTGGAATACCGGAGGAGCAGTGGAACAGGCTGGTTTTCGAGCGGTCCGAAGAACGGCTTTGCGGGCGGATGACGGATACGGTACAAATCATTGCTGAACTGGTTAAGCTGGGCGGCTATGATGTTCCGCACGACAGAATTACACAAGCAGCACAGACAAGAGAAAAACGTTTTGCCGCGGCAATAATTGCGGTACAGCCGCATGTCCTGCAAACCCTGGATCGGATCCGTCAGGCTGACGTTTTGACGGCGCTGTGCAGTAATGCCGACTGGCCGGAACGAAAGGGCTGGGATAAAAGCCCGTTAAGCGGGAAGTTTGATGCGACGGTTTTCTCCTGCGATGTCGGCTGCATGAAACCGCAGAAACAGATCTATCAAATCTGTCTTGACAGGCTGAATGTACAAGCCAACGAGTCGCTCTTTGTCGGGGACGGCAACTCGAATGAACTTGTCGGCGCTAAGGCGGTCGGGATGAAAACGGTATTGACGACTGAAATCATATCACGTCAGTGGCCCGAAGTCATCGAAGAAAGAAAGAAAATTGCCGATCATGTCATTTCCAATATTGAACAGATATTAGACTATCTGTAAGAACTTTTGCATTAGAAAGCAAATAAAAAAGCACGGGCAGGATAACCTGACCGTGCTGCACAATGGTTCTTTGTTCGCATGGCTTGCGCCATGGCGTTTTTATATGCGGGCGAGACGCCCGCGTTCCCATTACAGGTCGAGGGGGCTGATGTTGTCGCCTTTTTCGGCCTGCGTGTCTTTGAGTCGTTTGCGAATGGCCGCGAAGGTGTCGTACACGATCTGCGGCGTATCGGCGACCTTTGCCTTGTAGATGGCTTCGACGCGGTCGTACTTGGCCAGCAGATTCGGAATGCGAATCGTAAACTGCTTGACGTAATCGTCCTTGCTGTATTCCTTGTTCAGTTTTTCTTTGAACAGCGGCGCGAGGTCCTCATATTTGGGAATCCAGCCGGTTGGCGTCTTGATGGCTTCCACATCGCCGTTGACCCGCAGCTCGGCCCACAAGACCCAGATCATCTTGTCGAGTTTGCCGTTGAGGAACTGACCGTCGTCGCCCTTGAGGAAGTAGTTGGTCGAGAAGATCGACGGGACGTTGTTAATGCCTTCGACGAAGTCCAGGTTGTTCTGGATATACTGACCGAGCGGAATCGAGACGAAGTCCTGGTTGGCCATAATGTTGAAGGCTCGCACGCCTGCTTTGCCCAATGTTGCGGCGGTGGTTTCCGATTCGATGGATGCGCCCTTGGCGATGATGCCCTCGGTCCAGTTAAACGCCTGCTCGACGGGCACCTGTGTGTCGCTGTCGCGGCCGCCGTAGATAATGCCGCCGGCTTCGACGCCGTTGGGGTTGTCCAGTTCGGGGTCCACGTTGTCCAGTGCATCCAGGCGAATCGTGTAACGGGCGTTCTTGTGCGAGGGATTCACGTCGGTCATGCTTGGATCCCAAGCGCCCTGGTAGTTGGTGCCGCTGGTGGTGATGTCAGAGCCCATGCCCATCCAGTAAGGCTTGCCGTCTGCAATCAGTACGTTTCCGAAGATGACTTCGCCGGGGCTGTTGAGCGCTTCGAAGATGACGGGGTCGTCATCGGCATTAACATTTTCAATAATGCCGAAGATACCCTGTTCGACGTTGGCGGTCATGAACTTGCCGTTTTTTTTGCGGAAGTAGGCGATATCGTCGCCGATGATGGTCTGACCGGGCAGCATTGCGGTCGATGTTTTTCCGCAGGCTGACGGGAATGCACCGGCAAAGTAGGTCTTGCGGCCGTTCGGGCCGTTGAGTCCCATGATGAACATGTGCTCGGCGAGCCAGCCTTCTTTGGACGATTTCTGGATCGCCAGACGCAAAGCCAGCTTTTTGAGGCCGACGGTGTTTCCGGCGTACTGGGTATTTGTCGAGTACACGATATTGTCTTCCAGGTCGATATAGACGCGGCGTTTGTCAACATTGACGCTGCAGCCGTTGGCGTCGGTTTCGCCCTGGGTGTGCAGGAAGCGGAAGAATCCGTCGCCGGCGGCTTTGAACTGTTCGTAGCCGGGGCGGTATAGGATGCTTTCGCTGTGAGCGACATACGGTGAATCGGTGATCTGCGCACACGAGATCGAGAAGTCCGAATTGGTCGGGCCCAGGCAGAAGAAGCATACCAGCATTTGCTTGCCGACGTATGAATCCTTCAAAAAGCCTTTGACTTCGGCGGTGCCTTCGGTCTTGTCCATGGAGTTGAGGCTTTCACCCAGATCCATGCCCTTCGGCAGGAGGTACTTGGTGTTGGCTTTGTCGCGGGCCTGGTCCTTGGGACCGTCAAAGTGATAGGTATGGCCCGGTGTGGCCAGGGTGTGCTCGCCGCCGCCGTTTTTCGCCATGTTGCGGAGTGTCTCGATGTCTTCGGATGAATCGGTAAAGACCAGAACGCTGTCCGGATTCGTCAGTTCAATGGCCTCGGCTACGAAGGTGTTTAAACGGTCATTGCCAAGTGCATTCAGTTTTTCGAGATTTTTCGGGTCAATATTTTCCTGTAAAAGACTCATCATTTCCGCCAATTTTCTACCATCCCTTTCTGATATTCTTTAGGTTATTGTTCCGGTGTTTTTTATAGGCACAAAATCCGCGAAATTATAGGCTGTCAGTATGTAATGTCAAGTGAATTTTCATTCGCAGGTGCAGGAAATCACTTTTTGGGTTTACAAAACTCAGTTACCTCGTTGATCTGGATAGATATAAAGAAACCGTTATAAGAAGATTAATCGAGTAGATATTCCTAATATTAATTACGTTATTTATCTTTTTTTCTTGACAAATCCCGAGTTATCTGCCAAAATAATAATACAAAATTTGGGAAAGCTGCAATGTGGCTTTGGGAGAGAGCATCAACCAGCGTTTTACATCAGTAAAAAGGCAAGGTTTTGTTTGGAGGGAAAAGATGAAAAAAATTCTATTAACATTTCTTTTGTCAACGCTCGTATTACCGCTTTTTGCCGACGATTTAAATCCACCTGCGTGGAGGGATGCGTCGCGTTCAACGCTCCAGATTTGGGAATTCAGTCTTAATGACGTTAATCCGTTGCCTGATATTACCACCAATCCTTTTCCCCAGCCAGCGGATGTGATGCCGTTCGCAGGGGATTCGTGGTTGGATGTATATCAGGGCCGGCAGGGCGTATGGCCGCTGTCAGGTGAGATTTATGTTCCAATCTGGAATTACCCCGAACCGTTAGATGAAAAACGTATCTGGATTCAATTGACCTGGCGTACCAAAGGCAGTGGTCCATTGCTGGAAGCGTCCGTACCGGGCGGGCCTATGGTTGACGGCAGCCAAATTGGTGATACCATTCTATTGCCGGACGGTTGGAATCACAGTACATATGAAATCGTACTGACTCCCAACCCACCGGAGGAATTGGTACACATTTATGGCGCTATTTATCTGGATGAGATGGTGATCGATACCATTTGCATTCCGGAACCAGCTACCATGTTTTTGATGGCAATGGGTGGTTTTATAGCTTTAAGCAAAAGAAAATAAGATTCCCTATATGGGAGCAGGGTGAGTTTTACCAAAGATCATCACCCAAAATAAAAAGCTGTTTCGAGGAAAGGGCCTGCAACAGCAGGCCCTTTTTTTATTCTGTCTACATAATACCTGCTGCTGTTAATCCGTAGAAGTTTACTTTCTTCTGAAAAGTTTTCTTTTTCGCATCAGGGCCAAGCCGCCGAGGGCGAGTAGTTATTCAACGCCGTCAAGCCAGTGGCCTGCAAATTCCATAAAGTCAACAAGATCAATCCGATTGTCATAATTCGTATCAACCGCAGAATATTTTCTTAAGAGCGGATATGTCTGCACCTCCTCGATATTCCAGACCGTCACCATATCCCAGCCCGCATCCAAAAATGTGCCCGCTGTTTTCATTTCTCCCGTTGTTTTGCCAGTGACCCCAGCCGGATCGGGATCTTCGTCCCCGACACCATCGGTCATGCCGGACGTATCAACATCCCAGAAACATCCTGTCTGGACGCCTCCGTTATTAACTCCGATCAAGCCACCAACATCAAAAGATCCATCCACTTCGCCGGCAGCATAGCAATCGCGTATAGAACCCCCTTCATAATGACCAACAAGCCCCCCCACTTCATTGGTAGCGCTGACATCACCCATTGCGTAAGAGTTTGTGATACTGGTGTTATACCACGTAAATCCCACCAGTCCGCCAATATAAAAATTAACGCAGGTTACGTCACCGAGTGCAAACGAATTTCTAATAGCACCGGCAGAACAGGACCCTACCAATCCTCCGGAATCTCTGTTGCCTGTCACACTCCCACTTGCATGACAGTCAATAATCTGAGTATAACCCGCATGTCCAATCAGACCGCCGACATTCGCATAACCATCGACGTTTCCTGATGACTGACAGTTGCTAATTTGTCCTTCGCTGCTGCTGCCAACTAATCCACCGATACTACTGCCGTCTAAGCTATTCAAAAGACTGGTAATGGTGGCTGAAGAGGAACAGTCACTGATGCTTGAAGAAAGACTTTTGTTTCCTATCAATCCCCCAAGGCGGCTCCTGCCTTCTATCGTGCCGGTTGAATGGCAATTCGATATTTCAACGGGTTCACTCTGAAGGTGTATCCTTGAACGTGACCGGCTAATGCGCCAACTTCTAATGAACTGTTACTGCCGGTAATGTGAACATCGACGAAGCTCAGATTGGTAACGCTTCCTCCATTGATGTATCCGAACAATCCCAGATAATCGTTGCCGGATGTCGAGGCGTCAATGGTCAGATTGCTGATCGTAAAATCATTGCCGTCAAAAACACCTCTAAATGCTGTTCCCTGGTATGTATTGTTTGTTCCGTCTGTATCCGGTGCGATAACCGCACTCGAATAAATCCTTCCGAAAAGATCGAGGTCGCGGGTCAGCATTGTATGTACGCCGTTGGCCCAGTACTTACCGGCATTGGCGGGATTGGCAAAAACACCCAGATCATTCACGTCTTCTATTAGATAGGGGTCGGCTTCTGTTCCTGAACCCGAAATAAAACCTTCGATATTGACAAGCTTTTGTTCCAGAGGTGCGACCTGTCCCAAACCCGTATCCGCCCAGTAATCTATTTGCTGGACTATTCCGATTCCCGGCACAATGTATTCATACCAGTATGGGGACATTTCAACCGTATCCTGATTTTCATATTTATAAGCCTGATAAGGGCCTCCGTAAGGAACGGTTACGGACTCAATGGCTACCAGTTCACGCTGGGTATCCCCATTGATGATAACAGTTCCGATTGGGGCGATCTGGAATGTAAGCTGGTCAGCAGAGCCATCCCATGTATATACGCCGGTGTCAGTCGAGCGTATGTACCAGTCTTCCGACTCACCCTGATTGTCGTAGTTGCTTATTCGGGCCTGGTAATACTCATAGGCACCCAATGTTTGTTTTGATAATACGTCAAGATTAACCTGCCACGGCCCGCTGACTGCATCGGTTCTTTCATAGAGCCATGTTTGTCCAACATCCAGTGGCCAGACGGATGTGTTTGCTAAAACATTTCCTGTTGCCGCAATGATTAACATTGTGAGGATTATTCTTTTCATCTTTCCGTTCTCCAATTGAATTAGTCTTAAAATCAGCCTTGAGCCTTGGGTTCTGAGGCTTAAGATTTTTCGTGCGGGAACTCCTTAATTTCCAGAAATGTCCCTCTCTCCAATTGTAGGTAATTATCAGACAGAGAACATCTGATGTCAAGTTGAATTCCGATAAAAACTAGGATTAAATGGCAAAAAATTTGTTTTTACGGATGGATGGGAGCGCGGGCGTCCCGCCCGCATTATTAAAATGTGACCGAGACGGTTACGGTCCCATGTCTGCCATGCTGGCAGGTCAGGGTTCGGCGGGTCTGTCTAATTGGGTTTGGACGGCGGGTGTAAAAAGCAAGTTATGTTTTCGTAAGACCTTTTAAATAAAGGAAATAGCGTTTATATGTGTGGGTTCGGGATTGGATCTGGCACAATGTTTGCAAATAGGATAATTCGTAGTTGAGGATTCGCATGGCTTGCGCCATGGCGTTTTTACATTAAGCAATATTAATAACCAGACAATAGGAGAGTAGAGAATGAAGATCAGACCATTAGGGGACAAGGTGATCGTCCAGCGTTTAGAAGCAGAAGCTATGACAGCGGGCGGTATTGTGTTGCCGGATTCAGCGAAGGAAAAACCGAAACGCGGTAAAATCCTGTCTGTCGGTGACGGCAAGCAGCTTGATGACGGCAGCCGGGCGAAGATGACAGTGAAGAAGGGCCAGGAGGTCCTGTTTACCAGCTATGCGGGGACGGAAATTAAGATGGACGGCAAGGAATACATGATTATGGACGAATCCGACATTTTGGCAATCGTAGAATAAATCTTTTAGACAGGATTTACAGGATTAACAAAAATAGAACATCTGGATTCCCGCCTTCGCGGGAATGACAAAACGGGAGAGTTGAAATATGGCAGCGAAAAAGATTGCATTTAATACAGAGGCCCGCGAAGCGATTCGCCAGGGCGTTAAAAAACTGGCGGCGGCGGTCAAGGTGACACTCGGCCCGTGCGGACGCAACGTGATTTTGGAAAAATCGTTCGGCAGCCCCACGGTGACCAAAGACGGTGTCTCGGTGGCCAAGGAAATCGAGTTGGAAGATTCTTACGAGAACATGGGCGCCCAGATGGTCAAGGAAGTGGCGTCCAAGACGTCGAACGTGGCCGGTGACGGGACGACGACGGCGACGATTTTGGCCGAATCCATTTTTGAGGAAGGGTTAAAGAATATTACCGCCGGAGCCAATGCCATGCAGGTCAAACGCGGCATCGACAAGGCCGTTGAGGCGATCGTCGAGGCGTTGAAAAAGATGAGCACGCCGGTTGAGTCCGGCAAGCAGATCGAGCAGGTCGCGACCTGTTCGGCCAACCAGGATGCCGAGATCGGCAAGACGCTGGCCCAGGCCATGGAAAAAGTCGGCAAGGACGGCGTGATTACTGTCGAAGAAGGCCAGTCGCTGGAAACGACATGTCGAGCTGCTTGAAGGGATGCAGTTTGACAAAGGGTATCTCAGCCCGCATTTCATCAATAATGCCGGAAGACCGCACGGTTGTGCTGGACAAGCCTTATATCCTGATCCATGAAAAGAAAATCAGTGCGATCAAGTCACTGGTGCCGGTGTTGGAGAAGGTTGCCAAGCAGGGTCGGCCGCTGTTGATCATTGCCGAAGATGTGGAAGGCGAAGCACTGGCGACACTGGTGGTCAATAAGCTGCGCGGCGTGTTTTGCAGGTGTGTGCGGTCAAGGCTCCGGGTTTCGGCGACCGCCGGAAAGCCATGCTGGCCGATATCGCGGTACTGACCGGCGGACAGGCGCTTGTTCGAAGACCTCGGCCTCAATCTTGAAACAGTCGAGCTGAAACAGTTGGGCCAGGCCAAACGCATCACCATTGACAAGGACAACACGACGATTGTCGAAGGCGCCGGCAAGACGGCCGATATCAAGAGGCCGCATCGAGCAGATCAAGACGCGAGATCGACGCATCGACCAGCGATTATGATATTGAGAAATTGCAGGAACGTCTGGCCAAGCTGGCCGGCGGTGTCGCACAGATCAATGTCGGGTGCGGCGACCGAGGCGGAGATGAAGGAAAAGAAAGCCCGCGTCGAGGATGCCTTGCATGCGTGCCGTGCGGCGGTTGAAGAAGGGATTCTGCCGGGCGGCGGCGTTTCGACGCTGAAGTGCCTGGGCGTGCTGGATAAGGTCGAATGCATCGGCGACGAAAAAGTCGGTGTGGATATTATCCGCCGGGCCGTGGTGGCGCCGATCAAGCAGATCGCGGTCAATGCGGGGCTGGACGGTTCGATTGTCGCTCAGAAAGTCATGGAATCGAAAGAAAAGAACTTCGGCTATGACGCGGTCCGCAAGGAATACGGCGATATGGTCAAGTTCGGCGTGATCGTGCCGACGAAGGTCGAACGCACGGCGCTGCAGAACGGGGCGTCGATTGCGTCGCTGCTGCTGACGACGGATGCGATGGTCAGCGAGATACCGGAAAAGAAGAAAGCCCCGGCGATGCCCGGCGGCGACATGTATTAAAAATAGTTAAAAAGAGAGCCCTGATTAAGGGCTCTCTTTTTTGATAATTTCATAAAAACCCACATAAAAGCCTATGGGCAACAAGAGTTGGGTAGATTGAGCCTTCTTTTTATTAGAAACCTCATTTGTTCATTTCTGATTATTAAGGAGGTGATATTTATGACTGATTTTACTTTAAGATTTCAACTACAATTTGATGTTTATTTGTTTTTGTGGTTGCTCTTAAGAACGTGGCGTCAGGCTCTTTCTGCCCATAGGTTTTTCATACAATCTGTCTGCCCTCACCAACTTCAAAAGAAAACGTAACAGCCGTTAGGGCTTGGAATAAGAATAGCCGCGGGTGCAGTGAGTAAAACGAACGGAACCCGTGGTGATGACAACCAACAACTGACCGACCCTGTCGGGGTCGAATAAAGAAACAACATGGCAACATATCGTTTGAAGAGAAAGATTTGTCGTGATTATTCGACCCCTACGGGGTCGATGGATGTGTGGGGAACATCTATACCACGGGTTCCGCTTCGCTTCACCCGCGGCTATTCTTATTATCATCCCTACGGGATGAAGAGGATTTTTGATGATTGAATTACTTGCTCCGGCCAAAGATTTTCCAAACCGCACAGGCGGCGATTCTGTGCGGGGCGGATGCGGTGTATATCGGGGCCGAGCGGTTCAGTGCGCGACAGGCGGCGGGCAATAGTCTGGAGACCATTCGGCAGGTGGTTGAGCTGGCGCATCTTTATTATGTGCGGGTGTATGTTGCGCTGAATACGCTGCTGACCGATGAGGAACTGGCGGTTGCGGAGGCGATGATACGCCAGTTTTATGACATCGGCGTTGACGGGCTGATCGTTCAGGACGCTGGCCTGCTGGAACTGGATTTGCCGCCAATACCGCTGATCGCCAGTACGCAGATGAACAATGCGACGGTGGAGAAGGTGCGGTTTCTCGAAGCGGTCGGTTTTTCGCGGGCGATCCTTGCGCGGGAGCTGACGCTGGAGCAGATTCGCCGGAATTCGGCAAGATACATCGATCGAGCTGGAATGTTTTGTTCACGGGGCGCTGTGTGTGGGGGCCAGCGGGCAATGCACCATGAGTTATGCGCTGGGCGGACGCAGCGGGAACCGGGGACAGTGTGCCCAGCCGTGCCGGCGGTTATACAGCCTGAAGGATTCGCAGGGCGATGTGATTGTCAAGGACCGGTATCTGTTGTCACTGAAGGATTTGAATTTGTCCGAGCATCTGGCATCGCTGATTGATGCGGGTGTGACCTCGTTTAAGATCGAAGGCCGGCTGAAGGATGCGCCGTATGCGGCCAATGTGGTGGGATTCTACCGGCAAAAACTGGACACGATTCTGGCCGCAAAAGGATTGCGAAAGAATTCATCAGGCCGGGTTGCTTTGAATTTCCAGCCGGACCCGCAAAAGACATTCAACCGGGGATTTACAACGTACGGATTGGCCCGGCCGTCTGAAAAAATGGGATCGATTGACAGCCCCAAGTCGATGGGTGAGTTTATCGGCACAGTCAAAGACGTGCAGCGTGATTGGTTTGAGATAGATGGTACGGTGCTGTTGCACAATGGCGACGGCATTTGTTTTTTTGATGCGGCAAATAATCTGGCAGGCACGGTGGTCAATCGCGTCGAAGGTCAGCGCATTTATCCCCAGAAATCGAACACCTGCGGGCTGGCACCGAAATCCGGCGGAACTTTGACCATGGGTTTGAAAAGCAGCTTGAAAAGCTCGCCGAGCGGAAAATCGGCTTGACGATGACGCTGCGGGATACGGATACCGGTATTGCGTTGTGCGGCGTTGATGAAGATGGCAATGAGGCGATTTTTGAGATGGCGGTCGAGAAGCCGCTCGCACAGAAAAAAGAGCAGGCGCAGAAAACGGCTGCTGTGCAACTGGGCAAGCTGGGCAATACGCTGTTTGTGTGCGAGGCGGTTAATATCGAAACGGCGGATGTTTACTTTTTCCCCGTCTCGACGCTGAATGCACTGAAACGGGGGCTTGTGGAAGCAATGCTGTCGATTCGCGAGAAAAACCGGCCAAAACTTTCCGGTTGTGTCATAAAAAACCAAACGCCGTATCCCGAAACGCATCTATCCTTTACGGGCAATGTGCTGAATGAAAAGGCGGAAGAATTTTACCGGCGGCATGGCGTTCAGACCATCGAACCGGCCGCCGAAAGCGGCCTGGACCTACACGGGCAAAAGCTGATGACGACGAAATACTGCATCAGAAGGCAATTGGGGTTGTGCGAAGGGAATAACCGGGATAACCCGGCCGAACCGCTGGTGCTGGTTGATGAAGATGGTCGGACTTTTGAACTTCGTTTCCACTGCGGCGACTGCGGCATGGAAATCTACTGGCAAATATAAAAAGCAAAAGGTGAAATGTAAAATTACGGAAGTCGTCTGCCGAACGGCAGACTCCGCTATTTTGATATTTAATGTTTGATATTTGATATTGCGACTGAAAGGAGCATCTTATGTTTCGACTATTTTTTCAGGGCGACCCCGTTCGGCAGGCCACACAGGGGCTGGCTAAGGGGGCACTGGTGCTGGGGCTGTTTTTGATCGGTTTCGGTATGCTGGTATTCGTATTGCGCGACCTGTTTGCCTTTATCGCCGCGGCCATTTTCTTCATCGCGGGTTTTTCCGCCATCGGTTACGCCGTCCGCATGTTCATCCTCCAGTACAAAATGAAGGACAGCTCCGCCTACCGCGAAAACGTCGAGATTCATATTGAGGATGAAATTTAAGAATTGGACATAATGTTTTACGGTACGAATTAAAGCCCATCGGGCTTTAAATAAGAATAGCCGCGGGTGAAGGCCGCAGGCCGGAACCCGTGGACAGGAGGAAAAAACCGGGCCGACCCCGAAGGGGTCGAATAAGGAGGCATCCATGGCAACGTACACACAGATTTTATATCACATCGTTTACGGCACAAAAAATCACAACGGCACGCTTGATCTTGAACACCATGATGAATTATGCCGATATACCGCCGGAGTCTTACAGAACAAAAACTGTTTCGTCTATAAGGTCGGGGGCTATACAGACCATCTGCACATTTTGGCCGAATTGCATCCGACGATTGCTTTGGCCGGATTGGTCAAGGACGTCAAGTTGGCACAATCCAAATGGATCAAAACCAAAAAAATCTTTCCACTGTTCGAGTGTTGGCAGGATGGATATGGAGCCTTCACCTGCTCATGGAAGGACAAAGACCGGATTATCAATTATATTGCGAATCAGTTTGTGCATCATCGTCGTAAAACATTTCGTGAGGAATATATTGAGATGCTTCAGCATGCAGGGATCGAATTTGATGAAAAATATCTGTGTTGATTATTCGACCCCTACAGGGTCGATGGGTTTGTAAATGGATCCATACCACGGGTTCCGGCCTGCGGCCTGCACCCGCGGCTATTGTTATTTTATCCCTGCGGGATAAGTGGGGTCGTGGGGTGTGGGTGTATTCGTTACCGCGGGTTTCGGTCGCTTTGCTCCCAACACCGGCGGCAATTGTTATTTTATCCCTACGGGATAAGTGCTGTTTAAACAATTTTTACCCATTACAGGATAAGCATGGCGTCACCGTAGGAGTAGAAGCGGTACTTGTTTTCGATGGCGTGGCGGTAGGCGTTCTGGGTTCTGTCCATTCCGGCGAAAGCACCGACCAATGCCAGCAGGGTTGATTTGGGCAGGTGGAAATTGGTGACCATGGCATCGACGATCTTGTATTCATACCCCGGCTGGATGAATAATTTTGTCTTTCCTTTTTCGGCTCGGACGCTTTGATCTGCAGCGACCGATTCGAGTGTCCGGACGGATGTGGTACCGACAGCGATGATCCGTCCGTCTGCCTGAACGGTCCGATTGATCGTTTCGGCGGCGACCGGGGCGATCTCGTAGCGTTCCTCGTGCATGGGGTGTTCGTCCAGCGTTTCGGTTTGCACCGGCCGGAAGGTGCCGATGCCGACGTGCAGGGTGACATAGGCGATCCGAACACCCATCTGCTGAATTTGCTCCAACATCGCTTTGTCAAAATGCAGGCCCGCGGTCGGCGCGGCCACCGCGCCGGGCTGGGCGGCATAAACGGTCTGATAACGATCCAGGTCTTCCTGAAGATGCGCATCGTCGGCAGTGCGTTTGATATATGGCGGGAGGGGAGCAAGCCCGATTTGCTCCAGGCAGCTCAATGCATCCGTTTTTGTTTGGGGCTGCAGCAGCCACTGTCCCGGCGTTTGGCTTTTGTGCGCGACAGCCCGACACACCACGGCTTGTGATGGCGGTCCAGCAGTTCAAGCGTATCGCCGGACCTGATCTTCCGCGAGTTTTTCAACAACACCTGCCACGTTCCGGGAGCCTCTTCAACCAGGAACAGCCCCTCAAGTTGAGCGCCCGTCGGCTTTTGCGCATAGAATCGAGCCGGGAGCACCTTGGTATTATTGAGCACCAGGCAATCGCCGCTCCTGAGATAGTCGGGCAGATCGCTGAAAAGGCAGTCCGACAGCGAGTCCTGTGAGCGGTCCACAACCAGCAACCGCGACAGTTTACGCTTTTGAGGCGGGCGACTGGGCGATCAGTTCTTCCGGCAGGTCGTATTTGAGGTCGTCTGTTTTCATGACCCGAAAATAACAGACTTGGCGGCTGTTTTCAAAGGAAATGTCTGACCCGAAAGAATCGGTTAACGTAGATATAAGTAGAGCGGCCGCGGTTGGAAACATTCGCTAAATTTTATTTAGAAAGACGTAAATGACGTATTGAAAATTTCCGATACTCCCAATGGATACAGGATTTTATTTTGGAGTGGAAAACCATGGCCCCGAGTCTGTCGTTTGAACAGTATTGTGCATATATAACCTCATTAAATAAGACTGAAATTATTGAACGCCTGCTGCATTTTGACGGGTTGATAAGAATGGACTTTACAGAAGAGTACCTGAAAAGCCTGGACGTCGAAAAGCTTCGTCATATCCTTTTGGCAGCGGTTGTTACATCCGAACGAAAAAAAGCTGCCTCTTAGCGGTTAGTGTGCATGTGATATTCTGTAGTGCGAGTGTACATCTTGGATGGGCCGTTCCCTGAATATCGAAATAGAGCTTCCTGTGCGCAGAAAAAAAGCCGGTATTTTGCAATACCGGCTTTACTGAGCTGTCTTACGTTAAACAAATATATCACAAATATCGATCTGACAGGCCCAGCTTCCGAAGAAACACATAGAGCTATAAGAAGAAAAAGAGCTATAAATCCAACGCTTATTATACTGTTAATATCGTTTCATGCCAATGAAAAACTTTAGAAATTAAGACTTTTTTGCAAGTTTTTTTAAAAAAAGCGAATATCAGTACTGTGAAGGCAATTTTTAGTTATTTTCAATCCTTAATCAACGCATAAAAAAGCCTTATTTTTGTTTAATAAGCTTCAAAAGAACATTTTTTGACTTTTTGAGGCATCGAACATTGAAGCCGGGCTGTCAGGAGACTATACTGTCTCGTCGCATGAAGAACGGAATCTCACACGAAATCCGATTTATGGAGTTGTGGATATGATAGACCCGAAAGAAGCTCAGCGGTATGCTGAAGAGTGGATCGATTCATGGAACAGTCACGATATTGACAGGATTATGGCCCTTTACGCGGACTCGATCTGCCATATCACACCTAAATTAACGATGCTGTTTGGTTCGGTTTCTCATGCCATCAAGGACAAGGACGAATTAAGAGAATTTTTTGCGGCGGCACTGAAGCGCTCGCCGAACCTGCATTTTACCTTGGGAGAGGTTTTCGCCGGGGCGGAAAGTATCGTTGTCTGCTTTGACTCGACGACCGGTATTTATGTGGCGGTGGTGCTGATCCTCAATGAAAATATGAAGATCACACAATACATGGCACATTACAGAAACAGGTAGGCAGCAGCCAAACATTTCCATTTTCTAATACACTGGATTATCCGGCAGGGACATTTTCGCGAAAAAACCTTGCCGGGTCAGGAGTGGTTTCCTATAATCCTGATTATCATACACGTAGTATTAAGGGCGAAAGAAGAGGTGATTCATGCTGGCAAAGCTGTTTTCGGTGACATTGGAAGGAATTGAAGGGCTTCTCTGCGAGGTAGAGGTAGATGTTTCACGGGGCGGTTTTGACCGGCGACAATTGTTGGTCTGCCGGATGCCGCGGTCAAGGAAAGTGCCGAACGTGTTCGCAGTGCCATCGTCAATTCCGGATTTCGTTATCCCGACACCGAAGCCCTCATCAATTTGGCACCTGCCGATGTCAAAAAAGAAGGTCCTGCTTTTGATCTGCCGATCGCATTGGGAATGCTGGTCTGTTCCGGGGCGATGGTCAGCGACAAACTGGGTGATTTTGTGGTCGTCGGTGAATTAGCGCTGGATGGCCGGGTTCGTCCCGTCAACGGGGTACTCAGTATGGCGATGACTGCGGCCAAGCATGGTTTTAGGGGGATTCTGGTGCCGTTGGATAATGCGTCGGAGGCGGCAGTCGTTCAGGATATTGAGGTGTACGCAATCGGCTCGTTGGCTCAGGCTGTGGCATTTTTGTCGGAGAGGCTTGATATTGAGGCGGTCAGTGTCGATGTCGAGGCCCTGTTCGACCGAACGAAAGAATACGAGGTGGATTTTTCTGATGTAAAGGGCCAGGAAAGTGTTAAGCGGGCGTTAACGATTGCCGCGGCCGGGGCGCATAATGTGATGATGATCGGCCCGCCGGGAGTTGGCAAAACGATGCTGGCGCACCGGATGGCGACGATCCTGCCGCAAATGACGCTGTCCGAATCGCTTCAGACGACACGTATCTATTCGTCCGTCGGTCTTTTGCAGAAGGGTAACGCGCTGGTTGCGGCCCGGCCGGTTCGAACCCCGCACCATACCGCGTCCGGTCCGGCATTGGTTGGCGGCGGTACGCATCCACGCCCGGGTGAGTTGAGCCTGGCCCATCACGGCATCCTGTTCCTGGATGAGTTTGCCGAGTTTCCTCGTCATGTGCTCGAGATGATCCGTCAGCCGCTGGAGGAGGGAACCGTGACGATCTCCCGCGCGAGAGGAACGCTGTGTTTTCCGGCTCAGTTTATCATGATGGCGGCGATGAATCCCTGTCCGTGCGGATACTTCGGGACGTATGCGAAAAAGTGCCGCTGCACACCGAATCAGATCGAGCGATATCTGGCCAAGATATCCGGTCCACTGCTGGACCGGATCGATATCCATATCGAGGTGCCGCCGGTGGAGTTTCGCAAACTTCGCAGTCGGGGTCATAACGGTACCGGTTCGGAGCAGTTACGCGGCCATGTTGACAGGGCCCGCCAAAGACAGTTCCAGCGGTTTGGCGACAGCACCAAAACCAATGCGACCATGCCTCACCGGCAGGTCGAAAAGTTCTGCCAGCTCAGCGACAGCGCCGAGCAATTACTTCGGCAGGCGCTGATGGAGTTTTCGCTTTCGGCCCGTGCCCACGATAAGATCTGCAAGGTTGCCCGGACGATTGCCGACATTGAAAATCAGGAGCATATCCAGCCCGATCATATTGCCGAGGCGATCCAGTACCGCCGTCTGGACAGAAAATATTAAGGGTATATTTGGATTGAAAGCATCTCGATCCTTGATTTTCATGGAATCTTTCGCATAATACATTCAATATCAGAACATTACGTGAAATAATTCAGATGATTCGGGGTGTTATATGCAGTTTGATACACTCAAATGGATTGGCGGCACGGACGGTTGTCTGGAACTGATCGATCAGCGGTTGCTCCCCGGTCAGTTTCAAACAGTTCAATGCACCACGCCGGAGCAGCTCTTTGAAGCGATACAGACCCTCGCTGTTCGCGGTGCCCCGGCTATTGGTGTGGCCGCAGGGTATGGGGTATGTATTGCCGCACAGCAAATGTCACCGGAGTTGTCCCTTTCAAAATCGCTTGAAACAATCGGCAAGGCATGTGACTACCTGGGCACAAGTCGACCTACGGCAGTGAATCTGTTCTGGGCTCTGGATCGTATGCGGCGAAAAGCCGAAGCGTTTGTTGGTCAAGATCCCGACAGGACCGTTGAATCCCTTAAGCAGTGCCTGCTCGAAGAAGCCCATGCGATCTGTGCCGAAGACAAGGCGATGTGCGAGGCCATCGGTCAAAACGGCGCGCCGTTGATTCCGGATGGCGGGGCGGTGCTGACGCATTGTAACGCCGGAGCGCTGGCCACGGCGGGGATGGGAACGGCACTGGCGCCGATGTATGTCGCTCATAAAGACGGCAAACGATTCAGGGTGTATGTTGATGAAACCCGCCCCTTGCTGCAGGGAGCACGGCTGACGGCGTGGGAACTGACCCAAGCCGGGATCAATGCGGTTCTGATTTGCGACAATATGGCCGCCTCGCTGATGCAACAGGGCAAGATCGATACGGTCATCACCGGAGCCGACCGCATCGCCGCCAACGGGGATGCGGCCAATAAGATCGGCACGCTGGGACTGAGTATCCTGGCCAAACACTACGGTATCCCATTTTATATTGCGGCTCCGTCCAGCACATTCGATCTGTCGATTGAAAACGGCACCCAAATCCCCATAGAAGAACGCAGTGCCGATGAGGTCCGTGCTTTTGGACAAGCGATCGTCGCCCCGGAGGGGATCAATGTCTACAATCCGGCCTTCGATGTGACCGGGGCCGAAAATATTACCGCGATCATTACCGAAAAGGGAGTCATCGAGCGGCCGAACAGAGAAACAATCCTGTCGATATTGAGTAATTAGAACCGGCCATCTACGGTTGCGAATCTTTTTTGTAGACCATCGTTGCCGGACTGATACCGAGATACGATTTCAGCGGCCAGCAAGCAACAGACAAGAAGTTTTTCCGAGGATTCAGATAACCTTTGCTGCTGAATTGAGCGACTTTTAAATACCCGCCTTCATCTTTAAGCAGCGCATTTCTGAATTCCATTGCTTCTTTTGAGTTGATCGTGGACCAATTGTTGGATAGGACCAGATAATTTGGAAGACGTTCCTTGTTTTGAAGCAATATCCCCAGGGACGGGACATTCCAATTTTCAATCATCGGATATCCATGCTTTTCCAGATTTGGACCGTAAGGTCGTTTGATTAGCGAAAGAACCGGTGTGTTTTTGCTAACATTGGCTTTAAACCAATCCGCGGTCAGATTTCTGGAGTCATTGATCAATTCGAAATCCAGTGCAATGCAAAAAAGGAATGATAAAACGAAAACGACCGACACGAGTGATATTAAAACTCTGGATAATCGTTTCTTTTCAATGGCAAGGATGTCAGAAATCATTGCTCCGGCCGGAAGAAACAACAATCCCATCACCGGCAGATAATATCGTATAAACGACATCTTGATCCGCATCGAAACGAAGATATAAAAAAAGGCCAGCGGAAACAGGATGATCAATACGTTAAAAAAACGATGTTTTCGAATCGTGTAGACCAGGGAGATCAGCATCAACGCAATTAAAGGCCAGCCGATTGTCGCATAAAACATCTTTAACGTCGTCCAGAGAAGATGCCACTGCCCTTTGAAGTTTTGGTTAAAATCCTTAACCCCGCGTCCTCCGATCCAGACGCCCATACGCTCCCAGTAGGCCTTTGGAGAAATAACTATATTTTGTAATAGCGCAAAAATAAACAAAAACATGATAATCGCCAGTACCGTATTTCTGTTGACGATCGAATATAGAGACCTGCTCAAAGAGGTTCCCTGCTCGTGAAGGCGATGCAGTTGCATTCCCGCATAAGCTATTGCAAAGGCAACGGCATAAAAAAGCATTGCGTCCTTGGTGCAGGATGCAAAAGCGAAAAACAGTGCCATGAGAACATGGTCGAATATCTTGTTCAGATAGACGCTTCTGATTAGATAATAAACCCCCAGGGTGATCCACAGCATCGAGGGAATGTCAACACATGTCATGTGGCTGTAATAAACGAACAGGAAACAGACAGCAAGGGACAATGAAGCAAAAAAGGCAGAGAGTGAGTCGGCATAATAAAATTTGGCGATCAGATAGATAAATATAACGATAATAATGGACATCAGCAGAGTATTGATTCTTGATATTGCGGCTAATACATTTAATCTCTCCAAAGTAAAGATCTGCTTTTGTTGGCGGCCGTTATTTTGCGCATAGACAGGGTTCTTTTCCCAATGTTTGATCCAGGGCTTATAACAAAGTCCGTCAATCAAAAACTGCATGCGCGGGTATTTATAAGTCCATTTATCAAATAACTTTGGCATTTCTCGAACGGTTGTAATACCTTCTATTGCGTCGGGTTCCCAGGGTACCTGTCCATCCATCCCCCATCCGAACCCTATCAAATTGAGTGTCAAACTTATTAATACGACGATCAAAATGAGTAAAGCATCTTTTCGAGTGAACAACCGGCCCCGTATTTCAGGGGGAGCAACCGTGTCTTCCTTTTTTACTTTTTTATGAGATACGGAACGCGTCAAAAAACCTCCGTGAACTGATAACACAATCTACAAATTATTTCCTACAGTTATTTGCATAGATAGTATTATGTATATAGATTGGACACATATTTGTGATTTGTGCTGAATCTGCCTCGCTCGTGTCAGACTAATTCACTGCCACTACTTCTTTGACATCGCTGATGTGTTGTTTGAGCATGCGCTCGACGCCCATCTTCAGCGTCATCGCAGCACCGGGGCAGCCTTTGCAGGCTCCCTGCAGGCGAACACGAACGGTTTTATCCTCGTCAACACCGACCAGTTCAATGTCTCCCCCGTCATTCTGCAGCATCGGACGGATGGATTCAATGACTTCGGCGACCTTGGCTTCAAAGCTTTTTTCCCCACACCCACAACTATCACACATAATCTATCTCCTGAATAGGTTAATCTCTGAATTTCGGGGATTCTACCACAAACGTTCGAATGTTACAATTCCAAAAATAATTATCGAGAATAGTACTGAGTTTTGGGTTTTGCAGGGATTGTTGATACAATAGCGTGAACGACCTGGATTATTGTTGCCATATAGCGTCTTGAATTATAAGGAACGACACTACCACACCGCTGTTTTGCTTGTAATACAACAGGACAAAACAGTTTGTTTAGAAGCCTGAAAATCTTGTTTCGAGCGGTTCGTTTTCGATGCGCATGATGACTTCTTCGCAAGAGATGCATGACTCGGCACTGAGTTTGACGGCCGAATCGCTGACGAGAACCACTTTGAACTGGCCGGGCATGATATGAAACTGCTGCCGGAGTCCATGGCAGTTTTCTCCGCCCAGTTCGTCTTCGCCGATGTGTCCGGTTTCATGCTCAAAGACTTCGGCAATGGTGATCTGGTGGTCGGTCAGGGTTGGCAGGCGGTCGGAGAGGGTTTCCATTTGGAGTTGATAGAGCCTGTCGTGCTTTGAGGGGGAGAAAACATAAAGACGCATCGACCCATTTTCGGATTTTTTCAGACTAATCGTCCCTGAATCCATAATTCTGTTCCTTGAAAAGGGGTTTTCACTTGTTCACTTTAACATCATTATACGTTGGAAGTCAACAAAAGAGCGGACATTTTATCGGTCGGAAGTGAAAAATTATAAGATTTATTTTGTCAGAATAAGAGCGATCTTGATCGAGAGTTGTACAAAAAGAAAGAGCCCCATAGTAAAACGGGGCTCTCTTCAAAACAGAGTAAAACTGGCAGCAGAATTAGGAAATCAAATCTTAGCTGTCTTTTGCTTCAAATTCCGCGTCAATCACATCATCATCGCCTTTTCTGCGGACCTCGCCTTCGGGTGCCTGGCCGGGATCGGTTTCCGGTGCTGCACCACCCGGTGCGGCCTGCTGTTTGGCAGCTTCTTCATAGAGAACTTTACCCAGTTCCTGAGAGGCTTCTCCCAGTTTCTCCATCGTTCGTTTGATGGCTTCGCCGTCGTCCCCTTTAGCGGCTTCCTTGAGATTGTTCAGGGCACTTTCAATGTTTCCGCGAATCTCGGCGGAAACCTTTTCGCCGTGCTCTTTGAGGGTTTTTTCGGTCGAATAGACCAATTGGTCGGCCTGGTTTTTCAGATCGACGACCTCACGACGCTTTTTGTCTTCTTCGGCGTGTGCCTCGGCGTCTTTCTGCATCTTTTCGACTTCGTCTTCGCTTAGGCCCGAACTGGACTGAATTTTGATAGACTGTTCCTTTCCGGTGCCAAGGTCTTTGGCAGAGACGTTCAGAATGCCATTGGCGTCAATGTCGAATGTGACTTCAATCTGCGGCATACCGCGCGGAGCGGGCGGGATATCCGTTAACTGGAACCGGCCCAGTGTGCGGTTGTCGCGGGCAAATTCCCGTTCGCCCTGCAGGACGTGGATATCCACGCTGGTCTGGCTGTCGGCAGCGGTCGAGAAGACTTCCTTTTTGCTGGTTGGGATCGTGGTGTTGCGTTCGATCAGTTTGGTTAAGACGCCGCCCAGTGTCTCGACACCGAGCGACAGGGGGGTTACGTCCAACAGCAGAATGTCTTTGACGCCGGCATCGCCTGCCAGCACCGCGCCCTGAACCGCTGCACCCATTGCAACCACTTCGTCCGGGTTGATGCTTCTGTTTGGGGCCTTAGCGAAGATCTCCTGGGCAATCTGCTGGACCATCGGGATACGGGTTGAACCGCCGACCATCAGGACTTCCGCGATTTGGCTGGTACTCAGCTTTGCGTCCTGAATGGCTTTCAGGCAGGGCTGACGCAGACGCTCGAAGATCGGCTCGGCCAGTGCCTCGAATTTGCTGCGAGTAATGGTGATATTCAGGTGTTTGGGGCCCGAAGCATCCGCTGTGATAAACGGCAGGTTCACGGCTGTTTCGACCTGCGTGCTCAGTTCACATTTGGCCTTTTCAGCGGCCTCTTTCAGCCGCTGATGCGCCATCGGATCGGTCCGCAGGTCGATGCCTTCGGTCTTTTTGAATTCATCGGCCAGGTAGTTCATCAGCAATTCGTCGAGGTCGTCACCGCCGAGATGTGTATCGCCGTTGGTGCTGAGTACTTCAAAGACGTTATCGCCGATATCGAGGATCGAGATATCGAATGTGCCGCCGCCGAAGTCAAATACGGCGACTTTTTCGTTTTTCTTTTTTTCCAGTCCGTATGCCAGTGCCGCGGCAGTCGGTTCGTTGATGATGCGTTCAACCTTCAGGCCTGCGATCTTGCCGGCGTCCTTGGTGGCTTGGCGCTGGGCATCGTTAAAGTAGGCCGGTACGGTAATGACCGCCTGCTCAATGGTTTCGCCGAGGTAATCCTCGGCGGTCTTTTTCAGGTCCTGCAGAATCATGGCCGAAATCTCCGGCGGGGTGTATTCCTTACCTCGGACATCGACCTTGACCAGTTCGTCAGCACCACCTGTAATTTTGTAAGGGACGATCTTTTCTTCGCTGCTGACTTCTTTGTGGCGGCGTCCCATAAACCGTTTGATTGAATAAACGGTGTTTTGCGGGTTCGTGACCTGCTGGTGTTTGGCGGTTTGTCCGACCAGGCGTTCACCTTTTTCAGTGAAGCCGACTACGGAGGCGGTCAACCGGGCTCCGGACGCGTTGATCAGAACCTTCGGCGCTGAGCCTTCCATGACGGCTACGACTGAGTTGGTTGTTCCCAAGTCAATTCCAATGATCTTACCCATTGTTTTTACTCCTATGATTGATTGTTCATCTCAAATATCAAAGTTATAGTGTCTCTTTTCAATATTATTGCAATCAGCGTGCCAGACAAAAAATATAATCTTAACTCTTTCTATTGAAAGGACTTAAAAATTATCGAACACAAAGCAGATATGCCATTATGGCAGAAAACCCGGCAAAACTCCGATTTTGGCACGATTCATTGAGGAGTGGGTATTAAAGGTGAATTAAGGGTTGCCTGTCATGTCGGTTTGCGCCCGGAACCGGCAACATCCTGCATTAACTATACGGTAACGGTTTCTTCCTGAAGGACATCCGTTACGGCGTAGCGATTTTCCTGGACATCCCATTTAGGCAGAAGAATTTTAAAGATCGCTCCGCCTGCAGGATTGTCTTCAACCCAGATGTGGCCGGAGTGAAGCCGGACCAACTCGCGGCAGATCGACAGACCCAGCCCGGTTCCGTGTTTGCCGGGACCGACGTGTTTTTCGATCTGTACGAACTGGTCGAATATTTTTTCTTTATCATCGCCGGGGATGCCGGGACCGTTATCCTTGACAAAGATGCCGATGCGGTCGCCGCCGATTTCCTCCACTCGCATGGTGATTTCACCGGTCCCCTCGGGTACGAATTTTGCGGCGTTTTCAATCAGATTGTTAATGATGCGCGTGATCTTTTCAATATCCGCATAGATATAAAGATCATCCGAGGGCAAATTTACGTCAAAATGGATGTGTTTATTGCCGGTTACGAAGCGGGCCATTTCGCCGATTTCATTCATGACGGTCTGGACGCAGAGGACCTCCTGATGCAGTTTCATTTTCCCGACGTCGAGCTTGGAGACATCCAGAAAATCACTGATGATACTGGACAGTCGATTGACGGCTTCGTCAGCCATTTTAAGATTATGTTCGAGCTTGGGAGGGATTTTCCCCATGACTCCGGCAATGGCGTTCGAGATGATATTTTTAAAGATCGTCAGGGGCGTGCGCAACTCATGCGATACGGTCATGACGAATTCGCTTTTCATATGGTCGAGCTTTTTCAGTTTTTCATTGGCATCTTTGAGTTGGGCGTTCTGGATATGGAGCAGATAATCTGACTGCCATTTGGCGGTCAGCGCCAGCGCGAACTGGCGGATTTCCTGTGTGTGAATCGGTTTCTGGACATACAGGAGTTTATCTTCGGGCGGTACCCGTTTGGCGATCTCGCTGATGTCAAAATCCGAATAGCCCGTCATCATGACGATTTGTATATTCGGGTCGATTTCTCTTATATGTTCGGCGGTCCAGACGCCATCCGGTCCCGGCGGCATTCGAACATCCATAAACGCCACGGCAAACGGCTCATTGTTTTCCTGAGCCTGCCGAACGACTTCCAGTGCCTCATCTCCCTGCCGGCAGCAGTGTACATCATAGGTTGCCTTTGCGGTGCCGGATGAGGCGGATTCCCCGAACAGCCGACCCTGCAACTCCTGCAGTTCCTTGCCGTTTGTTTCGGCCGGCACGAGAACTTTCTGCAGTTCTTCAAGGATCTTCGGTTCGTCATCTACCAGTAGAATTCGTTTGTTCAGCTCTTTTTTTAAGTCCATAATGTCTATCCTTCTTTCGTTCCCGCAAGGCATTCTTCCGCTGCCATCGGCATTGTAATATGGAAACAGGCGCCCTTGTGAAGACCATCACTTTCGGCCCAGAGGCGTCCTTTCATTGCATTGATCGTATTGGCGCACCAGTGCAGTCCGATGCCCGTTAACCCCTTGGTTTTTGACGAGGCACCCCGTTCAAAAATAGTCTCAATTTTATCCGCCGGGATGCCGGTGCCGTTGTCCTCGATTTTCCAGTGCATCATATCGACGGTGTCCTGCTGCGGATCGATTTTACAGGAAACATTGATTTTGGGGCAAAGAGGGGTTTCACGTTCCAGCGATTCAGACGCATTTATGATAAGATTTTGCAGGATTTGTATGAATGTTGTCGAATGGACGGGAATTGCCGGCAGTTCCTGAATTTTCGGGCAGATCTGTATCCGGTTTTTTGTTTTAATTTTTTCAGGAATCATTCCTATCGCATTTTCTAACAGCCGGGCGGGTTCGATGAACTCAACCGGCTTGTCATCTTTGGAGCCAAAAGTTCTCTGCGTATTGAGCATGTCTTCGATTTGACTAACCTGCCCGCAAAGGTCTTCCAGTCCGGAGACGGTTTCTTTGAGATTGTCCATAACCTGCTGGAATGTCAATTCTACGAATCGCATCAAATCCGCTCGCCGTTCAGGAGTGAGGCTTCCTTTTTTCAGTTCTTCCCGCGCCTTTTCAAGATTATCCAGCGGGATATCATGGAACTGGTCTTTGATTCGTCCGATGCGGGTCGTGATCGGACTGAGGGCATTTCGGACATTATGCAGGATGCCGGATGACATTTCTGTGGCACCGGACAGGTATGATTTTTCCATCAATTTTACTTGTGCATTCTGTACCCGTTGGCACATCTGGTCGAACTCTGTGGCCAGAGTGCCTATCTCATCTTTCCGTGACAGGATACATTTCTGTTTCGCACTGCCGGGGTGTTCAAGTTTGACGACATGCTTTATCAGCTTCATAATAGGGCTGATGACGACCATCTGCAAAAGTACAATAACAAATAATACGGCTACAAACCCTGCCACCAGCTTGATGAGAATAGACTTATGGACGGCCTGTAAACCCTGTACACTGATACTTTTATCCCGGAATGTTTTGATCAAAAGGGCGGGGTGGTTCTGATAATCAAAAAGAGCCGTCGAGCATTGCATGAAGTTGTCGCCCAGTGATAAAAAGTCATAGGGCTTTTCGGCCGTAATTCGATCGATGATTTCCGAATTCTCCTTCTTTTGGTTGTCGGGTGTCAGAATATCCCAGTTGAAGCTGAGGTTCAGTTCCCGGCGAAGTTTTTCAAAACTTTCGTCCGTGAGGAATTGTCCGGCAAAGACCATTCCCTCGATTTTATTATTTTGAGGGGACGCCAGAACCGGTTCGGTGACGAGATAGATGAACTGTCCGTTGAGGGTGCAAATTCCTTTTTTGGAAAACCCCATTTGTTTTTTTGTCAGAAACGGCGTCGTGCCTTCCAGCAGTTCCTTCCGAAACTGTTCCGGCGTGATTTGCTCGGAAAGTTGACTGAAAACAGGATTCCATTTATAGTCAAACAGGACGATAAAATCCGCGGCTTCGATCTGGCCGATGGCATTGCGGTTAGCCGTGTTTTTGAGCATTGAATCGATTTCCCCGGATTGGGCGGATGTGACGATCTGATTGCGGAAATCAGAAAATCGGGTATTAATGGCTTTTATGACTTTATTACTAGAGTTTTGGGCTTGTTGCTGTTCCTGGGAGACAAACTCCGGATATATCAGCCATCGCTGCGCGGCATATTCAAGCCCGCCGTAACAGCAGAACATGATGAACAGGACAACCGAAATTCTTTCACGCAATGACATTGTTCTATCGTTTCCTTTGATTATGACACAATCATAATGGCACCGATATCAAGACCAAGGATGCATCGACCAACCAAAAGGGGCTTTTTAACCTTTTTTCAAGGTCTGATAATCTCGCTTTCTCTTTTGGCTAAAACACAGAGAAGAGAAAAAGGAAATGAAACCATCCATATAGAGACCGATAATCTTTGGCTCATTAAAAGCTATAGAGGCACTATTCCGGATTGAATTGCAGGGTCAGTATCTTTGTTTCAAGGGTGATTTTGGTCACTTTTACATTCCGGCCGGCGATTTCGAATGTTGAGTTAAAGGGTTCACCGTAGATGATGGAGCGGACGATTTCTTCCAGTTGCGGGTCATTTTCAAACGCGGATATCGATCGGTCAAAAGCGTATTTCGCCAGAGAGCTGATGAGGGTTTTAGCCGGCAGGCTTCCCAGCCAAATAGAGTCGATATTTAAAGAGAGATTTCCTTCGGGGTCGATAGCGGGGGATGCGATTATGGTTAGAACCGAAGAAAATCCGTTGTATTCCACGGTTCCCATGAGGTAAATAGCTTGCTCATCGAACAATATCATCGGGTCGGAAAATGCTACATCGCCGGCTTTTTGCGGCCAGATCCAGTGACGGAGAATGTCGTTCAAGCCGTCCTGCTCAACCCGAAGTTCAAAAGGCTTTTTCAGTTGGACCTGATTGTAGAAATCCGGTCCCAGTTGATGGGTTAAATAGAGGCTGACTTGTTCCGGATTGTCGACCGGGTTGGGTTGATAGATGCGGGGGGGGCGTCGGCACAGAAAAATGCCGGTGGCGGCCAACGATGCCAGGACGATGAAAAGAATCCAGAAACATCGCAGAGGACGGCAGTTACGTTTTTTTGTCGCGGTTTTATTCATAATTCTCACACTTGTTGAAATTGTTCCTTGCTCTGTCATCGCAATGTGATTATAGTGATTGCTCTTTAGGATTGAAGAAAATTTTATACAGGAATAATTATTCTCGAAAGGAAACTCTGTGGCAAGTCATTTTGCAGATCGTTTATGTGAGTCGATCAAAAAGAAAAATACCCCGCTGATCGTGGGTTTGGACCCGGTCTATGGACGTTTGCCGGAAGCCATCCGCAGCCATCGGGACATGAATGACGAAAAAGATATCGCGTCATCAATCGATGCGATTTTTGATTTTTGCACTCGAACCTTAAAAGTTGTTGCCCCGCTTGTTCCGGCGGTAAAAATTAACATTGCTTATTTTGAACGGTATCTTTGGGAAGGGCTTGAGACGTATTACGCACTGGTCGCCGAAGCCGAAGCCCTGGGGTTGGAAGTAATCGGGGACGTTAAACGCGGTGATATCGGTCATACCGCTCAAGCCTATGCCCAAGCTCACCTGCAGAACCCTGAATTTGAAGGCATGGATGATATCATTACGCCGGATGCCATTACGGTGAATGGGTTTGCCGGTGCCGACGGGATCGTGCCGTTTGCCGATGTGGCGACTGAGCAGGGCAAGGGTGTTTTTGTCTGGGTTCGTGCCAGCAACCCCAGTGCCGGGGCGGTTCAGGATTTTGCTGACGCTGCTGGCGTGAAGATGTATGAAAAACTCGCTGCCGTTGTCAGTGAGATTGCGAATCAAACCAAACGCATTGGCGAATCCGGCTACAGCAACATCGGCATGGTGGTCGGCGGAACCAGTCCTGAGGAAACCAGCGTATTACGTCAGCGTTATCCCAAGTGTTGGTTCCTGGTTCCCGGATTCGGTTCACAGGGTGCCGGAGCAACCGATTGTCTGCGTTTCTGCAACAAGGACGGCATGGGGGCGTTGATTAATGCGTCACGCTCGATTATTTATGCGTTCGATGATCCGAAATACAAAGAGCAGTTCGGGGACAACTGGGAAAAATGCATTGAACAGGCGGCCATCGATGCGAAAATGGAATTAGCCAAAGCACGTTCATAATTCAAAATCAGGCTGATGGATCGAACATTCTTCAACGATAAAAATGTTGTGGTCATGGGATTGGGCCGCTTCGGGGGTGGTGTTGATTCAGCTTTGTTTGTCGCCAAGGCCGGTGCCAATGTGCTTGTGACGGATCTGGCGACCGATGTGGAACTGGCGGATTCAGTGGATGCTTTGAAGGGGCTTCCCGTTCAATATCGACTCGGCGAGCATCGTGAGGATGATTTTTCCGGTGCCGATATTCTTATCGTAAACCCCGCCGTACCGCCGAATAATCGCTACATCCAAATTGCCCAACAAGCCGGCGCCTTAATCACGTCACAGATGGAAATCTTCTTCCAGTTGTGTCCGGCACCGATTGTCGGGATCACCGGAGCCAATGGTAAAAGCACGACCACTTCGCTGGCCGCCCACTTATTGCAGGTCGGCAGTCGCAAGGTTTGGCTGGGCGGCAATATTGGTCACCAGCCGTTGCTGGATATTGTCGATGACATCGATAAAGATGACATTGTCGTTCTGGAGATCAGCAATTTTCAACTCGAACAGTTGGCACGCATTCAGGCCGCTCCGCACATTGCCTTAATCACCAATCTGACCGCCAATCACATTGATCGTCACGGTACCTTTGAGGAATATTGTCGGGTCAAAGAGGGGATTTTTAAATATCAAAAACCGGGTGATATTTCCATCTTTAACGCCGAAGATTCGATTACTCGTGCGTGGTATCAGAAATATCTTTATAAGGCTGGACGCAACTGCCTGGCTTTCAGTGCCGATGATGTTCCGAACAAATACACTGGATTATATCGGCTGCCCGGCCGTGCGAATCGCTCGAATCTGGCCGCGGCACTGGCAATTGTATCCTGTTTTGATAGTGCCCCGTCAGCGATTGCAGATGCAGTTGCGACTTTTAAAGGCTTGCCGAATCGCTGTCAGCTTGTCGCCGAGGCCAATGGCGTTCGTTGGTACGATGACTCGAAAGCGACGACGCCGGTCAGCACCATGGCGGCCCTGAACGGCATTGATGACCCCAAGGTTCTGATTGCCGGCGGTTATGATAAGAAAATCAGTTTTGTAGAATTGGGAAAATGCATTGCCGAACGTGCCAAAGCAGTCGTATTGATCGGGCAAACGGCGGAGAAAATCGCTGCGTCGATACAATCTATTGAAAATACAAAATGTGTTATTAAATATGCCGATTCAATGCAGCAGGCCGTCCAAATTGCCAATGAGTTGGCCGTTGGCGGTGACGTGGTTTTAATGAGCCCGGCCTGCGCCAGCTATGATATGTTCAAAAATTACATCCAGCGATCTGAGGCCTATATCAGTGCCGTTGGCATGTTGGCCAAACAATCCTTCGGGAGATAATTATGACAGCGGAGCTAAGCATGAATACATCACACCGTTCATTACGCGCTTGGATCCAGGCGGCCCGTCCGTTCTCGTTTACGGCTTCCATGACGCCGGTTTTCCTGGGCGCAGCTGTGGTGCCGTATTTTCAGCAGCCGGCGCGGTGGGAACTGCTGCCGCTGATTGCGATCGCTTCGTTGTTGATGCATGCAGCGACCAATATGGTCAGCGAGTATTTTGATTATCAAAAAGGCGTTGATCGTCCCGATACACACGGCGGCAGTCGAGTACTCGTCGAGAATTTGCTTAGGCCTAAACAGGTGTTTGCGGGCGGCCTGGTGCTTTTCGCTGTCAGCGCCGGTATCGGGTTGATTTTTATTGCCGTTTACGGATGGCCGATCCTGTTATTGGGGGCGGTTGGTATCTTGGGCGGCTTTTTTTACACAGCGACTCCGGTTGGTTACAAATATCTTGGCCTTGGCGACTTGTGCGTTTTTATGCTGATGGGTCCGCTGATGGTCATCGGCAGCTTTTATGTACTGACCGGTTCTTGGCAAACCGAGGTTCTGCTGATTTCATTGCCGATCGGGTTTCTGGTTGCGGCGATCCTTTCCGGCAACAACCTTCGTGACATCCTGCATGATACTCAGGCGGGCATTAACAGTACCGCTACGGTTCTGGGGCACCGCTGGGCACGTATAGAATACAGCGGATTGGTTGTTAGTGCCTATGTTGTGACACTGGGTATGATCGTGTTCGGTGTTCTTCCGTTGTGGTCACTGCTGACGTTGTTGACAATTCCGCCGGCGGTTAAAAACATCAGGACCGCACTGAAAAGCCAAACGGACCAGCCGCAGGATATTGCCATGCTGGATGTACAGACGGCTCAACTGCATTTGCCGTTCGGGATTCTGTTGATGGTTTCGATTCTTTTGGGGGCGTTTTTGTGAGAGCGGTTTGGATAATGGTGTTCCTTGCCGCGGCGGGTTTTTTTGTCATGTTCAGTCCGTGGACAAAACACGCGATCGCCTTTTTCCCCACGATGACTGCCACCGCGGCGCTATTAGCATTAGCTTCCCTCCTTCTGGACCGAAAACAATTATCCGATAACTATCGATTTAAACTGATTTTCATTCCAATCGGCATCATTTCCGCCGCCGTTTTATATGGCATGTTTTGGGTCGGCCATTTCATCTCGACACACATTCTGCCGTTTGCCGCGGCACAGGTCGATTCGATTTATGTCATCCGCACCGGGCAAAATCCGTGGCTGATTGGAGGACTGTTATTTTTCATCATCGGCCCCGCCGAAGAAATCTTCTGGCGTGGCTTTGTGCAAAAACGCTTGTCGAAACGCTGCGGTATGCTGATTGGTTTTGTCATTGCAACGGCGATTTATGCATTGGTGCATGTGTGGTCATTTAATTTGATGCTTCTGGCCGCATCCGCTTTGTGTGGCGTCTTTTGGGGATCGATGTTTTCATTGACGAAAAACCTTTGGCCGTGTATCATCTGTCATGCCATCTGGGACGTAACCATTTTTATTCTCTTGCCGATACAATGAATCAGCCAAACACAAAATTTGATTTTGAAGATATTGCTGCCCGATACGACCGGTGCAATCACCTGTTCAGTTTCGGGATTGACCAGTTATGGCGGCGGGAGATCACCAAGACCTTAAACTCAAAAATTCACCAGCGCATATTGGATGTCTGTACAGGGACCGGCGATCTGGCATTCACCTTTCTCAAACACAGTCATAGCAAAGATGTCACGGGGCTGGACATCAGTGAAGCAATGATTGAACGGGCACACCAAAAGCAGGAGCGCCTCGCAGCAAAGCCGTGGATACGAAACAAAAAAATCCACTGGCAGGTTGCTGATGCGGCTGATACAAAGCTTGAATCAAACAGCTACGACTTCATCACCTGCGCCTTTGGCATTCGCAATATCCCCGACCGTGCCGCCGCACTGAACGAAATGCACCGCCTGCTGAAATCTAACGGCAAGCTTTGTATTCTGGAATTTTCGCTGCCGTCCAATCCCGTGCTGTGCCCTGTCTTTCGGTTCTACCTCAACCACATTATGCCCGCCGCAGGGCGGTTGGTACTCGGTTCCACGCAACCGCTGAAATATCTGGCTCACTCCATCCATCGCTGGCATACAGAAGTGGACTTTGCCCATGAGATGTCTGCCGGCGGATTTACGCTGGTTCGAAAACTCCCCTTAACCGGCGGTATTGTTACCCTCTGGCTGGCAAAAAAACGCTAAAATAATGCACTTTTACCCCGCGATGACTCAAAAATAACCGATAAAAAACCGTTTTTTAAGAAAAAAAAACGGTTTTTTTTTTGTAACACTTCTATGCAAATTGTGTCTAAAACGTTAAAATAATATCGTTGACGAACAGACAAAACTGAAGGATTTAAAGGGAGAAAATGATGAGGAGTTTCATTTTACACGCCATGCTGGCGGTAATTTTCTGCGCTGTTATCACTGCGAGCACCAACGCCGATACCCTGATTTATGACAATTCGAATGAAACGGGAGGCTGGTATTGTCCGTTGTGGGACAACTTTAACGAAGTCTGTGATTTCGCAAGTGCCCAACCCGGAAACGTAACAAAAATTCGATTTGCTTATGTGACCACCCGCTCAGCTCCGGGAACCATTATCATCCGGTTTTATGATTATGTCACACCCGGTTATGAACCCGGATACCCGATACGTCAGATCAATGTATCAGGCCTGACAGGCTCCCCGAACGGAAATGCTTACATTTATTACAAAGAGGTGGAACTTACCCCAAGCCAACAGTTTACGTTGTATAACAATCAAGCCTTCGGCTACTCCTTTCAATTCGAGAATGATGATACCGGCGTCGCCCTGGCTTACGGCGGCCTTGGCAATCTCAATGGTTTTTGGGTCTGTGACAATTGGCTGGCATTTCCATGGTGGTATTATCTGACAGGCAATCCTTGGGCGGGCTGTTACATGCAGCTTTATTCAGGGCCGCTGATCGATGAAATAACGTGTGATATTTCCGGCTATAAATTTGATGATGCCGATAGTGATGGTGTCTGGGACATCGGCGAACCGGCATTGCCGGGTTGGGAAATATACATTGACGAAAACGGTGACGGCGCCTATCAAGTATCCGAACCGAATGTTGCGACCGATCCCAACGGTATGTACTTCTTTGAAAATCTCGAATTTGATAATCCGGGAGATGCAAATGAAATAAAAACATTTGTTATTCGTGAAATCATGAAGGATGGATGGACACAAACCCTCCCCGGTTCCGCTGACGGCTATGAATACGTGATTAATGCTGAACCAAATAATGTCTATACAGGCTACGACTTTGGCAATACTCCATGGGCCGGCTCAATAATAACGTTGGAAGCAGTTGCCGATACCTATGCCGATCAGGGCCAACCGGATACGAATTTCGGAAGTTCCAATGGTTTTAGTACTGGCATGGATGGAGCAATGGAACACATTTCCTTTGTAAAATTTGACTTATCATCGATCCCGCCGGGCCAGGTGATTATCTCAGCTAAACTTCAATTGGACGGATCATTTGTCTCCATTCCTGCACCGGTATTGGGGGCGTATCGCTGTTCATCGAGCTGGGAAGAAGACACTCTCACATGGAATGACATGCCGTCTGTTGACACTATACGTAACCTGATCGAAGAACAAACGGCGGTCATTGATTTTACGGAGTGGGATGTAACCGATTACGCTGATGATGAGTATGTTGCCTTCCAGGATCGTGTGATGACGATAGCGATAGCAAAAACCATCAGCAGCCCATCCGGAGCAAGGGCGAGTTTTTGGAGCAAAGATATGGGGATTCCGGATCTCGCCCCCAAGTTGGAGATTCAATATGAGCAGATATTCGGTGGCGGCAGCGGTGAGCGGTCCGATCCTTATCAGATCAATACCGGCGAGCACATGAATACGATCGGCTTGTATAATAATCGCTGGGGTAAACATTATGAGCTGATGAATGATATTTCCTTGGCTGATTATCCCGGCTCCTTATACAACATTATCGGCACCAGCAGGTTAACCACCAATGGACTTGGGGCGTTTACCGGATCGTTTGATGGGAATTATCATCATATCAGCGGATTTAGCTATTCGAGCGTATCCGGGAGAGACTATATAGGTTTATTTGGATATGTTTATCAAGGGGCTCTTCGCAACATCATCATTGAGTCTGCGAATATTCAAAACACCGGGAGTTCCGATGACGTTGGCGCTCTGGCGGGTAAAGTAGAGTGGGGATATGTTGCCGATTGTGCTGTTAATGGAGGGAGCATTACCGGGTATGACTCTATCGGCGGGCTGATCGGCAGTTCGACCATCTCGTGTATCGCAGGATGCAGCAGTTCCGCTTCCGTATCCGGTACGAATGATGTCGGTGGTTTGATCGGAATGGGGGGCTTTTCTTCTATTGAAAATTCAAATTCGACCGGCCCGGTTTCCGGGACCGATGCTGTCGGAGGCTTTGCCGGTGATAGTTCAGATGCAACCATCGTTAAGTGTTACAGCACCGGTCTGGTCACAGCAGCACAAATACCGGCGGATTTTCCGGAATGAATGAAAATCAAATGTTATACGGACAAGAGAACGTACTCGACTGTTTCTGGAACGAGACGACCAGCGGACAGCCCGAAAGTGCTGCGGGTACCAAATCCAATACTTCTGTTATGCAGACACAATCCACATTTACAGATATCGGATGGGACTTTGCAGGCGAACTCAGCAATGGAGGCAGCGACGACTGGGCGATGCCGCCCGGTGGAGGGTATCCAATCCATTGGTACCAGCTGCAAACGCCGCCGGCATTGCCTGCATTTGCAGCCGGAGACGGGACCGCCGGCAATCCCTATCAAATTGAAACCGCAGCACAGCTCAACAGCATCGGACACAATCCACGATTGATGGGGGCTTACTTTGAGGTGATCTCGGATATTGACCTCGATGAGGTGTTTTATCCGATTGCTGATGCACCCTATATATTTACGGGATCCTTTGACGGTGGTCTACACTCCCTTTCAAACATAAGGATCGGTTACACCGGATTTCATTCACAGGTTGGATTCATGGGTAGCTTGGAAGGTCCGGACGCAGTGCTGAAAAATGTACTCCTCTCCGATCCGAATGTGTCTGGAATATGGTCCATGGGAGTCGGTTCTCTGCTGGGGCGCAATACCGAAGCCTTGGTCGATAATTGCCATGTGATTAATACAAATGTGACCGGCTGGAATGAGATCGGTGGATTAGTGGGACAAAATTACTGGCATGCAACCGTAGAAAACTGTACAGCGGTCGGAGGCACAGCAAAAGAGACGAATCTGCTTTCTTTTAATATGTCTCCTGTCGGCGGCCTGATCGGAATGAACAGCTGGTGGTCCAATGTAGATACCTGTTCTGCGGATGTAAGTGTTATGGGCGAGGAATACCTCGGTGGTCTTGTGGGATATTGTGTCATTTTTTCCGATATTTCCAATTCCTGTGCAAGAGGAACCGTTACCACTACAGATGACTATGCCGGGGGGTTGTGCTATCGGGTCGTTGGTGGTGACTTGACAAATTGTTATTCGAGCACAGAAGTAATCGGTCCTCCGGATGCGATACGCCTTATGAGTTTTGTATCAAGCGGTAGTGTCGGAACCTATACGAGTTGTTTGTGGGACGAATCCGTAAACGGCGCAATGGAGGGCATTTATGATCCCAGCCGATTGACGCTGATTGATGTAGGGGCCGAATCGACCGAAAATATGCAAATGACCGCAACATATCAGGCCATCGGGTGGGATTTTGATAATATCTGGGATATGCGATGCGAAGGGATGAATTACCCTCGGCTGCAATGTGAACCGATGCTGCCGGGCGACGTTGTTTGCCCGGAAGGTGTCGAAATCAATGACTTTATGGTCCTCACCGATGAATGGCTGGCCGACGTGCTTGACCTGTCGGCGGATATCGCACCCGACGGCGGTGATGGAAAGGTCAATCTGACCGATTGGGTTCGCTTTGCCAATGCCTGGCTAAGTATTCCAGGGCAGCCAAACTGGGACGAAGCATGTGATCTTGCAGTAACACCCGGAGTCATTATTGGTGAAGATGACCTTGGGGTATTTGCTGATCAATGGCTCAGCAGGACCGCCCGATATGCAGATATTGCGCCCGAAGGTGCACCGGACGGCAGAGTTGATTTGCTGGATTATGTGCTCTTTTCTGAAAGATGGCTGATGGGATCAGATTAACATACGGAGTCATGTTGGCACAACTCAATTGTTACCGTCGCCAGGGGGCTTTGCGCACCATCAGGGGCGGCATCTGTTCCGGCCGGACTTGGCTCATGTTCGATTTAACACAGCTTTGCTGGCTGGGAAAGACGCGAAGGTCACGTCGAACACCTTTCCAGGGTTCTGTTGGATTCAGTAATTTTTTCAAAAAGCGCAACATAGGTGGTTTCCCTGCGTCAATATAATCAGTAAAAATATCGATAAAAAAAGGGTGTCACTTAACAGGGGACCCCTGAATTTCAGCTATTTTCTTTCTTTTCAAGACCGTTAAAGGTGTTATAATGAGTATGATCGATATATTCGGTAAATCCGGTAAATCCGGTACATTCAGTATATCCTGATATAAATGGATATAGCAACAGACGGGTTTTTATTTCGATTTCGGCATTGTCCGATAAGGCCCTTAGCCGACAAACTGTTTAAGTTGATGGGAAAATGAACCGATATTAGAAAAGAGTTGTTTTGGCCTCTTATCAGGAGGTGGTGTTGAATTCAAGTAAAATCAGCAGCAAGGACTTGAAAAATGTTTCGGAAAATCAATAAATTACAGGCTGAGATCGATGAGATGCTCGAGCTTTGCGACCAAGCCGGAGCGACTTCTCAGGAAGAGCCGGTTACTGCTGAAGAAAAAAAACATGAACGATTGGGTGTGATGATCATGAAGGCACAGGATGGGGTACTGGAGGAACGTTACTTATTAAGAATGGAAAAATGGCTCGCGTGCGACCCGGCTGCCTTACGTTATTATCTGGAATTTCAAAACCTCACTGCTTTGCTGTATGAACATTTTGACAAGAATCGGCTCAGCCGATTTATCGACTTCCTCAAAACGGCGGTTTCGGTGGGCCGCTAAGGAGCGCTTCCCGGGCGGTTGCCATCTTTTACTTCGGACATTTCTGTAAACCCCCCTTTTTCAGTACCATTTACTAAGCGATGTTTTTATTTGATTTCAGGCCGGATTATCGATACAGTATAGCCCAGACGTAAGCAAAGTGAGGACGAAAGGAAACGAAATGGCAAAGGAAGTAAGGCTTCCCAAACTGGGCCAGTCGATGCAGGAAGCGACTCTGCTCCGAATGCGGGTGCAGATTGGCGATGAAGTTGCGCCCGGTGATATCCTGTATGAGATCGAGACAGATAAGGCTACCGTTGAGGTTGAATCTGCCGACAACGGTTTTGTTCGTGCCGTTCTTGTCGGAGCCGGTCACACCGTGCCTGTCGATACGCCGATGCTGATACTGGGCCATGCGGCTGAAGATATTTCAGCATGTCTTCAGCATCTGCGTCAGGGTACTGCGGCAGTTTCATCTTCCGAATCCATCACACAGTCGCCGTCGCCTGTGCAAGTAATCGCTCGTGAATTGGGTGTTGATCTGGCTGCGACAACGCCGCCGGAGGCAATTCGCATCCTCGAAGCGGACCTCCGCCATAATGATTCCAAAAAATCTCGGCGGATATCAGAGTATAAACTCGGTCAGAAAATACCTCTGACACACTTACAGAAAGTGATTGCCGAGAAGATGGTCTATTCCAAACAGAACATCCCGTGTTTTTATCTCAATGTTCGGGTGGATATGACCGCCGCGATCTCGCTGCGCAATGAATTGAACGGGGACGGCAAAGAGAGCATTTCATTCAATGATATTATTCTGCGGGCACTGGCACTGAGCATCGCCCATTACCCGATCATGACCGGTAAACTGGCGGGCGACTTTATCCGTCTGGCTGATCACATTGATATCGGTCTGGCCATTTCTACCGATGAGGGGTTGGTGGCGCCTATCGTCAAGGACTGCGGCGGTAAAACTGTCCAGCAGATCAGTCTGTCATGCAGAGAGCTGATCGAACGGACAAATAATGGTAAGCTGATGCTGGATGACCTGGAAGGCGGCTGCATTACAGTTAGCAATCTCGGTGGATTCGGCGTGGATTCGTTCATTCCAATCGTCGTACCGGGACAAACGAGTATTCTGGGGCTCGGCTCCATTCAGGATGTGGTACTGCCGGGAGAAAAGGGGCCGCAAGTACGAAAAGTTATGAACATGACGCTGTCGGTCGATCACAAGATTGTCAATGGCGCCGAAGCAGCACAGTTCCTCGACTATGTCAAAAAAATGCTCGAGCACCCCGACGGATTGACATAAGAAACCGTTTACAATATATGGGTACGGTGATGCCGAGGATTAACGGCATGATGATTCTGCCGGGATTTCCTCTTTGAGTTCTCATCGTTCTCGCGGCGATTCTTGTCCCTAAAATTATTTCTGACCTGAGGCGGTTGCGGCAGATGTCTCCTGCGTCAGGTAATAACTTAGCTGCGGGGGATAAAGATAGCCCATTGACACCATCGCAACATCCAGACGGTAAATGTTGTCCTGCATCAGGCAGACATGCCGGTCTCTGGCGGGTATGGTTGTGGTATAAATCCGCAATTCGCCGGGAACCGAAGTGATAAACTCCTCACGCCAGTCGCCGAGACAATCCGCCACTGCCAGAATCCGGCCCTCATAATTGCCAATCTTCGGGCCATTATAGAGCCTGACCTCTCCATGGTCGTCAGCGTAAACCTTCAATGACCCATCCAGCCAATACAGCGCTTTGGGACTCAGAGTTCCGAGATTCTCCGTGGATAGCAGTTTTCCGTCCACGCTGTACATCCAATGCTGTGAGCGGTCTTTTTCACCGGTATAATATTCCAACCCGGGATTGGCGGGATCAAAGTTTGCGAACATTCCCTGGCTGTGAATGTGTGTTGTGGGTTTGTCGTGGCCCCACAGAATTTCTCCGGTTTTTGCGTCAGCAACACAAATCGCGTTTTTTTGTTGTCGCGGTTCGATTCCGTACATGATCTCCAGGCCCGGCCGGTCCGGGTAAATATCCGTGACATAACAGCCGTCCGGGTGGCCCAGTCCTGTGTTCCATAAGATTTTGCCGCTATCATCCAGCACCGCTGAACCCAGGATGACTTCATCGCGCCCGTCATCATCGATGTCAGCGGCGTGCATGCCGTGCATGCCCTGACCGCGGACTTTGGGAGATTCATCTTCACCGTTCCATTTCCACACGGGTTGCAGTTTTCTGTCGACCAGATTATACGCATCCACACGCATCAGGGTATATGTCCCACGCAGTACCAGCAAGCTTGGATGCTCGCCGTCCAGGTACGCTACGCCCATCAGGTGACGGGAGGCACGATTGTTCTTTTCGTCACCCCAGTCAGCGATGTTGCCCCGCACGGGCCAGTCCACACGGTCCAGTTCCTTGCCCGTCATGCCGTCCAGTATCGAACAATACTCCGGCCCGCTCATCACCCGTCCCGGGTAGGGATGGTCTTCCTTGTTGCGATAGTCCACATCGGTCGGTGCGGTTTTGCAGGCAACTTCGGCTTTGCCATCGCCGTCAAAATCAAATGCGACCATCGGTGACCACCAGACCCCTTGTTCGATGTTCCAGCCAAGATCTTTTTGCCATAAAAAGGTGCCGTCATTAAGATAGGCTTCCACTTTGAACGTGTCTGTGCTTTTGCGCCAGACCCCGGGATCTGTCGTCTGCTTAGGCTGCTTGATGACAAAATCCAGTTTACCGTCCCCGTTCAAATCAGCAAGGGCGACTTTGCTGCAGACATAACCACCCTGAAATGGTATGGAAATGTACTGCCTGGCAGGCGGATTGGTCGTCAGTTCGACACGAGCAGAAGAGGCCTGTTCCGTGTTGCCAATGACCGGACAAACCCACCAAGCATTCGGTTGACCCAAGGGGGCTTTTTTGTCGAGAAAGTTGGTTGTTTGTGTAATCGGCTGTTCATTCAGTTTAACGGCGTCGGCACCGTCGGTAGAGCGGTATATATTAAAAGCGACATTCGCCGGGTCGTTTTTCAGCAAACGCCAACCCAGATAAACCTCGTTTTCGGATTGGGCGATGGCGACAAGCCCCCGGTCAAGCGATTCAGCGGGTCTGCGTGCCTGAGATTGAACCGTAAAAACGACCAAAATTGCAAAGATTGAAAGCCAGCCTGTTTTATTCATAGTTATTCTTACCTTTCTCTTATTTTTCGAAAACATTGCAAACTCCCCCTCATTCTGTCAATAAAAACAGAATAAAGCCGTTTTTTATTTCAATATTAAACTGAAAAATCTAGTTTGAATGAAATTTATTTATCTAACTGCCTTCCGGTTTTGTGTCAGAACTCATGGGGCTGGCGGGAATATTAAGCGAATCAACCGCATCCGGTTTGGCCGGATCGAAAGGCGGCACATCATTGACCAGGTAGGGGACCAGTGCCGGAACGTTGGCTTTGATGCCTTCAATGATGCATTTGGCCAGTTCATAAGCTCCGTAGGCGTTGTGGTGTGTACCGTCCTGAAACGCTTTGGCCGACTCTTCCGGCCCCATGGCTTCATAAAAGGCCCGGCTCATTGTATGCAGGTCGATCAACGGAACATTTTCTTCTATTGCCACCCGGCGCATCGCCTCGGGAAAGCCTTTCATGGTATCGAGAACTTTTCCGTTGTCACCGAAAGAGCGGCGATGCATCGATGTTACAAGTACGGGATGAGCCTCCCGCTTTCGAGCTTCATCAATAAAATGTTTCAGTGATTTTTGATACCCGATTTCCTCCGGTGTTCCGCGTTTCATGTCATTGTGGGCGAACTGGACAAGCAGGTAGTCGCCCGCTTTTATTTGGGTCAGGAGTTTCTCCAACCGCTTTTCGCCCATAAATGCGCTGAGCGTCTCACCGGATTCAGCATAATTGGCAATGGCGGCCTCGGGTTTAAAAAACCGCGTCAACATCTGTCCCCATGAGGTCCACGGTTCTTTTGTCTGGTCGGTGACGGTTGAATCGCCTGCCAGAAACACAGTTACCAGATCGTCGGCTTTTTCAATTTCAATCGCACAGATACAGGGGTGTTTTCCGTTGAATTCCAGAGTCAGACTATTGTCCCAGTGGAATACGCCAATTTCCCGGCTTTTGAGGCGAACCTTCCCGCCGCCGGGGATAAGACTGTTGCGCACGTTGACAGCGATGGTTCGGGTTATCGATATGCCGGGTTGTGTCTCGATGTTTTCCAGCATCAGCCGGCGTGATTCGGCTTTGACGACCATCGAAGACGGCTCCGTATCGCCGCCCAAGATCATCGTGACACGGTAATTGCCTTCTTCGGGGACATCGACGGAAAACAGGAAGGGCTCCTCGCTCGTGCAGAAATCCGTATTCAAAGCATGGGGGATTTTCCGGTCTTGCATGGAAACGTTATTATTTTCGAGAAAACCGAAGCCCCGTTCTGAGGTATAAAGCATGTCGGAAGTGACTTGAGTGTATCCATTTTCAACCGGACCGGCCCCAAAGTCGAACAGGTACTTGATTTTTGGCGGCAAGTTATCAGAGCGGGTATCAGGAAAAACGTGTTTATTACCTACTGGAAAAGCAGGTGCCAAAACTAAAAAAAAGCAACATACAGATGTCTTTAAATATCGCATGATTTTTGGTTGCCGAATCATTTCGTCCTCTCTTGGTTTTCTGATTATTTTAATGTTATTGCTTTGCACTTATGAAGAATCGTGCCCCCATGCTGATAATAGCGATAGTTGTTATTCTTTTAAACCGAGCACGTCGAGCATGTTGTAAAGTCCCGGTTTTTGGGCGATCAGCCATTCGGCGGCGCGGATAGCCCCCCGTGCGAACGTATCGCGTGTGTGGGCGTTGTGGGCGATAGTGATTGTCTCGCCGAGTGTGCTGTAAATCACACTGTGCCGGCCGACAATATCACCGGCGCGGACTGCGTGCATCCCGATGGTCCCTTTTTGACGCAGGGCGTCTTTGCCTTCGCGACCATGCGTCAGGCACCCCGGCCAGTCGCGGCCGGTTTCTTTACAGATCGCTTCAGCCAGCGACAGGGCGCTGCCGCTGGGAGCATCCTTTTTAAAGCGGTGATGGGCCTCGACGATCTCGATGTCGTACTCTTCGCCGAGTGATTTGGCGACCTTGCCGACCATAGCGAACAGCAGGTTCATGCCGAGGCTCATATTCGTGGCCTGCATGATGGCGATCTTTTGACTTGCCTGTTTCAGCTTTTCAATCTGTGCCTCGGACAACCCCGTCGTCCCCATGACAAGGGCAACATTGTTTTTGGCGCAATAATCAATCGAGGCATCTGCGGCAACCGGCAGCGAAAAATCGATCATGACATCGGCTGTTTCCGGAAAATCGGCGGATAGTTCCACATTCACCGATTCCATACCGGCTAATGTGCCGATGTCCTTGCCAAGGTCGGGATGTTCGGGGTAATCGACCGCCCCGACGAGGTTAAAAGCTTTTTGCTCTACCGACAGGGCCAGAATGCGTTTTCCCATCCGTCCGGCGGCTCCAGTTATGATTAATCCCGGTTTCATGTTAACTCCTGTACATTTTCCTCAGCTTTTAACATAGTTTGGCCGATTATAAGATATACCGGCGGCTTTTACAAGTCAGAACAAAGGCCGTTATTTTAAGTAGAATAAGTAGCGAACAGAAAAACCCATAGAAAAGGAGTAATTGTTATGAGACATCTGATAACAGCAATATTGGTTATTGCCGCGGGATTCGGGATTTTGGCGGTCGGCGGGTGTGAAACCGAGGCCCAGAGCAAGGCTGCCTGGGGCACGGCGATCGGAGCGGGTGTCGGCCAATTGGCTGGCGGCGATACAAAATCGACCATGATCGGGGCGGGCGTCGGGGCAGGCGCCGGGTATATCCTGGGCAGCATGGATGATAAGAAAAAAGAACAGCAAGCCCAACAGCAAGCTCAAACGCGGGCACAAACCGTGCAGAACGATGCTAACACGGTGACGGTCTGGCTGACCAACAGCAATGGCTCGAAGACACCGGTAAAACTGACCAAAACTGCTTCCGGCGGCTACGTCGGCCCGCGAGGCGAAATGTACGACACCATGCCGACAGAAGAACAGTTGAAAAAGGCGTACGGGTTTTAGGTAAACAAAAGCCCGAATCGCCAGCGCAGGGGGCGTTAAGATGTTAAATGCTTAATGATTTTTATATTGGCTCCGGGGAAGGCGTATCTTTTTAATTCTTTCGGCGTTACCCATTTAACCGCATCGCAGCCCAGCGGTTTTGCCGTGCCGGATTTATAATCGCATAAATAAGCATGCAGGGTGATTTTGAAGTGTGAATACGTGTGCTTGACGATGCACTGGCGCTTGCCGACTTTGATGTGGATGCCGGTTTCTTCTTTCACCTCACGCGTGACAGCGGCTTTGAATGATTCGTCTTTTCGTTTTTTGCCGCCGGGAAATTCCCACAACCCGCCGAGCAGGGCGTTCTGTTTGCGCTTGTCAATCAGGATTTTGCCGTCTTTATAAACAACCCCGACAACGATGGTATAATGCGGCAGCCGGGCTTGCTTTTGCTTGAACGGCAGGCTTTCCTGTTCGTTATGTTTAAACGCTTCGCAGGTTTTCATCAGGGGGCACGATGAACACAGGGGATTGGATGGTGTGCAGACCATCGCGCCCAGTTCCATCATCGCTTCGTTGAAGTCGCCGGGGTGTTTGGTATGCACCAGCATATCGGCCAATTCCCAAAGTTTGTTTTTGACGGCGGTGTCTTTGGGATTACCCTTGATGCGAAAAAGCCGGCACAGCACACGAATGACATTGCCGTCAAGAATCGGAGCGGGCTTATTAAACGCAATGCTGGCAATCGCTCCGGCGGTATAACGACCAATACCGGGGATTTTCTGCAGTTCGTCAAGGGTGTCGGGAAGTTGACCATTGTAGTCGCTGACAATGAGTTTGGCGCCCTTGTGCAGATTGCGACCCCGGCTGTAATAGCCTAAACCCTCCCACAGTTTCAGTATGCTATCCTGTTTGGCCCGGGCCAGTTTTTCCACGGTCGGAAAGCGTTTCAGGAAGCGATTGAAATAGTCGATGACGGTAGCAACCTGTGTTTGCTGGAGCATGATTTCAGAAACCCAAACCGCATACGGTGTGCGGTTCTTCCGCCACGGCAGGTCACGGGCATTGGCGCGAAACCACTTCAACAGCAACGTTTGAATCTTAGTCGATTGGAGTTTGGTCATTATCTATATTGTTTTTTAGAGATGGTAAAAACGCATCGAAAACTTGCCCCCGCCATCGTGAAATCATTATAAACATAATAATACAACTAAGCATGACTAATGCGGCACAAGCCTCTAATCCGACAGTAAATCCCTGCATAAAGCATAATCTCTCATCTGTGTGAAGGTTGATTTTTTCTGCGGAAGCAGATCTTTCTGCAGCTTGGTCGAAAATAGTTTGTGAGTGACTATAAATTAGACACGCTCCCCAAAAATCAACGACAAAACCAAAGATAAGTGCAGCTAAAACGAGCCAAAATAATTTTTTAACCCCCGTGTAATTGATTACAACCTTTTTTTGAGATTCATCCAACGTTTCAAAAGGAAGATCATATTTTGACAGGAATTTCTGTGCCGTCTTAATTTTGGAATCAGAGTATTTTTTCTGTTTCATGCCAATCCTTCCTTTTTTCTTAAACCTCGGTGTCCTCGGTGGCTAAATTAAAACGGGTGAGAGGCCCGCGTTCCCATTATTCGGGGGCTTTGAGTTCTTCAATTTTGGGCAGGTCTTTGAGGGTGTTCAGTCCGAAGACGTCGAGGAATTTTTTGGTCGTGCCGTAGAGCATGGGGCGGCCGAGGATTTCGGCGCGGCCGACGATTTTTACCATTCCCTTGTACATGAGGTTTCGCAGAATCTCGCCGGAAGCGACGCCGCGGATGGCTTCGACATCAGCGCGGATGATGGGCTGTTTATACGCCACAATCGCCAGCGTTTCCAGTGCGGCGGGGGTGAGCTTGTTGTCGGAGCGCACTTTGATGAGCTTGCTGATCCACGGATTAAACGCCGGCAGCGTCATCATCTGGTAACCGCCGGAGATTTTTTCGATGCGGAACGAAATCCCGTTCTCACGATATTTTCTGTTCAGCGTTTTAACGCACTGGCGAATGCGCTTGACGGAACCGGCTTCGGCGATATCAACCAGCCGCTTGGGACTGAGCGGTTCATCGCTGGCAAACAGCACCGACTCGATAACCGTTTCAAGCGTCGCCTCGATTTCGTCAATCTCCTCAGCGGGTTCGTCGTCCGGTTCGTCATCCAAATCATCATCCATATCCTGATCCGAGTCGGCCGGGGCTTGTTCAGGCTCCGGCTGTTCTTCGACTATCGCTTCCGCTTCTATTTCTTCCGGCTGGGCGGCTTCGTCCTGTTCATCTGTCTCAATGTCGATCTTTTCGTTCTGTGTCATTTACGATTTCCAAACTTATTATTCAATAATCATTAGTCAATACCCAATTAAATGGGTCCTTGTCTTTCTTACTGATGCGTATTGTGACGTTTTTGAGGCGATTTTTCAATTGTTTTGCCAGATTTTTCAGTGCAAATCGTTCCGAAACCGTATGCGACAGGCAAATACAGGTCATTCCCGCTTCCTGGGCGGCCAGAGCCTGATGGTGTTTCAGTTCGCCGGTCAGGTACAGGTCCGCACCCTGTGCGATGACGGAATTGATGATTTTCCCGCAGGAACCGGCACAAACTGCCGCTTTTTTGACCGTTCGTTTAGCCGGACCGACCAGACCGACGGCTTTGCAGTCGGTAACTTTTTTAATATTGGCGATCGCTTTGTCCATGGAAAGCGGTGTTTTCAGTGTGCCGATACGGCCCAGGCCCAGTTTGTTTTCCACGTCGCAATGCTGAAACACGTCAAACGCCGGGGTTTCGTAAGGGTGCGATTGGCGCAGGGCGGCAATCACCGCGGCAACTTTGTCAGCGCGGGCGACGGATTCGAGCCGGATTTCGCTGACCCGCTGGCGTTTGCCCTGCGTGCCGATGGTTGGATTGGCTCCGGCCAGCGGCTTGAACGTGCCGACGCCTTCGTGCATAAAGCCGCATTCCGAATAGTTGCCGATAGCACCCGCGCCCGCGGCGTATAAAGCCTCGGCCACTGTGTTGATGGCATTGTCCGGCACAAAGGTAACGATTTTGTACTTGGGCCCGGCCGGGTCGGCGACGTAATCGCCGATGGGCGTTGCGTTTTCGATACCGAGAATATCCGCCAGTGCATCATTGACCCCGCCTGCGGCGACATCCAGCGCCGTATGAAGCGAAAACACGCCGATGCCCGCTTTGATCAGTGCATAGACATTCGCCGTTTCGCCATCGGCGGTTATTTTCTTTAATCCATCCCATATAATCGGATGATAGGACAAAATCAAGTCGGCCTTTTGCTTTTTGGCTTCTTCAACCACAGCCATCGTCGTATCAATGGTAATCAGAATATTTTTAATCACCTTATTCGGATCGCCGATTAAAAACCCAACATTATCCCACCCCTGCGCCAACCCCAGCGGGGCGATTTGCTCAACAGCATTAGCTATATCTTTAATTTTCATTTTATATCTTCCTTTTCTTGGGATTGTATTTCATGTAGCTCGATAAATGGTTCTGGTATCCAGAATTTCATTGCAGGATCAGGTAATCGAGCATTATAGAAAAACACGACCATTTCGCTTAAATCTTTTGATATCATGATATAGCTGGGCATTCCATGAATATTACCCGTTTCAAATACGAATAGTGTGCAGTCCTGTTTTAGTAGAATCGGTGAGGGTTTTAGCAGGAAGATAACATATGAGCTTAAGTTGTTATCATCACCTGTTTCGTATTTATCAAAATCCTCTTTAGTTAACTTGACAGAAAGGTGGTATTTCCAGCCATTATCTTCTGCATATTTAATTACAGAATTCTTATCATAAGTATTTGGTGTGGCTTGAAAATGAATTGCACCTTGTTTAGAAAGGATGATAGTATTTTGGCTTTGCACGTCAATAATGTGTTCTCTATCGTAATCAAGCCAGAAGTCACATTCCAATGCCCTTTTAAATTTATAGATATTTAATGGGTATGGCATAGAGCCAGGAGGTGTGAATGTGATGAATAGAAAACAAAGAATTACGATACTTAAGGGGTTGATGAGTAGCCCCGTTATTGCCAGTTTTGGACTCTTTTTTTTGACAAGGCCGTGGATGCAGTAGAAGATGGAAAGAGGAAAAAGCACTAGAGGGATAAGAAACAGCATCCAAGCGGGCATTGATGAAGGAATTAAAAATAAAATAATGATTGGAGAAGCGACGATAGACACCGGCGCAGCAAAAGACAGTATAAAACCGATTTTGCCGGTATTTATCTGTTTCACTTTTTTTGTTTCTGGTTGATCGTTCATTTTTAACTCTTGTTAAAATGTCGCCCCTCTGGGGCTTGGTGTTACTGTCACTCGCTTTCCGGAGGCTTACGCCTCGGGCTATTATATTTGGTCCCTTCGGGACTTTTATTCTTCTCTAAGCTGCTACTGCCCCTCGGGATACTATCTTGTCTTCGAGACGATTCTTCAATAATCCCGAAGGGATTATACAGTAGCCGGAGGTTTCAACCTCCGGGAATGATTTATGCTACACAACTCATTCCTTATTGTCCAAGCCCCAACGGGGCGATATCTTTTTTAGCTATTACCCCGGAATCCAGATTTTTTTGGACTGAACGGTTTCGATTTGTGCGGGCAGGGGAAGCGGCGCAATTTGCTCAATAGCCTGCGTAATCTCTTTAATCTTCATACTTACTAATCCTTTATCGGTACGCTATATTTTAATGCCATCGCTTTTGCCGCTTGATCTAAATCTGCCGGTGGAAGGTTTTGCAATTCCTGAAGCACCGATGCGGAAACCGGAAATCCCCATCGCACAAAATAGTTGCCAAGATCGGCCTGTGCCGCTTTGGACAATTCTTCAACAATAAAGTCAACTTTTTCCTGTTCAGTACCGGGTATTTTATTGGTTTTGGCTTTTTGTACACATACTTTGAAAAAGCTGTAATAGCAATCCCAACCATAGGTGTCCTTGATAATTTTAAGCAAACTCAGCATTGTCCATCGGTCGTTCTTAAGCAGGTCGTAATCTGCTTTGTTGGCATAATAATATGATAGCCCTTTACGAATATTGGCGTCATGCGTGTCGCTTTGAACTTCTTTCAGGTCGAGTGTCTCAAAAGCGTGGAGCGTAAACATATTCGTCCAGCACTCATTGTCCCCCGGGCCAAGCGGATAAATATGTTTGTGTCCCGAAGCGACGAAATCATGCCCCAGTTCGTGTATCAATCCCCAGCCCGCATGGCCTAACTCGTTGAAATCGTTCAATACGACTGGTATACGATCCTTACGGATAAGAATGGGATTGCCTGAACATAAATGAAAACACAGTCGATTCACCACGACGATAGAAATCTTCCGGCCGCTGTAGGGTACATTATCAGCCAGACGTTTGTGCGTTTTGTAAACAGTATCAAGATCCTTGACGGCCTTTATGGGGCTATGCAACTGTAAAAAAGCCTCCCCCGGCAGACTTAGAATCACATGTTCTCCCTCAAACGCAAAATTATGAGTATCCTTATATTTTCTCACGGACATGAGGATGCTTTGATCTGTTGTTTCTGCCGGGTTGAATACTTTTGTTCGCTTAGGTCGCCATACAACAGGAGAATCCACTTGAAATGCAGCATGGCGCCGCCGTCCCTCCCGGTCTTGCTTATATATTATATCCTCCGAGTATTCGATTCCTATATGACGGCCGAGAGTATTCAGGGGGAAATCGGAAATCAGCGAGTCGGGATTATTTCGGAGCCAGAACCACCCAAGGCCTGCTATAAACAAGCTGCCCCCGTCTTTTACAAACTGGCTGATAATGACGGCTTCGTCTTCCGACATGGAGCGCAGATGAGGCCGGGCGATGACAAGGACCGAACAACCTGATAGACTTTCGCTGGATACTTTTTCGGACAGGTCTATGAATGTAATACCCTGTTCAGAGAATTCTTTTTTAATATTTGAAGAAACTGTTTTTATAGAGACCAGCGAGCCGATGGAAGTATAGAATGCAATGCAGGGATTCTGAGAAGAACCAACCAGCCATCGCAGGCAGTTCGCGGCAAGCTTGGTTTCCTGTACAGCTTCTGAACTTTCCAGAAGCCACCCATCATGTCCCGCAGCAATGATCTTTCCTCTGCCAAACCATCCTGCTAACAAAATAGGCGGGCAACTGCCCTGTAGGTGCAAAGGATTGGCCGTATAAGTTTCCGCATCTCCGCAAATAATAGGATACAATCCCCGACGTTTCGGGATCACCGGGCTGTAGGCTCCATTGTTTCCAGTGTTAATTGCCTTAACAGCTTCAGTAATTGTTTTGTGAATTGTCTGTTGTCGAAGCGTGATCTCGGCGACAGCGGTTGGAATTATTAAGCAGCCAATGACAAAACAGACAACAATATTCCGTAGTTTTATATTGAGTTGTTGCAGCTTATAATGCATTCAGCTTTTCTTTGTATTTTTCGGCAATTGTCTTTGTAATCGATCCCGGTTTACCTTCGCCGACGGTGTGGGCTTCGACGGCGACGACGGGCAGGACTTCCATGACGACATTGGTCAAAAAGACTTCGTCGGCGCCCAACAGGTCGTTAACACCCAGCGGCTGTTCGATGCATTCAATATTTTCCTGTTCGGCGATTTCGATGACGGTTTTCCGAGCCACGCCCGGCAGGATGGGTGTATTAACCGGCGGGGTAAACAACATGCCGTCTTTGACAAGGAAGACATTGCTGATACAGCCTTCGGCCAGTGCGTTTTCCGTGGTAAACCATAACGCCTCGGCGGCCAGTTTTTCATGCGCGTTTCTCAACGCCATCAACCGCGGGCCGTAACAGGTGGTTTTGTGGCCCGCATACGGGTCCTTGCTGCTCTGTCGAAAATCGGTCAGCGTCACCCGCACGCCTTTGGCATAGTACTCCGCCGGATACGGCGTAAACGGCGGCGACGTGATCAGCAGGTTCGTCTGTGCCGTGCCGTCAGTCTGAATCGGCCCGTTGGTCAGCGACAATCGCAGGCGGGCTTCCGTAACCTCGTTGGCTTCCAGAAGCTGCTCGATGCCCTCGCCGATCTGCTCATCCGAATAGCTGTTAAAGATCGACAAAACCTCCGCGCTGCCGTTAAGCCGCCGCAGGTGGTCAGCCAGGCGAAAAACCTTTCCCCCGACTGCCCGCATCGTTTCAAAAAGGCCGATGCCGTAAAGATAGCTGCTGTCCGTAACACCCACCGCTGCCTTATCCGCATCGACGAGCTTTCCATTCAGATAGACTTTTTCTGTATTCATATTAAATCTCAAGGCTCATTTCATTTAGAATCTGTAACAAAAACTGCTTCGGGCAATTGTCATTCCCGCGAAAGCGGGAATCCAGCGTTTCCGCAGGCATCTGGACCCCCGCCGGCGCGGGGGTGACAGGCCAGTTTGCTGAGCTTGGCGGCTCACGGTTAACGTGAATATAATGGATTTTGGGATGGAAATACAGGGAAAATTTCAATGTGTACGGCTCAGCATTGAAGCCGTTGTTGTTTATATCGGTTTGGGGTCCTGCGGAGAATCCGGCTGTGGCGGCCGTGGTTCAAGCGGCGGTTGGTTTTCGGGGCCCATTCCCTCGGCGGGCGGGCGTCGTCGCCGGTAGGGCGAGTTGGGATCTCTGCCGGGGCCGCGACCGCGACCGTCAGGGCCCGATCCGTCACGGTCTCTTCGCCATTGGCCATCGCCGGGACCCTGTCCCTGTCTCGGACCGCGACGGTTATTACGCATGCGTTCAAAATTCTCCCGCATGCGCTTCATCTGGTCTGCCCAGATCTGTTTCTGGTTGTCATCCAGAAGCTGCAGGATCTCATTGTTCATGGTCTCGGTGATTTGCGTTATTTTCGGAATCGCTTCGGTTCGAATTTTTTCAAATTCATCCATGTGTGTCTGAATGAGCGGGTCGATCTGTGCTTTTTGTTCCTCGGTCAGTTTCAGTTCGCGCATAAGATGGTTGATCATGCGTGCGTTGAAATTCGGCCGGGGCGGGGTCGGCTTTTGTTTGATGAAGATCAGAGTACCTCCCACACCAATTGCAATCCCCGACAAAAGGATCAGCAGGCTGAACAGAACCGGCCTGGTCTTGGGTTGTGGTGTGACCGTCTGGCTCATTATTGGGCTATCCATGAAACATAGTTCATCACTTCGCTGACGGAATCCCCGGACTGCTGGGTCAGTGTGGCCGCGATGAGAATGCAGGCCGCCACCGCCGCCGATGCCACACTCATCCAAAGATAGGAGCGGTAGGGATCCGCATTGGCCCGCACCGCCATATCTGACAAGGCGGCCAGAACACTGTCCGCCACATCCACGCTGGGGGGCGTTTCCTGTTGTGCCAGTTTGATCAAATTGTGAAAATTCACGTTTTTCATGTTATATCTCTAACTCTATATCGGCTTTTTCAGCCAGCAGTTTAAGCTTTTTTATGGCCCGATGGGTCTGAACTTTGACCATCGTCACGTTCCATCCCGTTCGCCGGGCGGTTTCGGCGATATCACACTGTTCCAGATATCGCAGCGTCAGGACCAGTCGATCCCGCGGGGGCAGTTGTGAAAGCAAATGGTGGATCAGTTCCGCCGCTTCCTGCGGGTCGGTTTCCGGCGTGTCCGAGCCGGCCAGGTTGTTCCATTCGTCTTCAAGCAGGGTCAGATGTTGATGTTTTCCCTGCTCCTTCCAGAAACGGTAACCCACGCGGGTCGCGATGCGGCTCAGCCAGTGTTCGAACGGCGCTTTGGCTTGGTACGTTCGCAAAGACAAATACGCCTGGACAAACGTTTCCTGAACGAGTTCCTCGTGGCAGGTCCTGTCGCGGGTAAACCGCCAGAGCAGCTTACCGATATGGCCCTGATACCGTTCGATCAGTCTGCGATACGCATCCGAATCACCATTCTGCGATTGGCGGATGTCGTCCTGTTCCTGAAACCGAAAGGTTTTCGTGCCGGAGTCTTTATTTGTCAAAGAGAGCAAAACCGCCCACAACCGGGGCAGCGGTATTGACGTTGCCTCTAAGGATAAATAACGGTCACGTCGTCGTCGCGAAATAAATTGGTTCGGAACCTGGATCATTTATCCAATAGTGTACGACAAAAACCATCTAAAATCAATATTTGCTTGTCAGAGAAAAGCTGCGTGCGGTTGACCACTGTTCGCACAGAACCTTCATAACGTAAGTGTATGAGAATGGAAGAAAGGTTACAAAACATCTGTTTTTATTGAAATTATATGTTTTTTAGTTAAAAAAGGGCCTCATTTCCGGTTAATGACACCGTTGAGGCCCTTTTTTCTAAAGAGGATTTAGTTCGCTTGATCGTCGCCGCCCCGGCGAGGTCCGCGCTGTCCGTTGCCCTGTCCGCCGCCCTGGCCCCGGCCCTGCCCCTGACCGTCGCCGCGATTCTGACGCATCTGTGCGGCGCGTTCCTGCATTTGGGCTCTCAGTTCCTGGAGCTTTTTATTCTGTTCGTCGGTCAGAACGGCTTTGATCTTTTTGGAGACCGCGGCTCTTTTCAGGGCCTGCTGGGTCAATGCGTCTCCGGCGGCTTTGCCGGCCGCTTTGATCGCAGCTTCATCGCCATTGTCGGCAGCATCGTTAAGGGCCTGCATGGCATCCCGAACGGCCTGACGATCTTCCTGGACAGCGGGTCCCGATTCATCAGCGATCGCCTTGATGCTTTCCTTTTGTGCCTCGGTCAGGTTCAGTTCCTCGCCCATCCGGCCCAGCAGCATTTGGGCCATCCCGCCGCCTCGGCCGCCTTGAGGACGCATGCCCATACGGCCTTCACCGCGAGGACCTCGTCCGCCGCCGGGACCGTTTTCGGGAGCCGCCAAAGCCATAGGAGTCAGGATTACAGCAGCAAGAACTACAAGAATCGTTAGTTTTTTCGTTGTCATGATTCGTTCCTTTCAAATGTCTGGTTTAAATTGACTTTTTAAATAACCGTAAAACGCGTTCAATGAGTAAGTGGCAAGGATTCCCGAAAGGTTACAGCCGAGGTTTTTTCCGATACTCAATGATTACAATGACCCCAATAGTTCTTAGTATGCCCCCGTTATGATGAAACCCGCGAATTCTTGACAAAACCCGACGATTTTGATACAATAATAGCAACTTAGCAGTTGGAGAATCTATTATGATGATGAAAAGAAGTTTTACGTTTATTATATTGGTTACTTTCTGTTTACCGGTTTGGGCCGGTATTGCTGATGATGGCGTAATCGAAAGTGGTGAATATACGTATGGAGTTATTAACCTCGAAGATCAAGCCCTTTTGGTAACTGGTGGAGGGGCTTATCGTATTCATGCAAAAGAATCCAGCGATGTTGAAGTTTGGAATACATCCCCATTGAGTAATTCAGGAGGCATTACACAACTAATAGTCGATGACAAAAGCCGCTTGGAAGTTTATGGCGGTGAGATTGGTACGATAGACTTAAGGAATGAATCGACAGCAGAATTATACGGCGGTGAAATTCAGTCAATTACCAATATGCAGCTTGTTGGTGAGGTGGGGAAAATCAGTATCTACTGCCAGTCCGACTGGGAATGGTTGTATGACGATGTTGACGTTAATAAAATTGTCGGTATTAACGGGCTGTGGTCAGATGACATTGCCTTTTCAATTCATTTTGTTGATGACGATCTTTTCGGTTACGACCCGGTGTACATGAACATCAATGTTATCCCCGAACCGGCAACGTTGTCCCTGCTGGGTTTGGGTGGCTTGCTGATTCGCAGAAAGAAATAAGCACAATTCAGCTCCTTCTGTCGCCTGTGGCCTGTGAGAATTCGTTCTCATACCCCCGCCACAGGCGTTTTTTTACTAAATCCCGCAAAGTCTTATCTTATTTGTTTTATTAAAATTCCGTGTCACTTCTTAATCTGTGTAAATCGGTGTAATCTGTGGACCCCCAAAAAACGAAACGAACCGGCTCTGTAGAAAAGGTAAAACTTTCTTTATTTTAGACTTGCGCCATCGTGTTTATGCTTGTATACAATCAAGAATGAGCACGACAACCAAATCCCCACGGAAACTATTGGTCGCTGCTTAAACAGCAGCGAAGACGGTTTTACCCCTGTATTCACATCGCTTCAGCCCCCACAAATTCACGCTGCCGCAATTGTTCGCTTGTCTGGTTCTGAAAACATTTCTAAAAACGGATTATCGCGGACTGGCTGAATGGTTACGGGATTGTCCGGACTTATGCAAAACCATTGGGTTAATCACCGTGCCGCATTTTACAACATTTCAGAAAGCCAGCGGTTCTATCCTGGCCTTGCCCAACGCTCATCCCCTCCTCCGGCAGACACTTCAGATGGCGTTACAACAACCGCATGTGTCACAGGCAGCGATTGATTCAACGGGTCTGGAAGTGGGATATACCAGTTATTACTTTGTGCGGCGAAGGCACGTGAAAGGCCATTCTGCGTATCAATCGATGCTCTACGCCAAATATCCGAAATTGACGGTGGTGTGTGATTGCAGTAATCATTTGATTCTTTCTGTCAAAACCACACGGGGGCCGTGCCCGGACATGGCAACCCTGATCCCGACCCTGCAAATGCTCCCGGGCGGGATGACTCTGGAAACCCTGTTAGCCGATGCCGGCTACGACAGTGAACGGAACCATGTATATGCGCGTGACCATCGAAAAATACGAACGATTATTCCACCCAAAGCCGGGCGAAGCACGGATAATCTGCCGCGAACAAAATATCGCCGACAGATGAAGCAACGATTTAATCAGAGACTTTATGGACAACGATCACAAGTCGAAACCGTCTTCAGTATGATCAAACGACGATGGGGATCCGCCGTCAGGGCACACGGCGATTTGGCACAAAGTCGAGAGATGTGGTTAATGGCACTAACCCATAACCTGGCTATATTCAAGCCGGTCTATCAGCTTTTCTACAGAGCCAAACGAACCCAATTACAGAGGCAGGTTACTCGTCTTGCTTGGTGATCTCGCGGAGGAGGACGGTTGCATAGCAGCCGCTGGGCAGCTCGAACCGCAATTGCAAAAAGTCGCCGTGGTCGTCGGTGCCGGAGGTGATGTCACTGTTTTTCGGCTGGAACCGCAGCGGCCGCCGGCCGCCGGTGGCACCGTAGCGTCTGAGGCGGGTATAGTCATCGTCGGCCAGTTCAACCGTATTGAGAATGGGATTTTCGATCTCGCCGGCCGGGCCGGTCAGTTTCGTCAATCGTTTGCCGAGCAGGGGCCCGGTGGGGCTGATGTCGAACGCGGCGCAGCGGGGCTGTTCAATGTCCGCGTCTTCAACGCGGAAGCAAGCGCCGTTTTCGTGTTTATAGGCCATGTCGCCCTCAAGCATCGTATCGATCTGCGGCAGACGCTTCACCAGAACCGTGTTAAACAAATCGGACTGCCAGGCAGAGACGAACAGACCCAGCAAACGCCCATCCATCGCGCGAAGGGCTTTGTTGTTTAGCTTGCCGCCGTTTTTCATTAGCACGCGTAATGCTTTCCGGTTATCCCGAAACGCCGGATGCCAGGCATAGAACGCCGCTTCAAAATCACCCTGTTCGTAAAGACGCCGGGCCTCGACATATTCCTCCTGCGGGTCCAGTTCGGGTTGGCCCAGCAGAATATCGAAGAATTTTTTGATGTCGTTTTTGATGATCGCTCCGCCTAAGAGATGACTGTCGTAGCGATACCCGAATCGCTGCTGACCGAAATAATTCGGAACGCCCCGGCGGTCAAGCGTGTCCATGATCTGCTGCGCGGTTGCCCGCGCTTCCTCGATGGGGCAGTTGAGATGCCGCAGGCGGATAGTGAAACGGTTGCCCTTCAGGTGGCCGACTTTCAGCTTATTGTTATGCCGGGTCACTTCCATGACCTTGGCACCGCTGATGTCGAGATTCTTCACGATCTTCGGATCAACATGCTCAACGGAGAACCATTGGCGGGTGATGGCATTGGAATCTTTTCGTCCCGCATAGCCGATGTCGAACTTACGGACGCCCAATGACTGGCCCAGCCGGGCGATCAGCTCGGCGGTGGTGAGCCCTTTTTTCTGGATATAGGCGTAGACATGCGTGCCGGTTCCGGCAAACGCATACAGCGGGATCTCTTCGACGACAAAATCGGCGGGGATGGTTTTGATCTGTCCGTCCACGCCCGGGATGTCTGCGGTCAGGAAGGGCAGTTTCGGACGTAACGGTTTGTCGGATTGTTCCATATGGGCATCTTACGGTACGAATGCATTCGGGTAATGGCGAATAACGGGGCCTCCCTTTGAACCGAGGAGTACCGTTATAACATCGAACCGCAAAGGCCTGCCTGAAAGATCGAATTCTCTCAGGAAGCACTTTGCGGTTCGTATCATCTTTTGACGCTTATTGTAATTGACGGCCGCCTTTGCCGGAGCGAACGTTTCACTCTGTCGGGTTTTGACCTCCACGAACGCGATCGTTCCTTCCGCATCGGCCATTACCAGGTCCATCTCACCGCCGCGGAAAGAATAATTCCGGGCGATCGTCTTACAGCCTTTGCGGGCCAGGTACTTTTCCGAGGCGTTCTGTCCCCAACGGCCGAACCGTTTGGGGTCACTGAGCAATCGCTTTCGTACCCACGGCAGAAGCATAGCGGCAGCCCCTTACTTTGTGACGGTATGCTTGCTGTGACGCTGCGGAAGACGGACGCCTTTACCGCTGCGGCCACGCAGGAAGTAAAGTTTGGCACGTCGCGTTTTACCGCTGCGAACCGGACGGACATCGACAATGTTCGGCGAGTTTAACGGGAAAACACGTTCAACCCCTTCATCCCCTACCATCCGACGGACAGTAAAACTTTCGTTCATGCCCCGACCTTTACGGGCAATCACGGTTCCCGTAAATATCTGGATACGGGTCTTGTTCCCTTCTTTGATACGGCAGTGTACATCCACAATATCGCCGATTTCAAAATACGGCGTTTCCTTGCGAAGGCTGCTTTTTTCTACGGATTCGAGTATTTCTGTTTTCACGGATCTATCTCCTGTTTGACTTCTATTTTTCGTCATTTTTGGCGTTGCCTCTGATGTGTTTTTCGTACACATCCGGCCGCCATTGTTTGGTTCGTTCAATACGTTGTTCATTTCGCCATTTGGCAATTTTGCCGTGGTCACCGCTCAGTAATATGTCCGGCACACGCATGTCGCGGAAGACTTCCGGGCGAGTATACTGCGGATATTCCAGCAGATCGCCGCTGAAGGAATCATCAGTCGCCGAATCATCGTCGCCCAATGCTCCCGGCAGCAGTCGTACGACCGCGTCGATAAGCACCATCGCCGCCAACTCACCGCCGCTGAGGACATAGTCACCGATCGATATCTGTTCGGCGCCGAGTCCCGTCCGGATGCGTTCATCAAATCCTTCGTACCGGCCGGCGATCAGGATCAGGCGGGGCTCTTTGCTTAACGCAACAGCTTTTTCCTGCGTCAGCGGTTGCCCCTGGGGCGTCAGTATAATGACACGGCCCGGTTCCGCGGCCTGCGGCTGAATGTGTTCAAAGCACTCGAACACCGGTCCCGGCATCATCACCATTCCGGGGCCGCCGCCGTACGGCTTGTCATCGACCTTGCGATAACTGTCTGTGGCAAAATCTCTAATATTTGAAAGAACAACTTCAACGACATTCTGATCCTGTGCCCGTTTTAAGATCGAGTAACTCAACGGAGCGTCGAACATCTCCGGGAACAGTGTCAAAACGTCGATTCTCATAGTCGGTTTCGGTTCTACTCGCCTTTGGGTTCTTCAGCGTCTTTGGCGGTTTCCTCAGCAGCTTTGGCAGCTTCTTCAGCAGCTTTGGCTTCCTCAGCGGCTTTGGCAGCAGCGGCCTTTGCGGCTTCTTCAGCAGCTTTCGCTTCTTCTGCGACTTTCGCAGCGGCCGCTTCGGCCGCTTTTACGACAGCGATTCGTTCGGCTTCCGTAAAGGGCTTGCCCTGTTTACGGGCAATCGCTTTGGCCCGTGCCCGACGCTGAAGCTTTTCTTCAAACTGCGGGCAGGTAATTCCCCGCTTCTTGAAGATTTCCGCACAGGTGTCGCTGGCGACTGCACCCTGGCCGATCCAAAACTCGATCCGTTCCTTATTGATGACCACCTGCTTGTCTGCATCCTTTTCGAGCGGGTCGTAATGGCCGAGTTTTTCGAGGATACGACCATCGCGCGGCGTCCTGCTTTCAACCGCATTAATGCGGAAGAATGGACGATGGCGACGTCCCAACCGTGACATTCTGATTTTGACTGACATACGTTTTCCTTTCGTTAAAGCATATAATTAATTTTCGTGTCCGCCCTTTGCAGACACAAAACACGTTATCACGTTTTTGTCAGGTTCCCGTTGAGCAATAAAAGCGCGGCGACGTAAGTCGCCCGATTATCGCGTCCACTGGGTATCCCATCCGGCGACTCACGTCGCTCGGCTTTTACTTTTAAGTGCAAAACCATTGATAAAAATCGCCAGCAGTGCCTTATCGACGGCGGCATCGTCGGCGATACGCTCGACCTGTTCATCGCCCAGCGAGGCGGCGTCTTTCTTTTCCGCCGCTGTCATGATGGCTACTGCCCGGCTAAGCTGCTCATACTCATCCCGCGAAGGAGACTGAAGCATGGCCAGTTCGCTGGCCCCGTCAATACCCTGAAACTGCTGTCGGATCTGCCTGCCGTAGGCGTTATCCACAAAAGCTTCCAGAGATCTTAAATACTCTTCAATTGTCAAATGTTCGCTCAATTGATCGACCTTTAAAGGTGTCACCGGCGTTTTTTTCGCGGCAGACGTTTTCGTTTGCTGCGTTGTTTAACCTTTTTCATGCCGCCTGCCATGGCGCTCATCATGTCGCCGCCACCGCCGGAGAACATGTTTTTCAGTCCGCCCAATCCTCCGCCCATGCCGCCTGCCATGCTTTTCATCATGTCCCGGCTGCGTTTGAAGGTCTTGACCAGCCCGGCGATATCCTGCACGTCGCGCCCACAGCCGCGTGCGATACGCCGCCGGCGGGACGCATCAAGAATGTCCGGGTCGGTACGTTCGCGGGTTGTCATGGAATGAACGATGCCTTCGATTTTACTGATCTCGCCATCGTCGATGTCCATATCCTTGAGTGCACCCATGCCGGGCAGCAGCTTGAGCATACTGCTCATGCCGCCCATCTTTTTGAGTGACTGCATCTGTTTGAGGAAATCGTCGAAGCCGAAGGTGCCCTTGGCCATCTTGGTCTGCATCTTCTGGGCCTGTTCTTCGTCGAAATGCTCTTGGGCTTTTTCCACGAGCGTGACAACGTCGCCCATGCCGAGAATCCGGCTGGCCATGCGGTCGGGGTGAAATTCCTCGATGTTGTCGAGTTTTTCGCCCACACCGATAAATTTGATGGGTTTGCCGGTAACGGCTTTGACTGACAGGGCGGCACCGCCACGGGCGTCACCATCCAGCTTGGTCAATATCACGCCGTCCAGTTCCAACCGGTCGTTGAATTCCTTGGCGGAGTTGACCGCGTCCTGACCGGTCATGGCGTCGCAGACAAGATAGATCTGCTGTGGTGTGACGGCTTTGGCCACCGCGGCGATTTCGTCCATCATGTCCGCATCGACATGCAAACGACCCGCAGTATCCAGCACGATGACGTCGAAGTTGTTTTTCTTGGCGTATTTCAGGGCATTTTTGGCGACTTTAACCGCATCCTTGACGCCGTCTTCTTTGTAAACCTCGATGCCCAACTGCTCGCCAAGTGTGCAAAGCTGTTCAATAGCCGCGGGTCGCTGGAGGTCATCGGCGACCAGCAGGGGGTTTTTGTTGTTTTTTTCCTTAATGTACTTGGCCAGTTTACCGGCGGTGGTCGTTTTACCGGAACCCTGCAGACCGGCCAACATGACAATCGTCGGACCGGGCGAAACATAATAAATTTTCGGGTCAACCGGCCCCATTAACCGGGTCAACTCGTCATTGACGATCTTAACCATCACTTGCCCGGGATGCAGGCTTTTGATGACCTCGGCGCCGACGGCGGCCTCTTTGACGTCTTTACAGAATTGTTTGGCGACCTGATAATTGACATCCGCTTCCAGCAGCCCCTTACGCACCTCGCGCATGGCATCCGAGACGTTGGATTCGGTGATCCGCCCACGTCCTGAAAGCGACTTAAAGATCGAATTAAACTTGTCGGTTAACGCGTCAAACATATCAAATTTCGTTATCTAAAGGATTCCGTTAAAAAACTGCGCAGGGAAACCCTGCGGAAAACGGAAGATTGTAGAGAATGTGAGGGTTTTTTTCAAGTTGAAAATAAGAAATATAGGCCGGATATTGCCAATTGCACCTCAAGACAGCTTCCAGGGGACAAACAGACTGTCGAAAAGAGCCGAAAAAACATAAAAACAGGGTCTCGGAGGTCCTTAACTTACGTTTTTTTATATAATTTATCGGACAATCCTAAAGTTTGAACTATTTTTCGGCCGTCTTTCAAATACAAGGATTATTTCTCTTTTCGGATATAGCACGTCGCACGGATGCCAAATCGTACCTAATAATCTGATTACGAAGGGTTTTATCTGATTTTTACGTTAAGTGGGTCTCGGGCATGACCGACACACCGCATATTGTTGAGCGATTTGCTGAAAAACTGGCTTTTGGAGGTAACAAAATGATGGATTCTTTGATGGAACGAAGACGCGAGAAGAGATTACGTTACAGTTGGCCGATCTGGTTTGCCGAAGATTTCGACGATATCCTTTCTCAGGGGCAGATGGTGGATATTTCCAGCGGCGGAGCATCCTTTACCTGTTATGCGGACCGCTGCCCGGCTCCCGGCGACCGGATTACCGCACGCTTCAGTGTCCCCCGGCACGAAGAAAGCGAATCGTTCGACCTGTCCAATTTCATTCGGGAAGGCGATATCTGCCGGATCGATGAACTGGGGCCGTATATTCGCCGTGTCGCCGTTCGATTTGCAGAGCCGCTGCCGTTCAGACCGGCCGAGGAAACCGAACACGACGTCGTGCATATCTAAAAAAATTGCGTAGAAACCTGTCTGTTTCTTTTGAGGCATTCAACGCCTCTCCGCTGTGATCAGCGGAGGGGCGTTTTTTATTTGAATAATCGCCTCCGAGCGTTTAGGATAGGCGGCATGCTTGAGAAGGGACTCGTACAAATCTATACCGGCAACGGCAAGGGCAAAACAACCGCGGCCTTTGGGCTGGCGCTGCGTGCGGCAGGACACGGCGCCAAAGTCCTCATCTACCAATTCCTCAAACCCCAAGACCTTGACCTGGGCGAACGCGGACTGATCAACGCCCATTGCGAAGGCGTGACCATTCGCTGGCTGGATGAACCGTGGGACATGTTCAAGTCCATGCACGATGAGGATCAGCTGACACGGGTGCGTGCGGCCATCCATGAAGCCATGCAGGAACTCCAGACCGCCGCCCACGAAAAATATTACGATGTGATCGTGCTGGACGAGATCGTGTTCTGTTTGAATCAAGATTTGGTTTCGATGGATGATATTAAACAGCTCGTCAAAAATCGTGACCGGCGTGTTGAACTGGTAATGACCGGCCGGGGCGCTAATCAGAACTTAATCGACATGGCGGATTTGGTCACCGAAATGAAGCTGATCAAACACCCCTACAACAACGGTATTGGGGCGCGAAAAGGAATTGAGTATTAAAATGGATGGCGGAGTAATAAAAACAAAAGCCCGAAGCGGCAGCGCAGGGATATCGTGTCACTTCCGTTCCACGCTTTTGTAAATTACAACTTTTTTTGAGGGAGGTCAATATGTATTGTTCAAAATGTGGTGTCCAAAACAGCGATGGTTCAACCCATTGTGTTAACTGCGGCAGTGTTTTAATGAATGCCGTGGTACAGCCTGTCGTGGGACAGGCTCAACCGGCCGTGATGCAAACCGGCCCCAAAACCTCGGGGGTGGCGATCGCTTCTTTTGTGATGGGGTTACTTAGCTTTTGCGGTTTATGGCCTATACTGGGTCTGCCGGCAATTATTTGCGGTATTATTGCATTGGTTAATATCAGTAAGAGCAATGGTCAGCTCAAAGGCACTGGTTTTGCTGTGACGGGACTGGTGATTCCTGTGGTTTTGGGGCCGATGATGCTGGCAATCCTTATGCCGGCGTTGGCGAGAGTAAAAGAAAAGGCAATGACGATTGTCTGTGCAACGAATATGAAGGTGCTGTCAACTGCGATGACTGTTTACATGAATGATTATGATGATGAGTTTCCCACATCACAACAGTGGTGTGATCTGCTGATGCAGGAAGCGGGCGTACCGCAGCAGAGTTTCCAATGCTCGGCAGATCGGGAAGCGATGTTTGGGTATGCGATTAATAAAAACGTTTATGGGGTTGAGCGTGGAGAGATTGATACGCAAATGGTTGTACTGTTTGAGTCAAATCTCGGGCGTAATGGCGTAGGCGGACTGCAGGATGTTGCGTTGCGTCATCGCGGTTTCGGCGGACAGATGGGCTGCAATATTGTCTTTGTTGACGGGCATACGGAGTTTGTGACCGAAGAGGGCATTGCGGAGTTGCGATGGACGGCGGAGTAATTTTAGATAGAAACGGATTTTCAAGGGAGATGGTTATGATGCAGCGGACACAAAAGGTAAAAACGACAATTATATATTCATGTGTATTTTTATTGTTGGCGGGTGTGGGTCTTGCCGCGGTGCAGGTGGATGTCAATGCCGGAGGCAAACAGGTCACGGTCAGCCCGGATCTTTATGGTGTTTTCTATGAGGAGATCAATCATGCCGGAGATGGCGGGCTTTATGCCGAAATGGTGCAGAATCGCACCTTTGAGGAGAATGAACTGTCCGACCATATGCGGTTGGAAGACGGCAATGTCATCACGGACAACGGCTGGCGATATCGATGGAAGCCCACAACGGACCTGCGCGGCTGGTCTGTGGTTGCCGAAGGCGGGGCCGATGTGACGATTGCCCTGGACGATACCCAACCATTAAACGTACAAAGCCCGCATTCGATGCGAGTCGCTGTCAAAAAGGCCGACGGCAAAGCCGGTTTTGCCAATGAGGGGTACTGGGGCATGTCGCTGGTCAAGGGCGAGAAATATATGCTTTCGTTCTATGCACGCAGTGACAAGAAAGTGCCGCTGACCGTTACGCTTGAAAGTAATGACGGTCAAAAGGTCTATGCACGTTCAGCGATCAAAAATGTTGGCGGAGACTGGAAGCAGTACACGTGTACACTGACCGCCAACGAAATGGACCCGAAAGCAAGGCTGGTTATCCGTTTTCGTGAGCCGGTGACGATGTGGTTTGATATTGTTTCGATGTTTCCGGAAAAAACCTATAAAAAGCGAATCCCCGGCATGCGTGCGGATTTGATGGGGAAACTGGAAGAACTTCAACCGAAATTTCTGCGATTTCCCGGCGGCTGTGTCGTCGAAGGCTGTACGTTGGATAACCGGATTCAATGGAAAGAAACCATCGGGGATATTGCCGAACGCCCCGGACACTGGGATTTGTGGGGATACCGGGCAACGGATGGACTGGGATTTCATGAATTCCTGCAGATGGCCGAAGACCTGAACGCCGAGACCATGTATGTATGCAACGTGGGACTAAGTTGTCAGGGACGCAGGCCAGAGATTGCCGAAAACGTCAAGGAGATCACCGATATTTATCTGCAGGATACGCTGGATGCTTTGGAATATGCGACCGGACCGAAAAAGACGAAATGGGGAGCGTTGCGTGCCCAAAACGGACACCCGGAACCCTTTAAAGTAAAGTATGTTGAGATCGGAAATGAAAACCACGGTCCGGACTACCACCGGGCGTACAAGATTTTCTATGCCGCGATCAAGAAGGCATATCCGGATATTATCACGATTGCCGACCAGCCGATTCCCGGCGGTCCGATGGAAATCGTTGACGAGCATTATTACGTGGAGCCGTCCTGGTTTTTTGCGAATGAGAAAAAATATGACAGCTATGACCGCACGGGACCGAAGATCTATGTCGGTGAGTATGCCGTCAATCGCGGCGTCGGCAGCGGCAATCTGCTGGGAGCGTTGTCGGAAGCGGCGTTCATGATGGGGATGGAACGCAATTCTGATATCGTGGTGATGGCCTCGTATGCGCCGCTGTTTGAGAATGTCAACGACCGCGAGTGGCCGGTCAACCTGATCCGATTCGACAGTTCGCGGGTGCTCGGCAGAAGTTCGTTCTATGTGCAGAAGATGCTGGCAGAGAATCTCCCCGATGTGATGGTCGAAACAACCGTTTCCGGCGTGGAAATTCCGGAGCCGCCAAAGGCCGCCGGACGGATCGGACTGCGGACCTGGCTGGCGGATGCATCGTTCAAGGATATCCGCGTGACCAAAGGCGACGAGGTTCTGTACAAGTCGGATTTTGCACAGGGAGCGGATGACTGGAATCCGCGACGGAGAAGCGGCAACTGGACGGTGGAAAATGGCGTCTATCGCCAGACGGACCCGCAGGCTACCGATACACTGACGCTGGTCGGCGACGAGTCGTGGTCCGATTATACCTATGAGCTGAAAGCCAGGCGTAACGGCGGCGCGGAAGCATTTATCATCGTCTTTCGCAATCAGGGCAGAGAACATGTGCAGTGGAATCTGGGCGGCTGGGGCGACACTCAGCATGCGATACAGGTGGTCAACGGCAACTCGGCGACCATCGCGACACAAACGCCGGGTTCGATCGAAGTTGGCCGGTGGTATGACGTGAAGGTCGTCCTCAGCGGCAACCACGTGGAGTGCTTCCTTGACGGCAAGCTTATCCATAGCGCCGACGTCAAGAGGAATGTGGCTGCTGATTTCTTTGCCAACGCGGGCGTGGATAAAAAAACAAGCGAGGTAGTCGTCAAACTGGTCAATGCAAGAGCCGAGGCCCGGGATGTGCAGGTGAATCTGAACGGTTTCGGTGGTATCGACGAAACAGCCCGCGTGATCACGCTGTGCGGTGACAGTCCCGAGGACGAAAATTCGCTGGACGATCCGATGAAGGTCTCACCGGTCGAATCGACCTTTGACAAGGCCGGCAGCGAATTTACCTATGCCGTCAAACCCTGGTCGGTGACCGTTCTGCGGATGAAAACCCGGTAAACGGACTTGTGTTTGGATAGTTTTTTGAGAGAGGTACTTATGTATTGTTCAAAATGTGGTGTCCAAAACAGCGATGGTTCAACCCATTGTGTTAACTGCGGCAGTGTTTTAATGAATGCCGTGGTACAGCCTGTCGTGGGACAGGCTCAACCGGCCGTGATGCAAACCGGCCCCAAAACCTCGGGGGTGGCGATCGCTTCTTTTGTGATGGGGTTACTTAGCTTTTGCGGTTTATGGCCTATACTGGGTCTGCCGGCAATTATTTGCGGTATTATTGCATTGGTTAATATCAGTAAGAGCAATGGTCAGCTCAAAGGCACTGGTTTTGCTGTGACGGGACTGGTGATTCCTGTGGTTTTGGGGCCGATGATGCTGGCAATCCTTATGCCGGCATTGAGTAACGTTCGACATATTGCTCAGCGGGTGGTCTGCGGGACAAATCTAAAAGGTCTGTCAACGGCGATGATGGTGTATACCAATGACTATGATGAGATGCTGCCGACCGAAAACTGGTGCGACCTGCTGATCGAAGAAGCGGATGTTTCACCTCGGTCGTTTATTTGTGAGGATTCCGACGCCATTGAGGGGGAAAGTTGTTACGCCATGAACAAGCACGTTGCCGGCAAGAAACTGGGGGATTTACCGCCGGATGTCGTTTTATTCTTTGAGACGGATATGGGAGTTGGAAATGGTCCTCGTAATGCGCCGATTACGATACGGCGACATTATGAATTTCTCAATGAATTCGGAAATGTCTACGACGAGGACGCCTTTGTTTACAAAGATCGGTTTAATCAATTCGGCGGTCCGGAGGACTTGCTTCTTCGGCACGTTGGCCCCGGCAGCCAGTCCGGTTGTAATATTGCCTATGCCGACGGCCATGTGATGTTCGTGAAAGAAGAGGGCATCGCGGAATTGCGATGGACGGCGGAGTAAAAATGGCACCCTAAAAAGGAGCGATGATGCGTTTGCCGAATGTTTTATGGAGTTATATTGTTCTGTTCATCATTTTACTGTTGGCAGTTTTAATTCCAGCATTGTCAAAAGCAAGGTTATTGGCTCAACGGTTGGTCTGTGGGGTAAATATGGAGGGTTTGGCGTGCGCCATCACTGTTTACTCAAATGATTACGATGGCCTATTGCCAACTCAAAACTGGTGTGATTTATTGATTGAAGAAGCGGATGTTTCACCAAAATCCTTTGTCTGTCCTGGTTCCGATGCAATAGAAGGTGAATGTTGTTATGCGATGAACAAGAATATTGCCGGTATGAAACTCAAAGAAGTCCCGGCGAATATGGTTTTGTTTTTTGAGACAGACTTGGGGATTGAGGTTGGCCCGCGAAGGGATTCGATAAAGGTACGTAAGCACTATGAATTCCTAAAAGAATATCGCGAGGGGGTAGATGCGTATAGGGAAAATCGAAAGGTGCATGGAAAACAATTTAATCAATTTGGTGGTCCGGAAAATTTAGTACTCAGGCACGACTTAGACGGCCAGCCTGGATGCAATATTGTTTTTGCGAATGGACATCCGGAATTCGTTACCGAAGACCGCATTGTGGAGTTGCAATGGAGAATAGAGGAATAGAAGAAATGAAAAAAATATCGGTGATCATTTGTGCGGCGGGGGCGAGCAGCCGTTTTGGCGGGGACCGCAAGAAGCCGTTTGTGGATGTGGCGGGGCGGCCGGCGTTTCTGCGCAGTATCGATTTTTTTGCCGACCGTGACGATGTCAAGCAGGTCATCCTGTCGATCTCCAAAGAAGACGAGGAACTGGTCACGGTCAAATGGGGGGCGGCGCTGGGATTCAACGGCGTCAAACTCTGTTTCGGCGGGGCCGAACGCTTTGAAACGGTTGCCAATGCACTCGAAAAGGTCAATGACGATGCCGAGTTAATCGCCGTCCATGACGCGGTGCGGTGCTGCCTGACGAATGAATGGCTGGATGAGTTGTTTAAAACAGCCGGCAAAACCGGTGCCGCCATGCTGGCCTGCCCGGTGGTGGCGACACTGAAAAAAGTGGCCGACGGGAAAATCATTGACACCGTGGACCGTGCCGGGCTGTACGAGGCCCAGACGCCGCAGGTGTTCGATGCCAACATGCTCAAAGAAGCTTACGCCAAACTGGACACGCTGGAAACATCCAAAATTACCGACGATGCGCAACTGGTCGAAGCACTCGGCCGAACGGTTTCGATCGTGGAAACGGATCATTCCAATATCAAGATCACCCGTAAAAATGACCTGCCGATCGCTGAGGCGATCATCAAATCCCGTCCCAAACCCAAAGGCGACGGTCCGCTCGGGCCCTTCAATGAAGAGGCCATGTGGTAAAGAATTGACAACGGACGATGGGCCAATGACGATTTCGGCCTGTAAATTATGGGTTTTTAAGGAATTAAAGGGCGAAAACCGATAGCAAATATACTTGACAGCCGGCTAAAAGCTGGTATTTTTAAACAAAACTAAAGAATACAGAATTCTTTCTGGAATCGAAAGGAGTAGTACGATGGCAAGGACTCTATTGGTCGCCGCAGTGATGGCAGGCATACTTTTAACAGGCTGTGATAATCCCCGGAGGTCGGATGCGCATTTGCTGGTGACCGAAGCGGATATGCAGATGGCCCGGGGCGAAGGTTTCCTCGTGCCGGATGCGGTGGAGGCGGATTATGTCGAGAATGCCGCCGCTGCGCGTGAGGCATACCGTCAGGCACTGACCTCGCTGGCGGACTATTATGGATCGATCGGCAATGCGACCAAACTGCAATGGGCCAATACGGAACTGAAGACGTTTGACCAGATGGTGCATTATCGTTACCTGGCGCCCGGCGAATGGGTCCCGGAAAATCTGTCGGCCATGAGCTCCATCGAAGAGGCCGATATCCTTTACCGTGAGGCCATTGATTTGTACCGCAGTGCGGGCGGATTTCTGATCGTCACCAATAACGCCAAACTGCGTCAGTCGCTGGGGCTGTTCAATCAGTTGATCCAGCAATATCCGAGCAGTGACAAGATCGACGATGCGGCGTATCGCTGCGGACAGGTTTATGAACACCTGAAGAATTATGAACTGGCGGCTATCTATTACCAGCGCACCTTCCAGTGGAACGAGGTCACGCCGCTGCCGGCACGGTTCCGTGCGGCCAAGATCATGGACCAGAAACTCCGTATGCATAGAGAGGCCTTGACGCTGTATCAACTGGCGGTGGAAAAAGAATCGCGGTACGTCGAGAACACCGAATATGCTCAGATGCGGATCAATGCGCTTTCGACCCCTGCCGCCGAAGAGGAGGTCATACCCGGGCAGCAAGAAATAATTTACGATGAAGGAATGGTTCCGGTCTACGATCAGGGAATGGTTCCGGTCGAGGAGCAGTAGTAATGCTGTAAGTATGTTGAATGGTTTTGACAGGGCCTGTTTCTTTTTGGAAGCAGGCCTTTTTTGTTCATATCAAAGAGTAAAGATCAAATGAGGAAACCGCATTTGGCGGATGCATTTTATGAGTGGTATTGAAGACAAATTGCTTGAATTCACCAATTCAAACGGCCTGTTTGAAGAGGTTGACCGTGTGCTTCTGGCTGTTTCCGGTGGGGCCGATTCGGTGGCGATGGTATACGCGCTGCATCGGTTGCGGCAGGCGGGGCAGTTGCCATGTGTTTTTGTGATGGCCCACGTCAATCACGGCCTGCGCGGGACTGCGTCGGATGGTGACGAAGTCTTTGTTCAGGAATTGGGCGAGCGGTTGGGAATGGACGTAGTGACGACATCGGTTCCCGTTAATGAATATGCGAAGCAAAAAAAACTTTCCATTGAAACCGCCGCACGGACGTTGCGATTAAAAGCGTTGGCCACGATGGCAAGGGAAAAGGATTGCGATGGTGTCGTCACGGCGCATCACAAAGACGACCTGGCCGAAACGTTGATTCATCGTTTGATGCGGGGAACGGGTTTTCGGGGCTTGTGCGGCATATGGCCGGTATCCGAAGTCTATGAAGTGGAATTTATTCGGCCGATGCTGGGGATGCGACGAACGGAAATCATTCAGTACTGTACGGAAAACAAACTCTCCTGGCGAGAAGATGCCTCGAATAAAAATATCAACTTTACGCGGAATCGAATTCGTCATCACCTATTGCCGGCCTTGCAAATCGAAAGTGATGTTCTTGTTGACCGGTTATTGGCATTGTCTTACAAAAGCCGGCGGTTTTTGTTGTGGACCGAAAAGCAGGCCCGATCGATTATCGCAAAGGGGCGGCTGGACACGCTTAAATCCGAGTTTGTCCTTGAGCAGGCATTGCTTGGGGACTGCCCGCCGTGGGTGTTTTATGAGGTCATGCGCGGGGTGCTGGTCAAGCTGGGTGTTGGCTTGCGAAACTACAAGCGGCAGCATTTTGATCTGATCTATCAACTTCTTCAGCAGAAAAAAGCGAAATCTGGATTCCCAAACGGTGTTGAAGTGATCGTTGAAAAAGGCAAAATATGGATACGATCAAAACCTGACGCAGTTGAAACCATTCAGTCCTGCATTTTGAAGATCGGCCAAACCGTTCAATTCGGCCCGTGGACAATTTCATCCAAAATCCTGAATCGCGAAGAGATTGATTTCGAGCAGTTTTTAAAAACCAAAGATGCGTTTGTCGAGTGGTTCGATGCGGACACAATCACAGGTGAGATTGAGGTTCGACACCGCCGGGATGGGGATCGGTTTTGGCCGATCGGGGGGAAGGGCGAAAAGAAGGTGGGGCGGTTTCTGATGGATGGGGGGCTTGACGCCGAGATGAAAAATCGGGCGTTTATTATTGCCGATTCGGAGAAAATCCTCTGGCTGGCCCCCGTCCGCATGTCCGAAGAGGCCAAAGTAACTAAGAATACAACTGATATTATCGAAATGCGGATGACCCCAATAGGTTGTTTTTAGGTTGATTTGCCGTTTGAGTCGTTTATGATAGCGATTGTAAAATGTTGAAAAAGATGTCTACCCTTTATAATTGATAACAATTTAAAAGAGATTCCAATGACTTTAAAACACTATAAAGCTTCAGAACTCCAATGGAATTTAACAGGCTATATTCCCTATGAGTGGCAAATGGGTGGATGTCGTGAGGTTGGAACTTCCTGTAACCCGGATATTGATACGATTCCAGCCAGCGTGCCGGGCTCTGTGCAAAAGGCGCTGCTTGATTCCGGCATCGTATCCGATTGGAATATCGGCATGAACGCCAGGGATAGTGAGTGGGCCGAAAACAGGCATTGGCTTTATGAAACTTATCTGCCGGAACATTGGTTCGAAGCCGGCAAAAGATATCAATTACGAGCGCTGGGTCTTGACCATCAGGGGCAGATCTATTTAAACGGCAACGTTATCTATGATTTTGCAAATTGTCATGTTGAGCACGTGGTTGAACTTACCGATTTAAATGCGGAATCCAACCTTCTGCAGATCATGTTTGAATGTCCGCCGAGATGGCTGGGACAGTTTCACCGTTCATCTGAAATTCGTGATTGGAAACCCCGCTTCTATTATACATGGGACTGGACAAGCCGGCTGGTTCAAATCGGAATCTGGCAGGATATTTACATTGAAGAAATTCCTGAAAATGCTATTGGGGAGATTTTCATTCAGACCGACTATGATGTTGACAGCCAACGCGGCAGCATTGCATTGACCGGCTCATCGTGTGCATCTGATGGGCTTGAACTGGAGGTCAAACTTTACGATAAGGCAAAAACTGTTTTCTCCGAGTCTATCTCGGTAACGGAATTTCAAGAAAATGGATTTAAGCTCGGGGCTTTGGATATTCAGCCCTGGTGGCCGAACGGTCTTGGCGATGGGCAACTCTATGAGCTGGAAGTGAGACTGAAAGATAAGACAGGCCGGCAGTTTGACCGGTTCAATAAGTCGATAGGATTTAAGCGTATCGAATGGCGGGATTGTCTCAATGCTCCCGAAGGCGCAGACCCCTGGATATGCATGATAAACGGCCGGAATGTTTTCCTGCAAGGGGTCAACTGGACGCCTATCAGGCCGAATTTTGCGGATGTCAGCGAAGATGAGTATCGCAAGAGGCTGAAATTGTATCGGTCGATGGGGTTGAATGTTCTCAGGGTCTGGGGAGGAGCCACCCTGGAAAAACCCTGCTTTTATGACCTGTGCGACCAGCTTGGTTTGCTGGTTTGGCAGGAATTACCGCTTTCGTCATCGGGGATTGAAAATTATCCGCCGGATGATGAACAGATGGTTGGTCAATACATGGAGATCGTTCATTCCTATGTCAGTCGTTTACATCACCATGCCTGCTTATTGCTCTGGAGCGGCGGCAATGAACTGACAAATGTAGACGTTACTCCTCTGGGGCTTGAGCACCCAATGTTCCGGAACGCGTTTAATCTCATTAAGCAGAAAGATGCTCAGCATCGATTTATTCCGACATCACCTTCCGGGCCGTCGTTTCTTGGGGCTCAGGAAAATTACGGCAGGGGGCTGCACTGGGATGTGCATGGACCATGGAAGGTTGACGGCGAACTGGATGAACGCTGGTTAAGTTACTGGCAACAAGATGATTCGCTTTTCCGCTCTGAACTTGGTGCTCCGGGACCGAGCAGCGCAGCGTTAATTCGAAAATACGCGGGAAATCTTGATCTGCTGCCGGAACTGAAAAATCCGCTGTGGCGGCGGACCAGTTGGTGGCTTCAAATCGACCAATACATAAAGGAAAACGGCCGCACCCCTGAAACGCTTGAAGACTATGTTGAGTGGGGCCAGCAGCGGCAATCGAAGATTCTTACCACGGCAGTTAAGACCTGCAAAGAACGGTTTCCTCAATGCGGCGGCGTGATTCTATGGATGGGGCATGACAGCTTTCCTTGTATGGCAAACACCTCAATCGTTGATTTTGAGGGGAATCTCAAGCCGGTAGGGATGGCATTGGCAGAAATATTTAACGAAAAGACAAGGTAGAGGGATATAAGAGGTCGTCATAGTCCGGTACAAAAAACCCTTTATTTCGCATAAAATTCTTGACAATCACCTCGTGTGGTTCTACATTGTCGCTTCCGTATATCTGCCCGAGAACAGGGACAGTATGTAGATAAACAAGTTTTTTTTAAGTTACAGGAGATTTACGATGGCAACAAAAGTTGCAATTAATGGTTTCGGTCGTATCGGCCGTGCAGTCGCCCGCATTTTGATGGAGCGTAAGGATATGGAACTGGTTGCGATCAATGACCTGGCTCCGGCCAAGAGTCTGGCGCACCTGTTCAAATATGACACCGTATTCGGTCCCTACAAGGGTACCGTCGAAGGCAAAGACGATGCCATCGTGATCGACGGCAAAAGTGTCAAGGTGACTGCTATCCGCAATCCCAAGGAACTGCCGTGGAAAGAGCTGAAAGTTGACGTTGCTGTTGAGTCCACCGGTATCTTCCGTTCTAAAACTTCTGAAAAGGGCGGTTATGAAGACCACATCGTTGCCGGCGCCAAGAAGGTTGTTCTGACCGTTCCGGCCAAGGACGACATTGATGCGACGGTGGTGATGGGCGTGAACGATGGTCAGATTACCGCAGCGACCAAGTCTGTTTCAAACGCAAGCTGCACGACCAACTGCCTGGCTCCGCTGGCGAAGGCGCTGCACGAAGCATTCGGTATTGAAAAAGGCATGATGGTTACCGTTCACGGTTACACCAACGACCAAAACGTTTGCGACCAGATTCACAGTGACCTGCGTCGTGCCCGTGCGGCCGCTCAAAACATCATTCCGACAACGACCGGTGCCGCCAAGGCTGTCGGGCTTGTTCTGCCGGCTCTGAAGGGCAAACTGGACGGTTACGCACTGCGTGTTCCGGTCATTACCGGCAGTTGTGTGGACCTCGTTGCCGACCTGGGCAAGGAAGTGACCAAGGATGAAGTGAACGCCGCTATCAAGAAAGCCGCTGAAGGTTCTCTGAAGGGCATTCTGGCTTACTGCGATGAGCCGATCGTCAGCAGCGACATCATCGGCAATACCTATTCGAGCATCTTTGATTCGCTGTGCACGATGGTGCAGGGCAAGACCGTCAAGGTTGTTAGCTGGTATGACAACGAGTGGGGGTATTCAAACCGGACCGTTGATATCATTGCAAAACTTGCCGCAATGTAGTATGATAAGCGCCCGATACGGGCAAATGACGTTATCAAAAACAACAAAAAGCCCGCATTCCGTGCGGGCTTTTGTTTGAATAGCGAACAAAAAACAGCTTTTTTACGATAGAAAGGCTTATATTATGGCAAAAAAAACAGTTGCGGATATTGAAGTAAAAGACAAACGGGTTCTGTTGCGATGCGATTTCAATGTACCGCTGGATGAGAACCAAACGATTACGAATGATAACCGGATTGTGCAGGCGATGCCGACCATCAAGCATGTCCTGTCCGGTGGTGGTTCGCTGATTCTGATGAGCCACCTGGGGCGTCCCAAAGGTGAGCCGGAAGCGAAATTTTCGCTGGCCCCGGTTGCTAAGCGATTGGGCGAACTGCTGAGTAAGGAGGTTCTCTTTGCCAACGATTGTATCGGTGAAGATGTCAAGGCCAAAGCCGCGGCGCTAAAGGCCGGCGATGTACTGCTGCTGGAAAATGTTCGTTTCCATAAGGAAGAAACGATCAAGGATAAGGCCGCCAAGGAAGATGCCCAGTTGCGCCAGGCCAAGGATGATTTCGCCAAACAGCTTGCGGAACTGGCGGACGTGTATGTGGATGATGCGTTTGGCACGGCTCACCGTGATAATGCGTCGATGTATACCGTGCCCTGTATGATGGAAGGCAAGCCCCGTGTCTCCGGTTTCCTGATTGAAAAAGAGCTGAAATTCCTCGGCGAGACCGTGGATAACCCGGAAAAACCCTTTGTGGCGATTTTGGGCGGAGCGAAGGTTTCGGATAAAATTGCGGTCATTGAAAATCTGATGACGAAGGTTGACACGATTCTGATTGGCGGTGCTATGGCCTACACCTTCTTCAAGGCACAGGGCAAGCGGGTCGGCAACAGTCTGTGCGAGGATGACTTTGTGGACAAGGCCGTCAAACTGATGGGACAGGCCCAGGAGATCGGTTGTGAACTCGTTCTGCCAGTCGATACGGTGGTGGCCACAGCATTTAAGGCCGACGCCGAACATAAGGTGATTGAAGGCGATATCGAAGACGGCTGGGAAGGTCTGGACATCGGGCCGGAAACGGCGGAATTATTTGCGTCCAAGCTCCTAAACGCCAAAACAATCGTCTGGAACGGACCAATGGGCGTCTTTGAAATGGAACCATTTGCGGTTGGAACCAAGGCGGTTGCGACAGCGGTCGCCGGTGCAACCAGTAAGGGAGCCCGCAGTATCATCGGCGGCGGCGACAGCGCCAGTGCGATTATGCAAATGGGTCTGCAGGACCAGGTCAGCCACATCTCTACCGGCGGCGGCGCCAGTTTGGAATTTCTTGAAGGCAAGAAGTTTAAATGCCTGGCGATCCTGGACGAAAAATAAAAAAAGGAACCATAGATTACGCGGACTTCACGGATTAATAAAAAATATTTTATCTGTGGAATCTGCGTTAATCTGTGTCAAAAAAAGAAGAATGATGAACAGGCACAAATTACCAAAAGCCGGCACACTTGAAATTGCACCGTCTATCCTGAGTGCGGATTTTGCGAATTTAAGAGCAGAAATCGCCCAAGTAACGGATGCCGGAATTCATATTGTGCATCTGGATGTCATGGACGGGCATTTTGTACCGAATATTACGATTGGTCCGCCGGTCGTTAAATGGATACGTCAATGTACGGATGCGGTACTGGATACTCATTTGATGATTACCGATCCGGAAAAATATGCCCCGGAATTTATTAAGGCCGGTTCCGACCATATTACGTTCCATATTGAGACAGTCGACAAACCTGTTGAGTTTATCGATGAATTACGAAGCTCAGGAGTAACGGTCGGGGTGACATTGAATCCTGAAACGCCTGTTGAGGCAGTTGAGGAAGTCGCGCCACTTTGCGATATGGTGCTGGTGATGACGGTTCATCCCGGCTTCGGCGGACAGTCCTTTATTGACGAGGCAGCCCAAAAATGCCGACGGATTCGTGAAATTGTCGGTCCCGATATCCGCATTGAGGTGGACGGCGGTATTTATGCGACAACGGTTACCCGTGTCAGGGATTATGGTGCCGATACATTTGTTGCCGGCAACGCCGTCTTTGGAAAACAGAACCGGGCCGCGGCGATTGCGGCGATACGGCAGGCTATGGAAGGCTGATTGCCGGGGAACGAAAGACGATAAAAAGAAACGTTTAGATGGCCAAAAAAAATAAATCGAGCTGGAATGGGTATTCACTAAAGCCCCGTAAGGAAATGCCGGAAGGTCTGTGGCTGTCCTGCCCTTCCTGCAAGAATATGCTGTACCAGAAAACGGTCGATGAAAATATGGGTATTTGTCCTGAATGCGACCATCATTTCCGTATTGACGGGGCGACCCGTATTCGGCAGCTTGTCGACGAAGGTTCCTTCGAAGAACTTGGTCCGGACCTGGCCAGCAGCGACCCGCTGAAGTTCACATGGGGCGAGCAGAACTACAAGGACCGTATCAAGGTGGACCCCGAACAGATGTCCGCACACGAGGCTATGCTGGCCGGCAAAGCATTCATCCGCGGCCGCGGTGTGATGCTGGCAGTGATGAATTTCTCCTTTTTAGGCGGCTCGATGGGTATGGTCGTCGGGGAAAAGTTCTGCCAGGCGGTGGATCGGGCGATTGAAGAATCGCTGCCGTTTGTTGTCGTTTGTTGCTCCGGCGGGGCGCGGATGCATGAAGGGCTGGTGGCGCTGCAGCAGATGGCCAAAACCAGTGCCGCGCTGGCACGGTACGACCAGACGGGCGGTTTGTACATTTCCGTTCTGACCGACCCGACGACCGGCGGCGTGGCGGCCAGTTTCGCCATGCTGGGTGATGTCATCATTGCCGAACCCAAAGCCCTGATCGGATTTGCCGGGCCGCGCGTCATTCAGCAGACCATTAAGATAGAACTCCCCGAAGGATTTCAAACCGCCGAATTTCTTGTCGAGCATGGTTTTGTCGATATGATCGTCAATCGTAAGAAACTGCGAAGCGAGATCGGCCGGCTCATCGACTACTGCGGCAAATAGACCCTGATACGGGTCATAAATCCCACGAGTAGGATTTTCAAGATTGCGTAATGATATTTCCTCGCATTGTCATATTCTTATCCGGAGTGTCCTTAACTTTTTCAAAATCTTCTTTTGTCGATAAGCCAAGGCCGGTATAATCTTGCAGAGACTGGTATAAGAAAGGTGTGTCGATGACTTATTTTCGTGAGACAATTGAGCAAATGGCGGGCTATACCCCCGGTTTTCAGCCAAAAACGGCCGATGTGGTCAAGCTGAACACCAATGAAAATCCCTATCCGCCTTCGCCCAACGTCTTAAAGGCCATTGCGGAGCTGCCCTCGGAAAACCTCCGGCGATACCCGGACCCGGGAGCGGATGTGTTTTGTACCGCCGCCGCGAAGGTTCTGGGTGTCCGGCCCGAAAATATCGTCTGCACCAACGGCGGTGACGACCTGCTGAATATTTGCGTTCGTGCCTGCTGTGATGCCGGTCGCCCCGCGGCCTATGCCCAGCCGACCTATTCGCTCTATCCGGTGCTGGCACAATTGCATGGCTGCGAGGCAATCGAAATTGATCGTGACGCAACGGGTTCATTGGAGCCGCTGGCCGAAATCAACGCCGCACTAACCATAGTCTGCAACCCCAATGCTCCGACGTCTGACCTGTTGCCTGTTGACGCTTTGGCAAAACTGGCGGGTCGCCTTGCCGGCGTGCTGCTGATCGACGAGGCCTATGTCGATTTTGCCGAACAAACTGCGATTGAATTGGTTGCTGATTTTGACAATGTCATTTTGCTTCGTTCCATGAGTAAAGGCTATTCACTGGCGGGTCTGCGGTTTGGTTTCGGGATTGCCGGCCCCCGTCTGATCGAAGGATTGCAGAAGGTTAAAGATTCGTATCCGGTGGATGCGGTGGCGATTGCCGCTGCGACGGCCGCGATCCTGGATCAAAAATATCATAAGGCCAATGTCGAAAAAGTCAGAATCGAACGCAGCCGCCTGAGCGAACAGTTGCGAACGCTCGGTTTTGAGGCTTCTGACAGCCAGACCAACTTCATTCTGGCTCGCAGCGTTAAAAAAGAGGCAAAAGACGTTTATGATGCTTTGGTCGAGCGAAATATTTTTGTGCGATATTTTGATCTGCCGGGGCTGGAAGATAAATTACGGATTACCATTGGTACGCCGCAGCAGAATGATCAGTTGCTGGACGCGCTGAAAGAAATAATGGGTTAAGGGAAATAGATATGGCTGAACGGAAGTCAAAAATTGAGCGTAAGACGAATGAAACGGATATTGTGATTGAGCTGAATCTCGATGGTCAGGGCCGGTACGACATCAATACCGGAGTCGGTTTTTTCGACCACATGCTGACGCATCTGAGCAAACACAGTAAGATTGACATGGTCGTCAAGGCCAAAGGCGATCTTGAAATCGATGCGCATCATACAATTGAAGATGTAGGCATTTGCATCGGCGAGGCGCTCTGCAAGGCATTGGCGGATAAAAAGGGTATCGCCCGTTACGGTCACAGCATTGTCCCGATGGAAGACGCCAAAGCGGAGGTGACGGTGGATTTATCCGGCAGGCCGTTTTTGGTTTATAAGGTTGCTTTCCCCAGCGAGAAGATCGGCGAGTTCGATGTCGAATGTGTAGAGGAATTCCTGCGGAGTTTTTCAACCGTCGGCAAATTTAACCTCCACACCGAAGTGCCTTACGGGGCCAACAGCCACCATATTGCCGAGGCGATTTTCAAGGCCCTGGGCCAGGCGATTGGGGTCGCCGTTAAAATCGTCGGCACCGATGTGCCCAGCACAAAGGGGATTCTGTAGAACCATGGATGGCTTTCAGTATGAATATCGAACAGGCATCGGAACCGACATCCATCGGTTGGTGCCGGACCGGCCGCTGATCATGGGCGGGGTCGAGATACCGTTTGGACTGGGCCTGTTGGGGCACAGCGACGGGGATGTCGTCCTTCATGCCGTCATGGATGGGGTGCTCGGTGCAACCGGGCAGGGCGATATCGGGATGCTGTTTCCGGATACGGACCCGCAGTGGCAGGATGCCGACAGCCGGGACCTGACATTACGGGTCCGGGAGAAATTCAAAAAAGACCACTGGGAGGTTGTGAATCTGGACGTGATCATTCATGCTCAGGCTCCGAAGCTTGGTAATCATAAGGGACAGATCAAGCGAGCCATTGCCGGTCTGCTGGATACAGATTTCGCCAATGTCAACATCAAGGCCAAGACCAATGAAGGTCTGGACGCCGTCGGCGAAGGCAAGGCGATCGCGTCGACAGTGAGTGTTTTAATGCGAAGACGGATTAAATGAACGTTATAAAATTTAACACAGATTAACGTGAGATGACACAGATTTTTTTAGAGAATGACAGAGCAATGAGTGATATTAGATTTTATAACACCTACTCAAAAAAAGTCGAGCCGTTTGAGCCGGTCGAGGCGGGTAACGTTAAAATATATAGTTGCGGCCCGACCGTCTATTCGCATCCGCATATCGGTAATTTTCGATCCTTTCTGATGGCCGACTTGCTGAAACGGTTTTTTGAGTTTAAGGGCTTTGCCGTATCGCATATTATGAACATCACCGATGTCGGACATTTGCTCGACGATGCCGATGAGGGTGCCGACAAACTCGAAGAAGCGGCACGCAAAGAGAAAAAAGACCCGCTGGAAATCGCGCAGATCTATATCGATTCGTTTATGACGGCCAGCAAGATGCTGAATATAAAACCTGCCGACAGTTACCCGCGGGCGACCGAACATATTCATGAAATGATAGACATGGTTCGGACACTGATCGAGAAGGGCCATGCCTATGTGGTCGGTCATAATGTGTATTATGATGTGACGACGTTCAACGACTACGGCCGATTGTCCGGCAATACGCTGGATGATCTGAACGCCGGAGCAAGAATCGAAGTCAACGCCGAGAAAAAAAATCCGCAGGACTTTGCGCTGTGGAAGCATGACCCCCGCCATATCCAGCAGTGGGACAGTCCGTGGGGCAGGGGATTCCCCGGCTGGCATATTGAATGCTCGGCGATGAGTACCAAATATCTGGGTCAGCAGTTTGATTTTCATACCGGCGGTGAGGACAATATCTTCCCGCACCATGAATGTGAGATCGCACAATCCGAAGGGGCTTCCGGCAAAAAATGGGTCCGGTACTGGATGCATGCCCGTTTCTTGATGTTCGATGGTGAAAAAATGTCCAAGTCCAAGGGCAATCTTTATACGATTCAGGAACTGGTTGAAAAAGGCTTTAAGAAAAACGCGATCCGGTACGCACTGATCTCTTCGCATTACCGTCAGAACTACAATTTTACTTTTGACGGATTGAAGGCCGCCGAACAGGCAATTGATAAGATCAGCCAATGCGCCTTCCTGCTCCGGCAGGTTAGCGGCCAGGGCGATATGGTTCGGGATGAAGTGACCGCTTTTATTGAAAAAGCGATCAATGATTTTGACGAAGCCCTGTCGGATGATCTGAATATGTCAAAGGCATTGGCGGGTGTGTTCGAGCTTGTCAAAGAGGCCAATAAATTGACCGACGCGAATATGGCTGAAGCTCAGGCAATTCTCGAAGCGATAGAAAAAATTGACTCGGTACTGGGCGTACTGGAGACCGTCGGCGATGAAATACCGCCGGAAATTATGGAATTGGCCGAAGAACGTAAACAAGCCAAGCTGTCGAAGAACTGGGCACGGGCCGATGAAATTCGCGATGAGCTGACGGCCAAAGGGTTTGTGCTTGAAGATATGCCGGGCCATGACTACCGGATCAAACGCAGGGGTGCTTAGTGGGAGAGGCAATGAAAATTCTCGGTATCGATCCGGGATTGCAGGTGTGCGGCTATGCGGTGATTGAGGCTAGCTGTGCGGAAACGAAGTTGATCGAAGCCGGTGTGTTTCGCACTGACGGCAAGGCGCCGCTGGAGATGCGGCTCAATCAGATCGCCGAAGACATTGGGCTGATATTAAAGAGTCACAAGCCCAAAATTGTGGCTGTCGAGCAATTGTATGCTCATTATAAACACCCGCGGACAGCGATATTGATGGGGCACGCTCGCGGCGTGATCCTGCAGAAAGCGGCCGAATCCGGTGCTGAAGTGAAAAGTTATGCGGCGACGCGCATCAAAAAGTCGCTGACCGGAAACGGACGAGCCGCCAAGAGCCAGATGCAGCGGGCCATCCAGACGATACTGGCCCTGCCGGAAGTGCCGGAACCGGCGGATGTGGCCGATGCAATTGCGATTGCGTTATGCTGTGCAAGTGAAGGCGATAAAAAATTATGATAGCGCAGATTGAAGGAAAACTAGTTTCACTCGGAACGGATAAATGCCTTGTGCAGGTCGGGGCGATTTGTTATGAAGTCATGCTGCCCGGATATGCGGTTAGTCAATTGTCCGGCCGGATCGGCAGCGAGATCGTTCTGTGTACGATGGAATATTACGAAGGTACGCCCGGCGGCGGCAATCTGATTCCCCGGTTGGTGGGCTTTTTGACGCAGGCGGAAAAATCCTTCTTCACACATTATACAAGCGTCAAGGGTATGGGAATCAAAAAAGGTTTGAAATCTTTGACGATCCCGATCGCGCGGATCGCCGATGCCATTGAAGCCGGTGATGAAAAAATGCTCATCTCGCTTCCGGCGGTCGGTAAGCGTTTTGCGCAATTAATTGTCGCCGAACTACAGGGAAAACTGGGCGAGTTTGCCTTTTCATCGTCGCCTTCCGGCAGACCTGCTTCGGCCTTTAGTTCGTTCCAGACCGAGGCTTTGGAGATTTTAATTGCCTGGGGCGAAAAACGAAACGAAGCGATGGAGTTGATTGAACTGACCTGCAAAAAACATCCGGATATTAAATCCGCCGAAGAATTGGTGCCATTGACATATCGTGTTAAGCAAGGAATTGAGGCATAAGAAATTTTTTCAGACAGGATTTACAGGATATACAGGATTAAATAAAAATGAAATATGAGGGGCTTACGGATAAAGTTATTGGTTGTGCTTATAAAGTTTATAATATAATGGGTTTTGGTTTTCTTGAATCGGTATATGAAAAATGCCTTTTAATTGAGTTGCAAAAGGCCGGTATTCATGCAGAGGCTCAAAAAGATATTCTTGTCCAGTACGAAGGAAATATTGTTGGAGAGTTTAAAGCGGATATTTTAATTGATGATGTGATTATTGTAGAACTAAAACCGGTTAGGCAGATTGTCAAAGCTCATGAGGTCCAATTGGTCAATTACTTGTCTGCAACAGGAAAAGATATCGGGTTAATTATTAACTTTGGTGAAAAAAGCGTAGAGATAAAACGAAAAGTAAGGGACATCAGGTTATATACTAAAAAAAATCCTGTTAATCCCGTTAATCCTGTCTAAAGAAAAAAATTATGGCAATTGATAGAGTATTAAGCGGTCAATCACGCGGGGAGGGCGAAGAGCAGTTCAACAGTGCGCTGCGGCCGCAAAAACTGGCCGAATGCATCGGGCAAAAGAATGTCAAGGAAAAGCTGTCCATCGCTGTTCAGGCGGCTCAAAAGCGCAATGAACCGCTGGAGCATATCCTCTTTTACGGCCCGCCGGGGCTTGGCAAAACCACGCTGGCCCATGTCATCGCCAACGAAATGGGCGCCAACATCCGTGTCACCTCCGGCCCGGCCATCACCAAGCAGGGCGATCTGATGGGTCTGCTCTCCAACATCAACACCGGCGACGTGCTCTTCATCGACGAGATTCACCGCCTCAGTGCGCCCGTCGAAGAATTCATCTACCCGGCAATGGAAGACTTCAAGGTTGATTTTACGGTCGACAGCGGCATGCATGCTAAAACGATTAACTTTCCGCTGAAACGCTTTACGCTCATCGGAGCCACCACCCGTGCCGGTCTGTTGAGTGCTCCATTGCGTGGACGCTTTGGGATGCTGCATCATCTGGAATTTTATAACGTCGACGAACTGACGGATATTTTAAGCCGTTCGGCTGGTCTCTTGGAACTGAAAAGTGACGACGGCACGCTGGAAATGGTTGCCTCTCGCAGCCGGGGCACGCCGCGTGTCGCCAATCGTCTGCTTAAGCGCGTGCGCGATTACGCACAGGTCAAAGGTTCCGGCAAGCTGACCACCGAAATCGTCGAAAACGCTCTCAAGATGGAACAGATCGACCACCTCGGTCTGGATGAACTGGACCGCAATTTCCTGCGGGCCTTGATCAAGGTTTACGACGGCGGTCCGGCCGGTATCGAAGCAATGGCTGCCACCCTCGGCGAGGAACGCGACACCCTGGAAGATGTGGTTGAACCGTATTTGCTGCAAATCGGTTTTGTCCGACGAACCAAACGCGGCCGAGAAATCACCCCCGCCGCCTGCAAACACCTTGGGCTTAATGTAAACTCGAAAAAGAAAGGTGCGGGGGAAACAGGTTTATTTGAATGAAAGTCACAGAACGATGAATGCTACAATGAGAAACAAGCCTAAGTACAAAACGCTTTTGTTTTTTATTAAAATCATTCTAAGTCCGATTGTTTTTGTAGTATCACTTTTGGCATTATTAGTGACCATTACTTTGGGACTTTTTCTGGGAATTTCTCACTCTGTTAAATCTTTTTGTATTAATTTCAAACGTCGATGCAAAGGTAAGACTCCAAAGTTATATTGTTTTTCAAAACATTATATTTCTTGTTCGCAAAATGAAGTTTTAGAAACAGCACATCACCTGATAGATGAATTGAGAAATTTTATTACTCAAACAAATTATGACTTTATTAATGTGCATTGTGAACTTACTGAAGAGTTCCTTACATTAATTAATAAGGATTCAGTTTCTAAGGAAGAAATGTATACTTTATGTAGACGTATTAGAGAAGTGCCTTATATAAAAGGAATCGGGACCGATTTATATTTATTACATGATTGGTTGTTGGAAAAAGCTGACAACGACGTGTAACGGCAGGGTGGCAGCCACCGAATGAAATGAGGTGGATGAAAGTTAGCAATTCTTGTTCTATTGAGAACAGGTATTTTCAGACCCCAACGGGGTCATAAGTATCATAGCCGGGGGCGTGAGCCCCCGGAAAGAAGGAATCTTCCTTTCTTTAAGCCCCGAAGGGGCGAAAGAAGTTAGTGTCACAATTTTTTAAAAAGGAAAAACCATGACGGACAAACTGATCGGGATTATTGGAGGAAGCGGACTTGGCGACGCCTTAGCCGCTAAAATTCAGGACGTGACGGAAGAAAACGTACAAACACCCTTCGGTTCACCCAGCAGCCCCGTCATGGTCGGCAAACTCGGCAAAAACAAGATCGCCTTTCTCGCTCGTCACGGTACAGGCCACCGTTTTAATCCCAGCGTTGTGCCCTATGCCGCCAATATCTTCGCCCTTAAAAAACTCGGCGTCACCACGCTCATCGCCAGTGCGGCCGTCGGTTCCCTGTGTCAGGAGATCGAACCGGGGCATCTGGTTCTCGTCGATCAGTTCATCGACAAAACCTTTCGCCGCCAAAATACTTTCTTTGATAAACTCGGCGCGGTCCATACCGAGTTTGCCCAACCGTGCTGTCAGCGTCTGCGTGAGCAGATGATGATGGTGGCCGAGAAAACCGAAGCTGTCACCCATGCCTACGGCACGTATATCTGCATGGAAGGGCCGCAGTTCTCCACCCGCGCCGAATCGCTCATGCACCGGGCGTTGGGCGGCGACCTGATCGGTATGACCGCCATGCCCGAGGCCAAGCTGGCCCGTGAAGCCCAGATGTGCTATGCACTGGTGGCCCTGGCCAGCGACTACGACTGCTGGCGCGAGCACGACCCCGATATGGACAAACAAAGTCTGCTGTCCGAGATCATCGGCAACCTGAACAAAGCGACGAACAATGCGATTGAGCTGATCGAAAAAGTGCTGGATACAGATGGCGCTTTGTGCGATGAATCCTGTGATTGCCGAAAAAGTCTTGAACTGGCCGTCTGGACCAACCCCAATGCCATCGACCCGGCCGTCAAAGCCGAACTGGCCCCGCTGTTTGAGTAGTATGGAAAATCAGTAACCGTCATTCCGACCGTGCAAATTGTCATTCTGAGCGTAGCGAAGAATCTATTAAACAGCTATCCCGACGCAGTCGGGATTCCTTAATTTTAATATTTACATTTTGATATTTAATATTCTTTTTACGCCCGCATATACAGTCCGCCATTGACGGCGATGTATTCACCCGTAATAAATCCGGCCGCTTCGCTGCTGGCTAAGAATAATATAACTTTCGCGATATCTTCGGCCGTTCCGTTTCGTTTGAGCGGTGTTGCTTGAGCCATTTTGGCCCGCCGTTCGGGTGTGGAGAATTTTTCATGAAACCGCGTCTCGATCAGCCCGGGCAGCACGCTGTTGACGCGAATGCCGTATTTGGAAAATTCAGCCGCCATCGCAATCGTCATCGTATGTACCGCCGCCTTGGCTGAAGCATACACCCCCGAACCGCCTCCGCCGCCGTTATGTCCGGCCACCGAGCCGATATTGACAATGCAGCCGCCGGATTGTTTCAGATGGGGTATCGCCGCGCGGGTTGCCAGAAACGTGCTTTTGGCATTGGTTGCGAATTCATCGTCAAAGTGCTCGACGCTCATGCCTTCAATATCGACACGTCCCAGCAGCGTTCCGGCATTGTTCACCAGGATATCCAGCCCGCCGGCCTGTTCGATGAATGACTGCATCATCGCCGTAACCTGTGCTTCATCACGCATATCCGCCTGCAAAAGACACCCGTCAGAAACCTCCTGAACACCGGCCAGCGTTTTCTCACCGCCGTCTTTTGTCCGGAAATAGTGCACGCCTACAAAACAGCCTTGCCGTGCGAAAAGGGCCGCCGTCGCCGCACCGATCCCGCTGCTCGACCCCGTTACCAACACCCGCTTGTCCCTCAAATCTTCATAAATCATATTTTGTCCTTAAAGTTATGCTTCCGACTCGATGGGCTCAACATAAAGCGATAATCCTCTGTTCTCGATGCCCCTGACTTTAGTGCCTCTTTTAAGATGCCCTTTTGTCGAACGATAGTAAAATTCACCATAGCCGTCTAAATATATTTTGTGTTTATTGACAGCTTCAGCGGCCATTTCTTCTAAAAGTATGGGATTCGGCAGATTCTTTTTCGCCGCAGCCACATCCGCATTCCGCAAAAATGCGACAAGACGATTGCCAAGTTTTTCCGCTTCGATTTTCGCCTGTTCAGGACCAACAATGTACAATCCAAGATCGTATTTGTCAAAACAATCCCAACTCCTCCCCTTCGTTGCCTGCCTTTCATCATACCAGACAACAACATGCCAGTCGTTCGCATCTCGTCCTAAACGGCTACTTAGTTGCCCTGTACTCCAATCAACGGTCTGTATACCCTCGCACTTGATTTTGAGAAGATAGAAACGGAAGCCCAATAATTTATAACCAAAACAAAGTGCATCCCATCCTTCTGCCTGTCGGCACACGGCTGCAAAATGATAATGAGAAAAAACCCCCATAAAACAAATTAGTGAATGCTGTAGCCCTGCGTTATATGTGTGCAATCCCCAAACACACAGCAGTATAAGCAACAACCAAACCGCAGATGCGAGCAGTCCGCTTATAGGCATTTCCCGAAACAGAACCAAGTTAAATATCGCCAGTAAGACAAAGGATAACATGAAGAAACACATCAGTAGTAAGGCTACGATTCCGCCAACAGTTTGCTTTACGGACTTCAGAATCCGCATTTCGGACAACAGAACATTTTCAGATTGTTGTTTTTCTTTTTCAAACAATTTTACTTAATCCAAAACAGCAGATAATAAAACTGTGCAAAGGCGGCCATGGCTAAACATTATCTCATGCTACTCATCCTCCTGTTGTATCTGCTCCAACTGTATCATAAATTTACTCAGGTTCTTTTGTCCGTCGTCGTACTGGTTCTGTGCGTTACGCAGATGCCTGCCGAGCACCTCCCAGTTACTCATAAAGGTTACCAACCCTGCCGACAGTCGCTGCAGGTTCTTCCGTATCATGGCCGCCTCCTTCTCGATTTGTAAACCATGCAGGCCCATCACGATGGTCATCAAATAAGCATACAGCAGATTCGGCGAAACGGGAATTACCTTCTTTTCCAATGCGTAATTCAGCAAATCCATCCGGTCGTTATCATATTTCACGATGGTTTCGTAATACACATTTTCCGCCGGAATGTACATCAGGGCAAAGTCCAGCGTACCTTCCGCCGGCAGGATATAACTTTCGGCAATCTTATCGATGTGCCGGGTTACATCGGTTTGAAATGTTCGGCGCAATTTCGCTTTTTCAGCATCATCGGCCGCGGCGTTCATCTGTTCAAACGCGGGCAGCGGAAACTTCGCATCCACGGACACCGAAAAATCCGGCAGTTTGATCATCGCATCGACAATCTTGCCATTCGAAAAACCATGCTGTAAAACAAAACTGTTTGCAGGCAGAATCTGTTTCAGCAGGGCGGCCAATGAAAACTCGCCCATCTGCCCGCGCAGCTTTGGCGCTTTCAGAATATTCTGCAGACTCCGCACATCGGCACCAAGCTGCAGCATCCGTTCGCTGTCGCTTTTGAGTTTGCCGATCTGCTCCTTAAGCTCACCGAATGTTTTCTGGCTGTGCGTCAGAAAGTTGGAAATGTTTTCCTGCCCGGAACTGAGCTTTTTATCCAGCGACTGGTTCAGCGTTTCCTGATTCTTGCGAAGCCCGTCCAGATTTTCCTGCACGGTTTTAATGATGGCGTTTTGCTGAGCGGCTTCCCGCCGGGATGCACTCAGCGACAGCATCATCACCGCCACCAGCACCACCAGGCCGATCAATAGCAGAATGACAATCGTAATCAGGACATTAATCATCGCATAACCTTTTCTCATTTTTTGTGTATTATAAGGCTTTGATGGGCGATGGTCAATAAAACTAAGCTGTTGTAATTACATGTTTTAACGAAATTAAGTTCTTTTTTATCAAAACAGGACATTGCAGATTTTTTTCATTATTTCATAAAAATAAATTAACATATTCCTGTTTTGTTCGTATTATAGATTTAACGGATTGAGTAACAACCTGAACTGTTTTCCGAAAGGGGAGAAAAAACAGTATGGTGATAAGTGCGAAAAACAATAAGGCCCCGCCTTGAGTATCGTTTCTCAGTATCTTACCCGTTTACGTGAATGTAAGTAAGAGTCGTTTAATTTTATTTAGAGATAGGAGATTTTTATGAAAACTCTAATTTGGGCAACATTATGTATGATTTTGGTGGTTGGCATCGTGGGCTGTACATGCCCCGGCGCTCAGCCGCAACCGGTGGTTCAAAAGCCGGCCCCCAAACCAGCACCGGTTGCTGCACCGGCTCCTGCGCCTAAAACAGGTGCTTGCGGTGACTATACGGTTTCAGTGGATTATATGAAATCCGGGGCGATCCGACTGCAAAAAACAATGCCTGCGACGGTCCAGCTCAACGCACCGTTCGAGTACAGCATCACGCTGACGAATTTGACCGATATGATGTTGACAGACGTTGCGGTCACAGAACGTGTTCCCGCCAGCTTAAAGGAACTTAGTTCTTCGCCTGCCGGTAAAATGGAAAACGGCATTGTTACCTGGAAGATGGATTCCCTCGGCCCCAAGGCTACTGATAAGATCACTGTCAGAGGAACTGCTACAGAAGCGGGGTGTTTGCAAACATGTGCTGATGTGACCTATGTTATTCTGGCTTGTGCCAAGACGCAGGTGGTTCAGCCTGCATTAATGCTTAGCAAGTCCGCTCCGGAAAAAGTAACGATCTGTGATGCGATTCCGATGAAGTTTGTTGTTACGAACAAAGGAACCGGAACGGCATCAAACGTCAAGATCATGGATGCGCTTCCGGACGGCCTGATGACACAGGATGGCAAGAAGTCCATCGAAATTGCTGTGGGCGATCTGGCAGCCGGTCAATCGGCTACGCGTACTGTTGTGACCAAAGCAGCCAAAACCGGAACGTTCAAGAATCAGGCGTCAGCAATGGCCGACGGCAACTTGAAGGCTCAGTCTGAAGTGACAACAACGGTTGTTACCCAGCCCGTATTGGCGATCACAAAGAGTGGTCCGAAGAAGGAATACCTCGGCCGTTCCATCAAGTATGATATTACGGTTAGCAACAAAGGCGATACCGCCGCGATGGACACCGTCATTACCGATACGATTCCTGCGGGTGTAAGCGATGTTCAGGCCACAGCCGGCGGTGTGGTTGTCGGAAACCAGATCACCTGGAAAGTCGGCAGTTTGGCACCCAAGGCTTCTAAGACGGTAAGCGTATCGTATAAACCAGCCAAGGGTGGCAACTACGCTAATACCGCAAAAGCAACGGCAGTATGTGCCGATGACGTCAGCGCTTCGGCCCAAACGCAGATCGATGCCATTGCGGCCATTCTGTTGGAGGTTATTGACCTGTCTGACCCGATCGAGGTGGGCGGCAATGAGACCTATCTCATTACAGTCACCAACCAGGGTTCAGCACCCGATACCAACATTATCATTAAGACGATGTTGGAAGACAGCATGCAGTTTGTCAGTGCGACCGGTGCTACCAATGGTACGCTTTCCGGAAGCACGGTAACCTTTGCTCCGCTGCCATCGCTGGCACCGAAAGCAAAAGTCAGTTGGCGTGTCACGGTCAAAGCCGTGAAGGCCGGCGATGTACGTTTCACCGTTACCATGGATAGTGACCAGTTGACCCGAAATGTACAGGAAACAGAAGCAACCAACTTCTATGAATAAAGTTTTTTAATGCAATTCAAGGCTGCAGGCGGACGACGCTTGCAGCCTTTTTTAAAATATCTTTTTCGAAAGGAAGCGTGATATATGTCGATCTTGAGCGAATTTAAAGCATTTGCAATGCGCGGCAATGTCATTGACATGGCAGTAGGAATTGTCATAGGGGGGGCATTTGGTAAGATCGTGGCCTCCTTTGTCAGTGATATTATTATGCCGCCTATCGGGATGATGTTAGGTGGGGTTGATTTTTCTGAACTTAAACTGATACTCAAAGATGCTTCAGTTGATGCGGCGGGTAATGAGATTGCAGCGGTTTCGATAAACTATGGAATGCTTATCAATACGATCATTAATTTCCTGATTGTTGCCTTTGCAATTTTTATGGTCATAAAAGCCATGAATGCCGCGAAGAAGAAAGAAGAAGCCGCCCCGGCCGCACCTCCTGCTCCATCCGCAGAAGAAAAACTGCTGACTGAAATCCGGGATGTTCTTCGTTCAAAATAGCTGAGGAACATCATAAATCACAAACAAGTGTTCTGGATAGTTATGATTGAACCAATTCAAGGCCGTGACCGAAGAATCGGTCATGGCCTTTTTGATTTTGAAAGGAAATTGAAATGAAAAAGTTAGGAATGTTTTTAATTATTTTCATGTTGGGAATCAATACATTTGCCGCCGAACAGGCGGCTTCGGTTGAGAATTCCGAGCAGGTAACCCAGCAGCAATCGCCCCAGTCGGTAACGGACATGGCTGCCAGCTTGAAAGCCTATTTGGCCGAAAACGGCGTAGAGTTTCTGTTAAATATCCTTGCGGCCACCGCCATATTTATCATCGGCCGATGGGTGGCAAGGCTTATTTCGAATCTGATTCAAAAGGCCATGGACAAAGCCAAGATTGATGCAACATTGAGTAAATTTGTGAAGAATTTGGTTTACACTGTTCTACTGGTTTTCGTGATTATTGCGGCGTTAGGTGCGATAGGAATCCCAACAGCCTCTTTTGTGGCAGTTATCGGTGCTGCCGGTTTGGCGGTTGGTTTGGCATTGGGCGGAACACTGTCCAACTTTGCCTCGGGCGTCTTGCTGATTATCTTCAAACCACTTAGGGTTGGTGATTTTGTGGAGGCCGGCGGGGCAACAGGTGTGGTGAAGGAAGTACATATTTTCAACACCATTCTAAACACGCCGGATAATAAAAGAGTGATTGTTCCCAATGCCCAGGTGACCGGCGGCAAATATCATCAACTACAGTGTCAATGGCACCCGCCGGGTTGATTTGGTCATTGGGGTGTCCTATGAGGACGACCTCAAGAAAGCCCGTCAGGTCATGGAAGATGTTCTCAAGGCCGACCAGCGCATTCTCCCCGAACCGGCTTATACCGTGGCGGTTTTGGAACTGGGTGACAGCAGTGTGAATTTTGTCGTACGTCCCTGGGTTAAAGTGGAAGATTACTGGGGCGTTTATTTTGATGTCACTGAGAAGATTAAAGTGGCTCTGAAGCAAACGGCCTGACCATCCCGTTCCCGCAGCGCGATGTGCATATGATACAAAGCTGACGGGTTGTTTAACCATACCATGTGTCATTAAAAAAGGTCCGGCGGCATGCGTCGGACCTTTTTTTCTCTCAAACAATCAAGCCTTCTTACAGTGTCAGATTCTTAACATCACCGCCTTTAGGCCTTGATCGCATCGACATACACGCCAAAACGTTCTTGCAAAGGGGCGATAGCAATCTGTTAATGTTTTGATTTCGGTGGTCATCGCCTGTGCGTCGGCACCCAGTTTTTCCGTCATCGGGACCGCCTTCAGTTTTTGAATCAAACCGTCCAGTTGACCCTGCTTTTCGAGAATTGTGTCTTTATATTTCAATGCGACCTCAGTCAGGCTTTTGACATCCATCTTGGCGGCTTCGGCTTTCAGGTCGGCAACGGTCTTGTCCAGGTCAATGTCCATCGTAAACGATTCCTTGACGGCTTCTGCGACTTGGTCAACTTTTTCCGTTACAGTCTCTTTCATGGTGTCCATCATGCCTGTGGCTTCCTGAGTTTCGCTTTCCGTTGGTGTGGGTGTCGGTTCTTCTTTTTGCTGCAGCCGGTCACGACCGCCAGGCATGCAATCAACAGCATTGTAACTGTCCATCGTGTCTTCATGAGAATCTCCCTAAAAAAGTATAGTACTATTTGAACTCCATTATGGGTTTAATTGTACACGCCCAAGAACTGCAAATTCAACACATAATTTCAAAAAGCGTATTTTAAAGGGTTTTTTTGAATTAGCTCAGGGTAAAGATAGACTGGTCCACCACCTCACCGCAGTACAGGCAGGCCGCGTGCCGTGCCGAAACGGTCCGTTGGCATTTGGGGCACTTGGTCGCCTTTCGCTGGTTTTTGTTGTCCTGAACGCCGTCCCGCAAATCGACGTCGAGTATTTTTTGATACAGATCCTGCTCGGTCAGATTCGTTTTTGCCGCCAGCAGTTCCCACAATGCTTCACAGATCATCATGGTCTTGGCCAGGTTTGCTTCGAGGATTTTAACCTGCTGTTCGGCACGCTTGGCAGCGTGTTTGGCGCTGTAGGATTCGGAGATTGTTTCGACGGAATCGTTTGCGCCGGTTTTGGTTTGTCCCTGTTGGCCGTCCACAACCCCGCGGGCAACGGTACCGACGACGGCGGGTAACAAAGAAAATAACGGATTCATTTTACCTCCTTTACGAAACGATTGTTTACTGTTTACTTATCGTAGGCGGGTTTTTGGAATTTTTCCAGAAAAATTTGTTTGCTTCGTTGTAAATATTCCCCGCTGTGATTATAAATGCAATAGGCATGGATGCTGTTGCAGCAGGATGGAAAAATGACCACGATTATCCGCAAACCAGATACACTTGAGAAACTGAAAATCCTCAGTGCCGACGCCCAGTACGATCTGGCCTGCGCCTGCGGTTCGACCAAAGACGAACACCGTCGCCGCGGTACCGACGGCAAATGGATTTACCCCATCACCTTAGCCAACGGCGGCAGGGCCAGTATCTTCAAGATTCTGCTGAGCAATGTCTGCTCTAACGATTGTAAATACTGCCCGCTCCGTCAGAACAGGGACATCCGCCGGTGCAGTCTGCAAACAGAAGAAACGGTCCGACTGTTCCTGGACTATTACAACCGGAAAAAGGTCTTCGGTATCTTTATTTCATCCGGCGTTATCGGCACGCCCGACAACACCGCCGAACGCATTAACGCCATCGCCCGTATCCTGCGCTATCGCCATCGCTTCAAAGGCTATATTCACCTGAAAGTGATTCCCGGTTCCAGCACCGCCGCCATTGAAGAAGCCGTTTCGCTGGCCTCATCCGTATCGCTGAATATCGAAACGCCGGGCGAGGATAATCTGATGAAATTGTCGAACAAAAAGGACTATCTGCGGGATATCATCGAGCCGATGAAGCTCATCAGCCGGATGACCGCAAGAGGAAACCGCTACGAAAGGGTGCATCAAACCACCCAGTTCATTGTCGGTGCCGCCGATGAGAGCGACCACAAAATCGTCCACTACATGGGCGGGTTGTATGACCGTCTGCACCTGAACCGTATCTACTTCAGCGCCTATCAGCAGGGTCTTGGGGCGGCCGACCTGCCTGCCGAACAGATTTTACAAAATCCACAGGAAATATTGACGCGCGAACACCGGTTGTATCAGGTCGATTTTCTCATGCGAAAATATGGATTCAAAGACAATGAGATTTTATTCGATGAAAAGGGCAGACTGTCCCTCGACAAGGACCCCAAACAAATTTGGGCTGACATGAACCCCGAGCGGTTTCCCATGGACATCAACAAAGCCGATAAATTCCAACTCCTTCGCGTTCCCGGCTTGGGCCTTGTTACCGTCAACCGCATCCTGAAACAAAGAAAAATCTCAAAACTCCGCCGCATCGAAGACATCGCCAAACCCGGTAAACTGCTCAATAAAGCCATAGAATACCTGAAATTTTAAAATAAAAGTCAGAAGGATTGCTGATTTTAGAGATGAAAATGTCATAAATCGTCATTTTTGACAAAAAAGAAAGGCTCCGTCTGGTCTGGTCTTCAGACAGAGCCTTCACGTAATGAGAAAAAATCTCACCTGAAAGCAGTTTGCTCACTTCCACCGCAATTTGCCCCCACAATTGGGCATTTTCTTCTTATTCATATATATAGAAGCGTTGTGCGGCAGAATGTTACAGAAAAAATAAGAAAAACTGGTTTGCCCCCGGATTTTCTGAAAACAGCCCTAAGGTTAACAAGATTTGCCTTCAAAAGGCCGATCATAAAAAGCAGTAAAAAGGTATCAGGATTTATGCTTCAATCGTTTCGGCGACAACCTCAACTTCATTGGAACCGGGGATCTCTATGATGTCAAGTTGTTCGGCGGGTTTGGTATTTTGGCTCGGAAGCATGCTTTCGTAGATTGAAATGAATTTCGCGTATGCCTTTCCATTGCCGGATGGAGCCGAAACAGGAGGCAGGGCACTGGTGTTTGCCAGATCGGACTGTAGGTTGTCAATCAACGCCTGAACACTTTCCTGAAAGTTCTGGACAAGCTGCTGCAGTGGATTTGGTTCTGTCGGTTCAGCTTCCGGGGCGATTTCTTCGGTAACAGATTCTGCTTCGACGGGGATTTCCACGGGACTTTCAGCCATCAGGATTTCGGGTATCTGTTCTTCTAAACCAGCAGGGGGTTCAGATTCCTGTTCTGTAGCCGGAGCAGGCGGGTTCAGCAGACCCAGAAGTGAGTTGAAGTCGTTTTCAAGACGTTCGATCAAGGATTGTACGGAGTTGTCCCCGCCATCCAGAAAACCAGTTTGAGTATTTTGAAGATTTGCTAAAAAGGCACCCAATGCGGCTGTCTGGTCCTCATTCAGCAACCCGGATTCATTCAAAACGGTAATTTGTTCCTGAACGGCTTGATTAAATCCCTCGAAACTGTCTGAGGCCGTTGCTTTGAGATTCTGAGATTCGAGGGCTTGTATCTCATCGTAAAAATTGATTCGCAAACGAATATCGGCCACGCCTTTGAAATGGCCGGCTTGCAGCAGGCTGATCACGCCGTTGGCTCTTCCTTCGGATCCTTTATTTTCAGCAACTTTCGGTTTTTTGGTTTTTACGGCATTCACTTTTTGGTGAGTTTTTCTGTTTTTCATGGCCCGTACAGCCGCAACTTGACCGGAATTGACACCATCAACCTGCATTTCATGTCTCCTGTGCTTAGAAATAGTCCGTCAATTATCATTATCGACGGTTCAGCGCTGTTCTTAAATAAAAAAGACAAACCGCCTTAAGAAAGGCCGATTAGGAGACTAACTCGGCGAATAATGTCAGGGCGGCGGTTTTGGTGATAGTCACGTTAACGAACTGGCCTGTCAGGGATTCGGGACCGTTGAAGACGACGATATAGTCATCGGCGGTGCGGCCGATGAGTTGGGGGTTGTTTTCGTTTTCGGCTTGGTTCAGATGCGGCTTTTTGCTGGGGCCTTCGACGAGAACTTCAAGCGTTTTGCCAAGAAAACGCTGATTATCTTTGTCGGCAACCTCGCTGATGACTTCCAGAAGTTTTGCATTCCGCTCTTGTTTGACCTCGGCGGGGACAGTGTCGGATAATTTCTTTTCGGAATACGTGCCGGGACGGGGGGAGTATTTAAAGACGAAGGCGTTCTTGTATCGCACGCGGCGTACCAGATCGATGGTTGCCTGAAAATCGTCTTCCGTTTCGCCGGGAAAGCCGACGATAAAATCGCCGGCGATGGCGATGTCCGGCACGATTGCACGGGCTTTATCCATCAGCGCGATATAGTCGTCGGCGGTGTAGCCGCGATTCATGGCTTTCAGGATACGGTCGGAGCCGCTCTGGGCGGGGATGTGCAGATAGGGGGCGACTTTCGGATTGTCCGCCATGACGCGGAGGATGGACTCATCGAACCGGCCGGGATGGCTGGTGATGAAACGCACCCAATGCACATCGTCGATCTCGCTGACCTGCTGAAGCAAATCAGCCAGCGTGGATGTTTTGCCGTTCTCGGCGTAGTGATATGAATTGACGGTCTGGCCCAGCAGGGTGATCTGTTTAATGCCCTGGCCCGCGAGCTTTTTGGCCTGCTCGACAACGGCTTTTGGCGGACGGGATACTTCCGGCCCGCGGACGTATGGGACGATACAGTAGGTGCAGAAGTTGTTGCAGCCGCGCATGGCCCGGATAAAAGCCTGTGACTTGATGTGATTGGCATCCGAATCGTAGGCGATCTCAAAATCGTCCAGCTTATGACCTACCTCGATGCTTTCTTCGGCGGCAATCGGCTGACGGATTTTGTCGGTGACGGACAGGTGTTTTTGGTGGTCGGCCATGGCTTTGTTGATCAGGGCCGGGACTTCGTGCAGTTGGGTTGGCCCGGCGACGATGTCCACGACTTCATGGGCCAGCAGCTCGGCCCCCAGCCGCTGGGCCATACAGCCGATGACCGCCACGAGAATATCCGGGCGGGACTTTTTCAGATGCTTGATGTGCCCCAGATTGGAAAAAACGCGGGCCTCGGCATGTTCGCGTACAGAACAGGTGTTGATGACGATGACATCCGCTTCGGTCGCTTTATCGGTCAGGGCGAATCCCTGTTCGGTCAGCGCGCCGGCCACCAGCGATGAATCGAGCTTGTTCATCTGGCAGCCAAAGCTTTTAAGATGGATTTTCCGGATATCTTTATTAGACATTAATTTTGGAGCGGTTCAGATGTTTCGTTTAATACTTTTGTTTTATCTTTGAATACGAGTGTTCGGTACGGGAAGGGGATTTCGATACCCTCGCGGTCGAAGCGTTCTTTGATGCTCTTGTTCAGGTCGCAGACCATGTCAAATCCCGTCGCGTTATCTTTGGCCCAGACCCACGCCCTCAGGGTTACGGAGAAATCGCCAAACCCAAGCACTTTCGCCTTGACGGGATCAACCTGCTTTTGTTTTTCTTCTTCGGTCCGGTTATCAAAGAAGTCCGGGTGTTTTTTTGTTTCGTCCCGCATGATCGCGATGGCTTTGTCCACATCCGAATCGTAGCTGATGCCGATCTCAAGAAACCGGCATATTTTTTCTTCAGCAAAATGGGCATTTTCAATGATATCGACGCTGACGACCGAGTTGGGAATAATGATGCGTTTATTTTCAAAGGTTCGCACCACGGTATGCCGCATCGTGATATCTTCGACCGTGCCGGAGACATCTTTGCCGACAAACTTAATTTTATCGCCGATCCGGAACGGCTTGAAGATGGTGATAAAGCACCCGCTGATGATGTTGGCAAAGGCATTTTGTGCCGCGAACCCGATCACGATCGCCAATACGCCGGAACTGGCAAACAGCGACAGGGACAGACTTCGCAGCGGAGGGAATCAGGTAAATAAACAGCAGAAAACCGAAAAAGTAGATGACTCCGTAGAGGAATTGGGAGTAAAACCTTAAGGATGACCATTGGCCGTTTTCGATGTTCCTGTTTTTTCCGGATGACATGCTTGAGTATTTTTACCAGGATAAGCGTTGAGAGAACGACTGTCGCCAGAACGGCGATCCGGGTGAGTACGCCGGACAGGTCCGACCAATCCGTGTCAGCGGTTTGCGTCTCGGCAGCAGTTCCTATCAATTGAGTGACAATTGTCAGCATTTTTTATTGTTCCTTAACTCTCATTTATGGCTATCTGTTTTTATGCGGATTTCCGTGTCTGCATAGACCCGATAGTATAGCGAAAACCGGCGGCCAAATCCAGCTTGTGTTTGGGCGGCATTAAAATTGCTTTTTCTGTGTTTTTGGTGTCAAAAATGCGGTTTTTTGGTGTTTTTATGGTGCAAACATCGTCCAAAGGTGCGCCAAAGTGCGCCCAAAACGGCGCCAAAGTGTGCCACTAATGCGCCAAAGTTGTCCGAAACGGCGCCATTTTGTGCCCTTTTTTGCCACCTGCCGCGACGGGCGCTGCACGGCGGGCAGAGGGCACAGAGGTTCACGGAGAAAAATTGGCTTTGTTTGGGTTTGTTTGCGAAAAAGGTGTGTGTCGAAATGTTACATTCCCCGTGAATTGACACTTTGCGCGCTCGAATCGTGTCGCTACCGCTCCACGCTTTTGTTTGCTCCTTCTGATTGTCAAAGATCGTATTTTCAACTTTGGAGTATTATACCAAAAGTTAGATGAATGTCAAACAAAAAAAGTTTTTATCCACAGATTACGCCGATTTACACAGATATTTTTAAAATAGCGGCTGTGCATTGTCTTCTAACGAAATAATCAACGAGCAGTTGCAATACTTAGTGGGAAGGGGTAAATTATTATAGGAACAGACGGAAAGAATTTGTAAAGAGAAAATGGAGAGTTTTGCTTGAAAAAGAAGGAAAATGAAACAAATGCTTGTGATGCTTTTGTCGAAATTCTCCGGAGGATAAAGGGTGTAGAATACTGTCCAGAGAGATGGCCGGAAAAGGAAAATAGAAATAGTCCAGACATCGAAGTCATTTTAGTCCCAAAAGATAAAAAGGGGCAACTCCCCAAAATTGCTGTCGAACATACTATTGTAGAAGCCCATAAAGAACAGCTTGTGTATGTAAATCAATTATGCGGTATTGAAAAGGAACTAAAACAAAGATGCCAAGGCCGGTTGCCAAATGAATACTGTTTTAGTTTAATCGCTCCGCCATCTCTTATTGTAGGACTGAATAAAAAGACTAGAGAACAATTTGTCGAAGAAATGAAAGATTGGATTCCTGAAGTTTCAAAATCTCTAACTATTGATAAAAGCTGCTCACGGTTGTACGATAAACATGAGGTGTCGTTATGGTGTGTTGGCTCGTGTCAGGAATTAAATGGAACAGTTGGAATGACGTCAACACGACCAAAAGAGGCAAATAGGGAAAGGCAAGATAGATTCCGTAGAGCAGTCGAAGAAAAATTACCAAAGCTTGTCAAGTACAAAGAAAAAGGATTTTCCACAGCGCTTTTGCTGGAAGATGTCAGCTTTAGTCATGCTTTGCCAAAAGATGATTGGAAGGATTTAATACCTCATCAATATCATTCAGAATTTCAATTGAAAATAGACTATTTTGTGATATTTGTTTCAAACGAAAAGAGGATGATCGTTGGTAATGTGTGGAAAGAAGAGGCTCAAATATATGCAGAAATTCCAGACAATCGCAGGTTTAGTTTTCTTCATTGACGACGGGTGGCAGCCACTGAATCCGTTAGGATGAAGTGGATGGTTCTGTCGCCCCCCACGGGGGCTTGGGGGGAGTTTTTTTGGGATTTTTGTGTTTGGTTTTTTTAAGCTCAAATTTCAGATTTCAGATCTCAGATCTCAGATCTCAGATTTCAGATTTCAGATTTCAGATCTCAGATTTCAGATCTTAGATTTCAGGTTTTTATGCTTTGTTTTCGGCTTGGGGGAAGTCCTGCGGGCGAATCTTGCGCATGGTTTCTTCCAGTTGCTTTTCGAAAGCGGTTCTTCGTTTTTTTGACTCATATATCTCGCGTGCGGCCTCATTGAGGTGACGCTGGCCTTTGATATCGCTGTTTTGCAGGCTGTCCGCCCATGCCCGTATCTGTCGTGAGCAGGACTCGGCGAGTGCTATAAGGTTTGAAATTTCATGTTTGAGATGAGCGGTGTTTTCAAATTGTTCGGTAAAACACAGCATCGAGCGTGTTTCTCCGCATGAGCCTCGGGCAATATACAGAAAGTACAGCAGTTCAGCGGTTGAGCCGCGTTCAAAGCCTTCCGCAATATTGTTTGAAACCGACAGAGACGCCCGACGAAGCTGGTCACGAAGATCTCCCGGCTGTGAAAAAAACGTGTTACGTGTAAGAACATAAATGCGTTGGGCCAGTTCGATGGAGGCTTTCCATACAGGAAGGTCTTCAAAACGGTTGTATTTCATTGGAAGCTCCTTTTGTTTATTTCAAATTTCAGATCTCAAATTTGAGATTTCAGACTGTATATGGTTACTGGTTTATTTTTTTCAGGAATTGGTCTTCGTCGATAACTTCAATGCCGAGTTGGTTGGCTTTTTCGAGTTTGCTGCCGGCGTTTTGGCCGGCGATGAGGAAGGCGGTTTTTTTGCTGACGGATGAACTTGTTTTTCCGCCGTGGTCCTTGATCATCTGCTCGATTTGCTGGCGGGTATGGTTCTTCAGAGTGCCGGTGACGACGATCGACATGCCGTTAAAGACATTCGAGGCTTTGGCTTTCGGCGGGGCGGGACTGACGCCTGCTTTGAGCATGGCTTTGATAACGTTGATATTGTCCTTATCGTGCAGGTAGTCAAAGATGCTTTGTGCCATGACCGGGCCGATCTGGTCGATGGCGGTAAGTTGCTCGACAGAAGCGTCCATCAGTGCATCGAGCGAGCCGCATTCATCGGCGAGGATTTGGGCGGACTGGCCGCCGACGTTTCGGATGCCGAGTGCCGCGATCAATCGCCAGAGCGGCTGTGTTTTGCTTTTTTCGATGCTGTCCATGATATTGGCGGCGCTTTTGTCGGCCATGCGTTCCAGCTGCACGACCTGGTCGAATCGGAGTGTGTACAGGTCGGCGAAATTTTTGACGAGTTTTTTGTCCACCAACTGTTCAATGACAGCGGGGCCGAGGTTTTCGATATCCATCTGGCCCTTGCCGACGAAGTATTGCAGTTGTTCTTTGAATCGGGCAATGCAATTCGGATTGACGCATCGCAGATAGACGCCGTTTTCATCCTTTTCGACCTTGCCGCCGCAGGCAGGGCACGCCGTAGGGATTTGGAAGGGTTGGCTGTCGAATAGGTTTCGCTGTTTTATTTTTACTTCGACGACCTGCGGGATGATTTCGCCAGCTTTTTCAATGACGACGGTGTCGCCGCAACGGACATCCAGCCTTTGCAGTTGGTCGAAATTGTGGAGTGTGGCGCGTTTGACAGTGGTTCCCGCTAATTTGACCGGTTTTAGATTGGCGACGGGGGTGAGTGTGCCGGATTTGCCGACCTGGACATCGATGGATTCGACGGTTGTTTGGGCCTGTTCGGCGGCGAACTTGTAGGCGATGCACCATTTGGGCGCCCGGCCGGTCGTGCCGAGGATATCCTGCTGGTCGTAGCGATTAACCTTAATCACCAGCCCGTCGATTTGGTAGTCGAGTTTGTCCTTCTTTTTTTCCCATGTGTGACAGATTTTGATGACTTCGTCGATGTCTTTGGCTTTTTGCAGGTGTTCATTGACCGGCAGGCCGAGGTCTTTCAATATTTGCAGCGAATCATAATGAGTTTTCGCCAATGGCTTACTGACCTGTCCGAGTGCATAGGCAAAGAAGGCCAGTTTGCGCTGGGCGGTGATGCGGGCGTCCAATAGTTTCAATGACCCGGCGGCGGCGTTTCGCGGATTGGCAAATTCCGGTTCACCGGTTTCGATCTTTGCGGCGTTCAGTTCGGCAAAAGCCTTTTTGGGCATATAGACTTCGCCGCGGACTTCGAGGATGTCCGGGATGTTCCTGCCCTCAAGCGTCAGCGGAATCGCGCGGATGGTGCGGATGTTGGCGGTGACATCGTCGCCCTGTGTTCCGCTGCCGCGGGTGGCGGCACGAATGAGGCGGCCTTTTTCATATCGCAGGCTGATGGCCAGCCCGTCAATTTTGGGCTCCACCGCGTAATCATATGCATCCGTTTCCAGGCCTTTAGCGATGCGTTTGTCGAATTCGGCCAGTTCCTCTTCGTTGTAGGTATTGTCGATGCTGAGCATGGGGACGGCATGGGCTACACTTTCAAACCCCTCAACCGGCTGCTCAGAGACCCGCTGGGTGGGGGAGTCGGGCGTCACCAATTCCGGATGGTCGGCTTCCAGCTGTTTCAGTTCGGCAAACAGTTTGTCATACTGGCGGTCGGTGATTTCGGGGGCATTGTGCACATAATACAGCACATCATGCCGGCGAATCTCGGTCCGAATCTGCTCGATCTGCTTTTTAATATCCTTCTTCATGTAATGCTCTTGTAATTAAAGAGTTATAATCATCGAAATCGCATAAACGGTCGATTTTTACATAAATTATGCAAAAAACGGGTAACGATTACCTCTATTATACATCTAAATAGATAGATGTAAATTATCTGTTCGGTTATAATATGAATCGCGAAGATTTTTTCGACACTCAAAGGCTAAGGAGTGACTTGAATGAAACTGACGTGGACTTTCATTTCGTTGTTCTTTTTCATTTTTTGCGGGAATTTGCTGTCCAATGCTTCCAGTTCTGACGATGCGAATGAGAAATATCTTTCGGTTTCAGTTTCCTTAAATGACTTGCCGGGAGATGCTTTGATTGCGCGGGTTCTGGACCAAAACATCTATTTGAAAGATATCAATCCTTCAGGGAGCCAGATAGAAAAATACGCAAGCGACAAGACGCCGGAGCAGTTAGAGGAATGGAAACGACAGCATTGGCGATCCAATCTTTCCAATTATTTTTGGCTGTTATTTGAACAATACGCAAAGGAAAAGGAGATTGAGGTTACAGAACAAGATATCGAACAGTTTAATAACAGTATGCTGCGGTCTATGATGTCGCAGGCTGAAAAGGCTCAAAAGAAGGTGAATAGTCTACAAAAAGTACTCGAAGCGGATAATCTGGATGAGCAGAAGCGTTCTGAATTAACCGGTCAAGTGGAACTTTACAATGGCGTCGCAACGAGAATGGCTGAATCAGAAGGGCATTTTAAAGGCCGTAATACTCCGGCTGAAAGAATGATTCTAATCTGGAAAATTTGCAATCGGCTCTATGATCAATACGGCGGGCGAGTGATTTTTCAACAGGCCGGACCTGAGCCGCTGGATGCCTACCGAAAGTTCTTCGAAGACGAGCAAACCAAGGGGAGTATTGAGTTTTTCAATAAAGAGGCCGAAGAATTGTTCTGGGAATATTATCGCAATGAAAAGATGCACACCTTTTATTCGGATGAAGCCGAAGCCAAAGCCATGATGGAGGCGCCGTGGTGGTTGCGCAAGCCGGAGGAAACGCTGGAGGGAGAGGATGCGGACTTGTGGGGTGAGGCGGCGGACGGCCTTTGCATGAAAATTCGACCAAAGAAACTCGCTTTTAATACCAAAGAAACGGTAACGATCATTGTGGATCTGCTGAATATTGGCGATAAGGTATTCAGTTGCACCCCGCTTCAGCAGTTTTTTGAAATTGAAGTGGACGGACAGTGGTATCGATGGGGCGGCCCAGAGGCGTTCGATATTCTGTCTTTCCCCTTAAATCCTAAAAAAGTGAATTACGACTTTGCTCAAATTACGCTGACGGAAGAATGGGGATCCAAAGAAACCGCCATGCTGTTGAAACTGGACGTGGGCCATCATTCGTTGCGATTTCGTTATAAACCTATGTATGTGAAGATGGATAGGAACGATAAACCGGTAGAGGCGACAGCTGGAGTAACAAGCAATTTAGTGAAATTTAAGATAATCCCTTTTGAAGAGCCCCTTTCGATTGTGCTGGAGGGACAGTTGGAAACTGTTAATAAAATCAGGAAATGGCTTGTAAGGAACCCGAAGATTGTCAGACCTGTTCTGGGTAAAAAATACATTATCAAAGTTATTCCGCCAAATGGCGAAGTCGACCATAAAATCCGAATCATCCGGCCCGATCCCGATATCGACTTTAAGATTGGGATTATTGATCCCTATGCACATGGCCGGACGCCGGAATTGGAAAAAAAATTGGCCGAGTTGATACGCAAGCACATGCAGGAAGAGTTTCAGAAGCCATAAAAAAAGCCCCTTTGGAAAGGGGCTTTGGGTTTTGTAAATCATTCGCGGGGCTTGCGCCCCGGCGTTTTTAATCGTTGCTACCGTAGAGCCAGTCTTCGTCGGCCAGCGTGTAATCGACGATTTCCTCGGGTTTAAAGTACAGGCCGATCTCATATTCTGCGGATTCAGGACTGTCGGAACCGTGGATGAGATTATATCCCCGGCAGGCACCGAAGTCGCCGCGAATGGTGCCCGGTTCGGCTTCGTTGCCGAAGGTTTTGCCCATGAGTTTGCGGCTCATGGCAATGACGTCCTCGGCTTCCAACACCATTACCAACACAGGCGAAGAAGACATGTAATTGACGACGCCTTCGAAGAATGGTTTGCCTTTGTGGACGGCGTAATGTTTTTGGGCCAGTTCCTGCGAAATCTGCATGAATTTGGCGGCGACGATCTTAAGTCCCTTTCGCTCAAAGCGAGAGAGAATTTGTCCGGTCAAATGCCGCTGCACCGCATCCGGCTTAATTATGATCAGAGTTTGCTGAGCCATCTGTTCTCCAGGTCCACAATGCATATCAAAGCTGTCAGGATGCGGGAATAATAAAGATTTCCACACGGCGGTTGGCTTCGTTGCCACCCTTGTTTGGCTTGTTGGGGGCAACCGGTCGATATTCGCCATAACCCTTGACGGCCATCCGTTCAGGGGCGATGCCGCCGCTGCTGAGTGCATTCATGACACCGATAGCCCGATGAACCGACAAATGCCAGTTAGTCGGGTGTTTTTGCAGGGTGGCGGGCCGCTTGATCGGGACATCGTCGGTGTGACCGACTATGACGATATCAAACTGCTTGCCTTCGGCTGAATTCATGATGTTGCCCAGAGCTTTTAACGCGTCTGTTGCCTTGCCGGTAACTTGATCGCTGCCGGAGGTGAACAACAGATCATTTTTGAACTTGAGCATTCCGGTGGAGGCATCAAAGTCGATCATGTCGCTGGTTTTGGCGAAATCCTGCAGCAGAAGGTTCATTTCCGGCGGCAGGGGAGCACCGGCCTGCATCAATTGAGCCTGCATTTTGGCAATTAATGCTTTTTTCTTTTCGATATCGGATTCCAGTGCTGCGATCATGGCGTTCTTGGCATCCAGATTAGCACCACTCTGGCCGGAAATCCCTTCCAGTTCCTGAATTTTCTGCTGGAGATCCGCATTGCAAAGGCCTAATTGGCCCTCAATGTCTTCGATTCGCTGTTGCTGGATGCGGTTTTGGGCTTTTAGATCGTCGTATGGCTGGGAACATTCGCACCCGACCGTCAAAAGAATCATCGCACACGCCAGCGTCCATACCAAACATTTGCTCCTGTTCATTCTTATCCCCTTTCCAGAAAGGTCAATCCATTTGTCTTTGCCGTGTTAAACTGCACTATTCCATATAAAATATGTCGGCTAAAAAAGCCATTTTTCATGAAATTTACTTATTTGCCTTTTTTCTTCTTCTTTACTTTTACAGGCTTTTCCTTTTTGGCTTTCTTAACTTTTGGCGATTTAGGAGTTCCGCCGCCTCCGCCAAGAGAAGCGAACAAACAGAAAATTACGGAGAATACGGCAAGTCCGCCTAAAATGTACCAAAACAGCCCCAGTCCGGCGATTTGGGTTTCTATGATTGCATTCAGCAATGAAGGCCGAACGCCCTGCATGGCTGCCGTAAGAATGATTCCCGCCAGGATAATCGCTGCCAGCGGCAAAAACATGGCGATACCGAACAGGTTTGTTCGCGGGTCCACCGGAGCGACCATCGCCATCTGCATAGCGCCCTGCGGTGTTGCCGCCGATACCTGTGCCATGGGAGCCTCGTCAGCCATGGCTGGTTCTGCCAGTAAGTCTTCGGTTTCTTCTACGAGTCCCAACTGCTCAGTGGGCAGATTGCCTGCGTCCAACCCGCCCTCATCTGCTCCTGTGGGCAGGATATCATCCAATACCGCACCCAGTGAGGTGTCATCAGCTTGAAGCGATAGATCCAAAAGCCCCGACCCGCTGCCGAAGCTTTCCATATTGGCATCCGCATCCAGACTTTCGATTTCTTCGATTTCCGCCGCGTCAACGGATTGAGTTTCCGCTTTGGTATCTTCAGTAAGCTTGAAAGCGTCTTCGGTTCCGCTGAGGATGTTAATGCCGACCGTTCCGACATTGGTATCGCCCATTGTCAAGTCGCCCATCTGGCTGAGCCCGAATCCGCCTTCGCTTTCCGGTCCGGCGGGTTTGGGTCCATCAGAAAGCTCCTGATCGCCAGATTGGTCCGGCGATAATTGGATTTCTGATGTTTCTTCCAGTTCCAGTTCCATCTCGGACTCTTCCGGGTTGAGGGCAATAGCGGAAATGTCAAGCCCCTCGATTTCTTCGGAAAGCGCGTCAATATCCTCGGTCTTGAACATGGGCTTACCGGCATCCATATACTGACGCAGTTTGCCCTGTTTTACCAATTCCTGTACCTCCTGCTCCGTCTTGCGGAGTTTTTCCGTCACGTCCTGCATTGTGTAAAAATCTTCAGCCATTTTAATTTTCCCCGAGTTTAAGCTATTATTTGAATAATATCAGTTTAGTTCCTGTTCGAGAACTTGCTCAAGTGCTTCGACCTTGGAGTCCTGTCTTTGTTCCTTATCCTGCTGTGTTTTTTCCATCGCCTCCAGTATTTCCCTGACCTGTGCGGGCGTCGGTGTTCCGGTGTTCCATTCAGTCAGTTTTCGGTCATAGGCAAAGCTCCTGGCGGCCATTAATCGAAGATGATCGAACGTCTGCCCTCGGGTATTGAATTCATAGACCCAGAGCGTTTGATTGCCGGGATCAATGAGTGCCAGCCCATATGAATCCCGTGTCAGTTGAATCGGTACAGCGACGATGCTCTCGGACGTTTTTTCGCTGTATCGCTGTTCCGAGAACCCAACAAGACACAAAAACCCGATCACAGCGCAAAAAATAACACTTGCCGCTTTTATTTTCGGTTTTACCATAGTTCTGTTACCCTTATTGTTTTACGCAACCTGCGTAAAAAGCTGCTTTTATATACAACGTCCTGATTATATACTTAATTTATGACGGTTGCAAAGTTTTTTTAAAGGGTTTCAGAGACTAAAAAAGGCCTTTAGAGTGATGAAAATAGCTTAATCAATATGTTTTTGAAACACAATACATATTGATGTTCCGGTTTTCGAACCCCCCGGCTTACTGTGGTTTAGATTCTCCAGCGGGCAAAAGAGTTTCAAAAAAAAGGAAGGTTTCAATGTGGATGAGAAACCTTCCTTTTTAATTACCACAACAGTGGAGTCGAGACTCACACTATTTCTTCTTTGTGGCTTTCTTTTTCGTAGCTTTTTTCTTAGCAACTTTCTTTTTTGTGGCTTTCTTCTTTGCTACTTTTTTCTTAGCAACTTTCTTCTTTGCTACTTTCTTCTTTGCTACTTTTTTCTTAGCAACTTTCTTCTTTGCAACTTTTTTCTTAGCAGCTTTTTTCTTTGCCATAACGTTGTCACCTCCTTTCAAAGGTTTTTTAATACGTCAACAAAAAAGTTCACTATACGATTGCTCATATTATACACCTTTATCGACAAAAATCACCCGAATCCTTGATAAAAAATGAAATTACGGCCTTGGTTGGCAGCACTGTAACCGCTTATCAGCGACGGACTTCCATAAAGTAAGCCAGCCTTGTCTTGTTGACGTCGCGTTCTATAAAATGAAAGACGATGTTAGATTTTGCATCCAAACAATGCTTAGAGTGTCATATTTTTAAAGTTTTGTTTTTTCATCGGACCGTGCGGTCCGTCGGTTTGTGCGTAAGGACAAGACGGTCGAGCAGCGTATTTCAACCTAACGAACGAAGTAAAAAAAAATTAAAAAAAAATCAAAAATTGCAAAGAAATCTCTTGCATGGTAAAATGGCAACAGCAGTTTTAACAGATTTTTGTGAGGAATTACTTGTTGAAGAAAACAAAAACGATTCTGTTCGGCGGTTCATTTGATCCGATTCACAATGGTCACCTTCGGCTTGCGCAGATTGTTTTTGAAAAACTATCGGCAGATCACTTACTCTTTGTGCCGGCGCGGCGCAGTCCTCATAAGAGCGAACTTCCAACACCCGGTGTCCATCGATTGGAGATGATTCGGAGAGCGATTGAAAGTATCCCGGGTTTTTCTGTGAGTGATTGTGAGTTAAATCGGCCGGAACCCAGCTATACAATCGATACCATTTGCTATTTCAGAAAAAAACAGGGACCTGATACCCTTTTATACTGGCTGATTGGTGCCGATCAGTTGGAAGACTTTGACAAATGGCACAATGTGACGGAATTGTTGGAGATATGCCGGATATGCGTGATGTACCGGGCCGGGTATCTGAAACCTGCGTTTGAACGTTTTCAATCGGTGTTTTCTCCCGAGCACATCGTTCATCTGCAGCAAAACGTGATCCAGACGCCGTTATTTGACGTTAGCAGTACCGATATTCGTCGTCGACTGGCTGGGGGTGAATCCGTTTCCGGGATGTTACCGAATTCGGTGGTTCAGTATATCCGAGAGCATCAATTGTACGGTTATGCCCACTAAAAGCTGTTTTGGGGGGCATTAGAGGGCGGTTTTTCATTGACACCTTCCATGCGACCCTTATAATGATACGAACACTTTGTTTTTGTTTTTGTGTTATAGCCGTAAGTACTTTTTTAAAATATGTTTACGTTATAGCCTGCCTGGCAGGCCCGGAATCATTTTATTGGAGATTATCGATGGAAAACAAAAGTTCGTTGAAATGGGTGGTGATGGGGGTATTGTTGTTGTATTCGAGTCTCTTTGCCGCGAGTCTTGAGGAAAACTGGAATGATTTTCTGCATTATACCGCGATCGGTCGTTTTGAACTGGCCAAAAGCTATGCCGACCAGATCATTCAAGGCCAAGTTGATCCGACGGAGTTGCTGGCTCTATCTGAGAATAATCCTGATGGATATCGTCTTTTGCTGAAAATGCACGCTGACAGCGATGAACTGCGTGATGTCAGCGGCAAGATTTTAGACTTGATCGAGCAGGGGCGTTATATCCGCCGCACTGAGCCCAAAATCATCTTTCAGGAGATTAAGCGGTTGAGCACCACTATTCGCGGCCGAATTGCCGCTGAGGAACATCTGAAAAATGCCGGCGAGTATGCTGTTCCTTATATGTTGGCGGCACTGGGCGATGAGTCTCGCAAGAACGAATTTGCCTATATTACCGAAGCGCTTCCCAAAATCGGCCGGCCGGCTATCCGTCCGCTGGTTGCTGCGTTACAGATGGATGATGTGGGAGTAAAAATAGAAGTCATACGGGCGCTGGGCAAGATCGGTTACTTTGAACCGCTGCCGTATTTGAAATGGATTGCCGAAAACGACTCTTCGGAGATGCTGAAAGATCAGGCCGTCAATTCGATCGAACAGATCGATTCAGATGCGATCAAGATTCCTTCGGCGGAATTATTTTTCAGTCTGGCGGAGAAATATTATGATCAGGATGATTCCCTGAGTTCGGGCATTGAGAACAATTTTGCCAATATCTGGTTTTGGGATGCGGAGAAACAGGCACTGATCCGTCGGGAAGTGGATAAACGATATTTTGATGAACTGATGGCGATGCGCAGTTGTGAATGGGCGCTAAAGGCTGACGCCGGGATCGGCAAGGCGATTGGTTTATGGCTGGCTGGATTTTATCGTGCCGAATCGGTGGGTGTACCGATGCCGGAGTATTTTGACACCGGTCATGCCGATGCAATGACGTATGCGACGACCGCCGGGCCGGAATACCTGCATCAGGCGCTGGAGCGTGCGTTGAAAAATGGTGATGCCTATGTTGCTTTGGGGGTTGTTGAGGCGATGGCAGTAAATGCCGGCGAAAAATCGCTGCTGTACCGTGTTGGTACCGAACAACCGCTGGCAAAAGCGCTGGGCTTTACAGACCGGAAGGTCCGTTTCAGTGCGGCGATTGCTTTTGCCGAAGCGAATCCGGTTAATGAGTTTGTCGGCAGTAAATTGATCATTGAAAACCTTGTTTCGGCGATTCTTGAAGAAGGCGCTGAGGAATTCGGTACGGAATTATCTCAAACGTATGCGTTACGGGCGATCAAAGCAATGCGTAAACTGGCGTTGGTCCGGAACATGGTTGTTGATTTATCACAAGCACTGCCGGCCCTGGCGGAAGTGACCGAAAAAAGCGGTCCTGAAATGCAGGTATTGGCGGCAGAAACACTGGCATACCTGGAAAGTCCCGAGGCTCAACGAGCGATTGTGGCAATGGCATTGTCAGAGCAGAATAGTCAGGATATTCGTATCGCGGCGTTTGCTTCTCTCGTTGTTTCGGCAAAAGTTAACGCGAATCTGCTTTTGACCGAGCAGGTTGAAGCGATCTACGGTCTGGTCCGTTCGCTGGAAACGGATCCGGAACTTCGGGCTGCCGCGGCCGGAGCATACGGTGCATTGAATTTGCCGAGCGAGCAGGTCAAAGACCTGATCCTTGACCAGGCGAAATCCTAAGCTTGCCGGGTTAAATGTTGGTAACCGGCAAGAACCTTTATCTTAATTTTTAAAATATCATCGCATGAAGGTCAGTTGTTGAGCAGTAACCCGTCTCTCCTTTTTAGAAGGGCGGTTGGAAAGGACTCTATGGCAAGAAGACGGAAAGACCAGCCGACGGATTCAACATTTTACCGGGCTGCTTTCCGGTGGATGGGAATTGGCTTTGAGTTCTGTCTTGTCATCGGTTTTTTCGTGTTCATTGGCTTCTGGCTCGACAAATTGGAAGACACCAGCCCGGGTTGGATGATCCTGGGCTTTTTTGTTGGGTTCGGTGTGATGATGTATATTATTGTCAAGCGTGCAAAGATCACGGAGCAGGAACTCGACGAAGATGAAGGTCAGGATGACGAAACAGGCCAATGAGTGTAAAGCGTAAACAACCCGAACCGTTTTTTATGATTTTCCCATGGGGGAAGGTCGGGTGGATGTTGTTTTTGGTTGTTTTTGGTGCCATGTTTGTCTACCGGCTCAGTGCGACCGGCGGTGCGCACGTCAATCAAGCCTGTCTTTTTGCGATGATCGTGGCATCTGCAGCGGGAATCGCCGGATTCTACGCCGTTGGCAAGACATGGGGCCGGGATGTGTATTGGGTGCTGGCCGGTGTCATGATCGCGGCGGCAATTCGGTTATTGATAGGCGGGGGCGGAGTTGCTATAATCACCGTTTTTACAGATATACACAGGAGTTGGTTTATCCTGTTTTTGGGCATTTACTATGCGGCCTTTTTGGCGGTCGATACGTGGCTTGCCTTGTGGATACTCCGGAACAGTGAAATGAAAGATCGGGAACCAAGAATACATGGCAATGTATGGGACATGTTTAGCTAAGCTGAACCCACTTGAACACGTGATCAGCCACGAACTCTTTACCGTTACGGTGATGGGAAAAGAGTTTCCGTTCACGAATCACATGCTCATGATCAGTGTTGGAACCATCATGCTGATGGTCGTTTTGCCCCTGGTTATTCGCAAACGCCAACTTGTTCCGCGAGGTTTTTATAATGTGATCGAAACCATTTGTGTTTTTATCCGTGAAGATGTCGCACGCCCCTTCCTGGGCAGCCATACCGATCGCTACATTGCTTACCTGTGGTCCATGTTCTATTTTATCCTGGTTCTGAATTTACTCGGGATGGTTCCGTTTAACGCGGCAATTGGTATTTTCATTGGTGAGCACAATAATCTGTACGGTGCCGCCACCGCGAATCTGTACGTGACCGGGGCATTGGCAACCTTTGCTTTTTTCCTGTTTCATCTGGCGGGCATTTATGAAAAGGGGTTTGTGAAGTATTTTGCGACGTTATCTCCGAAGGTGCCGTGGCCGATGATGCCGTTTATGTTTTTTATGGAGTTGATTAGTTCATTTGTTCGGCTGTTTTCATTAGCCATTCGACTGTTTGCCAATATTCTGGCTGGGCATATTCTGATGGCCGTGTTGTTGGGATTTATTATTATATTCAAGAATTTCATGGTGGCGTCTGCATCTATTCTGGCGACGACGCTGATGAGCCTGCTGGAAATTTTTGTCGCGTTTCTGCAGGCCTATATTTTTACCTTTTTGACAACGATTTTTATCGGCTTTGCGATTAGCGAAGAACATTAACAGGAATATATAAACTTACTTTACACTTTTGGAGGTTTTAGCAACATGTTAGACGTGATTATGATGGTTCCAATGATGTTGGCGGAAGCAGCGCCGGATGTTCAAGAGGCGGTTGCTACGGCAGGCCCGGCAATCTTTGAATCCGTGCAGCAAATGGAAGCGCTTGCAAAAGGGCTCGCCATGCTCGGCGGTGTCCTGGGTGCCGGTCTGATTGTGATGGGTGCGGCTCGCGGGATTGGCCAGTTGGCCGGCAGTGCCGTCGAAGCGATTGCGCGTCAGCCGGAAGCCGGCGGTCGTATTTTTACGACCATGATTATTGCCGCGGCTTTAATCGAAGGCGTGACGCTGTTTGCATTGATTATCTGTCTGTTGCCAATCGTACTTCTTAAGTGACGAAACACTTAGATCGAGGAAGCGAATGAGAATACGCGGAATCATAACGGTTCTGTGGTTGGTACTTGCTATCACCACGCCGGTGTTGGCGGCCGAACATGGCGGCGCGGACGAAGAAAATAAGTTCAGCCTTTTCGGCGGGTACCCGGGTGAGTACATCTGGGCGCTGATTTGGTTCGCTGCGCTGTTGGTGGTATTGTGGAAGTTTGCCTGGAAGCCGCTTTTGGCGGGTTTGACGAACCGTCAGGAGCATATTGAAAAGCAAATCACCGATGCCGAAAAGTCCAAGACGGAAGCCAAAAAGGTGCTTGAAGAGTACGGTGCCAAACTGGCGGATGCCGAACGGCAGGGTCGGGATATTATCAGTGCCCGTACCCAACAAGCCGAACAGCAGGCTAAAGAAGTATCCAAGCAGAACCAAAAAGATATTGAGCAAATGAAGGTCCGGGCCGAAAGCGAGCTTCAGCGTGAACGCATTGAAGCCGAAGATGACCTTTGGAATCAAGCGGGCGATATTGTTCGCAAACTGGGCGAGGAAGTCTTTGGCAAGAGTCTTGACGGCGAGGATAATCAGAAGCTGATCGACGAGGCAATCAACCGGCTCAAAGAACAGGAACGAAAGTAAACGAATCGATGGCATCAACGGCACGACATATTATTCACGAGATCTACAGCGACGTGATGTTCGAACTGGCCGAAGAGTCCGGCCTGGTCGAAGTTGTTATGGATGATCTTGAGGCGGTATCGCAGTTGCTTCAGGACGAGCCGGAGTTTTTGTCACTGCTGATGCTGGGGCAACTCAAGGAAGACGAAAAAGCGAAAATGATCCGCCGGGTTTTTGATGGCCGGATCAATTCGCTGACGCTGGATTTTTTATGTGTATTGGCAAAACGCAATCGCATGAATTTTTTGAATGGTATTGGCGATCGATACCAGGTTCTTCTGGATGAACGCAAAAATGTCCGTCGGATCGAAGTGACACTGGCTCAGGAGCCGACGGATGAGCAGGTTGAGAAGATTAAAAAAGACATCAAGGACGCGATTAACAGCGAGATCAAGCTTACGGTCAATATTGACCCGGAGATCATCGGCGGCATTGTGATCAAGAAGGGTGATCTGGTCGTGGATAACTCTGTTCGGACGATCCTGAATCGAACCGTCGATGCGATCATGAAGCGTTCCAAGGAAAAAATGGCCAATCAAGAAATAGACTAACACTTATTTTGAGTAATCATAATGAAATTTGATGTAGGTGAAATCAGCAGTCTGATCAAAGAAGAAGTCAGACGGTATAAAACGCAGGTCGATGTGGCTCAGGTTGGCACCGTGCTGGAAGTGGGCGACGGCATCGCACGTGTGTACGGCTTGGACAATGCGATGGCCGGCGAGATGCTCGAATTTGAGGGCGGCGTTGTCGGTGAGGTGTTTAACCTGGATGAAGATTCGGTCGGCGCGGTGATCTATGGTGATTATACCAAGGTCAAGGAAGGCGCGGGAGTTCGCGGCACCGGCAAGGTGCTTTCGGTTCCTGTTGGCGAGGAACTGCTGGGCCGCGTGGTCAACGCGTTGTGTGAGCCGATCGATGGTAAAGGCGTCGTTCACTGCAAGAGCAGCCGATTTGTTGAATATTCTGCCCCGGGAATTGCCGGCCGTCAACCGGTCAAAGAGCCCTTGGCGACGGGGCTGAAAAGTGTCGATGCGATGATTCCCATCGGTCGGGGCCAGCGTGAGCTGATCATTGGTGACCGCAAAACCGGCAAAACCGCTATCGCTCTGGATACGATTATTAATCAGAAGGGCAAAGGGGTGGTCTGTGTTTATGTGGCTATCGGTCAGAAAGAATCGACGGTGGCTGAAGTTGTGGCGATCCTGCAGCGTCACGGCGCGATGGATCATACAATTGTTGTGGTCTCTTCGGCGGCGGAGAGTGCGGCCATGCAGTATATTGCGCCGTATGCCGGTACCGCCGTCGCCGAATATTTCATGTACGAGAAAAAGGGCCATGCCCTGTGTGTTTATGACGATCTGAGCAAGCACGCCATTGCGTATCGTGAGTTGAGTCTGCTACTGCGGCGTCCACCGGGACGTGAAGCGTATCCCGGTGATATTTTTTATCTTCACAGTCGACTGCTGGAACGAGCTTCAAAGCTGTCAGATGAACTGGGCGGCGGGTCGGTGACGTCGCTGCCGATCATTGAAACCCTTGAAGGCCAGGTTTCGGCGTACATCCCGACGAACATTATTTCGATCACTGATGGCCAGATCTATTTACAGCGGTCTCTATTTCTGGCCGGTGTCCGACCGGCAGTTGACGTGGGGATCAGTGTCTCCCGTGTGGGTGGCGCTGCCCAGCCGAAAGCGATGAAAAAGATAGCTCCAAAGCTGCGTCTGGACCTGGCGGCGTTCAGGGAACTTCAGGACTTTGCCCGATTAGGCACCGAGCTCGATGAAGCGGCTCAGAAACAACTGGACCGCGGCAATCGCATGGTGGAAATTCTCAAGCAGAAACAGTTTTCCCCGATGAGTGTGCCCGAGCAGGTTATCAGTATTCTCGCCGGATCGACCGGGGTGCTGGATGATATTGACGTGCATCGCGTTAACCATTTTATAGATGAATTGATCTCCTGGATGCAGTTGGAGGCCCCGGAGTACCTGGAAACGATCGAACAGGTTGGCGACATTGACGATGACTTGCTGAGTGGTCTGAAGGATGCGGTGGAGGCCTATAAGACGATCTACCGATTCTCATTTGGAGCATAGGGTGGAAATAGTAAATATAAAGTATTAAATATCAAAGATAAGGAATCGACGTCGTCGTTGCTTTTTTAAAGTTTTGCCGTAGGCAGGTTTCTGGTTTTTTATAGTTAATCTTTACTTTTTGATATTACGATATGGCGAATACACGACAAATTTTATTACGGCGAAACGCCGCGGCCAATATCAGCAAGGTCACCGGAACCATGGAGACCATCAGTGCCGTGCGTTATCGTCAGTATTACAATCAATGGGCCGAAGGCCTGGCATTTTATGATACGCTGGCACAGTTGGCTTATCTGATGGTCACCGCCCAGACAGCGATCGGTCATCCTTTGATGGATCCGCCGAAATCGAAAACCAATGCCCTGATCGTTATTGGTTCGGATCGAGGCCTGTGCGGGGCGTACAATAACGAGATATTTCGTCAGATCGACACGCATGTTAAGATGGCCCAACGTTTTGGACGCGAATTGAAGATTTACGCCAAAGGCAGGAAGGTGCTTGGGTATTTGGAGCATCTTAAAATTAAACCGGTACACGTGTATGAAGATTTCCCTGAGGTTCCGACAGCCGAACAGGCCAACGAGATCGGTGATTTTTTCATGGATGAGTACGCCAAAGGGAACATCGGGCGGCTTGGAATCGTTTATAACCGGTTTTTTTCACCGGCCAGTCAGAAAGCTCAAACCCTGACTGTTTTGCCGGTGGTCGATTTGATCGACGACTTGACGACCCGTGCAACGGTCATCTGGCCGTGGGAACTGGATTTTGAGGATTTCGAATTGAGCCCGTCGCCGGAAAAGATTTTTGAAACACTGGCTACGATGACCATTCGGACGTCGATTTTGAGGTGTTTTATCAATGCGGCGGCCAGTGAGCATCTTTCGCGGGTGGTTTGTATGCGGAACGCCTCCGACAATGCCGATGACATGATCAAGGAACTAACCAAGGACTACAACCGTGCCCGACAGGGACAGATTACTGTGGAGTTGCTGGATATTGTCGGCGGTGTGGAAGCATCGAAATAAACAGGACGTACATGAAACGTTATTTGCGGATAATTAAAGAATGAATCGCGGAAGAATCACACAGATTGTTGGAAGCACGTTTGAAGCGGAATTTGTTACACAGATTCCTGCTATCTATAACGCGTTGGAAGTGAAAGGTCAGTATGAAAACATTCAGATCGACCTGGTGGGCGAGGTCCAGCAGCACTTAGGCGGCGGGCGTGTTCGCGCGGTGGCGCTCGGCAATACGATCGGGATGCGCCGCGGGATGGAAGTAATCGATACGGGTTCGCCTTTGCAGGTTCCGGTGGGCAAGGAAACGCTGGGGCGGGTGTTTAACCTGTTGGGAAAGCCCGTTGACGGCGGTCCCGATATCAAGGTGAAGGAAAAACGATCGATCCATCACAAGCCTCCCAAGTTTACGTCCCTGACGGCGAAGTCGGAAATGTTCGAAACCGGGATCAAAGTGGTTGACCTGCTGTGCCCATTTGTTAAAGGCGGAAAAACGGGTCTGTTCGGGGGAGCGGGCGTGGGTAAAACCGTTTTGATCCAGGAACTGATCGCCCGTATCGCCACGCAACATGGGGGCTATTCGGTTTTTGCCGGTGTGGGCGAACGAACCCGTGAGGGAAACGACCTGTGGCTGGAAATGAAAGATACTCATATCGGCAACACCGATGCGACAGTGCTGGATAACACCTGCCTTGTTTTTGGGCAGATGAATGAACCGCCCGGAGCACGTCTGCGTGTGGCGCTGACAGGTCTGACGATGGCTGAGGCCCTTTGTGAAATGGGGGGTGAAACGCTTCTTTTTATTGACAATATTTTCCGGTTTTCACAAGCCGGTTCGGAAGTGTCGGCCCTGTTGGGGCGTATTCCGAGCGCGGTTGGTTACCAGCCGACTCTGGCCAGCGAAATGGGCCAGCTTCAGGAACGCATTGCTTCGACCGCTGCCGGCGCGATCACCTCTGTTCAGGCGGTTTATGTGCCAGCTGATGACTTAACGGACCCGGCTCCGGCAACGACGTTTACGCACTTGGACTCTTCGGTGGTTTTGTCTCGCCGGATCACGGAGAAGGGAATCTACCCGGCGGTGGATCCGCTGGAAAGCTCGTCGCGTATTCTCGATGTGAACATTGTGGGACAGGAGCATTATGACATCGCCCAGCGGGTGCTGGAATTCTTGCAGCGATACCATAGCCTGCAGGACATCATTGCGATTCTCGGTATTGACGAACTCAGCCGGGAGGACCGCCAGATCGTGGCCCGTGCCCGCCGGCTGGAACGGTTCTTCTCGCAGCCGTTTATTGTGACGATGCAGTTTACCGGCATGGAAGGGAAGTACTGTCCGGTGGCCGACACCGTTCGCAGTTGCCGGGAAATCTGTGAAGGCAAATGGGACCATTTGCCCGAACAAAGTTTTATGTATATTGGAACGGTCGAAGAGGCCCAGGAAAAGGCGCATAAGAAATAACGATGGTCGGACTATCAAGAGGTAAATTTCGTGTTGTTTTACTGACGCCCAAGGCCAAGCTGCTGGAGTGCCGTTGCGGTTCAGTGGTGCTGCCGGCACATGATGGTCAACTGGGGATTCTGCGAAATCATTGCCCGATGCTGTCCGAATTGGGTTTTGGGATTATGCAGGTGCGAGAAATCACTGAGCGGCCGGACGCATTTTATATTATTGACGGCGGTTTTATCCGTGTCAGTGAAAATCATGTGACCGTTTTAGCCTATGATGTAACCACTTTCGAAGGCATGGAAGATGTACAGGTTGAACAGTTAGTCTCACATGCACGCAGTGTGGTGGCTGGACAGGAATACATTCGAACTCAGCAGGAAGCGATCGACCAGAAAAAGGCAAAACTAATTGTGCAAATGGCCGAAATGATTGCGGCTTCGGTGTCGGAGTCCAAATTCAGTGAATAGAAAAACCGATTGCAAATCCGTTTTTTAGAAGGTAGGATTGGCTTGTGGCTTGGGTTTGAGAGGACAGATATGGTTCAGGAAAAGGACAAAACGAATGGGTCCTCGGTTGATCCGGAGGTCCAGTCTTTTATACGCAGCCTTGATGAGCAGCATCGCATGCTGGTCATCCTGAAAGCCCAGCTTTACGGTGGCCGCTGGGAGCCGATGCTGGAGGACCTGCAAAATCGACTGGAAGGGAAACCCTATATTTTTAAATTGGCCAACCGGATTAAGGATGATGTCGAGCGGATTGAGAGAATGCAGATGTTTGAAGCCGAACATGAGGTTGACTTAACGGACTTTGTAAAGTTAGAATCATAACCATTTTTTATAACTCAAAACAAAAGGGACTTATGTGATGAAAATATCCAGGAAAAATCAAATCGTTGTATGTTTGATGTTACTGGTCTGCCTGCCTGCGGGGATATTTGCTGCCGATCAAGAGCTACAGTTTCGCCAGCCGTTAACCGCCGAACTGGTTCCCCATGCACTGATTCGGGATGCCGGGTGGACGTATAACTGGCAACTGAACCTGCCGATTAAAACCCGCGAACAGATCGATAGTTTGTTTATTTTTGCGGAATACCTTTATGTCTTGACGGACACAAATATCCTGTTTTGCGTTGATCGGAAGCAAGGGCGGACACTGTGTTCAGTCAGGCTCTGTTCGGAACGGCTTCCAGTGTGTGCTCCGCTTTATTATAAAGGCCAGCTGGGATTTATCTCCGGCAACCAGATGAATATTTTTGATCCTTCGACCGGTCTTCTTCAGAAGCGGGAGGTTTTTGAGCAGGTTGGTGATACGTTCAAGTGTGCCTTGGCAAGAAACAGCGAGTATGTTTATGTCGCCGGTTCTGATCGCCGGTTGCATGTGCTGTCGACTGATGGATTCTGGCAGGCATTTACGGCGACTGCGGATAATGATTCGATGATTAATTCGGTGCTTGCGACCGACTCAATTGTTGTCTTTTCAACACAGGCGGGAAATATCGTGGGAATGCAGCCGGATGTTGCTAAAAAAATATGGCAGTATGATACGACGGGAGAAATTCAAGCGGGAATTATTCAAGACGACGACTATCTCTATGTGCCCAGTATGGACGCCAAACTCTATAAGCTGACAATGGAGACGGGAATGCCGGCATGGCCGCTGCCGTTTTATGCCGGGGCACCGGTTCTTGACTCGGTGGTTGTCGGTAAGGATGTGGTGTACCTTTATAACGATCTCAACGGCTTGTATGCGATTAATAAGGATGATGGAAAAGCCACCTGGAACATTCCGAACGGGCAAAACATTGTTTGTGAGTCCGGCAATAAAGCATTCGCCTTTGCTCGGCCGGGCGTTTTAAAAGTGATGGATAATGCTTCGGGCAAAGAGATGTATTCCGTTAATTTTAATCAGGTACGGCGATACGCGAAAAACACGGCCGATTCGACGATGTATCTGGCGGATACCGATGGACGTTTAATGAGTATTTCAGTGAAATAGTCGAATTACTTTTTTCAAAGGAATAAAAAGACAAATGAATATCAAGATTCAAAGAGCATTGGTCAGTGTTTCAGATAAAACAGGTGTGGTTGCGTTCGCCAAAGAGCTTGCCGCAATGGGAGTGATGATCATCAGTACCGGCGGGACGGCCAAAGCCATTGCCGATGCAGGGATTGAGGTAACCAGCGTCGACTCTGTAACGGGTTTCCCCGAGATGATGAACGGCCGGGTCAAAACCCTGCATCCGAAGATTCACGGCGGCCTGCTGGCTTTGCGGGATAATGCCGAACACGCGGCAGCCATGAAAGAGCATCAGATTGAGCCGATCGACTTGGTTTGTGTCAATCTCTATCCATTTGAAAAAACGGTCGCCAAGGCAGGCTGTACATTAGAAGAGGCGATCGAGAATATTGATATTGGCGGGCCGAGCATGGTTCGCTCTGCAGCAAAGAATAATAAGTTCGTAACGATTGTCACCAATGCCGGCCAATATGACAAGGTGCTGGCTGAAATGAAGGAAAATAACGGAGCGACCAGTCAGGAATTGCGAACGGAATGTGCCCGGGCAGCTTTTTCGCTGACGGCTTCCTATGACGCTGCGATTTCAAAATATCTCAATGCTCAGGCGGGCGAAATGTTCCCGGAGCGTATTTCACTGGCAGTGCTGAAAGATAAAGAGCTTCGCTATGGTGAAAATCCCCATCAGGCAGGCGCTTTTTACAAATTAGCCGACAGTAAAGAAGTCAGCATTGGCAACGCCAAACTGCTGGAAGGGGGTACCCCGATCAGCTTTAACAATTTGATGGATACCAATGCGGCATTTGAACTGGTTAAGGAATTTGACGAACCGGCGGCTGTGGTTGTCAAGCACATGAATCCCTGCGGCTGTGCGGTGGATACCGATATCGCCAGGGCGTATGAGAAGGCCTATCTGGGCGATGTGGTCAGTGCGTTTGGCGGCATCATAGCCTTAAACCGCAATGTGGACAAAGGACTGGCAACCGTCATCATGGAATCGTATGCCCGTTTCGGGAAAGAAAACGGTGCAGCGGGTTTCTTTGCCGAAGTGATTGCCGCTCCGTCATATGATGAAGATGCGGTAGAAGTAATTCGCTCACTGAAGGCCTGGGGCCAGCGTGTACGTCTGTTGGAAACCGGACCGATTGATCGCAGTCAGATCGATAGTAGCGAATTCGATGTTCGATGTATGGTCGGCGGATTACTGCTCCAGCAGCGGGATCTTGTTGGCTGGGAAAAGGATGCGTTGACGTTTCCGACCAAACGGAAACCCACGCCCGAACAACTGGAAGATCTGCGGATTGCCTGGATTACCGCCAAGCATGTCAAGAGCAATACCATTACGCTGGTCAATGGGAAAAAACTGGTCGGTGTTGGTGCCGGGCAGATGAATCGTGTCGAGTCCGGCTTGATCTCCTTCAAAATGGCCGGTGAAATGGCCAAAGGCTCCGCGATGGGTTCCGATGCGTTCTTCCCGTTCCCGGATAATGTGGAAAATGCCGCCAAAGCCGGTGTGGCCTGTATTGTTCAGCCGGGAGGTTCCAAGAAAGATGACGAAGTTATTGCCAAAGCCGATGAACTGGGTATCGCGATGGTCTTCACCGGAAAACGCCACTTTAAGCACTAATAACGTTGATTGGAAATAAGATGTTTAAGACGAATGAATATTTCGATGGAAAAGTGAAATCCATCGCTTTTACAACATCTGATGGGCCGGCGACGATCGGTGTAATGGCCCCGGGAGAATATGAATTTGGGACATCTACCGTCGAGCTGATGACCATCATAACCGGCCAATTGACAGTCCGTCTGCCCGGCAGTGAAGAATGGAGGGACTATGGCCCTGATAAAACGTTTACCGTTGAAGCAGGCGAAAAATTTAATTTAAAGGTCACTCAGAATACATCATATCTTTGCCTGTACCGCTAATGGATTGTGTAATCTACCGTCAACATAAAAAAAGCCCGGCATGAAAGCCGGGCTTTTAAATTAATGTGAGTATGGCATTTATTTTAGCCCCGCCGCTTTGCGAAGTTTGTTAGCCATGTCTGTTTTTTCCCAGGTAAAATCAGAATGATTTCGCCCAAAGTGTCCGTTGCGGGCGGTTTCTTCGTAAATCGGCCGCTTTAATTTCAGGTGATTGATGATCTCCCGGGGTTTCAGCGGGAACAGTTCACAAACGAGTTTTTCGATCAATGTCTCGTCGACTTTCGCTGTACCTTCGGTATCGACCAGAACCGAAAGGGGCTTCGCAACGCCGATGGCATAAGACAACTGGACTTCGCAGGCGTCGGCCAGACCTGCGGCGACAATATTCTTGGCGATATATCGTGCCATATAGCTGGCGCTGCGGTCTACCTTTGAGGGGTCTTTTCCACTGAAGGCGCCGCCGCCGTGACAACCGCGTCCGCCGTAAGTATCGACGATGATTTTTCGGCCGGTTACTCCGCAGTCGCCCTTGGGACCCCCGACAATGAATTTGCCAGTTGGATTGACATGAACGATCATCTTCTTATCGACCAACTTCTTGGGAAGAACCGGCATAATGATCTGCTCAATGATCTCTTTTTTGAGCGTTTTATATTTCACATCAGCCGTATGCTGCGTTGAAATAACGACTGTATGGATCCGTTTTGGTTTTCCATTCTTGCCGTACTCAATGGTGACTTGGCTTTTTCCGTCCGGACGCAGCCATGGCAATTTTTCGCTTTGGCGTACTTTTGCCAGGCGGTCGGTCAGTTTATGGGCCAGATAGATCGGCAGGGGCATGAGGACGGGTGTTTCCCGGCAGGCAAATCCAAACATCAGGCCTTGATCTCCGGCGCCCTGCTCTCTGTGAAGCCCTGTTCCTTCGGTGACACCTTGTGAAATATCGGGACTTTGTTCGCCGATGCTGTTGATGACGGCGCAATTTTCATAATCGAAGCCGATGGCCGGGTCGGTATATCCAATTTTTTTGATTGTATTGCGAACGACACCCGGGATATCAACATAGGCATTTGTTGTGATTTCACCGGCCACCATGGCAAGCCCGGTCGTAACCAGAGTTTCACAGGCGACCCGGCTGTTAGGGTCCTGCGCTAACATCGCATCCAGAATAGCATCCGAGATTTGATCGGCCACCTTGTCCGGATGTCCCATGGTAACCGATTCGCTTGTGAATAAATACCCTCTTCCATTGAAGCGGGTCTTGTTATTGGGGCTGTTTTTGCCTGACATCCTTTAGACTCCTAAATATAAACATTATATTGTATCACAGAAAGGAAAATTATACTGCCAGCAAACAGAATCGTCAAAATAAATATTGAGAAGGGGGTAAAAAGAATGCCTTTAAAGACGAACTCAGGGAGTTTCGTTCAGAAGCCAGTCGTACTTCATGAACTTGGTATCAAATGATGCAGTCTCCAGATAGCGTATGTCCTCTTCCGGAAGATAGCTCCGACTGAAGTTCAGCCAAGCTTGTTCTTCGGGTTTTCTATCTCGAAATTTCTTAATGGCAGCATATTCTGAAGACAGGAAGAATTTCTTGTGCCCGTACATGGTAAATAGACTAGAAAGGTGGACAATACCTTTTTCCTTGTCAATTTGGAGCCCTCTGGGAGACATCAGATATCGCTCGACCTGTTCATCCAGTTGTTTGTTCAGTTTTTCGGCAACATAGGGCTCATTACGAAGCATCGCTCCGCCGAGACTGGCATAGGAAAGAGCAAAAATAATACGAGGATCATTATGGCGAGCCAGCAGAAATTCCTGTTCGATTTCCTCAAGGGTGTACTCCAGACCCTGAATATCAAAGAAGTGCTTGGTTCTCCAGTCACCGGTTATTTGCATGATACTGTTGTTTGGATAAAAGATCATATAAAGCTTGGGCTCGATAGGATAATGATCCACGATCAGCTTTAATGTGCATACGTTATAGGTATTGATCCAGAAAGCAATTCGCTGTTCTTTTGAGAGACTCATCAGGACGACTGGATTTAGTTCATCTAATTCTTTTGCCGCAATAATCATATCTTCGCGTTTTCGTCTGAGAGTACTGTAGCGAACCATGCCTTCAGATGTAATGATGTCGGGCGACAAAATCTTTTCGTAGGCGTTATTGATCTTTATTAGCGTAGAAACCCTGGGAGAAAAATCGTCACTGTTATCTTCTGGAGTTATCGATAAATCAGGTTTATTGGGATCTTCTGCTTCGTCTGTTTTCTCATTCGGGGCAGTCTCATGGATATCGTTTGGATCTTCGGACAGAGCGACATCATTGGGATCGCTGTTTGATACCGGAACCGGTAGATTGTCCTGAATTGACTCTGCGGCAGCAGTGGCCGGGGCAGCTTCTTGCTGCTCGTCTGCGAATCCGCAAGAAAGGGTTGAAAGAAAAGCCACTGTCAAGCAAAAAAGCATAGACAGCAAGGCTGTTCGCATTTTAGAGCATTTAATGAATGCCATTTTCGGATTTTCTAATTCAAATTGTAATAATGTTATAATATTCTTAATATGTGACTCTGAATATCCAATATATTGTACTCTGTAAATCTCGGTATTGTTCAGCGTATTAAAGATCGTACTCTCTTATATAGATATCGTCTGTTTCGGCAAGAACAAACGACATCTTAATAAAAGCCTCTGAAAAAGCCAAAAAAAGTCCAGTTTATACAGATCGTGATGGTTCATCTTTGTTTTCGAGTTGAATAATCTCGATGGGTGCGATTTTTTCAAGGCTTTCTTTCAGTTTTTCGGCATCTCCCACAATAATAATTTTTAAGTTATCGGGCCTAATGAACTTTTGAGCCAGATTTACACAATCCTGTTTTGTCGCTTTTTTCAGTGTCGAAAAAAGCTGATCAAAGTAATCTTTTTCCAGTTGCTGAGACTTGATCATCCAGAGGTCACCGGCTACATCCTGGGGGGTTTCACGGTTTTGAGCAAAACTTCCGGTAATATAGCTTCGGGTGTCATAGAACTCAGCATCGGTTGGTTCGACCGTTTGGAATTCTTTGAGTTGCTCAAGAATGACCGAAATGGTTTCTGCGACGGACTCATTTTTAGTAAATGTGGAAATCTCAAACGTCCCGGCCCGTGCCATTGGTTTGAAATAGCCCCAGGCACTGTATGTCAATCCTCGTTTGACGCGTAGATTTTCATTCAACCGGCTGTGGAAGGAGCCGCCGAAGTAATTGCCCGCAATCAGGGCTGTAAAGTACTCCGGCTGTTGGTGCCGGGTGATACCAAGCTGGCCGACTTTAATTTGGGCCTGGGCACTGCCGGGGCGATTGACGATAATAATTTGTGTTCCCTTGTGTTCGGGGATATCAGTCAGCGCGATCCCAGTTTCGACCAGGTCCGTTTTCCATGCTCCTAGATATTGTCTGGCTAATGCTACTGCACGGTCTTTTTGGATGTCACCTGCGACGATCAGTGTCGCTTGGTCCGGTCGGGCAAATTTTGACCACCACAACTTTAAGTCGGCCGAGGTGAGTTTTTCAAGGTCGTCAGCGCTGCCTTCGGCCATTCGGGCGTAGGGATGCCCACCGAAGATGGCTTGATTGAAATATTTGCTCGCCAGGTAGCGAGGCTGCTGCTCATTGATTTTCAGCGAAGTCAGTTCCTGTTTCAATAGCTTTTCGAATTCCGTCGAGTCAAAGACCGGTTCGAGAACGACTTCGGACAAAAGCTCCATTCCGCGGTCCAGTTGTTCAGTCAGGCAATTCATGTTGACGGTGCCGGTGTCGATTGTAGCGCCGCCGGAAAGAGAGATGGCGTATTGTTCAAGTTCGGCTGCCAGTTGGGCCTCGCTGTGCTTTTCTGTGCCTTTAGTCAGCATCGAGAGCGTCATAAATGCTGTGCCCGGTTTTGTTTCCGTCCAGCTGCCGTTGCTCAATCCCAGCATAACCGACACGAACGGCACTTCATGATTGGACACCACCAGAACGGTTAATCCGTTTTCCAGTTTTTCTTCGGAATAATCAAACATAAAGCGAGCATCATTATTTTCGGCCAGGGGTGCCTGTTTTGGATAGTCGGCAGGGCGATGAACACCTGCTCGGCCCGGGGCAGGGGCGTTCAATTCTGGCTCGGCGGTAATCGGGGCTTGGTCGTTATCCTTGCGGGCATTCTGCATTCCCTGGCTTTGCATGATTTTGAATTGGACGACGCGGTCGGTGGGAAGATACTGTTTGGCGGCTTGCTGGATGTCGCTGCGGGTGACCGAGCGGACCTCATCGATCATCGTATTGACCTTGCCAACATCGCCCATTGTCACCGCCGCGTTACCCAACAGCGATGCCTTCATTTCAATTTGCAGGTTGGTCGTGACAAGTTGTTTGAGCAAGTGGTTTTTTGCTTTTTCCAGTTCGGCGTCCGTGACCCCGTCTTTTTGGATTTTTTCGATTTGCGTTTTTAAAGCCTCCAGCAGTGCGTCATAATTATCCGCTGTTTGCTGGAGAGTCGCTTCCGCTATAAAAATCCCATCCTGTTGTAAGTTGTAGGTCCACGTGCCCGCTTCGACCGCAAGCTGTGTATCGGCAACCATTGCACGATAGATGCGGCTGCTGTTGCCGCCGCCGAGAATCTGCGACAAACAGTCCAGTATGGTTTCTTCGCGCGTTCCTGTCGGAACCGTTCGCCAACCAAGCATGACTTGTCCGGCAGGGGCGTTTTCATCATCGATCACGACAGTTTTAATATCCTTCAGCGGAGGCTCTTTAGCCGTTACCCGTTTCGGTTCCGGCCCGGCCGGAATCCAACCGAAATACTGTTGCGCCAGTGCCTGCGCCTCTTTGTGCTTGACCGCTCCGACAATAATCAGAGTCGCGTTGTTAGGCACATACTGCTGTGTCCAAAACGCACGCAAGTCCGGTACGCTGGTTGCCCGAAGATGTGCGATATTGCCGATGGGCGTCCAGCGGTAGGGGTGGACAGTAAATAATTCACGGGCCATCTTTTTAAAGACGTTACCGTAAGGCTTGTTCTCCCCCATCCGCAACTCTTCCTCGACGACTTTCCGCTCCGTGTCAAATGCTTCCTGGTCGATTTTCAAAAAACTCATGCGTTCGGCTTCGAGCCACAGGGCCAGTTCGATTTGGTTGGCGGGTAATGTTTCATAATACACCGTTCGGTCAAAGCTGGTGTAGGCGTTGCAATTGCCGCCGACTTTGCGAACCATGTTGAACTGATCTTTTTCGGTGACAAGTTCTGTGCCCTTGAACATCATGTGCTCGAACATGTGGGCGTATCCCTGCCGGTCCGGCTTTTCATCTTTAGAGCCGACACCATACCACACCTGCACCGCCACGATAGGACACGAAAAATCCTCCAGCGTAATCACCTTCAGCCCGTTATCGAGTGTAATCTGCTGATAGTCGAAGAGCTTTTCAGACTGAGGTTTGACTTTATTGGCTTGTCCGAAGGAAAGCGATGTTAAAAACAGGATGATGGCTAATAGCGTGATTCGTTTCATTGAATATTCCTTATTCATTCTTCATTTTTCTTTGGCGCGTATCGCACCACTTCAACATTCTCCAGTGTCACCAGCCCGTCTGTAACCATCTCGTCAATCTTCGGCATGATCCGGTCGATATTTTCGCGGCTGTCGACGCATTCGATGATCATCGGCAGATCCTGACTCAGTGCCAGCAGGTTCGCCGAATGCATGTGGCTTTTGGCGCCGAATCCCGCCAGTCCGCGAATGACTGTCGCCCCCGCGAGTTTTTCCTTTCGCATCATCATCAAAATCGCCGTATGGAGCGGCTGATGGCCGACATGGTCACGTTCGCCGATAAAGATACGCATTAAGACCTGTTGTCCCTGTAATACCTTCATTACGCGGTTCCTCCCAATAAAGTTCGTGCCAATATCAGCCCTGCGATCGTGGCACAGAATCCGATCACCAGATTGGCCCCGATATTCGTGATTGCCAGCGTCCAACTTCCATCTTCCATATATTTGATGCTCTCATAGCTGAAGGTCGAAAAGGTTGTTAATGCCCCCAGGAAACCGACCGTGATCGCCAGCCGGAGTGTGTCGCTGATCTTAGCGCTGGCCAGACACAGAGGCATCAGAAAACCCAGCAGAAAACAGCCCAGTACATTGGCGATCAGCGTCCCCCAAGCAAACCCCGTCCCAAACAGACGATATCCGGCCAGACTGATGAACCAGCGGCCCAAAGCCCCCAAAGCCCCGGCCATTGCGATACTGACTATTTGTAAAACCAATGGATTCATCAAAAACTCCAAAACACAGTAAAACGAAGCACTTATAGCCCAAGTAGACCCTTGGGTCAAGAAAAGAATAATAGGCAGAAGACCGGAAGAAAAGATAGGATATCGAATGAATCAGAAACCGTACGAATTGTGGTTTTAATATTATTGTTTGTCGGGTATAATAAAGTTGATTTCAAGAGAAGGGATCCCGACAATGTTTTTCTTGATACCGTATGCTGTTGATGTACCGTTTGACCGAAAACCAGTGATGAACTGGCTGTTGGTGATTTCAGTTATCGCGGCGTTTGGACTTCAGTCCGTTTTATTAAGTAAAGGCAATGAAGCCGCGATTGAGCCATATGTGCTGGATGACTGGAGTTGGCAGGGATTGTTCGGACATATGTGGCTGCATGCGGACCCGCTTCACCTGGGCGGGAATATGCTTTTTCTGTGGGTGTTTGGTAATGCGGTTTGTTCCAAAGTGGGCAATCTGAAATACCTCCCGATTTTTCTGGCAGCCGGGCTGGGAGCTGCGGCCGCGCATATGTTGTTAAACGGAGAGTCGGCGATCGGTGCCAGCGGAGCGATCAACGGCATTGTTGGGATGTTCCTGGTTTTCTTCTGGCAAAATGAGATGGATTGTCTGTTTTTCGTAATGATTTTCCTTCGTCCAATTTATAAAACATTCTGCATTTCCAGTTATTGGATGATTGGTTTATGGCTGGTTTTTGATATTTTAGGAGCAGTGATGGGAGGCGGCCGGGTTGCTTATTTTGCGCACCTGGGCGGTTTTTTTGCCGGCGCGGCTTTGGCCGTGCTGTTATTGAAGTTGAAGCTTGTAACGATGTATCAGGATGAACAATCACTCGTGGGATTGTTCGAACAATGGCGGCTTGAGCGACAAGATGCCAAGCTTGAAAAGATGGCTCAGGCTGAGATCGAGAAGACCAAACAATCCCCCACTCCACCGGTTCAACCGGAATTGCCTCAAACGGCGACTACCGCCATACGGTTTACATGTCCGTGCGGCAGGCAATTCAGGGCGCCGATCCAGCATGCGGGCAGGCAGGGACGATGCCCGATCTGTCAAACGCTGTTAATTATCCCGAAGCCGGAAATGGTTGACAGCGAATAGCTGCGATCTAATTTTTACAGTAGACAATCATGTGGATAAATTATTCACCCCATGCGTAAATTTTCGTCCTTTTTTTATCCGGTGCGAGCACAAGCGTGCCTTTTGCTGACCTGTCGGGTGATATCCACCCAACGACATAGGCCTCGCCGCCGCCAAGTTTTGCGTTCCCCTGTTTGAACACCTGCACCAGAAATCTTCCTTCGGTGATGAAAAACAGTTTTGATTTATCCGTACCGTTTTCATCTACATAAATCATGTCGGCGTCAACATTGCCCATGCACGTTGCGCTAAACTCTTTTTCGTAAATATCTTCCTTATATTTTGCCTTCCACACAGCTGTTACAATTCCGTCTGGAGCGATTTCAATTTCCAGTTTGCCGCGATTTGAGCCGTCTTCAGAGGTGAGTCTTTTGGATATTTTTGTTATGTCGTCAAAGATGATTTGCGGGGATTGGGGGAGATTGATCTCTGCGAAATTATCAACAATGCGGTTTGATTCGACCCAGGGACATTGTTCGACCGGGCCCACTGGATCAGTCGTTGCCATATTTAAGAAAAAAACAGCAACAATGGCAAACAAAGCAATGATAATGAGCAGGACAATTGTGTTTCCTTTGTGTTTACAATGGCGGATTACGGCGGATCGTGATACTTGTGACATGTTTTTTCTCCTTTCAATGCTGGGGTTCTAACTACCTGTTTCTATGGTTACAGCCGGGTGTGTTGTCATCAATGAAGCCCGGTTAAGAGTCATGTTGGCATCACCTTGAAAGATAGAGAACTCGGTTGTAACTAAAGTAGTGCGATTATACTCTGTTTTTCTTGGGTATCAATCAAAAGCACCCCAGAGATGAATAGTTTTTCACAAAAAGCGACACAAAAGGTCATATATCTATAAATTCAGGGGCGATTATTCTGACTGTAAAATTTAAAAAAAGTTATTTTGTGCTTTTTCGCAACCTTTATTCGACCGATGTATGAGCGTATTCGGGCTTGTATGTAATGTTTTTAAGGCCTGAAAATGCCGTAAGAGTGCACAGAAAAAGTTGTTTTTTGAGATGGAGATAGAGCAATGTTTGATTTTTTCGTACTTGGGAAAAAGGCAAGTAAGGCAAAGATCCTTGTCGTAGATGATGAGCCGAATATCGTTCAGACACTCAAAGATCGGCTGGAAATGAATGACTATGACGTGGTGACTGCCCATAATGGAGATGAGGGTCTGAAAAAAGCTCAAGAAGAATGCCCGGATATGATCCTGCTGGATGTGATCATGCCAATTCTGGATGGGCATGAAATGCTCGAGCAACTTCGCCAAGAGGATTGGGGCAGGAATATTTCAGTGATCATGCTGACGGCTCGCAGTCAAAGCCAGGATATCAAACGTGCCCGTGAATGTAATATTGATGACTATATCATCAAGCCGTTTGACCTGAGCGAATTGCTGGAGAAGATCGAAAGCATTCTTGAACGCCGGAAATCACTTGTCAGTTAGTTCTTTTTCCCGGCTTATTGTTTCAATTCATTTTTGTCTGCTTCAAGGGCATCCGAGGGGATGCTTTCAGGTATTTACGCAGAGTAAATTTTGTGCCTTATGGATTGTCAAGGGATAACAATGATAAACAATCGAATACTTTTTAACTGGAAATCAACCGGTACTGTTATTTTCATTTTATTATTATTATTTAGTTTCTCCACTTTATCCGCAGAGGAATCACCCACTTTATTTGAGATGTCACTGGAGCAACTGCTGGACGTTCCGGTTGTTTCAGCCTCTCGAACGGCACAGAAAAGCACCGAACTGGCGATTCCGGTTAGTGTCATCACTGCCGAAGAAATTCATGCCAGCGGATTGACCACCATTCCGGAAATTCTCCAATTGGCTCCCGGTGTGGATGTCCGCCGGGTCGATCGGTATCGCTATATTGTCGGTGTGCGCGGGATGATGAGTATGACATCGGACCGTACTCTTGTGCTCATCAACGGGCGAAATGCCCTGGGTTCCACGTATGGGGCTCCGGATTGGCTGCGTTTGCCGGTTTTGGTCGAAGATATCGAGCGGATCGAAGTTCTCCGCGGTCCCGGCGGGGCAGCCTGGGGGGCCAATGCCTTTACGGGCGTCATCAATATTATTACAAAGAAGCCGGGCGAAACCCTGGACAATTTATTTAGTACGACGATTAGCGAGTTCGGGGACACGTACAATCATTTGCGTTTTGCAGGAACAAATGATAAGTGGTCCTGGCGTATTTCGGCAGGTTATGAAGACATGGAGGATTCCGATGCTGCGGGAGCGGGGCGAACGGTATCCGCATTTCCCAGTTTAAATGCGGTGATGGGCTTTGGCGGTTATAAAGCCCGAGATTTTTCACGAACCAGCCGTTTTGGCACGGAATTCCATTATGATTATTCAGATGCGACAACATTATCATTTGGAGCGGCCTATTCCGGGTCACAAGCCGGGGACCGAGAGTCGACCGGGCGTTATCCGATGAAAGACGTGTTGAGCAGTATGACGCGTCTGTTTGCCCGCGTGGAACATGAATTCGATGATGACAGTTCCGGCTATCTGCAATGGTTTGGAAATTATTCGGTATCGCACCAACCGCATATTACCCGCCGGTTCGCATCGTACGAAAATGACCTTGAAGGCCAGTACAACATGGCATTGTCGGACGAGCATTCGCTGACATTGGGCGGAAATCTTCGATGGATTCATTTATCTTCCGAAAATTCAGCTACCGGGGAGATTGTTTTTGGAGAAGGCAGCTATGATGAGTACTGGGCCGGATTATTTGTGATCGATCGAATGGCCCTGACGGAACGATTGTCGATTGAGAGCCAGGCCAGAATCGATCGTTATAATAAAACAGACACAGACTGGTCCCTGCGTCTTTCGGCATTGTATGCGTTGGACGAAAAACACAATCATGTACTGCGAGCGGGATTTGCGCGGTCGTATCGTGCAGCCGGCGTGATGGTTCGCGATACCACGGCGTCTGCATTGCCGATAGGGGGGGGGATATATTTGTTTAACATTATACCGTCTTCCAAGGAAGTCGGAAATGAGGCGACCTATGCGCTGGAAGCCGGTTATACCGGCAAATTCAGCGATCATGTCATCTTCCAGGCCAATACCTATTATCAGCGTATGGACCATTTGATCGGCTCTGCCAATCAAACGGTCGGCCCGACGACGAATTCTTTTTTCACGAATATAGACGGTGCCAATACGTATGGTGGCGAGTGTGAGCTGAGTTATAAAACGACACAATTCCAACTTGGCGGATGGTATGCTTATAACAAGTTTATCACCGACAAAAGCGGCCAAACGATTCGGGCCTACATCCCTGCGCAGCATAAGGCGGGCCTTCGAAGCCGGATTTTGCTTGACGAGCAGTGGTCATTAAACGCCAATTATATTTATAACGACGTGGTTCATATCAATTCGTCGCAAAGTCCCTCCGCTGAGTTGTCTATGTTCCATCGGCTGGATGTGACCCTGACACGACCGTTTGCGAATCAACGCGGTGAACTGATGATAGGTGTTGCGGATGTGTTGAATAAAACACAGCAGCCGGGATATGATGTGAGCTATTTTTCGTCTTATGAGACGCCGGGACGGATGTTCTTTGCGCGACTCCAATACAGTTTCTAACAGGGACATTAGAATCTCAAAACATCGGCTCGCCTAAACAAGACCGAAAACATCAGGAGGTATTTCACCAGCTCCAGGGTTGGTTATTGAGGGAAACAACTTCCGCGCTGTTAATCAACCACTTTTTCCCGATCTTTTCGTAGTTTAGTTTTATCCCGACGAAAACCAAACTCCCCGTGGCTTTATATCGGCTGTCGTTATTGAAATGGACCACCACATTTAACTCGCTTTGTGCGCTGTTGGCGTCGATGGCCAATAGATGCGACTGTGTCTTTATCTTTTTAATCGAAGCACTATTGAGGGTTTGTTGGGCTTTTTTTTCAAAAGCGCTTTTGCTGCGATGTGATTTATCAGTATAGTTGGGGCTGATCGATCCCATAATCGCCTGTAGGTCATTGTTTACGGCGGCTTGTTTGGAGGTGTCGATGATCTCGTTAATGGCCTCGGTGTCCGTTGTTACCGCGGCATCCAGCATAAAGGCAAGTCCGGCGATGACCAGGGGGACCAGGAGCAGCCAATAGCCCCATTCGGGCCTGTCCTGCCGAACCACGGACACGACAACCAGCGCAACACCGGCAATGGTCAAAAACAACCATGGGCTTTCAAAAACGGATTGCATACAAACCTCCGAATTTGTTTATGTTTTGAATTTCAGTGCCTTCTGCATTAACAGTTCATTGCCGGCCGGGTCGGTCAGTTCCTGGCGAAGACAGGTCACAGTCACATATCCGGCTTCGAGGGCCATGGTATCGGTCCAGTTGCCGTCTTTGGGGTCGCGGTGGGTCCCGCCGGTTAACTGATAGATGTTTTGTCCATCTTCATCGGTTCGCGAATGATATTGTTCCTCAAAGCCGTGTGTTGACTGGGGTACGACCAGCAGCCCTTTAGGTTTGCCTTTGGATAGCCGGGGAATGTTTAGATTGGCCACACGGCCGGCCGGAAGGTCCAGAAGTTGCCGGATGACGTCGATCGCGTAATCGGCTGCCGCTTCGAGGTCCATCGGCTCGTCGAATGCGGCACTGACAGCAATAGCGGGCAGGTTGTAGAAGGCCGCCTCAATCGCACCGGCGACCGTGCCGGAATAGAAAACATTGATGCCCACATTGGCTCCGTTGTTCATTCCGGAGACCACCAGATCAAAAGGGCCATCGGATGCGTACAGTTCGTTGATCGCCAACTTGACACAGTCTGCCGGGGAGCCATCCACGCTGAATCCTTTGAATTTTCCGACGATATCCAGATATTCGCAGGTGATCTCACTCAGCGAGATGCTGTGGCCGGCGCCGGATCGCACATCGGCCGGGGCCGCGACGAATATTTCGGCAATCGTAGAGAGCCGTTTATAGAGGGCCACAAGGCCGGGTGCAAAAATTCCATCGTCATTTGTTAAGAGGATTTTCATGTCTTTCTCGACTTAAAAGGACTTTCATTTACTGCTATGTTATCCGTTTTTGGTTGATGTGTCAATTGACGTGACAAAGATTCGGATATATAATAGATATTCATGAAAGAATGGACAGTTGATAATACGGATGAATTTTCGGTTATGACCCGGCAGCAGGTACGCGATTTTGATGCTTGGGCGATTAATTCCATGAACATTCCGGGCGTCGTCCTGATGGAAAATGCCGGGCATAATTGTGCCTCGCTAATCCTTCAGATGCTGGAAGGGAAAACCGCTCCGACGGTCTGTATTTTCTGCGGCGCTGGAAATAATGGGGGCGATGGATTTGTCATTGCCCGGCATTTGTTCAATCATGGGGTAGCGGTAACGATCGTGATGTGTGCCGATCCGGTGAAGATCACCGGGGACGCACAGATCAATTATCAGATATGTCGGAATATGCGTTTGCCGATCCAGGTGCTGGATATCGAATCGGACAGCCTGTGTGTCAATGTTGAAAATGCTGCGGAAGGGTGCTATTTGCTGGTGGACGCGATCTTTGGCACGGGGTTATCCGGCGAACTTCGTAGTGCTTATGCGTTGTTGGTCAGTTGCATCAATTCGCATAATATTCCGATCGTGGCGGTCGATATTCCTTCCGGCCTGGACTGCGATACGGGTTTGCCGCTGCCGGTGTGTATCGAGGCACAAGCGACCGTCACTTTTGCAGCGATCAAAAAGGGATTTACGGAATGTCTTGAATCCCGAAGGGCGACCGGGCGTGTCTTTGTGGCTGATATCGGCATTACACCTTAGCCGCCGGAGGCATAAAAAAAGGCAGGTCTTAAAACCTGCCTTGTAAAAGCACTTCTATCTTCTGTGATCACATGCCGGGGTTTTTGTTGGCCAGAGTGTCGTAGCCGATCAAATACATAAAGCGTTTTTGGTTAAACACCGGAACGCTCAGGTTATTGGCTTTATCCAAAAGGTTCTTGTAGCTTTGGGTCTTCTGAAGAGATTGCTCGAATCGTAACTGAGCCATCGGGTCGATGTCGATTTCGTCCTGGGTCGGCCGCTGTAGTGCAGAGGGTGAAAGCCCGACTACGATAAAGTCCGTATCGACGGTTACGTCATCCATGACTGTTCCGCCCCAGCGTTCGACCATTTCGATAATCCGTTTGTTACCGTCTTTGTCAGGGCGGCCGTCATTATTGAAGTCAAATTCGCCGGCGACAACGAAACGGTTAGACGTTTTGCTGTCCCAGATCAAATTCGATACAATGTCTTCTTTGACGATCGGATTCTTCTTTTCCGATTTGATAATACGGGCGGCACAAACCTGTTCGCTGACCTGGAAGACCTCGATTTCAGCTTTGCCTTCGCCGGTTTCCGGAATCGGCTGGTTCCGGTCATAAATGGCAAATGTAAGACCGCGGTAAATATGGTCCTTGATTCCTGCGTCAAGGTAAACGATGCCGTTTTGAAGATCGATTCTGACGATCTGGGCGTCGGGCTTGTAAGCCTGCACTTCAATATTCGGTTTGGGTTTGATGTCGCTGAGCTTTGTCAGTGCCGAGTCCAGCAGCGTGCTGGTTTCGGTTAGTTTTTCCTCCGTGTCCTGCAGTTCCATTTGTTTTTTCTTTAACGTGACCTCCAGGGCTTCGAGCTTCTCCTCGAACACTTGGATTTGCTCGTTGAACACCCCCTGCATGTCTTGTTTCAGGGTATCGAAGCTGTCACGGATTTGATCGGCTTGTGCCTGGAACTGGTTCAGCTCAAGCAGAAATTCCTGTTGCTGCGATTCGTTTTGGGATTTTGCGGTATCCAGATCGGCCTGCAGGTCTTGGGCGAGTTTGTCATACGCGGCCAGTTTTTCCCGTGCGATATCAAGCTTTTGCTTCAAATCTTCGACTGTTTTCAAAATAGCGATTCCGTCCGGTCCACTGGCAGGGCTGACATCGTCTCCCAGGCCTTCGATCAATTTGTTCTGAGCGGTCATCGATATTTCGTTGAACTTGACGGTGGCGGGGGTGTCCTCGGGGGCTTCCTTTCCGAGCAGCATTCGATAAAGATCATCGAACAGTTTTTCCATTGTGCCCAGATAAGAAACGCCTTTTTCGGGTTTTCCGACGATGCGTGGCAGTCGGCCCTGTTCGCTTCGATTAGCGACCTCTTCCAGCTTTGCCTGATCATTTTGGCTGGACGTACGGTATTCTTCGGATTTGACGTAAAAAATGACGGCGCAAACAGTTGCGATGATGAACAACGCAACAAAGGTAATGAGCGAATAAAGCATTGCGTTGCTTTGCGATCCTTGGCGAGCGGCCATGTTCCAACTCCTTAAAATTATTATAAGTAAAGATTATTCCAGATACTTGCCCCAAACGAACATAACTTATTGTAGTATGGGGTTTGAGAGCCGATTCGTCAAGAAAAAATAGAGGCGAGGATGTGTTTTTGAGGTTGAAAATAAGATTTTAGTTTGAATGCGGTGTTTTTTGAGCAATAATGAATATTGGTTTTTGGATGGATTTGCGACAATTCTGCTTGCCGGGTTTTTATTGGATCGTATATAATCGATTTTTACGGTATTTTGAATACGGAAGGTGCCGATGGTGCAGGGTTTTGAGCCGGGACAACTTGGGAAAATGCTGATTTTCGGGGGCCTGATGCTCCTAGGCGCGGGCGTCCTTGTTTTGGCGCTTTCAAAGCTGGGCTTGTTTCGTTTGCCGGGAGATATTGAATTTGGTGGAAAAAACTGGCGAATCTTTTTTCCGGTCGTATCGTGCACTGTTCTTTCGTTAATTTTGACATTAATATTGTGGGTCGTCCGCTTTTTTCATAAATAATCACCAAGTAACTGATAGTATATTGGATGAAATATCGTATAATAACATCGGTAAAAGCCAATAGACGTTCGATTTGGAGTGTAAAATGGGATATATCATTATATTTTTAATGATTAGTTTTTTGATTTTGATTCATGAGTTCGGGCATTTCTGTGCGGCCAAGCGGGCGGGGATACCGGTGAAACAGTTTTCGGTCGGCTACGGCCGGCGTCTGTTTGGTTTTACTTATAAGGAGACCGATTACCGGATTTCTGTTTTTCCCCTGGGGGGATATGTGATGCCGGACATTGAGGTGCTGGAGGACTACTTTGCTTTTTCATTTAAAAATCGGGTGCTGTTTGCTCTGGCAGGTCCGCTTGCCAATATCATCGCCGCCTGGGCAGGTTTGCTGGTGATGAGCATCATTTATCATGGCGTCACTGCTGCGTCTATTTTTGTTGTACCGTTTGTCCAGTTATGGGATATGTCCGCTCAGTTTATCCAGTCGATTCCGGCTCTTTTCAGCCATCCCCAACAGCTAAGCGGAATCGTCGGGCTGGTTGCCTTTGGCGGCAAGGAAATTGGTGTCGATATCCCGAGACTGCTATCGTTGTCGGTGTTGCTGAATATAAACCTGGCATTTCTGAATTTGCTGCCAATCCTTCCCTTAGATGGCGGCAAGATTCTTCTGGATATCCTGCATCAATTGCGAATGCCTGTGAAACGGCTATATGTTCCGGTCTCGATTGCCGGCTGGGGGCTCATTTTAATGTTGATGGTGTATGTGACGATTCATGATGTTTCCAACCTTTTGGTGATTGCGTAAATGGCAAAAAAAGTAGCGAAGAGAAAAAGAGTTAAAGCGCGTAAGCCTCATGCCGAAAAGCACAAAATACATGTTGAAAAGCATGGAGGCAAGCAGCGGCTTCAGAAAATACTAGCTTCGGCGGGAATTGATTCACGCCGGAAGTGCGAGGAGATAATTCTGGAAGGGGCCGTGACTGTTAATGGGACCTTGGTCAATGAACTGCCGGCATTTGCGGATCCGGCGGTGGATGATATTCGTGTGGATGGGCAGCGGATCCAGCAGTCGAAAAAAGTCTATTTTTTACTGAATAAGCCCAAGGGGGTTATTTGCACGAATGCCGACCCGATGAACCGGTCTCGGGCCATCGATCTGATCGATTGTCCCGAACGCATTTTCTGCGTGGGGCGGTTGGATGTGGATACGACCGGGGCGATTATTTTGACCAATGACTCGGAACTGACCAATCGCCTGACGCATCCACGCTATGAACTGCCCAAGACCTATCAGGTCAAACTTCGCGGCAGAATGGAAGGCGAGGAGATCGAAAAGCTTAAAAAGGGCGTCTGGCTGTCCGAAGGCAAAACCGAGCGGGCGGCGGTTAAGGTTCTGCGAAAGACCAACGAGGAGACGCTGCTGGAAGTCAGCATCCGACAGGGGTTAAATCGCCAGATCCGCCGGACATTCGCGCATCTCGGCTATAAAGTGATGGCACTCAAACGCACCCAGATCGGCAACATCGTCCTGAAAGGGATTGCTGTCGGTAGTTACAAACGTCTGACCAATACACAGATTGCCTATCTCAAAAAAGCGACGGGGATGAAATAGGCGTTATTTATTCCACCAACGCGATGAGGTGATGGTCAATATCAATAGAATCAGGCAAATCGTCCAAATGATAATCGCACGCCGATTGGCTATTTTGGCCTTTTCCTTTTCCCACCACCACAGTGGTTGGACACCTTGAAGCAGAAATGTGACTACGCCGGCCAGATTTACGCAGATCAGGTTTGTTAAAAATAACAGGCCTGCCGCGACCGCTAATCGAAATTGGCCCGATCCCAATAGAATCCCGCTGGCGACCAGCGGAGGCATTAGGGCGACGGCTACCATGACGCCGATCAGTGTGCCCGCCATGGCCATGGTAAATGACAGCGTCGCGATACACCCGGTAATCAGAGCTAGAATGATATCCGATTCATTGACTGTTGTACGGGACATGATTTCCGAACAGCTGCAGTCACATTTGAAAATGTACCCGATTAGTGCCGCCAGCAAAAATGGAATCAATATCCCGGCGATATTGGCGCGTTTGGCGACTTTTGCCAGTTCCATATCTCCTAGTGCCGAAGCCAGCGATAGTGCCACGTTTGGCCCCAGTAGCGGGGCGATGACCATGGCCCCGATGACGACGGCGGTATTATTCCGCATCAGGCCGATGGCGGCGACAATCGACGAGAAGACCACCATCAGGATGAAGACTCCTGTCAGCTTGCTGGCTTCGTGGATGCCGGCATACAGTTCCTCCCGGTTGACGCGAGCGTATTTGATCTTATCTTTTACTGTTTCCTGCTCGGCAGACTCGGCGTCCTGCTCCGGCGGCTGAATTCGTGGAATGGTTGCCTGAACGGGCGTGATCAGAATGTGAAACTTGTCGCGGTATTCATGGTGATGGTAAAACGCGGCTTCGATCTGGTCCAGGAGTCCCTCGGTCCGGTCCGATTCAACGAGGACTTTTAAATGAAGCTGGCCTTCCTCGTTTTCCTTCTGAATGAGGGTTGCAGGGGGAAACTCCGAAAGAATCTCGAAGAGTTTCGCTTCCGTCTCGAAAGGTAGAAAGATTTCAACCAGTCGTAGTGTCATTGTTGGTTTCCTGTTTGGTTATTGTTATTAATTAAAACAGTTAATACAAATCGCTGGATCCCGGGTCAAGCCCGGGATGACAAGTTTATCGTATCCGAAGGATCACTCTTTATTTCAATTTTTTGTTGAGTAACTGTGAAACGATTTTCGGATTGGCCTGGCCTTTGCTTTTCTTAATGACCTGGCCGGTTAAGAACCCCATGGCTTTTTTCGCCTTCTTTGGATTAGTTTTGGCGTCTTCGACGGCTTCTGCATTTTCAGCCAGTACGGCATCGACCAATGCTTCGATTTGGCCGACATCGCTTTTCTGTATCAGGTTTTTGGCTTCGGCGATTTGCATGGGGTCGCTGCCGGTTGCCGCCATTTCTTCGAATATGGTGGTCGCAGCGGTAGCGCTGACATCACCGGCGTCGGTCATTTGGGCCAGTTTGGCCAGATTTTCCGGCGTAATCCCCAGTTGGTCAACGGTTGTGCCTTTTTCATTGGCCAATTTCAGGCCGGTTTGTGTCAGGAGATTGCAGATGCGCTTCGGGTCGGCGCCGAATTTGACGGCGGTGTCAAAGAATTCCGCTGTGGCGCGGTCGGCGGTGAGAACGCCTGCGTCGTAGTCGCTGAGGCCGTAATCTTTGGCGAAACGCAACTGCATCTGTATCGGCAGTTCGCACAGGCGGGATTTAATTTCGCCGAGCCATGCGTCATTGACCTCGACGGGAACCAGATCTGGGTCGGGGAAGTAGCGGTAGTCGTGGGCTTCTTCCTTTTCTCGCTGCAGGACGGTGACTTGCTGATTGTCGTCCCAGCCGTAGGTGCTTTTGTTGCCCATTTGCAAGGTTTTTCCGGTTTCTTTGAATTCGTGAAGCTGTCGGCGGACTTCGTAGGCGATGCTGCGTTCGATGGCGCGGAAACTGTTGAGGTTTTTGACTTCGCTGATGGGGGTTTTGAAAACTTCGCCGTTGCGGGTGATGTGCAGGTTGACGTTCGGCTCGAAGCGCATGTGTCCCTTTTGCATGTCGGCCTCGGAGACGCCGAGAAAGCGGACAATGCGCTGCAGTTCACGGGCCAGTGCGCCGACTTCTTCGGGGCTGTTCATGTCCGGCTCGGTGACGATTTCCAACAGGGGCGTGCCGGCTCGGTTCAGGTCCACAGCGGAAAAATTGCCGAGCGTGTGAATGTTTTTGCCGGCGTCTTCTTCGAGGTGCGCCCGCAGGATGCGGATTTTTTTGGTGCCGCCGGATTCGACGGGGATTTCGATATAGCCGTGTTCGCTGAAGGGCAGGTCGTATTGACTGATTTGGTAGTTTTTCGGCAGGTCGGGGTAGTAATAACTTTTGCGGTCCCATTTGGTGAAGGAGGCGATTTGGCAGTTCAGAGCCAGCCCGGTCAGGATGGAAAACTCCAGTGCGGTCTTGTTCATGACCGGTAAGCTGCCCGGCATACCGATGCAGACGGGGCAGACGTGGGTGTTGGCCGTGTCGCCGTAGGCCAACTCACAGCCGCAAAACATCTTGGTACGGGTCGCCAAATGAACGTGAATTTCTAACCCAACAATTATTTTATAGTCTAACTCAGCCATATTTATATCTCTCTGTGAACTCTGTGTCCTCTGTGGCTAAAAATTTGGTTTCCTTGTATGCCAGTCTGTTTGTTTTTCGTGCATGCGGGCGATTCTTAATAATTTATCTTCGCTGAACGGGCCGGAAAGTATCTGCAATCCAATCGGTAGATTCTTTTCGTCGAAGCCGCAGGGGATGCTGATGCCCGGTACACCCGCCAGGTTGACGGCGATGGTATAAATGTCCGCCAGGTACATTTGCAGCGGGTCGTCGGTTTTTTCACCGATTTTAAACGCCGTGGTCGGGCTGACCGGCATCATCAGGCAGTCGGCCTGATCGAACGCCTTTGTGAAATCGCTGCGAATCAGGTTTCGTACTTTCAGGGCCTTGAGGTAATAGGCGTCGTAATAGCCGCTGGAGAGGGCATACGTCCCCAGCATGATGCGGCGTTTGACTTCGGTGCCGAAGGCCTCGTCCCGCGATTTGGAATAGACCTCGACGTAATCATTTGCTTTTTGACTTCGGTAGCCATAGTGCACGCCGTCGAAACGGGCCAGGTTGCTCGATGCTTCTGCAGTGGCGATGACGTAATAAGCACTGATGGCGTAGTCAAAGTTCGGCATGTCGATTTCGATGATTTCGGCGCCTAACGATTTGTAAACGCCCAACGCATCCTGTATCGCTTTTTGTACGGATGGGTCCGCGCCCTGGTTGAGGTGCGGGACCGTTGCGATTTTGAGGCCTTTGACGGGTGTTTCCAATTCGGCCAGATAATCTTTGACCGGCGCGATTGTTTCGGGGACCGAGGTACTGTCCCGCTGGTCGTGGCCGGCAATCACATTCAATAACAAAGCGGCATCCGTAACGTCCTGTGTGAGCGGTCCGATCTGGTCGAGGCTGGAACCGTAGGCGACGAGGCCGTATCGGGAGACGCGTCCGTAGGTGGGTTTGAGGCCCACAACCCCGCAAAAGGAGGCGGGCTGGCGAATCGACCCGCCGGTATCCGAGCCGAGTGCGCCGCAGCAAAGCCCTGCCGCAACTGCCGCGGCGGAACCGCCGCTGCTGCCGCCGGGGACGCGGTCGGTGTCCCATGGATTGACGGTTTGTTTGAGGCCGGAGTTTTCCGTGCTGGAACCCATGGCGAACTCGTCAAGATTGCATTTGCCGATAATGACGGCGTCTGCTTCATGGAGTTTTTCGACGACGTGGGCATTGTAAGGCGCGTGAAAATTCTCAAGAATCTTAGACGCACAGGTCGTCGCTCCGAAAGTCGTACACATGTTATCTTTGATCGCGATGGGAACTCCCGCCAGATGTCCAACGGGTTGTCCCGCGGCAATCTTATCATCTACGACCTGGGCCTGTTCAAAGGCCTGATTCTTATATAAGGAAAGAAAAGCGCCCAGGGTCGAATCGATTTTTTCAATGCGGTCAAACACAGTCTTTACGGCATCGGCGCTTTTCATCCGGCCGGCGGCGATTTTATCTCGTAATTGCTTTGCGGTATCCATGTTAATCCTGTTTTCTGGAATGTGACAAGAACCATTCGTAAAGTTCATCGTTGTTGTATGTCTGCGTCCATGCATCATGTCCGACACCGGGATAAATCGTTAATTTCGCATCTCCTCCGACTTGTTTGACGGCATCGACCATTTCGCGGGAGCGTTCAATCGGAACAATGGGGTCCTGTTCGCCGTGGAAAGCCCAGACAGGAACATTTTTAAGGTTGAATGCCGCGTGGCGAATGCCACCGCCGCAAATCGGAGCGATGGCAGCGAAATGCTCGGGATACGTGCCGGCAATGGCCCATGTGCCGTATCCACCCATACTCAGGCCAGTTAGGTAAACGTGATCTTCGTCCACGTCATAATTTTCGATGATGTCGTCAACCAATGCGATGACATGTGCGGTCATATGGGTCCACCATTTATGGTCGGGGCACTGGGGCGAGACGATGATAAATGGAAAACGGCGGCCTTGCTCAACGAGTTTAGCCGGGCCGTGAGCCTTGACTTTATTCAGGTCGTCACCACGTTCACCAAGACCGTGCAAAAAGACTATCAGAGGCCAGTCTTTTTGAACTTTGCCGTAGTCATCGGGCAGATAAATCAGATAGTCTATTTCCATGGTTACGGTGCGTGCCAAAGCGGCCTCGTATTGTCCGGGTGCGGTTATCCGGGCCGGTTGATTTTGATGGTCCATGCACCCTGTCGTGCTCAATCCCAATAAACATAAAAGCAGCCAGGTTTTTTTCATGTACGTCTCCTTTGGTCTTTTATCGTTAGGCCCCGGAATTGTCGTCGAGTATTTTGGGAACCTTGAAATATTCATCATGTCGCTGCGGGGCATTGACCATCGCCTGGTCATTTGTCAGCGATGGGCGGGGGATATCCTCTCGCAGGACGTTATGAATGGGCAGGCAGTGTGCCAGCGGCTCAACATTATCCATATCTAATTCATTCAGCTTTTCAATGTATTCAACAATATTACTGAGCTGAGTGCTGAACTGGGCGACCTCTTTATCGCTCAGTTCCAACCGGCTCAGCAGGGCGACTCGTCGAACTTGTGCTTCATCAATTTTGGTTGCCATTGTTTATCCTTTTTAATCTACAGTGTAATCTGTGGATTCACGAGAAACCAATAAAAAAAGCGAGGCTGGAAAACAGCCTCGCTTAATGTGCGATTTGTTAAAGAATCAATAGTCTCTGCGTTAGCTGGCTGCCTGTTCAGCGGGTTTGTAATCACGCTTCGGGGGCTTAACGACCAAACCCATGCGAATCGCCTTGGCCGAAACCTTGATCCGGCAAACCTTGCCGTCGATAATGGCGCGAACCTTCTGGACGTTCGCTTTAAACTTCCGTTTGGTAATGCCGGTTGTTTTTTTACCGACGCCGCCGAGGTATTTGGCTTTACCGCGTCTGGCGACACTTCTACCGGATGATGTCTTTTTGCCTAAGAAATAACATTCTCTTGCCATTTTTAACTCCCGAAACTCGTCTGGTCAGCTCATAAGCTGATTATTTCCATTTCTTCAATCTCTAAAACCTTATAAATATAGAGATTTGAAAGGGATTATCAAGCATTTTCAGGCAATTTTTTGAATTAAGCATGATTTCAGGGTTCCGCTCGTCGATTTTCCTTGATTTTTTGGCCGTTTAATCTACTTTTAGCGGCATGGAAATACAAAAAATTACAGAAAATAGCACAAAAAAAGTGCTTATAACCGGCTGTTCCAGCGGATTCGGGCTTTTGGCGGCGGTCGAAGCCGCAAAAGCCGGATTCGATGTCATCGCCACCATGCGGAATTTGGACAAAGCCGCGCCGTTGAGGACAGCGATGGTCCAGGCGAATGTTTCCGCGAGAATCGAAGAACTGGACGTAACAAAGCCCGAATCAATAGCCTCACTTGTTGGAAAGATCGGCCCCGTCGATATTCTCATCAATAACGCTGGGATTTTGATTACCGGTTCGTTTTTGGATATCACGGATGCCGAAATGCGGCGGGTCTTTGAGACCGACTATTTCGGGGCGGTCAATCTGACCCGGGCGATCGCTCAGGGGATGATCGAGCGAAAACAGGGGAGAATCATTAACATTGCCTCATTAGCGGGGCTGATTGGCCATCCGTTCAATGCCGCCTATAGCGCCAGCAAGCATGCACTCATTGGATTTACAAAGTCCATCCGTGTCGAGTTGGCTCCCTTCGGCATCGATGTTATTTCCATTGAGCCGGGCTATCACAAAACCGAGATCATCCGGGCCAATGCCAACCAAACGGAAAACTTTTATGATCGCAGCAGCCCCATGTTCGAATGGAACCGGGGTTTTCTAAAGGCTTTTTTTGATGAGGTGATCCCGCGTGCCGGGCAGCCGGAAGCGGTTGTCAACAAGATCCTTGCTGTACTATCGGCAAAGAAACCAAAGCCTCGTTATGTGATCGGCATGGACGCAAAATTTGCCACGACATTACAATGGCTGGGCCTGTTCGGCTGGCTGGAATGCAAGATCGGTCGAAAAATTCGACGTGCAAGGAAACTTGAAAATGCCAGAGAAGCTGAAAAAAAAGCCCGCCGGAAAGGCAAACAGTCTAAGGAATCATAATGTTCTGTAGAAATTGCCGAAAGTGTTGTCCTGAACGAGTGTGAAGTATTTTAGTAGTTACGTCGGCATAGAGATTCTTCACATGACTTAGAATGACAATTAAGAAACTGCATATGAAGCCGAAAATACTACTTGTTAACCCACCGATTTATGACTTTACTGCTTATGATTTCTGGCTCAAGCCATATGGACTCTTGAGAGCGGCAGGGCTGCTTCGTTCGACGTGTGATTTATTCCTGTTCGATTATTTAGACAGGTTTGCCTCTGCGTTCGATCCGGCAGGAAAAGTTCGTGCAGACACATGGGGCCGGGGTTCGTACCCCAACAAGCGGATCGTAAAACCGACCTTCTTTAAAGATATTCCGCGATACTATCGTCGATTCGGGATCGAGCGCCAGATTTTTCAAAACTATCTTTTAGAACACTCCCCGTTTGATGTGGTGATGATCCAGACGGTCCTGACCTATTGGTATCCCGGCGTTAAAGAGGTCATTGAGGATGTTCGTCGAATCTGTCCGGAAGCTAAAATTGTTCTGGGCGGCTTTTATGCGACCGCCTGCAGAAACCATGCCAAGGCGTTGGGTGCGGATATTGTGATTTCCGGCGATGATTTCGAACCGCTTAAAATGTCGGGCTTGGATATGTCAGATAGTTTTGAATTGCCCGCATGGGAACTGTATCCGCATTTGACAGTGGGGATACTGAAGTTGACAACAGGCTGTCCGTTCCAGTGCAGTTATTGTTTTGTCCCCCAATCAGGAGTTGCTTTCTCAACACGTCCGCTGGAAGAATGCCTTGGCGAGTTGGAACAGCTTGCCAGGTGCGGTGCAGAGAACATTGCCTTTTATGATGACGCTTTATTATTTGGAGCCGAAAAAACTCTCATACCGTTTCTGAAAGCGGTTATCGAAAAAAATCTCAAAGTCAATTTCCATACCCCGAATGCACTGCACGCCCGCTTTATGACAGCGGATATTGCCCGGCTGATGGTGCAGGCGGGAGTCAAAACGTTCTATCTTGGCTTTGAAAGTCAATCTGAAACATTTCACCAGAATACCGGTTCAGGCAAAGTCGTCTCCGATGAGTTGGCGGATGCTGCCGGTCATTTGAAAAAAGCCGGTGCCGATCCTCAGCATATCACTGCTTATGAAATGCTGGGCCACCCCCGTGCTGATGTCCAGCAACTGGAAAGTTCGATGCGATTTGCCAGTGGCCTCGGGATCCGCATTCAATTATCCGATTTTTCCCCCATTCCCGGTACGCCCGACGGTGATCTGTGCGCTGATATTGTTGACCTATCCGAACCCCTAAATCACAATAAAACCGCCTTTCCTATCCGCTTTTTGGGAACCGAAAAGGTCAATTATTATAAACAAATGTGCAAAAAGTTGAATAAAAGCATCATTTCTCTGTAGAAAGAAACAAAAAGATCTATTTTTTTATTTTTTGTGATAAATGTTTCAATAAACGCCTATACTATAAAGGAGTAAGGTTATAGTACTGAGAAATCAGGCGGAATATGTCCAGTATAATACCATAGGAGTAATTACTGTGACCGGAAATGAACGGAAAGCATTTACCCTCATCGAATTATTGGTTGTCATTGCGATTATTGCACTGCTGTTGAGTATCATTCTCCCTGCCTTGAAGAGCGCAAAACGATTTGCCACGGCGGCCGTATGTCTGGCCAATGAGAATCAACTGGGAACCAGTTATTATTTATACGCCGGCGACAACGATTCTTTAATTCCTGACGGTGATACTTCGGACCAAACGGGTATTAATGCAGGTTTCGAAACCTATGGTTCGGTTCGGGTTCATTGCTGGGTCGGAAAGCCCATGGATATAAACAAAAATGCTTCGAACGATTCGTTGGAAGATAAAATTCGCGGTTTCGAAGCCGGCTCGTTATGGCCTTATGTTAGGGCTCCCAAAGTCTATCACTGCCCGGGTGACGATCGGTTTACCAAAACCGATCCCACGGTTGGAATGCTGGGTTACCGGACTTATTCGATCGGCAGTCCATTATCCCAGCGTCCCAGCAATAATCCAGGCGAAGGGGCCGTGAAAATCCGAAAAATGTCTGAATTTGTCAATCCAAGCGGTAAGATCATCTTTCTTGAAGAAGCCGAAAGAGAAAAGGGAGTAAACGATAGGACCTGGAACATGCATCTGACAAATGAATACTGGGTCGATCCGTTTGCCATTATTCACAATGACAGCAGCACTTTTGTTTTTGCCGATGGACATGCGGACCGGCATAAATGGCTCCAGAAAACAACCCGATGGATGGCCGAAGAAGGAGTTAAAGGAGTTGCTGCAGACGCATTAGATCCGCCGGGCACCTTTGACGACTGGAATTGGTTTAAAAAAGTATACATCCCGGGACGAAAACCGGCGGGAATTTAGCGAATCGAATCAGGTAACGCCAAAGCCGGTTTAAATGAATACCGGTTTGTTTTTGGTGTATCATTCTCATTAGAACTCTAAGATTGTGGTATGTGGGAATATCTTCATCATCAGGCGCATATCGGTATTCGGGACATCGGAAATTTTCTAAAAAATGTGACATTTCCAGATTTTACATAACCTGTTCTTGAAAAAAGACTTATCGGTTATTCAGTGAGATATTAATTGGTCTTGGTTTTTATTTTACTTTTTTTAGAGTCAAATATCCGAATGAAAGCACATATAATGAGTACAGATATATGAAGAGGGGGTATTTTGTTAGAGCCATTATGTAAAATGTTTCAAAGACTTAATTTGGAGTTTTTTTGTGAACGGAAATAAAAGAATAGCATTCACCCTTATCGAATTATTGGTTGTAATCGCTATCATTGCTTTATTGGCTGCCGTAATCCTGCCTGCTCTTAACAAAGCAAAACAACTCGCAGCCGCAGCCGTGTGCCTGTCGAACGAGGGACAGCTTGGTCCAGCCTATTATATGTATGCCGAAGAGAACAGCGGAAATCTTGCCGATGGAGCTCCCAGGTATACTCCTGATGGGTTTGTTGACGTTGATATTGATGGTGTAGCTCCTATTGATTACCCAAATCAGCGATGTTTTGTTGCCGAACCAATGGACGAAAACGGAAATTGGCGGAACGATTGGCTTGAAGATAAAATCCGAGGGTTTGAAAAGGGCGGATTATGGACTTATCTGGAAACCCACAAAGTTTTTAATTGCCCGGCGGACAAACGATACAGAAAGCCTCCAACCGAGACCAACCCTGCTTGGATTCGAGGAACAATCGGGGGTTATCGCAGCTACTCAATTGGTGGAGTTCTTTCAGCTTATGGTTTTGGAACGACGAGTACGGCTGAAAATGAAGTGACGATTGTTAAGTTCTCCGGCTTTTCCAATCCCAGCAGCAAGATCGTTTTTTTGGAGGAAGCAGATGGTAGCGGATTTAACCATTATACCTGGAATCTATATCTGAACCAGCGTCGGTGGTGGGATCCTGTTGCAATCTGGCATAATGGATCCAGCACCTTTGCTTATGCTGACGGTCATGCAGACCGTTTCAAGTGGACTGACAAAGTTATGATTGATATGGCTAGTTCGAATCCTCTTGGCGGCAATAAAGACCGGGATGCTGATAATGGTTCCAGAGATTATGAATTAATCAAGCGCATGTATATGCCGCGTCAAATGAATTGATGATAGGTTTAAACAAGTTCTACACAATTAAGAAAGATAATTTAAGCTGGGGATTTTGCCTCGGCTTTTTTCTTTTGGACAATTAGACTATGTGGCTGCATTTTCATCATCAAGCAGATATTGGAATCCGAGGAATCGGAAATACTTTGGCTGAGGCGTTTAGAGAAGGCGCTATGGCTTTAATGGCTGTGATCTGCACGCCGGAAAATGTTGAGCCTGCCGAACAGATACAGATACAATGCCAAGCGGATGAAAAGGACCTGCTTTTTGCCGACTGGATCAATGCCTTGATCTATGAAATGGATGTCCGGAAAATGCTGTTTAGTCGATTCGAAGTCCATTTTGACAATCATCAGCTTTCCGCCAAGGTTTGGGGTGAAAAGGCCGACCCGGATAAGCATGAGCTTGCAGTGGAAGTCAAAGCCGCAACCTTCATGGAACTGAAAGTCTATGAAAATGACCGGCACCAATGGATCGCCCAATGCGTAGTAGATGTATAAATAAAAGCGCGGCGGCGTGAGCCGCCCGATGCGTGGTTTGAGGAACTGGCAATGGATAGAAAACTGGTAAAACGCCGGGGGGATACGAAATGGCTGGTTGAGCGCAGCGGCAGAATGAACGTCGATGGCGTGATCTTCGGTTCCGAACAGCTTATTCATGAAATGGACGATATGGTTGTTCAGCAGGTGCGAAATGTTGCGTCCCTGCCGGGAATCGTGGAAGGCTCGTTTGCCATGCCGGATGCACACTGGGGCTACGGATTCTGTATCGGGGGTGTTGCGGCGTTCGATGCGGAAGCCGACGGTGTCATCAGTGCCGGCGGGGTGGGTTTCGACATTGCCTGCGGTGTGCGAACACTGCATACCGGCCTGAAAGCAGAAGACATTCTGCCGATCCGCGAAAAAATTGCCGACGCATTATTTCATACGATTCCCGCCGGGGTGGGCAGCACCGGTAAATTACGACTGTCGGTAGCGAAACTGGATGAGGTTCTGCAGGGCGGGGCACAATGGGCGGTCGAAAACGGCTATGGTGAAAAAGACGACCTGCGGTTTATTGAGGCAGGCGGGTGTATTAGCGGGGCAGACCCGTCGCAGGTTTCTGAGCAGGCCAAAAAACGCCAGCTTGACGAAATGGGTACACTCGGTTCCGGCAATCACTATCTGGAAATCCAGAAGGTCGTCGAAATTTACGACACAGAGGCCGCCGCGGCATTTGGCATCGAAGAAGGCGATATTAAGATCAGCATTCATTGCGGCTCGCGCGGGCTGGGCCATCAGATCGGCACCGACTTTTTGAAACGCATGACAACCGATGCAAAAAAACACGGTCTTGAACTGCCCGAGCGGGAATTAGCCTGTGCCCCGCTGAACTCGGCGCTGGGCCAAAGCTATCTCGGGGCCATGCGAAGCGGCATCAATTGTGCCTTGGCCAATCGCCAGATTTTGATGCATCTGGTGCGGCAGGTTATTGCCGATGTTGCACCGCAGGCGGATATCCGTTTGCTGTATGACGTTTCGCACAACACCTGCCAACAGGAGCAGCATACCGTCGGCGGCAAGCAAAAGAAACTGTTCGTCCATCGCAAAGGGGCCACACGAGCATGGGGCCCGGGACATGACGAGTTGCCCGCCGAATATCGAAAGATTGGTCAACCGGTCCTGATTGGCGGAACAATGGGCACAGCCTCCTATATCCTCGTAGGTACAATCCAAAGCGAGCGGATGGCATTCGGATCAGCCTGTCACGGGGCGGGGCGCAATATGAGCCGCAGAACCGCGACTAAAAAATGGAACGGCAAAGAAGTTGTCGGCCGATTAGCCAGCCAAGGTATTTTAATTCGCAGCCGATCACTGCGTGGCATTGCCGAAGAGGCCCCCGGCGCCTATAAAGATGTCAGTGAGGTGGTTGAAGCGACGCATCAAGCCGGACTTGCACACAAAGTAGCCAAACTGGTGCCGCTGGTCTGCGTGAAGGGATAGCTAAAACGCCAGCGTCAAAAACAACAGTAACATCCCGATAACGACACCGGAAAACGTGATCCGGCTCCAGCGCTCATAGCGTGCCAGTTGCGGGTGGTGGTCTTCAAATTCGAAGTGGTAACTGTCTAAATCGCTGTCATTTTTGGGATGCAGAGCGATCTTGACAAACAGGAATCCAGCCGAACTGGTCAAAAACAGTACTCCGGAAAACAAAATGAAGGCTACTTTCCAATGCATAGGCCGTATTATAGCCCACTTTGATTCGTAACACAAATCAATAAAACCAGTTGCGAAAAGCCGAAAAAATATTTAAACTACCCGGGTATGACCACAGACGAAATAAAAGAAAACCTGAAAAGCATGAGTCTTGGCGATCATCTGGAGGAACTGCGTATTCGGATGATATTGGCGTTGGCCGGATTGATCCTTGGGATGGTGGTCTGTTTGTTTTTCGGAAAACACCTGATCGCTTTTCTGGAGCGTCCGTACCATCAGGCTATTGTCACTCAATCGTACGTCCCCGACTTGAACGAAGCCCCCGAGACCGACATCCAGAATGCCGACGACACGACAAGGCCTCCCGGATTAGTTGGCCTGCAAACCCGGCGACCGGCTGAAGGTTTTCTAACGTATATCAAGATATGCCTGGTATTCGGGCTTTTGTTGTCCTCACCGTGGGTTTTCTGGCAAGTTTGGTCGTTTATTTCGGCCGGGTTGTATGGACACGAAAAGAAATTTGTGAAAGCTGTTGTACCTATCAGTGCGGCATTGTTCGTTATAGGAGCCCTGTTCTTTCTGTTTGAAGTTGCTCCTTTGACGATGAAGTTCTTTATCCGTTTTAATGAGATATTGTCTTTATCTTCTTTTTGGATGTTTGAAGATTATATCAATATGATTCTGGTGCTGATGTTGGTTTTTGCTTTGGCTTTTCAGATGCCGATTGCGATCGTATTCGCAGAAAAGATGGGCTTGGTCAGCATTGATAAACTGATTACGGCTCGGCGTTACGTTGCGGTCGTGTTAATCATTCTGGCTGCCATGGCAACCCCTCCGGATGTCGTCAGCCAGATCGGGCTATTCATTCCAATGTATATCCTCTACGAGAGCAGCATTATCGCCTGTCGCATGATGCGCCAAAAGAAAACACATTCGCCTGAATAAACGAATGTGTTGAGAGGTCCGTTCGATAAGAAAAAAGCGATATTTTTAGTCGCTGTTTTTTGCTTCTTTGGATGCGGATTCGTCAGCTGTTTTTTCAGCTTCCTTATCAGATTCCTCAATTGATTTTTTGAGTTCGTTTTCGCTTTCCTTGATGCCTTTTTTGAATTCGGTGAGGCTTTTGCCCATATTGCGGGCAATTTCCGGCAGCCGTCTGCCAAACAGTATTACCAAAACGGCCAGAATCAAGATGGTTTCCATCGGCCCCGGCATCCAGAAACCCAATAACGAATGAATCTCGATCATGTTTGTATATCCTTCCAAATTAAAGGCTATTGTTATTATATAATATTCATTGTACCGTTCTGCCGAGGAAGCGTCAAGTTCTTAAATTTTCGGCAATTAAGATGTTTTTTTCAGTATTATCGCGTAAACCGCAAGTTTCCATGAAAGTCGGCGAACAAAATAGGATATTGGGCATAGTAATTTGGAGAAAATAAAGATATTTAAGCCCGAGAGGTAATAATGTATAGATTTATTCGGATTTTCGTTCTATTTCAGGTTATTGCAATAATTTTTTTTGCCGGATGTGGGAAAACGACAGATGCGGCATCAATGCCAAAGCACTGGTTTACGGATTTTGAAAAGGCTAAGCAGACCGCTGGGGCCGAGGGCAAGGATATACTGATCAATTTTTCCGGGTCAGACTGGTGTTATTGGTGCAAGAAACTGGATAAAGAGGTCTTTTCAAAACAAGAGTTTATCCGCCAAGCGGGCAAGAATTTTGTATTTGCGGTGGTTGATTTTCCAAACGACACTTCCCGGCAAAGTGCTGAGTTGCAAAAACAAAATCAAGTTTTGTCGGAGCAATTTGCAGTTGAGGGCTTTCCCACCGTCTTTTTGGCTGATGCAAACGGTCGGCCATACGCCCGGACGGGTTATATTGAGGGAGGCGTTCAAGCCTATCTTGAGCATTTGAGCGACTTGAGGAATCAAAAGATCCTTCCTTAGAGAAGGGATTTCTTTTGTGGACACGTCATAAAGAACCATTGAAATCCGATCGCTTATCCGTTAAACTGTCGGCGGTAATAATGCTGCGCTCGTAGCTCAGTCGGATAGAGCATCGGTTTCCTAAACCGAAGGTCCCGTGTTCGAATCACGGCGGGCGTATTCAAAATGATGGTTGGCGTTTTTGCCATGTAAATGAGAAACGTCGAATAAAACATTTATCAAAGGACGTTATTTATGAGATGTAAAAAAAGCTTAGGATTCGTTTTGGTGATTTGTATATGTGTTTTAGCCGGCTTTACATGCCAGAAAACCGCATTTGCCGAAACAGAAACAGCAACTCAAAAAATCTTTGATGTGCGTCAATTTGGCGCCAAAGGCGATGGTGTAACGCTTGATACGCAAGCTATTCAAAAAGTCCTCGATGATTGCGGCAAAGCCGGAGGCGGCATCGTACAGTTAACCCCAGGCACGTATCTGAGTAAACCGATTTTCCTGCGAAGCGAGACGACCTTGCAGCTCGATGAAGGCGCCATTCTGAAAGCCACCGATGAGCCGGCCGATTTTGAAAAACCGAATAATCCCGGAAGTGTGATCGCCTTTATTAACGGCAAGGACCTGACCAATGCGGCCATTATCGGAAAAGGGATAATTGACGGCTCCGGTCAGCGGTGGTGGGGGCCGGCCTTGGAAGCCAAATTAGCCAAGCGGTCCGAGACACAGCGTCGGCCGCGCATGGTGATTCTGGAGAGATGCACCAATCTGCAGATCCGGGGTGTCACAATGACAAGTTCCCCCAGTTTCCACCTGGTTCCTAAGGATTGTGAAAACGTCGTCATTGATGGAGTCAGGTTTATTGACCCCGATGAATCGCCCAATACCGATGCGATAGACCCCAGCACCTCCCGTCATGTCCGCATCACCAATTGCCATATTGATGTGGGTGATGACAACGTCGCCATTAAATCCGGGCGACAGGATCCCGCTCATCCCGATGCCGCCTGTGAAGATATCGTTATTACGGATTGTAAATTTTACCACGGGCATGGATTGTCTATCGGCAGTGAAACCGTAGGGGGTGTGAAAAACCTCAAAGTCGAGCGAATCACTTTTGAGAACACGGATAACGGATTGCGCATCAAATCTTATCAAGGCAGAGGCGGCATTGTGGAAGATATTTCCTATAGCGATATAACCATGACCAATGTGAAGACCCCGATTAAGATTACCGCTTACTATCCAAAAATCCCTGCCGAAGATACGAATGAGCCTGTTACATCGACAACCCCTGTTTACCGCAATATCCATATCAAAAACCTGACGGCCACCAGTCCCAAGTATGCCGGTTTCATTGTCGGCCTGCCGGGGGCGCCTGTGACCGGCGTGGTCCTGGAGAATGTCCACATCACCGCACCGAAGGGACTGACGATTCGCAATGCTGAAGTCACATTAAAGAATGTCACGATTGATGTAGAGGAAGGCCCGCCGTTTATTCTGCAAAATAATGCCAACGTCATTGGCTTGGAATAGATGTGATTGTTAGACGTTACTATTGATGGGTTGATAATAATTGAATGGGTAGATACACCCGTTCAATAATCTTCCACCCAATCGTAATAAAAAACGGCGAAATCCCGAAGAAATTCGCCGTTAGAAATCTTACGATTGACTGTATTCTTTACATTTTGCCCGCTTCCATATCAGTCTGTTGTTGCTGGGGCCTACATCGCTTCGAGTTTTTGCTGAAGCTCTTTAACCAGGGCTTCCTTTTCCTTGAGCTTGTTTTTAAGCTCTACATCCTTGGTATTCTGTTTCTCCAGTATCGTCCGAATGCTCTCAAAGGCTTTTTGATTGACAGCTTGAATCTCTCCTTTAAGGTCTTCGATCATCTTGTCTTTTTTGGCGACAGTGGTATTGGCCTGATCCAATTGCGTCTGCAAGACTTGATTTTCCTGTTGACAATTCATTAGTTGAGTATCCTGACATCCTGCCAAAAGTACAAATACCGCCAATATTCCGAGCAAACCAACATTTTTCATATTTCATTCCCTTTCTCTTGTGTTAATTTAACATCCTGTTTTTTCTACTGTAATACTAAATAATCGGCAATGTTTAACAGAAAACTTTCTTAAAACTGTCTTTTTTTGCATTTATTACAAGACAAAGACGAACTTCCCAATAACAAGACTTATCCGGCCGCAGCGTTTATTGACGATGCGGGTGTGCGACCCAACGGCTTTCCCCACTCCGCGCCGGACTGCTGATTACTTGTCGTCAAGTCCATCAAATGACGTTTTTCGGGCGTAAATACGATAATCCTTGATCCGTCCGTTGCGGCTATCGGCCCGCGGCAGATACAGCATCGCCGAAACATCCTGAACCTTGCCCATATCCAGCACCAATTGATGCGGATGGGGTGGTGTGCTGCCGCCTTCCCACTGCGTATGCCAGATCGTCACCGGCTGTTCGTCGATCACGTTATCTGCACCCCCGGACTGACCGACCAGTTCTTCGCTGTCGGCATAAACCACCTTCCATGGATTCCGGTCGATCTTTTGCCCCTTGGCATCCAGCATATGAATTTCAGCAATTGACGCGTATTGATCGTTATTCTGAGAATTTAATGTCTCAATGCAAATATATCGCGTCGGGATGGTCTTGCCGAAATCAACCTTTTGCTCGGTAGCTCCCGGATGGAACGAACCTTCGGAGACAATATCTTTTGCGTCAAGCTTAATGGTCTGGCCCGGTTTGCGATAGTATTTCAAATTGACTGAGGTTTTAAGTTCATAAACCGGCTCGGTCAGACCCTTGACCGTATAATGTTCGCGCGGTTCGATATCAAGCACAATGATCTCATTGGTCCCTTCTTTCAGCCAGCAGCCCGGCATGTAAAGCGTCTGCTGCGGCCCGATCTCCCAGTACCGACCGAGATTGTAACCGTTTACCCAAACCATGCCCTTGCCCCAGCTTCGCATATCGAGGAACGTATCGCCGATTTTTTCGAGGTTAAACATCGCCTTATAAAAGTACGGCATCTGGTCCTTCGGTGTTTCAACCGCCTCGAATGTCAGTCCGCTCAAATCATCCAACGGGAATGAATACATCTTCCAGTCACTCAACACCTCGCCATTGAGTTTCACCTCGCCCGGAATACCCTTGCGGTCCGTGATCAGGTTGCGGGAAAAGTTCAGATGCCCCATATTCTCGACCAGGACATCCAGAACCACATTGCCTTCACCGATTTCGATCTTCATGGCCCGCTCGTTATCATTTCGCCGGTCTAGTGTCCCGACGCGTTTGCCGTCAAGCATCACGATCGCCCGGTCTTTGACCGTTGTGAATTCCAACCTGCCGATCTTTGGCCCCTTGACATGCGCCCGGTACAGCATCAGTCCTTGTGTCTGATCCAGTGCTTCCATATACGTCGGGGTATTCGCGGTATAGGCTTTTCCCTGCAACTGCATAAACGACGCCATCTGCGCCATTTTGATTTCCGGGATTTCAATGCGTCCTATAGGCTTCGGCAGATCGGGCAGTTTCGTCCCTTCCGGCAGGTGTTTCAATATCGCATCCCGAAAATCAACAAACTTTTCAGCCGGATTACCGGCCTCGTGAAGATTTGCTGAGTAATCGTAGCTGGTCGTATCACAGCTATATTTACCCGACCAGTTTGCCCCGGACGTAAAACCGAAATTTGTGCCGCCAATGAACATGTATAGATTGAACGAGATGGCGTTTTCCAGCATCCAATCAACCAGCCGGGCTTTTTCTTTGCCACTGGTCGTGTGGTGCTGTGCGCCCCAGTGGTCAAACCAGCCCGTCCAGAACTCGCCGGACATCCGCGGCAAGTCCGGATAGAAACGGTCAAACTGTTCAAACGCCCATTGCGGATTGTCGCCGAAATTCATTGTCGGTAGTACACCGTCCAGATGTCCGCCTTTGATCGTGTCATCCCGCGGCCAATCACAGTGGATCAGCACCACGTCAGGAAATGCCTCTGCTGTTTGGTTCTTGATCGTTTCGTAGTATTTGCGGTCATTTCCGAAAACGGCATACTCATTTTCGACCTGCACCATAATAATCGGTCCGCCTTTGGAGGCCTGCAGCGGCGCAAGTTGCTTGCCGACCTCTTTCAGATAGCGTCCCGTCGCTTCCAGGAACTTCGGATTGCTGGTACGCACTTCCATGTCCGGGTCTTTCAAAAGCCATGCCGGCAACCCCCCAAAATCCCATTCCGAACACACATACGGACTGGGCCGCACGATTACCCATAGTCCTTCTTCCTGTGCAACCTTACAGAATTCGGCGATATCCAAATTACCGGTAAAATCGAATTCGCCTGGCGTTTTTTCATGCGCATTCCAGAAGACATAGGTGCTGATCGTATTGAGGCCCATCGCACGTGCTTTTTTCAGGCGGTCACGCCAGTAGGCCTGCGGAATACGCGGATAATGAACCGACCCGGAGATAATGACTGACGGTTTGCTGTCAAAAACAAAATTGCGGCCCTCGATTCCGAACACCGGTTGCGGCTGTCCCGGTGGATTCGGTGTTGGTACAACCTGCACTGATCCGGCATACACCAAAGGACAGGAGATTAACATCAGAGCACAAAAAAAACGGGATATTTTCACATATGAAATTTGAGTCATTTTATTAGACCTTTCTGCTGTTAAATTTATATAGATGAAAAAAATAGCGTGACAGTATCATACCAAAAAATGGTTGAATGTCCATTGTTTTACCTTTTTTACAGGCACCTGTATACTTACCGCTTTGATGTCGACCGGCAGGTGCGAGATTGCAGTTGACATCAGGGGGTAAGGCGATATAATCCCCATTGTATAAAGTGTTCCGAATGGACACTCTGATTCAATGCTTCTTCTTGAATCTAAACCGGCTCAATCTTTTGGGGAAATCATGAAATCACAAAAAAACTCAGAACACAAGCCGGGATTCATTCCAAAACGCAGATATGGAAAAACCGATATCATGCTTTCTGTGATCGGATTTGGGGGCATTATCGCCATGGGCCATGAGCAGGACAAGGCGAATCGTATCGTTGCCCGGGCCTATGAAAGGGGGATTAACTACTTTGACGTCGCCCCCAGCTATGGTGAGACTGAAGCCGAAACAAAACTGGGGCCCGCCTTGAAACCGTATCGCAAGAATGTCTTCTTGGCCTGTAAAACAACTCAAAGAGACTACACGGCTGCCAGGCAGGAATTTGAAGTGTCATTAAAGCACATGAAAACGGATCATTTCGATCTCTACCAACTCCATGCCATTACCGATGTCGAAGAAGATGTGGAGCGGGCTTTTGCCGACGACGGGGTGATGAAATTGTTGCTGGAAGAAAAAAAACAAGGACGGATTCGTTATTTGGGTTTCTCTGCCCACTCGTGTGCGGCGGCCATGGAGGCCATGAAACGATATGATTTTGATTCGGTACTATTTCCTGTCAATTTTGCCGGTTATCTGAAAGGGAATTTCAGTCCGGAAGTGATGCAAAAAGCTCAAAAAAAGCAGATGGCGATTCTCGCCCTGAAAATGTTAGCTCGCCAACGTGCTCCTGAGGATGACCCAGTACGAAAACAATATCCAAAATGCTGGTATCAGCCCATCACAGACCGTGAGGATGCAAAGCTGGCGATGTCTTTTACATTGAGTCAGCCTGTTACAGCAGCACTGCCGCCGGGAGATGAGCGGCTCTTTAATATGGCACTAGATCTGCTTGCTGATATCAAACCAATGACTCAGCAGCAACTCGAAAAGTTAAAGATTCTTGCCTCAACATTGAATCCGATTTTTGAAAAGCAGGCGAAGGCAGATATCTGAATGAGAACGGAACACCCCCATTCTTGAAAGGGCTTATGATGAAGATTAATCAAATCGGCATTGTTGTTATCCTCATCACACTTCTTGTTTCAGGGATTAATGGTCAGGGGCGATCTGACAATCAAAAGATTCTTTTTGAATCCAATGTGCAAAAACTTGCAGATGGTTTTCAGTTCACAGAAGGTCCGGCAGCCGACAAGAAAGGGAATGTCTATTTCTCCGATATTCCCAATAATCGTATTCATAAATGGTCTATTAACGGCACACTATCGACCTTTATGGAAAACTCGGAAGGTGCTAATGGACTGTTCTTTGATAAGGATGGGAATCTCATTGTTTGTGCAGGAGGGACAGGAAAAATAGTGTCTATCGACCCGCAGGGGAGTAAAACGGTGTTAGCTGACAGTTATGAAGGGAAAGCCTTTAACAGCCCGAATGACCTGTGGATCGACCCGCAAGGAGGGATTTATTTCACGGATCCCAGATATGGGTATAGAGAAAACCTTCCACAGAACGGTGAGCATGTCTATTATCTTTCTCCTGACCAAAAAAAAGTGATTCGCGTTATTCACGATATGGTCAGACCCAATGGAGCGATCGGCACGCCGGATGGAAAATCACTGTATGTTGCTGACCATGGAGCCAATAAGACGTATGTCTATAAGGTCAACCCCGATGGAACAGTGTCAGACAAAAAGATTTTTGCTGAGCAGGGTTCCGACGGGATGACGCTGGATGAGAGTGGAAATCTTTATCTGACAGCCCGGGCCGTTACGGTTTACGACCCCACGGGCAAGCTGATTCTAACAATTCAGGTTCCGGAAATCCCATCAAATGTCTGTTTTGGAGGAAAAGAGAAAAAAACACTGTTTATTACGGCCCGAAAATCATTATACTCTATGAATATGACTGATATACAAAGCAAATTCTATTCATTTACAATGACGGATATTGATGGAAATCCTGTTTCCTTGTCACAGTATCAGGGGAAAGTGGTCTTTGTTGTCAACACGGCCAGCAAATGCGGTTTTACCAACCAATATGCAGACTTACAGAAACTCTATGAAAAGTATAAAGATCAGGGCTTTGTCGTTCTGGGATTTCCTGCGAATAACTTTATGGGGCAGGAACCGGGCACTGATTCTCAAATCAAGACTTTCTGCTCAACGAAGTTCAATGTTACTTTTCCCATGTTTTCAAAGATCTCCGTTAAGGGAAAGGATATTCACCCCCTCTATCAGTATCTGACCAGCCCTGAAGAAAACGGAGAATTTGGCAAGTCCATTACCTGGAACTTCAATAAATTTCTGATCGACAGGAACGGAAAAACGATCGGTTATTTTGGGTCGAAGGTAGAACCGCTGGACCTTCAAATCACGGATGTTTTAGAAAAGGCATTATAAGAGTCCTGCTCCCTCCTGACTAACGATCCAAAAAGCGGAACGTTTCCTGGTGCTTTGGGTTTCTTTTAAAATAGAAAAAGGTTTGGGTTTTTAGCCCAAACCTTTTTTATGGTTGATATCTAAGACTTCTCAAAAAGAATTTTTAGCGATTTAGTTGATCGGTTCTATGATAAATTTGTATTCATATTCCTTTGCCGGAAGTGTGTATTCTTCGTGGGTCTCATATCCCCAACTGTTATCACCGCCAACACCCATTTGCTTATAATCAATATTGATCGTGTTAAAATCTCTCTCAGGGATCTCATAGGGATGCTTAGCCTTTATGATGTCATCCATTGAGCAGGGCCACGCACTGACGCTTAGCGGCCCGATCCCTTCGACCTTGAAACCATTGCCCCGGCCATCGGTGAATTGAGCCCAGCGGACATCGGTTTTGTTGCCTGTTTCCTGCGGGACAATGTATTCATGCTCAGGTTCGGATATCTTTTCGCGATAGATGCCGATTGCAGACCCTGTTTTACGGTCCCAGTAACTTTCCCACGGACCCCGTCCATACCACTGCATCTTATCAATCGAATCAACAACTGCCATCTGCATCCCGACTCTTGGAATGCCGGGCATATCCTCGGATGGTTTTAATTTGTTTTCAACCACTATGCGGCCATCGCTGAAAATTGTATAGTCACTTATAAACAGGCTGTCTTTAGCCGCCAACGCCAGGCTAATACAGACCTTCACGACATTTTCCTCTGTCTGCTCGACGCCGAAAGAAGCAACGTTTCCATTGACAACAGCATCCTTCCAGATGCCTAACCGTTGCGGCATTTTACTGCCGCCTTCGTTAGGGCCGCTATCGTTATCGGTGGGAGGTCTCCAGAAGTTTGGAACCAGCGGAGAGACGAGCATTTCTTTGCCCTTGATCTTGAATGATACCAAAGCCCCTTTGCTTTTGCTGAAAGCTACGGAGAATTTTTTGCCGGCAATTTCGACCTGATCATCCGACGTGGTGATGTTCAATGCATCAGACGTTTTTGACGCGGCCGGTTTTGATGCAAATGATTCGTTTATGACATATTGATCCCATGCAACCAAGTGCCCTCGTTTTGCCCATGCGGTGTCATTTGCTAATGTAAAGTATACCTTGATGAGATAATCCGCCTGACGATCAATTTTCGAGGCATCGTATTTCAGCGTGATCTGTTTGGATGTTAACGGAGGAACGGACAATTTCTTGATCTTTCCTCTCTTGGTTACTTTGCCGTTTTTGGTGATTTCCCAGTTAAGATTGACAAAGCCTTTAATGTCTTTGAATACGTACTTATTCTGAACTTCGAATAAGCTTTTCTCCAGGTCCACGGGATGTACTTTAATGTTCTGGTAAACCTTTTTAACTTCCGCCAGATGCGGATTGGGTTTGCGGTCCGGCTGAAGAAGTCCGTTGCAGCAGAAATTCTGTTTGTTCGGAACATCATTAAAATCGCCGCCGTATGCCCAAAACTCTTTTCCTGTGGCTTCGTCAACCTTTCTCAATCCCTGATCGACCCAGTCCCAGATGCTGCCGCCTTGCAGGTATTTATGGTCTTCAATGACATCCCAGTAATCCTGTAAATTGCCCACGCTGTTACCCATCGCATGTGCATATTCACACATGATTAACGGCCGGTAAGTATCTTCGGCGGTCGCATATTTGACAATCCACGGTATGAGCGGGTACATCGGGCAGTAAATATCGGTCAGGGGGCGTGTGCCGCAGGCTTCGTATTCAACGGGCCGGGAGGGGTCCCTTTGGTGTATCCAGTCACTGGTGGCTTCAAAGTTCGCACCGTCTGCGGCTTCGTTGCCGAGGGACCAGATGATGATAGAGGGATGGTTTTTAGTACTTTCAAGCATATTTATGGTGCGGTCTAAGTGTGCCGCTTTCCAGGCTGGATCGTTACCGAGCCCTTTGAATCTGTCATTATAATCCATCATGCCGTGCGATTCGATATTGGCTTCATCAATCATGTACAGGCCATACTCATCACACAGGTCATACCATATCGGGGCATTCGGGTAGTGACTGTTGCGAACCGTATTGATATTATTCTGTTTCATCATCGTAATATCTTTGATCATCGATTCACGGGTGATATAATGGCCGGTCTCGGGATCGTGCTCGTGGCGATTAACCCCTTTGATGTAAATGTATTTGCCGTTAACACGCAGTGTTCCATCGATGAATTCGATCTTACGGAAGCCGATATTACAGGCCACGCTTTCTGAAATCCGGCCTTTTTCGTTTTTAGCCGTTAGTACAAGTTTATATAAATTGGGTGTTTCAGCGGTCCATTTGCGAACGTCTTTAATGGCCGGGGCTTTTATAATCCCCTTTGTGACTTCACCGGAAGCGATCATGTTATCTATCTGTAAAACTTGTGGCGTAAATACATCCTTGCCGCGACTGTCCAATAATTGCATCTCAATATGCGGTGGTTGCTGGCCTTTCTCTGAATTATTCTTAAGTTCAATATCAACTTCGAGAGTTCCATCTTTGAAATCATCCGTCAGCGACGCCCGAGCAAAATAGTCCCTGATGTAGACCTTGGGTCGGCAAACCATATACACGTCCCGGAAGATACCGCTAAGCCGCCACATGTCCTGGTCTTCCAGATACGATCCGTCACTAGAGCGATAGACCTCAACGGCGATGATGTTCTCGCCGTCTTTAAGGTAGCTGGTAATATTGAATTCTGCCGGGGTGCGGCTGTCCTGACTGTAACCGACCTTCTGCCCGTTAACCCACAGATAAAACGCGCTGTCAACACCGTTAAAAACGACAAAAACGTCCTTGCCGCTCCAATTCCTGCTGACAGTAAAGCTCCGGCGATAACTTCCGACGGGATTCCTGTCTTTGTAATTGGTATACTCTTTGTGAGGTTCGTCCATGACGCGGGGCGGGGCTATTTTAAACGTATAGCCGCCTGTCGAATAGATGGGTACTCCGTAGCCCTGCATCTGCCAGTTACCCGGTACAGATATCGTATCCCATGAGCTGACATCGTATTCAGGCTTATAGAAATCTACGGGACGCTTGTCAGGATGTCCTACCCAATTAAACTTCCAATCGCCGTTGAGGACTTGATAATACTTAGAGTCCTCCCATTTCCCCTTGGCGGCCTTCCCCGTATTTTCACAGGGCATGATAGTACAATGAGCCGGTTCTTTATTGATCCTGAATACTGCTTGGTTTTCCCAATCCGGGGTTTCAGCATTTACAATGTTAATACTTGCCATGATTAGTCCAATACAAAAAAATATTTTTCGCATAACGTCTCTTTCATTTTATAGGTTGTTTCCAAAATCTAAATATACAGTGAAATAAGAGCCGGTTTTAAGCTCAAATTTTCGTCATTCTATTCCTTAAATCTCATTTCCATCGAAATCGAACCATTTAGATGCGTTGGCCTCGAGCGAGACTTTTCTTTCGTTGCCGTTCTGATCGGTAATCGTCGTGGTTTGCGGCTCATACGAGTTGTTGATCACAATATATTTACGGGTTTTGGGATAGCCGGCGATCTCGGTTTCAATGTTGGTCGAGAACCATTTTTTCGCCATTTCGTTTTCTCTGCCTGCTGCGTACCAAATAGCTCGCTGCAGGAGACGGTTTTGCTCGGCGCCAAGCTGGAAACCTGCGAGGTAAACACCGCGGCCTGTGCCGAAGTCATTGGCGGCGATCGTGACGCTTCCCTCGTCATCTTTGGCGATGATCTGTGTGCATTCGATGCAGGGATAGATCGTTTGAACATGCTTTCCGAGACTGGGATTCGTACCGGCTAAGTCAGCGGCGAGAAAATGGCCCTTCGTGATGTTCGTGGATATCACTTTCTTGCAGTCGCCGGAGAGGCCGATTTCTTTCTGAACGCCGAGGATATCCCACAACTGGTAGTAGGCACCGCCGTTTTCACAAGCGGTCGGGTCGATGATACCGAGAAAACCGCCGCCGGCGTCAACCCATTGACGGATGATGGCAACAACCTGGGGATCTTTCCAGTGATGGCCGCCGCTCCATGAAGTGCCGGCAACGCCGAGGTTGATAACGACACCCACATCTTTAGGAATTCCGTTTTTCTTGATGTCATCGAAAGATATCCACTCCAGGTCAAAAGGCTGGCCGGACAGAGATTCGGTGATCCCGCCGAGAGGCCAGGACTGATCGAAGCCCCAGGAACGCGCTTTCCCCCAGGCGTTAAGGATCGCCACTTTGAACGGTGCGTTCTCAACCGGCGTAAAGTGCGTGTTTTCAGTAATCTTGAAGTACTCCTTTGTCTGATGCTCGACGTAGTCGATGAAGTCGGGGAATTTAACCGCCAGATCAAGATAGCCGCCGTAACCGATTCGGTGAACGAGCTTGCGGAGCATGGCACGGCGAATCCACATCCAGTAGCGTTTGCACTCGCCGACAGGATCGCCGCCTTCCTTGAAGGACGGTTCGCTCATGAGGTTCACGGGGAAAAAGTAAGGATACAGACGTAGTTCCTTGATCAGATCGCCCGGAATGTCGGCAATACGGCGAACTTCACGGCCGTTGATGCAGGGGCCGACGATCCCGTCGAAACCGATGTCCTGGAATTTCGGCTTATAGGGCTCGGTGCCGATCCAGTGGTCGCAGTAAAAGAGGATCGCTTTCTTGCCGGCATCGTGAACCTGTTTGACGCAATCTCCGGAAAACGCGACCAGGAACTCATGCACGAATTCGATCCAGTCGAGGTAGGCCTTGGTCGGCACGCGGCTGGAAGAGTTGAAGTAACCATTGTCAACGATGTCATTGGGACGGAGACGGTAACCTTTCTTAGCTTCGAATTCGTCAAGTGCCTGTGCGGACATGCAGTCAAGGTAGCCGTACCAATCCTGATAGAGCGTTTGGTGCTTTGGGTTGGTGATGATCGGAAACTGATAGGCCATGGACGTAAAACGTACCCAATCTGTGTTCGGATGGGTTTGGAGCCACTTGTCGAGGAACTTGGCCATGTGCTTGCGTGTCTCGGGCTTTCGGGGGTCGATGCCGGACTGATGCGGCTTGTCCCAGTTATTCGTAAGGTGGTTGTACATCGAGGTGGTTTCCCATATCTGGTAAACCAGAAAATTAACGACGTAAACATTCCATTGGGTGCAGTTCTTGACCGTGACGATACCGTCGGCATAGTCCCAGTCAGACGCGGGAACGACCTGACCGGTGGTCCGGTTGACGACTTCCCAGTATTTTTTGCAGTCATTCACTTCATCGATTTTAAACTGTTCGTTTGAATAACGTGCAAGGATGTCAATTTTCATGGTTGACTCGCGTGCCGTTTGCGGTGTGGAGTAGAGGTACTTCTGCTGGTTGTCTTCAGGATGGGCCTTGTTCCATTCCTGGTCCGCGCGAATCAGGCAGAGGGTTGAGTAGATGTCCCAGCCCAGTTCAGTGATCGAATCGGAAAGGACGGTCCCGTCCGAGTCACGGAAGGCGTCCGCGCCCCAGCGTTTTGCCAGATCGAGAACGACATCATCCATTCCGGCCTGTGCAGGAAGGGTGAAACCGCCTCGTTTTGCGTGTATTTTTTTATCCATATTCAGTTCCCTATTTATCCTTTTCTTAAAATAAGCGATTGTACCGCATCAATTTTGATCGTGCCTTCCATTTTCTGCTGTGTCAGCAGATTGAAATGGTTGCCCTCAGGCAGTGTCACTTCTACGGGCTCATAGTTGTGATTCATGACGAAGAGGTATTTGTTATTTTCGTTGGAACGAATTACGGCCTCGACTCTTTCCGGTGCTTCAAGCACAGGTTTTATTCCCTGGTCGGCACAAACCTGCCGGAGGAATTGCCGCATGAATCCATTATCGGGCAGGGTGGCAACGTAATAAGCTTTGCCTTTTCCAAACTTATTAACCGTCAGGGCAGAGGTGCCTTTGAAGAAATCATCTCCGTATTCCGCAAGAGACTGTGCCGTGCCCAGTTGCAGGATATCGCACCAGAGTTTTGACTGGAACTGGCCTGAAACGTTAGGCAGGGTGCCGTTCATCACGAGGCTGTTGTTAATGTAGGGTTTCATGGCTTCGAATTCCTCGACCTTCAGACCCATGACATCACTGAGTGGTCCCGGATACCCCCCTTGGAACACTTCGTCGTACTCGTTGACGACACCACTGAAGAAAGTGGTAATGAATGTGCCGCCTTCGGACACAAATTTCTCAACCGATTCTTTAAAGCCCGGCTTCACCATGTACAGAAGCGGGGCGATGACGACTTTGTATTTACTCAGGTCTCTGTCATACGGGACGATGTCTGCCGTAATATTCTGCTCGTGCAATGGATAGTAGTAAGCCTGCAGGTTTTCCAGGTACTTCAGCAGTGCTGTGGGACCGGGCGTAAATTCCACCGTCCACCAGTTGTTGTAGTCTAATACGATTGCGACATCAGCCTGCACGTCACTGCCGACGATCTCTTTGAGGTTGGGCAGTTCATTTCCCAATTCGGTCATTTCTCTGAAGACGCGGGAGTTTTCGCCGATGTGCGGCACCATGGCGGAGTGGAACTTTTCAGAGCCGTGCACAGACGCTCGCCACTGGAAGAACAGGAAACTGTCCGAACCATGGGCCATGCCCTGGTGGCTCCAAAGCCGCATCACGCCGGGCTTTTTATTCACATTGGCCAGCCGCCAGTTCACCTGGCTGGGGGCCTGCTCAAGCAGAACGAAGGGTTGATCTTTCAGGCCGCGCATGATGGAGTGGCTCAGTGCCGCTTCGCCCGGAGGATTGTTGGTTTTGGGGTCCGGGAAGGAGCTGACGGATATGAAGTCAATCATATCCGCCCAGGCAAAGTAGTCCAGTGTTTTAAACTCGTAAAGGAAGTTTGTAGTGATCGGTATATCAGGCGTGATTTCACGCAGGATGTCGATTTCATATTGGGCAACTTCCATGTAGCATTCATTCGTAAAACGTTTCCATTCGAGTAATAGGCTGGTGCTGACCTGGTGGCATGTTCTCATGGGAGGCATTAATTCATCCCACTCGTAAACATTGTTGGCCCAGAAATGCAAACCCAGCTTTTTATTCAGATTTTCGCACCGACCGTATTTTTCTTTGCACCAGTTTTGAAATTTCTCTTTTGTAATATCGCTGTAATCATAGTTAAGCAGTTGTGATAATTCGTTATTAACGTGCCACATGCATAACGCGGGATGATTTTTATAACGTTCGGCGATCTTGCGAACCAACTGTTTGCTTAGCATTCTATACACCGGACTGTTGGGGTTGAATGTCTGACGTGACCCATGATGGAAGGGCAGGCCCTTTTCGTCAATGGGTAAAATTTCCGGGTATTTTTTAGCCATCCACGCCGGCGTTGAGGCGGTGGCGGTTCCGAGGTCGGCGGAAATACCGTTTTTTGTCAGGGTGTCCATAACCTCATCAAGCCACTCAAAAGTCCACGTATCTTCATTTGGCTGCAGTTGAGCCCAGGTAAAGACGTTAATGGTGGCAATGTTGACGCCGGCTTTTTTCATCAGCCGCATGTCTTCTTCCATGACCTCTTTGGGGAAGTGCTCGGGCGTGTAATCGCCACCGAAATAGATTTTTGGGAGTACAAACTTTTTCATCTTAATATCCCGTCGCGATGTCAAGATTCTCCCCGCGTGTTTCCTCGAGTTTCTTGCGGTTTTCCTCGGTTTTTACCTTGGTGAGTGGATAGAAGCCCAGAAGAACAAAACAAAGCAGAGCCGGGCCGGCGGCGCCGATGCACATGGCCAGACGCATGCTCAGATAGGTTCCCGGAGTTTGCGATTCGGTACCGGGATCGAATCCGATCCATTTCAGGAAGAAGCCGATTAGTACAAAGCTGACGGCAAAGGATGCCTTCATTGACCAACCATAGATCGCTCCAAACATCCCTTCGCGTCGGTGGCCGTTCTTGAGTTCGTCATCGTCGCATACATCGGCGATCAACGACTGTCCCAACACACCCACACCGATCCAGAACAATCCGCCGGTTAGCGGATCCAGCCAGATAAGGGATTTGACAATGGCGGCAAGGGACATTCCGATTTCAGGAAAGTTTTTCCAGGTAAGGACGGTGTCGAAACGGCCGGGCTGATAGACGAACCAGCGTATGATTGCATTCAGGATCATCATACCATAGATAAACATGAACCCGTGGATCTTGGTCATTTTCCCGGTAATCCAGACAATGAGCGGAATGCCGAGTATGCCGACCGTGGCATAGCCGACGGTGACAATCAGTTTCCATTGGGTTCCAAGCGCAACGTCGCCATTCGACAGATAGTAGATGAGCAGATACCAATCCATGTTACTGGCAAACATGCCGGCCACAATGGTGAACACGGCCAGCGTACACAGGATAACAAAGGCCGGGTTCTGCAGGGCCAGCTTCGCCGATTTCCAGAACGAATCCCGTGCGCCATGGTGCTCCTTGATATTGAGCTCATAGTTGCGCTCCCTGGCAAAGAAGGCCGGGAGAAGACCAAACAGCGTCATGCCTAACCCGCCGTAGACGGCCGCGGCAATTCGGATGCCCTCCATTTGTTCCGGTGTTGTCAGATTGCGGGTGTCTGTATAACCATACTTCCAGGAGATGAAGATGGCGGAAAGCGGAATCAGCCCCATATAGGTCATTTCCCCAAGGCGGTTCCAGAAAGTCACATAGCCCTGCACGGAGGTGCGTTCATCATAATCCGGCGTCATTTCATAGGTCAGGCCGATGTACGGCACCGAAAAGATGGTGTAGGCTGTATAGAAAAGCAGGCTGGTGACGAGGAACCAAGTCAACTGGCCCGCATCGCTCCACTCAAGAGGAATCATCCAGATGCTGGCAAAAGTAATGCCCATCAGGATCGCCCCTATCAGGATAAAAGGGCGACGGCGGCCAAATCTTGACCGAAAGTTGTCGGAGAAGTTGCCCATGATCGGGTCGGTAATCGCATCCCACAACAGCGGAATGGCCAGTACAATACCCACCCACTGGGAGGGGATTCCCAAAATCATATTGAGCACGCCCTGACCGGTTGTACGGACACTCTGGTTGCCGAGAGAAACGGTCAGACCGCCGGTGCCCACCGAAAACTTTTCCTTGAAGCTCAGTTTCCCGCTCGAAGTATCCTTGTTCTCTTGCGGCGTTTCATTCTTTTCACTCATAGTGCCTCCTTGGTTATTTGATGCAATCGTAAAGGTTGCGTCCGCTTTCTGCCGCGGCCCGGATTAGCTCCTCATTGGGCATATCGGCTACATCAAAGAAACCTACATCATAGTTTTCGCCGTCATAACGGCCTCCCACATTTTGGTCGCGCCACTCGAACCAGTGGACGCCAATGATTTTCGGGTGATTCACTGCCTCTTTAACATATGCTTTATACAGGCGTCCCTGTTGAACGGCATCCTGAGCGCTTCTGAGTCCTCCGCCAAGATTGCTGCCGGAAGTATTAACGAAGTGATATTCGCTGATTAGAACCGGCTTATCGAAAGACCCGTAGCGTCCTATGTAAGGGGAGTACGAGTACCAATTCGTACTCATCACATCCACGTACTTCGCCGCTGTCCTGTGCACTTCAGTCGGCCCCTTGTTGAAACGACACCCCAGATAAAGCACTCCCGGAGAATAGCTGTCTAATTCTTCTCGGACCATCTTAAAAAACGCATCAGCGAAAAGTGTGATTAATTCAGAGCAATCGTCTCCATTGGCATTTCTAAAAACAGATGAATCAGTCACTTTAAGGAAGTCATCCCAATCGGAAAACTGTGTCTTCCAAGCTTCATTGAATGCCTCTAGGGTGGTGTATTTATCCTTCAGCCAATTCCGGAAAACCTTTTTAACCTCTGTCGTCTCTTTCTTTATCTTTGCGTTTCTTTGGTCATAGCTTAGGATGTCGATCGTCAAACCATAAGCATTATTGTTCCAATGCAGTTCATTATTCACAAAGGCCCCGATACACCAGGGGTCATTTTTTAAGTTCACCGGATATTCACGAATGGACTTGCGTAAGCCCGCACGGGTCTCAGGGTCAAAAGGATCGGGGAGTTTTTGTGCGGCGAAAGCATATTCATAATGAATCATTGCGGTGTAAGGTATTTGTTTCTGTGCAAGGATCTCATCGTCCGACCAGGCACCGATCGTATTGAGATGACAATACTTCAGGCGTTTGATGTCCTGCTCAACAAATTTTCTCCGCCAGTCCTTACCATATTTTCGATACAGATTGGACTGTGTAAATTCATAATGCGGAACATCTTCCAGAAGCGCGTAATAATGCTCGACATCCCGCTTGGAATGAAACTGGCCAAACTCTTTATCATCCTCGGCTGGAAGATCCTGAAAAACTCGAGGATCTCTTTCAGTGGGTGTTTGAGCCGCAAAGCCAATCCCAACACAGGTTACTCCATGAGACCAGAACAGATAGCCATCGGGATCGACAAACCACCACCTTCCTTCATACTCTATCGTACGGAAACGGCCCGTTGCTTCGAATTTAGGCCCGTCTTTCCATCCTCCGTACCGGCTAAAACCAACTTGGCTGGCGAGTTCTTTTTCCAGCTTTTTCTCGGTAGCGATGCTTTTCTTGAAGTCCTTGTCCGAGTGAACCTTTCCCGGCCATTCCTTAAGAATATACTGTCCGTATTTATCAATGAACGGAAAGTCGTCCATGCGGGTTTCGTCCATTTTTTGCAGGGGGAACATCTGTGCCAATTCAAAAGCATGATCACCTTTTTGATTGCACGTAATGACAAGATTTTTCACGTTCGCCGGATCGATTGTGTGCCAATGGCTGAAATGGCCGTTTGGCAGACCGGACATTCTCAAGTAGGCAGGGTGGGGTTCCCAGTTTATGGCTCGCCGAGCAAGCGCCACAGCCAAGGGAAGTTCCTCCCCGGTTTTTACAACTGTACGGCCAAGCGACGAATTGGACCATCCGGTCGCCCCATCATTGCACAGCGTCATATCCAGAATCATTTCTGTCCGGCCGGTGTTCTTGAGCATCAGGCCCAGAACGCTGACCGATTCCATATTCCAGACGTCGTCCTGCTCGGGCACAAGAACAAGCTTAAAGCCGTCTTTACCCTGCAGAATGTGATGGTCTTCGACGGATTGAACGGAAATGCCATGCGTCTCATGAATCTTGTAGGGAATCACGCTCGTGAGATTTTGCTGCCATTGTTGTGATGTGTTCTGCTTTTTCGCTGCGTTACAGCTTGTTAGCCCGATCATTAATAGCACGCTTATTGATATTTTGAGGTTTCTTCCCATCATAAGTTGTTCTTTCATGTTTTGATTGGTGTCAGAAATTGTTGCGACTAAGCCCATATAATTATAGTCATTTTATCTATAGTTTAGACCAACTAGTCCATGTTATTAACATCGTGCAAGAAATAAACAGGTTATTGACGAATTGCAGTGTTACTGGCAAGACATTTACCATTTAAACGGTTAAAAAACACGAAATATTTCTTAACACGTCGGCTCGGCAATTCTACAAAATCTCATCGCGAGGTCAAGAATATTCCTTTCCATGCCTGGTTTCCCGGAAAATTGCGTGTGAATGTCCCAAAAATCTTCAAGATATGAACGGTCTTAATTAGACAGTGTCGTCGTCGTTTTCGATAATTTTTGAATCGACTTGTTTCCGATGTTGTCCGGTTGTAGAAGAAGGCGGTTCCGGAGGAGATTCAAAAAAACGACAGGCTGCGGTAATAAGCGTTGCCAGTGGAAACAGTCCGGTCATGGGTATCCCGCAATAAAGTCCGGCCAGCAATGAGAGTATTACTTTTGTCCGGAATGAAAAACGGTAGATCGAACAGATCCAAAACGCGATGGCCATCCCGATAAAAGGACCCAGAAAGAGTCCTGTTGGACCGAATGTTGCCAGGTCTGCAAAATCCAGCAAAAGACCTCCGGCCACCGGCCCAAGGGCGCGGTAAAGACGAACGAAAAAATCGGTTTTTTGGGGTTCGCTTGACATCGCTGATTACGAATGATTAAAAAGCATTCAGCAATAAGAATCAAGTCTAAAAAAGGATGCCGATTTTGAGAGTGATTACTTTACAGGCAGATAGACGCAGACGTGGTTACCCAGACTCTTATCGGCGTCGATCTCCATGTATCCATTGTGCTGCTCGACATATAGTTTGGCCAGGGGAATGTCAAAGCCTGTTCCGCACATATTCCGGGTGCGTTCAAACGGCTCCATTAATTGCTGCCTGTTTTCTTTGGAAAGCAGGGGGCCATCGTCGCCGACCATCAGTTGAATTTGATGATTTTCCGGTAAATAGTGAGTCTGGATAGCAATTTCACCCATCTGATCCTTGAGATTATCCAGTGCATGGGTCACAAGATTTCCAACCATTTCTTCAAGGCGATCCGCGTCAAATTGCGCGACCGGAATGGTCTTATCCTGCCGCAACTGTAGTTTGACGTGTTTGTTTTTCAGTAAATGCTCACAGGAATGAATCCCTCTTTGGACGATGTCATTAAAATCACAGTTGGTCAACTGGAGGGGGTACTGCTTGGTATATTTGATCAGGTCCATGACGAATTTTTTCAGACGGATAAAATTAGGCTCGAAAATATCCCAGCTTCGCCGGACTCGGTCGTATTGTTTTCGCTCCAGTCCCAATTCGAGAATTTCGACCGATCCGGAAACCATCTGGATGATATTTTTAACCAGGTGAGCCAGTTCCGTCACGGATTTGCCGGAGGCGCAGAACGACTGTAATTCTGCCGGCAGTTGGGCGATGAGTTTTTGCTCGTCGGTGTTGTCAAGGATGTTCGTTTCTGTGTTGGCTGATCCCATTGTGCGTCCCATAACAATATTTAACGGTTTATTGTTCCGAATTTATATCGGAGAAAAAAGGGACTGTCTTGATGAAGAAACTAAAAAAGCCAGATTCCATGATAGAACCTGGCTTCGGAGGAGGGTGATGAAAAGCTTGTTATATAAATCTATTATAATATCTTTACCACACTCTATATCGAGAATTCGGAGATAGATTCTTTAAGAAAAATACAAAAACTTGGGTGTAAGGGAGATATTCCATAAAGAATTAATTTTAGACACAGAAAGGCTTGTATTATCGGTCACAAAAAAAGCCCTTGCAATGAAATTAGAGACTTCGGTATACTATGCGCATCTTTGTTTCGAGAAACTGCTTATGAACAATAAAGTTACGATATCGGATCTGCTGGAGGCCAAACAGGCCGGCCGTAAAATTGTGGCGGTTAGTTGCTACGATTATACTACCGCCAAACTGGTTAGTCAGTCAGATGTAGACATGATTCTGGTGGGAGATTCTGCCGCCCAGGTCATGCTGGGCTATGATACAACGCTGCCGGTAACAATGGATTTCATGGTGGCCATCACCGCGGCGGTTCGCAGAGCCGCTGAAAATGTGTGCCTGGTGGCCGATATGCCGTTTTTATCGTATCAGACCAGTATCGCCGATGCAGTGCGAAATGCAGGGCGTTTCTTTCAGGAAACCGGCACCCAGATCGTTAAGATCGAAGTGACGGCCGCTCATCTGGACGTGATCAAGGCAGTCAGTGACGCGGGGATGGCGGTCATGGCCCATATCGGCATTCGGCCCCAGCGGATCACCAAGATCGGGAAACTGAAGGCAGAGGGTACCACTGCGGAGCTGGCGCTGGAATTGATCGAACTGTCGAAAAAAATGGTGGCCGCCGGGGCAAGCTCCCTGCTGTTGGAGGGGACCGCCCGGGAAGTCTCAAAAATTGTGACCGAAACCAGCCCGGTTCCGGTGATCAGTTGCGGGTCGGGTCCGGACTGTGACGGGCAGATTCTGATCATCTCGGACATTCTTGGATTGAACGCGGGTCCCAAACCGAAATTCTCCAAAAACTTTGCAGGCTTGGGGGATCTCATGATCGGTACCCTTAAAGATTATGCGGGTCAGATTCGAGAGGGGGCTTTTCCCGATGATGACCATTGCTACCATATCAAGGCCGGGCAAATGGAAAAACTCCAGAAGATACTGAACAATCTTTCATGAGTCTATTGAGGGTTAGATAAACCATGCCGCACGGACACAATGGAACCCCAGAAACGATCAGGCCGGTTTTTCTTGTTGACCGCGGAACCTATCAGTCTTATGCGTCTTATATCCGGCGCATTCTGGTTGGTCTTAGCGGCACAGCCCATGCTTCGGTTCTGGTTTGTCCTGCCTGTATCAATGCCGAGACGATGCTCTGTCCGGCGGTTGAGCGGGTTGAGCATCCGGCGCTGCGGCTGCCGATCTTCCGGTATCAGAACCGCCGGATCCTGCTGGAACGGCTGAGCCGTTTTAAACCCACCATCCTGCATGCCTTTTATCCCGGACAGATTCATTTAGCGGATTGGCTTTCGCAGCAGCTTCAAATTCCTTACGTTCTGACTTTTCATCGTCATGGGTCGCGCTGGCTGCAGCTGGACAAATCGATTCGAAACGTTTCCAGGATCATCGCGCCTTCCGAGGCGATCGCTGACCGGTTGTGTGCGGACTTTCCAAAATTAAGCGAATGCATTGAACGGATTCATGTCGGGACTTTCCTGGAGGATTCGTGCCGGTGTTTTTCGGTACCCGGCCGGATTCCCAGTCTGATCGCGATTCATTCGCTGGATCATGTGGCGGTATTTGAACCGCTGCTGGGGGCCGCTCGCCACTTGGTACTGGATGGGTTTGAACTGATGCTGGCGATTATGGGAAAAGGACGGAAAGAAAAAAATATTCGTCGGCGAATCCGTGAGTTGGGGTTGACCTCTGTCGTCACAATTGTTCCGCCGATGGGCCCCATGCGGGCTATCTTGGCCGGTGCGGATATTTACCTGCATTTGGAGAACACCGGTCAATTTGACGGGCGTTTGCTGGAGGCGATGGGGGTTGGGCTGGCGGTGGCCGGTTGTGCCGAAAAGTCAAGTGGTCTTGTCTATGATGGCCAGACCGCGGCACTCTGGGATGGAGCGGATGAACTCAGCATATACGGCTGTCTGAAAAAACTGCTGGGCCAAAGGGCCGAAACACGCCAACTGGCCATGAATGGCCAAAAGCACCTGCGCCAGCACAACAGCGTCAGCCGCATGGTCGATAAACTCATGGAGACTTATGTGGCCGCTCAGCAGGAATACAGGGTCCGTCACAAAGAACTCGAAGAAGAGCCGATCATTATCGGATAGGTCAGTTTTTAATTGCTTACACGATAAAATATTATTGATAATAAATGGAAGATTGGGTACAGAAAAATAACGAATATATTCTTGAACGATTTGGTGAACTCCTGAGTCCTTATGGTTTTTGTAGAACTAAAAAAACTTTTTTTGTAAGGGTGGTGGGAGATATAGCAGAATTTATTCATATCCATAAATTTACTTTCGGGCCATATTTTCGCCTCCATTTTGGTAATAGAGAATTAATGTCACAAAAAGAAAGTGTGGCTCTAAACGGCCCTGATTCGGATTATATCAAAAACTGGTTTTATTTACTTGTGCCTAAGAGAAAGTACAGTTTCAGATATAGCAAAGAATTCGAAAGCATCGATACTTGTGCTTATGCTATGTTAAAGTGTTTTTTGAGAGAAGGAGAAAAATGGTTTCTTGGGAATCGAAAAATTAACTCTTGTCATGATGCCATTAAAGCTTCTGATGTTACAATAAATCTACTTCGGTTAGATAAAATTAAAGAAGAAATAAAATGAAAAAGCTCAAAATATTGAACATTTTGAGCCTTTTAGAATTCAAAGTTGTTTAGGATTTTGAGCTTTAGGATTTCGAGTTTTCCCCGTTACCCCAGCAGACCGTAGTCTTTCAGGGCTTTCTGCAAAACCGCTTCCTGCTGTTCGTTTAGATTCGTCATTGGCAGACGCATTTCATCAGAGGCCATGTTCAGCATTGCCATCGCCGCTTTGATCGGGATCGGATTCGTCGCCAGCGTCAGCATGTTTTTCGACAGGGTGAACAGTTTTCGGTGCCATTTGCGTGCTTGTACAAAATCACCTTCCAGAATCAAATCCGTCATGGCTTTAACATCGGCCGGCACAATATTGGCGACCACGCTGATAACGCCTTTGGCCCCGACCGAAGCCAGCGGCAGCGTCAGCGAATCATCGCCCGACAAAATCGTCAAATCGCAAAGCATGGCGATTTCGCTGGCCTGGTCCAAGCGTCCGGTTGCTTCTTTGACACCGACCACGTTCTCCAGTTCCGCTAACCTGGCAATGGTTTCCGGCGTCAGGCCCGACCCGCCGCACCGGCCGGGGATGTTATACAGCACCATCGGCAGGTCCACCTCTTCGGCAATCGCCTTGAAATGTTCATAGAATCCTTCCTGCGTGGGCTTGTTGTAATAGGGGGCCACCTGCAGTGAAGCATCGACACCGACTTTTTTGGCATAGGCCGTCAATTCAATCGCTTCGGCTGTACTGTTGGAGCCTGTGCCTGCGACCACGGGGATTTTTCCGCCGGCAACCTCGACGACGCGTTTAATCACCTGTTTGTGTTCTTCATAGGTCAGCGTAGGCGATTCGCCGGTCGTGCCGACAGGCACCAGCCCGTCCGTACCGCTATCGAGGTGAAACTCCACCAATTCGGTCAGTGTTTCAAAATCTACCTGACCTTCCGAGAAAGGGGTAACTAATGCAACTAACGTCCCGCTAAACATTTTAATCTCCTATGGATTTTGTATGAGCCGATACATTTCTATCGTCGCTTTTTTGATCCCGACCAGCACTGCCCGGCTGATAATACTGTGGCCGATATTGAATTCGCACAGTCCCTCGATCCGGGCGACAGGGCGAATGTTGCGATAGGTCAGCCCGTGTCCGGCGTGAACGACCAGTCCGGCGGCGGTGGCAATATCCCGCGCGTCCCGCAGTTCGTTGAGCCGCTTTTCAATGAGACTGTCTTTGACGGCATTGGCGTATTGACCCGTGTGCAGTTCCACCGCGTCGCAGCCGGCTTCCGCCGTTGCCAGAATCTGTTTTTCGTCCGGCAGAATAAACGTACTGACCAGAATGCCTTTTTTGTGCATCCGTTTGGTAATGGCCGCCAGCCGCTTTTTTAATTTCGCACAGTCCAGTCCGCCTTCGGTGGTCAACTCCGCCCGGTTTTCCGGAACCAGCGTGACCTGGTCGGGCCTGACCTTTTCGGCAATCTTAACGATGGATTCGGACAGGCACATTTCTAGGTTGAACTTGCTGGCCACGGTTTCTTTGAGCACCATCACGTCCCGGTCATTGATATGCCGCCGGTCCTGACGCAGATGCACCGTAATCCCGTTGGCGCCCGCCAGTTCGCACTGCACCGCCGCCCATACCGGGTCCGGCTCATCGGTCTTCCGCGCCTGACGAATCGTCGCGACATGGTCAATATTCACATTCAGCAAAGCCATTATCAATCCTTAAAGGTTTCATTAAAACCGCATTATAACGCTATAATCAAGCCCTGCAAGTCTTAAAATTCTAAATCCGAAACCCGAAACAAATTCGAAGCACAAATTATCAAATGTCCAAAACTGTTCTATTTCAGACATTTGGATTTTAGTATTTTGATTTGTTTCGAATTTTGTGCTTCGGATTTAGGATTTACCCTGATACCGTTTTGTTTCTATCTTGCCATATTTAGTGTGATAGAGTATCTTGTATGTATGGAGCTAACGAATAAAACAGCCATTATCACCGGCGCTGGCGGACAGTTGGGTGCCCGGATCGCCTTGGCCCTTGCCGAAAGAGGCGCCGACTGTGTGTGCCATTATCTTTCCGGCCGGGACGAAGTCAATAATGTGGTTGCCGCCATCAAAAAAACAGGCAGGCGGGCCGTTGCGGTCAGCGCCGACTTGGCCGATCCCGATGCGGCCGACATTATTTTTGAAAAAGCCAAAAATCTTAGCCCCGTGCGGGTACTCATCAATTCAGCCTCAATTTTTGCACGCCAGCCGCTGGGAACTTTATCACAGGCCGATGTCTTGAAACTAATAGCGGTCAATCTGACAGCGCCGCTATTATTATGTAATGCGTTTGCGGCGTATCTTAAGCAGCAGGGGGCCGATTGGGAAAATGTCGAAGAACCCTTCGCGGCGATCATCAACATGGTCGATGTGGCGGGAGTCAAACCGTGGGGCGGATACAGTCCCTATTGCGCATCGCGTGGAGGATTGATTGCCGCGACCAAATCACTGGCTAAAGAATTGGCCCCCGGCGTGACCGTCAACGCCATTGCCCCCGGCATCGTCACATGGCCCGGCAAAATGGACCCCTCCGAAGAACAGAAACAACTCAAACTAATTCCCGCCGGCAGATTCGGTGACCCGAAAGACATCACCCGAACCATCGAATTCCTGCTCGATAACCCCTACATCACCGGGCAAGTCATTTGTGTTGATGGCGGAAGAAGTATATAGTTTTCTGTGGAGAATTGCGTTAATGAAAAAATGGCGGATATTCAAATACATTCTTTTGGTTATGTTGCTTATTATTGTGAGTATAGGTTCATTTATCGCTTATCAAATGTACGACCGTTTTTGCTGGTTTGGGCTTGAAGATATGGTTGCTCATAATTTAGAATTAGAAGAAACGATTTATTCCATAAAACAATATGTTGAAGATAATCAGGAACCTCCCGGAAATTATTCACCTTCTGTAGATTTATCTTGTATCAATGGGATTAAGGATTTTAAAGTCGATTATCATTTAATTGCTGAACGTCAGACTTGGCGGTTGGATGTGTATGTTAGAGCACGGGGAAAAGTACGGCAGTTCGTTTATGTTTCTGACGGTCACTTGACGGATGAAGAAAAGAACAGATATTATATCTGGTGTCATGATTGGTATGTTTTAAAAGTTCCTAAAAGTATAACCATAAACTTTTGATTCTATGCTTTTAACCTTAGCCAATTTGGTGACCATTTTACGAATCCTGTTGATTCTGCCGTTTGTAATGTGTCTGCTCAAGGCGGCCAATCCGGCGTACAGTTCATTCATGCGCTGGGCCGCACTGGGAATATTCGTCATTATGGCCGCCAGTGACGCACTCGATGGCTACCTGGCCCGCGTCAAAAAACAGGTCACACCGCTGGGCGCATTTTTGGACCCGTTGGCGGATAAGCTCATGATTACCTGTGCCAGTGTGATTCTGGCACTGCCGCAAACAGCGGTAGCGGAGTTTCGCCTGCCGCTGACGGTAGTCGTGCTGATTATCGGTAAAGATGTGCTGCTGCTGTTGGGCTTTGCGGTGACCTATTTTCTGACCGGCAGCGTCCACATCAAGCCCGTCTGGGCGGGCAAGGCCTCGACCTTTTTTCAGATTTGCATGGTTCTGTCTATCCTGATTGGCCCGGATGTTTCTGTTCAACTGAAATTTTGGCCGCTGTTAGTGCGTCTGATATGGTGGACGACCGGATTTTGGGCTTTAATGGCAACTTTTGTTTACATTTGGCGGGGAATTCGGTATATTGAGCGATTCGAAAGCGAGGCCGAGAAACAATCCTGACAATTGGGAATGATAAATACATGAGTATGATAAGCGAGATCCCCGACATACTGGACGATTTAAAACAGGGCAAAATGATTGTTCTGGTGGATGATGAAGACCGCGAGAACGAAGGCGACCTTGTCTGTGCGGCCGAGTTGGTCACGCCGGAAATCATTAATTTCATGGCGACACACGGCCGCGGCATGATTTGCGTGCCGTTGGGCGGCGATCAGTGCGACAGGCTGAATCTGCACCCCCAAAGCCCCGACAATACCGCCCGACTGGGAACGGCATTTACTGTCACCGTCGATGCACGGGAAGGCATCACCACCGGTATCAGCGCCGCCGATCGCGCCCATACCATTCGTGTTGCCGCCGATCCGGAATCCACACCATTTGACCTGGCCCGTCCGGGGCATGTTTTTCCATTGCGCGAGCGGGATGGCGGCGTGCTGGTACGCGTCGGGCAAACCGAAGGCGCTGTGGATTTGATGAGACTGGCCAACTTACAGCCGGCGGGTGTCATCTGCGAGATCATGAATGACGACGGAACAATGGCCCGCGTGCCGGAGTTGGAAAAGTACTGCGAAAAGTTCGATTTGAAAATGACGTCCATTGCCAAGCTGGTGGAATACCGTTTTCAGCGGGAGCAGCACGTCCATCGCGTTCAGCACATCAAACTGCCGACCGATTACGGCGAGTTTAAGATGATCGGCTATGAAAGCCCCGGCACCACCGAACCGCATCTGGCGTTGTGCAAGGGCGGCGTCGGTGAACTGGACGCCGATGGCAGGCCGATTCAGCACGACGAGCCGGTTTTGATTCGCGTGCACTCCGAATGCATGACCGGCGATTTGTTCCATTCGCAGCGGTGTGAATGCGGCTACCAGATGATTACCGCCATGCAAATGATCGAAGAGGCCGGCAAGGGGGCCTTGATCTATTTGCGGCAGGAAGGCCGCGGGATCGGGCTGGCCAATAAACTCCATGCCTATAAACTTCAGGAGCAGGGGCTCGATACGGTGGATGCGAATCTGCAACTGGGATTCATGGCCGACAAGCGCGACTACGGCATCGGGGCACAAATCTGCCGGGACCTGGGATTGACGAATGTGCGGATTCTGACCAATAATCCGAAAAAGGTATCGCGTCTGGAAGTGTACGGCATTAAAGTTATCGAACAAATTCCGCTCAAAGCCGTACCGTCAGAGCATAATCGCAAGTATCTGCAAACCAAAAAAATTCGATTCGGGCATCTCTTGGATGAAGATCTGTAAGCGGCATCAATTATTCATGTTGATAAGGATGTTCAATTGCATGGGGCTATTGATTGCATGGCTGGCATTTTTTGTCTGCGGTTGCGAAGGTCCCGTCGCTCAACCATCTGGTACATTGGCTCAGCAGGGGTTTACCATTCAGCGCGTCCGCATTTCAGCGTTGACCGACTTTGTCGTTTCACAGGAAGACCCTGAAAAAAGCGAGATCAAGACATTTGTGGAACTGCTGGATGCGTATGATTCCCAACTGAAAAAACCCGGTATTTTTCGCTTTGAGTTGTATGAGTACAAGCCGTTGTCATCGGACCCGCGAGGCAAGCGGCTGATTATCTGGCCGGACATGGACCTGACCGGGGCCGCCGAAAACAGCCGGTACTGGAAAGATTACCTTCGGTCGTATGAGTTTTACTTGCCGCTGGGCTTTTTGCCGACGGCCGAGATGAACTATCTGTTGGAAGTGACATGCATGGTGGGGGACAGTCGATTTAATGGCCTTTCAAAAATTCGGTTCAGACCGTAAAAAACAAAAAAATCGGTACTTGTTTCGGACCGCCCTAAATGTGTATAATTAAAGACGATAATAATTGTCAAAGATGAATTTTCTTCACTGTAACATGGGGATTGATAGTTGGAAATTTTCCATAAACATAAGGATAATATAAGCTTAGATGACGAAACCTTGGTTCGCCAGTGTCAGCACGGCGACCCGGAGGCCATGTCTTGTTTAATTGTAAAGTATCAGGATAGGATATATAACACAATTCTTAAAATTTGTACAAATCGGGATGATGCTGCGGAACTTACACAGGATACGTTTGTCAAAGTATTAGAGAGCATTCATACGTTTCGCGGCAAAAGCAGCTTTTATACATGGCTGTTTCGTGTAGCGGTCAACCTGACGCTGAATCATTGCCGTAGACGTTTTAAACTCTCGCCGGTGTCGCTCGATGCGACAAATGAAAACCTTGAAAAGCAAAGAGAGCGGTTGGGCTCGATCCTGGCGGATTCGGAAAAGAATGATCCGGCCAGAATCGTCCAGCAGAAAGAACTCCTGCAGCGTGTCATCGACTCGATCGGGCAGCTTCAGGAAGAATACCGAACAATTCTGGTTCTGCGGGACATTGAGCAGATGAGTTATGAGGAAATCGCTCAGGTGCTGGATATTGAGCTTGGGACAGTCAAGAGCCGGCTCAGCCGGGCCCGAATGGCTTTGCGGGATTTATTGGAAACGGTGCTGACATGAACGAAGAACATAAAATTGATGCGGACGAATTGATCAGTCTTTATTTGGACGGTCAGGCGACCCAACGGCAAAAAACCGAACTGAAGCGGCTGATGGTCCATGATGCGGCGTTGCTGGATCGTTTCAAGGCATTGAAGCGTCAAACCGCGGTATTAAATGCCTTACCGGTCGAGACGGCTCCGGCGGGACTGCTCGACGAGATTCGTTCCGAGATGGAACGAAAGATGATCCTCAATAACTTTGCGGACAATACGAAAATATCGGCGGCAACCACACATCTTTTCGCGCGTCGTCTGATGGCATCGGCGGCGATGGTGCTGCTGCCTTTGGGGCTTTTGGCATTGGTGGTTTTCCAGATCGTCAAGCGTCCATCCGGCGGTCTTGTTGACTATGAACCCATCGGCGGTTTTGCAGCCCAGGGCGATCCCTCGGCCGGCACCGATACGGCCTCCGTTGGCCTTGTCGACGAGTTGCCGTTCAACGGCGTATTGGTTTTAAAGACGGACGAGTACAGCAGTGTCAACACAACAGTGAAACAGGCGATCGATAAGCAGGGCTTGATGGCTCAGGCATTCCCGGAACGAACGGTGAATGTGACCCGTTTTTATATTACGGCTCCGCCTAAAAAAGTGGCCGGCCTGATGGATTCTCTGGCGGCGGTTCGTTCTCAATGCCGGGGGGTGGCCCTTCAGGTCCCCGGCCCCGAGGATGGCGCGATGACCGAGATTGTCGATCCGCAGGCCAAACAGATCGCAGCGCTGCTGTTCGAGGATAGTCCCCAGTTGTACAGGCGGCTGGCAACCCGTTACGCGGAAGCCAATCAGAAGGGCGATTCGGTATTCGCCAAAAACGAAGGCGATCCCGAACTGGATGAAACCGGTTATCCGGCCCCGTCGATCCCGACACTGGCAGGCAATTATGACGTGCAGGACCGAACTGTTCAATTGACGATCCAGGTCGAGCGGATCACGGAAGAATAGAGAAAACAGGAGACACGGATGCTCGCCCCCGAAAACACCTGTCTGGTCATCATTGATATTCAGGAAAAACTGCACAAGCTGATGTTTAATGCCGAGCAGGTCGAATCTAACTGCGTCGTTCTGGTCAAACTCGCCCAAGCGTTGAATATGCCCATTCTCTGGTGCCAGCAGGTCCCCGATGTGCTGGGCCCGACCATCCAACCTTTATGGTCGTTGCTCAATGAACAAGCATCGTTCGATAAATGTTCCTTCAGTTGCTGCGGCGATGAAGCGATCGCGGCCGAACTGGAACGCATCAAGCCAAAGACCGCCATTCTTTGCGGTATTGAGGCACATGTTTGCGTTTTTCAAACGGCCATGGATCTGATGGACAAGGGGATGGATGTTCACGTCATCGCCGATGCCGTGTCCTCGCGAACCAACGAAAACAAACAAATCGCCCTGCATCGCATGGGCAAAGCCGGCGTGACATTGAGCTCAACGGAAATGTGCCTGTTCGAATTGCTCCGAACCAGCAAACACGAAAAATTCCGCGAGCTGGCAAAGTTGATAAAATAAGAGCAATTGAAATCCGTGTGTATTAGTTGCACCTTACAAAATAATAATTTTTCTCGTATTTTCACCCCAATCTGGTATTCTGCGATTTGTTTCGAGCGGAACCGGTGGAAATTGATGAATAGAAATTCCATAATAAAATTTGTTGGTGTCATATATGCTCTAACATGGCTTTCTCAGATACCATATCTATTTCCTCCCCCTTTTCAACAAAATGAAAGTATACAAGACCTCGCAATGGAGGCTACACAATCCCCTGATTGGATAAAGCAGCAAAGTTCAATTAAAGATAAAACCGCAGATGAACTAGAAACATCAATATTGACTGAGATACGTATCAACTGGATCGAATCCTCAATATTCATTGTCATGGGAATTGTATCAGGCTGTTTACTTATTCAGCGTAGGAAGGTCGGTTACTTTCTCACATTCTTCTTGTCCATATTGATGATATGCATCAAATTTTTTCATTTTGTGCGATACCGTAGTCACACATTTTCTCTGGACTATTACAAATTTCTTCTACAATATATGCCAGTGCAAACAATCCATGGCTTCTTCATACAATTAGTTTTATTGAGTACGGTAGTTTTTCTTATGTACATTTATCTGTCACGCAAAGAGGAACAGTAGGAGCAATTATCCTTACTCCCCCAAAATCAATCTTTTTTCTCTTTCTTTGTGGATGTTTTGGCTGCTAGTTTTGTGTTCGCCTTTTTGACTCCTGCTTTTGACTCTTTCTTGCCGTCTGTTTTTTGGCTGTCGGCTTTTGGTTTATCGCTTTCAGCCGCCTTTTTATAACTGTCGCTGCGGTAGTCGGTTTCGTAGAAGCCGCTGCCTTTAAAGATCAGCCCCGCGCCGGTTCCCAGCAGGCGTTTGAGTTTCAGCTTGCCGCATTCGGGGCATTTTTTCAGCGGCTTGGCTGTGATCGACTGGAATGCCTCCATCGTATGGTCACAGTTGTCGCACTTATAGTCATACGTGGGCATCTTAGACCTCCGGCTCGGTGTCGGTTGTTTCGGCATCGTCTGCAGGCATTTCTTCGACCGGTTTTTCGTCTGCGATCTTATTAACGATGACCTTGCTCGGCCGCAGCACCTGCTCACCCATCATATAGCCGGCCTGATAGACCTCCAGGACAGTGTTGTCATCCTTGTTCGGCTCAGACCGCTGCATCATCGCTTCATGCAGATTCGGATCGAATGGCTGGCCCATCGCGTCAATACGTTTGACACCATGAGACTTCAGCGCATCCAGCATGTGGTCAAAGACCAGTTGAATGCCCTTGATGATATTATCCATCGCCTCTTCGCCACTCGCCGTGGAAGCATGCGAAAGGGCGTGCTCAAAGTTATCCACCGACGGCAATAAGGACCGCAGGATGGCCTTTTTCTCATACGCGACTGAATCGGCGATCTGTTTGGGTGCTCGCTTCTGAAAATTGGCATAATCGGCGCTGATCCGCTGGAGCTGTTCAAACGTATCCTGCTTTTCAGTGCCCAGTGTTTCGAGCTGTTTTTCAAGCTCGCCGAGTTTCTTTTCCAATTCGACAATCTTCTTATTGGCTTTTTTTAAATCTTTTTCACTCATGATCTCAATCCAGACAAGACCCCAAAGGGGTCATAATAATAGTAGCCGCGGGTGCAGGCCGCAGGCTCCGAACCCGTGGTGACCATACGTAAAATAGTTACAACCCTGTAGGGGTTGAACCGGTTATTCGACCCTTTCAGGGTCGGTCAAACTGCTGTATATCCAACCACGGGTTCCGCTTCGCTCCACCCGCGGCTATTGTTATCTAAGCCCTACGGGCTTTGTTAATTTTTATTTTCCATTGAAGTGTTTTTTGATCTTATCAAAAAAGCTTTTGCTTTCCGAATTCACATCCACCTCTTCCGATTTGGCATACTCCCGCAAGAGCCGTTCCTGTTCATCCGAAAGTTTTTTGGGTATTTCAACCATTAACTGTACCAGCAGGTCGCCTTTGCGTCCGCTGCGAACGTCCGGCAGGCCCTCTCCCCGTATTCGCATGACGCTGCCGTGCTGACTGCCGGCGGGGATTTTCAACTGCTGTGTTTTCTCCAATGTCGGCACGTCGATGATGGCTCCCAGTGTCATCTGGGTAAAACTTAGCGGCACCGTTACCACCAGGTTGGAACCGTCCCGCATCATAAACGGATGTGCTTTGACGCGGACATAACAATACAGATCGCCGCGGGGTCCGCCGAGTCTGCCGGGTTCACCTTCGCCGCCAACCCGGACTCCCTGACCTTCGTGTACGCCGGCGGGAATCTTGACGCTCAGCTTGCGTTTCTTGGGCACATGTCCTTTGCCCTTGCATTTCTTGCAGGGGTCGGTGATGACCTGCCCGGTACCGTGACATTGCGGACAGGTCGAAACCATCTGAAAAAAACCGCCCAACCCGGCTCGCTGAACCTGGCCGTTGCCGCCGCAGGTGCTGCAGCGGCTTGGTTTTTTGCCCTTGGCAACACCGGTTCCGGTGCATTCGGTGCACGTGTCCTGACGGGTGAACTCGATCGTCTTTTCGCAGCCCTTGGCGACCTCTTCCAGCGTCAACTGAACGGTTGTTTCCAGGTCATAGCCGCGAGACGGCCGCTGGGAACTGGGGCCTTGACGACCCCGGCGTCCGCCGCCGAAAATATCACCAAAAATATCGCCGAAAATGTCGCCGATATCGCTGACATTCATGTGTGAATAGTCGTGAACACCCGCGCCCCGCAAACCGTCATGACCAAACTGATCATAGCGTTTGCGTTTGCTCTCGTCACTGAGAACCTCGTACGCCTCGGCACATTCCTTGAACTTTTCTTCCGCCGTTTTGTCGCCAGGGTTCTTGTCTGGATGATACTTGATGGCCAACTGACGGTACTTACGCTTGATATCGTCAGCGGAAGCCTTTCGGTCAACCCCGAGCACTTCGTAATAGTCGCGTTTGGCCATAATCATCCTTTATTGCCACAGAGCGGCGGTGTTAAATGTCGATCCTTATTTGTTGTTTATAAAATGTGCCGGGTCCTGCATGCTGACATGCGGGACCCGGCACCAATTCAATTTATTTAGATGACCGCGCCCAGTTCGGCGTTTTCTTCTTTGTCATCTTTCAGATCAGTGATTACCACGTTCGTTGTCAGCATCAAACCGGCGACCGATGCGGCATTCTGCAGGGCCGTCCGTGCGACTTTAGCCGGGTCAATGATGCCGGCTTTCAGCATGTCAACATACTCACAGGTGCTGGCGTTGTAGCCTTTGTTGCCGGTCATTTCCAGCAGTTCGGCCACGATGACGTCACCTTCGCCGCCGCCGTTTTCGACGATCTGACGGGTCGGTGCTTTCAGGGCGTTGACCATGATGTCAAAGCCGATCTTTTCGTCGCCTTTGGCTTTTGCTTTTGCCTTAACAACTTCCGGGATCGAACGGAGAAAGATTGTTCCGCCGCCGGCAATGACGCCTTCTTCTACCGCGGCCTTGGTCGCATGCAGTGCGTCGTCCAGCAGGTCCTTACGTTCCTTCATCTCGGTTTCAGTGGCCGCTCCGGCTTTAATGATGGCCACACCGCCGGTCATCTTAGCCAGACGTTCCTGCAGTTTTTCGCGGTCATAGTCGCTGGTGGTCTTTTCAATTTGATTGCGAATCTGCTCGCAGCGGGCCGTAATGTCTTTTTTCTTGCCGGCGCCTTCAATCACTGTTGTGTTTTCCTTGCCCACGATGATTTTCTTGGCGCGGCCGAGTTGTGTCAACTCCACGCTTTCCAGCTTGATGCCGAGGTCTTCGGTGATGACCTGGCCGCCGGTCAGCGTTGCCAGGTCCTGCATCATGGCCTTGCGCCGGTCGCCGAAACCGGGTGCCTTAATCGCACACACCTTAAGCACACCCTGCAGGCGGTTGATGACCAGTGCCGCCAGTGCTTCGCCTTCAACGTCTTCGGCGATGATGAGCAGTTGCGAACCCGTCTGAGCAATTTTTTCCAACAGCGGCAAAAATTCACGCAGGTTGGAGATTTTCTTTTCGTGCAGCAGGATGTAAGCGTCTTCCAATACTGCTTCCAGGCTGTTGACATCGGTCATAAAGTAGGGCGACAGGTAGCCTTTGTCAAACTGCATGCCTTCGACGACTTGCAGCTCAGTTTCCATGCCCTTGCCTTCTTCCACTTCGATCACGCCTTCCTTGCCGACTTTGTCCATCGCGTCGGCGAGGATCTCACCGACAGCGGGGTTGTTGTTGGCACTGATGGCGCCCACCTTGGCGATGTCGTCATGTCCCTTGACGGGCTTGGCGGAAGCGGCGATAAAATCGGTTACCACTTCGGCGGCTTTCGTAATGCCGCGCTGGATCGCCACGGGATTGACGCCTGCGGTGATGAACTTGAGTCCTTCATTGTAGATGGCCTCGGCCAGAACCGTTGCGGTGGTGGTGCCGTCGCCGACAACATCACTGGTCTTGCTGGCAACCTGGTTGACCATCTTGGCGCCGATATTCTTGAACGGTTCGGGCAGTTCGATTTCTTTGCTGACCGACACGCCGTCCTTGGTGACTTTCGGCGAGCCGTAGCTTTTATGCAGCAGCACGTTCTTGCCGGTCGGTCCCATGGTGACCTTGACCGCCGCGGCCAGTTGACCCAAACCGTCTTTCAGATGGGCTCGTGCTGTTTCCTGAAACATCATTTGTTTTGCCATTGTGTATTACCTCCGGACTATCAGTTAATTGTAGTCATTATTCTGTTTTTGCGCAAGCTTCTCTAGATTCGACCGTTAAGGGCCTTGCTCGCGGCATTTATGGCCCTTAAGGGCCTACTTTTCGACGACGCCCAGGATCTCGCTTTCGCGAAGGATCTTGTACTCGACACCATCCACTTCGACATCGCTGCCGCCGTACTTGCCATACAGAACGACGTCGTTTTTCTTCACGCTCATCGCGCCGCGATTGCCGCTGTCCAGCATTTTGCCCGGGCCGACCGAAATCACTTTGCCCATAAGCGGTTTTTCCTTAGCGCTGTCCGGCAGAACGATGCCGCCTGCGGTTTTCGATTCTGCTTCCTGCGGTTTAACAACAACGCGGTCTTCCAATGGTATAAGTTTCATATAAGTCTCTCCTGTTTATTTTTTTAAGGTTTTATTATCTTAAACTGTTGACTGCTAACTGGACACGGCTTACATCATGCCGGGCATACCGCCCATACCGCCCATACCGCCCATGCCACCCATGCCACCCATGCCGCCGCCCATGCCACCGGGCATGCCGCCGGGCATACCACCCCCAGCATCATCGGACGGCTGTTCGGTAACGATACAGTCAGTCGTCAGCAACAGACCCGCAACAGATGCGGCGTTTTGCAGCGCGATACGCGTAACCTTCACCGGGTCGATGACGCCGGCTTCGATGAGGTCTTCATAGGTGTCCTTGTCGGCGTTGTAACCGAAGCCGCCTTTGCCTTGTGCGACTTTGTTGACAACCAGGTTGCCGACCGCACCGGCATTGTCAGCGATGCAGAAGCAGGGCACCCGTAAGGCATTGACGACGATTTCAACACCCGTCGCTTCGTCGCCTTCGAGTTTGAGCTTCTTAACCGCTTCGATGCAGCGAACCAGTGCTACGCCGCCGCCGGCAACGATGCCTTCTTCGATAGCCGCACGCGTTGCGTGCAGGGCGTCTTCGATACGGGCCTTCTTTTCTTTCATTTCCGCTTCACTGCCTGCGCCGACATTGATCTGTGCGACGCCGCCGGTCAGTTTTGCCAGGCGTTCCTGCAGTTTTTCACGGTCATAGTCGCTGGTGGTGATATCGATCTCGTTGCGGATTTGCCCGATGCGTCCCTGCAGGTCCTTGACGGCACCGGCCCCTTCGACGATAATGGTGCAGTCGTTGTCGATGGTGATTTTCTTGGCCTGTCCAAGTTGCGACAGTGTGACCTTATCCAGCTCGATGCCGAGGTCCTTGAAGATCGGCTGAGCACCGGTCAGAACCGCGATATCTTCGAGCATGGCTTTGCGTCGGTCGCCGTAGCCGGGTGCCTTGACGGCCGCCACATTCAGAATGCCGCGAAGCTTGTTGACGACCAGCGTCGCGAGTGCTTCGCCTTCGATGTCTTCGGCGATGATCAGCAGCGGGCGTTTGCTTTTGGCGGCCGCTTCCAGCAGCGGAACGATCTTCTGGACATTGCTGATTTTGTCTTCATAGACCAGCACGAACGGTTTTTCCAGTTCGCAGGTCATCGCGTCCTGATCCGTCACGAAATGCGGCGACAGATACCCGCGGTCAAACTGCATGCCCTCGACATAATCGACCGTCGTCTCCAGGCTCTTGCCGTCTTCGATGGTGATCACGCCGTCTTTGCCGACCCGCATGAACGCCTCGGCCATCTTCTTGCCGATTTCCATGTCGTTGTTGGCGCTGATGGAGGCGATGTTGATGATGTCGTCCTTCTTGCTGCTGTCGATGGGTTTGGCCATCTTCTTAAGTTGTTCGGTTGCGACTGCCACAGCCTTTTGCATCCCGCGATTCAGGCTCATCGCGTCAGCGCCCGCCGCAAGGTTCTTGAACGCCTCGCGGTACAAGGCTTCCGCCAGCACTGTCGCGGTGGTTGTGCCGTCGCCGGCGATCTTGGATGTCTTGCTGGCCGCTTCCTTGACCAGTTTGGCCCCCATGTTTTCTGCCTTATTGACCAGTTCGATCTCTTCGGCTACGGTAACGCCGTCTTTGGTGATGGTTGGTCCGCCCCAACCCTTGTCGATGATCGCACATCGGCCGCGGGGGCCAAGCGTGCTCTTGACGGCCGCCGCAAGCTTCTCAACCCCGCTCAAAAGGGCATTGCGGGCGTCGCTGTTAAAAGCTAAGTCTTTTGCTGCCATAATGTTGCCTCTCCTAAATTCCTATTACAAAAGGTTAAAATTCCAATTCTTATCAACTTGTCATTCCCGCGAAGGTGGGAATCCAGCTATGTAGGGTGGGCCATGCCCACGCAGATGGCTAAAGCATCTCCCACGCCGATGACATAATGCAAACTAAGTACCAAACCACCCCCCGTAGGGCCGGCCATGCTCGCCAATTGATTCATAAGTATCATTAAATAATAAAGATATGATTTCAAGTCCCGATTAACAAAAACCGCAAAAAATCCCATTATTATTTATCTTCTGCCAATTCCAGCACCCGCAAAACCCCCAAACATGCCATTCCGGCAGAACTGTTAATGTGTTTCAAGGCCTAAAATGTCGCAATGAACCTACGACACGGTATCGCGGTCAAGCTCGTTAAAATATCCCCGATAATCCTTGACTATTGGATGGCAAGGAAATATATTCTACCTTTAACTGGAGTGTTTGGTTACTGCTTTTGAAACTAGGTATTTATTGCCTTTAAGGGTATAAGTAGCTAAATAAAATGCGGTTTTACTTTTTGTGAGGAAAGGAGAAAACGATGAAAACCACCCCTATTAAACCACTCTTTATTGCTGTTCTATCTCTGCTGATGTTGTCAATTTCGACTGTAACGGGTGCAACGTGGTACGTTGATTCAGATGCACCCTTAGGGGGCGACGGCACAAGCTGGGCAACGGCCTATCGAAGTATCCAGACGGCGGTAAACTCGGCAAGCGGAATCTGGATGACGTGTATGGCGCCGAATGACAGTATTTATGTTAAAAGCGGCACCTATTCGCTGAGCAGTACCATCACTGTTGGTAAAGTCGTAAATATCTACGGTGGTTTTCCAAACGGCATGAGCAATCCGAGCTTCTCGGATCGTAACCCTGCACTTTATCAAACCATTGTGACCGGCAATGACACCGTACGATGTTTCGAACTGACGAATAAATGCAAACTTGATGGATTTGTCATTGAACACGGTCTTGCCACATCAGGCAGTGCTGTTGATGTAGACGCGACGCCCTATGACTGCACCACTTTTTGGGTGACTGCCAAAATACGGAACTGTGTGATTCGTAATAATACAGGGACCGCTCTTTATGATGACCGGTCGGATGTGGAAGTCAGTGATTGTACATTTTCTAATAACAGCGATACAACCGGTGGTGCGATCTATCATAATTATTCCTCGCCGCTTATTGAACGGTGCATCTTCAACAACAATGAAGCCACGGCACCGGCTTCTCTTGGGGGTGGTGCGATTGCAGGTTTTGGTGGAAATGGGACGACAGGCCAGGTGACCCGTATTAATAACTGCCTGTTTTATGATAATTATGCCCAGAGCCGGGGCGGTGCAATTTCATATCATGATGTTTACCCTCGCATTAAAAACTGCACCTTTGCTAACAACGATACAGATGGGGTCTTAGGCAGTGGCGGCGCCTATCATGCAAACAATGCTGACGCCCCGAGACTGTGGAACTGTATCTTTTGGGGCAATACTCCGGACCAACTGGATCTGCAGGAAAATACGGGCCAGGAGGTGCGGTACTGTGATGTTCAGGGAGGCTTTACAGGACTCGGGGCCAGTCACATCATCAATGATAATCCCGACTTCGTCGGTACAGGCGACTATCATCTGCAAGGTGTTTCGCCCTGTATTGATACCGGTTCGAATAATTATGGGATTACCGACGATCTGGACGGGCGAACCCGGCCGCTGGATGGTAACGGAGATGATGTGGCGGTTTGCGATATGGGGGCCTATGAGTACGTATATGCGGACTTGATCATCGAAGCCATAGAAACGCATCCATACAAACCTGCTCCCGGACAGAGCGTTGATGTCGATGTTACGATAACCAATCAGGGAACGAACGATACCAGCAGTTTCTGGCTCGATTGGTATGCTGACAAAACCTCCCCGCCCGGGATTTCAGAAGTCGGGGATGTATACCAAAATGTATCGCTGGCTGCAGGGCAGACCACGGTTATTACGCTTAACTACAGCGGCTATTCCTCAGCAGGCGCTTATCAGATGTACGCTCAGATCGACACGGAAGATCAGATTGATGAATCTGATGAGACAAACAATGTCTTCGGGCCCCAGACGATCAACGTAAACAACTGTAGGGCGGATATCAACGAAGATAACGATGTTAATCTGCTTGATTTTGCCCGTTTCGGAATGGCGTGGCTCAGTACGCCGGTCACCGGCAGCTGGGATCGAGAGTGCGATCTGAGCGAACCGGGTGATGATAACATCGATACCGATGACCTGCAGATATTGTCTGCGGATTGGTTGTGCAGTGAGCCATAGTAACATCGGCGGGTAACCGGGTAGATTGGATAGGCAAATAATGTTTGCCCCGCCATAGCTTTCAGCTATGGCGGGGCAAGCAGTTGATGAATGGTTTTGAGTGTGGCGATCTTGTGACCATCCTGACACGAAGTGAACAACTTGAGTGCGACCGGTGGCAGCCACCGAATGCAATGAGGTGGATGGATTTTGCTTTACTTCGCTGTTATCGGATTTATTGACTAAGCAAAAAATCTTGACATTTATCGGTCTTTTTGAGATAATCAAAATCAATTGGAGAGAGGGGCATTTCTGTACGCAGCCCCCAATAATGCGGTTCTTATAAACTAAGGCCTGAGGTCTGGAGACTGAGGGCATAGGAGTCAATTGAGGAGAGGAAGGATGAAAACTAAATGCTTTATTAAGTGTGCGATTGTTTGTTTAATGCTGGTGAATTTGTATTCTGTCAGTTTGGGTGAAATAATAACCTCAGTCACACCCCAGGGAGATTCAGGACAACTGCAGGATTATTTCCCTGAGCAAGGCAACGCGGGTATTCAAACAATAGGGCAGACATTCAAAACACCCCAAGGCCACAATCAACTTAACAGCTTTTCATTCTGGTTAAGTGACTCGCCTTTGCAAACTCCCGATCCCTTAGAGTTTCATGCCTATTTGATGGAATGGGAGGGATCTAACGCAACAGGCGACTATCTGTATAAAAGTCCAGTCATGAATACATCGGGGCTGGCCCATGGGGAGCGAAGAGAATTTATTTTTGATCAGATGAATGTAACGCTGAGTTCTGATAAGCAGTACATATTCTTTATCAGCGTCTCTGAGTTTTTTGGGGGAGAACCCAGCATGGCGTTTACCGGCAGCAGTCTTGGAAATTTTTATGCCGATGGGCAACGGTTTCAGCTTCGTAATGGCTCTGATACCAGCAAATTCACAAATGGGTACTGGAGTAGTGCCCCGTATGATTTGGCATTCACAGCTATCTTCAACGTTCCCGAACCGGCAACGCTGTCCCTGTTGACTATTGGCGGTTTGGCACTACTTCGTAAACGAAAATAACCTATAGACTAAGGTCTATGGACTAATGACTATTTATTTGGAGAGGAAAGATGAAAAGTACTAAATGTGGTTTCAATTCAATCATTTTATATTTGCTGATCATATTTAATCTTGTTTCTGTATCTTTTGCGTTCGATCCCTCAATTCAAAATCTTGGCAGTTTCACTGGTATAGCAGTTTCAGATGACGGTTCGACCGTGGTCGGTGGTGGGCCGGGGAACGTAGCACATCGATGGCATAATGGTACGCTCGAGCAGCTTCCCCTTCTCCCAGGTCATAGTCAATCAAGTGCGGCTGATGTTTCAGCGGATGGTTCTGTTATTGTGGGAACAAGCGGCGGTAGTCTTGCATCTGGTTTCAGGTGGGAGAACGGAACAGTAACAAATCTTGGATACTTGAACCAGGGTTATAAGTATACCAGGGCGACGGGTATTTCTTCGGACGGGTCTATTATCGTCGGTGACAGCAATGGAGCATATGATAACCAGGCTTATAAATGGACACAGGCTGATGGTATGCAAGGACTTGGCTATCTGTCGGGCAGTAATAACAGTTATGCTAATGCGATATCAAGCGATGGCAGAATTATTGCTGGTTATGGAGCACCTTTTGGTGCCATACCATTACCGGTAATATGGAAAGATGATACTCAAACAATTATATATGATGTGTGGAACTTATACAATGATGCTGTGGCTTTTGATGTCTCAAATACTGGAACGATTGTTGGACGTGCTACTACTTCGGCGCTGGAACACGAGGCTTTTCTATGGAGTCAGGCCACGGGCACAGTGAGCATTGGAGACTTTAGTGGAGGCAGACATCTTTCTTCTGCAAACGCAGTAACAGCCGATGGTTCGATTGTTGTTGGTCGGGGTGAAACAGATAATGGCGGCCTTGCGTTTATTTGGGATGAACTGAATGGTTTAAGGTCGCTGCAGTCTGCCCTTGAAAATGATTATGGTATGGATTTAACCGGCTGGTCGCTCTATGAGGCGACTGATATAACACCGGATGGTAATATTATAATCGGAAAAGGGATATATAATCAAAGTAATATAACGTGGATGGTTACGATTCCTGAACCTACGACATTGTCCCTGTTGGCTTTGGGCGGGTTGGCACTGCTTCATAAACGAAAATAGACACAAACCGAACATCATTCACAGGCCGCGGCGAACACTTCCTGCGGCCTTTTTTATGGATAAATCTCCTCTCTCTTGAATGGTCAAAAATAAAATCGCAGGGGGCATCCCTTCTTTTCATTCTTTCATTCTTATCATTCCTGTTAGTTAACACTCGTTTAACGCATCTTTAACGTAGGTTTAACGGACGTTTAACAACGAGATTGTCGATGCCGTTATAAATGTTTTAGATAAAGAAAGTTATCGGCCTACTTGCGATGACATATTATCGCCGGTTTATTGGTTTTTGATCGTTTCGCTCAGTTCGGCGATGCGGATCTCCAGCCGTTTGATCTCGCGTTTGATGCCGTTGCGATGAATAAACTGCCAGGCAAATATTTTCATCAGGTCGATCCAATGCACGCACACCAGAAACAGGGTAGCGTACAAAATCATCATCTTAACGTCGCTTGCATCGGCGAACTTGATGCCGCAAATAACCGCAGCGCCGATGCAAAGCAATGCAAATGCCCAGACAATGATGACAATCGAGCACATTTTTCGGTTGTAGAAATCCTTGATCATGCCGTGCAGCGACTCGGCTCGTGATTCTTCATAGGTATCAGCAATCATTTTTTGAATTTGTTCCTCGTTCATGATTTTTCCCCTTTCATTGAGAAGTTTCTTCCCACAATATTTTTAATGCCTGTCGTGCGTTGTGCAGGCGGGACTTGACTGTGCCGGCCGGAATATTGAGTGCCTCGCTGATTTCCGAGATGCTCAATTCCTCAAAGTAGTACAGGCATAGGACCGCACGCTTGTCCACATCCAGTTGTTCCAGCAACTCCTGGACTCCCGTTTGGTATTTTTCTGCGGCAGCCAGTTTATCCAGTTGTTCGGGTGCTAATGGTTTTACAGGGCGTTTTGTTTTGATCCAGTCGATGGACTTGCACGTGATAATCCGATACGCCCACGCTCGAAAGCTTGCCGGATCACGTAGCCGTCGCAGCCGCCGGATTATGTCGTACCATGCCGACTGCGTTACATCCCACGCCGCCTCGTGGTCACCGGTCAGTCGGAGTGCATGCCGCCACAATCGCTTTTGCCAGCGTTTGACCAGTGTCTCCATCGCCTCGGCACTTCCGTCCTGGGCATCCATGACCAGTAACTGGTCTTCGAGATTTGAACGTTCATGTCCCATCTGTCTATATAGTCTGTGCATCGACCCAAACGGTTCATTTTCAACTGTTTTTTTCTTAACAGGATAAAAAGCTGGTTTTAAACGCATCAAAACAGGGGACTTTAATGCAAATAATCGAGTTATTTCTGGTTTGTGTGGGCTTGCGGTACTATAATTATTCCAAAGGAAATAAATGAAGGGAGTTTACCATGTGTCGACTGACACCGTGTATCATGATGATAATGATTATTGGGAGTGTTACCATTTTCACGGCTGCCGCAGCCGAAGACAACACCGGACGCGACCTCTATATGCAGTACTGTTCATCCTGCCACGGTCAGCGGCTGCAGGGCGGCAATGCCCAGAGTCTGGTGGACGGCGTCTGGCAATATGGTTCCGGCCGGGGGTGGATCACCAGTACGGTCAAGTTCGGTATCACACATTTGGGAATGCCCGCTTATGAAAAAACACTCACGGAAAGCCAGATCAACGAGATCGTTGATTTCCTGCTGGCTTCCGAACGCAAAGCCGCACCGCCCGCCCGTCTCATCCCGAAAAAACTGCAAACACTGGATTATGATCTTAAGGTTGAGATCGTCGCCGAAGGCCTCGAAGTTCCGTGGAGCATCGATTTCCTGGATAACGATCACGCCTTGGTAACCGAACGCCCCGGGCGGCTTCGGCAGATCGTCAATGGCAAGCTGCAGGCCGAACCCGTACAGCAAACGCCGGAAGTCTTAAACGAAGGACAGGGCGGCCTGCTGGATGTTGCCGTCGATCCGGATTATGCAAAGAACGGCTGGATCTATTTATCATACAGCCATGAATTGCCAAGTTTTTTGCGCAGACGTACCGGAGCCATGACGCGCATTGTTCGCGGAAAACTTAAGGGCAACACGTGGACAGACCAGCAGGTCATCTATGAAGCGCCGCACGAAACTTACCGGACAACCCGCCATCATTACGGCTGCCGGATCGTGTTTGACAAAAAAGGGTATCTCTATTTCGGCATCGGCGAACGGGGCTATCAGGAGCAGGCACAGGATACCAGCTTACCCAATGGCAAGATACATCGCATTTATCCTGACGGTAAGGTTCCGGCCGATAACCCGTTTGCGCACAAAGACAATGCGCTGAAAACAATCTTTTGCTACGGCAACCGCAATCCGCAGGGATTGGCGATCCATCCTGAAACGGACGAACTCTGGGAGACCGAGCACGGTCCGCTCGGCGGGGACGAAGTCAATCTGATCGAAGCGGGGAAGAACTACGGCTGGCCGGTCATTACCTATGGACGAAATTACAACGGTTCGAGCATCACCGAGCTGGTTGAAAAAGACGGCATGGAACAGCCGGTATATTATTGGAGGCCGTCGATCGCGGTCTGCGGGTCGGATTTTATCCGGGGTGATCTGTTCGGCAAATGGCGGAATCATCTGCTGGTCACGGCGTTAAAATATGAAGAGGTTCGCCTGCTGGACATTAAAAACAACCGCGTGATGCATGATGAGGTGATCCTGAAAAACGCCGGCCGCGTCCGGGATGTGGCATGCGCCCCGGACGGAGCGATCTATGTGATCCTCAACAGCCCCGGCACCATCTTGCGATTGGCCCCGACGGAATAGAACGGCTGTTTTTCCAACTGGCAATGGGTTTTAATATACCATTTTCGTAGAAAAAATCATAAGAAATACTGTTACATCTTTCCCTTGTTGATTCGCTCGTTTGAAGTAGCCCGATTACTGAAAAAATTAAAATAATAAAAGAAAAAAATAGCGGCAGCGTTCGGCCATCCCTACATGGGCACCCTATACAGGTCGCGAAGCCATACTCTTCTTTGTTTTCTTACTTGAGCTGAAAATACAGTTCTTCGCAGTCCAGCGGCTTCTTGGTCATGAAAATTTGCTCATAGCAACACGATACGTGCAGGATGTTTCCAAACAACCGGATGAGGTTGTTGGAAAAAGCAGAAAATGCCTGGTTTAGAATGATATTTTTATGCAAAGGACACCATGTTTGAATGGTGTACGGTATTCGTAAATGGTTTTCAAGCTTTCACTAGCGGCCAAAGGAAGTTGTAAAGTTATATTTCACAGGAGGTTATGGCGTTGGTGGCAGCCGGCGATTTTACGAACCCCTTTTTGAAATCTGAATCAAGGCACAAATTCAAAGCTTGCGTTTAATGAAGAAAGAGAGAGCTCAAAAACTTTTATTGATTTGGATAGTCAATTGCTTATAATAGTAAAAGAGTTTACTGTGTTCAACATTTCAAAAACCGGTCGAAAGTTAAGGAGTGTTATCATGGCAGCCCAAAGGATTTTAATTGTAGACGATGATTCCGACATAACTTATGCGATGCAAATGATCTTAGAAGGCCACGGTTACCAAGTGGATTCGGCTGTAAACAGCGCCACTGCCAGAAGTAAGATGGAACAGGAGAAACCCGACTTGATCATTCTGGATGTCATGATGGATACGATGCATGAAGGTTTTGATTTTGATCGGGAATTGAAGCATCATCCGGAATACAAAGACATCCCTGTTTTGATGCTCACTGCAGTCAAAGAACGGTTCGGGCTGGATTTCAAACCGGAAGCAGGCGATCAAGAGTGGTTGCCTGTGGAGGAATTTTTGGATAAACCGGTTAAACCTGCGGTTTTACTGGAAAAAGTTGAAAAACTTCTCGGTAATAAACGTTAGACGCGAAGATTCGGCTCAATGGAGACGGTCCTTGACAACGAACAGTTTGTGAAACGTGCATTTTGGCTTGTTAAGTTAAGATGGATAACAGCTTGCTTATTGATCGGCATCACCTATGTGATAACTCAGTATTTTAACAGCACGCCCCAGGAAATTCCGCTTTATGTTATTGGAGTTCTTCTTCTTCTTTATAACTCTCTGTTATATCTGGCCTTAAGGCACCTTGTCCGATTCCATGACAGGACATTAAACCGAGCGATTAACAGGATTGTCATTTTGCAAATCACGACAGACCTTTTGATCCTTACCGTAGTGATTTACTATTCCGGGGGTGTTGAAAATCCATTCTTTTTCTATTATATTTTTCATGTCATTATATCCAGTATGCTTCTGTCCAGACTTATGAGTTATTTACAGGCTACATTGGCCGTATTTCTTTTCGGCTTGTTATTGACGTTGGAACATTTCGAAATCATCAGTCATCGTCCGATCGTCGGTTTTTTGGACATCAATTTATTTCAAAACACATATTACGTTCTTGGAATGTTTATTGTTTTCTCGACAACACTCTATCTGGTTGTGTATATAACAACATCTATCGTTTTTCAGTTACGCAAACAACAAATCGGGTATAAATTACTTAATTTGGAATTGAGCAAAAAGGATCGGATCAAAAATGAATACCTCTTGACTGTTTCGCATGATATTAAAAGTCACATGGCGGCCATAAAAAGCTGTCTTGATATACTATCAACTCACATGGCCGGCCCTCTCAATAAAAAGCAATCTGAACTGGTAGAAAGAGCCGATCACAGGGCCTTCAAATCCATTGCTTTTCTGTCAACACTGCTTAAACTGACCCAGATGCGGCTGACCGGGAAGATTGAAAAAGAATGTTTTTCATTAAAACAATGTATATATAATGCATTTTCCGCGGTTGAACAAAAGGCGGAATGCAAAGCGATTTCCGTTTCATATGAGATTTATGTGAAAAAGGATACCGTTTTCGGAAGTCCTCTTTTGATTGAAGAAACCCTTCGTAATCTCTTGCTCAATGCCATAAAATATACCCCTGAAAACGGTACTGCAAGTTTATCCGTAACAGAAGATAACACCTTTTTCATCATCCAAATAACCGATACAGGCATCGGGATTCCCGATGACGAAAAGGATAACATATTTGACGAGTTTTACAGGGCCAGAAATGCTCGCAAAGTGGAAAAGGATGGTACAGGACTGGGACTGTCCATCTCGAAGGAGGTGGTCCAACGCCACGGAGGAACCATTTGGGTGTCATCACACGAAGGGGCCGGCAGTACCTTCAGCTTTACACTTCCGAAATACAAAGATGCATAAATAATTGTGCTGATTGCACAAAATACCTTTAAGTACTTATTCCATAACGCGATAACAATTAGAAGAATTTTCAAATAATCCTGAAAAATGTCTTGACATTTAAGCCATACATTTCTTTGATAGTGATGGTTAGATCTGTGAACGAGAACTCAATCACGAATTAGGTGGTGTATGAGATACCATAAGGTTCCAGATGAAACAATTCGGCGGTTGCCGGTCTATTTGCGGGGGTTGGGCTCATTCACTAACAATAGTACCCATAGTATCAGCAGTCAGCAATTAGCGGATGTATTGCATGTTAAATCCCCACAAGTCCGGAAGGATTTATCGTATTTTGGCGATATTGGGACGCCCGGAGTGGGATATGATATCCAAAAACTGACAAAACATATCCGAACCATTTTACGACTTAACAATGTGCATTTTGCTGCGTTGGTCGGATATGGTAATTTAGGTGCTGCTTTGTTGAAATATACCGGGTTTAAAAATTTCTGCATAGAAATCAACGCGGTTTTTGAGAAAGATCCTCGCAAAATAGGACGTGTTGTTCAGAACGTCAAAATAGAAGACATTTCGAAAATTTCAAGCCTCCATGCAAGAGGTATTTCAATTGCCATTCTAGCGATTCCCGTTGCGGAATCGCAGGGCGTAACAGATAAATTAGTCGATGCAGGTGTCGGCGGAATTCTGAATTTTACATCTTCTTACCTTTCTGTTCCTGCTAAAGTAAAAGTCATCAACATTGATATCGGGGTAAGTCTTGCTTGTCTGCCTTATTATCTTCCGGTCGGTGCCTAAAAGTCTCCGAGGTGTACAAAGGTGGAAACGGTTTTTTTAAGCAGTCTCAAGCCGCTGTTCGATGTGATTGCCGAACAAAGGGAATTGTATGTTCCCCATCATGAGGAGGGTTATTTTTCTTTTGTTCACTATGAAGCCAATCAAAATCAGAAAATTGACTTTAACGAATTGCGTGTCTGTCAGCCGGCCAAGCAATTTCTTTTTCCGCTAAGAGAGATTGCCGCTGTATTTCCTGAACCGGCAGAAGGTCCTGTTATAAAACCGTTCGCTGTTTATGGGTTGAAAGACTGTGATTTACGAGCCATCCAGATATTGGATAAGGTATTTGCAGAAGAAGAATTTTGCGACCCATCCTACCTTGAGCGAAGGAAAAACATGCTGATCATTTCGTCCGATTGTTATAATCCGTCTGAAAGCTGTTTTTGTCTGATGGTAGATGGCGAGGTGTTCCCACAGCAGGGTTATGATTTGAATATATCGAAAATTAAAGACGGATACATTATCCAAGCCGGTTCTGACAAGGGATTGACGCTCCTGAGAGAGAATGAATCGCTCTTTGCAGATGTTCCTCATGCGGCGATTTTGGAAAGAGACGATAACAGAGTACGGGCCCGGATGCAAAGTGAAGAAATCCTTGCGGATTATCAGTTTGATGTGCCTATTAACCAAATCATGAATGGCGGATGCGAGTCAGAGTTATTTGATAATGAAGCCAAGGGGTGTGTTGAATGTCAGGCCTGCACAAGGATATGCCCCACATGTCATTGTTTTTATCTGTATGATGAAAAGCAGGATGATTACTATCAAAAAATGAAAATCTGGGATAGCTGTGTCCGGCTTGATTATGCGACTGTGGCTGGCGGTGAAAATCCCCGCAAATTGCTCACGAATCGCACGCTGCATCGGCTGATGCATAAGTTTGTATTTTTCCTGGATCGCTATGGGGTTCAAATGTGTGTCGGCTGCGGGCGCTGCATTGATGCCTGTGCGGGCGAGACGAATATTCGTGATGTATTAAAAAAGCTATATGATGAATCCAAGATCAAAAACAATCAGAAATTGAAAAATGGTAAAAAATCCATACCAACCGATTAATGCTCAAATTGTTGATGTTATCGATGAATCGCCAACGATAAAAAGTTTTGTCGTTAAGCCGGACGAAGCGATTCCATTTAAAACAGGACAATTTGTCGAACTGACGCTGCCGGGTGAAGGAGAAGCACCGTTTACACCCTCATCCTCGCCGAATCAATCAGAGCAGATGGAAATCACCATTATGAAAGCCGGGCGGGTTACAAGTATGCTTCATAGCAGCAAAAAAGGGCAGATGGTAGGCATTCGGGGACCTTATGGTAATGGGTACCCTGTTGATCTTTTTGCAGGAAAGGAAGTCTATATTGTTGGCGGAGGTGTTGGTCTTGCCCCGATCCGATCGTTGCTTTTAACTTTAATTGATCGAATCAAAGATTTCAAGAGAGTTGTCTGTCGGTTTGGCGCGAAGACGCCGGAAGACTTTATTTACAAAGAGACACTTTTTGGCCAATGGCAGAAGATCGACGGACTGGAAATCAAATTAACCGTTGACAAGGGCAATGGCCAGTGGGATGGAAATGTCGGGGTTGTCACAACGATTCTTAAATCTGACGATGTGGACATTCAAAATGCTGTCGCGGTTGTATGCGGCCCTCCGATAATGATGAAGTTTGCGACCTTTGATCTTATTAAACAGGGTTTCAAGCCAAAGGATGTTTATTTGTCAATGGAAAAAAACATGAGTTGCGGTATCGGGAAATGCGGTCATTGTATGCTTGGAAAATACTATGTCTGCAAGGATGGGCCGGTTTTTACGCTCGATCAAATAAAGGAATATCCTGATACCTGGGATTGATGAAATAAACTTATGGCGGAAGTCGATATGGCTAAAAAATTAATCATTGACCTTTCGAAATGTAAACAGCAGGATTTGTCCAGCGTGCGGTGTTCCTACAGGCATCATCCCGGAAATAACGGTGTGAAAATGCTTTTGGAGAAAGTTCATTTTGCACTGATTTGTCGTAAATGCCATAGTGCGCCCTGTGTCAAGGTATGTCCACAGGAAGCACTGGAGAAAGTGCCGACCCAAAATGATGATGGAGGTGTTCTCAAACGAGCTGAGATGCTGTGTACTGGCTGTGGGACATGTGCTATAGCCTGTCCATTTGGAACCATTTACACTGATTTAATTCCCTTTGTAACAAATCTTTGTGATGTATGTAAAAACCGGCTGAAAAAGGAAGAAAAACCCTTATGTGTTCAGACTTGTGAGGATGGAAGTATTGATTATGCTGTCGCACCGAAAGATTCCGACTATATTGAGCCGTTTGAAAATATTGTCGTTAAAGTGCCCAAAGGCACTCTCTGGGAGCCGTTTCTGAAAAATAATCAGGGAACTTAAGACCATGGAAGTTATCAGGCATTTATTTTTGTTGTTCGTTTTTCCCGGATTTTTATTTACCGTTGTCATAGGACTCTACGCATGCTGGATTGTCAGGAAAGTGACGGCTCTGATCCATCATCGAATCGGCCCGCCGGTATTACAACCTCTCTATGACGTTTTAAAACTTTTGGGTAAAGAAACGCTGATTCCTGAAGCAGCTAACAAGGCCGTATTTATTTGGGCACCTGTTATTGGTTTCGCTTCCGTTCTGTTGCTGGCAGTCCTGCTTTGGGCGGTGGATTTTATTCCGGCAAGCGAAAACGGGATGTTTTTGGGAGATGTGATTGTTGCGATCTACCTGATGGTGATTCCCTCTTTGGCGCTGATATTAGGCAGTTCGGCCAGCGGCAGCCCTCATGCGGCGATTGGAACCGCCAGGGAAATGAAACTGGTGATGTCTTATGAATTGGTGTTGGTGATGGCCTTTATCGTTGTACTGATTAAGACGGCGACTTTTCATGGGATTTCCGATTCCCAGAATGAAGCTCAATTACTCAGTTTATCGTTAATTGCCCAATATTCGCCGATTATGAGTATTTCCGGACTCTTGGCATTTCTTGCAGCTCTATTGTGTGTTCAGGCGAAACTGGGATTTACCCCATTTGACATTCCCGAAGCGGAAACGGAAATCGCCGGAGGTGTATTGATTGAGTACTCAGGGGCCTTACTGGCTCTTTGGAAAATGATGCAGGCAGTTATGCTTGTGGCATTACCGCTGTTTTTGGTTGTGTTGTTTATGGGCGGGATTGGTGCCGGCTTTGTTCCGATTCTTAAAGGAATTGTAAAGTATGTCGTTGTTTTAGTTTTGTTGATTCTAATTAAAAATACGAATCCCCGGATGCGTATCGATCAGGCCGTTAAGTTTTTCTGGTTTTACTGTAGCCCGGTAATGGCTGTCGCAATTGTTCTTGCGATGTTAGGCAACTATTATGGTAAATGGTGGTTATAAGGTGGAACGATGAACTGGAAGATTTGGTCGCTTAAAAAATCACCTTGGGTTTTTCACGTCAATACAGGGGCGTGTAACAACTGTGATATCGAGGTTGTGAATTGCCTGACCCCGAAGTTTGACGTGGAGCGGTTTGGTGTAACGCTGGTGGGCTCTCCGCGGCACGCCGATGCACTCCTGGTCACCGGCGTTGTAACCGCTCAGGCGGCACCCCGGCTGATACAGGCTTATCAGCAGGCCACAAAGCCCTGCGTCGTTTTTTCCATCGGCGCCTGTGCTTGTGGTACGGGTATCTTTCATACGGGGTATCATGTGGTGGGCCCGGTTGACAAAATCATCAAAGAGATCGATCCTAATGCCATTATCGCTTATGTTCCGGGTTGCCCGCCGAAACCGGAGGCCATGATTTCCGGGATTGTAAAAACGTTAAATGCACTTTAGAGGTACAAAAGCATGAGTCCGGATGAACTCGTTGAAAAGTTGAATACGATCAAATCGAGCTTGACTCAGTTTGAGCAGTTGTTGAATAACAGAATTTATCTGTCCTGTGAATCGGAGAATTGTTTCGAGATAAATAAATTTTTATTTCAAGAGCTTAAAGCTCGATTCGTGATTGCTACCGCGATTGATTGTGAACAATATTTTGAAATACTCTATCATTACAGTTACGACCAGACCGGTTGTGTTATTAATCTCAAGTGTTTCATTCGAGATCATGAAAATCCCCAGGTGGAATCCATTACACCCCTGATTCCGGCCGCTGAATGGATCGAGCGTGAAATGCATGATCTGGAAGGCATTGAGTTTAACAATCATCCTTGCATGGAACGATTAATTCTTGCTGATGATTGGCCGGAAGGCGAATATCCCTTGAGGAAAGACTGGAACCATGAAAAAGAAATATAAATTGCCCATTATTGCTTCCGGCCCCGTTCATCCGCTCCAGGAGGAAATGGAGTTTTTTCAATTGTACATAGATGGTGAAACGGTTGTCGATATTGATGTCAGGCTCTCTTATAATCATCGAGGAATCGAAAAAATCAGTGAATCGCTTCAATTTGATCAGGTGCCGTTTTTGGTTTCTCGTATTTGCGGGATATGTTCGGCTTCTCATCCTTTGGCTTATGTTCAGGCCGTTGAAGAAATTGCAGGGATCACACCGCCGGAACGAGCCCTGTATGTACGAACGATTATTAATGAACTGGAACGTATTCACAGTCATATTCTATGGGTTGGTTTAGCGGGGCATTTTATCGGCTATGAAACCGTTTTTATGTGGGCCTGGAAGTATCGCGAACCGGTATTGGATATGCTGGAGAAAATAACGGGAAATCGAAATAATTACGGCAATGTTAAAATTGGTGGTTGTCGTGAGGATTTGCCCGAAGGGATCGAAGCAGAAATCAATCCAATTCTGGACCAGATCGAAAAGAAAATGGACATGCTCACAAAGGCCGTTCTGGATGATCCCATCTTACATGCTCGGCTTAAAGGTGTCGGTGTGTTAAAAAAGGAAGATGCGGTAAACTATGCCGTAACCGGACCGACTGCCAGAGCCAGCGGGATACCGATTGATGTCAGACGCGATGATCCTTATGCGGCATACGATTTGGTTGATTGGAATGTATGTGTGCAGGAAGAAGGCGATGTTTTCGCTAAAGCCGTCGTTCGGTTGCTTGAAACCTTTGAATCGATCAAAATAGTTCGTCATGCCATCGCGAAATTGCCCAAAGGTCCAATTGCTGTGGAGGTAAAGGAAATCCCCCCCGGAGAAGCTATCGGACATGCAGAAGCCCCTCGTGGTGAAACATTTCATTACGTCCGAAGCGAAGGTGGAAATACTCCTGCCCGGCATAAGGCTCGAGCGCCGAGTTATGTGAATGTTCCGTCCTTTAAAGCCAGTTGTATCGGCGAGAAAATATCGGATGTTCTGATTACGCTTGCCGCGGTGGATCCTTGCTACAGTTGTACAGAGCGTGTGGGTGTTGTGGATTCGCATTCCAAAAAAGTGATTTATGATTTCGATAGACTGTTTCAACTGAGCCGGGAAAAAACAGAGAAGATACGAAAAGAGATGTAACCGGAGATCAGGTAAATGGAAAAAATATTGCTCATGCCGATTTTTGTGCCATTGGCGGTGGGGTTTATTCTCTTGTTTACTCCGGCTAAATGGAAGTTGCTGCATAAAGGATGCGGGCTTATTGTTTCCGGCTTTGCTTTTCTTCTGGCCGTCAAACTTTATACGGTCGGAGAGATTGTCTTTGATCGGTCAATCCTGGATATCTGGCAAGTTAAATTGAATCTGCTTCTTGAAACCAATCAGTTAAATACCTTTATTCTGCTCTTTGCGATGGGTTTCGGTCTTTTGATCAGCATTTATTCATTGAAAGACACCTCGGCCCCCCGTCAATCTAATATTTTCTATGGAGCCCTTTTATTGGCCGTCGGTGGGTCTGCGGGGATTCTTTTGACAGGGCATTTAGTTTTTCTTTTAATATTCTGGGAAATTGTGACCGCTGCTTTATACCTGTTAATTATCACCGGCGGGACACAGTGTCGTTTTGCGGCCACTAAAAGCTTTGCCATGTTAGGGGCCTCAGATGGCGCGCTCCTGCTCGGAGTCGGGATGGTCTGGGTTTTATCCGCCGGAGCATTTCAATTTACCGGGCTCCATCTTCCCACGGATTCGGGTCTTTCGATTGTCGCATTTCTTTTGCTGATGCTTGCGGCAGTTACAAAAGCCGGGGCCATGCCTTTGCATACCTGGCTGCCCACCAGCGGCGAATGCACCCAGGCTTCAATCATGGCAATATTACCGGCGGCTTTGGACAAGTTGTTAGGTATCTATCTATTAGTCATTATTGTGAAAGAGATATTCCTGCTTCAATCAGGATTATTGAGCTTTATTCTTTCGCTTATCGGTGCGGCAACGGTGATCCTTGCGGTCATGGTTGCCATGGTTCAACATAATCTCAAGAAACTTCTTTCCTATCATGCAATCAGCCAGGTTGGGTACATGATTCTCGGGATTGCTACAATGACTCCGGTCGGAATTGCCGGCGGTGTATTTCATATGCTCAATCATGCTATTTATAAATGCTGTCTGTTTCTTTGTGGGGGAGCGGTTGAACAGGCAGCAGGTACCGCCGAGTTGGACAAATTGGGCGGCCTGGGGAAAAAGATGCCGTGGACATTTGTGGCTTGTTTAGTGGCTTCTCTGAGTATTTCAGGCATTCCCCCCTTTAATGGATTTGTTTCCAAATGGATGGTCTACCAGGGGTTGATCCAAACGGGAAGCGAGTCGGGTATCGCAGCCTCTTTTTGGCCTGTTTGGTTGTTGGCCGCAATGTTTGGCAGTGCACTGACGCTCGCTTCGTTTGTGAAAATACTCCACTCGATTTTCCTTTCTCGTAAGCCCGATGGCTTGAAAAACGTCCATGAGGTATCCGCAACGATGCTGATTCCAATGAACGTTCTGGCCTTCTTATGTATTTTCTTTGGGATATTCTATCAGGTTCCACTAAAATACTTTATCTATCCTGCATTGGATATTGAATGGGGGACGGCGATCATCGGGAATTGGAATTCCTGGCTGGCGGTGATTTATCTTGTGGGCGGAATTTCCATTGCACTCCTGATATTATTATTTTCATGGGTTTCAATAAAGCAAAGACGTGTTCCTACCTGGACATGCGGAGAGGTTCAGCCCAACGATGAGATGATTATTCCGGGCACGCATTTTTACAAAACAATCTCCTCTCTTTCTCCCTTTAAACAGATCTACCATCTGCAGGAAAAGGAACACTTTGATTTATACAACCACGGCGGAATAATAGGACTCCTTTTTTCCGGCTTTTTGAAATGGCTGCATTCCGGCCTTTTACCGGTCTATTTGGTATGGACAGCGTTCGGATTGATCGTCATCTTAACGGTTCTTTGTGATATTTGGTGAGTGAAATGGAACATTTGGAATTTTATATCTTGTTGTTGTTTGTCATTATCGGGTCTCTGGTAGCTGTTGAGACGAAGAATCTTCTCAGTGCGGTTATTTGTATCGGGGCCGCAGGCTTTGGGGGTTCTTTAATGTTTCTGTTTTTAAAGGCTCCCGATATCGCCATCACGCAGATTGTAGTCGAAGTGCTGGCTTTGGTCATTTTGATACGCGTGACAATTTCCCGTGATAAAACCTTTATCAGTGGTGATTGGGAACTGATCGGGGTCATCTTTTCCGTTGGCTTTTTGCTGATTATATTTCTGGCAGGAACAAAAGTATTTGACGCACTACCTGAGTTTGGTTCTCCATCATTTATCGCAAATAATCAAGGAGATACGGCTTCTCAACATTATATCCAGGAAGGGATCAATGAGACGGGAGCTGCAAATATTGTCACCTCTGTGATTTTGGATTATCGAGCGTATGATACTCTGGGAGAGGCGACCGTCTTGTTTACATCTATTTTAGGAGCCGTCGTTATCCTCAGAAAGCAAAGCAGGAATCGATTGGAGACAGGACCATGAAAGGAATGACCATAATTGTCAAAACGATTAGCAGTTGGGTGAAAATGCTGGTCTTTTTATTCGGCATCTACATCATCCTTTTCGGTCATATTACGCCGGGAGGCGGATTTGCCGGCGGCGTGATTCTGGCCTGCTCTTATGTGCTGATCATGCTGGCCTTTGGCCGCGATTACACAGAGGAAAACCTGTCTCTGAAATTGGCTTCAAAATTGGATTGTACCGGTGCCTTATTGTTTATTGCGATCGCCTTGACCGGATTTCTGTACGGGGGATTTTCGTTCTTCTATAACTTTATTCAACAGGAATATTTTGCCGGAAAAGATACGGCGTTTAAATTGGTCAGCGCCGGAACGATCCCTTTGTCAAATATCGCCATCGGCCTGAAGGTTGGTGCTTCCCTGTTTTTGGTTTTATTAATGTTGTCTGCTTTTCGACCTGGTGATTCATCGGAAAAGGAGAGTTAGTTAGATGTTGTATTCGATGTGTTTTTTATTATTTATCATTGGTTTGTACTGTGTTCTCGTTAAAAAGAATATGGTAAAGATCGTCCTCGGGATTGTCATTATGGAGTATGCCGTAAATTTGTTTTTGATCATGCTTGGATACCGTTTGGGAGGCATCGCTCCGATCATTGGTCAGAATGACTATGCATCCGGGGTCGTTGACGCATCATTTACTCAGGCCAGTGTTGACCCTTTGCCGCAGGCGATGGTATTGACCGCCATTGTTATCAGCTTGGGCTCTTTGGCGCTGATGATTTCGATCTGTATCCGAACGTATGAGCGATACGGTACTTTTGATATTACACAAATCAGGAGGCTGAAGGGATGATGATACCGCTTCCTTTATTTGTTGCTCTTCCTTTAGCGGCAGCTTTTATCGTGCCGTTATTCGGGCAGAAAAAAAGATCTTTTGCCACATTGTTGGCGAACATTGCCACAACATGTCTTTTGGTCCTGGCGATATATGTTATGTTGACGGGGCAGTCGGGTATTTATAAGGTTGGGCGATGGTCTGTCCCGATAGGCATTAATCTTGTCCTGGATGGCTTGAGCGGTCTGATGTTATTGACGATCAGCATTGTGAGTTTTGCCGCGATGCTTTTCAGTATACGGTATATGGAGCAATATACGGCAAAGCCGAAATTTTTAAGTCTGTTCCTTCTAATGGTTGCAGGCATGAATGGTGTTGTTCTTTCCGGTGATATCTTTAACATGTTCGTTTTTCTTGAAATTGCATCGATTTCTTCATACGCACTCGTAGGATTTGGCTGTGAACATGAAGAGCTTGAGGCATCATTTAAATACATGGTCCTTGGCAGTGTGGCATCGATGTTTATTTTATTGGGGATCGGATTAGTTTATGGAATGACGGGGACACTGAATCTTGCTTATATTTCCAGGACCATTCAACAGGCAGGGCTTAACAATGGTTTGTATTTTGCATTAGCCATGTTTATTGTTGGTTTCGGTTTAAAAGCGGCCCTTGTCCCTTTCCATGCCTGGCTTCCGGATGCCCATCCTTCGGCTCCGGCTCCTATTTCCGCGATGCTTTCCGGCGTGTTGATCAAAGCGCTGGGGGTCTATGCACTGATTCGAATCATATTTAATATTTACGGGGTTAGCATTCCGATTGGCTGGATTCTAATTACGCTTGGCGTTCTCAGTATGGTCATAGGGGTATTCCTGGCGGTTGGGCAATGGGACTTTAAGCGTTTATTGGCGTATCACAGCATTTCCCAGATGGGATATGTTGTTTTGGGCGTGGGTATCGGCGGAGTCATTCTGGCCCAGGGAAAAGACCCGGCGTGGGCATCTCTTGCCATTTTAGGGGGGCTGTTCCACCTGATGAATCATTCCGTCTTTAAGTCTCTTCTGTTTCTGACCAGCGGTTCAATTGAAATCGCAACGGGAACCAGACAACTCAAACAACTTGGCGGGCTCGCTGAAAAAATGCCGGTAACGCGTACAATGTGCACCGTTGCGTCCGCAGCGATTGCAGGGGTGCCTCCTTTTAATGGGTTCTGGAGTAAGTTATTGATCGTACTTGCAGCTGTAAAGGCTCAATATTTTGGTTTGGCAGCGATCACTATCCTCGTAAGCCTTGTGACGTTGATTTCATTTTTAAAGGTCCAGCGATATATCTTCCTTGGGGATCTGCCCGATAAACTGAACGACGTCAAAGAATCGAAAGGCTCCATGCTGTGGTCCATGGGCATCCTGGCATGTCTTTGTGTCGGAATGGGATTATTGCTTCTGTGGGAACCTTTACGGGAACAGATATTGACACCTGCAGTACAGGTGCTGGTACAGAATGTTTATTCAAGCGAAATTATATCGATGCCGTAACAGAAAGGGATCTTAATGAGACGGGTGGTTTATTTTATCGTATCATTTATCATATGGATGCTCTTGACATGGCCTTTTATTGAAGATAAACAGGGCCAAACGACCATGGATATTCAAGTGGTCGTGGCCGGAGTGATCGTTTCTTTTGTCATAGCGATTCTGTTTCATGAAATACTTCCCAAGGAGCATTATGTTTTCCTTTCACCCAAACGAATATGCTGGTTTCTTTTCTATATACCGGTCTTTTTTTACTATGTAATGAAGGCCAATCTGGACGTGGTCTATAGGGCATTGCATCCTCAAATGCCGATTCATCCCGGTATTGTAAAGATCAAAACCAACTTAAAGTCAGACTCGGCAATTACTGCATTGGCCAATTCGATCACACTGACGCCGGGTACATTAACAGTTGATGTTACAGAGGATGGATATTTGTATGTCCACTGGATTAATGTAAAGTCGACCGACGTTGAAGAAGCAACACAGTTGATCGCACAGAAATTTGAGTATTTTATTGAGAGAATATTTGAATAGGAGAAGCCGGAGATGGTATCGCTGTTTTATATCGGTTTAATGATTTGTTGTTTTTTATGTCTCTATCGTATTGGTTGCGGCCCCAGCGCGCCGGATCGGACGGTGGCGATTGATATACTCGGTATTATTGTCGTGGGTTTTTGCTCCCTCTTAAGTCTGGTTACCGGTAAAGATTATTATTTGAATATTGCACTGGCTTGGGCGCTTTTGAGTTTCATTGGAACGATTGCACTGGCAAAATTTTTGGAAGGTAGAAATTTCGATGATTGAGATAATAGGATATATTTTGATTACGATCGGGATCCTGTTTGACATTTGCGGCTGTATCGGACTGGTTCGTTTTCCGGATGTGTATAACCGTCTCCAGGCTGCGACAAAATGTGTTACATTGGGGACAGTCCTGCTTCTGATAGGCGTGGCATTGGTTTCCCAGATGGGTGCAACAGCCTCGAAGGCGATCATATGCGCCGTATTTATTTTAATTACTTCGCCCACGGCGGCTCATGCGATCGCAAAAGGGGCGCATTCTGCCGGCGTGAAATTGTGGGATAAAAGCGTTGTGGATAAATATGAAGAGGAAGTGGACCATCATAAAGAGTGATTTTAAGTACAGGAGTCAGAAAATTGCGATGGCCTAAATTAAGAGAACTTAAAGAAGCGGTTACGGTTCTACTGTCACCTCGCTTTACAACAAAGTTTCCCGCTGAACCGTGCCAGGTGCCGGAAAGTTACCGCGGAAAACCGGAGTTTGATGATGACTATTGCATCGGATGCGGTGCGTGTGTCAATGTCTGTCCGACCGAAGCGCTGACTCAGACCGATGATCTGGAAGCGAATCCCCCGAAGAGAACGATTATCAGTCGGTATGATACATGCATCTTTTGCGGCAATTGTCAGGATGGCTGTACGACTGAGAAAGGGATCAGGTTAACCAATCAATGGGATCTGGCGACGCTGGACCGACAGGAAACGATTACGACCCATGAATATGAACTACAGCTTTGTGAGAAGTGTGGAGCCGTTGTTGGAACGATAAAACATTTACGGTGGCTCAATAAAAAGCTTGGTCCGCTTGCGTATACGAATCCGTCACTGTTGCTGAGTCAAAATATCGAAATGCAGGAGTCAAAACCACGGCCGATCCAGCCTTTTAAGGAGGCAAAGGACGTTACGGCGAATGACTTCATGAAAATACTATGCCCGAAATGCAAGTGTGAACTAAATATTCAGCTATGATTGACAATAACGTCGAATCTGTTCTTGCCTCACTCCGGAACATGTTGCGCGATGACATCCTTCTTATTGGGATGGGTAATTCTCTTAAGGCAGATGATGGAATCGGGCCGGAGATATGTTCTCTGCTGAAGGAAACCATGCCGGATAATGTAATCGATACAGGAACGGTTCCGGAAAACTATATCCAGGTTATAATCAATAAAGCACCGAAGCTCATCCTTTTTATTGACGCGATTGACTTTGGTGCTCCTCCCGGTGCGATTAAGATTTTTGATCCCTGTCAATTATCGACGGGCGGAATATCGACGCACACATTATCTCCTCGGTTATTAAGTGACATGATTGCGCAAAGGATTCCCGCAAAGATCTATTTTATTGGAATTCAACCAAAGTCAATGATGATCGGGTATCCGATGAGTCAAGAAGTTGAATTGGCAAAGAAAGAGCTCTTGGAAATATTTAAAAACGTGTTCTCCTTAAGCAATAAGATATAATTGCTCCCCCAGTCGAAAACGGTTCTTAATTATAGCGGTGTTGATACCAGATATAGATTGCTCTGCTTATCAGAAACGACATCCCCGAGTACAACAAAAAGCCAAATAGCTCAGGAAAAGCATGAAAGGATGGCTTCGTAAGATTTGTAATATTAGAGACTTAAGAAATGCAAACATGTTTAATAGCCCATAAGCTTTCTTTCAGGGATGGCTATATTGACGGCCGCTTTTCCCAGTTCTCGACCGCCTCCGGTTTCCTTATATATAGAGGTATTAAGGAATGGGGATCGGCGAATTTGCCCTGAGCTGCCAGCTTTTGACCGACGCGGAACAGCCCGGTTGCGGTGGGGGCCCAGTATTGTTCATCCAGCATCGCCGTAAAGGGGGCTTCGAACTTTTTTGCGTAATAAACCAACCCTTCACCCAGAAAGTACACTTTTTCCCTGCCCTTTTTGGCGAGCCAATCCAAAAGTTCTTCGGCGGTAACAGCCTCGGTACCATAAATTTTTGACCAACCGTCAGACCCACGATCAAATACCGACGCGTAGAACAGATTTCGCTTGGCGTCAAGGATCGTGCAGACGCAATCAACCGGCTTTCCAGTATCATTGCCGAAGAAATCGGGCGCATTTTCGGCGATTGTTTCAGTCGAGTCAACAGTGACAATGTTCACATCATGGGAGAAAAACATCATTTTTGATACTGTTACAGCGATTCGAAGCCCGGTGAAACTGCCCGGACCGACTGTGATAATGACCCGTTTTATGTCACAGGGGCCGGCCGGGACCTGTGTTAACAGAGTCCGGATTTGAGGCAATAATTCGGCCCCTTGTTTCATGAATCCGGAAAACACCGATTGCGCCAACAAAGTCTCTCCTCGCCCCAAAGCGACAGAGCCGATTCGGCCGGAAGTTTCGATGGCCAGAGCCAATCCCGTATTGTCGATGAGATTTTCCTTCAAAAAATTACTCCCAAATTTGATTGCCAGGGACGGAATATACCGATTATATATTGTGAAAACAAGGTTGTTAATACAAGATTAGGGATTTTTTCGCTTGCATTAGAAATATATTGTCTATACACTTGCGTAACAAGGGTTGTATTTGTACTTATGTTAGTAAACAATTTCCATCGTATGGAATTATTATATCTATTTTTTGGACTTATGGGAGGTATATAGTGAAGATGCTATGTTTACGCAAGTGTTGGTTTTTCCACATCTTGTTTTTGCTGGTTTTCTGTAGCTCAATAGCCTTGGCGCAGCCTAACAGCGAAGAAGAGGCCAAAAAGGCCAAAATTGACTCATTTATCCGTGTCGCTCAGGAACAGATCAGGAGAGGGTTTTACCAGCAGGCTCAGGTTCAACTCATCGAGTTGCAGAATTCCTCTCAATACGCGGCGTACATTTCACCCAAACAAAGCCAAACCATATCTGATCTTCTCGGCAAGCTCCAACAGGCGGTCAGAGAGCGAAACCAGATCGCCAAAATGCTCCAGATGAGTGATGAACTGGCTGCCGAGGGGAATTATCGTCAGGCGATACAAGCCCTCGAGCAGGTCATGGACAGCGAGTATGCGACGGCTCAGGAAAAGCAGATGATTATGGACACCTACACGGATTTGGCTGCCAAGGCCCGCGATCAGGAGCAAAGTCGGCGGGCGGAACCGCGAGTGGTTCAGGAACCCGTCACCGAAGAAACGGTAGAGGCCTTAATTCCGCTGGTGGAAGACTCCGCAATGGTCGAAATGGACGTTCCGGAAGCAATGTCGGAAGTAACGATTGTGGTTGAACCGACGCCTGTAACCGAACCGGTTGAGGAAATGACCCCGGTTACTGAAACCGTTCAGGAGACGGTGGTGGTTGTCGAGCCGAGAGAAACAATTGATGTTCAGCCGTCCCAAAAGTCACAGGAACAGTATTTGCGCGTTATCGAAGGAAACAGAAACCGTCTGAAAAGTTATACCGAGGCAATCGTTAAGGATTCGCTCCAGAAGGCTGAGAAATATTTGATGACCAACGAATTCGACCTGGCGAAACAGGCGATTCGAAGGGCCTTTTCCACCATCGAGGCAAATAAGATGTTGCTGGGGGATGCCCAGTATAAGGCATACTCCGCACAATTGTCCAGTCTTGACCAGCAGATCAATGAAGCTCAGTTATCTTATAATCAACAGCAGGACAGAGAGCGTCAGGATGCGGCGGATCAATTGACACGGGAAATCCGCAAGACCATGGAATCACAACGGGCAGAGGCAATCGAAGATTACATGGATCGAACGTACGCCTTTATGGCCGAACAGCGATATGAAGAGGCACTGGGGCAGTTGGAACAGCTTTTGGCCATCGACCCGCTGAACCAGAAAGCCTTGATCCTCAAGCAGAATCTGGAACACACGATTCGTTATATTGAGCAGGGTGATATTCGCAAGCAAAGTGAAGATGAAGAATTAAAATTACTTCTTGAAACGGAAAGACGTGCGATACCTTATGCCAGTGAAATAAACTACCCGCGCAATTGGAAAGAGATTTCGGAACGTCGTGAAGCGGCGCTGGCGGAAGGCCTGAGCCCGGCTGACGTGGCGGTCAATATGCAATTGGAAAAACTTGTTGATCTTTCCATGCTCACGGAAGATACGACTTTTGAAGAAGCGATCGAATTACTGCGTAATTCGGTTGATCCGCCCCTGACGATCATTGTCCTTTGGGGAGATCTGAGTGAAAATGCGTTTATCGAAAAAGACACCGCCATTAATATGACGGGTGAGGGCTTGAATAATATTATTTTGCGTACCGCGTTGAGCCGGCTTTTGCAGGCGGTCAGCAGCGGCGGCTTTGCGGAACTGGATTATGTTGTTGAAGATGGAGTCATCACTATTGCAACCAGGGAGTCTTTGCCGACAAGCTATCGCACGGAGGTCTATGATGTAACGGATCTAACGAACCCCCCGGCTGATTTCGATGAGGACAATCAGAGTGATTTCAGCAATAACCAAGGCGGCGGCCAAGGCGGCGGTCAAGGCGGCGGTCAAGGCGGTGGGGGCGGCCGTGGCGGTGGGGGCGGCGGCGGCAGCAGTCGTGGTGGCGGCGGTGGCGGCCGTGGCGGTGGCGGCGGCGGCCGTGGCGGCAGCAGCAGCGGCAGCAGTCGTGGTGGCGGCGGCGGTGGCGGCAGTGATTACGGGAACTGGCGTC